>NZ_CM151329.1:392500-4390000 GCF_056486685.1 Stenotrophomonas sp. 2201_Sma
GCGTACAAGCAGTAGGAGCTCCGCAAGGAGTGACTGCGTACCTTTTGTATAATGGGTCAGCGACTTACTGTTCGTGGCAAGCTTAACCGTATAGGGGAGGCGAAGGGAAACCGAGTCTGATAAGGGCGCATAGTCGCGGGCAGTAGACCCGAAACCGGGTGATCTAGTCATGCCCAGGGTGAAGGTGCGGTAACACGCACTGGAGGCCCGAACCCACTCCCGTTGCAAAGGTAGGGGATGAGGTGTGATTAGGAGTGAAAAGCTAATCGAACCCGGAGATAGCTGGTTCTCCTCGAAAGCTATTTAGGTAGCGCCTCATATGTATCCTCTCGGGGGTAGAGCACTGTTATGGCTAGGGGGTCATCGCGACTTACCAAACCATTGCAAACTCCGAATACCGAGACGGACTGTATGGGAGACACACGGCGGGTGCTAACGTCCGTCGTGAAAAGGGAAAACAACCCAGACCCACAGCTAAGGTCCCAAATTCAGTGCTAAGTGGAAAACCATGTGGAAAGGCACAGACAGCCAGGAGGTTGGCTTAGAAGCAGCCACCCTTTAAAGAAAGCGTAATAGCTCACTGGTCGAGTCGGTCTGCGGGGAAGATTTAACGGGGCTAAGCACTGAACCGAAGCTTGGGGTGCATAACTTTGTTATGCGCGGTAGAGGAGCGTTCCGTAAGCCTGCGAAGGTGGATTGAGAAGTCCGCTGGAGGTATCGGAAGTGCGAATGCTGACATGAGTAACGATAATGCGGGTGAAAAACCCGCACGCCGAAAGCCCAAGGTTTCCTTGCGCAACGTTAATCGGCGCAGGGTGAGTCGGCCCCTAAGGCGAGGACGAAAGTCGTAGTCGATGGGAAGCAGGTTAATATTCCTGCACCTCGCGTAAGTGCGATGGAGGGACGGAGAAGGTTAGGTGTACCGGGCGTTGGTTGTCCCGGGGAAAGGCGGTAGGTTTGGATCTTTGGCAAATCCGGGATCCTTTAAGACCGAGCACCGAGACGAGCCTTTAAGGCGAAGTCACTGATACCACGCTTCCAGGAAAAGCTCCTAAGCTTCAGCTTACGCAGACCGTACCGTAAACCGACACAGGTGGGTAGGATGAGAATTCTCAGGCGCTTGAGAGAACTCGGGTGAAGGAACTAGGCAACATGGCACCGTAACTTCGGGAGAAGGTGCACCCTTTTTGGTGGCTCGTGCGAGCTATAGCTGAAGAGGGTCGCAGTAACCAGGCCGCTGCGACTGTTTATCAAAAACACAGCACTCTGCAAACACGAAAGTGGACGTATAGGGTGTGACGCCTGCCCGGTGCTGGAAGGTTAATTGATGGGGTCAGCCGCAAGGCGAAGCTCTTGATCGAAGCCCCAGTAAACGGCGGCCGTAACTATAACGGTCCTAAGGTAGCGAAATTCCTTGTCGGGTAAGTTCCGACCTGCACGAATGGCGTAACGACAGCGGCGCTGTCTCCACCCGAGACTCAGTGAAATTGAAATCGCTGTGAAGATGCAGCGTTCCCGTGGCAAGACGGAAAGACCCCGTGAACCTTTACTATAGCTTTACACTGAACGTTGAGTTCGTCTGTGTAGGATAGGTGGGAGGCTATGAAACCATGGCGCTAGCTGTGGCGGAGCCATCCTTGAAATACCACCCTGTCGTGCTTGACGTTCTAACCTGGGCCCATTATCTGGGTCGGGGACCGTGTATGGTGGGTAGTTTGACTGGGGCGGTCTCCTCCTAAAGAGTAACGGAGGAGCTCGAAGGTACGCTCAGCGCGGTCGGACATCGCGCACTGTGTGCAAAGGCATAAGCGTGCTTGACTGCAAGATCGACGGATCAAGCAGGTAGGAAACTAGGACTTAGTGATCCGGTGGTTCTGTATGGAAGGGCCATCGCTCAACGGATAAAAGGTACTCCGGGGATAACAGGCTGATACCGCCCAAGAGTTCATATCGACGGCGGTGTTTGGCACCTCGATGTCGGCTCATCACATCCTGGGGCTGTAGTCGGTCCCAAGGGTATGGCTGTTCGCCATTTAAAGTGGTACGCGAGCTGGGTTCAGAACGTCGTGAGACAGTTCGGTCCCTATCTGCCATGGGCGTTGGAGATTTGAGAGGGGCTGCTCCTAGTACGAGAGGACCGGAGTGGACGAACCTCTGGTGTTCCGGTTGTCACGCCAGTGGCATTGCCGGGTAGCTATGTTCGGAAGCGATAACCGCTGAAAGCATCTAAGCGGGAAGCGCGCCTCAAGATGAGATCTCCCGGGGCACAAGCCCCTGGAAGGAACCATGTAGACTACGTGGTTGATAGGTCAGGTGTGTAAGTACAGCAATGTATTGAGCTAACTGATACTAATGATCCGTGCGGCTTGACCATATAACCTCAAGTTGCCTTGGCTTTACGACAACGTCGTAAGAGCATCCAAGTGCACGCTACGTCACAAGAACTATGCGAGGCTGGCGCCTTGTCCCATCGGGACGAGTGCGACTCTCCAAAAGCCTCCCTGGTGAAATTAGCGCTGTGGAACCACCCGATCCCATCCCGAACTCGGAAGTGAAACGCAGCTGCGCCGATGGTAGTGTGGCTCAAGCCATGCGAGAGTAGGTCATCGCCAGGGTTTATACCCAAAAACCCCGCTGCTCACGCAGCGGGGTTTTTCCTTTTAATGAAGGCACTGCATTTTCCGGGTGGCTTCCGCCCAAGGGCAAGATCGCGAAGCTGGCGCCGCAGGCGCTGCTGCAACCGTCTCCCTGGTGAAATTAGCGCTGTGGAACCACCCGATCCCATCCCGAACTCGGAAGTGAAACGCAGCTGCGCCGATGGTAGTGTGGCTCAAGCCATGCGAGAGTAGGTCATCGCCAGGGTTTACACCCAAAACCCCGCTGCTCGCGCAGCGGGGTTTTTCTTTATGCGCGGAAAGCGGTCACTGAGCTGCGAACGCACAAAAAAAGCGGCGCCCCGTAGGGCGCCGCTCTGACCTCGATAGCATTCAGTCGAGCATAGCGCGACGTTAGCGGGCCGGGGTCTTGGCCTTCATCATCGTGTCGCGGGCGGCTTTGAAGGGATTGCCTTCATACCAGTTCGGCCAGCGGTCGCCACCGGCAAGCTCCTTGCCGACGCCGTACATCAGCTGCAGGTCTTCGACAGTGCCGTCCAGCTTCCAGCTCGCCGCATCGAACTCATCCTTCGGGCCATGGTAGCGGTTGGCGCCGTAGTCGGCTGCTGCCTTGCGGCCGGCTTCCACCCCACCTTCGCGCAGATCTTCGCCGCCGTCGGCGTACAGCGCCGGGACGCCTGCCTTGGCGAAATTGAAGTGGTCGGAACGGAAGTAGAAGCCACTCTGTACCGAGCTTTCGCCGTGCAGGGTGCGTCCCTGGGCCGCCGCCAGCGGCTTGAGGATGTCTTCCAGCTCGGAGCTGCCGAAGCCGGTCACCGTCACGTCCTTGGCGCGGCCGGCCACGGACATGGCGTCGATGTTGATGACGCCGGCGATCCTGTCCAGCGGGAACGTCGGATGCGCAACGTAGTACTTGGAGCCGAGCAGGCCGGATTCTTCCAGGGTCACGGCAAGGAACACCACCGAACGCTCCGGCTTCGGATCCTGGTGGGCCATTGCTTCGGCGACTTCCAGGATGCCTGCCACGCCGGTCGCGTTGTCGATCGCACCGTTGTAGATGTTGTCGCCCTCCTCGCCCTCGTGCTTGCCCAGGTGATCCCAATGGGCCATGTACAGCACGGCCTCGTCGGCACGCTTGGTGCCCGGCAGGACGCCGACCACGTTGCGCGACTGCTTCTGTGCGATACGGCTCTTGAGGTCGACGGATGCGGTGGCTTTCAGCGGCACCGGCTTGAAGCCGCGCTTGCTGGCGTCCTTGTAGGCCTGATCAAGGTCCAGGCCCGCGGCAGCGAACAGCGAGCGTGCGGCATCAGCGCTCAGCCAGCCCTGCACCGGGATGCGTGCTTCCGGATCGTCCTTGGCCGGCAGGTCGTACTGCGGTCCGGCCCAGGAGTTCTTCACCACATCCCAGCCGTAGGAGGCGCCGGCCGTGTCGTGCACGATCAGGGCTGCAGCGGCGCCCTTGCGTGCGGCCTCCTCGAACTTGTAGGTCCAGCGGCCGTAATAGGTCATGCGCTTGCCGTCGAACAGGGTCTCGTCATCGACGTGGAACCCCGGGTCATTGACGAACATGACGACCGTCTTGCCCTTCCAGTCCTGGCCGGCATAGTCGTTCCACTTCTGTTCCGGTGCATCGACACCGTAGCCGACGAACACCAGGTCGCTGGCATCGATGCTGATCTCGGCCTGGCCGGTACGCGTGCCGACCACCATGTCAGTGCCGAACTTCAGTTCCGTGGTCTTGCCGCCCTGGTTGATCTTCAGCACGGTGGACTCATCGGCCGTGGTTTCGGTCATCGGCACGTCCTGGAACCAGCTGTCGCCATTGCCTGGCTTCAGGCCGATGCGTTGCATCTGGTCGCGGATGTAGTTGACCGTCAGCTCTTCGCCCTTGCTGCCCGGTGCTCGCCCTTCGAACTCGTCGGAGGCCAGGGTCTTGACCATCTCGGCGAAGTCGGCGGCATTGATCTCCGGCGAGAACGCATGGCCCGCGGTTGCGGTAGACGGGGCGGTACTGTCGGTGCCGGCGCTCGGCGCCGGGGAGTCATTGCCTTTGCAGGCACTGAGCGCGGCCGCGGCGGCCAGGCACAGGAGGAGTTTGCGGGGCATCATCGGTTCCTGGGAAACAAGGGATGGCCGCATGGTGGTGCGGCCGGGAACGGGGAGTATCCCCGAATCGTTGGGCTCAGTCCGCCGGCGCGGTTTCGCTGTCGAACGGAATGGGATCGGCGCCGCTGACCGGGCCGATGCGCGCGGTGCGGTGCACGTACAGCACCACGTCCCGCTCGAAGTGCAGGGCGCCACTGACCACGGCGTTCGGGCCGATGATGACCCGCGGCTTGCGGACGGCCGTCAGCGAGACGCTGAAGCTGGGCTTGCGCACGCGCACGCCGCCGTCGACCTGGGAGCCGATGCCCACGGTGATATCGCCATTGACGGTTTCCACGTCCTTGCTGACGCGGCTCTCGACCAGGCCGATGCCACCGTTGACGGTCTCCACGCCGCCTTCGATCTGGCTGCCGCGATCACTGAAGATGCTGCCATTGACCGTGCTGACGTTGCCGCGGGCGATCACCTCACGGCCCAGGCGCACCCCGCCGTTGACCGTTTCGATGCTGCCGGTACGGGCGCGGTCGGCGACCTTCACCCCACCGTTGACGGTATCGATGCTGCCGGTTTCGCTGCCTTCGCCGACGCGGATGCCGCCGTTGACGGTATCCAGCTTGCCGTAGCGCTGCCCGGCTTCGGCGGTGATGCTGCCGTTGACCTTGCTGATGTTGTCCTGTGCCCAGGCGGGATTGCTGGCCAGCAGCACGCCCAACAGCAGCGGAATGGATCGAATGTTCATGGGTCCCTCGGTGGATGTGCGGCTGGCAGGCCGCGTGCGTTGATGTCACCATTCCCCAATCGCCCCTGCAACTGCCTGAAGTCACTGGAAAGCCCTTGCGCAACAACGCCTTCCCCTCACGCCGACATCACATCGCCGCTGCCCGCGGCGGGCGCTGCCTGCTGCTGGGGCTGGCCTTGGCATTGGCGCTGCCGCTTCCGTCAGGTGCACAGAACACGCGCGAAACGGAGCGCAAGCTGCAGAAGCTGCGCAGCGAGCTGAAGGGCGTCGCGCAGGAGCGCCGCCAGCTTGAGGGCCAGCGTGGCCAGGCATCTCAGCAGCTGCGCGCGGCCGATGAGAAGGTGGCCCGCAGCGGCCGTGTGCTGGCCCAGACCGAGGCGGCGCTGCGCGAGCAGAACCAGGCACTGGCCGAGGCCGAGCGACGTCGCACGACCCTGCAGTCCAACCTGGCGCAGCAGCATCGCGAACTGGCCGGGTTGCTGCGCGCGGCCTATCAGCTGGGCAACCACGCCCCGCTCAAGCTGCTGCTGTCACAGGACACGGTGGCCGATGCCAACCGTGCACTGGCCTACCACCGGTACCTGCAGCGCGAGCGCGCGCAGCGCATCACCGCATTGACTGCCGATCTCAAGGAACTGGAGGCGCTGCAGGCACAGATTGCCGAACGCCAGCAGCAGCTGCAGGGGACCCAGCGCGAGCAGAAGCAGCAGGCGGCTGCGCTGGCGGCCGATCGTCGCGAACGTGCGCAGACCGTGGCCTCGCTGGACGAACGCTTCAAGGACCGGCGCGAGAAGGAACAGGCATTGGGGCAGGATGCCAAGGCACTGGAGACCCTGCTGGCCAATCTGCGCGCGGCCGCAGCGCGGGCCGAAGCCGAGCGTCGCGCGGCAGCGCGCCGGGCTGCCGCGGAGAAGGCCGCCGCCGAACGCGCTGCACGCCAGGCCGCCGCCGAAGGCCGACCGCCGCCGGCGACCAAGGTGCCGCCGGCCGTGGCATCGGCGCCGGCACCGAAGGTGGGGGGACTGGGGTGGCCGCTGTCGGGCAACCTGCTGGCACGCTATGGCGGCAAGCTGCCGGATGGCCGCACCAGCAGCGGCGTGCTGATCGGTGCGCCGGCCGGCAGCACGGTAACCGCAGTTGCGGACGGCACGGTCGTCTTCTCCGACTGGATGACCGGTTACGGCATGATCCTGATCGTCGATCACGGCAATGGCTACATGAGCCTCTACGCGCACAACGACACGCTGCTGAAGGATGCAGGTGCGCGGGTCAGTCGTGGCGATGCGGTCGCCAAGGTCGGCAACTCCGGCGGCCAGGGCGTGACCGCGCTGTATTTCGAACTGCGTCGTGGTGGGCAGCCGGTCAATCCGGACAGTTGGCTGCAGCGCCGCTGAACCCGGGGCCTGCACGGACTGCGTGGGTTCAACGGGAATTTAGCTGTGCTTCGCGCATAATCGGTGCCTGTGCCTTGGGCACGATGCCACCGTCGACAGGAGTGCTCCATGCGCGCAGCCCGTACCGCCACCCTCTTACTGGCCCTGTTGCCAGCGCTGTCCTGGGCGCAGCAGACCGCGCCGGCCCCGACCGCTGCGAACAGCGGGCAGGCGGCGAGCAGCGAGGAGGCGGTGACCTCGAAGGTGCCGCTGGAAGACATCCGCCGTTTCGTGGCGGTGTACAACGCGGTGCGCGCGGCCTATGTCGACCCGGTCGACGACAACAAGCTGATGCAGTCGGCGGTCCGTGGCCTGCTGCTCGACCTCGACCCGCACAGCACGTATTTCAACAAGGAAGATGCGCAGGCCTTTGACGAGCAGGCCTCCGGTGCCTACGAGGGCATCGGCGTCGAGCTGCAGCAGCAGCCGGACAACGCCAGCATGAAGGTGATCGCGCCGATCGATGACACGCCGGCGGCCAAGGCCGGCATCCTCGCGGGCGATCTGATCATCGCCATCGATGGCAAGCCGATCAGTGCGATCGATGCCAGTGAGCCGCTGCGGGGCCCGGCCGGCAGCAAGGTGGTGCTGACCATCGTGCGCGACGGCCGGCCGAAACCGTTCGATGTCAGCCTGACCCGGCAGACGATCCGCGTCACCAGCGTGCGCAGCCGCCTGCTGGAGCCGGGCTATGGCTACATCCGCCTGAGTACCTTCCAGGCCGACACCGGTTCGGATTTCCAGAAGCATGTACAGCAGTTGCAGAAGCAGTCCGGTGGAACGCTGAAGGGGCTGGTGCTGGACCTGCGCAGCAATCCGGGTGGCCTGCTGACCGCTGCTGTGCAGGTGGCCGACGATCTGCTGGACAAGGGCAACATCGTCAGTACGCGGGGCCGCATCAGCATCAGCGATGCGCGTTTCGACGCCACGCCGGGCGACCTGTTGAAGGGCGCACCGGTGGTGGTGCTGGCCGATGCGGGTTCGGCCAGCGCCTCGGAAGTGCTGGCCGGTGCATTGCGCGACAATGGCCGTGCACGCGTGGTCGGCAGCCGCACGTTCGGCAAGGGCTCGGTGCAGACCGTGCTGCCGCTGGACAACGGCGATTCGGTGAAGCTGACCACGGCGCGCTACTACACGCCCAGCGGCAAGTCGATCCAGGCCACCGGCATCGTGCCGGATGTGGAGCTCAAGCCTGCGCCGCGCCCTGAGGATGACGCGCTGCCGGCCAGCCTGAGCGACTACAGCGAAGCCACCCTGCCGGGTCATCTGCGCGGCGACGACGAAGGGACCGAAGGTTATCGCGCAGGCGCGGTGTTGCCGGGCGATGGCCCGATCAACGATGCGCTCGCCGAACTGAAGCATCCCGGCTCGGTGGCCGCGCGACTGAAGGCCGAAGCCGCGAAGGCGGAAGCGGAAATGGCCGCCGACGCGGCGACCGCAAAGCCGGAAGCCAAGCCGAGCCCGGCCCCGGCAAAGCCCTGAGGTAGCGCCGGGCCACGCCCGGCGATGCCGGCCGGTTGCCTAGAACCCGTGCCGCTTGCGCAGGCGGCGCGCGATTGCTGCGCGCACGTACACGCCATACACCACGCCGAACACGAAGCCGCCGATGTGGGCCCACCAGGCCACCATGCCGAAGGTCGGGCCGATATAGGCGAACACCACCTGCAGTGCTGCCCACACGCCGATCAGCAGGTAGGCCGGGGCGCGTACGAACTCCAGGAACAGGCCGAGGGGAATCACCACGCCCAGTCGCGCGCCCGGGAAAAGGGCCAGGTAGGCGCCGATCAGGGCTGACACCGCGCCGCTGGCACCGATGATGATCTGGTCCGGGCTGCCCATGGTGTAGATCGCCACCAGGTTGGAGACCGCGCCGCCGACCAGGAACAGCAGCAACAGGCGCCATGGCCCCAGTACCCGCTCTGCCGGCAGGCCGAAGATCAGGAGGAAGACCAGATTGCCCAACAGGTGCGACCAGTCCGCATGCAGGAACAGGGCTGTGAACAGGCGCAGCACGCTGCCGTCCTGCAGGGTGGCCCACCAGTCCAGCGGATGGGTCAGCCCGGTGGAGAGCGCGCCCCAGTCGAGCCACAGGCTGCCCCTGGCATCATCCGGCCGTGAGATCGACCACAGGAAAGCCAGCCACAGTGCCGCAAACAGCACGGGTGTGGCCCAGCGCAGGGCGGCCTTCTTGCGCGACGGAAGGGAAACGAACATGGCGACAAGCCTAGCGCGCCGGGCTCCGTGGCGGGGGCGCTCCTGTTCAGGTTTTGCGACGAAAAAAGCGCCGCCGCTGTTATTGTTTCATTAACGGCTCTGGGTAATACTCGCATACGGCGTCGTATGTCGGGAGGGGAATCCGGCGCGCTCCGATGGGCCCCAGGGCCTGCCGGGCGCAGGCGCACTCAGAGCAACATCACCGCTTACCGGAGAGAGAACTACGATGCAAACCGCTTCCACCATTGCCCGTCTGACCCTGCTGGCCGTCGGCGTTGCCGGTGCGCTGGCCGCCGCCGACGCCAACGCTGCTGCCTTCCAGCTGAAGGAAAACAGCGCCAAGGGCCTGGGCCGCGCCTTCGCCGGCTCGGCCAGTGCACCGGATGATGCCTCGATCATCGTCAACAACCCGGCCGGCATGCGCCAGCTCGACGGACGCCAGGTCCAGTTCGACGCCAGCGCGGTCAGCTTCTCGGCTGAGTTCAAGGGCGCTGGCCGAAATGCCGGCCCGACCGGTCCGGGTACCGGCACCGCGATCAGTGGCGGCGACGGCGGTGACGCCGGCAAGATCGCTGCCATTCCGGCCGCATACTTCCATACTCCGATCGGTGAGAAGGCTCACTTCGGTGTGTCGCTGAGCGTGCCGTACGGCTTCGCCACCAAGTACGACACCGACTGGGTCGGCCGCTACAGCGGCACCCGCACCGAGATGGAAACCGTCGATCTCGGGTTCTCGGCCTCCTACGACGTGAACCCCTACGTGTCCTTCGGTGCCAGCGTGTTCGTCGAGCGCATGAACATCGAGCTGCGCAATGCCATCGACTTCGGCGCCATCATGGCGCAGTCGCGCGTTCCGGGCTATGCGCCTGGCAGCGCTGACGGCTCGTTGAAGGTCAAGGGCGACAACAACGAAATCGGTTGGACCGTCGGTGGCCTGTTCAGCCCGGACGAGAACACCCACATCGGTATCAGCTACCGCTCCAAGGTCGAGCACAAGATCACCGACGGTGACGCGACGTTCGACGTCCCGACCGGCCCGAAGACCGTCCTTGCCGCAGCCCGTCCGGGCTGGTTCGTCGACACCAAGGGCCGTGCCACGGTGACGCTGCCGGCGTCGGCCACCCTGAGCGTGACCCACCAGGTCAACGACAGGCTGTTGATCGCCGCCGACGTCACCCGTACGGCATGGTCGACCGCGTTCGATTCGGTCACCATCGATTACGATTCCAACCAGGCCAACTCGGTGCTGAACTTCAGCTACCGCGATACGACCTTTGCCTCGATTGGTGCCGATTACAAGGTCAACGACAAGCTGACCCTGCGCGGCGGCCTGGCATACGACCAGACTCCGACGACCGACGCGCATCGTGACGTGCGGGTGCCGGACACCACCCGCAAGTGGGTCACGCTGGGCATGAGCTACGCCACCTCGGAGAAGATGGAGTTCAACCTGGGCTACCTCCACATTTTCGCCAAGGATCCCAACGTCACCGCGACCTCGGACACCGGCAACGTTGTGCGTGGCAAGTACGATGTCGTGGGCGACGTTCTGGCTGCATCCATCAACTACAAGTTCTGATCCGGGCCACGGCCTGATCCGGTACACGGAAGGCCCCGCGCAAGCGGGGCCTTCTGTTTGTGCAGGCGCATCCCACGCGGGGCGTGGATCTACGACAATGGCCGCATGAATCTGTCCGATCCGAACTTCCAGCTGGAGCTGGCCGCCAACGTTGCGGTCGCAGGCTCGATCCTGCTGGCGGGACGCAACAACGTCCACACCTGGTGGCTGGGTATCGTCGGCTGCGCGTTGTTCGCCCTTGTCTTCGAGCGCTCACACCTGTTCGCCGACATGGTGCTGCAGTTCTTCTTCATCGCCATCAGCGTGCTGGGATGGTGGCAATGGCTGCGTGGCAACCACGGCGCGCCGCTGCCGATCACCTCGCTGCGCCCGCGCACAGGAATGTGGCTGCTGCCGACGGCGGCACTGGCCACGTTCGGCTATGGCTGGATGCTGACCCGTCTGACCCACGCCTATGCGCCCTACGTCGATTCGGCGGTACTGGTGCTGAGCGTGATCGCGCAGATCCTGATGATGCGCCGCAAGCTGGAATCGTGGTGGGTGTGGCTGCTGGTCAATACGATCGCCGTGCCCCTGTACTACAGCCGTGGCCTGCACCTGACGTCGATCCTGTACGTCGGTTTCTGGATCAATGCACTGGTGGCGTTGCGCCACTGGCGCAATCTGATGCGTGCCGAGGCCACGGCGGCACCTGACTCCCTGTAGCGCCGAGCCCACGCTCGGCTGCGCCGGAAAAGCCGAGCGCGGGCTCGGCGCTACAGCAAGCGAAGCACAAAAAACCCCGCTTCCGCGGGGTTTTTCGTTGACCACATCAACCCGGTGATCAGTCGCCCAGCGTCAGCAGCGAGGCGTTGCCGCCAGCGGCCGTGGTGTTCACCGTGACGGTCTTCTCGGTGGCAAAGCGCAGCAGATAATGCGGGCCACCGGCCTTCGGTCCGGTGCCGGACAGGCCCTGGCCGCCGAACGGCTGCACACCGACCACCGCGCCGATCTGGTTGCGGTTGACATACACATTGCCGACCTGGATGCCGTTGGTGATGCGATCGACGGTCTCGTCGATGCGCGAGTGCACGCCCAGGGTCAGGCCGTAGCCGGTGGCATTGATCTGCTCGATCACCGCGTCCAGCTGCTCACCCTTCCAGCGGATGACGTGCAGGACCGGCCCGAAGATCTCCTTCTGCAGCTGGCCCAGGTTCTTCAGTTCGTACGCGCGCGGTGCGAAGAAAGTGCCGTGGGCAGCCTCGGCGGACAGTTCAGCCGCAGCGATCAGGCGCGCTTCGCGGTCCATGCGTTCGGCATGGTCCTGCAGGATCTTCAGCGCATCGGCGTCGATCACCGGGCCGACGTCGGTGGACAGCAGGCCGGGGTCGCCGACCTTCAGTTCCTTCATGGCGCCGGCCAGCATGGTCATCACCTTGTCGGCGATGTCGTCCTGCACGAACAGCACGCGTGCGGCCGAGCAGCGCTGGCCGGCCGAGGTGAAGGCCGAACCGATCGCATCCTTGACCAGCTGTTCCGGCAGCGCCGAGGAGTCGGCGATGAAGGCGTTCTGGCCACCCGTCTCGGCGATCAGCACGCCGATGGCGGCATCACGCGCGGCCATCGCACGGTTGATCGCACGTGCGGTGTCGGTGGAGCCGGTGAAGGCCACGCCCGCCACGCGCGGATCGGCGGTCAGCGCCGCGCCGACGGTGGCACCATCGCCCGGCAGGAACTGCACCACCTCGGCCGGCACGCCGGCGTCATGCAGCAGCTTCACGGCGTAGTAGCCGACCAGGTTGGTCTGCTCTGCCGGCTTGGCGATGACGCTGTTGCCGGCAGCCAGTGCGGCGGCCACCTGGCCCAGGAAGATCGCCAGCGGGAAGTTCCACGGGCTGATGCAGACAAACACGCCACGGCCGTGCAGCTGCAGCTCGTTGGATTCGCCGGTGGGGCTCGGCAGCGTCTCGGCATGTCCGAACTGCTCACGTGCCTGCTTGGCGTAGTAGCGCAGGAAGTCGACCGCTTCACGCACTTCGGCAATGCTGTCGGGCAGGCTCTTGCCGGCTTCCTTCACGCACAGCGCCATGAACTCGGGCATGCGTGCTTCGAGCTGGTCGGCGGCGTGCTCGAGGATGGCGGCGCGGCTTGCTGCCGGGGTGCGGTTCCAGGCCGGCTGCGCGGCCACGGCATTGGCCAGCGCCTTCTGCACGGTGGCGGTATCAGCGGGCAGCCACTGGCCGACCACTTCGCGGGTATCGGCGGGGTTGGTTACCGGTTGCGGCGCGCCTGCGGGGGTCGCACCCGGCACCAGCGGCGCGGCCTGCCACGGCTTCACTGCCGCGTTGAGCTGCCCGGCCAGGGCGCGCAGTTCGTTGTCGTTGGCGAGATTGGCGCCCATGGAGTTCTTCCTGTCGTGGTTCTGGCTGCGCAGCAGGTCAACCGGCAGCGGGATCTTGGGATGCGGAATCGATTCGAACGAGGACACCATCTCGACCGGATCGCGGATCAGATCGGAGATCGGCACGCGTTCGTCGGTGATGCGGTTGACGAAGCTGGAGTTGGCGCCGTTTTCCAGCAGGCGTCGCACCAGGTACGGCAGCAGATCCTCATGCGATCCGACCGGTGCATAGACGCGGCAGGGAAGGCCGAGACGATCGGCCGGCACCACTTCGGCGTAGAGATCGTCGCCCATGCCGTGCAGCTTCTGGTGCTCGTACACGCCGCCGTTGGCAATGCTGCGCACGGCCGCGATGGTGTGCGCGTTGTGGGTGGCGAACATCGGGTAGATCGCATCGGCATGCGTGAACAGACGCTTGGCACAGGCCAGGTAGGACACGTCGGTGTTCTGCTTGCGGGTGAACACCGGGTAGCCCGGGTAGCCTTCGATCTGCGCGCGCTTGATCTCGGCATCCCAGTAGGCGCCCTTGACCAGGCGCACCTGCAGGCGACGACCGGCACGGCGCGCCATGTCGGCCAAGTGGTCGATCGTGTACGGGGTGCGTTTCTGGTAGGCCTGCACCACGACGCCGAAGCCGTCCCAGCCGGCCAGCGAGGCGTCGCAGAACACCTGCTCGATGATGTCCAGCGACAGCTCGAGGCGGTCGGACTCCTCGGCGTCGACGGTGCAGCCGATGCCGTAGCTCTTGGCCAGCTGCGCCAGTTCCAGCACGCCCGGCACCAGGTCCTTCAGCACGCGCTCGCGCTTGGCATGTTCGTAGCGCGGGTACAGCGCCGACAGCTTGATCGAGATGCCCGGTGCGTTGTTGACGTCGCCGTCGGGACGGCCGCCGCGTGCCTTGTGGTCACCGCCGATGGCGTGGATCGCACGACGGTAGTCTTCCAGATAGCGCAGCGCATCCTTCATGGTCAGGGCACCTTCGCCCAGCATGTCGAAGGAATAGCGATAGCTGGCGTTGTCGCCCTTGTGCGAACGCGCGAGCGCCTCGCTGATGGTGCGGCCCATGACGAACTGATGGCCCATGATCTTCATCGCCTGGCGCACGGCCAGGCGGATCACCGGCTCACCTACGCGTCCGACCAGGCGCTTGAACGCGCTGGGTGCGTCGGCACGGGTGGCATCGTTCATCTGCACCAGCTTGCCGGTCAGCATCAGGCCCCAGGTGGAGGCATTGACCAGTACCGAGTCACTGCCGCCCAAGTGCTTTTCCCAGTCGGCGTCGGCCAGCTTGTCGCGGATCAGTTTGTCGGCGGTGTCCTGGTCCGGAATGCGCAGCAGCGCTTCGGCCACGCACATCAGCAGCACGCCTTCCTCGCTGCCCAGATCGTACTGGCGCATGAAGGCTTCGATCGCGCCCTGGTCCTTGGCGCGCACGCGCACGCGGCCGACCAGATCGGCGGCCAGCGCCTGCACCCGGGCCTGTTCCTCGGCGGGCAGGCGGGCCTGCGCCAGCAGCTCACGGACGTGGCTGGCCTCGTCCTTCAGCCAGGCGTCGGTAATGGCCTGGCGGAACGGGTTGGGGGACGCCGGCAGTTCCGGCGACAGCAGCGCGCCATGACGCGGGGCGTCGTGGGCGGCAAGGGAGGAGGAGGGTGCGTTCATGCCGGTCCGGCCAATGGAAAACTTGGCGATTTTAATCATTTTTGCGCCCTTCGGAAGTGCCCCGCAGCCGCCTTCGTGAATGCTGATAGCCCCTAACGGTGGTGGATTCAGCGTGTTCAGCATGTGCGACTCTATTTGTGCTGAATTCGTCATTTGCGGCGCCGGGCGGATGCTGTATTGCAGCATGGCAAAAAGTGTGAATGCACCCTTGCTACCGGTGAGACGGCGGGGCTACCATCGAGACGTTTCCCGCGGCAGGAACGCGGTTGCGACATGATCGAGGTGCTTCCAGCTCCAGATGGGTCAGGTACGCAGCTGCGGCTGCGTCCCCCACGGGCGCTCGATGCCCGGCAGTTCGTCCTGTTGTTCACCGTGTTGTCGGGAGCGATGTGGCTGGTCTCCGCCCTGGGGTGGTTGGCCGGCAATGCATTCGCCCCCCTGTTCGCGCTGCTGTACAGCCTGTTGCTGGCAGCCGCGTTACGTGCCCTGTGGCGCAGCGGCGAACGGCAGGAGGAAATCCGGGTAGTGCCGGCGTATGTGGAGGTCATCCCCGTACCCGGTGGATTGCCGGTGTTCCGGGCTCACCCGCATTGGGTGCGCCTGCTCGCCGACGATGAGAGGGTCCGGCTTGCGTCCAGCGGCCGGCAGGTGGAGGTGGGGAGTTTCCTCGCGCCGGCCGAACGTCAGACGCTCGCAGAGACACTTGAAGGCTTGCTCGCCGCCAGCGATGGCGGCAACCGACGACGCTAAGGGTCTAGGCAATGAAGCAAAGCAGCAGGTGGGGCACGAAGTGCGTTGCAATGGCCGCCGCAGTGGTGGCCGGGGGATGGGTTCCGGCGATGGCATGGGCCCAGGCGGCCGATCCCAAGCCGTGGCAGCTGAACATGGGCAAGGGGGTAACCCAGACCTCGCGCCTGGCCTGGGAGTCGAACAATCTCTCGCTGATCGTCTGCACGGTGATCGGCGTGATCGTGTTCGGGGCGATGGCCTACGCCATCTTCAAGTTCCGCAAATCCAAGGGGGCGGTCGCAGCCACCTTCAGCCACAACACCAAGGCCGAGATCATCTGGACGGTGATCCCGGTGATCATCCTGGTGGTGATGGCATGGCCGGCCACGGCCAACCTGATCAAGATGTACGACACCCGCGATGCCGAGATGACGGTGAAGGTCACCGGCTACCAGTGGATGTGGAAGTACGAGTACCTGGGCGAGAACGTCACCTTCACCAGCCGCCTGGACCGCGAGTCGGACCGCATGCGGCAGAGTGGCAAGGTGCCGACGCGCGAGAGCCATCCCCACTACCTGCTGGATGTCGACAACCGGCTGGTGCTGCCGGTCGATACCAAGGTCCGTTTCGTCATCACCTCCGACGACGTGATCCACGCCTGGTGGGTGCCGGCGCTGGGCTGGAAGCAGGATGCCATTCCCGGCTTCATCAACGAGGCCTGGACCAGCATCGAGCAGCCGGGCGTCTATCGCGGGCAATGCGCTGAACTGTGCGGCAAGGACCACGGATTCATGCCGATCGTGGTCGAGGCCGTGTCCAAGGAGGAGTTCAGGCAGTGGCTGGCGCAGCGCAAGCCGGCACCGCCGGCCGCAGCCCCGGCCGAACCGGCTGCGCCTGCGGCGGAGACGCCTGCCGCGCCGGCCGAACCTGCCGCCGCCGAAGCGGGTGCCGCCCCTGCCACCGCGGCCAGCGGCGCGTGATGTAAATCCCGCGGCCGCCTGCGGCCGTGGCGACAACCGATTCTGAGAGGTGTTTTGCAATGGCGCACTCGGCAGTTGGGCACGACGATCACCACCACCACCCGGGTTTCTTCGAGCGTTGGTTCTTCTCGACCAACCACAAGGACATCGGCACCCTGTATCTGCTTTTCAGCTTCATCATGTTCATCATCGGCGCGGCGATGAGCGTGATCATCCGCGCCGAGCTGATGCAGCCGGGCCTGCAGTTCGTCAGGCCGGAAACCTTCAACCAGCTCACCACCGTGCACGCACTGGTGATGATCTTCGGCGGAGTGATGCCGGCCTTCGTCGGCCTGGCCAACTGGATGGTGCCGTTGCAGATCGGTGCGCCGGACATGGCCCTGCCACGCATGAACAACTGGTCGTTCTGGCTGCTGCCGGTGGCCTTCAGCCTGCTGCTGCTCACCTTCCTGCTGCCCGGAGGTGCGCCGGCCGGTGGCTGGACGTTGTATCCGCCGCTGTCGCTGCAGGGCGGCTACAACGTGGCCTTCACTGTGTTCGCCATCCACGTGGCCGGCATCAGTTCGATCATGGGCGCGATCAACATCATCGCCACCGTGCTCAACATGCGCGCGCCGGGCATCGACCTGCTGAAGATGCCGATCTTCTGCTGGGCCTGGCTGATCACCGCCTTCCTGCTGATCGCGGTGATGCCGGTGCTGGCCGGTGCGGTGACCATGCTGCTGACCGACAAGTTCTTCGGCACCAGCTTCTTCAACGCCGCCGGTGGCGGTGACCCGGTGATGTTCCAGCACATCTTCTGGTTCTTCGGCCACCCCGAGGTGTACATCATGATCCTGCCCGCCTTCGGCGTGGTCAGCGAGATCATTCCCACCTTCAGCCGCAAGCCGCTGTTCGGCTACCAGGCGATGGTGTACGCCACGGCTGCGATCGCCTTCCTGTCGTTCATCGTCTGGGCCCACCACATGTTCACCGTGGGCATGCCGCTGGGCGGCGAGATCTACTTCATGTTCGCCACCATGCTGATCTCGATCCCGACCGGCGTGAAGGTCTTCAACTGGGTCAGCACGATGTGGCGTGGCTCGCTGACGTTCGAGGCGCCGATGCTGTGGTCGGTGGCCTTCGTCATCCTGTTCACCATTGGCGGCTTCTCCGGTCTGATGCTGGCCATCGTCGCCGCCGACTTCCAGTACCACGACACCTACTTCGTCGTTGCCCACTTCCACTACGTGCTGGTGACCGGTGCGGTGTTCGCGCTGATTGCCGCGGTGTACTACTGGTGGCCGAAGTGGACCGGTCGCATGTACAGCGAGAAGTGGGCCAAGGTGCACTTCTGGTGGTCGATCGTGTTCGTCAACCTGCTGTTCTTCCCGCAGCACTTCCTCGGCCTGGCCGGGATGCCGCGCCGTATTCCCGATTACAGCGTGGCATTCGCCGACTGGAACCTGATCAGCTCGATCGGCGCATTCGGCATGTTCGTCACGCCCTTCATGATGGCGGCGATCCTGCTGTCCTCGCTGCGCAATGGCGAGAAGGCGGCCGATCGGTCCTGGGAAGGGGCGCGTGGCCTGGAGTGGACGCTGCCGTCGCCGGCACCGGCCCATACCTTCACCACCCCGCCGATCCTGCGCCCGGGCGATCTGGCGCATGACGACATCACGCATTGAGGTGGGGCATGCATAACGAGCGCCCGCTCCAGACCTGTAGAGCCGAGCCCGGCTCGGCTGTCGAAGAGCAGCCGGGCAGGGCCCGGCTGTACGGCGGCGAGACTGAGGGCATCGAACAGCAGCGCCGGCGTGCCCGGCGCACGGCGGTCGTGGTGGGCGCCATCGCCGTACTGGTCTATGCCGCCTTCATTCTCAGCGGGGTGATCGGACGATGAGCCCGACGCCGGCCAGCACACCGTCGCCCAGCGCCGGCCTGCCGCGCCTGATCGGCGTTGCCGTGGCCGTGTTCCTGCTGACCTTCTCGCTGGTGCCGCTGTATCGCATCGCGTGCGAGAAGGTGTTCGGCGTGCGCCTGGAGCGTGGCCCGGGCAGCGAGGCCAGCGTGGGGGCTGCCACCGCAAAGCGCACCGTGCGGGTGGAGTTCGATGGCGGGGTCAATTCGCGGCTGCCATGGGCATTCCATCCCGAGCAGCTGACCATGGACGTGGTGCCCGGTGAGCTGAACGAGGCGCTGTATTACGCCCGCAATGACGGCCCACAGGCGATCGTCGGCAGTGCGGTGCCCTCGGTCGCGCCAGCACGTGCCTCCGGATTCTTCAGCAAGACCGAGTGCTTCTGCTTCACCGCGCAGACGCTGCAGGCCGGCGAGAAGCGCGACATGCCGGTGCGCTTCATCGTCGATCCGGATCTGCCGCCGGAAATCAAGACGATCACCCTGTCCTACACCTTCTACCGCAACGACGCGCTGTCCGATCGGCTGGCTCCGGCCGCCACCTCGGAAGGCGCGCACGCCGCTCCCTGACCCGGATAACGACATGGCCCAGACACCGACCGACGCCAACGTGTACTTCGTCCCGGCCCAGAGCAAATGGCCATTCGTGGGCTCCATCGCGATGATGGTGACCATGGTGGGCGTGGCCAGCTGGCTCAACGATGCCAGCTGGGGGCGCTGGACGTTCTACATCGGCATCGCGATGCTGGTGCTGACCCTGTTCTGGTGGTTCAGCGACGTGGTGCGCGAATCGCAGGCCGGCCACTACAACCGCCAGGTCGATGGTTCGTTCCGGATGGGGATGGTCTGGTTCATCTTCTCCGAGGTGATGTTCTTCGGCGCGTTCTTCGGCGCACTGTTCTACACCCGTCACCTGGGCCTGTCCTGGCTCAGCGGCGAGGGCCGCGGGGTGATGACCAACGAGCTGCTGTGGCAGGGCTACTCCGCGGGGTGGCCAACCAACGGCCCGGCGGCGATCGGCGGGGCCTTCCAGACCATTCCGGCCTGGGGCCTGCCGCTGATCAATACGCTGATCCTGCTGACCTCCGGCGTGACGCTCACCATCGCCCACCATGCGCTGAAGGCCGGGCACCGTCGCCAGCTGCTGGTCTGGCTGGGCCTGACCGTGGCGCTGGGCCTGGGCTTCCTCGCCCTGCAGGCGGAGGAGTACATCCACGCCTACAAGGAGCTGAACCTGACGCTCGGCTCGGGCATCTACGGGTCGACGTTCTTCATGCTGACCGGTTTCCACGGTGCGCACGTGCTGCTGGGCACGATCATGCTGATCGTGATGTGGCTGCGCTCGGCAAAGGGGCACTTCACCCGCGACAACCATTTCGCGTTCGAAGCCGCTGCGTGGTACTGGCACTTCGTCGACGTGGTGTGGCTGATGCTGTTCCTGTTCGTCTACGTGCTGTAAGTGCCGGTGCCGGTGGCGTGCTCAGCCACCGATGCCGTGTGGTTTGATCCAGCCCATGTAGATGCTCACGATCACCAGTACGATCAACGCCACCGACACCGCGATGCGGCGCGTCAGTGCGTTGACCGTGCGCTTGGTCTGGCCCCGGTCGACCAGCAGGTAGTACAGCCCGGCGCCCAGGTTCCAGACGATGACGATCAGAAACGCGATCACCAGCAGGGTCTTCAGCGAATCACTCATGCGCGGCTCGAGGGCAGGGTGGATGTGCCTATCTGACCGCGTTTGCGCGGACTTGTCATGATGCGCCAGCACACGCGGGTGATCGGCTGGCTGCTGGCGCTGGTGGCGATCACGGGATTCACCGCGCTGGGCCTGTGGCAGTTGCAGCGCATGCATGCAAAGCAGGCCATGCTGGATGCGCAGGGCCCCGCTGCGGCGCAGGCACTTCCGCTGGCGCAGGCACTGGCGGCGCCGGGCGCGCTGCATGGCGTGGCCGACCATGGCCGCTTCCTGCCGGGCGTGGTGCTGCTGGACAACCAGACCCGGCACGGCCGGGCCGGGGTGAAGATCTATCGCCCCTTCCGCAGCGACGGCGGCAGCGTGCTGCTGGTCGACCTCGGCTGGCGCGCGCTGCCCGCCGACCGCACGCTCCCCGACCTGCCGCCGCCGCCTTCGCCGGTGGCCGTGCGCGGGCTGCTGGCGCCGCCGCCGTCGGCAGGGTTGGCGCTGGGCCCGGCGTTCTCTGCAACCGGTGAGGCGCAGCGCTGGCTGGCCAGCCGGCTGCCTGCCGAGGGCCTGGCGACGGCGCTGGGGCTGCCCGCACTGCCGGAGCGCGTGCTGCGGCTTGATCCGGCGCTGCCCTTCGGTGATGAACGCGACCTCGATCTGCTGCCGAACACGCTGCCCCCGCAGCGCCACCTGGGTTACGCCGTGCAATGGTTCGGCCTGGCGCTGACCGTGCTGGTGGTTGCGCTGGTGCTGGAAGGGCGCAGCAGGCGCGTTCCACGCTAGCGCCGGCCCGACTTCGGACGCCCGGCATCCCCTGTCCAACCATGAGAAAATGCCCGCATGAACACTGCTACATCCCCGCAGGCGCGCGGTTCCGGTCGCCGGACCCTGGTGTTGTTGTTCGCCGTGTTCTTCGGGGCAATGGCGCTGGCGGCCGTGCTGCGCTTCTCCGGATGGCAGCCTACCGGCCACCGCAACAGTGGACAGCTGCTCAAACCCCCGGTGGACCTGCGCCAGCAGCCACCGACCCTGGCCGACGGCACGGCCTATCCCTGGAATCCGGAGGCGCGCACCTGGCGCCTGCTGGTGGCACCGGCTGGTGCCTGCGACGCGCAGTGCGTCACTTTGTCGCAGGGACTGGGCAAGGTGTGGCAGCTGTTCGGCCATAACGCCGATAATGTCGAGATCCTGTGGCTGGGTCCGCCACCGGCGTCGATCGCCTCGCTGCCCGCGCTGCGGCCGCTGGCACCGTCGCCAGCGCTGCGCGCGGCCCTGCCCGGCGTCGACGATCCGGCTGGCCTGCCGGTCTACGTGATCGATCCGAACGGCTTCGTGATCATGCGCCATGCCCCGGGCAGCGACCTCGGGGGCATGCGCAAGGACATGGCCACGTTGCTGAAACTGAAGTGAGTCCTGTTTGATGAGCCTTTCCGCGCGTCCGGCGCTGCACCGCAATTTCCACCGCCTGGCGTGGTTCGCCATGATCATGACCGCGAGCACGATCATGTTCGGTGCCTTCGTCCGTCTGTCCGATGCGGGGCTGAGCTGCCCGGACTGGCCGACCTGCTATGGCCGCGCGACCTGGCCGCAGCACATCGAGGAGACGGTTGGCCACCCGGCTGCCGATATCCGTCCGCTGGAAACGCACAAGGCCTGGCGCGAGCAGGTGCACCGCTTCCTGGCCGGCGCGCTGGGCATCGAGATCCTGACCCTGGCCCTGCTGGCCACGCGCAGGCGCCGGTTCGGAACCACGGCGGTCGTCACCGCCTGCGTGCTGGTGGCTGCCGGCATACCGTTGTACATGATGGGCTGGCATGCAACGGCCAGTGCCCTGGCCCTGAGTGGTGAGGCGATACTGCTGATTGCCGCCTTGCGCTGGAACAACATCGATCTGGCGCGCGCGGCGGTACTGACCCTGGCAGTGGTGATCTTCCAGGCCCTGCTGGGCATGTGGACGGTGACGCTGCTGCTGAAGCCGATCGTGGTGATGGGCCACCTGCTGGGCGGCATGCTGATGTTCGGCCTGCTGGTGTGGCTGGCGTGGCGGGCCACGCATCTGCCGATCACGCTGGCCGAGGCGCCCAGGCTGAAGTGGCTGCTGCGTGCCGCCGTGGTCGTGCTGGTCACCCAGATCGCACTGGGCGGCTGGGTCAGTGCCAACTATGCGGCGCTGGCCTGCGGCGGCGGCAGCGCCTCGCTGGACAACTTCCCACGCTGTGCCAACCAGTGGTGGCCGCAGCACAACTTCGTCGAAGGCTTCACCCTGTGGCGTGGCATCGGCGTGGACTACGAAGGGGGCGTGCTCGATGGCGCCTCGCGTATCGCCATCCAGCTGGCGCATCGCCTGTTCGCCATCGTGGTGGCTGCCTACCTGCTGTGGCTGGGCGTGCGTCTGTTCCGCCTGCCGAGCATGCGGGGCTGGGCGACTGCGCTGATCGTGCTGCTGGTGCTGCAGGTCACCCTCGGCATCCTCAACGTGAAGCTGGCGCTGCCGCTGGAAGTGGCGGTGGCGCACAACGGCGTGGCCGTTGCCCTGTTGTTCGTGCTGGTCAGCCTGCTGGCCCGCCTGCGTGCCCCGGACTGATCCGATGTTTTCCAATTACCGCCAGTACTGGGACCTGACCAAGCCCAAGGTCGTCGCCCTGATCGTGTTCACCGCCCTGGTGGGCATGGTCCTGGCCATTCCAGGCGTGCCCAGCTGGGAACAGGTACGCGCGGGCCTGCTCGGCTTCCTCGGCATCTGGCTGGCGGCCTCGGCTGCGGCTGCGATCAACCAGCTGCTGGATGCGCACATCGATGCGCAGATGGCGCGCACCTCGTGGCGGCCGCTGGTGGTCGGCAAGGTCAAGCCGTGGCAGGTGCTGGTGTTCGCCGGCGCGCTGATCGTGCTGTCGATGACGATCCTGGTGCTGTGGGTGAACGTGATCACCGCCGTGCTGACCTTCGCTTCGCTGATCGGTTATGCGGTGATCTATACGGTCTACCTCAAGCGTGCGACCTCGCAGAACATCGTCATCGGTGGTCTGGCCGGCGCGATGCCACCGATGCTGGGCTGGGCCGCCGTCACCGGAATGCAGGGCTCTTCGGACTGGGCGTACTCGTCGCTGCTGGTGCTGATCATCTTCATCTGGACGCCGCCGCATTTCTGGGCGCTGGCGATCTTCCGCCGCGAGGACTACGCCAAGGCGAAGATCCCGATGCTGCCGGTGACCCACGGCGTAGTGCATACCCGCAGACAGATCATGGTGTATTCGGTGGTGCTGGCCCTGGTCTGCCTGCTGCCCTATCTGGTGGGCATGAGCGGACCGTTCTACCTGGGCGGTGCGATCGTGCTCAACGCGGTGTTCCTCTGGTATGCGTGGCGCATGCTGGATCCGCCGGATGAGCTGTTCTCGATGAAGATGTTCCAGTACTCCATCGTCTATCTGATGGCGCTGTTCGCCTTCCTGCTGATCGACCACTGGATCCTGCCCTGGTTGTAACGGGCGCCTGCCGCCGGGCATGGCCCGGCGCTACCGTATCCCAGGGAAAGGCGGGCGCATCAGCCGGATGCATGACGGCCGTCGCAGGGAGGACAGGCTTGACCTGATCGAGGCGGCACGCGTGCTGCGCAGCCACGCCGTGCGTGGACGGTCTTCCACAGAACTCCGTGCGTTCAATGTCGGCTTCCGCTCGCCGGAGGCGGCACTTTGCCAACCCGCCGAGCCGCTAAGGTGTGGGGATCTGCCGCGCTGCTGACTCACCGCGGGCAGTGGATCACAGATACGGATGGATCCGGCAGGCGGGATGGTCGAATGTGGATACACAGGATTTGCGAGATGAATCGCAATCCTGTGGAGCAATCAATGAAATGCCATGTTTCTCTGCCCATCGTTCTATGTGCTGCGCTTGCATGCTTGGCCGGCAATGCAACAGCAGAAGTAAAAGCACTGAGTCGGGCCAACTGCATTGGATTCGTCAATGAATCCGTTACCTACGAACGGCCCCAGTTCCGCAACTTCCAGGGCTCTACCGCATCCAGGCATATCCCGCTTGGAAACATCGAGCCGAAGCATGTCCTTGCTGCTCCCAACAATGGACTGTACTCCTGGCGCTTCTACGCAGGCGATGGCACCGATCCGGAACGGATGGTTGTTCATGGTTACCACACATGGGTGCTGGGCGGACGTGTATTCACCCAGTCCACGAGCGCGGTCGATTGCCAACTTTCGGAGTGGTGAGCATCATGAAAAGCCTTTGCTGTCTTGCAATTTCACTGCTGATGTCGATGTCGGCCCAGGCATCGCAGACCGATGCAGCTCCTGATCCGGTGGGACGTTGGCTGCATCAACGTGCCATGCAAGCTGCAATGCAGGAGACCTCGACGACGAGAGAATCGTCTGTCGGCGCTGGCAGCTACCAGATCGTGCGACTGGCAGACCTGGATGCCCCCGAAGAGGTGAAGCATCAGCTTCGCACGGACATGGACCGGTCAGCGGGTGTGGTGCAGGTTGCAGAAGGGATCATCCCAACGCGGGCCGAACTGCTGGCCGCCTTGCCCCGCCGATATCGCTCGGCGTCGGAACTACGCCAGCGGCTGCCACAGCCACCCAGCAGCTTGGAAGCAAGCCTCCTGGGACCGGCGGAGCTGATCGGTATGGAGTCCAGTGGCGTGCTGGATGGAAGCAGGTCCTCGGGGCTGAGCCGTTTCTTCCAGCTGGAAGGCGTCGGCGTCGTGGAGTTCAGCGAGAACAACTTCCTCGCTGCGGGCACGCATATCGAGGTCATCGCCGAGGCGCAGAACACAACAGTGAAGGGCGCGCTCGCGCACTTGAAGAAGAGCGTTGACAGCGCTGGCCGTACCCGCGTCGAGCTTGTCTGGACGGGAGACAGCAAGACCTTCAGCCTGATCGCAACCGGGGAGCGCGGCACCGACGTGGAGCGTAACGCCCGATTGCTGCACGACATCGCTGCCGCCATCGTGGATTAGCGACGGCGCGAGGGGCGTCCACACGTGGCGTGGCATCAGCCGAGCATGGGCTCTGCTCTGCAGTAGTTCCACGCCATGTGTGGATGAATTTCCGGGTCAGGAGCTGCGCCGTGCGTAGCGCTGCGCGATCACACCGCAGACGATCAGCTGGATCTGGTGGTAGATCATCACCGGCAGCACGATGGCACCGAGGCTGCCCCCGGCGAACAGCACCTTGGCGATCGGCACGCCGGTGGCCAGGCTCTTCTTGGAGCCGCAGAACACGATGGCGATCTCGTCCTCGCGGTTGAAGCGCAGGCGACGGGCGATGAAGGTGATCAGCGGCATGGCGATACCGAGCAGGACGGCGGCTACCACGGCCACTGCCAGCAGTGACAGCACAGGGGTCTTGCTCCAGAGCCCTTCGGTGACGGCTTCGCCGAACGCCGAATACACGACCAGCAGGATGGTGGCCTGGTCGGTGTAGCGCAGCAGCGCGCGCTGCTTCTCGACCCAGCCGGCGATCCACGGGCGCAGCAGGTGGCCGGCCACGAACGGCACCAGCAGCTGCAGCATGATGCCGCCGATCGCATGCAGCGGGTCATGCACACCGCCGGAGGTGCCGGCCAGCGCGGTCAACAACAGCGGCGTGAGGAACACACCGAGGATGCTCGACAGCGATGCGCTGCAGACGGCCGCCGGCACATTGCCGCGCGCCATCGAGGTGAAGGCGATGGACGACTGCACGGTGGAGGGCAGGGTGCACAGGAACAGCACGCCCAGGTACAGCTCCGGGGTCAACAGCCAGCCCGACAGCGGCTTGAACATCAGGCCCAGCATCGGAAACAGCAGGAAGGTGCAGGCGAGAATGGTCAGATGCAGGCGCCAGTGCAGCATGCCGCCGATGATCGATTCGCGCGGCAGGCGCGCCCCGTGCAGGAAGAACAGCGCGGCGATGGCGACCGTGGTGACATCGTCCAGGACGATGGCGGCGGCGCCCTTCATCGGCAGCAGCGACGCCAGGCCGACCGTGCACAGCAGGGCGAGGGTGAAGTTGTCCGGTCGCAGGCGCGACCACCAGCGGGTCATGGGGGGCAGACTCCTTGGTGTGGAGGGTTCAGGGCGAGGTGACCGGTGTGGCCAGACGCTGGCGGGTGACCGCTTCCAGCGACTTCAGGCCGGCGCGCTGGCCCAGCTGAAGGGCCTGTTCCGGGCTGGCATGTTCGTAGCGTGCATTGACCAGGCCGAGCACGGCACCGGCGCGGTTGCCGGACGCGCAGTGCAGCAGCACCGGCCCCTGGCTCTGCTGCAGGGCCTGGTGCACGGCGCGCACATTGGCCGCATCCAGGTCCTCGGCGCCGGCCACCGGGATGCGCACATAGCGCAGGCCCAGCGATTCGGCCGCGCGGGTTTCATCGAAACCACGGTCCTCGTCGGGCTGGCGCAGGTCGATCACGGTGCGCACGCCTTGCGCAGCCAGTTCGCGCAGGTGTGCGGCACTGGGCTGGCCGCCGGCATACAGGCCGGGGCGGACTTCATTGAGCGGGGCATCTGCGGCCAAGGCCGCCAGCGGCAGGCAGAGGGACAGCAACAGCAGGCAGGTCAGGCGCAGCAGCATGGTCCTCTCCGTTAAAACGTTCCGCCGCTACCGGCCCAGGCTGGCGCGGGCCTTGAGCAGCTCGCGCAGTTCGTACTTGTCAGTATCGTCCAGTCCCTGCTGCCGCTGCTTTGCCAACAGCTCTTCCAGACGTTGCTGCAACAGCTGTTTCTCCAGCTGGGCCACGGCGTCGTGCAGTTCCTGGGTCCAGATCGCTTCGCTGCCGGGCAGGGTCTGGGCGGCCAGCGTGTGCAGCGAGGCCTGCTCCTCACGCCTGTCGAAATGCTCCAGCAGCGCGCCGGTGCTGATATCGGGACGCTGTTCGACCAGCGCCAGCAGCTCCAGCAGCAGCTCCACACCCGGCAGGCGCAGGCCCTGGAAGTGATGCTTGCCGCCCAGGGTCAGCGCCAGCGACGGCTGCTGCAGCAGCACGGCGATCGCACCCCGCACCAGGCTGCGCTTGGCCACCGGCTGGATCGACCGTGCCGGAGGGCGCTGCGGCATCGCCGTGCGGGTATTCTGCGTGGCCGCACCGAGCCCGGTCAGCTGCGCCAGCTGCTGCTTCATCAGGTCACCGAACGCGCCATCGGGAATCTGCGCCAGCATCGGTCTGGCCCGCTCGGCCAGGCGTGCCCGGCCGTCCAGCGTGCCCATGTTGATCTCGCGGGTCAGCTCGTCGAAGAAGAACTGCGATAGCGGCGTGGCCTGCTTCAGGCGTTCGTTGAAGGCCTCAGCGCCTTCCTTGCGCACGATGGTGTCCGGGTCCTCGCCGTCGGGCAGGAACAGGAAGAAGGCCTGGCGGCCGTCCTTCATGCGCGGCAGCACCGACTCCAGTGCCTTCCAGCCGGCGCGGCGGCCGGCGGCATCGCCATCGAAGCAGAAGAACACGTCCGGTGCGTTTCGGAACAGCAGCTCGGCATGGTCGGGCGTGGTCGCGGTGCCCAGCGTCGCCACCGCCTGGGTGACGCCGAACTGGAACAGCGAGACCACGTCCATGTAACCCTCGACCACGATCAGCCGCTCGATCTTCTGGTTCGCCTGGCGCACCTGCCACAGGCCGTACAGTTCGCGGCCCTTGTGGAACAGCGCGGTTTCGGGCGAATTGAGGTACTTGGGACCGTCGTCCTTCTCGAACACCCGGCCACCGAAGGCGATCACCCGTCCACGGCGGTCGAAGATCGGGAACATCACCCGGTCGCGGAACTTGTCGTAGACGTGCCCCCGGTCGTTCTTGGAGAACAGGCCGGCACGGTCGAGCAGCTTCATCCGCCGCTCGTCCTTGCCCAGCGCATCGCGCAGGCCGCTGTAGCCGTCGGGCGCATAGCCGATCTGGAAGCGGGCGCGGTTCTGTTCGTCCACGCCACGGCCGTCAAGGTAGGCGCGGGCCTTGTCGCTGCCCTCCAGGTTCTTCTGGAAGAAGCGCGCCGCTGCATCCAGTGCCGAATAGAGTTCGCGGCTGTCGTCCTGCTGCTGGGCGCTGCGCGGGTTCTCACTGCGCGGTACGTCCATGCCCGCGCGCTTGGCCAGCTCATCCACCGCGTCGAGGAACTCGAGGCGGTCGTAGTTCATCAGGAAGCTGATTGCGGTGCCGTGCGCACCGCAGCCGAAGCAGTGATAGAACTGCTTGGTCGGCGAGACGGTGAACGAGGCCGAGCGCTCGTCATGGAACGGGCAGCGTGCCGCGTACTCCTTGCCCTGTCGCTTCAACGGCACACGGCTGCCCACCACCTCGACGATGTCGGTGCGGGCCAGCAGGTCGTCGATGAAAGCGTCGGGGATACGGGCCATGGGCAGCAGGGCAGGGCGCGGCCGCCGGGGCGCGCAGCAGGGGCGGCAGGTCCCCCCTAGTTTACTCGCTGGCGATGGTCGGGCCGGCCTGTTGTTCGCTGCCGCCGCCGGCGCTGGCGGCCGCCCGCTGTGCCCGGGCACTCAGGCGCTCGTCGATCACCGCGGTCATCAGGGCGCCGACGAAGAACACCGCGGTGGCGTAGTAGATCCAGACCAGCGCGATCACCAGGGCGCCCATCGAACCATAGGCGCTGCCGGGTGCCACGGTGGCGATGTAGACGCCGATGCCGTAGCGCCCCAGGGCGAACAGGAGCGAGGTGATGGCCCCGCCGATGAAGGCCTGGCGCCAGGCCACGCGACGGTCGGGCAGATAGTGGTAGAGGAAGGCGAAGGCCAGCGTGTACAGCAGCAGCGTGGTCACGTAACCGATGGCCGGCAACACCGATGGCAGCTGCGCGAATACCACCTGCAGGGCGGTGGTGGCGGTCATCGACAGGATCAGCAGGAAGCCCAGCGCCAGCACCACGCCGAAGGAGAACACGCGCTTGCGCAGCCAGGCCTGGACGCCTTCCAGGCGCTGGCCGCTGGTATGGAAGATGCGGTTGAGTGCGTTCTGCAGCTGTGCGAACACGGCGGTGGCGCCGACGAACAGCAGCAGGGTGCTCCACAACCCGGCCAGCGAGCCCATGCTCGGCTGGCTGTTGGCGTTGTGCAGCACGGTATCGGCCACGCTGGCCACGCTGCTGCCGGCCACCGAGCCGATCTGGCTGATCAGCGCCTGCTGCGCGGGCGGGTACAGCGAGGCGGTCAACCACAGCAGCAGCACCAGCAACGGCGCCATCGACAGCAGGGAATAGAACGAAACCGATGCGGCCTGGGTCAGGACGTCGATTTCGACGAAGCGCTTGGCCACGGCCATCGGGAAGCTGTCCTGCAGCTTCTCCAGGCGCGATCGGACGATGGGCAGGAAGGTGCGGGGATGCGGCATCTACGGCGTCGGCTGGAGCGGTACAGGCTTCCTTTTCTAGCAGATGCCGGCGTTGCGGCAGGTGAAGTGGCAGCGCGGTCGCGGAATGCAGCGAAGTCCGCGTTATCCTTCTGCCCGGACCGAGGGCGCGCTGGGGCTGCCGCCACGGTATCCGGGCCCACCGCCTGTGTGCGGGGCCACGACAATCCAACTTCTCTGCAAAAGGACGCGTTATGAAAGGGATGGTCTGCACCACGATGGTGTTGCTGCTGGCGACGAGCGGTTCGGCCGCTGCGGCGTCCACGGCCTGCGAAAAGGCCTTCAAGACGGTAGGGGATCCGCGCAATGGCGCGATGTACATGGCCGACCTGACGGTGCCCGGTCTGAAGGTGCAGAGTGCACTGGACCAGCTTCGCAAGATCGGTGCCGATGACCAGTTCGAGGTGGGCGGCCAGCTGGTGGAAGGCGATACCGGCAACCAGTACCTGATCCAGACCAAGGGCCTGCGCACGCCGCTGGTGCTGATCGGCACCGCCGACCGCAGCGGCCGGGTCACCCTGGCCACCAAGCTGGCCCGCGGCCAGACCATCGCCCAGGAGGACGCCCGCAAGTCGATGTGCGACATGCTGGACAAGCTCAAGGGCGGCAGCCAGGGGGATGCGCTGGCCGCCGCCGCGCGCGCGCAGTATCCGATCTCCGTGGCGGAGGAGGTGACCGCGCCGGACCTGTCCAAGAAGATGGGTAAGGAGGTGCGCGATACGATGGCGGCCTACAACGCTGCGGGCAGCTTCAAGGACCTGCTGCTGGGCACCACCACCAACAAGGAAGACCTGGGCGACCGCTCGGCCACCTTCCTGCCGGTGTATGCCAAGTACATCGGTCGCCGCTACCGGATCGACGGCCAGATCTACACGGTCAACTCGAACAGCTACTCCAGCCGTCCGGGTGAGGTCGGATCGATCAACTACCTGGTGACGCCGACCCGTGGCCTGTTGCGGATCCGCCAGTATGACACCTTCAACAACAACAACTACACCATCCGTTGCGAATTCGCTCCGGACCAGGCAGCCAACTTCGCCATGCTGCGCGAACGCGACTGGGCCAAGCTGGAAGGCGAGGTCAGCGCGGTGGAGGGCAGTTCCATGACCCTGCGCAACTGCCGCCAGGTGTAAGCGCTGGCGCGGCAGCTGCAGCAATGACAAGGCCCGCGTGAAGCGGGCCTTGTCATGTCCGGCAGGGTGGTGGCGGATCAGCCAGCCAGGGCCTGTTTGACCAGCTTGGACACCACGCCCATGTCGGCCTGACCGGCGAGCCTGGGCTTCAGCGCCCCCATCAGCTTGCCCATGTCGGCCGGGCCGGTGGCACCGGTTTCGGCGATGGCGGCCTGGATGGCGGCGGCGATCTCGGCCTCACCCATCTTGGCGGGCAGGTAGGCCTCGATGACCACGATCTCGGCACGCTCGATCGCGGCCAGGTCTTCACGGTTGGCCGCTTCGTACTGGCTGACCGAGTCCTTGCGCTGCTTGACCATCTTGTCCAGCACGGCGATCACGGCGGTGTCGTCGAGCTCGATACGCTCGTCCACTTCCTTCTGCTTGATCGCGGCGTTGATCAGGCGGATCACGCCCAGCTTGTCCTTCTCGCCCGCCTTCATGGCGGCCTTCATGTCATCGGTGAGCTGCTGCTTCATGCTCATGGGAGACCTCGTGGTGGTAGTGGGGCAGGGCGGTTGCCCGGGCCCGGAAACGCAAAAAGCCGGCGACGCTCGCGCGTGCCGGCTTCGGCTTCACCGCGGAAGGACGAACCCGCCGCAATGAAGATGCGTCCGATCAGTACAGGCGCTGACGCTTGGTGACGTCGCGCGACGAGCGGCGCAGCTGACGCTTCACAGCAGCGGCGGCCTTGCGCTTGCGCTCCTGGGTCGGCTTTTCGTAGAACTCGCGCTTGCGGGTTTCGGCCAGCACACCGGCCTTTTCGCAAGTGCGCTTGAAGCGGCGAAGAGCAAACTCGAAGGGCTCGTTCTCGCGGACTTTGACGCTGGGCATGGAATCTCCGGGACACAGTAGAACCGGGTCACGCCCGGCGAGCCGCACATTATAGCGGCGAATCAACAAACTGCAAGCACGCAAGCCTGAATGCGGGCCAGCAATACGGATGCAGTGGGATCTGCACGTCACCCCGAGGGGGCGGCAGGGGCGTCATAATAGCAGGCATGCGAGTCCTTGGCATCGAATCTTCCTGTGATGAGACCGGCGTGGCGGTGTACGACACCGACCTGACCGGCAGCGCGGCCCTGCGCGCCCATGCGGTCTACAGCCAGATCGCCCTGCACGCCGAGTACGGCGGTGTGGTGCCCGAGCTGGCCAGCCGTGACCACGTGCGCAAGCTGCTGCCGCTGGTCCGGCAGACCCTGGCCGAGGCGGGCCTGGGCGTGGACGACATCGATGGCGTGGCTTATACCGCTGGCCCCGGGCTGGTCGGTGCGCTGCTGGTCGGTGCCGGGGTGGCCCGTGCCCTGGCCTGGGCACTGGAGGTGCCGGCCGTGGGCGTGCACCACATGGAAGGGCACCTGCTGGCGCCCTTGATGGAGGACGATCCGCCGCAGGCCCCGTTCGTGGCCCTGCTGGTGTCCGGTGGCCACACCCAGCTGGTGGCGGTCGATGCCATCGGCCGCTACCGCCTGCTGGGCGAGACCCTGGACGATGCGGCCGGCGAAGCCTTCGACAAGACTGCCAAACTGATGGGGCTGCCCTATCCCGGCGGCCCGCAGCTGGCCAAGCTGGCCGAACAGGGCACCCCGGGGGCCTACCGTTTCGCGCGGCCGATGACCGATCGCCCGGGTCTGGATTTCAGCTTCTCCGGCCTGAAGACCCAGGTGCTGATGGCCTGGCGTGACAGCGACCAGAGCGACCAGACCCGCGCCGACATCGCGCGCGGTTTCGAGGATGCGGTGGTGGAGACCCTGTCGATCAAGTGCGAACGCGCGCTGGAAGCAGCCGGCACCAATGTGATCGTGGTGGCCGGCGGTGTCGGTGCCAATACGCGGCTGCGTGCCCGCCTGCAGCAGATGGCCGAACGCCTCGGGGGGCGTGCCTGCTTCCCGCGGCCGGCGCTGTGCACCGACAACGGCGCGATGATCGCTTTCGCCGGCGCCCTGCGCCTGCAGGCCGGGCAGCACAACCCGCCGAAGGTTGACGTGACCCCGCGCTGGGACATGGCGACGCTGCCCGCGGTGTGACCCGCGGCGCACCCATCCACACAGGCTGCGACCGTAGCGGAGGACGTGCCGGGATCCGGTCGTTTCAGGCAGCGGTGGTTCCGTCCCGTTACCATGACCGTCTGTTTTCCGGCTGGTAACCGCAATGGACAAGGTTTTCATCGAGGGGCTGACGATCGACGCCCTGATCGGCATCTACGATTGGGAACGGCGGATCCGGCAGGACCTGGTGTTCGACCTGGAGATGGGTTTCGACAACCGGCGCCCGGCGGCGACCGACGATATCGCCCATACCCTCAACTACAAGGCGGTCAGCAAGCGGCTGGAGCAGTTCGTGCGCGAATCGGAGTTCGGCCTGGTCGAGACCCTGGCCGAACGTTGCGCGCAGATCGTGCTCGACGAGTTCGATGTGCGTTGGCTGCGGCTGAAGCTGAGCAAGCCGGGAGCGGTGCGCGGCGCGCGCGCGGTCGGCGTGATCATCGAGCGCGAACGCGGCTGAAACAGCAGCGTCGGCCGGTGGCCGGCAACTTCTTCATGCGAAATGACTGAAACAGGAGACGACTGATGGTGGATGCGGTGGTGGCGGTACAGTGGATGGAGCGGCTGCAGAACACACTGGAACCCTATCCCGGCGCCTACCTGGCGTTGATGATTTCGGCCCTGCTGCTCGCGGCGGGCCTGGCCAACTGGGTGACCAAGCGCATCCTGGTGCGCGGCCTGCGCCGTCTGCTGCAGCGCCTGCCCGGTGCCGAATCCGGGCGTGGCAGCCATCTGATGCGGGTCATCTCGCGGTTGTCCAACGTGGTGCCCAGCCAGGTGATCGCCTCTGGCATCACCCTCATTCCCGATCTGCCGCCCGGGCTGGTCAGCGTCATCGTCAAGCTGTGCATCGTGTGGGCGGTGCTGACCGTCTCGCTGGCGTTCTCGCATGCGCTGGATGCGGCCAACAGCCTTTACGAGCGCAAGCCGGATGCGCGCAACAAGCCGATCAAGGGCTACCTGCAGGTGGTCAAGATCGTGATCTTCGTGGCGGCCGGCCTGGCGATCATCTCCACCCTGCTGGGCGTGGCACTGGGCCCGCTGGTGACCGGCCTGGGTGCGGCCACGGCCGTGCTGATGCTGATCTTCCAGGACACCATCCTCTCGCTGGTGGCCAGCGTGCAGATCAGTGGCGATGGCCGCGTGCGCATCGGCGACTGGATCGAGATGCCGAGCCAGAACGCCGATGGTGACGTCATCGACATCGCCCTGCACACCATCACCGTGCAGAACTTCGACAAGACCATCACCACCATCCCGACCAAGAAGCTGGTGACCGAGTCGTTCAAGAACTGGCGCGGCATGCAGGAGGCCGGTGGCCGCCGCATCAAGCGCGCGCTGTACCTGGACCAGCACAGCGTCGGCTTCCTGGACGAGGGCGACCTGGCCTTCCTCGGTGAGTTCGCCCTGCTGCGCGACTACCTGCGCGACAAGGAGCAGGAGCTGGGGCAGTGGAACGGGCGCCTGCGCGAACAGGGCGTGGCGGACGTGAACAGCCGCCGGGTGACCAATCTGGGCACGTTCCGGGCCTATGTGGAGCGCTACCTGCGCAGCCACCCGGGTATCCACACCGACATGACCCTGCTGGTGCGACAGCTGCAACCGACCACCGAGGGCCTGCCGCTGGAGCTGTACTGCTTCACCCGCACTACCGCCTGGGCGGAGTACGAGGCCGTGCAGTCGGACATTTTCGACCATCTGCTGGCGATCCTGCCGGCCTTCGGCCTGAGGGTGTTCCAGGCGTCCAGCGACGCCATGTTGATGGCCGGGCAGCGCCAGTCGGCCCGCTCGGAGTAAGCTGCCGTGCCGCCCGCGGGACCGTACGGACCCCGCTGGTGGATGAAACTGAATGCCGAAACCTCTCGCCAAATGGCCCGGGATCGCTAGAATGCCGGGCTTGTAAACGTTTTCATCAAGGACTGCCGGTGGCCTCCGAACGCATCGAATCCCTCATTGCCCAGATGACCGTCGAGGAAAAGGTCGGCCAGCTGGGTGTTTTCGCGGACATGGTCCGCCCGTTCGCCCCGGACGTGAACCCGGAAGCCAACGTGCGCAATGCCGACCAGGTGCTGCAGCAGGTGCGCGAGGGCAAGGTCGGCTCGCTGTTCAACGGGGTGGGCGCCGAACTGGGCCGCCGCATCCAGCAGGTCGCGACCGAGGAGAGCCGGCTGGGCATCCCGGTCATCCTCGCGGCCGACGTCATCCACGGCATGCGCACCGTGTTCCCGATCCCGCTGGGCGAGGCCGCCAGCTTCGAGCCGGACCTGGCCGAGCGCACCGCCCGCGCCACTGCGGTCGAGGCCACCGCCGCCGGCCTGCACTGGACCTATGCACCTGCCGTGGACATCGCCCGCGACCAGCGCTGGGGCCGTGGCGCCGAAGGCGCAGGCGAGGACGTGGTGCTGGGCTGTGCCTTCGCCGCCGCCCGTGTGCGCGGCTTCCAGGGCAGCGACCTGCGTGCCGCCGATTCGCTGCTGGCCACGCCCAAGCATTTCGCCGCCTATGGCGCGGTGATGGCCGGCATGGAATACAACATGGTGGACATCTCGCCGCAGACCCTGCGCGACGTGCACCTGCCGCCGTTCAAGGCGGCCTTCGATGCCGGTGCGATCACGGTGATGTCCTCGTTCAACGACATCAACGGCGTGCCGGCCAGCGCCAATGCAGAACTGCTCACCGACATCCTGCGTGGCGAGTGGAAGTTCCCGGGCGTGGTGATCTCCGATTACACCGCCGACATGGAACTGGTGGCGCACGGCTACGCCGCCGATGACCGCGACGCCACCGCCAAGGCCTTCACCGCAGGCCTGGACCTGAGCATGCAGAGCGGCTTCTATGCCGAGCACCTGCCAGGCCTGGTGGAAAGCGGCGAGGTGCCGATGGCGGTGCTGGATGAGGGCGTGCGCCGCATCCTGTGGCTGAAGGAAACCATCGGCCTGTTCGACGACCCGTACCGGTCGCTGGACCCGGCCCGCGAAGCGGACGACTCGCACATCGCCGCACATGATGAGCTCTCGCGCGATGCCGCGCGCCGTTCGATCGTGCTGCTGAACAACCGTGACAACGTGCTGCCGCTGCAGAAGACCGGGCAGAAGATCGCGCTGATCGGCCCGTTCGTGCAGGACCGCGAAAACATCGAAGGCTGCTGGACCCTGTTCGGCGACAAGCAGCGTTATGTGGACCTGGAAACCGGTGTGCGTGCCGCCATCGGTGACGCGTCGCTGCTGGAGATCGTGCCCGGTTGCGATCTGGAAACCGCGATCCCGGGGGGCACCGAAGCCGCCGTGGCGGCTGCGCTGCGTGCCGACGTGGTGGTGTTGGCGCTGGGCGAGCCGCAGCGCTACAGCGGCGAAGCGCAGTCGCGCGTGGAGATCACCTTGCCGCCGGCGCAGCAGGCACTGGCCGAGGCGGTGGCAATGACCGGCAAGCCGCTGGTGGTGGTGCTGCGCAATGGCCGCGCGCTGGCCCTGCAAGGTGCGGTGCGCAATGCACAGGCCGTGGCGGTCACCTGGTACCTGGGCACGCAGACCGGTCATGCGGTGGCCGATGTGCTGTTCGGCGACTACAGCCCGTCCGGCCGCCTGCCGGTCAGCTTCCCGCAGGTGTCCGGCCAGCAACCGTATTTCTACAACCATCCGCGTACCGGCCGCCCCGAACTCCCGACGATGTCGGAGTTCAAGGCACGCTGGCGCGAGATTCCCAACGAGCCGCTGTATCCGTTCGGTCATGGCATCGGCTACACCACCTTCGCCTATGGCGTGCCGCAGCTCAGCACGGCACAGCTGGGCTGGGACGACACCCTGACCATCACCACCACGCTGACCAACACCGGTACCGTGGCCGGCGAGGAAGTGGTGCAGCTGTACATCCATGACCGCGTGGCCAGCCGCGTGCGGCCGGTGCGCGAGCTGAAGGACTTCCGCAAGATCGCACTGCAGCCGGGCGAATCCACCGATGTGGTGTTCACCCTGCATCGCGAGCAGTTGGCGTTCACCGGCCGCGATGGCGTGCTGCGTGCCGAGCCGGGCCTGTTCGAGCTGTGGGTGTGCGCCTCGTCAGCGGCTGGCGAGCCGGTGCAGTTCGAACTGCTGAAGGGCTGAACGGGAACGGTAGCGCCGGGCCATGCCCGGCGTCGTCACCCACACGCCGGGCATGGCCCGGCGCTACCATCGCGGTGGGTGTGTGCGTCGTCACCCATGGCAAACACGCCGGGCCTGACCCGGCGCTACCATCGGGGTTCGTGATCCGATGGAGCCCGACCATGCGCAAGAGTGCTTTCCTTGCCCCCGTGCTGCTGCTGGCAGCCTGTGCACAGCCGGCGCCGCCCGCGGCCCCGGAGGCAACGCCCGCTGCCGCACCGGCAGCCGAGCCCGTGCAGGCAGCACCTGCAGCACCTGCGGCACCCGCGAGCGAACAGACCGAAGATGCGCGCGCGCGCATCGAGACACTTCTCGGTGATGCGGCGCAGTACGAGAAGGTCTTCACTGCCTTCAGAACGGCGGTGGTCGGCGGTGATCGCGCGGCGGTCGTCGAGGAAATACGTTTCCCGTTGAACATCAGCGGCGGAAAGACGATCGCCGGACCGGGCGAATTCCAGCGCAGCTACGAGAAGATCATCACCCCGGCCGTGGTCAAGGCGGTATCCACACAGGATTTCGGAAAGGTGTTCGTCAACCAGCAGGGCGTGATGATCGGCGATGGCCAGGTGTGGTTGGGCGGCCAGTGCCTTGATGCGGCCTGCACCCGGACCGAAGTGAAGGTCATCACCATCCAGTGAGCGTGCAGGGTGACGGGCACTGGTCCGCCACCCTGCGCAGCTGATCAGGTCTTTGGCGTGAGCTTGAGCAGGCGCGCCTTGCTGCCATCTTCAAGCAGCCACAGCGCGCCATCGGGCCCCTGTTCCACTTCACGGATGCGCTCACCCATGTTGAAACGTTCCGCCTCGCGCGCGTTGTCGCCCTCGAAGGCTACGCGCACCAGTGATGTGGAGGACAGGCCGCCGATGAAGCCGCTGCCCTTCCACTGCGGGAACAGGGTGCCGCTGTAGATGACGAAGCCCGCAGGCGAGATGACCGGCGTCCAGGTCACCTTCGGCGCGGCGAACTCCGGGCGCGTGTCGTGGTCGGGAATCGGCCGGCCGTCGTAGTGGTCGCCGTTGGAGACCACCGGGTAGCCGTAGTTGGCGCCCCGCACGATCAGGTTCAGTTCGTCTCCGCCCGCCGGCCCCATCTCATGCGCCCACAGCTTGCCGTTGGCATCGAAGGCCATGCCCAGGATGTTGCGATGGCCGAGCGACCACACCTGTGCAGCCACGCCGCCCTGTGACGCAAACGGATTGTCCGCCGGCAGGCTGCCATCGTCGTTGAGGCGGATGATCTTGCCGAGGTTGCCGCCCATGTCCTGCGCGGGGTCGAACTTCTGCCGTTCGCTGGAGCTGATCCAGAGCTTGCCGTCCGGACCGAACACCAGGCGATGGCCGTAGTGGCCCTGCCCGCTGACCTTCGGTGTCTGTCGCCAGATCACCTTCAGATCCTTGAGCTGGCCGCCGCCATCGGCGTCCAGGGCAAGCGTGGCGCGGGCCACCGCGGCCCCGCGGGTATCCAGCGTGCCTTCCTCCGCATAACTGACGTAAATGACCTGGTTGCGGGCGAAGTCGGGGTGCAGGATGACATCGCCGAAGCCGCCCTGGCCACCATAGGCGACCTTCGGTACGCCCGTGATCTCATGCTTCTGGCCGCTGGCCACGTCCAGGTGCTGCAGTTTGCCGCGTTTCTCGGTGACCAGCAGGCTGCCATCGGGCAGGAAAGTCATTGCCCACGGTTGATCGAAACGGCTGACTTCCGTGGCGGTGAACGGCCGGTGGTCGGTTGCGGCCGCAGTCGCGGCGGGTGCAGCAGCGGTGGCGGCAGTACCGGCAGTAGCGGATGCAGGATCGGCGGCGTTGCAGGCAGTGGTGGCGAGGATCGGCACGAGGCCGAGGGCAAGCATGAGGGGCGTACGGGTCACGGGAATCTCCGGGGCGGGGATGCGGATGGCCAGGCTCTCCCTTGTATACCACCGCCGACGTGACCGTCGTGGCCCGAAGGTCCCCCCCCTGTGCGCCGCGAGGGGGATCGTCTAGGGTGACCACCACCGGGCAACGCATGCCCGCCTGCCTGCAAGGATCTGCAATGCACACTGTTACCGCTCACAAGCCGTCTCCCGCCTTCATCGCCGCCTCATGGGTCGCCCTGCTGCTGGGCGCGGGGGCCTACCTGATCGGTCTGTTCAACGCCCAGATGGCACTGAGCGAGAAGGGCTACTACCTGGTGCTGCTGCTGTACGGATTGTTTGCGGCGGTATCGCTGCAGAAGAGCGTGCGCGATCGTCTGGAGGACATCCCGGTCAGTGGCCTGTACTACGCGCTGTCCTGGTTCGCGCTGCTGTCGGCGCTGCTGCTGATGATGATCGGTCTGTGGAACGCCACGCTGCTGCTGAGCGAGAAGGGGTTCTATGCCATGGCCTATGCACTGGCGCTGTTCGGTGCTGTCGCGGTACAGAAGAACACCCGCGACCTGATCGCCGCCAATAGTGGGACTTCGCGCAGCCCGGTCATGCCACCGCTGCCGGAACACGACTGATACCCCGGTGCTGCAGAACCGGGTTGCGGCCCGGTTCTGCAGAGGCCTGAACTCAGGTGCCGCGCGGTACGCCCCGGTCCAGGCGCTGGTCGAGGTTGACCGCTTCTTCCCAGCCGCGGCGGACGGCGTTGCGGGCCTGCGCCCACTCCAGCCGGCTCTTGCCGCGCTCGCTCGCCCAGCGCGACTCGAGTTCGGCTTCCACCTCTTCGTACGCGCGGATCATGTCCTGCGCACGGGCAGCGTGACCGATGCGATAGGCCGGCTCGTAGTCCTCGAAGAACAGCTGGTTGTCGTAATAGGGTTCAGCGGTGTAACGCTCGCGCCAGAAGTCGGAAACGGCCTGGCGCGGTGCGCTGTCATCCGGCACGCGGCCGGGGATCTGGTACTCGGGGCTCATCGATCGGGCTCCGTGGTGGATGAGCTTCGATCATGCCGCCATGGCGGTTAACGGTCCGGTCCGCTCGCGTGAAGGGAAGGTGTCCTCCATCCGCGCCGTCGCTGCCGATCATCAGGCGCCTACGTCCTTGCGCGGCAGTTTGTAGATCACTGCGCCGATGGCGAAGGCGACCAGTGCGGCGGCGATGTTCTGCCAGCTGGCACTGGCGAACAGGGCCAGGCAGAGCAGCAGGGCCAGGACCGGAATCAGCGGCCCGCCCGGCAGCTTCAGTGCGCCCGGCCGGTCGGCGTAGCGCTTGGCCAGCACCAGCACGGCCGCCGCGGTTCCGATGTAGGCGAACAGTCGCGTGGTCATCGACAGCAGCGCCAACTGCACGAACGAACCGGACAGCGCCAGGCCGAGGGCGATCAGCCCCTGGCAGAAGATCGCGGCAGCCGGTGTGCGGAAGCGCGGATGGACCTGCGCGAGGATCTTCGGCCCGTAGCCATCGCGGGCAAGCGCGAACAGGAAGCGCGGGCCCATCATCATCGTATTGCTGTTGGTGCCGAGAATGGAGATGGTCGCGCCGACGGTCAGGATCAACGCCAGTGCCTCACCGCCGAATCCGGCCGCGGCATCGGCCAGCGGTGTCGGCGACGACGCAAGCCCGGCCAGGGTGCCCTGCGCCACCACCTGCACCGCGCCGTAGATGACGGTGACGGTGATGATCATGGTGATCAACGCGAATGGAATGTCGCGACGGGGATTGCGGTACTCGCCGGCTGCCGCCGGGATGTTCTCGAAACCAGCGTAGGCATACAGCAGCAACAATGCGGCCTCACCCATGCGCTGCAGGTCGTGCGGGTCCGGGCGCTGGCCGGAGAACGCCAGCTGCGGATCGATGTAGAACGCGCCGATGGCCACGAACAGCAGCAGCGGCAGCATCTTGCCGATCACCAGCACGATGCCGGTGCGGGCCGCCGAGCGCACTCCGATGATGTTCACGCCGGTCAGGAAACCCAGCGACAGCACGATCACGGCAAGGCGACCCGTGCCGGCCCCAGCCCAGGGCCAGAAGCGCGCGACCGCATCGGCCAGCGCATTGCTGAGTGCGGCCGCCGAGCTGATACGGGTCAGCCAGATCATCCAGCCGATCTCGAAGCCGGCGAAGCGGCCAAAGGCTTCGCGGGCATACAGATAGCTGCCGCCGGGTTCATCGAAGTAACTGGCGGCCTGCGCGTAGCACAGCACCAGCAGGGCCACCACGATGCCGGCGGCGACCACGCCCCACAGGCTGAAGGGGCCCAGCAGGGCGACGGTGGCCGCCGGCAGCAGATAGATGCCGCTGCCGATCACATCGTTGATCGACAGGCCGACGATCTGCCAGCGGCTGACCGCGCGCTGCAGCTGCGGTTCGTCCGGGGCGCTCAACGCAACGCTCCGGTCAGGGCCGGCAGCTGCCACGGCCCCTGCAGGTTGTCGTACTCCGTCTTGGGCAGCAGGACGAAGACCGCGCGCGTGTCCGGCTTCAGCCAGGCCAGCAGGGCCGTCATGTGGCGCGGCTCCATTGCCGTACAGCCGGCCGTGGCCTCGCCCGGTTTGCGCCAGAGGTGGGCGAAGATGCAACTGCCCTTGCCCGGCCTGCGGCTGCTGTTGTGTTCGATCACGAAGCCCTCGCGGTAGCGAACATCGCCCTTGTTGTGCAGGTCCAGCCGCATCGGTTCGGTGGAGCCTTCTACTGCGGCGGTACCTACGTCCGCCGCATCGACGATGCGGTTGTAGTAGCGCGAGGCGGGTACATCCATGCAGTAGTGGCTGGCCGTCATCGGCAGATACGGCATCGCGCTGGCGATCGTCGGCGCGTAGCCGAACGCGGGGCCGATATCGAAGACGCCGGCCGGACTGCGCCCGTCGCCTTCCGTTTTCTGCGGCCCCTGGTTGTGCAGCGACGCACGGCCCACGCCCCACGCGCTGCCCTCACGCCCCACGGCCACGGTGAAGGCCGGGCCGTGCGGGCGCCAAGTGTCGTCGCTGCTCCTGCGCTCATAGGCCTGCAGCCGGCCCTGGGTGGCATCCCAGCTGTCGGTGACCACCACGATGGCCTGCAGACTGCGCGCCATCGGCGGCAGCGGGGTGAGCGCGCCAGCGGGCAGCGCGGTGGCCAGAGCGGTGACAGCGAGGGCGGTACGCAGCAGCGGCAGCATCGTGGACTCCAGTGAACCAGGGGTCGATCAGGCGTCGATCAGGTGTTCGATCCGTTCCAGGTTCACCCCGAGCTGGCGGTGGCGGTCCGGGTTGGCATGGCACAAAAGCACGAAGACGAAGTCGAGCAGGGACTGCAGTGAAGCACGGTACAGCAGCTGCGCCACGTGCGGTGCGGGGTCATGGGCGCAGACCACCAGTGACTGGTCGGCATGTGCGCGCAGTGGGTTGGCGGTGTGGCGGGTGATCGACACCACCTTCCCGCCCACGTCCTGGAACTGCCGCGACAGCTGGAACAGCTGCGGCAGCTTGCCGAACTCGGAGAACACCAGCATGGCATCACCGGCCCGCGCCGCTGACAGGTTGGCCATCATCAGGATCGGATCGGCATGGTGCACGGTCAGCATGCCCAGCAGCGACAGTCGCATGGCGAACTCGCGCGCGTACAGGCCGTCATCGCCAAGGCCGTACACGAACACTTTGGGCGCCCTGTCGAGCAGTCGCACGATGGCCTCCACATCAGCCTGCGCATTGGCCAGGCTGGTCTCTTCCTCGGCGGCTGCCCGGCTCAGGCGCAGGCGCCCGGCGATGTCGGCGTAGTCATCGGCGCTCGGCGACGGCGGGCGTGCCTGCGGATCGTGGCCGGCGCGCGCCACGTCCTGGCCGATCGAGTACTTCAGGTCCGGGTAACCCTTGAAGCCCAGCTTCTGGCTGAACTTCACCACGCTGGACTGGCTGATGCCCAGCGCGCTGGCCAGCTGCTGCGACGAGTAGTCGCGCAGCAGGTGCGCGTTGTCGAGGATGAAGTCGGCGATGCGGCGTTCGATGGCCGACATCTGCCCGCGCTCGGAGCGGATTTTCACCAGGGGTGGCATGGGGCTCAGCGTGGGTCCGGTTGCAGGAAGGGTAAGCGGGATCAACGGTCGGCGGTAGCGCCCGTGCAGCGGCCTACCAGCGCGGCGGCGTGATCATCTCCAGCCCGCGCACCTCGGTGATTCCCAGCCCCGGCGCATCGCTGATGGTGATCTCCGACTCGTTGAAGTTGACCCCGCCGCTGACCGGGTCGAACTGGCCCAGCGAAGGGCCGTCCAGGTCGACCTTGGTGATCACATCACTCCTGGCCACGGCCAGGTGCACGGCCGCGGCCACGCTGATGCTCGATTCGATCATGCAGCCGATCATGCACGGCACGCCGTAGATGCCGGCGATGTCGGCGATGCGGATGGCATTGGACAGGCCACCGGTCTTCATCAGCTTGATGTTGATGATGTCCGCCGCGCGCTGCTGGATCAGGTCCATCACCTGGCTGGGACTGAACACGCTCTCATCGGCCATGACGGGCGTGTTGACCCGGTCGGTCACGTACTTCAGGCCACTGATGTCGGCGGCCTTCACCGGCTGCTCCAGCAGCTCCAGCACCACGCCGGCATCCTCCAGCGTGCGCATCGCGTGCACCGCCTGCTTGGCGGTCCAGCCTTGGTTGGCGTCCAGGCGCAGCAGGGCGCGGCCTTCAACCGCCGCGTGGATCGCCTTGACCCGCTCGATGTCCAGGCCGATGTCCTTGCCCACCTTGATCTTCAGCGACTCGAAGCCACGCTCGATCGCCGACAGCGAATCGGCCACCATCTTGTCGATGTAGTCCACGCTGATGGTGATGTCGGTGGTGATGACCGGGTCGCCGCCGCCGAGCATCTGGTACAGCGGCGCACCATGCAGCTGCGCCCACAGGTCGTACAGGGCGATCTCCACTGCGGCCTTGGCGCTGGTATTGCGCTCCATCGACGTCTGCACCAGCCCGCACAGGCGGTTGAGGTTGGCAACGTCCTGCCCGATCAGGCGTGGAGCGATGAAGTGGCGGATCGCTTCGATGATCGAGCCATGCGTATCACCGGTGATCACCGCGGTGGCCGGCGCCTCGCCGTACCCGGTGTGGCCGCTGTCGGTGCGGACCAGCACCACCACGTCCTCCACGGTTTCCACGGTGCGCAGGGCGGTCTTGAAGGGGGTCTTCAGCGGCACGCGCAGCATGCCCAGTTCAATGGCGGTGATCTTCATTCAGGGGTCTTGGCCCGCAGGCGCTGGATGTTGGTGATGCGGTCGATGTAGCGGACCGTGTCGCTGGCCATCATCGGCTCCAGCGGCGTGACCGAAACACCATTGAGATGGGCCTGCACACGCGTGCCGTCGGCGCCGAACCAGCTGCCGCCGGCCGTATCGTGGATGACCCAGGTGCGGCCGTCGACGTGGCCGATGGCCATCATCACATGGCCGGGGATGTAGACCAGATCACCGACCTGCAGGCCGGTGACGGCACGTTCGCGCGCGGCCTTGCCATCCCTGCTGGTGAACGGCAGGCGATCCAGTGCCGGGCTGATCGCCTGGGCGCTGGTATTGCGCGGCAGCAGCACGCCGAAGCTGCGGTAGATTTCCGAAACGAAGCCGCTGCAGTCGCGGGTATCGTAGTCATGGCCCCAGCCATAGCGCTCACCCAGGAACTTGAACGCCTGCTGCAACAGCCGGCGAGGGGTCAGCGGCAGGTAATCGGCGGCCGTGTCCTGCGAGCGCGGCAGCAGTGCCGGAACCAGCTTCAGTCGTCCATCGGCCTCGCGCACGGGCAGCTGCACCACCCATGAGGCGTGGGCCTGCTGGCCGTTGACCGGCGTGGCCGCAGGCCAGTCGGCCAGCACCGGCAGGCGCACGCCCATGTCCAGCTGCAGGCGCGAGACGCGCGGCTCTTCCGGCGTGTAGACGGTGTGCGCGGTGGCGCCGGTGACGATGCGGTACGGGCCGGCGCTGCCATAGCCGAGCACGCTGGTCTTGTCGCCGGTGGCCACGGCGTCCGTTTCGATCCATGCACTGTAACGCTCGCTGTGCACGAACAACCAGCGGCCATCGGTGCTGCGATGGACCACGGCGACCTTGTCACCGGGGAACAGCGCCGATTCCTGGAAGCGATCGATATCGGTATCGCCCACCGTGCTGAAGACCCGCTCGCGGGTCGGGAAGGTGCGCAGTGCGGCACGCTTCACCACCAGCCCGTAGTCGGGCGCCACCTGTGCGGGAATCGCATCCAGGCCGAGGTTGGCTTCGATGGCCTTGCGCACTGCCGGTGCGATCGCCTGCCCCTTGGCGTTGTAGAGCGTACGCGTGGGCCAGCTCGACAGCGCCGTGATGCTGCTGCGTACCTGTGCCGCATCCAGCTGGGCGGGCAGGGCGGCGATGTCCTGGATATGGACATCCTCTGCGCGCATCCGTGCGTTCTGCGCCTGGATCTGTGCGCGGTCGAGGATCGGCGCATCGGCATCGTCCAGCCGGGCGGCCCAGTAGTCCGGAGTCAGGTAAGCCTCGTGCAGACCGATCACATACGGCAGCGGCGCGCCCGGATCGGGCGCGGCAGCCTGCACGAAGGCCGGTGCGGCGAACAGGCACAGGGCCAGGGTCAACCGGCGCGGCCACTGCCGGCGCGGTTCGCGGGAAGCCAGGATCATGCGCAGCACACCCTCCTCGAATGCCTTAAGGAATATTTATTCCTTTCGCTCGCGAAAGCAAGAATAAATTATTGACCGGTCCTCCGGCCCGTGTTACACAGCCGTTACCACCCGCGCTTGGGAAGTGTCGCTGTGGATCCTGCCGTTCGCAAACCGCGTCTGCCTGCCGCCGCCGGCCTGTGTGCCGCGCTGCTGCTGTGGGCGTCGGCCACGCACGCGGCAGACGCGCGCGACAGCCGGCAGCTGCAGGTGATCGACCTGATCGACAGCGGGCGCTTCAGCGACGCCCAGGCGCTGCTGGCGACCGGGCGCGATGCTGCCGAAGACGCATTCCAGCGCGAGCGCATGCGCCGCATCCGCCTGGATTTTTCCCTCGACGAAGCGGCGGCCAAAGCGGCGGTGCGTCGCTGGATTCCGGATCTGACCGACGAGGAGTTCGCGCGCTGGGACCAGCTGGGGCTGATCGAGCACCTCGATATCGATGGCAGGCGCGCGTACTTCAAGCGCGCGCCCTCGAACCTGTTCCTGCTCAGCGATGAAGCGCGTGCACGCCGCCGCGCCGATGCACCGATGCCGTCTCCGGGCCCGAATGAAGTGCTCAACGCGCACCACGCACGTGTCGTTGCTGCTGCCGGTCAAAGCGGTCAGGGCTCGGTGCTGCCGCAGCGCATCGCGTTCACGCAGTCGCTCACGGTCAAGGCCGATGCGGTCCCGGCGGGCGAAACCGTTCGCGCCTGGATTCCCTATCCGCGCGAGATTCCGGGCCAGCAGGAGCGCGTGCAATGGCTTGGCAGTACACCGGACAAAGCACGCGTGGCACCCGCCGGTACCCTGCAGCGCACCGCCTATCTGGAAGCGAAGGCCGTCGCCAGGCAGCCCACGCGCTTCGAGATCCGTTATGCCGTCACCCTGTTCGCCCGCCACACGGCAATCGATCCGGCCCGGGTGCAGCCGACACCGGCCGACGCCGCGCTGCAGCCCTACCTGAGCGAACAGCTGCCGCATGTGCGTTTCACGCCGGCATTGAAACTGTTCTCCGACCAGGTGCTGCAGGGCGAAACACGCCCCTACGAGATCGTGCGCAGGCTGTTCGCGGCGGTCGATCGCATCCCATGGGCCGGCGCACGCGAGTATTCCACCCTCAGCAACATCAGCGACTACGCGCTGCGTGCCGGCCATGCCGACTGCGGCCAGCAGACGCTGCTGCTGATCGCGCTGCTGCGCATGAACGGCATTCCCGCGCGCTGGCAGTCGGGCATGGTGTTCTCCGACGATGGCAGCGGCTACAACAACCTGCATGACTGGGGACAGGTCTATCTGGCGCCGTATGGCTGGCTGCCGATGGATGTGACCACCGGTGCACTGGCCAGCGATGTACCTGCGCTGCGCGATTTCTACCTGGGTGGCCTCGACGGCTACCGCATCGCCTTCAACGACGATTTCGGCCAGCCGTTTGTGCCGGCCAAACAGCATTTCCGCTCGGAAACGGTCGACTCGCAGCGCGGCGAGGCCGAGTGGGCAGGCGGCAACCTGTACTTCGACCAATGGAGCTACGACTTCCAGTGGCAGGTACTGCCCGCCGGGCAACGCTAGCGCGACACACCACCATCGGCACCATTCAATTCTTGCAGGAGAGAGCAGGGGATGAAGGCATACAACATCAAGCGGGCGGCGCTGTGCGTCGCCCTGGGTACCTGTCTGGGCGTGATCGCGCCCGGCGCCTTCGCGCAGGATGGCTCCGTCGCCGGCCGGCTGGTCAGCGATGCCGGCCAGGTTCCCGCCGGCGCCACGGTCACGGTGCGCAATCCGGCCACCGGCTTCGTCCGCTCGGTACAGGCCGATGCCAACGGCAGCTATCGCATTCCGCTGTTGCCGGTGGGCACCTATGAGATGGAGGTGAGCCTGCCCGGCGGCGGTGCCAGCCGCGTCGGCCAGGTCACCGTCGGACTGGGCAGCGCAACCACCGTCAATGTGCCGCTGGGTGCGGTCAGTACCCTGGGAACGGTGGAGGTGCGCGCGCCGCAGGTGGTATCGATGGTGGATGTGAAGTCCACCGAATCGGCCACCAACATCACCCGCGAGGAGCTGTCGCGCCTGCCGGTGGACCGTGACATCACCGCCGTCGCGCTGCTGGCGCCGGGCGCAGTGAAGGGCAAGGGCTCGCTGGGCGGGCAGGGCATTTCGTTCGGCGGCTCGTCAGTGGCCGAGAACACCGTGTACATCAATGGACTGAACGTCACCGACTTCTACAACCGGGTGGGCTTCTCGTCAGTACCGTTCTCCTTCTACCAGGAGTTCCAGGTCAAGACCGGAGGCTATTCGGTGGAGTTCGGGCGCAGCACCGGTGGCGTCATCAACGCCGTCACCCGCTCGGGCAGCAACGACTTCAAGGCCGGTGCCGAGCTGGTGTTCGAACCCCGCGCGTGGCAGTCGCAGGCCCGCGACCGCTATGACGGCCAAGGCAGCCGCTACATCAGCGCCAGCCGCGACGACTACAGCCGCAGTGCGCTCAACGTGTTCGCCTCCGGTGCCCTGGTCCAGGACCGGCTGTTCTTCTTCGGCATGTACGAGGCCCGTGACTACCGGCCAACCTCGACCAACGACGCTGGTACGCGCCTGAGCCAGGGCAAGGCCGATGACCCGTTCTGGGGCGGCAAGATCGACTGGCAGATCACCGACAACCAGATGCTGTCGCTGTTCGGCTTCTCGGACAAGAGCAAGACGCTTACCGATGTCTACAACTACGACTATGCCAGTGGCCAGACGGTAGGTGAGCGCAGCAACCAGATCTACAACACCGTGGGCGGCAGGAACTGGTCGGGCACCTACAGCTGGCAGGTCAACAACGACCTGACCATGAAGCTGATGTATGGCGAGAACAAGCGCAACCGCGCGCAGAGCTCGTTGATGGACGAAAACTGCAACCGCGTGTTCGACAACCGTACCGCCAGCCAGGGCGTGCCCTCGCAGCTGCAGGGCGACCGCAGCTGCACCAGCAGCTCGCTGCTGGAATCGGCACTGGATACGCGCAAGGCCGCACGCGCCGACTTCGAGTGGACCCTGGGCGACCATCTGCTGCGCTTCGGCCTGGACCGCGAAGAGAACACCTCCGACTACAGCCGCGCCTATCCCGGTCCGGGTGGTTTCCGCTACGACATCTACTACCGCACGCCGGGCAGCTCGCTCAATGGGGGCATCGTGCCGGCCAGTGGCCTGGTCGCGCGCACCCGCCGGTATGAAGTGGATGGCTCGTTTGAAACCATCAACTCGGCGTATTACCTGGAAGACAACTGGCAGGTCACCCCGAACCTGCTGCTGAACATGGGCCTGCGCCTGGAAGCCTTCGACAACAAGGGCGGCGACGGCAGCAGCTACATCAAGATCGACGACATGCTGGCCCCGCGCCTGGGCTTCGCGTGGGACGTGCGCGGTGATGGCACCACCAAGGTGTTCGGCAACCTTGGCCGCTACTTCCTGCCGGTGGCCAACGTCATCAACATCAAGCAGGCCGGTGGCTTCCTGGACGAACGCACCTGGTACGAATTCCTCGGCTATAGCGGTGCCGCCAACAACGTGCCGAACCTGGGGGCGCAGATCGGGCCGGTCGACAATTCGCAGGGTGATGGCAGCGTGCCGGACCTGCGTGCCGAAGTGAACCGGGACATGGACCCGGTCTACCAGGACGAGGCGATCCTCGGCTTCCAGCAGATGATCAACGAAGCTTGGTCGGTCGGTGCCAGCGTGACCTATCGGCGCCTGCACAACGCCATCGATGACATGAACATCACCGCCACCGGCCAGTGCGGTGCCATCGACAGCGTCTGGATCATGGGCAATCCCGGGCGCAGCAATACCGTCTGGGGCGATACCAACTGCGACGGCAGCAACGACGGCTGGATCAGCATCGATACGTCGAAGGAAGGCTGGGCGCTGTATGACGATGACGGCAACTATGTTGGCCAGCGCGGCTGGGTGAAGCCCAAGCGCGACTACAAGGCGCTGGAGCTGCAGGTCGATCGCGCCTGGGATGGCAAGTGGGGCTTCAATGCGTCCTATACGCTGGCCTACGGCCGTGGCAACGCCGAAGGCCCGGTCAACTCCGATACCGACTTCGCCGATGCCGGTCGTACCGAGAACTTCGACAACCCCTGGGTGAACTACGGCGGCTATGGCTACCTGGCCAATGACCGGCGGCATCAGTTCAAGTTCCGTGGCAGCTATGCGTTGACCGAGAACCTGAGCGTGGCGGCGACGCTGGGCGTGCAGTCGGGCAGCCCGATCACCCGCTTCGGCGCCGGCAATCCGTTCGACGATACCGACTTCCACAGCTACTACGTGTGCGTGTCCAACTGCCAGGCGAGCGTGCCGTCCGAGCGCGTGTTCGTGCATTCCCCGCGCGGTGGCGATGGCCGCACGCCGTGGACCTACGACCTCGACGTCAGCGTGTCGTACAAGGTGCCGATCCCCACCGACCTGCGCCTGAAGCTGGCGGTGTACAACGTACTCAACCAGCAGCGTGTGGTGACGGTGGACCAGGACTACGAACCGCAGGACAGCATCGGTACGCCGAACCCGCTGTATCGTTATGGCACCGGCTTCCAGTCGCCGCGCTATGCGCAGCTGACGGTAACCTGGAGCTACTGACGCTGTGCCCGCGCCGCTCGAAGGGGCGGCGCGGGCAATGACACAAGGGAGCAGGCCTGTGCTTCAGCTGATCGTCCTTGCTGCACTTGCCACCTCGCCTGCTGCGTCGGCGGAGCCCGCGCGCTTTGATGCCGATATCGCCACCGTTGTCGCACGCGAGCACCTGCCTGGGGTGGCGGTGGCGGTGGTGGACCAGGGACAGGTGGTGTACCGCCATGCCGAGGGCATGCGGGGCGATGGCGGTCGCGTTGATGAGGACACGCTGTTCAAGATCGCCTCCAACAGCAAGGCGATGACCGCCGCGCTGCTGGCACGGCTGGTGCAGCAGGGCCGGCTGCGCTGGGATGACCCCGTGCAGCGGCATCTGCCCGGCTTCCGTATGCACGACGCCTGGGTGGGGCAACAGATGCAGGTGCGTGATCTGCTGATCCACAACAGTGGCCTGGGGCTGGGCGCCGGTGACCTGATGCTGTGGCCCGAGCCCAATGCCTTCACCCGCGCCGACATCATCGCCGGGCTTGCGCATCTGAAACCCGTCACCAGCTTCCGCAGCGGCTATGCCTACGACAACCTGATGTACGTGGTCGCCGGTGAAGTGGCTGCTGCCGCAGGGGGCAAGCCCTATGACCAGCTGATGCGCGAGCAGGTGTTTGAGCCGCTGGGCATGGCCCGTTGCCAGGTCGGCCGCTGGTCGTTGCGCGACGTCGGCAACGTCGCCCAGCCGCATGCGCGGCGCGACGGCCGCACGACGGTGGTCAACGCCGACGGTGAGATCAGCGCCGATCTGCCATCGATGGCGGCCGGTGGCATCCGCTGCTCGCTGCGCGACATGACGCGCTGGATGCAGGTGCTGCTGGATCCCGACCTGGTGCCGGACTGGCTGGACACGCCACAGCGGCGCGCGCTGTGGACGCTGCACATGCCGATGCCGCTGGGTGACATGCAGCGGCGCTGGGACAACGCACACGTCCATGGCTATGGCTACGGCTGGCGCCTGTCGGACATCGATGGCCACTGGAAGGTGGCGCATACCGGCACCCTGTCCGGCATGTATTCGTCGCTGGCCCTGCTGCCCGACCGTGGCATCGGCGTGGTGATCCTGATCAATGGCGAGGGCGAGCAGGCACGTACGGCGCTGATGCAGTCGATGCTGAAGGCGTACACCGCGCCGCAGGACCGCAGGCGTGCCGCCGACTACCTCGATGAACTGGAGCGCGCGCAGGCGTCCAAGCGTGCGCAGGGGCATGTGGCGCCTTCGACGGCAGGTGCGCGCGCCGTATCCGGCACGGCCTTGCCGCAGTGGCAGGGCCGCTATGCGGATCCGTGGCTGGGAACCGCCTGGCTGTGCCCAGGCCCCGACGGCCTGCGGTTCCGCGTTGAGAAATCGCCTCGCCTGCAGGCCCGGGTGATGCAGCTGCAGCAGCGTTGGCTGCTGCGTTGGGATACGCTGGGTGAGGACGCGCAGGCGTGGCTGCAGCCCGGCGATGGCCCGGTGCCGTCCCTGCAACTGCGCGCGATCGACCCGGACATCGACTTCAGCTATGACTTCCAGGATCTGCATTTCACTCGCACTGGCGACTGCACTGGCGAGCCCCGCGCACGCCAGTGAGGCGCCGCGCATATCGTCGGCCACCGATGCGTCGCAGGCCGGGCTGGTGGAGATCCGCACGGTGTCGCCGGGAATCGAGCTGGACATCCGCTATGCCGGCGCCGGCAACTTCACGGGCGCACGCGTGCCTGGCTATGAAGCGCCGGCCTGTTATCTGCTGGCGCCGGTCGCGACCGCACTGGCACGGGTCGAAGCGGATCTGCGCGCGCAGGGCTTCGCTCTGCGCATCTACGACTGCTATCGCCCGGTGCGCGCGGTGCAGGCGTTCGTGGCCTGGGCACATGACCCCGCGGAGCAGTCACGCAAGTCACTGCAGTATCCGGATCTGGAAAAGCCGCAGCTGTTGAGCGAAGGCTACATCGCCGAGCGCTCGGGCCACAGTCGCGGCGCCACCGTGGACGTCGGCCTGCTGGCGTGCCGGCGCGACACGTGCACGCCGCTGGACATGGGCACCGATTTCGATTTCTTCGGTCCGCGGGCGCACACCGCGGCCGAGGGACTCAATGACGCACAGCGGGCCCACCGTGCCCGTCTGCTGCAGGCGATGGCCCGGCATGGCTTCAGCAACTATGCGCAGGAGTGGTGGCACTACACGCTGCAGCCCGAGCCGGACCCGATGACCGCCTACGACGTGCCCGTTCGATAGCAGCACCGGCGGGTCCGCGCCGCCGAGACCCTCCGTCGTACACTGGCCGCCTTTCCCCTCCTGCGCACCCGATGAATCTTCCCCTGCATTTCGGCCTGCTCGGTACCCTGGAAGCTGGCGCCATCGCATTGCTGGTTGGCCTGCTGGTGTACCTGCTCTGGCATCGGCTGTGCCGCCTGCTGCACTGGACGGTAGGCCATGCCATCGGCTGGTCGTGCGTCATCGCCGTGGTGATCTCGGCCGGCATCGATGCATGGAAGCTCTTCTACATGGGAATCGTGCGGCTGGAGTCGCCGCTGTATGCGCGGTTGTTCCTGGCCACCATCCACGATCCGAACGAACTCGGCAGCCGCGTGGTGCTGGAGATTGCCGGAGCGCTCGCCGGTGTGGCGCTGGGATGGGTGTTGTTCAGTTCGCGGTCATCGTCCCAGAACGTCGAATGACGCAGGTTTTTCGTTGCCTGCGGGTTAAATCCAAGGGCGTTGAATGTTCGCCTTATGGGCCGATCACTCCACCCTAACCACCGCGCTAATGCATGCACGCCGGGCAGTGGTTAACCGCGCGTGTGGATGACGGTCGCGGCGCAAAATCGATTCAGAAACGGGGTGGCAGGGTAGGTGCCGTGCGGAAACAACAGGCCGCGCAACACCACCCCAAGGAGACAACCCTGATGACCATTCGCAACCGCAAGCCCCTGATCGCCCTGATTGTCGCCGCCGGCAGCGTTCTGGCCATTCCGGCCATGGCACAGACCGCGCAGCAGCAGGCCGCGCAGGCGCAGAATGATGCAGCGCAGGCCCAGCAGGCCGCCGCGCAGGCAGGCCAGGCCGCGAACCAGGCCACTGACGCAGCGGCGGCCGCATCGGCGCAGGCCAGCGGCGGCGGCCAGACCTGGGCCAGCATCGATACCGACGGCAACGGCACCATCAGCAAGTCCGAGGCACAGGTCAACGCCGGGCTTGCCCAGGTGTTCGACCAGGCCGATGCCAACAAGGACGGCGAGCTGAGCGCCGATGAGTACAAGGCCTATGTGGCCGCCCAGCAGGCCGGTGCCGGCGGCGCCGCACAGGGCCGCTGATCCACCGTTGATTCGGGACAACCGGTGCATGGGTACCCGGGCGGCGCCAGCCGCCCGGGTTTTTTTCGCCCTCGCCGCGCCTGTATCCTTGTCCGATGAACACCTCCACGCCTGCGCCCGCGCGCGCCATCGGCCTGGTCGGTTTTGACGGTGACGACACGCTGTGGAAGAGCGAGGACTACTACCGCAAGGCCGAGCAGGACTACCTTGACCTGCTGTCGCGCTACATCGACGTGCACGACACCCAGACCGCCCGTCACCTGCTGGAAGTGCAGCAGCGCAACCTAGGTGTGTTCGGTTACGGAGTGAAAGGCATGGCGCTGTCGATGATCGAGGCGGCCATCGACATCACCGGCCAGCGCATCGAGGCCAGGGACATCCAGCGCATCCTCGACATCGGCCACGACACCCTGCGCCATCCGGTCGAGCTGATCGACGGTGTGCGTGAATCGGTGGCGGCCATCGCCGAGCACTATCCGGTGGTGCTGATCACCAAGGGCGACCTGTTCCACCAGGAAGCGAAGATCAACGTCGCCCGGCTGCATGAACTGTTCCCGCGCATCGAGATCGTCTCGGAGAAGGACCCGGCGACCTATGCCCGCGTGCTGGCCGAGTTCGACCTGCCGATCGAGCGCTTCGTGATGGTCGGCAATTCGCTGCGCTCGGACATCGAGCCGGTGGTCACGCTCGGGGGCTGGGGCATCCATACGCCCTATGCGGTCACCTGGGCGCACGAGACCCAGCATGGCGTGGCCGACGACGAGCCGCGCATGGTCAGCGCCGATACCGCCTGGGACTGGCCGGCCGCACTGGCCGCGATCGAAGCCAAGGCCAGCGTCGCGGCCTGACAGGGCGCGACGGCTGCGGCAGAATCGGGGCATGAATGCTCGCCTGCTCACGCTGCTGATGCTCCTGCTGCTGGCGCCGGCCACCGTGCTGGCACAGCAGACGGCCGAACGCTCGGCAGCCTATGAGGTGGACACCGGCGACCGCTGGATCGACGCCCAGCTGCGCGACATCAACCACTACGCCGAGCGCTACCCCGATGCCTTCCTCGACGAGGTCTCGCGCTATGCCGATGTGCCGCGTGGCTATGTCAGCGCGCTGTTCAGCACCCACGGCTGGCAGGCGGGTGACCTGTACTTCGCCTGCTTCTGGGCCAAGGCCAGCGGCCAGACCTGCCGCGACAGCGTGCGTGCCTTCAGCCGTGACCCGGCCGGCGGCTGGCAGGCCGTGGTGAAGCGGATGCCCAAGGCACCGGACAACCTGCACTACCGCGCCGTGCGCCACGCCATCGTGGCCAGCTATGAGCATTGGGACCGGCCGATCACCCTGGATGCCACCCTGAAGCGCCAGCTCAACCGCTAGCGCCGGTCCGCTCCATGCTGCTCTGCATATCGCCGCCGGCCCCGCGCTCCGGCGACAATACGGGTCCGAGCTGTTCCCCGTTCCCGTAATCGAGTGACTGATGAGCGCCTCTTTCGTTTCGCCTGATGTGATCCGCCGCCTGTTCGCCCAGGCCATGTCCCGCATGTACCGCACCGAAGTGCCGCTGTACGGCACGCTGGTGGAACTGGTGGAGCGGATCAACGCGCAGGTGCTGGCGCAGGACCGTGCATTGGCTGCGCAGCTGCAGCGCAACGATGAGCGCGGCCGGCTGGACGAGGAGCGGCACGGCGCGATCCGCGTCGGCACCGTGCAGGAGCTGGCCACCCTGCGCCGCCTGTTCGCGGTGATGGGCATGTTTCCGGTCGGCTACTACGACCTGTCGGTGGCCGGGGTGCCGGTGCATTCCACCGCGTTCCGCCCGCTCACCGGTGCGGCGCTGGCGCAGAATCCGTTCCGCGTGTTCACCTCGCTGCTGCGCCTGGAACTGATCGAGGACGAAGCCCTGCGTGCGCAGTCCGCGCAGATCCTGGCCCGCCGCCGCATCTTCACCGATGCCGCCCTGGCCCTGATCGACCAGGCCGAGCGCGATGGCGGGCTGTCGCAGCACGACGCCGAGCGCTTCGTGGCGGAGGCGCTGGAGACCTTCCGCTGGCACGGTGACGCCACCGTCGACCTGCCGACCTACCATGCGCTGCACCAGGCACACCGGCTGGTGGCCGACGTGGTCAGCTTCCGTGGCCCGCACATCAACCACCTGACCCCGCGCACGCTGGACATCGATGCCGCGCAGGCGGCGATGATCGAGCAGGGCATGGCCGCCAAGGCAGTCATCGAAGGTCCGCCGCGCCGCGCCTGTCCGATCCTGCTGCGGCAGACCAGTTTCAAAGCGCTGGAAGAAGCCGTGCATTTCCCCGATGAGCAGGGCGGTGATGCCGGCACCCACACCGCGCGGTTCGGCGAGATCGAGCAGCGTGGCCTGGCCCTGACGCCGAAGGGGCGCGCGCTGTACGACCAGCTGCTGGCGCAGGCGCGCAACAGCGAAGGTGCGGGCAGCACCGGTGGCGACTATGGCCAGCGCCTGCAGGCAGCGTTCGCAGCGTTCCCGGACGACCATGACACCCTGCGCCGCGAGGGTCTGGGCTACTTCCGCTACCAGCTGACCGAGGCCGGCCGCGCCGCGCCTGGCGGGATCGGTGACCTGCCGGCGGAAGCCCTGATCGCGGCGGGGCTGGTGGTGGCCGACCCGATCGTCTACGAGGATTTCCTGCCGGTCAGCGCCGCAGGCATCTTCCAGTCGAACCTGGGGGGCGAAGAGCAGCGCGCCTATGCCGCACATGCCAACCGCGAAGCGTTCGAGCAGGCGTTGGGCGTGCCGGTGAACGATGAGTTCGACATCTACGAGCGCCTGCAGGCCGAATCACTGGCGAGCCTGCGCGGTTGATGCGTTGGTCGCCGGGCATGGCCCGGCGCTACCAGGGACAATGCAAGGGTAGCGCCGGGCCATGCCCGGCGAAGCGGCAAAGGATGCAGCGGTAGCGCCGGGCCGCGCCCGGCGAAACGACGCAGGATGCATGGGTGGCGCCGGGCCGCGCCCGGCGAAACGGCGAAGGACGCAACGGTAGCGCCGGGCCATGCCCGGCGAAACGGCGAAGGATGCAGCGGTAGCGCCGGGCCATGCCCGGCGAAACGGCGAAGGACGCAACGGTAGCGCCGGGCCATGCCCAGCGAAACGGCGAAGGATGCAGCGGTAGCGCCGGGCCATGCCCGGCGAACCCTATGCCTCAACCCTTCATCGTGCCCGTATCCAGCCACCGCTGGTGCCAGGACAACGCTTCCGGCAGCAGGTGCGGGGTGTGCTTGCCATAGCTCTCACGGCTGGCGCGGTCGAAGTAGTCCTGCAGCTGCGGGCGGAAATCCGGGTGCGCGCAGCGGTCGATCAGCACCTGCGCACGCTTGCGCGGGGTCAGGCCGCGCAGATCGGCCAGGCCCTGCTCGGTGACGATCACCGAGACGTCGTGTTCGGTGTGGTCGACGTGGCTGGCCATCGGCACGATCGCCGAGATGGTGCCGTTCTTCGCCGTGGACGGGCTGAGGAACGCCGACAGGAACCCGTTGCGGGCAAAGTCACCAGAGCCGCCGATGCCGTTCATGATCCGCGTGCCCATCACATGCGTCGAATTGACGTTGCCGTACAGGTCCACCTCGATCATGCCGTTCATGCCGATGCAGCCCAGCCGGCGCACGAGCTCGGGATGGTTGGAGATTTCCTGCGTGCGCATGATGATGCGCTCGCGGTAGAAGTCGATGTTCTCCTTGAACGTCTCGTTGGCCTGCGGGCTCAGCGCGAAGCCCGTGCACGAGGCATAGCTCAGCACGCCGTCGCGCAGCAGGTCGAGCATGCCGTCCTGGATCACCTCGGTGAACGCGGCCAGATCACGGAAACCACTCCTGGCCAGGCCTGCCAGCACCGCATTGGGGATATTGCCCACGCCGGACTGCAGCGGCAGCAGGTTCGGCGGCAGCCGGCCGTGCTTCACTTCGTGCTTGAGGAAGTCGATCAGGTGCGCGGCGATCTGCTCGCTGGTCGCATCGATGGGGCTGAACGGGCTGTTGCGGTCCGGGCCGTTGGTGCGGACCACCGCCACGATCTTGTCCGGGTCGCAGCGCAGCGCGGTATCGCCGATGCGGTCGTTGGCGTTGACCAGCGGAATCGGCTTGCGATGCGGCGGCAGCGCGGTGCCGTAGTAGATGTCATGCATGCCATCGACGCCGGCCGGCTGCCACTCGTTGACCTCGACGATCACCTTCTTCGCCAGGTCCAGCCAGGTCTTGTTGTTGCCGACCGAGGTGGATGGCACCAGCGAGCCGTCCTCGCGGATGGCCGAGACTTCCACTACGGCGGTGTCGATCTCGCCGTAGAAGCCGAACCAGACGTGCTGGGCAACGTGGCTGAGGTGGATGTCGATGTAATCCAGCTTGCCTTCATTGATGCGGTTGCGCGCATCCGGGTCGCTCTGGAAGGGCATGCGCATGGCGATGCCATCGGCCTTGGCCAGCGCACCGTCCAGCTCCGGCGCGGTGGAGGCGCCGGTCATCAGCTTGATCTGGAAGGGCTGGCCCTGGGCATGCACCGCTTCGATGCGGCGCGCCAGTTCCACGGGGACGGCCTTGGGATAGCCCGAGCCGGTAAACCCGCTCATGGCCACGGTTTCACCCGGCTGGATCAGCGCGGCTGCGGCCTCGGCGGAGACCACGCGGTCGCGGAGACGCGCGTTGGCGATGCGATCAACAGACATGACGACAGTGTTTCTGGGGGGAGCCTCGATTATCGGCCATCCCCCGGCGTACGGGGGGGCTACCTTCGTGGAATGGCTTTTCGCGGGCGGGGCTATCCATACCCGCCGGTTCTGTTTTGCAGTGCAGCGTGCAAAGTCCTTTCGCAGCCCGCAGGATGGCCCTGCATCCCGACGTGGGGGAGGGAGCAGAGCCCGCTGGCAGTTCGCTGCAAGCGGGCTTTTTTATTGCCCGCTGCCCAGGATGAATGCGCGCGATGGACGGCGGCGCAGCGACTTCCCGCCGTTGGCAAAGGCGCCCGGCGCCGCGAGAATCAACGCATGACCCTCGCCCCCGCCGAACTGCCCGCCGCGCTGCAGCCCCTGGTTGATCGTGCCCTGTCGCGCCTGGCCCAGGTGGTTCCGGAACTGATTCCGGCCGACCTGCGGCCCCTGCTGACCCACCTGGCCATCGCCAGTGACTTCGCTCTGGACACGCTGGTGCGGCAGCCCGGCCTGTTGTCGCAATTGGCCCAGCCGGGGTGCCCGCCGTTGCCGACGCCGGTGCTCGACCCGGTGCAGCCCGGTGAATGGCCGGCGCAGCTGCGGCGTTGGCGTGCGGCGATGTCGACCCGCCTGGTCTGGCGCGATCTGGCCGGGTTGGATGACGTGGCGCAGACCCTGGCCGGCGCCACCGCCCTGGCCGAAGACTGCCTGCGGCTGGCGCTGGACGCCCTGCAGCAGGAATTCGCACAGCGCCACGGCGTGATCCGTGATGACGAGGGCCGCGTTGAGCAACTTGTCGTATTTGGCCTGGGCAAGCTCGGCGGTGGCGAACTCAACTTCAGCTCCGACATCGACCTGGTCTACGCCTACCCGCAGGGCGGTGAATCGGACGGACCGCGTCCGCTGGCCGCCGAAGAATACTTCGCGCGGCTCGGCCAGCGCCTGGCCAAGCTGCTGGATGAAACCACCGTCGATGGCTTCAGCCACCGCGTCGACCTGCGCCTGCGCCCGTTCGGCAGTGCCGGCCGCGTTGCGCTGTCGTTCGCTGCGATGGACCAGTACTTCCAGCGGGAGGGCCGCGACTGGGAGCGCTACGCCTGGTTGAAGGCACGTGCCGTGGCCGGTGATATCGCCGCCGGTGAGGCGTGGCTGCAGACGCTGCGCCCGTTCGTCTATCGACGCTATCTGGACTTCACCGCGCTGGACGGACTGCGCGAGATGAAGGCTGCGATCACGGCTGAAGTCGCCCGCCGCGAACTGCATGAAGACATCAAACGCGGTGCCGGTGGCATCCGCGAAATCGAATTCCTGTGCCAGGCACTGCAGCTGATCCGTGGCGGCCGCGAACCGGCCCTGCGTGAACGTCGCCTGCTGGTGGCGCTGCAGGCGCTGGTGGCGGCGGGCCAGATCGCGCCCGAAGACGGCGCATCGCTGGAGCAGGCCTACCTGTTCCTGCGCCGCCTGGAGAACCGGCTGCAGATGCTGCGCGATGCGCAGACGCATGTGCTGCCCAGCGATGCGATCGACCGCGAGCGCATCGCCCTGGGCCTGGGTTACCCCGACTGGGAAGCGCTGCGCGCTGCACTGGCCGTGCAGCAGCAGCGGGTCAGCACCGAGTTCGCTGCGTTGCTGGCACCGCGCAAGGGCCAGGCGGCGCCGGACGCGCTGGCCAACTACTGGCGCAGCCTGCCGGGTGGCAGTGACGCGCCGTTGCTGGCCGAAGCCGGTTTCCTCGATGCGAACGGCGCCGATCAGTCGCTGCGCGATTTCGCGCAGAGCACCGGCGTGAAGTCGCTGTCCGACGCCGCGCGCGCGCGGCTGGACCGCGTGCTGCCGGCGCTGCTGCACGCCGCCACGCGCTCGCCGCAACCGGATGCCGCACTGAAGCGCGTACTCGGCCTGCTGCAGGCGGTGCTGCGCCGGACCAGTTATCTGGCCCTGCTGGACGAACAGCCCAGTGCGCTGGCGCGGCTGGTGGATGTGCTGGCGCGCAGCGCGCTGCTGGCCGAGCGCCTGGCGGCCTATCCGTTGCTGCTGGACGAACTGCTGGACGTGCGCGTGTCCGGCCCGATGCCGGATGCGGCCGGCATGCTGGCCGAATGCCAGCAGGCGCTGACGGTCGAAGACCCGGAAGCCGCGTTGCGCTGGCTCAACGAAACCCGGCTGGCCCTGAGTTTCCGCATGGCGATGGCCACGCTGGACGGCCGCCAGGGCGCGGTCGACAGCACCCGCCAACTGGCCGAGCTGGCGCAGGCGGTGGTGGTCACGGTGCTGGCCATGGCCGAGTCCGACATGCAGGCCGCGCACGGCGGCATTCCCGGTGGGCGCTTTGCGATCATCGGCTATGGCAGCCTGGGGGGCCTCGAACTCGGCTTCGGTTCCGATCTGGACCTGGTGTTCCTGCACGACCATCCGGCGGGCGTGGAGGCCAGCGATGGCGCGCGCGCGCTGGAGCCGGGACGCTGGTACGCGCGGCTGGCACAGAAGGTGATGGCCCTGCTCGGTGCGGTCACCGCCGCCGGTCGGCTGTACGACATCGACGTGCGCCTGCGGCCGGACGGCGGCAAAGGCTCGCTGGTCTCGTCCCTGGCCAGTTACACCGAATACCAGCGCGAACGCGCGTGGACCTGGGAGCATCAGGCGCTGGTGCGTGCGCGCGGCGTGGCCGGTGATGCCAGCCTGCTGGCCGACTTCGAGCAGGTGCGTGCGCAGACCCTGGGCCGTGCACGCGACCCCGCCACCCTCTATGCCGATGTGCTGAAGATGCGAGGGCGCATGCGCACCGAACTGGACCGCAGCGATGCCGCGCGCATCGACCTGAAGCAGGGCGCCGGTGGCGTGGTGGACCTGGAGTTCCTGCTGCAGACCGGTGTGCTCGAGCGCAGTGCACAGGTACCGGCGCTGCTGTCACCCCGCGATACGCCGTCGTTGATCGATGCATTGGCCGCAGCGGAATTCCTGCCGGTCGCCACCGCGCAGGCACTGCACGCTGCGCATGCCACTCTGCTGGATGTGGGCCTGGCCTGCACGCTGGACCGTCGCCCGCGGCTGGCACCGACCACACCGGCCATCGAAGCGGCCTGCGCAGCAATCAGTGCGGCCTGCCGGGCGGCCGGCCTGCCGTTCGGCTGATCGGCGGCGAGGCCGCCGGGCATGGCCCGGCGCTACCCGAACAGGCGCGCTGCGCCATGCCGGCGTCATCCAAACAAACGCAGCGGTAGCGCCGGGCCATGCCCGGCGGAATCACCGCGCGCTTTCCGCGCGCAGCGGCGCCATCTTCCACAGCAGCGCGCGGAACGGCGCCAGCAGGCACACGCCGATGGCCAGCTTCACGGCCAGATCGCCTGCCGCCCAGCTCACCCACGGCAGGCTGGAACCGGCAAAGGCGATCGACCAGAAGATCGTGGTGTCCACCGTCGCGCTGCAGGTGGTGGCTACCATCGGCGCACGCCACCAGCTGCCCCGGCGCAGGCGGTCGAATACGGTGATGTCCAGCAGTTGCGCCACGATGAAGGCCGAGCACGATGCGATGGCGATGCGCGGCGTCGCCACCCAGACCGACAACAGCACCGCCACCGCGAAACCGATCCAGGCCACGCGCCGGGCCGGTCCCGGGCCGAAGCGGCGGTTGATCAGATTGCTCACCAGGAACGCGACGGGATAGCTGAACGCACCCCAGGTCAGCCAGTCGTTGATCGGGTACTGCACCAGCACGTTCGACAGCAGCACCACCGCGCCCATCGCCAGCACGGCCAGCACCAGGGCGCGCGGGGTCAGCGGGGCAAAAACGGGGGCAGGACGCACGGACATGGCGAGCCAGGAGGACAAGGGGAATCGCCCATTATCCGCCCGGCCAAAGGCAAATCCAAAACCACCCGTTCAGGAACACACCAGCCGTCAACGGTGGGGCGTTACCCCAATGCCAGCCGCGCCCTGACCTCGGCGGCGATGCGCGCGGTTTCGCGCAGTGGTTCGATGCGGTCGTACTGCCAGTCCAGCCAGCGTGTCTGCAATCGCCCGCGCTCGTGCAGCTGCTGCTGGAAGCGGGCGAGGCGTCCCTGCGCGGTCTCCGCCAGCGCCACCATCACCGGCATGCGCGTGGCGCAGGCTTCAGAGAGCAGGTTCACCGAATCGGGCGATACCACCACCCGGTTGGCCCAGCCGAGCAGGCCGCCATACGGATTCACCCCGTCGCCGCCATCGCCCCAGATCACGTGCGGCAGGTCGGCGAAGGTCGCGCGCAGGATCTCGGCCAGTGCCGGCGGGGTGCGTCGCGAGGTGGTGGCCAGCAGGCTGCCGCCTTCGCTGCGGATCTGCGCGGCCAGGGCGCGGAACACACCGACCATCGCCGTTTCGTCCCACGGCGCCAGCGGCGTCGGGCCGCCCACCAGCAGTGCAGTGCGCGGACCGGGCAGGGTGCTGAAGCCGGCGAACGCGGCCCGTCCCCAGGCCAGCCAGTCGTCATCGACCGGGTTGAGGCTGCCGATCAGGGTCAGCACATTGCTGCCGCGCAGGCGATCATGCTCGGGTACCACCACCACGTCCCAATGCCTGGCGCCGATGCGCGGGTCGAGGATCTGCACCACCTGCGTGCCGCGGGCGCGCAGCACGCGCAGCGCACCGGCGGCCTGGCGGCCACAGCCGATCGCCAGCGCAGGGGGCTCGGCAGCCAGTGCCGCGAACGCATCGCCGTAGCCGTTCACGTCACCGGGCAGGCGCCGTGGTGACAGCCAGCGCCAGGGCGCTCGAGGCTGCAGCACCACCGGCCGATAGGTGCCCTGGCGCAGCGCCGAGGCCAGCGCGACCGCCTGGCGGACATTGCCTGCACGGCCATCGGTGACCGTCCACGGTGCGCTCGATCGTTTCACCATTGGCATTAATTCGTTTCAGCCCTGCTGGGTGTTGCAACAGTCGCGACACTCTACACTGCGGCTGGTCGTTTCGCCCCGCCTCGCCGCGGGCACTGACTCCCCTTCGCCGCCCTGGAGATGCACCGATGTCCCACGCGCTTGACGCCGCCGCACTGGATCAGCTGTTCCGCACCGCCCGCACCCAGAATGCCTTCCTCGACACCCCGGTGGACGACAGCCTGCTGCAGGAACTTTACGAGCTGGTGAAGTGGGGCCCAACCGCGGCCAACGCCAGCCCGGCGCGCTTCGTGTTCGTGAAGTCGGCCGAAGCCAAGGCCAAGCTGGCCCCCGCGCTGTCCGAAGGCAACCATGACAAGACCATGGCCGCACCGGTCACCGTCATCATCGGTTTCGACCTGGATTTCCACGAGAAGCTGCCGTACCTGTTCCCGCACGCCGACGCCAAGTCCTGGTTCGACGGCCCGCAGGAAGGCCGCCACGAGGCCGCCATCCGCAACGGCAGCCTGCAGGGCGCCTACCTGATCCTGGCCGCGCGCGCGCTGGGCCTGGATGCCGGCCCGATGTCCGGCTTCGACCCGGCCAAGGTCGATGAAGCCTTCTTCGCCGGCACCAGCATCAAGTCGAATTTCCTGGTCAACCTGGGGTACGGTGACCCGGCGGGCCTGTTCCCGCGCCTGCCGCGTCTGTCGTTCGACGAAGCGGCGCGCATCGCGTAAGTCGCTGTATCGGTTTCGGGCCCGCCGGTTGCGGCGGGCCATTGCTGCACCCTGTACCCACCCTACGATCCGGAGAGTTCCTCAGATGAGCGCCACCCGTAAACTGCTGCTGCTGCCGCTGGCCCTGACCCTGGCCATCGCCGCCTGCTCCAAGCCGGCCGATACCGCTGCCCCGGCCGCTGATGCCGCCGCTCCGGCCGCCACCGAACAGCCGGCCGCCACCCCGGCTGCCGATGCTGCCGCTGCCGCGCCCGCCGCCGAAGCGATCCAGATCGCCTCGGGCACCTACAAGCTCGACCCGAGCCACACCGACGTGCTGGCACAGTGGAGCCACTTCGGCTTCTCCAACCCGAGCGCGCACTTCGGCAACGCCGAAGGCACCCTGGTGTACGACGCCGCCGACGTGACCAAGTCCACCGTGGAAGTGAAGCTGCCGCTGAGCGGCCTCAACAGCTTCACCGCCAAGTTCGACGAGCACCTGAAGAGCGCCGACTTCTTCGACGCTGCCAAGTTCCCGGCGGCCACCTTCAAGAGCACCAAGGTGGAATCGGCCGGCACCAACAAGCTGACCGTCACTGGCGATCTGACCATCAAGGACATCACCAAGCCGGTGACCCTGGACGTCACCATCAACGGCGGCGGCGAGCACCCGATGGCCAAGGTTCCGGCCGCCGGCTTCGATGCCACCACCACCCTCAAGCGCAGCGATTTCGGCGTGGGCGCCTACGCCCCGAACGTCAGCGATGAAGTGAAGATCCGCATCACCACCGAAGCCACCGGCGAGAAGCCGGCGGCTTGATGCACCCCGCTCACTCGTCGTGAGAAGGCAGAAGGCCCGCTGCGAAGCGGGCCTTCTTTTTTAGCGCCGGGAACGCGCGTTGACCGCTACCGGGTACGTGCGCTCAGCGCAGCGCGCCCAGCCACGCTGCACACGCCTCGCTCGGGCTCTGCTTGGCCTTCACCGTCATGCCACTCACCCGCACGAAGGTCTGCGCGGCCTGCGCCACCACCTGACGTGCGATCAACGCGGCCTGCCTGGTCGCCGCCTGCTGCTTGCGCAGTTGCACGATATGCACCGACGGCCGGCCCACCGGCGCGTACTTCTGGTCGCGGCGCAGCACATCGGCCACCTGCGCCACTTCGTCCTCGGCCTGCAGGAACCGGTGTTCGGCGTCCAACAGGTCCCGCAGCGGTGCACGCAGGGCGGCCGGATCAGCGAAGGCCGCCAGCGCGCCATCACAGGCGGCGTCGTCGTTGAAGCGGGAGCGCAGCGCATCGACGCCGGCCAAGGTCAGTTTGCCCACAGGGGCCTCGTTGCAACTGGGAAGGAGCGCGATTGTCGCATCTGCCCGGGTCGATCCGATGCCGGCGTCATGCGCCGCTCCGTGGGACAAGGGGTCTGACCCCGTGGCATGGGCCGAAGAGCCACCGAGGGTGAACCCGGTCCTACAATCGCCTGCTGTTTCATCCACGGAAGGTAAGGCCATGCAGGACGTGCAGTACTGGTTGAACGAATTCTGGGCCGGGTTGAGCGTGCTCGAACTGGCAGTGGGCAGCGTGCTGGGCGCGCTGCTGGGCCTCATGGTCGGCCTGGCCGGCTGGTACGCGCTGCGCCGCCGCGGCTGGTTGCAGCGGCGCAGGCGCTGGCATCACTGGCTGCTGGCCAGTTACGCGCTGCTGCTGCCGCTGGGCACCGCCTTCTTCGGCCTGCAGCTGGGTTTCACCGCGGGCGCGCACCGCGCGCTGCTCCAGCAGATGGACCATTTCCAGCCGCATCTGCAGACGCTCGTGGCCCAGTGGAGCCACGGGTTCACCGACTCGCTTGACGACCCGCGCATGCGCGATGCGCTGCACAGCGAAGGCACGGTGGGCGATGTGGCCGAAGCCGTCGCCTCGGCCTACCTCAGCGAACACCCGCTGCCGGTACTGGATGGCCTGGGCGATGGCGTACTGGCACGCGCCAGTGGCTGGGTGATCGGCAAGGTGCGCGAAGGCGTGCTGCGCGGCCTGGTGGAAGACACCCTGGTGGACAAGGCCGGTGTACTGGGCGTGGAGCCGACGGTGGTGCGCGAAGCGCTGACGATGCGCGTGGACGAACTGCTGCACACCCGCGGCGTGTTGCGGCTGGTGAAAGCGCAGATCAACGGCATGATGCCGGGCGTGTATTTCGGCCTGCTGCTGCCGTGGCTGGTCGTTGTGCTGCTGATGGCGCTGGAGATCTGGGCCGCGCACCGGTTCGGATGGCGACAGGAGCGCATGCCGGTGGCTGCCTGCTGCAGAGCCGGGCCATGCCCGGCTCACGCAGACTGAGGCCAGCGCGGCGCGCTCAGTCGCCGTCGGTATCGTCCGGGTGCGCCTTCCAGTAGCCGGTCGAGCGGATCCAGTCGCGCGGCACGCCCAGATGGCCTTCGATGAACTTGCGCATCATCCGTGCGCGACGCGATTCGGTGGCGATCCAGTAGAACGTGTCGCCCTCCGGCGCCTCGAAGTCGGTCAGCATGTCTTCCAGCAGCGTGCTGCTGGCCGCCGGGAAGCCATTGCGCTCCAGCCAGTGAATCTGCACGTTCTCGTACTGCGGCAGGTCCTGGCGCTCGGCTTCGTCGCTCACTTCGATGAAGGCCTGCACCTCGGCGCCCTCCGGCAGCACGTCCAGCCAGCGGGCAATGGCCGGCAGCGCGGTTTCATCGCCAATCAGCACGTAGGCGTCGTAGCTGTCGGCCACCACGAACGAGCCGCGCGGGCCGCCGATCACCAGCCTGTCGCCCGGCTGCGCCCGTTCGGCCCATGGCCCGGCAATGCCCTGGTCGTGCAGCACGAAGTCGATGGCCAGTTCGCCGGCGTCGTGGTCCCACCAGCGTGGGGTGTAGTCGCGTGCCGGAGACTGCTGCTTGCCGTCCGGGTAGCTGCGGCCTTCGGCCGTCAGCACCGGCAGCACCATTTCGCCGCTGGCGTTGGGGAAGAACAGCTTGATGTGGTCGTCGGCGCCGGGCGAATCGAAGCCGGCCAGATCATCGCCGCCCAGCACGACGCGGCGCATGTGCGGGGTGACCACCTCGGTGCGCAGCACCGTCAGTTCGCGGAATCTCACATCCAGGCGCAGGCGCGCGTTGTGATGCTCAGTCATGGGAATACCTGTAAAGGTGTCGCGCAGGGGGCGCGGCGTAGGGGGAGACCTGGCTGGAGTCAGTCTGGCTGGGTCGTTGAAGAGGTGGGCTCGCTACCGGTGGTGCCGTTGATCAGTGCCGATGCCTGCGACAGCAGCGCCGCCACCTGCTCGGCCTCGCCTTCGGCCCAGCGGCCGTGGTGATGCACCAGCGCCCGCTTGAAGTCACGCAGGGCGCTGGCCAGCGGCGGCGGCAGCGATGCCTTGGTGATCTCGCGGGCGCGATCGAAGGCCCGTCGCTGGGCCAGGCGCACCTGGGTGCGCTGCACCTTCAGCTCGAACTCGCCGGCGGCGGTGATGCGGAACACCCGGCGGCCATCCACTTCCTCCGATGCCACCCAGCCGGCCTGCTCGAAGCTCGCCAGCAGCGGGTACATGGTGCCGGCGCTGGGCGTGTAGGCCTGCAGGAACTGGTTGCTGATCAGTTGCATCAGCTCGTAGCCATGGCGCGGCTGCTCGCCGATCAGGGCCAGCACCAGCAGGCGCAGGTCGCCCCGGCTCAGCACGCGTGGCTGGCCATGGCGGCGGGGCACGGCCGATTCGCTGGAACGGGTTCTGGGGGAAGGGGAACGGCTCATTTCGATATATCGGTAACGAGTATCGAAACGATATATCGATAGGGCAGGCGCCGGCAAGCATCGATCCGGCCACAACCGTGCCGCGTTTGGGCCACGTACACAGAAAGGGCGCCCTTGCGGTGCGCCCCGGGGACCACTGTGGAAGGGAGCGAGGCAGCCAGACGGCGGGCCGTTGCGGCAGTGCCAACACTCGCCGTCACCTTGCGCGGCCGGCGCAGCCCGGTCCAGAGCCGGGCGCGACACCGCATCAGTCATTCAGCTGCGGTGCCCCCGGCGTAGGCCCACACGCGGTCGGCCGTGCCCTACAACGGTCATCGCCCTGGGTAACACTTCGTTCTGCACATGCGCCAGGCGGGCAATCGCGACGTGCCCGAAGCGGTCCAAGGCCCGCCGCAGCGGCCTGCAGCGCGCCTGCTGGCCCGCCGAAGACAGGCGGGACATGCCTTGCGGACACTGGCTGCATGCGTCCATACGCCAGCGTAGCCAAGTGACGAAAGCCCTTGGTGCGCTACACTTTGCGGTCTAGATATCTATACAACAGTCGCGCGCGTGCGTGCGGTTATGGGAGCGCTAATGAACTGGTTGAACGAGGTGCTGAACAACGACCCGAATCCTGTGGAAACCCAGGAGTGGATCGAGTCGTTGAAGGCCGTTATTGATGTCGAGGGCTCCGAGCGCGCGCATCAGCTGCTGGAAGGCATGGTGGAGCTGACCCGTCGTTCGGGCGCCTACCTGCCGTTCTCTCCCACCACCGAATACGTCAATACCATCGAGCCGCAGTTCGAGGCCAAGAGCCCGGGCAATGCCGAGCTGGAATGGCGCATCCGTTCGATCATCCGCTGGAACGCGATGGCCACCGTGGTCCGCGCCAACCGCAAGCCGGGCGACCTGGGCGGCCACATCGCGTCGTTCGCCTCCGGCGCCACCCTGTACGACGTGGGCTTCAACCACTTCTGGCGCGCCCCGAGCGACAACCACCCCGGCGACCTGCTGTTCATCCAGGGCCACAGCGCCCCGGGCATCTACGCCCGCGCCTTCCTGGAAGGCCGCATCAGCGAAGAGCAGCTGGACAAGTTCCGCATGGAAGTGGACGGCGGTGGCCTGTCCTCGTACCCGCACCCGTGGCTGATGCCGGACTTCTGGCAGACCCCCACCGTGTCGATGGGCCTGGGCCCGCTGGCCGCCATCTACCAAGCGCAGTTCATGCGTTACCTGGAAAACCGTGGCCTGATCGAGAAGTCCGACCGCAAGGTGTGGTGCTTCATCGGCGACGGCGAGTCGGACGAGCCGGAAACCCTGGGTGCCATCGCTCTGGCCGGCCGTGAAGGCCTGGACAACCTGATCTTCGTGGTGAACTGCAACCTGCAGCGCCTGGACGGCCCGGTGCGCGGCAACGGCAAGATCATCCAGGAACTGGAAGGCGTGTTCCGCGGCGGCGGCTGGAACGTCATCAAGCTGCTGTGGGGCGGTTACTGGGATGCCCTGCTGGCCAAGGACACCAACGGCGTCCTGAAGAAGCTGATGATGGAAACCGTCGACGGCGAATACCAGAACTGCAAGGCCTTCGGCGGCGCGTATACCCGCGAGCATTTCTTCGGCAAGTACCCGGAGACCGCCGCGATGGTCGCCGGCCTGTCCGACGACGACATCTGGCGCCTCAACCGCGGTGGCCACGACCCGCACAAGGTGTACGCCGCCTACCACCAGGCCGTGAACACCAAGGGCATGCCGACCGTCATCCTGGCCAAGACCGTGAAGGGTTACGGCATGGGCAGCGCCGGTGAAGCGCTGAACCCGACCCACCAGACCAAGAAGCTGGACGACGAAGCCGTCAAGCACTTCCGCGACCGCTTCAACATTCCGGTGACCGACGAGCAGCTCAAGGACGGCCAGGTGCCGTTCTACAACCCGGGCCCGGACTCGCCGGAAGTGCAGTACCTGCAGGAGCGCCGTGCCGCCCTGGGTGGTTACCTGCCGCAGCGCCGCCGCAAGGCCGACAAGAGCTTCAACGCACCGAAGCTGGAAACCTACGAGCGCCTGCTGAAGAGCAGCGGCGAACGCACCTACTCCACCACCATGGCGTTCGTGCAGAGCCTGAACATCACCCTGCGCGACAAGGAGCTGGGCCCGCACATCGTGCCGATCGTGGCCGACGAAGCCCGCACCTTCGGCATGGAAGGCCTGTTCCGCCAGATCGGCATCTACGCGCCGTTCGGCCAGAAGTACAAGCCGGTGGACGCCGACCAGCTGATGTTCTACCGCGAAGACCAGAGCGGCCAGGTGCTGCAGCAGGGCATCAGCGAGCCGGGCGCGATCAGCTCGTGGATGGCCGCCGGTACCAGCTACTCGGTCAGCAACGTGCCGATGCTGCCGTTCTACATCTACTACTCGATGTTCGGCTTCCAGCGCGTGGGCGACATCGCCTGGCAGGCTGCCGACATGCGCACCCGCGGCTTCCTGCTGGGTGGCACCGCCGGCCGCACCACGCTGAACGGTGAAGGCCTGCAGCACGAAGATGGCTTCAGCCATCTGGTGGCCGGTGGCATCCCCAACGTGCGCAGCTACGACCCGACCTTCGGCTACGAAGTGACGGTGATCCTGCAGCACGGCACCAAGGCGATGATGGAAGACCAGGTAGACGAGTACTACTACCTGACCCTGATGAACGAGAACTACGCCCACCCGGACATGCCGGAAGGCGCAGCCGAGGGCATCGTCAAGGGCATGTACCTGCTGACCGACGCCGGCAAGCCGAAGAAGGGCGAACTGCGCGTGCAGCTGCTGGGTTCGGGCACGATCCTGCGCGAAGCCATCGCCGCCGCCGAGCTGCTGGACAAGGACTTCGGCGTGACCGCCGATATCTGGAGCTGCCCGAGCTTCAACGAACTGCGCCGCGACGGCTTCGATGTGGAGCGCCACAACCGCCTGCATCCGGAAGGCGAGCAGCGCAAGGCCTTCGTGACCGAGCTGCTGGAAGGCCGCCAGGGCCCGGCGATTGCCGCTACCGACTACGTGCGTGCGTATGCGGACCAGATCCGCGCGTTCGTGCCGATGTCGTACACGGTGCTGGGTACCGATGGCTTCGGCCGTTCGGATACGCGTGCGAACCTGCGTCGCTTCTTCGAGGTTGACCGGTACTACATCGCGCATGCTGCGATTGCGGCGCTGGCGAAGGAAGGGAAGATGACCGCGAAGGATGTGGCCCGGGCGATCAAGCAGTACAAGATTGATCCGGAGAAGGCTAATCCTGTTGGGGTTTGATCTAGACCCCCTTTAAAGTCTTAAGAAAAGCGGCCATTGGCCGCTTTTCTTTATACTGGCGATTAGTAAGTAATAAAACCAAACTAGAGCTCTTCGAAAACAATAGGAAGGGATCAGAAATGGAGTTCTGTATCTATCTGGTCGAAGATGGCTGTGCCGCGGCAGATGTAGTGGCCCCCGAAGCAGGAACCCCGTTGCCGAGCTCAATAACCGGCGACTATGGAGATCTTTGGATCTTTCCTAAGGATCCAACCCCACCAGACTGGGTCATGACTGTAGCTGGGGCTTGGCCTGAAGCCGATCTTAGTGAAGTGTTATCAGCCAGGGGAGGGGCTGTCGCAGCTGTCCAAGCTGCTAATCGGACATTTCTATTAACGTTTGGAACTGGCTACTTGAGAGTTAACAAGGATCGTGTCGTCCGGGACTTTGGCCGACGAACCGTTGTCAACTGCGTGAATCAAGGCCAGCTTCGATCTGTATCCCGTCAGGCGATGGAAGGCAGCTACCTGCAAGCGATTGAGCAGACCCCGAAGTCAGCAAGCATCGGCGTATATGGCGTAGACGTCGATCGGGACCTCTTAAAGGGATTGGCAGGCATTCCCAGGAAGAGGGCGTTCGGCGAATTCCTTGCCGGTTCTGACTCGCTCCGTGGACGCATCATTGGCGGATTAGACGAGCTCCTAGGAGTGTTGCGCTTATACCTGCGGGCGTACCGTCAGAAGAAGATCCTGGCAGATGACCTTAAGTGGATCGACAGGCTTAAGAAAGAGACTAGGGCAAGTGTAGTGCATGCACTTGAACAGAAGCTCGATGCGAAAATGCAGGGTGCGAGTCTCGGCGGCGAAGTGATGCTTCTCCTGCCGGAGCATCTAGACCTCTCATCTGCCCCGAGATTTTCCTTCGAGGAACTCGGTAAGACTGCGGCACCGGCCATATTCAATGATCCCAGCCTCGACGACTGGGTGACTTGGCGGGCAGCTCACAAAAAAAAGCCTGCTAGCTATTCAGTGGCAAGAGTTGAACGCATCTATGTTCATGTTGGGGGCGTCAACAACAAGGTCAGCTACCCCATCGCCAGATGTATCGGATGGATTACTGTGCACTCCGGTGCCACGTATGTTATGCATGACGCAACTTGGTACAGAGTCGATCAGGAATTCGTCAAAGACTTGTCAGTCTCACTGAGAGGTATCTACAGGAGTAGGAGCGGAGTCGCTTGGCCGAAATACACAGGCGGAAGCGAGGGTGCCTACAATGTAGATGCCGTGAAGGCTCTGTCTCCCAGCTCACTGGAGCTTCTAGACAAAAGCAACATCATCCTTCCAGGCGCTCGTACAGCTGTCGAGCCCTGCGACCTGTTCGACCCAAGAGCCAGGATGCTCGTTTACGTCAAAAGGAAGAAGGCTGGATCTCAAGGCCTCGCTCACCTGCTGATGCAGGTCCTTGTTGGTGTCGAAGCATTCATGTCGCACGACGTGACTATGCGCAACGCCATCCATGCAAAGCTGCCGCAACCGACTATTTTCTCGGTGGATTCTCAGGTTGATCCGTCAAAATGGACTGTTGTTATTCTAATCTGCGGCGTAGATGCGAAGAGAGGGATTCCCTTCCTGACGAACGTCGCACTAAGAAGAGTTGTCGCGCAGCTCAAGTTGAGATATGGCCTAAAGGTGTGCGTTGAGTACGCTTGAAAGTAGCGCAGGGAGGGGGCTCATCTATCTCTATCACCCGGAGTTTGAACTGTTCCACGGAAGGTGGTCTCTGGAACTATGTCGCTATGATGACTTTAGCGGTCGAGCAGAAAATCATGCTTCTGTGATTATGCAATAGAGAGCTTAGGGAGATGGTCGGCGTTGAGGCCGAGCCATGCTTTACGGCTAATCGCCTCCCTGAGTGGTTCGCACAGTTGCTTCATGCCGGCTTCTGCACGCTCGCGACACGTTAGATGTTCTTCCGCTTGGCGCAGCTTCTCATTACACGCGCGTAGTGCTGCGTGTGTGAGTGCTCTCAGATCGGAATCTGCTTTCCGCCTCTCAGCCTCGTGCTGCATCCCATAGTCGCGTTTGGTCCAGCAGGCTTGCTCAGCAGCAGCCTCAGGCTTTCCAACAGTGGGTTTAAGGAGGATGGTCCTCCACCATGCCTCGCGATCAAGTTCAGAGACGGGTCTGCGCGGAGGTAGGTTCAATCCTGACATTCAGGAGGGCATCATCGAGAAGCTGATCAACTTTCCTCGGCTCAGTATCCGAGTGCAGATAAGGCGTGCCTGACAGTGGTCTGAGCCAGGACTGTGGCGTCTGAAAGGGCCTTGAGAACGTCAGCAAGTCGGGAGGCACAGAGCCCGTGTCGATCCGTCATGCTTTTGAGCCCGTCAGGTATGCTGGAGGCTCGACCGAGTGCGTCGGAATCTCGACCTTCATAACCTTGGTGGCGTGGAGAAACGTGGCACATCGGTTGGCCACTTCCAAAGGTCCAATCTTTTTACTGCCTCGGAGGGCGCACTCCCATACAACGATCACTCGCCAGCCTAGCATTGCGAGCATCCTTTCGACCCGTTCATCTCGCGCGCTGTTGCCCTCGATCTTCTTAGTCCAGAAATCCGTTCTCGTCGTGGGGATCTTTGCACGGTAGCACTTATGACCATGCCAGAAGCAGCCATGCACGAAGATAACAGTTCGGTACTTTGTCAGTGCAATGTCCGGCGAGCCTGGAAGATCTTTCTTGTGCAATGCATATCTGAATCCAAGTGAATGCAGGGCTCTTCTCAGCAGCATCTCAGCGTCGGTGTCGCCTTTGCGAATCCGACTCATGTTGAAACTACGTTGGGCTGGTGTGCTGCGATCGGCCATCACCGCTCCCGATTCGTGCAGGGAAACAAAATGACCGTCCAGGTGAGCTCGGTGCGAGAGATCGAAGGCTCAACTGAACGGTCATCGTCGATCGAACTTTCTAAGTACCGACGCGCTCAGTCGGAGTGGCCGCTCCGAAAATTACGGAAACGGAACTTATCAGAGTTCCAATCATCTCAGTTGCAATTGCTTTTGCTAGCAGAGGAGGGACAGCGTTACCGATTTGCTTGAACGCAGGATTCATAGTGCCGCTGAACTTGAAGCCGTCTGGGAAGGACTGAAGCCGAGCCGCCTCACGAACTGATATTGTGCGGGCCTGACTGCTATCGTAGTGAATGTGGCTATAGCTGTCCTTCCCTAGATGCGCCATCAATGTGCGCGCGGGTTGATCTGCCCACATCTTGCGCCACTTGTTTGGGAACTTGGTAGCGTCGTAAGGCGGGACAACAGAATCCCAGAGAGCCTTGTAGCCCGCCGACTTCTCTCCTAGCTTCTCGCCCCGGGCACGGGCTGCCTCCAGCTTCTCCTGAAACATCTCAAGAGCGTGCGCGTAAGCCTCGGGATACTGATCCCCAGGATTCATTCTTGCGAAAAGCTCGTAGTCTCTCGGAAGGTACCGAATTACGTGGTCCGAGATGCCTTGCTTAGGAGCCTCATGCCCCTCCCACGAACGCATCAGTGTTCCGTAAGCGGTGGGTTCCTTGTTGCCATAGGGAATCGGAGTGTCAAAGCGCCGAGCACCACGTGCGATCTTTCCCTGCGCGAGTAGCTCGCGAGCGTTGATACTTGGAAGGTCAGTCAGAGCATCCATTGCGGTGACGGCAGGTGGTAGCTTAGGAGAAGCCGCCGGCGGAGTGATATACGAGTGTGCTCCGTCGAGAAGGTTACGCAAAGTCTTCAGTGCGACAGAACGTGAACCCTCATAGCCTGGCGGCAAGACCAGGTAGTGAGTCGGCTCCGGGAACGAAACGGTTGCATTGAGTTCGCGCCTGTAGGCCATCAGGAACATTCGCTCACGCATCTGTGGAACGCCATAGAACGCCGCATTGAGAAGTGTATACCCGCAGGTATAGCCCTTCGACTCGAGCACCTCACAGGTTTCTTCAGCGATGTTCTGCCCGCCATGGTTCAGCATGTCGGGCACGTTCTCCATCAGAACCGCGATGGGCTGGAACGCATCTACGTACTCAAGGTACTTCTTATAGAGCTGAGCTCGCGGATCGTGAATGAAGGCCTCAGGATGCTCCTCGATCTCGCGCAGCTTTGAGCGACCGACGCGAGCGAACGCTTGGCACGGCGGGCCCCCGACGACGATGTCAAACGCGTCAGCGACGCTCCCAAGCCCAAGCTGCATGCAGAGTTCGGCCGGTGTGGTCTTGGTAATATCAATCGGCTTGCTGTGGGCCTCAGCGCCACCATGGAAGTTCAAGCCATGCGATCTTGCAGCGTCGGGGTCGAACTCAACCGCGGCGCGTAGCTCGAAGCCCGCTGACTCGAAGCCCAGAGAAATGCCGCCGCAGCCAGCGAACAGATCAAGCACGCGGGGCTTACCGCCCGCGGCGATGCGCTCTAGCTTACGAAGAATGACATCAGTGTTCATCAATTGGTCCCTTGCCCGTTCGGCAGGCGAAGTGGTGACTCGGATTGGTTGTTGCAGTCATCCAGGAAGCGCTGGACCGCCATGCGGATGACCCAAGCGGACGAAACGTGGTGGCTGTCTGCTAAGGCCTGAACCTGGGTGTGGACGTCCTCGGGCAGCATCACCGACGTCCGCACAGACCTGCGGTCTGGTGAAATAGGGCTTCGAGCCATGACAAGGCCAAAATTGGGGCGGTGGCGGCATTGTGGAGCAATCTGCGTATAAATGCACCACATAGGCTGCCCCGGACGCGGCATACTTGCGTTCATCTGGATAAACATCATCGACATATGGCCCGCAAGCTAGCCCTCAAGCGTCTCACCGCTTCAGATTTGACTGTTTTCCGCTGGCATTTCATCAATCGGCCCGCCGGCAATCAGAAGGCGATCAACCTGGACAGAAGCGTCTTGGTGGACAGCCTGTTCCCTGAGCTGGCCAAGCCGGGGGCGGTGCCCAACCCTCGGTACAACTTGGAGCTCAAGATTTCTGGCCCTGGGTCCTGCGCGCCTCACACGTTGGTCCGTAAGATTCTTAAGCAGCAGAAGAACTGGAGGCTCAACGGCGAATTCATCGATGGGCCGATCGATGATCCGCAGAGGTACAACTGTCTCGCAGCTGACGACTTTGCTTTTTTTGAGTTCCGCGGCGATCAGGTGCCGGAGGCTATCCATATGCTGCTGGTTTCGGCAGCCGATCCACAGGACGCACAGCTCCACCACGCCCTAAGTCAGATCTTTGTGACCGGCTCGATGCGTGTCATAGATGAGCACTTCATTCATGATGTACTGGAACGAAGTGGAGTTGCCGGCCGGCACGCACTGTCTGACTGGGCAGAGGGCGCATTGCTCGAGGAGATCGGGCTTGGCAGCGCGGCTGCAACCCTCAAGCTCTACGCACGTCGTAACAGGCGTGGACTCACTCCAGAGGAGTTTCTCGAGATTCGAGACCGCGCACAGTCAACGGGGATCTCTGGCGAACGGTACCTCAACGACTGGCTGTTGGACCTGCAACGAGAGGGAGAGTGCTCTGACGTTGAGTGGACATCGAGCAGCAATGCGATCGCACCATACGACTTCCGACTCAGAATGCCCCCGCATGGCGTCGAACGCCGGATTGATGCCAAGTCGACCACTGGCGAATTTGAAACCGCACTGCATATGTCGCGCGCGGAGATCATTGAAGCAGTGCGAGGTGGTGTGTGCTACGACATATATCGCCTCTATCGACTGTCAGAGGAAGGGGCGGAGATGCGGGCGGCATACGATGTTGGACCTGCCTTGGCCCCTATACTGAAAGCGCTCGAAAACCTCCCGCTTGGCATCTCGGTAGATTCGATCTCCATCGACCCGCGAATTCTTCAGTTCACCTCCGACGTTCACTATCCGCGGAACTCGGAGCTGGACGACGATGAAGTAAGTCTCTGAACTACATCGGTTCTACTTTTTCAGTGACCTGACAAGCCGGCCGGAGCGAGACTTCCTCCGGCACCAGAGGGCGCGCTCTTCGAACGAATTGCGGGCCCTCTTTCGTCTCCGTTGCCACGATCACCAAGGTGTCGTTCCCCCAAACCACCTTGTCGGTCGGCCACTCTCCTCAAGAGCGGTTCGGCGGAGACGCTGGCGATCACTAGCTGTCTCGTGGAATTGTCTACCGGCGCAGCTGGGGTACCTTGGATCACAAGTTCGAAGAACTCATCTCCGAAATGACCGGAATCTAGCGCCGAGACCGTTGCAGCCAGATGCAACATTCCCTCGCGCGCATCCGTCAATTCAGCACTGTAGGCCCTCTTGTAAGTTCTAAGTTCAAGCGCCGTTGTGAGTGCGGGGGGGGGGAGGCATTGCGAGCATCCGCGCTAGAGCGAGCCCGACGGCGAATCTCTGTGACTTCATTGGAAGTCCTGCAGATCGATGACCAACGGGGAAGCGTCGATGCCCACGATGCTCCGTTAGCGGCGCACCCCACTGTGATTGGTGCTGCAAATCGCCCTCGCTACTCCCGCACATGCAACCTTTCAGTAGCCTGCGCAGTCAACGCCACACAGGCCATCTTCAACCCCTCCATAACTCGATCCCCCACGTACTCCTCAGGCGCTCCATTCTGCCGAGTCCGCTCCGCAGCCAGCATCAACTCTGCCACCACGCGCAATCCCGCCAGCGCGCAGTCCGCATCCGCCAGTTGAAGACAACGCCCAGGCAACTGATGCCTTTCCGGCCACGGCTGGCCATCCGCAGCCGCGCCCTTTCCAATGCGACGCAGGGTCGAGACAAATCCGTTGGGATCGGTGGGTGCGTCGCGCTCGGGCTCGGAATTGGCCGGATCGTACTGCGCGTGCAGGGAACGGAAATTCGATTCGTTCATGGCAATGCTCCGTACAGAACAGATAGCGCCGCCATCGATGAAGGTGGCGGGACGATGCGTGGCTCGAAAACCGGTCACTAGCCAATCCGGCGGGTCCGTAGACCCCCACGCACCGCCCGCCATGGAACGCGAACGGATTGCCAGCCGGCGCCACGTAAACGTGACGCCGACTGACAAGCGCAAACACATTGGCTAATGAACGGGTTTTCGACGCCCGCGCCACCCTGTGTGAGGTGGCATGCAAAGGTGTACTCGCATGGCTGCGAGATGCCAAGGAACCGTGGGCGGCAGAGGCCCCAAGTGCTGACGCTTACGGCATTGTTACACGACTCTAGTGCGGCGGAACCCCTGTGGTGCGGCGGTTTCCGCCATTGTTAAGTTACCGCCCGAACGCGCAGCAGAAAGCACGCTTTGCCGTCGTGTAAGGCCCCAAAAGCGACACCCAACACAAAGGGCCGATAGAGAAAGCGGGGCAATTGCGACACAGCTTAACGCTCGAGTTCCAGTCCCGGCCGAGGCCACAAGGCGTCGTCGCGCTCCAAGTCGTAATCGCTTCCGAATGCGAGCGCCGCCTCGCGTGGCGGAAGGTCCGCGTAGCAAGCCAGCAGATACTCGTCCATGCCGGCATTGCGATGGTCGATGGCGAACAGATGTAGCAACTCCTTGTCGAACGCTTCCAGCCATCCGGCGTCGATTCTGGTCATGGTCATCCTCAAACGGGGAGGGCAGGATATTGGGCATACGTCTTATGACAGGAATACGTGCATTGGTCCTTCCTCGCCACCTCACCCTGCATCGCTTCGTCAATACGCACCGGCCGTCGCGGCAGGTTGCCTCGGCTCCCCGTGAGCTTGTTTCCGCCTATGAGGGTGTTCTTCCTGCCAGCATTCTCGATCTGTGGCGCCGGAAAGGTCTCGGATTCTATGGCGACCTTCAACTCGCGCTGATCGATCCCCGGCAATGGCAATCCGTGCTTGATCGCTGGATTGTCTCGCCACCCGACTCCGTACGGCGCATTCCCATTGTGCTGACGCCCTTCGGCACACTTCTCTACTACCGAAAACTGACGGAAGCTGACGAGGATGTGGCCTACATCGATCCCATGTCAAAGAAGACGGGTGACTTGGCGTGGAGTCTCGATGACTTCTTCAACACATTCCTCTGCGAGCAGGACTCGCTCGAAACGCTCATTTCACCGGCGTTGGATCGGGCCGCAAGAGAAGCGTGCGGAGTACTCGCGCCCGGCGAAGTTTACGAAGTCGATCAGATGCTGTTCTCCGCCCAGATGCTAAGGATCGCAAAGGTCGATGCGCTCGACATGCATCGCCGCCTTCGCGATGCCGTTGATTTGCCCAAGTCGAAGACCGACGATCCGACGACAGTAGCCGACGCGCTGCCAGTCGAACATCGCTCCATGTTCGAAGGCATTGCGACAGGCCCGGGACTCGCCGGGCTGTATCTGTCTTCCTACATCGACTGGCATCAGCTGCTGGCGCTGCAGCCGAGCGGCCAGTACCACTTGCTGTTCTGGCGCATTCATCACAAGACGTTCGAGCGCACCGAGATGCGCGTTTTCAGCGGCTCCTACGAGATTTCCAGCAATTCTGAGGGGGATGACATTGTCGCGCTCGACGTCACCCTGCGGGAAGATTCCCTGGGCAGTGACGCCAATGATGAAGAACTGGTGGCGATGCATGCAGATGACACGACCCTTCTGCTACGTGCCGACGAGTTGGCGGACATGGCAACCGCCATCGGTGGGCGTGGCGTGATGGGGCGAAGTGAACACTACTTTCGTTGCGTCACGCTGGACGTGCCATTCGTAGAGGAGCCCAGCGATGGCCGCGCAGCACCATCATTCACGGATATGCCACATGCGCTGCAAGCATTGATCCATGGTGAACCTCTCCTTGCGACCATCACTCACGTTGACGATCCGGATCTCGACGAAGAGCATGACGGCGAGGGCGCTGTCATGTGCACGCTCGATCTGGGCGAGGACCACGGGTTGCGCATGAACATGCCGCTCTATTCGCCTGAGAATACCCGTCGCCAACTCAAGGGATGGGTTTGGGATATGGCACCGCTTGCCTGCAGGGCGGGCATCAGGTATCGGCGCGGAGAGGACGGTGTCATTGAATATGGACCCTTGGTCGGGGACGTGTTGACTACCCGTGCTCCGGATTCTTAGAAGGGCGCCAGGGCCGTGAATGCAACTCGGCCTCCTTGCCGGCCGTGAATGCCCCCTCGCTGGCACTACGCGGGCGCGCACAGGCATTTCGCAGCGATTGCGCGGTTGGCCTGGTACAAGCATCCCACCCCGCCTCCCTGTCTCCTGTTACCATTCCCCCCGCTAACCCAGCCAGCCTTTCCGTGCGCACACGCCGGAACGGCCGTCTTCGTACGGCCCAGCGAGCCAGGACACCCTTCCGTGCCCTTTCAAGGATGCTCGCATGTTCCGTCATTCCGCTTTCCGCTCGGCCGCCCTGGCCCTTGCCATCTCGCTCAGCGTCGGCGCCCCGGCGGCCTTCGCCGATAACGCGCCCGCCGCCAGCACCCCCGCTGCCGTGCAGCGCCAGGCCATCGCCAAGGGCCTGTACGAACTCGCGTACAGCCCCACCCAGAACGCCGTGTTCGTTGCCTCGTCCGGTGGCTTCGGCGATGACGCCGGCCCGTCGCAGGTGCTGCGCCTGAACCCGGCCACGCTGGCCGTGGAAACCCGCATCCCGCTGGAGCGCAAGGCGTTCGGCGTGGTGCTGGATGACGCCCACAACCGCCTGTACGTCGGCAACACCGTCGATACCTCGGTAACCGTGGTCGATACTGCCCAGAACAAGGCCATCGGCATCGTGCAGCTGATGGAGAAGAAGGTCGGCAAGGACGGCAAGGCCGCCTACACCCACGACCTGCGCGAGCTGGTGGTCGACAGCCCGGCCAACCGTCTGTACGTGACCGGCCATTCCAGCGAAGGCAGCGTGCTGTTCGTGGTCGATACCACCACGCTGAAGGTGATCAACACCATTCCGGGTCTGGGCAACGCCAAGGCGCCGGGCCTGGCGCTGGATGCCGCCAACAAGCGCGTGTATACCAGCAACCTGCTGGCCGACCTGGTAGTGGTCGGCACCGACGCCAACACGGTGGTGGCCCAGCACAAGATCAGCGCCGAGCAGCCGATGAACATCGCACTGCACCCGGACGGCAAGCGCCTGTTCGTGACCGACCAGGGCTCGGAGATGATCCGCAGCTACATGACCAAGAGCAGCGCGGGCTTCACCAGCAAGCACCCGGGCCAGCGCGTGCTGGTGCTCGACCGCACCACCGGCAAGGAACTGGCCAGCATTCCGACCGACGCCGGCCCGCTGGGCATCCTGTTGGACGCACCGCGCAAGCGCCTGTACGTAACCAACCGCGACGGCGGCACGGTGACCGCGTACAACAGTGACAGCTACCAGAAGGTGGCCACCTACCCGGTGCCGACCCACCCGAACAGCTTGGCGCTGGATGCGAAGAACAACGTGCTGTACGTGAGCATCAAGAACGGCGAGAAGGATGCCAAGGACGCGAACGAGAGCGTGGCGCGCATCCAGTTGTAACGGCTGGAGGTGGCCGCGCTGGGAAGGCGCGGCCACCTGCTACAGGCATGGGATTTCGCAAGGTGGGCGCCAGAGTGGCGGTACGGACCCTCCGCCGCCTGCCACCCCCAACCTCAATCCACCCCGCGGTGGTCATAGCTGATCACCCGCTCCACCTGCCAGGTGCCGTCCACGCGTCGCCACACCTGCACGAAGCGCGCCTGCCCCACCCACCGCTCCACGCCGTCCTTGCCGCGTTCGTAGAAGCGATGGTCGCCCATCTCCAATGCACGCTCGTCGTGCAACGGGAACACCTGCAGCGAACGGTCCACCAATTCGCGGCGCAGGCGCCAGCCGCCCTGGCGCGCGCTGTCGCACATGCGGGCCACGCTGCGCCGGAAGTCCTCGCGGCTGCTGGCCGACTTGCCGTCCTTGTCATGGAAGAACTCCATGTCCTCGGTGGTCATCGCCGCGGCCCGATCGGCATCGCAGGCCTCGAACGCCACCGCGAACAGCTGGGTATCGGCCTGGCGGATCTGCTCGCGCAGGGTATCGGACGGGGCAGGGCTGGCGGCAAGGCCGGCGGCGAGCAGGGGCAGGGCGAACAGCATGGCGCGTCTCCGTGGATGTTGGACGCACAGTGGCACGCTGCGGGGGCGGTCGGTGCACGGGTGCGACGAAGCCGCGTCGGCCGGGTACGAACGGCCGGATTCCGGGTGTGGGTGCCGGGCGCCAGGCGTGTAGGGCATGTCATGGCGCGGGCGGATTCCCTCACGGTCGCCACAGGCGGCGCTGCCTAGGCTGGTGCCATCCTTTCACCAGGAGTTCCCATGCCTGCTTCCCCCATCCGGCTGCACATCGAAGACACCGGCGGCGAGGGCCGCCCGGTCATCCTCATCCATGGCTGGCCGCTCTCGGCCGAGGCATGGAAGGACCAGGTGCCGATCCTGCGGGATGCGGGCTACCGCGTGATCTGCTATGACCGGCGTGGCTTCGGTCGCTCCGAGAAGCCAGCCGACGGCTATGACTACGACACGCTGGCGGCCGATCTGGCCGGCATCATCGAGCAACGCGATCTGAAGGAGGTCACGCTGGTCGGTTTCTCGATGGGCGGCGGCGAGGTGGCGCGCTACATCGCCAATCACGGCGAGTCGCGCCTGCACAGTGTGGTGTTCGCGGCTGCGGTGCCCCCTTACCTGCTGCGCACCGACGATAACCCGGAGGGCCCGCTGACCCAGGACAAGGCGGACGAGATGCGCGCCGGCCTGGAACAGGACCGCGAAGCCTTCTTCGATGGCTTCACCCGTGATTTCTTCAGCGCCAACGGCAAGCTGATGGTCACCGAGGCCGAGCGCCAGGCGGCAATCGCGCTGTGCCACCAGTCCGACCAAGCGGCGGCGCTGGGTTGCATGAAGGCGTTTGCCACCACCGACTTCCGTCGCGATCTGCAGAAGGTGAGCGTCCCCACCCTGGTGCTGCACGGCGACAGTGATGCCACCGTGCCACTGGAGGGCTCGGGCAAGCGCACCCATCGCGCCGTACGTGGCAGCGAGCTGGTGGTGCTGCAGAACGCGCCGCATGGCTGCAACACCAGCCACACCGACGACTTCAATCTGGCGCTGCTGAACTTCCTCAAGCAGTAACCGGCCTCTACACTCGTCGCATGCGCCAGACCCGCACGCCACCGTGGAAGAAGCCCAACCCGAAGGGCCAGAAGTCGCAGCCGCTGTCGCCTGCACAGAAGGAGGCGGCGCGGCAGCGCGCGGAGGAGAACGGGCGACCCTATCCGAACCTGGTCGACAACATGTGGGCGGCCAAGCTGCCGCGCGGTTAGCGCGGCGTTGGGCGGCCCGCTGGTGCAGGGGCGAGCAGGGGCGTCCAACCGCGTTCGCGCCAAGGTGCGACCGTGCGTGGATGGACCTGCACCGCACCCGCGGCCAGAGCGCCCCGCGCTGTCAGTGCGGCCTGCAGCTGGTGCGTCTGCATCGGCTGTGCGAACGCGGCCTGCAGCAGGTCACCCTGCTGCCGTACCTGTACCGGCAGAACGTCGCGCGACTGGATTGCCAGCGGTGGACGGCCGATGGTGTAGTCCATCTCGACCGTGCGTGCGCCCTGTGCGATGACAGGCTGCCACGCCTGCAACAGCGCGGCGTGCCGGGATGCGGGCAGGCGCACCTGGGCGATGCTCGCCGGGTAGCCGAGGGTGCTTTCAACCATGACCTGGAAGCGTGCGCCGTCCGGCATGACGACGGCCCATACCGCTGCCGTGGCGAAGATCGGTATGCAGCCGATGAAGTACCACGCGCGGGGAACCGGTGCGGCAACGGGGTAGCTCCACTGCGGATGACGACGTTGCAGGCGCCGTAGTGCCTTGCGTTCGCGACGGCGCGGTGGTGTGGCCGCAGGCAGCAGGGATTGCGTGACTGGTGGCAGCTTGGCGCGCTGGGTCTGGATGACACGCGACACGGCGTAGGCCGCCCCTGCGATCATCAACAGGCCGGTGCCGTAATGCACCAGCAGGTACAGCGTCAGCATCCAGCGCACTCCATGCAGCGGTTCTTCCTCGGTGGACATCGTACCGCCGAGCACACGTGTTGTCGCATCCGCCAGCCGACAGCCGTGATCGGCTTGGTTACGATGACAGACCGCCGACACGAGTGTAACGATGACATCCACTCCGTTCCCTCAGGGCCGCACGCGCGCCCCGGGACTGATGTTGCTTCTGCTGCAGGTGGTCGCCGTGCTGGGCCTTGGCCTGGCCGCAGGCTATTTCCATCACCGTGTGGATCTGTTGCTGGAGCCGGTGACGGCTGCCTGCGGTGGCCCGGACCCCGCGGCGCGACTGCGGATGGCCGAAGTGTTGATGGCGCGTGCCGGCGCGCTGGATGATTGGCAGCCACTGCGGTGGTTGCCGGTAGCGGGCATGGTGCTCGCACTGCTGGGTGCGATGGCCATCTGCGTGCATTGGTGGCACCGGGTGCGGCGGCCCCTGCGCACCACCGCGCTGGGGCTGATGGCCCTGCATGCCAGCGCCATGGCGCTGGCGGCGTGGACCCTGCATCTGTACGAAGACGCGTGGAACAGCGTGGTCAGGCTGTCTCCGACGGCGTGTCTGGTCGATCTGACCCAGCAGGGACGCATGCCGCTGGAGCAGGCCCAGGAAGTGGTCTTCCATATTTTCACCCGCGCGCACGCGCCGCTGCAGCGCAATCCGGATGACCTGGCCCTGGTGCTGGTGGCGCTGCTGACGGCCGCGATGGTGGGCGGTGTTGCGCTGTGGCGGGCCGCGGCTGCTGAAGAGGGGCGCTGACGGCGCTCGCGCGCTGGGCTACAGTCGGCGTTCCTGCCGACACAAGGATGGTCCATGCGTACGTGGCTGTGTGCCCTGCCGTTGCTGCTGTTGTCCCTGGCGGTGCACGCCGCGGAGGTGGACCGGCGCATCGCGGTGACCATTGATGATCTGCCGTGGGCGCGCGTGGACACCATCCTGCCTGCGGATCTGCAGACGCGCCATGCGGCGTTGATGGCGCAGCTGCGCCAGGCCGATGTGCCGGTGGTGGGCTTCGTCAACGAGAACAAGCTGGAGGTTGATGGCCAGGTGCAGCCGGCGCGGGTGCAGATGCTGCGCGATTGGCTCGACGTGGGTTATGGGCTGGGCAACCACACCTATTCGCACATGGACCTCAATGCGCAGGGCGTAGCCGCCTTCCAGCAGGATTTCCTGCGTGGCGAACAGGTGCTGCGGCCACTGCTGGCCGAGCGCGGCCAGCGGCCACAGTGGATGCGCCATCCGTATCTGCGTGCGGGCCGGACGGCCGAGGACCGCGCGGCAATGGACGGATTCTTCCGCGACCACGGGTACCGCGTGGCGCCGGTGACGGTGGACAACGGCGAATGGGTCTGGGCCTTCGCCTACGCCAACGTGATGAATGAACAGCCGCCGTCCGCAGCCCGCGAGGCTACGCTGGCGCGGCTGCGCAAGGGCTATGTGCCGTACATGCTCAACAAGCTGGACTACTACGAGCGGCAGTCGCAGGCGCTGCTGGGCTATGCGTTGCCGCAGGTCTGGCTGATGCATGCCAATGAACTGAACGCGGCCACCTTCGCCGAACTGGTGGCGGCCACCCGGCGGCGCGGCTACCGCTTCATCACGCTGGAAGAAGCCATGCGTGACCCCGCCTATGCGCGCGGCGCGGAAGGCTACAACGGCCGCTACGGCCCCAGCTGGCTGCATCGCTGGGCGATGGCCGAGAACAAGCCGAAGGACTTCTATGCCGGCGAACCGGTGGTGCCGGCGTGGGTGATGACGCTGGCGAAGGTGGATTCGGAGTAGCGCTCAGCGCTTGACCGCCAGCACGCCGTCCAGCGCGAGCTCGGCCTTGAATCCGGCCTTTTCCAGGCGCTTGGCCACTTCGCGCGGCACATCGCGGCCGCTGGTGAGCTTGTTGGGCGCGCCGGTGTAGTGGAACAGGCGGCCGCCCTTGCGCAGGACGCGGGCGAGATGGTCGTAGAACACCTGCGAATACAGTTCGCCTGCGATGCCGAAGCGCGGCGGATCATGCAGGATCGCATCGACGCTGTTGCTGGCGATCTGCTCGATCTGCTGCGAGACGTCGCCCTGGCTGAAGTGCAGGCGACCACCGGCAGCGGCCGAGTCGGGATCGGGCGACCACGGGTTGAGCGTGCGCAGCCACATCACGTCGGCGTTCTTCTCGAACGAGCGGATCTGGCCGACGCCGGCCTCCAGCGCGCAGGCGGCGAAGTAGCCGAGCCCACCGCAGGTATCAAGCAGCGCCTTGCCTGCCGGTGCAACCAGCTCGACCTTGCGGCGTGCGTCTTCGAACGGCGACAGCTTCGAGGTGGGCAGCATCTTGATGCCGTCGATTTCGAAGGTCGGCGCACCCCACTCGGTAGGCACCAGTTTGATCAGTGAACCGCTGTAGCGTGAGATGGGAGCGAAGTCTTCGCCCTCCCAGTAGTACAGCGTGCGGTCCTTCAGCTTGCCCGGCCACGGGTAGTGCTGGCCGCGGAAATGGAAGCCTTCCGCGTCCAGCCCCACGCTGTCCTGGCTGCGCCCCAGGTCAAGCGAGCCCTGCCACTCGGGCGCGCCCTTGTCGTGGGCGCGACGCAGGGCGTCGGCGCTGTCGCGGGTCAGCAGGGGGCCGGTGTAATGGGGCACGGCAGGCATCGGGCGGTTCGGGGGAGGGCATGGTACCGCAGCTGTCATGAAGGATAGAAAGAGCGGTGTTGGATCCCAACGCAACTGCCGGGGGCATTTTCACGAGTGCATACCCAGCCTGCTGCCGGCCCTTCAATCGTCCCTTCCCCCTCAGACGGTTCCATATCCATGGAGGCGCAGAAGGCCTGATGATAGAGCTTGGTGGCTTCCGACTGGTCACTGTATCGATAGATCAGGCGTCCAAATCCATCTGGCTTGAGATGCTGATCAACCTGGATGTGTGCTCCGTCGAAGTCTGGCCACGTTGTACGACGAACGATGATGATCTCGCCCTTGGAGTCCAACTCGGTTCTGTCGACACTCAAGGGTGTTTCTGCGAACGCAGGTACAGCCATGGCCGTCGCTATACATAGCATCAGCGTGCGTCTGCTCATGTGTGAGTCTCCGTTTCATGGTGGCGGAGACAGTAGGCTCAACAATATCCGGCATCTCGATTGTGACCGAAGTTGTGCCTGATCGAATTTGAAACTTTCCTCATCCGCTTGAATCCCTGCACTTCGATCAATCGCACTTCACCGCATACACCGGCCCGGCACCGATCAGCATCAGTGCCATGTAGTCGCTGTCACTGGCCTTGCCCTTCAGCGTGGCGCCGCTGTTGAAGTGGAAGAGGCCGAAGCCGCCGGCCATGCGGATCAAGGCGCTGTCGATCTGTGCCGCATCGTCGCGGAAGTAGCGGCTGATCTCGCTGGAGGTGGCCTTGTGCAGCCCGTTCGGGTCGCGCTGCCATTGGCCATCGCGGTTGAAGGAAACGAAGTACTGGCTGCCTTCGCGCTCGATGCGGAAATCGGCGGTCTTGCGCGGGCTGGTGGCAAAGCAGCCTTGCAGGGCATCGGAAGAGAACGGCAGCCGCGCATCGCCGCCACAGGCGGTGAGCAGCAGCAGGGCACCGGGCAGCAGCAGGCGAAGCGCGCGCATGGGATGTCCCGACGAGGCAGGTGCGGCTAGTGTAGGCAGCAGCCGGGCGTGGCCCGTACAGAAATTCGGCAAGAGGACGCGTGCAATGGCACAGGGCAAGGCACCGTGGTGCGGAGTGGCCAGTGGATTGGGCCTGGTCGTGGGGTGGGCTGCAGGCACGCTTGCGGCACAGGCGGCGGTGGCCGCGGGAGGCAATGGCATCGCCGCGGGCCTTGGGGTGGGCGTGCTGGGCTCGGCACTGGTGGGATGCGGGCTGGCGGTGGCATCGCGGGTGCGGGGCGAGCGTTGGCCCTGGATCGGTATCGTGGGCGCGGTGCTGAGTGCGCTGCCGTTGCTGATGTACCTGCTGCGGATGATGCTGAAGCTCTGAAGCCGGGACGAGCGATGCTCGGCGCTATCAGGACGGGCTGTGATGGATCTCGACCGTCACGTGCACCAGCTCCTCGTGGATCGCCAGCGCCTGGCGCACGGTATCGGCATCAAGGCGGGCGTCGCTGGTCACCACGCTGGCGCTGACCGCGTACTTGCCCCGGCCCACTTGCCAGACGTGCAGGTCGGCCAGGCGTGCCGGCCATGGGCCCTGCTCGATCACCTCGCGGACCTCGGCCACCACCGGTGCGTCCATCTGCGCGTCGAGCAGGATGCGGCCACTGTCACGCAGCAGGCCGACCGCCCACACCGTGACCAGCACGGCGCCGACCAGACCCATCACGGGGTCCAGCCAGGTGAGGCCCAGCAGTTTGCCGCCGAGCAGTGCGACGATGGCCAGCACCGAGGTGGCCGCGTCGGCCAGCACGTGCAGGTAGGCCGAGCGCAGATTGAGATCGTGGCCATGCGAAGGGGCATGAACGTGATCGTGGTGATGCCCGTGATGATGCGCGTGGTCGTGCCCATGCGCATGATGCGCGTGGCCGGGGCTGTCGTGCAGCCACCACGCACAGAGCAGATTCACGCCCAGGCCGACCACGGCGATGGCGATGGCTTCGTCGTAATGGATCGGCGCGGGAACCCACAGCCGCTGCACGGACTGCGCGGCCATCAGCGCGGCGACACCCAGCAGGGCAATGGCGCTGGTATAGCCCGCCAGGATCTCGATCTTCCAGGTGCCGAAGGCGAACCGCGGGTCGTGCGCGTAGCGCCGTGCACAGCGGTAGGCGAACACCGAAAGGCCCAGCGCGAGTGCGTGCGAGCTCATGTGCCAGCCGTCGGCCAGCACGGCCATGGAGTTGAACCACCAGCCGCCGATGATCTCCACCAGCATCATGCCAACGGTCAGCCACAGGGCGCGGCGGGTGTTGCGTTCGGCAAGGGGATTGCCATCGTCGAAGCGATGGTCGTGGCGACGGGCAGCGGCGAGCGTGTCCAGATGCATGGAGTGACCGGCGGGTGGAGTTGATACCCCCATAGGGTATACGATCTACCCATGGCACATGTACACAGAAATCGAAAACAGCTGCTGACCCGGGTGCGCCGCATTGGCGGCCAGGTGGCGGCATTGGAGCAGGCGCTGGACAGGCCCGAGGGTGAAGCGGGCGACTGTGCGGACGTGCTGGTGCAGGTTGCGGCGGTGCGTGGTGCAGCCCACAGCCTGTTGATGGAGTTGCTGCACGAGCACCTGCAGGAGCATGTGGTCGGGGCTGAAGACCCGCAGCAGCGGGCGGCGGAGGCCGAGGTGCTGGTCGAACTGTTGCGGCGTTACGGGAAGTAACGCCGGGCGGGCCGTCGGCGATGCTCAGCAGTGGCGGTGCCGGCGCCGCGCGTTCCAGACGTGGGTGGCGGCCAGCAGCAGGCTGCCGGTGACGGTCAGCGGCGTTTCCCAGGCATGCGAAGGCAGCTCGAGCGCGCCGGCCAGCAGCAGGCCCAGGCCGAGACCGGCCGCGGTCCAGGCCATGACGGGCAGGCGATGGCGGCGGTCGGCCCGCCACAGGGCGTAGCCGGTGAGCGGCAGGGCGATCGCCACGAACAGCAGATGCACCCATTCGGCCTGGGCCCAGGCGCCGAACAGTGGCAACGCGGCGGCAAGCAGGGGCAGCGCCAGGCAGTGCAGCAGGCACAGGCTCGACAGGGCGAGGGCTCCGGCATCGAGCAGTGCGGGGGAAGGGGACTTCATGGGGGAGGTTCCTTGCGCAGCAATTGTTATACAGTAACATTTCTTTCCCGCAGCCAGACCGCTCCGACATGAACACTGTTTCCCGCGCCGACCGCCGCCTGCCCGTCACCGTGCTGTCCGGCTTTCTGGGGGCCGGCAAGACCACCCTGCTCAACCACATCCTGCGCAACCGCGAGGGCCTGCGCGTGGCGGTCATCGTCAACGACATGAGCGAGGTCAACATCGATGCGCAGCTGGTGCGCGACGGTGGCGCCGAACTGCGCCGCACCGAAGAGACGCTGGTGGAATTCAGCAACGGCTGCATCTGCTGCACGCTGCGCGAGGACCTGCTGCAGGAAGTGCGGCGGCTGGCTGACAGCGGCCGCTACGACTACCTGCTGATCGAATCCACCGGTATCGGCGAACCGATGCCGGTGGCCGCGACCTTCGCGGTGCGCGATGAGCAGGGCTTCAGCCTGAGCGACATCGCCCGGCTGGACACGATGGTCACCGTGGTCGACGGCAGTGCCTTCCTGGCCGACTTCGGATCGACCCTGCGCCTGGCCGAGCGTGGCCAGCAGGCGGGACCGGACGACGACCGCGGGGTAGTCGACCTGCTCTGCGAGCAGGTCGAGTTCGCTGACGTGATCGTGGTCAGCAAGCTCGACCAGGTGGAGGAGGAAGTGCTGCAGGACACGCTGGCCGTGCTGCGCGGCCTCAACCGCGATGCGAAGCTGCTGCTGTCCAGCTTCGGTGATGTACCGCTGACGGAACTGCTCGATACCGGCCGCTTCGACTTCGAGCGGGCGCAGCGCGCACCGGGCTGGGTGAAGGAGCTGCGTGGCGAGCACACGCCGGAAAGCGAAGAGTACGGCATTGCCAGTTTCGTCTACCGTTCACGGCGGCCGTTCCATCCGGCCCGTTTCGCGCGCGCGTTGCGCAGTGGCATGCCCGGCGTGATCCGCAGCAAGGGCTGGTTCTGGCTGGCCAACCGCATGGACTGGGTGGGCGAGTTGAACGCGGTTGGCGCGGCAACGCGCACGCAGGCCGCAGGGTTCTGGTACGCCGCGCGTGATCGCGTACGTGCAGGCCTGGAAGACACCACGCCGCTGCTGCCGCCGACGCCCCTGCCGTACAGCGATGTGGGCTGGGCGCGCCAGCAGGCCAACTGCTGGAGCGCTCCGCTGCCGGGCGTGGAGGACTTCCCGGATCGCGCCGCGCATGCCGCGATGGCGCGGCTGTGGCATCCGCTATGGGGGGACCGTCGGCAGGAGCTGGTGGTGATCGGCGTGCACATGGATGAACGCGCGGTGCGCGCGGAACTGGACGCGTGCCTGCTGGATGACCAGGAGCTCCGCGCCGGCCCGCTGCTGTGGCAGCAGTTGCCTCAGTCGTTCCCGGTGTGGAAGCGCTGACGGGAGGGGTTCAAGGGCGTGGGTCGTGCCATTGCCAACCGTCTGCTGTTACCTGCAGTACCTGCGTGGGCCGCAAGGCCTGCAGCAGGTGACGGTCGTGGCTGACCATCATCAACGCACCCGGCCATGCATCCAGCAGCTGTTCCAGCGCCTGCAGTGCCCCCAGGTCCAGGGCATTGCCGGGCTCGTCGAGCAGCAGCAGCTGGGGTGCCGGGTCGGCATACAGCACGCTGGCCAGTGCGCCCTTCACCCGTTCGCCGTCGCTGAGGCTGCTGGCGGGACGCTGGATGCGCTGCGCATCCAGCCCCAGCAACGCCAGGCGCGTGCGCAGCTCGCCAGGATCGGCGGCGGGGTTGGCGGCCTGCACGCTGTCCAGAATGCTGCGCGTACCGCACAACCCCAGCAGCTGCTGGTCCAGCAGGGCCAGCGGCGCCAGGCGCTGCACGGCACCACTGCGGGCGGGCAGGTGATCGGCCAGCACACGCAGCAGGGTCGATTTGCCACTGCCGTTGTCGCCGATCACGGCGATGCGTTGCCGGCGACGGATCTCCAGCTGCAACGGCAGGCTGCAACCGTACGGCAGTACGAGATCAGTCGCCTGCAGCAGGCGCGTACTGCCACGTTCGCCCTCGCCTGCAAACAGGGCCAGCTCGGGTGTGGCCTGCACGGCCGATGAAGCGGCGCGCAGCTGCGCGGCACTGGCCTGCAGGCGCTCGTTCTGGATCTGCTGCGCACGCCCGTGGCTGGCTTCTGCGCGCTGCTTCTGCCGGCCGAGCAGGATCGGTGCCTGGTTGGCCTGCTTCGCCTCGCGTGTGCCGCGTGCCTGCCGCTGCTGTTGGCGTTCGTGCTGCTCGCGCGCGCTGCGTTGCTGCCGCCGGTGCTGCGCACGTGCGTGGTCAAGCTGTGCGTCCGCTGCGTCCCGCTCGGCGGCGCGTGCCTCGGCATAGTGCTGCCAGGGTCCGCCGTAGCGACGCAGGCCGTGCGCGTCCAGCTCGACGATCTGCTGCATGTGCGATAGCAGCTCGCGGTCGTGGCTGATCACCAGCAGACCGCCGGTCCACTGCTGCAGCTGCGCGTAGAGCTGCTGCCGATGGCGGGCGTCGAGGTGATTGCTGGGCTCGTCCAGAATCAGCCAGTCGGCGCCACTGGCCCAGGCGCCGGACAGCGCCACCTGCATCGCCTGGCCACCGCTGAGGCGGGCCGCCGGCTGCGCAGGATCGAGATCGTCCGGTAGCTGTTGCGCCTGCCAGTGCTGTGCCAGCCGCTCGCGCAGATCCCAATGCTCGCCAATGCAGGCGAAGTCGGCCTCGTCGATGCTGCCAGCCTCGATCCGCGCCAGTGCGGCCAGCTGCGGGCCGACGCCGGCCAGTTCGCCGACGCTGCCACGGGGTGGGTGGCCGGGCGTGGGCAGCAGGAACACGTTGCCGCTGCGGTGCACGTCGCCGCTGTCCGGCGTGATCTGCCCCGCCAGCAGGCGCGCCAGCACGCTCTTGCCGGCACCGTTGGCGCCGACCAGGCCGGTGGCGACCGGTTCAAAGGAAAACGACAGGTCTGAAAACAGCGACCGGCCATCGGCCAGTCGATACGACACGCGATCGAGCGTGAGGAAATGTGCGGTCATGCGACCTCCATGGATGCCGTGTTCTCCCCTGCGCGCAGGGGCGGGAAGCGTCGGGCCGTCTAGTTCGAAGACGGCGGCATCAATGGCGCATCGGTCGCGAGCCTCAAGGAGGAATGAGCGGCCAGTATAGCGCCGGCGGCTGAACGGTCGCGCCGCGGCGTGGCTACGGCACGGTGTCCAGGCGCGCGCCGACGAAGTCGATGAACACGCGCAGCTTCGGCAGTACGTGGCGCCCCGAGGGCCACAACAGGTGGAAGGTGCCGCAGGAGTGCACGTACTCGTCCAGCACCGTCACCAGGCGCCCGTCGGCCAGCGTATCGCGCACTGAATGCACGGGCACGAAGGCCAGGCCGACATCGCGCAGGACCAGGGCCACACGGGCTTCGATGGTGTTGGCGACCATGTGCACAGGCAGTTCCTGCACGGGTTCGCCTTCGGGCCAGTGGATCGGCCATGGCTCCAGCTTGCCGCTGCTGGGGAAGCGGTAGTGCAGCAGCGTGTGCTGCAGCAGGTCGGCCGGGGTGCGGGGCGTACCACGCCGCTGCAGATAGGCAGGCGAGGCAACGACACGCCGGGGAAACACCCCCATCCGACGCGCGTTCATGCGCGAATCGCTGGGCTCACCCACGCGCAGCACTGCGTCGAAGCCTTCTTCGATCACGTCCACCAGGCGGTCACTGAAGTCCAGGTCGAGGCGGATGTCCGGATACGCCGCCATGAATTCGGCCATCAGCGGCAGGGTGAGGTCGCCGACCAGCGGCAGGCTGATGCGCAGGGTGCCACTGGGCGTGGCATGCGGTTGCGCCAGTTCGGTACGCGCGGCATCGCGCTCGTCGAGGATGCGCCGGCAACGGGCCAGGAACAGCTGGCCCTCTGCGGTGAGGGTGATGCTGCGCGTACTGCGGTGGAACAGGCGTACGCCCAGGGCCTGTTCCAGCCGCGCCACGCATTTGCCCGCCGCGGAGGCGGAAATGCCCTGCAGGCGCCCGGTTTCGACGAAGCTGCGGGTGTCGGCGGCATGCACGAAGGTCTGCAGGTTGGCGAGATTGTCGAGAACGGACATGGGCGTGGCAGGCAGGGCAGCGGCGGGGGGAATGCAACACCGTGATGCAGCGCGTTGACGCGCGATGATGGCCTTCCGGTTCCGGGCATCATGCCCATTGCGGACTCCCCGGTCCATGATGCGCGGAGCGGCAACCGGCTTTTTGCCGGCGTCCAGGCTGCCTAAGGTGGCGGCCTCTCCTCCCACGGACTGCCGTCATGAATGCCGCTCTTTCCCCAGTGACTGAACCCGCCCTGCCGTCGGTGCAGCGCCTGCTGCAGCAGGTGCACCCTCACCGGCTGGTCGGTGCGGTCGTGCAGGTGCGCGTGCACGGGGTGCTGCGCCACGCCAGCGCCACCGGCCTTGCCGACCGTGAACGCGGCGAACCGATGCGCCGTGACCATCTGTTCCGCCTGGCATCGGTGAGCAAGCCTCTGCTGACGGTGGTGATCCTGCGCCTGGTCGCCGAGGGCGTGCTTGATCTGGATGCGCCGGTGCAGCGCTGGCTGCCCGATTTCCGGCCGGCGCTCGCCGACGGCAGCACCCCGGCCATCAGCCTGCGCCAGCTGCTCAGTCACAGCAGCGGCCTGGGCTACCGCTTCCTGGAAGCCGATGCGCACGGCCCCTACGCGCGGGCCGGCGTCAGTGATGGCATGGATGCCAATCCGCTGTCGCTGGCCGACAACGTGCGGCGCATCGCACAGGTGCCGCTGCTGTTCCCGCCGGGCAGCCAGTGGATGTATTCGCTGGGCGTGGACGTGGCCGGGGCGGTGGCCGAAGCCGCAACGGGCGAGACCTTGCAGGCGTTGTTCGAGCGCCTGCTGGCGACGCCGCTTGGCCTGCGCGACACCGCCTTCGCAACCGGCGACGCGAGCCGCCTGGCCACGCCCTATGTCAGCGACGACCCGCTGCCGCACCGCCTGCGCGAGGGCGAGGTCGTGCCGGTGTTCCCGGAAACGGTCGGTATCGAGTACAGCCTGGCCCGGGCCACCGATGCCAGCCGCTACCCGTCGGCCGGCGCGGGCCTGGTCGGCACGGCCGACGACCTGATAACCGTGCTCGAGGCGCTGCGCGACGGGCAGGCGCCTGCGCTGCTGCCGGCCCCGCTGCTGGCGCAGATGGGCACGCCGCAGGTGGGTGAGGCGGGACCGCCGGAGCCGGCAGGCTGGGGCTTCGGCCTGGGATTTGCCGTGCTGCGCGATGCGGTTGCCGGCGCAACGCCGCAGGCGCCAGGCAGCTGGCGCTGGGGCGGTGCCTACGGCCACAGCTGGTTCGTCGACCCGGCACGGGGCCTGAGCGTGGTGGCGCTGACCAATACGCTGTACGAGGGCATGGACGGTGCATTCGTGGATGAACTGCGCGATGCGATCTACGCCGATCTGGAGGCTGCACGATGAGTGGCCACGCGATCGATGCGGCCGCACCCGCGGGTGCGGCCTCGCGCCTGCCCTGGGCCGGCCTGCTGGCGCTGGCCGGCGGTGCCTTCATCACCCTGCTGACGGAAACACTGCCGGCCGGGGTGCTGCGGCCGATGGGCGCCAGCCTGGGGGTGAGCGACGCGGCGGTGGGTCAGCTGGTCAGCGTGTACGCGCTGGGTTCGGTACTGGCGGCGCTGCCGATGACCGCGCTGACCCAGCGTTTGCCGCGTCGTCCCCTGTTGCTGGCCGCGATCGCCGGCTTCGTGCTGGTCAATACGCTGACCGCGTTGAGCAGCAGCTACGCGCTGATTCTGGCGGCGCGCTTCCTGGCCGGCGTCAGTGGCGGCCTGCTGTGGTCGCTGGTGGCAGGTTACGCCGCGCGCATGGTGGTGCCTGAGCTGCAGGGACGGGCCATCGCGGTGGCGATGATCGGATCGCCGTTGGCCCTGTCACTGGGCGTGCCGGCCGGCACCCTGCTGGGCCAGCAGATCGGGTGGCGCTGGGCGTTCGCCCTGATGAGCGTGCTGGCGGTACTGCTGCTGGTCTATGCGCGCTGGGCCCTGCCGGCCCTGCCCGCAGCCGGTTCCGGACGGCGTGTGTCGCTGGCTGCGGTATGGCGCATGCCGGGCGTGCGCAGCACCTTGCTGGTGATGGCGCTGTACGTACTCGCGCACAACGTGCTGTACACCTACATCGAACCTCTGGCCTTGCAGGCCGGTGCGGGAGCCTGGCTGGACCGCCTGCTGCTGGCGTTCGGCATGGCGGCCCTTGTCGGTATCGCGATCGCTGGCTGGGGTGTGGACCGCCACCTGCATGCGCTGGTCTGGAGCACGGTGCTGGGCTTCATCGCCGCCGTCATGGCGCTGCTGTTGTGGCCGGTGAGCGCGACCGCACTGCTGCTGGCGACGATCGTGTGGGGTATGGCGTTCGGTGCAGTGCCGACCCTGTTCCAGACGGCACTGGCGCGGCGCGCCGGCGCGGCGGCCGACCTTGCACAGTCGATGCTGGTGACCGGCTGGAACCTGGCCATTGCGGCCGGCGGCGTGGCCGGTGGCCTGGTGCTGCAGTCCGGCGACGCGCGCCATCTGGGCTGGCTGCCGCTGCTGTTGCTGGCGGCAAGTGCGGTGTGGCTGATCGCACGCCCGAAGGCCTGGGCGTAACGCTTACGGCAGTGGCTCCTGTTCGATCGGTACGCTGCGCGGGTTCTGCATCTGTTCGCGCGCTGCGCCATAGCGTTGCTGCCGTTTGTGGTGGAACGCCACGAATTCGTCGCGTGGCAGCGGCCGGGAGAACAGCCAGCCCTGCCCGAACTGCACCTTCTGGCTGTGCAGATAGGCCAGCTGTGCTTCGGTCTCCACGCCTTCGGCCACGACCCACAGGCCCAGCTCGCGTGCCATGCCGATGATGTGCGGGGTGACCGGGCTGGTGGCACTGTCGGTGCCGATCGCATCGACGAAGGACTTGTCGATCTTCAGCGCATCCAGTGGCAGCTGTGCCAGGTACTGCAGGCTGGAATAGCCCACGCCGAAATCGTCGATGGCGACGCTGTGGCCGGCGCGGCGCGCCGCGGCCAGCATCGTGCGGGCGCGGTCCAGGTCGAGGAAGCCGCGCTCGGTGGCCTCCATCCAGATCTGCTGCGGCAGGATGCCGCTGCCGGTCATGTGCTTGGCGATCATCTTCAACGCGCGGCCGCTGCTGATGTCTTCGGCCGCCAGGTTGATCGCCACGTGCGCGCTGCGATCGCCGACCAGCAGTTCGCGCAGGTCACGCACCACGTTCTCGATCACCAGATCGGTGACATCGCCGATCATGCCGGCCTCTTCGGCCAGCGGAATGAACAGGTCCGGACGCACCTGGGTGCCGTCCGGACGCTGCCAGCGCACCAGCGCTTCGGCGCCCACGCAGATGCCGGTGTCCAGTTCGATGATCGGCTGGTAATGCAGGTACAGCTCGCGACGGCGGATGGCGGTGGCCAGTTCACCCCGCAGCGACAGCCGGCGGCGCGACAACCAGATCACCAGGCCGGCACCGGCGGCGGCCAGCAGCACGCCCAGCGGCACGAACAGCCACGCCTGCTGGCGGAAGCTGGCGGTGAGCGCGGTCCGCGGGGTGGTGGCGATGGCCAGCCATTCTTCATTGCGAGCGGTGGCGTACAGCGTGTTCTGGTCCAGACCAATGCCGGGATCGCGCAGCAGGCTCTGCAGCAGCGCCGGATCCATGTCGTTCTGCCGGGCCAGCAGGCGGCCGTCGGGGCTGGCCAGGGCCAGCCGCACGTTCGGATCAACGATGACATCGACGAAGCGGCGGGGATCGACCAGTACGTCGTAGGAGCCATACAGGATCGACAGCACCTTGCGGCGGCCGCTGGTCTCGGGACGCACATCGACCGCGATTCCGGCGCCGTCGCTGGTGACGTGGTCCGGCCTGGGCTGGTTCACGTCGGACAGGAACGGCCCCCATGAGGTGCACCGCAGTTTGCCGCCTTCGAAATAGCCCAGCTGATCGGCCGAAGGGGTGGTCATCACCAGCGTCTGCATGCGCCGGATGTGCTCCGGGCTGCAGGCGGGGAGTGCGGTGGCCTCGGCTGATTTCAGTGCGGCCAGTGCTTCCTGGTAGGACAGGTCCGCACGCCGCAGGGTGCGTTCGGCGATGTCATGCAGGCGCTGCTGCTCCACGCTCACGGCGCGGTCCCACGTGGCGTAGGCCATGACGGCGATGGGAATGGCCGCCGCCAGCAGCGCCAGCGCGGTTCCCCCGATGATGATCCGCAGTCGGCTCACGTCCGGGGCTCCAGCAAGGCAGGCAGGGCAGGGCGCATGGTCGGGCCGATCCTTGGGCAGATGCGGCTATCTGAGCATGCCGCCGCGCCGGGCGGAATGGGACGAATCAGGTATTCGGTCACATTGTGGTGAAAGCGGCCAACTTTGCCGGATTCAGCCCGTCCCCAGCTGGCGCAACCGGCCCGGGAGGACGACCGTCGGACGCTTCGCCCGCCGATTCGGCGCCATGCGGGCGCACCGCGTCGCTGGCCAAGCGGCGGAACGACGGTGGCATGTTCCCGATGGGAGTGGTCGCCTTCTTCGCCGGTGTCCAGATTACGGTGTTCGGCTTCGTCGGTATCGAGCTGGTGGGAACCACCGCCGCTGAAACCGCCGAGCCGGAGCGCAACCTGCCCAGGGCGATCAACTCGATTCTGGCGCGCATCATCATCTTCTACGTGCATGCGCTGGTGGCGATCATGGCCGTGACGCCGTGACGCCGTGACGCCGTGGCGGCAGGTGGTGCAGGACAAGCGCCCGTTCGAGCAGCTGTTACCCGTCAGGGGCGCGGCCGCCACCGCATTCACCCATCGTTAGCGGGGGCGGCCGGATGATCCGGCCGCCATGACCCGCCGCCCCGTCCTCGCTGCGCTGATGCTGCTGTCCCTCCTGTGGGCCGGGACGGCGGCTGCGCGCACGGTGTACCGCTGCGTGCAGGGCAACACCGTCAGCCTGGCCACCGCGCCGGAACCCGGTTCGCGCTGCACCGCGCGAGATATCGACGACAACGCCATCCAGACCCCGAACCTGTGGGGCAACATGGGGGTGTTCAGCGGCGTGCTGTACGAACGTGAGCAGGACGGCCGGCTGGTCTATTCCACCCGCAATCTGCCGGGCTCGCGGGTGTTCCTGAAATTCACCGTGGCCACGCCGCCGGGCGAGCCTGCGCATGAGGGCCTGGGCCGGGTCGGCAAGCCGCAGCTGGCGCCGCACGCGCGGCAGTTCAGGGCGGCAGCGAAGGCGACCGGTGTTGATGATGCCTGGCTGCGTGCCATCGCCCACGCAGAAAGCAACTTCGACGCGCTGGCGGTGTCCAGCAAGGGCGCCCAGGGCGTGATGCAGCTGATGCCCGAGACCGCACTGGAGTACGGGGTGAGCGACCCGTTCTCGCCACAGCAGTCAATCGACGGTGGCGCGCGCTACATGCGCGCGCTGCTGCGCCGCTACAACGGCGACCGCACGCTTGCCGCGGCCGCGTACAACGCCGGCATCGGCGCGGTGACCCGCTACAAGGGCGTACCGCCCTACGCGGAAACGCTGGCCTACGTGGACAAGGTGATGGCGTTGTACACGCGCTATCGCGAGGCGATGGGCATCCGCATCGAGGTGCCGGCAAAGTAGCCACTCGTCGGACGGTGATTGTGGATGCCCCTCGGCCGCGGCAGGATGGCGCTGCACGGGTGGGCGGGGGAGCGCCGGCCCGGGCGTCGAGGGACGATCCGGCCTGCAGCATCGAATCCACAGGGGGATGTGCATGAAGCCTATCGGGAGCGTGGTCGCGGCATTGCTGTTCGCGATCGCATGCAATGGCTGTGCCAGCAAGAACGTGTTGTATCGCGACGCCGAACGACGACAGGACGCAACCGCGCTGTTCCTGGACCGTGAGGGCAGTCTCTACCCTGCGGCCAGCGTGGCGGTGCCGGTGCAGCAGATGCTGGAAGGGGCACGCCCGTCGTCGGCGGAGTTCGCGACGCTCCGGCATCTCTACCAGCAGTCGGCGGTGCCAGGTGCCGCCTCGGCAGCGGCGTGGCGCAGCCTGCTTGCCGATACCGGGGTGACGCCCGACGCCGCCTTCACCGACACCTGGCAGCAGATCCAGCAGGTGCTGCGTGCGCGCGCCTCGCAGCAGCTGGATCGTGCTGCGGAGGACGGCCGTGTGGTGGTGCTGCTGGTGCACGGCTACAACAACGACTACCGCGAGGCGGCCGCCTGGTACGAACGGGTGGAGCGTGATTTCCGCGAGCGCGGGGCGGCCAGCGGGCAGACGTTGTCATTCGTGCGCGTGTACTGGGATGGCCTGCATGGCAATGCGTTCCGGATCTGGGGCGCCGCCCAGCTCAACGGGCCCTACGTGGGGCTGGAGCTGCGCAGGGTGCTGGCGGGTGTGGACAACAGGGACATGCCGTTGCGGGTGTTCACCCACAGCTCGGGTGCGTACGTGATGAACAACGCACTGGGCAACGGCTCTTCGCCGCTGCGCGGCATGCAGGACGCCTACTACCGTCGCGCTGCCGGTCTGGATGGCTATGGATTCCCGCCGCTGCGCAACCTGCGCATGGCCATGCTGGTACCGGCGCAGCCGCCGACGGCGATGGCCAACTACCATCATCCGCGCCTGGAGCAGACCTTCGGCACGATCCCCGACCGGTTGATCCTGGGCCTGAGCCGGCACGATTTCGCCACCGGCAAGGGCCGCCGGCTGGGGTCGTGCAGGATGGCGGGCAACACCTGCATGGCCACCCACATCCGCTATTCCTGCGCAGCGGTACGGCGCGACCTGCGCAGCAGCGAATCGCACGGGCGAAAGCAGGTGTGGGCCGTCGCGTTTCCGCAGCCCGCGCTGAGATCGCATCCCCATGCGGTAGCGTCCTACATGCAGGATGGCGACTGGAAGCTGTTCGCGGACGCGCTGCTGCTCGACACCGCGCTGGAGCCGGCCAACCAGGCTGCGCTGTGCGAGCGCAGGGTAGGGCCGCTGAAGCACAGCGATGCCTGGCCTGACGAAATAAAAGTGCGCGCTGCAACAGCACCCGAGCGTGCGGCTGAGGCCGATGCGGGTTGGCATTGGTGGAACTACTGGCTAAGTTCGTCGCTCCCCGTTGAATGATGGAACACGATGGCGCGGCGATACTGGATGGCGGCGGTTGCGGTGGCAACCGCCGGTGCATTGGCAGCTACCTTCTGGCTGCCGGACGAACCCCACCCCGAGACACCTGCGGGACCGGCGCCGACGCCGCTGGCATGGACCGCGCAGATCGAACTGCTGGCCGGTGATGGCCATCCGGGTGATCGGGATGGGGCCTCCGCGCAGGCGCGCTTCGCCGATCCCTACGCGCTGCTGCGGCTGGCCGATGGCAGCGTCTACTTCACCGATGGCGGCGACAACAACCGTATCCGCCGCCGCCTGCCCGATGGCCGCGTCGAGACCGTGGCCGGGCAGGGCGAAGGTCGCGTCGATGGCCCGGCACTGCAGGCACGCTTCCACACGCCGTCCGGCATCGCCGCCGATGCACAGGGCAATCTGTACGTGGCCGACACCGGCAACCATGCGATCCGCCGCATTGGCGTCGATGGCCAGGTGACCACGGTGGCCGGCGGCGAGCAGGGGTACGCCGACGGTCCCGGCGCGCAGGCACGTTTCGATGCGCCGATGGGTATCGCCGTGGATGCGCAGGGGCAGATCTACGTGGCCGATACCTGGAACGACCGGATCCGGGTGATCGGCACCGACGGCAGTGTGCGCACCCTCGCCGGGGGCGATCGGCCCGGTTTCATCGACGCGGCAGGAGGCGAGGCGCGGTTCGATACACCGGTGGCGTTGGCCTTCGACGCGCACGGGGTCCTGCTGGTGGCGGATCTGTTCAACAACGCGGTGCGTCGTGTCGGTGCCGATGGCACGGTCAGCACGTGGGTCGGCAGTGGCGGGGCCATCAACGGGCCGCTGTCGCTGACCGCGACCCATGATGGCGTGCTGTACGTGGGCGACCTTGAGGGACGCGTGGTGCAGGTCACCGCACAGGGCCACCAGATCGCACTGGTCGGTAATGACCGACTGCCGCGGCTGGCGCGCCCCAGCGGCCTGGCGCTGGATGCGGATGGCAGCCTGCTGGTGGCCGACGCGGCCGGATACCGGCTGCATCGGCTGCGGCCGCTGCCGGTGGGCGAGCTTCCGGCCCCTGCGCTGGTTGGACCCGCCGCTGACGCAGCGCTGCCGGACACGGCCGGGCGCTGGCCGCTGGCACCGCAGGAGGGCTGGCACGAAGTGGTCGGCACGCTGGGCGAGGTGCGGGGTAATTTCAGGGGTGAGAGCCGGCACCATCTGCACGGCGGCTTCGATGTGCGCGGCGATGTCGGCCAGACCGTGCTGGCCATTGCCGAGGGCAAGATCAGCAGCCCGGTGGCCAGCTGGAGCCTGGGCGGGCAGGGCGAAGGGCTGGCGGTGGACCGGCTGAAGTACATCCACATGCGGGTGGGCCGCACGCCGCGCGGGGAACCGTTCGACGCGCGCTGGCAGGCGCTGTATGACGACCAGGGCGCGCTGGAACGCATCCGCGTGCGCCGGGGCACGCGCATCCACGTGGGCGATCGCCTGGGCAGCATCAACAGCCAGGCGCACGTGCATCTGGCGGTAGGCACCAGCGGCTTTGAAACCAACGCGGTCGCGCTGGGGTTCAGCAACTTCGCCGATCACTTCGCGCCGCGCATCACCGATGTGGCGCTGCTGGACGCCAACGACCAACCGATGACGGCGGGGAGCGACGGCAGCGTGATGGTCGCGCGGCAGGGACGGGGCGTGCAGATCGTGGTCGAGGCCTGGGACCAGGTCGACAACAACCTGGCCCGGCGCAGGCTGGGCGCGTACCAGGTGGGCTACCAGATCCTGGATGCGGCCGGTCGGCCGCTGCAGGGCTACGAGCAGCCGCGCTGGAACATCGTGTTCAACCGCATGCCGCCGCAGAATGCCGCCGTAAAGGTTGCCTACGCACCGGACAGCGGCATCACGGTGCACGGCAGCGCCGTCACCCGTTTCCGCTACCTGGTCACCAACACCGTGCGCGATGGCCTGATGGAGACCGGTCGCTGGCAGCCGGCAGCCCTGCCGCCGGGGGACTACATCGTGCGTGCCAGCGTGCGCGACTACAGCGGCAACGAGGGCATCGGCAAGCGCGAGGTCAGAGTACGGCTGCTGCCATAGCGGGCGGGGCGCCGCAGCGCTCACGCTCGGCGTCCATGTCCTCCAGCGGGCGCACTTCGATGCTGCCGAACCGTGCCCACGGGAACTCGCGCGCGATGCGCATCGCCTCGTCACGGTCGCGCGCCACAATGAGATTGAAGCCGGCCAGCAGCTCGCGGGTTTCGGCGAACGGGCCATCCAGCACCCGGCTGTGGCCATCGCGGACGCGCAGGGTCTGCGCGGTATCCACCGGCTGAAGCTTCTGCGCCAGCAGCAGCGTGCCTTCGGCCTGCAGCCTGTCGGCGTGGGCCAGGCAGTCGCGCATCAAGGTGTTGAACGCCTCGGTCGGCAGGGCCTGCAGCAAGGCAGGTTCGATGTAGATCAGAAGCAGGTACTGCTGCATGGCGCGATCCTGGCGGGGGCGGACCTGCATGATCGCGCAGGTTTGCGCCGGAGCATGTTGCAGCGCGGGAGACCGGCCCGCCGGTCCCCCCCAAAAAAAACTTTCAGAATTTGTCGATTCCCCGTCCCCTCGTTCGTTGTAACAGTGAAGGGCGCGCACCTGCGCCCCACGGGAGACCCACATGAAAGTCATGGTGATCGTCAAAGCCAACGCCGATTCCGAAGCCGGACGCCTGCCCAGCGAGCAGGAGCTGACGGCCATGGGCGCCTACAACGAACAGCTGGTTGCCGCCGGCATCATGCTGGCCGGTGAAGGCCTGCATGCCACCGCGCGTGGCCGCCGCATTCACTTCGGCGGCGCTGGACCGCAGGTCGAGAGCGGCCCGTTCGCGCCCGTCGCCGACCAGATCGCAGGCTTCTGGCTGTGGAACGTCCGCTCGCTCGACGAGGCTGTGGAATGGGCCAGCCGCGCCCCCTTTGGCAGTGGTGGCACGCTCGAGGTGCGCCCGCTGATCTCCGCCGAAGACTTCGGCGAAGCCTTCACCCCCGAATTACAGCAGCAGGAACAGCGTCTGCGCGAGCAGCTCGAAGGCTGAGCCCCGCCGCGCCGCGAACACTCGACATCTTCAACCGAACGGAGCACCCCGATGAAACTGATTCCCTTCCTTGGCTTCAGCGGCCAGGCCCACGAGGCGATGGCCTTCTACGCAAAGGCCCTGGGTGGCCAGGTCACCTCGGAAATGAAGTACCGCGACATGCCTCCCTCCGACGGCTCGCCGGGGTGCAACGAGATGCCGGCCGACACCCTTGACCACGTGGCCCACAGCCAGCTGGAAATCGGCAGTGCCATCCTGATGGCCGCCGACGGCCCCGGTGCCGGCGACGGCGGCTCGACCACCATCAATGTCGATGTCGACAGCATCGAGGAAGCCGAGCGCGCGTTCGCTGCGCTGGCCGATGGGGGCCAGGTGCAGATGCCGATCGCCGAGACGTTCTGGGCGCACCGCTGGGGCATGTTGACCGATCGCTACGGCAAGCCGTGGATGGTCAACTGCATGAAGCAGCCCTGATCGCCCGCCTTCTTTCCATTTTCCAGGGAACCCGAACAATGAGCACACCGCAACCGCAGATGATCTTCGTCAACCTGCCCGTGCAGGATCTGGACAAGTCCAAGGCCTTTTTCGCCGCACTGGGCTACCACTTCAATCCGGCGTTCACCGATGAGAACGCGGCCTGCATGGTGGTCAGCGACAGCATCTTCGTGATGCTGCTGGTCAAGCCGTTCTTCCAGCAGTTCACCACCAAGGCGATCGCCGACGCGCAGGCGCAGACCGAGGTGATCACCTGCCTGTCCGCCGACAGCCGCAACGCGGTGGACGTGATGGTGGACAAGGCGCTTGCCGCCGGTGCCAGTGAACCGCAGCCGGCGCGCGACTATGGTTTCATGTACCAGCGTGGCTTCCAGGACCTGGACGGACATCTCTGGGAAATCGCCCACATGGACGGCGAGCCGGGCTGAGCGGCCACGCCCGACGACAGGAGAACGCTCATGGCTTACGTCGATGCCTATGTGCTGCCGTGCCCCGAGGACAAGGTCGCGGCCTACCGCCGCCTTGCCCGCAAGGCCGGTGCGGTGTGGAAGGATCACGGTGCGCTTCAGTACATGGAATGCGTGGCCGACGACGTGGAACCCGGCACGTCGACCTCGTTCCCGCGTGCGGTGAAGGCCAAGCCGGGCGAGACCGTGATCGTGGCCTTCGTGGTGTTCCGATCGCGTGCGGCACGTGACCGCATCAACGCGAAGGTGATGGCCGATCCGCGCCTGGCCGGCATCGGCCCGAAGGACATGCCGTTCGATACCCGGCGGATGTTCTGGGGCGGTTTCAGGCCCATCGTCGAAGCGTGACTGCCGGTGCTTGTGCGGCGGGAACGTGCATGCTGTGATCGGCGCATGCACGAGCCCTCCCTGACCCAGCGCCTGGAGACTCTCTGGCGGATGGAATCGCCAGTGTTGATCGCGCGCCTGGCGCGGCTGCTCGGCGGTGATGTCGGCCGTGCCGAGGAACTGGCCCAGGACACCTGGCTGGCTGCGCTGGAGCGTTGGCCGGAGCAGGGCATCCCGGACAATCCTGGAGCCTGGCTGATGACCACTGCGCGCAACCGGGCCATCGATGTACTGCGCCAGCACCAGCGGGTGGCGCAGCAGCATGCGCAGTGGGGCGAGGCACTGCATCCGGCCGCGCTGCCGGCACCGGACGACAGCACCGCGCTGGAAGACGATCTTGGCGACGATCTGCTGCGCCTGATGTTCGTGGCGTGCCATCCGGTACTGCCCGCGGACGCGCGCGTGGCGCTGACCCTGCGCCTGCTCGGCGGGCTGACCACGAGCGAGATCGCGCGCGCGTTCCTGCAGCCGGAACCGACCATCGCCCAGCGCGTGGTGCGCGCCAAGCGCACGCTCGCGCAGAAGCAGGTGCCCTATGAAGTGCCGCGTGCCGAGGCGTTGCCCGCGCGCCTGGCCTCCGTGCTGGAAGCGATCTACCTGGTGTTCAACGAAGGCTACGCCGCCAGTGCCGGCGATGACTGGATGCGACCAGCGCTGTGCGAGGAGGCGCTTCGCCTGGCGCGCATTCTCGCCCACCGCATGCCGGCCGCCGCCGTGCTGGGACTGCTGGCACTGATGGAACTGCAGGCCTCGCGCGCCGCGGCGCGGGTGGATGCGCAGGGCCGGCCGGTGCTGCTGGACCAGCAGAACCGCGCACGCTGGGACTGGCTGCAGATCGAACGCGGGCGGCAGGCGCTGGCGCGCGCGCTGTCGGCCGGCGGTAGCGACGATCCCTACGTGCTGCAGGCCTGCATTGCCGAGTGCCACGCAACGGCGCGCCAGGCCGACCAGACCGATTGGGCGCGCATCGCCGGGCTGTATTCGCGGTTGCTGCAGATCCAGCCTTCGCCTGTGGTGGCGCTGAACCGGGTGGTAGCCATCCTGCGCAGTGAGGGCGCGTTCGCTGCCTGGGCGCATCTGCAGCCGCTGCTCTCCGATGACCGTCTGCGTGACTACGCACCGTTGCAGGTCGTCCGTGGCGAAGTGCTGCAGCACCTGGGTCGGGTCGAAGACGCCCGGCAGGCGTTCCAGGCCGCTGCCGCGCTCACCGACAACGTGCGCGAACGCGATCACCTGCTGGCGCGGGCCCATCCGACAGTGCCAAAAGCGCCTTAAATCCCTCGGGCCCCTTTTGTACACTCGGCTGGGATTTCCCTGCTGGAGAGAGCAATGAAGCGAGTAGCACTGGGCGTGCTGGCCCTGTCGGTGTCGGGCGCGCTGATGGCGGCCACGCCGAAATTCGATGGCGCGCGGATTTCCGCCGACGTGAAGGAACTGGCCTCGGACGCCTATGAGGGCCGTTCGCCGGCCACGGCGGGCGAAGCGAAGACCATCGCCTACCTGAGCAAGCAGTTTGCCGACGCCGGCCTGCAGCCGGGTGGCGACCTGAAGGATGGCAAGCGCCTGTGGACCCAGGCCGTGCCGCTGCGCAAGGGCGACATCGTGGGGACGCCGCAGCTGGCCCTGCATCAGGGTAACAGGACCATCGCGCTGGAGCAGGGCAAGCAGATCGCCGTGCGCGCGGCCATGAACGGCGCCAGCACGGTGGACATCAGCAAGGCGCCGCTGGTCTTCCTCGGCTACGGCGTGAAGGCCCCGGAGCGCAACTGGGACGACTTCAAGGGCGTGGACCTGAAGGGCAAGATCGCGGTCGTGCTGATCAACGACCCGGACTTCGAGACCGGCAAGGGCGACTTCGACGGCAAGGGCATGACCTGGTACGGCCGCTGGCCCTACAAGTACGAGGAAGGCGCACGCCAGGGCGCGCTGGGCGTGCTGATCGTGCATGAGACCGCACCGGCCTCGTACGGCTGGGCCACGGTCGCCGGCTCCAACACCAACACCATGTTCGATGTGGTGCGCGACAACCCGGCCGACAGTCACCCCCTGCTGGAAGGCTGGATCCAGCGCGACCTGGCCGTGGACCTGTTCCGCGCGGCCGGCCAGGATTTCGAGGCACTGAAGAAAAAGGCGCAGCAGCGCGACTTCACGCCGGTCACGCTGACCGGCGCCAGCCTGGACGCGAAGTATGCGGTGAAGACCGAAGTGATCACCTCGCACAACGTGGCGGCGCGGCTGGAAGGCAGCAGCCACCCGGACGAGACCGTGATCTACAGCGCCCATTGGGACCACATCGGCGTGGGCGAGCCCGATGCCCGCGGCGACCGCATCTTCAACGGTGCGCTGGACAATGCCAGTGGCACCGCTTCGCTGATCGAACTGGCCCGTGGCTTCGCCAAGGGCAAGCAGCCGCAGCGCTCGCTGCTGTTCCTGGCGGTCACCGCCGAAGAAAAGGGCCTGCTGGGTTCGGAGTACTACGCGACCCACCCGTTGTATCCGCTGGAGAAGACCGTGGCGGTGATCAACATGGATGGCATGGCGCCGTTCGGCCCCTCGCGCGACTTCGGCATCTACGGTGCCGCGCGCTTCGAGCTGCTGGACCAGCTGAAAGAGGTGGCCAAGGGCTGGGACATCCGCTATACGCCCGATCCGAAGCCGGAAGCGGGCCTGTTCTTCCGCTCTGACCATTTCCCGTTCGCCAAGCGCGGCGTGCCGGCGCTGTCCTGGTCGGCCGGACAGGACTGGGTGGACGGGGGTGTGGCTGCTGGCAGGAAGGCCTCGGAGGACTACACCGCCAAGCGCTACCACCAGCAGGGCGACGAGTGGCAGCCGGACTGGGTGTTCGCCGGCGCCGCCCGCGACCTGGAGGTGCTGTACACCCTGGGCAACCAGCTGGCGAACTCGCGCAGCTGGCCGAACTGGAGCAAGGACGAGTCGTTCCGCGCCGTGCGTGACGAAAGCGCGGGGCAGCGGAAGTAAGGGAAGGCGGGGCGCTGCCCCGCCCCCCCGGTAGCGCCGGGCCACGCCCGGCGTTTCCGTGAGGGGTTCCATCGCGGCTTTCCCGCACTTCGTCGCAGGCCGCTTGTCTGCCCGGCAGGCCGCCCTATGCTCGGCTTACCCCTTTCACCAAGGCGCCGCCGTGTTCGCCAGCCTCACTCTCATTTTCCGTCATCTGTTGGCCTGGGCCGCGGCGCTGGTCGTGGCCGGCATGGTCTGGAGCGGCATCTTCAGCGGCATGAACGATGGCCCGGGCTGGATCTTCGGCCTGCTGGCGATGTTCCTGATGATTACCGCGCTGGGCAGTGCGATCAGCCATGTGCGCCGGGTCTGGCTGGTGGCCGGGCGCCTGGACGCGAGCACGCTGTCCGGGCGCCAGCGTCGGCAGGTGGAACTGCCGATGGATGCCGGCCAGGCCTTTGCCGTGGTCGAGGCGGCCGTGGCCGAGCTGCCCCGGGTGGAGGACGTGGAAAGCGCGGCCGGCAGCCTGCAGGTGCGCGCCTACGTGCGCCGCGTCGACCCCTGGAACGGCCGCCAGCCCTCGCGCTGGAACCTGCCCGCGCGGCTGGCGATCAAGCGCAACGGCGTGCTGGCCACGGTCACGCCCGGGCAGGGCACCAGTACCGTCACCCTGCTGTTCGAGCCCGATGCGGGCTGGTGGGCCGATCTGCTGGCGCTGGACGAAGGCAGCAACTACGAGAATGCCGAAGCGGTCACCCGTGCGATCAGCCGTCGGGTGGCCGACCAGCGCCGCACCGAGCAGGCCGCCGCGGAGCAGACCCAGGTGGAAAAGGAGCTGTCGGTGGCGCGCCTGAACCTGCTGCACGCGCAGGTCGAGCCGCACTTCCTGTACAACACGCTGGCCAATGCCCAAGTGCTGACCCGCACCGATCCGGCGCGGGCCGAGCAGATGCTGGGACACCTGATCCAGTACCTGCGCAGTTCGTTGCCGCAGGTGGACGAATCGATGTCGACCCTCGGCGTGGAGCTGGAGCGTACCCGCGCGTACCTGGAGATCCTGCGGATCCGCATGGGCGCAAGGCTGGCGGTGGAGGTGCAGGTGCCGCCGGAACTGCATGCGGTGAAGCTGCCGGCGATGGCGCTGCAGACGCTGGTCGAGAACGCGATCAAGCACGGCCTGGAGCCCAAGCCCGGAGGTGGAACGATCTGGATCCTGGCGCGCGGCTTCGACGACCACGTGACGGTGACCGTGGCCGATGATGGGCTCGGCTTCAGCCAAGGCACCACCAGTGGCACCGGCATTGGCCTGAAGAACCTGCGCGAGCGGCTGCGCCTGACCTGCGGCGAGCAGTCCGGCGTAGCGATCGTCGCCAATTTCCCCAGTGGCGTTGCCGCGACCATGACATTGCCGCCATCCAGCAAGGAGCGCAGCCATGCCGCTTGAAGCCCTGATTGCCGAGGACGAGGAACTGCTGCGGCAGTCGCTGGTGGACCAGCTGCGCCGGCTGTGGCCGGAGCTGAAGCTGGTGGCCGAGTGCGAAGACGGCGCCAGTGCACTGGAGCAGCTGGCCGAGAAGCAGCCGGACATCGCGTTCCTCGACATCCGCATGCCGGGCATCACCGGCATCGAGGTCGCGCGTGCACTGTCCGAGCTCAGCCCGCGCACGCAGGTGGTGTTCGTCACGGCCTATGACCAGTACGCCATCGATGCCTTCGAACAGGGTGCGATGGACTACCTGCTCAAGCCGGTCAGCGATGAGCGCCTGCTGGCCACGCGCGAGCGCCTCCTGGCGCGGTTGCCGTCCACGCGCCACGATGACGCGGTGCTGGAACGCCTGCTGCAGCGTCTGGGACCGGGACAGAACAGTGACCGCCCGCCGCTGGCGTGGATCACCGCCAGCAATGGCCGCGAGACCCAGCTGATCATGCTGGAGGACGTGGTCTACTTCCGCGCGGACAACAAGTACACCACCGTGATCACCGCCGCCGGCGAGAGCCTGCTGCGCACCCCGCTGCGCGAACTGCTGGAAGTGCTCGATCCGCAGCACTTCCGCCAGATCCACCGCTCGACCATCGTCAACATGAAATCCGTCGCCGCGGTCAGTCGCGACGATACCGGGCGCGGTGTGCTGCGCCTGCGCCAGCGGCCGGAAACGCTGGTGGTCAGCCAGCCCTTCATGAGCCTGTTCCGCGGCATGTAGCCGCGACGTTGCATCTGCCCCGAGGAATGACCATGCCCCGTCTGCTGCTTGTGTGTGCTGTGCTGCTGGCACTGGCCGGCTGCGAAAAATCCAGCAATTCCTCGATTACCCGCGCGCGCGCCAACGGCGTGGACACGCTGTACAGCAAGGGCACCGTCGTCGATGGTCAGGCGCGGTTCCAATGCATCGCCAGCAGCAGTGGCAGGTGCCACTATCTCGTGCTGGATCCGGACTGCAGCACCGAGGCCACCTGCGCCACGCCGCCCCTGCGGCGTTTTTCGGTGGCCGTAGGCCAAACCGAAACCATGCGAGGCCTGCCCGAGGGCTTCCACCAATGCGTCAGCCAGGACCCGATAGAACAATGCCACCGTGAGTGATCACGGTGGCATTGTGGACCCCCCCGTTTTCCGCAAGGGTCAGTAGGCAGGCTGCAGCGTCAGTTCGTGATGGTGTTCGGTTTCGCCTACATGGTTCAGCCGCCCGACCAGTTCGGAGTGCTGCTTCATCCGTCCGATCTCGGTCATGATGCGGATGTCCTCGTGGCGCAGCTCGCGCCTGGCGGTGACCGCCTGCTTGTAGTCCAGCACTTCCGGGTAGTGCTCGGCCAGGTCCAGCGCCTCGGCCACATGCTCGACGCTGTCGGCCTTGGAACTGATGCGGGCCCGGCTGTTGAAGGCTTTCATCCAGCGCTCGAAGCCGGCCTGCTGGTCGAACATGTTGGCCATGAACCAGATCACGAACAGGATCGAGACCCATGAGCCGAACACGATCACCACGCGGGTGAAGGTGATATGGAAGTCGTCACGCCACAGGTAGTTGGCGATCAGGCCCAGAATCACCAGCGACGCCGCCTGCCAGCCGATGATGGAGGCGATCAGCCACTGGCACTTGGCCTGGGCCAGCACCGCCACTTCATCGCGGATCTGCTGCTCGCTGAGATTGCGCCAGTGCGCGACCTGTTTGTCGAACGGGCTGCTGTAGAGCTCGTTGTCGCGAAGCAGAATTCCCAAACCCTTGAACAAAGCAATCATGGCTGGCTCCTTGTGGAACGTGCGTCGATCAGCGTTGGACGGTGTGGCGGGTTCAGTTCTAGCACTTCCAGCGAGCGGTGCAATGGGCGGAACGCCAAGCGCCGTAAGGGTCTTGTCCGGTCGGGTGAAGTTTTGTGCGATGCAGCACAGTGCCCGCAGCCTGCGACAGGATGTCGCAGGGTGAAACGTGCTGCGGGCGCACATGAAACCGGGGATGAGCAGGAATCCCGGTGAATCGCGTCGTCTTCGGCCTGAATCGGCACCGACCGCGCAGCCCGCCGGGCCGGTGCAGATGAAAACGGGCGCCTCGCGGCGCCCGTTTCCCTCATCTCACCAGACTTTGACCCGCTTGTCGGGGGCCAGGTACAGCTTCTGGCCCTCCTTCACCTCGAACGCGGGGTACCAGGCGTCGATGTTGCGCACGGTGAGCGCGCGGAACTGGCCCGGCGCGTGCACGTCGGTCAGCAGCGAATTGCGCAGCGCCTGCTCGCGGCTCTTGCTGCGCCATGCCTGGGCGAAGCCGAGGAAGAAGCGCTGGTCCGGGGTGAAGCCTTCCAGGGTCTGGCCCGGCTTGCCCTGCAGCGACAGCTGGTAGGCGTCGTAGGCCGTTCCCAGACCGGCGACGTCAGCGATGTTCTCGCCCAGCGTCAGCTTGCCGTTGACGTGCACGCCGGGGAACGGCTCGTAACTGCTGAACTGGGCCGCGAGCGCGTCGCCGGCGGCGTTGAACTGCTTCAGGTCCTCGGCGGTCCACCAGTTGTGCAGCTTGCCGGTCTCGTCGAACAGCGCGCCGGCATTGTCGAACCCGTGGCTGATCTCATGGCCGATCACCGCACCGATCGCACCGTAGTTCACCGCATCATCGGCGGCCCCATCGAAGAACGGCGGCTGCAGGATCGCGGCCGGGAACACCAGGCGGTTCTCCAGCGGCACGTTCATCGCGTTGATGGTCTGCGGCAGCATCGCCCACTCACCGTGGTCGACCGGCTTGCCCAGCTTGGCGATGTTGCGCTGGTACTCGAACAGCTCGGCGCGCTGTGCATTGCCCAGCGGATCGTCGCGGCGGATTTCCAGACCGCTGTAATCGCGCCATTTTTCCGGATACCCCATGCCCACGGTCAGGCCGGCCACCTTTGCCTTGGCGCTGGCCTTGGTCTGCGGCGACATCCACGTCAGCGCGTCGATGCGCCTGGCGAACGCGGCGATGATGTTCTTCGCCATTTCGTCCGCGCGCTCCTTGGTCCTGGCGTCGAAGTGCTTCTCGACATAGCGCTTGCCGATGGCCTCACCGACGGCGTGGTTGGCATCATCCACCGCGCGCTTCCAGCGATCGCTCTGCTGCGGCGTGCCGCTCAGCGCGGTGCCGTGGAAGGCGAAGCGGGCATCGGCGAACTTCTTCGGCAGGTACGCCGCGGCGCGATCCAGCGCATGGAAGGCCAGGTAATCCTTCCAGACCTCCAGCGGCTCGGTGGCCACCAGCCTGGACAGGCCGGCCACCGCCCTGGGCTGCCAGACGATGAAGTCCTGCTGCTTGCCCAGTGCAGCGGCATCGAGGAAGGCGGTCCAGTCCATGCCCGGGGCCTTGGCGTTGAAATCAGCCTGGGTCCAGGGGTTGGCACCCTTGGTCACGTCGTTGGTTTCTTCCTGGGTGGCGTGCGCCTGCGCGATCTTCGTTTCCAGCGCAACGATGCGCTGCGCCTTGCCGGCCGGGTCGGCGCTGCCGGCCAGCTGCAGGAGCTGCGCGATATAGGCCTGGTACTGCTTGCGCAGTTCGGCCATGCGGCCGTCGCCCAGATAGAAGTCGCGGTCGGGCATGCCAAGTCCGCCCTGCACCAGATACGGCGCGGTGCGGTCCGGCTGCAGCAGATCGACCGAGACCCACAGGCCGAACAGGCGGTCGGTGTAGAAGTTGGTGGCATTGAGCAGGTCGACATCGGCGCGCATGTCGCCGCCCAGCGCGCGGGCCAGGCCGGCCTTGTCAGTGATCGCATCGATCGCCTTCAGCTGCGGCTGCACCGGCGCGATACCGCGCTGCTCGATGCCGGCCTCATCCATGAAGGCGGCGTAGTAATCGCCGATCAGCTTGTCCTCGCCGCTGGCCTGGGCATTGCCGGCAGCGCCTTCGAGGATGGCGCGGGTGTCGGCCTGGGTCTTCTCCGCGATGACGTTGAAGCTGCCGAAGCGCGAGCGGTCGGCGGGGATCTCGGTGTTCTTCACCCAGGTGCCATTGGCGAAGCCGAAGAAATCGTCTCCGGCGGCGATGCTGCGATCCATGCCGCTGGCATCGAAGCCGAAGCTGCCCAGCATCGGCTTGGCGGCTGCGGGGGCGGATGCGGCCGGCGCGGCGGTACTGGCCGCCGGATCGGCGGCGCGGTCGCAGGCGGCCAGGGACAGGCTGGCAGCAATGGCCAGTGCCAGGGTGGGACGGCGCAGCTTGGACATGGACTTCTCTTGCGGCGGGAAAACGCCAAGTCTAATCCGCTCCGATGCGACGGGTCGCACCGTTGTGGCGCAAGGCTGTGCACGATCTGGCTGAACGCGGTGCGGCGATCTTCACGCCGTCACCGCCGTGGTGCATGCTGCATGCCGGACCCCTGCGCGGACGCAGGCAGGTGACCCGGCGTGGCGGGCCCGGCGGTCAAGAATGGCAGTCGCCGGCCGCTGAGGTCGGGGATGTGGAGGAATCGTTCGCGCATGAAGCCAGCCCACTGGACAGGGAACACCCACCGATGCCCGCGCTGAAACGCGCGTTGGCCCGGCCACTGCGCGCCATCACCTGGGGCGGGGTGGTGCTGGGCGTGCTGCTGGTGGCCGGTCTGGCGATGATGCTGGTCAATGACCATCATCGGCGGTTGGAAGCGGCGCAGCGGCAGAGCCGGGCACTGGCGGTCGGCAGCGAGCGCCTGCTGGCATTGCAGCTGCGCAACCTGGAGCGGGCCATGGGTGGCATTTCCGCCGACGCCGCCGAGCTGTTCCGGAGCGTGCCGGCACAGGCACCGCGGCTGCTCGATGCGGCCGTGGCCGGCGTGCTGCAACGGCACGCCGAGCTGCACAGCATCGTGGTGCTCGACAGCTACGGACGTGCGCTGACCGCGGGCCAGGGCGACCTGCAGCTGCCCCTGTGGACCGATCCGCAACGGCGCGGCCCTGGCAGTGCGCTGTACATCGGGCCGCCGCAGCGGGGCAGCGATGATGGCTGGGTGGTGCCGCTGGCGCTGCCGCTGGACGACGACCGCTGGCTGCTGGCGCGCCTGCGCTGCGGCGAACTGCAGCGCATCATCGGCGGGCTGGACGTGGGCCCGAACGGCCTGGTGTCGATCAGTGATGCCGAAGGCTACATGTTGGCGCGCGTGCCCGATCCGCATGGCACGGTCGGCCACCGCTACGAGCTGCCCGGGCGCGATCTGCTCGGCAGACAGGCGGTGATCGAACTGGGGAACGTGCCCGGCGTGGTCGATGGCGTGCCGCGCATCACCACCATCAGTACGCTGGAGCGCAACCCGCTGGCGGTGCAGGTGGGCCTGGCCGAAAAGGACGTGCTGGCGCCGTGGTGGCCCTACCTGCAGGCATCGGCGGCCATCGTGCTGGTCTATGTGGCCGTGCTGCTGGTGCTGTTGTTCGCCGTCCGGCGAACGATCCGCCGGCAGCAATCGATGGCCGAGGAACTGCAGGCCGGCAACGCGGAACTGCGGCTGGCCCACCAGGTCGGGCGGGTCTGCACCTGGTACGTCGATGAGGATGCTGCACTGCTGCGCTGGTCACCGCTGGCACGCGAAATCTTCGGCGTACAGACCGACGCGCTGCCGGTGGCCGATTTCTTTGCCCGGGTGCACCGCGATGATGCCGCACGGCTGCAGAAGGCGTTTGACCAGGCATTTGCCGGCAACGCGGTGATGGATGAGGTATTCCGCCTGGTGCTGCCGGGGGGGGCGGTGCGCTGGGTCGGCGCGCGGGGCCAGCGCGTGCCGGTGGCCGATCGCCAGCGGCGCATGATCGGCGCGCTCACCGATCTCAGCGAGCGGTATCAGGCCCGTGAACAGATGAACCAGGTCGAACGGCGCTTCCGGCTGCTGTTCGACCGCAATCCTGCGCCGTTCTGGGTGTTCGATCCGGACACGCTGCGCTTCATCGAGGTCAACGATGCGGCCGTGCGGCAGTACGGCTACAGCCGTGAGGAATTCCTCACCATGAGCATCCTCGACATCCGGCCGCGGGAAGGGTGGGACGAGGTCAAGGGAGCCATCGCGCGGGCGCGCGTGGGCGACCTTCCCGATGCTGCCGTGCGCCTGCACCGGCGCAAGGATGGCAGTGTGTTCGAAGTGCGCGCGCATTTGTCCCGGCTGGATTTCGATGGCCAGCCGGCCTGCCTGGTCCTGGCCGAGGATGTCAGCGAGCGGATGGCCTATGAGCGCGACCTGGCTTACCAGGCGCGGCACAACCCGGCGACCGGGCTGCTCAACGTGCGCGCGCTGACCGAGCAGCTGGATGCCCAGGCGGAGGGCTATACCATCGCCTTCGTGCAGCTGCGTGGCCTGCAGCTGGTGGCCGACACGCTGGGCCGGGAGATCGGCGATGCGGTGCTGCAGTCGATGGCCTCGCGCCTGGCTGTGCTGGCGGCACGTTACGGCGCGCTGGCCTTCCAGCCGGCGGAAGATTTCGTGTTCGCCATCGGCGCCGCGCACGACACCCGGCGCGTACTCGACGATCTGCTGCAGATCGTATCGGCACCGATGCGTGGCAAGGATTCGCTGCACCAGTTCGAGCCCCGCATCGGCGTGGCCGTGCACACGGCAGGCGATGGCCACAGCGCCGAGCAGGTGATCGGCATGGCGGCACAGGCGGCGCACGCCGCGCGCGCCGAAGGGGATGTGGTGGCCTGGTTCGACGCTGCGGTCACCACGCGCCTGGCTGATCGCCTGCGCCTGGCCGGGCGCATCCATGCGGCGATCGACAGCGAGTTCCAGCTGTACTTCCAGCCGATCCGCCACGCCAGCGACGGCAGTCCGGCGGCACTGGAGGCATTGCTGCGCTGGCCGCAGGCCGATGGCAGCTTCATTCCTCCCAACGAGTTCATCCAGCTGTGCGAGGACACCGGTCTGATCCTGGCCCTGGGGCGCTGGGTGATCCGTGCGGCGGCGCAGGCGCAGCGGCGCCTGGTGGAGGCGGGCTGGGGCGATCTGCCGATCGCGGTGAACGTGTCGGCCGTACAGTTCTTCAACAGCGACCTGGTGGCCGAGTTCACCCGTGCCCAGCAGGACTTCGGCCTGGCCCGCGGCGCGCTGCATGTGGAGCTGACCGAGAGCAGCCTGATGCGCAAGCCGGCGCAGGCGATGCAGACCATGCAGCGCCTGCACGAGCAGGGCATCTGCGTGTCGCTGGATGATTTCGGTACCGGCTACTCCAGCATGTCCTACCTGCAGCACCTGCCGCTGGACATCCTCAAGATCGACCGCAGCTTCGTCGCCGACGTGGAGACCAATCCGCGCAACGCATCGATCTGCAGGGCGCTGCTGTCGCTGGGCCACAGCATGGGCCTGACCATCATTGCCGAAGGCGTGGAAACGCCGGGGCAGCTCGACTGGCTGGCCGCGCACGGCTGCGACCAGGTGCAGGGCTACCTGCTGGGACGTCCGGCCCCTCTGGAGCGGATCATCGGCATGCTGGACGAGGTCGCTGTCTAGCCCATGTTGCGGCTCGCCGGGCACGGCCTTGCGCCCGCGTGTCACGGGTGTTGTCCGGTGGCGCGGTCAGATCCCGGCCTCCACCAGGTAATCGATGAAGCTGCGTACCTTCGGCGCCAGGTGGCTGCGACTGGTGTAGACGGCGAAGATGCCGATCGGCGCCGCTTCCCAGTCCGGCAGGATGCGCACCAGGCGGCCGTCGGCCAGCGCCTCCTGGAGCAGGAAATCCGGTTGCAGGATCACGCCCATGCCAGCAATGGCCGCCTCGCGCAGCACGTCGCCGTTGTTGGCGCGCAGCACGCTGTTCACCGTGACCTGGACGTCGCCTCCGGGGCCGTGCAGTGGCCACTGGTCGCCGCCGGCCCAGTAGCTGTAGCCCAGGCATGCGTGATCCTGCAGTGCCTGCGGCGTGGCCGGCGTGCCGTGCGCAGCCAGGTAGGAGGGCGCCGCGCACAGACTGATCCGCGATTCGCCCAGGCGACGCGCGATCAACGTGGGCCCGGGCTCGCGGGTGATGCGGATGGCCACGTCGTAGCCTTCTTCGACCATGTCAACCAGGCGGTCGGACAGGGCCAGGTCCAGTTCCACCTGCGGGAACCGCTCGCGGAAGCCGGCCAGCAGCGGGCCGAGACGGGCGATGCCCCAGCTGACCGGCGCATTGATGCGCAGCAGGCCGGACGGTTCCAGTGCCTGTGCGCCGATGCTGGCCTCCAGTGCGTCGAACTCCGCCAGCAGGCGCACGCACTGCGCGTAGTAGGCGGCGCCGGCACTGGTCGGGCTGACCCGGCGGGTGGTGCGGTGGAGCAGCCGCGTCGACAGGCGCTTCTCAAGCGCCGCAACCTGCCGGGTGACGCCGGCGGTGGACATATCCAGTGCCTGGGCGGCCGCACTGAAGCCATTGCGCTCGACCACGGCCACGAACACACGCATGGCGTCCAAAGTGTCCATTGTTGCGCCTTATGAAATAAATACGGTCGAATCATCGTATTTATCGGCATCGGTCGGCGCAATAAGCTGTGCTTCTTCCCTTTCGAGGCCACGCCATGACGACCTCTGCTGCTTCCGCTCCCCCGCTGGCGCCCTATGGCGCGACGCTGCTACGCCTGGCCCTCGGCGTCCTGTTCCTGGTCCACGCGTTGACCAAGCTGCTGGTGTTCACCCCAGCCGGCACCGCGGCGTTCTTCGAGTCGCTCGGTCTGCCGGGTGTGCTGGGTTACCTCACCCTCGCCGCAGAACTGGTGATTTCCGCAGCCCTGCTGCTCGGTGTCTACGCGCGCTGGGTCGGGCTGGCCGGGGTGCCCCTGTTGCTGGGCACCATCGTCACCGTGCACGGCGCGAACGGCTTCGGCTTTGCCAATGCTGGCGGTGGCTGGGAGTACCCGGCCTTCTGGGCGCTGGCGCTGGTGGTGCTGTTCCTGGTCGGTGACGGCCGCTGGACCCTGCGTTCGCGTTGAGCGCTGGCTGATACTGCAAACGGAGAATTCCATGTCCCGCCTGCCTTCGCTGTACATCTCGCATGGTTCACCGATGACTGCGCTGCAGCCGGGCGAGGTGGGCGTGCGCCTGGCCGAACTGGCGCGCGACCTGCCCACGCCGCGCGCCATCGTCATCGCCTCGGCCCACTGGCTGGGGCGGCAGCCGTTGGTCGGCGCCCACCCACAACCGCCGACCGTCCATGACTTCGGCGGCTTCCCGCGCGCGCTGTTTGAACTGCAGTACCCGGCACCGGGCGATCCTGCGCTGGCCGAAGACGTAGCCGGGCGCATCGCCGCGGCGGGCCTGCCGGTGGCCATCGATACCCAGCGTGGTCTCGACCACGGCGCCTGGGTGCCGCTGCGCCTGCTGCGTCCGCAGGCCGACATTCCCGTGGTGCCGGTATCGATCCAGCCGTTGCTGGGGCCTGCGCACCAGTTTGCGCTGGGCCGCGCGCTGGCACCTCTGCGCGAACAGGGTGTGCTGCTGGTCGGCTCGGGCAGCATCACCCACAACCTGCACGACTGGGGCGACTACCAGGACGGTAAGGAAGCGCCCTATGTGCGGCCGTTCATCGAGTGGGTAGAGCAGCGGCTGGCGGCCGATGATCGCCCGGCGCTGTTGGACTACCGCCGGCAGGCACCGTTCGCCGAACGCGCCCATCCCACCGATGAACACCTGTTGCCGCTGTTCTTTGCGATGGGTGCGGCCGGTGACCACCGCTTCGGCGCACGTCGCATCGATGCCGGCGTCGATGGCGGCTTCCTGGCGATGGACATCTACCGCTTCGACGGGGCATGAGCCTGTGCTGACGCAGCGTCGCCGCGGTTGTCGCAGCCGTGGTCGCCTGTGGTAGTTTTTTCCGGGTTTCCGGCGCTGGCTTCATGCCCCCCGCGCGCCGCTTCCTGGAAGAAGCATGCATACCATTGAAGTCGTGCTGGCGATGCTGGTGGCGGTCGTCGCCAGCGGATACCTCGTCCGCGTCCTGCCGTTCTCACTGCCGCTGCCACTGGTGCAGATCGGTCTGGGCGCGGTCATTGCCGGCGTGTTCAACCGCGGCCATGCGCTGGAGCCGGAAGTGTTCTTCCTGCTGTTCCTGCCGCCCCTGCTGTTCCTTGACGGCTGGCGCATCCCCAAGCAGGGCCTGTTCCGCGACAAGGGCGCGATTCTCGAGCTGGCGTTCGGCCTGGTGGTGTTCACCGTCATCGGCGCCGGCCTGCTGATCCACTGGATGATCCCGGTGATGCCGCTGGCGGTGTGCTTCGCGCTGGCGGCGATTGTTTCGCCGACCGATCCGGTGGCCGTTGGAGCGATCGCCTCCAAGGCCCCCATTCCCAAGCGGCTGATGCACATCCTCGAGGGCGAATCACTGCTCAACGACGCCTCCGGTCTGGTCTGCTTCCGCTTCGCGGTGGCGGCGGTGATGACCGGTACCTTCTCGCTGGCCACCGCTTCGCTGACCTTCCTGTGGGTGGCGGTGGCGGGCCTGGCGGTGGGCGTGGCGGTGACGCTGGGCGTGTCGACCTTCCAGCGTTGGTTGTGGCGCCGTTTCGGTGAAGAGCCGGGTGCGGCGATGCTGGTCAACCTGCTGATCCCGTTCGCGGCCTACCTGCTGGCCGAAGAGATCAATGCCTCGGGCATCCTCGCGGCGGTCGCGGCCGGCATCTCGATGAGCTACGTGGAAATGACCGGCCGTGTTTCCGGCAGCATGCGCGTGCAGCGCGCGGGCGTGTGGAACATGCTGCAGTTCAGCTTCAACGGCATCATGTTCGTGCTGCTGGGCGAGCAGTTGCCGGGCATCGTCGAGCGTGCAACCACCACGATGAACGAGACCGGTCACCAGAGCGCGTGGTGGCTGCTGGTGTACGTGCTGGTGATCAATGCCAGCCTGATCGCCCTGCGCCTGCTGTGGGTGTGGCTGTCACTGCGCTGGAACCTGCTGCGTGCGCGTCGGCGTGGCCTGGAGCGGGGCGAGGCGCCGAACTGGCGCATCGTGGTGGCCACCTCGGTGGCAGGCGTGCGCGGTGCGATCACCCTGGCCGGCGTGCTGACGCTGCCACTGTTCCTGCCCGATGGCAGCCCGTTCCCCGCACGCGACCTGGTGATCTTCCTGGCTGCAGCGGTGATCCTGTTCTCGCTGGTCGGCGCCAGCGTGGCGCTGCCGCAGCTGCTGAAGGGCCTGCAGTTGCCGGCCGACTCCGGTGAGCGCAAGGAAGAGGATCTGGCCCGCCGGTTGTCCTCGAAGGCGGCGCTGGCCGGGGTGGAGCGCAAGCGGCAGCAGCTGGTGCTGAACCAGAACACCGAGAACGTGCAGTTGTACAACGACGCGGCCTCGCGGGTCAGCCTGCTGTATCAGCGGCACCTGGATCGCGAGAATCCGGACGTGGATCCGGAGAAGGTGAAGCGGATGGAGGAGGGCTATCGCCAGTTGCGCAGCGCCGGCCTCACTGCCGAGCGCGAGGAACTGTTCCGCCTCACCCGGCGCGGGGTGATCTCCGACGAGATCTCGCGGCGCCTGATCCGCAACCTGGATCTGCTGGAGTCGCGCAAGCGCGAGTGACCGGCCCTGTGCATCGGGGTCGGATCCCTTTCCCGCGGAAAGGGATCTGACCCCGGGCTCCGTCAGGCCGGCTTCTGGTCGAGGAAGTAGGCCTCGACCTTGCCTTTGACCTTGATCGTCATCGGGTTGCCGCGACGGTCACGGGCCTTGCCGGCCTGCACGCGGATCCAGCCTTCGCTGACCGAGTATTCCTCGACGTTGTCGCGCTCGACGTCGTTGAAGCGCACGCCGACGCCGCGCTCCAGCGCCTGCGCATCATGGAAGGGGCTGGCCGGATTGATCGCCAGGTGGTCGGGAGGGGTATCGCTCATCGCATCATTCACAGTGACGGCCACCAAGGCCGGCTTCAGCGATACAGGATAAACCGTAGAATGCCGGCCTGCCCCGAGGAGTTCCCGCCATGCCCGACAACAGCGACTACTTCGACTTCGAGGAGGACGTCCATGATTTCGATGAGGATGGCTTCGAAGCGCGGGTCTGGAACCTGCTGGTACTGATCAACCCGGGCGACGAGGAGCTGGCGCTGCAGCAGTTCAACCGCTGGCGCGAGCTGCTGGCCGAAGCCGGCGAACCGCTGGAGGCAGACGCCGATTGGCTGCCGCCACTGCTGTCCGCGATCGGTTGGCAATCCGGCTTCGAGGTGGAGCGGGATGACCTGGAAACGCTGATATCGGCGGTGAACGAGCTGTCCGCGCGCTTCAACCTGCAGCTTGACTGGGGCGGCGACCTGGACGATGAGGATTTCACCGAAGACCTGGATGGCGTGCAGCTGATGTCCACCGCCTTCGACCGCCTGCGCGAGCACAACTACACGCTGTGGAGCGTGGATGCCGGCAGCGCGGGTTTCACCGGCTGGATGGCACTGACCCGTGACGACGACGCCATGCTGGCGCTGTGCTCGCTGCTGAACGTGGAAATCCGCCTGGGCAGCGACCCGTTCTGAGCGTCATCCCGGTTCGCCGGGCATGGCCCGGCGCTACCCCATCCCGGCACGCAAGGTAGCGCCGGGCCATGCCCGGCGGGGGGCACTGCGGCCTACGGCTGGTACTGTGCCCGCGCGTTGGCGATCACCGCTTTCACCTGTGCGCGGTCGGTGTGCCGTGAAATCGCCACGGCACCCAGTGCGATCGCCTGTGCGCGCAGCTCGGTCGTGACGTCGTAGTGCGCGCCGCTGGCCTTGTTCTGGAAGGCCCGGCGGGGGATGCCGAGCTGCGCCGCCATGGCGTGCAGCTCGGCCAGGGTGTCGGCCATCAGATGCGCCCAGCGCTGGTCGCGCCAGGCATGCACTGCGTCATCGACGTAGACCGTCACCGCCGCGGCCGGATCAGGCCTGCGGCTTGCCGTCGGCGTCGGCGGCCGGAGCAGCCTCGGCGTCAGCGGTACCTTCGGCAGCGCTGGCTTCTTCGGCCACATCGCCTTCAGCGGTCTCGCCCTCAGCTTCCACGCCTTCGAACTCGGCGACCAGCGCGTCCAGGTACTCGTCGGCGGTCTGGCCCGCTTCGGCGGCCAGGGTATCCAGCAGCTTCTGCAGCAGTTCGGAATACTCCAGGCTGACCTTGCGGCCTTCCTTCTCCTGCACGTTGGCCAGGTGCTTGAGCATGGCCAGCATCGGCACCGGGTTCTCGGCGTTGCCCATGGTCTGACCGCCGATGGCCAGCAGCCACTCGCGGCCCTGCAGGCCGATGGCGGCGACCACCTGGCCGTCCTCGCTGGTCAGCACGGCGTGGTTCTGCACCTGCTGCTGGGCGTTCAGACGGAGGAACGGGCGCTTGGCCTGCTGCTTCTTGCGCTGGTCGCGCTTGGCCTTGGAAGACTTGGACATCGGGGGTGTCACCTGAAAACGGAAAGACCCCCATTGTACCGGTAGCGCCGGGGGATGCCCCTGGTGGGTGCGGACCTTGGTCCGCATGCTTTCCCGGATGTGCGGACCAAGGTCCGCACCCACCGTCTACTTTGCCTCACCCTGCGCCGCCTGTACGTCCGCGTCGATGACCGGCGCCGACAGACCCACCTGTGGACCGGCGCCGGCCAGCGCGGCCTGCTCGGCGGCGCGGGTCATCACCACGATGCTGATGCGGCGGTTGATCGGGTTCTGCGGGTCGGCCCGGTCGAACAGCACCGAGGAGGACAGGCCGACCACGCGGGTGATCTTGCTGTCCTCCAGTCCGCCATCGATCAGGGCGCGGCGGGCCGCATTGGCGCGGTCGGCGCTCAGTTCCCAGTTGCCGTAGCCGCGGGCGGCGGTGTAGGCGGTGATGTCGGTGTGGCCGGTCAGGCTGATCCGGTTCGGCACGTGGTTCAGGTACTCGGCCAGCTCATGCAGGATCTGCTGCGTGTAGGGCTTGAGCGTGGCACTGCCGAGGTCGAACATGGGCCGGTTCTGCTTGTCCACGATCTGGATGCGCAGGCCTTCCGGGGTCAGGTCCAGCAGCAGCTGGTCCTTGAACGGCTCCAGCGCCTGGCTGCGGCTGATCGCTTCCTGCAGTTCCTTCATCAGCTGTTCCAGCTGCTGCTTGTCGCGCTGCTGCTGGTCCACCGGGTGCGGCACGGCTTCCTGCTGGTTCTGGAAGGGATCGTTGCTGCTGCCACGCGAGATGTCGGTGGCGCCGCCGAGCTTGATCATCGACGTGCTGGCACCGCCCGGCCCGGCCATGCCCGGGGCCGGCGTGGCGCTCTGGCCACTGAGCGGGCTGGGGTTGCGGAAATATTCGGAAATGGCCGCACGATCGTTCTTGCTGGTGGTGGCCATCAGCCACAGCACCAGGAAGAAGGCCATCATCGCGGTCACGAAGTCGGCATAGGCCACCTTCCACGAGCCGCCATGGTGGGCGGCATGGCCGGCCTTCCTGACCTTGCGGACGATGACGGTGGGTTTGCTCTCGGCCATGGCTTACTTGACCGTCTTCAGGTGCTGCTCGAAATCGGAGAAGGCCGGGCGCACGTTCGACGGCAACGTCTTGCGGGCGAATTCCAGCGCGATCTTCGGGTTGTAACCGCGCAGGCAGGCCAGCAGTGCGGTCTTCACCGATTCGTAGATGCGGCTGTCCTGCTCGGCACGTGCTTCCATCGCCGCTGCCATCGGGCCGACGAACCCGTAACCGAGCAGGATGCCCAGGAAGGTGCCGACCAGTGCACCGGCGACATGGCCGCCGACCTCGACGATGTCGCCGCCGATCGAGCCCATGGTGATGACGATGCCCAGCACCGCCGCGACGATGCCGAAACCGGGCAATCCGTCGGCCACCTTGGTCAGCACCTGCGACGGGGCCATCGCTTCGGCGTGGTGCTTTTCCAGCTCCAGTTCGAGCAGCGGCTCCAGTTCATGCGGCTCGATGTTGCTGCCGATCATCAGGCGCAGGCAGTCGGTGATGAAATCGATCAGGTGGTGGTCGGCCTGCACCTTCGGATAGTTGCCGAACACGGCGCTCTCGGCCGGGCGTTCGACATGGTCCTCCAGCGCCATGAAGCCTTCCCGGCGCGCCTTGTTGAGCAGTTCGTAGAGCAGGCTGAGGACGTCGATGTAGTCCTGCTGCTTGTAGCGCGGGCCCTTGAACACGCCGACGATGGCCTGCAGCGTCTGCTTGACCGTCTTGGCCGGGGTGCCGACCAGGAACGCACCCAGCGCGGCACCGCCGATGATGACCAGTTCGTAGGGCTGCCAGAGAGCCCCCAGGCGGCCGTGGGCACCGAGGTAGCCCCCGATCACGCTGATGATGACGACCAGGAATCCAACGATGATGAGCATGGGGCAACGCAGGGAGGGGGGATATCTCCTTGTCGGCCCACCCTGCGGATTTCTGAAGAGGGAATTCTGTGAAACCGGTCGGCGGGTTGTCTCAGCCCGCCACGCCGCTTTCCGCACCGCCACGCTGCAACGGGTTGGGCCAGGCCTCGCCGTTGCCGGCGAACGAAAGTGAGACGGAGTTCAGGCAGTGGCGCTCATGGGTGGGCGGCGGCCCGTCCGGGAACACGTGGCCGAGGTGGCTGCCACAGCGGGCGCAGGTGATCTCGGTGCGGATCATGCCGTGGCTGGTATCACGGATCTCACGCACGTGTGCCGCGTCGTAGGGGGCGAAGAAGCTCGGCCAACCGGTGCCGGAATCGAACTTGGTGCTGGAGCGGAACAGGGGCAGCCCACACAGCCGGCAGCAGTAGACACCCTCACGCTTGTTGTCCAGGAACACGCCACAGAACGGTGCTTCGGTGCCGTGCTGCAGCAGCACGCGGCGTTCTTCGCTGCTGAGGCCGGCGACCAGGGTGTCGGTCTGGGAGGCGGTAGGGGGCGTCAGGTCGAAGGCACTCATGCTGGCTCTCCGTGGGGTCGATGGCCTGGGGATGCCTGCAGACGTGGGGGTGTGACCGCCGTCTTGCAAGTGTGAGCTGCGTTCATGGGCGGCACACGGGCGCGGGCGCATGGTGGGGAGGATTCCTGCTGGAGCGTGCCATGAAGACCCTTTCCATCTGGGTGCTGTCGGCTCTGCTGCCCCTGTCGGCACAGGCCCAGGTGCCCACCACATCGCCGACCACCACCCGCAGCACCACCACCGTGGCGCCAGCGCCGGTGACGCCGCCCCCACAGCCGGCAAGACCGCAGCCGCAGGTCCTGCCGTCACCGCAGCCGACGCAGCCGATCAAGTCCACCGGCCCGGCGCAGGTGGTGCCGACGCCGGCGCCGAAGCTGCCGGACAAGGTCTATGACCGCAACGGGCGCATCGTTCCCGGCGTCAAGCCGGTCGGCCCGAACCGTGTGTTCGACTCCCGTACCGGCCGCTACTACGACAGTGTGCCGGCCGGCAGTGGCCAGCAGGTCAAGCCATAGGGCAGCCTGCCACCCGCGGCGGGCGGTGACCGCGCCGGCTGAACGCCTGAAAACACACTGCTGCTGCTCACGGCTTTTTCGCCTGTGATTAACCGCCGCAGGACCACCGTGGCCCTGCGCCGGCATCCCGCCGTCGCATGTCCTTCGTCCTTTGGATCGCGATCATGAAGAACCCGCAGAACCGTCATCCCGGCAAGGAAGCGCAGAGCCATAAGCCGCAACAGCAGCAACAGCAGCAGATGGACCCGCAGCGGCCGCAGAAGGGCGGCAAGCAGCAGGAAACACGCCAGCAGCAGGGCTCGATGAAGCACCCGCAGCAGCGCTGACGCCCCTGGAACAGGGCCGGAACCCGCCGCGCGGGCTCTGGCCCTTCATTCCGGAATCGGCAGGCTGAGCGTCTCCTTGACCTCTTCCATGACGATGTAGCTCTTCGATTCGCGCACGTGCGGCAGGGTCAGCAGGGTGCTGCCCAGCAGTTTGCGGTAGGAGGCCATCTCGCTGATCCGCGCCTTCAGCAGGTAGTCGAAGTCGCCGGACACCAGATGGCACTCGAGCACGTTCGGCAGCTTCAGCGCCGCACGCCGGAACTCCTCGAAGATGTCGCTGGACTTGTAGGCCAGGCTGATCTCCACGAACACCAGCAGGCTGGCTTTCAGGGCCGTGGGATCCAGGTGGGCGTGATAGCCGGTGATCACGCCCTCGCGCTCCAGCCGGCGCACGCGCTCGGTGCACGGGGTGGTCGACAGGCCCACGCGCTCGCCCAGCTCGGTAAAGGAAATGCGGCCTTCGGCCTGGAGGATGCGCAGGATCCTGCGGTCGATCTTGTCCAGTTCACGGGGGCGGGCGGCCATGGGCGTCAACCTGGGGAAGTGAATCACGGGGAAACATCTTGCCCGCAGCGTGAAAAACAGGCAAATCGCCTATGAATGGAAGAATATACTTCCCCGATTATGGCCCTGTCGTGCTCAAACGCAGGGAATGATCGGGTTGGAGAATTTCCATGCGAGTCCTAGTTCTCGGCAGCGGCGTGATCGGCACCACCAGTGCCTGGTACCTGCGACAGGCCGGGTTTGATGTCACGGTCGTCGACCGCCAGCCCGGCCCCGCGCTGGAGACCAGTTTCGCCAATGCCGGCCAGCTGTCATTCGGCTACACCTCGCCCTGGGCCGCGCCCGGCGTGCCGAAGAAGGCGATCGGCTGGCTGTTCGAGAAGCATGCACCGCTGGCGATCCGTCCCGGCATGGATCTGGCCCAGTACCGCTGGCTGTGGCAGATGCTGCGCAACTGCACCCACGAGCGCTATGCGATCAACAAGGCGCGCATGGTGCGCATGTCCGAGTACAGCCGCGATTGCCTGAACGAGCTGCGCGCGCAGATCGGCATCGAGTTCGAGGGGCGCGACCTGGGGACCACCCAGCTGTTCCGCACCCAGCAGCAGCTGGATGCCTCGGCACAGGACATCGAGATCCTGGCCCGCTATGGCGTGCCGTACGAAGTGCTGGATCGCGCCGGCATCATCGCCGCGGAGCCGGCGCTGGCCCATGTTGATGGCCTGGTCGGTGCGCTGCGCCTGCCGCGCGACCAGACCGGCGACTGCCAGCTGTTCACCCGCCGCCTGGCGCAGATGTGCACCGAAGCCGGTGTCGAGTTCCGATTCGACCAGGACATCAGCGCCATCGAGTCGGATGGAGAGCGCATCACCGGCGTGCGCATCGCCGGCAAGCTGGAGACTGCCGACCGCTATGTGGTCGCGCTGGGCAGTTACTCGCCGGCGCTGGTCGCGCCGCTGGGCATGCGCCTGCCGGTGTACCCGCTGAAGGGGTATTCGTTGACCCTGCCGATCACCGATCCGGCCATGGCTCCGACCTCGACCATCCTCGATGAGAGCTACAAGGTTGCTGTAACCCGCTTCGACAACCGCATCCGTGTCGGTGGCATGGCCGAAGTGGCCGGTTTCGACCTGTCGCTGTCACCGCGTCGCCGCGAGACCCTGGAGCTGGTGGTTCGTGACCTGTACCCGAAGGGCGGGGACCTGTCGCGCGCGCAGTTCTGGACCGGCCTGCGCCCGGCCACGCCGGATGGCACGCCGGTGATCGGCGCCACGCCCTTCCGCAACCTGTATCTCAACACCGGTCACGGCACCCTGGGCTGGACCATGGCGTGTGGTTCAGGTCGCTACCTGGCCGACCTGATGAGTGCACGCCAGCCACAGATCAGCACCGAAGGCCTGGACATCTTCCGCTACGGCCAGTTCGGCCATGCCCCGCAACACGAGAGCCGCACATGCGTCCTGCCCGCGCGCTGATCGATCTGCACGCGCTGCGCAGCAACTACCGGCTCGCCCGCGAGCTGGGGGGCGGCAAGGCGCTGGCGATCATCAAGGCTGATGCCTATGGCCATGGCGCCGTGCGCTGCGCGCAGGCCCTGGAAGACGAGGCCGACGGCTTCGGGGTGGCGACCATCGAAGAGGCGCTGGAGCTGCGCAAGGCCGGTATCCGCGCGCCCATCCTGCTGTTGGAAGGCATTTTCGAAGCCAGCGAGATGGCGCTGGTGGCCGAGCATTCGCTGTGGTTCTCGGTCGGCTCGCCGTGGCAGCTGGAAGCGCTGGCTGCCTTCGACAGCCCGCATCCGTTGACGGTCTGGCTGAAGCTGGACAGCGGCATGCATCGCCTGGGTCTGGACGTGGAGACCTTCCGCGCCGCACACGCGCGCCTGCAGGCGATGCCGCAGGTGGAGCGGATCGTGCTGATGACCCATCTGGCGCGTGCCGATGAACTGGACAGCGAACGTACCCACGAGCAGGCCGCCACCTTCGCACGTGCAATCGAGGGCCTGCAGGGTGAGACCAGCGTGTGCAATTCGCCGGCCCTGCTGGGGTGGCCCGACGTGCGCAGCGACTGGGTGCGCCCGGGGCTGATGCTGTACGGCGCCAACCCGCTGCCGGACGACACGGATCTGACCGGGCGGCTGCGCCCGGTGATGACCATGCAGTCCAAGGTGATTGCCGAGCGCTGGATCGAAGCCGGTGAGCCGGTGGGATATGGCGCGCGCTTCGTGGCCAAGGCGCGTACACGCGTGGGCGTGGTGGCCCTGGGCTATGCCGACGGCTATCCCCAGTTCGCGCCGAACGGCACCCCGGTACTGATCGACGGCCAGCCTGGCGTGCTGATCGGCCGGGTTTCGATGGACATGCTGACGGTGGACCTGACCGCACATGCACAGGCCGGCGTTGGCAGCGTGGTGGAACTGTGGGGGCAGGCCCCGACGCTTTCGGAACTGGCGCCGCGTTGCGGGGTGAGCGCCTACCAGCTGCCCTGCGCGGTCAAGCGGGTCGCCCGCGTCTACCGCGATTGATGCGCCGCCGGGCATGGCCCGGCGCTACCGGATGTCCAAAGCGCCATGCCCGGCGGGTGTCGGAAATGCACAGGTAGCGCCGGGCCATGCCCGGCGGGTATCGGAAATGCACAGGTAGCGCCGGGCCATGCCCGGCGGGTCCCGGTCAACGCGCGGCGGTGGCCCGGGCGGTCAACTGCCGCTTTACCCAGTCATCGATCAGCCGCTTCTCGTAGCGCAGCGGATCGCTGTCGCTGCGCAGCCCGAGGGTGTGCAGGTAGCCGGTATCGGTCAGCTTGGCCTCGCCCTCGTCGACGATGCGGCCGCTGGCGTCCTTCAGCGTGTACTGCAGGGTGATGCGCGGCGGATAGATGTCGCGCATCACGCGGATGTCATTGGCGCGCGGGCCATGCCACGGTTCGTAGTCGCCCGCGCGCTTGATGTCGACCAGGGTGATGTCCAACGTCTGCCCGGCCTGCAGCGGCTTGGCGGCGCTGGTCTGCAGGTAGCGCGCCAGCTGCTGCACCCAGTCGCCGCGTTCGGCCTCGAAGCGGTTGTGGCTCTGGCGGATCTCGGTGAATGTCGCCGGATCGTTCCACTGCACGTTGACCGGGCCGTCGGCCTGCAGCGTGCGCGGCGCATCCGGGCTGGTGACGGTGCGCGGCGCGGCGTTCGCAGCACCCGCGGCAAGGGCCGCGGCCAGCAGCAGGGTGGCGGACAGAGAGCGGTTCATGGCGGTCTCCTGCGTCCCCGGAATGGGGGCGGATGTTGATCTCGCATCGAGTGTGATCCTGCTGGCGGGGCCCAGCAATGGCCGATTGCGTCAATAGCGTCAGCGGTTGTCGCCAATTCATTGTCGTCAACCATGACTGACGGCGCTTGACGCTGTGAATACGTCCTTTGGAAGATGCTGTGCCTCCATCCGGTACGCCCCAGACGCCCTTGTCCACACTGCCGCCCCTCGCGGAGCGCCCACCCTTGATGGTTCCGGCGCCCGAACCCGACCTGCATCGCGGTGTGCTTGAACGCGTCAACGCCGGCTTTTGCGTGATTCAGGTCATGTTCGACGCTGATCGCGCGGTGGATTACCGCTTCCTTGAGGTGAACGACGCCTTCGAGCGCCACACCGGTCTCAAGGACGCCCGCGGCAAGTGCATGAGCGCGCTGGAACCGAACCACGAGAGCGACTGGTACCGCATCTACGGCGAGGTGGCGCGCAGCGGACGGCCGGCGCAGTTCGAGATGGAAGCACGGGCGCTGGGGCGCTCGTTCGCGGTGGACGCGGTCCGTGTGGGCCGCCCCGGCGAGGACAAGGTCGGCATCCTGTTCTTCGACATCACCGCACGCAAGCAGATGGAGCTGGAGCTGGGCGAGAGCGAGGCCCGGTTCAGCGCGTTGGCCGATGGCCTGCCGATGCCGGTCTGGGTGCTGGATGAGCGCGGACATGCGCGCTTCGTCAACAGCGCCTTCAGCGAGTTCTTTGGTGGCGACGAGACGCGTGTGCCGGAGGATGTCTGGCGTGGCCTGGTGCATCCGGATGATGCGTCGGTGTTCGAGTACGAACTACAGGAAGCGTTGAAGGCGCAACGCTCCATGCATGCCCTCGTCCGCGCACGGCGTGCGGACGGACAGTGGCGATGGCTGGAAATGAACGCGCGTCCTCGGTTCTCGCGGATGGGTCGATTCATCGGCCTGGCCGGCAGCAGTCCGGACGTGACCGAGCGCCGCGAGATCGAACTGGCCCGTGAAGAGCTGCTGCAGTCCGAGCGCGCCGCACGCAGTGCCGCCGAGAACATGGCGCGCCTGAAGGATGAATTCCTGGCGACCCTGTCGCACGAACTGCGCACGCCGCTGACCACCATCCTTGGCTGGAGCGAGCTGTTGCTGCAGCGTGTCGACAACACCAGCCCGCTGTACAAGGGGCTGGGCGTGATCGCCAACAGCGCCGGTGCACAGAAGCGGCTGATCTCGGACATGCTCGACCTCAGCAGCATGCTGCTGGGCAAGGTGCAGCTGGAAGTGGAAGTACTGGACCTGCGCGAACTGCTGGGCGAGGCGATCGGTGCGCAGGAGCTGGTGGCCGAGGGCAAGGCACTGGACGTGCAGTTGCGGCTGCCTGAGCAGCCCAGCCTGGTGCTCGGGGACGCGACGCGGTTGCAGCAGGTGTTCTGGAACCTGTTGTCGAACGCCATCAAGTTCACGCCGGCCGAGGGCCGCATCGAGATGCAGCTGCGGGCCGACGGCAAGCATTGGGAGATCACCGTGCGCGATACCGGTGATGGTATTGCTCCGGAGTTCCTCAATCATCTGTTCAGCCGCTTCCGGCAGGCCGACGGCACCACCACCCGCCGCCATGGTGGGCTCGGCCTGGGCCTGGCGATCGTGCAGCAGCTGGTCGAGCTTCACGGCGGCACGGTCACTGCGGCCAGCGAAGGCCATGGCCACGGTGCCACGTTCACCGTACGCCTGCCGCAGCATCTGCCCGATGCCGAGCGGCGGCCGCTGCGCGAGGTGATCAGCGGGCCGATTCTGGAGCCGGTGGTCGTCGAGCCCTATCCGCTGCGGGGCATGCACGTACTGGCCGTGGAAGACCAGCCGGAAGTGCTGGAGTACCTGCGGCGCATGCTGGAAGAGCAGGGCGCGACGGTGTCGGCTGCCAGTTCGGCCGGCGAAGCGTTGGCGCTGCTGGCCGATGCCGGCCACCTGCAGTACCACGTGATGCTGACCGACATCGGCATGCCGGGTATGGATGGTTATGGGTTGGTGCGCACTCTGCGCGAAGACATGGGCGTGGATGCGGCGACCCTGCCGGCGGTGGCCGTGACCGCGCTGGCGCGTGCTGATGACCGTCGGCGCGCGCTGGCCTCGGGCTTCCAGGAGCATGTGGCCAAGCCGTACTCGGTGGCCCAGCTGGTGGCTGCGGTACGCCAGGTCCAGGTGCCGCGCGCCGACAGCGCGCTGCACTGAGCATTCACGGTGGATCGGCGACCCTGCACGCAGGAGGTTCACCGATGTCCCGCATTGCACCACGCATCCATACCGACCCGGCCCAGATCGCGCGCCTGGAGGGCTTGCTGCCACAGCTCGACGGCGAAACGCAGGTCGAACTGACCCTGTTCGATGGCCGCCGCCTGCTGGGCACGGTGGCCGTGCGCCCAACCGTGCAGCAGTACCGCAACGAGGCCGGCGATGAAGGCAGCAACGGCCAGCTGCGCCTGGACGACTACGACACGCCTGTGCAGCAGCATCACGTCTGGCTCGACGAGATCGCCAGCATCCGCCAGCTGCCACCCAGAACGACGTGATCCGACAGGGGGCCGGGCTCACGCCCGGCTGCGGTCCGCACGCCCGGGCCTCGGCTCGGGCGCGACAGGCACGTCAGTGCTCGAACACCGTCGGCGTTGCCTCGAACCGCCGGGCATAGGCGCGCTCCTCCGCCACCCGCGCCACCTCGTCGTCGGCCAGGTCCGGTGCCCCGTATACCGCGTATGCCACGCTGCCATCGGCGCCGTGGCCGACCTGGTGCAGCCGGTAGCGTGAATGTCCACCGCCGGTGTCCTCGGGGTAGTGCACGGGAGGATGGCTGCCTTCCAGGTCCATTTCGCTGTTGTCGACCACGCCACCGACGAACAAGGCACGCATGCGGATTCTCCTGCTGGAAGTCTCGGGGGACCTCTACCCTGAAGGGTCCGATGTTGCTGGGGCATCAATGCCCCGTTGAAGTTTCGCAAAGTGGCCTGCCGGGCCGGACCGCGCGAGCCGGTACAATGGACGGCCCTCACGCTTCAAGTAACCGCGCCGATGGCCGCCAGCGACGACGCCCCCCTGCAGACCCTGTTCCTGCCGTTCTCCCAGGGCGCGCTGCGCTGGCCGGACGGGCCGGCTGCGTTCCTGCGTGCCCGCGACGGCTGGCCACTGCGTGAGCAGGCCGGCGGGCGCGAGGTGCACTGCGAGCAGAGTTTTGCGCCGTTCGCGCAGCCCCTGCAGCAGGCCGCCGGCTGGACCGTCAGCGGCCAGCTTGACGATGTCGCGGGCCGGGGCCGCTACCCGCTGGTGCTGGTGCTGCCGCCGCGCCAGCGCGAGGAGGCCCGCGCGCTGTTCGCCCGTGCCCTGGCATTGGCCGCAGAAGGGGGCCGCATCGTCGCCTGCCAGTCCAACAACGAGGGCGCGCGCTCCGGCGAAGGCGACCTCAAGCAGCTGGCCGGCCTCGGCGGCAGCCTGACCAAGAACCATTGCCGGGTGTACTGGACCCCGCCACTGCAGGGCCAGCACGATGCCGACCTGGCCAAGCGCTGGAGCGCGCTGGATGCGGTGCGGCCGATCGTGGGTGGCCGCTTCCTCAGCCGCCCGGGCGTGTTCGCCTGGGACCGCATCGACCCGGCTTCGGCGCTGCTGGCCGAGCACCTTCCGGCCGATCTGGCCGGACGCGCGGCCGACCTCGGGGCCGGCTATGGCTACCTGTCGCGCGAGCTGCTGGAGCGTTGCCCGAAGATCACCGCGCTGGATCTGTACGAAGCCGAGCAGCGGGCCCTGGCACTGGCCGAGCTGAATCTTGCACCACCGCCGCGCCCGCTGCCGCTGCGCTTGCTGTGGCGGGACGTCACCGCCGGCATCGAGCCGGGGTACGACGTCATCATCAGCAATCCGCCGTTCCATACCCCGTCGCGCGCGGACCGGCCGGATATCGGCCAGCGCTTCATCGCCGTGGCGGCGCAGGCGCTGCGCCCGGGTGGTCGCCTGTATGTGGTGGCCAACCGCCACCTGCCGTACGAACACACGCTCAACGACAGCTTCGGTGCGGTGCGCGTGGTCGCCGAGCGTGACGGGTTCAAGCTGGTCGAAGCGGTAAAGGGGAAGGGCCGATGAAGCTGGTCAAGCACATCGCCAACCTGGGCTATGGCAGCCGCAAGCAGGTGCAGTGGATGTTCCGCGAAGGCCGTATCACCGACGCCGACGGCGAGGTGCTGTATGCCGACGATCAGGTGCCGCACGAGGCCGTGCGGGTCGATGGCGAGCCGCTGGATCCGCCGCCGGGGCTGTCGATCGCGCTGCACAAGCCGGCCGGTTACACCTGCTCGACCAAGGACACCGGCCGCCTGATCTACGATCTGCTGCCGCCGCGTTTCCGCGACCGCGACCCGGTGCTGTCCACGGTCGGCCGGCTGGACCGCGACACCAGCGGCCTGCTGCTGCTGACCGACGATGGCGGCCTGCTGCACCGGATCATCTCGCCGAAGTCGAAACTGCCCAAGGTCTACGAGGTGGAGCTGGCCCAAGACCTGCGCGGCGACGAAGTGGCCCTGTTCGCCAGCGGCACGCTGATGCTGGAGTCGGAGAAGACCGCCCTGCTGCCGGCTGAACTGGAGGTGCTGGGTCCACGCAAGGCGCGCCTGGTACTGCATGAAGGCCGCTACCATCAGGTGCGCCGCATGTTCGCCGCTACCGGCAACCATGTGCAGGCACTGCACCGCAGCCGCGTCGGTGGCCTGGACCTGGAGGGGCTGGCCGAGGGGCAATGGCGGCTGCTGACCTCCACCGACCTGGATACGCTGTTCGCTCCATGACTGTCATCGCTGCGCTGCCGTTTCTTCCCGACGCCGTCATCTTCGACATGGACGGCCTGATGATCGACAGCGAGCGGGTGTCCATCGCCTGCTGGTGTGAGGCTGCCGAAGCGTTCGGCCTGCCGCTGGATGCATCCTTCTTCGTGCGCATGGTCGGCCTTGGCGATCGCGACAGCCAATCGCTGCTGCGCCAGCAGGGCGTGGAGGACAGTGTGATCGAGGCGATGGCGCTGCGCTGCCATGATCTGTATGAGCAACGCACGCAGACCGGCCTGCCTCTGCGGCCGGGCATCCTGGAGCTGCTGGAACTGCTGAAGGCGCATGCGATTCCGCGTGCGGTGGCGACCACCACGCGTCAGCCGCGGGCCAACCGCAAGCTGGGCGCTGCCGGTCTGCTGCCGTACTTCGATGCAGTGATCACCAGTGGCGACGTGGCGCGGCCGAAGCCGGCGCCGGACATCTACCTGCTGGCCGCACAGCGGCTGGGGCAGGCGCCGGAGCGCTGCCTGGCGCTGGAGGACTCACCTGCGGGAACGCGTGCGGCGCTGGCCGCAGGGATGACCGTGATCCAGGTGCCGGACCTGGTGCATCCCGATGAGGAACTGCGCGCGCTCGGCCATCGCATCGTCGGCTCGCTGCGCGACGCGCACGCCCTGCTGCTGCCGCTGCTGCCGCGCTTGGCGTAGGCGCGCGCTGCCTTTGCGCCGGGCATGGCCCGGCGCTACCTGAGGCGGTGCTGCCGACTACGCGGTAGCGCCGGGCCATGCCCGGCGACCGTGCAGGCCAATGGCGGGCGATCAGACCCGGCCGAACACCAGGGCCGCGTTGGTGCCGCCGAAGCCGAAACTGTTGGACATCACCGTGTCCAGCACCTGTGCGCGGCTTTCGCGCAGGATCGGGAAGCCTTCCACCGCCGGGTCCAGCTCGCTGATGTTGGCCGAGCCGGCAACAAAGCCATCGCGCATCATCAGCAGGCAGTAGATGGCTTCGTGCACGCTGGCCGCGCCCAGCGAATGGCCGGACAGCGCCTTGGTCGAGGACAGCGGCGGCACGGCCTCGCCGAACACCTCGCGGATCGCGTTGAGTTCGGTGACATCGCCCAGCGGGGTCGAGGTACCGTGCGTGTTGAGGTAGTCCAGCGGGCGGTCCACGTTCTGCAGTGCCATCTTCATGCAGCGCACCGCGCCCTCGCCGGACGGTGCCACCATGTCCGCACCATCGGATGTCACGCCATAACCGATCAGCTCGGCATAAATGCGTGCGCCGCGCGCAACCGCATGATCGTAGTCTTCCAGCACCAGCATGCCGCCACCACCGGCGATGACGAAGCCGTCGCGGTCCTTGTCGTAGGGGCGCGACGCGCTGGCCGGGGTGTCGTTGAAACTGGTCGACAGCGCGCCCATCGCATCGAACATCACGCTCATCGACCAGTGCAGGTCCTCACCACCGCCGGCGAACATGATGTCCTGCGCGCCGTGCCGGATCATGTCCGCGGCGGCGCCGATGCAGTGCGCCGACGTCGCGCAGGCCGCCGACAGCGAGTAGCTCACGCCCTTGATCTGGAACGCGGTGGCCAGGCACGCCGACACGGTGGAGCACATCGTGCGCGGCACCATGTACGGGCCGACCTTGCGCACGCCACGTGCACGCAGCAGATCGACCGCGCCGATCTGCCACTCGCTGGAGCCGCCGCCGGAGCCGGCGATCAGGCCGGTGCGCAGGCCACTGACCTGCGCCTCGTCCAGCCCGGCATCGGCGATGGCATCGCGCATGGCGATGTAGGCGAACGCTGCTGCATCGCTCATGAAGCGCTTCTGCTTGCGGTCGATCAGGGCGTCCAGGTCGAGGTCGACACGGCCGCCGATCTGGCTGCGCAGGCCCGCTTCGGCGTGGTCGGCCAACGCGGTGATGCCGGCACGCCCCTCGCGCAGTGCGGAAGAGACGGTATCCAGATCATTGCCGAGGCAGGACGTGATGCCCATGCCGGTGATGACGACACGACGCATCAGAAGCTCCCGGTTTCGGTGAACAGGCCCACGCGCAGGTCGCGAGCGTTGTAGATCTCGCGATCGTCCACATACATGCGGGCGTCGGACTGGGCCATCACCAGCTTGCGGTTGATGACGCGCGTGATGTCGATCTCGTAGCGCACGCGCTTGGCGTCCGGCAGTACCTGGCCGGTGAACTTGACCTCGCCGCAGCCCAGGGCGCGGCCCTTGCCGGGAGCACCCAGCCAGGTCAGGTAGAAGCCGGTCAGCTGCCACATCGCATCCAGGCCCAGGCAGCCGGGCATCACCGGGTCGCCGATGAAGTGGCAGCCGAAGAACCACAGGTCCGGGCGGATATCCAGTTCGGCGCGTACCATGCCCTTGCCATGCGGGCCGCCGTCCTCGCGGATGTCGGTGATGCGGTCGAACATCAGCATCGGGTCGTTGGGCAGACGGCCGGCGGCGGCGCCGAACAGTTCACCGCGTGCGCTGGCCAGCAGCTGGTCGCGGTTGAACGCGTGGAGACGAGTCATGAAACGCAATCCTGGAAGCGACGAACAGGGATACAAGTGCTCGAGAATGCCCGTGGAAGCGCTGCCGATCAAACATTTCAACCGTACGCAACCGTAGTGTTTTCAATGGAATACGCGCATCCTGTTGATGTGCAACGACCATACCTCGGCGTGTGGCCCACCCACGCCGAACCCGCCCCGTACACCTGACATGACCCGACTGCGCAAGATCATCCACGTCGACATGGACGCCTTCTACGCGTCGGTGGAGCAGCGCGACGATCCCTCACTGCGCGGCAGGCCGGTGGTGGTGGCGTGGCGCGGTGCGCGCTCGGTGGTATGCGCGGCGTCCTACGAAGCGCGCGTGTTCGGCGTGCGTTCGGCGATGCCGGCGATGCGTGCCGAGCGCCTGTGCCCGGACGCGATCTTCGTGCCGCCGGACTTCGCGCGTTACGCGGCCGTGTCGCGCCAGGTGCGCGAGATTTTCCTGCGCCATACCGACCTGGTCGAGCCGCTGTCGCTGGATGAGGCCTATCTGGACGTGACCGAGCCGAAAAGTGGCATCGAGCTGGCAACCGAGATCGCACGCACGATCCGCGCACAGATCCGCGACGAGACCCAGCTGACCGCTTCAGCGGGCATCGCGCCGAACAAGTTCCTGGCCAAGATCGCCTCGGACTGGCGCAAGCCCGATGGCCAGTTCGTGATTCCACCGCAACGGGTGGACGCATTCCTGGCGCCGCTGCCGGTCAGCCGCGTGCCCGGCGTGGGCAAGGTGATGGAAGGCAAACTGACGGCGCACGGCATCATCACCTGCGGTGACCTGCGGCAATGGGCGCTGGCGGATCTGGAAGACGCGTTCGGCAGCTTCGGCCGCAGCCTCTACAACCGTGCACGCGGCGTCGATGAACGGCCGGTGGAGCCGGACCAGCCGGTGCAGTCGATCTCTTCCGAGGACACCTTTGCCGAGGACCTGCTGCTTGAAGACCTGGGCGAGGCCATCGTGCAGCTGGCAGAGAAAACCTGGAACGCCACGCGCCGGACGGAACGCGTGGGCCACACCGTGGTGCTGAAGCTGAAGACGGCGCAGTTCCGCATCCTTACCCGCAGCTTCACCCCGGACCGCCCGCCGGAATCGATGGAGGAGCTGCGCGATGCCGCGCTGGCGCTGCGCGCGCGCGTGGACCTGCCGGCCGACACGCGCTATCGCCTGGTGGGCGTCGGCCTGGGCGGTTTCCGCGACAAGGAACCGGTGGTGCAGGGGGAGCTGTTCGAGCAGGCGTCGAACGATCCGCACCGCCCCTGACCGCGGTCCTGCCTCACGGCCACTGCATTTCGCCCTTGGCCACCTTCGCGCTCAGCTGCAGCGACTCCACGCCCTCCAGCCGCGGGTAACGCGCCTGCATCGCCTTCACCAGCGCCTGGCTGTCCTTCGCTTTGGCCGCTTCCGCGTCGAACGCACGGATGTACCCGGCGGTGAAGCGCAGCGCACTGGCGTCCAGCGCCGCCCCTTGCGCGTAATGGCCCGGTACCACCACCTGCGGCTTCAGTGCCTGCAGTCGCTGCAGGGTCTGCAGCCAGTCGGCATGCGACTTCGGGGTCTGCGTGTCGGCCATCCACACATGCTCGCCGGCGACCACGGGGATGCCACCGACGATCGCGCGCAGTGAAGGCACCCACAGCACGCTGCGGTCCGGCGTGGGGCCATCGAGTCCGATCAAGGGCAGGCGCTGCCCTTCCAGCAGCAGCGCGTCGCCCTCCAGCACCTGCGGCACAACGATGCGCGCCGGTGCGTCGGCCCCCATCTTCGGGCCCCAGTAGGCACGCTTGCCGGCGTGGGTCTGCTGGATGTGGGCCACGGTCTGCGCCGTGGCGACGATGCGTGCGTGCGGGAAGGCGTCCTGCAGCGTGGCCAGGCCGAAGTAGTAATCCGGATCGCCATGGCTGATGTAGATCGTGGTCAGCTGCTTGCCGCTGGCACGGATCAGCTCGACGAGCCTGCGCGCGTCGCTGGCCGCGAACTGCGCGTCGACCAGGATCGCATCGTGGCGGCCTTCGATCAGCACCGATGACACGGAGAACATCGCCTGCGGGCCAGGATGGAAGTACTGCAGGTGCAACTGTGATTTCGCCGCCGTGGCCGGCGCCGGGGCAGCCGGCGCGGCCAGCAGCGGGGCGCTGGCGAAGCTGGTGACCAGTGCAAGCGGAAGCAGCAGGGCAACGGAACGCATGCGGAACTCCTTGTGCAGCGCCGGGCCATGCCCGGCATGTAGGTCGATCAGTACGCCGCAGTGATGATCTGCTTCGGGTAGGCATGCGCCTCCAGTTCCGCCACGAAGGCAGCGCCATAGTCGGCGTAGCTGATGCGGCTGTGGCCGCTGGCGTCGGCGAGGAAGGCCTTGGCCTGCACGCGGTACTGGCCACGCTCTTCGCCCGGTCCGATTTCCGCGGCCGGCGAGAAGAAGGTCCAGTCGAGGTCGTCTACCGTCTGCAGGCGCTTGAGTGCTTCGCGGTGGGCCAGCGCATAAGGCTTGTATGCCTCCGGGAAATCCGGTGTATCGACCAGCTGGACACCCGGTGCCACTTCCAGGCTGCCGGCACCGCCGACCACGACCAGGCGCGGCACCCCGGCCTTGCGTGCCGCGGCTGCCAGCTGTCCGGCCACTTCGCCGACGCGGCTGATGTCATCGCCCGGACGTGGCCCGTAGGCGCTGGCCAGCACGTCGTGGCCGGCGATGGCCGCGGCCAGCGCGTCGGGATCATCCAGCGCGGCGATCACCGGATGGGCCCCGGCCAGCTCCGCCGGCAGGTCCTGCGTGCTGCGCACGATCAGGGTCAATTCGTGGCCGGCGGCCAGCGCGTGGCGCGCGATCTGGCGGCCGATGTTGCCGGTGGCACCGACGAGGGCGATTTTCATGGCGAACTCCATAAGCAAGGGGAGGGGAAGACGACGGGGCCACTGTAGGACGCTGTAATTGTCCGAAAAACAGCGTATAACGCGCTTGTTTGTTGCATGAATCGAGCAGATGGATCGACTGACCGCCATGACCGTATTCATCGAGGTGGCCGAGCGCGGCAGCCTCACGGCCGCCGCTGAGGTGCTGGACATGTCGCGGGCGATGGTCACCCGTTACCTCGCCGAGGTGGAGGCGTGGCTGGGGGCGCGCCTGCTGCACCGGACCACGCGCCGGGTCAGCCTAACCGGCCCGGGGGAGGCGGCGCTGGCGCGCTTCCGGCAGATGCTGGAGATCGGCGAGGCGCTGCAGGGCGAACTGGCCAGCGACGATCCCGAGCCGCATGGCACGCTGCGGGTGACCGCCAGTGTCTCGTTCGGGCAGAGCCATCTGGCGCGCGCCGTCGCCGACTTCGTCAAGCGTCATCCGGCGGCGCGCATCGAACTGCTGCTGGTCGATCGCACGGTGAATCTGGTCGAGGAGCGGGTGGATCTGGCGGTACGCATCGCCCGGCAGATCGACCCCAGCCTGATCGCGCGACGTCTGGCCACATGCCGCTCGGTGCTGTGCGCCACGCCCGGTTACCTGGAGGTGCGCGGCACGCCGACCGCCCCGGAACATCTGGCCGCACACAACTGCCTGACCCATCACTACGTGGGCAAGAGCCTGTGGCACCTGCACCGCGACGGACGTTCGCAGTCGGTGGCGGTGGGCGGCAACATCAGCGCCAACGAAGCGTCATTGCTGCTGGAAGCCGTTCGCGCCAGCGCCGGCATTGCGATGCTGCCCACCTACCAGGTGGCGCCGTTGCTGCGCAGTGGCGAGCTGGTGGAACTGCTGCCGGCGTATACCCTGGACGAGCTGGGCATTCATGCGGTGTACGCATCGCGTCGCCAGCAGTCGGCGATCATGCGGCGGTTCCTCGACTTCCTGGGCGAGTGTTTCGCCAGCCCGGCCTTCCAGGATCTGGACTGGCGACCGGCGCGTGTGGAACCTGCATGACATCCCGGTGCGATGCGCACACGGCATACAATGAGCGGCCCCACGTCGTACAGGTGCGTTGCGTGTCGTATCCCTATCCGCTGGTCGTATTCGACCTCGATGGCACGCTGGTCGACAGCGCCGCCGATATCGCCGAAGCCCTGAACCGCACGCTGGAGGACATCGGCCTGGCCCGTGTGCCGGAAGCCACCGTGCTGGGCTGGATTGGCGACGGTGTCCGCCGGTTGGTCGAGCAGGCCGTGCATGCCGCAGGGCGGCAGGTCGATCTGGCCGAGGTCATGCCGGTGTTCATGGTGCATTACCGTGAGTGCCTGCTGCGCAGCCCACGCCTGTTCGACGGTGTGGCCGAAGCATTGGCGCAGCTGCGGGAACGCGCTGTGCCGCTGGCCATCTGCACCAACAAGCCTGCAGCGCTGGTGCCGCTGCTGCTGCAGCATCTGGGCATCGGCGATGCGTTCGCGCTGGTGCTGGGCGGCGATTCGCTGCCGCAGCGCAAGCCCAGCGGCGAACCACTGCGGCACATCGCGGCACACTTCGGCGTGCCGGTGGATGCATGCCTGATGGTGGGTGATTCGTTGACCGACTACCGCGCGGCGGAAGACGCGGGAATGCCGATCGTGCTGGTGCGCTACGGTTATCCGCGTGGCCTGGACCTGGCCACCGCAGCTGCGGTGGCGGTGATCGACGATCTGCGCGAACTGCCGGGCCTGGCCGCGCGCATCCCGGTATAGCGCCGGGCCTGCGCCCGGCGCGCCTGCTCATTTCGGCTGGTAGCGCACGCTCAGCTGATACTCGCGGCCCGGCTGGTTGAACCACGCCACGGTCTCGTACCTGCGGTCGAACACATTGGTTGCCCGGGCCAGCAGCGACCACGAGGGCGTGAGCGCGTACTCGGCGCGCAGATCCAGCGTGCCATAGCCGCCGACCTTCACCGTGTTGGCGGCATCGTCATAGCGCTTGCCCGCACCCTGTACGGTCAGGCCGGCACGGAATGCGCCGAAACGGCGATCCACATCCAGCCGTGCCGTCTGCTGTGCACGGCGCGGCAGCCAGTTGTCGAACTGGCTGCTGCCGTTCGTGCGGTTGCGCGGGTCGGTGTAGCTCAGCTGTGCAGCGATGTCGAAACCGGCCAGCACGACACCGCCGGTCAGTTCGGCACCGCGGATGCGCGCCTTCTCCACCTGCTGCATCCTGAAGGTGGCTGCATCGTAGGTGATCAGGTCATCGATGCGGGTCTCGTACACATCCAGGCCCCAGCGCCAGCCCTGGCCCTGCTGCGAAAGGCCCAGGTTGGCGCTCTTCGACTTCTCAGGATCCAGCGTCGGCACGCCACTCCACGGGTCATACAGGTCGCTGAAGGTGGGTGCCTTGAAGGCCGTGCCGTAGCTGGCGTTGATGCGCAGGCCGTGATCCAGCTCCATCGCCCAGCCGACGCTGCCGGTGGCATGGTTGCCGAACTGCTCGTTGTCATCGTTGCGCGCGCTGGCCTGCAACTGGTGCCGGCCGAAGCGCCCCTGGTACTGCACGAACACACCGGTGTTGCGACGGCTGTCGACACGATAGCCGGCACTGCTGCCGCCCAGGTTGTCCTCACTCCAGTCCACACCGGCACTCAGCAGCTGGCCTTCGGCCACGCCGAAGTCGCCCTGCAGCGACGCGCTGTCACGATGCGTCTGCGCGCTGCCATGCACGTCGTCCGCGCCGACGTTGTCCGATTCGTTGTCACTGCGACCGACGTTGGCGGTCAGCACCAGCCGTTCGGCCGGCGTGTAGCGGACCTTGCCGGACAGTACCTGCTGGCGCGTCTCGGAGTAGTTGTAGTAGCCGTCGTAGTGGTTCTGGCCGTCGGCGCGCAGCGCGCTGCCCTCCACCGTCCACTGCTCGTTGAAGTTGTAGCCGCCGCGCAGGCTCTTGGAGAGGTTGCGGTAGCCGTCGCGGTCGGGTTCGTCGGCGAAGCAGCCGGTGAACAGCGTGGCCGAGCCCCGGCAGGCGTCGATGCCATCGGAATGCTGGTAGGCGATGTCGGCGCCGAACCAGCCGCGTTCGCTGCTGCCACCGATGCCGCCGCTGGCCTCACGCAGGCCATTGCTGCCACCGCCCAGCTGCAGATGTGGCGCGAAGTCGCCCTGGTTGCGGCGGGTGAAGATCTGGATCACACCGCCGATGGCGTCGGCGCCATACAGGCTGGACTGCGGGCCGCGCACGATCTCCACGCGTTCGATCTGCGCCAGCGGCAGGTCCTGGATCATCGCCAGGCCGAGATCGGCGCTGTTGATGCGCACGCCGTCGACCAGCACCACCGTGTGGCCGGAGTTGGTGCCGCGCAGGAACAGCGAGCTCTGCTTGCCCAGGCCGCCGGCGTTGGTGAGGTTGATGCCGGCGCGGCCACGCAGCAGGTCCTGCAGCGAAGTGGCCTGGCTGGACTCGATCTGCGTCCGGTCGATCACCTGCGCAGGCGCGATGCTGTCCTGCAGGGCGATGGGGGTGCGGGTGGCCGTGACCAGGATGGGATCGAGCGCGCGGGCGCCATCATCGGCCTGGGCCAACGCGGGCAGGGCGGCCAATACGGCCAGGGAAAGCAATCGGGACTGCAGCTTCATCGGGGGACTCCAGGTGCCACGCACGCCCGCGTGGCGAAGGGGAGGAGCCGCGGAGGCAGGCAAGCGCCGATGCCGCAGGCAGTGCTGCGGACATCCAGCGCCATGCCCACCGCATCGCGACCTGAGGCTTCCGGGCCGGTCTCCGGGCTTGCCGCCAGGCGGCGCGAGGCCACCGTCCAGGCGCCTTCCCATGCTGTTGGCACAGTGGCGGTCTTGCCTGGAACTGACGTGCTTACCGTTGCGGGGGCAGCGCCGGCATGGCGTGGGTTCACGCGTCACCGGCTTCCCGTTTCAACCTGCCGGCCATGCCGCAGGTCACCTGGAAGTGCGCGCAGTCTACGGCATCGGCATGCCCGGTGCGGCGCATATGCGGCAATGTCTGTGGAGCTGATGATCCCCAGCCACTAGAATTGCTGCTTGATCCCGTGGTGCCGTTGCCGATGTCCGCCCGTTTTCCGCTGTCCCCGCGTTGCCTGCACAGGACGCATGCATGATCCTCGACCTGGTCCGCCACGCCGGCAACGGTCGCGACGAGTACCTCGATGGCCGCAGCGATCCACCGCAGCTGGCCCGCCTGCCACAGGAACTGGTGGAGGCCTACGCCACGCAGCCCTGGGAGCGGGTGATCAGCTCGCCCCGCCTGCGGTCACTGCACACAGCGATGGCGCTGGCCACCCCGCGCGGGCTGGACGTGGATGCGGACGAGGAGTGGGAAGAACTCGACTTCGGCGACTGGGACGGGCAGGCACTGTTCGACCTGCCGGAGCAGGCGCTGGCGGCATTCCATGCTGATCCGCATGCGTATCCGCCGCCCAACGGCGAAAGCTGGGGGCACTTCGAGCGGCGCATCGCGCGTGCGCTCGACCGCCTGCTCGACGATGACGACCCGCTGCCGACCGTCGTGGTCAGCCACGGTGGCCCGCTGCGCATGGTGCTGTCACAGGTCTGCGGCCTGCCGATGTCGCTGTGCTGGGCGCTGCGCATCGACCACGGTACGCGCCTGCGGGTCAGGCTGGAGCGTGGCGAGGCAGGCCTGGTGGGCGAGCTGCTGGAGTTGCAGCAGCCCTGATCCGGCCGGCGCCGATCAGTCCTCGTCGGCGCTTCCGGCCACGTTTTCTTCTGCGTCGTCGTCTGCGTCGAATCGCTGCTCGTGCACCGGCCCCGAGGCCGGGCCGGCCGCCTTCAGCGGGTGCGCGGCGATGCGCGCTTCGTAGTCCTGCACCAGCGCCTCGCGCTGCGGCTCGCCCAGTTCCTGCCAATGGCAGTCCAGCAGGGCGCCTTCCAGCGAGTAGAGCAGGTTCAGGCTGGGCTTGAAGCCGGCGCGCTTGACCTTGACGAAGGCACCCACCGCGCCGACGGCGGCCAGATCGTCACGGCTGCGCAGACCGACCTGGCGCAGCCATGCCGCACTTTTCGGACCGATGTTGCGCAGCTTCGGCGCACTCATCCCAACGCCTCGACGAACACGCGCGCGATGGCTTCCAGTCCGGCCTGGTCATCGGCATCGAAGCGACCGGTCTTCGGGCTGTCGATGTCGAAGACTCCGATCAGTTCATCGCCGCGCAGCAGCGGAACGACCAGTTCCGAGCGGGAGGCCGAGTCGCAGGCGATGTGGCCCGGAAAGGCATCGACATCGTCGACGCGCTGGGTCACGCGCTGGCGGGCCGCGGCACCACACACGCCCTTGTCCAGCGGAATGCGCACGCAGGCCGGCAGCCCCTGGAACGGGCCGACCACCAGCTCCTGGCCATCGTAGAGATAGAAACCCACCCAGTTCAGGTCGGGCAGGGCGTGGAAGACCAGCGCCGAGAGATTGGCCGCGTTGGCGATGCGGTCAGACTCTCCATGGACCAGGCCACGGGCCTGTTCAAGCAGCTGGGCGTATTGTTCCGGCTTGCTGCCGGTGAGCGAGGCGTTGGCGAACATGACCGCAGTCTAGCAAGCGTGCCGGGCCAGCGATAATGCACGCTCTGTTGCCCCGCTGGAGCCTTCGATGCCGTTGCCCGCTGCCCTGCCATCCGCGCTGTTCGTCACCGGCACCGATACCGAGATCGGCAAGACGGCGGCCAGCACCGCGCTGCTGCACGCCCTGCGCCGGCGTGGCCTGCGAGCGGTCGGAATGAAACCGGTGGCCAGTGGCAGTCAGGATCTGGGGCAGGGCCTGCGCAACGAGGATGCGCTGGCGCTGCAGGCAGCCAGTCGGCCGGTGCCGGACTACGTCGACGTGAATCCCTATGCCCTGCGGCAGCCGATCGCCCCCGAGCTGGCGGCCGCCGAGGACGGGGTGGACATCGCCCTGGCACCGATCGTCGCCGCGTTCGAGCGCCTGCGTGCCACCGCCGACGTGGTGGTGGTGGAAGGCGTAGGGGGATGGCTGGCGCCGGTCTCCATCCACCTGGACCAGCTCGACATCGTGCGTGCACTGCGTCTGCCGATCGTGCTGGTGGTCGGCCTGCGGCTGGGCTGCGTCAACCACGCGAGATTGACCGCGCAGGCGTTGCAGGCCAGCGGCGTGGAGTGCCTGGGCTGGATCGGCAATCACATCGATCCGGCCATGCAGCGCCAGGACGAGAACGTGGCGACGCTGGTGCAGCGGTTGCCGATGCCATGCTGGGGACGGCTGCCGCACCTGCCGGGCGCCGATGCTCACGCGCTGGCCATGCACCTGCATGATGGCTGAGTTCCTGTAGAGCAGAGCCTGCGACCGGTTGCGATCAACCGGCCGCGAGCTCCCGCGCGAGCGCTCCCAGGCGCTCCACGGCGGCGATGAAACGTGCGTCGAAGGTCTGGCAGCACGACAGCCGCAGGCAATGCCGGTAGCGCGGACCGCGCGAATACACCTGGCCCGGCATGAACACGATGCCCTCTTCCAGCGCCCGCTCGAACAGTGCGCGGGTGTCCACGCCCGGCAGTTCCAGCCACAGCAGGAAGCCGCCCTGTGGTTCCGTAGCGCGTGTGCCGGGCGGGAAATGCTCGGCCACCAGCTGGCGCAGCCGTCCCACCTGCTCGCGATACAGGCGCCGCATGCGGTTCAGGTGATGTTCGTATCCGCTCCCTTCCAGGTACGCGGCCACGGCATCACCCAGCAACTGCGGCTCGCCGCCCGTGGACTGGAACTTCAGCAGGGCGATGCGTTCAGCGAAGCGCCCGCCGTCGAGCCAGCCGATGCGATAGTCCGGGGCCAGCGTCTTCGAGAAACCGCCGACCACCATCACCCAGCCGTCGCGGTCAAAGGCCTTCAGCAGCGGCGCAGGTGGCTCGCAGAACTGCAGTTCCGCGTACACGGCATCCTCGATCAGCGGCAGCTGCCGCGCGTTGACCAGCTCGGCCAGACGCTGCTTGGCCGCCACCGGCATGGTGCAGCCCAATGGATTGTGCACGGTCGGCATCAGCACCAGCGCGGCCAGCGGTGTGTGCTCCAGCATCGCCTCCAACGCATCGACGTCCAGGCCCTGTTGCGGATGCGTCGGCAGTTCGATGGCCTGCAGGCCCAGGTTGGCCAGCAGCGGATACAGGTTGAAGTACGACGGTGCTTCGATACCCACTGAATCGCCGGGCTGGGTCACCGCACGCAGTGCCAGCTGCAGCGCCTCCATCGCACCGTGGGTCAGCAGCAGGCGATCGCTGTGCGTGTGCAGGCCCATGCGCGGGCCGCGCCGCACGATCTGCGCCAGCAGCCGCGGCGAGCCATTGGGGCGTGCGTAGGTTTCGACCGTCTGCTGGCCGTGGCGCAATACCTGGGCGGTGTGCCGGGCCAGCTGGGCGCCAGGATAGAACTGGCGCCCGCGTGGCCCGGCGAAGGCGAGGTCGATCACCCCGGAACGGCGTTGCGCCTCCAGCACGCGTGCCATCAGCACCTGCTGCAACGGCGCGGTGGGGGCCGACGGCGCATCGCGCAGCGACCGTTGCGGCACTGACAGTCGCGGCGCCACTTCGAAACCTGCCTTTGGCCGCGGAACCACCAGGCCGGCGTCTTCCAGCTGGCGGTAGGCGGCGATCACCGTATTGAGGCTGAGCTGACGCTGTGCTGCCATCTGCCGCAGCGATGGCAGGCGGCTGCCGACCGGCAGGCGCCCTCCCTGGATGGCCTCGGCCAGCTCATCGGACAGCCGCTGGTAGCGAGGAGCGGACGCGCTGCTGCGTTGATCTGTATCCATCGGTTCCGGCCGCATCTGGTGCTGTACCCATGAGGATTCCGAGCCTAGCATGTCCTCGTCGGCAGGGCCTGATCGGTGCCCGCCGATATTTCAAGGGCGCGCGGCTGGATGGCCGCGCGCCCCTTTTTTTTGCATGGGCTGGCGCACCATGCAGTCAACGCATCGGCACCAGCACCGGATCCCGGCGATACAGGGCAGGGAACTGCCTGCCCAGTGCTGCCAGCTTCGGAGCATCGTAGTAGCGGATGTAGGCCGCCTGCGGATAGTTGCTCATGTAGTTCTGGTGGTAGCTCTCGGCCGGATAGAAGCGCTGGCCGCTCCCCACCTGGGTGACGATGGGCGCGCGATAGCTTCCGGCCTGGCCCAGCTGGGTGATGTAGGCACGGCTGGCCGCCTGCTGGCGCGGGTCATCGACGAAGATCGCCGAGCGGTACTGGCTGCCATGGTCCGGGCCTTGCCGGTCGAGCTGGGTCGGGTCATGCACCACCGAGAAGAACACCTGCATCAGCTGGCCGTAGCTCACCTGGCGCGGGTCGTAGTCGACCTTCACCGCCTCGGCGTGGCCGGTGCGTCCGCTGCTGACACGCTCATAGCGCGCATCCGCCGCGCTGCCGCCGACGTAGCCCGAGACTGCGTTGCTCACGCCCTTGACGTGCTGGAACACGCCCTGCACGCCCCAGAAGCAGCCGCCGGCAAACACTACGCTGGCGTGCGTGCCGTCATCGCGGAATGCGGCTTCACCGGCGGGCGCAGGCAACACCTGCACCTGTGCGCTGCGCTCGAGCGGCGCGGCGATGGCACCGTGATCAACCAGCAGTACCCCGGCAATCAATGCGGTAGCGACCAGCCCGGCAATGCCGGCGGCGATCCCCTGTTCGAACGAAATCTTCATCGTGTCCTCCCGGATCAACCGAAGGTGAAGGCGTAGGCCTGGGCGCCGGCATCGAGGAATTCGATCTCGAAGCGGTGTGGCGCGACGGCGCCGCGCTGGCGCACCAGCTGGTACAGACGGTGTTCGTCGATCACGCCGCTGCCATCGCTGCCAACGTCGCTGCCGGCGTCGGCCGCGGGCAACGGCCGACCATCCAGCCAGACGCGGAAGCGCACCGGCGTGCCGTCCTGGCGTGGCGCGAGCACCAGATGCAGATCGCGGGCATGGAACTGGAAGGCGATGCGTCCTCCGGGCTGCTGCAGCCGTGCCGCCTCGTCGTCGATGATCCAGCGGCCGGACAGGCCCCACTGGTTCAGCGCCAGCGCGGGTGGCAGCGCGTAGTCGAATGCCGTGTCCGCACGTTGCCCGCCTGGCGAGGCGAACTGCTCGGCGCGCGCATGCCCCAGGTAGGTCTCCGGCGAGCGCAGGTTGCCCATGTCCGCCTGCGCGGCCACGCCCTTCAGGTCCGCTGCGGCCGGATCGGCCGGCGGTGGCAGCCGGGTCTGGCCGGCTTCGGCCAGCAGGCGGCGGATCACCTGCTCCGAACGCGCATAGTTGCCCTCGCCGAACTGATGGCCGCGGATGTTGCCCTGCGCATCGACGAAGTAGTGCGCGGGCCAGTAGCGGTTGTTGAACGCACGCCAGATCGCGTACTGGTTGTCCAGCGCGACGGGATAGTCGACCTTCAACTGCTGCACGGCCTTCATGACGTTGCGCGGGTCGCGTTCGAAGGCGAACTCGGGGGTGTGCACACCGATCACCACCAGGCCGTGATCGCGGTAGCGCCGCTGCCACTCGTGCACGAACGGCATCGCACGCAGGCAGTTGATGCAGGAATAGGTCCAGAAGTCGATCAGCACCACCTTGCCGCGCAGCTGGGCGGCGTCCAGCGGTGGGCTGTTGAGCCAGCCGGTGGCGCCGTCCAGGGCGGGCAGCGTGCCTTCCACCGGCAGCGGTGCCTCGCTGCCTGCAGTGGCCGGGCCCATCATCATCATCGGTGGAGCGGAAGGCTGCGCGCCGGGTACCGCATCGAGCAGGCCCTGCTCGATACGCGCGGTGCTGACGGTGGACAGCCGGGTCAGCAGGCCGGTGTCCCAGCCCAGGGCAATGGCCACGACCGCCAGCAGCGCAGCGACGCCGAGCACGCGGCGGAGCAGATTGCCCAGCCCCAGCCGTGCCTGCAGGGCGCGGAACACCCGGCCGCCGATCCAGACCGCCAATGCCAGCGCGGTGACCGCACCCAGCGCGTAGGCAAGCAGCAGCGTACTGGTGCTGGCGCTGGCGCCATGCAGCGCAGCCCCGGTCAGTACCAGGCCAAGGATCGGGCCCGCGCACGGGGCCCACAGCAGGCCGGTGGCGATGCCGATCAGCAGCGACGTCCAGGCACCGCCGCGCCCGGCGGCATCGGCAGCGTCCGCGCGTGCGCTCAACCGCGCGCCGACACGCTGCAACGGCGCCAGCAGATGGTCTGCCAGTGCGGGCCACAGCAACGCCACCGCGAACAGCGCCATCAGCAGCAGGGCGATCCAGCGACCGATCTGGTTGGCCTGCGCCATCCACTGGCTGCCGACCGCCGCCAGGCTGGCGACGAGGGTGAAGGTCAGCGCCATGCCCAGCAGCAGCGGCAGGGTGCTGCGCAGGAACGGGCGGTCAGCACGCGCGAATACGAATGGCAGCACCGGCAGGATGCAGGGGCTGAGCAGGGTCAGCACACCGCCAAGATAGGCAAGCAGCAACAGCAGCATCATCGGGCTCCAGAAGCAGGGGACGATCCCACCGGCACGCGCCAGCCCGCATCGCTGTCATGCGCGGCAGGTCCGGGCTGGAAGGCCAGCGCCGCGCCGTTCATGCAGTAGCGCAGGCCGGTAGGGCGTGGGCCGTCGTTGAAGACATGGCCCAGATGGCCGCCGCAGCGGCGGCAATGCACTTCCACCCGCAGCATGCCAAAGGTGACGTCGCGGTCCTCACCGATAGCGTTGTGCAACGGTGCCCAGAAGCTGGGCCAGCCAGTACCGCTCTCGAACTTGGTGGACGAAGAGAACAGCGGCAGCGCACAGCCGGCGCAGGTGAACGTGCCTTGCCGGTGTTCCTTGTTGAGCGGGCTGCTCCAAGGGCGTTCGGTCGCCTGCTGGCGCAGCACTGCGTACTGGGCCGGGGTCAGCCGCTGGCGCCAGTCAGCATCACTGCGCATGATCTCGAACTGTCGCGCAGGGCGCGTTTCTGCTGCCGCTGGCGCGGCGCGGCTGCAGGCCCCGAGACCGAGCAGGCCGGCGGTGGTGGCGATACCGCCCAGACCCAGCAGATGGCGGCGGGTGAGGGGCATGGCGGACTCCGGGAAGGGGCGACGGGGCCATGCTGCGCCTGCTCCGGTCAACGAATCCTCACGCAGGATTCAATTTTTCGTGAGGTATCGGCGGCGATCCCGCGCCACAATGCGCTCAGCCTCCCCCCTGGCCCGAGCTGCCGATGTCCCCGAAACGTGTCCTGATCGTTGAAGACGATGCCCACATCGCCGACTTGCTGCGCATGCACCTGGGCGATGAGGGGTATGAGGTCGCCCACGCCGACAGCGGTGATGGCGGGCTGCGCCTGCTCGAACAGGAAGGCCCGTGGGACGCGCTGGTGCTGGACGTGATGCTGCCCGGTGTCGATGGCCTGCAGGTCTGCCAGCGCGCACGGGCGATGGCGCGCTATGTCCCGATCATCATCATCAGTGCACGCGGCAGCGAAACCCAGCGTATCGTCGGCCTGGAACTCGGCGCCGACGATTATCTGGCCAAGCCATTCTCCATGCCGGAGCTGGTGGCGCGCGTGCGTGCCCTGCTGCGTCGCGCCGAGGCCATGGCGCAGAACGCGCGCATCGATGCCGGTGCCATCGAGCTGGGAGGACTGCAGCTGGACCCGGTCGCGCGTACTGCCGACGTGGATGGCAGGCCGCTGGAACTGACGCCGCGCGAGTTCGACCTGCTGCTGTTCTTCGCGCGCCATCCCGGCCAGGTGTTCGCGCGGATGGAACTGCTCAACCAGGTCTGGGGCTACCAGCACGATGGCTATGAGCATACGGTCAATACCCATATCAACCGCCTGCGCAGCAAGATCGAAACGGATCCGGCCAACCCGCGGCGGTTGCTGACGGTCTGGGGCCGGGGCTACAAGCTGGTGGACCCGGCCGGAGCGGCGGCATGATCCGGCCGAACCTGTGGCAGAAGCTGGCGGCGGTGATCGCGGCGCTGATGCTGATGTGCTGCATGGCGCTGCTGGCGCTGCAGATGCGCTCGAACACACGGCACGAGCAGGAAGTCGTGCAGCGGCTGTCGCTGGGGCTGGCCGAGCACATCGCGCAGCGCAGTGAGCTGATGGATACCAGCGGCATGCGCGATGCGGCGGTGCGTGCGCTGTTCGGACAACTGATGGCGGTCAACCCCAGCGTCGAGGTGTACCTGCTGGACGACCAGGGCCGCATTCTCGGCCACGACGCACCCAGCGGGCACCTGATGCGCAACCGCGTGGACGTGGCACCGCTGCGCCGTCTGCTGGCGGGCGCGCCGCTGCCGATCCTGGGCGACGATCCGCGCAGCAGCGAGGGTCGCAAGGTGTTCAGCGTGGCGCCGCTGGTGGTGCAGGGGCGGCAGGCCGGCTACGTCTACGTGGTGCTGGTGGGCGAGCACCGGCAGATGCTCGCCGACGACCTCGCCGCCAGCAACCAGTGGAACACCACTTTGTGGTCGGTGATGCTGGTGGGCAGCCTGGGCCTGCTGGCCGGCCTGGTGGCGTTCTACTGGGTGACCCGGCCGCTGCGCCGCCTGACACGTCGCATCCAGGCATTCGACATCGATGCGCCGACGCCGCTGCCGCCGCCCGGCCCGCTGCGGCCGGGCGAGCGCGATGAACTGGTCATCCTCGAACATGCGCATGCGCAGATGGCGCAGCGGTTGGGGGAGCAGTGGCAGCAGCTGCGCCAGCAGGACCTGCAGCGGCGCGAGCTGGTGGCCAACATTTCGCATGATCTGCGCACGCCGTTGTCTTCACTGCATGGCTACCTTGAGACGATGGCGTTGAAGGACGCGACGCTGTCGCCGGAGGAGCGCCGGCGCTATCTGGGTATTGCCCTGGCGCAGAGTGCGAAGGTCGGGCGATTGGCGCGCGCGCTGTTCGAGCTGGCACGCCTGGAACACGGCGAGGTGCGGCTGGAGTGGGAGGTGTTCGCGCTGCCCGAGCTGCTGCAGGACGTGCTGCAGAAATTCGAGCTGGCGGCGCAGGCGCGCGGCCAGCAGCTGCACGCGGATTTTCCGCAGGGGTTGCCGTTGGTACGTGCGGACCTGGGTCTGGTGGAGCGGGTGCTGACCAACCTGCTCGACAACGCCCTGCGCCATGCGCCGGAGGGAGGGCGGATCGAGGTGCGGCTGCGCGCGGTGGCTGACAGCGTGGAGGTGATCGTCTCTGATGACGGTCCCGGCGTTGCTGCTGCGGTGCGTGCGCAGCTGTTCCAGGCGCCTGCTGCGTTGGGGGCGCGACGGGGCGAGAACGGTGGCCTGGGGCTGCTGATCGTGCAACGTATCGTGCAGCTGCATGGCCGCAGCATCGCGCTGCGCGACAGTGAGGCAGGGGCGACGTTCGTGTTCGAGCTGCCGCGGGCGGAGTCGGCGGCGGTGGCCTAGGCGCAGCTGGTTTCCGGGTGGCGGTGTTTGCCCCTTCGCGCAGGTATGTGCGTTTTTCCGTGTGGCGCCGGGCGGATGCCCTTGCGTGCGAATGTCCCCCGGCGCCGGCCGGTGGCCGTCACCTCCTCCTTTACTTCGCACGCAAGGGCATCCGCCCGGCGTTGAGGGGTTATCGGCACGCAGCGGTGTGCGGACTCCGCACTGGGATGGGACGGCTCGGGCTGAGGCTGCCTGTGCGCAGGTGTATGCGTTTTTCCGTGTGGCGCCGGGCGGATGCCCTTGCGTGCGAATGTCCCCCGGTGCCGGCCGGTGGCCGTCACCTCCTCCTTTACTTCGCACACAAGGGCATCCGCCCGGCGTGCAGGGTTATCGGTGCGCAGAGGTGCGGAAGCGACGGCACTACGCGCCGCAAGCCGAGCATCGTGGTGGTCGGCAGCGTGTGGGCAAAGTAAAGGAGGAGGCGATGGCCACAGGCCGGCGCCGGGGGACATTTGCCCACACGTTGCCGGCCGGCGCGAGGCCTTTGCGCTCGCGATCTGCTCGGGCGAAGACGCGCATCTGCACGCAGGCGAGGAATAAAAAAAGACCCGGCAGAGGGAGGGATCTGCCGGGTCCGGATTGCATGGGGGGAGGGACCCATGCAATGAGCGAAAGCGTCGCGTCAGGGCGTGTGGCCGGTCGCGTCCGCTGTTGATTCGTTGTAGCCCTGCACCAGCTCGGACCAGGAGCGTCCAGCCAGCAGGCCAAGACCGACCACGTCCTGCTGGGCCTGCCCGAACCGCTGCAGGTTGTCCTGCCACAGCTGAGCGCCCTGCGACAGCAATCCGGCCGGATCTTCGCTTCGTGCCAGCTCGCCGAGCCAGCCGCCCGTCGCGGTCAGGTTGCGTTCCAGTGCCTTCAGCTGCACGCCGAACATGCTTTCAGCGTTCTCCAGCGCCAACCGGTTCGCGCGCGTTGCGGCGGCGGCCAGCTGGCGGGTGGCATCACTGAAGCGATCGCTGAAGGCGGCGGTCATGGGCGTCAGGAAAGGACTTGATGCATTGCAGCATACGCCGATGATGCCGCATTGCAACAAAAATCATAAAGGCGCCCAAGGCGCCTTTAGAAACCTTTAGATATCAATGAGTTGTTCAGGCGCCGGGGCCCCGGTACCGGCAGCCGGAGGTGCAGGTCTCGTGGACCGTGATCTCGCTCAGCGCCGGCAGCGCGGGCTTGAGTTCGTTCCAGATCCACACCGCCAGGTTCTCGCTGGTCGGGTTTTCCAGGCCGGGAATGTCATTGAGGTAGTGGTGGTCCAGGCGTTCGTAGATCGGCTGGAAGGCCGCCTTCACGTCCCCGAAATCCATGATCCAGCCGCTCTGCGCGCCGGGTTCGCCCTCGACCTTCAGTTCCACCCGGAAGGAGTGGCCATGCAGGCGCGCGCACTTGTGCCCCGGCGGTACGTTCGGGAGGCGGTGGGCCGCCTCAAGCATGAAGACTTTGAAGATTTCCATGAGCGGATTGTACGCCGCTGCTGTCGCATCCGACCGGGATCGCGCCGGCCCCGAAGCGGAGTGACTATTTCCATCCGGATGAAGAGATGTTAGCTTCTCTTATATCCGTATGAAGAGATGTTATTGGTCGGACCCCGGCCAGTCATGGATTACTGCGGAACTTCGTCGCCCTACCACCACCCCACACATCGTCATGCCCCAGCACACCCTGCTCGTGGCGGCCCTGGCCGCCGCTCTGGCCGCGCCATTGTCCGCCGCCGCCGAAACCACCGCTGCCGCCAGTGGCGAAGCCAGTACCCTGGCCGCCGTCCGCGTCACCGGCTCCAACATCAAGCGCGCCGATACCGAGGCGTCCAATCCGGTGCAGGTAATCGGCCGCCAGCAGTTGGAACAGACCGGCAAGGCCACCGTCGCCGATGTGCTGCGCTCGATCTCCGCCAACACCGGCAATGCCAACAACGAGACCACCAACAACGGCTGGGCCTCCGGCTCGGCCAGCATCGGCCTGCGCGGCCTGTCACCGAAGAACACGCTGGTGCTGCTCAACGGCCGTCGCGTGGCAAACTACGGCTTCCCGGCCGGTGGCCTGTCCGATACCTTCGTCGACCTCAATGCCCTGCCGCTGGTTGCGGTCGAGCGCATCGAAGTGCTCAAGGATGGTGCTTCGGCTGTGTATGGTTCCGATGCCGTGGCCGGCGTGGTCAACATCATCACCCGCCAGAACTTCGAAGGTGCCGAGATCGGTGGCAGCTTCGGAGGCGCCGACCAAGGGGGCCTGCGCGAGCAGAACCTGAAGTTCGTGGGTGGCCTCGGTGATCTGGACAGCGATGGCTACAACATCCTGTTCAGTCTGCAGGGCTACAACCGCGACCGCCTGGACCAGGACGAGCGCGATCTGACCAAGAGTGGCATCTACACCGACCTGCCGGGCGGGCGCTGGAACGGCTGGTCGGCCAAGGGTGCGCGCTATCTGATCAATGGCGTGTCGGTGCCGATGCTCGACGCCAGCGGCAACTGCCCCACCGGGACCACGCGCGTCGCGAGCGCTCCGATCGACGGCCTGGCTGGCGACACCTGCGGCTTCAACCAAGCGCCGTACACCACGCTGATTCCATCCACGAAGCGCTACCAGGCCTATGCCAACGGCACCTTCCGCCTGGGCGACAACGTCGAAGCGTTCGGTGAAGTGCTGTACAGCCAGATCAAGAGCGCGGCCTGGTTCGGCAGCAGCCCGTTCTTCACGCTGGAAAGCGGCCGCTTCGCCCTGAATGCCGAGACCGGCCTGGCCGAGCCGGTGTCGTCGCAGCTGCCGGCGGGCAATCCGTACAATCCCTACGGGCGTGCCGTGCCGATCGAGTACACGTTCTTCGATCTCGGCGGCACCATCAAGACCAACCGCTCCACCGCCTATCGCGGCGTGTTCGGCCTGCGCGGCACCACCGCCAACTGGGACTGGGAAGTGGCGGCGTTCGGTGCGCGCAGCAGCGAGCGTGAGACCGTCTCGGGCGGCTTCGCCAACCGCTGGGCGCTGGCCGATGCGCTGGCCAGCGGCAGCTACAATCTGCTCGACCCGGCGGCCACCCCGCAGTCGGTGCGTGATGCGATCAACATCGCTACGCTGCGTCCGGCCGAATCGAAGCTGCAGGGTGTCGATGCGAAGATCTCGGGCAGCCTGGGCCGCACCTGGGCCGGTGACATCGGCTTTGCCGCTGGCGCCGAGTGGCGCCGCGAGAAGCTCGATTCGAACAACCCCTGGCAGATCGATGCCGGCCTGCAGGTGCGTCCGGCCATCGCCGAGGTGCACGGCGAGCGCCAGGTCAGCGCTGCGTACGCGGAAGTGAACGTGCCGCTGGCCTCGACCCTGGAACTGTCCGCCGCTGCGCGTGCCGATCACTACGATGACTTCGGCGATGCGTTCTCGCCGAAGCTCGGACTGCGCTGGCAACCGCTGGACTTCCTGCTGGTGCGCGCGTCGGCCTCGAAGGGCTTCCGTGCGCCCTCGCTGTCGGAGAACTCCAACAGCACCAGCATCTCCTACGGCAGCGTGGTCGATCCGCGCGACCCGGATGTGCCCGGCTCGCGGCAGAGCCCGACGTTCTTCACCGTGGGCAACAGTGACCTGAAGCCGGAGCGCACCCGGAGCGTGAACTTCGGCGTGGTGCTGTCACCGTGGGCGAACACCAATCTGAGTGTCGACTACTACCGTATCCAGCTCGACAACCTGATCGGCACCAACAACACCCAGACGCTGATCAACGACAACGTTGCCGGTGCCGTGCAGCGCGATGAGCGCGGCAAGCTGCAGGCCGTCTACAACCGCTACCAGAACCTGAGCGAGCTGAAGACATCGGGCATCGACGTGGAACTGCGCCAGCGCATTCCGACGGCGCGCCTGGGAGATTTCACCCTGTCTTCGGCCTACACCCACGTCCGTGACTACCGCCGTCCGACCGTGGTCGGTGGGCCCCTGGTCGACTACGCCGGCAGCAACCTCGGCGCCACCCTGCCCAAGGACAAGGCCACCACCACGCTGGACTGGAAGTACGGCGACTTCAACGCGGCGGTGACCTGGTACTACACCAGCAGCTATCGGCAGGAAGCCAGTACCGCCGCCAAGGCCGTGCAGCAGCGTGTCGGCAGCTACAGCCAGTACGACCTGTACCTGGGGTACACCGGCATCGACAGCCTGACCCTGTACGCCAAGGTGCAGAACCTGGGTGACAAGACGCCGCCCTACGATGCGTCGTTCCCGGGCATCCGTGCGCCGTATGACTTCACCCAGTACGACCTGCGGGGTCGCTACTTCACACTGGGCTTCGACTACCGCTTCTGATCCAACGCCGTGGCCGGTCACCTGCCGTGACCGGCCACGTTGCCCTCTGCCGTCCTGTTTCCGGGGAGTCACCGTGTCCTTCCACCGTCGTGCCGTTCTTCCGTTGCTGATCGCCGCTGCCAGCGCAGTGTTCCCCGCGTTGTCGGCGCAGGCGCAGAGCGCCTATTTCTTCCCGCAGGCCAGCGCGGCCGACGCGTTCGACAGCGCCATTCCCACGCCGGAGCAGTTCCTCGGCTATCCGATCGGCAGCCGCTACACCCGCCACGACCAGTTGGTCGCCTATTTCGAGGAACTGGCCAGGCATTCGGACAGGATCCGCGTCCAGCACATTGGACGCAGCTATGAAGGCCGCCCCCTGCTGATCGCCACCATCACCGCGGCCAGCAACCAGGCGCGGTTGGAGCAGATCCGCCAGCAGCACGCGACCCTGGTCGATCCGGCACAACCGCGCAGCGCAGCCGGTGACAGCCCGGTGGTGGTCTGGCTGGGCTACAGCGTGCACGGCAATGAAACGTCCAGCGGCGAAGCAGCGATGCTCACCGCGTATTACCTGGTGGCCAATCGCAGCAGTGAAACCCAGCAATGGCTGCAGCAGGCCGTAGTGCTGTTCGACCCGGCGCAGAATCCGGACGGACGTGACCGTGCCGCCAACTGGCACAACGCCTGGGCATCGGACCCGGCCTCGGCCGATCCGGCCGACAAGGAGCATGTCGAGCCGTTCCCGCAGGGGCGTACCAACCATTACTTCACCGATCTCAACCGCGACTGGCTGGCGCTGACCCAGCAGGATTCGCGGCCGAAGGTGGCCGCCTTCCACCAGTGGTACCCGAACGTGCAGATCGACTTCCACGAGATGGGCAAGGACAGCACGTACTACTTCGAGCCTTCGCCGAAGAGCATGCACAGCCCGTTGATCCCGGCCGCCTCCTACGAGTTCAACAGGACGCTGGCCACGTACCACGCACAGGCGCTGGACGCACTGGGGTCGCTGTACTACACGGGTGAGAACTTCGACAACTTCTCGCCGGTGTATGGCTCGACCTATCCGGACTTCCATGGCGCGGTCGGTGTCACCGTCGAGCAGGCCAGTTCGCGCGGACGGGTGCAGGAGTCGGTGAACGGGCTGCTGACCTTCCCGTTCACCATCCGCAACCAGGTCGCCACCGGCCTGGGCACGGTGCGCGGTGCGGTGGCCGAGCGCAGTGGCCTGTTCGACCTGCAGAAGACCTTCTTCCAGAGCGCATTGAAGCAGGCGGCGCAGCAGCCGCAGAAGACCTTCGTGTTCGGCGACGCGCATGATCCGGCGTTGACCCGGCGCCTGCTTGAACTGCTGCTCCTGCACCGGATCGAGGTACGCGCGCTGGATCGCGATGTCACCGTCGAGGGGAAGCGCTTCCAGGCAGGCAGTGCCTATGTCGTGCCCGTGCAGCAGGCGCAGTTCCGCCTGGTGCACTCGATCTTCGCCGAGACGCCGCCGATCAAGGGCGACGTGTTCTATGGCAGCACCAGCTACGCCATCGCGCCGGCCTACGGCGTGGCCTTCGCCGGCAGCCGCAGCCGCATCGACGGTGGTGCACAGGTGAGCGAGCTGCCGCCGCTGCAGGGCGCGGTCGTCGGCGGCCAGGCGGGGTTCGCCTATGCCATCGACTGGCGTGACTACAACGCCAGCCGTGCGCTGGCCGAGCTGCAGGGCAGGGGACTGGCCGCCCGCGCTGCATTCCAGCCGTTCACCGCCGGAACCGCACAGGGCGATGTGGCTTTCGCGGCCGGCAGCATCGTCGTTCCGGTCGCCGGCCAGCCACTGCAGGGGGCGGCCCTGCTCGACGCGGTGGCCGCGGCGGCACGTGCTTCGGGCGTACAGGTGCATGCGTTGTCGAGTGGCCGCAGCCGCGAGGGCATCGATCTCGGCAGCGATGGCGTGAAGGCACTGCGCAAGCCGGCCGTGGCGCTGGTGATGGGCGAAGGCGTGGCGGCCACCGAGATCGGATCGGCCTGGTTCCTGCTGGACCAGCACCTGCACCTGCCGGCCAGCAAGCTGGATCCGCAGCAGCTGGGCAAGGTTCCGCTGGATCGCTACACCACCCTCGTGTTGTCCGGTGGCACCTACAGCAGTGTCGATGCGACCGCGGTGGCCGCACTGAAGCGCTGGGTGCAGGCCGGCGGCTCGCTGGTGACCTATGGCAGCGCGTCGAAGTGGGCGATCGAACAGAAGCTCGCCGATGGCGAGAAGACCGGCAAGAACGAAGAGGCCGGCGACGAATCCCGTCGCGCCTTCGGTGACCAGCGCGACATCGCTGCGATCGAGCGGGTGAGCGGCAACATCCTCAGCGCCGATGTCGATACCAGCCATCCCCTGGCGTTCGGCGTGCCGGGCCGGCAGCTGGCGGTGAACAAGGAAAACAGCGTGACGCTGCAGCCGAGTGCGAATCCGTTCTCGACGGTGGTGCGCATCGACGCGTCACCACGGGTCAACGGTTACTTGTCCGAGCGCAATCGTGCGCGGGTGGCAGGCAGTGCGTGGCTGCTGGTGTCGGCCCAGGGAAAGGGCAACGTGGTGCTGTTCGCCGATGATCCGGCACACCGCAAGTACTGGCATGGCACGGATCGACTGCTGATCAATGCGATCTTCTTCGGGAATCTGGCGAATCCGGCGAAAGCACGCGGGTGAGGCGTCTGGCGCATTGATTGATGCGCGGGCAACAAAAAAGGGACGGCGCGCCAGCGCCGTCCCCGATGCAAGGCCCCCCGCGCAGCGGGACGCCTCATTCCTGTCAGTCAGGATCAGCCGGCGCGACCGCCGCCGCCCTGGCCGCGGCCACGACCACCGCCGTTGCCGCCTCCGCCACGACGCTGGCCCTGACCAGCGCCGGCACGCTGCTGGCCGTTGCCACCGCCCTCACGACGGCCACCACCGGCCTTCTTCGGGCCGGCGTGGGCATGGCGCGGCGCATCGCCGTGCGGACGTCGCGCGTGGCTCTTGCGCGGGGCGCGCTCGCCGGTGTCGTGCTCGGCCTTGCCCGGCGCACTGTTGCCCCAGCGGATCGGCACCTGCAGTTCGAAGCCCGGCACATCGCGGATGTCCATGTCGCGTCCGAGCAGGCGCACGATTGCGCGCAGCAGCTTGACCTCGTCCTGCGCCACCAGCGAGATCGCCTGGCCGGTGGAGCCGTTGCGGCCGGTGCGGCCGATGCGGTGCACGTAATCCTCGGCGACCATCGGCAGGTCGAAGTTGATCACCTTCGGCAGCTCGTTGATGTCGATGCCGCGCGCCGCGATGTCGGTGGCCACCAGCACGGTCACGCGACCGGCCTTGAAGTCACCCAGCGCACGCAGGCGCTGGCCCTGGCTCTTGTTGCCATGGATCGCCGCGGTCTTGATGCCCGACTTCTCCAGGAACGCGGCCAGCTTGTCGCTGCCGTGCTTGGTCCGGGCGAACACCAGGGTCTGCTCACGGCTGTCCTGTGCCAGCAGGTGCAGCAGCAGGTCGCGCTTGCGGCCGGCGTCGACCGGATGCACGCGATGGGTGATGGTCTCGGCCACGGTGTTCTTCGGCGTCACCTGGATCTGTTCCGGGTTGCGCATGAACTCCAGCGCCAGCTGGCGGATGTTGTCCTCGAATGTGGCCGAGAACAGCAGGGTCTGACGGTTCTGCTTGGGCAGCTTGGCCAGGATGCGCTTGATCGACGGCAGGAAGCCCATGTCCAGCATGCGGTCGGCTTCGTCCAGCACCAGCAGTTCGATGCCGGACAGGTCGATGCTGCGACGCTCCAGGTGATCGATCAGGCGGCCCGGGCAGGCTACCAGCAGGTCCACGCCACGGCGCAGGATGTCCAGCTGGTTGCCCATGCCGACGCCGCCGTAGATGCAGGCGCTGGGGATGCGCAGATACTTGCTGTAGCCGCGCAGGCTGTCATGCACCTGGGTGGCCAGCTCGCGGGTCGGGGCCAGGATCAGTGCGCGCGGCTTGCGCGGGCCACCGCCACGCACTTCCTGCGGCGCGGTGCCCAGATGCTGCAGCAGCGGCAGGCCGAAGGCTGCGGTCTTGCCGGTGCCGGTCTGTGCGCCGGCCAGCAGGTCGCGACCGGCCAGCGCCAGCGGGATCGCCTGCTGCTGGATCGGGGTCGGGTTTTCGTAGCCCTGCTCGGCCAGCGCACGCAGCAGGAAGGGCGCCAGGCCCAGCGATTCAAAAGACATCGAGTGTGCTCCAAGTACAAGAAACGCCTGTCCGAATGGACAGACGGGGGCAGATCAAACTGATCGGCTGACTCGGAGCGTTCCCGTGAACCGCGCTGCGAGAATTGGGTGCAGCCGGCACGAAGCGCAGGCTGGAATGCGTGACGAACGGCGTCGGAGTGGGGGCGGGCGAAGAGGGCGGACCCTGGTCGCCGGCGATCCCGGAGGGAAACGGACGGCCGCTGCAGACTCCGCAAGTCTAAACGATGTTTGAGACTTCACGCAAAAAGGCCTGTTCAGGTAAGGGTTCTCTCTGCAGGGGTGCGCCCTGCACCCGCAGAGGCCGAAGCCACGTCAACGTCAACGTCAAAAGCGGGCTTCCTGAAGGTAGGCGGGGTGGGTCCGGTTGCGGGAGACGCCGTAAACCCGTCCCTGGGGGCTTGGCCGCGGCATCCATGCCGCGGACACTCCCGCCACCGGACCCACCCCGCCTTCGACAGTTTCCTGCGAACTGGCGGAACGGATCTGACCCCCGTTTGGATTTCGATATCCGAAAGGTTTCATCCACGCGTGGCGTGGATCTACCGACCGTCACCGGGAAACTTTCAAAGGTGGGGCGGTGTGGGCGGGCAGGACCGTTGGCGCCATGGATGGCGCCATCGAGCCCCCAGGGATGGGTTTACGGCGTGTCCTGCCCGCCCACACCGCCCCGCCAAATCCGCAGACAACCCAGAGCCGGCTGTTGCCATTGACGTTGCCCTGGCTTGAAGCAGGTGCAGGGCGCAGCCCTGCCTGACCCCCGCTACGGTAGGGTGGAGCGATGCGGCGCTGCAGCTTGGCGCCGCCCCATATTTGATTACACTTGAAACTTGTTTGCCCATGACTCCGGACACCCACCCATGAAGCTTGGTTCTTTGAAGGAAGGCGGCCGCGACGGCACCCTGATCGTCGTCTCGCGTGATCTGCGCCACGGCGTCCGCGCCACCGGCATCGCGGCCACCCTGCAGCAGGCCCTGGAGGACTGGAGCCGTGTCGCACCGCGCCTGAACGCGCTCTACGAATCACTGAATGCCGGTGACGCCGATGGCGTGTTCGACCTGGACCCGCAGACGCTGGCGGCGCCCCTGCCGCGCGCCTATGAATTCGTCGATGGCAGCGCCTACCTGCCGCACGTCGAGCGCGTCCGCCGCGCCCGCGGGGCCGAGGTTCCGGAAAGCTTCTACACCGACCCGCTGATGTACCAGGCCACCAGTGCCGGTTTCTACGGCCCGCGCGACGCGGTGAAGGTGGTCAGCGAGGAGTACGGCATCGATCTGGAGGCCGAACTGGTGGTCATCACCGACGACGTGCCGATGGCGGTCACCCCGGAGCAGGCCGCCGGCCACATCCAGCTGGTGGGTCTGGTCAACGACGTTTCGCTGCGCAACCTGATTCCGGGCGAGCTGGCCAAGGGCTTCGGCTTCCTGCAGTCCAAGCCGCGCTCGGCACTGTCGCCGGTGTTCGTCACCCCTGACGAACTGGGTGACGCCTGGCAGGACAACAAGGTGCACCTGCCGCTGGTCACCCACATCAATGGTGCGTGGTTCGGTGCGCCGGAGGCAGGCGTGGACATGCAGTTCAACTTCGCCCAGCTGGTGGCGCATGCGGCCAGGACCCGTCCGCTGGGCGCCGGCACCATCGTGGGATCGGGCACCATCGCCAACGAGGACACCAGCAAGGGCGCTTCGTGCTTTGCCGAGCAGCGCACCGTGGAAACCCTGCGCGACGGCAAGCCGAGCACACCGTTCATGTCGTTCGGCGACGTGGTGCGGATTGAAATGTTCGACGCCGCCGGCAACAGCATCTTCGGTGCGATCGAGCAGCGCATCGAGCAGGCGGCCAGGCCCTGAGGAGGGACGCGGCGATGGAGATCCCGGTCGACGACGGCATCGTGCTGTACACCTACTGGCGATCCAGCGCCGCCTACCGCGTGCGCATCGGCCTGGAGCTGAAGGGCCTGCGCTGGGAGGCGCGCCCGGTTCATCTGCTGCGCGACGGTGGTGAACAGCACGGCGAAGCCTATCGCGTACTCAATCCGCAGGAGCGGGTGCCGACCCTGCTGCACGACGGGCAGGTGCTGACCCAGTCGCTGGCGATCCTGGAGTATCTGGACGAACGTTTTCCGCAGATGCCGCTGCTGCCGGCCGATGCGGCCGGCCGCGCCCGCGTGCGTGCACTGGCGCAGCTGGTCGCCTGCGACATCCATCCGCTGAACAACCTGCGGGTGATGCAGCATCTGGAACGCGGCCTGCACCTGTCCGCCGATGTCCGCACCCAGTGGACGCTGCAGTGGATCGCCGAAGGCTTTGCGGCCCTGGAAACCCTGCTGGCCGGCAGCAGCGACACCGGCACCTTCTGCCATGGCGACCGGCCCGGCCTGGCCGACATCTGCCTGCTGCCGCAGGTGTACAACGCACATCGCTTTGGTCTGGATCTGTCGCCGTATCCGACCCTGCGCCGCATCGAAGCCGCCTGCCAGGCGCTGGACGCATTCGAGCGTGCGCGCCCCGAAAACCAGGTCGACGCGGCCTGATTGCCGCTGCGATCGCCGGGCATGGTCCGGCGCTACCCCTCGCTGGTCGGTGGCAGCGCGGGGCGACGCCCGGTGGATTCCGCATCCCCGATGAGCAACTGCCGCAGGTCATCGCGGAACAGCCGGTAGGCGTCTTCTCGACGGACCTCGTCGGCCTGCCGCAACACCCATGCGGGATGCACCGTGGCAGAGCCCCGGGTGCCATCCGGCAGGGTGTGCCAACGGGCACGATCACGCGTCAGGCTGAAATGGCTGCCGAACACCGCCGACGCCGCAGTTGCGCCCAGGCACACGATGATCGCCGGCCGCACCCGCTCGATCTCGCCCAGCAGCCACGGACGGCAGGCCTGCACATGGCGGCCCTGCGGACGTTTGTGCAGGCGCACATTGCCGCGCCTCTCGTGGTGGAAATGCTTCACTGCGTTGGTCAGGTACAGCGTGGAGCGGGCGATACCCAGCTCGGTCAGGGCACGGTCCAGCAGGGCGCCGGCAGGTCCCGCGAAGGGGCGTCCGCACAGGTCCTCGGTGTCACCCGGCTGTTCGCCGACCAGCATCACCCGTGCATCGCCAGGCCCTTCACCGAACACCACCTGGGTGGTGGACTCCCACAGGGGGCACTGCCGGCAGCCCGCTGCCTGGCGCTGCAGGGTAGCCAGATCACTGGAGGGTGAGGGGACCGGGGATGTCGCCTGCCGTGATGGAATCCGCCGCTGGGGTGGCTGCGCCGGGCGATCGTGCATGGCCTGCACGCGGTCGCCAGCATCGCGGATCAGCCCGGGCAGCAGCTGCGCCTCGGGCAGGTGCCGCCAGTACCGGGCAGGCATCTCCTGCTGCATCATCCGCGTGTTGAGGCGTGCGGGATTGAAGATGCTCGCGTAGTAGGTCTGCCAGAGCGTCTCGCGCGCGTCCTCCGCCGGCGCCTGCTCGCGGTGCCCGCCAGCGCCGAAGGACAGCGCCTGGCCATCCCAGTGCACGCTCCGGTAGGGGGTGAGGATGGCCCAGCGCATGCCAGCGAAGCGGCGTGCGAAGAACGCCGCGACCCGGTCGACGATCCGATGCTGCGGCTCGAACCATGCGATGAAGGCATCCTGCTCGCCGGGGATCTCGCGGAAGCGCACGAACGCCTTCATCTTGTGCGTGTCGCGGCGGACCGCCTGCGCCATCGTCATCGCGCGCAGCACATCGGCGTCGGTTGGATTGGAGAGCAGCGCGCGCTCGCCGTGCACGATCCGCCACAGCAGCCGGTACAGCAGTGGCATCGGCTGCGCATCGGCATGGCACAGGCAGGTGGAGGCCAGCTCAAGGAACGCACTCGGCACATGCGGTACGGGGGGCGTTTCCAGCAGCGGGGCCTGGGTCGCTGCTGGAGCGTCCAGCAACGACCCGGCGCCGCTTTCCAACCAGTCCAGCTGCTCGGGCGACAGTCCGCGCAGCAGCGCTTCGCGCGCTGCACCCCGCCAGGCATCGAGCGACCACGGGGGATCGACCCGCAGCGACCAGCGCTGGGCGTCAGGCCGCCGGCGGCGCATCGAACAGCGATCCCTGGCGGGGCGGCGGGGCCAGGCGCGCGCGCAATGCCACAGGATCCTCCAGCGCCTTGCGTGGCTGGTGGTCAGCCAGCAGCACGAACGGCAGCAGCTTGCCCATCGGTGCCTTCAGCCTCGCAATGTCCGCCACCCGCAGCCGGCCATGGCGGCGCGCCATCAACACGCGCTTCACGTTGCGTACGCCGAGCCCGGGAACCCGCAGCAGCAGTTCCTTCGGCGCACGGTTGAGGTCGACGGGGAAGCGCTCGGGATGGCGGATCGCCCAAGCCATCTTCGGATCGATGTCCAGATCCAGCATGCCCCCCTGCGCGGTGTCGGTGATCTCCTCCACGCCATAGCCATAGAAGCGCAGCAGCCAGTCCGCCTGGTACAGCCGATGCTCGCGCTGCAGTGGCGGCGGCTGCACCGGCAACTGCAGACTGGCGTCGGGAATGGGGCTGAACGCCGAGTAGTAGACGCGGCGCATCCGGTAACTGCCGTACAGATTGTCGGCGCTGCAGAGGATCTGCCTGTCGCTGGCGCCATCGGCACCGACGATCATCTGCGTGCTCTGCCCCGCCGGTGCGAAGCGCGGGGCTTTCGCTCGCGTCCGGCGCGGCGCGCCCGCGGTGACCGCACGCGATGCCTTGCCGGCCTCCTTGGCTTCCTCGATGCGCCAGCGCAGCTCGCCCATGGCGCCGCGGATCGAGCCGACGGTCTTCTCCGGAGCCAGTTTCGTCAGTCCGGCCTCGGTGGGCAGTTCGACATTGATCGAAAGACGGTCGGCGTGCCGGCCGGCCGCTGCCAGCAGTTCCGGCGATGCTTCGGGGATGGTCTTGAGGTGGATGTAGCCGGCGAAGCGATGTTCCTCGCGCAGCTGGCGGGCGACTTCCACCAGGCGCTCCATCGTGTAATCCGCATTGCGGATGATTCCGCTGGAAAGGAACAGGCCCTCGATGTAGTTGCGCTTGTAGAAGTCCAGGGTCAGCGCGACCACCTCATCCACACTGAAACGCGCGCGTGGCACGTTGCTGGAGACGCGGTTGATGCAGTACGCACAGTCGTAGACGCAGAAGTTGGTGAGCAGGATCTTCAGCAGGGACACGCAGCGGCCGTCCGGCGTGTAGCTGTGGCAGATGCCCATGCCCTCGGTGCTGCCGATGCCACCGCTGGTCCGGGAGTCGCGCTTGCCGGACCCGCTGGAAGCACAGGAGGCGTCGTATTTGGCGGCGTCGGCAAGAATGGCCAGCTTGCGGAGGGTGTCCATGACGGCACGCTACGCAGGGGCTGTCTCATTGGATGAGACAGCCCCTGAACTCTTCAGGATCTGCCGCCGGGCATGGCCCGGCGCTACCGACGGGCGTGCACTGCCGCCGGGCATGGCCCGGCGGGGGTGGATCAGAAGCCGTGGGTGATGCTCGGCTGGCCTGCTGAATAGTCGGCGTACGGGTCGTGCTCGCCGCTGCTGCCTTCGGAGAGGCGGAACTTCAGCGCCAGGCCGTCGCGCGAATCGGCAGCGCGCAAGGCTTCCTCCTGCTCGATCACGCCGGACTTGGCGAGCCGGAACAGGCATTGGTCGAAGCTCTCCATGCCTTCTTCCAGCGAGGCTTCCATCGCTGCCTTGATCTCGTGCACCTGGCCGCGTCGCAGCAGGTCGCGGATCATCGGGGTGTTGATCAGCACCTCGGTGGCTGGAAGACGGCGGCCGTCCTTGTTCTTCACCAGGCGCTGGCTGATCACCGCACGCAGGTTCAGCGCCAGGTTCATCAGCACGTTCTTGTGCGCGCTTTCCGGGAAGAAGTTGAGGATCCGCTCGATGGTCTGGTCGGCATTGTTGGAATGCAGCGTGGCCAGGCACAGATGGCCGGTCTCGGCGAAGGCGATGGCCGCTTCCATCGTCTCGGCATCCAGGATCTCGCCGATCAGGATGACGTCCGGTGCCTCGCGCATCGCGTTCTTCAGCGCATTGTGGAAGGCATGGGTGTCCAGCCCCACTTCACGCTGGTTGACGATGGACATCTTGTGCTTGTGCAGGTACTCGATCGGATCCTCGATGGTGAGGATGTGTCCGGTCGTGGTGCTGTTGCGATGGTCGATCATCGACGCCAGCGAGGTCGATTTGCCGGAACCGGTGGACCCCACCACCAGCACCAGCCCGCGCGGGGTCATGATGACGTCCTTCAGCACCTGCGGCAGGTTCAGCTCCTCGATGCTCGGGATCCGGCTGCGGATGGCGCGGATGACCATGCCGACCTCGCCCCGCTGCTTGAACACGTTCACCCGGAAACGGCCGGCATCGGCCAGGGCGATGGCCATGTTGAGCTCCAGCTCGCGCTCGAACTGCGGCACCTGGCCCTCGTCCATCAGCGAATAGGCGATCTTCTTGACCATGCCGGGCGGCAGGCCGGTGTTGCCCAGCGGATAAAGCTTCCCCTCGATCTTGATGTAGACCGGTGCTCCGGTGGTCAGGAACATGTCCGAGGCGTTCTTTTCGGTCATCAGCTTCAGGAAGTAGCCGATATCCATCGCGAATTTTCCCCAACGAAACTGCCGGCGCCCGTTGCAAGCACGGCGCTGGCTTGACGACAATGGCCGTGAACCGACAACCGGTACGGCCTCCCCAATGAAACGACCTAGCTTCGCACGAATGCGCCACGGCCTGTATGTGATGGCGTTTGCATTCGCACTGTCTGCCCCCGCCTGGGCGCAGGACGGTGCGCTGGAACTGGCCCAGGCCCGGCAGGCGGTGGACAAGGCCACCCAGGCCGATGCCGACCAGTACGCCCCGGACCTGATCGATCTGGCCCGGCAGGGCCTGGAGCAGGCGCAGCGCGCCGCTGGCGATCGCCGCGAACGCAAGAACGCCCCGGCCATGGCCCTGCGCGCGGCGGCCGATGCCGACCTGGCCCGCGCCCGCAGCGAGGAGGCCACTGCCACCGCGCAGCTGCAGCTGCGCCGCAACGAGGTGAACCAGCTGCAGCGCCAGCTCTCGACCGGGGAGGACCGCCGGTGAAACCCGTGAACGCCGCAACCCTGGCCGTACTGCTGGCTCTGCCGACCCTTGCCCTGGCGGCCGACAACCCCGTGGTGGCCCAGCTGAGCCAGCGCCTGATGGCCATCCAGGCCAATCCGGACACCGCCGAACTGGGCGCCTTCGAGCGCATGCAGGCCCAGCAGGCCATTGCCACCCTGGACAAGGCCAAGCGCCGCGACCAGGAGTTGGCGACCTACCTGGCCCAGCGCCGGGTCGAGATCGCCGAGACCGCCGTACGCGCGGCCCTGGCCGCCCGTGAGGTCGATCGGCTCGAGCGGACCCGCAGTGACCTGCTGATCGAGGCGAGCCGCCGCGATGCCGCCCGCGCCCGCCAGGAGGCCGAACAGCTGCGCATGCAGGCGCAGATGCAGGCCGAGGAAGCTGAACGCCTGCGTCAGGCTGCCGAGGCCGAGACGCTGGCGCGGCAGGACGCCGAGAACGCCCTGACCAGCGTGGCCGGCAAGCAGCAGCAGCGATTGAGCGCGGCCCAGCAGAATGCGGCGAAACTGGCCCGCGAGGAGGCCGAGCTGGTGTCCGGGCAGAAGCTGCCGGGCTCGAAGTTCGACGGACGCGGCGAGGTCTTCACCTTCGCCGGTGATGCTTTCGGAGCTGGCGGCTCCAGTCTGTCCGCCGGGGCGCGCAACCAGGCCAAGGCATTGGCCGAGTACCTGAACATCGGCAAGAAGGGCCGGCTGCGCATCGAAGCCTACGACAGCGCCAACGGCGTCGGGCAGAAGCGCGCCGAGGCCCTGCGTGATGCACTGGTGGCGGGCGGTGTCGCCAGCAACCGCATCCAGATCAGCGGCAAGAAGGCGGCGTCGACCCGGGCACGCTCGGCCGAGGTCATCATCGCCCCGTAATTGATTGATATTGTTTGTTTTTCGTTGCGTTGAGCATTCAGCCTGAACCCCGCCCCGGCGGGGTTCGGTCTTTTTGTCGCAGGGGTCTTGTACCCCGCCCGGAGCAGGCGTAGGGTCAATCGTCCGGGACGCAATGCCGCGGACCGGACGATGGGAGGGCCGGGCCGATGCAAGCAGGGCGCGAACCGCAGCAGACCGACGTGCGCAGGCCAGTGCCGCAGGTCGTTGTGCGCACCCATGCAGCCATCGAACGGCGCTCCTCCATGAACAACGCCCCGTGCCTTGCGGCCGGGGCGTTCGCGTATCTGTCGAAGGAGGTCCATCATGTTTGAAGATCAGCCCCAGAGCGAGATCGACGCACGTCGCGCGCGTGATCCGGAGTTCAGGGCACTCCATGACCAGCACCGCAAGTTGAACAAGAAGTGCATGGACGCGGAGTTGGGTGTACTCCCGATCGATGATGTCACCCTGGGTCGCATGAAGCGTGAGAAGCTGCTGGCCAAGCAACGACTTCTGCGAATGTACGAAACACCGCTCCCAACGACGTCCGCCACGCTGTGACGCACCTCGTCACGCCCGGAACGGCGTGATCCGGCCACAGAAGGCCCGGCCAGGCGCTCGCGCCCTGGCGTCGCGGTACCGCCGATGACGGCGGCCGCGCCAAGGCACCACAGGCGGTGGTGCCTTGGCCCGCACGTCCCTGTCTCATCGATGCGGACGGTACCGGTCTCCTCGTCGATCCGGGGCCGTCCGCATCCCCTTTCCGGCAGCGTCACGCCCATGCCCGGACTGACCTGACTTTCAGCGCCATCCGTCGGATAATCATCTGTCCGGCCCTGTGTGGCGCGAACCGAAAGTCCTGCGAATGCCCATCCATTCTTCCGTCCTCGAACTCATTGGCCAGACCCCGATCGTCAAGGCCCAGCGCCTGGACACCGGTGTCTGCGAGCTCTATCTGAAGCTCGAGAACGCCAACCCGGGCGGATCGATCAAGGATCGCATCGGCCTGTCGATGATCGAGGCAGCGGAGAAGCGCGGGGACCTGAAGCCGGGCGCGACGCTGGTCGAGGGCACCGCGGGCAACACCGGACTGGGCCTGGCCCTGGTCGCCCAGCAGAAGGGCTACAAGTTGATCCTGGTCGTTCCCGACAAGATGAGCCGGGAAAAGATCTTCAATCTGAAGGCGATGGGCGCTGAAGTGCGTCTGACCCGCTCGGACGTGGCCAAGGGCCACCCGGAGTACTACCAGGACCTGGCAAAGACCATCGCCGAGCAGACGCCGGGCGCCTACTTCATCAACCAGTTCGGCAACCCCGACAATCCGGCCGCCCACGAATTCGGCACCGGCCCGGAGATCCTGGAGCAGATGGGCGGCGATCTGGACGCCATCGTGTTCGGCTGCGGCAGCTCGGGCACCATGACCGGCCTGTCGCGCGCCTTCGCCACGCTGTCGCCGAAGACCGAGCTGGTGCTGGCCGACCCGGTCGGGTCGATCCTGGCCGAGTACATCAACGATGGCGTGCTCAATGACAAGTCGGGCAGCTGGCTGGTGGAAGGCATCGGCGAGGATTTCCTGCCCTCGATCTCCGATTTCAGCCGTGTCACCAAGGCCTATGCCATCAGCGACGCCGAGAGCTTCCACACCGCACGCGAACTGCTGGGCAAGGAAGGCATCCTCGGTGGCTCCTCCACGGGTACCCTGCTCGCCGCCGCACTGAAGTACTGCCGCGAGCAGACCACGCCGAAGAAGGTGCTGGTGCTGGTGTGCGACACCGGCAACAAGTACCTGTCGAAGATGTACAACGACTACTGGATGCTGGACAACGGCTTCCTCGAGCGCCCGCAGCACGGCGACCTGCGCGACCTGATCCTGCGCCCGTACGGCCAGCGCGACACCGTCGTGATCGGCCCGAATGATCTGTTGACCACCGCCTACCAGCGGATGAAGCTGTACGACGTCTCGCAGCTCCCGGTGATGGAGGGCGACCAGCTGGTCGGCATCGTCGATGAAAGCGACGTACTGCTGCATGTCTACGGCGACGAGGCGCGCTTCCGGGATCCGGTGGCCACGGCCATGGTCAGCAAGCTGGACCGGCTGGACGTGAAGTCGCCGATCGAAGCCCTGCTGCCCGTGTTCGATCGTGGCCAGGTGGCGATCGTCATGGACGGCAATGCCTTCCTCGGCCTGATCACCCGGATCGATCTGCTCAACTACCTGCGGCGTCGCGTTCAGTAACGCGAAGATCGCAGACGATCGCAGCTGAATTCACGTTTATTCGCGTCAAAGGTTGTTAAGGCCGCGCTGATAGACTTCCGCTCCTTCGACGGCACCGTCCACCGGTGCCCATCAGGAATCAACATGTCCAACGCTTCTTCCCAGGATCGCGCGCTCGCCCTGGCCACCCTGGCCATCCACGGCGGCCAGTCGCCCGATCCGAGCACCGGTGCGGTGATGCCGCCGATCTACGCCACCTCGACCTATGCGCAGTCCAGCCCGGGCGAGCACCAAGGCTTCGAATACTCGCGTACGCACAATCCGACCCGCTTTGCCTATGAGCGCTGCGTCGCCTCGCTGGAGGGGGGAACCCGCGGTTTCGCCTTTGCTTCCGGCATGGCCGCCAGCTCGACCGTGATCGAACTGCTGGACGCCGGCAGCCACGTAGTGGCGATGGATGACATCTATGGCGGCAGCTTCCGCCTGTTCGAGCGCGTGCGCCGTCGTACCGCCGGGCTGGACTTCAGCTTCGTCGATCTGACCGACCTGGCCGCGTTCGAGGCTGCGATCACGCCGGCCACGCGCATGGTGTGGATCGAAACCCCGACCAACCCGATGCTGAAGATCGTGGACATCGCCGCGGTCGCCGCCATCGCCAAGCGCCACGGCCTGATCGTGGTGGTGGACAACACATTCGCCTCACCGATGCTGCAGCGTCCGCTGGAGCTGGGTGCGGATCTGGTCCTGCACTCGGCCACGAAGTACCTCAACGGGCATTCGGACATGGTCGGCGGCATGGTCGTGGTCGGCGACAACGCCGAACTGGCCGAGCAGATGGCGTTCCTGCAGAACTCGGTGGGGGGCGTGCAGGGGCCGTTCGACAGCTTCCTGGCCCTGCGTGGCCTGAAGACCCTGCCGCTGCGCATGAAGGCGCACTGCGCCAACGCGCTGGCCCTGGCCCAATGGCTGGAAAAGCACCCGGCGGTGGACAAGGTGATCTACCCCGGCCTGGCCTCGCACCCGCAGCACGACCTGGCGACCCGCCAGATGGGCGGCTACGGCGGCATCGTCTCGATCGTCCTCAAGGGCGGTTTCGAGGCGGCCAAGCGCTTCTGCGAGAAGACCGAGCTGTTCACCCTGGCCGAATCGCTCGGCGGCGTGGAGAGCCTGGTCAACCATCCTGCCGTGATGACCCATGCGTCGATCCCGGTCGCGCGCCGCGAGCAGCTGGGCATCAGCGATGCGCTGGTGCGCCTGAGCGTGGGGGTGGAAGACCTGGGCGACCTGCAGCTGGACCTGGAACGGGCGCTGGGTTGAGCCGCACCATGGCCAGCAACGACGAAAGCAGGGGAGGGAGGCGGGCGCCACGTCGCATCGTCCACGCCCTGCGCGCCCGCCTGGGCGGGCTGCGCCGTTGGTGGCTTGCCCGCGGACTGGAGCAGGCACGTTTCCCCACGCTGCCCGCACCGGCCGCTGGCGACGCGCGCGGTGAAGCGCTGGTCTTCCCGCCGACAGATCCCACCCTGGGGCCCGGCGTCAATCTGTACGGCTACATCCACGGCCAGTTCGGCCTGGGGCAGACGGCACGGATGTATGCCCGGGCCCTGCTGGGTGAGGGATATCCGGTTGCGGTGAACGATGCCGCCCTCCGCATCCCGCACGCGTGCAATGACCACAGCCTGTCCGGTCAGCTGGGACGGGGCGCGCCGTATCCCTTCAACCTGGTATTCGTGAATCCGGACCTGTTCGGTGAACTGGCGCCCCGCCTGCCGCGCGATACCTACACCATCGCGTTCTGGTTCTGGGAACTGGATACCGTGCCGGCCGCATGGCAGCGAACGCTGGAGCAGGTCGACGAAGTCTGGGTCTCCACCCGCTTCGTCGAGGATGCCTTCCGGCGCGCGACCGGCAAGCCGGTGGTGCGCATTCCGCATCCGATCGTGCCGCAGCCCGGCGCGGACCTGTCCCGGTCCAGCTTCGGCCTGGACGACGACGCCTTCGTGTTCCTGTGCAGCTTCGACTTCAATTCGTCGATCCACCGCAAGAATCCGTGGGCGGTGCTGGCGGCGTTCCGCGCGGCCTTCGATGGCGCACCGGACAACGTGCAGCTGGTGATGAAGTGCAGCAACGGCTTCCGCCATCCGCAGCGGCTGCGCGAGCTGATGCAGCAGGCTGCCGGCGATCCGCGCATCCTGGTACGCGACCAGGTGCTCGACGATGCGCAGCTGCACGCATTGCAGGAAACTGCCGATGCCTATGTCTCGCTGCACCGCGCGGAAGGGCTGGGGCTCGGACTGGCCGAGAGCATGGCCCGTGGCAAGCCGGTGATCGCCACCGCCTGGTCGGGCAATCTCGATTTCATGAACGAGGGCAACAGCTGCCTGGTGCCGTTCCGCACGGTGCCGATCCGCCCGGGGGAGTATCCCTTCGCCGATGGCGGCACCTGGGCCGAGGCCGACGTGCCGGCCGCGGCAGCGTGGATGCGCCGGCTCGCCCGTGAACCGGGCCTGGCGCAGCAGATCGGCGCGCAGGCACGCAGCGACATCCTGGAAACCATGAGCCTGCAGGCCGCCGCAACGGCCATGCGCGCTCGATTGCAGTCTTTGGAACGACACGACCGATGAACCCAAGAACCACCCCCACCGGGCACGAGGATTCGACATGCTGGGTATGCTGAAAGCCCTGTGGAACTACCGCTATTTCATTTTTTCCTCGATCAAGAACGAGCTGCGGCTGCGCTTCATCCGCAGCCGCCTGGGCGCCCTGTGGATGATCATCCACCCGCTGATGCAGGTGCTGATCTTCGCCACGATCCTGTCCGAGGTGCTGGCCGCCAAGCTGCCGGGCATCGATGACAAGTACGGTTACGCGCTGTACCTGATGTCCGGCACCCTGTGCTGGACGATGTTCTCCGAGACCATCGGCAAGTCAGTGAACCTGTTCGTCGACAGCGGCAACCTGATGAAGAAGATGTCGTTCCCCCGCATCTGCCTGCCGTTCATCGCCGGTGGCACGATGCTGGTCAACAACGTGCTGCTGCTGGTGGCGATCTTCGCGGTGTTCGCGGTGATGGGCCACATGCCAACTGCCGAGGCCCTGTGGCTGCCGGCGCTGATGCTGCTGACGCTGAGTTTCTCGATGGCGCTGGGCCTGCTGCTGGGCGTGCTCAACGTGTTCATGCGCGATATCGGCCAGGTCGTCCCGGTGGTCCTGCAGGCATTGTTCTGGCTGACCCCCATCGTCTACCACATCACCATTCTGCCCGAGCGCGTGCAGGCCATCTTCCGGCTCAACCCGTTGCTGCCGCTGGTTACCAGCTACCAGAACGTGCTGCTGTTCGACAAGCCGCCGGTCTGGGGTGACCTGTTGTGGCTGATGATCGCCACGGTGGTGCTGGCATTGGCTTCGCTGGTGATGTTCCGTCGTGCCAGCCCGGAAATGGTGGATGCGCTATGAGTGGTGAACTGAAGGTCGACAACGTCGGCAAGGCGTATCGCGTCTGGACGAGCGAGTGGCTGCGCGCGGCCCGCTGGTTCGGTGTGCCGACGCGGCCCAAGGAAGAGAACTGGGTGCTGCGCAATGTGTCTTTCACCATCGCGCCCGGCGAAGCCGTGGGCGTGATCGGCCAGAACGGCGCGGGCAAGAGCACCCTGCTCAAGCTCATCACCGGCACCGCCCAGCCCACCGAGGGCCAGGTGACGCGGACCGGCCGCGTTGCGGCGATCCTCGAGCTGGGCATGGGCTTCAACCCCGACCTCACCGGTCGCCAGAACGCGTTCCACTCCGCAGGCCTGATGGGCTACTCGCAGGAGCAGATCGAAGCCGCGATGCCGGAGATCGAGGCCTTCGCCGAAGTGGGCGAGTATTTCGACCAGCCCGTGCGTACCTATTCCAGCGGCATGCAGGTGCGCGTGGCGTTTGCCGTCGCCACTGCATTCACCCCGGACCTGCTGATCGTCGACGAGGCCCTGTCGGTCGGCGACAGCTACTTCCAGCACAAGAGCTTCGACCGCATGCGTCGCTTCCGCGAGGAGGGCACGTCGATCATGCTGGTCTCGCACAGCCTCAGCGACGTGAAGGCACTGTGCGACCGCGCGATCCTGCTGGACAAGGGACGAGTGCTGAAGGATGGCGAGCCGGACGAGGTCATCGATTTCTACAACGCGCTGATCGCGAAGAAGGAAAACGAGACGCTTGCGGTCGAGCAGCGCCGTGGCAAATCCGGCTGGGTGACTACCCGGAGCGGGACCGGCCAGGCCCGCGTGGAATCGCTGCGACTGCTCGATGGCGAAAGCAGCCAGGAGGTCAAGCTGGCAACCGTTGGCCAGAAGCTCCGGCTTGAACTGAAGGCACAGGTCAGTGCCGACCTGCCCAGCCTGGTACTGGGGTTCATGCTGCGCGACAAGCAGGGCCACATCATCTGGGGCAGCAACACCTGGCATACCGGTCAGGTCCAGCGTGATGTACGGGGCGGAGAACAGGTGGTCTACCACCTGGACTTCACCTGTACGCTGGGCCCGGGTTCCTACTCGGTGTCGCCGGCGCTGGTCAGCACCGAAACGCACATGGTCGACAACTTCGAGTGGGTGGACAACCTGCTGGTGTTCGACGTGATGAATGCCGACAGGACCACGTTCATCGGATCGAACTGGCTCGATGCTGCCTTCAGCGTCGAACGCAGCCGCGCATCGGCCGATGGTGTGCAGGCGGACTGACGGACAACCATGTCAAAGCTGATTTCCTACGCGCAGAATTTCGAAGACGTCATGCTCTGGCGCGCGCTGTCACATGTGGTCAATGGCTGCTATGTCGATGTGGGCGCACAGAGCCCCGATACCGACTCGGTAAGCAGGATGTTCTACGAGCATGGCTGGCGCGGTGTGCACGTGGAGCCCACGCCGCAGTATGCCAACCTGCTGCGCGATCGCCGGCCGGATGAGGTGGTGCTGCAGGTTGCCGTAAGCGATCAACCCGGGATACTGCAGTTCTTCAACATCGCCGATACCGGCCTGAGCACCACGGATCCGGCCATCGCTGCCGAACATCGGGAGGCGGGCTTCAACGTCTCCGACGTGCGTGTACCGGCGCTGACGCTGGACACCGTGCTGGAGCAGGTGCCAGCCACTGACATCCACTGGTTGAAGGTCGACGTCGAGGGCGCAGAGGAACTGGTGCTGCGCGGCTGGCAGCGCGATACCCGCTTGCCCTGGCTGGTCGTGGTGGAAAGCACGCGTCCGCTGAGTTCGGAACAATCCCACCAGAACTGGGAACCGATCCTGCTCGACAAGGGGTACCGGTTCGTCTATTTCGACGGCCTCAACCGGTTCTACGCCAGTGCGCAGCATCCCGAACTGGATGCGGCATTCGAGAGCGGACCCAATGTGTTCGATGATTTCAGTCTGAGTTCGGGCTCGCAGTTCTGCTCGCAGATCAACCTGGCCTATCACGAACTGCAGACGCTGGCGGATCGACGCGAGGTCGAACTGAACGAGCGGATCCAGGATCTGGATGCGGCACTGCAGCGGGCGCAGGAAGAATCCGCCGGGGCAACCGAGCACAACGCCCGGGCAATGGAAAGGCTGCGCAGCGAGCACGAAGGCGCGGTCCGTGCGATGGCAGTGGCCCAGCGGGAACTGGTGAGCAAGCATGAGCGTGAGCGCACCCTGCTCGACAGGAAGGCGCTGGCCGAACTGCATGAGCTGACTGAGCAGGTCACCAAGGGCAAGCACGAGGCCCATCGCTGGTGGTTGGCGCATGAGCAGGTGCGCGCGCAGCTGGATGCGATCGAACGCAGCCGTTCGTGGCAGCTCACGCGGCCGTTCCGGGCCGTCCGCCGACGCCTGTCGTCCAGCGTGCTGGGCCGCATGAAACGTGCGCTGCGGCCGGCGGTCGTGCGCGCGCTGAAGGTCGCCATGGCCGCACCGTGGCTGCGACGCCTGGCCAAGCCCCTGGTTACGCGCATTCCCTTCCTTCACCAGCGCCTGCAGAAGATCGCCATCAGCGAACAGCTGTTCGAGATCGAGCGGGCGCGATTGGCTGCGATGGAGGGCAACGAGCACGAAGTCACTGTCGTCCATCTGGATCGACGGGCCCGGCGCGTGCTGGAAGACCTGAAGCGTTCAAGGAATGAAAGGGCTGCCCGATGAGAGTGCTGATTGACCTGCAGGGTGCACAGACCGAGAGCCGATTCCGGGGCATCGGGCGCTATTCGACCTCGCTGGCGCAAGCGATGGCCCGCAATGCGGGCGACCATGAGATCTGGGTGGCGGTCAACGGCACCTTCCCCGATGGCATCGGCGACATCCGCCAGGCCCTGGATGGCCTGGTCCCGCAGGAACGGATCCGTCAGTTCGATACCTTCAGCCGGGTAGGCTGGCCGAACGCCGCGGATGCGTGGCGGCGTGGTGCATCCGAGCTGATGTGGGAAGCGTTCCTGGATGGCCTCCAGCCCGACTTCATCCACGTATCCAGCCTGTTCGAAGGTTCCCAGGGCGGTGCGGTCGGCTCGATCGGCAAGTTGCCGGGCGTACGGGCGGCGACTGCGCTGACCCTTTATGACCTGATTCCGCTGCTCAATCCCGACGTCTATCTGGCATCGGACTGGGTCCGGTCCTGGTACATGGACAAGGTCGAGTCGCTCAAGCGCGCCGACCTGCTGCTGTCGATCTCCCAGCATGCCCGGCAGGAGGCATTGCAGGCGTTGGATATCGATCCGGCGCGTGTGGTCAACATCTCCTCGGCAATCTCGCCGCACTTCGTGCCGATGGCCATCGGCGAACGCGAGCAGACCCTGTTCCGCGAGCGCTTCGGCCTGCGTGGCCGCTACGTGATGTACAGCGGGGCAATGGAGCCGCGGAAAAATGCAGAGGGTCTGCTGCGGGCATTCTCCCTGATGGATCCGGCCGTACGTGCGTCGACGCAGCTGGTCATCGCCGGCAAAGTGTCCGAGCACGACCGCCGCAATTTCGATGTGCTGGCAGCGCAGCTCGGCGTCAGCAACCAGGTGGTGTTCACCGGCTATATCACCGACGAAGAGCTGATCGCGCTGTACAGCGCGACGGCGGCCTTCGTGTTCCCCTCGTTGCATGAAGGCTTTGGCCTGCCCGCGTTGGAGGCCATGTCCTGCGGAGCACCGACCATTGGCTCAGGCACGACCAGCATCCCCGAGGTGATCGGTCGTGAAGATGCGTTGTTCGATCCAACGGAGCCTGCTTCGATCGCCCGCTCCATGCAGAACGTCTTGACTGACACCGCATTCGCCGATTCCCTGCGTGCCCATGCTCCCCGACAGGCGGCGAAGTTCTCGTGGGACAATTCGGCCAAGGCCGCGCTGCAGGCCATGGAAGCGGTCGCATCGCGTCGTGCGCCACGCGATCGCCGCTGGGTCGCCGCGTCGCCTGCACTCGACGCCGGCTACCGCACCCTGGTCCAGGCGGTGGGTGGGCTGGACGTCGGCTGCGAGCCGGAACCCTTCGAACTGCAGCAGGCGGCAGCGCTGATCTCCTCCGGAATGGCGGCCAACGAGGCGCTCGCACGCGGCGGTGAGCTGCCCGCATCGCTGTCTTGGCGCGTGGAAGGGCCATTCGACAGCAGCTACAGCCTGGCCCTGGTGAACCGTTGCCTCGCGGAAGCATTGGCCGATCGTGGCCACCGCGTGGGTCTGCATTCGACCGAGGGCCCGGGTGATTTCGATCCGTCACCGCAGTTCCTTGCGCGCAATCCGCGCGTGGCGGCGCTGCATGCTGCCGTGGCCGCGATCCCGGCCGACCAGGCCGATGTGACCAGCCGACTGCTGTATCCGCCACGGGTTGCCGATGCACGCGCAAGGATGAACCTGCTGCACGCCTATCCCTGGGAGGAGAGCGGTTTTCCGCAGGAGTGGGTCGAGGAGTTCAATGACAGCCTGCAGGGGATCTCCTGCGTTTCGCATCATGTCGAGAAGATCATGGTGGATAACGGCGTGTCGGTTCCCCTTGGCGTCTGCTGGAACGGCGTGGATCACTGGGAGCAGATTGTTGCCGATGCGACGTATCCGGTGCCGGGCAGGGGGTTCCGCTTCCTCCACGTGTCCTCGTGCTTCCCGCGCAAGGGCGTGGACGCGATGCTTCTGGCCTATGGCAAGGCGTTCAGCGCCGCCGACGATGTCAGCCTCGTCATCAAGACCTTCGCCAATCCACACAATGAAGTGCATCGCTGGCTGGCTGGCGCACGCCGCGACAACCCGGATTATCCGGACGTGCACATCATCGAGGAGGACGTGAGCGACGCCCAGCTCAAGCATCTGTACGCAAGCTGCAACGCGCTGCTGGCGCCGAGCCGGGCTGAAGGCTTTGGCCTGCCATTGGCCGAAGCGATGCTGGGCGGCCTGCCGGTGATCACCACCAACTGGGGGGGGCAGCTGGATTTCTGCAGCGAAGAAACCGCCTGGATGGTGGATTACCGCTTCGTCCCGGCGCAGACCCACTTCAATCTGCGCAATTCGGTCTGGGCCGAACCCGATGTCGACGCGCTGGCCGCCGCAATGCGTGAGGTGCACGGCGCCGATCCAGCGCGTGTGCGGGACAAGGTCGAGGCCGCGCGGCGACTTCTGAAGTCGCGCTTCACGTGGTCCGATGCCGCGCGGAGACTGGAGCAGGACGTACGCGCGTTCGCGGCGCAGCCGACGCTGCCCGATGCGCGCGTCGGCTGGATCACGACCTGGAATACGCGCTGCGGCGTGGCCAGTTACGCCAGCTATCTCGTGGAGAGCGGCGGAACGCCGGTGGCAATCCTGGCGGCCGAGGCCGATGACCGCACGTTCCGCGATGGGCCAGAGGTTGTCCGCTGCTGGCGGCAGGGCGAAGGCGACATGCTCGAGCGGCTGGAACAGCAGATCGAGCGTCTGAAGCTGGACACGCTGATCATCCAGTTCCAGTACGGCTTCTTTGACTTCCCCGCGTTCTCGGCCTTCCTTGAGCGGCAGCAGGCGGCCGGCAGGGGCCTGATCGTGATGATGCATGCAACCGTTGATGCCGCGGAGAATCCGCGCAAGCGGCTGCGCGACCTGGGACCGGCACTGGCCGGCTGCGATCGCGTGCTGGTGCACTCCATACACGACCTCAACCGTCTCAAGGACATCGGCGTGGAGCGCAACACCGCGATGTTCCCGCACGGCATCCTGGAACCGGCTGAGCCGGCGGCGGCAAACACGGGCGCACGCCTGCGCGTCGTTTCCTACGGTTTCTTCCTGCCGCACAAGGGGTTGCTGGAACTGATCGACGCTGTTGCGTTGATGGTCGCCCAGGGCGTGGACGTCGAACTGGCGATGATCAATGCCGAGTATCCGGTGGATGTCTCGCGGCAGCAGATCGACCAGGCGGTGGCGCGCGTCGTGCAGCACGGCCTGCAGTCGCGTGTGCGGATGGTGACCCGTTTCCTGCGTGACCAGGAGAGCATGCAGGAGCTGGTGCAGGCCGATGTGGTGGTGTTCCCATACCAGGGCACCGGCGAATCCTCCAGCGCGGCAGTCCGCTACGGGCTGGCCTCAGGCCGCCCGGTGGCCGTCACGCCGCTGGCGATCTTCGACAACGTCGGCGACGTCGTTCACCGTCTGCCCGGGACCTCCCCGGCCGATCTTGCGGCCGGTCTGCGGCAACTGCTGCGTGCCAGCCGTGACGGCGATCCAGTGTTGGCCGAAGTGCAGCAGCGTGCCGCACAATGGCGCGCCGAACACCGGTATCCTGCGCTGGCCCGCCGTCTGGACTCCATGGCTCGACAGATCCTCCGCACGCGTCGGCAGGTTCTGGCTGCAAATACACTCAATCATCAGGACGAGAAGCAATGAAGAAGGCAATCATCACAGGCATCACGGGTCAGGACGGCGCCTATCTCACCCAGCTGCTGCTGGAGAAGGGCTATGAAGTGCACGGCACCTACCGCCGCACCAGCTCGGTCAATTTCTGGCGCCTGGATGAGCTGGGCGTGACCAACCACCCGAACCTGCACCTGGTGGAGTACGACCTGACCGACCTCGGCACGTCGCTGGCGATGGTGCAGAAGATCCAGCCGGACGAGATCTACAACCTGGCCGCACAGAGCTTCGTCGGCGTCAGCTTCGACCAGCCGACCACCACCGCGCAGATCACCGGTGTGGGTGCACTGAACCTGCTGGAAGCGATCCGCCTGGTCAATCCGAAGATCCGCTTCTACCAGGCGTCGACCTCGGAAATGTTCGGCAAGGTGCAGGCCGTGCCGCAGGTGGAGGACACCCCGTTCTACCCGCGCAGCCCGTACGGCGTGGCCAAGCTCTACGCGCACTGGATCACTGTCAACTACCGCGAGAGCTACGACATCTTCGGTTCCAGCGGCATCCTGTTCAACCACGAAAGCCCGCTGCGCGGGCGCGAGTTCGTGACCCGCAAGATCACCGACTCGGTTGCCAAGATCAAGCTGGGCCAGCTGGACGTCCTGGAACTGGGCAACCTGGACGCCAAGCGTGACTGGGGCTTCGCCAAGGAATACGTGGAAGGCATGTGGCGCATGCTGCAGGCCGAGCAGCCGGACACCTTCGTGCTGGCCACCAACCGTACCGAGACCGTGCGCGACTTCGTGGCGATGGCGTTCAAGGGCGCCGGCATCGATGTCGAGTTCAAGGGCAAGGACGTGGACGAAGTCGCGGTGGACACCGCCACCGGCAAGACCGTGATGCGCATCAATCCGAAGTTCCACCGCCCGGCCGAAGTCGATCTGCTGATCGGCAACCCGGAAAAGGCCGAGCGCATCCTTGGCTGGAAGCCGCAGACCAGCCTGGAACAGCTGTGCCAGATGATGGTCGAGGCTGACCTCAAGAGGAACGAGCGTGGCTTCTCGTTCTGAGTTGTCAGGCCAGCGCGTGCTGGTCACGGGGGCGTCCGGGTTCACCGGGCGCTACGTGATCGAGCGCCTGCGTGCTGCCGGTTGCGATGTGCATGATCTGCATTCCGGCGACACCGCAACGTCGGTCAATCTGCTCGACCGTGCTGCGCTCAAGCAGCACGTCGCCAGAGTGCGTCCGCAGCGCGTGGTCCATCTGGCTGCGATCTCGTTCGTCGCCCACGGTGATGCCGACGAGATCTACCGGGTCAACGTGGTGGGTACGCGCAATCTGCTGGAAGCGCTGGCGTCTCTGGACGAGGCGCCGAGCAATGTACTGCTGGCCAGCAGTGCCAATGTCTACGGCAACGCGTCCGGCGTGCTCGACGAGCAGGCGCCGCTTTCGCCGCAGAACGACTACGCGGTCAGCAAGATGGCGATGGAGGCCATGGCGGCGCTGTGGATCGATCAGCTTCCGCTGACCCTGGTGCGTCCATTCAACTACACCGGCGTGGGCCAGGACGAGAAGTTCCTGATTCCGAAGATCGTGGCGCACTTCCGCCGCGGTGCCGATGTGATCGAGCTGGGCAACACCGATGTCTCGCGCGATTTCAATGACGTGCGGGGCGTGGCCGCTGCCTACGAAGGCCTGCTGGCACTGCCGGGCAATGGCCAGACCTACAACGTCTGCTCCGGCCAGGAGCATTCGCTGCATGAGGTCATCGAACGCATGCGTGGCATCTCCGGCCGCGACATCGAAGTGAAAGTGAATCCCGCCTTCGTCCGCGCCAACGAGGTCAAGTCGCTGCGTGGTGACAACGGCAAGCTGCGGGCCGCGGTCGGCTCATTGCCGGACTTCGATCTGGGCGAGACGCTTCGTTGGATGTACCAGGCCCGCGCGGAGGCCTGAAAGAGCGCGGGGTCCGCTTCGGCGGATCCCGCCTTCAGTGCAGGGAGAACACGCAGTGCATTATGTCTGGCAACTGATTGCGCCGGTATTGGCGATGTGTCTTGCTGTCATCGGCAGCTCGACTCTGCTGGCCGTCGCCGGCATCCGCGTGAGCCCGCATCTGCGGCGGATCGGGCCGGTCCAGGCGTTGCTGCTTGCGAGCGTGTGCGTACTGGCTCTGTTGATGAATGCCAATGCGTGGCTGCCCGGCTACGTGGTGTTTCCCTGTTTCCTGATCAGCGGGGCCGTGGGAGCCCTCGTGGCGCTTCGCCGTGGCTTCGCCGATCCGCTCGCCCATGCGTCGATCTGGGCGTTCACGATCAGTCTGCTTGCGGGCGTTCTGCTGGTCGCATGGTGGAATCTCATGTTCGCCTCCCGGCATCTGTGGATGCTTGAAGGCACCAACCATGATCTGGTGTTCTTCTACGGCGGTGCCAAATGGGCCATGCAGCACCCGCTCTGGGTCGAGCAGGCCACGGTGGCCCGCGAGTGGGCGCTGGGGCAATGCGGTCAGGGCATGCAGTTCATCGGCAACGGCTGCATCGTGCAGCGCAATGGGGCGTACAGCCTGTTGGCACTGGCGTCCAGCTTCGTGCCGGAGGCAGGCCCAAACCAGGTGCGGGCGATGATCGGCACCGCCGCACTGTTCCCGGTGCTCGGCATGCTGCCCTCGATGGCAGGCCGCTTCGGCGGCGCGCGTCGCTGGCCGCGGGGAACCGCGGTGGCCTTCCTGCTGGCGGTGCTGTGCATGCTGGGTACCGGCATGATGCTTGCGGTGGTCAACGAGAACATCGGTACGGCGATGGCGGGCGCCCTGCTGATGATGATCGTGCTGTGGGCGCTTACGCCGATGCAGTCGCTGGGCGCGAAGTGGATCATGCTGGGTGCAGCCGCGGGCTGTACCGGCATGGCATACGGCGAAGCGGCGGTGCATGCGTGCATGATCGTGGCCCTGGCCGTACTGGTGACGGCCATGTGGCTGCGTTCCTGGCGGGTGTTCCTGCTGGGCGGCCTGCTGGCGATGCTGGCCTGCGCGATCGTCCTCAACCGGATGCTGCCCGAGCTGATGGCATCCTATGCCCAGGTCAGTGGCATCGTCGCGCAGTCGTCGTGGCCCAGCTGGTACATCCGGCAGCCCTTCTGGGGTTGGTGGCTGTCGGCTCCCTTCGCCGGCCTGTTGATGACCGGCGAACCTGCCGTGAATCCGGAAGCCATCATGCTCGGGCTGGTGCTGATGGCGTCGACTGCATGGCTTTCCATCCGGGAAGGACGCTGGCGGTTCTTCGTCGGCCTGCTGGCAGCCAGCATGGTGCTGGTTGCCTATGTGCAGAGCCATGGCTATCAGTACGGCGAGCACAAGCTGGTGCAGGTGCTCGGGCCGGCATGGGTGGCGCTGTTGAGCTGGCTTCTGCTGCGCCATGCGCGCCGTCGCGGCCGCACAGGTGTGGTACTGCTGCTGATGGCGACGCTGGGGGCGCTGTCGGCGGCCTACGCCGTGCGTTCGCGATCGATCCTGGTCTCGCATGTGCCTTCGGGTATCACCCATGCCCTCTCGGAAGCGATCAGGCTGCCGCAGAAGGGAGATGAGGTTGTCATCGACACGTCCGGGGTCAACGGGCCGGAGCGCTACGTCAAGCAGGACTTCGCTGTGCTGGAGCTGCATCGGCGCGGGGTGCGCGCGCGCATTGCCGACCGTGGCGACGCTCCGGTGGGGTACAGCGATGCCCTGTTCAATGACAGCCTGCGCGGTGCCGAATCACCCGATTGGCTGCTGGTACTCAGGCAGCCCGGGACGGGCCCAGCGCTGCCGCCGGGTACTGCCCCGCTCCTGGAAGATCCCACATTCGCATTGTTCTCGCTGCAGTCCGGTCAGTTGCCGCTGGCCCAGGCGGGTACGGGCTGGCACACCTGCGAACAGGATCACTGCTGGACCCGCGGCGCCTTCAGCCTTGAAACCTTCGTGCCCAAAGGATGTGCGGGCGCACGACTGCAGGTTGATCTGGATCTGCTGCAGCCGCCCACCAAAGGACGAATCCATGTGACCGTCAACGGTGTGGAAGCAGCAACCGTCGACGGGCACCAAGGCGAGGTCAGTCTGCCGCTGGCCGGCGGCAGCTCGGTGGTCGTCCTCGCGCCGGATTGGCCGGTTGCGTCGCCGCAGGCGTTGGGTCTATCAACCGATCCCCGGCCTCTGTTCGCCAACGTGTCCCACGCCCGCATCAGCTGCGGTGTGCCTGCCGAGCCTGCAGAATGACGGTCTCCGCAATCATCCATCGAACAGCGTCGGGCCACGGCCACGGCGCAAGAGGTCTCCCATGCAACTCCTGATCGTCTTTGGCCTGGTCATCCTCGGCGCCTGTGGAACCGTCCTGCTGAAGGTCGGGGCAGGGCGTGTCACCTATTCCGACGGCCTCCTGCCCATGCTGTCGTCTGCGTTCAACCTGCCACTGGTGACCGGCTTCATCCTGCAGATGATCCCGCTGGTGTCGTGGGTGGTGCTGCTCAAGTACATGCCACTGACCAAGCTGCAGCCGATGATCGCCCTGACCTACGTGGTGACACCGGTGCTTGCCGTGCTGTTCCTGGGCGAGCACATCGGCCCACTGCGCATGGCCGGCATCGGCCTGATCGTGCTGGGCGTGGTACTTGTGAGCGCGAGCTGAGCATGAAGATCCTGATCGTCCTGACCTACTACACGCCCTACATGAGCGGGGTGACTGAATTCGCGCGGATGCTCGCCGAGGACCTGTCCCATCGCCACGAGGTCACCGTGCTCACCACCCAGCACGATGCATCCCTGCCGGTGGAAGAGACCATCAACGGCGTGCGCGTGGTGCGCGCACCGGTGTTCGCCCGCATGCACAAAGGCGTCCTGAGCTGGAAGTTCATCACCTGGTTCCGCCGACTGGCGCGGCAGCATGATGTGGTCAACCTGCATATGCCGATGCTGGAATCGGGCCTGCTGTCATTGCTGGTCCCGGCCCGCAAGCTGGTGGTGAACTACCAGTGCGACATGGCCGTGGTGGGTGGACTGCTGGACCGGCTGGCGGTGAACGTGACCCGTGTGTCCTGCTGGCTGGCCACGCGGCGCGCCCGTGATGTCGGGGTGCTCACCCATGATTACGCGAGCTCTTCGGCCTGGTTGTCCGGTATCCGCCACAAGCAGCATGAAGTGCTGGCGCCGATGAAGGCGATGCCCTGGCAGGATCGCCCGGTGAGTACCGACGGGGTGTTCCGCTTTGGTTTCGTGGGCCGCTTCGTCGCCGAGAAAGGCCTGCCCGTCCTGCTGGAGGCCTTCAGCCAGGTCCATGCCCTGCATGGCGACCGTGTTCGTCTGGTGCTGGTCGGCGATACCCACAACATCGCCGGCGGCGGCATCATGGATGCCATCCACGGCAGCATCGCCGCGCTGGGGGATGCGGTCGACGTGCGCGGTCGCGTCAGCGAACAGGAACTGCAGGCGTTCTATGCGCAGCTCGATGTGCTGGTACTGCCCAGCGTCAACCGCTATGAAGCGTTCGGCATGGTGCAGCTGGAGGCGATGCTCAGTGGTTCACGGGTGATCGCGTCGAACCTGCCGGGCGTGCGCACCATCGTGCAGAACACCGGCAATGGCGAAGTGGTGCCGGTCGGCGATGCACCGGCACTGGCGGCAGCGATGCTGCGCCTGATGGCCAGCCGCGATGCGGCAAGCCGTGCCGAGGTACGCGCACAGGCACTGCAGGCCTATCCGCTGCGGCGCTTCTACGACCTGCAGGAAGCCATGCTGCTGGATCGCACCGGGCCCGAGCGTCCGGCCTGATCCCACCTGGCCGGGTTGCCAGCGCTGCCTGCGGGCAGCGACGGCACCGTCATTCCCCGCGCTCGAATGACGGCTGCGCGCCGGTGGCGCAGCCGTGATGTGCCTGATTCAGATCGCCGCCAGTACCGACAGGCCACCCACCAGCACCGTGATCAGGCTGCCGGGATCCTTCACTGCGAACACGACCGGGTCGTCGTGCATCTGTCCACGGTGGGCCAGCAGCCAGGTGCGGCAGATCCAGTAGAGCAGGACCGGGCACAGCAGCCACAGGAACAGCGGATGCCCGTAGAGCTCCTGGCTTTCCGGCGCGTTGATGTACAGGCACAGCACCAGTACCGACGCCAGGCCCGACGCGGTACCCAGGGCCTGTACCAGTCCCAGGTCCTCGACGTGGTAGCCACGCCCGCTGGGCTTCTCCTTGCCGCTGGCCAGCGTCATGCGCAGTTCGGTGTAGCGCTTGAGCATGGCCAGGCTGAGGAAGATGAACATCGAGAAGGTCAGCAGCCAGAACGAAAGCGTGACGTCGATTGCCGCGGCACCGCCGACGATGCGGATGGTGTAGAGGGCGGCCAGCATCACCACATCGATCATCACCACCTGCTTCATCCGCAGCGAATAGGCCAGGGTGAGGCAGAAATAGATGGCCAGTACCAGCAGGAACGCAGGGGCGACAATGGCCGCCAGCAGGAAGCCGGCCAGGGTCAGTACCGGCGTGGCCAGCAACCCCGAGCGCAGATCCAGCCGCCCACAGGCGAACGGGCGCTTGCGCTTGCGCGGATGCTGCCGGTCTGAGTCGAGGTCCAGCAGGTCATTGAACAGATACACGCCGGATGCGCACAGCCCGAAGGCGATGAACGCCAGCACCGCGTTGAGCGTGGTCTCCAGCTCCAGGAAACGATGACTCGCCAGCAATGGCACGAATACCAGCACGTTCTTCAGCCACTGGTGGACACGCATCGCCTTGAGCCAGGCGCGTGGGCCGCCGCCTTCGCGGGGCCAGTGGGCGGCAAGCTCCGAACAGTGCGCCGCAGCGCGGGCGACACCGGCACTGGCGTTGACCACCCAGGCCGAATGCGCGTGCTTCCAGATGGCCAGATCGACCCGCGCGTTGCCCATGTAGTCGAAACCGCGCTAGCCGAACTGCTCCACCAGCAGATCGGCCTTGCGATGGCCGGCAAGATTGGTGTGTCCATCGCTGCAGAACACGTCGTCGAACACGCCCAGATGGCGCGCGATCGGCTCCACCAGTGCCGCGTCCGATGCCGTGCACAGGACCCGCCTGCGATCACTGCTGGTCCGCAGCAGTTCGACCACGCGCGGGTCGTACGGCAGCAGTGCCGGATCGCCGGCACCGTGCACCGCCAGCTGGTGCTTCAGGTGGGCCTTGCCACGCAGCAGCCAGAACGGCAGCACGAACAGCATCCAGGGCTGCCGTGCCAGCATCCTCAGGAAGGTCTCGTACAACAGGTCGCTGCGCAGCAGGGTGCCGTCCAGATCAACACACAACGGCCTCGAACGGCCGGCACCCGAAGCACTCACCGATCAGCCTCCCGCGCGGCCGTACTGGTCTTCGAAACGAACGATATCGTCCTCGCCCAGGTAGCTGCCCGACTGCACTTCAATCAACTCCAGCGGCAGCTTGCCCGGGTTCTTCAGGCGATGGGTGACGCCCAGCGGGATGTACGTGCTCTGGTTTTCCGACAGCAGGATGACCTCGTCGCCCCGGGTCACCTCGGCCGTGCCGCTGACCACGATCCAGTGCTCGGCGCGGTGGTGATGCATCTGCAGGCTCAGGGTCGCGCCCGGCTTGACGGTGATGCGCTTGACCTGGAAGCGGTCGCCGTTGTCGATGGAATCGTAGGCGCCCCACGGACGGTACACCTTGCGGTGCGCGGCAGCTTCACTGCGGCCCTCGCGCTTGATCCGGCCGACAATCTCCTTGACGTCTTGCACGCGGTCCTTGTGGCCGACGAACACGGCGTCGTCGGTCTCCACGACCACCACGTCCTGCAGGCCGACCATCGCGATCAGGCGGTTGCCATAGGCATAGCTGTCCTTGCAGTCCAGGGCGATGACATCGCCATGGCAGGCGTTGCCGTCGGCATCCTTGTCGGACACTTCCCACAATGCCGACCACGAGCCGACGTCATTCCATTCCGCGTCGAGCGGTACCACGGCGGCATCGGCGGTCTTTTCCATCACCGCGTAGTCGATCGAGTCGTTAGGGCTGGCAGCGAAGGCCTCGGCGTCGAGGCGGATGAAGTCGTTGTCGCGTGCGGCCTTGTCGAGCGCATTGCGGCAGGCGGCGAGGATCGCCGGCTGCAGCGTCTCCAGTTCCTTCAGGTAGCGCGAGGCCTTGAACAGGAACATGCCGCTGTTCCAGAAGTACTCGCCGGATGCCACGTACTGTTCGGCGGTGGCCAGGTCGGGCTTCTCGACGAAGCGGTCGACGGCACGCACGCCTTCACCCGTGGCGGCCTTGATGTAGCCGTAGCCGGTCTCCGGCGCCGTCGGCACGATGCCGAAGGTGACCAGCTTGCCGGATTCGGCCGCGACGGCGGCCTGCTTGACCGCGGCATGGAACGCCGCCTCGTTGCGGACCACGTGGTCCGACGGCAGCACCAGCAGCAGCGCGTCATCGCCGGCCGACAGTGCCTGCAGCGCGGCGATGGCGATCGCCGGCGCGGTGTTGCGGCCGACCGGCTCGAGGATCAGCGCCTGCGGCAGCACCTTGCATTCGCGCAGCTGCTCGGCCGCCATGAAACGGTGTTCCTGGTTGGCGACCACGATCGGTGCCGCGCCGGCAATCGACGCAACGCGCTTCCAGGTCGCCTGCAGCATCGTGTCGTTGCCGACCAGCGGCAGGAACTGCTTCGGATACGCTTCGCGCGACAGCGGCCACAGACGCGTGCCAGAGCCGCCGGAAAGAATGACGGGAACGATGGGATTCATGGTGCGTCCTTCGGTTAATGGTTTGCCGGCGTGCCGCCGATCAGGGCGGTCAGCTCGGCGATGCGTTCGCGCAGCAGGGCGTCATCGCCACGGGTTTCGATGTTCAGGCGCAGCAGCGGCTCGGTGTTGGAGCTGCGCAGGTTGAAGCGCCAGTCGGCGAAATCCGCACTGACGCCATCGGTATGGTCCAGTACCGGCTGCTGTTGCTGGAAATGCGCCAGCACGCGCGCCACGGTCGCCTTGGCATCGTCGACACGGAAGTTGATCTCGCCGCTGCACGGATAGGCCTTCATGCGATCGGCCACCAGCTCGCCCAGTGACTTGCCGGTCGTGGAAACCAGCTGCGCGATCAGCAGCCACGGGATCATGCCCGAGTCGCAGTAGGCGAACTCGCGGAAGTAATGGTGGGCGCTCATCTCGCCGCCGTAGATGGCATCTTCGGCACGCATGCGCTCCTTGATGAACGCATGCCCGGTCTTGCTCATGATCGGCACGCCGCCGGCCTGCTCGACCATTTCCACGGTGTTCCAGGTCAGGCGCGGGTCGTGGATGATCTTGCCGCCCGCCTGGCGGGCCAGCAGCGCCGTCGCCAGCAGCCCGACCAGGTAGTAGCCCTCGATGAAGTTGCCGTCGGCGTCGAAGAAGAAGCAGCGATCGAAATCGCCGTCCCAGGCGATGCCGAAATCGGCACCGTGCGCGCGCACGGCATCGCGCGTTGCCGCACGGTTCTCCGGCAGCAGCGGATTGGGGATGCCATTCGGGAAACTGCCATCGGCCTCGTGCTGGATGCGGATGAACTCGAACGGCAGATGCGGCGCCAGTTCGTCGATCACCAGGCCAGCGCCACCGTTGCCGGGGTTGGTGACGATCTTCAGCGGCTTCAGGCCGGCCACGTCGACGTAGCCGAGCAGGTGCTGGATGTAGGCGGACTTGTCGGTGTCCTGGCGGACCTCGCCCTGGCCGGTTCCCAGCGGCGCCTCCGAGGCGGCGAAGTCGCGGATGTCGAACAGGCCGGTATCGCCGCTGATCGGCTTGGACTCCTCGCGCACCAGCTTCATCCCGTTGTAGTCCATCGGGTTGTGGCTGGCGGTGACCATGATGCCGCCGGCGGCCTTGCGGTGGAAGGTCTGGAAATAGACCTCCTCGGTACCGCACATGCCGATGTCGATGACATCGCGGCCGCTGGCGGTCAGGCCTTCGATGGCGGCCTGCAGGAGGGCAGGGCTGCTCAGGCGGATATCGTGTCCCACCACCACCGGTCCCGGGCCCAGCAACGCGGCAGTGCCGGCGCCGATGCGGCGGGCAAGGCGTTCATCCAGTTCATCCGGAACGCGGCCACGGATGTCATAGGCCTTGAAACACGGGAGCGTCATCAATGCAGTCCTTACACGGGTTGACCCCGGATTATAGCGACAGGCACTGCAAGGACGGGTGAGCCAGGCCAGCGTCCCTGCGGGCCCCAGAAGGAAGGGAATGCCGCGTAACCTGTTGATTACGCGGCACCCCGGGCGGGCGCTCAGCCCAGCGCGGCCTCGAGTTCCGGCAGGATCGTGAACAGATCCCCGACCAGGCCGATATCGGCAATCTCGAAGATCGGCGCATCGCCGTCCTTGTTGATCGCCACGATCGTGCCGGCATCCTTGATGCCGGTCAGGTGCTGGATCGCACCGCTGATGCCGACGGCCACGTACAGCTCCGGCGCGATGATCTTGCCGGTCTGGCCGACCTGCAGGTCGCTGGGCACGTAGCCGGCATCGACGGCGGCGCGCGAGGCGCCGACGGCGGCGCCGAGCTTGTCGGCCAGCTGGAAGACCACCTTGAAGTTCTCTTCCGAGCCGACACCACGGCCACCGGAGACCACGCGCTTGGCGCTCTGCAGGTCCGGACGGTCGCTGGCACCGGCGGCCAGGCCGACGAAGCGGGTGTGGGTCGGCAGTGCCGCATCGACGCTGGCCGATTCGATGGCAGCGCTGCCGCCCTGCGCGGCTTCCGGCCACGACGCGGCACGCACGGTGGCGACCACGACCTGGTCGGCCGGGGCTTCCACAGTGATGATGGCGTTGCCGGCGTAGATCGGGCGCTTGAAGGTGTGGCTGCCTTCCACGGCCATCAGGTCGGAGACCTGGTTGACACCCAGCAGGGCGGCCACGCAGGGCATCAGGTCCTTGCCGAAGGTGGTCGAAGGGCCGAACACATGGGTGTAGTCCTTGGCCAGCTGGGCGATCTGCGGGGCCAGCACCTGGGCCAGGGCCTGTGCGTTGGCGGCGTTGGCCACGGTCAGGACCTTGGCGACGCCGGCGATCCTGGCGGCCTCGGCGGCGACGGCCGTCGGATCGGCGGCCAGCACCAGCACGTCGATGCTGGCACCGCTGATGGCAGCGGCGGCGCTGACGGTCTTGGCGGTGGCGGCGTTGAGCTTGCCGTCGTGGTGCTCGGCGATGACGAGAATCTTGCTCATTACAGCAACCCCTTCTGCTTGAGTGCGGCCACCAGTTCGGCCGCGTCCTTGACCATTACACCCTTGCTGCGCTTGGACGGCGCAGCGTACCGGGTGGTCTTGAAGGTGTCGGCGGCTTCAACGCCGAGGTCGGCCAGCTGCAGGGTTTCCAGCGGCTTGGCCTTGGCCTTCATGATGTCCGGCAGCTTGATGAAGCGCGGCTCGTTCAGGCGCAGGTCGGTGGTGACGACCGCCGGCAGATCCACTTCCAGTGTTTCCAGGCCGGCGTCGACCTCACGGGTCACCGTGGCCTTGCCATCGGCGATGTCCAGCTTGCTGGCGAAGGTCGCCTGCGGGCGGCCCCAGAGCGTGGCCAGCATCTGCCCGGTCTGGTTGGCGTCATCGTCGATGGCCTGCTTGCCGAGGATCACCAGGTCCGGCTGCTCCTTCTCGACCAGCTTGAGCAGGGTGCGCGCGGCGGTCAGCGGCTGGATGGCCTGGTCGGTGACCACGTGCACGGCACGGTTGGCGCCCATGGCCAGGCCGTTGCGCAGATGCGCCTGGGCGTCGGCCGGGGCGATGGTGGCCACCACCACCTCCGTGGCGATGCCCTTGTCGCGCAGGCGCAGGGCTTCTTCCAGGGCGATTTCATCGAAAGGATTGGGAGACAGCTTGACGCCGTCGGTGACCACGCCGGAACCGTCCGGCTTGACCTGAATGCGGACGTTGTAGTCCACCACGCGCTTGTATGCGACGAGGATTTTCATCTGGTACGGGGTCCTTCAGTAACAGGGAGAACGTCCGGTCCTGACAGCAACCGGTTCGGGGGTGGGATCCCGATTCTAGCTGGCTTGGGGCAACCATGCGAATGCGTATGGTTGTGCTGCGGCGCGGAAACGATGCTGCGCCGATGCGGGGTGCCGTTCACCTGCGGCACGCAGTCCGGCAGGAAGCCCGATGTATGCTGTGGCGCTTCGCAGGCTGCCGTCGGGCGCCGCGGTTGAATCAACAACACAGGAGATCAGGTAGTGCCTACATGGATTGTCACCGGCGGCGCCGGGTTCATTGGCGGCAATTTCGTCCTCGAGGCTGTGGCCCGTGGCGTCAAGGTCGTCAACCTCGATGCACTGACCTATGCCGGCAACCTGCAGACGCTGTCCAGCCTGGAAGGCAACCCGGACCACGTGTTCGTGCACGGCGACATCGGTGACCGTGAGCGGGTCGCCCGCCTGCTCGCCGAGCATCAGCCCGACGCGGTGCTGAACTTCGCGGCCGAGAGCCACGTTGATCGCTCCATCGATGGCCCCGGCGCCTTCATCCAGACCAATGTGGTGGGGACCCTGGGCCTGCTCGAAGCGGTGCGCGACTACTGGAAGGCGTTGCCGGCCGAGCGCGGCGCAGCGTTCCGCTTCCTGCATGTGTCCACCGACGAGGTGTACGGCACGCTGGGCGAGACCGGCGCGTTCAGCGAGACCACCCCGTACGCGCCGAACTCGCCGTACTCGGCGTCCAAGGCCGCGTCCGATCACCTGGTGCGTGCGTTCCACCACACCTACGGGCTGCCGGTGCTGACCACCAACTGCTCCAACAACTACGGCCCCTACCACTTCCCGGAAAAGCTCATTCCGCTGGTGATCGCCAAGGCGCTGGCCGGCGAACCGCTGCCGGTGTACGGCGACGGCAGGCAGGTGCGTGACTGGCTGTTCGTGTCCGATCACTGCGAGGCGATCCGCACCGTGCTGGCCAAGGGCCGGGTGGGCGAGACCTACAATGTGGGCGGCAATTCGGAACGGCAGAACATCGAGGTGGTGCATGCGATCTGCGCTCTGCTGGACCAGCGCCGTCCGCGCGCTGACGGGCAGCCGCGCAGCAGCCAGATCACCCATGTGGCCGATCGGCCCGGCCATGACCGTCGCTACGCGATCGATGCCAGCAAGCTGAAGAACGAGCTCGGCTGGCAGCCGGCCTACACCTTCGAGCAGGGCATCGCCTTCACCGTCGACTGGTACCTTGAAAACCAGGAATGGGTCAACGGCGTGCTCGATGGCAGCTACCGCCTGCAGCGCATCGGCACCGCCGCCTAATTCGGGAGATACCATGACCCAACGCAAAGGCATCATCCTCGCCGGCGGATCCGGCACCCGGCTGTATCCGATCACCAAGGGCGTCAGCAAGCAGCTGTTGCCTGTGTACGACAAGCCGATGATCTACTACCCGCTCAGCGTGCTGATGCTGGCCGGCATCCGGGAAGTGCTGATCATCAACACCCCGCATGAGCAGGCCCTGTTCCAGCAGCTGCTGGGTGATGGCTCGCAGTGGGGCATGGACATCCAGTACGCCGTGCAGCCCAGTCCGGATGGGCTGGCGCAGGCGTATCTGATCGGCCGCGAGTTCGTCGCCGGCAAGCCCAGCTGCCTGGTCCTCGGCGACAACATCTTCCATGGCCACGGCCTGCGCGACGTGCTCCGGCGGGCCGACGCCCGCACCGATGGCGCGACCGTGTTCGGCTACTGGGTCAACGATCCCGAGCGTTACGGCGTGGCCGAATTCGACAAGGACGGCCGGGTTGTCGGCCTGGTCGAAAAGCCGCAGAACCCGCGTTCCAATTACGCGGTCACCGGCCTGTATTTCTATGATGGCAACGCCAGCGATTATGCGGCCGAGCTGAGGCCTTCGCCGCGTGGCGAGCTGGAAATCACCGATCTCAACCAGCGCTATCTCGGTGAGGGCAGCCTGCATCTGGAGGCGCTGGGGCGTGGCTATGCATGGCTGGATACCGGTACTCACCAGTCGCTGCTGGAAGCGTCCAACTTCATCGAGACCATCCAGACGCGCCAGGGCCTGCAGGTCTGCTGTCCGGAGGAAGTGGCGTTCGGGCAGGGCTGGATCAATGCCGAGCAGCTGGAAGCGCTGGCCGCCCCGTTGATCAAGAATGGCTACGGCCAGTACCTGCACACACTTGCATTGCGTGGAGTGGTTCCGTGAAAGTGATTGAAACCCGGTTGCCGGGATGCGTGGTGATTGAACCGGCGGTGTTCGGTGACGAGCGCGGCTTCTTCTTCGAGGGCTGGAATGCGGCGCGATTCGGCCAGCTGGGCCTGCCCGACCGCTTCGTGCAGAGCAATGTCTCCTCATCGAGCAAGGGCGTGCTGCGCGGCCTGCATTACCAGTGGCCGCGACCGCAGGGCAAGCTGGTGAGCGTGCTGGAAGGCGAGGTGTACGACGTGGCTGTCGATATCCGCCGCGGATCGCCCACCTTCGGCCAATGGGAAGCGGTGGTGCTGAGCGCGCAGAACAAGCGCCAGTTCTGGATTCCGGAAGGCTTCGCGCACGGATTTGCGGTGCTGTCCGACACCGCGCTGTTCCACTACCTGTGTACCGATGTGTACGTGAAGGAAGCCGATGCCGGAGTGCGCTGGAACGACGCGGACATCGCAGTGGACTGGCCGGTGGGCGCGCCGACGCTCTCGCCCAAGGACGAACATGCGCCGTTCCTGAAGGACATCGCCGAGGAACGTCTGCCGGTCTTCGCGCCATGACGGTTCTCGTGCTGGGCGGCAACGGCCAGGTCGGCCAGGAGCTGCTGCGCGCGCTGGCGCCGTTGGGGCCGGTGGTCGCCACCACCCGCAGTGGCCAGCTGCCTGATGGCAGCCCCTGCGAGACGGCGGACTTCGGCCAGCCCGGGAGCCTGCCGGCGCTGCTGGATCGCGTGCAGCCATCGGTGGTGGTCAATGCGGCGGCCTATACCGCCGTGGATCGCGCCGAGCAGGACATCGACGCCGCCTTCGCCGCCAATGCGCAGGCCCCGGGCGTGATCGCGCGCTGGTGCCAGGCGCAGGGCGTGCCGTTCGTGCATTACTCCACCGACTACGTGTTCGACGGCGAAGGTTCCGCGCCCTATCGCGAGGACGAGCCGACCGCGCCGCTGGGTGTGTATGGCACCAGCAAGCGCGATGGCGAAGACGCCGTGCGCGCTGCCGGTGGCCGCCACCTGATCTTCCGTACCGCATGGGTGTATGCCGAGCACGGCGCGAACTTCCTGCGCACGATGCTGCGCCTGGGCGCAGAGCGCGACCATCTGCGTGTGGTGGCCGACCAGATCGGCACGCCGACGCCGGCTGCGCTGATCGCCGATGTCACCGCGCTCGCGCTGCAGCATCCTGCCGCGCTCTCCGGTACCTGGCACCTCACCGCCAGTGGCCAGACCAGCTGGCACGGCTTCGCTGAAGCGATCTTCGCCGAAGCGCTGGCAACCGGTGTCCTGCACAGGGTGCCGGTGGTTGAAGCGATTCCGGGTGCCGAGTATCCGACCCCGGCGCGGCGGCCGGCCTGGTCGGTGCTGGACAACAGCGCCCTGCAGCAGGCGCTGGGCATCGTGCTGCCGCCGTGGCAGGACGGCCTGAAGCAGGTCATGGCCGCGATCGCGCGCGGCTGAGGGCACGCCGCAATTGCTGCGGCGCATCCCAGCCGGATGCGGGTGTGCCGCTAGAATGCGGGCATCCTTACCGTGTGGGACAGCAAAGCGATGGACAAGTCCAATACCGGCGGCAAGCGCAGCAAGCGCTATGTCAGCGCGGCCCAGGCGCTGGAGGGCGTGGTCGCCCATGGCCAGACGCTGGCCGTCGGCGGCTTCGGCCTGTGTGGCATACCCGAGGCACTGATCGCAGCCTTGCGCGACAGTGGAGTCAAGGGCCTGACCGTGATCTCCAACAATGCCGGTGTCGATGGCTTCGGCCTGGGCCAGCTGCTGGAAACACGCCAGATCAGCAGGATGATTTCGTCGTACGTGGGCGAGAACAAGGAGTTCGAGCGCCAGTTCCTGGCCGGTGAGCTGGAGCTGGAATTCAATCCACAGGGCACCCTGGCCGAGCGCCTGCGTGCCGGCGGCGCCGGAATTCCTGCCTTCTTCACTGCCACCGGCTACGGCACGGTGGTGGCCGAAGGCAAGGAGACCCGCGAATTCGACGGCAGGCACTATGTGCTGGAAACCGCGCTGCGTGCCGACGTTGCCCTGGTGAAGGCGTGGAAGGCCGACGAAGCCGGCAACCTGGTGTTCCGCAAGACCGCGCGCAATTTCAATCCTGCCTGCGCGATGGCCGGCAAGGTGTGCATCGCCGAAGTGGAAGAGGTGGTGCCGGTCGGTGCGATCGATCCGGACCAGGTGCATCTGCCGGGGATCTATGTGCATCGCATCGTGCACAACGCGCATCCTGAAAAGCGAATCGAGCAGCGCACCGTGCGTGCGGAGGGCAACTGACATGGCGTGGACCCGCGATGAGATGGCGGCCCGCGCCGCCCGTGAACTGACCGACGGTGCCTATGTGAACCTGGGCATCGGCCTGCCGACCCTGGTCGCCAACCACATTCCCGAAGGCGTGGACGTGTGGCTGCAATCCGAGAACGGCCTGCTTGGCATCGGCCCGTTCCCGACCGAATCCGAGGTCGATGCCGACCTGATCAACGCCGGCAAGCAGACCGTGACCGCGCGCGCCGGTGCCAGCTACTTCGGCAGCCATGACAGTTTCGCCATGATCCGTGGCGGCCACATCAACCTGGCCATTCTTGGCGCGATGCAGGTGACCGACAAGGGCGATCTGGCGAACTGGATGGTGCCCGGCAAGATGGTCAAGGGCATGGGCGGCGCGATGGACCTGGTGGCCGGCGTGCAGCGCGTGGTGGTGCTGATGGAGCACACCGCGAAGAACGGCGAGCACAAGGTGCTGGCCGAATGCACGCTGCCGTTGACCGGCGTGGGCGTGGTCGACCGCATCATCACCGATCTGGCTGTGTTCGACGTGACCGATGCCGGTCTGGTGCTGGTGGAGACCGCGCCGGGGGTTGACGAGGACGAACTGAAGGAAAAGACCGGCGTGCCGTTCCGGCGTGCCTGAGTCCGGCGGGGCGGCCTCGTGCCGCCCCGACACTGCCTGGCGATCCCGATGCTGTTTCCACACGAGCTGCCCGATGCCGACGTCCGTCATGTTCCGGGCTGGCTGCTGCCGGATCGGGCGGATGCGTTGCAGCGGACACTGGGCGAACAGGTGGCCTGGGATGTGCACCGCATTCGGATGTTCGGTCACTGGGTGGATTCGCCGCGGCTGAGCAGTTGGATCGGCGATCCGCAGGCACGCTACCGGTATTCCGGCGCCGAGTTCGTCCCGCGGCCCTGGCTGCCGGCATTGCAGGCGCTGCGCGTGCGATTGCAGGAAGAGGGTATCGGCCGGTTCAACAGCGTGCTGCTCAATCGATACCGCGATGGTGGCGATTACATGGGGTGGCACAGCGACGACGAACCCGAACTGGGACCGGCGCCGGTGATCGCTTCACTGAGCCTGGGGGCGGCGCGGCGTTTCTTGCTGCGACGACGCGACGAGCCGGCACGCAAGGCGGAGTTCCTGCTGGGCCATGGCGATCTGCTGTTGATGGCCGGCAGCACCCAGCGCTTCTATCAGCACGCGTTGCCGAAGATGGCGCGGGCTCAGGGCGAGCGGATCAACCTGACATTCCGTTGGATCACGCCGCGCTGAGCGAGGGATCAGCGCGGTGCTGCGGCGCTGTCGTTCTGCCCACTGACCAGCGTCCAGCCGACCACGTCCTGCGCGATCTGCTGCAGGCCACGTTCGAACGCCGCCGCAACCGCCGGCACATCGGTACTGCCAACGGGCTGCGCCTGACGGAAGGTGCGATCAGCGACCACGCGCTGGTCGGCCACGTGGATCAGCTTGGCATTGAGTTCGATCACCACCGTCGGCGTGGCCTGGCCCTGGTAGTCCGACTCGAAACGACGGATGTCCGTGGACAGCTTGTAATCGGCGCGGATACCGGCGGCGGTGCGGGCCACGCCGTTGATGCGGCCGGAGTCCTCGAAACCGCGCAGCAGCGTGTCCTCGATCATGTCGGTGGCCGGCTGGGCCCAGCTGGCACCCCTGTAGATCTCCAGCTCCGACGGCGTGGGACGCACGTTGATGCGCGGGCTGTCGACCATGCGCGCCGCGCTGGGCTTGGCCAGCACCAGCTGCCAGGCGACCTGGGGCCAGCTGGGATCGACCTTCACCTGCACGGCAGGCGAGTACAGGGTGACGGGATTCTTGTCGCCGCTGCCGAGGATCGAGCAGCCCGACAGCAGCGCCAGGGCCAGGCCTGGCAGCAGCAGGCGCGGGAAGAGGATCGGGCTCATTTGGGTTCGAACTCCTTCGGGGCATCGCGGCCGAGCAGATAGCGCGCGGGGTTGTTCTCGAGGCGGTCGCTGACCCGGCGCAGGTCGCGGATCAGGCCACGCAGCTCGGTCAGGGTCGGGCCCAGCTGGCCGAGCCCGTCATTGGCGAAGCTGTTGATCGCGGCGCGGTTCTCGCCAAGGATCGAATCGGCATTGCCGGCAGCCGAATCGAGCTTGACCAGGGTAGCGTCGAGCTTGTCGATGATGCCCGGCAGCTGCTGCACCAGGTTCTTGTCGAGGCGCTCGATGGTGCCGTTGGTGGTCTTCAGCGTGGTGTCCAGGCTGCGTGCGGCATCGCGCGCGCTGAGCAGCAGCGCCTGTGTGCCCTGGTCGCGGTCGGCCAGTCCGCCGCTGATGGTTTCCAGGTTGGCCAGGGTCGCGTTGATCGACGCCACGTTGCGATCGCTGAGGATCTGGTCCATGCGCTCGACGATGCGGTTGGCCACATCGGTGATGTTCTGCAGTGCCGAAGGCGTGGTCGGGATGATCGGCGCCGGGTCCTTGTTGACCGTGGTCAGTGCCGGCGACTGCGGCGTGCCGCCGCTGAGCTGGATGATCGACGGACCGGTCAGGCTGGTGATCGCCAGCTTGGCACGGGTATCGGTCTTCACCGGGGTGGTGGAGTTCAGGCGGATGCGCGCCACCACCTGGCGCGGATCGTCCGGTACCAGGTTCAGCTCGATGATCGAGCCGACCGCGATGCCGTTGTACTGCACCGGGCTGCCGACCGACAGGCCGGTCACCGCCTCGCGGAACACCACGCGGTATTCCTGCCAGGTGCGGTCGGATGAGTACTTGGCCGCCCACAGGCCGAAGGCCAGCAGGGCCAGGCCGGTGATCAGGGTGAACGCGCCGATCAGCACGTAGTTGGCTTTGGTTTCCATGGCTCAGGCACTCTCGATCTGTTCGCCACGCGCGGCACGCGCACGTGGTCCGTGGAAGTATTCCTGGATCCACGGATGATCCAGTTTCTCGATTTCCGCAAGCGGTGCGTTGGCGATCACCTTGTGGTCGGCCAGCACGGCGACGCGGTCGCAGATGGCGTAAAGCGTGTCCAGGTCATGGGTGATCAGGAACACGGTCAGGCCCAGCGCTTCCTGCAGGGTCTTGATCAGCCGGTCGAAGGCCGCCGCGCCGATCGGGTCCAGGCCGGCGGTCGGTTCGTCCAGGAACAGCAGCGGTGGGTCCAGTGCCAGCGCGCGGGCCAGGCCGGCACGCTTGCGCATGCCGCCGGACAGCTGCGAGGGCAGCTTGTTGATCGCATCGGCGGGCAGGCCGGCCAGCTTCACCTTCAGCAGTGCCAGCTCGTAGTGCCAGCGTTCGGGAAGGTCGCGATGATGCTCCTTCAGCGGAACCTGCACGTTCTCGCCGACGGTCAGCGAGGAGAACAGCGCGCCATCCTGGAACAGCACGCCGGTGTTGCGCTCGATATGCAGCCGGCTTTCGGCATCGTCGGCACGCGCATCGCGGCCGAGCACTTCGATCTGTCCTTCATCCGGCACGCGCAGGCCCAGGATCGAGCGCATCAGCACGGACTTGCCGGTGCCCGAGCCGCCGACGACGCCGAGGATCTCGCCGCGCCGCACGTCCAGGTCGAGGTCCTCATGGACGGTCTGGCTGCCGAAGCGGTTGACCAGCCCACGCACGCGGATGGCCAGGTCATGGCCATCGTCATCACGCATCTCGAAGGTGCCGGAACCGGAGGTCGTGTTCATGTCACCAGTCCATATGCATGAACCACAACGCCGCAAAGGCGTCGATGATGATCACCAGCGAGATGGTCTGCACCACGCTGGATGTGGTGCGCTCGCCGACCGACTGTGCGGTGCCGGTGACCTTCAGGCCCTCCAGGCAGCCGATCAGGCCGATCACCACCGCGAAGACGGGCGCCTTGGACAGGCCGACCAGCATGTGCCGCACCTCCATCGTGTCGTGCATCCGCGCGATGTACATCTGCGGCGGAATGTCCAGATCGAACGCGCCGACAGTGATGCCGCCGGCCAGGCCGGCAATCATCGCGATGAAGGTCAGCAGCGGCAGGGTCACCAGCAGCGCGAACAGGCGCGGCAGTACCAGCAGGTCGATCGGGTCCAGGCCCAGCGTGCGCATCGCATCGATCTCCTCGCGGGCCTTCATCGCGCCGATCTGCGCGGTGAACGCGCTTGCCGTGCGGCCGGCCAGCACGATCGCGGTCAGCAGCACGGCGAACTCGCGCAGGAAGGCGATGTTGACCAGCTCGACCACGTAGATCTCCGCGCCGAAGTCGCGCAGGATGGTTGAGCCCAGGAACGCGATCACCGCACCGACCAGGTAGGACAGCAGCGCCACCAGCGGCACGGCGTCCAGGCCCACCTGCTCCATCTGGTGCACGGTGGCGGTGAGGCGGAAGCGCCGCGGCTGCTTGACCAGGCGAGCGGTCTTGACCATCGCCTCGCCGAGGAAGCTGGCCAGGGCCACGATGTTGTGGCCGGTGCCATGCATGCTGACGCCCAGCCGTTCCAGCGCGGCCAGCACGCCGAAGTCGCGCTTGGGCTTGGGCCGGTCGTCGGCCACTTCCTCGATGGTGCACACCAGTGCCTGGTGATCCGGCCGGAACTGCAGCGCATCCTCACCGAGGTCGGCGCGATGGGCCACGCGCAACAGCTGCAGTACGCCGGCCGAATCGAGCTGCTCGATGCCCGTGGCGTCAATGCCGGTCAGTTTGTCGGGAACGGCGCGCAGCACCTCGGCCGCGGCCAGCGCGGTCTTCAAGGTCCAGTGGCCGGACAGGCGGATCAGCCCGGGGTCGTGGGCGTCCTGTTCGAGCTGGGGGGCGAGGTTCTGGGTCACATGGGCCATTCGGGTCGCAGCATAACCGTTCTGTATTGTGCTTCGCGTTGAACCAGGATGAATTCCTCCGGTGGGGCCCGGCCTAGGTAATACTACGGCGCATGTCCGCAGACGCTCACACGATCCCCACGCCCCAGGCCACCTACGCGCAGCGCGTGGCCTTCGTTTCCGAGATCGCCGGCCGCCTCCACAGCTACGGCACCACGGCCCAGCGTCTGGAAACGGCCGTGGTCGCACTGGCAAAACAGCTCGATCTCGATTGTGAACCGTGGTCTAACCCCACCGGCATCATCCTCAGCTTCAGCGACCCGGCCCAGGCGATCGGCTCCAGCGACATCACCCGCGTGATCCGCCTGGCACCGGGCGAGAACGACCTGCACAAGCTCAGTGTCGCCGACCGGATCGCCGAGGAAGTGGCCAACGGGCGGATGAGCATCGCGCAGGGGCACACCGCGCTGCGTCAGCTGGACAAGGATCCCGGCCGTCGCGGCAAGCTCCGCACCATCCTCTCGTTCACGCTCGGCGCGGCCGGCGTCGCCGGCATGTGGAAGCTGCCCTGGCTGGACATCGCCACCGCCGGTGTCATCGGCCTGATGATCGGCCTGCTCGGCATGGTCACCGACCGTCGCCCGGCGACCCGCGAGGCCGCCGAGGCGCTGGCCGCGCTGCTGGCCGGCCTGGTTGCCACCTTGGTCGCTTCGTTTGTCGGCGCGCTCAACCTCAACACGGTGATCATCGCCTCGCTGGTGGTGCTGCTGCCCGGCATGTCGCTGACCAATGCGGTCAACGAACTGGCCAGCCAGCACTGGGTGTCAGGCACCGCGCGGTTTGCCGGTGCGCTGACCACGATCATGAAACTGAGCGTCGGCGCGATGATCGCGGTGACCCTGGCCGATGTGCTGGGCCTGGACCCGGTGATCCGTGCCTCGCGACCGCAGGGACCGTGGGTGGAGTGGGGGTCGCTGCTGACCGCGGCCTTCGCCTTCGCGATGCTGTTCAAGGCCAGCCGTCGCGATTATCCCTGGGTGATTGCCGCGTCCGTGGCCGGCTATGCCATTTCCAAGTTTGGCGGGCACGCCTGGGGGGCACCGGCGGGCATCTTCCTGTCGGCGATGGTGCTGACCGCCGGCGGCAACCTGTTCGGTCGGCTGGCCGGGCGTCCGGGTGCGATCATCCGCCTGCCGGGCATCATCATGATGGTCCCTGGCAGCACCAGCCTGCGTGGCGTGCTGACGCTCGTCCAGCAGCAGGATGTCGGTGCCGGCCAGAGCGTGTTCCTGACCGTGCTCAACGTGGTGATGGCACTGGTGGCGGGCCTGCTGTTCGGCAACCTCTTGATGCCGGCGCGCAAGACGTTGTGATGGAAGGAAGAACGCCGGCTTGCGCCGGCGTTCTTCATTCTTTCCGATCCGGCCTCAGGCCTTCTTGATCAGGAAATCTTCCGGCTTCTTGCTGCCCTTGGCGGTCAGCTCGGCCATCCAGCGCGGCTGCTTGCCACGGCCGGTCCAGGTTTCCTTCGGGTTGGCCGGGTTCCGGTACTTCGGGGCGACCTTGCCGAGCTTGCGGCCGGCGGTCTTGGACGGCGCCGCTGCCTTGCGGGCGCGTGGCTTGGCAGCCGTGGTAGCGGTACCGAACAACTCCTCGATGGTGTAACCCTCGGTCTTGGCCAGCTTGCTCAGCTGGGCCCGCACCTTGGCGATCGGGCGACGCTTGGCGACGATGGTCTGCTGCTTTTTCGCGGTGCGGATCAATGCGCCCAGCTCGCGTGCCGACAGGCCGGTCAGGTCGATGCTCATCTACGGTTACTCCGGAAACTAATAAGGGACAGGGACGAGCCGGTCCGTGGCGTCGGCGCACAGGATAATGATGAATTAAATCCAGTACAAATCATGCAGGTCAGGGTATGGCGATGGACCGACTGCATCGTGACCATTTTGACCGGATTATGTCCAGCTGCATATTCGCCGGCCCACCGCCGGTACAAAGAAAAAGACCGGGGCATGCCCCGGTCCGGTCACTCAACCCTGCAGGCGTTGCAGCAGGGTAGCCTTATCCAGGCTTTCGGCTTCGCTGGCACGTCGCGAGCGGTACTCGTACGTGCCGGCCGCCAGGCCGCGCTCGCTGACCACCACGCGATGCGGGATGCCGATCAACTCCATGTCGGCAAACATCGCACCCGGGCGCAGCCCGCGATCATCCAGCGCGGCATCGAGACCGGCATCGCGCAGTTCCTGCAGCAGGCCGGCAGCGGCTTCGGCCACAGCGGTATCGCCCTTGGGGTTGATGACGCACACCACCACCTGCCACGGCGCCATCGCGTCCGGCCAGATGATGCCGGCATCGTCATGATTCTGTTCGATCGCAGCAGCGACCACGCGCGAGATGCCGATCCCGTAGCAGCCCATTGCCATCACTGCGGCCTTGCCGTTCTCGTCCAGTACGGTGGCGTCCAGTGCTTCGGCGTACTTGCGGCCAAGCTGGAACACGTGGCCGACTTCGATGCCACGGGCGATCTTCAACTCGCCGCCGTCCAGCGCACGGTCACCGGCACGCACGTTGCGGATATCGACCACTTCCGGTTCCGGCAGGTCGCGGCCCCAGTTGACTCCAGCCAGGTGGAAGCCCGCTTCATTGGCACCGACCACGAAATCGGACATCGCCGCCACTTCGCGGTCGGCCACCACGCGGATCGCCTTGGCCGGTGAAACCGGGCCGAGGAAGCCGGGCACGCTGCCCAGGTACTCGGCGATCTCCGCTTCGCTGGCAAAGCGCTGCTCTTCCAGGCCGGCAACCTTGCCCAGCTTGATCTCGTTGACCTCGTGGTCGCCACGGACCAGCACCAGCACGAACCCTTCGGCGGTCATCAGCGCCACCGACTTCACCGTGCGCTGCAGGGCGATGCCGAGCAGGGCGGCAACGTCCTCGCAGGTCTTCTGGGTGGGGGTCTCGACCTTGCGCATCGTCTCGCCGGCTGCCGCGCGCGGTGCCGGTTCCGCGGCGATCGCCGCTTCCATGTTGGCCGCGTAGTCCGAGCCGGTGGAGAACACCAGCGCGTCCTCGCCCGAATCGGCGATCACATGGAATTCCTGCGACGCATCGCCACCGATCGCGCCGGAATCGGCCTGCACCATGCGGAAGTCCAGGCCCAGCCGGGTGAAGATGCGGCTGTAGGCGGCCTTCATGTTCTCGTACTCGCGCACCAGGCACTCATCGTGCAGGTGGAACGAATAGGCGTCCTTCATCAGGAATTCGCGTGCACGCATCACGCCGAAGCGCGGGCGGATCTCATCGCGGAACTTGGTCTGGATCTGATAGAAGTTCACCGGCAGCTGCTTGTAGCTGGACAGTTCGCTGCGCGCGAAGTCGCATGCGGCTTCCTCGGCGGTCGGGCTGTAGCAGAACACCTGGTCCTTGCGATCCTTGATCTTCAGCAGCTGCGGTCCGAACTTCTGCCAGCGGCCGGTCTGCTCCCACAGCTCCTTGGGCTGGATGGTCGGAATCTGGAACTCCACGGCGCCGGCGCGATCCATTTCCTCCCGTACGATGCGTTCGACCTTGCGCAGCACGCGCAGTCCCAGCGGCGACCAGGTGTACAGGCCGGAGGCGAGCTTGCGGATCATGCCCGCACGCAGCATCAGGCGGTGGCTGGTCAGCTCCGCGTCGCTGGGGGTTTCCTTGGTGGTGTGCAGGTGGAACTGGGAGAGGCGCATCGTCGGCTTCGGTCTACGGCAGAGATCCCTATTCTGCCAGCCCGGGCGGGGGGAGGGTATCGGCAGGGCTGCGCCCTGCACCCGTCTCAGGCAACTTCAACTGCCACAGCAACAGCAACAGCAACAGCGGGCTTCCTGTGGGATGGCGGGGTGGATCCGGTGGCAGGGGACGCCGTAAACCCGTCCATGGGGGCTTGGTCGCGGCATCCATGCCGCTCACACCCCTGCCACCGGACCCACCCCGCCTTCGACAGATCTCTGCGACCTGCCAGGACATGCCTTGGGGTCAGATCCGTTTTCCTGCGGAAACGGATCTGACCCCATTTTTGATTCCATGTAGCCCCCATGGATGGGTTTGCGGCGTGTCCTGCCAGACCACACCGCCCCGCCAGACCAGCAGAAAACCAGAGCCGCTTTGGCATTTGACGTTGCCGTTGCCTGAAGCAGGTGCAGGGCGCAGCCCTGCCGACCCCTCAACCGGCTGCTGGGCAGTAGGCCTTGATGCTGGCTTCAGCCAGTCCCTTCTGCGCGGTGCGCTGCTCCGCGGTCAGCACGGTATCGCCCTTGCCGTCGCCGTCGGTGTCCTGCATCACCTGGCCGGAGCCTTCCAGCAGGGCCAGGTTGGCACGGGCGGTGCTGCACTGCTCCGGTACGGGTGCGGCCGGGCGTTCGGCGCTGTCAGCCGATGGCGCCGAGCGCGCCTGCGCCCGGGTCTCGTAGGTCCTGCCTGCTGGCGGGGTTTCCGAATACTGGGTGACGCCGTTGGCGTCCTTCCACTTGTAGACGGGGCCGGCCATGGCACTGGTACTGGCCAACAGCAGCAGGCATCCCAGGCAGGACAGGGCACGCATGGCAAACTCCGCAGAATGGGCGTAGAACGCCGATTGCAGCATTGGCACCGACCGCTGGCAAGTCGATTAAACTGGATTCCATGGACCCGATCACACCGCCGCCGCGTTCGCGCACGATTTACCTGCTGCCCAACCTGTTCACCACTGCGGGCCTGTTCGCGGGCTTCTACGCGATCATCGCCGCTGCCAACGGGGATTTCGTCAATGCCAGCATCGCGGTGTTCGTGGCGGCGGTGATGGACGGCCTGGATGGCCGTGTCGCGCGCCTGACCGGCACCAGCAGCGAGTTCGGCGTGCAGTACGACTCGCTGGCCGACCTGGTCAGCTTCGGCATGGCGCCGGCACTGGTGATGTACCACTGGTCGCTGTCCTGGCTGAAATTCGATGATCCCCTGCTGGGGCGTGTCGGCTGGGCCGTGGCGTTCCTGTACGCCGCATGTGCGGCGCTGCGCCTGGCCCGCTTCAATACCCAGGTCGCGGTGGTGGACAAGCGCTGGTTCGTCGGCCTGGCCAGCCCGGCTGCGGCCGGGCTGATGATGTCGTTCGTCTGGGCCTTCGCCGATGGCAACCTGGGCTGGGATGGCAATCAGCTGCGCTATGTGGCGCTGGCGGTGACGCTGGTCGCTGCGCTGCTGATGGTCAGCCGCATCCGCTTCTGGAGCTTCAAGGGCGGTGCCGCCAAGGATTCCCGTTCCGACCGGGTGCCGTTCCTGGTCCTGGCACTGGTACCGATGGCCATCGCGATCGCGGTGATCGACCTGCCGCGCGTCCTGTTCGCCGTGGGCATCCTGTATGCCCTGTCCGGCCCGGTGATGTGGGCGGCGCAGCGCCTGCGCAAGAAGTCCGAGGCCGCGTGAGCCAGGATCTGCCCGTGCTGTGGTCACCGGCCCAGCAGGCCTGGCTGCAGGCGATGGGCTATACCGTCTATCACGACGGCCAGCTCGCCGCGGAGCTGGACGCTGCATTGCAGCTGAGCGTGGCCGACGCCGATGCCGCCAGCCCGGCAGCGCAGTCTCCGTCACGCCAGCCCGAACCGGCAGCGGTGGAGCCGGCACCGCGCCAGCCGCGGAGTCCGTCGCCGCCGCCTCGCACCGCGCCCGCCGTGGTGCCGGCAACCGAACCTCAGGCGGCACGCGCAGCCTCGGCGGGCACCACCCGGCAGCCGGCGGTACGTCTGCCTGATCGCCTGCAGATCGCGCTGCTGCGCGCGTCCGGCTGCAATCCGAACGATGCCGCGACGCAGGCACTGATGGACAGCTGGCCGTTGGAGCAGCTGCGCCGTGATCCAGCCGCCAAGCGCGCGCTGTGGCCGCAGCTGCGCGCCCTGCGCAAGCGGGGCGCGCCGTGAGTGCGGTCAGCCAGCCCGGTCCGGTGCGCCTGCGGGCGCTGCGCGAGAGCGATCTTGCCGAGGTGATGGCGATCGAGGTGCGTGGCTATCCCTTCCCGTGGACCCGCGGCATTTTCATCGATTGCCTGCGTGCGGGTTACCCCGGTCTGGCAATGGAGCGCGATGGCCAGCTGCTCGGCTACGGCGTGCTGAGCATCGCTGCCGACGAGGCGCATGTGCTGAACATCTGCATCGATCCGCTGGTGCAGTCACGCGGGCTGGGGCGGCAGCTGCTGCGTGCGCTGGTGCAGCTGGCTGGTGATCGCGGTGCCCAGCGTGTGTTCCTGGAAGTGCGCCCGTCCAATGCGCCGGCGCTGGCGCTGTATCACAGCGAAGGGTTCAACGAGATCGGCCGGCGTCCGCGCTATTACCCGGCCGCGCAGGGGCGCGAGGACGCGGTGGTGATGGCGATCGAGCTGGTCGAGGGCGACCTGCAGACAATGCCGCCGCTGTAACCGGGATGCGCCGCGTTGCCCGCCGGTACGGCCGGGCGCTGGCGGCAGGTGCCAACCTTGGCGGGCACGTGTGGCTCACGCCAGCCGCAGGGCCAGCACTCCGCTGACGATCAGCGACGCCGCCAGCCAGCGCACGCGCGGTATCCGTTCGCGCAGCAGGAATGCCGAGATCAGCAGGGCGAACAGGATCGATGACTCGCGCAGGGCCGACACCATCGCGACCGGTACCTGGGTCATCGCCCACAGTGCCATCGCATAGGACGCGGTGGTGCCCACGCCGCCGGCCAGGCCCAGCGGCCAATGCTGGCGCGCATAGGTCAGCACCGCGCTGCGGCGGGTGTACAGCGCCCACAGCGGCAGCGGGATGCCCGACAGCAGGAACAGCCACAACGTGTAGGCCAGCGGGCTGCCCGACAGGCGCGCGCCGTGCGCATCGACCAGGGTGTAGGTTGCGATCATCGTCGCCGTCAGCAGCGGCAGGCCGAGCTGGCCTGCGCGCGCGCCCAGTGCCATGGCCAGGATGCCGCTGCTGACCAGCGCCACGCCCAGCCACGCCGCTGCGGGCAGTGATTCGCCTAGCACGGTGCCAGCCAGCGCGACCAGGATCGGTGCGCAACCGCGCATGAGCGAATACGCCAGGCTCATGTCCACCTGCTGATAGCAGCGCGCGACCAGCGCGTAATAGACCACCTGCAGCAGTACCGAGGCCGCCAGCCACGGCCAGCTGGTCACGTCCGGCAGAGGAAGGAGAGGCAGCAGCGCGGCGGACAGCAGTGCGGCGCTGCCGGTGACGAGCACGGTGCCGAGGAGCTTGTCGGCGCCACGCTTGACGATGGCGTTCCAGCTGGCATGCAGCGCGGCAGCGGCGAGAACCAGCAGGAAGATCGAAAGCGGCATCCGCTGATGATGCCAAAAGACCTGGGCGGGTGCGGACCTGGATCCGCACCCGCCGGTCGGCTGTTACAGCTTCGCGCGTTGTTCGCGCAGGCCGGCCAGCTGGGTGTTCCAGTCGGCCAGGCGCACGCGCTCCTGCTCGACCACCGCAGCCGGCACCTTGTCGGTGAACCGGGCCAGCTTGGTTTCGCTCTTCTCCTGCTCGCCTTCCACGCGCTTGATCTCCTTGTCCAGGCGTGCACGTTCGGCATCCAGATCGACCAGGCCTTCCAGCGGCACCAGCAGCTTCAACTCACCGACGATGGCGGCGGCCGCAGGCGGAGCGCTTTCGCCGTCGCCCAGCCATTGCACGCTGTCCAGCTTCAGCAGGAACGACAGCGACGCACTGAAGCGTTCGACGCGGGCACGGTCCTGCTGCTGGCCTGCCTGCAGGCGCAGGGGCACCAGCCTGGACGGTGCGACGTTCAGTTCGCTGCGCACGCGGCGCACCGCGCTGATCACCGCCTTGAGCCATTCGACGTCGGCCTCGGCCTGGGCGAAATCGCCCTGGAACTCGGCTGCAGTCGGGTAGGGGCGCAGCGACAGCGTGGTTTCGGCCAGGCCCAGGCGCGGGGCGAGCTGCTGCCACAGCTGTTCGGTGATGAACGGCGTCAACGGGTGCAGCAGGCGCAGCAGGGCTTCCAGCACATACAGCAGGGTGTGGCGGGTGCTTTCGGCATCCGCTGCGTCGCTGCCGCTCAGCGCCGGCTTGCTCAGTTCGAGGAACCAGTCGCAGAACGCATTCCACGCGAACTCGTACAGGCACTGCGCCAGCAGGTCGAAGCGGTAGGTGGCGAAGTGGCCCTGCGCTTCAGCGGTGGTGGCCGCCAGGCGTGCAAGGATCCAGCGCTCGGCATCGGTACGCGGTGCCGGCACGCCGCTGAACGCCGCACCTTCGGTGTTCATCAGCGCGAAGCGGCTGGCATTCCACAGCTTGTTGCAGAAGTTCTTGTAGCCTTCGGCACGGTTCATGTCGAACTTGATGTCGCGGCCATGGGTGGCCAGCGCCGCGATGGTGAAGCGCAGCGCGTCGGCGCCGTGGGCGGCGATGCCGTCCGGGAACTCCCGGCGCGTGGCTTTCTCGATCTTCTCCACCATCTTCGGCTGCATCAGGCCGCCGGTGCGCTTGGCGACCAGGTCATCGATGCTGATGCCATCGATGATGTCCAGCGGGTCGAGCACGTTGCCCTTGCTCTTGGACATCTTCTGGCCTTGTCCGTCGCGGATCAGGCCGGTGAAGTAGACGTCCTTGAACGGAATCTTTCCGGTCAGGTTGTCGGTGGCCATGATCATGCGGGCCACCCAGAAGAAAATGATGTCGAAGCCGGTGACCAGCACCGACGACGGCAGGTAGCGGTCGAAGCCACGCTCGGCCATGGCCTGTTCGTTCGGCCAGCCCAGGGTGGAGAACGGCCACAGCTGGGAGGAGAACCACGTTTCCAGCACGTCGCTTTCCTGGTTCAGCACGACATCGCTGCCGAGCTTGTGCTTTGCCCGCACCTCATCCTCGCTGCGACCGACGTAGCAGGTGCCGGTGGCAGCGTCGAACCACGCCGGAATGCGGTGGCCCCACCACAGCTGGCGGCTGATGCACCAATCCTGGATGTTGGCCATCCAGTGACGGTAGGTGTTGATCCAGTTCGGCGGCACGAAGGAGATGCTGCCCGGCTTCCCATCGGTACCTTCGACCAGCTCCAGGCCGCGCTTGGCCAGCTCGTCCATCTTCACGAACCACTGGTCGGTCAGGTACGGCTCGATCACCTGGCCGGTGCGGTCGCCGCGCGGCACCTGCAGCTTGTGCGCCTTGGTCTCGACCAGGATGCCCAGGTCTTCCAGCTCGGACAGCACGGCCTTGCGTGCTTCATAGCGGTCCAGGCCCTGGAAGCGTTCCGGGGCGTTCTCATTCAGCGCCGCCACCGGAGTGAACAGGTTGATCATCGGCAGGCTGTGGCGCACCCCGACCTGGTAATCGTTGAAGTCATGCGCGGGCGTGACCTTGACCACGCCGGTACCGAAGGCGCGGTCCACGTAATCATCGGCGATCACCGGCACGCGGCGGCCGGTCAGCGGCAGCACCACGGTCTTGCCGATCAGGTGCGCGTACCGCTCGTCTTCCGGATGCACCATCACGGCGGTGTCGCCCAGCAGGGTCTCCGGGCGGGTGGTGGCCACCACCAGGTAATCGCGGGTCTCGCGCAGGGTTTCGTTACCGTCGGCGTCGCGCTCGACGTGCTCGTAGCTGAGGCCGTCATCGAGCTGATAGGCGATCGACCACAGGAAACCGTCTTCTTCGGCGCTCTCCACTTCCAGGTCGGAGATGGCGGTTTTCAGCACCGGATCCCAGTTGACCAGACGCTGGCCGCGGTAGATCAGGCCCTGCTCATGCCAGCGCACGAAGGCCTCGATCACCGCCGCCGAGGGCTGCGGGTCCATGGTGAATGTGCTGCGCGACCAGTCGGCCGACGTGCCGAGGCGGCGCATCTGTCGTTCGATGGTGTCGCCGGACTGCTGCTTCCACTCCCAGACCTTGCCGATGAAGCCTTCGCGGCCCAGCGAGTCACGGGTTTCGCCCTTGCCTTCCAGCGCCAGGTTGCGGCTGACCACCATCTCGGTGGCGATGCCGGCGTGGTCGGTGCCGACCTGCCACAGCGTGTCGTAGCCGCGCATGCGGTGGTAACGCACCAGCGCATCCATCAGGGTCTGCTGGAAGGCGTGTCCCATGTGCAGCGTGCCCGTCACATTCGGCGGTGGCAGCAGGATGGTGTACGGCTCGCCCTGGCCGGACGGCTTGAAGTGGCCGGCCTTCTCCCAGGCCTCGTAGAGGTCGGTCTCGAAGGACTTCGGGTCGTAGCTGGAGGCGAGTTGGGTCATGCGGGGGAACCAGGAGGTAATCGTTGAAGGATCAGGGCGCAGGGGTGGCCCATCAAGGGGGCCGCGGGGCGCTCACATGTCGTGCTTGTTCAGGTCGTAACCGGCGGCCTTGTACTGGCGCCAGCGTTCGCGCAGCGGTTCGCGCGCTTCAGGGTCGGCCGGGACCACTTCCAGCACGCGCTCGCACTGGCCCAGCCAGGGGTCGTCGCGCAGGTTGATCACCAGCGGGCGGGCCGGCGCCTCGGTGCCGGGCACGGCGATCAGCACCAGCGCTTCTTCCTCGTCCATGTCCTCGCCGGCGATCTGATGCGGGATGTAGGCATCGTCATCGAACGCCCACAGCAGTTCGTCCAGTTCCTCGGCCTGGGCCTGGTCGCGCGCCAGCACCAGGGTGAACAGGCCGGCATCGTTGGCCTTGCGTGCCAGCTCGCAGACCAGGCGCAACGGCTCGGTCAGGAAACGGGGCTTGGCGATCAGGTAGAAGTCGGCGCGGGGCATGGCAGGGTCCGGAACAGGCGGGGGCCCGGCCTGGCCGGGCGAGGCCCTGGCCGGCGGTGGCCGGCCAGGGTCTGGTACAGCATCAGGCGCGGGCGGCCTGGTCCAGCAGCCACTGGCTCAGCAGGCCGACCGGGCGGCCGGTGGCCATGCCACGCTTGCCCTCGTCGCTGGCGACGCCGGCGATGTCCAGGTGAGCCCAGCGCTGGCCTTCGGCGAAGCGCGACAGGAAGCAGCCGGCGGTGATGGCGCCGGCCCAGCGGCCGCCGATGTTGTAGACGTCGGCGAAGGTCGAATCCAGCATCGGCTGGTACTCATCCCACAGCGGCAGGCGCCAGGCGCGGTCGAACACGTGCTCGCCGGCGGCCAGCAGCTCGTTGGCCAGGTCGTCGTGCTTGCTCATCAGGCCCGCGGTCTGGTGGCCGAGGGCGACCATGCAGGCGCCGGTCAGGGTGGCGACGTCGACCAGCGCGGCCGGCTCGAAGCGCTGCGCGTAGGTCAGCGCATCGCACAGGATCAGGCGGCCTTCGGCGTCGGTGTTGCCGACTTCGATGGTCTTGCCCGACATCGAGGTGATGACGTCGGACGGGCGGTAGGCGTTGCCGTCGATGGCGTTCTCCACGGCCGGCACCACCACCACCAGGTTCAGCGGCAGCCTGGCCTTGACCGCAGCGACGAAGGTGCCGATGACGTTGGCGCCGCCGCACATGTCGTACTTCATTTCCTCGATGCCGCCCTGGGTCTTCAGGTTGACGCCGCCGGTATCGAAGGTGATGCCCTTGCCGACCAGCACATAGGGCTTGGCATCGCCGGCGCCGGTCCACTTCAGCACGACCAGGCGCGGGCGATTGGCCGAACCACGGGCCACGGCCAGCAGCGAGCCCATGCCCAGAGCTTCCATCTGGGTCTCGTCGAGGATCTCGGCCTCGGCGCCGTCATGCTCGCTGGCGAACTTCACGCCGACTTCGGCCAGGTAGGCCGGGGTGCAGTAGTTCGGCGGCAGGTTGCCCAGCTCGCGGGCGAACTCGACACCGGCAGCGATGGCCTGGCCTTGGGCCAGGGCCTGCGCGTCGTCACCGGCGATGGCCAGCTGGGCCAGCCCGGCATCATCGGCCTTCTTCTTGCCCAGCGTGGCGGTGTAGCGGTACGCCGCGTGATCGGCGGCGATCACTGCCTGGCGGATCGCCCAGGCCGCATCGCGCTCCTTCACAGCCACTTCAGACAGGGTGAACAGCGCGCTGCGGGTGGCGCCTGCCTTCAGCGCGCGAACGGCGTCGCCTACGGCCTTCAGGTACTGCGGCACGCCGAAGCGGGCGGCTTCACCCAGCCCGACCACCAGCACGCGCGGCGCTGCCACGCCCGGCAGGTCGTGCAGCAGGCTGGTGGCACCGGTCTTGCCGGACAGGTCGCCGCGCTGGGCGAGGGCCGACAGGCGGCCGCCGCTGGCGGCATCCAGCGCCTGTGCGGCCGGAGTCAGGGTATGGTCGGCGTATGCGCCGACCACCAGGCAGTCAACGGGGGCGGCGGCCGGGGCGAGGTGGTTCAGGGTGAATTCGAGAGCCATTGAGCAGATTCCATTGGCAAGTCCGTACAATCGCGGACCGTTTACGCCCAGACGCTAGACTGGGCGGCACCGCGAACGAACCCCAGAGTTTAAACCACCGCCCCATGTTGAAGCTCGACCGCTACCTGCTGGGCGATTTCGTCCAGAGTTTCCTGGCCACCCTGATCGTCCTGCTGGTGGTCAGCGTGGGCGGCGTGCTGGTGGACATCCTCGGCAACATCGCCGACGGGCGCCTGCCGGCCAGGCTGCTGTTCTCGCAGCTGGCGCTGCAGTTCATCGTCTACATGCCGCTGATCCTGCCGCTGGCGTTGATGCTGGGCCTGCTGCTGGCGATCGCCCGCCTCTACCGCGACTCGGAAATGGCGGTGATCACCGCCATCGGCGTGGGCCCCAGGCGCCTGCTGCGGCCGCTGCTGATGCTGGTGGTGCCGGTGGTGGCGGTGGTGGGCGCCTGTTCGCTGTGGCTGGGGCCGTGGGCCTCACGCACCGCCGAGCAGATGATCCAGGACGCCAACCGCAGCGTACTGATGGCCGGCCTGGAGCCCGGGCGCTTCACCCCGCTGCCCAACGGCGGCGTGGTCTACCTGTCCTCGATCTCGCCCGATGGTACCCAGCTGGGCAAGGTGTTCCTGCAGCGTGCCAAGGACGACCGGCTGGAAGTGGTCTCTGCCGCCAGCGGCCGCATGTACTTCGAGGGCGAGCGGCAGCGCTTCCTGGAACTGGACAAGGGCCACCAGGTCGAGGGTCCGCTGGCCGGTGCGCTGGATTACCGGCTGGCCACCTTCGCCCGCAACGATGTGGCCCTGCCTGACGGTGCGCAGACCCGCAAGGATGACGATCCGGAACTGATGTCGACCCTGCAGCTGCTGGGCGACGGCCGCACCCAGGCCCAGGCCGAACTGCATCGCCGGCTGGCCCCGCCGCTGATCGCCCTGGCGTTCGCCCTGCTGACCGTGCCGCTGGGGCGCAGCTCGCCGCGCCAGCAGCGCTATGGGCGCATGATGCTGGCCCTGCTGGCCTACATGGTCGGCACCAACCTGACGTTCATCGGCGCCGGCTGGATCGCCAGTGGCAAGCTGCCGGCGATGCTGGGCCTGTGGTGGCTGACCCTGCCACTGCTGGCGTTCGCGGTCTGGATGTATGCGCGTGATGGACGCATGAGCCTGCCCAAGGGGGCCCGCGCATGATGCTGCGACCGATGCGGTTCGATTTCTACCTCGGGCGCGCGGTGTTCGGCACCGTGCTGTTGACCTGGGCGGTGCTGACCGGCCTGGACGTGGTGATGGCCTTCTCCGGCGAGTTCAAGGACATCGGAAAGAACGGCTACACCCTGGGACACGCCGCGGCGTGGGTGCTGTATACGGTGCCACGCCGCGCCTACACCTTCTTCCCGACCGCGGCGGTGATCGGCGCGCTGATGGGGCTGGGCCAGCTGGCGGCGACCTCCGAACTGACCGCGCTGCGTGCGCTGGGCCTGTCCCGCAAACGCCTGAGCGTGTCGGTGGCGATTGCCCTGTCGCTGCTGACCGCAGTGATGGTGTTCAGCGCCGAGACGCTGGGCCCGTGGGGGCAGAACCGTGCCGATTCGCTGAAGATGAGTGCCAAATGGGGCCAGGACATGGCCGTGGCCCGTTATTCCGGCATGTGGGCACGCGAAGGCGATACCTTCCTCAACGCGCAGAGCGGTGAGGAACAGCTGGTCGGCAACACGGGAACGCGGTTGATCCTGCGTGACGTCCGCCTGTACCGGATCGCCGAAGACGGGCGGATCGCATCCCTGACCCACGCCGCCACTGCCGAACATGACAAGGACGGCTGGGTATTGACCGGCGTGCGCCGCGATACCTTCGGCGAGCGCTCGGCAACGCGCGAGGAAGTGGCGCGCGAGCCCTGGAATTCCAAGCTGGACGCGGCGGCACTGGCGACCGGTATCGCCAAGCCGCGCAACCTGAGCGTGTCCGAACTGAGCACGAGCATTGCCTATCGCGAGCGCAACGGCCTGGATGCGCGTGACTTCGAGGATGTGTACTGGAGCCGCTGGTTCTATCCGGTGAACGTACTGGCGCTGTGCCTGGCCGCCGTGCCGTTCGCGTTTGGTTCGCTGCGCAGTGGTGGCATGGGCAAGCGCCTGTTCCTCGGCATCCTGTTCGCGTTGGGCTTCTGGCTGCTGCAGCTGTTCTTCGGGCGCATGGCCGGCGCACTGAAGTTTGATTACCGCATCGCCTACGCGCTGCCGCCGATCGTGATGCTGGTGGTGTCAGGCCTGCTGTTCCGGCGGAAATCGGGCTGATTCCGGCAACGCCGGGCCATGCCCGGCGCCAGCAGGACACTTCAGCGCTTGGGCATCCGCACCAGACGCGTGCCACTGGCACGGTCGTGCCACGCCAGGCGTTGGCGATCCAGCAGGGCCCACCAGAAGCCCAGCCCGCCCAGCAGCAGCGACAGCGTTGCCACCGCAAACCGCAGCCACAGCTGCGCGCGCCGCAGCGCGGTGCCGTCGGCCGACACCAGTTTCAGCCGCCACGGCCGCATGCCAAGAGTCTGCCCACCCCGGCGCCAGCTGGCGGTTGCATAGGCCCCGGTTACGACCCAGCACACCGCCCACAACAGCCATTGCCAGGCACTGAAGGGCGCGATGTTCTCGCGCTGTGCATGGCCACTGAAGGTGTAGGCCAGGGTGAACGCCGTGCCGGCCAGCATCCACAGCGCGAGCACGGGCAGCGCGTCGTAGACCATCGCCAGCACGCGCCACGGCAGCAGCGCACGGGGGCGCTGCGCCTCGGGCGTGGCAGTGGAAGACACGTCGGTGGCTGGGCTGGACATGCGCCGAGCATACGCAAAGCTGGCCGCGTCCGCAGTCACCCTCGTATCCTCCACGTATGGCCGTCATTTCCACCCCCGCCGAGCGCCGTCAGCTGGTCCAGCAACTGCCTGCACTGCGTGCCGACGACAGCATGCGCATCCAGCGCTTTCTTGATGCCATCTGGGCGGAGAACGGTCTGGCCAGGGCCACCCTGGACAGCTACCGTCGCGATCTGGAAGGGTTGGCACGCTGGCTGGACGGCCGCGAAGGGGGCCTGGCCGGCGTCGAACGCGCCGGGTTGTTCGACTACCTGGCCTGGCGCACGCGCCATGGCTGGTCGCCACGCAGCAATGCGCGCCTGCTGTCGGCGCTGCGTGCGTTCTTCGCCGATGGCGTGCGTCGCGGCGAGCGCAGCGAGGACCCCGGCGCTCTGCTGGATCCGCCGAAGCTGCCACGACTGCTGCCCAAGGCGCTGGCCGAAAGCCAGATCGATGCGTTGCTGGCCGCGCCGGATGTCGGCAGTCCGCTGGGGCTGCGCGATCGGGCCATGCTGGAGCTCATGTACGCCGCGGGCCTGCGCGTGAGCGAACTGGTACTGCTGCCGGCAACGGCGGTGAACCTGCGGCAGGGCGTGCTGCGGGTGACCGGCAAGGGCAGCAAGGAGCGGCTGGTGCCGCTGGGCGAGGAGTCACAGCACTGGCTGGAGCGTTACCTGCAGGATTCACGGCCGCAGCTGGTGGGAAAGGGCAGGGTGCAGGCACTCGCCGATGGGCAGACGCCGCTGTTCATCGAGCCCCGGCTGCACGCGCTCACACGGCAGGCGTTCTGGCATCTCGTCAAGCGCCACGCGCAGGTCGCCGGCATCGATCCGGCCCGCATCAGCCCGCATGGCCTGCGGCACAGCTTCGCCACCCATCTGCTCAACCGTGGCGCGGACCTGCGCGCGCTGCAGATGCTGCTTGGCCACAGCTCGCTGTCGACCACCCAGATCTACACGCTGGTGGCGCGTGAACACCTGCAGAAGCTGCACGCCCGCCACCATCCCCGTGGTTGAGCGACCTGGATGAACCCCGTCCGGCTTCCGTCAGCGGGCCACGGCGCCGCCCCGGGCGGCTGTGTCAGAATCGGTGGTCCTCTTCTGCTGCGGAATGCTCCATGCTCCGATTCGCCATCGCCGCCGTGTTCGGCGCGCTCAGCCTGACGGCCTGCGCCCAGCCGGCTCCGCCGGCCCCTGCGGCCAAGGCGTCTGCCGCCGCCTCCACCCGGGCCACCCCGGCTGCCAATGGTCCGGCAGAGCAGGCAGTGCGCGCCGCGCTGACCGCGCTCAACCCCGGTTTCGAAGTGGATTACATCGGCGCCGCGCCCTTCCCCGGTTTCCGCGAGGTGGTGGTCTCCGGTCAGCTGCTGTATGTCTCCGACGACGGCCGCTACCTGTTCCAGTCGCAGCCTTATGACACTCGGGCCAAGGGGCCGGCCAACAGCGAGGGCCTGCTCGGTTACCGTCGCGCGCTGCTGGCCAAGGCCAACCACGGCGACCGCATCGTGTTCGCCGCGCCCAACGCCAAGTACACGGTCAGCGTGTTCACCGACATCGAGTGCGGCTATTGCCGCAAGCTGCACCAGGACATCGCCGAACTCAACCGCAACGGCATCAGCGTCGAGTACCTGGCCTTCCCGCGCATGGGACTGGGCAGCAAGGATTACACCGACATGATTTCGGTCTGGTGCGCAGCCGATCGCCGCCAGGCGCTGACCAATGCCAAGCGCGGCGGAACCGTGCCGGCGAAGAACTGCACCAATCCGGTGGCGATGCAGTACGCGCTCGGCCAGCAGCTGGGGGTGAACGGTACCCCGGCGATCTTCGCGCCCGATGGCACCCAGCTGGGCGGCTACCTGCCGCCGGCGCAGCTGCGTGCGGCGCTGGAGAAACTGTCGGCCCAGCGCTGACCGGGATATCGCCGGGCAGGGCCCGGCGGATGCCTCATCCGATCAAGGCCGGGGGCGCACGGCGCCCCCGGCCTTTTCCTTACTTCAGACCATCGCTGACGGCCTTGGTCAGCGTGCCCTGCGCATCGTCACCACTGAATTCCCAGACGAACGCGCCGCCCAGGCCCTGGGTCTTCACGTAGCCCATCTTGCGGGTGATGTTGGCCGGAGTGTCGAAACTCCACAGCGTGCTACCGTTGTAGATCCAGGTGGCGCCGGCGGTGTTGTCGGTGTAGCCCGACCAGGCCAGGTTCTTCAGTACCTTCCAGTCTTCGATGCCGGCCTCATAGGTGCCCGGTGCGGCGCCTGAGGCGGTCTGGTACAGGCCATTGTTGGCATTGGCCACGCCCGTCCAGCCACGTCCGTAGTAGCCGATGCCCAGGTTGAGCTTGGCGGCCGGCACACCCCGGCTGATGAAGGCCTCGATGGCGTCGTTGCTGTTGTACAGCTTCTGGTCGCCGGTGGACGGATCATTCGGCGAATCGAACAGTGCCGACTGGTGATTGGTCCTTGCATCCCACGCACCGTGGAAGTCGTAGGTCATCACGTTGATGTAGTCCAGGTACGGGTGATAAGCCGCCGGGTCGGTGACGCGGATCTTGTCGATGCCGGCACCCACCGCCACGGTCAGCAGAAGGCCCGGACGCACCGCATCGAGCTGGCGGCGGAACTCGGCCATGAGTGCGGTGAAGTTGGCGTTGTCCTCGGGCTTGCCGCACTCGATGCCGCAGGCCACGGGGTATTCCCAGTCGATGTCGATGCCGTCGAATACGCCCAGCGCTGCGCCCGCGCCGCCGGCGCCGTCGGTCACCGGCAGGTTGCCCTTGATGTAGGCGTCGATGCAGGAGGCGACGAAGGCCTGGCGGTTCTCCGGACGGGCCGCGCTGGAGAATCCACGCGACCAGGTCCAGCCGCCCAGCGAGATCAGCACCTTCAGACCCGGATGCTTGGCCTTGAGCTGCTTGAGCTGGTTCCAGTTGCCGCGCAGCGGCTGGTCCCAGGTATCGGCGCTGCCACTGACGCTCTCGGCGGCGCTGAAGGCCTTGGTGTAATCGGCGAACGCATCGCCACCGGCGCCGCTGTTCGGGTCCGACGGCTGGGTCACGCCCACTTCGCAGCGGTTGTTGCGCACGTTGCCGAAGGCGTAGTTGATGTGGGTCAGCCGCGCGGCGGAACCGCTGCTGTCGATGTTCTTCACCCGGTAGTTGCGGCCGTAGATGCCCCACTGGGTGAAGTAGCCGATGACCCGCTTGCCGGTGCCGCCACCGTCGCCGGCCAGGGTGGTGGCGCTGATTTCCGTGCCCTGGGCGGACGCATTGCCGGCGTTGTCGCGGGCACGCACACGGTAGCGGTAGGTGGTGGACGCGGTCAGACCGCCATCGACGTAGCTGGTGCTGGACGGAGAACCGACCAGGCTGCCGTTGCGGTACACATCATAACCGGCCACGCCGCTGCCACCGGCGTTGTCGGTGGACGGACTCCAGCTCAGCGCGATGCTGCTGGCGGTACGGGTGCCCACCGCCAGCCCGCCGGGCACGCTGGGTGCGGTGGTATCGCCGCTGGCAGCGTTGACGGTGATGGTGATGGTCGGGGTGCTGGTGGTGGCGTTGTTGTTGTCGGTGGCCACCGCGCGCAGGGTGTGGCTGCCGGCGCTGGCATTGGCCCAGCTGGCGCTGTAGGGAGCGCTGGTATCCACGCCGATCGAGCTGCCGTCGCGGAAGAATTCCACCTTGCTGACGCTGCCGTCCGGGTCGCTGGCGTTGGCGGTGACGTTGATGGTGCTGCCGGCGCTGAAGGTAGCGCCATTGGCCGGTGAGGTCAGGCTGACCACGGGAGGCTGGTTGACGCCGCCGCCATCGCAGGCACCGAGGTTGGTGTAGTAGGGCGCACCGGCCGGATGGTCTGGCGGGGCATTCCAGATGTCCTGGTTTGCCCGATACAGCACGCCGCCCTTCTGCAGGGTGTCGCCGGCGCGATAGATCTTGGCCTGGTCCCATTCGGCCACGCCGGCACAGCTGGCGGCCTGGGCCAGGCCCGGCAGGCTGGCGGCGCCGGCGGCCAGGGCAAGCAGCCAGGCCAGGCGGCGGGGACGACAGCTTCGGGTGGAACGTTCGGCACTGCGCACAATCGGGTCGTACATGGTGTGTCTCCGATCAAAGGGCGCGCGGGCCCCGATGGCGCCGCGCGTGACGCAGGTCCGGGCGTCGCCGGGGAAGGCGACGGGAGGGGCCGGACGGAGGCACCTGGGAGGCCGGGGAGAGAGTCCGGCACCAGGTAGGGACAACGTTGTCATCAATTGCGTGGTCAATCCGTGAGCAAGCGCATGGTTCTGGGATTCGGGCGGAACGCGCTGGCGCGCAGTCGGCGGCCAACGGCGGAGCCCCTTCGTGGCTGGGGGGTTGGTCGCTTACAGCGGATTTGTGGGGGTTGGCCGGGTGGGTGGGCTGCGCAGGGGACGCCGTGAATACGTCCCTGTAGGCTCGGGCGCGCCATCCATGGCGCTTACGCCCCTGCGCAGCCCACCCACCCGGCCACGGACAGGTTCCTGCGGCTGCCAGCCACGAAAGACAGAACAAAATCAAAAGCAAGAGCCGGTCGCTTCGCTCTTCATTGCCTGAATCCTGAAATTTCCTGGTTGCCGGCCAGCGGCCGGCACTGCCGCGAAGCATCCGCGAGCAAGCGCATGGTTCCGGGATTCGGGCGGAGCGCGCTGGTGCGCGGTCGGCGGCCAACGGCGGAGCCCCCTCGTGGCTGGGGGGTTGGTCGCTTACAGCGGATTTCTGGGGGGTGGCCGGGTGGGTGGGGTCAGGCGGGGACGCCGTGAACCCGTCCCTGGGGGCTTGGCCGCGGCATCCATGCCGCGGACACCCCGCCTGACCCCACCCACCCGGCCTCTGACAGGTTCCTGCGCAGCCAGCCACGAACGACAGAACAAAATCAAAAGCAAGAGCCGGTCGCTTCGCTCTTCATTCGGCCGGCACTGCCGCGGAGCATCCGCGCATGGCGTGGACCGAATACAGATCGCGGAAATCCGTCGAAGGCGGGGTGGGTCCGGTGGCGGGGGTGTCCGCGGCATGGATGCCGCGGCCAAGCCCCCAGGGACGGGTTCACGGCGTCCCCCGCCACCGGACCCACCCCGCCATCCCATCGGAACCCAGCTTTCGCTTTGGCCGTTGCCGTTGTCCTGGCTTCGGCGGGTGCCGGGCGCAGCCCGGCCCAAGCCCATCCCCCGCTTCCGGTACAATATCGGGCCCGTTTCCCAACTACGGTTCCCCGGACATGATGGTCCTCGAGGGCGCGCCCGCCCTGTCGCCGTTCCGCCGCGAACGTCTTGAATCCCGCCTGCAGTCCATCGCTCCCTCCCTGCGCATCAGTGGTGCCTGGCACGTCTACTTCGTGCAGCCGGAAGGCTCGGCCGTGCCCGATCAGGCCACCCTGTGCCGCATCCTGGAAGCACAGCCGCAGGCCGGGACGGTCGCCGAAGGGGCCGTCAGCCGCATCGTGGTGCCGCGTCTGGGAACGTTGTCGCCGTGGTCGAGCAAGGCCACCGAACTGGTCCGCGGGGCCGGTCAGCCGGTCAGCCGGGTCGAGCGCGGCCTGCGTATCGACGTGCTGGGCTGGCCGGACGATGCCGCCACCCAGCAGTCGCTGGTGAAGGTGCTGCACGACCCGATGACGCAGTCGGTGCTGGACCACGTCGAGCAGGGCCAGGCCCTGTTCTCGGCGCCGGCCCGCGGTGAACTGGAGCGCGTTCCGGTGGCGCAGCTGGAAGCGGCCAACCAGCGCCTTGGCCTGGCCATGGCCCAGGACGAGATCGACTACCTGCGCGAGCGCTTCACCGCGCTGGGGCGCTCCCCGTCTGACGTGGAACTGATGATGTTCGCGCAGGCCAATTCCGAACACTGCCGGCACAAGATCTTCAACGCCAGCTGGACCATCGACGGGCAGGCGCAGGAACGCTCGCTGTTCCGCATGATCAAGAACACCCACCAGCAGACACCGCAGCACACCCTGAGCGCGTACAGCGACAACGCTGCGGTGATCGAAGGCCATCCGGCGTCGCGTTACCGTCCGGATCCGGCCAGTGGCGAGTACCGCCGCGAGCCGCAGGTGCCCAGCGCCTTCCAGATCAAGGTCGAAACCCACAATCACCCGACCGCGATCGCGCCGTTCCCGGGGGCTTCCACCGGTGCCGGTGGCGAAATCCGCGACGAAGGCGCAACCGGCCGCGGCGGCAAGCCGAAGGCCGGCCTGACCGGCTTCTCGGTCTCGCACCTGCGCATCCCCGAGCTGCCGCAGCCGTGGGAAGCGCCGCGCGCGCTGAATCCGCGGATGGCGCCGGCGCTGGAGATCATGACCGACGGCCCGCTCGGCGGCGCTGCGTTCAACAATGAGTTCGGCCGCCCGAACCTGCTCGGTTACTTCCGCAGCTTCGAGCTGCCTGAAGGCGCTGACCTGGTCCGTGCGTACGACAAGCCGATCATGCTGGCCGGCGGCCTCGGTGCGATCGACCGTATCCAGGTCGACAAGATCCCGCTGCAGGCCGGTGATGCGGTCATCGTGCTCGGCGGTCCGGCGATGCTGATCGGCCTGGGTGGCGGTGCGGCCAGCTCGGTGGCCTCCGGTGAAAGCGCCGAAGACCTGGATTTCGCCAGCGTGCAGCGCGACAACCCGGAGATGGAGCGCCGCTGCCAGGAAGTCATCGACCGCTGCGTGGCGATGGGTGCCGACAACCCGATCAAGTTCTTCCATGACGTCGGTGCCGGTGGTCTGTCCAACGCGATTCCCGAGCTGCTGCACGATTCGAACGTGGGCGGCATCATCGATCTCGGCAAGGTGCCCACCGACGATCCGTCGTTGTCGCCGATGCAGCTGTGGTGCAACGAATCGCAGGAGCGCTACGTGCTTGGCGTCGCGCAGGAGCGACTGGCCGAGTTTGCCGCGCTGTGTGCGCGCGAGCGCTGCCCGTTCGCCGCCGTGGGTGTGGCGACCGCCGAGGAGCATCTGGTGGTGGCGTACGGTGCGGTGCCGGGCCATGTTCCTGCAGACGCGCCGATCGACCTGCCGATGGACGTGCTGTTCGGCAAGCCGCCGAAAATGCACCGCGACACGGCGCACCCGCCGGCACCGCGCTGGCCGGCGCTGAAGACCGGTGGCCTGGATCTGCAGGAAGCGGGCCTGCGCGTGCTGGCACACCCGACCGTAGCCGCGAAGAACTTCCTGGTCACCATCGGTGACCGCAGCGTCGGCGGCCTGACCGCCCGCGAGCAGATGGTCGGCCCGTGGCAGCTGCCGGTGGCCGACGTAGCCATCACCCTGGCTGATTTCGATGGCGTGGCCGGTGAGGCGATGTCGATCGGCGAGCGCACGCCGCTGGCCCTGCTCGACGCCGCGGCGTCGGCGCGCATGGCCGTGGGCGAAGCGCTGACCAACCTGTGCGCGGCCCCGGTGGATGCGCTGGATGGCATCAAGCTGTCGGCGAACTGGATGGCTGCTGCCGGCCATCCGGGCGAAGACGCGCTGCTGTACGACGCAGTGAAGGCCGTGGGCATGGAACTGTGCCCGCAGCTGGACATCAGCATCCCGGTCGGCAAGGACTCGCTGTCCATGCAGGCGCAGTGGCATGACCAGGGCGAGGCACACAAGAGCGTGTCGCCGGTGTCGCTGGTGATCTCGGCGTTCGCGCCGGTTGCCGATGTACGCCAGCAGCTGACGCCTCTGCTTGATCGCGACGTCGACAGCGAGCTGTGGCTGATCGGTCTCGGTGCCGGCAAGCAGCGCCTGGGCGGCTCGATCCTGGCGCAGGTGCACGCCGACCACGGCGAACTGCCGGCCTTCGCCGGTGCCGCGCCGGACCTGGACGACCCGCAGCGCCTGCGTGCCTTCTTCGAACTGATCCGGGATGCGCGCCAGTCCGGCCTGCTGCGTGCGTACCATGACCGCAGCGACGGCGGCGCGTTCGCCGCGCTGTGCGAAATGGCGTTCACCTCGCGCCTGGGCCTGGATATCGCCCTCGACGCGTGGGGCGATGACCCGTTCCGCAGCCTGTTCAATGAGGAACTGGGTGCGGTGGTGCAGATCGCCCGCGAAGATCGCGCCGCTTTTGCCGACCTGGTCGAGCGCCACGCCCTTACCGAATGCGCGCAGCGCATCGCCAGGCCGACCACCGCACCGGTGGTGCGCGTATCGCTGGCAGGCGAGAACCTGGCCGAGTGGCGCTGGGAGCAGCTGTTCGATGCGTGGTGGTCGGTCACCCATGCCATGCAGAAGCGTCGCGACAATCCGGCCAGCGCCGATGCCGAGCGCGATGTCGCCCGCGCGTTCAACGCACCGGGCCTGAAGCCGAAGCTGAGCTTCGACCTCAACGAGGATGTGGCGGCGCCGTTCATCAGCACCGGTGCGCGTCCGCGCGTGGCGGTACTGCGCGAACAGGGCGTCAACGGCCAGATCGAGATGGCCAACGCCTTCGAACGTGCAGGCTTCCGCGCGTTCGACGTGCACATGAGCGACCTGATCGAGGGGCGCGTGGCCCTGCAGGACTTCACCGGCCTGGTCGCCTGTGGCGGCTTCAGCTACGGCGATGTGCTGGGTGCCGGCCGTGGCTGGGCGACCTCGATCCTGGAACGCAGCGCGCTGCGCGATGCCTTTGCGGCGTTCTTCGAGCGCCAGGACAGCTTTGCCCTCGGCGTATGCAACGGTTGCCAGATGATGAGCCAGCTGAAGGACATCATCCCCGGCGCCGAACACTGGCCGCAGTTCCGCCGCAATGCCAGCGAGCAGTTCGAGGCCCGCACCGCACTGCTGGAAGTAGTGGAATCGCCGTCGATCCTGCTGCGTGGCATGGCCGGTTCCCGCCTGCAGGTGGCGGTGGCGCACGGCGAAGGCCAGGCGGTGTTCGACAACGCCGTCGACCAGGCCGCTGCGCGCGTGTCGCTGCGCTACATCGATGGCAACGGTGCCATCGCCCAGCAGTATCCGCTCAATCCGAACGGCTCACCGGATGGCATCACTGGCCTGACCAGCACGGACGGCCGCGTCACCATCATGATGCCGCATCCGGAGCGTACCCCGCGCGCACTCAATCTGAGCTGGGCGCCGGCCGAGTGGCAGGGTGATTCACCGTGGATGCGGATGTTCCGCAATGCCCGGGTGTGGTGCGGCTGATCGCGCACCGCTTCGCGCAGGCGTCGATGCCGATGCGTATGGAAAAACCCGCCGCATTGCCGGCGGGTTTTTCTTTGCGCGGATGAAACTCCTGTCGCCACCATGAGTTACATGCATTTCCATGCGCCAGACAATCGTCACGTGCAACTAACAAAATGGATTGATAAACGCGTGAAAAAGTGAACTGCTTCACGGCAATGTGATTTGCTGTGTCAAAGTCTTGACGATATGGAAAGTTGCCGTTAACACTTGAACCCCGTTTCAGAACCATTCATCCCGCAGTAACCGCTTGGCGCACGCGCTCGGTTTTCTGTCGCTGCGCGCCGTTCGGCAATACCCCGCAGTAAATCACGCGAATAAACGCCCCCAGGGGACGTTGGACCAGAAGGTCCGGCGGTGGCGTTGCTTTGCCCAAAACCAGTCCAATCAGGAGCCGTACCGATGAATCGGATTTATCGCAAGGTCTGGAACAAAGCACTGGGTCAGTTGGTCGTGGCCTCGGAACTGGCCTCGTCCGACAGTTGCGGCGGGGTCGTCGACCAACGCCGCGATGCGACACAGGCCAGGCCCTTTGTACTGGCTGCCGCACTGGCGCTGGCACTGGGATTGGGCATGACCGGCGTCGCCTCTGCACAGTCGGTGGAGATCGGCGGCAACGCCAACTGCGTGGTGCTCAACAGCTCGATCGTCGACAAGTGCCTGGTGGATGGCAGCGCCTCGGCCACCGGCACCAATGCGGTCGCCGTGGGCACCGGCAGCCGTGCAACCGGTGCCAACAGCGTGGCGCTGGGCGCCGGCTCGAAAGCAACGCGTGCCAATACCGTTGCCGTCGGTGATGCGGGCAAGGAACGGCAGGTGACCCACGTCGCCGCTGGCACCGAGGCAACCGATGCGGTGAACAAAGCGCAGCTGGATGCACAGGCGCGGGCCACGCAGGCGGCGTTGGCCGAAGCGACAGCCCAGAGCAGTCGCTACTTCAAGGCCGACGGCGCCGGTGATGACAGCGACGCGGCGAAGATCGAAGGGCAGGGCGCGATTGCGGTCGGCAGCGGCAGCCAGTCGCTGGCCAACGCCACCACGGCCGTCGGCACACAGGCCGTGGCCGCCGGTCTGGGCGCCAGTGCGTTCGGCCAGAGCGCGTTGGCCATCGGTGATGCCAGCGTCGTCGTCGGCCAGAGTGCCGTTGCGTTCGGGCTGGGAGATACCGCCGTCGGTGCCAGCGCTGTTGCGGCCAGCGAGAACGGCGCAGCGACCGCACTGGGCGCGTTGTCCGAGGCCAGTGCGGACGGCGCAACGGCGGTCGGTGGCGGAGCCGTGGCCATGGGCCCGGGCAGTACCGCCGTGGGTCGTGGCGCAACGGCCGCCAATGAAGCATCGATCGCGGTCGGTGCGTTCAGCACCGCCGTGGGTGAATACAGCACCGCGCTGGGTTCGAACTCGGCGGCGGTTGCCACCGGCAGTGTGGCGCTGGGCGCCGGCTCGCTGGCCGACCGGGTCGATACGGTATCGGTGGGCGCGGCCGAGTACGGTCTGACCCGGCAGATCACCAGTGTCGCGGCGGGTACCGAAGACACCGATGCGGCCAATGTCGGCCAACTCCGGGACGTCGCGGCCGTGGCCGATGCCACGGCCAAGCGTTTCCAGGCCACCGGCAGCAGCAACAGCGACGCCGGTGCGCTGGCCGCAGGCGATGACGCGCTGGCTGCCGGTGAAGCGGCCAACGCGCTGGGCGATGGCACCACCGCAGTCGGCGCCGGCGCCACCGCGGTCGCGCAGAACGCCACGGCGGTCGGCAACAACGCCCTGGCCGCCGGACAGAACAGCGCCGCGTTCGGCAACAACGCGCAGGCTGCAGGACCCGGCAGCGTCGCGGTGGGTGGCGCCGCCGTGGACGAGGACGGCAATCCGCTCATCACCAACGGCGGCGTGCCGGTGGAGACCGGTGCGACCAGTGCCGGCGTCGGCGGCACTGCGGTCGGTGCCAGCGCAGAGGCGGCTGGCTTCGCTGCGTCCGCCTATGGCGTGGGTGCCTATGCGGCCGGCGCGCAGTCCTCCGCATTCGGCGCGGTGGCCAATGCCATCGGCGACTACGCCACCGCAGTCGGCACCCAGAGCAACGCGACCGGCACCAGCAGCGTGGCCGTGGGTGGCCCGGCTGACCTGATTCCCGGTCTGGGCTTCTTCGTGCAGACCCAGGCCAGCGGCGAAGCCGCTACCGCTGTCGGTGCCGGCGCGATCGCCAGCGGTGACCGGACCGTGGCCAACGGCAGCCTGACCGAAGCCTCCGGCGCCGAAGCCACGGCCATCGGCTACTTCGCCTACGCACCCGGAGAAGGGGCCAGCGCGCTGGGCGCGCAGACCTGGGCCAGCGGCGCGCAGAGCACGGCGGTCGGCTACTACGCCACGGCACGCGGCGCCAACAGTGTCGCCCTGGGGGCGAACTCTGAAGCCATCCGTGACAACAGCGTCGCCGTGGGCAGTGCCGGCAACGAGCGGCAGATCACCGGCGTCGCTGCCGGCAGTGAAGCCACCGATGCAGTGAACAAGGCGCAGCTGGACGCGGTGGCCAGCACCGCGGATACCACCGCCCATTACTTCCAGGCCCAGCCGGAAGCCGGCAGCGATGCCGGTGCATTTGCCGAGGGTGAAGGTGCGGTAGCCGCCGGTTCGTCCAGCAACGCGATCGGCGCCGGTGCCATCGCCCAGGGCGCGGGCGCTTCCGCCGTGGGCGATGACAGCGTCGCCATCGGTCGCAACAGCAGTGCCAGTGGCAACGGCGGGGTCGCCATCGGTGGACTGGGCCAGGCCTACGACCAGTACAACCAGCCGATCATCGGCGATGACGGTCAACCGGAACGTGTCGGCACCACCGCCGGCGCCGATGCCACCGCCGTCGGCAATGGCGCGCAGGCAACGGGTGCCTCGGGCAATGCCTTCGGCAGCGCGGCCAAAGCCACCGGCGACAACAGCGTGGCTGCCGGTGGCAAGTCGCGTGCGACCGGCAGCTACGCGGTCGCCGTGGGCGACAGTGCGTTCGCCAGCAGCGACGACAGCACCGCCGTCGGCGGCTACAGCTGGGCCACCGCCAGTGGCGCCAGCGCATTCGGTTCGGGCGCATGGGCCACCGCCACCAACGCATCCGCCTTCGGCAATGCAGCGTGGGCCAGCGGCAGTGGCGCCACCTCCATCGGCTACAACAGCTGGGCCAACGGCACCAGCGCCACCGCCGTCGGTCGCGGTGCCTTCGGCTACGGCGACTACAGCGTGGCGTTGGGCTACCAGGCGCTGGGCAACACCGTCAACAGCATCGCCATCGGCACCAATACGGTGGCCGGCGGTGAAAGCGCGATCGCGCTGGGCGCCGGCAGCAACGCCAGCGGCAACAACGCGGTCGCGTTGGGTGCAGGCTCGGTGGCTGATCGTGACCGCAGCGTGGCGGTTGGCGCTGCCGGCAACGAACGCCAGGTGACCCACGTGGCCGCAGGGACGCAGGCCACCGATGCGGTGAACAAGGCACAGCTGGATGCCGTCGCGGCCGAAGCATCCACCACCGGCAGGTACTTCCAGGCCAGCGGCAGTGCCGACAGCGATGCCGGCGCTTACGTGGAAGGGGACAACGCACTGGCTGCCGGCGAGGCATCCAACGCCATCGGCGACGGCGCCATCGCCCTGGGCAGCGGCGCCAATGCACTGGCCAGCAACGCGCAGGCGCTGGGCTTCAATGCCGTGGCCACCGCGGCCAACGCCAGCGCGATCGGTGCCAACGCACAGGCGACCGGCGAGTACGCCACCGCGCATGGCGCGGAAAGCGAAGCCAGCGGTGAACAGAGCGCGGCCTTCGGTGCTGCCTCGATCGCCAGTGGCGCCGGCAGCACCGCCAGCGGCGTGCTGTCCGAAGCCTCCGCAGAAGAGGCGACGGCGGTGGGCTACTTCAGCACTGCCAGTGGTGAAGCGGCCACGGCGGTCGGCAGCGAGAGCGTGGCCAGCGGCACGGCCTCGGCTGCGTTCGGCATCGGTGCGGAAGCCACGGGCGGCTACAGCACCGCCATCGGCGGTTTCGCCAGTGCCTCGGCGTTCAACGCCACCGCGTTCGGCAATTTCGCCAATGCCTCCGGCTCCAACAGCGTGGCGTTGGGCGGCGACTCGGAAGCCTCCGGCGACTACAGCACGGCCACCGGTCAGGGCAGCCTGGCCACCGGTACCAACAGTGTCGCTGTCGGCGGCTCGTTGTTCGGCATTCTCGCCACCGAGGCGTCCGGCAACTACTCCACGGCCGTCGGTGGTGGCGCATGGTCGCCGGGCATCAACAGCACCGCGCTCGGCAATGCGGCCGAGTCGCGCGGCGCCAACAGCGTCGCGCTGGGTGCCGATTCGATTGCAGACCGTGACAACACGGTATCGGTCGGTGGTGGTGGCAACACCCGCCAGGTGACCAACGTGGCGGCAGGTACCGAAGGCACCGATGCGGTCAACAAGGACCAGCTGGACGCCGTGGCATCGGTGGCCGAGAACACGGGCCGCTACTTCCAGGCCAGTGGCAGTGCCGACAGCGATGCCGGCGCCTACGTGGAAGGTGACAACGCGCTGGCGGCCGGCGAAGCGGCCAACGCGATCGGCAACGGTGCCACCGCACTGGGCAGTGGTGCGACGGCGGTCGCCGCCAGTGCCACCGCCGTAGGCCTGGACAGCCTGGCCAGCGGCAGCAATGCCGCAGCGGTGGGCAGCAACGCACAGGCCACGGGTGAAAACAGTGCGGCGCTGGGTAACGGCGCGGTTGCCAGCGAGATCGGCAGCACGGCGACCGGCGCGGGCGCACAGGCCACGGCGGTGTACAGCACCGCCAACGGCTCGGAAGCGCTGGCCAGCGGTGCGCAGTCGCTGGCCAGCGGCTTCCGCAGCGCGGCGTCGGCCGATGGCACCACGGCGGTCGGTGGTTACAGCGAAGCCAGTGGTCGACTCGGTTCTGCACTGGGTTACGGCACGATCGCCAGCGGGGCCAACAGTACTGCGACGGGCGTGTTTGCCACGGCCAGCGGCGCCAGCGCGGTGGCCATGGGTGATTCCAGTGAAGCCAGCGGCGATGAAAGCGTCGCCATCGGCGGCAGCACGTTCTTCGGTCTGATCCCGGCCCGCGCCAGCGGCTACGGCGCCGCGGCGTTCGGTGCGGGTGCATGGGCCACCGACGACTACGCCACCGCCATCGGCTGGAACTCGTGGGCCGACGCGGCCGATTCCACCGCACTCGGTGCCAGCGCCACCGCCAATGCTGCGAACAGCGTGGCACTGGGTGCGGGTTCCGTTGCCGACCGCGCCAACAGCGTGGCCGTCGGTAGTGCCGGCAGCGAGCGCCAGGTGACTCACGTGGCGGCAGGTACCGAAGGCACCGATGCGGTCAACAAGGACCAGCTGGACGCCGTGGCGTCGGTGGCCGAGAACACCAGCCGCTACTTCCAGGCCAGTGGCAGTGCCGACAGCGATGCCGGCGCCTACGTTGAAGGTGACAACGCGCTGGCCGCCGGCGAAGCGGCCAACGCGATCGGCAAGGGTGCCACCGCACTGGGCAGTGGTGCGACGGCGGTCGCCGCCAGCGCCACCGCCGTAGGCCTGGACAGCCTTGCCAGCGGCAGCAATGCCGCAGCGGTGGGCAGCAACGCACAGGCCACCGGTGAAAACAGCGCGGCACTGGGCAGTGGTGCGGTTGCCAGCGAGATCGGCAGCACGGCGACCGGCGCGGGCGCACAGGCTACGGCGGTGTACAGCACCGCCAACGGCTCGGAAGCGCTGGCCAGCGGTGCGCAGTCGCTGGCCAGCGGCTTCCGCAGCGCGGCGTCGGCCGATGGCACCACGGCGGTCGGTGGTTACAGCGAAGCCAGTGGTCGTCTCGGTTCTGCACTGGGTTACGGCACGATCGCCAGCGGGGCCAACAGTACTGCGACGGGCGTGTTTGCCACGGCCAGCGGCGCCAGCGCGGTGGCCATGGGTGATTCCAGTGAAGCCAGCGGCGATGAAAGCGTCGCCATCGGCGGCAGCACCTTCTTCGGTCTGATCCCGGCTCGCGCCAGCGGCTACGGCGCCGCGGCGTTCGGTGCGGGTGCATGGGCCACCGACGACTACGCCACCGCCATCGGCTGGAACTCGTGGGCCGACGCAGCTGATTCCACCGCACTGGGCGCCAATGCCACCGCCAACGGCAGCAACAGCGTCGCCCTCGGTGCTGCATCGAAGGCAGACCGCGACAACACGGTGGCGGTTGGCAGCACGGGCAGCGAACGCCAGGTCACCCATGTCGCCGCGGGTACCGAAGGCACCGATGCGGTCAACAAGGACCAGCTGGACGCCGTGGCGTCGGTGGCCGAGAACACCAGCCGCTACTTCCAGGCCAGTGGCAGTGCCGACAGCGACGCCGGCGCCTATGTGGAAGGTGACAACGCGCTGGCCGCCGGCGAAGCGGCCAATGCGATCGGCAACGGTGCCACCGCACTGGGCAGTGGCGCGACGGCGGTCGCCGCCACTGCCGCTGCCGTGGGCTTCAACGCGGTGGCGACGGGTGAGGATGGCGTGGCCATCGGCCACAGCGCCAGCAGTACCGCTGGCGGCGCGATCGCCCTCGGTGCGCAGAGCAGCAGCGCCGGGCCGGCCAGCGTCGCCCTGGGCGCGCAGTCGGAAGCGGAGGGCATCGGTGCCGTTGCGGTAGGTGGCATCGCCCAGGCCACTGGCCTGGCCGCCACCGCCGTCGGTTACGGGGCCACGGCCGACGGTCGCGAAGCGACTGCGGTCGGCAACTTCGCCTATGCCAATGGCTGGCAGTCCACAGCCTACGGTGCGGGTGCCACGTCCAGCTTCTTCGGCACGGCCCTGGGCAGTGGCGCGCAGGCCGCCGACGTCGCCACGGCGGTCGGCCAGGGCACCACCGCGCAGATCGCCGGTGCGGGCTTCGGCGTACAGGCACGCGCCGGTGAGTACGGTACCGCGCTCGGCAACAACGCGGCCACCGGCCTCAATGGCGTGGCGGTAGGCTTCAACGCACTGGCCGGGCAGGATGCCAACAGCGTCGGCAGCGGTCAGCACACCACCGCCATCGGCAGCGAGGCGTGGGCGACCGAGGACGGGGCCACCGTGGTCGGCTACAACAGTTACGCGCAGGCAACCAATGCCACGGTGCTGGGCAGCAACACCTGGACGACCAAGGCGGCCGACAACAGCGTCGCGCTGGGTGCCGGATCGCTGGCGGATCGTGCCAACGCGGTATCGGTCGGCGCGGCGCAGGACTGGGTTGATGCAGCGGGCGTTACCCACAGCGCGATCAACCGCCAGGTCACCAATGTCGCGGCCGGTACCCAGGCGACCGATGCGGTGAACAAGGGCCAGCTGGATGTGGTGGCGGCCACCGCCGATGCCACCGGCCGCCACTTCCGTGCGACCGGTACCGGGACCGCCAGCGCCACGGGCAGCAACGCGGTCGCCGTCGGTTCCGGTGCCAGTGCCAGCGGCAACCGCAGCAATGCGCTGGGCAGCAGTGCCAGCGCCATCGGCAATGCGGCGCTGGCCGTCGGCGCCAACGCCGGCGCGACCGGTGCGAACTCGGTGGCGCTGGGCAGTGGCGCGCGCGCGCTGGACGCCAATGTGGTGTCCGTCGGCGGTGGCAACGGTACCGATGGTCCGGCGACGCGCCGCATCGTCAACGTCGCCGACGGTCGCATCGCCGCAGGCAGCAGCGACGCGGTCACCGGTTCGCAGCTCAATGTCACCAACCAGCGCGTCGGCGCGGTGGAAACCCGGGTCGGCGATTTCGATTCGCGCATCGCGACCGTGGAAACGTCCACTGCCAATGCGGTCGGTTATGACGACGCCAGCCGCGACCGGCTGACCCTGGCCGGCATCGAGGGCACCACGATCGACAATGTCGGCGCCGGCAGCATCGCCGCAGGCAGTCGCCAGGCGATCAATGGCGGCCAGCTGTTCCAGTCGCTCAGCGATGCCGCCAGCTTCCTCGGAGGTGGCGCCAGTGTCGGCATGCAGGGCGTGTTCGTCGCGCCGAACTACGTGATCCAGGGCGCCAGCTACAGCAATGTCGGCGATGCCCTCGGCGCACTGGACCGCAAGGTCAGCGAGATCGACCAGCGCACCGGGGGGGCGAACCGCTCCCGCACCGCCAGCCTGCGTTCGACCAGCACGCCGCTGGAGGGAGGCGCCGGCAGCCTGGCCGCGGAGACGGCCAGCGCCGATGCTGTCCCCACCGTGGCCACTGCCAGTACTGCCCGGGTACAGGGCGCGCCGACCGCCGCCGCAGCGGGCTCGGGCATCCCGGTCGGCACACCGGCAGCGGGTTTCAACGCGGTCACCGTGGGAGAGGGCGCCGTTGCCAGCGGCGCGTCGTCCACGGCCATCGGCCAGGGGGCCAGTGCGACGGCCGCCAACGCCGTGGCGCTGGGCCAGGGCTCGGTTGCCGATCGTGCCAACACCGTCTCTGTCGGCAGCGAAGGCAACGAGCGCCAGGTCACCAATGTCGCGGCCGGCAGCGCTGCCACCGACGCGGTCAACAAGGGTCAGCTGGACCGTGGTGTCGCCACGGCCAACAGCTACACCGATGGCCAGGTGAAGGCCGTGACCGACAGCTTCGATGTGTTCAAGGGCGAAGTCGATGGCCGCCTGCGTCATATGGACCGTCGCATCGATCGTCAGGGCGCGATGAGCGCGGCGATGCTCAACATGGCCACCAGCGCCGCCGGCATCCGTACCCAGAACCGGGTCGGCGTCGGTGTCGGCTTCCAGGGCGGCGAGTCGGCGTTGTCGCTGGGTTACCAGCGTGCAATCAGCGACCGCGCCACGGTCACCTTCGGCGGAGCCTTCAGCAGCGACGACAGCTCGGTCGGCGTTGGTGCCGGCTTCGGCTGGTAAGCCACTCCATCGCGCCGGCGGCCACCCACGCCGGCGCCACACCCGCAACGAGGGCCTGGGGGGAGGTCACGGCAATCCCGGCTGGGCCGGCCGGGAGTCGTCAAGGAATGATGGCCGCAGTGTTGGTTCGATCCATGACCCAGAAGAGGAATTTCGACGTGATCAAGAAGCAGAACCTTCGCATCAACGTGCTTGCCGCCGCCGTGCTGTCGATGACCGCCGTCGGTGCCGTCCATGCCGCCGGGCTGCCGACGCAGGAACCGGCGCGCCAGGCGCGCACCGCACAGCCGGGCACCGACCGCATCATCGTCAAGTACCGCGCCGGCACGGCCGCTGCGCTGGATCGTTCGGCCAAGCTGTCCACGGTGCAGTCGGCGCTGACCCGCGCCAGCCTGTCCGGCGGCACTGCGCGCGCCAGTACCCTGGGCCCGCAGGTCGTGCGCAAGCTCGGCGTCGGCGCCGATGTGATCCGCCTGCAGGGCCGTCTGGCCCCGGCTGAACTGCAGCGCGTGCTGAAGGAGCTGAAGGCTGATCCGGCGGTGCAGTACGCCGAGGCCGACGTGAAGCTGCGCCGCAGCGAACTGCGTGCGGGCGATGTGCAGCCGGCGCTGGTGCCGAACGACCAGTACTACCAGCAGTACCAGTGGCACCTGCACAACGCGACCGGCGGCATCAACGCGCCGGCGGCCTGGGATGTTTCGCAGGGCGAGGGCGTGGTGGTGGCGGTGCTCGACACCGGCATCCTGCCGCAGCACCCGGATCTGGTCGGCAACCTGCTGGAGGGCTACGACTTCATCAGCGATGCCGAGACCTCACGTCGCGCTACCGACGACCGTGTACCGGGCGCACAGGACTATGGCGACTGGGTCGAGAACGACAACGAGTGCTACACCGGTTCGCTGGCTGAAGACAGCTCCTGGCACGGCACGCACGTCGCCGGCACCGTGGCCGAGCAGACCAACAACGGTGTCGGCATGGCCGGCGTCGCGCACAAGGCCAAGGTGCTGCCGGTCCGCGTACTCGGCAAGTGTGGCGGCTACCTCTCCGACATCGCCGACGCCATCACCTGGGCCTCCGGTGGCACCGTGACCGGCATTCCGGCCAATACCAACCCGGCCGAAGTCATCAACATGAGCCTGGGTGGCAGCGGCAGCTGCGATGGCACCTACCAGGATGCGATCAATGGCGCGATCTCGCGCGGCACCACGGTCGTGGTGGCCGCCGGCAACGAGACCGACAACGCGTCCAATTACCGTCCTGCCAGCTGCGCTGGCGTGGTGACGGTGGGAGCCACCCGTATCACTGGCGGCATCACCTACTACTCCAACTACGGCACCCGCGTCGATCTTTCCGGCCCTGGTGGTGGCGGCAGCGTGGACGGCAATCCGGGTGGCTATGTCTGGCAGGCCGGTTCCGACGCGGCCACTACGCCGGACTCGGGCAGCTATACCTACATGGGCAAGGGCGGAACCTCGATGGCCTCGCCGCACGTCGCGGCGGTGGCGGCACTGGTGCAGAGCGCGTTGATCGCCGATGGCAAGGAGCCGCTGGCTCCGGCAGCCATGCGTACCCTGCTCAAGGAAACCGCACGCCCGTTCCCGGTGGCCATCCCGTCGGCGACCCCGATCGGTACCGGCATCGTCGACGCCAAGGCCGCACTGGCCAAGGCGCTGGAGGAGCCGTGCACCGAGGACTGTGGCCCGGTAGCCACGCCGCTGACCAACAAGGTCGCTGTCGGCGGCCTGTCCGGTGCGACCGGCGGCAGTGCCCTGTACAGCTTCGAAGCGGTGGCGGGCAAATCGCTGAGCGTGATCACCTACGGTGGTAGTGGCAACGTGTCGGTGTACCTGGCCCAGGGCCGCGAGCCCAGCGCGAGCGACAACGACGCCAAGTCCACGCGTGCGGGCAACGCCGAAACCGTGCGCGTCAACAAGCCGGTGGCCGGCACGTACTACGTCAAGGTGGTGGGTGAAGCCGCCTACAGCGGGGTGACCATCCTCGCCACGCAGTAATGCCATCACACTGTCGTAGATGAACTGGCGACGCCCGTCACCCCGTGGTGGCGGGCGTTGTCATTTTTCGAAAGGCGGCGCGATGGCGGCGGAAACCACGGCTTAACTGCTAAAGTCGGGCCGATCGACAGGAGAGTCACGTGAACGCGCTCGCTGCAACCACTGCCGACGACGCCGAGAGCCGCATCCTGGATGCGCTGCTGGCGCGTGGGCGGCTCAAGGAAGGAGACCTGGCCCGGGCGCGGCCGCTGCATGCCGAGGCCGGCGGCAGCCTGCTCGGCCTGCTGGTGCGCCTGGGACTGGTGTCCGAGCGGGACCAGGCGCAGGCCAGCGCGGATGTGCTGGGCCTGCCACTGCTGGAAGGCAAGCAGGTGCCCGAGACGCCGCCGCAGTCCCTCGCCGAAGGCCTGCCGCTGTCGCTGCGCTTCCTCAAGCAGTTCCACGTCTGCCCGCTGGCGCTGGATGAACACGGCGTACGGCTGTGGTTGGCCGATGCCCACGATGTCTACCCGCAGCAGGCCGTGCAGCTGGCCCTGGGCGTGCCGGTCACGCCGGTGCTGGGCATGCGGGCGGAGATCGACGATCTGGTCGAGCGCTGGTTCGGCCAGGGCCGCAGCGCCATGGGGGCGATCGTGGAAACCGCCGATGGTGAAGGCGGCGCGGTGGACGACATCGAGCATCTGCGTGACCTTGCCTCGGAAGCGCCGGTAATCCGCCTGGTCAACCTGGTGATCCAGCGCGCGGTGGAACTGCGTGCGTCGGACATCCATGTCGAACCCTTCGAAAGCCGTTTGAAGGTCCGTTACCGCGTCGATGGCGTGCTGGTGGAGGGCGAGAGCCCGCCCGCCAACCTGACCGCCGCGGTCATCAGCCGCATCAAGATCATGGCCCGGCTCAACATCGCCGAGCGCCGCCTGCCGCAGGACGGCCGCATCATGCTGCGCGTGCAGGGCAAGGAGCTGGACCTTCGCGTCAGCACGGTACCGACCGCACACGGCGAGAGCGTGGTGATGCGCCTGCTTGACCGCGAAACCGTGGTGTTCGATTTCCATCGGCTTGGCTTCACCGATGCATTCCTGCCGCAGTTCCGCAAGGTCCTGGAGCAGCCGCACGGCATCCTGCTGGTGACCGGCCCGACCGGTTCGGGCAAGACCACGACGCTGTACACCGCGTTGAGCCAGCTCAATACCGCCGACGTCAAGATCATCACGGTCGAAGACCCGGTCGAGTACCAGATCGAAGGCATCAACCAGATCCAGGCCAAGCCGCAGATCGGCCTGGACTTCGCCAATGCGCTGCGCAGCATCGTGCGCCAGGATCCGGACATCATCATGATCGGCGAAATGCGCGATCTGGAGACCGCGCGCATCGCGATCCAGTCGGCGCTGACCGGCCATCTGGTGCTGTCCACCCTGCACACCAACAATGCCGCCGGTGGCATCACCCGGCTGCTCGACATGGGTGTGGAGGACTATCTGCTGACCTCCACCATCAACGGCATCCTCGCGCAGCGTCTGGTGCGCCGCCTGGAACCGACCCACGCCGAGCGCTACCCGGCGTCACCGGAAGAGATCGATCGTTTCGAGCTGCGCCGCCTGCAGCCGGAGGGGGCGATTCACCTGTACCGGCCGCGTCCCTCGGCACTGGCACCGACCGGCTACCTGGGCCGCACCACCATCATGGAATTCCTGGTGATGAACGACGCGCTGCGGCGCGCGGTGATGCGCCGCGATGGCATGGGCGAGCTGGAGCGCATCGCGCGCGAAGGCGGCATGCGTACCATGTACGAGGATGGCCTGGCCAAGGCCCTTGCCGGGCAGACGACCATCGAGGAAGTCCTGCGTGTGACGGAGGAGAGCTGATGCGCGCCGGAGCCCGGGGCTGACATGCCTAACTACCGCTACAAGGCCCTCAATCCGCATGGCGAGATCTTCGACGGGCAGATGGAAGCGGCCAGCGAGGCCGACCTGATCGCGCGCCTGCAGGACCAGGGGCATCTGCCGATGGAAACCCAGCTGGCCGATGCGGGCTCCATCGGGGGGGGCAACTGGCGCAACCTGTTCCACCAGCGCCCGCTGCAGGGCCCGGCGCTGCTGCAGTTCACCCAGCAGCTGGCGACCCTGCTCGGTGCCGGCCAACCGCTGGATCGCGCGCTGTCGATCCTGCTGGGCCTGCCCGAGGACGAGCGCTCGCGTCGTGCGATCACCGACATCCGCGACGTGGTGCGCGGTGGTGCGCCGCTGTCGACCGCGCTGGAGCGCCAGCATGGCCTGTTCTCGCGCCTGTACGTGAACATGGTGCGGGCCGGCGAGGCCGGCGGCAGCCTGCATGAGACCCTGCAGCGGCTGGCCGATTACCTTGAGCGCGCGCGTGCGCTGCAGGGCAAGGTGATCAATGCGCTGGTCTACCCGGCCATCCTGCTGGTGGTGGTGGGCGGCGCGCTGCTGTTCCTGCTGGGTTACGTCGTGCCGCAGTTCGCGCAGATGTACGAGAGCCTGGACGTGGCGCTGCCGTGGTTCACCAATGCCGTGCTGCAGCTGGGCCTGTTCGTGCGCGACTGGTGGATCCTGCTGCTGGTGGTACCGGGCGTGCTGGCCCTGCTGTTCGAGCGCAAGCTGCGGCAGCCGGCCTTCCGGCTGGCCCTCGACGGCTGGCTGCTGCAACGGCGCAGCATCGGCCGCCTGCTCGGCGAGCTGGAAACCGCACGGCTGGCGCGCACGCTGGGGACGCTGCTGCGTAACGGTGTGCCGCTGCTGGGTGCGCTGGGCATCGCCCGCAACGTACTGGGCAACCGCGCGCTGGCAGCCGACGTGGATACCGCCGCCGACGAGGTCAAGAACGGTGCGGGCCTGTCGCTGGCACTGTCGCGCGGCAAGCGCTTTCCGCGGCTTGCCCTGCAGATGATCCAGGTCGGCGAGGAATCCGGCGCGCTGGACACCATGCTGCTGAAGGCGGCGGATACCTTCGAGCAGGACAGCGCCCGGCGCATCGATCGCCTGCTGGCGGCGATGGTCCCGGCGATCACCCTGGTGCTGGCTTCGGTGGTCGGTGCGGTCATCGTCGCCGTGCTGGTCCCGCTGTACGACCTGACCAATGCCATCGGTTGACGATGGACTCTTCCGCACTTCGACCCAACGCAACCGAAAGGACCGATCATGATCGCTAACCGTCGACCCATCCGCCTGTCCTTCACCGCCGCGCGGCACCAGTCGGGCATGAGCCTGCTGGAGATCATCATCGTCATCGTGTTGATCGGCGCGGTGCTGACCCTGGTGGCCAGCCGCGTGCTGGGCGGTGCCGACCGGGGCAAGGCCAACATCGCCAAGGCGCAGGTGCAGACCGTGGCATCCAAGATCGACAACTACCAGATCGATACCGGCAAGCTGCCGGGCGCGCTCACCGATCTGGTGACCGCACCGGCCGGCGTTGGCGGTTGGCTCGGCCCGTACGCCAAGCCGGCCGACCTCAACGATCCGTGGGGGCACGCGCTGGAGTACCGCGCACCCGGCGAAGGCCAGCCGTACGAGCTGATCAGCCTGGGCAAGGACGGCAAGGCCGGTGGCAGCAGCGTCGATGCCGACATCCGCTACCAGCCGTAATCCCGCATGACGTATTTCCTGCCGCGCCGGTTGCCCCGACCGCGCCTGCACGGCAGGCGCCCGGCGGGGCTGTCGCTGCTGGAGATGCTGCTGGTGATCGCGCTGATCGCGGCCATCGGCCTGATCACCGCGGCGGGACTGTCGCGTGGCTTCGCCGGCATGCAGCTGCGCAGCGCCGGCAAGGACATCGCCAACCAGCTGCGCATGGTGCGTGCACAGGCGATCGCGCGCGGCGAACCGCAGCGGTTCGTGATCGAGCCGGCACGGCATCGCTGGCAGGGGGCGAACCAGCGCCAGGGTGAACTGCCGGCACAGTTGACGGTGCGTTTCGAAGGTGCGGCGCAGCTGGCCACTGCACCGGGGCAGGGCGTGATCGAGTTCCATCCCGATGGCGGTTCCAGTGGCGGCCGCATCCGCCTGCAGCGTGATGCCGCCGAATGGCGCATCGATGTCGGCTGGTTGACCGGTGAAGTCCGCTCCGGCCCATGGCAGGCGCAGTGATGCGGCGGGCGCGCGGTTTCACGCTGCTGGAGGTGATCGTGGCCTTCGCTCTGCTCGGGCTGGCGCTGACCCTGCTGCTGGGCAGCCTGTCCGGCGGTGCCAGGCAGGTGCGCGAGGCCGAACTGCGCACGCGCGCCGTCCTGCATGCGCAATCGCTGCTGGCTGCGGCGGGCGTGGATGCGCCGCTGCAGGTGGGGCAGCAGCAGGGCGACTGGGAAAACGGGCGCTATCGCTGGGAGCTGCAGGTGCAGCCCTGGACCGAGCCACGCGCCGGCAACGCCGCGGCCACGCAGTCGCCGGGTGCACCGTGGCTGGCCGAACTGCAGTTGCAGGTGCGGTGGGGCGATGGCGAGCGCGAACAGCTGCGCTGGCGCAGCCTGCGCCTGCTGCCGCCGGACCTGGAGCGCGCGCGATGAAGCGGAGCGCTGCGGGATTCACTCTGGTTGAGGTGATGCTGGCGACCGTGCTGCTTGCCGGTGGCCTGGCGCTGGCGTTCGCCAGCGTGCGCTCGGCGATGGCGGTCAGCCAGCGGGGTGAACAGATCGCCGCCGAAAGCGAGCGGATGCGCGCGGTGCAGGCCCTGCTGCGGCGACAGCTGGCCGGGGCGATGCGCAGCCCGCTGGAAGTGCCAGACCCGACCCGCGAGCCGGTGTTCTTCCAGGGCGAAGAGCAACGGATGCTGTTCGTCGCCGATCTGCCAGGCTACCTCGGACGCGGCGGGCCCTATCTGCATGCGCTGCAGGTGGACGGCAAGGCCGGGCAGCAGCGTCTGCTGCTGGACCTGGTCCTGCTGCAGGAGGGCGAGCGCATCGCCGAAACGCCACCACGCCCGCCCGAGGTGCTGGTGGATGGCCTGCAAGCGGTGGAGATGCGCTATCGCGGCATCGATGCCGGCAGCGGGCAGATGACCGAGTGGCTGCCGCGCTGGGAAGACACCCGTCGCCTGCCTCTGCTGGTGGAACTGCGGATCGTGCCGGTCCGTGGTGCCGCATGGCCGCCCCTGGTGGTGGCCCCCCGCCTGGGCGGCGGTGGAGGGGGGCGTTGATGCGGTCGCGCGGGGCCGCACTGGTGCTGGTGCTGTGGTTGATCGCGCTGATGACCGCACTGGTCGGCGCGTTCGCGCTCAGCGCCCGCGTCGAGCATCTGCAGGAGCGCGTGCTCGACGACGATGCACGTGGCCAGGAGCGTGCCCGTGCGGGACTTGAGTACGCACTGATGCGGCTGTCACCGGATCCGCTGCGCGCGCCGTGGCAGGCCGATGGTCGCACCTATCGCTGGCAGTTCGACGGTGCCCGCATCGAGATCCAGGTGCTGGACGAGAACGGCAAGATCAACCTGAACCTGGCCGACGTGGCGCTGCTGACCGCATTTCTGCAGGCACTTGGCGAACCGGTGGACAACGCGCGCCAGCTGGCAGGCGCGATCGTCGACTGGCGTGACGAGGACAGCCTGCTGCAGCCCGGCGGCGGTGCCGAGGCACAGGATTACGCTGCGGCCGGGCTGCCGTATGGGCCCCGCAACAAGCGCTTCGAGACGCTCGGCGAGCTGCAGCGGGTGCTGGGCATGAACGGGCCGCTGTACCGGAAGATGCTGCCGCACCTGACCCTCTACAGCCGCCAGGCGCGACCGGATCCGCGATTCGCCAGCGCTCCCGTGCTGACCGCGCTGGGCCTGGATGCCGACCTCGTGCTGGCGCAGCGGAACCCGCCGGAGCGTGACGGCGATCCGGCGGATGGATCTTCAGCGCTTGCCAGCAGCAGCGGCACCTATAGTATCGAGTCCCGTGTCATCGACGGCAGTGGACGCAGGTCGGTGTTGCAGGCAGTGGTTCGCAATGGCTCCGGGGGGATTCCCGGGCGGTCCTACACAGTGCTTCGCTGGGAGCAGGGAATGACGGCAAGATGACGGCTTGGCAGGACAGTCTGCGGCAGGTGCAGGGCCAGATCGGTCCTGGCGCCGGCCGTTTCCTGCGCTGGTGGCGGCACTCGTTGCTGGCGTGGGTGCCGGCGCGCTGGCAATGGGCGCTGGGCTGGGCCCAGGCACGGTTGCTGCTGCAGCGCGAGGGTGACCAGCTGCAGGTCTGGCGCGAAGCGGGCGAGCGCCGCGAGGCTGTGGTCACCCTGCCGTGGCCCTCGTCTCCGGCCGCACTGGATCGCGTGCTGGAGCCGCGCCTGCGCAGCCTGCCGCGATTCTGGCTGCTGCCGGTGGAACGGGTCCTGCGTCGCACCCTGCGGCTGCCGGCGGCGGCCGGCGACCGGCTGCACGCGGTGGTCGGTTATGAGATCGACCGGCAGACCCCGTTCGAGGCCAGCCAGGTCAGCTATGACGTGCGTGAACTGGGCGTGGCAGGGGAAGGCCAGCTGCAGGTCGAACTGGTGGCCTGGCCGCTGCGCCAGATGGAGGCCTGGCGTGCCAGCGTGGGCGAGTGGGGCGACGCCCTGGCCGGCGTCGACGCGATCGATGCACAGGCTGGCACGCTGCAGGTCAACCTGTTGCCGAGCGCCCAGCGCCAGTCGCGGCCCGATCCGATGCGGCGCTGGAACCTGCTGCTGGCCCTGGCTGCGCTGGTGATGCTGGTACTGGCTGGACTGCAGCTGCTGGACAACCGCCGCGCCGCCGCCGACGCACTGCGTGCGGACGTCGAACGCAGCGCGCGCAGTGCCCGGGGTGTAGCCAGTGAACGTGCCCAGCTGCAGGCACTGATCGACGGCGCGGCCTTCCTGGAGTCGCAGCGCCGCCAGCATGCCGGCACGGTGGAAATCTGGAACGAGCTGACCCGCCGTCTGCCCGAAGGCACCTATCTGGAGAAGCTGGCCATCGAGAACAACGGCCTGCAGCTGATCGGGCTCAGCCGCGAAGCCTCGCAGCTGGTGCAGCTGCTGCAGGATGCTCCGCAATGGCGCAAGGTCAACCTGACCGGTGTGCTGCAGGCGGACGGCGCCGGCAGCGGCCGGGACCGCTTCACCATGACTGCCGAACTGCAGCCGTTGCCCGCGGCGGCACCGGCAACGCCGACAGCAGCGACTCCGGAGGCGGCCGATGCCAAGCGCACGCCGTGACCGCTGGCTGGCGCTGGCGCTGCTGCTGGCGGTGCTGGGCCTGGCTTACCTGTTGCTGGTGCACCCTTGGTTCACCCAGCCGCTGCGCGAGATCGATGCCGATGTCGCGGCCCTGCGCGAGCGCCAGCAGCGCGTGCAGGCGCAGCTGCAGCAGCAGCCCCAGATCGAACAGCGGCTGCGCGCCACCCGTGAAGCCTTGCAACGGCAACCCGGCTTCCTGCAGGAGGCCACTGCCGAAGCCGCCGCCGCCGCGCTCGGCGCGCGCCTGCAGGATGCGGTGGCCACTGCAAGCCCCGGCAACCGCAGCTGCACCATCAGCAATCGCACGCCGCTGACCGACAATCGCCGTGATGCCGAGTTCGTCCGCGTCGCCATGCAGGTACGCCTGCGCTGCGGCGTGGCGGAACTGGCGACCGTGCTGCACAGCCTGGAAACCGGCAGCCCGCGGTTGTTCGTGGACAACCTCAATCTCATCGCGCAGCGCTTCCAGCAGTCGCCGAACGAATCCGGGCTGGGCCTGGACGTCTCCTTCGAACTGGCCGGCTACCTGTTGCCCGGTGCCGCCAGTGGCGCTGCGGCAGTACCTCCCGCAGCGGAGCCCGCCGAGGCCGCCCCGGCCCCGGTCGAGCCGCCGCCACCGGCGGCCGCCGAGGGAGAGGAGGTCGCCGATGAAACGTGAGCCCATCAGCCTGCGCACCGGTTTCCTGCTGGCCCTGGCCGGCTGGTCCGCCGCGATATGGCTGGCCACCGGTTTCGGACTGGGCAGTCGCCTGCCGGCCGGCGGGGCCGACGCCGACCCCGCGGCAGCACTGCCGGTGCTGCCGGCGTTCGCTCCGGAACGGATGGCCAGTGCGGACAGCTACAGCGCCATCGCCGCGCGTCCGCTGTTCGCCGAAGACCGCAGGCCGCGCCCTTACCTGCTGGGCGGCAGTGAACCCAGCGCCAGTGCCGCATTGCGCCTGACCGGTGTGCTGCTCACGGACGACTTCGGCCTGGCCACGTTCAGTACGGAGCAGAACCGCTCGCTGCGCCTGCGCCTCAATGGTGACGCGGTCGACGGTTGGCAGCTGGTCGCGCTGCAGCCCCGCCAGGCGACGGTGATCGGCCCGGGCGGCAGCCAGGTGCTGGAACTTGCCGTGTTCAACGGGCAGGGCGGGGAGCCACCGACGGTCCTGCGCGGCAGTGCCGGTGCACCCGCACCGGGCGTGCCGGTGCCACCGCCGGTAGTGCCGCTGCCGGCGCAGGCCGCGCCGGCACAGGCGGCGACCGCACCGCAACGTGCAGCCGACGCCACACCCGCGCCGGCGTCTGCTGCCGCACCCCCGCCGCCGGCCAACAGCAACGGGCCCAGCGAAGCGCAGATGCAGGCCATCCGCGAGCGCATCCAGGCCCGCCGCCGCCAGCTGCAACAACAACAGCAACAACAGTCGCCGCCGCCTTCGGGCAATGGCGCCAACCGGTAGAGTGAGAGCATGAGCCTGCGTTTTCTTCCTTGGTCCTTCGTGCTCGCGCTGCTGGTGGGCTGCGGTACCGTCTCCAGCCCCCATGTGCAGCGCAAGGGCGCCCTGCAACCTGCGGCCAGCGCCGGCCAGGCCGCAGCGGACGTCCAGGCCGATGCGGCGGCCGACAGCCAGGGGGCACCTCAGGCGGTCATCCGCCGTGGCACCGGCACGATGATCAATCGCGAGGCCGCGCGCGCACCGTCGCCGGCATTGCATGCGGCCGGCACCGGCAGCGCCACGTTCAACTTCGAGGGCGAATCGCTGCATGCCGTGGTCAAGGCGATCCTCGGTGACATGCTGGGCCAGAACTATGTGATCGCGCCGGGGGTGCAGGGCACGGTCACGTTGGCCACGCCCAAGCCGGTCTCGCCGGCACAGGCGCTGAACCTGCTGGAGATGGTGCTGGGCTGGAACAACGCGCGCATGGTGTACAGCGGCGGGCGCTACAACATCGTTGCCGCTGACCAGGCGCTGGCCGGCACTGTCGCGCCGAGCACCGCACCGGCCTCCAGCGCGCGCGGCTTCGAGGTCCGGGTGGTGCCGCTGCAGTTCATCTCCGCCACCGAGATGAAGAAGGTGCTGGAGCCGTACGCGCGGCCCAACGCCATCGTCAACGTCGACAGCGGCCGCAACGTGATCACCCTCGGCGGCACCCGTGCCGAGCTGGAGAACTACCTGCGCACGGTCGAGATCTTCGATGTGGACTGGCTGTCGGGCATGTCGGTGGGCGTGTTCCCGATCACGTCCGGCAAGGCCGAGCAGGTCGCCAGCGACCTGGAGAAGGTGTTCGGCGAGGAGAGCAAGACGCCCAGCGCCGGCATGTTCCGTTTCCTGCCGCTGGAAAACGCCAACGCGGTCCTGGTGATCACCCCGCAGGTGCGCTACCTGGACCAGATCCAGCAATGGCTGGACCGCATCGATACGGCCGGTGGCAGTGCCCGCCTGTTCTCCCATGAGCTGCGCTACATCAAGGCGCGCGATCTTGCCGAGCGGCTCAGCGAGGCGTTCGCCAGCAGCGGCAAGCGGGGCGGCTCGAGCCCTGCATCGCTGGCCCCGGGTGCCATTCCGTCGCAGCTGGACAGCGACAGCGACCGTGGCATCGACAGCAACAACAGCAGCAGCTTCGGCTCGACCCCAGGCAGCAGTTCCAGTGGCGATAATGGCAGCTTGAACCTGCCGCAGCGCCAGTCCGGCAACGTCAGCGTCAGCCTGGAAGTGGAAGGCGACCGGGTCGGCGTGTCGGCGGTGGAGGAAACCAATACGCTGCTGGTGCGCGCGACGCCGCAGGCCTGGCGCTCGATCCGCGAGGTGATCGAGAAGCTGGACGTGATGCCACTGCAGGTACATATCGAAGCCCAGGTGGCCGAGGTCGCTCTGGATGGCGACCTGAAGTACGGCGTGAACTGGTTCTTCGACAACGCCGTGGCCGGGCGTGCACTGACCGGAGCCTTGAGCGGTGTCACCCTGCCGGCCGCGGCGGGTGGCTCCTGGAGCAGCTTCGCCGGTGCTGCGACCGGCGGCGAAGGCCTGGGTTGGGCGTTCACCGGCCACAATGGTGCAGCGGTGGTGAGCGCGCTGGACAAGGTCACCGATGTGCGACTGCTGCAGACCCCGTCGGTGTTCGTGCGCAACAACGCCGAGGCCACGCTCAACGTGGGTGACAAGGTGCCGATCAGCACCACCACGGTGAACACCGGCGTCGGCACCAGCAGCTACAGCTCGGTGCAGTACATCGATACCGGCGTGATCCTGAAGGTGCGCCCGCGCGTGACCCGCGACGGCACGGTGTTCCTGGACATCGTGCAGGAAGTCAGCAGCGCGTCGGATGTGCCGGAGAACTGCAATCCGCAGGAGCGCAACTGCAACCCGCGCATTTCCACCAAGAAGCTGGCTACCGAGGCCGCCGTACAGAGCGGCGACACCATCATGCTGGCCGGTCTCATCACCGACTCGGCCACCGACGGCAGCAGCGGCATTCCCGGCCTGAGCCGGATTCCGGTGATCGGCGCACTGTTCGGGCAGAAGAGCCGCACCAGCCGTCGTTCGGAGGTGATCGTGCTGCTGACGCCCAGCATCGTTCGCAATGCGCAGGAAGCGCGCACGTTGACCGACGAGTACAGCGAGCGTTTCCGGGCGATGGAGCCGCTGAACCAGCCGCGCGCAAAGAAGTAGGGGGTTACGGCGGGGCGACGCCCGCCGTTTCCATGAACCCCGCTTCGGCTCCGGCTTTTGCACGTGCCGGGTGCAACCCGGCCAACACCCTCCCGGTGCTACGCTGTGGCCACCGACAACCACGGAGGCGGGATGGGGGCGATCGTGTTGTTGCCGCTGTGCGTGGACGATGCGGCGCTGGACCGGTGTCTGGCCGCACTTGATGCCGGTACGGCACCGGGTACCGCGGTCTGGTTGGCCGACGATGCGCAGACCGGACCGCGCGCTCAGGCGGTCGTCGAGCACTGGCTGGCGAACACGCCACTGCAGGCCGAGTACACCCGCCGCGCCCGGCCGCTGGGCGAGGTGGCCCATCTGGATGAAATGCTGCGTGCCTGCGAGGGGCTCGATGTGGCCGTGCTGGCACCGGACAGCGTACCGGCGCCGGGATGGCTGCAGCAGCTGCAGGACGCCTTCGCCCGCGATGCGGCCATTGCCACCGCCACGCCCTGGTGCAATGCAGGCGAGACCGCGGCCTGGCCCCGGCTGGGCGAGATCAATGCCGAGCCCATCGATACTGCGCTGCTGGCGCAGACCTGCGCCGCACTGCCGACCCTGCACCCGGAGCTGCCATCGGCGGTCACGCATGCGGTACTGGTGCGCGGCAATGCACGTCGCCGTGCCGGCGGACTGGACGTGGAAAGCTACGCCGGCTGGAACGCTGCGCTGGTCGATCTGAGCCTGCGCATGGCGGGCCTGGGCTGGCGCAACGTGCTGTGCGAGAACGCGTTCGTCAGCCGCGCCGGCGAAGCGGTCAGCCGCGATGGCGATCTGGAGGCGTTGGCCGCGCGGTGGCCTGGCTGGGTGCCACGCCTGGCCGACTTCCTGATGCACGATCCGCTGCACGAACTGCGCGCGGACCTGCAGCAGCGGATGCAGCAGGCGATAATGCCGCGCGAGCAGGGCGATCTGTTCGTCCCGTCCGCGTCGGAGCCAACCGCTTGAATGCCGCCATTGCCGCCATCGTCGTTACCTACCAGAGCGGCAGCACCATCGATGCCTGCCTGTCGAGGCTGCGCCAGTCGCAGGATGTGGCGGAAATCCGGGTGATCGACAACGGTTCGGTGGATGGCACGCTGGATATCGTGCAGCGGCACGCCAGCCACGACCCGCGCGTGCGCTTCATCGGCAACCCGGACAATCCGGGCTTCGCCGCCGCCAACAACCAGGGCGCGGCCGATTCGCACAGCCCGTGGCTGGCGTTCATCAACCCGGACCTGATGGTCGAGCCGGAAACCCTGGCCAGGCTGCGCGACCGCGCACACGTGCTCGGTGACTGCCTGCTCGGGGTCGAGCAGGTGGATGAGCACGGCCATGCCGATGAGGCGGTGCGCCGCCGTGATCCGGATTTCCTGGCCATGCTGCGCTCGCCGGGCAGCGGCTCGAAACTGGCGATTCCGCGCGATCCGGCACAGACGCTGCAGCCGGTGCCGGCGCTGTCCGGCGCGCTGCTGCTGATGCCGCGGACGCTGTTTGATCGTCTCGGTGGCTGGGACGCCGGTTACCGGTTGCACGCCGAGGACCTGGACCTGTGCCGGCGCGCGCGTGAGGCGGGCGCGGTGGTGGCGATCGCGAACGACCTGCAGGTCACCCATGTCCGCGGCGTGTCCAGCCGTTCGCGGCCCTTCTTCGTCGAGTGGCACAAGCACCGCGGATTGTGGCGTTACTTCCGCAGGTTCGAGGCGCGACAGCGCTCGTTGCTGGTGCAGGTGGCGGTCTGGGGGGCGATCTGGGCGCACGCGCTGCTGCTGGTGCCGAGACTGCTGCGCAGATCCCTGTAGTGTCGAGCGTGTCCGGCGGCGGCGCGCATGGGCGGGCCCCCCGGTTCACCCCGCCGGGCGCATAATCCGCCTCATGCCTATCATCCAGTCCCTGCTCGACACCGATCTGTACAAGTTCACCATGATGCAGGCGGTGCTGCACCAGCATCCCGGCGCCCAGGTGCAGTACCGGTTCAAATGCCGCACGCCCGGCATCGACCTGGCCCGCTTCATCGACCAGATCGATGAAGAGATCGACCACCTGTGCAGCCTGCGTTTCAGCGACGCCGAGCTGGATTACATGCGTGGCCTGCGCTTCGTGAAGCCCGATTTCGCCGATTTCCTCGGCCTGTTCCACCTGGACCGCAAGTACATCCAGCTGCGTGCCTCGACCCGGGTGCCCGGCGAGATCGAACTGGACATCACCGGGCCCTGGCTGCATACGATCCTGTTTGAAGTGCCGCTGCTGGCCATCATCAACGAAGTCTGGTTCCGCAACACCACCACGCCCGACTTCGCCGAGGGCGAGCGCCGCCTGCAGGCCAAGGCCGCGCTGCTGCGCGACACCCCCGGCTTCGAGCAATGCCGCATTGCCGACTATGGCAGCCGCCGTCGCTACTCGCGCGACTGGCATGCGCGCCTGCTGCCGCTGCTGCGCGATGCGCTCGGCCCGCAGCTGGTCGGCACCAGCAACGTGCATTTCGCCCGGCTGTACGGCATGACCCCGCACGGCACCATGGCGCACGAGTACCTGCAGGCATTCCAGGCGCTGGGGCCACGGCTGCGCGATTCGCAGGTGGCGGCATTGGAGTCATGGGCACGCGAGTACCGCGGTGACCTGGGCATCGCGCTGTCCGACGTGGTCGGCCTGGACGCCTTCCTGCGCGACTTCGACATGTATTTCTGCAAGCTGTTCGACGGCGTGCGCCATGACTCGGGCGATCCGTTCGACTGGGGCGACCGCATGCTGGCGCATTTCCAGCAGCGCCGGGTCGATCCGCGCAGCAAGGTGCTGGTGTTCAGCGATGGGCTCGACATCGCCAAGGTGATGCGCCTGTACGACTATTTCCGCGGTCGCTGCCAGGTGGCCTTCGGCGTCGGCACCCACCTGACCAACGATCTGGGCCCGACGCCATTGAACATCGTCATCAAGATGGTCCGCTGCAACGGCCAGCCGGTGGCCAAGCTCAGCGATTCGCCGGGCAAGAGCATGTGCGACGACCCCGGCTACCTGGCCTACCTGCGTCAGGTCTTTGAACTGCCGGACCCGGCTTAAAGGTAGTCGACCACCACCAGGTAGGCGCCCCGCAGCGGTTGCTGCTGCGGCGCTTCCACGCGGTAGCGCTCGGAGAAGGCGATGTCGCCGACGCGCATGGCGCTGGCCGACACGGCCAGCTGCTGGCCATGGCGCTTGCCATCGCGCAGCGTCGCGGCCTGGCTGTCGCCCACCGCGGTCACCGCCACCGTCGAGCCCTTGGCCGACGGCGGGCAGGCCGCCAGGCTCAGCTCGCCCTGGGACAGGGCCGTCGTGCAACCCGGCTCGGCGATGCGGCCGCTGAACCGGATGCTGCCACTGCTGGCCTGGGCCAGCGCACTGACGGACATCAGGGCCACGCACAGCAGAAGGGAAGTCCTCATGACACGTTCTCTGGTTCGGTGTGTCCTAGTTAGCGACAGCTCCGGACGGCCTTTAATAGGCAAAATCCGAATCTGCTAGGGCCATCACCAACAAAGAGTGATGCGCATCAAATAAGGCGCTGGCCGCCTGAAAACAGCCTCTTTCAGGCGCGCCCGCCACCGGGGTCGAAGACGTCATCTGCTGTCGTTCCCCACCTTTGCCGGCCCGCGCCAATTCCCCATCGGCCGCCAAGCCAAAAGTGCCTATCACGTCACATTTGTGGCGTCAATAAACCATCGTTCAGAAAAATAATGGGACTTTCATCACAGTTCTGCATATACTTGCGTCACGGATTCAGGGGTAGGTATGTCCGAATCCGGCCACAGGTGAGACGCAAGGATGGGTCTTGAAGCCCGGCAGTGCTCCTTGCTTCCTCCTCTACTTCCATCTCTTCAGTAGGGTTAGGTAAAAGCAATGCACAAGATCAACATCATCGCGGCTCTCATGCTGGCCGCTGCTCCGCTGGCCGCCAACGCTGCCGACGGCACCATCACCTTCAATGGCAAGGTGACCGACAAGACCTGCACCATCTCGACCCCGGGCGGCAAGGACTTCGCCGTTACCCTGCCGACCGTGTCCAAGAACACCCTGGCCACCGCCGGTGCCGTCGCGGGCCGCACCCCGTTCGCCATCAACCTGACCAAGTGCAGCGCCGGCAACGTCGCCACCTACTTCGAGCCGGGTTCGACCGTTGACTTCAACAGCGGCCGCCTGATCAACCAGGCTTCGGCCAACGCTGCCGGCAACGTGCAGCTGCAGCTGCTGGGCTCGAACAACCAGTTCCTGCCGGTGAAGGCCGCAGGCACCGGTCTGGCCCAGGACAACTCGCAGTGGGTGACCGTTGCCACCGACGGCACCGCCAACCTGAACTACTACGCCGAGTACTACGCCACTGCCGCCGCCACCCCGGGCGACGTCACCAGCAGCGTCAAGTACACGATCATCTACAACTGATCATCGCCGTACCCGCACTGGCCGGCGTACGCGCCGGCCAGCGCTCCGCGGCCCCTGGCCACACACCTCGAGCGTAGTACTTCCGATGAAAGCTCTCTTTCCCCGGGCGCTGCTGCTGGCAGCGTCGACGCTGCTCTTCTGCCAGGAAGCCATGGCAGGCGTGGTGGTCAATGGCACGCGTGTGATCTATCCGGCGCAGTCGCGCGAAGTCACCGTGCAGGTCGACAACGTGGGCGACTCGCCCGCGCTGGTGCAGGCCTGGATCGACAGTGGCGACGCCAACCAGACGGCCGACACCAGTGATGCCCCGTTCGTGCTGACGCCGCCGATCAGCCGCGTCGAGCCGGGCCGCAGCCAGGCGCTGCGACTGATCTTCTCCGGCGCGCAGCTGCCGACCGATCGCGAGTCGGTGTTCTGGCTGAACGTGCTGGACGTGCCGCCGTCGCCGGACAACGCCGAGAACGGTGAGCAGAACTACCTGCAGGTCGCGTTCCGTTCGCGCCTGAAGCTTTTCTATCGGCCGCAGGGCCTGAAGGGCGTCGCCAACGACGCACCGGCAGCCCTGCGCTGGACCCGCAGCGGTGACCGCCTGCGGGTGGAGAACCCGAGCCCCTTCCACGTGACCCTGGCCGAAGTGCATGCCGTGACCGGCAGCAGCGAAAAGGCGGTCGAGGACAAGGGAACGATGGTCGCACCGAAGCAGAACCTGGAGTTCGCCGCACCGGCGGGCACCACCGAGGTGCGCTTCATCACCATCAACGATTACGGCGGTCGGGTGGAGCACAAGGTCCGCCTCGACAGCACCGGGGGCTGAACGCGCCGCGCTGGCCAGGGCCTGCGCATCCCGCCACCGCCGCCGTGCGGCGAATTGAAGGAATGTCAGTGTGATCGGAAACAGATTGACATTGTCGATCCATCAGGCGCTTTGCCTGTTGGCTGCCGGCGTGGCCTGCCCAGGATGGGCGCTGGCTGCCCCGGCCAATCTCGGCGAACAGGCGCTGATGGCGCAGACTGGGGCGGCGACCGCGCGTGCGCCGGAGTCGGCGCAGTTCAACTCCAGCTTCCTGTCCGGCCAGGCCAAGCAGGTCGATCTGGCGGCCTTCAGCAACGGCAATCCGATGGTCGCCGGCACCTACCGCGTGGACGTCTACGTCAATGGCGCCTGGCAGGGCCGCCGCGACGTGCAGTTCAAGGCGGATGCACAGGGGCGCGTCGATGCCTGCCTGGCGCTGCCGATGCTCGAGGAAATGGGCGTGGACAGCGAGGCGGTGCTGCTGCAGCAGGATCCGTCGGTGCCGACCGATACCTCCACGTGCGTGCCGGTGCAGCAGCGCATGGCCAATGCCTATGGCGTCTATGACAGCGGCAACCTGCGTTACGACCTGAGCATCCCGCAGGTGTTCCTGCGCCGCGAAGCGCGTGGCTACGTCAACCCCGCGCTGTGGGACCGTGGCATCAACGCCGGCTTCGTCGGCTACAGCTTCAATGCCATCGACAGCGACAGCCGCGTCGAAGGCGGACAGCGCAACCGCAGCGCCTATCTGGGCCTGAATGCCGGCCTGAACCTGGGTGGCTGGCAGTTCCGCCACGATTCCAACCTGACCTGGACCGAGGGCGACGGCCGCCACTGGCAGAGCATCGCCACCTACGCCCAGCGCGGCATCCCGAAGATCCGCGGCATGCTCACTGTGGGCGAGGCCTATACCACCGGCGAACTGTTCGAGTCGATCGGATACCGGGGTGCCAGCCTGGCCAGTGACGACCGCATGCTGCCCGATTCGCTGCGCGGCTACGCGCCGGTGGTGCGCGGCATCGCCGAGACCAATGCGCGGGTGGAAGTCCGGCAGAACCAGCAGCTGATCTATTCCTCCACCGTATCGCCGGGCAGCTTCGTCATCGACGATCTGTACCCGACCGGTTACGGCGGTGACCTGGAAGTGAGCGTGATCGAGGCCGATGGCCGCCGCCGCGAGTTCAAGGTGCCGTTCGGTTCGGTGCCGCAGATGCTGCGCGAAGGCGTCTCCCGCTACTCGGTGACCGCCGGCCAGGTCCGCAACGAGCTGCTGCGCGATGAACCCTGGCTGGCGCAGGGTACCTACCAGCGCGGCATCGGCAACCAGCTGACCCTGTACGGCGGCAGCGCGCTGAGCGAAGGCTACGTTTCACTGCTGTACGGCATTGGCCTGTCCACCCGGATCGGTGCGTTCGCGGCCGATGTCACCCACGCCCGCACGTCGTTCAACCACTACGGCGACCACACCGGCGCCAGCGTGCGCCTGAGCTACAGCAACATGATCGGCGAAACCGGGACCAACCTGACCCTGGCCGCCTATCGTTATTCGACCGAAGGCTACTACAGCCTGCAGGACGCCCTGTACGGACGCGACGCGGATGATCGCGGCATCGACCCGACCACCCGTGGCCGCCAGCGCAGCCAGTTCCAGCTGACCCTGAACCAGCCGCTGGGCCGCCGTGCCGGTGCGCTGTACGTCACCGGTTCGGTGCGTGACTTCTACGACCGTTCCGGCACCTCCAAGCAGTACCAGGTGGGCTACAACAACGCCTGGCGCTCGGTGAACTACGGTTTCTCGGCACTGCGCACCGAAGAAGGCATCCTCGGCCGGGCCGACACCCAGTACCTGTTCTCGATGAGCGTTCCGCTGGGCCGAGGGACCCATCCGGTGTCGTTCAGCGCCGACCTGGGCGCGCGTGACCGTGGTGGCTACGACAACAGCCGCGTGGGCATCACCGGTTCGGCCGGCGTCGACAACAACTTCAGCTACGGCGTGGCCCTGTCCGATTCCCGCGAGGGCAACACCACCGCGGTCGGCAACGCCGAGTACCGCAGCCGCTACACCGCGCTGAACGCGACCTACAGCCATTCCAGCGATTTCCGCCAGGCATCGGTGGGCGCCAACGGCAGCGTGGTCATGCATCCGGGCGGCGTCACCTTCACTCCGCAGCGTGGCGATACCATGGTGCTGGTCGAGGCGCCGGGCGCGCGCGACGCGCAGGTGACCAACGCACCGGGCCTGCGCATCGATGGTCGCGGCTACGCCGTGGTGCCGTACGTATCGCCGTACCGCCTGAACACCGTGACCCTGGATCCGCAGGGCATGGCGCATGACGTCGAGCTGGAAAGCAGCAGCCAGTCGGTTGCACCGTTTGCCGGTGCCATCAGCTACCTGCGCTTCGATACCCGCAAGGGCAACGCGCTGCTGATCCAGGTGCGCAATCCCGATGGCCGCACCCTGCCGTTCGGCGCACAGGTCAAGGACGAGCAGGGCCAGCCGGTGGGCATGGTCAGCCAGGGTGGCCGCCTGTATGTGCGCAGCGAGCAGGATCACGGCCGCCTGCAGGTGGAGTGGGGCGCCGGCGCCGACCAGCGCTGCACCGTCGATTACCAGGTTCCGGCGGGCGCCGATGCGTCCAAGACCGGCTTCATCCCGCTGGAGGCAGCATGCCGATGATTCTTTCCCGTGGCCGCAAGGCGCTGGCCGCACTGGCCGTGCTGGGGGGCGTGCTGCTGGCCCAGCAGGCCAGCGCCGCATGCCGCATCCAGACCAGCGGGTTCACCGCGCAGGACGTGACCATGGACATGGGTCAGATCGTGATCCTGCCCAGCACCCCGGTTGGCGGCGTGATCAAGGAGATCAGCGTTGCGATCAACCAGCAGAACAGTGTCGCGCGCTGCGACTGGTCCGGCGGTCGCTCCATCGGCGAGTACGTCAATGCCGCACAGAAGCGCCCGGTGGCCGGCTTTTCCAACGTCTATGAAACCGACGTGGCGGGCGTGGGCATCCGCCTGTTCCGCGACTCCGGCGCCATCCAGACCTACTATCCTCACTCGATCAACTTCAACGGCAACGCGACCATCTCGCTGATCGGTGGCCAGTTCCGCATCCAGCTGATCAAGACCGCGGCGCAGACAGGTTCGGGCATCATCGCGCCCAATGGCCGTTTCACCACCTATTACTTCGATGGCGATAGTGCCAGCCGGCCGGTGCTGACCTCCACCTTCAAGGGATCGGGCACGACCGTGGTCAGCCCGACCTGCGAGGTGGACGCCGGCAGCCGCAACATCGCGGTGGATTTCGGCAGTGTCCCCAACACCTCGTTCACCGGCGTCGGTTCGCGCGCGGTCAACCGTGACTTCGACATCCGCCTGAACTGCCAGGGCAGCAATGTTGCTGCCTACCAGAGCAAGATCGGCATCCGCCTGGATGCCGACCAGGACAGCTCCAACATGCCGGGCGTGCTGAAGCTCAGCGCGGCTGCCAACAGCGCGACCCGCATCGGCATCCAGATGGTCCAGCGCGATGGCACCACCGAGCGCGAAGTGCGCTTCGGCCAGGCGATCAATGTCGGCACCACCATACCGGGCACCAGCACCATGACCCTGCCGCTGCGCGCCCGCTATGTACAGACCCAGGCCGGTACCGTCGGTGCCGGTGTCGCGAACGGACAGGCGACTTTCACCATCCAGTACGAGTAGCGGCCAACGGCCGTTCCACCGCTGCGCTGCACCCCAACGTTGCCTGTTCCGCAGGCGACGTTGACTGCGTCTTGATCCCGGAAATACCAAGATCGGAGCTGCCATGAACGTATCGCAGCGCGAGTGTGATGCGCGTCATGAAATTCGAGTCACCCAACACAGCACCTCCGCTGCCGCAGCGTCGGCTCGGCGGAGGTCCGCTGAAAGGACCCGGCATGACAGCGCCCCATCTTGCCATCGCCGGATTGCCGCCCGAATTCGTCGAGATGCACGGCGGTGGGCTGTACTGGGTCGTCGCGGCCGGAAGCGCGCCGGCCGACCTGGTCGGCGCAGGTGTGCTGGGTTCGGCCAGCGACGTGCAGGACGCCGTGCTGGCGACGCTGGGGCGCGGCGCCGATGCGATGCTGGCCGAGCTGCGGCCGGGGGAGGGGCCGGCGCGGTTGCGTCTGTTCCGTTCCTCGGCCGCTGCCATGCAGCGGACCCTGCGCGGTCTGGCGGTTGATCTTCCCCGCGCGGCCACCGCCGCGACCCGCCTGTGCATGGTGCAGTTTCCGCTGGCGGCGCTGGAAGGCTGGAGCGATGCCCGGCTGGCGGCATGGAACCGGCAGCTGCAAGCCTGGGCGGAGCAGGCCGGCACGGTGCTGCTGCTGCTTTGCCACGGTGAAGTGGCCACCCTGGCGCCGCGCCTGCTGGCCTTGAACCGGACCTGTTCCGGCGTCGCCCAGCTGCATCCGCACCGCGGTGCGCTGCAGCTGCTGCTGCATTACTGGGCCAATGCCCATGGCGTGGTGGCCCGCCGTGCGTTTGCGATCGAAGCGGCAGAAGGCGGGTTGCGCCGCGTGCCAGAAGAGGCGGACAGCGTGCTCTCTGCGGTCGAGGCCAGCGGCGGCGATCGTGATCTGTACCTGGCCGAGGCCGACGTGCTGGAAGGTGCTCCGCCCCTGTCGCCCGCCTGGCGGCTCCACGATGGCTGGGCGGACCTGCTGCCTTCGGCGCTGCAGGCGCGCGAGGCCACCGTGGTGCTGGCGATCCGCAGCAACGACCAGGTGGACACACTGGCACGCCTGCTGCATCGGCTGCGCCGCGAGCGCGGCGACCTGCTGAAGCTGGTGGTGCGCGAGGTGCAACCGTGCCTGCGCTACGCCGACGAGCGCCTGCTGCTGCAGTGCGGCGGCAACATGGTGGTGCCGGCGACGACCCCGCTGCCGCGGCTGCTGACGCTGCTGGAGACGGTGCAGCGGCAGCGTTGGCAGGGGCAGCTGGCGGCCGACCCCGAACCGTTGATCCGTGCCCACCGGCCACCGGAAGTGAATGGAATCGTGGCGGCCGACCGCTTCCGGCAGATCGTCGGCGAACGCATCGATCAGGACGGCAGCGCGGTGGAAAGCGCCGTGCTGGCGCTGCAGCCGGTGGCCGGGCTGCGCGCGGAACAGACCCTGCAGCAGTTGAACATCCGCAGGCAGGGGGATGTGGCCTGCGTGTACCGCGGCCAAGTCCGCCTGTTCCTGTTCGGCTGCCGCCGCGATGCGGTCGAACAGGCGCTCTCCAACCTGTACCGGCTGCCCTGGCGCGAGCTGTTCGACGGCTACCAGCGCCTGGCCGAGTACGACATCGCAGCGATGAATGCCCGCGGCAGCGACTCCGAATCCGAGACGCTTCCCGCCCCTGCTGTTCCGTTGCCGCAACCCGCGGCCCCGGTCAACGAGGTTGCATTCAACGCCCCCATTCCATTCCGGTTGGGAGGTTCCGCATGACCACCGACCAGCAGCTGTGGACGCTGATCGCGGCCTGTGCGCTGGTGATGATTCCCTTCGGCGTGATGCTGGGCGCGCTGTGGCGCGCGGCGCGTCGCCACGCAGCGTCATGGCTGCCCCCACGGCACCTGCGGCGGGCGGGCGTGCGGGTGCGCGATGCGCGGAGGCCCCAATGAGTGCACAGCTGACGCCCGCATCGCCGTTCGTGTGGTCGGACCTGCGCGGCTGGAACCTGTATTTCCTGTCCAAGGTGGTGCTGGCCTGGATGGGCGCGCTGGACCTGAAGATCCTGCCCAACCTGTTGTTCCTGGCCGCACTGCTGGTGCCACTGCCGTGGCGATGGGCACGCATCACACGCACGGTCGTCGCCGTGCCGGTGGCCGTGGTGCTCTACTACCAGGACACCTGGTGGCCGCCCTTCCAGCGTCTTCTCGCACAGCCGGGCGTGCTCGATTTCTCCGCCGACTACTGGCTGGAGCTGGCGCAGCGCTTCATCAACTGGCAGATGGTCGCGGTGCTGGTGCTGCTGGTGGTTGCCTACCTGCTGCTGAAACCGTGGCTGCGCATCACGACGCTGAGCGTGCTGGGCATGCTGGGCATGGCGGTGGTGGCACTGCCATTGCCGGCGGGCCTGAACTGGGGAACGTCGCAGGCCACCGCAGCGACCGGCGGTGCTGACGCCGCTGCCGGCGCTGCCGGTGCACTTGCGCCGGCCAGCAACGAGACACTCAATGCCTGGCTGGCAGCCTTCTACCAGCAGCAGTCGGGCCTGAAGACGGTGTTCCCGGCGCCGGCCAGCGCTGCGCCGTTCGACGTCATCATCCTCAACATCTGTTCGCTGGCATGGAGTGATCTGGACGAAGTCGGCATGCGCCAGAACACGCTGCTGGACCACATGGACCTGATCTTCGACGATTTCAACTCGGCCACCGCCTACAGCGGACCGGCGGCGATCCGCCTGCTGCGCGCCAGCTGCGGACAGACCTCGCACACCGCATTGTTCGACCCGGTGCCAGCCGAATGCCAGTTGTTCTCCAACCTGCAGCGCCTGGGTTTCCAGAGCGAGCTGGCGATGAACCACGATGGGCACTTCGACAACTTCATCGGCGAACTGAGCCAGTACGGTGGGTTGCAGGCACGGCCGATGGACATCAGCGCGTTTCCCCGGGCGCTGGTCGCGTTCGACAAGTCGCCGCTGCGCCGCGATGGTGACGTGCTGAACGCCTGGTGGAAGCAGCGCCAGGCCGAACAGGCGCAGCAGGTCGCGCTGTTCTACAACACGATCTCCCTGCACGACGGCAACCGCATCGTCGGCGCCGACGGTCGTGCCAACGCGGCGGACTACAAGGCCCGCGCGCAGATGGTGCTGGGTGACATGGCAGGCTTCGTCGAAGCGGTGGAGCGCAGTGGCCGTCGCGCCATGATCGTCGTGGTGCCCGAGCATGGCGCGGCGCTGCATGGCGACCGCATGCAGATTCCCGGCATGCGGGAGATTCCGAGCCCTTCGATCACCCATGTGCCGGTCGGCATCAAGCTGGTCGGGATGGGCACGCCGGCCAGCGGAGGGCCGCGTCATGTGCCCGAGCCCAGCAGCTATCTGGCCCTCTCCGAACTGGTGTCGCGGGTGTATGCGCTGAACGCGCAGTCGCCGCCGGGAGCGCGTGACTGGGACAGCCTGCTGCAGGGGCTGCCACGTACGCCCTCGGTGTCGGAGAACGAAGGCGCCAAGGTCATCGATTACGGTGGCAAGCCCTGGCTGCAGCTGCAGGGAAGCAAGGCCTGGAACCCGTACCCGGAGGACAAACGCTGATGGCCGACATCCTGGCCGTTGCCAGTACGCTTTCGGTGGAGGAGGACGACATCGATCTGCTGCGTCGCAGCCTGGGCATGCCCGGGTTGCCCTACGTGGACTTCTCGGCGCAGAACGAACGTGCCCGGGCACTGGCACGCTGGCCGTTGCTGGCCGAGCTGGAGCGGCAGCCATGAGCGTACTGCTGTCCCTGCAGGGCGTGCACGGCGGCACAGGCGTCACCACGGTGCTGGCCGCGTTGGGACAGGCGCTGCATGCGCAGGGCCAGCGCGTGCTGCTGGTCGAGTGCAGTCCGGATCAGATGCTGGGCCTGCATGTCGGGTTGGCCGCGCGGGAGGCCGATGGCTGGGCGCGGGCGATGCTGGACGGCCGCGATTGGCGTGATGCGGCCTTCGCCTGCGCACCGGGCCTGGCAGTGCTGCCGTACGGCCGTGTCAGCGCGGCCGAAGCCCTGCAGATCGAGCAGGCGCTGAGTCTGGCACCCGACACCTGGAATGATCGCGTGCCAGTGCTGTCGGCGCAGTTCGACTGGCTGCTGTTCGACCTGCCGCAGCGGCTGCCGGCACATGCGGCGGCGGTCAACCGACATGCGCGCTGTACGCTGCCGTTGCGCCTGGCGTGCGTCGATCCGGCAAGCCACGTCTTCCTGCAGCGGCAGCACGACGATCCGCGCCGTCTGCTGGCCAACCGGTATGACCCGGCGGTTCCGGTGCAGCGCGATCTGATGCAGCTGTGGCTGCATGCGCACGCGTCGATGCTGGTGCCTCAGCCTCTGCACGAAGATGCGCGGGTGCCGGCCGCGTTGGCCAGCAAGCAGCCGCTGGGCCAGCATGCGGCCGATGCGCTGGCGGCTGCCGACGTCGCCGGCCTGGCATTGTGGTGCCTGGCCGAGGCGGCGCGGCGGCAGGATCGGGAGAGCGGGCGATGAAGGGCGCACGCATCCACTATCTGCACTGGAACCGGCTGCGTGAGCGCGTGTACGCCGCATGGCCACTGTGCGCGCTGCTGTGGTCGCTGCAGGCGCTGGGCTGGGCGCTGTTGAGGCTGGAAGGACCTGCGTGGCAGGCGCTGGCGCCGCGGCTGCGGCGTGCGTTCCCGCAGTTGCAGGGTGAGCGCCGCTGGCGCCCCGGAGATCCACTGCGGCTGCTGATCCAGGCCGCATGGCTGTCGCTGGTGCGGCTGGTTCCGCATACCTCGCTACGCCGACAGCGCCTGGCCCAGGCCCGGCGCCAGCGCATCGCCGAGCTGCGCGGAGCGGCAGGACGCGGTCGCCTGCGCTACCTGCGGGCGATGCGTGATGCACCTGCCGATGTCGGCAACAGTCGCCTCGCGGCGTGGCTCGCACAGCGCCTGGAGCACCTGCCGCCTCGCGTGCGTCAGGCGCTGACCGCGGTCACCGGTCTGGCTACGCTGGGTCTGGCGGCGCTGTGCATCACCCAGCCCTTCAGCTATCTGGCGCAGTTCGTATTCGTGCTGCTGCTTTGGGTCATCGCGCTGCTGGTACGGCGCATGCCCGGCCGCTATGCGACGCTGGTACTGGTGGTGCTGTCGATCACCGTGTCCTGCCGCTATCTCTGGTGGCGCTATACCGCCACCCTGAACTGGAGCAGCACCTTCGACCTGGTCTGCGGCCTGGTGCTGCTGGTGGCCGAGACGTATTCCTGGCTGGTGCTGATGCTGGGCTACGTACAGGTTGCCTGGCCGCTGCGACGGCGTCCGGCGCCCTTGCCGGCCGACATCCGGCAGTGGCCCACGGTGGATGTGCTGATTCCCACCTACAACGAAGACCTGTCACTGGTGCGGCATACCGTCCATGCCGCCATGGGGCTGGACTGGCCGGCCGACAGACTGCGCATCCACCTTCTCGATGACGGCAAACGCGAGGCGTTCCGTGCCTTCGCCGAGCAGACCGGCGTCAACTACATCACCCGCAGCGACAACCGGCACGCCAAGGCCGGCAACCTCAACCACGCCCTGACCCTGATCGACGGTGAGCTGGTGGCGATCTTCGACAGCGATCACTTGCCGGTGCGCTCGTTCCTGCAGATCACCTGTGGTTGGTTCCTGCGCGATCCGAAGCTGGCGCTGGTGCAGACGCCGCACCATTTCTTCTCGGCCGATCCCTTCGAGCGCAACCTGCAGGTGTTCCGCAGTGATCCCAACGAGGGCGAGCTGTTCTACGGGCTGGTGCAGGACGGCAACGACCTGTGGAATGCCGCATTCTTCTGTGGTTCCTGCGCGGTGCTGCGGCGTGAGGCCATCGATGCCATCGGCGGCTTCGCCACCGAGACCGTCACCGAGGATGCGCATACCGCCCTGCGCCTGCATCGCCAGGGCTGGAACTCGGCCTACCTTCGCATTCCGCAGGCGGCCGGCCTGGCCACCGACAGCCTGGGCGCGCACGTCAACCAGCGCATCCGCTGGGCACGCGGCATGGTGCAGATCTTCCGCATCGACAATCCGCTGCTTGGCAAGGGCCTGAGCCTGTTCCAGCGCTTCTGCTACGCCAACGCGATGCTGCATTTCCTCGCGGGCATCCCGCGGCTGGTGTTCCTCACCGCGCCGCTGGCCTTCCTCCTGCTGCATGTCTACATCATCTACGCCCCCGCGCTGGCGATCCTGCTGTTTGTCGTTCCACACATGGCCCACGCCAGCCTGACCAACGCGCGCATCCAGGGCCGGTACCGCCGCCCGTTCTGGGGCGAGGTCTATGAAACCGTGCTGGCCTGGTACATCGCGCGGCCGACCACCGTGGCCCTGTTCAGTCCCGGACGTGGCAAGTTCAATGTCACCGACAAGGGCGGCACGCAGGCGGGTGACCGCTTCGACTGGCGGGTGGCGCGCCCCTACCTGGTACTGGCGCTGCTGAACGTGCTGGGACTGTGCTTCGCCGTGTGGCGTTTCATCGAGGGGCCCGCCGATGAGCGCGGCACCGTGGTCGTGAGTTCGTTGTGGGTGCTGTACAACCTGCTGATCATCGGCGGCGCGCTGGCGGTGGCGGCGGAGGTACAGCAGGTGCGGCGCACCCACCGGGTCACCACGCGCCTGCCGATGGCGCTGCAGATACCCGATGGGCGTCGACTGCGGGGCGTGCTGCAGGACTATTCCAACGATGGCGTCGGCCTGGAGTTGGGACTGGATCCGCAACTGGCCGAAGGCACGCGCGTACACCTGCTGCTCGGGCGTGGCCGGCGCGAGTTCGCCTTCCCGGCGCGGGTACAGCGCAGCGTCGGCCATCGCCTCGGCCTGCTGCTGCAGTTCGACAACGAGCGCCAGCGCGTGGAGTTCGCCCAATGCACATTCGCCCGCGCCGATGCGTGGCTGGACTGGCATGCCGGTTACCAGCCCAAGAGCCTGCCACGCAGCCTGTGGAGCGTGCTGGTGCTGGGCTGGAAAGGCTATCGGCGAATGGGCGACTTCACGCCGTTCGATCTCGACCGCCCGGTGCACTGGAGCGGTCGCCTGCTGCGCTGGCTGGCCAGTTTCGCACCACAACGTCCGCTTCCCTCCCACCCGGCTGACCCAGCCGCTGACCCAGGGCTTCGTCCATGAGCATCCCGACCTCTCTGCGCTGGCTGCTGCTGCCGTTGCTGGTACTGCCAGTGGTGTCCGGCAATGGCGCTCCAGCACCCGTGCCGGCGCCTGCCACCGGTTCCACGCCGGATGCCCCGGCCGCGCAGGTTGCGGTACCGACCCCGACCACAGCGGCATCGGTGCCCGCGCCGCGCGGCGAACCGGCCTTGCCCGATACCTGGGCCGGCAGCGCTTGGCCCTGGCAACGGCACAGCACCTTCGCACAGCTTGGCCGCCGCCAGGACACGCTGCTGTCCGGCGTCCGCAACAGCACCACGTTCGAATTCCAGGTGCGCCGCGATCGCCTCGCGCGCGAAGCGGAGCTGGATCTGAGCTTCACACCCTCGCCGTCGCTGTTGCCGACGCTGTCGCACCTGCGGGTCTATCTGAACGACGCGATGATGGGCGTGGTACCGATCAGCAACGACCAGCTGGGACGCCCCGTGCAGGCCAAGCTGCCGCTGGATGCGCGCCTGATCGCTGATTTCAACCAGGTCCGCCTGGAATTCGTCGGCCATTACACCGACATCTGCGAAGAACCCACGCACAGCTCGCTGTGGGTCAACCTCTCCAGCAACAGCACGCTGAGGCTGGGCGGCCAGCCGCTGGACATGCAGGATGATCTGGCCAATTTCCCGCTGCCCTTCTTCGATCCGCGCGACACAGCGCGGCTGGAACTGCCGGTGGTGTTTGCAGCGGCGCCCACGCTGGCGCAGCAGCGGGCTGCGGCGGTCATGGCGTCCTATTTCGGCAGCCTGGCGGGATGGTGGCGGCAGGCCCGTTTTCCGGTGAGCTTCGGCACCCTGCCCGAGCGGGGCCACGCGGTGGTGCTGGCGGTGAATGGCCGCTTCCCGCCGGTGATCGCCAACCACGCGCCTGTGCAGGGGCCGGTGATCGAGCTGATGGCCCTGCCCGGGGATCCGCAGCGCAAGCTGCTGCTGGTGCTGGGCCGCAACGACGATGACCTGCAGAAGGCCGTTTCGGCGATGGCGGCCGGCAATGTCCTGTTCCGCGGCCGCCAGGTCGCGATCGACGAAATGAAGCCGTTGGCGCCACGCAGGCCGTACGACGCGCCGAACTGGGTGCGTACCGATCGCGCGGTGCGCCTGGCCGAGCTGCTGGACTATCCGCAGCAGCTGCATGCCAACGGGGTATCGCCGCAGCCGATCACGGTCAATCTCAACCTGCCACCGGACCTGTTCATCTGGCGCAACCAGGGAATTCCACTGAACCTGCGTTACCGCTACACGCCGCCGTTTGGCAGTGATGAGTCGCGGCTGGGCGTGGCGATCAACGACCAGTTCATTTCCAGCTTCCCGCTGGTGCGCCGCACCGGCAAGCAGGGTGTGGCGGAAATCCGCCTGCCTGTGCTCGCTGGCGATGCCGGCGCCGACGATGGCCGCCTGTTGATTCCGGCGCTGAAGCTGGGTGACCGCAACCAGCTGCGGTTCGACTTCAACTTTGCCAGCGTGATGGGCAGTGCCCAGCGCGACCACTGCCAGACCGTGCTGCCGCCCAACCTGCAGGCGGCCATCGAGGAGGATTCGACCATCGACTTCTCCGGCTTCCATCACTACATGGGGCTGCCGGACCTGTCCGCGTTCGCGCTCAGCGGCTTCCCGTTCACACGCATGGCGGACCTGTCTGAAACCGTGGTGCTGGTGCCGCCGTCCGCCAGCGAGGCCCAGGTCAGCCTGCTGCTCAACCTGATCGGAGGCCTGGGCGTGCAGAGTGGGTATCCGGCCTACGGGTTGCGCCTGTCCGCGGACTGGAAACAGGCCAGTGCGCTGGATGCGGATCTGCTGGTCCTGGGCGCATTGCCGGATGAGCTGCGCGGCAGCCAGCAGCTGTCACTGCTGATCGACGATCAACGCACGCGCCTGCTCAATGGCCAGTGGTCATCGCCGGAGCTGGCGGTGCAGCAGGCCCGTCGCGGCAGCCGCGCGGGCGATCCTGCGGTCACCCGCGTGGCGGTCACCGCACAGGCGCCCTTCGCGGCCATCGTCGGCCTGCAGTCGCCCCGCCATGCACAACGCAGCATCGTCTCGCTGGCGGCCAGCCATCCGGCCGACTATCAGCTGCTCGATGATGCACTCAGCGACACCGGCAAGCGCGAAGCCATTGCGGGATCGGTGGCGATCCTGCGCAGTTCCGGCATCAACAGCCAGTTCGTGGGGGAACACTACTACGTGGGCGCGCTGCCGTGGTGGCTGCTGCTGTGGTATCACCTGGCCGATCATCCGGCATTGCTGGCCGTGCTGGCCACGCTGGTGGTGCTGATGGTCGCCTTCCTGCTCTGGCGTGCACTGCGCTGGGTCGCCGCGCGGCGCCTGGATGCGGGCAAGGAATGAGCCGGACCTCGCCGCCGCTGCTGATGGCGTCCCGGCTGGTGCTGCTGGGTCTGGCCGGGACCGGCGCATGCGCGGCACAGGCGCTGCCGCAAATGCCCGGCGGCACGGCGGCCGAGCAGCGGCAGTGGTTGTTGCAGCAGGTACGCATCGGCGAGGCGACCGGGCGCCAGAGTCTGATCGAAGATGCGTTGGCCCGGCTGCGCATGCTGGCACCGGATGATCGTGGCACCCTGCTGGCGATCCTGGAGGTGCAGTTGTCGCAGCAGAAGGTGGAGGATGCGACCGCGACGCTGCAACGATTGCGGCAGGTCGGTGCGGGCAGTCGCGAACTCGCTGCGGGTGATCGCCTCTGGCAGGCCTACCAGGGCGATCTGCAGCAGGAGCTGCAGCAGGCACGCCTGTTCGCAGCCGGTGGCCGCAGTGCCGATGCGCTGGCGATCTACCGCCGCCTGTTCAATGACGCGCCTCCGGGGTTGCAGCTGGGGCTGGAGTACTGGCGTCTGCGTGGCGCGCAGGCGGATGGCCGCGCGCTGGCGATCCGGGAGCTGACCGCATTGGACCAGGCGTATCCAGGCAACACCGGGCTGCTGCAGACGCTGTCGCAGCTGCTGTTCGCGGCCGGTCGCGACGATGAAGCGCTCGACGCGCTGCGGCGCATGGGCCGCAACCCCGACGCCCGCGGGCTGGCTGCCGATGCCGAGTGGGCGTACCTGCAGGACCAGCCCGCCGATGAGCGCGGCGTGCGTCGCCTGCAGGAGTTCATCACCCGCAATCCCACCTTCAATGACATCGCCCTGGTGCGCGAGCGCTATGCCGAGCAGCACAGGCAGGTCAGTGATCCGGCCTGGCGGGCGGGTCTGCGTGGCCAGCAACTGCTTGAACGCGGGCGCGATGCCGAGGCCGAACGTGCCTTCCAGCAGGCGTTGCGGGCCTATCCGCGCGAAGCCGCCTTCCTGGGCGGATTGGGCATGGCGCAGATGCGACAGGGCCGTCGCGCGTCGGCGATCAGCCTGTTCGAACGCGCGATCCAGGCCACGCCCGTCGGCGAGAGCAGCGACAAATGGCGCGACCTCATTGCCAGTACGCGCTACTGGCTGCTGCTGGACCAGGCCGATGCCGCACTCGGTGCCGGTCGGCTGGACGAGGCGGATGCGTTGTACGCGCAGGCGCGGCGGCAGCAGCCACGCGAGGTCAACGCACGGCTGGGGCAGGTGGATGTTGCCGTGGCCCGTGGCGACGACGCCTCGGCCGAACGCCAGCTGCAGGCCGCGAGGCGGATGGCGCCGAACGATGCCAACGTGATCCGCAGGTTGGTGCAGCTGTATGGGAGGACCGATCCGCAGCGTCTGGAGACCTTCATCGATGCGTTGCCGGCCGCGCAGCGCCGGTTGTACGCCGAGGATCTGCGTCAGCTGCGGATCAGTCGCCTGCGCGAACGACGTGAGCAGGCCCTGGCGGCCGGCGATGCGGAGGCCGCCCTTGCGCTCGGGCATGAGCTGCGCGTGGAGCTGCCCGCCGATGCGTGGCTCGCCCGTGCCCTGGCCGTTGAGCTGCAGGCCGCGGGTCGGCCTGCCGAGGCCGATGCGGTGGTCGCGGACATGGTGGCGCGCAATGACAGCGCTGAAGCACGCTACGCGCAGGCGTTGTATCTGTCCGGCACCGATCGCCTGCCGCAGGCACTGGCAGTGCTGGACGCGGTGCCGCTGGCGGAATGGGATGACGATATCCGCGCACTGTCCGCACGGCTGCGCCGGCAGCAGCTCATCGATCATCTCTGGTCGCTGCGTGCGCAGGGACGCGAGCCGGAAGCCATCGCTCTGCTGCAACAGCAACCGGCCAGTGCCGAGAACAACCTGCTGCTGGCCGACTGGGCGCGCCTGCGCGGCGACCACCCGCAGGCCCTGCAGTATTACCAGCGGGTACTTGCGGAGCAGCCGGACAACGTTGATGCACAGCTTGGCCAGGTGCAGGCCTGGATCGGTGCCGGCGATCTGGACAACGCGCGGCGGCAGATGCGGCTGTCGCCCCCGGTGGTCGCCGAAGATGCGCTCGGCCAGCAGCGCCAGCTGGCCGGCATCTGGACCGACCTGCACGAGGACGCCAAGGCATTGGCGATCTTGCGCGCGCTGCTGGCCCGCAGGGACGGTCCGGATCCACAGTCCTGGCGCGACGCAGCGCGACTGGTGCGCCGCGAGGATCCGCAGCAGGCGCTGGACATGTACGCGCAGGCGATGGCCGACAACGGCCTGCTGGCCGCAACGCAGGCACAGCCGCGCGACAACCGCGCGCTGACCCTGGCCAGCCGCGAGACCGCGGGGGACGACTGGCTGCGGCGCAGCCTGCGCAGCGACGTGGAAACGCTGTACCAGCAGGAAAATCCCACGCTGACGGTGATGCAGGATACCGGTCGTCGCAGCGACGGAACGCCCGGCATTTCCCGCCTCGGGCGCGACACCCGCATCGCGCATCTGGATGCGCCGTTTGCAGGCGGGCTCGGCTGGGCGCGCATCGAACAGGTGCACTTCGACGCAGGGCGGTTCCGCACCGGCGCCGACGGCACTTATGACGAGGATTTCGGCAGCTGCGACCTGTCGCTGCTGCGTGCCGACGGCTCCCGGCTGCAGGCCCCGGGATGTACCCGCTTCGTGCATCAGCGGCGCAGTTCCGGCGCAGGGTTCGCGGCCGGCTGGCGCACGCTGGACGATCGCTGGAATGTCGACCTTGGCCATACGCCGTCCCACTATGTGATCGGCAACTGGCTGGGAGGCATCACCGCCAATGGCGATCTGGGCCGTCTCGGCTGGGGGGCGACGCTGTCGCGGCGGCCGATGACCAACTCCCTGCTGTCACAGGCCGGTGCCCGTGATCCTCGCAGCGGCATTGCCTGGGGTGGGGTGACCGCCAATGGCATCACCTTCAGCCTGGGCTTCGATGAGGGCGGACGCAATGGTGTCTGGTCGAACTGGAGCTGGCACCGGTTGACCGGTCACAACGTCGCGGACAACACGCGTGCGCGTGCGATGGTCGGCTGGTACCACAAGCTGATCCAGCGTACGGACATGCGCCTGGACGTCGGCACCACGGCCATGTACTGGCGTTACCAGAAGGATCTGGGCGGCTACTCGCTGGGCCAGGGCGGCTACTACAGCCCGCAGCGCTATGCCTCGTTGAGCCTGCCGGCCAGCTTTGCCTGGCGCAATGATCTGTGGTCGCTGCGGGTGGATGGGTCGGTCAGTGTTTCCAGCGCGCGTACGGCGTCGATCAGCCGCTTCCCGGACCAGGCGCTGATCGAGCGCGTGGTGGCACAGCTGGAGCCGCAGTACGGTGCTCTCGCGCTGGACGAGGCTGGCCTGTACACCGGCGACAGCCGCAGCACCGGCACCGGCTATCGGCTCTACGCGGCCGTGGAGCGGCGGCTGGGCGATCACATCGTCCTGGGTGCGGCGGGAACCCTGCAGCGCAGCCGTGACTTCTCGCCGAACACATTCCAGCTCTATCTGCGCTATACCTTCAAGCCCTGGCAGGGCAACCTGCCGCTGCCCGTGTCGCCACTGGTGCCCTATGGCGAGTTCCGCTGACCCGCAACGCCGCCGACTGCTGCAGGCGACGGCCGCCTTGCCGTTGCTGGCCATGGGCGCAGGGCGTGCGCTCGCAGCGCCGCGCTGGCCGGCCTGGCAGGTGCTGCTGGACAGCAGCCTCAGCAACGACGGACGCATGATCGATCGCAGCCAGGACGACCAGCGCAGTACGTCGGAAGGGCAGTCGTATGCGTTGTTCTTCGCGCTGGTCGACAACGATCAGGCGCTGTTTGATCGCGTTCTGGGCTGGACCCAGGACAACCTGGCCGGGGGCGATATGCGGCAGCGGTTGCCGGCCTGGCTGTGGGGCCGCGATGACAAGGGCGGCTGGCGCGTACTGGACGACAATCCGGCGTCCGATTCCGATCTGTGGCTGGCCTACGCCCTGCTCGAAGCGGGGCGGCTCTGGCACCGTCCTGCGTTGCAGGCCATCGCCGGGGGCATGCTGGGGCAGGTGCGGGAAAGGGAAGTCGTGCAGCTGCCCGGTCTCGGCCCGATGCTGCTGCCGGCACCGCAGGGATTCATCGAAGGCGATGCGACCCGGGTCAATCCCAGCTATCTGCCGCTGCCGCTGCTGCGGCGCTTTGCCGCGGCCGATCGCAGTGGGCCCTGGGCGGAACTGGCGGACAACGCGACCACGCTGCTGGAGCAGACCAGCCCGCATGGCTATGCACCGGACTGGGCGGCCTGGCAGCAGGGGCGCTTCGTGGTCGATCCGGTGAACGGAGCGGTGGGCGGCTACGATGCGATCCGCTGCTACACGTGGGCAGGCATGACGGCCCCGCGCGATCCGTTGTTCCGGCGGCAGCTGGCGGCGTTGTCCGGTCCGCTGCAGCGCCTGCGCAGCGGTGCGGCACTCTGGGAAAAGGTCGATACCCGCAGCGGGCAGGGGCAGGGCGAAGGCAACTATGGTTTCCGCGCGGCTGTACTGCCCTGTGTGCTGGCGCAGCGCGAGCAGGGGCTGGCGAAGTCGCTGCTGGCCAGCCTGCCCAGCCCGGAACAGCAGCGTGCCGAGGCACCGGCCTACTATTCGCAGATGCTGGCCCTGTTCGGCCGAGGCTGGGCCGAGGGCCGCTGGCGTTTCGGCGTGGATGGCCAGCTGCGACCGGCATGGCGATGAGTGCACCACCAGCCCGCCGTGACAGCGGGCCCCTGCCCTGATTACTCCAGCGCGAAGCGCAGCACGAACAGCACGGCCACCAGCCACACCGCCGGATGCACCTCGCGCCAGCGGCCAGTGCCGGCCTTCAGCGCGGCGTAGGCGATGAAGCCGAAAGCCAGTCCATTGGCGATGGAGTAGGTGAACGGCATCGCCAGCGCACACAGGGCCGCCGGCACCGATTCGGTGAGGTCGCTCCAGTCCACTTCCACCAGCTCGCGCAGCATCAACCCGGCAACGAACAGCAGGGCCGGTGCGGTGGCATAGCTTGGCACCATCGAGGCCAGCGGCGAGAACAGCAGGGCGGCCAGGAACAGCGCGGCGACCACCAGGGCGGTGAGGCCGGTGCGGCCGCCCACCTGCACGCCCGAGGCGCTTTCGGCGAATGCCGTGGTGCTGCTGGTGCCCAGCATGGAGCCGGCGACGATTGCCGTGCTGTCGGCCAGCAGTGCACGGCCGAAACGCTTCTGCGCACCCGGCAGCTTCAGCAGGCCGGCGCGGCCGACCACGCCGTACAGCGTGCCGGTGGCATCGAACACCTCCACCAGCACGAACACCAGCACCACCTGCAGCAGTACCGCGATGGGGGCACCGCCGTCGTGGTGCAGCAGGCCCGGCAGGTCCAGCTGCAGGAAGGTCGGCGCCAGGCTTGGCGGCAGGGACACCAGGCCCTGGTACTGCACGTCGCCCAGCGCCCAGCCGGCCCCAGTGACCGCCAGGATGCCGATCAGGATCGCACCACGGATGCGGCGCGCCTCCAGCACGGCGATCAGCAGGAAGCCGGCCAGTGCCAGCAGCGGTGGGGCGGTGTTGAGCGGGCCCAGCGCCACCAGCGTGTCCTCGTTGCCGATGATCACCCCGGACTTCTGCAGGGCGATGATGGCCAGGAACAGGCCGATGCCGGCGACGATGGCCGAGCGCAGTGACGAAGGAATGCCGGATACCAGCCAGGCACGCACGCCGGTCAGCGACAGCACCAGGAACACCAGGCCGGAGATGAACACTGCCGCCAGCGCCTGCTGCCAAGGCAGGCCGGCGGCGCCGACCACGGTGAAGGCAAAGAACGCGTTCAGGCCCATGCCCGGAGCCATGCCGACCGGGAAATTGGCTGCCAGCGCCATCACCGTGGAGCCCAGCGCGGCCGCCAGGCAGGTGGCGACAAATACCGCGCCCGCATCCATGCCGGTGGTGCCGAGGATTTCGGGGTTGACGAAGACGATGTAGGACATCGTCAGGAAGGTGGTGACACCGGCCAGCAGCTCGGTGCGCACGGTGGTGCCGTGCTGCTGCAGCTGGAACAGGCGTTCGAACAGGGACATGGGGCTTCTCGTGAAGGTGTCTCCCAGCAAGCGGGCGACCCACAGAAGGAGAAAGGCCGCGCGAGCGCGGCCTTTCCTGTTGCGTTACTTCAGTGCCTTGAAGCGCAGGCGCTTCGGCGCAGCGTCATCGCCCATGCGGCGCTTCTTGTCTTCCTCGTACTCGCGGTAGTTGCCCTGGAAGAACTCCACGTGCGAGTCGCCTTCGAAAGCGATGATGTGCGTGGCGATGCGGTCCAGGAACCAGCGGTCGTGCGAGATCACGAAGGTGTTGCCCGGGAACTCCAGCAGCGCGTCTTCCAGCGCACGCAGCGTTTCGATGTCCAGGTCGTTGGACGGTTCGTCGAGCAGCAGCACGTTGCCACCCTGCAGCAGGGTCTTGGCCATGTGCAGGCGGCCACGCTCACCACCGGACAGCGAGCCGACCATCTTCTGCTGGTCCTGGCCCTTGAAGTTGAAGCGGCCGATGTAGGCGCGCGACTGGATCTCGATGCCGTTGATGTTGAGGATGTCCAGGCCACCGGCGATTTCCTGGAAGACGTTGTGGTTGCCTTCCAGCTTGTCGCGGCTCTGGTCCACGTAGGACAGCTGCACGGTCGGGCCGATCACGATCTCGCCCGAATCCGGCTTCTCCTGGCCGGTGATCATCTTGAACAGCGTCGACTTGCCGGCGCCGTTCGGGCCGATGATGCCGACGATCGCGCCCGGCGGAATCAGCATCGACAGGTTGTCGATCAGCAGGCGGTCGCCGAACTTCTTGGACACATTCTTGAACTCCATCACCATGTTGCCCAGGCGCTCGCCCGGCGGGATGAAGATTTCGTTGGTCTCGTTGCGCTTCTGGTAATCCTGCGACTGCAGCTCTTCCAGGCGGGCCAGACGGGCCTTGCCCTTGGAACGGCCGCCCTTGGCGTTCTGGCGCGACCACTCCAGTTCCTTCTGGATCGCCTTCTGGCGGGCCTTTTCCTGGTTTTCTTCCTGCTTCAGGCGCTCATCCTTCTGCACCAGCCATTCGGTGTAGTTGCCCTTCCACGGAATGCCGCGGCCGCGGTCCAGTTCCAGGATCCACTCGGCGGCGTTGTCCAGGAAGTAGCGATCGTGGGTAACGGCCACCACGGTGCCGGTGTAGCGCGCCAGGAACTGTTCCAGCCATTCCACCGACTCGGCGTCGAGGTGGTTGGTCGGTTCGTCCAGCAGCAGCATGTCCGGCTTCTGCAGCAGCAGGCGGCACAGCGCGACGCGGCGCTTTTCACCGCCGGACAGGTTGGCGATCTTGGCATCCCACGGCGGCAGGCGCAGCGCATCGGCAGCCACGTCCAGCTGGTTTTCCAGAGTGTGCGCGTCGCCGGCGGCCAGGATCGCCTCCAGGCGCTCCTGTTCCTTGGCCAGTGCGTCGAAGTCGGCGCCTTCCTCGGCGTAGGCGGCGTACACCGCCTCCAGCGCAGCCTGGGCCTGCAGCACTTCGCCCACGCCTTCCTCGACCGACTCGCGCACGGTCTTGTTCGGGTCCAGTTCCGGTTCCTGCGCCAGGTAGCCGACCTTGATGCCCGGCTGCGGGCGTGCCTCGCCCTCGAAATCGGTATCCACGCCGGCCATGATCTTCAGCACGGTCGACTTGCCAGCGCCGTTCAGGCCCAGCAGGCCGATCTTCGCGCCCGGGAAGAAGGACAGCGAGATGTCCTTGATGATCTGCCGCTTGGGCGGGACCACCTTGGACACGCGGTTCATGGTGTAGATGTATTGCGAGGACATGAGGTCTCCGTAGGCGCGACCCTGCGCCCGACCGTCACGGGAGGTTTCCCGGTGCGGCAGCGGGCACAGACTTGAATGGAATACCGCCAATTATAGCCGGAACCGGTTACCCGCCGCGCCACGGGGAGCCGGCCGGGCTGGCCGCGGCCTGAATCGCCGTCACAGTCCTGAAGCGGGAAGCGTTTCCAGCCGGAAACGGTTCAGATCCGGTGCGCAATATGGGGTCACCACCACCCAAGCAGAGGTCTGACATGCGCATCAATTGAGTAATGGCCGGAGCCGTGGCCTCTGTGCTGGCGCTCGGCGCGGTTGCCCCGGCATTTGCCGACGACGACCATCGCGGCCGCGGTCACGACCGCCGCGAGTGGCGGGAGGATCGTCGCGAGTGGCGACAGGACCGTCGTGACTGGGAGCGCGACCGCCGTGAGGCCCGGCGCGATTACCGGCAGGACCGCCGCGAGTGGCACCGTGACCATGACCGCTACTACCGCCCGGCACCGCCGCCGCGTGTGGTCTACCGCCCTGCCTACGGCCCCGGCTATGGCTGGAAGGTGGGGCACCGCTACCGCGACTACTATCGCGGCCCGATCTACGTGGTGAACGACTATCCGCGCTACCACCTGCGCCGTCCGCCGCATGGCCACCACTGGATCCGCGATGACCGCGGCAACATGCTGCTGGTGGCCATCGCCACCGGCGTGATCGCCCAGTACGTGCTCAGCAGCCGCTGAGGATCGCGGTCGGGGTCAGATCCCTTCCCAACGGAAAGGGATCTGACCCCGCAACTTCACTCGAAACCATACGGGGCCGGATTCCTTCGAGGGATCCGGCCCCGTCCGTTTCGGCCCCAGCCGGCCGGTGCGGGGCTACAATCAGGGGCTGAGCCGTACACCCCCTTTCCCTGCCTGCTGGAGTACCCGATGTTCCCGCGTGACGTCCGCATCGAATCCTACGATCCCGAACTGGCCAAGGCCATCGCCGCTGAGACCCAGCGCCAGGAAGACCATGTCGAGCTGATCGCCAGCGAGAACTACACCAGCCCGGCAGTGATGGAAGCGCAGGGCAGCCAGCTGACCAACAAGTACGCCGAAGGCTATCCGGGCAAGCGCTACTACGGTGGTTGCGAATACGTGGACATCGCCGAGCAGCTGGCGATCGACCGCCTCAAGCAGCTGTTCGGCGCCGACTATGCCAACGTGCAGCCACACAGCGGCTCGCAGGCCAACCAGGCCGTGTACTTCGCGCTGCTGCAGCCGGGCGACACCATCCTCGGCATGAGCCTGGCCCACGGCGGCCACCTCACCCATGGCGCCAAGGTGAACGCCTCGGGCAAGCTGTTCAACGCCGTGCAGTACGGCGTGAACGACCAGGGCCTGATCGACTACGACGAAGTCGAGCGCCTGGCCCTGGAGCACAAGCCGAAGATGGTCGTGGCTGGCTTCTCGGCCTACTCGCAGGTGATCGACTGGGCACGCTTCCGCGCCATCGCCGACAAGGTCGGCGCCTACCTGTTCGTCGACATGGCCCATGTCGCCGGTCTGGTCGCCGCCGGCGTCTATCCGAGCCCGCTGGACCACGCCCACGTCGTCACCTCCACCACCCACAAGACCCTGCGCGGCCCGCGCGGCGGCATCATCGTCGCCAAGGGTGCCGATGAGGACCTGGTCAAGAAGCTGCAGTCGATCGTGTTCCCGGGTATCCAGGGCGGTCCGCTGATGCACGTCATCGCCGGCAAGGCGGTGGCCTTCAAGGAAGCGCTGGAACCGGCCTTCAAGACCTATCAGCAGCAGGTGGTGAAGAACGCCCAGGCGATGGCCAGCACGCTCATCGCGCGCGGCTACAAGATCGTCTCCGGCGGCACCCAGAACCACCTGATGCTGGTGGACATGATCGGCAAGGACGTGTCCGGCAAGGACGCGGAAGCGGCACTGGGCAAGGCGCACATCACCGTCAACAAGAACTCGGTGCCGAACGACCCGCGTTCGCCGTTCGTGACCTCGGGCCTGCGCCTGGGTACGCCGGCGGTGACCACCCGTGGCTACACCGAGCAGGACTGCGTGGATCTGGCCAACTGGATCGCCGATGTCCTCGATGCGCCGAACGATGACGCCGTGATCGCCCGCGTGCGCGATGCCGTCAGCGCGCAGTGCCGCAAGTACCCGGTCTACGGTTGATCGGGTAATGGGGTCGGATCCCGTCCCGCAGGGGAAGGGCTCTGACCACGGCCCAGGGAGAGCAACGCACATGGATGAGCGTATGGATGAACGTCTGCACAAGCGCCTGCACCTCGTGCAGGCCCTGCTGTTCGGGCTGCCAGGCGTGCTGCTGGGAGGCACCGTGGCCTTGGTGGGCGTGTATTCCGGCCTGATGCAGGAAACCCGCCTGCCGAGCCGGCTGCTGCTGGTGTGCTGGGGCACCGCCGGGGCGCTGGGCATTGTTGCCTGGTTGTACATCGGCGCCGGTTTCCTGCTGCAGGGCCGGTCTGGCCTGCAGGCAGTGGGCCGGGTGTGGTGGGCGTTGCTGGCGCTGGGCGCGCTGGCAGCAGTGCCCGCCGTCGTGCTGGGGCTGGCGGTCGGCCTGACCGAACGCATGGACGGCTTCAGCCTGTTGCTGTTCGGCCCGCCGCTGCTGCTGCCGGCGGCGCATCTGGCCTGGCTGCGCTGGCGGCCTGCTCACCTTGCGGCTCACCTTCCGGGCGCCTGAGTTTTCAGGCAGGTCGCATGGGGGTGTAGGGATCGCCTCCCCAGCCTCACGCATCAGCGTGTTTCTGAGTATCTGGGTGCATCTGGGACGGTTACAGGGTTGCCTTTGACGAGGGGCCGTACAGCGCATGAAATTTGCCGGAAAGCCCCTTCTCAGGTACCTTTGCGACGCTGCCATGACCGTGGCATTTAGGTTGCCCCCTGAGCCAGGCGTTCCATGTATTGCCCCTTCTGCCAACATGCCGATACCCGGGTCATCGACTCGCGCGTCTCTGAAGACGGCGCGACGATCCGCCGTCGGCGTGAGTGCGAGGCCTGCAACGAGCGCTTCAGCACCCTGGAAACCGTCGAACTGAAGCTGCCGGCCATCGTCAAGAGCGATGGCACCCGCGAGGCCTTCGACCAGCGCAAGGTACGCGCCGGCTTCGATCGCGCGCTGCAGAAGCGTGCCGTGCCGGAAGACAAGATCGAAGCGGCGGTGCGTGCGGTGGTCCACCAGCTGCGCCTCAGTGGCGAGCGTGAAGTGCCTTCGATCAAGGTGGGCGAGTTCGTGATGAACGAGCTGCGCAAGCTCGATCACGTGGGGTACGTGCGATTCGCTTCGGTCTACCGCAGCTTCGAGGATGTGGCCGATTTCCGCGAGGAAATCGAAAAACTCGAACGCGAGCTGCCGGCCAGCACCGAACAGCTGCAGCTGTTGGGCGATGTGATCGCCCTGGCCAAGAAGAAGAAAGGCTGACCGCCTCTGCCTGGTTGGCACTGATGGCCGCATTCACTGGTGGGTGCCAACCCTGGTTGGCACCGATGGCCGCATCCACTGGTGGGTGCCAACCTTGGTTGGCACCGATGGCGCATTCACTGGTGGGTGCCAACCTTGGTTGGCACCGACGGCATGGATCAACACCGGCAGCGTTACCATGGCCAGATGACCACCCCATTCTCCGTCCTCGACCATCTGCACATGGCCAGCGCGCTGCGCCTGGCCGAGCGCGCCGCCTACACCACCCGCCCCAATCCGATGGTCGGCTGCGTGATCGCCCATGGTGAACGTGTGGTCGGGCAGGGCTGGCACCAGCGTGCCGGTGGCCCGCATGCTGAAGTGTTCGCGTTGCGCGAGGCCGGTGGTGAGGCGCGCGGTGCCACTGCCTACGTCACCCTCGAGCCCTGCGCGCATTACGGGCGCACACCACCGTGCGCCCTGGCACTGATCGAGGCCGGTGTATCGCGTGTGGTCGCTGCGCTGCGTGATCCCTTCCCGCAGGTCGATGGCGGCGGATTCGACCTGCTGCGCGGCGCCGGCATCGAGGTCGCCGAAGGGCTGATGGCGGCGCAGGCACGCGAGCTCAACAAGGGCTTTCTGTCCCGCGTGGAGCGCAATCGCCCGTGGCTGCGGGTGAAGCTGGCCGCCAGCCTGGACGGGCGTACGGCGATGGCCGACGGCACGTCCAAATGGATCACCGGAGCAGCGGCGCGCGAAGACGTGCAGCACTGGCGTGCACGCGCCGGCGCGATCCTGACCGGTGCCGATACCATCCTGGCTGATGATCCGATGCTGACCGTGCGCCTGGCCGATGCCGAGGTGATGCCGCCACTGCGCGTCGTGCTCGATTCGCGCCTGCGTTCCCTGCAGTGCAGCCGCGTGCGCGAGGGTGGGGCACCGACGCTGTACCTGCATGATGCGGCGGTCAGTGCACCCGATGCAGCCGATGCCGAATTCGCCAGCGTGCCCAGTGCCGACGGCCGTCTCGATCTTGGCGCGATGCTGACGCTGCTGGCCGGGCGCGGCATCAACGAAGTGCATACCGAAGCCGGCGCTACGCTGGCCGGTGCGCTGCTGCGCGGCGGCTGGGCGGACGAGCTGTTGCTGTACCAGGCGCCCACCCTGCTGGGGGACCGCGGCCGCCCGCTGCTGGCCGGACTGGGCATCGAGGCGATGCAGCAGCAACGCCGGCTGCGCGTGGTCGAGCAGTGCCAGGTAGGTGAGGACCTGCGCCTGCTGCTGCGGCCGTAGCATGGGCAGGTGGCGGACGAGACGGACGCGCGGTAGCGGGGGTGCTCAGTCGTGGAGCAGGCTTGGGAGAACATCCCCCGTGATACGCCGGTCCCATGCCTCGAACGGCAGCAACCTCAGCAGAATGGCCTGGTACAGCTGGTCTGAACGGGCCTCATGCACGTCGCCATGGCGATAGGAGGACCACCCCACCACATGGGTGCGATGCAATGCCGCCGGCGCACTGCGAAGGTGGGCGGCGTAGGCGCTGAAGAACACATCGCTGTGGTGCGCCTGCCCGCCAGGCCCGGCCTGGCGCAATGCCCGGTAAAGCGCGAACGTGGGCGCCGGGTCGGGCAACGCGCAGGCGAGCGTGAATTGACCGATCTCGGGACTGCCCAGCGGCAGGAACGCCTCGGCGTGGCAGGTGGCCGTCGACAGTCGCGCCAGCAGTGCATCGGTGACATCCTGCATCACCGCCGCCGAGGGCGGCACGATCTGCTGCTGCCGCAGCCAGGTGGGCAGATCATCGAGGCTGCGCTGCCAATCGATTCCGTTGCGAGGAACAGCGGCAGCGTCCCACAGGGCCAGCTGGTCGCGCGCAGCCGGATCGTGCTGAAGAACAACACGCGCCTGCAGCGTGTACTCCTGTTCCGGCGTGTGTGGCGCGGCAATGCACACGCCGGTGAACAGAAAGGACAGAGCGGCGAGCAGGCGCATGTCAGGGGCCGGGAAGGGTGCTGCAGGATCGGCCCCGGCACCCTGTGAAGCAATGCAAGAAGTTGCAAACGGGGTCATGCAGCGCATGCCCCCGCTGCGATGCCATCATCACGCGATCAGGTGCATTCGAGTGACGCCGGGCATGGCCCGGCGCTACCACTTAGCGGCTCAGGTGCATTCGTCGGTCCACATCATCTCGGCCAGCGGGCGCAGTGCCTTGCACTCCTGCGTCATCTCCTCGGCCGACTGCACCTGCGCTTTGGCCTTCAGCTCTTCGGCCATCGCGTCCACGCCGCTGATCTGGTCGGGTGCGATCTTCGCCACGCAGGCGCGGTGCTGCTGCAGCAGCAGGTCGCAGCCGGGTATGCCGGTCACTTTCGGCGCGTTGGCTGCCTGCGCGTCCTGCATCCAGTCCTCGAACGGAGCCAGCGCACCGGCCACGGTGCCCACCAGATCATCGAAGTTGCCGCTGTACCAGTAGCCGTTGTCCTTGGCCGGGTACAGGGTGAAGGCGCCGCTGACCGGCACGCGTGCACCACTCTGCAGCGCCTGGGTGTAGGCATCGGTGAACTGCTTGCGCGAAGCCGGGCTGGCATGGTCGGCCAGGCTGGCGGCGAACAGCGGGCGGACCTTGCCCAGGTCGGGCACCTGGCAGATGTAGGTGATCCGCGCCAGCTTCTGGTCTTCAACGTATTCGTTGTCTTCGATCACGCTCTGGGTTGCGCGGCACTTCGAATCACGCAGCGCCTTGGCGTACAGCGCTTCGGTGGCCGCAGCGTCGACCTTGGCGCCGGTGCTGGCCAGTACCGTCTGCCAGGGTTCGGCCAATGCCTTGGCCAGCGCCCCCGGGTTCGGGGTCACGGCGTCCTGGCCCTCGAACGCCGGCTTCAGCGCGTCGTTGAGCGTGCGCGTGGCGGCCGCGTCGTCTTCCAGCAGTACGCGGGCATAGAGATCGAACGTCTGTTCGGGGCTCAGCTGGGTCGAGGCGGCGCTGGCGAACAGGGGAGCGCACAACAGTGCAGTGGCCAGCAGGGAGCGCAGGGGGGTCTTCATGACAGTGATTCCGGGTCCAGAGGCGGGCAAGCCTAGCGCATTCTCCGCCGTTGCCGCAGGCAGAAAAACGGGCCACCTGCGGGGGCGTTCGACCGCACGACGAGGATCGGGCAATGCGCTTCAGGCGGGTGACCACGTGGTCATCGTCGTGGCAGCGGGTTGTCGAACGTGGCTGACCACTGATCACGGTAGGCATCATGGATCGCCCTGCAGTATCTCATTGAAGATTCCCGACCCAGCATGTTCAGAAGCTCCGCCATGCTTTCATGAAGCGCTGCGCCCCGCTGGCGTGGGTTGTCCGGATAGTGGCGTGCTGCGAATTTCATCTGTGCGTCCAGCATGAGATCACACGCTGGAATGCCGGAGAATACAACGACGGACTCAGCATCGATCCGTTCGTCCCACTCCTTGAAGGGGAGCAATCGCTCAAACAGCGCGGGGGCAAGATCGTCCAAGGTGCCGCCCATCCATGGTCCAGGACTGCCGAGACGGTAGAACGCGGCTTCCGCTTGGTGGATGCGGTCGGGTGCGTCGCTGACAATCGCAGCGTATTGATCGAGGAAGGCCGCGAATCGCTCTTCATCCTTGTCCGGATGGAAATACCTGCGGTTCTCGCGGTAAACGTCAAAGGCCGCCGATACGTCCGGGAGCAGGCATTGATAGCGTACCTCGTGATGATCTGATGTGTCGCGTTTCACGGCCTCGATCCCAGTGATCTCGCAACGGATGCGCTGGATGCGTGCATGTATTGCCTCGGTTGCCGCCGCACTGAACACTTTGTCCAGACCTCCAAAGGCATACAGCCGGTACGTGCTGGATGCGATGTGATGGTGGTGGTCAGCGTCCGCCGTCTCCAGGCTGCGCCTGAGGATGTCCCGGGCTCGACCATCATTGTGGGCAATGACCTGGATATACGCATCAAACGTTGCTTCCAGTGAAAGCGCGGCGGGTTCTGCTGCGCGCGTGGCAAACGGTACGGACAGCAACAGGGCAAGGACAGGTTTCAGCACGGCATGGACAGGAACGCGTGAGGGGCCCAGAGGATCGGGCTTGCCGGCCCGGCAATCCATGCAACCTGTCCGAAAAAAAACGGGCCCCTTGCGGGGCCCGTTCGATCGCACGACGAGGATCGGGCAATCAGAAGCTGGCGCGGACGCCGGCCGAGAACTGGGTGACATCGCGCTGGCCGGAGACTTCTCCCACCAGGCCCCAGGTCGGGGTGAAATTGATCTGGCCACCGACGGTGCCGACCCAGGTGCCCTTGAAGTCGTTGCCGCCATCCATGTAGCCGGCCTTGGCCCACGCTTCGGTCTTCGGCGAAGGCTTGCCACGCACGCCCATGGTGGCGCGGGCCAGGTTGGTGTGATCCTTCAGGTGTTCGCGGCCGAACAGATCCGATTTCACGGTCAGCTCGGCGTTCTGGCGCACCCAGGCGATGTCGGCGGTGTAGTCCAGGCGGTCCGTCCACGGCATGTGGTAGCCGATGCCCAGCTCAGGCTGGTCCAGTTCGAACTTGGCCGACGCACCGGTGAAGTGGTAGCTCTTGCTGGTACGCGACCAGCTGCCGAACACGTGCACCTGCTCGGCCAGCGCGAACGAACCGCGCACGTAGCCGCCGTCAAGCTTCGGGTCGTTGAAATCGCTGTCGTCGGTCTTGACCTGGGTCCAGCCACCTTCGACGTAGGTGTAGCTCAGCCCTTCGGCGGCCGAGGCCAGCGGAGCGACGGCCAGCAGGCTGGCGATGATCAGGAGCTTGCGCATGGGAATTCCTGTGAATTGCAGTCCATTGGCGGGCGCGCCGGAGGCGCAGCCCGTGGCGACCTCATGTCGTCCGCGGCGAATTTTAATGAAAGTTTTACAAAATGCGAGAGACAGCCGTCACAGGCTGGGCAGGCTTGGGGTGAGATCCGTTTCCCGCCGGGAAACGGCTGCGGCGCCGGGCATCCCACCCCGTTCAGCCCGGGCTGGTACACTTGCTGCGCCGGTTCGCCGGTACACAAACGTCTTCAGGGCGGGGTGCAACTCCCCACCGGCGGTAGGTGCGCAAGCACGAGCCCGCGAGCGCCCCGGTCCACGGCCGGGGGTCAGCAGATCCGGTTCAAGGCCGGAGCCGACGGTCATAGTCCGGATGAAAGAAGACGGTGCCACAGGGCCCATGCCCTGCGCGTGCCTGTTTGCCTTGCGGCGTTTTTCGCTCACATCCTGCGGAGAACGTTACTTGTTTACTGGAATCATCGAAGGCGTCGGCCGTCTGGCCGCACGCGAGTCCATCGGCGGCGATGTCCGCTTCACCTTCAATGTCGGCAACCTGCCGTTCGACCACGTGCAGATGGGCGAGAGCATCGCCATCAACGGTGTCTGCCTGACGGTCATCGCATTCGACGCCAACAGCTTCCAGGCCGATGCCTCCACCGAGACGCTGGGCCTGACCACGCTGGGCCAACTCGAGCAGGGCGCGGTCATCAACCTCGAGCGTGCCATGCGCCCGACCGATCGTCTGGGTGGGCATCTGGTCAGCGGCCACGTTGATGGCCTGGGCCAGGTGCTGTCCATCCACGATGACGCGCGCGCCCAGCGCTGGCGCTTCGCCGCGCCGGCCTCGCTGCTGCGCTACATCGCCAAGAAAGGCTCGATCTGCGTGGACGGCGTCAGCCTCACCGTCAACGAAGTGGACGAGGAAGGCTTCGAGGTCGCGCTGATCCCGCATACCGTGGCCAACACCGCCTTCTCCGCCTCCGGCGTGGGCAGTGCGGTGAACCTGGAAATCGACCTGGTCGCCCGTTATGTCGAACGTCTTGTTGGCGGGCACCTGCAGGGAGGCGCAGCATGAACTTCGCGCCGATCCCCGAGATCCTGGAAGACATCCGCCAGGGCCGCATGGTCGTCATCGTCGATGACGAGGACCGCGAGAACGAAGGCGACCTGATCATGGCTGCCGAGCTGGTCAAGGCCAGCGACATCAACTTCATGGTTACCCATGGCCGTGGCCTGGTGTGCCTGCCGTTGACCCGCACCCGCGCCGCCGACCTGGGCCTGGCGCCGATGGTGCAGGCCAACACCGCGCAGTTCCAGACCAATTTCACCGTCAGCATCGAAGCGGCTGAGGGCGTGACCACCGGCATCTCCGCCCATGACCGCGCGCATACCATCCGCACCGCGGTGAAGCCCAACGCGCGGCCGTCGGACCTGCACCAGCCCGGCCACATCTTCCCGCTGATCGCCCAGCCGGGCGGCGTGCTGACCCGCGCCGGCCACACCGAGGCGGGCGTGGACCTGGCCATGCTGGCCGGGCTGGAACCGGCCGGCGTGCTGGTGGAGATCCTCAACCCGGACGGCAGCATGGCGCGTCGCCCGGAGCTGGAAGTGTTCGCCCGCGAGCACGGCCTGAAGATGGGCTCCATCGCCGACCTGATCGCCTACCGCCTGGCCACCGAGAAGACGGTCGAGCGCGTTGATGAGCGCGACATCGATACCGAGTTCGGCCCGTTCAGGCTGGTGACCTACCGCGACCGCATCGCCCACGACCTGCACTTCGCCCTGGTCCGCGGCACTCCCGACGCTGGCACGCCTACGCTGGTGCGCGTGCAGGTGGAGAATCCGCTGGCCGACCTGCTGCACTGGCGTCGTGACGATTTCGGCGTGGCCGCCACCGACGCGCTGCGTGCGATCGCCGCCGAAGGTGCCGGCGTGATGGTGGTGCTGTCGGCGCCGCGCGATGGCGAGGCGCTGCTCGCGCGCCTGCGCCAGCAGCCCGCACCGGTGGTGCCGGGCAAGGACAAGGATGTGGGCCAGTGGCGCCGCAATGGCGCCGGTGCGCAGATCCTGTCCGATCTGGGTCTGGGCAAGCTGCGCGTGCTGGGCACGCCGCGCCGGCAGATCGGCCTGGCCGGCTATGGCCTGGAAGTGGTGGAGACGGTGGCCCTGTAACGGTCGCCCCTTGGGGTCGGAGGCCGCGGTGCGGGATCCGACCCCGGTAGCGCCGGGCCATGCCCGGCGGATGCCAGGCCCCCGCCAACCACGGCCGGGGCCCATCCACGCTAGAATTACCCCTTATCGAGTCCCCCAAGCCGCATATGAGCCACTACGAAGGCGATCTTCGCACTCCCGAGTCGGCGCGCTTTGCCATCCTGGCCAGCCGCTGGAACGCCCGCATCACCGATACGCTGGTGGCCGGCGCACGCCAGAGCCTGGCCGGCAACGGCATCACCGAAGCCAACATCGACGTGATCCGGGTGCCGGGCGCCTGGGAACTGCCGCTGGTCGCCGCACGCCTGGCCGCCGCCCATGAACACGCCGCCATCCTCACCCTCGGCTGTGTGATCCGCGGCGACACCCGTCATTACGAACACGTGGCCGACCGCTGCGCCGAAGGCCTGATGCGCGTGCAGCTGGATTTCGGCGTGCCGGTACTGAACGGCGTGCTGGCGGTGGAACGCGTGGAAGATGCCGAGGCCCGCGCCGGCGGCAGCCACGGCAACAAGGGCGAGGAAGTCGCACTCGCCGCATTGGAAATGGTCAATCTTCTGGAGCAGCTGCCATGAACAAGAACACCCAGGGCAAGCCCTCCGGTAAACCCGTCCGCCGCGATGGCATTGATCCGGTGCTGCGCTCGCGCGCGCGCCGTCGTGCCGTGCAGGCCGTCTATGCGTGGCAGATCTCCGGCGGCAACGCACAGTCGCTGATCGCCCAGTTCGCGCATGAGCAGGCCCGCGAGATCGCCGATCTGGCGTACTTCGAGGCGCTGATGCACGGCGTGCTCGACAACCGCACCGACATCGACGAAGCGCTGGCCCCGTATCTGGACCGTGGCATCGAGGAAGTCGATGCCATCGAACGCGCTGTGCTGCGCCTGGCGGCGTACGAGCTGCGCTACCGCCTGGACGTGCCGTACCGCGTGGTGATCAACGAGGCCATCGAATCGGCCAAGCGCTTCGGCTCCGAACACGGCCACACCTACGTCAACGGTGTGCTGGACCGCGCCGCCGTGGAATGGCGCAAGGTCGAATCGGGCCACTGACCCGATCGCTGTAGAGCCGTGCCCTGCCTGGCTTGCCGCGCAGGGCAGGGTTGCGTCCGGTAGTGTGGCGCGTGATCGAACTGCAGCCGCGCATGGCCCGGCTGCTACCTAAGAGCAGAACGCCCCATGTCCCTGGCCGAATTCGCCCTCATCGACCGTATCCGCGCCCGCACCGCCGAGCGCGATGACGTGCTGCTCGGCATCGGTGACGATGCCGCGCTGCTGCAGCCGCGCGCGAATGAACAGCTGGTGGTGACCGCCGATACACTCAACAGTGGCGTGCACTTCCCGGTGGAGACGCCGGCCTTCGATATCGGCTGGAAGACGCTGGCGGTCAATCTGTCCGATCTTGCGTCGATGGGCGCGCGACCGGCCTGGTGCACCCTGGCGCTGTCATTGCCGGAAACGTCCGAAGACTGGATCGAGGCATTCGCCGATGGCTTCTTCGCATTGGCCGACCAGCATGACGTCGCGCTGATCGGGGGTGACACCACGCGCGGACCGCTGTCGTTGTCTGTCACCGCAATGGGCCAGGTTGGCCGTGGTCAGGCCCTGCGCCGCGACCGTGCACAGGCCGGCGATGACATCTGGGTCAGTGGCACGCTGGGGGATGCGGCAGGTGCGCTGCGCCTGTGGCAACAGGGTGCGTTGAACGTGGCCACGGCCACGTTGCTCGTCGATTATGAAAGCCTGCGCCAGCGCCTGCTGCGGCCGACGCCACGCGTGACCCTCGGCCTGCGCCTGCGTGCCTTCGCGCATGCGGCAGTGGATGTGTCCGACGGACTGCTGGCCGATCTGGGCCACATCGCCCGCCTCAGTGACGTGGCAGCGCATGTCGATACCGATGCGTTGCCGATCTCGCACGCGCTGCGTGAGCTGCTCGGCCGCGATGGCGCGCGCGACTGTGCATTGCGTGGCGGAGACGACTACGAGCTGTGCTTCACTGCGGCCGCCGATCAGCGCGACGCACTGCATTACCTCGCCGAATCGCTGGACCTGCCGCTCACCCGCATTGGCCGCATCGCCGAAGGGCAGGGCGTGCACGTGGATGGCGAAGTGGCCGACGGTGGTTATCAGCACTTCGCCTGACGAATGAAGACGCCGGGCATGGCCCGGCGCTACCGTCCTGACACGGACGGCGTTCATGCACAGGGCGGCGCCTCATGCAGGCGGCAGCACCTTGCCCGGGTTGAGGATGCCATCCGGGTCCAGCGTGGCCTTGATCGCGCGCATGGTCGCCAGCGTGGCGGGAGTGAACGCCTGCGCCATGAAATCGCGCTTGGCCAGGCCAATGCCATGTTCACCGGACAGTGTGCCGCCCAGTGCCAGCGTCAGCGCGAAGATCTTCGGCAGCGCCGCATGCGCTCGCGCGCTCTCATCGGCATCGTCCGGGTGGTACAGGATGTTGACGTGCAGGTTGCCGTTGCCGGCATGGCCGAAGGTGACGATGGTCAGGCTGTACTGGCCTGCCAGCGCCTGTACCCCGGCAACCAGGTCGGGAATGCGCGATACCGGCACCACCACGTCTTCGTTGATCTTGCCGGGCGCAACGCTGCGCAGCGCGGGCGACAGTGCCTTGCGCGCCGCCCACAGCTGGTCGCGTGCGCGGCCCTCCATCGCTACGTCCAGTTCCATCATGCCGTCGCCTTCGGCAGCGCTGGCCAGCGCCTGCAGCAGGTAGGGCAGGGTGTCGTGGTCGCCATCGGCCTCGACCAGCAGCATCGCGCCGGCCTCCGGTACGTCGGCGCCATTGAGGCGCAGCAGCTCCAGGCTGCGCGCGTCCATGAACTCCAGGCGGGTCGGTACCACTGGCTGCGACATCAGCCGCGATACCGCGGCGGCGGCGGCATCGGCATCGCGGTACAGCACGCGCAGTCCGGCCTGCGCGACCGGCAGCGGCGTCAGCTTCAAGGTAGCTTCCACGATCAGCGCCAGGGTGCCCTCGCTACCCACCAGCAGGTGGGTCAGGTCGTAGCCGGTGGCATCCTTGGTATAGGCACCACCGCAGCGGATCACCTCGCCGGTGCCGGTGACCGCGACCAGCCCCAGTACGTTGTCTCGGCTGGTGCCGTACTTCACCGCGCGTGGGCCACCGGCATTGCAGGCGAGGTTGCCGCCGACGCTGCAGATCTCCGCGCTGGACGGGTCCGGCGCCCAGAACAGCCCATGCGGTGTCAGCGCCTGCTGCAGGGCGCCGTTGAGCACGCCAGGCTGCACCACCGCGCAGCGATCACCGGCACGGATCTCGACGATGCGATCCATGCGGGTGAACGACAGCACGATGCTGCCCGGCAGGGGCACCGCCGCCCCGGTGGTACCGGTGCCCGCGCCACGCGCGACCAGGGCCACGCCGTGCACACGGCAGGCGCGGACCAGCGCCTGCACCTGTTCGGTGTCGGCCGGCAGCGCGACGGCGGCGGGGCGTTGCCGGCGCCATGAGTTGTCCTGCGCATTCGCCTCCAGCGCGGTGTCATCCATGCGCCAGCCCTCCGTGCCCAGCAGGGCGGACAGTTCGGCAACCAGGGCAGCGGGCAGGGCAGGGCTCATGTTGGATCTCGTGGAACAACCGGTACGGAGTGGATGGCCTTACAGGCGGCCTCTGCGCCGGGCATCGGCACCGCAGCGTGGGTGATGATCGAGGGCATCAGCAGTCGTCCAGCCGGAACGCGTCGCGCAGCCAGTGCAGCTGTGGCGGTTCGCCGCTGGCCTCGACCACGTCGAAGCGGCAGGGCGCATCGGCCAGTGCAGGATGCGCCTGCAGGTACAACTGTGCGGCCTGTACCAGGCGCCGGCATTTGCGGGGGTCGACCGAGGCGGCAGCGCCGCCGAAGTCGCTGCGCGCGCGGTACCGCACCTCCACGAAAACCACGGTACCGGCGTCGTCCATCACCAGGTCCAGTTCACCGCTTCGATAACGGACATTGCGCGCGCGTGGCTGCAGCCCGGCCTGTTGCAGGTGCAGCTCGGCGGCGGTTTCCACCGCCGAGCCCCGCTGCGTGCGCTCAGCGACCACCGACGATCGGCATCGGCCGGCCGCCGCTGAAGGTCGACCACGCCGGCTGGCGCAGGATGTTGCCGTTGCCATCGAGGAACAGGGTGCCGGTGGCGCCTTCCAGGCCGCCTTCGTTGGCCAGCTTGTCCAGATAGCTGCTGATCTTCCACGCGTCGGCGCCGAAGGCGAACAGGCGGCCGGCGGCACCGCGCGCGCTGGGCAGCGTGCTGGCGACCTGGCTGGCCGACGGCAGGCCGGAGACACTGCGCACGTTCCAGGCTTCATTCGGGTAGACGATGCCGTCCAGTGCCACGTCTTCCTCCACCTTGCCGCTGCCGATGGTCAGCTGGGACGTGCCGACGCGGGTGGCGCCGCCGACACCGGCCAGCGCCAGCTGCGGCGCGAGCAGCCGCGCCTGCGGAGCGCGCACGGCGAGAAACACAGCGTCGACCTGGCCGGCATTGCGCACCTGGGCGCCGACATCGCCCACCGCTTCAGGGACCGATACCGTGGCGGCCACCTGGCCACCGCGCTGGGTGAAACGCTGGGAGAAGGCCGCGGCGGCGCGGCGGCCGGTATCGTCGCTGCTGCTGATGACCAGGGCGCGATTGCGCTCACGGCCACGCAGGTATTCGGCGGCGACGATGCCGTCGTCTTCCGGGGCGAGCGAGAAGCCGGCGCTGCCGGCCGGCGGTGAATCCTTGCCACGGTTCAGCGCCAGCACCGGCACCTGCAGCGGCTGGCGGCCGTATACCGCATCCACTTCATCGCGGCCCAGCGGGCCAACGACGAAGTCGGCACCGGAGGCCACTGCCTTGTCGTAAGCAGCCAATGCCCCGGCCGGCGTGCCGGCGGTATCGAAGAAATTGATGTCCGGGCGGCGGCGCGATTCGCCGTAATAGGCGGCGAGCAGGCCATCGCGCACCGGCTGTGCCGCGGTGGCGAGGCGGCCACTGAGCGGCAGCAGCACGGCCAGCTTCGCCGGCGGGCGGTAGCCATCGCTCATTGCCGGCGGGCGCTTGCTGGTGTCGAACTGGGCGGCACCGTCGCGGTCGAACGGACGCGGAAGCGGCAGGCCGCGGGCGATCAACGCACGGCCGGCGAAGTTGTACAGCGGATCGTTGGCCGGCAGCGCGGCGGCACGGCTGCGCAGCGTGGCATCGTCGAGGGTGCCAAGCAGGCCTGAAATGGCCGCCTGGTTCTCGTTGCGCGCGCTGCCGGTGAGGCCGGCCTGCGCGCGTGCGCGGTCGCTGGCGGCGCCGAAGGCATCGCCAGTGGCCTGCAGGGCCTGGGCACGGGCGAGCAGCCAGCGCGTGCGCAGGCCGGGTGCGACGTTGTCGCCATTGTCCTTGAGCAGGGCCAGCGCCTGTGCGGGTTGCTTGTCAGCCAGTGCCAGCTCGGCGCCGGTCAGCTGGTAACGCTGCAGGCTGGCACCGGACAGCTGGCGGGCGCTGAGCTGCCCCAACAGGCTGCGCGCGCGGGTGCTGTCGCCGGCCAGGTGCCACGCCCAGGCTGCATCCGCCAGGGCATTGCTGCGCGCGCTGCCGCGCAGGGTGGCCGCCAGGCCCTCCAGCTGCATCGCGGCGTCGCGCGGCTTGCCCTGTTCGATCAGCGCCAGCGCCTGGCTCTGGGCCGGCGATTCGGGCGCGCTGGTGAAGCTGGTGGTGGCACAGCCGGCCAGGAGCATCAGCGACAACGAAAGGGCGGAGATGCGTGCGGCGGGCTTGTTCATGATCGGGTCCATGCGATGAGGGCAGCGGCCTTGGCCAGGTACACGCTAGGATTCTACCCTTGCCCCGTGAGTACCGCTGAAATGAGTGTCCCCACCCTGTATGTCGTCGCCACGCCGATCGGCAACCTGGCCGATCTGAGTCCGCGCGCACAGGAGGTGCTGCGTTCGGTAGCGGCGATCTGTGCCGAAGACACCCGGCGCAGCGGCCAGCTGTTGTCCCATTTCGGCATCCAGCAGCCGCTGGTGGCGCTGCACGAGCACAACGAAGACGCCCTGGCGCAGCGACTGGTCTCGCGCCTGCAGGCGGGCGAATCGCTGGCGCTGGTCAGCGATGCCGGCACGCCGCTGGTCAGCGATCCCGGCTTCCGCCTGGTACGGGCCGCGCGTGCGGCGGGCATCCGGGTCAGCCCGGTTCCGGGTGCCTGTGCCGCCATTGCCGCGCTCAGTGTGGCCGGCCTGCCCAGCGATCGCTTCAGTTTCGAGGGATTCCTGCCGGCCAAGGCCAGCGGGCGCCGCGACCGGCTGCAGGCGCTCGCCGGCGAGGTGCGCACGATGGTGTTCTACGAATCCTCGCACCGGATCGCCGAGTCCCTGGCGGACATGGCGGCGATCTTCGGCGGTGAGCGGCCTGCGGTGCTGGCACGGGAGCTGACCAAGCTGTTCGAGACCGTGCTGGATGGCGATCTGGCGGCCTTGCTGGCAGCGGTCGAAGCCGACGAGAACCAGCGCAAGGGCGAGTTCGTGGTGATGGTGCAGGGGGCCGGCGACGACGAGGAAGCGCAGCTGGCCCATGGCCGTCGCGTCTACGCCACATTGAGCGAGCACCTGCCGCCGTCGACCGCCGCCAAGCTGGCCGCCGAGCTGACCGGCGCACCGCGCAAGGCGTTGTACGGCCGGTAGCGCCGGGCCATGCCCGGCGTGCGCGTCGCGCGGCCTCGAACAGCCACCGGGCAGGAACCACCCGCGTACGGTAGAATGCGCGCTGGCGGAGCCGGCCAGACAGTCGCGTCATCCCTTGCGGGGTGCCGAGGAAAGTCCGGGCTCCACAGGGCAAGGTGCCAGGTAACGCCTGGGCGGCGCAAGCCGACGGAAAGTGCAACAGAAAGATACCGCCTACGTCTTCTTCGGAAGACCGGTAAGGGTGAAATGGTGCGGTAAGAGCGCACCGCGAGTCTGGTAACAGACCGGCACGGCAAACCCCACCTGGAGCAAGACCAAATAGGGATCCTTTGGCGCGGCCCGCGTTGGATCCGGGTAGGTTGCTTGAGCGTTGCGGTGACGTAACGCCTAGAGGAATGACTGTCCACGACAGAACCCGGCTTATCGGCCGGCTCCGCCTCCATTCACCTGTGTAGCGCCGGGCCATGCCCGGCGGCATCCTGCCCGCCGTTCAGAAGTCGATGCGGCTTCCGGCGACGAATACGCCCTGCGGCCCGAAGCGGCGTTCATGGATCTGCCCGTGGCCATCACCATCGATCAGCAGCACGGTGCTGGCACGGGTGCCGTAGTCGTCGCCGCGGATGAAGGCCGGGCTCAACCAGCGCTCGCGTTCCAGTCCGATGCCGGTGTCCGGCAGGTCACTGTCGGCAGGCCGGTGTTCGTCGGCCAGCGCGGTCCATAGCGGGGTCAGGTCCGGGGTCAGATCCCTTTCGCTTTGCGAAGGAGATCTGACCCCGTCTTCTTCGAGCCAGGCCGTCAGCGCGGCCATCAGCCGCTGTGTCTTCGGCCAGGGGGCATCCAGTGCACCGTTGGACATGCCATGCACGCCCGGCCCCAGGCGCTGCCGTTCGGCAGGGTGGTTGCCCAGATACTCCAGGCTGTCGCTATCGGCAAGCAGCAGGTTGAACGGGGCGTAGGCGCCGGCCACGGCCGCCAAGCGATCGATATGCACTGCGGCCGGGTCGCGGCCACGCAGGAAGTCGGCCACCAGCGCGCCACGCGAGGGACCGGTCTGGGCGGCCAGCGGATCGCGCACATTGGTGACCACCGCCATCCGGCCGCCGGCACCGACGCCGGCCCAGCCTCCTCCGGAGCGGAGGTCGCGCCCGCCGATGACGGAGGTCTCATCCTGCCAGCGGGCCAGCGCCGCAGTGGGGCGGGCGTGGAACTCATCACGGTTGCCGGTCATCACCAGCCGCCAGCGCGGATGGTGCATCCAGCCAAGAGCAAGCAGGCACATGACGTCATTGTGCCCGGTTTGCGCAGTCTGGCGCCGCTTTCAGCCAGTTCCCGATGAATGCGGGGGCGATGTTTCACGCCCCCTGCACAGGCCTGAACTTCCGTTCAATCTCAAAAATTGAGACGGATCAGCAACTTGTGGATAAGCCTTGAACAATTCTCTAAAGGTTGCTGCAAGCCATTGATGTGGCTGGCGATTTCCCTGCGGAAAAGTTGTTGACAACCCTTCGCTCGCTGCTAAGGTGGGCATCAGAGGGAAATCCGGGTGTTTTGTGGGTTTTCGTGGTTCAATGTTTCACCGGGCGAAGGACAAGGTGCAGGCGTCGTGTTTCAGGGCGAGACGGCCATCACAGTTGACGACAAGGGGCGCATGGCGGTTCCCACCGCTTACCGCGACCTGGTCGCGCGCGCCAGCAACAACCGTCTCGTGTTGACCTACAACCCGTTCGAAGCCGGCTGCCTGTGGCTGTATGCCGAGTCGGAATGGGAGCGGGTCCGCGACGATGTCATGTCCAAGCCCAATACCCAGCGCGTCGTGCGCCTGTTGCAGCAGAAGCTGGTCGGCTCGGCCGCCCACCTGGAGCTGGACGGCAACGGTCGTATCAGCATTCCCGCCAGCCACCGCGGTGCGGTGGGCATAGAAAAGAAGGCGGTATTGCTCGGTATGGGCGACAAGTTCGAATTGTGGAGCGAGCAGGCGCATCGTGCCCTGATCCAGCAGACGTTGTCTGACGAGGATCTGGGCGATGGGTTGCTCGACCTGAAGTTGTGAGCCGGGGTGCCCGGATGCGCCCAGAAGCGCAGGCCGGTCACCTTCCGGTGTCGCAGTCGCCGGCGGTGCACCTGCCGGTCCTGTACACCCAGGTCCTGGACGGCCTGAGGGTGATCGAAAACGGACGTTATCTGGATGGCACGTTCGGTCGTGGCGGTCACGCACGTGGCGTGCTCACCCAGTTGGGGCCGGAGGGACGCCTGCTGGTCATGGACAAGGATCCGGAAGCCATCGCTGTGGCCGAGCGCGACTTCGCGCCGGACCCGCGCGTGTCGATTTTCCGTGGCAGCTTCGCCCAGCTGCTGCAGTGGAACGAGACGGCCGAAGGCCTGGATGGCGTGCTGTTCGATCTCGGCGTGTCCTCGCCGCAGCTGGACGTGGCCGAACGTGGTTTCAGCTTCGGCAAGGACGGCCCGCTGGACATGCGCATGGATCCGGACAGCGGCGAAAGTGCCGCGCAGTGGATCAACCGCGTCGAAGAGCGCGAGATCGCCGACGTGCTGTGGACCTATGGCGAAGAGCGGCAGAGCCGGCGCATCGCCCGCGCCATCGTTGCCCGCCGCGAGAAGCAGCCGTTCTCCCGCACCGCCGAACTGGCCGAACTGATCGCGTCGGTGATGCCCCGCGGCAAGGACAAGATCCATCCGGCCACCCGCAGTTTCCAGGCCATCCGCATCCACATCAACCGCGAGCTGGCCGATCTGGAGGCCGGGCTCGACGCGGCGGTGGAACGGCTCAAGCCCGGCGGCCGGCTGGCGGTCATCAGCTTCCATTCGCTGGAAGACCGTATCGTCAAGCAGTACATGAACCGTCTGGCCAAGGCGCCGCCTGCCAACCGCCGCCTGCCTGAAGCGGTCGCGTTCGTGCCGACCCTGGACCTGATCGGCGGGGCCATCAAGGCCACGGACGACGAACTGGCCGCCAACCCGCGCGCGCGCAGCGCCGTGCTGCGCGTGGCCCAGAAGCGGGAGGCCGACGCATGAGCCGCCTGCTGCTGATCATTCTGCTGGCCTCCACCGTGGCCTCGGCGATCGGCGTGGTGTTCGTGCGCCACCGCCACCGGCAGACGTTCATCGAGCTGTCGCGCGCCGAGCGTGCGCGCGATGACCTGAACATCGAGTTCGGCCGCCTGCAGCTGGAACAGGCCACCCTGGCCGAAGCCAACCGCGTCGACCGCATCGCCCGCGAGAAGTTGGGCATGAAGTTCCCCGAAGCCGCCGACGTAGTGGTGGTGCGCCCATGAGCAAGACCGGCCGCAACCGTCCACGCAACGCCTTCAACCTGCGCCAGCGCCTGCGCTGGGTGGCGCTGGCGCTTGGCCTGTGTTCGGTGTCGCTGGTCGGCCGCGCGGCCTACGTGCAGATCATCAACAGCGATTTCTACCAGCGCCAGGGCGAGGCCCGCTACCTGCGCGAGCTGCCGATCAAAACCTCGCGCGGCATGATCACCGACCGCAACGGCGAACCGCTGGCGGTCTCCACCCCGGTGGCCTCGATCTGGGTGAACCCGCAGGACCTGCTGCGCGCGCCTGACCGCATTCCGGAACTGGCGCAGGCCGTGGGCATGTCGGTGGACGAGCTGAGCAGCCGCCTGTCGCAGAAGTCGGACAAGGAATTCATGTACCTGCGTCGCCGGATCAATCCGGACGAGGCAGAAAAGGTGGTCGCGCTGAAGATTCCAGGCGTGGCCGCGCAGCGCGAGTTCCGCCGCTTCTACCCGCAGGGCGAAGCGATGGCGCATGTGCTGGGTTTCACCAACATCGACGACCGCGGCCAGGAAGGCCTGGAACTGGCGTTCGACGAATGGCTGCGCGGCAAGCCGGGCGCGAAGCGGGTGATCCGCAACCGCAAGGGCGAGACCGTCGAGAGCGATCTGCTGCGTGCCGCCGAACCGGGCAAGGACCTGACCCTCAGCATCGATCGCCGCATCCAGTACCTGGCCTTCAAGGAACTGCGCAATGCGCTGGTGGCCAACAAGGCGGCCGGCGGTTCGATGGTCATCATGGACGTGACCACAGGCGAGATCCTGGCCATGGTCAACCTGCCGACCTACAACCCGAACTCGCTGACCGGTGCGTTGCCCGATTCGCGCCGCAATCGCGCGGTGACCGATCTGGTCGAACCGGGCTCGACGATGAAGCCGTTGACCATCGCCACCGCGCTGCAGGCAGGCGTGGTGACCAAGGACACCATCGTCGACACCAATCCGGGTTACATGACCCTGGGCCGCTTCACCATCCGCGACGTGCCGCGCAACAACGGGGTACTGAACGTGACCGGCGTGATCACCCGCAGCTCCAACGTGGGTGCCGCCAAGGTCGCGGCGAAGATGCCCGACCAGACCTTCTATGACGGTGTGCGGCGCTTCGGCTACGGCTCGGTACCGCACAGCGGTTTCCCGGGTGAGTCGGGAGGTGTGGTGATGCGTCCGGGCCGTTGGTCGGGAACCACCAAGACCACCATGTCCTATGGCTACGGCCTGTCGGTCACGCCGTTGCAGATCGCCACCGCGTACTCGGCGCTGGCCAACGGTGGTCGCCTGATCGCACCGACCTTCGTCAAGGGGCAGCGCAACGAAGGCCAGCAGATCATCGACGAGAACGTCGCCAAGCAGGTGGTGGCGATGATGGAAACGGTGGTCACCCAGGGCGGCGCCAAGCAGGCGGCGGTCCTGGGCTACCACGTCGCCGGCAAGACCGGTACTGCGCGCAAGGCCGGCCCCGGCGGCTACGAGCGCGGTCACTACAACGCGCTGTTCGCCGGCGTGGTGCCCGCCACCAACCCGCGCTTCGCCACTGTCATCGTCATCAATGATCCGCAGGCCGGCAAGTTCTACGGCGGCCTGGTGTCGGCGCCGGTCTATCACAACGTGATGGAAGGCACTCTGCGCCTGATGGATGTGCCGCTGGACGACCTGCAGTCGTGGCTGGCCGCGCAGCAGTCCGGAAAGATGGGGCACTCGGCCTCGATCCTGCCGGCCCCGCCGGCCGAGACCGCGTTGCCGGTCGATGCCGCCGCCGAATTCGATGCCGCGCTGCCCAGCGCGCAGGTCCAGACGCCGCCCGCCACGGGAGGCACGCAATGAGCCCTTCGATGTTGCTTTCGCAGTTGCTTCCGGACGTGGCCCTGGCGGGCCATGATCCCGTTCTGACCGGCCTGGTGCTGGACAGCCGTGCCGTACGTCCCGGCAATGCCTTCGTGGCCATCGCCGGCTTCGGCGCACACGGCCTGGGCTTCGTCGATCAGGCGCGCGCGGCGGGCGCCGGCGCGATCCTGTTCGAGCCACCGGCACCGGACGATCTGCCCGCACCGGCCGATGCCATCGCGGTGCCGGGCCTGCGCGCACGCATGGGCGCAATGGCTGACCAGTTCCACGGTGCACCGTCGCGGGCAATGGCGATGGTGGGTGTCACCGGTACCAACGGCAAGACGTCCACCGTGCAGCTGCTGGCCCAGGCCTGGCATCTGCTGGGAACGCCCAGTGGCAGTATCGGCACGCTGGGTGCTGGACTTTACGGCGCGGTCGAGCCGACCGGCTTCACCACGCCGCTGGTGCTGCAGATGCATGCCCTGCTGGCGCAGCTGCGCGACCAGGGTGCGCGAGCGGTGGCGATGGAAGTCAGTTCACATGCGCTGGACCAGGGCCGCGTCGATGCCGTGCATTACGACGTGGCCGTGTTCACCAACCTCACCCGCGACCATCTCGATTACCACGGCGACATGGCCAGCTACGGCGCCGCCAAGGCCCGCCTGTTCCATCGTCCTGGCCTGAAGGCCGCGGTGATCAACCTCGACGACGCGTTCGGGCGCCAGCTGCTCGCCGATCTGCCGGCCGGCGTGCTGCCGATCGGCCTGAGCTCGCGCGGTACCGACGGCGCCGTCGTGCTCGCCGACGCGCTGCAGCTTGATGGCCGTGGCATCGCCTTCGACCTGGTGATCGAAGGCCAGCGCGCAGCTGTCCGATCGCCGCTGCTGGGCCGCTTCAACGTCGACAACCTGCTGGCCGTGGCCGGCACCCTGCACGCGCAGGGCCAGCCACTGCCGCGTATCGCCGAGGTGCTGTCGGCGCTGCAGCCGATCCGCGGCCGCATGAACCGCCTTGGCGGCGAGCAGGGCCTGCCGACCGTGGTCATCGACTACGCGCACACGCCGGATGCACTGGAACAGGCACTGGACAGCCTGCACGGGCACCTGCAGGGCACGCTGTTCTGTGTGTTCGGCTGTGGCGGTGAACGTGACACCGGCAAGCGCCCGCAGATGGCGGCCATCGCCGAGCGGCTGGCCAACCAGGTCATCGTGACCGATGACAACCCGCGTGGCGAGGACGGTGACCGCATCGTCGCCGACATCCTTGCAGGATTCACCGATGCCGGCGCGGTGACGGTGCAGCGCAACCGTGCGCGCGCGATCGGCCTGGCCGTGAAGCGCGCCGGTGCCGGCGACATCATCCTGATCGCCGGCAAGGGCCATGAGCCCTACCAGGAGATCAAGGGCGTACGCCACGACTTCGACGATACCGAAGTGGCGGCCGCTGCACTGGCTGCCAAGGCCGGTGTGCTGGCGGCGGAGGGTGCACGATGAAGCGCACCCTGCTGTCGCTGATCGCGCACTGGGCCGGCGGCGAGATCCACGGCGACGATGTCGCCATCGATGCCATCAGCAACGATACCCGCAGTCTCGGCCCGGGCAGCCTGTACGTGGCCCTGCGTGGCGAGCGTTTCGATGGCCATGACTTCGCCGCCGACGCGCAGGCCCGTGGCGCCAGCGCGCTGCTGGTCGAGCGCCTGCTGCCGGTCGAGCTGCCGCAGGTGCTGGTCGCCGACAGCGAACTGGCGCTGGCGAAGATCGCCACGGGCATGCAGCGCGACCGCAGCACCGAGGTCTTCGCGATCACCGGCAGCAACGGCAAGACCAGCGTGAAGAGCCTGCTGCTGGCCATCCTGCAACAGGTGGCACAGCACGCGCACAAGGTGGTCTACGCCAACCCGGGCAACCGCAACAACGAGATCGGCCTGCCACTGGCGGTGATCGATGCACCGGAAGATGCCGACTACGCCGTCTACGAGATGGGCGCCGGCAAGCCGGGCGACATCGCCTACCTGACCGATATCGCCCGCCCGCGCTATGCGCTGGTCAACAACATCGCGCCTGCGCATCTTGAGCGGATGGGCAGTCTGCTCGGCGTGGCCACCACCAAAGGCGCCATCTACGCCGCACTGCCGGCCGACGGCGTGGCGGTGATCAATGTCGATGATGCCTACGGACGGTGGTTCGAGCAGCACTTCGTCGGCGTTCCGCCGCGCTGCCGCGTGCTGCGTTACGGCCTGGAACACACTGCCGACATCACCGCGCGTGACATCCGCGCCGGTGCGCAGGGCAGCCAGTTCACGCTGGTCTCGCCGATGGGCGAAGCACGCGTGGTGCTGGGCCTGCCGGGCCGCCACAACGTCAGCAACGCGCTTGCTGCCGCCAGCCTGGCGCTGGCTGCCGGCATCGACCTGGCATGGGTTGCCGCCGGCCTGGCCGACGCACAGCCGGTGCCCGGACGCCAGATCGCGCACCAGCTGCGCAATGGTGCGGTGCTGGTGGACGACAGCTACAACGCCAATCCCGGTTCGCTGGCCGCCGCCATCGATGCGCTGGCGGCCGCCCCGGAAGAGGGCTGGCTGGTGCTGGGTGACATGCGTGAGCTTGGCCCGGATGCGCAGTCGCTGCACGCGCAGGCCGGCGTCCGCGCGCGCGCCGCAGGGCTGAAGCGCCTGTATGCGCTCGGTCCGCTCAGTGCCGCCGCCGCCGCCGCGTTCGGCGAAGGCGGCCGCCAATTCGCCACCCATGACGCGCTGTCGCAGGCGTTGAAGGACGAGCTGCACGCCGGCGTGCGCTGCCTGGTCAAGGGTTCCCGTGGCAGCGCCATGGACACGATCGTCAAAGCGCTGCTGGCGCAAGGAGAGGAATCCCCGCATGTTGTATGAACTGGCTCGATGGTTGCAGCAGTTGGAGAGCCTGTTCGGGCTGTTCAACTACCAGACGTTCCGCGCCATCCTTGCCGCGTTGACGGCCCTGTTCCTGTCGCTGTGGCTCGGCCCGGCGATGATCCGCAAGCTTGCCCAGTTCAAGGGCGGCCAGCCGATCCGCAAGGACGGCCCGCAGACCCATTTCTCCAAGGCCGGCACGCCGACCATGGGCGGTTCGCTGATCCTGCTGACCGTCACCCTGTCGGTGCTGATGTGGGCCGACCTGCGCAACCGCTACGTCTGGCTGGTGCTGGCGGTGATGCTGTGCTTCGGCGCGATCGGCTGGTACGACGACTGGATCAAGATCGTCCGCCGCGACCCGAACGGCCTGAAGTCGCGCTGGAAGTACCTGCTGCAGTCGATCTTCGGACTGGCCGCCGGCCTGTTCCTGTTCTATACCGCCGATGTGCCTGCCGCACTGACCTTCTACATTCCGATGTTCAAGTCGGTGGCGCTGCCGCTGGCCGGCATCGGCTTCGTGACCATCGCCTACTTCTGGATCGTCGGCTTCTCCAACGCGGTCAACCTGACCGATGGCCTGGACGGCCTGGCGATCATGCCGACCGTGCTGGTCGCCTGCGCGCTGGGCGTGTTCGCCTACGCCTCCGGCAACGTGGTGTTCGCCAACTACCTGCAGATCCCGCAGATTCCCGGTGCCGGTGAGCTGGTCATCATCTGCGCCGCCATCGCGGGCGCCGGGCTGGGCTTCCTGTGGTTCAACACCTATCCGGCGATGGTCTTCATGGGCGACATCGGCGCGCTGGCGCTGGGCGCGGTGCTGGGCACGATCGCGGTGATCACCCGCCAGGAACTGGTGCTGGTGATCATGGGCGGCGTATTCGTCATCGAGACCCTGTCGGTGATGATCCAGGTCGCCTCGTTCAAGCTGACCGGCAAGCGCGTGTTCCGCATGGCGCCGATCCACCACCATTTCGAACTGAAGGGCTGGCCGGAGCCGCGCGTGATCGTGCGCTTCTGGATCATCTCCGTCGTGCTCGTGCTGATCGGCCTGGCCACGTTGAAGGTGCGCTGACGATGAACGACCTGTCCCGCCAGGCAACACGCCTCGAAGCCATCGAAGGCAGCTACGACAAGTGGCTGCTGGGTGCGATGCTCGCGCTCACCGGGCTGGGCGTGGTGATGGTGGCGTCGAGTTCGATCGCGTTGATGAGCAGCCCGTTCTACTACCTCAACCGCCACCTGGTGTTCCTGGCGATCGGCATCGTGCTGGCGGCCATTGCAGCGCGTACCGAGCTGAAGTCCATCGAACAGTACAACCAGCTGCTGCTGCTGGGCTGCTTCGCACTGTTGCTGGTAGTGTTCATCCCCGGTCTGGGCAGCAGCGTCAACGGTGCCCGCCGCTGGATCAACCTGGGGGTCTCCAAGTTCCAGACCGTGGAAGCGGTGAAGGTGCTGTACATCGTCTGGCTGTCCAGCTATCTGGTGCGCTTCCGCGACGAGGTCAATGCGACCTGGCCGGCGATGCTCAAGCCGCTGGGGGTGGCCGGTGCGCTGGTGGTGCTGCTGCTGCTGCAGCCCGACTTCGGTTCGTCGACCCTGCTGCTGGCGATCACGGCCGGCATGCTGGTGCTGGGCGGGGTCAACATGCCGCGCATGTCGATGCCGGTGATCATCGGCCTGGTCGGCATGAGTGCGCTGGCGATCATCGAGCCGTACCGCATGCGCCGCATCACCTCGTTCCTGGACCCGTGGGCCGACCAGCAGGGCGACGGCTACCAGCTGTCCAACGCGCTGATGGCGGTGGGGCGCGGTGAGTGGACCGGCGTCGGCCTCGGCAATTCGGTACAGAAGCTGTACTACCTGCCCGAAGCACATACCGACTTCATCTTCTCGGTGACCGCCGAGGAATTCGGCTTCATGGGCACCTGCGTCATCATCGCCCTGTTCGCGCTGCTGGTCGGCCGCACCTTCTGGCTGGGCATGCGCTGCGTGGAAATGAAGCGCCACTTCTCCGGCTACATCGCCTTCGGCATCGGCCTGTGGATCAGCATGCAGACCTTCGTTTCGATCGGCGTGAACCTGGGCATCCTGCCGACCAAGGGCCTGACCCTGCCGCTGATCTCCTCGGGTGGTTCGTCGGTCCTGATGACCTGCGTGGCGATGGGCCTGCTGCTGCGCGTGTCCTACGAGCTGAAGCGTGCCGAGCGCCGCCAGGCCGTGCGCATCGGCGGCGGCGACGACGTCACCAGCGCGCCGGCCGAAGAGCCGTCCGCCCCGTCCGCGGGGTCACTGCCGATGGGCGCGGACGCGCCTGCCGGTGCGGGCCCTGCCGTGCGTGGCACCAGCCGCCTGCAGTCCCGCGTCGAACCGACCTTCGGGAGGCTCGGATGAGCGCTGCCGACCACAACGTTCGCCCGGTGATGATCCTGGCCGGTGGTACCGGCGGGCATATCTTCCCGGGGCTGGCCGTGGCCCGCGTGCTGCGCGAGCGTGGCGTGCCGGTCACCTGGATGGGCGCCGAAGGCGCGATGGAAACCCGGCTGGTGCCGCAGCACGACATTCCGATCGACACGCTGGCCATCACCGGCCTGCGTGGCAAGGGCAAGCTGGCACTGCTGGGCGCACCGTGGCGGCTGATGCGCGCGTTGCGCGCGGCCGGCATGATCATCCGTCGTCGCCAGCCGCGTGCGGTGATTGCCTTCGGTGGATTCGCTTCGGGCCCCGGTGGCATGGCCACCCGCCTGCACGGGCTGCCGCTGCTGGTGCACGAGCAGAACCGCGCACCCGGCATGACCAACCGCATCCTGTCGCGCTACTCGCGCCGCCTGCTGACCGGCTTCCCCGGCACCTTCGCCAAGGGTGAAGAAGCGGTGGGCAATCCGGTGCGCGCGGAGATCGCCGCGATCGCGCCGCCGGAACAGCGTTTCGCCGATCGCCACGGTCCGTTGCGCGTGCTGGTGGTGGGTGGCAGCCAGGGTGCGCGCGCACTCAACAGCGGCGTGCCGCAGGCCATCGCAGCGCTCGGTGCGGAAGTGCCGGTGCAGGTGCGCCACCAGAGCGGCGAGAAGCTGCACGCCGAAGCGGTCGAGGCCTATGCCAAGGCGGGCGTGCAGGCGCAGATCACGCCGTTCATCGCTGACATGGCCGAGGCATTCGCCTGGGCCGATCTGGTCGTGTGCCGTGCCGGGGCATCCACCCTGGCCGAGCTGTGCGCGGTCGGTGTCGGCAGCGTGCTGGTGCCATTCCCCGCCGCCGTTGACGATCACCAGACCCGCAACGCGGAGTATCTGGTCGAGCGCGGCGCGGCGGTTTTGCTGAAGCAGGACGGAACGCTGGCAGACGGCATTGCCGCACTGCTGCGCGATCTGTCCGAAAATCCCGGCCGCCGCATGCAGATGGCGCAAGCCGCGCGTGCCCTGGCCAAGGTCGATGCCGCCGAGCGCATCGCCGATATCATTCTCGAGGAAGCTGTATGAAGAAGGCATGCCAGCGCGCCTGCCCTGCGCGAGGCCGCGCATGATCCGTCGCCTGCACGACACCAACGACCTGGTGCGCGCCTTCCCGCGCGTGCACTTCGTCGGCATCGGCGGCACCGGCATGAGCGGCATCGCCGAAGTGATGCTGACGCTGGGTTATGAAGTGTCCGGTTCGGACAATGCCGACAATGCGGCCACCCGCCGCCTGGCCGGCCTGGGCGCACGCATCATGCGTGGCCATTCGGCGGCCAATGTGCTGGGCACCGACTGCGTGGTGGTGTCCAGCGCGATCCGCGAAGACAACCCGGAGCTGATGGAGGCGCGCAGCCAGCGCATTCCAATCATGCCGCGTGCGGCGATGCTGGCCGAGCTGATGCGCTTCCGGCGTGGCATCGCCGTGGCCGGCACCCATGGCAAGACCACCACCACCAGCCTGACGGCAGCGGTGCTGAGCGAGGGTGGCCTGGACCCGACCTTCGTGATCGGTGGCCAGCTGCTGGCCGCCGGCGCCAACGCCAAGCTCGGCGGTGGGCAGTGGCTGGTGGCAGAGGCCGATGAGAGCGATGGCAGCTTCCTGCGCCTGAATCCGCTGATGTCGATCATCACCAACATCGATGCGGACCACCTGGAAAACTACGGCAACGACTTCGCCCGGGTGCAGGCCGCATTCGCCGAATTCCTGCAGCGCCTGCCGTTCTACGGGCTGGCGGTACTGTGCATCGACGATCCGGAAGTGGCTGCACTGGCCGCCAGGACGCCGCGCCACGTCATGAGCTACGGCATGAGCCCGCAGGCCGACGTGCGCGCCGAGAACGTGGTGCAGGAGGGCTCGCGCATGCGCTTCACCCTGCGCCTGCCGCAGGGCACCAGCCAGGAAGTGGTGCTGGCACTGCCGGGCAGGCACAACGTGCTCAACGCGCTGGCCGCCGCTGCGGTCGGTTGGCAGCTGGGCGTGGCACCGGATGCAATTGCGCGTGCGCTGGAGGCCTTCGCCGGGGTCGGCCGTCGCTTCAACGACCTGGGCGAAGTCACCACCGCCAGCGGTGCCAGGGTGCGGATCATCGATGATTACGGTCATCACCCGAGCGAACTGGAGGCGGTGTTCGCCGCTGCCCGCGGCGGCTGGGCCGACAAGCGCCTGGTGGTCGCGTTCCAGCCCCACCGCTACAGCCGCACCCGCGACCAGTTCGACAAGTTCGCTGCAGTGCTGTCCAGCGTCGACGCGCTGGTGCTGAGCGAGGTCTACCCGGCCGGCGAGGAGCCGATCGCAGGTGCCGATTCGCATGCGCTGGCACGCGCCATCCGCGCCCGCGGCCGCAGCGAGCCGGTGGTGGTGGGCAAGGCCGCCGAGCTGGCGAGCGTGCTGCCGGACGTGCTGCAGGATGGTGACCTGCTGCTGATGATGGGGGCCGGCGATATCGGCGCCGTCGCCACCCACATCGCAGTGGAAGGCTTCAAGGCGGAGGGCGAGGCGTGAGCACGCTGACCTTCCCGCCGCTGCGCAGTACCGACCCGGCCGCGTTCGGTCGCGTCGCCGTGCTGCTCGGCGGTACCTCCAGCGAGCGCGAGGTGTCGCTGGACTCCGGCCGCAACGTGCTGGAGGCGCTGCAGTCGCGCGGCGTCGATGCGTTCGCCGTGGACGGCATTCCGGCCCTGGCCCGGGCATTGGCCGGCGGCGGCATCGATCGCGTGTTCAACATCCTGCACGGCCACAACGGTGGCGGAGAGGATGGCATCGTGCAGGGCCTGATGGACGCCTTCGGCGTGCCGTATACCGGCTCGGACGTGCTGGGTTCGGCATTGAGCATGGACAAGATCCGCACCAAGCAGGTGTGGCTCTCGGTCGGTTTACCCACCCCGCAGTACCGGAAGGTCACTGCCGAGACCGTCCACGCACAGGCGCGCGAGCTGGGCCTGCCGGTGGTGGTCAAGCCGGCCAACGAAGGCTCCAGCGTGGGCATCAGCCGGGTGACCGACGAAGCCGGCCTGGACGAGGCGGTGGCGTTGGCCTCGCGCTACGACGGCCAGCTGCTGATGGAGCAGATGGTAGTCGGCGACGAGCTGACCGTCGCCATCCTTGGCGACGTCGCACTGCCGTCGATCCGCATCGTGCCCAAGGGCCAGTGGTACGACTACAACGCCAAGTACATCGCAGAAGATACCCAGTACCTGTGCCCGGGCCTGGACGGCGAGGCCGAGGACGAGATCCGTCGCATCGCGCTGGCCGCGTTCCGCGCCGCCGGCTGCCGTGGCTGGGGGCGCGTGGACGTGATGCGTGACCGCGCAAGTGGCCGCTTCTTCCTGCTGGAAGTGAACACCGCGCCGGGCATGACCAGCCACTCGCTGGTGCCCAAGGCGGCCCGCCAGGCCGGCATCGGCTTCGAGGAGCTGGTGTGGCGCGTGCTTGAACAGACCCTGGAGGCTGGCCACGCATGAACGCGGTGCTGCGCATCTTCGTCTGGCTTCTGGCGCTGTCGGTGGTGGCACTGCCGGTGGTGGCCGTGGTCAATGGCTGGGTCGGCGCCGAGCGCTGGCCGCTGGCGAAGCTGCGCGTGCACGGTGAATTCAAGCGCGTGCCGGCCGAGCAGCTGCAGCAGGTGCTGTTGCCGTATGCGCGTGCCGGGTTCTTCGCGGTCAAGCTGCAGGATGCGCAGGACGCACTGGAGAAGCTGCCGTGGGTGGAAAGCGCGCAGGTGCGCAAGCAGTGGCCTGACGTGCTGGAAGTGACCCTGGTCGAGCACAAGCCTTTCGCCCGCTGGGGCGAGGGTCGCCTGCTGTCCGAGCAGGGCAAGCTGTTCCCCACGCCGAAGAAGCTGGCCGACCTGCAGCTGCCCGAGCTGGATGGCCCCGACAGCCAGACCGAGGAAGTGGTCAAGCTGTACAACGATTCACGCGCGCTGTTCGCGCCTGCCGGCGTCGACGTGCGCCGGCTGACCATGGATGCGCGCGGCAGCTGGTCGCTGGTGCTGAGCAACGGCACCGAAGTGGTGGTAGGACGCGATGACGCCCGTTCGCGCCTGCAGCGCTTCGTGCGCGTGCTGCCACAACTGGCCAACCAGGCTGCGCCGATCGAGCGCGCCGATCTCCGCTACACCAATGGTTTCACGCTGAGCTGGGGCACCCCGGCCGCGCCGGCTGACGCGCCGGCGACCCCGGCAAGAAGGACGCAGGAAAGGACATGAATCGCAAGGGTGACAAATCGCTGATCGTCGGCCTGGATATCGGCACCTCCAAGGTGGTGGCGCTGGTGGGCGAGTATTCGCCGGGCAACCCGATCGAAGTGATCGGCATCGGATCGCACGAGTCGCGCGGCCTCAAGCGCGGCGTGGTGGTGGACATCGAATCGACCGTGCAGTCGATCCAGCGTGCGGTCGAAGAGGCCGAGCTGATGGCCGGCTGCGAGATCCGTTCGGTCTACGCCTCGATCTCCGGCAACCACGTGCAGTGCAAGAACTCGCCGGGCATCGTTCCGATCCGCGATGGCGAGGTGACCTGGGGCGACCTGGACCGCGTGCTCGACGCTGCCAAGGCGGTGGCGATTCCGGCTGACCAGAAGATCCTGCATGCGATCCCGCGCGAGTACGTGCTGGATGATTCGCAGGAAGGCATCCGCAACCCGGTGGGCATGACCGGTGTGCGCCTGGAAGTGCATGCACACCTGGTGGTGTGCGCGCAGTCCGCCGCCGCCAACATCAGCAAGTGCGTGCAGCGCTGCGGCCTGCAGGTGGATGATCTGGTGCTGTCCTCGCTGGCCTCCAGCGTGGCGGTGCTGACCGCCGACGAACGCGAGCTGGGCGTGGTGCTGGTCGACATGGGCGCAGGCACCACCGACATCGCGGTGTTCGTGCAGGGCGCGATCTGCCACACCGCATCGCTGCCGATTGCCGGCGACCACGTCACCAACGACATCGCGCACATGCTGCGCACGCCGACCCCGGAAGCCGAGCAGATCAAGGTGCGCTACGCCTGCGCCCTGGCCCAGCTGGCCACTGCCGAGGAGAGCATCCAGGTGCCGTCGGTGGGTGATCGCCCGCCGCGGCGCATGCCGCGCCATTCGCTGGCGCAGGCAGTGCAGGGCCGCTACGAGGAAATCTTCGAGATGGTGCAGGCCGAACTGCGTCGCTCCGGCTTCGAAGAGCTGGTGCGCGCGGGCATGGTGCTCACCGGCGGTGCATCGAAGATGGAAGGCGTGGTCGAGCTGGCTGAAGAGATGCTGCAGATGCCGGTGCGCGTGGGCATTCCGCAGCACGTCACCGGCCTGGGCGAAGTGGTCGGCAACCCGGTGCACGCCACCGGCGTGGGCCTGCTGCTGATGGGCAGCCAGATCGAGCATCCGCGCCGGCCATCGCTGCCGACCGGGCGCGCCGGCAGCATGTTCAAGAAACTCAAGACCTGGTTCCGCGGCGAGTTCTGACGCGGAACCCTTAACGCCGGGCATCGCCCGGATGCAACACCCGCAACACAACGCAACACCGGCAACACACAACCCACACAGCCGCAACGGCGGCATGCAGCAGGACGGCAGGACGCCCGAATGCCCATGCCATCGAAAGCGGATACAACGAGGACACGGACATGGCGCATTTTGAACTGATCGAAAAGATGGCACCCAATGCGGTGATCAAGGTGGTTGGCGTGGGCGGCGGCGGCGGCAATGCCGTGGCGCACATGGTCAACTCGGCGGTGGACGGCGTGGAGTTCATCACCGCCAACACCGACTCGCAGGCCATCAAGAATTGCGGTGCGAAGCTGCAGCTGCAGCTGGGCACCAACGTGACCAAGGGCCTGGGCGCAGGCGCGAACCCGGAAGTGGGCCGCCAGGCCGCCCTGGAAGACCGTGAGCGCATCATGGACGCCCTGCAGGGCGCCGACATGGTGTTCATCACCGCCGGCATGGGCGGCGGCACCGGCACCGGTGCGGCGCCGGTGGTGGCGCAGCTGGCCAAGGAAATGGGCATCCTGACCGTGGCCGTGGTCACCAAGCCGTTCCCGTTCGAAGGCCGTCGCCGCATGCAGGTTGCGCTGAAGGGCATCGAGGAACTGAGCCAGCACTGCGACTCGCTGATCACGATTCCGAACGAGAAGCTGATCACCGTGCTGGGCCGCAACGCCACCATGATCCAGGCGTTCCGTGCCGCCAATGACGTGCTGCAGGGCGCCGTGCAGGGCATTGCTGACCTGATCGTGCGTCCGGGCCTGATCAACGTCGACTTCGCCGACGTGCGCACCGTCATGTCCGAAATGGGCCTGGCGATGATGGGTACCGGCACCGCCCGTGGCGATGACCGTGCCCAGGCTGCCGCCGAAGCGGCGATCCAGAACCCGCTGCTGGACGATGTGAACCTGGCCGGTGCCAACGGCATCCTGGTCAACATCACCGCCGGCGCCGACTTCACCATGGCCGAGTTCGACGAGATCGGCCGCACCATCGATGGCTTCGCGTCCGAAGATGCCACCGTGGTGGTCGGTACCGTGCTGGATCCGGACATGCAGGACGAAGTGCGCGTGACGGTGGTCGCTACCGGCCTGAACCGCGTGTCGGCCAGCAAGAGCCAGCGTCCGGGCGAGCGTGCGCCGATCAAGCTGGTGCGCAATGCCACCACCGGCCAGCCGGAGTTCGGCGAGTTCGACACGGGTGGCGATGCGGTCTCCAAGGCCGTGGGCGGCATGGGCCTGGGCCTGCGTCGTGCCAGCAGCGATACTGCGGCAGCCTCCACCGCGTCGGCCCCGGCCTCTTCGGCCCCGGCGGCGGCGGAACTGCCGAACGATTACCTGGACATCCCGGCGTTCCTGCGCCGCCAGGCGGACTGAGCGGAGCTGCCCGGGGCTTGTCCTCCCCGGGTCGCGCCACCATGTCCTGAAGTGCGGGCGTCGGGCCAGGATAGGCCCGGCGGCCCTTCACGCGTGTCCCACCCGCGCGCCGGTGTGTCCTGCCGCCGTTTCAGCCGGGGTAGGGGAGTGCGCGTGTTAATCTAATGTGTCACTTCCGGTCTGCCCCCATGATCCAGCAACGCACCCTCAAGAACACGATCCGCGCCACCGGCGTTGGCCTGCACAGCGGCGACAAGGTCTACATGACCCTGCGCCCGGCACCGGTCAACCACGGCATCGTGTTCCGCCGCGTGGATCTGGATCCGGTGGTGGAAGTGCCGGCCAAGGCGGAGCTGGTCACCGAAGTGACCCTGTGCACCGGCCTGACCTGCAACGACGCCAAGATCCAGACCGTCGAGCACCTGATGTCGGCTCTGGCCGGCCTGGGTGTGGACAACATCATCGTTGAGCTGTCCTCGGCCGAGCTGCCGATCATGGACGGTTCGGCGGGCCCGTTCGTGTTCCTGCTGCAGTCGGCAGGCATCGTGGAACAGGATGCGCCCAAGCGCTTCATCCGCGTGCTCAAGACCGTGGAAGTGACCGAGGGTGACAAGGTGGCCCGCTTCACGCCCTACGAAGGGTACAAGCTGGGCTTCACCATCCAGTTCGACCACCCGATGATCCCGGCCAAGCAGTCACGCCAGGAAATCGAATTCTCCACGCTGGCGTACACCAAGGAAATCTCCCGCGCGCGTACCTTCGGCTTCATGCGCGACCTGGAGTACATGCGTGAACGCAATCTGGGCCTGGGCGGGTCGATGGACAACGCCATCGTGCTTGACGAGTTCCGCGTGCTCAACGAAGACGGGCTGCGCTACGCCGACGAATTCGTGCGCCACAAGATCCTTGATGCGATCGGCGACCTCTACCTCGCCGGTGGCCAGGTGCTGGGCGCCTACGAGGGCTTCAAGTCCGGTCACGCGCTCAACAACAAGCTGGTGCGCGCGCTGATGGCCGATGCCAGCGCGTGGGAGTGGGTCAGCTATGACTCGCCGGCGGTACCGGATCCGGTCGAGTACGCCACCCCGGCCTATGCCTGATCCAGCTAACATTTTGAATTAAAAGGAAAAAACGCCGCCTCTCAGGGCGGCGTCCGCATTTCTGGAGGCTGTGACGGATACGACGCAGCAGATGACGCGACTGTCGGTCTGACGTCACGGTTTCGTGAACCTGTTGGATCGGAAGCCTGAATTTAACGTTGCTTTAACAACAATCTAACGACAGGTCCACCGGGGACCGCTAGGATGCGACCCGGCCCCCGAAATGTTTCACGCTGCGGTGACACGCGCGACGGGGAGCGGAGCAGGAAGCTCCGTTGTCCTCAGGACCGCTTCTTCGGCTTCGAAGGAACATCCTGCAGGGCTGCCAAGGCGTCGCGTAGCCCTTTGTGCGTGGCGGCTGAAACTGCGTGGGGGCCATTCCGGTTGTCGATCGCTGGGGAGCGTGAGGGAGTGGTGGACGCAGTCTTGATGGTCACCCTGGTGGCCTTCAGCCCGATGGACCGGGCCGCGTCGAGAAGCTGGGCCTCGGCAAGCCGGAATTTGGCATGCCAGACCGGCGACTCGACGAGAAAAACGAGGTGTTCCCCGTCCACATTGGCCAGCCGGCAACGGCTGCGCAGAGGTGGCGGCAACTGGGGGCGCAACTGACGGTCCAGCGCGTCGAGCCACAAGGCACGCCGCAGCGGGTTCCCGCTTTTGTCCGCCATCACCGCATCCAGTGCCGGTTTCGGCACGGAAGCGGGGCGAACGCTGGATTTCGGCTCAGACATGAAAACTCACTGATGGCATTCAAAAAGATCGTAATCAAAACGCGTGAAGGTCAGGCCAAATCGGCGCTCACGCGTTTGCGGTTCTATTTCGAGGACCGCCCCCGTGCCCTGCTGGGCAGCGTGCTTGGGGTAGGCTGCATTATCGGCTTTGCAGGCGGAATCGGCGCCAACGCGTTCAACGATTCGCGGCTGCAGGCCAAGGTCGACCGCCAGGAGGCTGAACTGGCCAAGGTCCAGCGCGATGCGCAGACCCAGGTCAACGCCCTGGCGGCCCGCCTCGGCGAGCTGCAGGCGCAGGCCACCCGCCTCAACGCCCTGGGCGAACGGCTGACCCAGATGGGCAAGCTGGAAGATGGCGAGTTCGACTTCAACGAAACTCCCGGCCTGGGTGACGGCGATGCCGGCGGCCCGACCTCGGACATCCCGGTCAAGGATGTCAACGCCGACTTACAGGTGCTGGAGCAGCGTTTCGCTGCTTCAGGCCGCCAGCTGTCGGTGATGGAATCGCTGATGTTCGATCACCAGCTGCAGCAGAACGCCGTGCCTTCGCGCATGCCGATCCGCAACAGCTATGTCACGTCCGGCTTCGGCACCCGTGCCGACCCCTTCGGCCGCGGTGCCGCCACCCACAAGGGCATGGACTTCCACGCCCGGGTCGGCGATCCGGTCATGGCCGTGGCCGATGGCGTGGTCAGCTTCTCCGGCGTCAAGGGCGGCTACGGCAACGTCGTCGATGTCGACCATGGCAACGGCTACGTCACCCGCTACGCGCACAATTCGCGCCTGGTGGTGAAGGTCGGCGATCTGGTCCGTGCCGGCCAGGAAGTGGCCAAGGCCGGTTCCACCGGTCGCTCCACCGGCGCCCACGTGCACTTCGAGGTCTGGGAAAACGGCAACGTGGTCAACCCGCGCAAGTTCCTCGGCGACGGCGGCAACACGCCGGTCGGCCGTATCAGCCGCGGCTGATTCCAGCGCCGGGCATGGCCCGGCGCCACCCTCCTTGGGGTCAGATCCTTTCGCCACGGCGAAAGGGATCTGACCCCTTTGCTCAACCCCGGTTTGCCGGATCCGGGCCGATCACGCCGCACGGGACGCTTGAAACCCCTCCCGGCCGTCCCAAGCTACAATGGGTGTTGCCATCGACAGGGCGCCAAGCGCCCTGTTTCGTTTGCGGCGGACGGATTCCCCAGGGAAGGCCGGGCGTCGTGTCCATCCAACCCGGTTCCTTCAATGATCAACAGCCTGCTTACCCGCGTATTTGGCAGTCGTAACGAACGACAGCTGCGCCAGCTCAACCGCATCGTCGCCAAGATCAATGCGCTGGAGCCGGAGATCGAGAAGCTTTCCGACGAGCAGCTGCAGGCCAAGACGCCGGAGTTCAAGCAGCGCATCGCCGGCGGTGAGGCCCTGGACAAGGTCCTGCCGGAAGCATTCGCGGTCTGCCGCGAAGCCGGTCGCCGCGTGCTCGGCATGCGCCACTACGACGTGCAGCTGATCGGCGGCATGGTCCTGCACCTGGGCAAGATCGCCGAAATGCGTACCGGTGAAGGCAAGACCCTGGTGGCCACGCTGCCGGTGTACCTCAACGCGCTGGAAGGCAAGGGCGTGCACGTGGTCACCGTGAACGACTACCTGGCCCGCCGCGATGCCGCGCAGATGGGCAAGCTGTACAACTGGCTGGGCCTGAGCGTGGGCGTGGTGTATCCGGGCATGCCGCACAGCGACAAGCGCGAAGCCTATTCCGCCGACATCACCTACGGCACCAACAACGAATTCGGTTTCGACTACCTGCGCGACAACATGGCGCTGTCCAAGGCCGATCGCTATCAGCGCGGCCTGCACTACGCCATCGTCGACGAAGTCGACTCCATCCTGATCGACGAAGCACGCACCCCGCTGATCATCTCCGGCCCGGCCGACGATTCCCCGGAGCTGTACATCCGCGTCAACCGCATCGTGCCGAACCTGGTCAAGCAGGAAGTGGAAGACGGCGAGGGCGACTTCTGGGTCGATGAGAAGGGCAAGCAGGTGCACCTGTCCGAAGCGGGCATGGAGCACGCCGAACAGCTGCTGGTCGAGGCCGGCATCCTCAACGGCGACACCGAAGGCCTGTACGCGGCGCAGAACCTGACCGTGGTCCACCACCTCAACGCCGCCCTGCGCGCGCACGCCATCTACCAGCGTGACGTGGACTACATCGTGCGCGATGGTGAAGTGGTGATCGTGGACGAGTTCACCGGCCGTACCCTGGCCGGTCGCCGCTGGTCCGACGGCCTGCACCAGGCGGTGGAGGCGAAGGAAGGCGTGCCGGTGCAGCGTGAGAACCAGACGCTGGCCAGCATTACCTTCCAGAACCTGTTCCGCATGTACAAGAAGCTGTCCGGCATGACCGGTACGGCCGATACCGAAGCATTCGAGTTCCAGAGCATCTACGGCCTGGAAGTGGTGGTGATCCCGACCAACCGCCCGACCATCCGCAAGGACAGCCCGGACCAGGTGTTCCTCAACCGCAAGGGCAAGTTCAACGCGGTGCTGGCCGACATCGAGGAATGCGCCAAGCGCGGCCAGCCGGTGCTGGTCGGTACCACCTCGATCGAAACCTCGGAAATGCTGTCCGAGCACCTGCGCAAGGCGGGCGTGAAGCACGAAGTGCTCAACGCCAAGCAGCATGACCGCGAAGCGACCATCGTCGCCAATGCCGGTCGTCCCGGCGCGGTGACCATCGCCACCAACATGGCCGGTCGTGGTACCGACATCGTGCTCGGTGGTTCGCTGGAAGCCGAGCTGCATGCGCTGGGCGAAGATGCCACCGATGAACAGAAGGCGGCGATCAAGGCCGACTGGCAGCAGCGCCACGAAGCAGTGAAGGCGGCAGGCGGCCTGCACATCGTCGGCACCGAGCGCCATGAATCGCGTCGTATCGACAACCAGCTGCGTGGCCGTTCGGGCCGCCAGGGCGACCCGGGTTCGTCCCGCTTCTACCTGTCGCTGGAAGACAACCTGATGCGCATCTTCGCCTCTGACTGGGTGCAGAAGGCCATGCGCATGATGGGCATGAAGGAAGACGACGTCATCGAAGACCGCCTGGTCAGCCGCCAGATCGAGAAGGCGCAGCGCAAGGTCGAGGCCCACAACTTCGACATCCGCAAGAACCTGCTGGACTTCGACGACGTCAACAACGACCAGCGCAAGGTCATCTACGCCCAGCGCGATGAACTGCTGGACGCCGAATCGGTGAAGGAGAACGTCGATGGCATCCGCGACGACGTCGTCTTCGACATCGTTGCGCGTTTCGTGCCGCCGAACTCGGTGGACGAGCAGTGGGACCTGCGTGGCCTGGAAGCGACCCTGGAATCGGAGTTCGGCCTGCAGATGTCGCTGACCGACCTGGTCAAGTCGCACGAGGAACTGGACGCCGAAACCATCGCCGCCAAGGTGCAGGAACGCGTCAACCAGCACTTCGCCGAGAAGGAAGCCAGCGTCGGCGACGAGACCATGCGCGCGCTGGAAAAGCACGTGATGCTGACCGTGCTGGACCAGAGCTGGAAGGAGCACCTGGCACGCATGGACTACCTGCGCCAGGGCATCTACCTGCGGGGTTACGCGCAGAAGCAGCCGAAGCAGGAGTACAAGAAGGAAGCCTTCGAGCTGTTCTCGGACATGCTGGAGAACGTCAAGCGCGAAGTGGTGACCCTGCTCGCCCGCGTGCGCATCCGCAGCGACGAGGAAGTGCAGGCACTGGAAGCGGCCGAGCGCCAGCAGGTCGAGGCACGCCTGCGCCAGTCGCAGTTCCAGCACCAGGACGCCGGCGGCTACAGCGCCGACGAGGAAGCGGCGCAGGTGCAGGCCGCGCAGCAGGGCGTGGCCCAGGTGCAGCGCGAAGAAGCCAAGATCGGCCGCAACGATCCGTGCCCGTGCGGCAGTGGCAAGAAGTACAAGCACTGCCACGGCCAGCTGAGCTGACCGGCCAGAGAGCCCCGCGAAAGCGGGGCTCTCCCGTTATGGGGCAGGAAAGTGCGCGATCCGCGATTGCGCCGGTCCCCCTGTTGTAGGCATGCTCCCTGCATGCCTTCCCCCACCCGATCGATCCATGTCGTGGCGGCCGTCATCACCGACGCCCGTGGCCGCGTGCTGCTCAACCGTCGTACCGAGAACCGCGACATGGCCGGCCTGTGGGAGTTCCCCGGCGGCAAGCGCGAAGCGGGCGAAACCTCCGCGCAGGCCCTGGTGCGTGAACTGCGCGAGGAACTGGGCATCGAGGCCGAGGTCGGCGACTGGATCATGGACGTGCCGCAGCGGTACCCGGACAAGCACCTGACGCTGGAAGTGCGGCACGTCCGCAGCTGGAAGGGCACGCCGCGCGGTCGCGAAGGCCAGGCCATTACCTGGGTCGCGCAGGACAAGCTCGGACGCTACTCGATGCCGCCGGCCGACCTGCCGGTGGTGGCGGCACTGCGCGAGCCCGACTGCTACCTGGTCACCCCTGCACCGGGTGAGGACGATGCCGGTCAACGGCAGTGGCAGGAACGGCTGCAGCGCGCGGTCAGTGGCGGCCAGCAGCGCATCCAGCTGCGCCTGCCGTTGCAGCATCCTCGCCGTCAGGCCCTGATCGAGCAGGCGCTGCGCGCGCACCGTGGCGGGGTGCAGTGGCTGCTGAACCGCGATATCGAACTGGCGCGCGCGCTGGGTGTCGGCGTGCATCTGGGCAGCGAACAGCTGCTGTCCCTGCAGGCGCGACCGTTGCCGGATGGGCAGCTGGTGGGAGCCTCCTGCCACGACCTTGAACAGCTGCAGGCCGCACAACGGCTGGGATGCGACTTCGCCGTGCTTGGGCCGGTGCAGGCGACCGCCAGCCATCCCGAGGCAACGCCGCTGGGCTGGGATGCGTTTGCCGCCCTGCGTGCACAGGTATCGCTGCCCATCTACGCGCTGGGTGGGATGGCACGCAGCCAGGTCGCTGAGGCGCGCCGCCATGGTGGGCAGGGCATCGCCGCCATCCGCGGCCTGTGGCCGGAGTAAAGCACGCACGCGGGGTCAGATCGCCGCGCAGCCGGGCTCTGCCCCCTCGCGGTCACAAGGTGATCCAGAAACAGCCGTACTGACGTCGCAGTCCCAGCACCGTCGCGGCGCGGGTGGCGCTGCCAGGCAGCGTCTGCTCAAGCCGCAGGCCTACGGGATGGCGCGACGTGGAGGGCTCGGTCGCGGATCCGGCCAGTGCAGGATCCTCGTCCTGCAGAACGGCCTGTGCCTGCTGCGGATAGACCGGCACGACGTCCACCAGTGGCCGCCGCGCCAGCGACTCCAGCTGGCCGAGGATGCGCTGCGCGCCCGCGTCGGACACCGCCCCCCAGAGATAGAGTGAGGACAAGCGGTTCACGTCGTTGCCGGTAATGCCGGTGCGCAGGGCCTGTACCAGCTCGCTCAGGCGGCGCGGGCAGCGCGCCCCCAGCGAGTCCTGCGGCAGGTGGTTGCCGGCAGGAGCGGGAGGTGGCAGCCGTGATCGCGCGCCGATGCTGTCGCAGGGCCGGTCGGTGTAGACGCTCTGGCCCTGTGCATCGGTGCAGCGGTTCAGGCGCGAGGCCTGGCCGTGGGCAACGCCGGGCGCAGCGGACAGCAGCAGCGGCAGCAGCAGGAGTGAAATGGATCTCATCGACGCAGGGTAGCGCCGAACGCACACGTGCAGGGTGTTTTCAGCCCTGCAGCAGTTTCAACACGGCCGTTGTCGGCTTGGCCAGGTTCAGCGTGTAGAAGTGCAGGCCCGGCGCCCCGCCTTCGATCAGGCGCTGGCACAGCTTGGCCACCACCTCGGCGCCGAATGCACGCACCGATGCCGCGTCATCGCCGTAGGCCTGCATCTTGCGGCCGATCCAGCGCGGGATCTCGGCGCCGCACTGCTCGGAGAAGCGGCGCAGCTGGCTGAAGTTGGCGATCGGCATGATGCCGGGCGTGATCGGCACGTCCACGCCAAGCCGGCGCACTTCATCCACGAAGTGGAAGTAGGCGTCGGGGTTGAAGAAGTACTGGGTGATCGCCGCGTCGGCGCCGGCATCGATCTTGGCCTTGAAGTGCTTCAGGTCGGCCAGGGCATCGGAGGCCTGCGGGTGAGTTTCGGGGTAGGCACCGACCTCGATGCGGAAGGCATTGCCATGTTCGGCACGGATGAAGGCGATCAGTTCGGCGGCGTAGCGCAGGTCGCCAGGAAAGCCCATGCCCGAGGGCAGGTCACCGCGCAGTGCGACCAGCCGGCGGCAGCCGATCGCGCGGTACAGCTTGAGCAGCTCGCGGATTTCCTGGCGGGTGCCGCCGACACAGGAGAGGTGAGGCGCCGCCTCGAAGCCGTGGTGCTGGTTGAGATGGCGCACGGTCTCGGAGGTGTAGCTCAGGGTCGAGCCACCGGCGCCGAACGTACAGGACACGTACTCGGGCGTGTAGTCCTTCAGCTTCGCCGCGGCACGGTCGAGCTGGCTGCGCTGTTCGTCGGTCTTGGGCGGATAGAACTCGAAGCTGATGGCGGTCATGGCACGGGCGATGGCGGCGGGTGCGAACCAGTATATCGCTTCATCAAGATGGATGTGCAACGAATGTGTGAAGCGCCTGCCGCGAAGGGGGAAGGGCGGGTACCCTGTGCCACTGAATTCCTGATCACGCCGCACACCATGTCCATCGTCCTTACCGATTTCGCCCGTCCCCGCCTGTTCCCGCGCGTGCCGCGCGGCAACACCATCCAGGACTGCACTGCCGAGCAGTTCGAGGCGTATCTCAACGCACACGCACCGCTGAAGGTGCTCGACGGCTACGCGCCGTTCTGCAAGCTGTTCGTCTACGAGAACTGGACCAGCACGCGCTGCCTGACCGTGCCGGTCACCGATGCCAACCGCCACCTGCTGCGCAGCGGCTACGAAGCGCGCAACCGCGATGAGCTGCCGGTGCTGGTGCGTTGGTTCGAAGGCGTCGAATCGCCGCGTGCGAACTACCTGGTGGTGATCCTGTACAGCGCCGAGCAGCTGGCCAAAGAGGGCTCACCGATCGATGCGGACAGGGGCATCGTCGGCTGCATCTACACTGCCGAACCGGAGGAGGTGCCGATGGCGCCGATCACGATGATGCGCAATGCGCTCGGTGTGGAGGAGGGCGGTTCCGGCGTGCCGCTGGACCGCGAGGCCTACCAGCGCGCCGTGCAGTTCTGGGAGAACAACGCCAACTGGCGGCCGTAGGCCCGGTCAGGTGCGTCCGGCCGCGCTCAGCCGGAAAGCCATTCCCACCACGGGTAATGGTATTCGCGGTCGATTGCCTGCCAGTGCTGGCCGCAGTGTGCACAGGCGACCGTGTGGCAATCGCCCCACCCATCCTCGGCCTCCTGCAACGAGAGCAGCTGCATGTGGCCTTGTTCGATCAGGCGCCGGGGATCGAAGAACGGGTAGGTGGGGTGGAGCGCGCACAGGCAACCCTCGCGCGCCTGCCAGTAGCGCAATCGCCGCAGCGCCGCCTTCAGGTGCGCCTGGTTGCTGACCAGCATGCCGCCGAGTTCGATGGGCTGGCAGCGTCGCTCGATCAGGTCGGCGTGCGATGCCAGGGCCTCCAGCGAGGAGGGGGTGAACAACCGTGCAACCGTGCGCGCGGCGTCGGTGATGCGGCTGGCGTCGCGCGACAGCAGATCCTGCAGCAGCACGTCGGCCTGTGCATCGTCGAGCCGGGGTATCGGCGCTGAGGACCACGGCCAGCGCATCAGCGGGCCTTGCCGATGGCGGCGTAATGGCCGGCCGTAAGGCGCAGCAGGTCGGCCGGCGCCAGTTCCACTTCCAGTCCACGACGCCCGGCGCTGACATGCAGGCTGGGCAATACCTGCGCACTGGCATCCAGGAACGTGCGCAGGCGCTTCTTCTGCCCGAGCGGGCTGATGCCACCGACCACGTAGCCGGTGGCGCGCTGGGCGGCGTCGGCAGCGGCCATCTCACACTTCCGGCAGCCGGCTGCTTCCGCCAACGCCTTCAGGTCCAACTGGCCGGCCACCGGCACGATCGCCACCAGCAGCTCGTGGGTTTCGGTGCTGGCCAGCAGGGTCTTGAATACCTGTGCCGGATCGAGGCCCAGCTTGTCGACGGCCTCGCCACCATACGACTCGGCGTGGGCATCGTGCACGTAGCTGCGTACGGTGTGGGCGATCTTCTCGCGCTTGAGCAGGGTGATGGCCGGAGTCATGGGCGCATCGTAGCGTGGGGCGACGCGGCTGCCTTGACCGAGGCTGTTGCCGCGATCCGGCAGCGCCGGACCATGCCCGGTGGCGTGGAGATCGTATTGCCTGCGTGTCGATGAGCAGGCGCCCTGCACCCGCCGGGCATGGCCCGGCGCTACCGGGATGCTCATGGGCTGGCGCTAGCGGCGTGCCTGAAGCAGAACGGGCGCCCGAAGGCGCCCGTTCTTTCTGCTTCCGTTACCCCGGGCGCGGCATCAGTAGCGGTAGTGGTCCGGCTTGAACGGGCCTTCCACCGGCACGCCGATGTAGTCGGCCTGTTCCTGGGTCAGGGTGGTCAGCTTCACGCCGATCTTCTCCAGGTGCAGGCGTGCCACTTCCTCGTCCAGCTTCTTCGGCAGCAGGTAGACCTTCTTCTCGTAGCTGTCCTTGTTCGCCCACAGGTCGATCTGTGCCAGGGTCTGGTTGGCGAAGCTGTTGGACATCACGAAGCTCGGGTGGCCGGTGGCACAGCCCAGGTTCACCAGGCGGCCCTCGGCCAGCAGGAAGATCGCATTGCCGTTCGGGAAGACGTACTTGTCGACCTGCGGCTTGATGTTGACGTGCTTGATGCCCGGGTAGGACACCAGCGCATCGACCTGGATCTCGTTGTCGAAGTGGCCGATGTTGCAGACGATGGCCTGGTCCTTCATCGCGCTCAGGTGCTCGATGCGGATGATGTCCTTGTTGCCGGTGGTGGTGACGTACAGGTCGGCACGGCCCAGGGTCGATTCGATGGTGTTGACTTCATAGCCTTCCATCGCTGCCTGCAGGGCGCAGATCGGATCGATTTCGGTCACGACCACGCGTGCGCCGTAGGCACGCAGCGAGGCGGCGCAGCCCTTGCCGACGTCACCGTAACCGCAGACCACGGCCAGCTTGCCGGCCAGCATCACGTCCATGGCACGCTTCAGGCCATCGGCCAGCGACTCGCGGCAGCCGTACAGGTTGTCGAACTTGCTCTTGGTGACCGAATCGTTGACGTTGATCGCCGGAATCAGCAGGGTGCCGGCCTGGGCCAGCTGGTACAGGCGGTGCACGCCGGTGGTGGTCTCTTCGGAGACGCCCTTCCAGTCCTTGACCACGCGGCCCCAGTAACCCGGGCGCTCCTTGGCCACGCGCTTGAGCAGGTTCTTGATGACCTGTTCCTCGTGCGAGGAGGAGGCGGTGTTGACCCAGTCACTGCCGTTTTCCAGCTCGTAGCCCTTGTGGATCAGCAGGGTGACGTCGCCACCGTCATCGACCACCAGCTCCGGACCGGTCAGGGTGCCGTCGGCCAGAGTGAAGGTCAGCGCGTCCAGGGTGCAGTCCCAGTACTCTTCCAGGGTCTCGCCCTTCCAGGCGAACACCGGGGTGCCGGTGGCGGCGATGGCCGCAGCCGCATGGTCCTGGGTCGAGAAGATGTTGCACGAGGCCCAGCGCACGTCGGCGCCGATGTCCTTCAGCGTTTCGATCAGCACCGCGGTCTGGATGGTCATGTGCAGCGAGCCGGTCACGCGCACGCCCTTCAGCGGCAGCTCGGCCTGGTACTTGCGGCGGATCGACATCAGGCCCGGCATTTCATGCTCGGCGATGTCCAGTTCCTTGCGGCCCCAGTCGGCCAGGGTGATGTCGCGGATCTTGTAATCGCCTTCGGTGGAGAAGGTCTTGGCAACAGCGTTCATGCAGTAGCTCCGGTTGTGGGCGAGCGGGTGCTCGCATCTAGCCGGGCGCCGTTGTTACAGAGCCACCTCACCGAGCCTGGCCGGCCTCATGGGGGTCCGGTCGCAGCGCCCCTCGGGAGGGGAGAACGGCCATTATATCGCGCGCCCGGTGTTTCATCGGCGTGACCCAACCATCGGCAGATGGGCGCCTGTGCACGGACTGTTAAGGTCGGGTTTTAACGCACCCTCAGGTGGAACGATGAGCATGCATGTACGCCGCAACCGGCGCTTGACCGGCCTGGTACTGTCCATGGCCCTGTTGGCGGTGGCCCCGCTGGCCTGGGCGGCAGCGCCGCAGCCTGCGGCGGCCCAGGCCCAGGGGGCAAACGGCTACGAGCTGCCCTCGGCCGAGCTGCAGGCGGTGGTCGACGCCCCGCGTGCGCCCTCGCTGTACCTGTCGCCGCGCCGCGATGTGGCCGCGCTGATGCAGATGCCGTCGCTGCCGTCGATCCAGGTGGTGGCCCAGCCGGAACTGAAGCTGGCAGGCCTGCGCATCAACCCGCGCACGTTCTCCGACAGCCGTTTCAGCTTCGGCGAGAAGCTGTGGCTGATGAGCGTGGCCGACGGCAGGGAGCGGCAGATCAGCGGCCTGCCGGGCACGCTGTCGATTGCCAGCCTGGCATGGTCGCCGGACCAGAAGTGGCTGGCCTTCAACCAGGTCGACGCCGCCAGTGGCGCCAATGAACTGTGGCTGGTGGATGTGGCCGCCGGCAGCGCCCATCGCCTGGTCGCCGGCCTGAACACGGTGATCGGCAGCGGCTACCAGTGGCTGCCGGACAGCCGTGGTCTGGTGGTGTTCACCCGCCCGGCCAACCTCGGCGCCGCCCCGGCCGCCGACGGCATTCCCACCGGCCCCGCCGTGCAGCAGACCAGCCAGGGCGGCGGCGTGGTGTCGATCCGTACCTATCAGGACCTGCTGAAGAACGAGGCCGACGCGCGCCAGTTCGACTACTACGCCACCACCCAGCCGATGGAAGTCAGCCTGGATGGCCGCACCCGCGCGATCGGCGCGGCGGGCATCTTCATGGGCTTCTCGGTATCGCCGGATGGCCGCTTCGTGCTGCGCCAGCCGGTGCAGCGGCCTTACTCCTATGTGGTGCCGGTCAGCAGCTTCCCGCGCCGCATTGAAGTGATCGACCGTGCCAGCGGCCAACTGGTGCACACCGTGGCCGTGCGCCCGCTGGTGGAAGGCCTGCCGACCGGTAACGACGCCGAAGTGACCGGCGTACGCGACATCAGCTGGCGCGGCGATGCCGATGCCACACTGGTCTGGGCCGAGGCCCAGGACGGTGGTGATCCGAACCGCGACGCCAAGGTGCGCGACGCGGTGCTGATGCAGGCCGCCCCGTTCAACAGGCCGCCGGTGACGCTGGCCCAGCTCGGCAGCCGTCTGGCCGGCATCAGCTGGGGCCGTGGCGACCTGGCCCTGCTCACCGAGTCGTGGTGGAAGACCCGCAGGACCAAGACCTGGTTGATTGCCCCGGACAACGCCGGTACCGAGCCGCGCCTGCTGTGGGATCGTGATGCGCAGGACCGCTATTCCGATCCGGGCCGGCCCCAGCTGTCCAGCGACGATCGCGGCCGCTCGCTGCTGCAGACCAGCCCCGATGGTGGCAGCCTGTATCTGGTCGGTGCCGGTGCTTCGCCGGAAGGTGACCGTCCGTTCGTGGACCGCTTCGACATCGCCAGCGGAAAGGCCTCCCGCCTGTTCCACTCGCAGGCGCCGAACTATTCGGTGCCGGTGGCATTGCTGGACAACCAGGGCAGCTCGCTGCTGCTGAGCCGTGAAAGCCCGGACGAGCCGACCAACTTCCATGTGCAGTCGCTCACCGATGCCGGCGCGGCACCGCGCGCGCTGACCCACTTCCCGCATCCGCTGCCGCAGCTCAAGGGCGTGCAGAAGGAGCAGATCCGCTACAAGCGTGCCGACGGCGTGGACCTCACGGCCACGCTGCTGCTGCCGCCGGGCTACGATCCCACGCGCGACGGCCCGCGCCCGCTGCTGATGTGGGCCTACCCGGGCGAGTTCAAGAGCGCCGCGGCCGCCAGCCAGGTCACCGATTCGCCGTACCGTTTCAACGCGATCAGCTACTGGGGCCCGCAGGCGTTCCTGGCCAAGGGCTATGTGGTGCTGGCAAGTCCTTCGATGCCGATCATCGGCGAGGGCGACAAGGAACCCAACGACACCTATATCGAACAGCTGGTGGCCAATGCCCAGGCTGCGGTGGACGAAGTGGTGCGCCGTGGCGTGACCGACCGCGACCATATCGCCATCGGCGGCCATTCCTACGGTGCGTTCATGACCGCGAACCTGCTTGCGCATACGCGCCTGTTCAAGGCCGGCATCGCCCGCAGTGGTGCCTACAACCGTACGCTGACGCCGTTCGGCTTCCAGGCCGAAGAGCGCAACTACTGGCAGGCGCAGGACGTGTATCAGAAGATGGCGCCGTTCAACTATGCGGACCGGATCAAGGATCCGATCCTGTTCATTCACGGCGTGGATGACAACAATTCCGGCACCTTCCCGATGCAGAGCGAGCGCATGTTCGCTGCGGTGAAGGGACTCGGAGGGACGGCGCGCCTGGTGATGCTGCCGAACGAATCGCACGCCTATCGTGCACGCGAATCGATCATGACCATGCTGGCCGAGAGCGAGCGCTGGCTGGAGCAGACCATCGGCCCGGCAGCCTCGGGCAAGGCGAAGAAGAAGCGCTGACACGTGCATGCCGGCGGCCCCTGCGAGGGGCCGCCCCGACGCGGTTGCATTCCACATCGGCAGCGCTGGCGTTGCATGCAGATGAAACCATTTCTGCATCGCAGCACAGCCCCCGATCTGGGATAGGCTTGGATCCAGGATCCGTTGACCGAGGCCCGTGCGTCGCCGATGAACGAGTACCGCAGCAGCATCGAGTTTGCTTCTCCCGATCTTCCGCTCCGCGATGACGTGCGCCGGCTCGGCGCGCTGGTCGGCGACCTGCTGGTCGAGCAGGTTTCGGCAACCTTCCTCGACGACGTCGAGGATGTGCGCACGCGGGCCATCGCCCGCCGCGAAAACCAGGCGCCGCTGTCGGAGCTGGCCGAAGGCCTGGCCGGTCGTACGCCGCAGCAGGCCGAGACGATGGTGCGGGCGTTCAGCACTTACTTCCAGGTGGTCAACATCGCCGAGCGCGTGCACCGCATCCGCCGCCGCCGCGACTACCAACGTGCCGGTACTGCCGCGCCGCAGCCGGATGGCCTGCAGGATGCGCTGCAACACCTGAAGGCGCAGGGCGTGACGCTGGATGAGTTGGCGCAGTGGCTGCCGCGCATCGATATCGAACCGGTGTTCACTGCGCATCCCACCGAAGCCGTGCGCCGCGCACTGCTGGAGAAAGAGCAGCTGATGGTGGCCAGCCTGGTCGACAACCTCGACGGCCAGCGCACGCCGGGCGAGGCGGCAGCGGATGCTGCACGCTTCCGCATGGCGCTGACCGCTTCCTGGCAGACCACCGACTCCTCACCGGTGCGGCCGACGGTCGATGACGAGCGCGAGCATGTCGGTTTCTATCTGGTGCAGGTGCTGTACCGGGTGATACCCGTGCTGTACGAATCCCTGCAGCAGGCGCTGCGTGATACCTATGGCGAAGAACTGGCGCTGCCGCGCCTGCTGCGTTTCGGCACATGGGTGGGCGGCGACATGGACGGCAACCCGAACGTGGACGCCCGCACCATCCGCAGCACGCTCGATGCCCAGCGACAGGCAGTGCTGGGGCGCTACCAGAAGGAACTGCTGCAGCTGGCCAGCCTGCTCAGCCAGTCCACCGAGCGGGTGGGCGTGAGCGATGCGCTGCAGGCGCGCGTGTCGCACTACCAGCAGCTGTTGCCGCAGGTGCAGTCGCGCCCGCGGCACGCCGACATGCCGTACCGGCTGCTCAACGACCGCATGCGTGCGCGCCTGCAGGCCACCCTGGACGATGCAGAGGGAGCCTATGCAGGCCCGGACGAGCTGATCGACGATCTGCAGCTGATCCTCGACAGCCTGCGTGCCAACCGTGGCGAGCATGCCGGCGGATTCGCCGTGCAGCGACTGTTGTGGCGGGTGAAGACGTTCGGCTTCCATCTGGCGCGGCTGGACGTGCGGCAGGAATCGAGCGTGCATGCGCGCGCGCTGGCGGCGGTGCTGGGCGGCGAAGCGGCCTGGGAAGGATTGGATCCATTGGCCCGCGCAGGCCTGCTCGGCCCACACGCCAGCGGCGAGCAGCCGCTGCCGGTGGGTGACGACGAGGGCAACCAGCGACTGGATGCGGTGTTCGCGGCGCTGGCCGACGCGCGCGCGCGGCATGGCAGCGAGGCGCTGGGCAGCTACATCATCTCGATGGCACATGATCGCAGCGATGTGCTGGCCGTGCTGGCGCTGGCGCGCCGTGGCGGATTGGCTGACGAGGACGGCGCGGTGCCGCTGGACATCGCACCGCTGTTCGAGACGGTGGACGATCTCAAGCGTGGTACTGCGACGCTGCGTGACCTGCTGGCCGATCCGGTCTATCGCGCTCATCTGCGGGCACGCGGTGATGTGCAGATGGTGATGCTGGGTTATTCCGACAGCAGCAAGGACGGCGGCATCGCCGCTTCGCGCTGGGGCCTGCAGCGTGCGCAGGTGGAACTGCTGGACGTGGCGGCCGAGGCCGGCATCCGCCTGACCTTCTTCCACGGCCGTGGTGGTTCGATCAGCCGGGGCGGTGGCAAGACCACGCACGCGGTGGACGCGTCGCCACGTGGCAGCATCGATGGTCGCCTGCGCGTGACCGAGCAGGGCGAGGTGATCCACCGCAAGTACGGCATCCGCGCGCTGGCGCTGCGATCGCTGGAGCAGGCCACCGGTGCGGTGCTGCGGGCCAGTCTGCGTCCGCGTGCCGCGGAACCTCGCGAGGAGGGCTGGCGACCGGTGATGGACGTGGTCGCCGCCGCCAGCAGCGAGGTCTATCGCGTCTTCGTCGGCCAGGCCGGTTTCATGGATTACTTCCGTACGGCGACGCCGATCGATGTGATCGAGCGGATGACGCTGGGTTCACGGCCGTCGCGTCGTCTCGGCCAGGATGCGGCACTGGGCAACCTGCGTGCGATCCCGTGGGTATTCGCCTGGAGCCAGGCCCGCGCGGTGATTCCCGGCTGGTATGGCGTGGGCAGCGGCCTGCAGGCGGCGGTGGCTGCCGGCCATGAACCTGTCCTGCGCGACATGGCGCGCGACTGGCCGTTCTTCCGCACCTTCCTGGACGACATCGCAATGGTGCTGTCCAAGGGCGATATCACCATCGCCGAACAGTTCTCGCGTCTCTCCGGTGACCTGCACGGGCGCTTTTTCCCGCAGATCCAGCACGAACTGGCGCTGACCCGCCGCTGGCTGCTGGCACTGATGGACCAGCAGACCTTGCTGGAGCACGATGCGCGGCTGGCGCTGTCGATCCGCCTGCGCAATCCCTACGTCGATCCGATCAGCGTGCTGCAGGTGGACCTGCTGCAGCGCTGGCGCGAAAGCGGGCGGGAGGACGAAGAACTGCTGCGCGCGCTGGTGGCCTGCGTGAATGGTGTTTCGCAGGGCGTGCAGAACACCGGGTGATCCGCATCCGCCGGGCATGGCCCGGCGCTACCCGCCTCGGTGGGTGCGGGGCTTGCCCCGCACGCTCTCACTCTTCAGGCGAAGGCGGATTGGACGCCAGCAATTCCAGGTGCCGTTGCTCCATTTCCTGCCGCAGCTGGCGCCGGATCAGCGCGGCGGCCTGCCGGCGCTTCTCGTCCGAACTGGCGGGCTGCAGCGGGGGGACAGGCGTTGGCCGCCCCTCTTCGTCCACCGCCACCATGGTGAAGAAACAGCTGTTGGCGTGGCGCACGCTGCGCTTGAGGATGTCCTCGGCCACCACCTTGATGCCGATCTCCATCGACGAGGTGCCGGTGTAGTTCACCGAGGCCAGGAACGTCACCAGTTCGCCCACCGCGATCGGCTGCCGGAACATCACCTGGTCCACCGACAGGGTGACCACGTAGCTGCCGGCGTAGCGGCTGGCGCAGGCATAGGCGACCTGGTCGAGCAGGCGCAGGATGGCGCCGCCGTGGACCTTGCCGGAGAAGTTGGCCATCTCCGGCGACATCAGCACGGTCATGGACAGCTGGTGGGTTTTGAGTTCGGTCGACATGCACCGATTGTATCGGCGTGGCGCAGCTCGTGTGGAGCCGAGCCCGTGCTCGGCTGCTCTCGGCGCAGGCAAAAGAAAGCCGAGCATGGGCTCGGCTCTACAGAAAGCAGAAGGGCCGCTTGCGCGGCCCTTCGTCTGTCTTACTTCAGCTTCGCATCGGCGCGCAGGGCGGCGGCACGATCGGTCTTCTCCCAGGAGAAGGCCGTGGCGTTGACCGTCTCGCCGGCACCGTTGAGGTAGCTGAACTCCTTCGGCTTGCGGCCGAAGTGGCCGTAGGCCGCAGTCTGCTGGTACATCGGGTGGATCAGGTCCAGCATCTTGATGATGCCGTACGGGCGCAGGTCGAAGTGCTTGCGGATCAGCTTCTCGATCTTGTCGTCGCTGATCTTGCCCGTGCCGAAGGTGGTGACCGAGATCGAGGTCGGCTCGGCCACGCCGATGGCGTAGGAGACCTGCACTTCGCAGCGGTCGGCCAGGCCGGCGGCGACCACGTTCTTGGCGACGTAGCGGGCAGCGTAGGCGGCCGAGCGGTCAACCTTGGACGGATCCTTGCCGGAGAACGCGCCGCCACCGTGACGGGCCCAGCCGCCGTAGGTGTCGACGATGATCTTGCGGCCGGTCAGGCCGCAGTCGCCCACCGGGCCGCCGATCTCGAACTTGCCGGTCGGGTTGATGTGGAACTTGGTGCCCTTGTGCAGCCACTTGGCCGGCAGCACCGGCTTGATGATCTCTTCGCGGACGGCCTCGATCAGGTCCTTCTGCTTGATGCCCGGGGCGTGCTGGGTGGACAGCACCACCGCGTCGATGGCGGCCACTTCGCCGTTCTCGTAGCGCAGGGTGACCTGGCTCTTGGCGTCCGGGCGCAGCCACGACAGCGGCGAGTTCTTCTTCTTGCGGATCTTGGCCTGCTGCTCGACCAGGCGGTGCGACAGGTGGATCGCGGCCGGCATGTAGCTGTCGGTCTCGTTGGTGGCGTAGCCGAACATCAGGCCCTGGTCGCCCGCGCCCATTTCTTCCGGCTTCTTGCGGTCCACGCCCTGGGCAATGTGCGGCGACTGCTTGCCGATCAGGTTCAGCACGCCGCAGGTGGCGCCGTCGAAGCCGACGTCGGAGCTGTCATAGCCGATGTCCAGGATGACCTTGCGGGTCAGCGCTTCGAGGTCGATCCAGGCGCTGGTGGTGATCTCACCGGCAACAATGGCCACACCGGTCTTGACCATGGTCTCGCAGGCCACGCGGGCGCGCTGGTCCTGGGTCAGGATCGCGTCCAGCACCGCGTCGGAGATCTGGTCGGCAATCTTGTCCGGATGGCCTTCGGAGACCGATTCGGAGGTGAACAGGTAGCTGGACATCAGGCTTAATATCCCTTGATTCGGATGGAAAGATGGGCGCGCATCATACACGGGGTGCGCCGCCTGTGCATTGTGAACCCGTACGGGTTGCCGGTGGTTAAGGTGACGTGCCCTCTGGCACAAGGCCTGGCGGGCGTCTGCAGGACACGGTGCGCAGGCAGTGTTCCACTGGCGTGACCATTGCCGCAAGGCCGTGTTGCGGGGGGGAAGGGGCGGTTCCGGCGTTGCCGGAGCGGGACCGGCCGTCATCGTTCTGCCCCGAAACCGCCATCTGCCTGCCGCGTGCCAGGCGCAGGCTGTCGGCCAATCCGGCCGCCGGGTATCAGTGAGCACGCCATGCAGGAACTCGAACAGCGTCTGCAGCAACGCTTTCCGGAGTGGTTCCACGGCCGCCGCGGCCAGCTCGCGCGGCCCCTGCTGCGCAGTGTCGGTCGCTGGTCGCGGCTGGACCGGGTGGAGGACTTCCTGCGGCGCAACGCTAACGTGCGCGGATTCGGCTTCGTGGCCGCCGGACTGGAGTTCCTGGACGGCCAGTACCAGGTGGATCCGGCCGCCCTGGCCCGCATTCCGGCCACGGGCCGTCTGCTGATCGTGGCCAATCATCCTTCCGGTGCACTCGACGCGCTGGCGCTGCTGGACGCGGTCGGCCGCATCCGCCGCGACGTGCGGATCGTGGCCAACGATCTGCTGGGCGCCATCGGCCCCCTGCAGGACCTGCTGCTGCCGGTCCGCATCCTCGGCGGCAAGGTCCAGCGCGGCAGCCTGCAGGCGGTGGAGCAGGCGCTGGCCGCCGAGCAGTGCGTGATCGTGTTTCCGGCCGGCGAGGTATCCCGGCTGTCGTTGCGCGGCATCCGTGATGGTCGCTGGCAGCGCGGGTTCGTCAGGTTCGCCCGGGCCGCCGGCGCCCCGGTGTTGCCGGTGAGGGTGGAGGCACGCAATTCGGCCCTGTTCTACGGCGCCTCGACCCTGTTCAAGCCAGCCGGCACCGCGCTGCTGGCGCGCGAGATGTTCGCGCGGCGTGGTCGGCCGCTGCGGTTGCGCGTCGGTGAACCGATGCAGCTGGGACAGGGCGACCCGGGCGAGCAGCTGCTGGCGGTACGGCGCGCGGTGTATGCGCTGGGCCGCGACCTGCGCCCCGGCGAGACTGCCAGCGCCGGCCCCGAACCACTGGCCGCACCGGTGCCGCCGTCGCAGGTGGCGGCCGCCATCGCTGGCGCTGTCCGGCTTGGACAGACCGCCGACGGCAAGCAGATCCTGCTGGCCAGCTGCAGCGCCGACTCGCCGCTGCTGCTGGAACTGGGACGCCTGCGCGAGCTGACGTTCCGCCAGGTGGGCGAGGGTACCGGCCACAGCCGCGACCTGGACGCCTTCGATCCGCAGTACGAGCACATCGTGATCTGGGACGCTGCCGCGCAGCGCATCGCGGGCGCGTACCGCATCATGCGGGGCGCGCACGCCCTGGCCCGGCGCGGACTGGCAGGGCTCTACAGCGCGTCGCTGTTCCGCTATTCCGACGATGCCATCACCCATATCGCCGAGGGGCTGGAGCTGGGCCGCAGCTTCGTAGTGCCCGATTACTGGGGCAGCCGCAGCCTGGACTACCTGTGGCAGGGAATCGGCGCCTACCTGCAGTGCCGGCCCGGCATCCGCTACCTGTTTGGTGCGGTATCGATCAGTGCGGCGCTGCCGCGCGATGCGCGCGAGCAACTGGTGGCCTACTACCAGCGCTACTACGGCGGCATCGCCGGCCTGGCCGAGTCGAACCGGCCCTTCCAGTACTTCGCGGCACCGCCCAGTTTCGGCGAACTGGATGCGGGCGCAGCCTTCGATGTCCTGAGGGCCAACCTGGCCGCACTCGGGACCGGCGTGCCGACCCTGTACCGCCAGTACACCGACCTGTGCGAGCCCGGTGGCGCGCGCTTCCTTGCGTTCGGTGTCGACCCGGCGTTCAGCGACTCGATCGACGGTCTGATCGAGGTGGACCTGTGCGCGATCCGACCACACAAGCGCAAGCGCTACCTGCGTGATGCCGGAGCGCAGGCATGAGCGCGCTGGCGACGTTGTCGCCACACCGTCGCGCCGTGTTCGTCTCCGACGTGCATCTGGGGTCGCGCCATTGCCATGCGGCCGAACTGGCCGTGTTTCTCGCCCAGCTGCGCTGTGAACGGTTGTACCTGGTCGGTGACATCATCGACCTGTGGTGGATGGCGCATCATCGCGCCAACTGGCGGCAGTCGCACAGCGACGTCATCCAGGCGCTGCATGCACTGCGTCGCAACGGTACCGAGATCATCTACATCCCCGGCAATCACGATGCCTCGCTGCGCCATGTCTGCGGGTTGATGCTGCCGGCGATGCAGGTGCGCCGTCGCGCGATCCACGTGACCGCCGACGGGCGACGGTTGCTGGTCGCCCATGGTGACGACTACGACGGTGTCACCCATTTCGGCGGCCTGCAGGAAAAGTTCGGCGACTGGCTGTACTACCGCATCCTGACCGGCAACCAGGCGCTCAACGCGGTACGCCGTCGGCTGGGCATGCGCTACTGGTCGCTGTCGGAATTCCTCAAGAAGCGCAGTGGTGCGGCCGAGCGCTACATCGAGCGCTTCGTGCAGGCCGGGCTGGACGACGTGCGCCGGCGCGGCCTGGACGGCATCATCTGCGGGCACATCCACCGTGCGGCGCTGGTCGAGCGCGACGGCCTGGTCTACGCCAACGACGGCGACTGGGTGGAGAGCCTGACCGCGCTGGCCGAAGATCATGACGGCGCGCTGCGCCTGCTCGATCACCATGGGCGGACGCTGGTGGAGCTGCCCGGCGCAGCCCGGCGCGCGGCGGCTGCCTGAGCCCAGCGACACCGGCCACCGTCCTGGCTCTTCCGTCGCCCTGCAAAGCCGTTAGCATCGGGCCATGGATTCCTTGACCCAGATCGTTCTCGGCGGCGCCGTAGCCGCTGCCATCGCCCCGCCCGGACATCGCCGCGCGGCCCTGCTGGCCGGTGCCGCACTTGGCACCCTGCCGGATCTGGATGCCTTGTGGCTGGGCTTCACTGCCGAGGATCCCGTAGCGGTGATGGTCGACCACCGCAGCTTCAGCCATTCGCTGCTGGTGTTGCCCTGGGTGGCGGCGTTGATCTGGTGGCTGTTCAAGCGCTACGGCCGGGGGCGGGTGGCGCAGTCGCCGCTGCGCTGGTTCTGGGCCATCCAGCTGGCGCTGGTCACCCATCCACTGCTGGATGCGTTCACCGTCTACGGCACCCAGCTGTGGTGGCCACTGCGGCCACACCCGACCATGGGCTCGAGTGTTTTCATCATCGATCCGGCGTACACGGTGTGGCTGCTGCTGGGCTGCGTGGTGGCGTGGTTCGGGCGCGCGCGGCCATGGGCCGGCAAGGTACTCGGGGTTGCCCTGGTGCTCAGTACCGGCTACCTGGGATGGGGCCTGCTGGCCAAGGCTCAGGTCGACCGTGCCGCCCAGCAGAGCCTTGCGGCCATGGGGCTGGGCGATGCGCCACGATTCTCGGTACCGATGCCGTTCAACACCCTGCTGTGGCGGGTGGTGGCGATGACCCCGAACGGTTACGTGGTCGGCGATCGCTCGCTGGTGGCCGACCGCGGCCCGATGCAGTTCGAAGGCCACCCGTCCAATGTGCAGGCCCTGCGTGAAGCGCAGTCGATTCCGGCGGTTCAACGCCTGCAGTGGTTCAACCGTGGCTTCATGCGTGCGCAGATAGTGGACGGAATGCTGGTGCTGAGTGATCTGCGCATGGGCCTGGAGCCGGATTACACCTTCAACTTCGCGGTGGCACGGCAGGTCGATGGGCGCTGGCAGGCGATCGTGCCCGAGCAGCGGCGCACGGATTACAGCAGCCCAGCGGCGCGCGCCGATGTCGGCGTCAGGCTGGCCGCGATGTGGCAGCGGATCTGGCATGCGCCGGCAGCGACGGGCGCCACCGGCGGTGGTGCCCCGGTGCACGCGGGCGATTGATCGGCAGGCGGGGATGCTGTGCCGGCGTCAGGCCGGCGGTGCTGTGCGGTTGAGCTGGATCGAGCGATGCAGGACCTGGCGCGGCGCATTGGCGATGTCGAAGCCGACGAATGCCAGCAGGAACTGCAGGCCCGAAATCAGCGAAACCATGACGATCATGAGCGTACCTACCGGCGTCGCAACCTCCGCCGATGCCGATGCGATCCAGTGGTACGCGCCGAACACGCCACCGAAGGCAAGCAGTCCCAGCCCGGCGATCAGCTCCAGCGAGGCGATGGTCAGGTCGCGCAGGAAATAGTTGTAGCCGACACGCTTGAGCGTGTTGCGCACGTGCTTGAAGGCGAACTCGCCCAGTACCCGGCTGATGCGCAGGTTGCTGGTCTCGTCGGCATAGCGCGCGTCCATCGCCACGTCCTGCACCACGGCACGCACCGTGTTGAGGCGGAACAGCATGTCGGTCTCGAAGAAGTAGCGGTCGCTGATCGCATCCAGGGGCAGGTGGCTGGCAACGCGGGCGTGGATGGCGGTGTAGCCGTTGGTCGGGTCGAACACCTGCCAGTAGCCGGACGACGCCTTGCTCATGAACGACAGCGCGAGGTTGCCGATCCGCCGCAACAGCGGCATGCGACGGATGTGGCTGAGGTTCCAGAAGCGGTTGCCCTTGGTGTAGTCGGCGTTGCCCTCGGCGATGGGAGCGACGAAGTCCATCAGCAGTGTGGGATCCATCTGGCCGTCGCCATCGACCTTCACCAAGATGTCCATGCCCTCGGCGATGGCCGCGCGGTAGCCGGTCTTGATCGCACCACCGACGCCGCGGTTCTGCGCATGGAACAGCACCCTGACCCGGGGATCGCGCGTGCTGTCCTGGACCATCCGGCCGCTGCCATCCGGGCAGGCATCATCAACGCAGTAGATGGCGGTGACCGCATCGTCGATCGCTGCGAGCACGCCGAGCACGTGGCGGGTCACCCGGTAGCAGGGAATGATGACGGCGATCTTCGGTGGCGTGGCCGGGCGCGCGTAGGCGTTCATCTGCATCGTCCTCAGGGCTGCGGCGTTGCCGGCGGCTGCGCGGGCGCGGCCAGCATCGCGGCTGCGGGCACTTCCACCAGGTCGGCGTACATCGAACGGGGTTCGGCGACGTCGCTGACCATCACATGGTGATAGCGGTTGAACGTGGTGTTGAAGCGGTCTTCGGGCATGTCCGGGAAGCGCGCGCGGAAGTACGCCAGCTGCGGGAAATACAGCGTGTGGTTGACTGCCGGGATACCGACGCCGGACAGCAGCGCACCGTAGCGCCCTTCCACCACCAGCGCTCCGTCCGCAGCCTGCCGTGCACCGCGCGCCTGCATCGACGCCAGCACGGCGCTGCGGTCCATGTCGAAGATCGGCCGGGCCGACTGCACAGGATTGAACAGCCCGTTGGTCAGCACGTTGCCGAGCGCGGCCACCGCCAGCACCAGCGCCACCGGATGCGCGGCGAGCCGCGGGCGGCGCGCTGCGAAGGCCAGCACGCCCACGCACAGCAGTGGCCATGCATCGGCCGTGGCATGCAGCCGGCTGAAACTGCCCTGGCCGAAGGCGAACTTGAGCAGGCATCCCGCCAGCAGCAGGGCCGCGAGCAGCAGCAGGCGGCCGCGTCCCAGGCGCACCCCGCCGCGCACCAGCACGATCGCGCAGCCGATGTTCAGCAGCAGGCCCAATGCCAGCAACGCACGGGTGGGCGGCACCATCGACAGTCCGGTCAGCTGGCCGATCCGCAGCGGCACCGGCAGGAAGATCCAGCAGGCGACCAGCGCGATGCCGGCGGCCAGCACCCCCAGCGACAGCCGGTGGCCGCGCGCCCAGCGCAGCACCTGCGTCCAGTCGGCGAGGACGGCGGTGAACAGCGGCAGCAGGCTGCTGAACACTGCGATCTCGCAGGCGTTGGACGGCTCGAACGCAGGCAGCGGATAGAACCCGCGCGTCATCAGGTTGGGGAACCCGTGGGTGAGCAGCGCGACCGGGCTGACCCCGCCGCCGGCGCTCTCGCGCTGGCCGGGATAGACGGTGTTGCGGACGATCTCGATCGCTTCGTGGAAATAGCCCAGGAACGCCAGCAACGCCAGGCCGCCGGCGACCGCCGCATCGAGCAGGCGTGCCACTGTCAACGCATCGCGGCGGAAGGCCAGCACCAGCACGCCCATGGCCAGCAGCGCTGAAATGATGAAGGGCGGGTAGGCCACGGCCAGCAGCCAGACCACCAGTGCGTAGGCGCTGGCGAGGATGCGCAGCCAGCGGTTGTCGATCCGCAGCCAGGCCACGGCTACCCACGGGGCCAGCGCGAACGCGCCCCAGTTGGTCGTCCACCACACCTGCACGTAGGGCGAGAAGTACAGGGTCAGCGCGACCAGCACGGCCGCCAGCGGCGGAACCCGCAGTTGGCGCAGGAACAGCGCCCAGCCGCACAGGAACGCCATCGCCATGAACATGAAGAAGAACGAGTAGGCGTTGGCCGGTGGCAGGATGAAGAAGGCCCAGTGGTACGGCTTGAACAGCAGGCCCCAGTCCAGCAGCGGAAGCGCCTGGAACGAGCGCAGCGTCTCGTGGTACGGCGAAAACGCGTTGGTCGCGCCGAAGTCGTTGGCCACCGCGATCTGCACGTAAGGGGTGTAGACCATCCACTCGTCCATGCGGATGCCCCGCGCCTTGCCGAGCAGGGGCTCGATCGGCGCCAGCCCCAGGTACTGGCTGGCCATCGCATACGACGAGGGCGTCAGTGCAAATGCGACATACAGCAGGCACAGCACCGCCACGATGCCCAGGCACAGACGGGCCTGGCGGGAGTCGAGGCCATCCAGCAGGCCGCCTTCCCGGGCGGCGAGGGGCAGCGTGCTACCCGGAGTCGTTGCGCGTGCTGTCATCAGGAATCCCTTCAGGCGCGGAGCTCGGTGGTCCCGTTGCCGCGCACGCGGAAGGGGCCGGGTCCAGCGCGCGCCCGTCCTCGACGCCAGCCCGCGACGATTCTAGCGGGTTGCCAGCCATGCGGCGCGTGGCACTGCCGCAGCGCAGCGGTGCAGGCGCCGGTCAATACACCGTCGCGCGGCCCTGCACGAACGAGAAGAAGAACACGGCATTGGGATCGTTCTGCACCAACCGGAACTCGCGACGCATGCCCTCCACCGTATCCTCGTCCACGGTGCCGGCCTGCAGCAGCTGCTCGGCGGCCGACAGCAGCAGCTGCTCCCAGAACGCGATCATCGTCTTGCGCCGCGCCGGCTCGCGGTTGTCCAGGTGGATCGTCTTGATCTCGGTATGCACATCGCGGAAACCACCGGCCAGCAGCAGGTTGCCGAGCTTGGCGCCGACGAAGGGATCGCCGCCGTGGTCGTACTGGAAATCATTGAACGCCATCCAGTAACGCCAGATGTGCGGCGAATACGGATCGAGCAGGAACGATGCGTTCATCACTTCGGTGATGTAGACCGGCGATCCCGGTGCGAGTACGCGGCGCACTTCGCTGAGCACGCGGGCCGGCGAAGGTACATGCTCCAGCACCCAGCACAGGAATGCCGAATCGAAGCTGCGTGCCTCGAACGGCAGCTCGCCTGCATCGGCCTGCTGCAGGGTGTAGCGATCGCTGCACCACGGCGTGCGCGCGAGGTTCTCGCGGGCGGTCGCCAGCTGCGTTTCGCTCAGGTCCACGCCGGTCACGTGCAGGTCCGGGAAGCGGCGCAGCAGGATCTCGGTCTGCGCGCCGACGCCGCTGCCGACTTCCAGCAGGCGTCGTGCGCTGCCGTAGTCGATCTGGCCGAAGATGCTCGATTCCAGCAGGCGGGCCTGGGTCATCAGGCGCTGCTGTTCGGTGCCGGAGAACCCGTGCAGGTAGGTGGGGGAGGAAATCGGCGGTGTCATGGTCGCGGGCTCGTGGTGCGTCGTGCGGGGTCGACTGCGGGGCGTGCGGGGTCAGGCAGCCGACGGCAGCGCCGGTTGTCCGGCGATCAGTCGGTCGAAGTACTCGGTGGTCAGCGTGATCTGGCTCTGCGGATCTTCGGCGCGGTTGACCACGGCGCGGAACGCCGCATTCTCGGGCCGGTCCTTGGCGTACCAGCCCAGGTGCTTGCGCGCGATGCGCACGCCCTGCGGCTCGCCGTAGAAGGCATGCAGGGCGTGCAGGTGGCCGAGCAGGATATCGCGCACTTCGGCCAGTGACGGCGGGGCCAGTTCCTCACCGGTGGCCAGGTAGTGCGCCACCTCGCGGAAGATCCACGGCCGGCCCTGCGCCGCGCGACCGATCATCACTGCGTCCACGCCGGTCTGCTGCAGGACGAAGGCGGCCTTGCGCGGCGAATCGATGTCTCCATTGGCGATCACCGGAATGCGCAGCGCTGCCTTGATCTCGCCGATCGTGGCGTACTCGGCCTGGCCGGTGTAGTGCTGGTCGCGGGTGCGGCCGTGCACAGCCAGGGCGGCGATGCCGCTGTCCTCGGCGATGCGCGCGATCAGCGGCCCATTGCGGTGGTCGCAGTCCCAGCCGGTGCGGATCTTCAGCGTGACCGGCACATCGACCGCGTTGACCACGGCAGCAAGGATGCGCGCCACCAGCGATTCGTCACGCATCAGCGCCGAACCGGCCCAGGCATTGCAGACCTTCTTGGCCGGGCAGCCCATGTTGATGTCGATGATCTGCGCACCATGGTCGACGTTGTAACGCGCCGCCTCGGCCAGCTGCTGCGGCTCGGTGCCGGCGATCTGCACGCTGATCGGTGCCGGTTCACCCTCATGGTCCATGCGGTGGATCGACTTGCGCGTGTTCCAGAAGCGCGGGTCGCTGATGGTCATCTCGGAGGCGGCCAGGCCCGCGCCCAGCCGTTTGCACAGCAGGCGGAACGGCTTGTCGGTGACGCCGGCCATGGGCGCCAGCACGACGTTGGGAGCAATGGTGTAGGGGCCGATCTGCATGCGCCCATTGTAGGCCGCAGGCGGTCACATGGCCGGGTCGGCGAGGCGCCGGTTCAGGCCGATCCGGACCGACCTCATGCCGTACGGGCATCAGCAGATGCTTGACGGTTGCTTCCGCCGCCCCCAGTGGCGGGTCATCCTGGGCGGCTGGGGCAGGGCTGCGTGCCCTGCATGGGCGCAGGCAGAAAAAGGCCCGGGCACCTGCGTGCCCGGGCCGGTTCATGCAGCTGCGGCGTGGACCTACCGGATTTCCACGTCGGCCGGGGTCAGCCGTGGCATCGCCGCTGCGGCGCCTTCCTTCTCGGTCGAGCGGCCCGCGAACTGGTTGGCGAAGCGCACATGGCGTGCGAACGGCGCCTCCGGCAGCTGGGCAAGGGAGGCGGCCAGCGCGCCGTTGAAGGCGTCGCCGGCACCGGTGGTATCGATCGCCTGCACCTGCTCCGCACCCACGCGGTAGTACGGCTGGGTGTCGCCGCGCAGGTTCTCATCGGCATGCGAAACGAACACGCCCACCGAGCCCAGGGTCACCACCACGGTACCGTTGCCGACCAGCTTGCGGCACAGCGCATGCAGGCTGGCACCATCCAGCGCGGCCACGTCGTTGGCATCCACGCGCTCGCCGACATGGCGGCCCAGCAGGGCGGCGAACTCGGTCTCGTTCGGGGTGATCACATCGGCCAGCTTGAGCAGGCCGATGGTCGAGGGGGCGTCGGCCGGTGCGGTGTTGAGCACGGTGGTGACACCGGCCTCGCGGGCGGCAGCCAGTGCCGCCTCGATGGTCTGCACCGGCGACTCCAGCTGCACCAGCACCACCCGGGCACCGGTCAGCAGCGCCTGTTGCTGCTGCAGGAAATCGGTGCTCAGGGCGGCATTGGCGCCCGGGCCGATCACGATGGTGTTACGACCCCGTGCATCGACATAGATGCCGGCGGTGCCGGTCGGTTCGCTGCTGGCTTCGGCGATCAGCGCGAAACCGTCCTGGCCGGCGAGGTCGCGGGCGGTGGCACCGCCGGCGTCATCACCCAGGGCGCACACGAAGTGGGTGTCGGCGCCCGCGCGGCATGCGGCCACGGCCTGGTTGAAGCCCTTGCCACCGGGGCCGGTGCTGTAGCGGCCGGCAATGGTCGCGCCCGGTGCCGGCAGCGACTCGCACCGCCACACGTGATCGACATTGAAGGAACCGACGACAACGACACTGCTGCTCATAGGGAATCTTTTCTCGAACTAGGGTTCAACTGAAATGCGTCAGCACGCCGGCGATGGTCGCCGTCATGAAGGTGGCGATGGTACCGCCCAGTACCGCGCGCAGGCCGAACTTGGCCAGGTCGTGGCGACGTTCCGGGGCCAGGCCACCGATGCCGCCGATCTGGATCGCGATCGAGCTGAAGTTGGCGAAGCCGCACAGCGCATAGGTGGCGATCAGGCGACCTTCGTTGGACAGGGTCACGCCGGCGACCTGGCCGTTCACGATCTGCGACAGCTCGGTATAGGCGACGAATTCGTTGATCACGACCTTCTGTCCGATCAGCGACCCCACGGTGGTGGCGTCGGCCCACGGAGTGCCGATCACCCAGGCGATCGGTGCCAGCAGGTAGCCGAAGATGGTCGACAGGTTGGTCGGCTTGCCGATCTGTGCGGCCAGGCCGGTCACTTCGCCGAGCCAGGTCAGCGGGGCGTTCAGCAGGGCGATCAGGGCGATGAAGGCCAGCAGCATCGCGCCGATGTTCAGCGCCAGCTTCAGGCCGTCGCCGGCGCCGGCCGCCGCCGCGTCGATGATGTTGCTGGAGGTCTTCTCCACTTCCATCTTCACCGTGCCGCGGGTCAGCGGGGTGCCGGTTTCCGGGATCAGCAGCTTGGCCACCACCAGCGTGGCCGGTGCGGCCATGATGCTGGCCGCCAGCAGATGCTTGGCGTAGAACGCCTGCTGGGTCGGGTCGCCCCCGCCGAGCATGCCCACGTAGGCCGCCAGCACGCCGCCAGCGATGTGGGCCATGCCACCGATCATCATGGTCAGCAGCTCGGACTGGGTCATCTTGGCGATGTACGGGCGCACGGTCAGCGGCGCCTCGGTCTGGCCAATGAAGACGCTGGCGCAGACGCTGGTGGTTTCGGCACCGGACACGCGCATCACCTTGGTGATCGCCCACGCCATCACCCGGACGATCGCCTGCATGACGTTCAGGTGGTACATCACGCCCATCAGCGCGGAGAAGAAGATGATGGTCGGCAGCACCTGGAAGGCGAAGATGAAGCCGTAGTTCTGGACGTCCATCAGCGAGCCGAAGATGAACTTCGAGCCCTCGTTGACGAAGCTCAGGACCTTCACGAAGCCGTGGCCGAGCGCATCGAACACGTCGCGGCCGCCGGGGACCAGGATCACCAGCGCCGCAAAGGCGATCTGCAGGGTGATGCCGGTGGCGACGAGCTTCCAGTCCACCGCGCGCTTGTTGTTGGAAAACAACCAGGTGATGCCGATCAGCACCGCCAACCCGAACAGGCCGAAGCCGATCCTGCCCAAACCTTCGACCATGTGAGTGACTCCCCTGGGGCGTCGCGAAAAACGGGAAGCCTAGTGCAGGGCAGGGGCCGGGGCAAGGAAAAGCAGCGTGCGCGCGGCCATCGGCACCGATCGGGCCAGCAACGGCAAGGGGTTGCGGTCGGCACGACGGGTAGAATGGGGCTCGATTCCGGCCCGGATGCGGGCCCGCAGCAGGAGATTCGCATGCATTACCGCCGCCTGGGCTCCACCGGCCTGCCGATATCCGCCCTGTCCTTCGGCGCCTGGGTGACCTTCGGTGACCAGATTCCGCGCGACGAGGCCCGCAACCTGGTTGCCGCGGCCTGGGACCATGGCATCAACTTCTTCGACAATGCCGAGGGGTATGCCAATGGCCGCGCCGAGCAGGTGATGGGCGATGTGATCGCCGACCTGCGCCTGCCGCGCGATGGGTTCTGCGTGTCCAGCAAGGTGTTCTTCGGCAGTGCCAAGGATCCGCGACCGACCCAGCGTGGCCTGTCGCGCAAGCACGTCACCGATGCCTGCCATGCCGCGCTCAAGCGCCTGCGGGTGGACTATCTGGACCTTTATTACTGCCACCGCCCGGATCCCGACGCGCCGATCGCCGAGACCGTGCACGCGATGGATACCCTGATACGGCAGGGCAAGGTGCTCTACTGGGGCACGTCCGAGTGGTCGGCGGCACAGATCCAGCAGGCGCTGGACATCGCCGCGCGACACAACCTGCAGGGGCCATCGATGGAGCAGCCGCAGTACAACCTGCTGCACCGCGAGCGGGTGGAAACCGAATACGCCCCGCTGTATGCGGGGGCCGGCCTGGGCACCACCATCTTCTCGCCGTTGGCGTCCGGCCTGCTCAGTGGCAAGTACGACCGTGGCATTCCGGCCGACGCCCGGCTCGGCCGCGAGGGCATGGAGTGGCTGCAGGATCTGGTTCTGGGCGCCGATGCACAGGCACGCCTGGCCCAGGTCCGTCATTTCAGCGCGGTGGCACGCGAGCTTGGCCACGCCCCGGCCAGCGTGGCCATCGCCTGGTGCCTGCGCAATCCACAGGTGTCCAGCGTGATCCTGGGCGCCAGCCGGGTCGAACAGCTGCTGCAGAACCTGCAGGCCCTGGAAGTGCTGGAGCAGATCGACGCCGCCGGCTGGGCCCGGATCGAAGCCGCCTTCGTCTGACCTGGAGCATTTTCCCGCCGGAGTCGAGCCGTGCTCGACCCCTGGGGCCCCGTTGCCCGCCATTCGATTCACGAAATCTATCGAATTCTGGATTTCGATCATTAATCTCATCAATCAAATTGAGAATGGTTGTTGATTGTCAACTGAGAATCATTATCATTTAACTCGTCCCTCGCACGAGTCCAGATGCTCATGAACGCTCAACCTGTACTGCTGCGCCCCGAAACACTGACCCTCCGCGATCGTCCGGTCCGCGTCGTTCCGCCGGAAGAGGTCATCGACAGCGAAGCCCTGCTCAAGGGCCGTCGTGAAATCCTGATCCAGCACGGCGATCGCTTCTATCGCCTGCGGCACACCAGCAACGACAAGCTGATCCTGACCAAGTAACGCGGCCTGGTCGCCCGCCTCCCTCCCTCCTGCCGGGCGCCGCCCGCAGGGTGGGCGACCCGTCCGCTCCTGCTCTCTCCCCCTCGGTCTACCGCGTACGCTCCGGCGTGCCGGTGGCCGGGGGTTCCCCTGCCTGACCGAACGAACCCGATGACCCGCCATACCGCCCTTTGCCTTGCTGTCTGGATGGCGCTGCCGCTGTCCGCCCACGCTGCCACTGCCGCCAGCGCCGCGCCCGATGCGCGCGAATTCGATCGCGTGCAGGTCACCGCCACGCGCACCGAACGCGCGGTCAGCGACGTCGCCGCTACGGTCGATGTGATCGACCGCGAGCAGATGGACCGGCACCTGGTCCAGGACATCAAGGATCTGCTGCGCTACGAGCCGGGCCTGTCGGTCAGCCGCAGCGCCGCGCGCTTCGGCCTGGGCAGCATCCGTATCCGTGGCCTGGACGGCAACCGTGTGCGGGTGCAGACCGATGGCATCGCGATGCCGACCAGCTTCAACATTGGTTCGTTCTCCAACGCCAACCGCAACTTCACCGATCTGGACACGCTCAAGCGCGTGGAGATCGTGCGCGGCCCGGCCAGCTCGCTGTACGGTTCCGATGCGCTGGGCGGCGTGGTCGCCTTCGTCACCAAGGATCCGGCCGATTACCTGAAGGATGGCAAGGACAGCTACGTCGGCCTGAAGTTCGGCTACGACGGTGAATGGAAGGGCCTGCTCGGCGGTGTCACCACGGCGTTCGGCGGCGAACACTGGAGCGGCATGGTCAACATCAACCATCGCCAGGGCCAGGAAACCGACAACAAGGGTGACGTGCGCAGCAACGACAACACCCGCACCGCCCCCAACCCGCAGGACCGCGACGGTCGCAGCGGTCTGGCCAAGCTGGTCTATGCACCGAGCGAGGACCAGCGCTTCCGCCTGACCGTGGAAGGCAACGAAGACAAGACCGAGACCAACGTGCTGTCTTCGATCGACCGTACCACCACCACCGGCATGAAGGCGCGCGACAAGCAGAACCGCACCCGCGTGTCGTTCGCGCATGAAATGGATGCGCTGAACAAAGGCTTCGCCGACAGCCTGCACTGGCAGCTGTATACCCAGCACAGCGAAACCACCCAGATCACCGATGAGGACCGTGCCAACCGCAGCCGTCGCCACCGCGAGTTCAACTTCGACCAGCGTGTGTACGGCCTGCAGGCGCAGTTCAACAAGGCCTTCAGCACCGGCAGCGTCGAGCACGCGCTGACCTATGGCTTCGAGGGTGCACGCACCGAGATCCGCCAGAAGCGCGATGGTTTCCAGGTACTGGCCAACGGCCAGACCAGCACCACCATCCTGCCCGATGCGTTCCCGGTACGCGATTTCCCGATCAGCAAGACCACCGAGCTGGGCCTGTATGCGCAGGATGAAATGCGCATGGCTGGCGGCAAGCTGTCGCTGGTGCCGGGCGTGCGCGTGGACCGCTACGAGCTGAAGCCGGAAGTGGACAACATCTTCGCCGAGGACAATCCCGGCGTGGCGGTGGCGAAGCTGACCAAGACCAGCGTCTCGCCCAAGCTTGGCATGGTCTATCGCTTCACCGACGAATGGTCGCTGTTTGCCGGTTACTCGCACGGCTTCCGCTCGCCGCCGTACAACGACGTCAATCTCGGCTTCACCAACTTCGCCTTCGGCTACACGGCCATTCCCAATCCGGACCTGAAGCCGGAAACCAGTGATGGCATGGAACTGGGCCTGCGCTTCCTGTCGCCGGCTGCCTACGTCAGCGTCAGCGGCTACTACAACGAGTACAAGGACTTCATCGAGTCGCAGTCGCTGGTCGGCACCAATGCGCAGGGCCTGATGGTGTTCCAGTCGCGCAACATCGCCGACGCCCGCATCTACGGCGCTGAACTGAAGGCCGGCGTCGACTTCGGCCAGATCAGCCCGACCCTGCAGGGCTGGGCACTGCGCAGTTCCGTGGCCTGGTCGCGCGGCGACAACAAGACCGAGGACACCCCGCTGGATTCGGTCGACCCGCTGCGCGGCACCGTCGGCCTGATGTACGACACCGATGCCTGGGGTGTCGAACTGGCCGGCACGTTCGTCAAGCGCAAGGACCGCGTCGCCTCGGCCACGGTGTACCGCCCGGCCGGCTATGGCGTGGCCGACCTGATGGCACATTGGAACTTCGCCCCGGGTGCGACCTTCAACGTAGGCGTGTTCAACCTGGGCGACAAACGCTACATCGATTGGTCCAACGTGGGTACGACGCTGTCGCCGACCAGCCGCGTGCTGGATCGCTACACCAGCCCGGGTCGTACCTTCTCCGCCAGCCTTGCCGTGTCCTGGTGACCTCATGAGCCGAGCCTTGTCCGCACGCAGGAATGACTCCATCGCCGCGCCACACCGCGCGGCATGGCCGACCCCGGCACAGCTGGCCACGCTTGGCACCGTGTTGTGTCTCTACCACGCCGACGGCAACGAGCTTGGCGGCTGGCGCCAGGCGGTGCGCGTGCATGCCTGCCAGGGCGTGGACAGCGAGGGCCTGCGCGAAAGCCTGTGCTTCCTTGACGGCCGTGGCCGCTGCGTGTGGCGCCTGTACCTGCTGCCGGACAGCGATTTCCTGGCCTGGGACCGGTTGGTGGCCGCGCTGCCGCCGGGCCCACAGCACGACAGCGACGGCAGTGTCGGTGAACGCCTGTGGCGGCGCCTGGCCGGTCATCTCGGCGGCCAGCGTTGGCGCCTGTGTGCGCTGCGCCTGCATGCCGCCGATGACGGCCGCACCCTGGCGGCCAGCCTGTCGACGCTGTCGTCGCTGGGCGCGGCCACCGCACGCCGCATCGCGCGCCTGGAAGGCGCAGAGGGCGAGCTGGCCGTCGACGACTGCTGCTGTGCCGACGCCGCGCGCCGGCCGCCACCACGGATTCCCGGCGACCAGCCGCTGATCCGCCTCTGATCTGTTCCTGATGGAACGCCCGACGGCCACGGATGGCCTCTCAACGAACCTGCAACCCCGAAGGAAGACCCCGATGAAATTCCAGACAGCCAGCGTCCTGCTGTTGCTCGCCGGCAGCGGCGTGGCCAGCGCGCAGCCCTCCGACATCGCCCGCGATCACGACAGCATTCTGGCCATGCAGGGCGAGTACACCGTGGATTTCGCCTTCGACGAAACCGTGCTGCTGAAGCCGGGCTACGAGCGCGCGCCGGCGATGCGCAGCGGCGGCAATGAAATGGTCATCGTGGTCGAGGACACCCCGAAGCGCATCGTGCTGCAACACCTGCTGCTGGACGAGAAGAGCGGCCACATCACCAAGCACTGGCGCCAGGACTGGGTCTACGAGGCCCCGAACCGCTTCGAGTTCAGTGCCGACCAGACCTGGCGGGTACGCAGCATCCCGGCGGCGGTGAACCAGGGCGCCTGGACCCAGTGCGTGTATGAAGTAAGCGATGCACCGCGCTACTGCGGCACCGGCAAATGGACCTACACTAACAACGTGCCGAGCTGGACCAGCGACCTGAGCTGGCGCCCGCTGCCGCGCCGTGAGTACACCAAGCGCAGCGACTACAACGCGCTGGCGGTGGTCAACCGCCACACGCTCACCCCGAACGGCTGGACCCACGAGCAGTTCAACACCAAGGTGCAGCGCAACGCCGACGGCAGCCAGGTGGAGATCGCGCGCGAGTTCGGCTTCAACGACTACGTGAAGACCACCGAGATCGACTTCACCCCGGCGCGCGACTACTGGAAGGCCACCGCCGGCTACTGGGCCAAGGTGCGCCAGCGCTGGGACGGTTTCCTGACCCAGGCTCCGGGCGTGCACCTGAAGACCAAGCTGGATGGGATGGCGATGATCATTCCGCTGTTCACCCAGGCGCAGGACCTGCAGGATGGCAAGCAGGTGAAGGACGCGCAGATCGACGAAGTGTTCGCCAGGTACGTGGAAAAGGCCCAGTAGGGTCGAGCCATGCTCGAGGCCACAGCCGGATCCACGCATGGCGTGGCCTACCGCAAGGAAGGGTGCCGGGCTTGCCCGGCACGCCTTCCGGGGCGCGCCTTCGTCAGGCCTCGCGCAGGGCCAGGGCGGGCGGGGTATGCAGGATGCGCCGGGTGCCCCACCAGCCCGCCAGCAGGCTCAGCCCGATGCCGACCACGCCGCCCAGCAGCAGGCCCGGCCACGGCGGCAGCAGCGGCAGCTCGAACACCTTCTGCGACACCACCAGCCCGATCACGGCCGTGGCGCCCACCGCCAGCAGCGCGGCGAGCGTGCCCAGTGCCCCGAACTCGACCAGTACCGCACCGCGCAGCTGGCGCCGGGTCGCGCCCAGCGTGCGCAGTACCGCGCTGTCGTAGCGGCGCTCGCCGGCCGTGGCCTGCAGGGCAGCCAGCAGGACCAGCACGCCGGCCAGCAGGCTGAACACCATCACCAGCTGTACCGCCTGCGCCACCCGTTCCATCACGTCGCGCACCTGCGAGATCACCGCATCCACGTCCAGCAGCGACAGGTTCGGCTGTGCACGCACCAGTTCGCCCAGCCCGGCTGCCTGGCCGGCCGGGAGGTGGAACGCCGACAGCAGGTTGTGCGGGGTGTCGCCCACGGCGTTCGGATTCAACAGCACGAAGAAGTTCGGCCGGAACGTGTTCCAGTCCGCCTTGCGCACGCTGGTCACGGTGAACTCGCGCTGCTGCTCGCCCACGGAAATGCCGATACGGTCGCCGGTCGAGACGCCGTAGCGTTTGGCCCAGCCGGTTTCCACCGAGGCTTCGGGCGCAGTGCTGTCCGCCTTCCAGAAGTGGCCCTCAAGCAGCGTATTGGCCGGCGGGAAGGTGCTGCGCCAGCTGAAGTTCAGTGGCCGGTTCTCGTCGTCGTCCTCGCGCGGGCCGTTTTCCCGCCCCTGGCCGTCCTGCGCCTGGTCCACGCGCACCGGCGGCTTGCCGTTGATCGCGATCAGGCGGCCGGTGGCCATCGGTTCGATGCTGGCATCGGCCGCACCCAGCGCGCGCAATGCTGCCAGCACGCCGTCGCGTTGTTCGGGCTGGATGTTGATCAGGAAGTAGTTCGGCGTGTCCTCCGGCAGGCGCTCGCGCCACTGCTGCAGCAGCCCCGGCCCGGTCACGGCCAGCAGCAGCAGCGCGCACAGCGACAGCGACAGGCCCACCAGTTGCATCACCGCCAGCATCCGGCGGCGGGTCAGGGCGGCCAATCCCAGCCGCCAGTTGCCGTGCAGGCGGTGCTGCAGGCTGCGCAGCACCTGCAGCAGCACAAAGCCGCCCAGGCCCGCCGCTGCGGCGAGAGCGGCCAGGCCACCCAGCACCCACAGGGCCAGCTTCAGGTCGCCGGTCACCTGCACGGCCAGCACCAGGCTGGCCAGCAGGGCGGCGACGTAGGCCAGCAGCGAGGCGGGCGGCAGTGCAGCGAAGGAGCGGTTGAGCACGCGCATCGGCGGCACTCCGCGCAGGCGCAGCAGCGGCGGCAGGCCGAAGCCGAACAGCAGCAACAGACCGATGCCTGCACCGGTCAGCGCCGGTGTTGCCTGTGGCAGCGGCAGGCGCTGCGGTATCAGGCTGCCCAGCACCTGTACCAGGCTTTCCTGCGCGGCCATGCCCAGTCCAATGCCGAGCAGGCAGGCCGGAACGGCCAGCATCAGCAGCTGCAGTGCCAGGCCCAGCAGGATGTCGCGCTGGCGTGCTCCCAGGCAACGCAGGATCGCCACCTGGTCGATGCGGCGCAGGGCGAAGCGGTTGGCGGCCAGCGCGGTGGCAACGCCGGCCAGCAGCACCGCCAGCAGCGCGCTCAGGCCGAGGAAGCGCCCGGCCAGATCGAACGCCTGGCGCACGCCGCGCTGGGTGTCATCCACGCTGAGCAGGCGCATGCCCTTCACCTGTGGCTGCAGCCATTGCCGGAACGCCGCGATCCGGTCGGCCGGCCCGGCGAACATCAGCCGGTAGCTGATGCGGCTGCCGGGACCGAGCAGGCCGGTGCCGTCGACATCAGCGCGATTGACCAGCAACGTCGGCGACAGCGTGAGGAGGTCGCCGCCGGCATCCGGTTCGGCCTCGATGATGCCGGCGATGCGCAGCGTACCGGCGCCGAACTCGAGGTCATCGCCGGCCTTCAACCCCAGCGCCTGCAGCAGGCGGGGATCGGCATAGGCCTGGCCCTGCGGCGGCATGCCGGCATCGTCGATCAGCGCACCACCGGGCGTGCTGCGTACCCGCAGCGTCCCCCGCAGCGGATAGCCGGCCTGTACCGCCTTGATGCTGGCCATCTGGCTGGCATCGCCCTGGAACAGCACGGTGCCGAAACTGGCCATGCGGGTGGATGCCAGTCCCCGCTGCCTGGCCTCTTCGGCGAAGGCGGCCGGCGGGTCGTCACGACCGGCGACGCCGAGGTCGCCGCCGAGCATCTCCGCAGCGCTGCTGGTCAGTGCCAGGTTGACCCGGTTCACCAGCGTGCCGACCGCGGTCATCACCGCCACGCCCAGTACCAGCGCGGCGAACACGGTCAGCAGGTCGCCGGCCAGGGCTTCGCGGCGCAGCGCGCGCCACGCATGCCGCAGCAGGTTCATGCGCGGGCCTCGTGCGCGACCGCCTGCAGGCGGCCGTTGTCGATGCGGTGGATGTGCTGGCAGCGCTGGGCCAGGCGCAGATCGTGGGTGACCAGCACCAGCGTGGTGCCGCTGCCGGCGTTGAGCTCGAACAGCAGGTCGCTGATGTGCTGGCCGGTGCTCTGGTCCAGCGAGCCGGTCGGCTCGTCGGCGAACAGGATGCGTGGCCGGGTGACGAAGGCACGCGCCAATGCCACGCGCTGCTGTTCGCCGCCGGACAGCTGGCGCGGGTAATGGCGGGCGCGATGGGCCAGCCCGACCTGGTCCAGCACGGCGTCCACCCGCGCGCGATCCTCGCGCCCGCCCAGCTCCAGTGGCAGGGCGACGTTCTCGGCGGCGGTCAGCGCCGGCAGCAGGTGGAAGCTCTGGAAGACGAAGCCGACCTCGCGAGCACGCAGCTGCGCGCGGGCTTCCTCATCCAGGCTGGACAGTTCGTGCCCGGCCAGAGCGATGCGACCGCGGCTGGGCAGGTCCAGCCCGGCGAGCAGGCCGAGCAGGGTGGTCTTGCCGGAGCCGGAGGCGCCGACGATGGCCACGCTGGTGCCTTCATGGACCGTCAAAGTGATGTTGTCCAGTATGTGGACTTCACCCTCCGGGCCATGCACGGATTTGCCGACCTGGTCGACGGCGATGGCGACGGGCGCGCTGCGGGGGGACAGGCTGTCGATGAGGAGACTCCAATGCGCAAGACGGGATGGAGCCGGCGAGCCGGCATGATGATGGTGCTGTTGCTAGGGTTCCTGCTGTTGCCCGGGCTGGCCTGTGCCAAAGGTCCGGCCGGTACCGTCCTGGTGCTCGGCGACAGCCTCAGTGCTGCCCACAATATCCCTGCCGATGCCGGCTGGGTCAGCCTGCTGCAGCAGCGGGTCAGGCAGCAGTCGAAAACGCCGGCGCGGATCGTCAACGCCAGCATGAGCGGCGAGACCACCGCCGGCGCCCTGACCCGGCTGCCGGGCCTGCTGGCGAAGGAGAAGCCGGACGTGGTGGTGATCGCTCTGGGGGGCAACGACGCCCTGCGCGGGCTGACCCCGGCGCAGGTGCAGGGCAATCTGGAAAAGATGGTGCAGGCCAGCCAGAAGGCGGGCGCCAAGGTGCTGCTGCTGGGCATCGATGTGCCACCGAATTACGGCCCGGCGTACCGCCAGCGGCTGGCGGCCGCCTACCGCGCGCTGGCCGACCGCTACGCTGTGCCGCTGCTGCCGTTCCTGCTGGAGGGGGTGGCCCTGCAGCCGGGGATGATGCAGGCCGACGGTCTGCACCCCACCGCCCAGGCCCAGCCGAAGGTGCTCGACAACGTCTGGCCCCTGCTCAAGCCGCTGCTCTGAGCAGCGGATCGGACCTCTTGACGGAACTTCACATTGCCTCCACCGTCGATCCGGCATGTTTCACAAAGCTGAAGTTAGAGGGAATCACATGCGTCAGACGAAGGAGACTTCCGGCTTGGTGCTGGTGGTCGAAGACAACCGCAACATCTCCGAGATGATCGGCGAATACCTGGAAGGTCGTGGCTTCGAAGTCGACTATGCACAGGATGGCCTGGACGGCTACCGGCTTGCGGCGGAGAACAGCTATGACGTGGTGGTGCTGGACCTGATGCTGCCGCGGCTGGATGGCATCGAAGTCTGCCGGCGGCTGCGCAACGATGCGCGCAAATCGACGCCGGTGCTGATGCTGACCGCGCGCGATACGCTGGACGACAAGCTCACCGGCCTGGGTTTCGGTGCCGATGACTACCTGACCAAGCCGTTCGCGATCCAGGAACTGGAAGCACGCCTGCGCGCGCTGATCCGCCGCGAACGCCGCCAGGTGGGTTCGGAAGTGCTCAAGGTCGCCGACCTGGTGCTCGATCCGGTCAGCATGCGCGCCACCCGCGCCGGCACCGAACTGCAGCTGTCGCCGATCGGCCTGCGCCTGTTGACGATTCTGATGCGCGAATCGCCGCGGGTTGTCACCCGCCAGGAAATCGAGCGCGAGATCTGGGGCAACGGGTTGCCGGATTCGGACACCCTGCGCAGCCATCTGTACAACCTGCGCAAGATCATCGACAAGCCGTTCGATCGCCCGCTGCTGCATACCGTGCAGAGCGCCGGCTATCGCATTGCCGACATCGCCCAGCCGATGGCCTGAGCAGGGACCGTGCCGGTGCAGCTGCAGGCCCGGTGCGGTAGCGGACGGGCAACAGGGCAGGGGATGACCGACCGGCAGTGTCGGCGGTCATCATCCCTGCACGACCACGGCGCGGTGCGCTGCCTATAATCGCAGCGCTCTGACCGGGACCCCGCAATGCCGCACGGCCTGCCGCGCAAGATCCGTATCGCCTTCATCCTGCAGGCAGTGCTGGCCAGCCTGGGCATCCTGCTGGGCGCATGGCTGGTGTCGCTGGTCATCAAGCACAGCCTGGTCGGTGCAGCGCTGCGCGAGGAAGCGGCGTATTACTGGACGCTGCACGACGCATCCCCGGCACAGCCCCCCCCCCAATACGCAGAACATCCGCGGCTACCTGCTGGAAAGCGGCCAGTCCGCGTTGTCGCTGCCGGCCAACCTGCGCGACCTGGAGCCCGGTTTCCACGAACTGCCGGCGGATGACCAGCTGGTCCTGGTCGATGTGCGGCCGGCCGGCCGCCTGTATCTGGTATTCCTGCGCTCACGCGCGGAAATGCTGGCGTTCTGGTTCGGCATCGTGCCGGTGTTGCTGACCCTGCTGGCGGTGTATGGCGCCAGCTGGATCACCTATCGCGCGTCCAAGCGTCTGGTATCGCCGGTGAACTGGCTGGCGCGGCGCGTGTCGCGCTGGGACCCCGGCCACCCCGAGGCAGCCGATCTGGAACCGAACAAACTGCCGGCGGACATGCAGGGCGAGACCCGGCAGCTCGCCGCGGCCCTGCATTCGCTGGCCAACCGGGTCAGCGCGCATGTCGCCCGCGAACGCAACTTCACCCGCGATGCCAGCCATGAACTGCGCACGCCGTTGACGGTGATCCGCGTGGCCAGCGACATGGCGCTGGGGGATGATTCCCTGCAGCCGCGCCTGCGCCGCAGCCTGCAGCGCATCCAGCGTGCCGGGCGTGACATGGAAGCGGTGATCGACGCCTTCCTGATCCTTGCCCGCGAGGCGGATGTCGAGCCGCAGGTCGAGCTGTTCGATGTCAACGACATCGTCCGTCACGAGGTGGACAACGCCAACGAACTGCTGGGTACGCGCCCGGTCGTGGTGCACCTGCACAGCGACGGACCGGTGAATCTGCATGCGCCGCCGCGGGTGCTGCAGGTGGTGGTCAGCAACCTGGTGCGCAACGCCTGCAGCTATACCGACGAAGGCCGCATCGACGTGCATGTGCGCGACGACCGGGTGGTGGTGCGCGACACCGGCATCGGCATGTCTGCCGAAGCCCTGTCGCGCGCGTTCGAGCCGTTCTACCGCGCCGAACCCAGTCGCCCGCAGGGCACCGGACTGGGCCTGTCGATCGTGCGCCGGCTGTGCGATCGCTTCGGCTGGAAGGTCAGCCTCTCCAGCGAACCCGGGCAGGGAACCGAAGCCACCGTGATTTTCCGCTAGAGGGCTTTTGCCGGGTCAGAAGCGGGCATTCCGCGGAATGGCAGGGGTAGCGCCGGGCCATGCCCGGCGTGCGCAGTGTCTCAGTCGCAGGTCACCTTCGGTGCCAGCGCGCGGGTCCAGATGGCATATCCGGCGGGCGTCATGTGCAGCATGTCCTCACGGAACAGCGCGCGATCAGGCTGGCCGTCGGCGCCCAGCATCGGCGTGTAGATGTCGGTGAAGCCGGTGTTGGGCAGCCTGGCCAGCGCCGCCTTGACCAGCGTGTTGGCCTCGTTGATCGCCGGCAGCAGGTGCGCCCGTGACGGGCTGGGCTTGATCGACACGTATTCCACCCGGGTCTTGGGCAGGTCGCGATGCACGCGCTGCACGAAGGCGACCACATCGTCGCGCACCTGCACGGCGCTGCGGCCGCTGTTGAGGTCGTTGTCGCCGGCGTACAGGAAGACCTTGCACGGCGCGTACGGGATCACGATCTGTCCGGCATACCAGGTGCTGTCCCGGACTTCCGAGCCGCCGAAGCCCCGGTTGAACACCGGCTGGCCGGCGAAATCGGCCGCCAGGCTGTCCCACATCCGGAATGACGAACTGCCAATGAACTCGATGCCACCACGAGGCGGCGGGGCGACCTTGTCGGCGGCGGCGAAGGCGGCCATGTCGGCGGCCCAGGCCACGTTGGAGACCTGCTCGGGAACGCGGGGCGACGGCGAGGGAACGCGTGCCAGCGCCAGCGGCGCAAGGGTCAGCAGGCCCAGCATCAGCAGAGCGGGACGGCGGTGGGACATCGTGCACTCCAGGCAGGAAGGAGGGAGCCATCATAGGAGGCGGGCGCGGCCCGCGCTTGTCCCCGGCAGGCCATTCGGCCCGGCCGCGCGGAGTATGGCCGGCGGCCTTGTGGCAAAATGGCGACTGTCTGCCCATCCCTGTGCACCCATGACTCCCTGCCGTGCGTCTGAGCGGTCGCTGCGCCGCGCCCCCGTTGCTGGATGCTCCACCCGTGGCTGACCAGTTCGGCCACATGCCGCGCGGCCCGCGCCGCATCTTCCAGGCCGCGCGCTGGTCCTGGCAGGGCCTGCGGGCTGCCTGGCTGCATGAGTCCTCGTTCCGGCTGGAGGTCTACCTGCTGGTCCTGCTGACCCCGGTGGCGATCTGGCTCGGCCAGACCCCGGTGGAGCGCGCGCTGCTGATCGGCTCGATGCTGCTGGTGCTGGCGATGGAACTGGCCAACTCCGCCATCGAGGCCGTGATCGAGCGCTACGGCAGCGAGATCCACGAGCTGGCCGGGCGCGCCAAGGACATGGGTTCGGCCGCCGTGTTCGTGCTGATGATGAACGTACTGCTGTGCTGGGCCCTGGTCGTGGTCCCGCATGCACTGGCCGGCCGCTACGGCTGAACCCCCATTCCCCCACTGCCTTGAAGAGTTTCCATGTCCTTTGAGTTCCTCGCCGACCCCAACGCCTGGGTGACCCTGTTCACCCTGAGCGCGCTGGAAATCGTGCTCGGCATCGACAATCTGGTGTTCATCTCCATCGCGGTCAGCAAGCTGCCGGAAGAGCGCCGTCCCTTTGCGCGCAAGCTCGGCATCGCCGTGGCCTGCATCACCCGTATCGCACTGCTGGTGTCGCTGGCCTACCTGGCCCACATGTCCGCCAACCTGTTCACCGTGGCCGGCATGGGCATCTCGATCCGCGACCTGGTGCTGATCGTGGGTGGCCTGTTCCTGATCATCAAGGGTTACATGGAGATCAAGGAACTGATCACCGGTGGCGAAGACGAGAATCCGGCGACCAGCAAGGCGTCGGGCGTGTTCGGCATGGTCATCCTGCAGATCGCCATCATCGATATCGTGTTCTCGCTGGACTCGGTGATCACGGCCGTCGGCATCGCCGACCACATCCCGGTGATGGTCGCTGCCATCCTGCTGTCGGTGCTGGTCATGCTGCTGGCGGCCAATCCGCTGGGGCGCTTCATCGACGCCAACCCGACGGTGAAGATGCTGGCGCTGGCCTTCATCCTGCTGATCGGCGCGGTGCTGATCCTGGACGGCCTCGACGTGCACGTGCCCAAGCCGTACATCTACGCCGCGATGGGCTTCTCGGTGCTGGTGGAATGGTTGAACCTGCTGATGCGCCGTCGCGCGCGCGACCACCACGTGCCGGGCGCCGGCGACTGGTAAAGCGTATGACTTCGAACCCCCGGCCCGGCCGGGGGTTCTGCTTTGCGGGCTACCGCGTCCGCCGGGCATAGCCCGGCGCTAACGGGGTACGCCACGCCTCGGGCAACGCCGGGCCATGCCCGGCGGGGGCTTTTGCCTGCAATGCCGGCGTACACCTTCACTTGTGAACCCGCATCAACAGTGTTTTCCCCGGGCGAGGCTTAATCCGGTGCGGCAAAGCGCGCAGGCTACGCGCTCCCGATTCCCGCCCCCAGGAAGTCCCCCATGAAGTCCAGAGCCGCATTGCTGGCGCTTGCCGTCGGCGCCTTCGCCATCGGCACCACCGAGTTCGCCCCGATGGGCCTGCTGCCGGTCATCGCCGACGGCGTAGGGGTTGGCATTCCCACCGCCGGCATGCTGATCACGGCCTACGCCATGGGCGTGATGCTGGGCGCGCCGGTGATGACGCTGCTGATGGGGCGCTTCGGCAAGCGCACCGCGCTGATGCTGCTGATGTCGATCTTCGTGGTCGGCAACCTGCTGTCGGCGCTGGCGCCGAACTATGGCCTGCTGCTGTTGTCGCGGCTGGTCACCAGCCTCAACCACGGTGCCTTCTTTGGTATCGGTGCGGTGGTCGCCGCCAGCCTGGTACCGAAGGACAAGCAGGCGGCGGCGGTGGCCACGATGTTCATGGGCCTGACCATCGCCAACATCGGCGGCGTGCCGCTGGCAACCTGGGTCGGCCAGCAGCTGGGCTGGCGCCTGTCCTTCGCCGGCACCGCAGTGCTGGGCGTAGTGGCGATCATCGCGCTCGGCCTGGCCCTGCCGGCCTCGGCACCGGGCCCGCGCCCGGACGTGCGCCGTGAACTGAAGGCGATCCTGCAGCCGCAGGTGCTGCTGGCCATGGCCACCACGGTGCTGGGCGCCGGTGCCATGTTCACCTTGTACACCTACGTGGCGCCGGTGCTGACCGAGCTGACCGGTGCCTCCAATGCCTTCATCGCGATGTCACTGGCGCTGATCGGTATCGGTTTCACCATCGGCAACGGCATCGGCGGGCGAATGGCCGACTGGTCGCTGGATGGCGCTACGCGGATCCTGCTGGCGGCGCTGGCCGTGTTGATGTTCGTGCTGCCGCTGGCCTTCATGAATCCCGTGACCGCAGCGCTGGGTGTACTGCTGTTCGGCGCGGCGACCTTCGCCATCGTGCCGCCGCTGCAGATCCGGGTGATGGAAGCGGCCACCGAGGCGCCGGGCCTGGCGTCGTCGATCAACGTGGGCGCGTTCAACCTGGGCAACGCCGTGGGTGCGGCGCTCGGCGGTGCGGTGATCAGCTCGGGCCTGGGCTACGCCGCGATCCCGGTGGCCGGTGGCCTGCTGGCGGCATCGGGCCTGCTGCTGGCATGGTTGGGGCGTCCCCGCACTGCGGTGGCTGAAGCCTGCTGAGGGGTGTTGGATTCCGGCAGGGCTTGCAGCCCTGCACCCGCCGAATCAACGTCAACGTCAACGGCAAAGGCCTGCATTCCGTGGGTTGGCGGGGTGGGTCCGGTTGAGGGGGACGCTGTAAGTACCCCTGCGGGGCCCGGCCCATTCCCGCGATCTGTCGCAACGGCGTTCCTCTCTGGTAGGTGTCGACCTTGGTCGACACGAATGCCTGAAGAACCGGCTTTTGCTTTTGATTTTTTTCTTTTGATCTTCCCGCGGTGCGCAGGAAACCGTATGAGGCCGGGGGGGGGCGTGGCGGGGGTATCCGCGCCATGGATGGCGCGGCTAAGCCTCCAGGGATGGATTCACGGCGTCCCCCGCCATGCCCACCCGCCCGGACTACTCAGGCGATCCATGAGCATGGCCACCGCGGAGGGGGCGGCGCCCGATGGCCGGTCTTTCACCCGAACCATGGCATGCTCGGCGCCAAGCCCACCCGGAACCTCCGCCATGCGCCTGTTCACCCGTGTCCTGTCCCTGATGCTGCTGGCCTCCCTGCTGTCCGGCTGCGGCTACAACGCGATCCAGCAGAAGGATGAAGCGGTCAAGGCCAGCTGGGCCGAAGTGCTCAACCAGTACAAGCGCCGCGCCGACCTCGTGCCCAACCTGGTGCAGACCGTGAAGGGCTTCGCCAGCCAGGAAGAGCGCGTGCTGACCGAAGTCACCAACGCCCGCTCGCGTGTCGGCCAGATCAACGTCAACGCCGATGACGAAGCCTCGCTCAAGCAGTTCCAGCAGGCCCAGGGCGAACTGGGTAGCGCGCTGTCGCGGCTGCTGGTGGTGACCGAGAACTATCCGGTACTGAAGTCCGACCAGAACTTCCGCGACCTGCAGGCCCAGCTGGAAGGCACCGAAAACCGGATCACGGTTGCGCGTGGTCGTTACATCCAGCAGGTGCAGGACTACAACACCTACATCCGCTCGTTCCCGCAGGTGATCACCGCAAAGCTGTTCGGCTACAAGACCAAGCCGAACTTCACCGTGGACAACGAAGCGCAGATCTCCAACGCACCGGCCGTCGATTTCGGCAACGCGCCGCAGCAGCAGCCGGCACCGCAGCCGGGCCATTGAGCCATGCGTCTGGCGACGGCACTGCTGGTCATGCTGCTGTGGCTGCCGCTGGCCGGCCACGCACAGTCGCTGGCGCCCATCCCCGCGCTGGACTCGCCGGTGGTCGACACCACCGGCACGCTGGACGCCGCGCAGAAGCAGGCGCTGGTGCAGCAGGCGCTGGACCTGCAACAGCGCAAGGGCAGCCAGCTGCAGGTGCTGGTGGTGCCCACGACGCAGCCGGAGGACATCGCGCAGTACACGACGCGGGTCTTCGACCAGTGGCAGATCGGCCGCAAGGGTGTGGATGACGGCGTGCTGCTGGTGGTGGCCAAGGATGACCGGCGTGTGCGCATCGAGCCGGGCTATGGTCTTGAAGGCGCCATCCCCGATGCCATCGCCAACCGCGTCATCCAGGAATATCTGGTGCCACGCTTCCGCAGTGGCGACTACGCCGGCGGCATCACCGATGCCACCGCCGTACTGGTCGGGCTGATCGACGGCGAGTCGCTGCCGGCGCCGGTCAGTGGCCAGCGCGGGCGGGAGGCCGACGGCGGTGGCGATACCTGGATCCTGGCGTTGTTCATCGGCGTGTTCGCAGGCACGGTGCTGCGGGGCGTGTTCTCGCGGGTGCCGCGGCCGGTGCGCGGGCTGCTCGGAGGTGCGGGTGCGGCGGTTGCTGCCTTCCTGTTCACCTCCACCCTGCTGGCCAGTGGCCTGGCCGGCGTTGTCGGGCTGGTGGTGGCGATGCTGTCCGGCCATCCCGGCCGCTTTGCCGGCGGCAGTGGCTGGGGCGGCGGCAGCTGGGGCGGCGGTGGTGGTTTCGGGGGCGGCGGCGGTTTCGGCGGTGGTGGCGGCTGGGGCGGCGGCGGCGGCCGTTCCGGCGGCGGTGGTGCTTCGGGAGGTTGGTGATGATCCGTCGTCTTTGCCGTCATCTGTTCTCGCCCTCGGTACGACGGGCGTTTCCCCCCGCCACGCTGCAGGCGATCACCGCGGCCATCGCTGCCGGTGAGCAGCGCCACGGCGGCCAGGTGATGTTCGCTGTCGAAGCCGACCTGCCGCTGCACGCGGTCTGGCGCGGAATCACGCCGCGCCAGGCGGCGGAGCAGGCGTTCGCCCACCTGCGCACCTGGGATACCCGGCACAACAACGGCGTACTGATCTACCTGCTGCTGGCCGACCACGCCATCGAGATCGTCGCCGACCGGGGCCTGAGCGACCGGGTCAGCGCGGCGCAGTGGCAGCGGGTGTGCACCCACCTGCGCGAAGGCCTGCGCGGCGCCAGTCCGGTGGATGCGCTGCGCGATGCGATCGACGAAGTCTCCAGCCTGATCGAAGGGCACTTTCCGGCCTCGACGCGGTCGGAGGATGACGCGCTCCCGAATGCGCCGCAGATCCTGGGCTGAGCCCCGGTCCCGGGCCGGGTCGGGGCGCTAAAATACCCGTACTCCTGCCAGGCGTCTTCCATGATCTATTTCCACGACATCGACCCCATCGCCCTCTCGCTGGGGCCGATCAAGGTGCATTGGTACGGCATCATGTACCTGCTGGGTTTCACCGCCGCCTGGCTGCTCGGTCGTCGCCGGATCGCCGCCGGGCGCCTGCCCGGCGTCGATGCCAACGGATTCTCCGACCTGTTGTTCTACGCCATGCTGGGCGTCGTGCTGGGCGGGCGCATCGGTTACATGCTGTTCTACGCGCTGGGCGATTTCCTGCACAACCCGCTGCTGTTGTTCAAGGTATGGGACGGCGGCATGAGCTTCCACGGTGGCCTGCTGGGCGTGCTCGGCGCCTGCTGGTGGTGGTCGCGCAAGCACAGGCTGCACTTCTTCGACACCATGGACTTCATGGCGCCGCTGGTGCCACTGGGCCTGGGTTTTGGCCGCATCGGCAACTTCATCGGCGCAGAGCTGTGGGGCAAGTACACCGACGGCAGCTGGGGCGTGGTGTTTCCGTCCGGCCTGCCGGCTCCGCTTAACCAGCTTGACCACGCGACCCTGCAGGCGCAGTTCGCGACCGGCGCGCTGAACCAGTACGCACGCCACCCCTCGCAGCTGTATGAAGCCTTCCTCGAAGGGCTGGTGATGTTCGTGGTGCTGTGGGCGGTGTCGGCCAAGCCACGCCATCGCTATCTGGTGGGGGGGCTGTTCGCGCTGATGTACGGTGTCTTCCGCTTCGCGGTGGAATTCGTGCGCATGCCCGACAACGGCATCTACGTAGCGTTCGACTGGCTCACCCGCGGCCAGATCCTCAGCCTGCCGCTGATCGCGCTGGGCCTGGTGCTGCTGGCGATGTCGCGCCGCGCACCGGTACTGCAGCCGCAGCCGCTGGCGGTGGAGGGCAAGGCATGAAGGCCTACCTGGACCTGCTCTCGCACGTGCTGGAGCACGGGACGGAGAAGAGCGACCGCACCGGTACCGGCACCCGCAGCGTGTTCGGCTGGCAGATGCGCTTCGACCTCAACGAAGGTTTCCCGCTGGTCACCACCAAGAAACTGCACCTGCGCTCGATCATCCACGAGCTGCTGTGGTTCCTGAAAGGCGATACCAACATCGGCTACCTGAAGGACAACCAGGTAAGGATCTGGGACGAATGGGCCGACGGCAACGGTGATCTTGGCCCGGTGTACGGCAAGCAGTGGCGCAGCTGGGCCACCGGCGATGGTCGCGAGATCGACCAGATGCAGTGGCTGGTGGACGAGATCAAGCGCAACCCCGATTCGCGGCGGCTGGTGGTCAGCGCCTGGAACGTGGGCGAGCTCTCGCAGATGGCGCTGATGCCCTGCCACAACCTGTTCCAGTTCTACGTGGCCGATGGCAGGCTCAGTTGCCAGTTGTACCAGCGCAGCGGCGACATCTTCCTCGGCGTGCCGTTCAACATCGCCAGCTATGCGCTGCTGACCCACATGGTTGCGCAGGCCACCGGCCTGGGCGTGGGCGACTTCGTGCATACGCTGGGCGATGCGCACCTGTACTCCAACCATTTCGAGCAGGCCCGTGAGCAGCTGGCGCGCGAACCGCGCGCGCTGCCGAAGCTGTGGTTGAACCCGGACGTGACCGACCTGTTCGGTTTCCAGTTCGACGACATCCGCATCGACGGCTACGACCCGCATCCGGCGATCAAGGCGCCGGTGGCGGTATGAGTATCCGCCTGATTTCCGGGAGCCTGCTGGCGCTGTGCGGCATGCTGCCGCTGGCCATGGCGCAGGCCGGACCGGCCGATGCGCTGTCGTTGGCCAGGCAGGTCAATGAGCAGATCGTGCACACGCACATGCGCGAGGAAGTGCATGCGTTCGCCGGGGCATTCAACGGCAGCACCATGATGCCCCCGGATGTCCCGGAAGGATGCCGGGCGCAGATGCGTGAGGCGGTAACGGGCATGTACACGGCAATGACCGACCACCTGAAGGCCGGTATTGAGGATCCGGCCTATCAGCGCACGCTCGAGCAGCAGCTTGCCAACGTCTATTCCAGCGACCAGTTGCAGGCGTTTCTGGCACGTCGTGCCAGCACCGATACCGCCGCGCTGTCGGCAGAGATCCTGTCAGGACCGGGCCTGAAGGATATCGAAGAGGCGCAGAAGCAGAAGATCCTTGGTGGCCTGGACGAGCAGTCCACGTCCAGCCCTGCGCTGGCTGCGGCGTTGCAGGCCGCCAGTGCAGCGAACGCTGCCTGCGAACGCCTGCAGATCGATGCCAACTGAGGAGGTCGCAGCATTGAAGCTTTCGATGATCGTGGCGCTGGATCGCAACCGTGGCATCGGCCAGGGCAATGCCATGCCCTGGCACCTGCCGGATGACTTCAAGCACTTCAAGGCGCTCACCCTGGGCAAGCCGATCCTGATGGGGCGCAGGACGGCCGAGTCGATCGGCCGCGTTCTGCCGGGGCGGACCAACCTGGTGCTGACCCGCAGCGGCCAGGTGCCGTTCGAGGGCATGCGCGCGGTGGGCTCGCTGGACGAAGCGAAGGCGATCGCTGAAGGCGAGGGTGCCGGTGAGCTGTGTGTCATCGGAGGCGGCGAGATCTTCCGCCAGCTGCTGGACCAGGCCAGTGACCTGTACCTGACCTGGGTCGATGCCGAAGTGCCGGCCGACACCCATTTCCCCGAGGTGGACCCGCAGCTGTGGCGGGAAACAGGCAGTGAGCCGCATCCGGCCGACGAACGCCACGCCTACGCGTTCCGCTTCGTGCATTACGTGCGCCGCTGATCGCCGTGCATCTGTAGAGCCGGGCCACGCCCGGCCTCGTTCCTCAAGGCTACAGGATCGTTTACGGCATCCGGTAATGCCCGATGATGGCGTGCTGGAACAGCAGGTTCTCTTCCCGGGTCCCGCGCGCGATGTTGTGCAGTACCAGCGGTGTCCCGTCGGCCAGCTGCCGATCGGAGACGATGCCCACGTGCAGCAGGCCGTTGCCATTGAGCTTCCAGGCGACGATGTCGCCTGCCGCGTAGTCGGCGGCGAGGGCCGTGATGGGCTGCTGCCAACCCTGCCGCTCGAACCAGCGCATCAGGTTCGGTACGCGGCGATGATCGATGTTGCGATCCGGCCGTGACAGGCCCCATATCGCGGGATAGGCGCCGAAACTGCTGCGCATGTCTTCATGCACGCGCGCCTGCAGATCCAGTCCCAGATCGCGCAGGGCGCGCACCACCACGTCGGTACACACGCCGCGATCAATCGGGACGTCCCCGCCGGGATAGGCCAGCACCCGATAGGCCGGGTCGTAGCGGGTGGTGACGCCGATCTGTGCGCGCGCCGCGGTCACCAGCGGCGGCGAAGACGCCTGCGGTTGCGCTGGTACGTGGCCGGCGTTTTCGCCGCCGGAGGGAACCGGGGCCGGACCGGGCTGGCAGCCGCTGGCCAGGGCCAGCGTCAGCAGCAGCACCGTCCATGGTGCCCGACCGCGCGCGGTCATGCCTGCGGAGGCGTGCCGGTGCTGTTGCCGCCACCCGTACCGCCACCACCACCACCACCGCGCCGACGGCGGCGACGTGGGCCGCGGTTGCCCGGGTTGGCAGCGGTGTTTCCGCCGCCCTGTTCCTTGCCCTGTGCCGCAGCGGTAGACCGCTCGTGGGCCGGTCGCGCCGGCGGCCGGGCATTCGGAACCGGAGCAGGTACATCGCGGCCGGGCACCTGCACCACGCGCAGCTCATCGGTATCGAGCTGGATCGCGGTCAGCTTGCCGCCCCATACCGCGCCGGTATCGATGGCGTGCACGCCCTGGGTGATGGTCAGGCCCAGCGCCGACCAATGGCCGCATACGACCTTCAGGTCGCGCTCGACCCGGCCGGGCACTTCAAACCACGGATACAGTCCCTGTTCCTGCGTGCCCGGCGTGCCCTTGTCCTCGATGCCGATGCGTCCGCGCGGAGTGCAGTAGCGCATGCGGGTGAGCACGTTGATGATCGCCCGCGAACGGTCGTAGCCGGACAGGTTCGGTGCCCAGCTTGGCTTGTCGCCATACATGTTGCGGAACAGCTTGCGGTAGCCCGCGCCGTGCAGTTGCACTTCGACTTCGGCCGCATGCTTTTCGGCCATCTGCGTGGTCCATTTCGGCGCCAGGCCGGCGTGCACCATCATCCAGCCCATCTCGCGGTCCACATGCACCAGCTTCTGCAGGCGCAGCCAGTCCAGCAGTTCGTCACGGTCCTCGGCCTGCACGATGCGCAGCAGGTCCGGATTGACCTTGCGCTGCTCTTCCTCGGTGCGTGCACCGACCGCCAGCAGCGAAAGATCGTGATTGCCCAGCACGACCACGCTGTGCTCGCGCAGCGAATGCACCAGCCGCAGCGTTTCCAGGGATTGACCACCGCGGTTGACCAGGTCGCCGCAGAACCACAGGGTGTCCTGCGCGGGGTCGAAGCGGAGCTTCTCCAGCAGTCGCTGGGTCACGTCATAGCAGCCCTGCAGGTCGCCGATCGCCCACACACTCATCGTCCGGCCTCCGTGTCAGTGCAGGGTACGTGGGATGGCCAGCACGAACGGTGCGACCGGCGCGGCGAATTCGGTGCCGTCATCGGCGACCATGTCGTAGTGGCCCTGCATGGTTCCGTGATCGGTCGCCAGCATGACACCGGACGTGTAGTGGAAGTCTTCACCGGGACGCAGCCGCGGCTGCTCACCGATCACACCTTCGCCATCGACGTGCTCGACGCGGCCGTTGGCATCGGTGATGCGCCAGTGGCGCGCGACCAGCCGCGCGGCCACCCGGCCCTGGTTGTGGATGCGGATCGTATAGGCGAACGCATAGCGGCCGTCTTCCGGCACGGACTGGTCATCGAGGAATCGCGGTGCGACCTCGACGGAAATGGCGTAAACGTCAGCGTCTTCCATACCGGCAGTGTAATCAGGAGGCATTGGCCAAGGCGATGAATTCGGCCACGTCCAGCTGTTCGGCACGGGCATCGGGGCGCACGCCGGCAGCGGCGAACTGGTCGGCCGACACCACGTTGTTCAGTGCGTTGCGCAGGGTCTTGCGGCGCTGGCCGAAGGCGGCCTTGACCACTTCGGCGAAGCGGGCATGGTCACGGATGCCGACCGTGGCCGGATCATGCGGCACCAGCCGCACCACGGCCGAATCGACCTTCGGCGGTGGCCGGAACGCACCCGGCGGCACCACGAACAGCGAGGTGACGGTGCAGTAGGCCTGCAGCATCACGCTGAGGCGGCCGTAAACCTTGCTGCCGGGGCCGGCTGCCATGCGGTCGACCACTTCCTTCTGCAGCATGAAGTGCATGTCGCGGACCACGGCGGCATGCTCGAGCGCATGGAACAGGATAGGCGAGGAGATGTTGTACGGCAGGTTGCCGACCAGACGGATCGGCTGTCCGGCCGCCAGTTCGGTGAAGTCCACGCGCAGCACGTCGCGGTGGACGATGGTCAGCTCGCCCAGCGGCTCGGCGGCGGCGGTCAGCGGCGCGATCAGGTCGCGGTCGAACTCGATCACCGTCAGTGCCGGATGCACGCGCAGCAGCGGCAGCGTGATCGCTCCCTGGCCGGGGCCGATTTCGACCAGGCGGTCACCGTCCTTGGGGTTGACCGCCATCACGATCTTGTCGATGTAGTGGCGATCGGCCAGGAAATGCTGGCCAAGCTGTTTCTTGGCCGGGGCGGTGAACACCGGGCCGGAGGGGGAATGCGGGGAATTCATGCGCTCAGTGTACGTTGCCGCGCAAGCTGCGCACACAGCGTCGTTGCCGCCTGCAGGCTGGATGGATCGGCAATGCCGCGGCCGGCCAGGTCCAGCGCGGTACCGTGATCGACAGCGACGCGCGGGTAGGGCAGGCCCAGGGTCAGGTTCACGGCCTGCTCGAAGCCGGAGTACTTCAGCACCGGCAGGCCCTGGTCGTGGTACATGGCCAGGACCGTATCGAAACCTGCCAGCTTGCCTGGCAGGAACGCGGTGTCGGCCGGCAGCGGCCCGACCAGATCCATGCCTTCAGCGCGCAGGCGCTGCAGCAGCGGGATGACCAGATCCAGTTCCTCGCGGCCGAGGTGACCGTCTTCACCGGCGTGCGGGTTCAGGCCGAGCACGGCGATGCGCGGCGATGCCAGCCCGAACTCGCGGCGCAGCGCGGCGTGCACGGTGCGCAGGGTGTGCTCCAGGCCGGGTGCGGTGATCGCATCGGCGACCTCACGCAGCGGCAGGTGGGTGGTGGCCAGGGCCACGCGCACGATGTGATTGGCCAGCATCATCACCACCTTCACCCCGGCCTGGTCGGCCAGCAGTTCGGTGGTGCCGCTGTAGGCGATGCCGCCCTCGTTGATGATCGCCTTGTGCACCGGGCCGGTGACCACGCCGTGCAGCTCGCCCGACAGGCAGGCCTGGCCGGCGCCGAGCAGGGCGCCGATGACCGCGCCGGCATTGGCCGGATCGGCGTGGCCGAAGCGGCTCGGGACGGCATTGGCCACGACGCGCAGACGCAGGTCGCCCGGGAAGCGGGCTTCTGCCTCCTCGGGCAGCAGTTGCAGGGGCAGGTCCAGCGCGGCGGCGGCTGCGCGCAGGGTATCCGGGTCGGCGAAAGCCAGCAGCCGGCAATCATCGCGCGGCTGCTGGATCAGGCGGATGCACAGCTCCGGGCCGATCCCGGCGGGCTCGCCCGGTACCAGAGCGAGCTCGGGGCGCATCGGTCAGGACTGCGGCGGCGTCGCGGTGTTTTCCGCGCGGTCACCGCTGCGGAAGCTGACGTAGGCTTCGCCACGCAGCTCCTGCAGGAAACGGTTGTATTCGTCTTCCAGCTTGCGGCGGCCGATGGTCTCGCGGACCTGCGCACGCTGGTTGTCGTTGGTCACGTCGGTCTGGCGGGTCGCCACGCGCTGCACGATGTGCCAACCGGCGTCGGTGCGGAACGGCTGGCTGACACCGCCGTCCTGCACGCTCTGGACCTGCTGGCCGAAGGCCGGACCGAACGCATCGGCCGGGAACCAGCCCAGATCGCCGCCCTGGCCCTTGCTGTTGTTGTCCTCGGACGACTCCCTGGCCACCGTCTGGAAGTCGGCGCCGCCGGCAATGCGGGCACGCAGGGTGTCGATCTTGGCCTTGGCGGCCGCATCGGTCTGGTTTTCGTCCACGCGCACCAGGATGTGGCGGCCGTGGAACTCGGTGACGGTATGGGTGCCGGCGGCGGCGCTGGAATCGCGCACTTCCACCAGCTTCAGCAGCTGGAAGCCGCTCGGACCACGGATCGGGCCAACCACGTCACCGGCATTCATCTTTTCCATCAGCTGCGCGAACGCGGCCGGGATCTCGTCCATGCTGCGCCAGCCCAGGTCGCCGCCTTCCAGTGCATTGGGGCTGTCCGAGTAACGTACGGCGGCGGCATTGAAGTCCAGCTCACCCTTGTCCAGCAGGGCCTTCACGCCGTCGGCCTTCTTCTGGCCGGTGGCGATCTGCTCGGCATTGGCGCCGTCGGGCAGGGCGATCAGGATGTGCGCCAGGTGGTACTGGTTGCCGGCGGTGGCCTGCTGCTTCAACGCGGCATCGACTTCGCCCTCGCTGACGCTGATGCGGCTCTGCGCGAAGCTCTGGCGCAGGCGCTGCACGGTGATCTCGTCACGCACCGAGGCGCGGAAGTCGTTGAAATCGATGCCGTCACTTGCCAGGCGCTGGCGCAGCGCGTCCAGATTGGAACCATTCTGCTGGGCGATGGCATTCATCGCCTGGTTCAGCTCCTGGTCGCTGACGCGGATGCCGCTGCCCTGCGCACGGGCCACCTGCAGCTTGACCAGCACCAGGCGCTCGAGCACCTGCCGGCTGAGTACGTCATCCGGCGGCAGCTGGGCCTCGCGGCCGGCGTACTGCGCCTTGATGTTGGCGATGGCGCGCTGGAGTTCGCTCTGCAGGATCACGTCCTCATCGACGACAGCGGCGATGCGGTCCAGCGGCTGCGCCTCCTGGGCAAGTACCTGCAGGGGGGCGGACACGCTGGACACCGCCAGCAGCGAGGCGAGAAGAACGGGGAAGCGCTTGGTCATGGGATCAGATTCGGATCGTAGTCGTCCCGGGTCGTCCCGGTATTGCTGGGGGGCACGAGATAGAGGTCGTCGCGGTTGTAGCCGAGGATAGCACGGCGCAGGGTGCGGTCCGTGTCCTGGCCCAGGGAGCTGAGGCCCTTCAGCACGAACTCCAGCTGGATGGAATTGTTCAGCTCGCCCTCGCGGTTGCGCACGTAGCGGCGGGCCACCGCGCGCACGGCCAGGCAGCAGCTGTCCCACTGGACGCCACCGATGATTTCCAGCGGCTTCTTGTCTTCCAGCGAGTAGTAGTAGCGGCCGACCAGGCTCCAGCGGGGGTTCAGCGGGTACAGGAACGACAGGTCGGCCTGCTTCAGCAGGTCGGTGCCGTCCGGGTTGATGCGGTGGCGGTAGGTCAGGTTGACCACGCCATCGTTGGGCATCAGGTAACGGGCGCGGAAGCTGGCCAGGTCCTCACGCTTGTATTTGGGGTCCCACTGGTAGGTCGCGCTGAGGGTCCAGCGGTCGTTGACCATGTAGTTGGCATCGGCGATCCAGGCCGACTTGCCCTTTTCCACCGGCGGGCCACCCGGCACGGCGGTCACCCGCGATTCGTCGAAGTACTGGATCTGGCCGATGGCCGCCGAGAACCGCTCGCGGCCGGTGGTCTGGTCGATGAAGCGGGTGCCCAGCGCCATGGTCAGCTGGTTGGCGTCGTTCTGGCGGTCGGCGCCGGTATAGCGCGAGTCGCGGAACAGCTGGCCCCAGCTGAAGGTGAAGTCGCGGGTATCGAAGATCGGCAGCTCGTCCTGGTTGCGGTAGGGCGTGCGCAGGTAGAACAGGCGCGGTTCCAGGGTGTGCAGGAACGAGCGGCCGCCGATGGTGGTCTCGCGGTCGAAGAACAGGCCGGCATCGATGCTGCCGATCGGCAGGCTGCGGCTGGGCGAGGTGTTGCCGCGCAGCTGCTCGGGGGTAGCGGTGGCCGGATCAACGCCCTGTGAAACCAGCACGTTGCGGCGGATGCTGTCGGCCAGCTGCCGGTCCAGGTCGTAGGCGGTGTAGCGGTAGGCCAGGGTCGGGGTCACGTACCAGGCCGCACCGCTGAACGGCAGCGACACATAGGGTTTCAGGTCCAGGCGTGCGCCGCCGTACATCCGCTGGGTCTGGCCGGTACGGGTGTACTCGAGGTCCGGTCCGGCCTCGGGGCCGTACTTGAAGTTGATGTCTTCATGGGTGAAGCGCACGGCTTCGGCGTACACGCCGGTTTCCAGCCACGACAGGACCGGCTTGTCCCAGTTGAAGTACAGGCGCGGCTGGCGGTTGTAGGCCAGCGCGCTCTCGTTGAGCGTGTAGTCGGTCAGCTGCCAGCGGTCGGCCATGATTCCGGCCGTCCAGTTCTGGCCGGTGCCGTAAAGGCCAACGGTGCTCTGCAGGTTCGAGGCGGTCACGCCCACCAGGCGGTTGGCGAAGTCCTCGACGTAGCGCTCGTCGCTGACCCAGGCCAGGTTGGCACGTGCCTGCCAGTGGCTGTCCACGTTGTGGTAGCCGCTGAACATGACACGGCCGCGATCGCGGTCGCGCAGCTTGTCGTTGGGGATGTAGGCGGTCAGCAGTTCGCCGCGGCCGCCGTTGTAGAGGTAGCGGAACTCGTTGTCGAGCATCAGGCCGCGCCGGCTCATGTAGCGCGGCATCAGCGTGTCGTCGTAGTTCGGTGCCAGATTCAGGTAGATCGGCTGGGTGTAGTCGAACCCGTTGCGCCCGGACATGCCCAGCTGCGGGAACAGCAGGCCGGTCTTGCGCCGGTCGTCGATCGGGAACTTGAAGTACGGTGCCCACAGCACCGGCACCTTGCCGATGCGCAGCACGGCATTGCGCGCCGTGCCGAAGCCCTCGTCGTTGTCCACTTCGATCTGCGGCGCCGACAGCTTCCACACCGGCTGCGACGGGTCGCAGGTGGTGTAGGTGGAGCGGTGCATCTGCCCGACCGCGCCCTGCAGGTCGACCGATTCGGCGTCGCCGTTGCCACGGCGGGACACCAGCTGGTACTGGATGTCGGTGATCTTGTGGGTGTCGCTTTCCTGGTTGCCCTCGGCGCGCTTGGCGACCATGCGGATCGACGCGTCCTGGTAGCGGACATTGCCATCGGCGATGTAGTTGCCGGACTCGGTGTCGAAGCTGAGCTTGTCGGTGCCGACGAACTGGTCGCCGCGACGCAGGGCGACGTTGCCCTCGTACTGCGGCACCGTGGTGGTACCCAGCAGCTGATCGCCCTCGATATCGGTCGGCTGCTGCTCGCGCGCGGCGCTGGCGGCGGCCTTGTCCTGGCCCGGAACCGGGGTCGGGGCGTCGGTGAACGCGGGAATGACGTCGGTTGCCGGGCACAGGCCCCAGTTGAGCGGCTTATCATCGGCCATCGCCGGCAGGCAGACGGCGATGCTCAGAGGCAGGGGAAGCAGGCGGAGGGCTCGGCGCACGCGGTTCGGATTCGGGCGAAAACGGACGGTAGCTTGCCCCATCCCTTGCATAGGGGCAATGAAGGCGGCCCGGTCGCACCGGTTCGGGTTCATCCAGCCGGGGGGGACGCCGCCGGCGACATCAGGGCCTGCACGTGGGCCACGCTGCATTCGGCCAGGGCCTGCAGGTCGTAGCCGCCCTCCAGCATCGACACCACCCGGCCGGCCGCGTGGCGACGCGCCAGCGCATGCAGTTCGCGGGTGATCCAGGCGAAATCCTCGGTCTCCAGCATCAGATCCGCCTGGGGGTCGCGCAGATGGGCGTCGAAGCCTGCCGAGATCAGCATCAGCTGCGGGCGGAAGTCGTCGATGGCCGGCAGCATCTCGTCGGCCCAGACATTGCGGAAGCGGAATCCGCCACTGCCCGGCGGCAGCAGGATGTTCATCAGATTGCCCGCGCCACGGTCACGGCGCAGGCCGGAGTTGGGGAACAGGCCGGCCTGGTGGGTGCTGTAATACGACACCCGTGCGTCGTGCTGGAAGATGTCCTGGGTGCCGTTGCCATGGTGGACGTCGAAGTCGACCACCGCGATCCGCTCCAGCCCGTGGCGGTCGCGCGCGTAGGCTGCGGCGATGGCGATGTTGTTGAGCAGGCAGAAGCCCATGGCCGTGCTGCTGGTGGCATGGTGACCCGGCGGGCGCACCGCGCAGAACGCCAGCGGGTCCGCGCCCAGCATCACCGCATCCACCGCGGCCACACCGGCACCGGCAGCATGCACCGCCGCGCTGGCCGAGCCGGGCGAGGTCCAGGTGTCCATGTCCAGCTGGCGCAGGGGCACGGTCTGCGGTTGCAGCACGAAGTCGAGCAGGGCGCTGTCGTGGACCCGGCTCAACTCGCCGAACTTGGCGGGTGGGGCCTCGCGCCAGTCCAGCTGGCCGGGGAATGCGCCGCGCAGGGCGTCGAGCACGCCCTGCAGCCGTTGCGGGCATTCGGGATGGCCCGGACCGGGATCGTGCAGCAGGCAGGACGGATGGGTGAAGACCAGCATCGTACGGACTCAGCCCTGCCGGTGCTGGGGCTGCCAGAGCGCCTCGCCCTGCCCATCGGCGCGGGCCAGCACCCGGGCCAGCACGAACAGCAGGTCCGACAGCCGGTTGAGATACTGCAGCGCTTCGCTGCGCACGTTCTCATGGCGGGACAGCGTCACCGTCTCGCGCTCGGCGCGGCGGACAATCGTTCGTGCCAGGTGGCAGCGTGCGGCGGCTTCGCCACCGGCGGGCAGGATGAACTCCTTCAGCATCGGCAGCGTGGCGTTGTAGTGGTCCAGCTGCTGTTCCAGTGCCGAGACATCGGCGGCATGGATCGCGGCATGGCCGGGGATGCACAGCTCGGCGCCCAGGTCGAACAGCTGGTGCTGCAGATGGACCACCAGCGCGCGCACGTCGTCCGGAAGCGGTGCGGCCAGCAGCAGGCCCAGCGCCGCGTTGGCTTCGTCGACGGTGCCGTAGGAGGCGACGCGGGCATCGTCCTTGGCTACGCGCTGGCCATCGCCCAGTCCGGTGCTGCCGTCGTCACCGGTGCGGGTGTAGATGCGCGAGAGGCGATGGCCCATGGCGCAGCTCAGTGCCGGATGTCGCGACGGGCCTGCTGGAGCTTGAGCACCTGCTCCACGGCCAGTTGCAGGGCGGCGGCCAGCGCCACGTAGATCGCCGTGGTCCGCAGGTAGGGGCCGAACCACTGTGCGTAGTTCTGCGCCCAGCCCGCCAGCGTCGGCTCGGCTACGTTGCGGGTGGTCCAGTAGAAGCCCCCCTGCGCAAGCAGGTGGCACAGCGCCACCGAGGCCACCAGCAGGAGCGCACCCTTGGCCAGCACCGGCCAGCGCGCGCCGCGGTAGTTGTGGCCCAGCAGCATGCCGCCGGCCCACCGCGAGAAGTACGCCGGCAGCAGCAGCCAGTAGCCGGGCGACACGCAGTAGTGCTGCCAGAAATCCAGCCCCGCGCTGCGGATCACGATCCAGTCGACCAGCACCGCGAACAGCATCAGCAGCGGAAAGGCCCAGCGCGTCCAGCGCGCGAGGTAGAAACCGCCGATGAAGAACACCGCCCAGGAGGCATCGGGGATCGCCGCGAAGTGGTTGACCCGGGTCGCCGCCAGCAACAGCACGAGCACGGACAGGACGAAGGCGCGATTGGCGGTGTCGGACATGGCGGCGGGCCCGGAGCGGATTCAGCTTTCATTCTAGCCCGCCGCGCGGGTTGGCGCAGGCAGCGTCGCGTTCGGTGTACAGCCGGGGCGAGCGCGTATCATGAACGCCATGAGTGAACGACATGACGTGCTGATCGTCGGCGGCGGACTGGTGGGTGCCAGCCTCGCCATCGCCCTGGACCGCCTGGGCCGCGACGTGGGCCTGATCGAGGCCAGCCCTGCCGGTGGACTGCCGGCGGTGTTCGACCAGCGCAACCTCAGTTTCGCCGCCGCCACCGTCAACGCGCTGACCGCGCTGGGGGTGATGCAGAAGCTGGCGATGGCGCCGGGACCGATCCGTCGCATCCATGTCAGCCGCGCCGGTGACTTTGGCCGGGTGCAGCTCGATGCGGCCGATTACAACCGGCCGTGGTTCGGCCAGGTGGTGGTCGCACGTGACTTCGGTCATGCGCTTGAGGCACGCCTTCAGGAACTGCCGCGGCTGCGGCGTTACCGGCCGATGCGTTTCCTCGGCCTGGGCGGGGTGGTGGAGGGCTGTCGCCAGGTGCATGTGGCCGACGACGCCGGCGAGCGCACGCTGCTGGCACGGCTGGTGGTCGGTGCCGATGGCACGGCCAGTGCGGTGCGGGAGGCGCTGGGCATCGAGGTCGACCGCCACGATTTCCAGCAGACCCTGTTCGTGGCCCGCGTGCGCAGCCAGCGCGCGCCCGACGGCACGGCTTGGGAGCGCTTCACCGATACCGGCCCGACGGCCCTGCTGCCGCGTGGCGACCGCCATTTCGGCACGGTGCATGGGGTGGCGCGCGAAGACGCCGACGCGGTGATGGCGCTGGACGACGCAGCGTGGCTGCAGCGCCTGCAGCATGCCATCGGCTGGCGTGCCGGGCGTCTGCTGGAGTCGGGTCCGCGCAGTGCCTACCCGCTGATCCAGGTGCTGGCGCGCGCCCTGGCAGGCGAGCGCGCGGTGCTGCTCGGCAATGCCGCACAGACCATCCATCCGTTGGGCGCGCAAGGCTTCAACCTGGGCCTGCGCGATGCGCTGACCCTGGCCGAACTGCTGGAAGACGATGCAGGCGATGCCGGCAGTGATGCGCTGCTGCGTGCGTATGTGGCCCGTCGGGAAGAGGATCGCCAGCAGACGGTGGCGTTCTCCGGAGGACTGGCGCGCCTGACCAGCAATCCTGCGCCGTTGATGCGCCCGTTGCGCAGTCTCGGCCTGGTGGCCGCGCAGCGCGGTTCGGTGCAGTCGATGCTGGTCGGCGGGGCGATGGGTTTCCGTGGCGTCGTGCCGCGACTGTGCCGCGGAGAAGCCGCATGAACCGCCGCGCGCGCCTGGACGTGGTCATCGTGGGAGGCGGCGTGGTCGGTGCCGCGTGTGCACTGGCGCTGGCCGATGCGGGGCTGGCCGTCGCCCTGGTGGAGGGCCGTGAGCCCGCGCCCTGGCAGGCATCGCAGCCGGACCTGCGCGTGTTCGCCTTCGCGGCTGACAACGTGCAGCTGCTGGACCGTCTCGGCGTGTGGCCTGCGATCGTACAGGCGCGGGCCTGGCCGTATCGCCGCATGCAGGTATGGGATGCCGCGGGAGGCGAGGACCTGCTGTTCGATGCCGACCGCCTGGGGCGTCGCGAGCTGGGCTTCATCGTCGAGAACGGGCTGTTGCAGGATCGCCTGTGGGCGGCACTGCCGGCGGCCGGGGTGCAGCTGCATTGCCCGGCACGGGTGGAGGCGCTGGAGCAGGACGAGGAAGGGGTGCGACTGCGCCTGGATGACGGACGCAGGCTGGAAGCGGCCCTCGCCGTGGCCGCCGATGGTGCCGAGTCGACGCTGCGCGAGCTGGCGGGCATCGACGTGGTGCGCCACGACTATCACCAGCGTGGCGTGGTGGCCTACGTCGACAGCGAGCTGCCCAACCAGTCCACGGCCTGGCAGCGTTTCCTGCCGACCGGTCCGCTGGCGCTGCTGCCGGTGGCCGAGCGCCGCAGCTCGATCGTGTGGACCTTGCCTGACGAAGAGGCGGTGCGCGTGCTGGCGCTGGAGGAGGAGGCATTCAATCGCGAACTGACCCGCGCCTTCGCCGCACGGCTGGGCGAACTGCGCCTGGTGTCGCCGCGCGCCGCGTTCCCGCTGCGCCGCCAGCTGGCCCGCCACTATGTGGCCGGCCGCGTGCTCGCACTCGGCGACGCCGCGCATGTGGTGCATCCCCTGGCCGGGCAGGGCGTGAACCTGGGGCTGCGGGATGTCGCTGCCCTGCGGCAATGGCTGGCGCCGTCAGCCGAGCGCCGTGGCCAGCCGCGCCTGTCGCCGCAGCGCCTGCAGCGCTGGGCCCGCGAGCGGCGTAGCGACAACCAGGTGGCCGCCTACAGTTTCGATGCGATCAACCGCCTGTTCTCCAACGACGAGATGCACCTGACCCTGGCCCGTGGCCGCGCGCTGGGCTGCGTCGGCAAGTGGCCGCCACTGGTTCAGGCGTTCTGGAAGCGCGCCGCCGGCGTGTGACGACCCCGTTTGGCGGTTGATCCGCCGGGCATGGCCCGGCGCTACCCGCAGCGGATCAATCAATCAGTGCGCCGGCCAGATCGGCGCTATCCAGCGCGGCAACGGGACGCCGTTCGGCGGATCATCAGGCCGGTAGCGCCGGGCCATGCCCGGCGGGATCCGTGAACCGGATCAATCAATCAGCCAGCCGGCCAGGTCGGCACGATCCAGCTTGCCGCGGCGCTTGCTGTCCAGCGCGGTGAACTCATCGGCCAGTGCAGGATTGGCCTGGGCCTCCGCACGGCTGATGAAGCCATCACCGTCGGTATCCAGCGCGGCAAAGTGGATGCGGTACTGGCCGGTCACGCTGCTGGGTTCAACCGAGCGCACCGTGACCTGGGCCTCCCCTGCGGGCATCGGGATATCGACGCTGCCGGTGACCCGTCCGGCATTCAAGGGCTGCTGGCGGATGGCTCCGCCGGTCGGACCCAGCGGTTGGCTCTGCGCGGGTGTGGGCGGCAGCTGCTGCGCCAGCACGGGGGACGTGGCCAGCAGGGCAGCCAGCAGCACGGGCAAACGCGGACGGCACATGACGGACTCCTGGCGGGCGTTGACGGAAGCGTACCCGCGGCATCCTGTGCGGGCGATGACCCTGCCGCGCATCACCGCATCGGCGACGCCAGCACGGTGATCTCTTCGCGGTCGTGATAGAGCTGCTTGGCACGCACTTCCAGAGACGTGCCAGCCTTCTCCTGGAACAGGTCCAGGCACAGCCGGGTCTCGTCCCAGCGCTTCTTCATCGGCAGTTTCAGATTGAAGATGGCATGCCTGCACCAGCCTTCGCGGAACCAGGTGGCCATGCGTTCGGCAACGCGACGCGGTTGCTCGACCATGTCGCACACCATCCAGTCCAGCGGCTGCTCCGGGTGCCAATGGAAGCCATCCGCGCGCAGGTGCTCGACCAGGCCGGTATCCAGTACGTGCTGGCGCAGGGGGCCGTTGTCGATGCTCAGCACCTGCATGTGCTGGCGGGTCAACACCCAGGTCCAGCCGCCCGGTGCCGCCCCCAGATCGGCCGCGCGCATGCCGGGTTTCACCAGTGCCTCGCGTTCTTCCGGCGCCAGCAGCGTCAGCAGGGCTTCGTCCAGCTTCAGCGCCGAACGCGAGGGGGCCTCCGGCAGCAGTTTCAGGCGCGGAATGCCCAGTGCCCACGGTGCGCTGTCGGCGGGGTCGGCCACGCAGATGAAGGCGTGGGTGCCGTCGACGAACACCACGTGCAGGCGTGGCAGCCGTGCATTGGGCTTGTCGCTGAGCTTGCCGGCCTTGCGCAGCGCCGGGCGCAATGCGTTGCCGAACGCACGGGCGAGCCCGGACAGCGGCTTGCCGGCATCCGAATCCGGATGTTCGACCCAAAGATCACCAAAGCGTGGCGCATCGGCCAGCACCTCCAGCATCGGCGTGATGCGATCGGCCGGATCCAGCTGCGGCAGTTCAGCCAGCACCACCAGCTTCTGCCGCGCGAAGATCAGACCGCGCCACGGCAGCCGCGGTGCCAGCGCGGCCGCTTCCTCGCACATGAACAACACATAGCCATCATTGCGCTGGGTACGTGCGTAGCCGGCGAAGCCTGCCTCACCGGCGCGGAACTGCAGTTCGCCGGCCAGCTCCGGCTCGAAGCCCTGGCGGCACAGGCACAGCAGGCCGATGCCGGTTTCAGTAACGGGCGCCATCGCTTTCCCCATAGGCGCGCAGCACGCTGCGTGCGGCGTCGCGGTTCAGGCCCTGCACCACCTCGATGCCACGCTTGTTGAGCTCGCCCACCCAGTCGGCCGGCAGCGGGCCTTCGTCGAACGGGGTCAGTTCCTCTACATCGGCGGCACTGGCGCCGATCAGCAGGCGGTCGATGCCGGCCCACACCGTAGCGCCGTAACACTGGCAGCACGGCTGCGAGCTGGTGGCCAGGGTAACCGGCGACAGCACGGCATTCAGGCGCGGCGTCTGCAGGCGCTGCTGGGCCAGCATGTAGGCCATGTTCTCGGCATGTGCCAACGAGGTGGCATGCGGCATCACCCGGTTCACGCCGGCGGCGATCACCTTGTCGTCCGGACCGAACACCACGGCGCCGAACGGACCGCCGCTGGCGTGCTCGACGTTCTGGCGCGACAGCTCGATGGCCAGCGCGACCTTGGCCTCATCGCCCGGATATCGACGATCCAGGTCGATCTGGTCGTGGATCCAGGCGGGAAGGGTCAGGTGGACTTGCGCATACAGCATCGCGGGGGTGCCTCGTGTGGGATGGGAAAAGTGCGGTTGCTTGGGAAACCGGCGCGCAGTGTAGCCGCACCGGCCTGTACCGGGTGTGGGCGCGTCAGCCGGGTGAGCCGGTGCGGATCACCACGTACTGCTTGCGGAACTCCAGCCCGGCCTGCGGCCAACTGGCGGCATACGCGCGCAGCAATGGCAGGGCAGGGGCGAAGTCGTGGCCATTGACCCGACAATCGGCCTCGCACAGGCCATCGGCATCGCGCGAGGCGAACAGGCGGATGGCAAGGAACTGGCGCGCTTTCAGCAGCTCGTCGAAGGCGTCCATGCTCCTGGTGAACAGGCAGCAGGGGCAGGAACCGTGGTCGTCCTCACTGCATGTGGCGACCTCCACCTCCTGCGCGCGGTAGTGGGCCAGCGGCCCCAGCACGACGGTGCGCCCGTGTTCCTTGCCGTCATCACCTGCTGGATAGGTCAGGCCCATCATCGGCAGGCCCTGCGCGTCGTCGGCGCCCACTGCGGTCTGCAGGGTGGCCAGGTCCACCCGCACCCAGGCCTGGAAGCCGGACAGCAGCGAGGCCTGCTCATCGGCGCCGTTGGCGTGCTGGTACTCGAACAGGCCATCGGCGAACAGGGTGGGGTGCTGCGCCTCGATGACCGTGGAGGTCTGCCAGCCACCGTTGTCGCGCGCGTGTGCTGCCATCGCATGCGGGGTCAGGCGCAGGCCGCTGTCCAGCACCAGCGCGCCGCCGTCGACGCGGCTGGCGATGCCAGCGTCCTGCAGGACCTGCTGCAGCAGCGGGAGGAGGGCGGTGGACGTCGTGGTCATGTCAGGCCTGTGGATGGATCGGGTGGAGCATCCAGGCCGGGCCGGGTGCTAGTGATCGAGTGCTTCGCGTTCTGCGCGATATCGCCGTGCGTCGGACTGCTGCTGCGGATCGTTGCCATGATCACGCAGCCAGGTATCCAGTTCGCGGCGATAGTCCGCGCGGAAATCGGCGTTGCCCGGGCTGAAGTGCAGCTTGCGTGCGGCTACCTCCACCCGCTCGCGCGCGCTGGCACGGGCCTGGGCGATGCCGTGCGGTGATTCGGTGGTGAGGATGACGAAGTTGCGCGGAAAGCCCGGCGTGTACTTCACCACGAACGGCTGGTCCTGAGCCGGGATGCGGATCGCGTTCTCCAGCGGCCACAGCGAAGCGGTGTTGGTGTGGAACACCACCTCCACGTCGCGACCTTCGGAAGTGCGCAACACCGCTTCGTAGCGCCAGATGTACTGTTCGTTGATCGTGGAATTGGTTTCCTCGGCCTTCACGATCACCGCTTCACCGCGCTCGCCCACCGCGTTGAGGAAAGTGGCGTTGAGGAAGCTGCCGAGGAAGATGTTGAGCATCGCCAGCGGAAACACCACGATGGCGTAGACCGGTGAACGCCGCCACCACGAGACCAGCGCGGCCAGCCCCATTGCTGCAAAGAACGTCAGCAGCGGATGCTGCGAGATGAACCAGAGCAGGGCGGACAGGGCGGTGACCATCGTCGCGGGCGTGCGGGCGTGCGGGCGCCGTGCCGGCGCCCGCGCAGGTCCTCAGGCCGACCAGGTATCGCGCAGCGTCACGCTGCGGTTGAACACCGGCTTGGCTTCGGTGTGGTCGCGGCGGTCGGCAACGAAGTAGCCGGTGCGCTCGAACTGGAACGACTGCTCCGGCGCGGCGCTGGCCGCGGCCGGCTCGACATAGCCGGTGACGGTGCGGCGCGATTCCGGATTGAGGTAGTCGCGGTAGGTCCTGCCTTCCGACTCGTCGTCCGGGTTCGGCACCGAGAACAGCCGGTCGTACAGGCGGATCTCGGCCGGAACGCCGTGCACGGCGCTGACCCAGTGAATGGTGCCCTTGACCTTGCGGTTGGCCCCTTCCATGCCGGGGCGCGACTCCGGATCCAGCCAGCCGCGCAGCTCGGTGATGGTGCCGTCGGCATCCTTGATCACCTCATCGCAGCGGATGATGCCAGCACCACGCAGGCGCACTTCGCCGCCCGGCACCAGGCGCTTCCAGCCCTTCGGCGGCACTTCGGCGAAGTCCTCGCGGTCGATCCAGACCTCGCGCGCGAACGGCACCTGACGGCTGCCGAAGCTCTCGTCCTTCGGATGGTTGCTGAAGGTGAGCTGTTCTTCATGGCCTTCGGGCAGGTTGGTCAGTACCAGCTTGAGCGGGTCGACCACGGCCATGCGGCGCGGTGCGGCGCCATCGAGGTCTTCGCGCAGCGCGCCTTCCAGCACGCTGAAGTCGATCAGCGAGTTCTGCTTGCTGATGCCCACGCGTTCGGCGAACAGGCGCATTGCCGCCGGGGTGTAGCCGCGGCGACGCAGTCCCTGCAGGGTCGGCATGCGCGGGTCCTCCCAGCCGTCCACCAGCTGCTCGGTGACCAGCGCCATCAGCTTGCGCTTGCTCATCACCGTGTAGTTGATGTTCAGGCGCGAGAATTCGATCTGGCGCGGCTTGGCGGCTTCGCGCGGCAGGCCGGCATCGACCAGCGGCTGGGTCAGTGCGTCGTCATGGGCGAAATCGACGTTGTCCACACACCAGTCGTAGAGCGGGCGATGGTCCTCGAATTCCAGGGTGCACAGCGAGTGGGTAATGCCCTCGATCGAATCGCCCAGCGCATGCGCGAAGTCGTACATCGGGTAGATCGGCCACGCATTGCCCGTGTTCTGGTGCTCGACATGCTTGATGCGGTACAGCGCCGGATCGCGCAGGTTGATGTTGCCGCTGGCCATGTCGATCTTCGCGCGCAGGGTGCGCGCACCGTCCGGGAATTCACCGGCACGCATGCGGCGGAACAGGTCGAGGTTCTCCTCGACACTGCGCTCGCGCCACGGCGAGGGACGGCCCGGCTCGGTCAGGGTGCCACGGTAGGCACGCACTTCCTCGGCCGACAGGTCACACACATAGGCCTTGCCCTGCTCGATCAGCTTCTCGGCGGCGAGATAGTAGGCCTGGAAGTAATCGGAGGCGTGGCGCAGTTCGTTCCACTCGAACCCCAGCCAACGGACATCATCCTGGATGGCGGCCACGTACTCCGGGTCTTCCTTGGCCGGATTGGTGTCGTCGAAGCGCAGGTTGCATACGCCGCTGAACTCGCCGGCAATGCCGAAGTTCAGGCAGATCGACTTGGCATGGCCGATGTGCAGGTAGCCGTTCGGCTCCGGCGGAAACCGGGTCTTGATCGCCTGGTGCTTTCCGCTGGCCAGGTCCTCGCGCACGATCTGGCGGATGAAATCGCGCTTTTCGTGGCTGTCGGCGGGGGTCTCGGGGCTGGCGGGGGTGTGCTCGGACATGAGGCTGGGCGAAAAAGGGCAGAAAGACCAACAGTCTAGCGCGTAAGGGGAAGGGCTGCCGGGGTTGCGCCCGCGCTACCGGGCGCAGGGGGGGCGGGGGTAGCGCCGGGCCATGCCCGGCGAGCGCAGCGGCGGCATTCAGCCCCCGGGCGTATGCTGGAGGCCTCTCCCGTGGAGCCGCCCCATGCACATCGTGTACAAGGCCGACAATCTGTTCGACGCCCACTTGGTGAAGCACGCGCTGGAAGATGCCGGCATTCCTGCCTTCGTGTTTGGCGAGCAGCTGCTGGGGGGCATGGGCGAGCTGCCGCTGTTTGGTGTATTGAGGGTCGGCATCCCCGACGCCGCGCGGGCCGAGGCTGAAGGCATCGTCGCCGGCCTGGACTTGGGCCACGCCGCCGACGCCCCCATTTCCGATGCAGACGACATTGCCGGCCTTCCGGCGTAGGAGCGCATCATGTTGGGAATCGGACAGGGCATCCTGGGCATCGGCGCCTTCAAGCAGCGCCTGCCGCGCCCGGAAGAGGCGCTGCCAGGGCGTGATCAGCCACTGCCGCTGCACAGCAACCAGCACTTCGTGAACAGTCACCCGCTGAAGGACCGCTTTGCCGGCCTGCAGCAGATCCGTTTCGCGCTTGGCTGCTTCTGGGGAGCCGAGCGCAAATTCTGGTCGGAGCCGGGCGTGTACAGCACGTCGGTCGGCTATGCCGGCGGCGTCACGCCGAATCCCACCTATGAAGAAGTCTGCTCCGGCCTGACCGGCCACACCGAAGTGGTGCAGGTGGTGTTCGATCCGAAGGTGGTGAGCCTGGAACGGCTGCTGCAGCTGTTCTGGGAAAGCCACGACCCGACCCAGGGCATGCGCCAGGGCAACGACACCGGCACCCAGTATCGTTCGGCGATCCATGCCACCGACGAAACGCAGTACGCCGCTGCGCTGGCCAGCCGCGAGGCCTACCAGGCGCAGCTGGACGCGGCCGGCTATGGCCCGATCACCACCGAGATCGTGTTCCCGGCGCCGGAGTACTACTATGCCGAGGACTATCACCAGCAGTACCTGGCGAAGAACCCGAACGGTTACTGCGGCATCGGCGGCACCGGGGTGAGCTGCCCGATCGGGCTGGATGTGGAGGCGCCGCGCTGACGCGCGGTGGTCCGCCTGCGGCGGGCAGAAGCGGAAAGCAACTGCCGAAGCAAAAGCCAGAGCCAAAGCCAAAGCGGCTCTGGGTTGCTTTGAGTAGGGGGGGCGGTGTGGGTCGGCAGGACACGCCGTGAACCCATCCATGGGGGCTCGATGGCGCCATCCATGGCGCCAACGGTCCTGCCAACCCACACCACCCCACCTCCGACAGTTTCCCGGTGACGGTGGGCAAGAGCGTGGGTTACTGACGAACTGAAGGAAAACAAGAAGGACGCGGCCTTCGCCGCGTCCTTTTTGTTTGATCCTGCGGTGTCTTTTGTAGAGCGGAGCCATGCTCCGCTCCGAGCAAGCGAAGCGCGCGACCCGCTGTTGCTCTTCTCTCTTTCTTCCGTGGCGGGCGGCCGCAGGAAATTGTCGAAGGCAGGGTGGGTAGGCTGTGCAGGGGCGTGAGCCGCATGGATGCGGCGACCGAGCTTACAGGGACGTACTTGCAGCGTCCCCTGCACGGCCTACCCACCCTGCCAAACGCATTACCCGCCTTTCGCGACCAAGCCCCCGCCACGAGGGGCTCAGCCGTTGGCTGGAACCCTTACAGCGCCGCGCGGATCCGCTCGCGCAGCGCTTCCAGATCCTTGGCGAACGCCTCGATACCGGTCGTCAGCTTCTCGGTCGCCATCGGATCGGCAGCCAGATCCGCCGCAAACGTCGCCGCATCGATCGGGGTCACCGCCACGCCGTTACCCTCACCGGGCACCAGCTTGCGCGGCAGCTCGCCGTGATCGGCGTCCAGCTTCTCCAGCAGATCCGGCGAAATGGTCAGGCGGTCGCAGCCGGCCAGCGCCTCGATCTGTGCGGTGGAACGGAACGAGGCGCCCATCACCACGGTCGGCGAACCACGGCGCTTGAACTCCGCATACACGCTGCGCACGAACTTCACGCCCGGGTCCTCATCGATGTTGGCCGGGGTCTGGCCGTTGGCCACGTACCAGTCAAGGATGCGGCCGACGAACGGCGAGATCAGGAACGCGCCCGCTTCGCTGCAGGCCAGCGCCTGGGTCGGGTTGAAGATCAGCGTCAGGTTGCAGTCGATGCCCTCGGCCTGCAGGATCCGCGCCGCTTCCACGCCTTCCCAGGTCGCGGCGATCTTGATCAGGATCTTCTCGCGCGGCACGCCGGCATCGGCGTACATCTGGATGAACTGGCGGGCCTTGGCCACGGTGGCGGCGGTGTCGTACGCCTGGTCAGCATCCACCTCGGTGGACACGCGGCCCGGCACCAGCGTGCTGAGCAGCGCGCCGACGCCGATGGTCAGCCGATCGGCCACCGCATGCACCACGGCTTCGCGGTCGCCGCTCTGCTGACGGCCCCAGGCCAGTTCGCGCTCGATCAGATCGGCATAGACCGGCAGGTCCAGTGCCTTCTTCACCAGGGTCGGGTTGGTGGTGCAGTCCACCGGCTGCAGGCGCTTGATCGCCTCGTAGTCACCGGTATCGGCAACGACCACGGACAGTTCGCGCAGCTGGGACAGTTTGGACGAGGTACTCATTACGGCTCCTGGTACGGGGAATCGGATCGCGCGCAGTGCGCAGCGGAGATCAGGGACGGTCGTTGTGCACTGCGGTCACGCGCAGGCGCAGCTTGCGACCACCGGGTGCAGTCCAGTCGATGCTCTGGCCGACCGACAGGCCGAGCAGGGCACTGCCGACCGGGGCCAGCACGGAAACCTTGCCTTCATCGACGTTGGCTTCGCGGGGGAAGACCAGGGTCAGGACGTGCTTCTCGCCTGAGACCCCATCTTCGCACTCCACGCGGGAATGCATCATGACGATGCCTTCGGGAATCTGGTCCGGCGCCAGCACGGTGGCCCGGTTGAGTTCTTCGGCAAGCGCGAGCGCGGCAGGCGTCTGGCTCAGCGCAGGGGCTTCGAGCATGGCCTCCAGGCGGTCCATGTCGAAGGTTGAGACAGTGATCGACGGCGGCAGGCCGCTGGCGGTGTTCATGTAAAACTCCTTGGTTGAAAACCATGCAAAAGGCGGCGCCTGCTGGCGCCGCCTGTCTGTATTGTGGGGACAAATGCGACCGGAATCGACTCCCGCCGCTCGGGGGCGGGGACGCGGGGCCGTCAGCCGTTCAGCGCGGGGCCGGAAAGGCTGGCCGGATCGGCGGCCGCGCCATTGGCGGCTTCCAGCGTGAACAGCGCATGCGGCAGGCGCTTGAACTGGCTGGCCAGCTCCATCAGGAAGTCGTTCATCGCCGAGCTGCGGCGCCAGACCATCGCAATACGGCGGCTGGGCCGGCCCTCACCGATGAAATCGAGCAGGCGGATGTTGTTCGAGCGCGGGACGGGGGGCTGCACCGACAGGCTCGGCAGCAATGTGATGCCGACATCGGCGGCGACCATCTGCCGCAATGTTTCCAGGCTGGTGGCGCGGAACTCGGATTTCTCGTTGGCGCCGAACAGCCGGCACACTTCCAGCGCCTGGTCGCGCAGGCAATGGCCGTCTTCCAGCAGCAGCAGCTTCTGCGTGGCCAGTTCCTGCACATCCAGATGGGCGCGCTGGGCGAGCGGATGGCGACCGGAGACGGCCAACAGGAACGGCTCCTCGAACAGGAACTCGGCGTGCAGCTGATCGTCGATCACCGGCAGTGCCAGCAGCGCGGCATCGAGCTTGCCTTCGCGCAGGCGCTCCAGCAGCACATCGCTCTTCTCTTCGACCAGCAGCAGTTCCAGTTCCGGGAAACGTTCGCGGATGCGCGGGATCACATGCGGCAACAGGTACGGGCCCAGGGTCGGGAAGATTCCCAGGCGCACCGTGCCGGCTTCCGGATCGCGGCTGCGCCGTGCCGCTTCCTTCAGCTGCTCCACCTCGGACACGATCACCCGCGCCCGTGCAGCGGCTTCCTGCCCGGCCGGGGTCAGCATCACCTTGCGGGGTGCCCGCTCGACCAGCGGCAGGCCCAGCTCTTCTTCCAGCTTGCGGATCTGGGTGGACAACGTGGGCTGGCTGACGAAGCACGACGCGGCAGCCCGACCGAAATGCTTGTGGTCGGCCAGGGCTACCAGGTACTTCAGATCGCGTAGATTCATCCTCACATCCCAGGGATAACGGACCGGCTGGCGGCGTGGTCACCCCGCAGCTGACAATGCTCCCGGCAACCCGGGAGCAGTGGATCAGGCAGCTTCGGCAACGGCTCCGCTGCTCTTGCTCACCGACGAGCGGATCAGATGATCGAACGCGCTCAGTGCGGCGGTCGAGCCGGCGCCCATGGCGATGATGATCTGCTTGTAGGGTACCGTCGTGCAATCACCTGCGGCGAACACGCCGGGCACACTGGTCTGGCCACGGTCGTCGATGACGATCTCGCCGCGCGGCGACAGCGCCACGGTGTCCTTCAGCCACTCGGTGTTGGGCAGCAGGCCGATCTGCACGAAGATGCCTTCCAGCTCTACGCGGTGGGCGTCGCCACCGATGCGGTCCTTGTAGACCAGCCCGGTGACCCGGCTGCCATCGCCCAGCACTTCGGTGGTCTGGGCGCTGGTCAGCACGGTGACATTGCCGAGGCTGCGAAGCTTCTTCTGCAGCACCTCATCGGCGCGCAGGCTGGAATCGAATTCCAGCAGGGTTACATGCGACACGATGCCGGCCAGATCGATGGCAGCTTCAACGCCGGAGTTGCCACCACCGATCACCGCCACGCGCTTGCCCTTGAACAGCGGGCCATCGCAGTGCGGGCAGTAGGCCACCCCCTTGTTGCGGTACTGCTCTTCGCCCGGCACATTCATCTGCCGCCAGCGCGCACCGGTGGACAGGATCACCGAACGTGACTTCAGCACCGCGCCGTTTTCCAGCTGCACCTGTACCAGCCCATCGTCGCCGGCCGGCACCAGCGCGGTGGCGCGCTGCAGATCCATGATGTCCACGTCGTACTCGCGCACATGCTGCTCCAGCGCGGTGGCGAGCTTCGGGCCTTCGGTCTCCTTGACCGAGATGAAGTTCTCGATGGCCATGGTGTCCAGTACCTGGCCGCCGAAGCGCTCGGCGGCGATGCCGGTGCGGATGCCCTTGCGCGCCGCGTAGATCGCTGCGGCCGCGCCAGCCGGGCCGCCGCCCACCACCAGCACGTCGAAGGCCTGCTTGGCGGCGATCTTCTCTGCGTCGCGCTTGCTGGCGTTGGTATCCAGCTTGGCCACGATCTGTTCGAGCGTCATCCGGCCCTGGTCGAAGACTTCACCGTTGAGATACACGGTCGGCACCGACATGATCTCGCGCTTCTCCACTTCCTCCTGGAACAGCGCGCCGTCGATGGCCACGTGCTGGATGCGCGGGTTGAGCACCGCGGCCAGGTTCAGCGCCTGCACCACGTCCGGGCAGTTCTGGCAGGACAGGGAGAAATAGGTCTCGAACCGGTACTCGCCTTCCAGGCTCTGCACCTGCTCGATCAGTTCGGCGGTGGCCTTGGACGGATGACCGCCCACCTGCAGCAGCGCCAGCACCAGCGAGGTGAATTCATGACCCATCGGCAGGCCGGCGAAGGTCAGGTGGATGTCCTGGCCGGGCGTGCCCAGGTCGAACGAAGGCACGCGGCCCTGGCCATCACGCAGCACCTGCAGCGAGATGCTGTCGGACAGGCTTTCCAGGGTCTGCAGCAGTTCCAGCATTTCCCGCGACTTGTCGCCGTCGTCGGCATGCGCGGTGATCTGGATGGGGCGGGTCACGCGCTCCAGATAGGTCTTCAGCTGCGACTGCAGGTTGGCGTCCAACATCGGGTCTTCTCCTGGATTCAGGCAAACAGGGGGCGTGGCACCGCTGTAGAAGGTAGCGGACCAGCAGGGGGTAGGGGTGAACCCAAGACAGCGACCGTGGAAGGGGCTGGCTGGCCGCGACGGGCCGGCGATGGCTGTCTTGGGTTCACCCCCACGCCGGCGATGCCGCCGGCATGGAGATGGGCCTGCCGTGGCATGGGGCCACGGCGTGCCGGTGCTGCGTTAGATCTTGCCGACCAAGTCCAGCGACGGGGTCAGGGTCTTCTCGCCTTCCTTCCACTTCGCCGGGCACACCTGGTTCGGGTTGGCGGCGGTGAACTGGGCGGCCTTCAGCTTGCGCAGGGTCTCGGAGACGTCGCGGGCGATCTCGTTGGAGTGGATCTCCAGGGTCTTGATCACACCTTCCGGATTGATGATGAAGGTGCCGCGCAGGGCCAGGCCCTCTTCCGGAATGTGCACGCCGAAGGCGTTGGTCAGCTGGTGGGTCGGGTCGCCGACCAGCGGGAACTGGGCCTTGCCGACGGCCGGCGAGGTTTCGTGCCACACCTTGTGCGAGAAGTGCGTGTCGGTGGTGACGATGTAGACCTCAGCGCCAGCCTTCTTGAACTCGGCGTAGTGGTCGGCGGCGTCTTCGATCTCGGTCGGGCAGTTGAAGGTGAATGCAGCCGGCATGAAGATCAGGACGGACCACTGGCCCTTCAGGCTGGCATCGGAAACCTTGATGAACTCGCCGTTGTGGTAGGCGTTGGCTTCAAACGGCTGGATCTGGGTATTGATGAGGGACATCATTTTTCCTCTGGGTGAAGGGAGTGGGTGAATCGACAGGAGCTAGGTTACCGGCTCAGTTGCGATAAGAACAATCCATTGATTGCATCTATTTGATAGATGCAGCCTATCAAATTGCCATGAGCCCGCACTGAACCTTGCGTCCCTCATCCTGCAACTGCCTGTGTGACAAGGGAAATCGCCAGGGACGCGTGAAGAGGGCCGATAGCCCCTCCTTATGCCCCCGGGCGAAACCTGAACGGATTCCAGCTCTTGTAGAGCCGAGCACGCGCTTGACCGCGGATCTGTAGAGCCGAGCCCATGCTCGGCTGTTCCAGAAGCAGCCGAGCATGGGCTCGGCTCTACAATTGCGGAATGTCTTCCCAAACCCAACCCTCCCTGCGCCAGGTGGTGGCCGACGCCAGCGCCCGCCTGGGCGGCATCGACGCCCGCCACGAAGCCGAGCTGCTGCTGCTGCATGTGCTGGAGCGTCCACGCAGCTGGCTGTTCGCCCATGCGACCGATCCGCTGCCGGCAACGGCGCAGGCTGCCTTCGAGGCGCTGCTGGCGCGTCGCGCCGCCGGTGAGCCGGTGGCCTACCTGACCGGCCGGCGCGGGTTCTGGACGCTTGATCTGCGGGTCGATGCGGCGACCCTCATCCCGCGTCCGGAAACCGAACTGCTCGTGGAGCTGGCGCTGGAGCGCCTGCCACCGGACCGCCCGCTGTCCGTGGCCGACCTCGGGACCGGCAGTGGTGCGATCGCCCTGGCCCTGGCCAGCGAGCGGCCGCTGGCACAGGTGCTGGCCACCGATGCCAGCCCCGGTGCACTGGCCATGGCTGCGCGCAATGCCGCCCACCATGAACTGCGCAACGTGCGTTTCGCTGAAGGCGGACAGGACTGGTACGCACCGCTGCAGGGCGCGCGCTTTGCACTGATTGCCAGCAATCCGCCCTACATCGCCAGCGAAGATCCGCATCTGCAGCAGGGCGACCTGCGGTTCGAGCCGGCCAGCGCGCTGGCGTCCGGCATCGACGGACTGGACGATATCCGCCGCATCGTTGCAGGCGCGCCCGAACACCTGCAGCCGGCGGGCTGGCTGCTGATCGAGCACGGCTGGGACCAGGGCGCGGCGATCCGCACGCTGTTCGATGCGGCCGGTTTCGCCGACGTGCAGACCCAGCAGGACCTTGAGCAGCGTGATCGGGTCACCCTCGGCCGGCGACCGGCCTAGAATGTGGGTTCTCCTGCCCCGGCAGGGCATCACCCTGGAGCTGCAAGCATGCGTACGCTGTACCCCGCCATCACCCCCTATGACGTCGGCACCCTGAAGGTCGACGACCGCCACACGCTGTACTTCGAGCAGTGCGGCAATCCGGATGGCAAGCCGGTGGTGATGCTGCACGGCGGTCCGGGCGGCGGTTGCAGCGACAAGATGCGCCAGTTCCATGACCCGGCGAAGTACCGCATCATCCTGTTCGACCAGCGCGGTGCCGGCCGTTCCACGCCGCATGCGGATCTGGTGGACAACACCACCTGGGACCTCGTCGCCGATATCGAGCGGCTGCGCGAGCATCTGAACGTCGACCGCTGGCAGGTGTTCGGTGGTAGCTGGGGGTCAACCCTGGCGCTGGCCTACGCCGAAACCCATCCGCAGCGCGTCACCGAACTGGTTCTGCGCGGCATCTTCATGCTCCGCCGCTGGGAGCTGGAGTGGTTCTACCAGGAAGGCGCCAACCGCCTGTTCCCCGATGCATGGGAGCACTATCTGAAGCCCATCCCGGTGGTTGAACGCCATGACCTGATCTCGGCGTTCCACCGTCGCCTGACCAGTGAAGACGAGGCGACCCGCCTGGAAGCAGCCAAGGCCTGGGCCGTGTGGGAGGGTGCGACCAGCTTCCTGCATGTGGATGACGACTTCATCAACAGCCACGAAGACCCGCATTTCGCGCTGGCCTTTGCCCGTATCGAGAACCACTACTTCGTCAATGGTGGCTTCTTCGAGGTGGAAGACCAGCTGCTGCGCGACGCGCACCGCATCGCCGACATCCCGGGCGTGATCGTGCATGGCCGCTACGACGTGGTGTGCCCGCTCGCCAATGCCTGGGACCTGACCAAGGTGTGGCCGAAGGCGAAGCTGGAAATCACCCCGGCATCGGGCCACTCCGCGTTCGAAGCGGAGAATGTCGACGCGCTGGTGCGCGCCACGGACAGCTTCGCGTAACGCGCCGGTAGCGCCGGGCCACGCCCGGCGGCATCGCGATCTGTCGTCGCGGTCCGACTCGCCGGGCATGGCCCGGCGCTACCCGTTCCCTACCTGCAGCAGACGTTGCTCCGGTAGCGCCGGGCCACGCCCGGCGGCATTGCGATCTGTCGCCGCAGTTCCGACTCGCCGGGCATGGCCCGGCGCTGCCCGTTCCCTACCTGCAGCAGACGTTGCTCCGGTAGCGCCGGGCCACGCCCGGCGGCGTTGCGATCTGTTGCCGCGGTTTGACTCGCCGGGCCTGGTCCGGTGCTACCCGTTCCCTACCTGCAGCAGACGTTGCTCCGGTAGCGCCGGGCCACGCCCGGCGGCATTGCGATCTGTCGCCGCAGTTCCGACTCGCCGGGCATGGCCCGGCGCTGCCCGTTCCCTACCTGCAGCAGACGTTGCTCCGGTAGCGCCGGGCCACGCCCGGCGGCGTTGCGATCTGTTGCCGCGGTTTGACTCGCCGGGCCTGGTCCGGTGCTACCAGTCCCCTGCAAGCAGCGCGTCGGCCAGCACCTGCAGCTTCGGCGAGTGCTGGCGCGAAGGTGGGTAGATCAACGAGAGTTCGCGGCTGCGGCCTTCATACGGTTGCAGCACGCGCAGCAGACGACCGTCGGCCAAGGCGTCGGCCACGGCGAAGTCCATTACCTGCACGATGCCGATACCGGCGATGGCGGCTTCCACCAATGGGTCGCCGCTGTCGAACACCATCCGCGTCGGTGGCGTGAACTCGCGCAGCTGGCCGTCCTGAAGGAACTGCCAGTCCACCAGGCGGCCACTGCGCAGGTTGCGCACGGCCAGGCAGGCATGCCCCGCCAGTGCGGCCACATCGCCCGGTGCACCGCGCCGGGCGAGGTAGTCCGGGCTGGCGACGGTCACCCAGCGCAGCGGTCGCAGGGGCCGGGCGACGATGCGCTGGTCGGCGATGGTGCCGGTACGCAGCGCGGCGTCGAACCCCTCTTCGACCAGGTCGACCAGGCGATCGCTGAGCACGGCTTCGACCTGCAGTTGTGAATGGCGCTCCAGCAGCGGCGCCAGCAGGGGCACCAGCACCTTGCGGCCGAACATCGACGGCGCACTGATCTTCAGCGTGCCCGACGGCGTGCAGGGGCGATCTGCAAGCTGCCGTTCCGCGTCCTCCAGTCCGCACAGCAGTGGCGCGACCTGTTCTACAAACTGGCGCCCATCCGGGGTCAATGCCACGTTGCGCGTGTTCCGCTGCAGCAGCTTTACGCCCAGGTCCACCTCGAGCCGGCTGATCGCGCGCGACAGCCCGGATTGGCTCAGGCCGAGCTGGCCGGCAGCGACGGTGAAGCTGCGTGCTTCGGCCACCTGCACCAGCATGCGCACCGCGTTGAGGTCCATCGATGATCCACTCATGCAGAAAATCATGACAGATATGGCGGGTGAGGGGTTTATTGATTTCGCTGCATCAATGAGACTGCGCTCCCCCTTCACTCCAGACCACCGATGCCTCCCCTCAAATACCCGCGCTGGGCACTGACCCTGCTGGCCACCGCCCAGCTGATCATCGCCCTGGATGCCACCATCATCTTTGTCGCGCTGCATGACATGGGCCGCGCGCTGCAGATCAACGCGCAGCAGCTGCAATGGGTGGTCAGTGCCTACACCGTGGCCTTCGGCGGCAGCCTGCTGCTGGGCGGGCGTGCCGCCGACCTGATCGGCCGCCGTCGCTTCTACCGCCTGGGCATGCTGTTGTTCGCGGTGGCTTCGCTGCTCGGCGCGCTGGCGCCGAATGCGGGCCTGCTGATCATCGCGCGCGCAGCGCAGGGCATCGGTGCCGCGCTGCTGTTCCCGGCAACGCTGGCCCTGATCAACACCCTGTATGAAGAAGGCCCGGCCCGCAACCGCGCGCTGGCGATCTGGAGCATGGCCAGTGCAGTGGGTCTTGCCTTGGGTACGCTGCTCGGTGGCGTACTCACCCAGGCCTTCGGCTGGCCGGCGGTGCTGGCGGTGATCGTGCCGCTGGCCACCGCGTGCGCGCTTGCCGCCGGTGCGTGGCTGCCGCCCGATGCTTCGCGCCCGCAGGGCCGTTCGTTCGATCTGGCCGGCTGCATCACCGTGACCCTGGGTGGCAGCCTGCTGGTGACCACGCTGGTACAAGGCCCCGAATGGGGGTGGACGGCGCCCGTCACGCTGGGCTGCCTGGTGCTGTCGATACTGATCCTGTTCGCGTTCGTGCAGATCGAGCTGCGCAGCCGCGATCCACTGATGCAGTTCGCGCTGCTGCGCCTGCCGGGCCTTCGTGCCGCCCTCGGCCTGACCTTCGCGTTCATGAGCAGCTACGGTGTGCAGTACTACTTCATGGCGCTGTACTTCCAGGACGGCTACGGCTGGAGTCCGCTGCAGGCCGGCCTGGCATTCCTGCCGGCCACGGCGGTGTGCACCGTGGGCATCCAGCTTGCCGAGTGGACGCTGCAGCGCTGGAGCGCGCGCAGGGTGCTGGTGATCGGCAACCTGGCCGGTGCCGTCGGCATCGCCTGGGTGGCGGCGGCACTGCCGCATGCCTCGAATTTCTGGCCATTGCTGCCGGGCGTGGTGGTGTTGAGCATCGGCCAGGGCATGACCTGGACCGCGATGTGGATCGTGGCGGGTCAGGGCGTGCCGGCGGCGCAGCAGGGCGTGGCGTCGGGCATGGCGGCCACCGCACAGCAGATCGGCGGTGCGCTGGGCCTGGCGGTACTGGTGATGGTGGCCAACGCCGACGTGGCAGCTGCCGGCTCTCCGGATGCGCTGGCCGGGCTGGTGCGTGCGGAGTACGGCGCCGCAGTGTTTGCACTGCTCGGCGTGGTCATCGCGCTGGCCCTGCGCCCGGCGCCGGTCGCCCCGGCGGTCCCCGCCTGCCTGGCCAACGACGCATGATCGACCTGCAGGACGACCCGGTAGCGCCGGGCCATCCCCGGCGAGGCGCAACGCGACGGTGAATCCTCCAGTGCCGCCGGGCATGGCCCGGCGCTACCGGGCCCGGATGGCGTTACACCGATGCCAGCAGCCGTGGCTGCAACGCGCTGAAGATCCGCGCCAGCCGCTCGGCCCACGCCTGCTGCCCGGCCGCGTCGGCGATCAGGTCCTGACGGATCTCCAGTTCGACGTGCACCAGGCCGCGCCCTTCGCCGTGCACCGGTACCGCGTAGTCGCTGGTACTGCTTACCGAATACGGTTCGTTGTCACCGACCACCAGATCGCCTTCGTCGCGCAGTGCCTGCAGCAGGGCGTGGGCAAAGCGCGTGTCCTGGTGGTACAGCACGCCGGCATGCCATGGCCGCAGCGTGCCGTTCATGGAGGGAGTGAAGCTGTGCATCATCACCAGCAGGGTCGGGCGGCCGGCTTCGCGGCGCGCATCCAGTTCCGCTTCGATGCGGGCGTGATAGGGCGCGTGGATCGCGTCGATGCGCTGCTGCCGTTGTGCGGCCGACAGGCCGGCGTTGCCCGGTACCACGGTGTGATCGCTTGCTTCCGGAATCAGGGTCGGCGATGCCAGCGGACGGTTGCAGTCGATCAGCAGGCGCGAATAGGTCTGCTCGATGGCCCAGGCATCCAGCCGTTCGGCCAATGCACGCGTGGTGCCGGCGATGCCGATGTCCCAGCCGATATGGCGGTCAAGTTCGCGCTGCGGCAGGCCGAGGCCGGCCAGTGAGCGCGGTACCTGCTGCCCGGCGTGATCGGCCAGCAGCAGGTACGGCGAAGCGCCCTGCGGCCGGTGGATGGTGTAGATCGCCGGGTCGTCAGCGCCCAGCAATGCCGGCAAGGTGTGCAGGTCGGCGTCAGCCACGCGGGCGCCCGTCCAGGTGATGTTCGATCATCCACAGCCCGGCCCAGAGCTTGGCATCGAGCTCGTAGCCTTCGCCCATCTTCTGCACCAGCCACGCGGCAGCCTGCTTGAGCGGGACCTCGTGCACCGTGATGTCCTCGCTGTCATCGCCGCCGCCTTCGCCGATCCGGCGCAGGCCGGTGGCGCGCACGAATGCGATCTTCTCGCTGCTGGCGCCTGAGGAGGTCGGGCCGATCATCAGCACTTCGGCGTGCTCGGCGGTCCAGCCGGTCTCTTCTTCCAGTTCGCGTACCGCCGAGACTTCGATCGACTCGCCGGCATGGATGTCACCGACCAGCCCGGCCGGCATCTCGATGGTCGATGCCTGCAGGGGCACGCGGAACTGCTCGACGAACAGCACCTTGTCCTCGGGGGTGACGGCGATGATGATCGCCGCCAGGCCACCGGCGTGGGTGCGTTCGCTGTATTCCCAGGTGCCGCGTACCAGCATGCGCTGGTACTTGCCTTCATAGACGACACGCGGGGCTTCGGTATTGCGCTGGCTCATGCGGGCTCGCCGGAATTGGAAAAGGAGGGAGTGGGAAGCGGGTCGGCCATGCCGGCGGCGTTGAACAGCCGGCGGCGGGTCATCGGGCCGAAGCGCAGGGTCTGGCACAGGCCGCCGAGCAGCTCCGGGTCGGCCGTCTGCCGCAGCAGGCCAGGCTGGCAGCCTTCCAGCGGCGCGTCCAGCGCGATGGTGGTCAGCTGTCGCCAGAGCAGGGCATGCTCGCGCTGCTCGCGCAGGCGCACTGCCATCTGCGCTGCGCCGCGCAGGCGCAGGAAGGGCACTTCGTCCAGGCGCTCGTACAGCACATCCAGGCTGCCGAAGTGGGCCAGCAGGACCGCCGCGGACTTGCTGCCGACGCCGCTGATGCCGGGGATGTTGTCCACCGCATCGCCGCACAGTGCCAGGTAGTCGGCGATCTGGTGCGCATGCACGCCATGCCGCGCTTTCACCCCGGCCACGCTCCAGCGCTGGTTGCGCGCATAGTCCCACTGCTCGTCGTGGTCCAGCAGCAGCTGCGACAGGTCCTTGTCGGCGGAAATGATGACACCGCGGTGGCTGCCGCGGTGCACATGCAGGGCGCTGCCGATCAGGTCGTCGGCCTCGTAGTCGTGATGGGCAAGCACGGCCAGACCGAGCGCCGCGCACAGTGCCTTGCAATGCACGAACTGGCGCTTCAGCGCCTCCGGAGCCGGATCGCGGTTGGCTTTGTACGCCGGATACAGGCGATGGCGGAAGCCGCTGTCCAGCGCCTCGTCAAAGGCGATGGCGATGTGCTGCGGACGCTCGCGTTCGAGCAGGTCCAGCAGGAAGCGCGCGAAGCCGTGCACGGCATTGGTCGGCCAGCCCTGCGCATCCTGGAACTGGTCGGGCAGCGAGTGCCAGGCACGGAACACGTAGATGCTGGCGTCGACCAGGTACAGCGCCGGCGCCGGTGCCGGCAAGGTCATGCCGGTGGCGTCCAGTCGCGCAGCAGGGCAGCTGGATCCGGACGCTCGCGCTCGGGCACGTCGGCGCGGGCGGTGCCGATATGGATGAAACCGGCGATGCGCTCGCCGTCGGCCAGCCCCAGATGGGCGTGTACGGCCGGGTCGAACGCCATCCACGCCGTCAGCCACTGGGCGCCGAAGCCCAGCGCCTGTGCGGCCTGCAGCAGGGCAAAGCAGACGCATCCAGCGGTCATCAGCTGCTCCTGCTCGGGCACCTTCGGGTCGGGGCGGGGGCTGGCCACCACCACGATCACCAGCGGCGCATGGCTGAAACGCTGGCGATCCTTCTCGAACACGGCCTCGCCGGCAGTGGGATCGCGCTGGCGGCTGCGCTCGGCCAGGAACGCGCCCAGAGTGTGACGCGCATCGCCGGCAATCTTCAGGAACCGGAACGGCACCCGCTTGCCGTGGTCGGGCACCCGCACCGCCGAGGAGAGCATGCGCAGCAGGGTCTGCGGGTCCGGCCCGGGCTCGCCCAGCTGCCGCGAGGGCACCGAGCGGCGGGCATCGAGGGCAAGCAGGGCGGCGGGGTCGGGCATGGCGTCTGAACCGGTCATCACGGGCATTTGATTATAGTCGCGGTGGTCGATGACGCCGTGGCTGCGGCGTCTGTCCCCTCACTATCAAACTGTGATGAACATCATGCCACTGGCGGCAATCGGACGCCGGCTTCCTCTCGCCTCGCGGGCCTTGCACGGCTTACGATATCCCTCTTGCCGGGCCGTGGGTCACGAGGTTTGAAGTGAGGACTGTTTCACTGTCCGTGAGGGGCGGGCCGGCCTACCATCGACGTATCGGTACATGGGGTGTGCCGGTCGTCGCGATGTCCATGTTGTCTGTCGCACCAGAGAAGGTGGGGAGCCTTCCCGAATGATGAGCGCGCCCACACCGTTGGGAACGTCGGGTCGTGACCCGGCCCAGTTCCAGCTTGCCCGTGACGCCGTCCTGCCCGCGCTGTGCCAGGCCTTCGGGGCGGCACTGGCGCGCTTCGACGACGCCCTGTTCGACCGTGCCGGCAATGCCGGCGCCTCGCAGCTGCTGTTCCTTGATGCGATGCGCGAGCTGCGCCGGCGGCGCGAGGAGATAGCGGCGGCCTTTGCCGGCCATCTGCAACGCGCCTGGGCGGCTCTGGTTGCCGGAGAGCCACTGTCGGCGGATGCGACCCTGTCCGGCCCGGCCGAGGATGGCCTGAGCCTGCTGGCCGAGCACGTGCTCGAATCGCGGCTGGCGGTGCGCAACTTCGCCACGGTGCTGCTGCGTGATTTCAAGCCGGTTCTGGCGCGGCTGGACCGCCGCCTGGGCTGGCTGGCCGGCGATGTGCCGCTGGATGCCGACCTGAACCCGATCAGCCCGGAACATCTGGGCGTGGCCATCCACGAGGCCTTCGCCGGCTGCGAACTGGCGCCGGAAGTCCACCTGGTGCTGATCAAGCTGTGCGAGCGCGACCTGCGCGCGCCGGTCGGCCGCATCTACGACAAGCTGGACGAGCAGCTCGCGGCGGCCGGCGTGATGTCGCAGATGGGCGCGGTGCGCCGCACCCCGGCGGCCCCGGGCCCGCGTCCACCGCAGGGGCTGGACGATCTGGTCGAACAGCGCCCGGTGCCGGGGTTCGACAGCGATTTCAGCGATGACGAGCAGGCCGCACCGGCGTGGGCGCAGCGCTTCGCCGCGCGCTGGTCCGAGCGCCGAGGCCACCTTCAGCAGGCCGGTGGGGACGGTCCCGGCGCCGCCGGCAGCGAGGCCTATGGCCAGCAGGGGATGTTGCTGGAAGCGCTGCAGGAACTGCTGCAGCAGACGCGCCACGTGCGTGAGGACGCAACATCGGCCGCGCAGGTGGCCGTGGGCCAGCAGCGCCCGTTGAGCCAGCGCGAGATGATGTCGGTGCTGTCGCTGCTGCAGGCGACCCCCAGCGCCACGCTGCGTGCGGCGATCGGTGAGGATGGTGAGTCGCTCGCGCAGCGCCTGAAGAGCGAGGTGTTGTCCAGCGCCACCCGGCTGGGCGTCGACCCGGGCCAGACCCGCCTGGATCCGCAGGACGAGGACGCGATCGACCTGGTCGGCATGCTGTTCGACGTCATGCTGGATGAACGCGAACTGGAGGGTCGCTCGCGCGAACTGATCGGCCGCCTGGTGGTGCCCTTCGTCAAGGTCGCCATGCTCGACCGCCGCATGTTCGTGCAGAAGACCCATCCGGCGCGCAAGCTGCTCAATTCGTTGGCCGAGGCCTGCGAAGGCAACACCGGCGAGAGCCAGGCCGAGCGCATGCTGATGGCCAAGGTGGAGGAGATCATCGAGCGCCTGGTCGCCGAGTTCAACGAGAACCTGGCCATCTTCCTCACCCTGGAAGAGGAGTTCCGCGACTTCCTGGTGCAGCACCGTCGCCGCGTCGAGATTGCCGAGCGGCGCGCAGCGGAAACGCAGCGCGGCCAGGAAAAGCTGGAAATGGCCCGCACGCGCGCGGCCACCGAGCTGGATCGCCGCATAGGCGATGCCACCCTGCCACCGGCCATCGCCGAGTTCCTGCGCCAGCCGTGGCAGCACCACCTGACCCTGGCGCTGCTGCGCGAGGGCGAAGACGGTGCATCGGTCGCCGAAGCCCTGGCTCTGGGCGATGGCCTGCTGGAGGAAGTGGCCGAAGCGCGCCGGCAGATCATCGGCAAGCCCTGGCTGCAAGCCTGGCAGCCGGTGCTGGCCAAGGTGTTCGCCAGTGTCGGCGTACACGGCGATGCGGCAACCTCGGCCATCGATGCACTGCATGACACCCTGCAGGGCATCGCCGAGTCACGGCCGGAGCTGGAACGTGCGCTGCCGGAGCTGCCGCAGGTTGTCCTGCCCATGCCGCCGGTTGCGGACTCGCCGACGGTCGAACTGGGCAGCCAGGTGGATACCGACGATTTCGACAATGCCGATGCCGATCGCTTCCGCCGGATGGAGATCGGCAGTTGGCTGGACTTCGTCGACAAGGACGGCAAGGTGCAGGCCGGCAAGCTGTCCTGGGTGAGCCCGATTTCTTCCCGGCTGCTGTTCGTCAACCGGCGTGGCGTGCGCTTCTGCGTGGCTTCGCCGGAGGAACTGGCGGTGATGGTGCGGCTGGGCCGCCTGCGTGCGCATGTCGACGATGGCGCCTTCGACAGCGCCATGCAGGGCGTGATCGACCGCCTCGACCCGGGCAACGCCACCCTGCACTGAGCGGGAGCCGCCTGCTAGGATCGGGAAAACTCACCGATCAGCGGGGACCTGCATGGCCGTGGCGTTGCTGGGGATCAAGGAGACCGCGCCGGGCGAACGGCGCGTAGCGTTGACGCCGGAGACCGCGCGCAAGCTCGCCGCACTGGGCGTCACCGTCTGGTACGAAACCGGTGCGGGCGAGGCCGCCGGTTTTCCCGATGCCGCCTATCAGGACGCGGGCGCACGTGCATTCGATGACGGTCGCTGGGGCGAGATCGACATCCTTCTGTGCGTGCAGGCGCCGCCGGCGCAGGTGCTGGCCCGGCTCAAGCCGGGCGCAGCCGTGGTCGGCCTGCTGACGCCGGCCAGCGATCCGACACTGGCGGCGCTGGCCAGCGAGGACCGCCTGCTGCTGTTCCCGCTGCAGCTGTTGCCGCGCACCACCCGTGCGCAGGCGATGGATGTGCTCAGTTCGCAGGCCGGCATGGCGGGCTACAAGGCTGCGCTCATCGCAGCCGAGCGTGCACCACGCTTCTTCCCGATGCTGACCACCGCGGCCGGTACCGTGCGTCCGGCCAAGGTGCTGGTGATCGGCGCTGGCGTTGCAGGATTGCAGGCGATCGCTACTGCGCGCCGCCTCGGCGCCCAGGTGGAAGGATTCGATGTGCGGCCGGAAACGCGCGAGCAGATCCAGTCGCTGGGCGCACGCTTCCTCGACCTGGGCGTCAGCGCGGCCGGCGAGGGCGGCTACGCGCGGGCGCTGACCGAGGAAGAACGGGCCGAGCAGCAGCGGCGGCTGGCCGACCATCTGCGCAGCGTCGATGTAGTGATCTGTACCGCAGCCGTGCCGGGCCGTCCGGCACCGACCATCGTCACTGCGGCGATGGTGGAAGGCATGGCGGCGGGCAGTGTGATCGTCGATCTGGCGGCCGAGAGCGGCGGCAACTGCGCGCTGACCCAGCCGGGGCAGTGCATCGAACACCAGGGCGTGACCATCGATGGACCACTGGGCCTGGCCAGCCGGGGTGCGACCCAGGCCAGCGAGATGTATGCGCGCAACCTGCTCAACTTCGTTGCCCTGTTCGTACGCGAAGGGCAGCTGAGCTTCGACTGGGAAGACGAACTGCTGGCAAAGACGCGCTGGCAGGCGTGAATGGCATGGGGTCAGATCCCTTTGCCTCTGCCAAAGGGATCTGACCCCCTGTATCCCGAAGGCTTACCGTGGCTTTGCCGGTGGCGGGTTGTCCCGCACCCAGTCGCGACGCTCCTCCGGCGTCATCCGGGACCAGAATGACATGGGGTCAGATCCCTTTGCCTCTGGCAAAGGGATCTGACCCCTGTATCCCGAAGGCCTACCGCGGCTTTGCCGGTGGCGGGTTGTCCCGCACCCAGTCGCGACGCTCCTCCGGCGTCATCCGGGACCAGCGATCGCGCAGGGCGTCGCGCTGGGCAGGGGGCAGCTGGCGCATCTGCCCGAACAGTGCGCGTGCCTGTTCACGCTGTTCCGGGCTCATGTGCTCGAACCGGCGCAGGCCACGACGGGCCTTGTCGCGCTCTTCCGGGCTCATGGACTGCCAGCGCTGGCCATGGGCCAGCATGCGCTGGCGCTGACCGGCATCGGCGCCGTTCCAGCGGTCGCGCAGCGGGGCCAGCACCGCCTCGCGCTGGGCGGGGCTGAGCTGATCCCAGGCAGGCAGTGGAGCACCGGGAGCGGGCGGCGCGGGCGCATGGGTCTGCGCCAGCACCGGTGCTGCAGGCAGCAGCGCCAGGGCGATCAGCAGGGGCAGGGAGAGATGTCGCAGCATGATTCACTCCATCGCCAGGTCGGTGTCGCCCAGCCACAGGTACAGATCGGGATTCTCGTCGTACAGCGCGCTGTTGTCTTCCACTGCAGCAACGGTCGGTACCGGGGCTGGCCGCGTCGGCAGGTCCGGACCGGTGAACTGCACGCCGATGCCCAGCGCCACCACCAGCGAGCAGGCGCTGGCCAGCCACCAACGCCAGCGCCCACGATGGGCTGCATGGGCGCCCTGGCGGGCCTGGCGCAAGCGCGACAGCGTTGCCGGCGACAGCGCCTGCAGAGAATGCGCATGCAGGCGCCGCAAGGCGTCATCGGAGGGCAGGGAGCGGTTCACGGGAGGTTCTCCAGATAATCCTGCAGCGCCTGCCGGGCGCGTGCGAGATGGGTCTTTACCGCGCCTTCGCTGCAGCCCATGGCGCGGGCGGTGGTGGCGCCGTCCAGTTCCTGCAGCACGCGCAGGGTGAACGCTTCGCGCTGGCGGGCGGGCAGCGTACGCAGCGCCTGCACCAGCTGCTGGTACTGCTGGTGCTGCTCGTGCGCCTGCGCCGGGGTAGGGCCGGGGTCGGCCCAGTCGATGTCGGCACCGTCGGCATCCTGGTTGTCGCGCCAGAACGGGAGGCGGAAGCGGCGTCGGCGCTGCAGGTCGATCACCCGCCGGCGCAGGATGCTCCAGAACAGGGGCGCCCATTCGCTGGCGGGCTTGTCGGCATAGTCCAGCATGCGCAGCAGGGCATCCTGCACGGCGTCCAGGGCATCCTCGCGCTGGCGCAGGCCGGCCTCGGCGAAGCGGAACGCGCGCGGGCCGATGCTCGCCAGGAACGCTTCCAGCGACGCCGGCAGGGCATCGGTGTCGGCGGTCGGGGGGATGGGGCTGCTCACCAGCACAGGGTACGGTTCCTTGCTCGGGGTCACCATCGACAACGCGTGAGCGCGGCCCCGGTTGACGAGGATGCGCGCCGGGTTCAGCCCATGGTTATGATGGGCCGACGAAGACAGAGCGGGAGCGTTGCTGATGAGTGACGGGTTCGTGGCGCTGTACATCTTCATGCTGGCCGCCATCGCCGGCCACGTGATCATTTCGCGGGTGCCGGTGATCCTGCACACCCCGCTGATGTCGGGTTCCAATTTCATCCACGGCATCGTGCTGATCGGCGCGATGGTGGTGCTCGGCCACGCACAGACGCCGCTGGAAAAGGCCTTGGGCTTCATCGCCGTGGTGCTCGGTGCCGGTAACGCCGCCGGCGGCTACGTGGTCACCGCGCGCATGCTGGAGATGTTCAGGCCGAGCGCGCCGCGGGCAGGCAAGGACGAACCGAAGGAGCCGCAGGCTTGAACATCAGCACCGTCGAACTGCTCGATTGGCTGGTCAAGGCCAGCTACCTGGTGGCCGCCACGCTCTTCCTGCTCGGCCTGCAGCGGATGGCCTCGCCGCTGACCGCGCGCAGCGGCATCCGCTGGGCCGGGCTGGGCATGCTGCTGGCCACCGCGGCCACCTTCTTCCTGCCCGAGCTGCACAACGTGCCGCTTATCCTGGTCGCGCTGCTGCTGGGTGCCGGCCTGGCCTGGTGGTCGGCCGGCAAGGTCGCGGTCACCGACATGCCGCAGATGGTGGCGCTGTACAACGGCATGGGCGGTGGTTCGGCGGCGGCGATCGGTGCGGTCGAACTGCTGCGCTACGCCTTCCTGGCCCATCGCGATACCACGCACTGGAGCGAACAGGCGCTGGCCGACCTTGCCGCACGCCAGCCTTCCACCACCGTGCTGCTGCTGGCGGTGGTCGGCGCCGCGATCGGCGCGGTGTCGCTGTCCGGCTCCGTGATCGCCTGGGCCAAACTGGATGGCCGCCTCGACAAGCGGGTCATCTGGCCAGGGCAGCAGGCGTTGAACCTGCTGGTGGCGCTGGCGGTGGTGGTGCTGGCCATCGTCGCGGCCAGCACGCTCAGCACCTGGGCGATCATCGCCTTCTTCGTGCTGGCACTGGCGCTGGGCGTGCTGATGACGCTGCCGATCGGTGGCGCCGACATGCCGGTGGTGATCTCGCTGTACAACGCATTCACCGGTCTGGCGGTGTCCTTCGAGGGCTACGTGCTGGGCAACGAGGCCTTGATCATCGCCGGCATGATGGTCGGCGCGGCGGGCATCCTGCTGACCCGCCTGATGGCCAAGGCGATGAACCGGCCTATCCGCAACGTGCTGTTCTCCAATTTCGGGGGTGGTGCAGGCGGAGAGGCACAGGCGATCACCGGCGCGCAGAAGCCGATCGAGGCGGCCGATGTGGCGGCAATGATGGCCTTCGCCGAGCGCGTGGTGATCGTGCCCGGTTACGGCATGGCCGTGGCCCAGGCCCAGCACAAGATCTGGGAACTGGCACAGCGGTTGGGGCAGCGCGGGGTCAAGGTGAAGTTCGCCATCCATCCGGTCGCCGGGCGCATGCCCGGGCACATGAACGTGCTGCTGGCCGAGGCCGGTGTGCCGTACGACCTGATCGCCGACATGGACGACATCAATCCCGAGTTCGCCAGTACCGATGTGGTGCTGGTGATCGGCGCCAACGACGTGGTCAATCCGGTCGCACGTACCGATCCGGCCAGTCCGATCTACGGCATGCCGGTGCTGGACGTGATCAACGCACGCAACGTGGTGGTGATCAAGCGCGGTCGCGGGACCGGCTTTGCCGGGATCGAGAATGCGCTGTTCTACGCCGACAACACGCGCATGCTGTACGGGGACGGCGCTGAGGCGGCAGCGTCGCTGGTCAGCGAGCTGAAGGCGCTCGACGGCGGGCATTGAGCTGTAGCGGCAGCGCCGGGCATGGCCCGGCGCCTGATGCGCGGGGCGCTGCGCTCGCCGGGCATGGCCCGGCGCTACCCACGTCAGGTGCGATCAGCGCGCCAGCCAGGCGCCGACGGCCACGCCGATCGCCAGCCACAGCCATTCCATCGCGCCATTGGCCAGGTTGATCAGCGTCCAGGCCAGATGCGGGCCCATGCGCAGCGAGGCGTCCCAGGGGTTGAGCCCCATCGAGCCGCCCATCCAGGCGCTGGCGATCGCCCAGTTCGCCGCCGCCGCCACCAGCAGCGTGCCGGCCACCACCAGGGCCACGCGAAGACGGCCGGGACCGAGTGTGCCCAGACGCAGCATGAACACCAGTTCCAGAGCGGTCAGCACTGCCATCCAGCCGACCTGGCGGCCGGTCATCAGGGCCAGCAGCATCCAGGCGAGGGGAGCAACAACCAGGCCCAGCAGCAGCATGAAGGGCCAGAGCCAGGTCACGGTCCTGGCACGCGCGGCATTGGAGGACATCGAAGCTTCCTGAAAGTCACCCACAGGATACTGTGGTTTGCCGCGGTGCACCGGCGGGCGCAGGACGGCTGGGCTAGAATGCCGTCTTGCGTGGCCATGGCCACGGCCCCATATCGGTCCCCATGTATTCCCGTAGCAGCGAACCTGTCCACTTCGAACGCGATTGCGAGGCCGTGATGGTCCCGCAGGGCGACACCGTGACCCTGCCCGCCGGCAGCTATGGATACATCACCCAGGCGCTGGGCGGCAGCTATTCGGTATTCGTCGAAGGCAACCTGTTCCGCATCGCCGGCAAGGATGGCGACGCCATCGGCAAGGAAGCACCCGCTCCGCTGGAACTGCCGGCCGACGCCACCGACGAACAGGTGGAGCAACTGGTATGGCAGCAGCTTCGCACCTGCTTCGATCCGGAAATTCCGGTGAACATCGTCGAACTGGGCCTCGTCTACGAGGTCGAGATCAAGCATCTGGACGAGGGCCAGCGCGAGATCGACGTGAAGATGACCCTGACCGCGCCCGCGTGCGGCATGGGTGACATCCTGGTCGACGACGTGCGCAGCAAGCTGGAAATGATCCCGACGGTGGCCGAGGCCGACGTCGAGCTGGTGTTCGATCCGCCATGGAACCAGCACATGATGTCCGAGGCGGCCCGTCTCGAGACCGGCATGCTTTGACCCAGGGCCCGCAGTGACGCGGGCCCGGCACTACCCGCAACCAGAACAGGAATCCTCCGGTGTCCCAGTCCATCCCCAGCTTCGCCGTCACCCGTTCGGACCACCCGCGCAGCGCTGAAGAGCGCGCCACGATCCTGGAGAAGCCGGGTTTCGGCCTGCACTTCACCGACCACATGGTGGAAGTGCGGTGGGACAAGGACACCGGCTGGCACAACGCCAACGTGCGTGCCTATGGCCCGCTGCAGCTGGACCCGGCAGCGGCCGTGCTGCATTACGGACAGGAGATCTTCGAGGGCATCAAGGCCTACCGTCATGCCGACGGCTCGATCTGGACCTTCCGTCCGGATGCCAACGGCCGTCGCCTGCAGCGCTCGGCACAGCGCCTGGCGCTGCCGGAACTGCCGGTGGAGATCTTCGTCGAGTCGCTGAAACAGCTGATCGCCGTGGACAGCGCCTGGGTGCCGTCGGCGGATGAGTCCAGCCTGTACTTCCGCCCGTTCATGATTGGCGACGAGGCCTTCCTCGGCGTGCGTGGCGCGCACAAGGCCGGCTATTACGTCATCGCCAGCCCGGCCGGTCCGTACTTCGCCAAGGGCGTGGCACCGGTGTCGATCTGGCTGTCCACCGAATATGCGCGTGCGGCCAAGGGCGGCACCGGCGCGGCCAAGTGCGGTGGCAATTACGCCGCCTCGCTGCTGCCGCAGCAGAAGGCCCAGGCGCAGGGCTGCTCGCAGGTGCTGTTCCTCGACCCGGTCGAGGGCAAGTACCTGGAGGAACTGGGCGGCATGAACGTCTTCCTGGTCTACAAGGACGGCACCCTGGTCACGCCGCAGCTGTCGGGCAGCATCCTGGAAGGCATCACCCGCGAGAGCATCCTGCAGCTGGCCCGCGACCGCGGCATGAAGGTCGAGGAGCGCAAGGTCAGCATCGACGAGTGGAAGGACGGCGTTGCATCCGGTGCGATCAGCGAGGTGTTCGCCTGCGGCACCGCTGCGGTGGTGACCCCGATCGGCCAGCTCAAGGGCGAAGGTTTCTCGGTGGGCGACCTCAACGCGCCGGCCGGCGAAGTGACCATGTCGCTGCGCAAGGAACTGACCGACATCCAGTACGGCCGCCTGCCGGACCGCCACAACTGGCTGGTCAGGCTGGGCTGATCCTCCCGCCAGTCGGTAGCGCCGGGCCCATGCCCGGCTGCGCTGTTCCCCGAAGGCCCGTCCCCGCGACGGGCCTTCGTCGTTTACGGGGGAGGCCGGCCGCCGATGTCGGCAAAGTCATCGGTGGACAGGACATCTGCCCAGTCAGGTTCGTGCGCGTGGCGCGAAAGTTCCTTCATCTTCACAAACCCTCGACCCGGAAAGTCTCAGATCGAACATTTCATGTTCCTGAAAAGACACTGAAAATATTGTGGTGTCCGGTTTAGGCCATTAGCGTCATCGGCACGGCGGATCGTAAGGGGGATCCGCTGGCTCGCCGGACTCCGGACCTCGCCAACGCAAGCCAGCCCATGGTTCGGGCCGGTGTTTCTGCCGATTCCGGCATTCACACCACTAGAAAGGGAAATACGATGTCCCAGGTAACGCAACCGCGTGTGCGTCGAGTGTGGGTGGTCCTTGGTGCTTCCGTTCTTTCATCGCTGCTGCTGGCCACGCCTGCGCTGGCCGGTGATGTCCAGCTCAGCGGGCTGCAGTCCGCGCCGACGCACCAGCGTTTCATCGTCAAGTATCGCGACGGCAGTGCGCCGGTGGCCAACACCACCGCCCTGGCATCGTCGCTGAAGACAGCGGCTGCGGGCCTTGCCAGCAGCCAGGGCCGCGCGCTGGGCCTGCAGCAGGTCCGCAAGCTGGCCGTCGGCCCGACCCTGGTCAGGACCGATCGTCCGCTGGACCAGGCCGAATCCGAACTGCTGATGCGCAAGCTCGCCGCCGACCCCAACGTCGAGTACGTGGAAGTCGACCAGATCATGCGCGCGACGCTGACGCCGAACGACACCCGCTTCAGCGAACAGTGGGGGTTCGGTACGTCCAACGCCTCGATCAACGTGCGCCCGGCCTGGGACAAGGCCACCGGCACCGGCGTGGTCGTCGCGGTGATCGACACCGGCATCACCAACCACCCCGATCTGAACGCCAACATCCTGCCCGGCTATGACTTCATCAGCGACGCGGCAATGGCACGCGACGGCGGTGGCCGCGACAGCAATCCCAACGACGAGGGTGACTGGTACGCCGCCAACGAATGTGGCGCAGGCTACCCGGCCTCCAACTCCAGCTGGCACGGCACCCACGTTGCCGGCACCGTGGCAGCGGTGACCAACAACAGCACCGGCGTGGCGGGTACTGCCTTCAATGCCAAGGTCGTGCCGGTGCGCGTGCTCGGCAAGTGCGGTGGCTACACCTCCGACATCGCCGACGCCATCGTGTGGGCCTCCGGCGGCAGTGTCAGCGGCGTGCCGGCCAATGCCAATCCGGCCGAGGTCATCAACCTCTCGCTGGGTGGTGGCGGCAGCTGCTCGACCACCTACCAGAACGCGATCAACGGCGCCGTCGGCCGTGGCACCACGGTCGTGGTGGCCGCAGGCAACAGCAACACCAACGTGTCTTCATCGGTACCGGCCAACTGCCCGAACGTGATCGCGGTGGCGGCCACCACGTCGGCGGGCGCACGTGCCAGCTTCTCCAACTACGGCACGGGCATCGACATCTCCGCGCCGGGCCAGGGCATCCTGTCCACTCTCAACACCGGCACCACCACGCCGGGCAGCGCCAGCTATGCCTCGTACAACGGCACCTCGATGGCAGCACCGCACGTGGCCGGCGTGGTCGCGCTGATGCAGTCGGTCGCACCGAGCCCGCTGAGCCCGGCCCAGGTGGAAAGCATCATCAAGAGCACCGCTCGGCCGCTGCCGGGTGCCTGTTCGGGTGGCTGTGGCGCCGGCATCATCGACGCCGATGCTGCAGTGGCGGCAGCGATCAATGGCGGTGGCAACCCGAACCCGGGCGGCACCGTGCTGCAGAACAACGTACCGGTGAGCGGACTGGGTGCCGCATCGGGCGCTTCGCTGAACTACACCGTCAATGTCCCGTCCGGCAGCAGCCAGCTGCGGGTGACGATCAGCGGTGGCAGCGGTGATGCCGACCTGTACCTGCGGCAGGGCAGCGCGCCGACCGATACCGCCTACACGTGCCGTCCGTACCTGAGCGGCAACAGCGAGACCTGCACGGTCAACAGCCCCGCTGCAGGTACCTGGTACGTACGGGTGAAGGCCTACAGCACCTTCTCGGGCGTGACCCTCAACGCCCAGTACTGAGCCCAAGACCCTCTCCTAGGGCACGCCCTGGCTTCGGCCGGGGCGTTTTTGCATGGGGCCGCGCGGTGGTGCGTGCCGCCGCGTCGTGGTGGGTGCCGACCTTGGTCGGCACTCCGTTCCTCAAACCGATTCGAAGCGGTTCGCGGCAACGTTCTTGCGCACGTGCTGCGGGTCGAAAATCCGCCCGTTCATCGCGATGTAGACGCCGGCCGGCAGCGACTGTACCGCGCCGATCGCGCAGCCGATGTTGAACTCCGCGTCCGAACCGCGGAAACGTGCCGGACTGAGCGCGCCGGTCATCACGATGGTCTTGTCCGCGATCGTCGCCAGCACCTTGCCGGTCTGCACCATCGAATCGGTGCCATGGGTCACCAGCACATGCCGGGTCGGCTGCGCGGCGATGGTGGCCCGGATCAGCTCGCGGTCCTCATCGTTGATGTGCAGCGAATCCTTGCGCAGGATCGGAATCACGTTGAAGCGGAACGTCACCCCCAGCTCGCGCAGGATCATGCCGATCTGCGGATCGCCGATCTGGTAGTCCGACTTGTCGTCGAAGTAGATCTTGTCGATCGTGCCACCGGTGGTGACGACCAGGAGCTCTTCCATCATGTGCATGCGCGAAACCAGGACAGGTGCAGCGGCGCGGGGCCGGGAACGCAGATGATACGGCCCGGGAGGCGCAGCGTCAGCGTCGCCTGCCGAAGCGGGCGCGCAGCCCTGGCAGGCTGGCGCTGAAGATCACCAGCAGGGCCAGCGCGATCTCGATCAGCGCCAGCCAGCGCGTCTCCGGGTGGCTCCAGGCGCTCATCACGCCGTGGCTGAACCAGCCCAGGGCCAGCACCGAGGCCCAGAACCCTGCCTTGCGCCAGCCCAGGCGCAGGGCGATGGCCAGTGCAAGCGGTGGGGCGGTGAACACCAGCTGGGTGGCCAGCCAGTGCTTGTCGTTGATGAACCAGCCTGCAAACAGCGCGGCCAGACCCATCAGGGCCAGCAGCAGAGCCGTACGCGGCGCGGCGTTCATCGGGCCAGCCGCTGCGCGATATCGGCGACGCGACGGCCCAGCGCCCGCGCCAGCACCGCCTCATCATCGGTCGGCTGCGGGTCGTCGGCCGCTCCCGCCACATGGCTGGCGCCGTAGGGCGTGCCGCCGCTGGTGGTGTGGCTCAAACCCGGTTCGGTGAACGGAATGCCGACGATCAGGCAGCCGTGATGCAGCAACGGCACCTGCATGGTCAGCAGGGTCGATTCCTGCCCGCCGTGCATTGATGCGGTCGAGGTGAACACGCCGGCGGGCTTGCCCGCAAGCGTGCCATTGACCCATTCAGCACCGAGTCCATCGAGGAAGTGCTTGACCGGCGCGGCCATGTTGCCGAACCGCGTCGGACTGCCCAGCAGCAGCCCCTGGCAGTCGGCCAGATCCTGCACGCTCACGTAGGGGGCGCCATCGTCGGGCACCGGCGGCTGTGCGGTCTGGGTCACGGCCGCCACCGGCGGCACCGTGCGCAGCCGCGCCACCATTCCCGGCACCTCGCCGATTCCCCGCGCGATCTGGCGCGCCAGCCGTGCCACCGAGCCACCGCGGCTGTAGTAAAGCACCAGGATCTCGCCCATCGTGCCCAGGTCTCCTCATCGTGTGGACGCCAGTATGGCTATCCTGCGTGCATTCCGCATCGGGTACCCTTGCGCCGATGGAACCTCTGGATACGCTCAACCTATGGATGGAACGCGCGCGCGATCGTGCGCGTGCCGCCAGCTTCGGCCGCTTCCTGTGGCACCGCTTTCTCGATGACCGCCTGTTCCAGGCGGCCGCCGCACTGGCCTACACCACGGTATTCGCCCTGGTTCCGCTGGCGATCGTGGTGTTCGGCGTGCTTTCGGCCTTCCCGGTCTTCGACCGCTGGAGCGACCAGCTCAGCGACTATGTCTTCTCCAACTTCGTGCCCAATGCCGCACGCGCCGCCGAAGGCTACCTGCGGCAGTTCTCGGCCAGCGCTGGCCAGCTCACCGCGGCCGGCTTCATCGCCCTGGTCGTCTCGCTGCTGATCACCCTCAACAGCGTGGAAGAGACGTTCAACAAGATCTGGCGGGTCGGATCGACCCGGCCCAAGCTGACCCGCTTCCTGGTCTACTGGACCGTGCTGACCCTGGGCGCGATGCTTGCCGCCGCCTCGCTGGCAGTGTCGGCACGGGTACTGGCAATGCCGCTGTTCGGGACCCAGGAGGGGCGCTGGCTGGCCGACCTGTCGCTGCGGCTGGCACCGGTGCTGATCGAATTCGTCTGCATCAGCCTGATGTTCCGGGTCGTGCCGCACCATACGGTGAAATGGCGGCATGCAGTCCCCGGCGCGATCCTGGCGGCGGTGATCCTGGAGCTGGTGAAGTGGGGCATCGGTGCCTATCTGGGCAGTTTCCAGTCCTACCAGAAGCTCTATGGCACGGTCGCGTTCGTGCCGATCCTGCTGCTGTGGATCTATCTGTGCTGGGTGGCGGTGCTGCTGGGCGCATCGCTGGCATCGTCGATGGCGGCGTTCCGCTACCAGCCGGTCGAGCTGCGCCTGCCGCAGGGCTATGAATTCTATGGGCTGCTGCGCCTGCTCGGCCGCTTCCACCAGGCGCGTGCCCGGGGCAGGGGGCTGGCCGATGACGAGATCCTGCGGCTGGAGCCGATGCTGACCGACTCGCTGCTGCAGGACCTGGCCTGCAAACTGGAGGCCATCGGCCTGCTGCGCCGCGACGAGCGGGGTGAATGGCTGCTCGCGCGCGACCTGGACCAGGTCAGCCTGGCCGATCTGTACGAATGCACCCAACTGCGCATCCCGGTGGCGGAGCAGCATCTGCCCTACCGCGAAGACAGCCTGGGCCAGGCCGCGCTGGCGGCGCTGGATGAACTGCGCCTGCCTCTGCGTGAGCGCCTCAAGCGTCGCGTCAGCGATATCTATCCCGATTCCGGAGACACCCCATGACCCGCACGACTCCGCTGCTGCTGGCAGTTCCATTGGCCGTGGCGCTTGCCCTGGCGGCCTGCAAGCCTGCGCAGGACGCGACCCCGGCCAGCAGCCAGCCACCGGCGCAGGCTCCCGCACCGGCGGCACCGCCTGCGGCCGAGGACACGCCGGCCGAGCGTGTCACGGCCGAGTTCCCCACATTGAAGATGAAGGCCGTCGATGGCAGCGAGTACGACCTCGCGGCCCATCGGGGCAAGTGGGTGGTGGTGAATTTCTGGGCCACGTGGTGCGCACCATGCCGCAAGGAGATGCCGGAGTTGTCCGCGCTGCACGCCATGCGCAGCAACATCGAAGTGGTCGGCCTGGCCTATGAGGACATCGAGGTGCCGGAGATGCAGTCGTTCCTGACCAAGCATCCGGTGACCTATCCGATCGTGATCGTGGATCCGTTCGATCCGCCGGCGGACTTCGCCACGCCGCGGGGGCTGCCGCTGACGCATCTGATCGATCCGCAGGGCCGGGTGGCCCACAGCTTCCTCGGCCCGGTTACGGCGGCCGACATCGAGAAGCAGATCGCGGCTGCGAAGTAGTGGGTGTGTAGGCAGGGCCTGCGGCCCTGCACCCGCTACGCGCAACAGCAACAGCAACAGCCGAAGCGGAAGCGGGTTCCCTGAGGGATGGCGGGGTGGGCCCGGTTGCGGGGGACGCCGTGAACCCATCCATGGGGGCTTGGCCGCGGCATCCATGCCGCGGACACCCCCGCAACCGGACCCACCCCGCCTTCGACAGTCCCCTGCGATCTGTCGGAACGGCTATTGGGGTCAGATCCGTTTTCCTGCGGAAAACGGATCTGACCCCAATTTGGATTTCGATATCCGAGAGATTCCATCACGCATGGCGTGGACCTATCAGATTGCAGATATCTGTCAGAGGTGGGGCGGTGTCGGAGTGCGGGGTGTCAGCCGCATGGATGCGGCTGCCAAGCCTACAGGGACGTACTTGCGGCGTCCCCGCACTCCGACACCGCCCCGCCACCCCGCGGTATGTCTGCCGTTGCCGTTGCTTCTGCCGTTGCTCGTAGCGGGTGCAGGGCCGCAGGCCCTGCAGACAACCCCTACTCCTCGACAGGAAAGTCCTCGATCGGCTTCAGCACATCGTAGTGCTCGCGATGCAGCTTGCCCTTCAGCTTCGGCAGCTCCGGCAGAGGCGCGTCCACGCGGGTGTCGGGCAACCGGTCCAGCAGGTTGCGTACCAGGGTCAGCCTGCCCAGCCGCTGGTCGTTGAAGTCCACCAGGGTCCACGGCGCACCTTCGCGATGGGTGGCGCGCAGCATGGCCTCCCGTGCTTCGGTATAGGCGCTGTACTTGCTGCGCGATTTCAGGTCGACCGGTGACAGCTTCCAGCCCTTCAGCGGATCGACATGGCGCTCGGCGAAGCGCTTCTCCTGCTGCTCCTGGTCCACGCACAGCCAGTACTTGAACAACAGGATGCCGTCATCCACCAGCAGCTGCTCGAACACCGGGGCCTGGCGCAGGAACTGCTGGTACTCGCTCTCGCTGCAGTAGCCCATGACCCGCTCGACACCTGCGCGGTTGTACCAGCTTCGATCCATCAGCACGATCTCTCCGGCTGCCGGAAGGTGCCCGACATAGCGCTGGAAGTACCACTGTGTCGCCTCGCGGTCGGTCGGCTTGGGCAGTGCCACCACCCGGCACTGGCGCGGATTGAGGTGCTGGCTGATGGCCTGGATCGCGCCGCCCTTGCCGGCGGTGTCGCGGCCTTCGAAAAGCACCAGCAACCGCTGCCCGCTGTGCTGTACCCAGCGGGCCATCGCGGTCAGTTCCAGCTGCAACGGCAGCAGCAGTTCGTCGTAGTCCTTGCGTTTGAGCTTGCCCATCGTCATGCCGCGCGGAAAGGAGGGCCCAGCCTAGCGCAGCGGCTGCTCAGGCGCCGTCGACGCCCTGCCAGCCCTGCTCGCGCGCCAGCTGCTGCAGCAGTGCCGAAAGGTCACGGGCGAAACCGGCCATGTCGAACACGCCGCTACGCGCGCGGGCCTGTGCCAGTTCGGCGCGCAGTGCGGCCAGCGCTGCCGGATCGTTGCCGAGCGCGCGGGCGGTGGCGATGAACGCCGCATCGTCGGCAACGTTCATCCGTGCCAGGCCCAGGTGATGGTTGAGGCTGCCGGCCACGCGCGCGGCGAAGGTCTCGCCCGGGCAGGTGAGTACCGGGCAGCCCGCCCACAGTGCGTCGGAGGCCGTGGTGTGCGCGTTGTACGGGTGTGTATCCAGGAACAGATCGGCCAGTTGATAGCGGGCCAGATACTGCGGATGCGGCAGCTTGGGCATGAACACCAGCCGCGCCGGGTCCAGACCCGCTGCCTGCGCCGCTGCCCGCAGGCGCGCATCGGCCTGGCCGGGGCCGGACAACAGCCATAGAACGCTGCCAGGCACCGCCGCCAGGACGGCGAACGCGCGCCCCATGCTGCGCGGGTTGAGCTTGTAGCTGTTGTTGAAGCAGCAGAACACCACGCCGTGTCCAGGCAGGCCGCACGCGGCGCGATCCGGTGCCGGCTCGAGCGCGCGGGTGTTGTCCGAGGGCTGGAACGCGCGCGGCAGGTACACCACGCGCTCGCTGTGGTGGGGCGCCAACGCCGCTGGCAGGACGAACGCATCGGCGATCACCGCATCCAGCCACGTTGCGCCGGATGTGCCGGGATAGGCCAGCCAGTTGAGTTGCAGCGGGGCAGGGCGCAGCGCCAGCACTTCCGGCGCGCCGCCACCGCCCCAGCCACGCAGGTCGAACAGCAGGTCGATGCCCTGTGCACGGATGGCGGCAGCGATGTCGGCATGGCGGCGCCCCGCCAGATCGTGCAGCCGGGTTGCCGCCTGCAGCCGCTGGCGGATGCGGCTGCCATCGTCCCGGTTCAGTGCGAACAGATGCAGCTGCAGTTCCGGGTGGCGGCCCAGCTGCTCGAACAAGGCAACGGTCAACAACCCGGTCGGATGTGCGCCGAAGCCGTTGGAGAGGAAGCCGATCCGCAGGGCTCCCTGTGTCCGTACCTTCACAGCGGGCATCGGCCGCACCGATGCGGCCACCGCTGCGGCGCGCGTGCGGGCGCAGGCCAGCTGCTCGGCGGCGCTGGCGTCTTCGCTGAGGAAGGCAAAGGGCTCGACCGCGCCCTGCCCGGTCGCGACCGCGCCGCGCACCTGCGCGGCCAGGGCCTCCACGTCCTGCCAGTCGCACAGGCGGCGTTGCCATGCCAGTCGCTGGGCGGTGATATAGGGTTCGTCGGGCATCAGCCCATGTGCACGCCGGTACGCGGCCGCCGCGCCCTCGGGGTCGCCGGCATCTTCCAGGGCATGGCCCAGCCACAGCGCGATGCCGGGATGCTCCGGAGCGCGCGCTGAAGCCTGTCCCAGCAGCGTCGCAGCGTCGGCGTGCGCACCGGCCATCCATGCCACGCGACCCAGCCGGGCCAGCGCCTCGGGATGGTCTGGCCGCAGCTGCAGCGCACGCCGTGCGGCCTGCTCGCCTGCGCCGATGTCGCCGGCTTCCAGTTCCAGATCGGCCAGCATCACCCAGGCGACGAAGTCACCGGGCTGGCGCGCGATCGCCTGCTGCAGTTGTTGCCGCTGCTGCCAGGCCGACATCGGCGTCAGCCCGCCGACAGCTGGGCCAGGGCATCCACCTGGTGCTCGTGGCTGAGGCGCTGCAGCAGCGGGTCCAGATCGCCGGCGAGGATGTTGGGCAGGTCATACAGGGTCAGGCCTTCCACACGATGATCGGTGATCCGCCCCTGCGGGAAATTGTAGGTGCGGATGCGCTGGCTGCGATCGCCACTGCCGACCTGCAGGCGGCGCGATTCGGCCTGCGCGGCGTCCTGGCGCTGGCGCTCGGCGTCGAGCAGCTGCGCCTTCAGGCGTTTCATCGCCTTGTCGCGGTTCGCGTGCTGGCTGCGTTCGGTCTGGCATTCCACCACCACGCCGGTCGGCACGTGGGTGATGCGGATCGCCGACTCGGTCTTGTTGACGTGCTGGCCACCGGCACCGGATGAGCGGAAGGTGTCGACCTTCAGGTCGGCGGGGTTGATGACGATGTCATCGACTTCGTCCGCTTCCGGAATGATCGCCACGGTAGCCGCCGAGGTGTGGATGCGGCCCTGCGATTCGGTGGCGGGCACGCGCTGCACGCGGTGCGTGCCGGATTCGAATTTCAGCCGCGAGAAGGCGCCACGGCCGACCACGCGCGCCACCACTTCCTTGTAGCCGCCGTGCTCGCCGGGGTTGTCGGACTCGATCTCGACTTTCCAGCCCTGGCGCTCGGCATAGCGCGCGTACATGCGGAACAGGTCGCCGGCGAAGATCGCTGCTTCGTCGCCACCGGTACCGGCGCGGACTTCCAGGAACAGATTGCCCTCGTCACGTGGGTCGCGGGGCACCAGCAGCAAGGCCAGCTCCTGCTCCAGTTCCTGCAGGCGCGCCTGGGCCGAGGCGATTTCCTCATCGGCCAGCTCGCGCAGGTCCGGATCGGCGCGCATGCCCTCGGCGGCGGCCAGGTCGGCCTTGGCGCGCGCCTCGTCGGCCAGTGCGGTGGCGACCGGTTCAAGTTGGGCGAATTCGCGCGAAAGGTCGCGGAAACGGGTGTTGTCGGCGACCACGTCGGGTTCGGCGAGCAGGCGTTCCAGTTCTTCGCGGCGCTCGGCCAGCGCTTCCAGCTTACGGCGCAGGGTCGGCGTCATCGGTTCTCACGGGTGGGTGGCGGTAACCCGGCGTGGCCGGGAACAGGCGCTCGGCGGCGCGGGTCAGGTCGGCATCGCCGCTCAGCGCGGCCGCGCGCAAGGCAGCGGTCGGGGGGTGCAGGAGCCGGTTGGTCAGGCCGTGGGCCAGCAGTTCCATGACCTCTTCGGCCGGCTTGCCGTTGGCCAGCTGCTGACGGGCACGTTCGAGCAGCTCGGCGCGGGTGGCGTCGCCGAAGGCACGCAGTTGCCGCAGCGGCGCGTGGTGGGCGCCGGCCTGCAGGGTCTCGACGAAGCGCGATACCTGCAGGTCGATGATCGCTTCGGCTTCGGCGGCCGCCTCGCGACGGCCGCGTCGATTGTCTTCCACCGCGCGTTCCAGATCGTCCACGGTGTACAGGAAGGCATCGTTGAGCGTGCCGACCTCAGCCTCGATGTCGCGTGGCACGGCCAGATCGAACAGCAGCATCGGCTTGTGCCGGCGTGCACGCAGTGCATTGGCCACGGTCTCGCGGTGGATCACCGGTTCGCGTGCGGCGGTGGCCGAGAACACGATGTCGGCCTCGGCCAGATGGCGTTCAAGCTCGGTCAGCGGCAGGGCCACGCCGCCATGACGGCTGGCCAGTTCCTGCGCATGGGCGATCGTGCGGTTGGCGATCAGCAGCCGCCGCACCTTGCCTTCGCTGAGGTGGCGGGCGGCCAGCTCGATGGTTTCCCCCGCACCGACCAGCAGCACGGTGGAATCATCCAGGCGGGCAAAGGCATTCTGCGCCAGGCGCACCGCGGCCGAGGCGACCGACACCGGGTTGGCGCCGACCTGGGTATCGGTGCGCGCACGCTTGGCCACGGAGAACGTCTGCTGGAACAGCCGGTCCAGGCGCTGGCCAAGCAGACCGTGGTCGCGCGCGGTTGACCAGGCATCCTTCACCTGGCCCAGGATCTGCGGTTCACCCAGCACCATCGAGTCCAGGCCCGTCGCGACCCGGAACAGGTGGCGCACGGCGTCGGCATCAGCATGCTGGTACAGGTAGCCCTGCAGGTCGCCGGCCTGGCTGCGCAGCCACTGGTCCAGCGCCTGCGCCGAATCGGCCACCGCGTACAGTTCCGTGCGGTTGCAGGTGGACAGCAGCACCGCCTCGGCGATCTGCGGGGTGTCGCGCAGCGAACCGAGCGCGCGCGGCAAGGCATCGCCGGCGAAGGCCGCGCGCTCGCGCAGTTCCACCGGCGCGGTCTGGTGATTCAGTCCGAGCACCCACAGGGTCATTGTTCAGTTGCTTGCGATAAGCTGCTGGCCATTGGACGACATTTTAAGGCCCCGATGCCGACGATGCCCGCATTGATTCGCATCCCCAGTGTTCTGCTGCTGTCCCTGGCGTGCAGCCAGGCCCTGTCGGCGGCGCCCGCCAAGCCCCCGGCGCGGGGCGCCGCCACCGAGGAACTGGCACTGGAGCCGGTGATGGCCGGCGAGTTCGCCCTGCAGGCCGGCAAGCTGGCCGAGGCGGCGCGCTGGTACCTGCAGGCCGCCCAGCGCAGCGACGGCGATGCCGGCCTAGCCGAGCGCGCGACCCGTATTTCCATGCTGGCCAACGACGATGCCAGCGCCGCCCAGGGCCTGGCCCTGTGGCAGCAGCGCGCGCCACGGTCGCTGGCCATGCGCAGCGCGGCCGGTGCGCTGGCGATGCGCCAGGGCGACGTGAAGGCGGCCCGCAGCGAGCTGCAGAGCCTGCTGCAGGACAGCGATGACCGTGGCTGGAAGTTTGCCCTGGCCGCGCTGGTCGGCGGTGGGCGCGATCCGGCCGTGCCGGCGCAGGTGCTGGGCGAGCTGGTCGATGCCAACGCCATCCCGCCGAAGATCGAGGCCTGGCAGGAATTCGGTCGCCTGGCGCTGCGGATGGAAAAGCCGGAGCTGGCACGGCGCATGATCGATGAGGTGGTCAAGCGCTTCCCGGAAGAGCCGCGCGTGGCGTTGCTGCGCGCCAGCCAGCTGCAGCAGGCTGGGCAGACCGATCGCGCGCTGGCGCTGCTGCGCGAGGTCGAACCGAAGACCCGCCAGGATCCGGAACTGCGCAACGCGGTGGCCATTGCCTACGACAGCCTGAACCAGCCGGCCGCCGCCGAGCGGGTGCTGGCGGTAGGGCCGCAGGACGTGCAGACCTGGGGAATGCGGGCGTCGCTGCTGGCCAAGCAGGGAGACAAGGCGGCCCTTTCCAACCTGTACAGCGAGCTGTCGCGGCAGGCCGCCAAACCGGACCCGGCGCAGCGCCTGCTGCTGGGCAAGATCGCGGAGTATCTGAAGCGTTATCCGGAAGCGGTGCAGTGGTATCACAGCGTGCCGGGCGGCGACGAACTGAGCGAGGCCCGCCTGCGGGCGGCGAGCGCACAGGCGCTTGCCGGGCGCCAGAGCCTGGCGCTGGACGAGGTACACGCGATCCAGTCCGATGCCGGCGTGGACGATGAGGTGCGCCGCGACGCCTATCTGCTGGAAGCGGAACTGCGGCAGCGCGCCAGCGACGATGCAGGTGAACTGGATGCGCTGGCCCGCGGTCTGGCCGCTTACCCGGACGAGAATGCACTGCTGTACGCGCGTGCGTTGGCCTGGGAACGCCGTGATGATATTGCCCGTGCCGAGGCCGACCTGCGCAAGATCCTGATCACCGAGCCGGAGAACGTGCCGGCGCTGAATGCGCTGGGCTACACCCTGGCCGATCGCACCGGTCGCTACCAGGAGGCGCTGGAACTGATCGACCGTGCCCGCGTGGCCGAGCCGGACAATGCCGCCATCGTCGACAGTTATGGCTGGGTGCTGTATCGCCTGGGCCGCAACGAAGAGGCGCTGGTGCAGCTGCGTCGTGCGTGGACCCTGGCCAAGGATCCGGAGATCGCCGCACACGTCGGCGAAGTGCTGTGGGTGCTCGGCCGGCATGACGAGGCCCGCCACTTCTTCGAGGAAGCGGCCAGGCTCGACCCCGACAACCGCGCGCTGCAGCGTGCCCGCGAGAAATTCAATCCATGAGTGTTCTTTTCCGGCCGCTGCTGTTGGCAGTGGCGACCGTCGCCATGACTGCCTGCACGTCGCTGGGCACCCAGAAGACACCGGCGCCGGCCGTGGTCGAGACCGTGTCGGCGGAAGCGGCACAGGCCGAAGCCGCTCGGGTAGCGGCGCTGCAGGCGCAGCCGGAGTGGTCCTTCCAGGGCCGGGTAGCGGTCAGCAAGGGCAAGGACGGTGGCAGTGGACGCATCGACTGGCAGCAGGCCGGGCGGCGCTACGTGATCGAGCTCAGTGCACCCGTGACCCGGCAGAGCTGGAAGCTGACCGGCGACAGCCAGCATGGAGGCGGTCGCCTGGAGGGACTGGCCGGCGGCCCGCGTGAAGGCGAGGACGCGCAGCAGCTGCTGCTGGAGGCCACGGGCTGGGAAATCCCGGTCAACTCCCTGCCCGAGTGGGTGCGTGGGCTGGCGGTTGCCGATCCCGCCGGCGCGGGCAAGGTCGAGCGTGATGGCGAAGGCCGCCCGCGCCGCATGCAGCAGATGGGCTGGCAGATCCAGTACCTGGACTGGTACCCCGCCGAGGCCGGGCGCCCGTCCCGGCCGCGCCGGATCGAAGCCAGCAGCGGAGATGCCAAGGTTCGCCTGCTGGTGGACCAGTGGGGGCAGGGCGCGCCATGAGCGCGGGTGCGGAGGATGCGGGCTGGTCCTGGTGGCCGGCCCCGGCCAAGCTGAACCTGTTCCTTCATATCACCGGCCGCCGCGCCGACGGCTATCACGAGCTGCAGACCGTGTTCCGCCTGCTGGATTGGGGGGACCGCATCGGCCTGCGCCTGCGTGAAGACGGCCAGATACGTCGGCAGGGGGAGGGATTGCCGGGTGTGGACGAGGCCGACGATTTGGCCGTACGTGCCGCCCGCATGCTGAAAGAGGTCGCCAACATCGGCCAAGGTGTCGATATCATCGTCGAAAAGCATATTTCGGCCGGTGGTGGGTTCGGCGGTGGGTCATCCGACGCTGCCACCGTGCTGGTGGCGCTGAACCGGCTCTGGAACGCCGCTCTGGACGAGGACGCATTGGCCGCGCTGGGCCTGCGCCTGGGCGCGGATGTGCCGGTGTTCGTGCGTGGCCGTAACGCCTGGGCCGAAGGTGTGGGAGAGCGGCTGCAGCCGATCACCCTGGCACCGGCCTGGTATGTGGTGGTCGAGCCCGGCGTTCATGTTCCGACCCCGGTCCTGTTCGCAGCCCCGGATTTGACGCGCGACAGCCCAGTGGCGAAAATAGACGACTTCGCTTCCGGGGCCTTGGTCGGGAACGCGTTCGAACCGGTGCTGCGCCGCCGCGAGCCTGCCGTCGAGGCAGCGCTTGCCGCGTTGAGCGACATCGGTACCGCGCGACTGACCGGTTCTGGAAGTGGTTGTTTCGTCGAATTCGCATCGCAGACTGCCGCACAGCAGGGGCGGGCGAAGTTGCCGAAGGAGTTGCGGGCCAGGGTGGCTGCGGGCGTTGCGCGTTCGCCGCTGCTGGATGCACTCGAGCAACACTGATTTCAAATGCAGGGGCGTCGCCAAGAGGCCCAAGGCACCAGGTTTTGATCCTGGCATTCGTAGGTTCGAATCCTACCGCCCCTGCCAATGCGGCTGTGTCCGCGCCTTCAGCGCATCCTCCGCGCGGGACGTGGAAACAACCGCGGTGTTGTCAGCAGCAAGGGTCCGGCGTGGTCCTTGCCGCCACCGGATCCCCGCCACTCGTCCCCGCCCGAGACAATCATGATGCAAGAGTCCCCGAACCTGCTGGTCTTTTCCGGCAACGCCAACAAACGTCTGGCGCAGAACATCTGCAAGGAACTGGGGGTTCGCCCGGGCAAGGCGCTGGTCTCGCATTTCTCCGATGGAGAAGTGCAGGTGGAGATCGAAGAGAACGTCCGCAAGCAGGACGTGTTCGTGATCCAGCCGACCTGCGCACCGAGCGCGGAAAACCTGATGGAACTGCTGGTGCTGATCGACGCGCTCAAGCGCGCATCGGTAAACAGCGTGACCGCCGTGGTGCCGTACTTCGGTTACTCGCGCCAGGATCGCCGCATGCGTTCCTCGCGTGTGCCGATCACCGCCAAGCTGGCGGCGAAGATGTTCAGCACCGCTGGCGCTGATCGCGTGCTGACGGTCGACCTGCACGCCGACCAGATCCAGGGCTTCTTTGATATTCCGGTCGACAACGTTTATGCCTCTCCGCTGCTGCTGGCCGACATCTGGCGCGCCTACGGCACGGAAAACCTGATCGTGGTGTCGCCGGACGTGGGCGGCGTGGTCCGCGCCCGTGCCGTGGCCAAGCGCCTGGATGATGCCGACCTGGCGATCATCGACAAGCGCCGTCCGCGCGCCAACGTCTCCACCGTGATGAACATCATCGGTGACGTCGAAGGCAAGACCTGCGTGATGGTCGATGACATCGTCGACACCGCCGGCACCCTGTGCGCCGCTGCCGCTGCCCTGAAGGCGCGCGGTGCGCTCAAGGTCGCCGCCTACTGCACCCACGCGGTGCTGTCGGGACCGGCGGTGGACAACATCACCAATTCCCAGCTCGACGAGCTGGTGGTGACCGATACCATCCCGCTGAAGGACGCAGCTCGGGTGTGCAGCAAGATCCGCCAGCTGAGCGTGGCGGAGATGCTGGCCGAAACGATGCGCCGCATCGCCTTCGGCGAGTCGGTCAGCTCGCTGTACGTGGACTGAGTTTTTCGTCCCTGCCGGCAACGGCAAGGACTTCCCCGGATGCTTCTGGTCGCGGAAGCATCTTCAATCGCCAAGCCGCAGGGCAAGGCAACAACCTGAGTAGTCGAAAATGTCGAAGACCCATGAAATCAAGGTCACCAAGCGTGAACTGCAGCGTAAGGGTGCGAGCCGCCGCCTGCGTCACGCCGGTGTGATCCCGGCCATCGTGTACGGCGGCAACGCCGAGCCGGTCGCCATCAGCCTGGACCACAACGAAATCTGGCTGGCCCAGCAGAACGAGTGGTTCTATGCCTCGATCCTGGACCTGAACCTGGACGGCCAGGTGCAGAAGGTCCTGCTGCGTGACATGCAGCGCCATCCGTACAAGCAGCTGATCATGCACCTGGACTTCCAGCGCGTGAACGAGAACGAAGCCCTGACCGCTTCGGTCCCGCTGCACTTCATCAACGAAGACACCTCGCCGGCCGGCAAGGCTGCCGACGTCGTGGTCACCCACGAACTGAAGGAAGTGACCATCAGCTGCCTGCCGAAGGACCTGCCGGAGTCGATCGAAGTCGACCTGGCCGACCTGGCTGCTGGCGACGTGGTGTACCTGTCCAACATCAAGCTGCCGAAGGGCGTGGAAATCCCGGCCCTGGCGCTGGGCAAGGACCACGACGACGCGATCGTCACCGCCAAGCACGGCAAGGAAGACGCTGCCGACGCTGAAGAAGCACCGGCCGCCGAGTAATGCCCCCGCGGCGCCTGCTCCGGCAGGCGCCGCCCCGGCATCTACAGGAAGATCCAATGGCAGGACTGCGACTGATCGTCGGTCTGGGCAATCCCGGATCGGAGCACGCCCGGACCCGGCACAATGCCGGGTTTCATTTCGTTGAGGCCCTGGCGGAAAAGGCAGGGGCGCGATGGAACGTGGACAGCAAGCTGTTCGGCGAGACCGCCAAGGTCGAGATCGCCGGGCAGACGGTATGGCTGCTCAAGCCTGCCACTTTCATGAACCTCAGTGGCAAATCGGTCACCGCCGCGCAGCGGTTCTGGAAGATCGAGCCCGAGGAAACCCTGCTGGCGCATGATGAACTGGACCTCCCGCCCGGTGTGGCGCGGCTCAAGTTCGACGGCGGTCATGGCGGCCAGAATGGCCTGCGCGACACCATCCGCCTGCTGGGTCACGGCAAGTTCCATCGCCTGCGCGTGGGCATCGGCCATCCCGGCCACAAGGATCGCGTGGTGGGCTGGGTGCTGGGCCGTCCGTCCAAGGACGACGACCTGCTGATCGCGCGCGCCATCGACGATGCGATCGATGTGATGCCGCTGGCCGTGCAGGGCGATTTCAATGAAGCGATGAAGCGCCTGAACACCCCGGAGTAGCTGCCAACCCCGGTTGGCACCCGCAATGATCGATTGAAACAGCTTGGGAAAGCAGCGCGCGCGCTGTTTTCCCAATCAATTTCACCCCAGAGGTTGTCAAAGATGGGTATCAAATGCGGCATCGTCGGCCTGCCCAACGTCGGCAAGTCGACCCTGTTCAACGCGCTGACCAAGGCGGGCATCGCCGCGGCGAACTTCCCGTTCTGCACCATCGAACCGAACGTCGGCATCGTGCCGGTGCCGGACCCGCGCCTGAACGAGCTGGCAGCGATCATCAACCCGCAGAAGGTCATTCCGACCGCCGTGGAATTCGTCGACATCGCCGGCCTGGTCGCCGGTGCTGCCAGCGGTGAAGGACTGGGCAACAAGTTCCTCGCGCACATCCGCGAAGTCGATGCGATCACCCACGTGGTGCGCTGCTTCGAGAACGCCGACGTCATCCATGTCAACAACAAGGTCGATCCCATTTCGGATATCGAAACCATCGATACCGAGCTGGCCCTGGCTGATCTGGACAGCGTCGAGAAGGCGCTGAACCGCGCCGAGCGCGCTGCCAAGGGTGGCGACAAGGAGGCCGCCGCGCGCAAGCCGGTGCTGGCCAAGCTGCAGGCTGCGCTGTCTGACGGCAAGTCCGGCCGTTCGGTGGGTCTGGACGAGGAAGAGAAGGCGCTGGTGCGCGACCTGTTCCTGCTGACCCTGAAGCCGGTGATGTACATCGCCAACGTGCTGGAGGACGGGTTCGAGAACAACCCGCACCTGGAAGCCGTGCGCGCGCACGCTGCCGCCGAGGGCGCGCAGGTGGTGCCGGTGTCCGCCGCGATCGAGGAAGAACTGTCGCAGCTTGACGACGAGGACCGCGACACGTTCCTGGCCGACCTGGGCCTGAGCGAGCCGGGCCTGAACCGCGTGATCAACGCGGCCTACAGCCTGCTGGGCCTGCAGACCTACTTCACCGCCGGCGTGAAGGAAGTCCGCGCCTGGACCGTGCGCAAGGGTGCCACCGCCCCGCAGGCCGCCGCGGTCATCCACACCGACTTCGAGAAGGGCTTCATCCGCGCCGAAACCATCGCGTATGACGACTTCATCAAGTACAAGGGCGAAGCCGGTGCCAAGGAAGCCGGTCGCCTGCGTCTGGAAGGCAAGGAATACCGCGTGCAGGAAGGCGACGTGCTGCACTTCCGCTTCAACGTCTGATCCAGCGGCATCGGATCGACCCCGGACGCCCCGCCCCGAGCGGGGCGTCCGCGTTTCCGGCATCCGTCTCTGCGCTGGACAAAAATTGACCATGCTCTGAAACGCCTGCAGCGCAACGTTCGCACACACTTGTCCACATCAAACCCCCACCGCTTTCCACGCGCGGTGTGGAAAACCCAGCGTGCCGCTGTAGCGCCGAGCCCATGCCCGGCTGATGCCAGCCGGAGCCGAGCATGGGCTCGGCTCTACAGAAGCTTGTCCGCACGCCGTGGACAAAATTTCACCGCGCTTGGAAACGCCTGCGCGACAACGCTCTCACCCACTTGTCCACATCAAGTTCCCATTGCCTTCCACGCGCCGTGTGGAAAACAATCGCGGCCGTGGACAAAAAATAACCACGCATGGAAACGCCTGAGGCGCAAGGCTCTCGCCTACTTGTCCACACCAAGCCCCCATCGCTTTCCACGCGTGGTGTGGAAAACCACGGCCAACAGCAGATTCCGATTTCGTACTTGTTGCATGGTGCGCGGCGCGGTGCTGCTTCAGGCTGGCCTCTGACCCTTCCACTGACACGGGCGGCATCATGCCTGTGCGCGACCCGGAGAGTTGCTATGACGACGCGAACGTATGGGTGGGTAGTGGCGATCGCGGCCCTCGGGTTGCTTCTGGCCTACGGCTGCCAATACATGGCCGTGCGGCCTGCACGAGGGAGTGCATCAGCCCCGGAGTGCAGTGCCGTCAGCCTGTTGAGTGCCATGCGCGAGCGGCTGCGACCCGAAGCGGACTTCAGCGAAAGCGGAGGCATCTACCTGGACTCTGTTGACCCGGAGGATCCAGAGGCACTGATCGCCTATGCGGCACTGGGTCGCATCTGCCAGGAGCCAGCAGGACGACGCACCGACGAGGGGCAGGCCCTTGCCAGGCGGCTTGCCCGGATCGCATCCAGCTTCATCGTCGGGGGAAAGCTTGAGCCCGGTCGCTACGTCCTGACCGCGGCCACGGATGGCTCCCGGGGTGATGAAGTGGTCGCAGTGTCACCGGAACACCTTGCACTGCTGCGAAGCATGAACACCCGCACGCTGGGGAGGGCAGTGATGCTGATGGACAGCAAGCGTCCCTACGGTGATATGCATTACTTCTACATCGACATGGCCCGCGCGCTGGGGGAGCCGGTTCCGCTGGACGCGAATGGTAATGCGACGTTCGCGCCGGAGGTGATTGCCCGGTACGACGAACTGCATGGACAGATGCTTGATGTGGTCCGTGTCTTCTGGCGCTTTGCGGAGCCGGCGCAGTCTACGTCCTGAGCGGGGACGGAGGCCTGCACCCCCGTCCTTCCGCCTGACTTCAATGCAGCGGCACGCCTTACAGCGCGCTGCCGCCGAACTTGTGCGTGTACTGCAGATTGATCGTGCGGCCCACGCTGTCGAACCAGGAGACGTCGTAGTACGGGTACGCCGTGTATGTGGCGTCCTTCGGCGGCATCTTGTTGAACACGTTGACCACAGACAGAGACAGGCGCGAGTGGTCGTCGAAGCGATACTGCACCGACGCGTTGTAGCGGTACGTGGCCCTGATGTACGGGCTGTCGCCGCTGTCCCAGTCGAACACCTGGTCGTAGCTGTCCGAGGTGGGCAGCTTGCCCAGTCGCGAACCGTACACGGTGGCCGACCACGCATCCTTTTCCCACGTCACACTGACGCTGCTCTTGGTGCGCGGGATGTCGAAGCCGCTGTTCACCGCGAACTGGTCCTCGATCGCATCGCCGGTGTAGCGCTGGAAATCGTGCTTCTTCACCCAGGTGTGGCTGCCGTTGAAGATGAAGTCACCGATACCGGTCTGCAGGCGGTAGCGCAGGCCCGCATCGATGCCTGAGGTCGACTCGCGTGCCACGTTGATCGGATTCACATGCACCCCGTACAGGCGGCCGTCGGCGGTCCGGGTCACCCGCGCCAGTGCGTCCACGCAGGTTGGTGACGTGATGTCGGCGTCGCCCAGGCGGCAGTTCGCTTCACTGGCCAGGATCGTGCGCACGTCCATGTCCTGCACCTGCCTGCGCATGTCGATATCGAACCAATCCAACGAAAGATCCAGCCCTGCGGCCGGCGACCAGACGAAGCCTGCGCTCCACGAGGTGCTGGTCTCCGGGTCCAGCTCGCGGTTGCCGCTGCGGCTGCGGATGACGTTGCGCTCGTAGTCCGAGCAGTCGTCGGCCTGTTCGGCGCGGCAGCTGTACAGGTCCTCAGCGCTGGTCTCGTCGTTGCCGGGGCCGGCAAACACGTAGTGCAGGTCCGGGGCGCGGAAGGCCGTGCCGTACGAGCCGCGCACCAGCAGGCTCTCGACCGGGCGCCACTCAAGGCCGCCGCTCCAGGTCGCCTTGCCGATCGTGTGGCCGGAGTAGCGGTACTGGTCATAGCGACCGGCCACGCTCAGGTTGATCGTCTCGTGCAGCGGCATGCGCAGCTCGGCGGCCGTTGCCCAGCGGTTGCGCGAACCCTTGCCGTCGGAATCCTTCCAGCTGTAGTAGTAGTACTGGGTCGCCAGCGGATCGGGATTCAGCGCGTAGGCCTGCTGGCCCACTTCCACGGTCGCGGCAAAACCGGCATCGCCGCCGGGCAGGGCGAACAGCGAGCCGTTGGTCAGGGTTAGGGCGGCCGTCTCGGTGCGGGACTTCGGGGTATAGGTGGTGCGTGCGGCGATCGCGTCGTACTCGGCGCGTGTCAGCGGTCGGTACAGCCGCGACGGGTCGGCGTTGTAGATCGGGAAGCCGTCATCGTCCTCGCCCAGCTGCGGGCCCAGGAACAGGTCGTTGGCCCTGCCGGCGATGATCTGTGGCCAGCTGATCCGCGACTGGTACTGCGAATGGCTCAACGCCGCTTCGTAATCCCAGTTGCCGGCCAGGTTGCCCTTGAAGCCGGTGGTCACGCTGAAGGTCTTCTGCGTGCTGCGCACCATCGCGTTGCGCAGGCCACCCATTTCCTCGGGCGAGAACTGACGCTGCCAGAACTCGATTTCGCCGGTGGCTTCGTTGCTGAAGTAGCCCGACTCGTCGCCGTCGGCGGCCATCCGGCCCCACGACGTCACGTCGCGCATCAGCGCCAGCGTGTGGTAACCCATCTGCACGTCGGCGAACCACTGCTGGCCGTTGTCGAAGTCATAGCTCAGCGAGGCATAACCGTTGGCGCCGCGGCGCTTGCTGAGGATGGTGCCGTAGCCGATCGACGCGTCGCTGCCGCAGTAGTAGCCATAGCGGGGGCGGAAGGCATGGTAGGTGCTGCCCTGATTCTGTCCGCTCAGGGCATCGCAGGTGGCCGCGCCCGGATCCAGGTAGTCATCGTTGTAGTCGGTGCGCAGGTAGGCACGGCGGGCGATGCGCGAGCCCTCGGTCGGCCCGTCCCGGGTGGAATCCTGGATGCCGCGCTCATAGGCCCACAGCGGCGTCTGCGACTGCAGCTCCACGCTGTACACCGCATTGAAGCGGCCCGCGCTGAACCCGCTGGACAGGCTCATGTCGAAGGAATCGCCACCGCCTTCACTGGTGGTACCCATGCGCACGTCGACCGTGGTGCCGTCGGCCTTCTTCTTGAGGATGAAGTTGACCACGCCGGCGATCGCGTCCGAACCATAGATGGCCGAGGCGCTGCCGGTCAGCACTTCGATGCGGTCGATCATGCCCAGCGGAATGTTGGACACGTCGGTGAAGTTGCTGCGGCCCTGGAACGGCATCGGGAAATCGGCGATGCGGCGGCCGTTGACCAGCACCAGGGTGTGGTTGGGTCCCAGCCCGCGCAGGTCGACCTGCTGTGCACCCGGCGAGAAGTCGGCGCCGCTGGAGGATTGCTGGCTCTGCGTCTCGCCACCGTTCTGGGTCATTGCCCGCAGCACGTCCGGCACGGTGGTGAAGCCGCTGGAACGGATCTGTTCGGCGTCGATCACCGTGATCGGGGCAGGGCCCTCGACCTGGGCGCGCGGAATGCGTGAGCCGGTGACCTGCACCGCATCGAGCTGCCGTACCGGAGAGGAGGCCGGAGCCTGGGCCGCCGCAGAAGCAGCAAGGCCCATCAACGCCAGCTGGATCGACCACGCCATCGCCTGTCTACGCATGAGAAGTTCCCGGAAGTAATGCCAGCCCGCAGAGGAGGGGCCCATCCCCCATTCAGATTTCCGCAATGGGCGCCGGCATTTAACGCCTTTTTCATGCCCTTGACTACTGATGCCCCATCTGGCAAAGAGTGAAAACGCTTGCAGGTCGTTTCTGTTCAGGGAGATCAAGATGCGACGGTTCCATCGGAGGCTGCATCACGTGCTTGCCGGCCTGGCAGTGCTGGTCCTCCTGGGCTCGCCGCTGGCCGCATCCGCGCAGGACCTGCAGGGGCCGGGATTCGCCTATTACGAGACCGGCGATCTCGATGCCCCGCGACCGGGGCCGAGGGCGCCGGCGATGATGCTGATGGGCGGTGGAGAGTGGGTGCCGGAGGCGTTCCAGTGGTGGTTGAAGCAGGCCGGCAATGGTCGCGTGCTGATCCTGCGCGCCTCCGGCAGCGACGATCTGCAGGAGCGTCTGCACCATGACATCGGCGGCACCACCGCCGTGCAGACCCTGGTGTTCGACAGCCGTCGTGGCGCCGATGACCCGGCCGTACTGCGGGTGGTGGCCGCGGCCGACGCCATCTTCATCGCCGGCGGCGACCAGTCGCGCTACATCCGCTTCTGGAAGGGGACCGCACTCAACCGCGCGCTCAATGCCCACGTCCGTGCCGGCAAACCGATCGCCGGCACCAGTGCCGGACTGGCGATCCTCGGTGGCTATGCCTACGGCGCGCTTGACGGTGGCAGCGTCACCTCCGCCGCCGCGCTGGCCGACCCAATGGGCAGCGCGGTGACGATGGACAGTGGCTTCCTGCAGATGCCCTATCTGCAGCGGGTGGTCACCGACACCCACTTCGACCGGCGTGATCGTCTCGGTCGCCTGATCGTTTTCGTTGCCCGTGCCGCGCAGGACAGTGGCGACCCGGACATGATCGGCATCGGCGTGGACGAAGACACCGCGCTGTGCGTGGAGCCTGACGGACGCGCGCAGGTCTACAGCGCCGATGGTCATGGCAGGGTCTGGGTGGTCCGCCCGGGCCGTGGCGCGGACCGGCTCACGCAGGGCGAACCGCTGCGTTTCCACGCTGTGCCGGTTACCGTGGTGGCAAGCGGTGGCCGCATGCGGCTGGACGACTTCCAGGCCGACGCCGACTATCACGCAGCGGTCGATGTTGACGGTGGCCGGATTGAACTGATCCGTCGCTGACCGCTGCTGCCGGCCGCTCGCCGGCGCTTCCCTTCAGGCATCTCGTCGAGCCTGCTCGATGCCATCGCTTCCATTTCCGGAGATATCGATGAAGCTTCATCTGGCGCTGTCTGCGCTGCTGTCCCTGCCGTTGCTCGCCCACGCTGCTCCCGGTGCGTCGCCCCTGCTGGTCATCCATGGCGGTGCCGGCGTCGAGCGCAAGGATCTGTCCGCCGCCGAAGAGAAGGCGGCACGTGCGGCACTCCGTGCGGCGCTGCTGAAGGGGCATGCCGAGCTGGCAGCCGGTCGCCCTGCACTGGCGGCGGTCACCGCGGCGATCACCGTTCTCGAGGACGATCCCACGTTCAATGCCGGCAAAGGCGCGGTGTTCACCCACGAAGGGCGCAACGAGCTGGACGCGGCCGTGATGGATGGCGCCACCCAGGCGGCCGGCGCGGTGGCCGGCGTGCAGCGCGTACGCAACCCGATCCTGCTGGCAACGGCCGTGATGCAGGAATCGAAACACGTGATGATGGTCGGGCAGGGCGCTGAGGCGTTCGCGGTCGAGCAGGGCATGACCCTGGTCGATCCTTCGTACTTCCGCACCGACAAGCGCTGGCAGCAGCTGCAGCGTGCATTGAAGGAGGAGGCCGGTGGCCAGGCCCACGCCGACCTGGAAACGGCCCGGCACTTCGGCACGGTCGGTGCGGTTGCGCTGGATGCGCAGGGGCGCCTGGCAGCGGGGACCTCCACCGGAGGAATGACCAACAAGCGCTATGGGCGTGTCGGCGATTCGCCGATCATCGGCGCCGGCACCTGGGCCGATGCACGCTGTGCGGTGTCGGGAACCGGGTGGGGCGAGTACTACATCCGCACCGCTGCCGCGCACGAGATCTGCGCGCGTATCCGCTACCAGGGCCAGTCGCCGGCGGAGGCGGGCAGGGGCGTGATCAACGAGGCGATTCCGCAGATGGGTGGGGATGGCGGTGCGATCGTGCTCTCCGCCGATGGAAAAGCGGCCACGCCGTTCAACACGCAGGGCATGTACCGCGGCTGGATCGGTGCCGACGGCGTTCCGCATGTGGCGATCTTCGCCGACGAGGCCTTGGCACTGCCCGGGCAATAGGCTTGCGTATCAAAGGGTTTGCGACGCATGTGAAAAAAAGTGAAAAAAAGCGTTGACAGGCCCCCGCTTCATCTCCAGAATTGCGGGCTCACCACCACACACCGCAACGCTTCGGCGGCACGGGATGGGGTTGAAACGGAGGGATACCCAAGCGGCCAACGGGGGCAGACTGTAAATCTGCTGGCTTACGCCTTCGGTGGTTCGAATCCACCTCCCTCCACCAGCTTCACGTTGTGGCACTTCCCGGTGCGGGAGTAGTTCAATGGTAGAACCTCAGCCTTCCAAGCTGATGGTGCGGGTTCGATTCCCGTCTCCCGCTCCATTGAATGAACTTTGAATATTATCGAGTTCATGCCATAATGCAAAACTCGCTCACGTAGCTCAGTCGGTAGAGCACTTCCTTGGTAAGGAAGAGGTCGAAGGTTCGATTCCTTTCGTGAGCACCATCTTCAGCACCACACCAGACGAATTCGAGATAAGCAGCCATGGCCAAGGGTAAGTTCGAGCGCACCAAGCCGCACGTCAACGTCGGCACCATCGGTCACGTCGACCACGGCAAGACCACGCTGACCGCCGCGCTGACCAAGATCGGCGCCGAGCGCTTCGGTGGCGAGTTCAAGGCGTATGACGCCATCGACGCCGCACCGGAAGAAAAGGCTCGTGGCATCACGATCTCGACCGCGCACGTCGAATACGAATCCCCGACCCGTCACTACGCCCACGTTGACTGCCCGGGCCACGCTGACTACGTCAAGAACATGATCACCGGTGCTGCCCAGATGGACGGCGCGATCCTGGTGTGCTCGGCCGCTGACGGCCCGATGCCGCAGACCCGCGAGCACATCCTGCTGTCGCGTCAGGTCGGCGTGCCGTACATCGTGGTGTTCCTGAACAAGGCTGACATGGTCGACGACGCCGAGCTGCTCGAGCTGGTCGAAATGGAAGTGCGCGAACTGCTGAGCAAGTACGAGTTCCCGGGCGACGACACCCCGATCATCTCGGGTTCGGCCCGCCTGGCGCTGGAAGGCGACCAGAGCGAGATCGGCGTGCCGGCGATCCTGAAGCTGGTCGACGCGCTGGACACCTGGATTCCGGAGCCGGAGCGTGCGATCGACAAGCCGTTCCTGATGCCGGTGGAAGACGTGTTCTCGATCTCGGGCCGCGGCACCGTGGTGACCGGTCGTATCGAGCGCGGCGTGATCAAGGTTGGTGACGAAATCGAAATCGTCGGTATCCGTCCGACCCAGAAGACCACCGTGACCGGCGTGGAAATGTTCCGCAAGCTGCTGGACCAGGGCCAGGCAGGTGACAACGCCGGTCTGCTGCTGCGCGGCACCAAGCGTGACGACGTCGAGCGTGGCCAGGTTCTGGCCAAGCCGGGTTCGATCACCCCGCACACCGAGTTCGAAGGCGAAGTGTACGTGCTGTCGAAGGACGAGGGCGGCCGTCACACCCCGTTCTTCAACGGCTACCGCCCGCAGTTCTACTTCCGCACCACCGATATCACCGGCGCTGCCAAGCTGCCGGAAGGCGTGGAAATGGTGATGCCGGGTGACAACGTCAAGATGACCGTGACCCTGATCAACCCGGTCGCGATGGACGAAGGCCTGCGCTTCGCCATCCGCGAAGGTGGCCGCACCGTCGGCGCCGGCGTGGTCTCGAAGATCATCAAGTAAGCCTGCAGTACCGGCGGTTGCATAGCGCTGCCGGTCGCGCGAGTGGCGGGCCGGGAACCTCGGTCCGCCTTCGCCGTCTAAGGGAAGGCAAGTTTCAAAACGTACGCCAGTAGCTCAATTGGCAGAGCAGCGGTCTCCAAAACCGCAGGTTGGGGGTTCGAGTCCCTCCTGGCGTGCCATCTGCCCACCTTATCCAGCGGCTCTTGCCGCTAAAGCAGACACACCGGATGAATAGCAAGATCGAACATTCCAAGGACACCTCCGCCAGCGGTGGAGATATCGTCAAGTACGTTGCCGCATCCCTGCTGGTGCTGGCGGGTCTGTTCGTCTGGTTCTGGTTCTCCGCCGACTCCGGTCGCGCCGCCCAGCTGGGCGCGTGGGCGGGTCAGCTGCGTGCGTTGGCGGTCGTGGTCGGTCTGGTTGGCGGTATCGGCGTGTTCATGCTGACCGGCAAGGGGCGCGACACCCGCGAATTCCTCTCCGAGTCGCGCTTCGAACTGCGCAAGGTGGTCTGGCCGACGCGCCAGGAAGCCGTTCGCATGACCTGGGTCGTGATTGTCGTGGTGCTCATCCTCAGCCTGCTGCTGGGTGGCTTCGACTTCCTGATCCAGAAACTGACTCAGTGGTTCCTGAGCCGCTAAGGAGAATTGCATGAAGCGTTGGTACGTCGTTCACGCCTATTCGGGCTTCGAGAAGTCGGTGGCGCAGGCTCTGCGTGATCGCATCGTCCGTGATGGCATGGAAGAGCGCTTCGGCGACGTCCTGGTTCCGACCGAGGAAGTGATCGAGATGCGCGCCGGCCAGAAGCGCCGGTCCGAGCGCAAGTTCTTCCCGGGTTACGTGCTGGTCCAGATCGAGACCCACGAAGAGGCCGGTATTCCGCGCATCGACAACGAAAGCTGGCACCTGGTCAAGGAAACCCCGCGCGTGATGGGCTTCATCGGCGGTACCGCCGATCGTCCGCTGCCGATTGCCGATTCCGAAGCCGAGTCCATCCTGAATCGCGTTCAGGAAGGTGTCGAGAAGCCGCGTCCGAAGGTGCTGTTCGAGCCGGGCCAGATGGTCCGCGTCACCGATGGTCCGTTCAACGATTTCAATGGTGTGGTCGAAGAAGTCAACTACGAGAAGAGCCGTCTGCGCGTCTCGGTGCTGATCTTCGGTCGTGCCACCCCGGTCGAGCTCGAGTTCGGCCAGGTCGAGAAGCAGACCGGCTGATGCCCGGTGATGCTGCCGGCCACGGGCTGGCAGCCTTCAGGTCGCCCTCCCTGTTCAGACAGGGCGCCCAAAACCTGATATAGTGCGCGGCTCCCCGCTGGGAAGCCAGCAGGACGAGGCCACCGCAAGGTGGCCTTCGGCATGATTTCAAAACGCGATGCCGGGACGCGTGATTCCCGGTCCGATGGGGAGCCTGTTGTCGAAAGGCGCTAGCACCCGGAGAGTACTCACATGGCAAAGAAAGTTGTCGGTTACATCAAGCTGCAGGTGAAGGCCGGTCAGGCCAACCCCTCGCCGCCGGTCGGTCCTGCGCTGGGTCAGCGCGGCCTGAACATCATGGAATTCTGCAAGGCGTTCAACGCTGCCACGCAGAAGCTCGAGCCGGGTCTGCCGGTTCCGGTGATCATCACGGCCTACTCGGACCGTACGTTCACCTTCATCACCAAGAGCACCCCGGCCACCACCCTGCTGAAGAAGGCCGCTGGCATCTCGTCGGGCTCCAAGCGCCCGAACACCGAGAAGGTCGGCAAGGTCACCCGTAAGCAGCTGGAAGAGATCGCCAAGGCGAAGGAGCCGGATCTGACTGCCGCCGACCTGGACGCCGCCGTGCGTACCATCGCTGGCTCTGCCCGTTCCATGGGCCTCGTGGTGGAGGGTTAAGAAGATGGCACAGACCAAGCGTGAGAAGGCCATCAAGGCCGCCGTCGTTCCGGGCAAGGCTTACGCCTTCGAGGACGCGATCAACATCCTGAAGAGCGCCACCAAGGCCAAGTTCGTCGAGTCGATCGACGTTGCTGTGCGCCTGGGCGTCGACGCGAAGAAGTCCGACCAGCAGGTCCGTGGCTCCACCGTCCTGCCGGCCGGTACCGGCAAGTCGGTCCGCGTTGCCGTGTTCGCTCCGGCCGGTGCCAAGGCTGATGAAGCCCTGGCCGCTGGCGCCGAAGCCGTCGGCATGGATGACCTGGCCGAGAAGATGCAGGCTGGCGATCTGAACTACGACGTCGTCATCGCGACCCCGGACGCCATGCGCGTTGTCGGTAAGCTGGGCACCGTGCTGGGCCCGCGCGGCCTGATGCCGAACCCGAAGGTCGGCACCGTTTCCCCGAACCCGGGTGAAGCCGTGAAGAACGCCAAGTCGGGCCAGGTCCGTTACCGCACCGACAAGGCTGGCATCATTCACTGCACCATCGGCAAGGCCGACTTCGCCGAAGACGCGCTGAAGTCGAACCTGACCGCGCTGCTGCTGGACCTGATCAAGGCCAAGCCGGCCACCTCGAAGGGCACCTACCTGCAGAAGGTTTCGGTCAGCTCGACGATGGGCCCGGGCGTCACCGTCGACCAGTCGTCGCTGACCCTGAAGTAATTGTTTCAAGCGGTCACGGTACTTTCGGGTGCCGTGACCGTGACATTTGAAGGCATCGCAGGCAGCCCACCGCCTGCGGTAGCCGTCAAAGACCGCAGGCGCGGTCGTGGCAGGGCCGGCGACGGGCACGGAAGCTCGATATGGCAGGGAGTCGCCGCCGGAACAGTCATGAACGCTTAATCGATTCCCCGGAATCACCCTGCGTAGATGGTGCCCTTCTGGAGTTTTTCTGGTTCACGCACGTCTGGGTTTCCCAGGTTGGCCCACTCCAGGTCTAGAACGGCCCACCCCCCGGAACATCATCCTGGTGTTCCCGGCGTCCAGGACGGATGCCGCACAGGACCGCACACGGCAGGAGCCGTAAGCGGAGTTCAATTGGAGGAGTGCAATGGCTCTCAATCTGTCCCAGAAGCAAGAAGTAGTCGCCGAGCTGGCAGACGTCGCCGCCAAGGCCCACTCCTTGATCGCAGCCGAATACGCTGGCACCACGGTCGCCCAGATGACCGCGATGCGCAAGCAGGCTCGTGAAACCGGTGTTTTCTTGAAGGTTGTCAAGAACACCCTGGCTTCGCGCGCCGTTGAAGGCACCGAGTTCGCCGTGGCCCAGGACCAGATGGTTGGTCCGCTGCTGTACGCGTTCTCGCTCGAGGAGCCCGGCGCTGCCGGTCGCCTGATCAAGGAAGCCGCCAAGGGCAACGACAAGCTGAAGGCTAAGGTCGTCGCCATCGGTGGCGAAGTGTTCCCGGCAAGCCACGTCGACGTGCTGGCCTCGCTGCCGACCCGCGATCAGGCCCTGGCCATGCTGGCCCGCGTCCTGACCGAGCCGGTCACGATGTTCGCCCGCGCCATCAAGGCTGTTGGCGAGAAGCAGGGTGGTGGCGAAACCGCCGCTGCCGAGCCGGCCGCCGAGACCGCCTGAGTTTCGACTTACCGTGGTTCCTGACGGAACCTCAACCCAGAAAATCATCCAAAGGTATTAATCATGTCCCTTACCAACGAACAGATCGTCGACGCCATCGCCGAGAAGTCCCTGATGGAAGTGATGGAGCTGGTCAAGGCCATCGAAGAGAAGTTCGGCGTCTCCGCCGCTGCTCCGGTTGCCGTGGCTGCTGCCGCTGGCCCGGCCGCTGCTGTTGAAGAGCAGACCGAGTTCACCGTCACCCTGAAGTCGGCCGGCGAGAAGAAGGTCGAAGTCATCAAGGCCGTCCGCGCCATCACCGGCCTGGGCCTGAAGGAAGCGAAGGACCTGGCCGAAGCTGGTGGCGTCCTGAAGGAAGGCGCTTCGAAGGACGACGCCGAGAAGATGAAGAAGGACCTGGAAGCTGCTGGCGCGACTGTCGAAGTCAAGTAAGCACTTCCTTTGCATCGTCATCGATTCTCGGCGATGCAGCCAAGGCTGGGGGCGTAAGCCCCCGGCCTTTGGTCGTTGTTGCAGGCCCGCGTACTGCGCGGGTGGAATCAGGCGGTAGAAAGCCCAACACGGGCTGCGGTCAAATCCCGGCACGCCCGCGCATCGCGCGGCAGCAGGGAAGTAGATGCAGACGAGTTGGCAGTTGGAAGTAGCGGGAGAAGGCGTGCTGGTGCCGGCAATACCAGCGACTTCCAACTGACAATTTCAAAGTTCCCTTCAGGGTCGTGGACGCACGGCCCGCACAACAAGGTGGAAGACCTCATGACGTCCTATTCGTTCACCGAAAAGAAGCGTATCCGCAAGGATTTCGGCAAGCAGCGCTCGATTCTCGAAGTGCCGTTCCTGCTCGCGATCCAGGTGGATTCCTACCGTGATTTCCTGCAGGAGAACATCGATCCGGCCAAGCGTGCCGATCATGGCCTGCACGCCGCGCTGAAGTCGGTCTTCCCGATCGCCAGCTACAGCGGCAATGCCGCCCTGGAGTACGTCGGCTACAAGCTGGGCGAGCCGGTCTTCGACGAACGTGAATGCCGCCAGCGCGGCATGAGCTACGGCGCTCCGCTGCGCGTGACCGTGCGCCTGGTGATCTACGACCGCGAGTCGTCGACCAAGGCCATCAAGTACGTGAAGGAGCAGGAGGTCTATCTGGGCGAAATCCCGCTGATGACCGAGAACGGCACCTTCATCGTCAACGGCACCGAGCGCGTCATCGTCTCGCAGCTGCACCGTTCGCCGGGCGTGTTCTTCGACCACGACCGCGGCAAGACCCACAGCTCGGGCAAGCTGTTGTACAGCGCCCGCATCATCCCCTACCGCGGTTCCTGGCTGGACTTCGAGTTCGACCCGAAGGACGCGCTGTTCACCCGTATCGACCGCCGCCGCAAGCTGCCGGTGTCGATCCTGCTGCGCGCGCTTGGCTACAGCAACGAAGAGATGCTGGCCGAGTTCTTCGAGATCAACACCTTCCACATCAACCCGGATGAAGGCGTCCAGCTGGAGCTGGTGCCGGAGCGCCTGCGTGGCGAAACCCTGGGCTTCGACCTCGCCGACGGCGACAAGGTCATCGTGGAAGCCGGCAAGCGCATCACCGCGCGCCACATCAAGCAGCTGGAAGCCTCGGGCATTGCGGCCCTGGCCGTGCCGGACGACTACCTGGTCGGCCGCATCCTGTCGCACGACGTGGTTGATGCCTCGACCGGCGAACTGCTGGCCCAGGCCAATGACGAGATCAGCGAAGAGCAGCTGCAGAACTTCCGCAAGGCAGGCGTCGATGCGGTCGGTACCCTGTGGGTGAACGACCTGGATCGTGGTCCGTACCTGTCCAACACCCTGCGCATCGATCCGACCAAGACCCAGCTGGAAGCACTGGTCGAGATCTACCGCATGATGCGTCCGGGCGAGCCGCCGACCAAGGACGCCGCGCAGAACCTGTTCCACAACCTGTTCTTCACCTTCGAGCGCTACGACCTGTCCGCGGTCGGCCGCATGAAGTTCAACCGTCGCGTGGGCCGCAAGGAAACCACCGGCGAAGCCGTGCTGTACGACAGCAAGTACTTCGGTGAGCGCAACGACGAAGAGTCCAAGCGCCTGGTCGCTGCCCATGGCGACAGCTCCGACATCCTGGACGTGATCAAGGTCCTGACCGAGATCCGCAATGGTCGCGGCGTGGTCGACGACATCGATCACCTGGGCAACCGTCGCGTGCGTTCGGTCGGTGAAATGGCCGAGAACGTGTTCCGCGTCGGCCTGGTCCGCGTCGAGCGCGCGGTCAAGGAACGCCTGTCGATGGCCGAGTCCGAAGGCCTGACGCCGCAGGAACTGATCAACGCCAAGCCGGTCGCTGCCGCCATCAAGGAGTTCTTCGGCTCCTCGCAGCTGTCACAGTTCATGGATCAGAACAACCCGCTGTCGGAAGTGACCCACAAGCGTCGCGTCTCGGCCCTGGGCCCGGGCGGCCTGACCCGTGAGCGCGCCGGCTTCGAAGTGCGCGACGTGCACCCGACCCACTACGGCCGCGTCTGCACCATCGAAACGCCGGAAGGCCCGAACATCGGCCTGATCAACTCGCTGGCCGTGTACGCCCGCACCAACCAGTACGGTTTCCTCGAGACCCCGTACCGCAAGGTCGTGGACGGCAAGGTCTCCGACGAGATCGAGTTCCTGTCGGCGATCGAGGAAAACGAGTACGTCATCGCCCAGGCCAACGCCCTGACCGATGCCAAGAGCATGCTGACCGAGCAGTTCGTGCCGTGCCGCTACCAGGGCGAGTCGCTGCTGAAGCCGCCGGCGGAGGTCCACTTCATGGACGTCTCGCCGATGCAGACCGTGTCGATCGCGGCCGCGCTGGTGCCGTTCCTGGAGCACGATGACGCCAACCGCGCACTGATGGGCGCGAACATGCAGCGTCAGGCCGTGCCGACCCTGCGTTCGCAGAAGCCGCTGGTCGGCACCGGCATCGAGCGCGCCGTGGCGCGTGACTCCGGTGTGACCGTGAACGCCCGTCGTGGCGGTGAGATCGTGCAGATCGACGCCGCCCGCATCGTGGTCAAGGTGGTCGAGGAAGAGATCGTCGGTGCCACCGACGCCGGCGTCGACATCTACAACCTGGTCAAGTACACCCGTTCCAACCAGAACACCTGCATCAACCAGCGTCCGCTGGTCCAGGTGGGTGACGTCATCGCCCGCGGCGACGTGCTCGCCGACGGTCCGTCCACCGACATCGGCGAACTGGCCCTGGGCCAGAACATGCTGATCGCGTTCATGCCGTGGAACGGCTACAACTTCGAAGACTCCATCCTGCTCTCCGAGCGCGTGGTGGAAGAGGATCGCTACACCACGATCCACATCGAAGAGCTGACCTGCGTCGCGCGCGACACCAAGCTGGGGCCGGAGGAAATCTCCGCCGACATCCCGAACGTTTCCGAGCAGGCGCTGAACCGCCTGGACGAGAGCGGCGTGGTGTACATCGGTGCGGAAGTCCGCGCCGGCGACATCCTGGTCGGCAAGGTCACGCCGAAGGGCGAGAGCCAGCTGACCCCGGAAGAGAAGCTGCTGCGCGCGATCTTCGGCGAGAAGGCTTCGGACGTTAAGGACAGCTCGCTGCGCGTTCCGCCGGGCATGGACGGCACCGTCATCGACGTGCAGGTCTTCACCCGCGACGGCATCGAGAAGGACAAGCGTGCGCGCCAGATCGAAGAGTCGGAAATCAAGCGCGTCAAGAAGGACTTCGACGACCAGTTCCGCATCCTGGAAGCCGCCATCTACATGCGTCTGCGTTCGCAGATCGTCGGCAAGGTGGTCAACGGCGGTGCCGGCCTGAAGAAGGGTGACGTCATCACCGACGCGTACCTGGACGGCCTGAAGAAGGCTGACTGGTTCGTGCTGCGCATGAAGGACGAGGACGCTTCGGAAGCCATCGAGCGCGCCCAGAAGCAGATCCAGGCGCACGAGAAGGAATTCGAGCGTCGCTTCGCCGACAAGCGCGGCAAGATCACCGCAGGCGACGACCTGGCTCCGGGTGTGCTGAAGATGGTCAAGGTGTTCCTGGCCGTGAAGCGCCGCATCCAGCCGGGCGACAAGATGGCAGGTCGCCACGGCAACAAGGGTGTGGTGTCCAACGTGGTGCCGGTCGAGGACATGCCGTACATGGCCTCGGGCGAAACCGTGGATATCGTGCTGAACCCGCTGGGCGTGCCGTCGCGTATGAACATCGGCCAGATCCTGGAAGTGCACCTGGGTTGGGCCGCCAAGGGCCTGGGCCGCAAGATCCAGGCGATGCTGGAAGCCCAGGCGGCCGTTGCCGACCTGCGCCGGTTCCTGGACGACATCTACAACCACGATGACACCAACGTGGCCAACCGTGTCGACCTGTCGCAGTTCAGCGACGAGGAGCTGCTGCGCCTGGCCCGCAACCTCACCGACGGCGTGCCGATGGCCACCCCGGTGTTCGACGGTGCCACCGAAGCGGAAATCAAGCGCATGCTGGAACTGGCCGATCTGCCGAGCAGTGGCCAGACCCAGCTGTACGACGGCCGCACCGGTGAAGCGTTCGATCGCCACACCACCGTGGGTTACATGCACTACCTGAAGCTGAACCACCTGGTCGACGACAAGATGCACGCGCGTTCGACCGGTCCGTACTCGCTCGTTACCCAGCAGCCGCTGGGCGGCAAGGCGCAGTTCGGTGGTCAGCGCTTCGGTGAAATGGAAGTCTGGGCGCTGGAAGCCTACGGCGCGGCCTACACCCTGCAGGAAATGCTGACGGTGAAGTCCGATGACGTGCAGGGCCGCAACCAGATGTACAAGAACATCGTCGACGGTGAGCACGAGATGGTCGCGGGCATGCCGGAATCCTTCAACGTGCTCGTGAAGGAAATCCGCTCGCTGGCCATCAACATGGAACTGGAAGACAACTGATCCATGCCGGCGCGGCGGCTCTCTCCGCCGCGCCGCTGGCAGTGACCTGAAAGCCCATCGACACAGCATTCCTCCTTCTGGAGAACACCATGAAAGACCTGCTCAATCTCTTCAACCAGCAGCGCCAGACGCTGGACTTCGACGCGATCAAGATCGCGCTGGCTTCGCCGGACCTGATCCGCTCGTGGTCCTTCGGCGAAGTGAAGAAGCCGGAAACCATCAACTACCGTACCTTCAAGCCGGAACGCGACGGCCTGTTCTGCGCCGCCATCTTCGGCCCGGTCAAGGACTACGAGTGCCTGTGCGGCAAGTACAAGCGCATGAAGCACCGCGGCGTGGTCTGCGAGAAGTGCGGCACTGAAGTGACCCTGGCCAAGGTGCGCCGCGAGCGCATGGGCCACATCGACCTGGCCTCGCCGGTCGCGCACATCTGGTTCCTCAAGTCGCTGCCGTCGCGCATCGGCCTGATGCTGGACATGACCCTGCGCGACATCGAGCGCGTGCTGTACTTCGAAGCCTACGTGGTGACCGAGCCGGGCCTGACCGCCCTGGAGCGCCGCCAGCTGCTGACCGAAGAACAGTACCTGCAGGCCCGCCAGGAGCACGGTGACGACTTCGACGCCGCCATGGGCGCCGAGGCCGTGTACGAACTGCTGCGCACGATCGACCTGCAGTCGGAGATGACCCGCCTGCGCGAGGAGATCGCCGCGACCGGTTCGGAAACCAAGCTGAAGCGACTGACCAAGCGCATCAAGCTGATCGAGGCCTTCCTGGAGTCGGGCAACCGTCCGGAATGGATGGTGATGACCGTGCTGCCGGTGCTGCCGCCGGACCTGCGTCCGCTGGTGCCGCTGGACGGTGGCCGCTTCGCGACCTCGGACCTGAACGACCTGTACCGTCGCGTCATCAACCGCAACAACCGCCTGCGCCGCCTGCTCGAACTGAGCGCGCCGGACATCATCGTGCGCAATGAAAAGCGCATGCTGCAGGAATCGGTCGATGCGCTGCTGGACAACGGTCGCCGTGGCCGTGCCATCACCGGCACCAACAAGCGCCCGCTGAAGTCGCTGGCCGACATGATCAAGGGCAAGCAGGGTCGCTTCCGTCAGAACCTGCTGGGCAAGCGCGTGGACTACTCGGGCCGTTCGGTCATCGTGGTCGGTCCGTACCTGCGCCTGCACCAGTGCGGCCTGCCGAAGAAGATGGCGCTGGAGCTGTTCAAGCCGTTCGTGTTCGCCAAGCTGCAGCGTCGTGGCCTGGCCACCACCATCAAGGCCGCCAAGAAGCTGGTCGAGCGCGAAGAAGCCGAAGTCTGGGACATCCTGGAAGAGGTCATCCGCGAGCATCCGGTGATGCTGAACCGCGCGCCGACCCTGCACCGTCTGGGCATCCAGGCGTTCGAGCCGGTGCTGATCGAAGGCAAGGCCATCCAGCTGCATCCGCTGGTCTGCACCGCGTTCAACGCCGACTTCGACGGTGACCAGATGGCCGTCCACGTGCCGCTCTCGCTGGAAGCCCAGCTGGAAGCGCGTGCGCTGATGATGTCGACCAACAACATCCTGTCGCCGGCCAACGGCGAGCCGATCATCGTGCCGTCGCAGGACGTCGTGCTGGGTCTGTACTACATGACCCGCTCGCTGGAAAACAAGAAGGGCGAGGGCATGGCCTTCGCCAACATCGCCGAAGTCAAGCGCGCCTACGACAACCGCGTGGTGGAACTGCACGCCAAGGTCAAGGTCCGCATCACCGAAGTGGTGACCGACGAGGAAGGCAACAAGCAGAACAAGACCTCGATCGTGGATACCACGATCGGTCGCGCCCTGCTGGCTGAAATCCTGCCGGAAGGCCTGCCGTTCGCGCTGGCCAACACCGAGCTGACCAAGAAGAACATCTCGCGCCTGATCAACTCCAGCTACCGTCAGCTGGGTCTGAAGGACACGGTCGTGTTCGCCGACAAGCTGATGTACACCGGCTTCGCCTACGCAACCCGCGCCGGCGTGTCGATCGGTATCGACGACATGCTGATCCCGGACGAGAAGCGCGGCATCCTCACCGAGGCCGAAGCCGAAGTGCTGGAAATCCAGGAGCAGTACCAGTCGGGTCTGGTCACCGCTGGCGAGCGCTACAACAAGGTGGTCGACATCTGGTCGCGCACCAACGAGCGCATCGCCAAGGCGATGATGGACACCATCGGTACCGAGAAGGTCGTCAATGCCAAGGGTGAGACCATCGATCAGAAGTCGATGAACTCGCTGTACATCATGGCCGACTCCGGTGCACGAGGCAGCCAGGCGCAGATCCGTCAGCTGGCCGGCATGCGCGGCCTGATGGCCCGCCCGGACGGCTCGATCATCGAGACGCCCATCAAGGCGAACTTCCGCGAAGGCCTGAACGTGCAGGAGTACTTCAACTCCACCCACGGTGCCCGTAAGGGTCTGGCCGATACCGCGCTGAAGACCGCGAACTCGGGTTACCTGACCCGTCGACTGGTCGACGTGGCGCAGGACGTGGTGATCACCGAGGTGGATTGCGGTACCACCGAAGGCCTGATCATGACCCCGATCGTGGAAGGCGGTGACGTGGTCGAGCCGCTGAAGGACCGCGTGCTGGGTCGCGTGGTTGCCGAGGACGTGTTCCTGCCGGGCAACGACGAAGATCCGATCGTCACCCGCAACACCCTGCTGGACGAGCAGTGGGTCGCCAAGCTGGAAGATGCCGGCGTGCAGAGCATCAAGGTGCGTTCGACGATTTCGTGCGAATCGGCCTTCGGTGTCTGCGCTCGCTGCTACGGCCGCGATCTGGCCCGTGGCCATCTGGTCAACATCGGTGAAGCGGTCGGCGTCATCGCCGCCCAGTCCATCGGTGAGCCGGGTACCCAGCTGACCATGCGTACCTTCCACATCGGTGGTGCGGCGTCGCGAGCTGCTGCGGTCGACAACATCACCGTCAAGACCACCGGCTCGGTCAAGTTCAGCAACCTCAAGTCGGTCGAGCATGCCAACGGCTCGCTGGTGGCAGTGTCGCGCTCGGGCGAAATCTCGGTGCTCGATGCCCACGGCCGTGAGCGTGAGCGTTACAAGCTGCCGTACGGTGCGACCATCACGTCCAAGGACGGCGATGCGATCAAGGCTGGCCAGACCGTGGCCAACTGGGATCCGCATAACCACCCGATCGTGTCGGAAGTGGCCGGCTTCATCCGCTTCATCGACTTCGTCGACGGCATCACCGTCATCGAGAAGACCGACGAGCTGACCGGCCTGGCCTCGCGCGAAATCACCGATCCGAAGCGTCGTGGTACCCAGGCCAAGGACCTGCGCCCGATCGTGCGCATCGTCGACGCCAAGGGCAACGACCTGTCGATCCCGGGCACCGATCTGCCGGCGCAGTACCTGCTGCCGCCGCGCTCGATCGTCAACCTGCAGGATGGCGCCCCGGTGGGCGTGGGCGACGTCGTCGCCAAGATCCCGCAGGAAGCCTCGAAGACCCGCGACATCACCGGTGGTCTGCCGCGCGTGGCCGACCTCTTCGAAGCGCGCAAGCCGAAGGATCCGGCGGTGCTGGCCGAGCGTTCGGGCATCATCAGCTTCGGCAAGGACACCAAGGGCAAGCAGCGCCTGATCATCAAGGACACCGATGGTTCGGAGCACGAAGAGCTGATTCCGAAGTACCGCCAGGTCATCGTGTTCGAAGGCGAGCATGTCACCAAGGGTGAAACCATCGTTGACGGCGAGCCGAGCCCGCAGGACATCCTGCGCCTGCTGGGTGTCGAACCGCTGGCGGCCTACCTGGTCAAGGAAATCCAGGACGTGTACCGCCTGCAGGGCGTGAAGATCAACGACAAGCACATCGAGGTGATCACCCGCCAGATGCTGCGCAAGGTCGAGATCACCGATCAGGGCAGCAGCAAGTTCCTGAACGGCGAGCAGGTCGAACGCCAGCGCGTTATCGAGGAGAATGCCCGCCTGTCGACCCGCAACGAGCTGCCGGCGCGGTTTGATCCGGTCCTGCTGGGCATCACCAAGGCCTCGCTGGCCACCGAGTCGTTCATCTCGGCGGCGTCGTTCCAGGAGACCACCCGTGTGCTGACCGAAGCGGCCGTGCGCGGCACCTCGGACAACCTGCGTGGCCTGAAGGAAAACGTCATCGTCGGCCGTCTGATTCCGGCCGGTACCGGTCTGGCGTACCACAGCCAGCGCCGTCGTGGCGCGTCCGGCCTCACCGAGTCGGAGATGCAGACCCTGGCCGGCACCCCGGCGGCGGTCGAGGCTCCGGCAGTGGAAGCCGAGACCGAACAGGCTGCGGGCGAGGAATGAGGTGACCGGTCCGGCCGCAAGGCCGGACCCACCTTTGCGGTAACGCCCGGGGACATGCCCGGGCGGGCTTGAAGGGCAGGGCGGCGCAGGCCGTCCGACCTGGCTGTAGCGGCAGGCGGCTCCATCCGTGGAGGGCCGGTCGAACCTGAACGGGGTACATGGAGGCCCCCCAGTAACGTTCCGGGATCAGGGACGGGCTTGACAGGGCGCGTTTGACGTCGTTCCTGGCAGGTTGCTACAATCGTCTGTCTCAGCAGGCCAGAATTTTGGCCTGCTTTAACATTTCCGCATCTCTGGCCGGATTTTCCGGCCACCAATCAGAAGAACCTACTGATGGCGACGATCAACCAGCTGGTCCGCAAGCCGCGGCAAGCGACCACCTACAAGAGTGCCTCGCCGGCGCTCGACAAGTGCCCGCAGCGCCGTGGCGTCTGCACCCGTGTCTACACCACCACTCCGAAGAAGCCGAACTCGGCCCTTCGCAAGGTTGCCAAGGTCCGCCTGACCAACCAGGAAGAAGTGATTTCCTACATCGGTGGTGAAGGCCACAACCTGCAGGAGCACTCCGTGGTCCTGATCCGCGGCGGTCGCGTCAGGGACCTGCCGGGTGTGCGTTACCACACCGTTCGTGGCTCGCTCGACGCCGCCGGCGTTGCCAAGCGTCGCCAGGCCCGTTCCAAGTACGGCGCCAAGCGTCCGAAGGCCTAAGGAGAGAGCACTATGTCGCGTAAGGGTAATACTCCGCAGCGTTCCGTCCTGCCCGATCCGAAGCACGGAAGCGAAACCATCGCCCGCTTCATCAACATGGTCATGCAGAGCGGCAAGAAGTCCGTCGCCGAAAAGATCGTGTACGGCGCCATGGACGTGATCACCGAGAAGAACAGCAGCGCCAACGCCATCGAGCTGGTGCAGAAGGCGCTGGACAACGTCGCTCCGGCGGTCGAAGTCAAGTCGCGTCGCGTCGGCGGTGCCACCTACCAGGTGCCGGTCGAAGTGCGTGCCTCGCGCAAGATGGCTCTGGCCATGCGCTGGCTGATCGACTCCGCGCGCAAGCGTGGTGAGAACACCATGCCGAAGAAGCTGGCTGCTGAACTGATCGACGCCTCGGAAAACCGTGGTGGCGCCATCAAGAAGCGCGAAGAAACCCACCGCATGGCCGAAGCCAACAAGGCATTCGCCCACTACCGCTGGTGAGTTTGACGGCCTTGCAAAACAGGCAGGGCAGCACCACCTAGGTGCTGCCTCGCGGTCCCAGAAGGACTGCGCCAACCCGAAGGCCGCCGAAAGGCGGCGTTCGGCCATCCGAAATCCAAGAAATCTGAGAGGCTCCCCGTGGCCCGTTCCACTCCCATCGAGCGTTACCGTAACTTCGGCATCATGGCTCACATCGATGCCGGCAAGACCACCACGTCCGAGCGCATCCTGTTCTACACCGGCAAGAGCCACAAGATCGGTGAAGTGCATGACGGCGCCGCCACCATGGACTGGATGGAGCAGGAGCAGGAGCGTGGCATCACGATCCAGTCCGCTGCCACCACCGCGTTCTGGAAGGGCATGGACAAGTCCCTGCCGGAGCATCGCTTCAACATCATCGACACCCCCGGACACGTCGACTTCACCATCGAAGTGGAGCGCTCGCTGCGCGTGCTCGACGGTGCGGTGTTCGTGCTGTGTGCCGTCGGTGGCGTGCAGCCGCAGTCGGAAACCGTGTGGCGCCAGGCCAACAAGTACCACGTGCCGCGCATCGCGTTCGTCAACAAGATGGACCGTACCGGTGCCAACTTCCAGAAGGTCGTCGGCCAGCTGAAGGCCAAGCTGGGCGCGGTTGCCGTGCCGATGCAGCTGCCGATCGGCGCTGAAGACAACTTCAAGGGCGTCGTCGACCTGCTGAAGATGAAGGCCATCCACTGGGATGAAGCCTCGCAGGGCATGAAGTTCGAGTACAGCGACATCCCGGCTGAACTGCAGGCGGCTGCTGAAGAAGCCCGCCAGTTCATGGTCGAGACCGCTGCCGAAGCCAGCGAAGAGCTGATGGAGAAGTACCTGGGCGGCGAAGAGCTGGCCGAGGCTGAAATCATCAACGCGCTGCGTACCCGCACCCTGGCCACCGAGATCGTGCCGATGTACTGCGGCTCGGCGTTCAAGAACAAGGGCGTGCAGGCCATGCTGGACGGCGTGATCCAGCTGCTGCCGTCGCCGGTCGATGTGCCGGACGTGAAGGGCGTGGACGTCGACGACGATACCGTCGAGATGACCCGCAAGTCGGACGACAAGGCGCCGTTCTCGTCGCTGGCCTTCAAGATCATCACCGACCCGTTCGTCGGCGCGCTGACCTTCTTCCGCGTCTACTCGGGCACGCTGAACGGTGGTGACACCGTGCTGAACTCGGTGAAGGGCAAGAAGGAGCGCATCGGCCGCATCCTGCAGATGCACTCGAACAACCGCGAGGAAATCAAGGAAGTTCTGGCGGGTGACATCGCTGCGGCCGTGGGCCTGAAGGACACCACCACCGGTGACACCCTGTGCGCCGTGGACGCCCCGATCATCCTGGAGCGCATGACGTTCCCGGAGCCGGTGATCTCGATGGCCGTCGAGCCGAAGACCAAGTCGGACCAGGAAAAGATGGGTCTGGCCCTGGGTCGTCTGGCGCAGGAAGATCCGTCGTTCCGCGTCAAGACCGACGAAGAATCCGGCCAGACCATCATCTCCGGCATGGGCGAGCTGCACCTGGACATCATCGTCGACCGCCTGAAGCGCGAGTTCAACGTTGAAGCCAACGTCGGTGCGCCGCAGGTGGCCTACCGCGAAACGATCACCCTGGCCGACGTCAAGTCGGACTACAAGCACGCCAAGCAGTCCGGTGGTAAGGGTCAGTACGGTCACGTCGTGATCGAGCTGTCGCCGATCACCGCTGAAGACCGTGCCGATCCGAAGCTGGCTCCGGCCATCAAGGACGACTTCCTGTTCATCAACGACATCACCGGCGGCGTGATCCCGAAGGAATTCATTCCGTCGGTCGAGAAGGGCCTGCGCGAAACCATCACCAGCGGCCCGCTGGCTGGCTTCCCGGTCGTGGACGTCAAGGTGAAGCTGGTGTTCGGTTCGTACCACGACGTCGACTCCTCGGAAATGGCGTTCAAGCTGGCTTCGTCGATGGCCTTCAAGCAGGGCTTCGCCAAGGCCAAGCCGGTGCTGCTGGAGCCGATCATGAAGGTCGAGATCGTGACCCCGGAGGATTACCAGGGTGACGTGATGGGCGACGTCAGCCGTCGTCGCGGCGTGCTGCAGGGTTCCGACACCACCGGTGACGGTTCGGCCAGCATCATCAACGCGATGATCCCGCTGGGTGAAATGTTCGGCTACGCCACTGCGCTGCGTTCGCAGACCCAGGGCCGCGCCACCTTCACCATGGAATTCGATCACTACGAGCCGGCTCCGACCAACATCGCCGAAGCCGTCATGAAGAAGGGCTGAGCCTCGCTCAGCCTCTCTTGAAACCACTTACGAACAATCAAGGTATATAACAATGGCAAAGGGTAAGTTCGAGCGCACCAAGCCGCACGTCAACGTCGGCACCATCGGTCACGTCGACCACGGCAAGACCACGCTGACCGCCGCGCTGACCAAGATCGGCGCCGAGCGCTTCGGTGGCGAGTTCAAGGCGTATGACGCCATCGACGCCGCACCGGAAGAAAAGGCTCGTGGCATCACGATCTCGACCGCGCACGTCGAATACGAATCCCCGACCCGTCACTACGCCCACGTTGACTGCCCGGGCCACGCTGACTACGTCAAGAACATGATCACCGGTGCCGCCCAGATGGACGGCGCGATCCTGGTGTGCTCGGCCGCTGACGGCCCGATGCCGCAGACCCGCGAGCACATCCTGCTGTCGCGTCAGGTCGGCGTGCCGTACATCGTGGTGTTCCTGAACAAGGCTGACATGGTCGACGACGCCGAGCTGCTCGAGCTGGTCGAAATGGAAGTGCGCGAACTGCTGAGCAAGTACGAGTTCCCGGGCGACGACACCCCGATCATCTCGGGTTCGGCCCGCCTGGCGCTGGAAGGCGACCAGAGCGAGATCGGCGTGCCGGCGATCCTGAAGCTGGTCGACGCGCTGGACACCTGGATTCCGGAGCCGGAGCGTGCGATCGACAAGCCGTTCCTGATGCCGGTGGAAGACGTGTTCTCGATCTCGGGCCGCGGCACCGTGGTGACCGGTCGTATCGAGCGCGGCGTGATCAAGGTTGGTGACGAAATCGAAATCGTCGGTATCCGTCCGACCCAGAAGACCACCGTGACCGGCGTGGAAATGTTCCGCAAGCTGCTGGACCAGGGCCAGGCAGGCGACAACGCCGGTCTGCTGCTGCGCGGCACCAAGCGTGACGACGTCGAGCGCGGCCAGGTTCTGGCCAAGCCGGGTTCGATCACCCCGCACACCGAGTTCGAAGGCGAAGTGTACGTGCTGTCGAAGGACGAGGGCGGCCGTCACACCCCGTTCTTCAACGGCTACCGCCCGCAGTTCTACTTCCGCACCACCGACATCACCGGCGCTGCCAAGCTGCCGGAAGGCGTGGAAATGGTGATGCCGGGTGACAACGTCAAGATGACCGTGACCCTGATCAACCCGGTCGCGATGGACGAAGGCCTGCGCTTCGCCATCCGCGAAGGTGGCCGCACCGTCGGCGCCGGCGTGGTCTCGAAGATCATCAAGTAATCTGTTAGACTCTGCGCCCCGATGTTGCCTGGGTAGGGCATCGGGGCGTATCAAAATGGGAAAGCAGGCACAGGATGTGCCTTGTGTTCCCCGGACCAGGAAGGGTCAAGGCCATTCAGGCGGCGTCAACAGGAGACTGTTGACAGTCTGCCTGGCGTGCCATTATGCTTCTACGTCTGGGCAGGCCGGGAAACTGGTCTGCCTACGTTTTTGAGGTCTACGGATTGACCTTGTCGGCCTGCAGGAGTGCGGGCCGTCCGTATGCAGGAATTTCATGGGGCAAAGCAACCCAGAGGCTTTGTCTGTCGCTCTTTTAACGAAGGAACCTACCGCCATGGCGGACCAAAAGATCCGGATCCGGCTGAAAGCGTTCGATCATCGTCTGATCGACCGTTCGGCCAGCGAGATCGTTGAAACGGCAAAGCGGACCGGCGCGCAAGTGCGTGGCCCGATCCCGCTGCCGACCAAGATCGAGCGTTACACCGTTCTCGTTTCCCCGCACGTCGACAAGGACGCGCGTGACCAGTACGAGACCCGCACGCACAAGCGCGTGCTCGATATCGTTGACCCGAATGACAAGACCGTGGACGCGCTGATGAAGCTCGAACTGGCTGCCGGCGTCGACGTTCAGATCAAGCTGACCTGAGGACTACGACCATGACGAAGAAGTATTCGTTGGGCTTCGTGGGCCGCAAGGCCGGCATGAGCCGCGTGTTCACCGAAGATGGTCGTTCCATCCCGGTGACCCTGATCGAAGCCACCCCGAACCGCATCGCGCAGATCAAGACCGTCGAAACCGACGGCTACAGCGCCGTGCAGGTGACCGTCGGCGCGCGTCGCGCTGCCCTGGTCAACAAGCCGGAAGCCGGCCACTTCGCCAAGGCGAAGGTGGAAGCGGGTCGTGGCCTGTGGGAATTCCGCGTTGAAGACGCGCAGCTCGGCGATTTCGCCGTCGGCGGCGAAGTCAAGGCGGACATCTTCGAAGTCGGCCAGATCGTCGACGTCCAGGGTGTCACCAAGGGTAAGGGTTTCCAGGGCACCATCAAGCGCCACAACTTCCGTATGGGCGATGCAACCCACGGTAACTCGCTGTCGCATCGCGCGCCGGGTTCGCTGGGTCAGCGCCAGACCCCGGGTCGCGTTTTCCCGGGCAAGAAGATGTCGGGCCACATGGGCGCGGTGCAGCAGAGCACCCAGAACCTGGAAGTGGTCAAGGTCGACGTCGAGCGCGGTCTGATTGCGGTTCGCGGCGCCGTTCCTGGCGCGGCGGGTGGCGATGTGATCGTCCGTCCGGCGAGCAAGGCATAAGGAGAGATGACGATGGAACTCGTTATCACGGGTAGCAACAACAAGGTCTCGGTCTCCGACGCCGTGTTCGGTCGCGATTTCAGCGAAGATCTGGTCCACCAGGTCGTCGTTGCTTACCGCAACGCCGGTCGCGCCGGCACTAAGGCACAGAAGACTCGCTCCGAAGTGGCTGGTACCACCAAGAAGTCGAAGAAGCAGAAGGGCGGCGGCGCGCGTCATGGCGCACTGACGGCTCCGATCTTCGTCGGCGGCGGTGTCACCTTCGCGGCCAAGCCGCGCAGCTTCGAGCAGAAGGTCAATCGTAAGCAGTACCGTGCCGCCATGTGCGCGATCCTGTCCGAGCTGAACCGTCAGGGCCGTCTGACCATCGTGGAGGCCTTCGATGTCGAAGCGACCAGCACGAAGGGTCTGATCGCCAAGCTGGCCGGCCTGGAAGTGGGCAAGCGCCCGCTGATCGTCACCGAGGAAGCCTCCGAGCACCTGTACCTGTCCGCCCGCAATCTGCCGTACGTGCAGGTGCGTGACGTGCAGGGCCTGGACCCGGTGTCGCTGGTCGGTGCCGACACGGTCGTCATCACCGCTGACGCGGTCAAGAAGGTCGAGGAGTGGCTGGCATGAACAGCAACGAAAAAATCTTCAGCGTGCTGCGTGCCCCGCGTGTCTCCGAAAAGACCGCGCGCCTGCAGGAACTCTCCAACCAGTATGTCTTCGAAGTTTCGAACGAAGCCACCAAGGCCGATGTAAAGGCCGCGGTTGAGCAGCTGTTCGACGTCAAGGTCGAAGCCGTCAACGTGGTCAACGTCAAGGGCAAGAACAAGTCCTTCCGTAACCGTGCTGGCCGCCGCGGCGATTGGCGCAAGGCGTACGTTCGCCTGGCCGATGGCCAGTCGATCGATGTAACGGCCAAGGCCTGAGGTACATCCCATGCCATTGATGAAATTCAAGCCCACTTCCCCCGGCCGCCGTTCGGCCGTGCGCGTGGTTACGCCCGACCTGCACAAGGGTGCTCCGCACGCTGCGCTGGTCGAGTCGCAGAGCCGCTCGGGTGGTCGTAACCACCACGGCCGCATCACCACCCGTCACGTCGGTGGTGGCCACAAGCAGCACTACCGCATCATCGACTTCAAGCGCAACAAGCTGGGCATCCCGGCGCGCGTGGAACGCATCGAATACGATCCGAACCGCACCGCCCATATCGCCCTGCTGTGCTACGTCGACGGCGAGCGTCGCTACATCATCGCCCCGAAGGGCCTGAAGGCCGGTGATCAGGTGATCGCTGGTTCGGATGCCCCGATCAAGGCGGGCAACACCCTGCCGCTGCGCAACATCCCGGTCGGTACCACCATCCACTGCATCGAGCTGAAGCCGGGCAAGGGCGCTCAGATCGCCCGCGCTGCAGGTGCTGCCGTGCAGCTGGTCGCCCGCGAAGGCATCTACGCCACCCTGCGCCTGCGCTCGGGTGAAATGCGTAAGGTTCCGGTCGAGTGCTGCGCCACCATCGGCGAAGTCGGCAACGACGAGCACAGCCTGGAAAAGCTGGGCAAGGCCGGTGCCAAGCGCTGGCGCGGCGTCCGCCCGACCGTTCGTGGTGCTGCCATGAACCCGGTTGACCACCCGCACGGTGGTGGTGAGGCCAAGGCCGGCCAGGGTAACCCGCATCCGGTCACCCCGTGGGGTGTCCCGACCAAGGGTTACAAGACGCGCCATAACAAGCGCACTCAGCAGTTCATCGTCCGCGATCGTAGGGGCTAATCGACCATGGCACGTTCACTCAAGAAGGGCCCGTTCGTCGATCACCACCTCGTCAAGAAGGTGGAGGCCGCTGCGGGCAGCAAGAAGCCGATCAAGACCTGGTCGCGCCGTTCGATGATCCTGCCTGACATGGTAGGCATCACCATTGCCGTGCATAACGGCAAGAACCACATCCCGGTTCTCGTCAACGAGAACATGGTCGGCCACAAGCTCGGCGAATTTGCCATCACCCGGACCTTCAAGGGTCACGGTGGTGACAAGAAGTCGGGCAAGTAAGGAGAGATGACAATGGAAGCGAAAGCCATCCTGCGCACTGCGCGCATCTCCCCGCAGAAGGCTCGCCTGGTCGCTGACCAGGTGCGCGGTCTGCCGGCCGAACGTGCGGTCAATCTGCTGAAGTTCTCGGACAAGAAGGCTGCCCACCTGATCAAGAAGGTGGTGGAGTCGGCTATTGCCAACGCCGAGAACAACCAGGGCGCCGACGTCGACGAGCTGAAGGTTCAGACCATCATGGTTGATGAAGGTCCGACCCTGAAGCGTTTCATGGCGCGGGCGAAAGGCCGCGGTACCCGCATCCTCAAGCGCACCAGCCACATCACTGTGGTTGTGGGCGCCGGCAAGTAAGCGGATAAGGAAAAGACCATGGGTCATAAAGTTCATCCGATTGGTATCCGTCTCGGTATTTCCAAGGACTGGAACTCCAAGTGGTACGCCAACAAGGCCGAGTTCGCTGGTTACCTGGCAGCCGACCTGAAAGTTCGCGAAATGCTGCGCAAGAAGCTGGCTCAGGCCGGCATCAGCAAGATCCTGATCGAGCGTCCGGCCAAGACCGCGCGCGTGACGATCCACACCGCCCGTCCGGGCGTGGTGATCGGCAAGCGTGGTGAGGACATCGAGAAGCTGCGCAAGGAAGTGAGCGAGATGATGGGCGTTCCGGCGCACATCAACGTCACCGAAGTGCGCAAGCCGGAACTGGACGCGCAGCTCGTTGCCGAGTCGATCGCCCAGCAGCTGGAGCGTCGCATCATGTTCCGCCGCGCAATGAAGCGCTCGGTGGGCAACGCGATGCGCCTGGGTGCCCTGGGCATCAAGGTCAACGTGGGTGGCCGCCTCAACGGTGCTGAAATCGCCCGTTCGGAGTGGTACCGCGAAGGCCGCGTGCCGCTGCACACCCTGCGTGCCGACATCGACTATGGCTTCGCTGAAGCCAAGACGACCTACGGCATCATCGGCATCAAGGTCTGGATCTACAAGGGCGAGGTCTTCGATTTCTCCCAGGTTGGCCAGGAAAAGCAGGACGACACCCCGTCGCGCAACGATCGTCACGATCGCGGCGACCGTGGTGACCGTCAGCGCCCGGCCCGTGAAGCGAGGTAACGACAATGTTGCAACCCAAGCGAACCAAGTACCGCAAGGTACACAAGGGCCGTAACGAAGGCCTGAGCTGGAGCGCCAACGCTGTCAGCTTCGGCGAATACGGCCTGAAGGCAACCGCACACGGTCAGCTGACCGCGCGTCAGATCGAAGCGGCTCGCCGCTCGATCAGCCGCTACGTCAAGCGCGGCGGCAAGATGTGGATCCGCGTGTTCCCCGACAAGCCCATCACCAAGAAGCCCATCGAAGTTCGAATGGGTTCGGGTAAGGGTAACGTGGAATACTGGGTGGCCCAGATCCAGCCCGGCCGCATGATCTATGAAATCGAGGGTGTTTCCGAGGAAGTGGCTCGCGAGGCGTTCCGCCTGGCCGCCGCCAAGCTCTCGGTCACCACCACTTTCGTGACCCGTACGGTGCGCTGATGGATATCAAAACTCTCCGTGAAAAGTCGGCTGACGAACTCAAGGCCCACCTGATCGACCTGCGTAAGGAACAGTTCTCTGTCCGTATGCAGCAGGTCACCGGCCAGCTGCCGAAGACCCACGACATCCGCCGGGTCCGTCGCGAGATTGCTCGCGTCAAGACCCTGCTCGGCAGCACGAAGTAAGGATGGCCGCTATGAGCGACAATACTGAAAACAAGACGCTGCGCACGGTCGAAGGCCGTGTCGTCAGCAACAAGATGGACAAGACGGTTACCGTCCTGGTTGAGCGTCAGGTCAAGCACGCACTGTACGGCAAGTACATCAAGCGCTCGACGAAGCTGCACGCCCACGATGCCGACAACGCCTGCAAGGAAGGCGATGTCGTCCGCGTGACCGAGATTGCTCCGATGTCCAAGACCAAGAACTGGCGCGTGGTGGAAGTCATCACGCGTGCGGCTGAATAAGGAGTCTGAATCATGATCCAGATGCAGAGCTACCTTGACGTCGCGGACAATTCGGGTGCCAAGCAGGTGATGTGCTTCAAGGTGCTGGGTGGTTCCAAGCGCCGTTACGCCGGCATCGGCGACATCATCAAGGTCACCGTGAAGGATGCGATTCCGCGCGGCAAGGTCAAGAAGGGTGAAGTGTATGACGCCGTCGTGGTGCGTACCCGCAAGGGTGTGCGTCGCGCCGACGGCTCGCTGATCCGCTTCGACGGCAACGCTGCCGTCCTGCTGAACAACAAGCAGGAGCCGATCGGTACCCGTATCTTCGGGCCGGTGACCCGTGAACTTCGTTCGGAGAAGTTCATGAAGATCGTCTCGCTCGCTCCCGAAGTGCTGTGAGCGACAGGAGATAATCATGGCTAACCGTATCAAGAAGGGCGACCAGGTCGTCGTCAACACCGGCAAGGACAAGGGCAAGCAGGGCGAAGTCGTCCGCGTCGACGGCGACCGTGTGGTCGTCGCCAACGTGAACATCGTCAAGCGCCACACCAAGCCGAACCCGCAGGCAGGCGTTGCCGGCGGCGTGGTCGAGCGTGAAGCTTCGATCCATATCTCCAACGTGAATGTGCTGAACCCGGCTTCGGGCAAGGGCGAACGCGTTGGCTTCAAGGTGCTGGAGGATGGACGCAAACTGCGTGTGTTCCGCTCCAGCGGTGAGGCGCTCGACGCCTGAGGAATGAGAAGATGACTTCCCGTCTCGAAAAGTTCTACAAGGACGAAGTGGTGCCGGCGCTGATGAAGCAGTTCGGCTACACCAATCCGATGGAAGTGCCGAAGCTCGTCAAGGTCACCCTGAACATGGGTGTCGGCGAAGCGGCCACCAACAAGAAGATCCTGGAAAACGCCGTCGGCGACATGACCAAGATTTCCGGCCAGAAGCCGGTTGTCACCAAGTCGCGTATTTCGGTTGCGTCGTTCAAGATCCGTGATGGTTGGCCGATCGGCTGCAAGACCACGCTGCGTCGCCACAAGATGTACGAGTTCCTGGATCGCCTGATCAACATCTCGCTGCCGCGCGTGCGCGACTTCCGTGGTGTCTCCGGTCGTTCCTTCGACGGTCGCGGCAACTTCAACATGGGTGTGAAGGAACAGATCATCTTCCCGGAAATCGACTTCGACGCTGTCGACGCGATCCGCGGTATGGATATCGCCATCACCACCACTGCGAAGACCGACGCGGAAGCGAAGGCGCTGCTGGCAGCGTTCAAGTTCCCGTTCCGTAACTGATCCGTCGAGGAAACCGAAATGGCAAAGACCTCCATGGTCAACCGCGACATCAAGCGGGAAAAGCTGGCCAAGAAGTACGCTGAGAAGCGTGCTGCTCTCAAGAAGATCGTGTCCTCGGTGGACGCGAGCTACGACGAGAAGATCGAAGCTGCTGCCAAGCTGGCCAAGCTGCCGCGCGATTCGTCGCCGAGCCGCCAGCGCAACCGCTGCGAACTGTCCGGCCGTCCGCGTGGCGTCTACAGCAAGTTCGGCCTGGGCCGCAACAAGCTGCGTGAAGCCACCATGCGTGGCGACGTCCCGGGTCTGCGCAAGGCCAGCTGGTAATCCCAGCCGGTCCTGCGATCAGGCGTCCCTCCGGGGGTTCCTGAACCGGGGAGGGGAGGCATTCAGCCTCCCTTTCGCAAAAAACCCGAAGAGCCCGACGCAAGTCGGGCTCTTTTGGCGTATACTCCCGCGTCTTGCCCTGTGCAGACGGGGTTGTAGGGCGGGCCGCAGGTCCGCTGCATCAAGGGACCTGGCCCGTTTCCAGGAGACAACAGATTTTCGCGAAAGCGGATATCGGTGCACTCAAAGGTACTCATATGAGCATGACTGATCCCATCGCCGACCTGCTGGTCCGCATCAAGAATGCGGCCGCGGTTGGCAAGCAGACGGTGAAAGCCCCGTCGTCCAAGATCAAGGTTGCGATCGCCCAGGTCCTGAAGGACGAGGGTTACATCACCGACCTGCGCGTTACCCAGCTGGAGAACAACAAGGCCGAGCTGGAAATCGTGCTGAAGTATTTCGAAGGCAAGCCGGTCATCGCGACCCTGAAGCGCTTCTCGCGTTCGGGCCTGCGCCAGTACCGCGGCAAGAGCGAGCTGCCGAAGGTCATGAACGGCCTGGGCATCTCCATCATTTCCACCTCCAAGGGCATCATGACTGATGCGCAGGCGCGCCAGCTGGGCGTCGGCGGCGAAGTCCTGTGCTTCGTGGCCTAAGGCGAAAGGAGTAGAACTATGTCCCGCGTAGCCAAGAAGCCGATCGACCTGGGTAAGGTTGAACTGAACGTCCAGTCGGAAAGCGTCACCGCCAAGGGCCCGAAGGGCACCCTGTCGCTGGCCAAGCCGGCCGGTATTGCCATCAACGTCGACAACGGCGTTGCCACCCTGAGCACCGAGAACGTCGAACTGGTCGCACTGACCGGTACCGTGCGTGCGATCCTGGCCAACATGGTCAAGGGCGTGTCCGAAGGCTTCGAGCGCAAGCTGGAGCTGGTCGGCGTGGGTTACCGCGCTGCCATGCAGGGCAAGGACCTGAGCCTGTCGCTGGGCTTCTCGCACCCGGTCGTGTTCGTGGCGCCGGAAGGCATCACGCTGTCCACCCCGACCCAGACCGAGATCCTGGTCCAGGGCGCGGACAAGCAGGCCGTCGGTGAAGTTGCCGCCAAGATCCGTGCGTTCCGCAAGCCGGAGCCGTACAAGGGCAAGGGCGTGAAGTACTCCGACGAAGTCATCATCCGTAAGGAAGCCAAGAAGGCCTAATAGGCGCTTCCGCTTTCATAGGAAAAACATCATGAACAAGAACATCGCCCGCCTGCGTCGCGCCAAGTCGACCCGCGCCCACATCCGTGAGCTCGGCGTCGCCCGCCTGTCGGTGCTGCGCACCGGCCAGCACCTGTATGCCCAGGTCTTCACCGCCGACGGTTCCAAGGTGCTGGCTGCCGCCAACACCACCCAGACCGACGTCAAGGAAGGCCTGAAGAGCGGCAAGAATGTCGATGCCGCCGCCAAGGTTGGCCGCATCGTCGCTGAGCGTGCCAAGGCCGCCGGCGTCGAGAAGGTTGCCTTCGATCGTTCGGGTTACCGTTACCACGGCCGTATCAAGGCCCTGGCAGAGGCTGCCCGCGAAGCCGGCCTGCAGTTCTAAGGGATCGGGGCAGGGGGCCGATGGCCCCCTGTCCGCCTGCTCGCCAGCCTGAGCGAGGCTGGACGGCGCCATTCTTCTGTAGTGGCCCACCGGAACGACGCGTCATTCCACAACCATAAGCGGCCCTGAGCCGTACATACCCAACAACCAAGGAATCAACATGGCAGAAGAGCGTCAGCAGCGGGGTCGCGATCGCGACCGTAACCGCGAAGAGAAGATCGACGACGGCATGATCGAAAAGCTGGTCGCGGTCAACCGCGTCAGCAAGACCGTCAAGGGTGGTCGCCAGTTCACCTTCACCGCCCTGACCGTGGTCGGCGACGGCGAAGGCAAGGTCGGTTTCGGTTATGGCAAGGCCCGCGAAGTGCCGGTCGCCATCCAGAAGTCGATGGAACAGGCCCGCAAGAACCTGGTCAGCGTTGACCTGAACAACGGCACCCTGTGGCACACCATCAAGGATGGTCATGGCGCAGCCCGCGTGTTCATGCAGCCGGCTTCGGAAGGTACCGGCGTCATCGCCGGCGGTGCCATGCGCGCCGTCCTGGAAGCGGTTGGCGTGAAGAACGTGCTGGCCAAGGCCACCGGTTCGCGCAACCCGATCAACCTGGTGCGTGCCACCGTGAAGGGCCTGTCTGCAGCGCAGTCGCCGGCCCGCATCGCGGCCAAGCGCGGCAAGAAGGTGGAGGAACTCAACCATGGCTAATGAGTCCAACAAGACTGTGAAGGTGCGCCTGGTGCGCGGCCTGCGTGGTGCTCAGTCGCGTCACCGCCTGTCGGTGCGTGCCCTGGGTCTGAACAAGCTCAACGATGTGCGTGAACTGAAGGACAGCCCGCAGGTTCGCGGCCTGATCAATACCGTTCACTACCTCGTCAAGGTTGAGGAGTAATCGATCATGACTCTGCGTCTCAATGAACTGAGCCCGGCACCGGGCGCCCGTACCGAGCGCACCCGCGTCGGTCGCGGTATCGGCTCGGGCCTGGGCAAGACTGCCGGCCGCGGCCACAAGGGTTCGTTCGCCCGCAAGGGTGGCGGCAAGATCAAGGCCGGCTTCGAAGGCGGCCAGACCCCCATGCAGCGTCGTCTGCCGAAGATCGGCTTCCGTTCGCCGATCGCCAAGGACACCGCTGAAGTGCTGCTGTACCAGCTGGACAAGCTGCCGGCCGGCGAGATCGACTTCGCCGCCCTGCGTGCCGCCAAGCTGGTCCCGAGCACTGCCAAGAAGGCCAAGGTCGTCGTCAAGGGCGAAGTGACCAAGGCGTTCACCCTGAAGGGTGTTGCTGCCACGGCCGGTGCCAAGGCTGCGATCGAAGCTGCCGGCGGCAGCGTAACGGAGTAAGAAAATCATGGCGCAAGCTGGCATCGGTAACCTCGCGGGCGGAATGGGCAAGTTCACTGAACTTCGCCAACGTTTGCTGTTCGTCGTCGGGGCTTTGATCGTCTATCGCATCGGCTGCTACGTGCCGGTGCCGGGCGTCAATCCCGATGCCATGCTTGCCATGATGCAACAGCAGGGCGGCGGCATCGTGGACATGTTCAACATGTTCTCGGGCGGCGCCCTGCACCGTTTCAGCATCTTCGCGCTGAACGTGATGCCGTACATCTCGGCATCGATCGTGATGCAGCTGGCCGTGCACATCTTCCCCGCCCTGAAGGCGATGCAGAAGGAAGGTGAGTCCGGTCGCCGCAAGATCACCCAGTATTCGCGCATCGGCGCCGTGCTGCTGGCAGTGGTGCAGGGCGGTTCGATCGCTCTGGCCCTGCAGGGCCAGGTCTCGCCGTCGGGCGCTCCGGTCGTGTACGCGCCGGGCATGGGCTTCGTGCTCACCGCCGTGGTCGCGCTGACCGCCGGCACCATGTTCCTGATGTGGGTCGGTGAGCAGGTCACCGAGCGCGGCATCGGCAACGGCGTGTCGCTGATCATCTTCGCCGGTATCGTGGCGGGCCTGCCGGGCGCGGTCATCCATACCTTCGATGCCTACCGCGACGGCAACATCCAGTTCATCCAGCTGCTGCTGATCGCCATCGTCGTTCTCGCCTTCACCTTCTTCGTGGTGTTCGTCGAGCGCGGCCAGCGCCGGATCACGGTCAATTACGCGCGCCGCCAGGGCGGTCGCAATGCGTACATGAACCAGACCTCGTTCCTGCCGCTGAAGCTCAACATGGCCGGCGTCATCCCGGCGATCTTCGCCTCGAGCCTGCTGGCCTTCCCGGCCACCCTGGCCATGTGGTCCGGCCAGGCGGCCAACCAGAGCAGCTTCGGCCAGGTCCTGCAGAAGGTCGCCAACGCGCTGGGTCCGGGCGAGCCGCTGCACATGATCGTGTTCGCTGCGCTGATCACCGGTTTCGCGTTCTTCTATACCGCGCTGGTGTTCAACTCGCAGGAAACCGCCGACAACCTGAAGAAGTCGGGCGCGCTGATTCCGGGCATCCGTCCGGGCAAGGCCACCGCCGACTACATCGACGGCGTGCTGACCCGCCTGACCGCAGCCGGCTCGGCCTACCTAGTGATCGTCTGCCTGCTGCCGGAACTGATGCGCACGCAGCTGAACGCCTCGTTCTACTTTGGCGGTACCTCGCTGCTGATCGTGGTGGTGGTGGTGATGGACTTCATCGCCCAGGTGCAGGCGCACCTGATGTCCCACCAGTACGAGAGCCTGCTGAAGAAGGCCAACCTGAAGGGTGGCAACCGCGGCGGTTTTGCCCGCGGCTGATTCGCCTGTTATACTTTCGTCTTCCTGACGTGATGGTCCCTCCGCTTCGCGGACTCCGGCCACACAAACGAAGGGCGGCCCCCGCAGCGGTTCCGGGTGGGGGTGTGATGAGGTGGTCCCGCGCAGGAGTAGCGCGGGCGGCCCCGGGAGACCTCCCGGGATCAACCCCATCCGGCGCCGGAGCCTGGGCACACTCCCCAGGCCGGGTTCATGAAACCTCTGGTTTCACGGGCTTCCATGTAAACCGGAACCTTGTTAGTATCGCTAGTTCACTTTTTTGATCCATCCTGCCGGATTGGCGTGCCCGAGGCGCGCTGTCGGCCATCACTCAGCTGGAGAACCGCGTCATGGCGCGTATTGCAGGCGTCAACCTGCCAGCCCAGAAGCATGTCTGGGTCGGGTTGCAAAGCATTTACGGCATCGGCCGTACCCGTTCGAAGAAGGTCTGCGAAGTCGCAGGCGTCGCTTCGACCACCAAGATCCGCGATCTGTCGGAGCCGGAAATCGAGCGCCTGCGCGCCGAAGTCGGCAAGTACATCGTGGAAGGCGATCTGCGCCGTGAGATCGGCATCGCGATCAAGCGCCTGATGGACCTGGGCTGCTACCGCGGCCTGCGTCACCGTCGTGGCCTCCCGCTGCGTGGCCAGCGCACCCGTACCAACGCCCGCACCCGCAAGGGTCCGCGCAAGGCGATCAAGAAGTAAGGGACTGAGAAATGGCTAAGCCCGCTGCTAAGACCAAGAAGAAGATCAAGCGCGTCGTCACTGACGGCGTTGCCCACGTCCACGCTTCGTTCAACAACACCATCGTCACCATCACCGACCGCCAGGGCAATGCTCTGTCGTGGGCGACCTCCGGTGGCGCTGGCTTCCGCGGTTCGCGCAAGTCGACCCCGTTCGCTGCCCAGGTGGCTGCCGAGAAGGCCGGTCGTGCTGCGCTGGACTACGGCGTGAAGTCGCTGGAAGTCCGCATCAAGGGCCCGGGTCCGGGCCGTGAGTCGGCCGTGCGTTCGTTGAACAACGTCGGCTACAAGATCACCAACATCATCGACGTGACGCCCATCCCGCACAACGGGTGCCGTCCGCCGAAGAAGCGTCGCGTCTAAAGGGAGCGATAAGAAATGGCTCGTTATATCGGTCCTACCTGTAAGCTCGCCCGCCGCGAAGGCGCCGACCTGTCCCTGAAGAGCCCGGCGCGTGCGCTGGACTCCAAGTGCAAGCTGGAGCAGAAGCCCGGCCAGCACGGCGCCACTGCCCGCAAGGGCAAGCTGTCCGACTACGCCACCCAGCTGCGTGAAAAGCAGAAGGTCAAGCGTATCTACGGCCTGCTGGAGCGTCAGTTCCGCAACTACTACAAGAAGGCCTCGACCAAGAAGGGCAACACCGGCGAGAACCTGCTGCAGCTGCTGGAAACCCGCCTGGACAACGTCGTCTACCGCATGGGCTTCGCCGTGACCCGTCCGGCTGCCCGCCAGCTGGTGTCGCACCGCGGCGTCACCGTGAATGGCAAGTCGGTCAACCTGGCTTCGTACCAGGTCAAGGCTGGCGATGCCATCGCGCTGTCCGAGAAGGCTGCCAAGCAGCTGCGCGTCCAGGAAGCCCTGACCGTCGCCGCACAGCATGACCTGAGCCCGTCGTGGGTTGAAGTGGATTCCGGCAAGTTCACCGGCATCTTCAAGGCGGTTCCGGATCGTTCGGATCTGCCTGCGGACATCAACGAAGCGCTGATCGTCGAGCTGTATTCGAAGTAATTCACATTGGAGAGCCCCCGGCGACGGCCGGGGGTTCACTAGGAGAACCCGCAACATGACGGTTACCGCCAACCAGGTTCTGCGTCCTCGCGGTCCGCAGATCGAACGCCTTACCGACACCCGTGCAAAGGTCGTTATCGAACCTTTGGAGCGGGGTTACGGGCATACGCTGGGCAACGCCCTGCGTCGCGTGCTGCTGTCGTCCATCCCGGGCTTCGCCATCACGGAAGTCGAAATCGACGGCGTGTTGCATGAGTACACCACGGTCGAAGGTCTGCAGGAGGACGTGCTCGAAGTCCTGCTGAACCTGAAGGACGTGGCCATCCGTATGCACTCCGGCGACAGCGCCACCCTGTCCCTGTCCAAGCAGGGCCCGGGCGTTGTCACCGCTGCCGACATCAAGGTCGACCACAATGTGGAGATCCTGAACGGCGACCATGTGATCTGCCACCTGACCAAGGATACGGCAGTGAACATGCGTCTGAAGATCGAGCGTGGTTTCGGCTACCAGCCGGCTGCTGCGCGTCGTCGTCCGGACGAAGAAACCCGTGCCATCGGCCGCCTGGTCCTGGATGCCTCGTTCTCGCCGGTCCGCCGCGTCGCCTATGCCGTGGAAGCGGCCCGCGTCGAACAGCGTACCGACCTGGACAAGCTGGTCATCGATATCGAGACCAACGGCACCATCGATGCCGAGGAAGCCGTGCGCACCGCCGCCGACATCCTCAGCGATCAGTTGTCGGTGTTCGGTGACTTCACCCACCGCGACCGCGGTGCGGCCAAGCCGGCCAACAACGGCGTGGATCCGGTGCTGCTGCGCCCGATCGACGATCTGGAACTGACCGTGCGTTCGGCCAACTGCCTGAAGGCTGAAAGCATCTACTACATCGGCGATCTGATCCAGAAGACCGAAGTGGAGCTGCTGAAGACCCCGAACCTGGGCAAGAAGTCGCTCACCGAGATCAAGGAAGTGCTGGCCCAGCGTGGCCTGTCGCTTGGCATGAAGCTGGAGAACTGGCCGCCGGCCGGCGTCGCCAGCCACGGCATGCTGGGCTGATAAAGCCTCCTGCTGTACCCGAAGGCTCCACCGTCAGCGGTGGAGCCTTCACCGCAAGATGCCATGACGAACCGCAGGTTCGCGGGCAGGTCGTCCAGGACGGGCGGCCAGGACCATCCGCAGTCCGTGCAGCAACGCCAGGATGGCGACAACGATCCACACAGCCACATCATTAACCAAGGAATATCACCATGCGTCACCAGAAGTCTGGCCGTAAGTTCAGCCGTACCAGCGCCCACCGCGAAGCGATGTTCAAGAACATGGCCGCCTCGCTGTTCAAGCACGAGCTGATCAAGACCACCCTGCCGAAGGCCAAGGAACTGCGCCGCGTCGCCGAGCCGCTGATCACCCTGGCCAAGGTCGACTCCGTTGCCAACCGCCGTCTGGCCTTTGCCCGTCTGCGTGACAACGAAGCCGTGGGCAACCTGTTCACCATCCTGGGCCCGCGCTACGCGAACCGTCCGGGCGGCTACCTGCGTCTGCTGAAGTGCGGCTTCCGTGCCGGCGACAATGCTCCGATGGCCTATGTCGAGCTGGTCGACCGTCCGGCCGTGGCCGAGGAAGTGGCCGAGTAATCGGACCGCTCCAACGCGAAACAGTGAAAGCCCGGCATCTGCCGGGCTTTTGCGTTCTGGTAGCGCCGGGCGATGCCCGGCGTTTACGTTTCCGCTGCACTCGCCGGGCATGGCCCGGCGCTACCTGCGAAGGGAAGTGGCCCGCACCGTTCCGACGAGCGTCACCGGCAGCGGTTCGAATGGCAGGCGCGGTCGGTTACGCTTGGCGCCTGATCCATTCGAGCATTCACGATGAATCCTCTGCGCTGGCCCTTCCGCGCCCAGTTCCTGCTGGGCTTCCTGATCTGCGTGGGCCTGCTGGGCTATGCGATTTTCCTGCAGCTGAAGATGGGGCTGGAGCCGTGCCCGCTGTGCATCTTCCAGCGGCTGGCCTTTGCCGCGCTCGGCCTGCTGTTCCTGCTGGGCGCACTGCACGGCCCGTCGAACCGGCCGGGACGGGTGACGTACGGCATCCTTGCCTTCATTGCGGCAGCCGTCGGCGTCGGCATCGCCGCGCGCCATGTCTACGTGCAGATGCTGCCGCCGGAAATGGGTGCCACCTGTGGCCCGCCGCTGAGCTTCCTGCGCGAGACCATGGGCCCGTTCGAGGTGTTCCGCACGGTGCTGACCGGTACCGGCAACTGCGGCAACATCGACTGGACCTTCCTCGGACTGACCATGCCGATGTGGTCGGGCGTGTGGTTCGTGCTGCTGGGGCTGTGGGCACTGCTGGTGCCGCTGCGCAGGGTCAGGCGCTGAGTAACTGACGCGCCCCAGCAGAGCCGGGCATGGGCTCGGCTCTGCCGGGGGGCAGCGACATCGATCAGAAATCCTGCTGCAGGCTGAGATAGGCGCCGCGTCGCGGCCCCCACTGGGGGGCGAACACGCCTACGCCGCCGCCATCGCGCAGCTGATAGCTGCGATCCAGCGCGTTGACCAACGCCAGCTGTGCATGCAGCGGATGGCCGCTGTCGGGGTTGAAATCGTGGCCAGCACTGAGGTTCACCTGCAGGTAGGACGGCAGCTCGCCCCCATTGGGTACGCTTTCGGTGTCCGAGCGCAGGCCACTGCCGAACACGTAGTTGGCACCGATCCGGTTGTGTCCGGCGAAGGCATAGCTGACACCGCCCGACGAGGTCAGCTTCTGGTCGTGGTCCAGGTGGATCCAATGGTCGGCCACGTAGGCCAGGGCGTCCGGGTCGAGGTTGTACTGGCCGGTGATCACCTGGGTGCCGATCGCCTTGTTGTATGCAGCGTTGAAGTAGGCGCTGAACGGTCCGTCGCTGTAGTCGGCGCTGAACTCCAGGCCGCGGATGTGGCCGCGACGATAGTTGAACGTTGAATAGAGGTAGGCGGCGCCGAACTGGCCTTCATCCTGCAGGCGGGCGACACGCCGGTCATACGCATCCACGCCGAGTGTCAGGTGCTCGCCGATCTGCTGCGAGATGCCGATGTCGTAGTAGTCACTGCGCTCGGCCAGTGGCGTGGCGTTGCCATCGCTGGGCTGCTGGTTGCTGGTGCCGTCGTACAGCGTGATGTCGTCGCGGGCGATCAGCTCGCTGGCCGGTGGCGTGAAGTAGCGCGAATAGCCTGCGTGCAGGGTGGTGCTGTCGCTGGCATTCCAGACCACGCCCAGGCGCGGGCTGAGCTGGCCTTCGGTGCGTCCGAAGGCCGTGTAGCGGTCGCCGCGCAGACCATAGTTGACCGTCCAGTCGTCTCCGATCTTCCACTCGTCCTGCACGTAGAGCGCCAGCGTGCTGGCGTGGAAAGCACTCTGGTCGGGAATCATCAGGGGCGTGGTGCTGGCCTGCTGGCCGGCGTCGTCAACCGGGAACACCCAGCTGCTGCTGTGGGCCCGCGCGGTCTCATGATTGCCGTACAGGCCATAGCGCAGCGTGTGATCGCTGCCCAGCGGGGTGGAAACGTCGGCCTGCACGGTGTTGGCGCGGTTGCTGCGCTGCACCTGTGAAGCAACACCGCTGAACACCAGATCGCCCGCCACATCGGGATTGAACCCGACATCGCTGTAGCGTTGGCCGGCCGACAGCTGGTACGCGCTGGCGCCCAGCGTCCCCTGCAGCACCAGCATGCCGAAGCGCGTGGTCTCGCGCTGGGTCTCATCCAGCTGGCTGGAGTCGAACGTGGAGGTATCGAGGTAGCCGAACTGCGGTGTCTGGCCCGGGTTTACCGGAATCTGGAAGCGGTTGTTGGCAATGCCGGCGAACACGCTCACGCGCGTGTTCTCGTCCAGCAGATAGGTGAGGTCGGCGAACGCCTTGCCCTGGTGGGTGTCGTCGTGCAGCGGCCGGCGCGAGTTCGTCGGGTTCTCCAGGCCGACCTCGTTCTGGTCGTAGTTGCCGGTCAGGAACCAGCTCCAGCGTCCCTGGTTGCCCCACCAGGAGGCGTTGGGATTGACCTTGCCGAACGACCCGGCAGTCAGTCCGGCGCTGCCGCCGTTGCCCAGTTCGGCGCCACTGCGGGTGGTGATGTCCACCACTGCGGCGGTGCGTTCGCCGAACTGCGCCGGCAGTGCGCCATCCATCAGCCGGATGCTCCTGATGGTTCGCGCATCCAGGGTCTGGCCGAAGCCGGAGATCGATTCGGGCAGCAGCACGCCGTTGATGCGGTACTGCAGGTTGGCGTGATCACCACGCACATGGACACCGCCGTAGGAATCCTGGACCACGCCCGGGGCCTGCAGCAGCACCTGGCTGAGTGCGGCGGAGGCGCCGAGCGGCTGCTTCTGGATGTCCTCTGCGGTGATCTGGTACTGGCTGCTGCCGATGTCCGGCGACAGCGCGTTGCGGGCCTGGTCGAGGTGGGCGCTGACGGTGACCGCATCCAGGTTCTTTACTGCGGGCCCGGCGTCATCCGCGGCCGCGGCAAGATTGGGCGTGCTGGCCAGGGCCAGGGCGAAGGTGATGCCGGTAGCGAGGCGTGAGGGCTTCATGGGAGAGAGCAGGAGCCTGGGGCGGGGAGGGGGCCGATCCATGACGGTGAGTGTTACTCCGTAACAGATCATGCGCCTGTGGCGGTGCCTCCGGCCATGCGGTCTGTGGCTGCTCGGCGCGTGCTTTCCCTGGCGTTCAGGCATCGGGCCGGAACGGCTGGCCCTTTGCGGCGGCGGCCGGCTCTGCGACGATGACCGTCCCCCACCCCGGAAGTCTGCAATGAGCCTGTCCGCCGTTTCACCGGTTCCCGATCCTGCCGCAACCGCTGCGGGTGCTGCCTGGTCGCCGGAGAGCTGGCGCGGCAAGACCGCACTGCAGATGCCGACCTATCCCGACCCGGTGGCGCTGGATGCTGCCCTGCATGAGCTGAAGCGGCTGCCCCCCCTGGTGACCTCGTGGGAGATCCTGGCGCTGAAGCAGCAGCTGGCGGAGGCGCAGGAGGGCAAGCGCTTCCTGCTGCAGGGCGGCGATTGCGCCGAGAACTTCAGCGACTGTGAGTCCGGCACCATCTCCAATCGGCTGAAGGTGCTGCTGCAGATGAGCCTGGTACTGGTGCATGGCCTGCGCCAGCCGGTGATCCGCGTCGGCCGCTTCGCCGGCCAGTACGCCAAGCCACGCTCGGCTGATACCGAGACCCGTGATGGGGTGACGCTGCCCAGCTACCGGGGCGATGTGATCAATGCGCCGGCCTTCACCGAAGCCGCGCGCCTGCCCGACCCGAAGCGGATGCTGCAGGCCCACGCGCATTCGGCGATGACGATGAACTTCGTGCGGGCGCTGATCGATGGCGGCTTCGCCGACCTGCACCACCCCGAGTACTGGAACCTGGACTGGGTGCGGCATTCGCCGCTCGCCGCCGAGTACCAGAAGATGGTGGCATCGATCGGCGATGCCGTGCACTTCATGGAAACCCTGGCCGGTGCCCGGGTGCACAACCTCAACCGCATCGACTTCTACACCTCGCACGAAGCCCTGCTGCTGCCCTACGAGCAGGCGCTGACCCGGCAGGTGCCGCGCCAGCAGGGCTGGTTGAACCTGAGCACGCACTATCCCTGGATCGGCATGCGCACGGCGGCGCTCGACGGCGCGCACGTGGAGTACCTGCGGGGCGTGCGCAATCCGATCGCGATCAAGGTTGGGCCGTCGGTTTCGCCGGACCAGCTGCTGCGCCTGATCGATGTACTCAATCCGGACGACGAGCCGGGGCGCCTGACCTTCATTCACCGCATGGGCGCGACGCAGATAGCCGAAAAGCTGCCGTCGCTGCTGGAAGCGGTCAAGCGCGATGGCCGCCGCGTGCTGTGGGTGTGCGATGCCATGCACGGCAACACCGAGAGCACCGCCAATGGGTTCAAGACGCGCCGCTTTGACAACGTGCGCCGCGAGGTGGAGTTGTCGTTCGATCTGCACGCCGCGGCGGGTACGCGCCTGGGCGGCGTGCACCTGGAGCTGACCGGCGAGGACGTGACCGAATGCACCGGTGGCGCGCGCGAGCTCACCGAGCGTGATCTTGAGCGCGCGTACCGTTCCACGGTCGATCCGCGGCTGAACTACGAGCAGTCGCTGGAGATCGCGATGGCGATCGTGCGCAAGCAGGAACAGGTGCGGTAAGGGTTTTTCGGCAGGGCTTGCAGCCCTGCACCTGCGGAGTCAACGTCAACGTCAAATGCGGGCATTCCTTGGGATGGCGGGGCAGTGTCGGAGTGCGGGGACGCCGTGAATCCGTCCATGGAGGCTTGGCAGCCGCATCCATGCGGCTGACACCCCGCACTCCGACACCGCCCCGCCTCTGGCAGACGTCCACGGCTGTTGGATCCACGCCATGCGTGGATGAATCTCTGTCCGATATCGAAATCAATCCGGGGTCAGATCCGTTTTCCTGCGGAAAACGGATCTGACCCCAAGAGCCATTCCGACAGATCCCGAAAATCTGTCGAAGGCGGGGTGGGTCCGGTGGCGGGAGTGTCCGCGGCATGGATGCCGCGGCCAAGCCCCCATGGATGGGTTTACGGCGTCTCCCGCCACCGGACCCACCCCGCCATCCCGCAGGAAATCCGCTTCTGCTTCGGCAGTTGCAGTTGCAGTTGCTCCAGCGCTCAGCAGGTGCAGGGCTGCAAGCCCTGCAGGCCAACACCCTGCTTACGAACGACTGACGTGACGCTCATGCGCCATGCGCGAGGCTGTCCGCTGCTGTTCAAGTGGAGGTGGCAACCGTGCACTGGCAAAGCGCACAGGCATATGCATGGCCGCTGGGTCTGGCGGCGCTGGTAGGCGGCATCGGCGCCTGGCTGATCCTGTGGATCTATCACCGGCTGAAAGGGCGTGATCGCCGGCGCGCGCGCATCGGTCGTGTGCTTGGTCTGCCAATGGCGACCGCATGGCCCTTGCTGCTGCTGATCCCGGCGCTGCAGGCCACGCCACTGCAGGAGCCTCTGCTGGGGCATCTGCAGCACGGGCTGCACATCGCGCTGACGGCCTGTTTCATCTGGCTGCTGGTGCGCGCGGTGGCCGCCGGCGAGCGTGCGATCCTGCGCAGTCATCCCATCGACGTCTCGGACAATCTGGAAGCCCGACGCATCCAGACCCAGACGCGGGTGCTGAGCCGCGTGCTGATGGGCGGCATCATCGTGCTCGGTGCATCGCTGGTGCTGCTGACATTCCCGATGGTGCAGAAGATCGGCGCCGCCCTGCTGGCCTCGGCCGGTCTGATCGGGCTGGTCGCGGGCATCGCGGCCAAGCCGGTGTTCGGCAACCTCATCGCCGGCCTGCAGATCGCAGTGACCCAGCCGATCCGGCTGGATGATGTGGTGATCGTTGAAGGCGAGTGGGGGCGCGTGGAGGAGATCGGCAGCAGCTATGTGGTGGTACGCATCTGGGACGAGCGGCGGATGGTGGTGCCGCTGACCTGGTTCATCGAGAACCCCTTCCAGAACTGGACCCGGCGCAGCGCCGATCTGCTCGGCGCGGCGTTCCTGTGGCTGGACTACCGCGCGCCGATCGCGGCGATCCGCAGCGAACTGGAGCGCATCTGCCGCGGCGAGGCGCTGTGGGATGGACGGGTCTGCGTGACCCAGGTGACCGAAACCAGCGAGCGGGCAATCCAGGTGCGCCTGCTGGTCAGTGCACGCAGCTCCGGCGATGCCTTCGATCTTCGCTGCCTGGTGCGCGAGCGCATGCTGGATTTCCTGGCGCGCGAGCATCCGCAATCACTGCCGCAGCTGCGCGCGCGGTTGCAGCGCGAGGATGAGCTGGACATGCCGCGCGCACCGCGTGCACGTACGGCAGATGTGCGTTCACCCGGGGCGGAGGACGGCGAGGCCGCGATCGCACCGGTGGAACCGGACCCCGACCGCTAGCGCCGGGACGTGCCCGGCGAGCGCAGCGGTACCGCCCGGTCCGCCGGGCAGCCCGGGCAGCCCGGGCAGATCAAGGCTCGCCAGTGTCGATCAGGGTGTCGGTTTCGAAATGAGGTGGACGGCGCGCACGCGTGCGTTGCTCGTAGGCGTAGGCCATTTCGATCAGCTTCGGCTCGCTCCAGGCCGTGCCCATGAACAGCAGGCCGACCGGCAGGCCGTTGATCTGTCCCATCGGCACGCTCAGGCTGGGGTAACCCGCCACCGCTGCCACGCTGTAGCTCTCACCCGGGAAATCGTCGCCTTCGCGGCGGATGGGCCAGGCTGTGCCGGTGGTCGGTGCAACCAGCGCATCCAGCTGGTAGGCAGCCAGGACGGCGTCGATGCCTTCCGGCCCGGCCAGGCGCCGCGCATCGCTGCGCGCACGGATGTAGGCAGGGTCGGCCAGTCCGGCAGTGGCGTTGGCCTCCAGCAGCAGTTCCTGGCCGAACAGGCCCAGTTCCTGCGGCGCCTGGGCCTAGTTGAAGGCGATGAGTTCGCCAAGACTGCGCAGGGGCGCGCGGTAGGTCTTGAAGTAGCGCTCCAGCCCGGCCTTGAACTCATGCAGCAGCACGACCCGCTCGGCTTCGGCCCAGGCACCCGGGTCGGGCAGTTCCACCGGCACCACCACCGCGCCCGCACGGCGCAGTTCGGCGGCGGCCTGATCGATCAGCGGTGCCATGCCACGGTATGTCAGCAGAGGGGTCTGCAGCAGGCCGATGCGCTTGCCGCGCAGGCCTTCGGGGTCCAGGCGCGCGGTGTAGTCGTAGACCGCGCGGCCGGGCATGGTGGCCGTGGCGGGGTCGGCATCGTCCCGGCCCGCGATCGCCGTCAGTACGGCCGCGGCGTCGGCGACGCTGCGCGTCATCGGCCCGGCGGTGTCCTGGCTGAAGGAGATCGGGATGATGCCTTCGCGGCTGACCAGGCCGACCGTCGGTTTCAGGCCGACGATGCCGTTGATCGCGGCCGGGCAGACGATGCTGCCGTCGGTCTCGGTGCCGATCGCCACACTGGCCAGATTGGCGGCCACCGCTACCGCGCTGCCGCTGCTGGAGCCACAGGGCGAATGGCTGAGACGGTACGGATTGCGGGTCTGGCCACCGCGCGCGCTCCAGCCCGACACCGAATCGTTGCCGCGGAAGTTGGCCCACTCGCTGAGATTGGTCTTGCCCAGCACGACCGCGCCGGCCTCGCGCAGGCGTCTTACCAGGTAGGCATCGGCGGGGCGGAAACCCTGCAGCGCGAGCGATCCGGCGCTGGTGGTCATGGGCGCGGCGTTGATGTTGTCCTTCAGCAGGACCGGAATGCCATGCAGCGGCCCGCGCAGATGGCCGTCCCGGCGCTCGCGATCGCGTTCACCGGCTTCCCGCAGGGCATCCGGGTTGAGTTCGATGACGGCACGCAGGCGCGGCCCGGCGCGATCCAGCGCAGCGATGCGCTGCAGGTAGGCGTGGGTCAGCGTGGTGCTGTCCAGTTCGCCGGCCACCATGCGCGCCTGCAGGTCGGCCAGGTCGGTCTCGGCGTAGGGGAAGGGCACGTTGCGGCTCGCGGGTTCGGCGGCGTGGGCGCTGGTCGTGGCCGGGCTGCAGCCAACAATGAACAACGCGGGCAGCGCGATGAGCAGGCAGGTCAGCAGAGGCGGCAAGGACGGGCGCATGGGGCGGCTTGGTCGGCTCCAATGCCCAGTGTAGCCGCTGCTCAGTGGTGGCGCTTGCGCAGGTCGCGGGCCAGGACGTAGACCACGAGCAGGTTGATCGCCAGGATCGTCCAGGAGGGCCAGCCGGGGTGGCGGACGATGGCGAAGACATCGAAGGGCAGATACAGCGCGGCGGTCAGGCAGCCCAGCCAGGAGGCCCAGGCCCTGGCCCGCCAGAGGCCCCAGGCTTCCACCAGGTGCAGCAGGCCGTAGCCGATCATCGCCGCCGCCGCCAGGTGCACGGCGTCGGGATTGATCATGTTCAGGAGGGAGGGCAGGGTGCCGTGATCCGGGTCCAGGCTGAAACGCCGGATCAGGGCATTGACCCCATCGCGGAGCGGCTGCGGACCGAGCACTTCAAGCCCGGTCGCAGCCAGCAACGCCAGCACCGCCTTGCTCGCTTCGAGCAGGGCGATGACGTGGAGGCCCGGATGCCGGTGTGGATCCGGGTTGTAGCCGCTCTGGCTCACGGTCCGGCTCAGCCGCCGCGCGAAGCCTTCTTGCGGTCGCTTTCGGTCAGGAACTTCTTGCGCAGCCGGATTTCCTTCGGAGTGATCTCGACCAGCTCGTCGTCCTCGATGAAGTCCAGCGCCTGTTCCAGCGAGTACTTGATCGCCGGGGTCAGCTGGATCGCATCGTCCTTGCCCGAAGCGCGCATGTTGGTCAGCGGCTTGGTCTTGATGGCGTTGACGGTCAGGTCGTTGTCCTTGGAGTGGATGCCGACCAGCTGGCCTTCATACACATTGTCGCCTTCAGCAGCGAACAGCTTGCCGCGTTCCTGCAGCGGGCCCAGGGAGTAGGCCGGAGTCACGCCCGGGGCATTAGCGATCATGACGCCGTTGATGCGCTTGGCGATTGCGCCCTGTTCCTTCGGACCGTAATGGTCGAACACGTGGAACAGCAGGCCCGAACCCTGGGTCAGGGTCTTGAATTCGTTCTGGAAGCCGATCAGGCCACGGGCCGGGATCGAGTATTCCAGGCGCACGCGGCCCTTGCCGTCCGGTTCCATGTTCTTCAGCTGGCCCTTGCGGGTGCCCAGCTTTTCCATCACGCCGCCCTGGTGCACTTCTTCCACGTCCACCACCAGCTGTTCGATCGGCTCCATCTGCTGGCCGTCGATTTCCTTGATGATCACTTCCGGACGCGACACGGCCAGTTCGTAGCCTTCACGACGCATGTTCTCGATCAGCACCGACAGGTGCAGTTCGCCACGGCCGGAGACCAGGAACTTGTCGGCGTCCTCCAGCTGTTCGACCTTCAGCGCCACGTTGTGGACCTTTTCACGGTCCAGGCGGTCCTTGATCTGGCGGCTGGTCAGGAACTTGCCACCGGACAGGTCCTTGTTGCCCGCGAACGGCGAGTTGTTGACCTGGAAGGTCATCGAGATGGTCGGCTCGTCCACGGTCAGCGCCGGCAGCGCTTCCGGGGTGTCCGGGTGGCAGAGGGTGTCGGAGATGGTCAGCTCCGGAATGCCCGAGATCGCCACGATGTCGCCGGCTTCAGCGGTGTCCTGCTCGATGCGCTCCAGGCCCAGGAAGCCCAGCACCTGCGCGACCTTGCCGTTGCGCTTCTTGCCTTCACGATCGATCACCGTGACCTGCATGTTCTTCTTCAGGGTGCCACGCTGGATGCGGCCGATGCCGATCACGCCCACGAAGTTGTTGTAGTCCAGCTGGCTGATGCGCATCTGGAAGGCACCTTCCGGATCCACTTCGGGCTTCGGCGCGTGCTTCATGATCGCTTCGTAGAGCGGGGTCATGTCGCCATCGCGGACGGTGTCTTCCAGGCCGGCATAGCCGTTCAGGGCCGACGCGTAGACGATCGGGAAGTCCAGCTGCTCGTTGGTCGCGCCGAGCTTGTCGAACAGATCGAACACCTGGTCGATCACCCAGTCCGGACGCGCGCCCGGACGGTCGATCTTGTTGACCACCACGATCGGCTTGAAGCCCATCGCGAAGGCCTTCTGGGTGACGAAGCGGGTCTGCGGCATCGGGCCGTCCATCGCGTCGACCAGGATCAGCACGGTGTCGACCATCGACAGCACGCGCTCGACCTCACCGCCGAAGTCGGCGTGGCCGGGGGTGTCGACGATGTTGATCCGGTTCTTGATGCCGGTCTTCTTGTCTTCCCAGGTGATGGCCGTGTTCTTGGCCAGGATGGTGATGCCGCGTTCCTTTTCCTGGTCGTTGCTGTCCATCACGCGCTCGGCGAGGACGGTACGCTCGGACAGGGTGCCGGACTGCTTCAGCAGCTGGTCGACCAGGGTGGTCTTGCCATGGTCGACGTGGGCGACGATGGCGATGTTGCGAAGATTTTCGATGGACATACGAAAGGGGGCCAGTCGGCGCCGGATTTGGAAAAAGAAGTCCAACATTATACGTCGAACTTGACGATTCGCGAAAAGCTGGATTCCGGCCCGCCCGGGAGCCCCATTCAGCTGGCCGTCGGGGCCCCGCCGGCGGCGCCCCTCCAGAGCCTGAAGCGTCGCCCTGCGCCGATGGTCGAAGCCGCCGCCGCCACGAGCCGGGTGTAAACTAGGTGGCTAGACGCCTTTCCCTTTGCAACAAGGATCTTCATGTCCCTCATCGCCACTTTCGACACCACCCAGGGCCCGATCAAGGTCGAGCTGTTCGCTGACAAGGCGCCGCTGACCGTTGCCAACTTCGTGAACCTGGTCAAGCACGGCTTCTATGACGGCCTGATCTTCCACCGCGTGATCGCCGACTTCATGATCCAGGGCGGTTGCCCGCAGGGCCGTGGTACCGGTGGCCCGGGCTACAAGTTCGAAGACGAGAAGAACGGCGTGAAGCATGAGGTCGGCTCGCTGTCGATGGCCAATGCCGGCCCGAACACCAATGGCAGCCAGTTCTTCATCACCCACATCAAGACCGATTGGCTGGATGGCCGCCACACCGTGTTCGGCAAGGTTCTGGAAGGCCAGGCCATCGTCGATTCGGTCAAGCAGGGCGACGTGATTCACTCGATCACCCTGGAAGGCGACGTCGACGCCGCGCTGGCCGCACAGGCTGACCGCGTGGCCGAGTGGAACAAGATCCTCGCCGCCTGACCCCCTTCCGAGACGGCCACCCACGGGTGGCCGTTTCCCTGTTCTCCGCCGCCTGCCAGGCCCACCGGGCCACGCCCGCGGCGTCCCATCAAACGCTTGCAAGCAAGAGGAAACCCCCATGAAAGCACCCGTTCGTGTTGCCGTGACCGGCGCCGCCGGCCAGATCGGTTATGCCCTGCTGTTCCGCATCGCCTCCGGCGAAATGCTGGGCAAGGACCAGCCGGTCATCCTGCAGCTGCTGGAGCTGCCGGTGGACAAGGCCCAGGCCGCCCTGAAGGGCGTGATGATGGAACTGGAAGACTGCGCCTTCCCGCTGCTGGCCGGCATGGTCGGCACCGACGACGCTGAAGTGGCGTTCAAGGATGCCGACATCGCCCTGCTGGTCGGCGCGCGTCCGCGCGGCCCGGGCATGGAGCGCAAGGACCTGCTGCTGGAAAACGCCAAGATCTTCACCGCGCAGGGCGCGGCGCTGAACAAGGTCGCCAGCCGTGACGTGAAGGTGCTGGTGGTCGGCAACCCGGCCAACACCAACGCCTACATCGCCATGAAGTCGGCACCGGACCTGAAGCCGGAAAACTTCACCGCCATGCTGCGCCTGGACCACAACCGTGCCCTGAGCCAGCTGTCGGCCAAGCTCGGCAAGCCGGTCGGTGGCATGGAAAAGCTGGTGGTGTGGGGCAACCACAGCCCGACCATGTACCCGGACTACCGTTTCGCCACCGCCGATGGTGCTTCGATCGCCGATGCGATCAACGACCAGGAGTGGAATGCCAACACCTTCATTCCGACTGTCGGCAAGCGCGGCGCGGCGATCATCGAAGCCCGTGGCTCGTCCTCGGCGGCTTCGGCGGCCAATGCCGCGATCGACCACGTGCGTGACTGGGTGCTGGGCAGCAACGGCAAGTGGGTCACCATGGGCGTGCCGTCCGATGGTTCCTACGGCATCCCGGAAGGCGTGATCTTCGGCTTCGCCGTGACCACCGAGAACGGCAAGTACACCCTGGTCAAGGATCTGCCGATCGACGACTTCAGCCAGAAGTACATCGACAAGACCCTGGCCGAGCTGGAAGAAGAACGCGCCGGCGTTGCCCACCTGCTGGGCTGATGCCGCGGGTGCCGGTCTGGCCGGCACGCAGCTGACAGAAACGGGGAAGCTTCAGCTTCCCCGTTTTCATTTGGAGTTCCGCAGAACCGCATGATCCACCTGCATTACATCGATGACGCGCTGCTGGTGGTGGAAAAGCCCGCTGGCCTGCTGTCCGTGCCTGGCCGTAGCGCGGAGAACCAGGACTGCGTGGTGGCCCGCCTGCAGGTGCTGTACCCGGACGCGCTGACCGTGCATCGGCTGGACCAGGTCACCTCCGGTCTGCTGCTGCATGCACGGGGCAAGACGACGCAGGCCGCGTTGTCGATGCAGTTCGAGCAGCGCAGGGTGGGCAAGTGTTACGAAGCCGTCGTGCAGGGTGTGATCGAAGGTGATGCCGGCGAAGTGGATCTGCCGCTGATCGTGGACTGGCCGAACCGGCCGAAACAGAAGGTCGACCATGAACACGGCAAGCCTGCGCTGACGCGCTGGCGCGTGCTGGCCCGCGATGTTGAAGCGCAGCGCACGCGCGTGGCGCTGGAGCCGGTGACCGGGCGCAGCCATCAGTTGCGCCTGCACATGGCCAGCCTGGGTCATCCGATCGTCGGCGATGTGCTGTATGGCGCCGCACCGGCGCAGCGCGTGCATCTGCATGCGCGCAGCCTGCACTTCACCCACCCGGTGACGGGCGACGCGCTGGCGTTCGAGTCCGCCACTCCGTTCTAGCAGGGCAAGGGGGGCGGCAGGGCTGCGCCCTGCACCTGCTACGAGCCAGGGCAACGTCAGATTCAACGTCAAACGCGCGCTGTCCGTGGGGTGGCGGGGCGGTGTCGGAGTGCGGGGACGCCGCAAGTACGTCCCTGTAGGCTTGGCCGCGGCATCCATGCCGCGGACACCCCGCACTCCGACACCCCCCACCTTCGGCAGAATGCCGTGATCTGATGGATCCACGCCACGCGTGGATGAAATCTGTCAGATATCGGAATAGATAGTGGGTCGGATCGTTCCGACAGATCGCAGGAAACTGTCGAAGGCGGGGTGGGTCCGGTTGCGCGAGTGTCCGCGGCATGGATGCCGCGGCCAAGCCCCCATGGATGGGTTCACGGCTTCTCCCGCAACCGGACCCACCCCGCCATCCCTCAGTAGTCCAGCTGTTGACGTTGCCTCTGCAGGTGCAGGGCGGCAGCCCTGCATGGAAAACCCACCCCCTACCAAGGTAGGGCGGAACGCGCGGCAACGCGGCACTATGCTCGAACCCATGACTTCGTCTGGGAGGGCTGCGTCATGAACTACGAGGAAACCTACCGCCGCTCGATCGACGAGCCGGAGGCGTTCTGGGGCGAGGAAGCCAAGCGCATCCATTGGCACAAGCCGCCGCAACAGGTGCTCGACTACAGCAACCCGCCGTTCCGGCGCTGGTATGTAGGCGGCGAAACCAACCTCTGTTACAACGCGGTTGATCGCCATCTGGACACTCGGCCCGACCAGCTCGCGCTGGTGGCCATTTCCACCGAAACCAACAGCACCCGCGAGATCACCTACCGGCAGCTGTACCGTGAAGTGAACGACTTCGCTGCCGTGCTCCAGCGCCTGGGCGTCGGCCATGGCGACCGCGTGGTCATCTACATGCCGAACATGGCCGAAGCCGTGTTCGCGATGCTGGCCTGCGCGCGCATCGGGGCCGTGCACTCGGTGGTGTTCGGTGGTTTCGCCGCGCACAACCTTGCCCTGCGCATCGACGATGCCAGACCCAAGCTGCTGATCGCGGCCGATGCCGGCATGCGCGGAGGCAAGCTCATTCCCTACAAGCCGATGGTGGACGCCGCCTGTGCGGAAGCCGGGCATCCACCGCCGCACGTGCTGATCGTTTCGCGCGGGCTGGATCCGGCCGAGCCGCGCATCGAGGGCCGCGACGTCGAGTACGCGACGCTGCGCGCGGAAGTCGGTGCCGTCGATGTTCCGGTGCAGTGGCTGGAAGCGAGCGAGCCGAGCTATCTGCTGTATACCTCCGGCACCACCGGCAAGCCCAAGGGCGTGCAGCGTGATGTGGGCGGATACGCGGTGGCGATGGCACAGTCGATGGAGACCGTCTTCGACTGCAAGCCGGGGCAGGTGATGTTCTCCACCTCCGATGTCGGCTGGGCCGTAGGACATTCCTACAACGTGTATGGACCGCTGATCGGCGGTTGCACATCGCTGTTGTACGAAGGCCTGCCGACCCATCCGGATCCGGGCATCTGGTGGGCCCTGTGCGAGCAGTACAACGTGCGCACGATGTTCTCCTCTCCCACCGCGATCCGCGTGCTGAAGAAGCACGACGCGGATTTCATCCATCGCCACGACCTGCGCGCGTTGAAGTACCTGTTCCTGGCCGGCGAACCGCTGGATGAGCCGACCGCGCACTGGATCAATGAAGCGCTGGGCAAACCGATCATCGACAACTACTGGCAGACCGAAACCGGCTGGCCGGCCTTGACCCTGTTGCCGGGCCTGGAGATGAAGCCGGTGCGCTTTGGTTCGCCGGGCTTCCCCAACCTCGGTTACCGCATGAAGGTGATCGACGAGAACACCGGCGAAGAAGTCGCACCCGGGCAGAAGGGAGTCCTGGTGGTCACCCCGCCATTGCCGCCGGGCTGCATGAGCACGGTGTGGAACGACGACAGCCGATTCCTGCAGAGCTACTTCAGCCATTTCAAGGAACTGCTGTACAGCTCGCTGGACTGGGCGATCCGCGACGATGACGGCTACACCTTCATCCTCGGCCGTACCGACGATGTCATCAACGTCGCCGGGCATCGCCTGGGGACACGTGAGATCGAGGAAGCCATCTCCAGCCACCCGCGTGTGGCGGAGGCCGCGGTGATCGGCGTCAAGGATGAACTGAAGGGACAGGTGCCGCTGGTCTTCGTCACCCTCAAGCAGGGGCTGGGGGGCGAAGACCCTGCACCGGTGGTGGCGGAGATGATGGCAACGGTGACCACGTCGCTGGGGGCTGTTGCACGGCCGGCGCACGTGCACGTGGTCAACGCATTGCCGAAGACGCGCTCGGGCAAACTGCTGCGGCGCTCGCTGCAGGCGCTGGCCGAGCAGCGCGATCCCGGCGACCTGTCGACCCTGGATGACCCGGCCGCCCTGGAGGAGATCCGCCGCGCGCTGGGACGCTAGACCGGTCCTGCATTGCCGGGGCCGCGTGCATCGGGCCGAGGCAAGGAATGCAGCGGTGCTGCACCGCAGCGTTCACCGTACCAGCAGTGCGTTAAGCTCGATGCCGGGGAGCGCGTCCGTCAGGGCACGCAGGCATGCGCATCATGGAACGGGGGAGCTATGGCACTGCTGCACGCCAAGACGGCCGCTGGCCGCCAGGAAATCGAGGATCGTGCGCGGCGCCTGCCGGCCGCGCTGCGCTCGATCCTGCTGATGGTCGATGGTCGCCGCGATGACACCGAACTGCGCAGCCTGCTCGAAGGACTGCGGGCGCCACCCGATGCGCTGGAACAGCTGGCCGCGATGGAGCTGATCGAGGTGGTGGGGGGCAGCGCCGATGCGGTGCCGGTCGCTGGCCTCAGCAACGGCCGCGAACACGATCCGGCGTTGTATCAGCAGCTGTACGAGGCGATGAGCGAAGCCGTGCGGCGCCACCTTGGGCTGAAGGGCTACTTCATGCAGTTGAAGATCGAGCGCTGCACCGATGCCTCGGCCCTGGAGCGCCTGTGCCCGGAACTGCTGGCGGCGGTAGGCAAGGCACGCAGCCCGGCACTGGCACAGCGCTGGTGGCAGGAAACGCAGGCATCGCTGGCAGCCGGCGATCGCGGAGTCGTGCAGGCCTGACGCAGCGCGTAGAGTGGATGGTTTCATTCCCATCAGGAGCCTCTCGTGCAGGACGACCACGACGACACCGAAACCCCCGGCTGGGACGCGATCAATGCGGCGTTGGCGCCGCTGTACGCGGGCCAGGAGCCCCTGCATTTCGGAACGGCATTGCCGTACACGCTGGGCGGCCAGGATCCCCTCGATGGCATCAGTGTCTACCGTGTGGAGGTGCCGGTACCGCACTGGCACTACATCACCTATGGCCTGTCCGAGCTGTACGCCAAGGAGAGCAGTGACGCCGAAGCAAGTGGCTACGGATTCGAGCTGACCTTCCGTCTGGCAGCAGGCGAGGGCGTGCACGCCGAACAGGCACCGCCGACATGGCCGATGAACCTGCTGCAGAACCTGGCGCGCTACGTGTTCGGCAGCGGCAACGTGTTCGAGGATGGCCACCACCTTGACGCGAACGGCCCGATTGCCCTCGAGTCCGACACCCGCCTGCGCCATCTGGCTTTCATCGCCGACCCGCAGTTGCCGGCGCGCGAGACCGCCAACGGCCGCCTGCAGTTCCTGCAGCTGGTCGGGCTGACGGATGGGGAAATGGCTGCAGTGAAGCGCTGGTCGACCCGCGGGGTGCTGCACGTGCTGGAGCCGGCGATGCCCCTGTGGATCACCGATCTGCATCGGGGCGACCTGCTGGATGATCCGGCACTGGCGGCGCAGGTGCAGGCGGGCAGTGCGCGGGAGGGTTCCAGCACCGGCATGTTGTTCATTGAAACGCTGGACTGGCGACAGGTCTCGGGCGTGACCACGCTGGTGCTCGGCGCCGGCCAGGTGCCGAGCGTGCGCGAGCTGCTGCCGCTGCGCCTGCACCATGGCGCATCACTGGTGCTGGTCAGCCGTGAGCGCCAATGGGAGTTCACCCCGGCTGCGGGCGGCGGCGCCAACGACGTCGATGCCGACAGCGCGCGCTGGGCATTGGATGCACAGGGGGTCCAGGCGTGGCAGGACGTGCGTGCCGAGCGCGGGATCTACCCGCTGGGCGGTCAGCTGCAGGTCGAGGTGGTGCCGACGCTGCTGCGTGACGCCAAGGGTGCCGTGATCCGCGAGATCGGTTGAACGGTGGACACGGGGCGCCGGCGATGCCCGGCGCCGGGCCGGGACGCCGGATCGGAGCCGCCTGCGCTGCCGGCGGCTCCGTGTGCGGTCAGGCCAGGCCTTCGGCCTTCAGTGCGGCCTGCACGCCGGCATCGGCGTCCATGCGCGCCTTGTAGGCGGCCAGATGATCCAGCCCCGACAGGTCGACCTTGGCGCCGGCTGCCCAGCGCAGGGTGATGTAGAAGTACGGGTCGGCGAAGCTGCGGAAACCGGCCAGCCAGGGCTTGTCCGCCAGCTGCCGGTCGGCCGTCTCGAACAGGCCGCGCAGGCGCTTGCGGGCGGCCGCGCGGATCGCGTCGTACTGGCTCTCATCGCCGATGAACTTGCCCGGTGCGAACAGCGGCGAGAACGCCGGGTGCACATCGGAGTTGACGAAGGCCAGCCAGCGGGAGGCCTCGGCACGCTGGCGCGGGCTGCCGTCGCCGGCCAGGCCGGCCTGCGGGAAGCGGTCGGCGATGTAGCCCATGATGGCCGCGTTCTGCAGCAGGATGAAGTCGCCATCGACCAGCGCCGGAACCGAGCCGGCCGGGTTGATCTTGAGGAATTCCGGCCCCTTCAGGGTGTCCTTGTCGAGCAGTTCGACCTCGAACGGCTGGCCGGTCCACTGCAGGGCGATGTGGTCGGCGGTGGAGCAGGCACCGGGCTTGCTGTACAGCTTCATGGGAACTCCAGGCGGGGTGTGCGGGAATCGCCCACTATCCCAGAGCCTGCCGGCGCGCGGCAACGCTGCCGCCGGCAACAGTTCGTTACGACTGCCGGGGCTTGAGGTTCTGCACCTTATAGAAGGTGTGATCACCGATGGTGGCCACCTGGTAGGCATTGCGCCAGTTCGGGCTGGCGATGGCCAGGGCGGCGAAATGGCTGGCACCGGGAACGATCTCGCGGCGCTCGCCGGCCGGCAGCGCCCAGTTGCGCTCCGCATCGAAGGCCACGCTCATGGCCTCGCTCCAGGCCGCGTCGTTGCCCAGCTGGGTGCCGGGGGAGACGATGGTCGGGGCGAACTGCTTGCGTGCGGTCACCACCTGGCACATCGAGTCGCCCCACAGGCCGCTGTCGAGGCGGCGCAGTGCCACTTCGGCCACGGCCTGCTGGCCGCGCAGGGTCTGGTCGCGGGCTTCCAGGTATACGGTGGTGCTCAAACACAATGAATCAGCCGCCGGCTGGGGCAGCAACTGCGACAGCCAGAGAATCCAGGCCAGTTTCATATAACTCCTTGCTCCGTATGGGCCGCACCACGGGGTTCCGGCCGAAGAGAGGGCAGGAGGCGGGGTACGACTTGGCGTCATGGGGAGGCGGCCATCGGGGCCGCCCCGTGGGCGGCCCGGGAAAAGAGGATCGATGAACGATCCGGGAGGGCCGCACCGGCTCACCGGAAACTGGGTGGTGAGCGGAAAGTTGGCGCAAGGTAGGGGGGGCTGGCCGAACGCATCATGAATCGCCCGGCTTGACATTCAGCTTTGAGGTGGGTGACGGAAATCACAGTCCCGCCGCCCATTCAGGTCTGGATCAAAGGGCGGCCGCCACCTGGCTGCCCTGATCGATGGCGCGTTTGGCGTCCAGTTCGGCGGCCACATCGGCACCGCCGATCAGCTGTGCGCTGATGCCCGCCGCCTGCAGTTCGGCCTGCAGCGCGCGGTTGGGTTCCTGCCCTGCACAGATCACCACATGATCCACCGGCAGCAGCTGTTCGCTGCCTTCCACGCGGATGCGCAGCCCCTGGTCGTCCACGCCGAGATACTCGACGCCGCCCAGCATCCGCACGCCCTTGGCCTTCAGCGTGGCGCGATGGATCCAACCGGTGGTCTTGCCCAGGCGCGCACCCGGCTTGCCGGGGCTGCGCTGCAGCAGCCACAGCCGGCGTGGCGAAGCGTCCGCCTGCGGACGGGCCAGCGAGCCGCGGGCCTCGAAGGTGACGTCCACCCCCCATTCGGCCATCCAGCGCTGCGGGTCCAGCGACGGCGATGGGCCCTCGTGGCTGAGGAATTCCCCAACATCGAAGCCGATGCCGCCGGCACCGATGATGGCCGCGCTGGCGCCCACCTCGACCCGGCCCTGCAGCACGTCCAGGTAGCTGACGACCTTGGCGTGGTCCGCGCCGGGGAAGTCGACCCGGCGCGGCGTGATGCCGGTCGCCAGCACGACCTCGTCGAAGCCGGCCAGACAGGTCGCGTCTGCCCGGGTACCCAGGCGCAGCTGCACGCCCGTGTCCTGCAGCTTGTGGCGGAAATAGCGCAGCGTCTCGTGGAACTCTTCCTTGCCCGGGATGCGCTTGGCCACATTGAACTGGCCGCCGATCTCGTCGCTGGCGTCGAACAGGGTGACCTGGTGACCGCGCTCGGCGGCCACCGTGGCACAAGCCAGGCCGGCCGGGCCCGCGCCCACCACCGCCACCCGCTTCGGTGTGGACGCCGGGCGGTAGACCAGCTCGGTTTCGTGCGCGGCCCGCGGATTGACCAGGCAACTGGCCAGCTTGTTCTCGAAGACGTGGTCCAGGCATGCCTGGTTGCAGGCGATGCACGTGTTGATCGTGTCGGCACGGCCGGCGCGCGCCTTGTTCGGCCATTGCGGGTCGGCCAGCAGCGGGCGCGCCAGCGACACCATGTCCGCACCGCCGTCGGCGAGAATGCGCTCGGCAACCTCGGGCATGTTGATGCGGTTGGTCGCTACCAGCGGCACCGTCACATGCGGTTTCAGCTTGGCGGTGACCCCGGCGAAGGCGGCGCGGGGCACCGAGGTGGCGATGGTGGGAATGCGCGCCTCGTGCCAGCCGATGCCGGAATTGATGATCGTCGCGCCCGCGGCCTCGATGGCCTGCGCCTGCTGCACGATTTCCTCCCAGTTGCTGCCGTCCTCAACCAGATCCACCAGTGACAGCCGGTAGATGATGATGAAATCCGGACCGCAGGCTTCGCGGATGTGGCGCACGATCTCCACTGCGAAGCGCATGCGCTGGGAGGCATCGCCGCCCCAGCGGTCCGTGCGCGTGTTGGTGCGCGGGGCGATGAACTCGTTGATGAGGTATCCCTCCGAGCCCATCACTTCGACACCGTCGTAGCCGGCTTCGCGTGCCAGCCTGGCGCTGCGTGCGTAATCGGCGATGTGCCGTTCGACGCCGCTGGCCGACAGTGCGCGCGGGGTGAACGGATTGATCGGCGCCTTGAGCTTGGAGGGCGCCACCGACAGGGGGTGGTAGGCATAGCGGCCGGCGTGCAGCAGCTGCAGACAGATCTTCGCGCCATGCTGGTGGGCGGCGGCCGTCAGTTGCCGGTGCGGACGCACTTCCCAGGGCCAGGACAGCTTGCCGCCGAAGGGTTTGAGCCAGCCGACCACGTTGGGGGCGAAGCCGCCGGTGACGATCAGGCCGACGCCGCCTTCGGCGCGCTCGGCGAAGTAGGCGGCCAGGCGCGGGAAATCGCGCGCGCGATCTTCCAGCCCGGTGTGCATCGAACCCATCAGCACCCGGTTGCGCAGCTGGGTGAAGCCCAGATCGAGCGGGGCGAACAGGTGGGGATAGGCGCTTTCGTTGGCTGGCGACATGGTCGATACGCTTGCGTACGGAAGCGCGAAGCGTGCCGCGAAACGGCGGTCGGGGCAAGGGGCGGGCGAATCGGTAGCGCCGGGCCATGCCCGGCGATGCGGCTACCCGTGGCCGCGCTGCGCGCTCGCCGGGCGTGGCCCGGCGCCACCCGCCGGCAGGGGCCGGCCGATGCCGAACCAGCCCAGCGTCACCCCGCACAGCGGGCCGATCAGCAGCGCAAAGGCCAGGGTGCCGACGCCCACGTTGCCTCCCAGCCACCAGCCCAGCAGCAGGACGCTGCCTTCGATCAGGCTGCGCACCTTCCAGATCGGCCAACCGGTGCGGGCATGCAGGCCGGTCATCAGCCCGTCGCGCGGGCCGGGGCCGAGCCGCGCGCCGATGTACAGGCCGGTGGCCAGTGCCACCAGCAGCATGCCGGTACCGAACATCGCCACCTGCCAGACCAGGCCGACAGCCGGCGGCAACAGCCACAGGCCGAACTGCGCGGACGGACCGATCAGCAGCACGTTGAGCACGGTGCCGACGCCCGGCTTCTGCCGCAGGGGCCACCACAGCAGCAGGACCAGCGCGCCGATCACGTTCGTGGCCAGGCCGAAGGACAGCGGAGTCTGCGCCGCGATGCCCTGCGACAGCACGTCCCAGGGCGCGACACCGATCGCGGCACGGATCATCAGCGAGGCGCCGAAGCCATACAGGAACAGGCCGACGATCAATTGCAGCAGGCGCAGGGGCAGGGCAGTGGGCATGGGAGCGCTCAGGGGGGAGGGAATCTGTCTCCACCGTAATCCCGAATCGCCAGCTTCCATAGATACAGATCCGGGTGAATCCCGCGCCACAGCGCGCGCGTCAGTCGTCCCAGCCTGCCAGTGCCAGCTTGCCCAGCGTGCGGCCGCTGGCCAGCCGCTCGTGCGCCGCCTGCAGGTTGGCGGCACTGATCGTGCCGAGTGTCTCGCTGAGCGTGCCACGCAGCTGGCCTGCATCGATCATGCTCGCGGCGCGGCTCAGGATGCGGTGCTGCTCGATGCGATCGGCGGTACCGAAGCGCGATCGCGCGAACATGAATTCCCAGTGGATGCCGATGCATTTGGCCTTGTACGGGTCGCCGATGCGCAGCGCGCCGCGGGGTTCGACGATCAGCCCGACGTGCCCCTGCGGCGCCAGCAGCTGGCCCAGTTCATCCCAGTAGTGATCGGTGTCGGCCAGGTTGAGCGCGATCTGCACGGCGCTGATGCCCAACGCCTGCAGCTGCGGCTGCAGCGGCTGGCGATGGTCGATCACGTGATGGGCGCCCATCTGCCGGCACCAGTCGGCCGACCGCTCACGGGAGGCGGTGGCAATGACCGTGAAGCCGGCATGGTGGGCCAGCTGGATGGCCATCGAACCGACGCCGCCGGCGCCGCCGATCACCAGCAGGTGCTGCCCGGCGTGGCGGCGGTCGTCCAGATGCAGCGGCATGCGCTCGAACAGCAGCTCCCATGCGGTCAGCGTGGTCAGCGGCAGCGCCGCTGCCTCGGCGAAATCCAGCGTGGTGGGCTTGCGTGAGACCAGCCGCTCATCCACCAGCTGATACTGGGCATTGCAGCCGGAGCGGGTGACATCACCGGCGTAGTAGACCTCGTCGCCGGAGGCGAACAGGCGGGCGTCCTCGCCGATGGCCTCGACCACGCCCGCCGCATCCCAGCCGAGCACCCGCGGCGTGTCCAGCGTGGCCGGATCGGTGGCGGCACGCTGCTTGCCGTCGACCGGATTGATCGAAACCGCCTGCACGCGGACCAGCAGATCGCGCCCGGCTGGCGGCAGCGGCGGCGGCAGGCGAAGGTCTTGCAGGGCGGGGGCGGATTCACGACTCAGGGCGACGGCTTTCATCTCGGCTCCGGCTCGGTTTCCCTTTTCATCATAAGGTTCCTCACGTTTCCGGGGGCGCGCTGAATCTCCTTCGCCGCGCGTTCGGCAGAATGTCGCCTGCGTTGCCTAAACACCGTCAAACCCTTGTGGGGTGAGGGTCTTGCGGATTTTCATCATCCTGTATAGGGTTTCAACGTCGGACCGGTGGCCGGTCGGGCGCAACACTTCACATGTTACGGGACTGTTAACATGGCCTTCACCCGCCTGAGCATAATGTTCGCGGCGGTGGCGTGCTGAATCGGCTGTCTGAACATCGACGCAGTAGTGCTGGCCCATGCCTCTACCGGTTTCATACCCCCGAAATAGGAGCTGTACTCAATGAACAAGAAGATCCTTACTGCCGCGCTGCTGGGTGGTCTGGCTTTCGCCCAGGCTGCTTCTGCGCAGGAGTTCGATGACCGCTGGTACCTGACCGGTTCGGCCGGCTTCAACTTCCAGGACAGCGACCGTCTGACCAACGACGCTCCGTTCGTGACCCTGGGCCTGGGTAAGTTCATCAGCCCGAACTGGTCGCTGGACGGTGAGCTGAACTACCAGAACCCGAACTTCGACAGCAATCAGGACCTGAACTGGTCGCAGTACGGCATCTCGCTGGACCTGCGTCGCCACTTCATCAAGGAAGGCCGCGGCTGGAACCCGTACATCGTCGGTGGCCTGGGCTACCAGAAGTCGGAAGAAGAGTACCCGGCAATCAGCGTCAATGGTCCGCGTGAGCGCAAGGACGGCAACGTTGCCGCCAAGCTCGGCGTCGGCCTGCAGACCACCTTCGACAAGCGCGTTGCTGTCCGCGCCGAAGTGGCCTACCGCGCTGATTTCGACGACAAGAGCTACCACGCTGCCAGCGAAGACTGGTTCGGCGACGTGCTGGCTTCGGTCGGCGTCGTGATCCCGCTGGGCCCGGCTCCGGTCGCGGCTGCTCCGGCTCCGGCTCCGGTTGCCCCGAGCTGCGCCGACCTGGATGACGACGGTGACGGCGTCAACAACTGCGACGACAAGTGCCCGAACTCGCAGCCGGGTCAGACCATCGGTCCGGACGGTTGCCCGGTGCCGGTCTCGATCGACCTGAAGGGCGTGAACTTCGACTTCGACAAGTCGAACCTGCGTCCGGACGCCGTGGCCATCCTGAGCGAAGCCACCGAGATCCTGAAGCGTTACCCGGATCTGCGCGTTGAAGTCGCCGGTCACACCGACTCGAAGGGTACCGACGCTTACAACCAGAAGCTGTCGGAGCGCCGCGCCACCGCGGTGTACAACTACCTGACCAAGAACGGCGTGGACGCTTCGCGTCTGGTCGGCCCGATCGGCTACGGCGAGAGCCGTCCGATTGCTCCGAACACCAACCCGGATGGTTCGGACAATCCGGAAGGTCGTGCCAAGAACCGTCGTACCGAGCTGAACGTCCAGAACTAAGTTCTGACGTTTCGCCCGCAAGACACAGCAGGACCCGGCTTCGGCCGGGTCTTGTTGTTTCTGCGGCGGGAAAAACCGGAACGGGCGTCGATGGACCGACCGTTTGTCGGCTTTTTGTCCAAAAAACCAATGAGTTGGCGCATTCATTGAAAGTGGCGCTTGAAAGCTGTCGCCGCATTGCTACACTCGCCGCGTCACCTTCATTCCGTGGATGCCTCTCATGCTGCGCTCTGCATCGGCCGCCGTCCTGGCGCTGGCCCTGGTTCCTGCCGCTCACGCTGCGGTCGATTGCTCGGTCAACACCAGCGCTTCGCCGCTGCCGCTGCCGGCCACGACCATCGCGCCGGTGGCCGACGAGCTGTACATCCGTGGCAACCAGCTGGGCATGCCGGCCGGTGTGCTGAGCAGCAGCTACGATCCTTCGCAGTCGCTGGACCAGGTGCTGCAGCGCCTGCGCATCGACGGCTGCCAGAACATCGCCAAGGCGATTCCGAGCGCGCCGGCGGTGAAGCCGAACGATCCAGCGGCGTACAAGCCGCAGACCGAATTCGACAATACGCCGTGGCGCTTCGACATGAGCCAGAACGGCAAGCGCATGACCGCCGAGGAATTCGATGCCTGGATGAAGGCGCGTGGCGTCCGCGTGGTCAAGGCGCGCCCGGCACCGGTGGCCACCCCGGCCGCGGCCGAAGTACCGGCTGAGACCAAGCCGGTCGATAAGAAGTAACCGTCGCGGGGAGCAGAGGCTTGCGTACGCGCCGCCCACCTGCCGCCCCCGCCGCCCGCTCCCACGTCCTGCGTGGGCGCGCGGATCCGGATGCACCCACGGGTGTGCGCCATGGCCTGGCGCGTGTGCTCTCCAAGGCCGGCGTGTGCTCGCGCAGCGAGGCCGCGCGCTGGATCGCCGAGGGCCGCGTGCGCGTCTCCGGCCGTATCGTCCGTGACCCGGAGTTTCCGATCGGCAGTCCGGCACCTCCCATCGAGGTCGATGGCCTGCCGCTGGCACCGCCGCAGCGGCTTTACCTGATGCTCAACAAGCCGCGCGGGGTGGTGACCACCGCGCAGGACGAGCGCGGCCGTGACACCGTATACCGCTGCTTCGACGGCGCCGGCCTGCCCTGGATCGCGCCGGTCGGCCGGCTGGACAAGGCCAGTGAGGGCCTGTTGCTGTTCAGCAACGATCCGCAGTGGGCGGCGCGCCTGACCGATCCGCAGACCGGGCCGGACAAGACCTACCACGTGCAGATCGATCGCCTGCCCGATGCGGCCACGCTGGCGGCGCTGCAGGCCGGGGTGGACGACGAGGGTGAATTCCTGGCCGCCCGGGCCGTGCGCGTGCTGCGCAGCGGTGACAAGACCGCGTGGCTGGAGGTGGTCCTCGACGAGGGCCGCAACCGCCACATCCGCCGCCTGCTGGCGGCCTTCGACCTGCAGGTGCTGCGCCTGGTCCGGGTCGCGATCGGCGACCTGGCGCTCGACGATCTCGGCAAGGGCCAGTGGCGGATGCTGGAGGTCAATGACCAGCAGCGGCTGGGGGCCGCTGCACCGGGCTGAGCGTCATGCCCGCGGCCGGCGGATGCCGGTCACCGTTCCAGGCGTAGGGGGCGCCTGGTCGTCGAAATCCCGAACGGAGCCTGCCCATGTACCACTCGTCCCTCAACCGAACCCTGCGCTGTGCCGGCCTGCTGCTGCCGATCGTGCTGCTGGCCGCCTGCGGTGGCCACAAGAAAATGGCCAAGACGGAAACGCCTGCCGAAACCCCGGTGGTGGAAGTGAAAACCCCGGAACTGGATGGTCGCGGCAGTTACCGCTTCCTGATGAGCGACGGCGACAGGAAGATGACCGCCGACGAGTTCGATGCATGGATGAAGGCCAATGGCATCCGCGTCGCCCGTGGCAATGCCCAGGACGCTGCCGCCAAGCCGGTCGTGGTGGCCAGCAAGGATGAGCCGAAGGACAAGAAGAAAAAGAAATGACGCGCATGGCGCGTCATTCCGGTAGCGCCGGGCCGTGCCCGGCGAGCGCATGGCGCGGCTGTCGGGAAACCGCCGGGCATGGCCCGGCGCTGCCCCCCGGGGCGATCAACCCTTGATCACGCCCAGCTCGACGCCGATGCGGGAGAAGGCGTCGATCGCGCGGTCCAGCTGCTCGCGGCTGTGCGCGGCGCTGATCTGGGTGCGGATACGTGCCTGTCCCTTGGGCACCACCGGGAAGAAGAAGCCGATCGCATAGATGCCTTCCTCGAGCAGGCGCTCGGCGAACTTCTGCGCCAACGGTGCGTCGTACAGCATCACCGGGCTGATCGGATGCACGCCCGGCTTCACGTCAAAGCCGGCGGCGGTCATCTTCCCGCGGAAGTACGCGGTGTTCTCGGCCAACCGGTCGCGCAGGTCGTCGGCGGCAGCCAGCATCTCGAAGGCCTTGATGCCGGCGGCGACCACATGCGGCGGCAGCGAGTTGGAGAACAGGTACGGGCGCGAGCGCTGGCGCAGCAGTTCGATCACTTCCGCGCTGGCGCAGGTGAAGCCGCCCAGTGCGCCCCCCATGGCCTTGCCCAGAGTGCCGGTGATGATGTCGATCTTTTCCAGCACACCCTTCACTTCGGCCGAGCCACGACCGGTGGCGCCAAGGAAACCCGTGGCATGGCATTCGTCGATGTGCACCAGCGCGTTGTACTTCTTCGCGAGCGCGGTGATCTCGTCCAGCGGTGCAATGAAGCCGTCCATCGAGAACACGCCGTCGGTGGTGATCAGCTTGGTCCTGCAACCGGCGGCGTCGGCGGCCTGCAGCTGCGCTTCCAGGTCGGCCATGTCGCAGTTGGCGTAGCGGAAGCGCTTGGCCTTGCACAGGCGCACACCGTCGATGATCGATGCGTGGTTCAGTGCGTCCGAGATGATCGCATCGTTCTCGCCGAGCAGCGGCTCGAACAGGCCGCCGTTCGCATCGAAGCAGGCCGCATACAGGATGGTGTCCTGCTTGCCGAAGAAATCGGCGATCTGTTTCTCGAGCTGCTTGTGCAGGTCCTGGGTGCCGCAGATGAAGCGCACCGAGGCCATGCCGAAGCCGTGGGTATCCAGAGCATCCTTGGCGGCCTGGATCAGGTCGGGATGATCGGCCAGGCCCAGGTAGTTGTTGGCGCAGAAGTTCAGCACCTTGCGGCCATCGGCCAGCGTGATCTCGGCCGATTGCGGACTGGTGATGATCCGCTCGGACTTGAACAGGCCCTGGGCGCGGATGGCGTCCAGTTCCTCGGCATAGTGGCGGGTCAGGGCGGAGGAGGCGTCGGTCATGGCGTGGGCACGGCTCAGCACGGGAAACCGACGATTCTACCGGGCATCGATGGCTGGCGACCGGCGGCAGGCAGGCACCGCCATGGCCGGCACATGTTGCAATGCAATAGCAAACGGGTTAAAAAATCGTGAACCGGCCCGTTCTGGCTCCGGTTTCCCGCAACTGCCCTGCACGCCACCGCCCCCCACCGGAGACGACCATGAAGCACGCTCGTGCCTGCCTCGCCCTTGCCGCCGCCCTGACCTTGGCCCCGTTTGCCGCCAGCGCCCAGGAGAGCGAATCGCCGTACAGCTGGAACGTTACCGCCGTGTCGGATTACCTGTTCCGTGGTGTGTCGCAGACCGATGAGGATCCCACCCTGCAGGCCGGTTTCACCTATACCAGCCCGGTTGGTCTGTATGCCGGTGTCTGGGGATCGGGCGTGGACTTTGGTCCGGGCGACCCGAGCGTTGAAGTGGATTACCAGATCGGCTACGGCGTCGACGCCACCGAGCGGGTGAACTTCGATGTGCTGCTGAACCGCTACACCTACCCCGGCGCCAGCGAGCTGAACTACAACGAGCTGATCACCACCACCACGCTGGATGACACCTACAAGCTGACGGTGGCCTACAGCAATGACGTGTGGAACAGCAGCACCGATGGCTGGTATTACGCGCTGGGCGGCGAGTGGGGCCTGCCGCAGGACTTCACGCTGAGCGCCAGCGTCGGCCGCAGCACCTTCGAAAAGGGCATTGCCAAGGATTACACCGACTGGAACGTTGGCGTGGCCCGTACCTGGGGTCTGTTCACCCTCGGCCTGGGCTACTACGGCACCGACGGCAACGGCCGCGACAACAGCGGCAAGCTGGCCGACAACCGGGTGGTGTTCACGGTGGCGGTAGGCCAGTAAGCGGCGCATGACATCAAACGAAAAAGGCACCCCTGGAGGTGCCTTTTTCGTGTCTGGCGTCGGGCACTGCGTGGGCCGGCCAACGGCCGGGGACAAAGTGAGATGCGGGGGAATCAGGCAGTCGCGCCGGAGGCACGAGTGATCAATTCCAGCTCAGTACCACCTTGCCGGCCTTGCCTTCTTCCATCAGGTCGAAGCCCTTCTGGAAGTCGTCGATCGGCAGCTGGTGGGTCATCACCTTGCCGAGCGGGAAACCGGACAGCACCAGCTGCGTCATCTTGTACCAGGTCTCGTACATCTTGCGGCCGTAGATGCCCTGCACGGTCAGGCCCTTGAAGATGATCTTGTCCCAGTCGCAGCCGGCACCCTTGGGCATGATGCCGAGCATGGCGATCTTGCCGCCGTGGTACATGCAGTCGAGCATGTCGTTGAAGGCGCGCGGATTGCCGCTCATTTCCAGGCCCACGTCGAAGCCCTCCATGTGCAGTTCCTTCATCACGTCCTTCAGCGAGGTGTTGGTGACATTGACCACGCGCGTCGCGCCCATGTCGGCGGCCAGCTTCAGGCGGAAGTCGTTGACGTCGGTCACCACCACGTTGCGCGCACCGATGTGCTTGCAGATGCCCGCAGCGATGATGCCGATCGGGCCGGCGCCGGTGATCAGCACGTCCTCGCCGATCACGTCGAACTCCAGCGCGCAGTGCGCGGCGTTGCCGTACGGGTCGAAGAAGGCCGCCAGTTCGGACGGAATCTGGTCGGGGATCGGCCACAGGTTGCTGGCCGGCATCACCATGTACTCGGCGAAGGCGCCATTGACGTTCACGCCGATGCCGACGGTGTTCGGGCACAGGTGCGGGCGGCCGCCACGGCAGTTGCGGCAGTGGCCGCAGACGATGTGGCCTTCGGCCGAGACGCGCTGGCCAACCTCATAGCCGGTCACCGCCGAGCCAAGCGCGGCGATGCGACCGACGAATTCGTGGCCGATGGTCAGGCCCGGCTTGATGGTGCGCTGGCTCCACTCGTCCCACAGGTAGATGTGCAGGTCGGTACCGCAGATGGCGGTCTTTTCCAGCTTGATCAGGACTTCGTTCGGGCCCGGGGTCGGCACCGGGACCTCTTCGAGCCAGATACCCTTGGCCGCTTCGCGCTTGACCAGGGCCTTCATCGTTTGCTGCGCCATCGGGGTGGAACTCATCAGGGGGAAAGCGCGGATTATAGAGGTCTGCACGGAATTCCAATGTTGCGCTGCGGGCGCGCTGGCGGAACGAAAGGCGTGCGCCGGCGGGCGTTTCGAACGTGACCGGCGTGCTCGCCGGGCATGGCCCGGCGCTGCCGGGAAATCGGGCGGCTCGCGCTCGCGGGGCATGGTCCCGCGCCATCGGGAAATCGTGCGGGTAGCGCCGGGCCATGCCCGGCGGGCCGGGGGCCATGACTTCCGGGGTTCGGGACAGGGCAGGGGGGCGGGCTACAATCGAAGGTTCCACTACCAGGGGCCGCTCCATGCGCTCGAACCTGCTTGCATTCTCCGTCGTCGCCAGCCTTGGGCTGGTCCAGGTCGCCCATGCCGCCGAAGGCATGTGGGTACCGCAGCAGCTGCCGGAGATCGCCGGCCCGCTGCAGAAGGCCGGCCTGAAACTGTCGCCGGAACAGCTGTCCGACCTGACCGGCGACCCGATGGGCGCGGTGGTGGCGCTGGGCGGCTGCACCGCCAGCTTCGTCTCCCCGCAGGGCCTGGTGGTCACCAACCACCATTGTGCCTACGGCGCGATCCAGCTCAACTCCACCGCCGAGAAGAACCTGATCAAGGACGGTTTCAACGCGCCGACCCTGAAGGACGAACTCAGCGCCGGTCCCAACGCCCGCGTGTTCGTGCTGGACCGGATCACCGACGTCACCGACCAGGCCAAGGCCGCCATCGCCGCCGCCGGCAAGGACCCGCTGGCCCGCACCCGTGCGCTGGAAGCGTTCGACAAGGCCCAGACCGCCGCCTGTGAAGCCGACGCCGGTTTCCGCTGCCGTCTGTACAGCTTCTCCGGCGGCAATACCTACCGCCTGTTCCGCAACATGGAAATCAAGGACGTGCGCCTGGTCTATGCGCCCCCGGGCAGCGTCGGCAAGTTCGGCGGCGACGTCGACAACTGGATGTGGCCGCGCCACACCGGCGACTTCTCGTTCTATCGCGCCTACGTGGGCAAGGATGGCAAGCCGGCCGCGTTCTCGGCCGACAATGTGCCGTACCAGCCGAAGCACTTCCTGAAGTTCGCCGACCAGCCGCTGGGCGCGGACGACTTCGTGATGGTGGCCGGCTACCCGGGCCGCACCAACCGCTATGCGCTGGCCGGCGAATTCAATGAAACCGCCGAGTTCACCTACCCGACCATCGCCCGCCATTACAACGAAGTGCTGGCGCTGATCGACAAGGCCGGCAAGGCCGACGCCGACGTCAAGGTCAAGTACGCCAACACGGCGGCCAGCATGAACAACGTGGCCAAGAACTACGTCGGCCAGCTGGAAGGCTTCAAGCGCATCGACGCGGCCGGGCAGAAGCGGGCCGAAGAGGCCGCCGTGCTGGCCTGGCTGAAGCAGCAGGGCGCAGCCGGCAAGCCGGCCCTGGCCGCACACGCCCAGCTGCTCAAGCACCTGGATACCAGCAAGAGTACCCGCGAGCGCGATCTGTTCGTCGGCCAGTTCAACAACACCTCGGCCGTGGGCGCCGCGCTGTCGCTGTACCGCCTGTCGATCGAACGCGCCAAGCCGGACGCCGAGCGTGAAGCCGGTTACCAGGAGCGCGATCTGCCGACCCTGGAAGGCAATCTGCGCCAGATGGACCGTCGCTACGTCGCCAGCATGGATCAGCAGCTGCAGCAGTACTGGCTGGACCAGTACGTCGCGCTGCCGGCGGCACAGCGCAACAACGAGGTTCTCAACCAGTGGCTGGGCGGCAGCGATGCCGGGGCCGTCAACGGCCTGGTGAAGAAGCTGGCCGGCACCGGGCTGGGCAGCCTCGATGCACGCCTGAAGTGGTTCAAGGCCGACCGTGCTGCCTTCGAGGCCAGCACCGATCCGGCCATCCAGTACGCCGTGGCCGTGATGCCGGCCCTGCTGAAGCAGGAAGAACAGAGGAAGATCCGCGAAGGTGAATCGCTGACGGCCCGTCCGCTGTACCTGCAGGCGGTGGCGGACTACAAGAAGAGCAAGGGCGAGTTCGTCTACCCCGATGCCAACCTGTCGCTGCGCATCACCTTCGGCAATGTCATGGGCTATGCCAAGGACGGTGTCCAGTACACCCCGTTCACCACGCTGGAAGGCGTTGCGGCGAAGGAAACCGGCGTCGATCCGTTCGACTCTCCGAAGGCACTGCTGGATGCGGTCAAGGCCAAGCGGTATGGCGGCCTGGAGGACAAGCGGATCGGCTCGGTGCCGGTGAACTTCCTGTCCAACCTGGACATCACCGGTGGCAACTCCGGTTCGCCGGTGCTCGATGCGCACGGCAAGCTGGTCGGCCTGGCCTTCGACGGCAACTGGGAATCGGTCAGCTCCAACTGGGTATTCGACCCGGTGATGACCCGCATGATCGCGGTGGACAGCCGCTACATGCAGTGGATCATGCAGGAAGTGGCCCCCGCGCCGCAGCTGCTGAAGGAATTGAACCTGGCGCAGTAAGGTTCATGCTGGCGCCGCCGGGCGATGCCCGGCGGAATCCGTCTGCAATCCCGAAACCCCGCGATCCCCGTCGCGGGGTTTTTTCATGTCCCGACCGGCGCGATGCGCCGAACAGGTATCATCCCTGTTCCGCGTACTTCACAGGATGTGAACGAAACGCGGCCATCTCCTCCCCCCAGGACTCCTTGCACGCATGCGCATCCTGCTTGCCCGCCACGGCGAAACCCCGTGGAACGCCGAAGGCCGCTACCAGGGCCAGATCGACATCCCGCTTTCGCCCATCGGCGAAGCCCAGGCCCAGGCGCTGGGCGCCCGCCTGGCATCCGTGGACATCACCCGTGCGGTAGCCTCGCCGCTGTCGCGCGCCCAGCGCACCGCCCAGCTGGCCCTCGGCGCCGACCGTGCCGGCACGCTGCAGACCGAACCGGATCTGCAGGAAATCGCCCATGGCGAGTGGGAAGGCCTGCTGGCCAGCGAGATCAACGAGAAGGACCCGTCGCGGTTGAAGGCGTGGCGTGAGGAACCCGATACCGTGCTGATGCCGGGCGGCGAGTCGCTGCGTCTGGTGCTCGAGCGCAGCTGGCGCGGCCTGGCACGCGCCAGCGAGGGCCTCGGGGAGCACGACACGCTGCTGGTGGTCGCACACGATGCCGTCAACCGGGTGATCCTGTGCAGGGTGCTGGGCCTGCCGCTGTCGCGGCTGTGGACCTTCCGCCAGGCACCGACCACGTTGAACCTGCTTGAAGGTCCGGACCTGGAGAGCCTGGAGGTCGTGCGCCTCAACGACTGCGCCCACCACACCCCGTTCTTCGGCGAAGCCAAGCACCGCGCCCTCTGATCCCTGTCCACATCGAACCACCCTGCTTCTGCTGGAACCGCTGCCGTGACGAACCTGCCGACCACCCTGGCCGAATGGCTGGATTACATTGAACGCCAGCACCCGGCGACGATCGACATGGGCCTGGAGCGCGTCCGCGCCGTGGCCACGAGGATGGGACTGGGCGCGCCGGCCAAGCGCACCATCGTGGTCGGTGGAACCAACGGCAAGGGCTCCACGGTCGCCTTCATCGAGGCCATCGGCCGCGCTGCAGGCTGGAAGGTGGGGGCCTACACGTCGCCGCACCTGCTGCGCTACAACGAACGCGTGCGCATCGATGGGCAGGATGCGGAGGATGCCGCTCTTGTGGCGGCATTCAACGCCGTCGAAGCTGCGCGTGGCGACATCACCCTGACCTACTTCGAGTACGGCACGCTGGCCGCCCTGCGGCTGTTCGCGGGGGCAGCGCTGGACCTGGCGGTACTGGAAGTCGGGCTGGGAGGGCGCCTGGATGCGGTCAACATCGTCGACGCCGACGTGGCCGTGATCACCACAGTGGACATCGACCATGCCGAGTGGCTGGGCGAGGACCGTGAAGCGATCGGTGCGGAAAAGGCCGGCATCATCCGCGGCTGGAAACCGGTGATCCTGGGCGAGACCGACCCGCCGTCGAGCGTGCTGGCACGGGCCTATCTGCTGGGCGCGAACGCCATCCGCGGCGGCAGCGACTACTTCTACGAGCCGATCGATGCCCAGCGCTGGCGCTGGCGCGATGTCGGCCTGCGCATGGAACTGCCGACCCCCGCGCTGGCCGGTCCGATCCAGCTGGCCAATGCGGGTGCGGCCATTGCCGCGCTGCGCGCGCTGGACCGGCCGCTGCCACGCGCGGCGTGGGCGGCTGGCATCGCCGCGGCCCGCATCAACGGTCGCCTGCAGGAATTCGATCGTGATGGGGTGCAGGTGCGGGTCGATGTGGGTCACAACCCGCAGGCGGCCGGCCAGCTGGCACGCGCGCTGAAGGCCGAAGCTGTCCCGGGCCGGACCCTGGCGGTCTATGCCGCGTTGCAGGACAAGGATGCGGAAGGCGTGGTGCAGGCGCTGCAGGAGGTGGTGGACGAGTGGACGCTGGCCGGCCTGGAAGGTCCGCGCGGACAGAGTGCGCAGCAGCTGCAGGCACGTCTGCATGGCACCGCTGCGGTCACCGCACGGCTGGTCGGCACTGTCGAGCAGGCACTGACGCAGGTGCTGGCACAGGCCCAGTCAGGCGACCGCGTACTGGTATTCGGTTCGTTCCACACGGCCGCTGCGGCCCTGCAGTGGTTGCAGCCCGCGCCCTGATCCACGTTCAGCCAACGCCGACGCCGTCCGGTCCGGCACCCGTATAATCGACTGCAACCCCCGGACAGTTGCCTGCCTCACGTGGATACGCCTCTGAAACAGCGATTGATTGGTGCCATCGTGCTGGTGGCACTCGCCGTGATCTTCCTGCCGATGCTGGTGAAGGGGCCGGCGCCGGACAGTGGCGTCGCCAGTGTGCCGATCGCAGCGCCCAATGCGCCCGCCGACGGCCAGTTCGAGACCCGTGAGCTGCCGCTGGTCGCCCCGGCCGGGGGGGCCACCGGCCTGCAGAGTGGCCAGGCCGCACCGCTGCAGGACGCAGCCGCGCCCGCCACGCCGCCGACCGTGGACACCTCGCCGGCGGTGGCTGCCGGCAACTATGCGGTGACATTCGGCGCCTATGGCAGCAAGGCCGACGCCGATGCGGTGATCGCCTATCTGAAGCGTTCGCAGCTGCCGGGCTTTGCCGAGGCGGCGACCATCAACGGCCGGCAGGCGTGGCGCGTGCGCGTCGGACCGTATGCCGATCGCGCCCAGGCCGAGGCGGCCCGCCTGCAGGCGGTGAAGATCCGCTCCGACGTCCATGCCGAGGTGATCACGCTGGATGCGCCCGCAGCTGCGGCTGCACCGGCCGCCGCTTCTCCGGCGCCGGCGGCACCGTCGGCCAGCACCCCGGCGGCCGCGTCCACGCCGTCGGCCACGGGCAACCCGGTGCGCAGCGAGAGCCTGCCGCCCAGCACGCCGGTCGCCAAGCCTGAAGCACCGAAGGCAACGGCGACGCCGGAGGCGACGAAGCCGGTCGCCAAGCCCGAGCCAAAGCCGCAACCGCAAACCCCGGCCGCGCCGGCGGCGGGCGGTGTTGGTTTCGCGGTCCAGCTGGGGGCGTTCGGCCAGGCCAACGACGCCAACGCGCTGCGCGACAAGGTGCGCGCTGCCGGATTCAGTGCCTTTGTCGAGCAGGTCCGCACCGAAAAGGGCACCCTGCATCGCGTGCGCGTCGGGCCGGTGGCCAACCGTGCCGATGCCGAGCAGCTGAAGGCCCAGGTGGCGGCCAAGGTCGGCGTGGCCGGCATGGTCCGACCGCACCCGTGATCACGCGCGCTGTCCGCCGCTGTCGTCGGCAGGAGCGGGCAGCGTGATCGACATCGTGCTGGGCGTGCTGATCGGTGCGTCGGTGCTGTTCGGCTTCATCCGCGGTTTCGTCGGCACCGTGGTCGCGCTGGTGTCCTGGCTGCTGGCCGGCTGGATGGCGTTCACCTTCGGCAACGAGGCATCGCACTGGTGGGCGGCGCCCCAGCCACCCGGCACGGGTCACTATCTGGCCGGCTATCTGGGGGTGTTCGTGCTCACCGTGGTGGCGGTCGGGCTGGTCGGGCTGTTGCTGAAGGCAGCGATCAAACTGACCCTGCTGGGCGGCGTGGATCGCCTGCTGGGCGGTGCCCTGGGCCTGGTCCGCGGCCTGTTCTTCGCCAGCGTGCTGTTGCTGCTGGCCGGTTTCACCGCGTTGCCGGCTGAGCCGGCATGGCAGCAGTCGCAGGTGCGGCCGTTGCTGCAGCCGGCGGTGGCCTGGATGCAGGCCCAGCTGCCGCAGCTGGACGGCATGCTGCCACAGGCGCTGCCGCTGGACGGCCTGCTGCCGGGGGCACTGCCCTTGCCCCTGCTCGAGAATGCCCCCACCTCCTCGCAGGTATTGGGCAAGCCGGCGCCGACAGGCGATAATGGCGTTCTCAACGAGGTAGTGGCGGGCGGCGGATGGCCGCGGCCCGTGGACGTGGAGCGGGAGCCCCGGCCGGCCCCCACACTGCCCAGCAACATCGAGCCGGCGCCCGCGCGTCCGGCCCGGCCCGCGCCTGCCGCGGGCGGGACCCCAGGCCAGGCACGGCCACCTTCCTTGTAACTGGGCACAGCCCAGCGGAGACCTCGCACCATGTGTGGCATCGTCGGAATCGTCGGCAACCAGAACGTCGCCGGGCAGTTGTATGACGGCTTGACCGTCCTCCAGCATCGCGGCCAGGACGCGGCAGGCATCGCCACCGCCAACGGCAGCCGCCTGCGGGTGCAGAAGGCCAACGGCCTGGTCCGCGACGTGTTCGACGCACGCACCATGTCCACCCTGGAGGGCAGCGTCGGTATCGCCCACGTGCGGTATCCCACGGCCGGTTCGGAAGGCATGGACGAGGCCCAGCCGTTCTACGTCAATTCGCCGTATGGCATCGCCCTGGCGCACAACGGCAACCTCATCAACACCGAGGCTCTGCGCCAGCAGGTGTTCGAGCAGGACCGCCGCAACGTCAACACCGATTCGGACAGCGAAGTGCTGCTGAACGTGTTCGCCTACGAACTGGAACAGCAGCGCCAGCTCAGTCCGGAAGCCGCCATCCGCGCGGTGGCCGGCGTGCATCGTCGCTGCAAGGGCGGCTACGCGGTGGTCAGCGTGGTGCTGGGCCTGGGACTGGTTGCCTTCCGCGATCCGCATGGCATCCGTCCGCTGGTGCTGGGCAAGCGCAGCCATGCCGAGGGCGACGAGTACATCGTCGCTTCCGAATCGGCCGCACTGGACGTGCTCGGCTTCCAGCGCGTGCGCGACGTGCAGCCGGGCGAAGCGCTGGTGATCACCGCGCGTGGCGAGCTGTTCTCGGAAATCTGCGCGGAACCGGCCGAGCATACCCCGTGCATCTTCGAGTACGTGTACTTCGCCCGCCCGGATTCGATGATCGACAATGTCTCGGTGCACAAGGCGCGCATGCGCATGGGCATCAAGCTGGGCGAGAAGATCCTGCGCCTGCGCCCGGACCACGACATCGACACCATCATCCCGATTCCGGACACCTCGCGCGATGCCGCGCTGGAAATCTCCAATGTGCTTGGGGTGAAGTACCGCGAAGGCTTCATCAAGAACCGCTATATCGGCCGCACCTTCATCATGCCGGGGCAGGGTGAGCGGGTGAAGTCGGTGCGGCGCAAGCTCAACCCGATCCACCTGGAGTTCCGCAACCGGGTGGTGCTGCTGGTGGACGACTCGATCGTGCGTGGCACCACCAGCCAGCAGATCGTGCAGATGGCCCGTGATGCGGGCGCACGCAAGGTCTACCTGGCCAGTGCCGCGCCGCCGGTGCGCTTCCCGAACATCTACGGCATCGACATGCCGGCTGCCGAAGAACTGGTCGCGCACAACCGCAGCGTGGAAGAAATCGAGGCCCACCTGGGCTGCGACTGGCTGATCTACCAGGATCTGGAAGACATGGAAGCGGCCGTGAGCGAGGGCAACCCGGCACTGCGCAACTTCGACTCGTCCTGCTTCAACGGCCACTATCCCACCGGCATCGAACCGGGCTATTTCGAGCGCATCCAGCAGCTGCGTTCGGACGACGCCAAGCACAAGCGCCGCGCCTGAGGCCAAGGGCGTGGTCGAGGTGGCCGACGTCGGTGGCGACCTGCTGCGTGCCGCGCAGCAGTGCCTTGCAGAAGCCGATCCGCTGCGCAAGGTGGCCTTGACCCAGGCCCATGCCGCGGCATTCCGTGCGGGGCGGCTGAAGGTGGCGGTGGATGTGCCGCCACCGGAGCCGATCCGGATGCCGGGCAGGCCGGACCGCCTGCGGCTGGTCCATCCGCGCGAGGTGCCGCGGCGTGGCCTCGGTGGGGTGGAAGGGCGCGCCGCCTTCATCCATGCCATCGCCCACATCGAACTCAATGCGATCGATCTGGCGTGGGATGCCGTGTATCGCTTTCGTGGCCTGCCCGCAGCTTTCCATGCCGACTGGGTCAGTTGTGCCGATGACGAGTCGCGGCATTTCATGCTGTTGCGTGAGCGCCTGCTGGCCCATGGCCACGACTACGCCGACTTCCCTGCGCACAACGGCCTGTGGGAGATGTGCGAGAAGACCGCACATGACGGCCTGGCACGCATGGCGCTGGTGCCGCGCGTACTGGAGGCGCGCGGCCTGGACGTGACACCGGGCATGATCGACAAGCTGCGCAACGTCGGCGATGGCGAGACCGCGGATGTGCTGGAGATCATCCTGCGCGAGGAAGTGGCGCACGTCGCCGCAGGTTCGCGCTGGTACCGCTGGTACTGCGAACGTGCCGGCGTTGAACCGCGCGCACGCTTCAAGGCACTGCTGGTCGAGTTCGCAGGCGGTTACCTGCACGGTCCGTTCAACCTGGAAGCCCGCCTGCTGGCCGGTTTCGATGCCGATGAACTGGCCAACCTGGTCGAACAGGCCGGCTGACCGGCAACGCGGGAGCCCCTTCCCGCCCTGCGCGGGCGCGTCTCATGTGTTCGGCAGCACCACCCGCTTGCCATCCACGGTCGGGCGGTTGATGCAGAACAGGCCGGGACCGGGTCGATACGGCAGCTCGCTCACGCCGGCATCGGCCGCATAGGTCAGCGCGGTATCGCCCAGTGCGTCGAAATTCCAGTGTGCCGACTGCATCAGGTAGCGCCTGCGCAGCAGTGCTTCCTGGGCCGGGGTGAGGGCCTGGCCGGCCATCAGCCGGCGCGCGATAGGCAGCAGTGCGTCGGGCAGTTCCCAGCCGGCAACCGCGTTGGCATCTGCGCGCCAGCGTACGCCGGCGGCGATGGCCTGCTGCTGCATCACCTGCAGGGCCACCAGCTGGTAACGCCAGTCGATGCGCCGACGCAGCACCACTGCCGCGGTGACGTACAACACCGGCGACAGCAGCACGCTGCGGCTGCCGGCGCGGCGTTGCTGCTGCCACTGGTGCCAGACATCGACCCACACTTCCTTTTCGCCCAGCCCGAGCTGCTGCCGCCAGCGTTCGGCATCCGCCTGCGCCTCGGCGTACACCGTCGTGGCCTGAAGCTGTGCCAGCGGGGGGACCTGGTAGTCGGCCACGCTTGGCCGGCGCAGCTGCTGCCGGCGTGGGCGACTGAGCAGCTTCGGTCCTTCCTCTGTCTGGTTGTAGCCACCGCCGATGTTGGCGTGCACGCCGGGCAGTGCGATCTCCATGTGCGCTGCGGCCACCCGCGTGAGCGGGTAGTGCTGGCGATGTTCGTCGCGCGCGACCAGCTGCACGACACGTCCGGCGATGTCGGCGGCGAGGGCGACGCGTGGTCGCTCATCGGCTCTTCCCCCGCTTACGGCGACGACCGTGTCGAACAGGCCGATGAAGCGCAGCAGCGGCCGTGCCGGCGCGAAGCCGGCGGCGCACACCAGCCCCGCGTCCTGCAGCAGTTGCTGCCAGCGGGCCGTATCCCAGGCCTGCAAGCGGTTGGCGGCATCGCGCGCCGCCGCCGCCCCGCGCGAGTATCCGAACAGATCCAGCTGCACGGCCTGCACGGGCCTGTGCCAGCGCGCGGACACGCTGGTCAATGCTGCCGGCAACAGCTCGTTGAGCGCGCGCTCGACCTTGGCACGCACACCGCTGGCGCCGATGCCGAAGGCCAGTCCCAGCAGATCGTCTTCGGCATCATCGCGGGTGCCCACCCCTTCCACGTAGATGGCCAGCGAGGGGAACGGCAGCGTCTCCTGGCGGCTGTCCGGATACAACCGGTGCAGCCGTGCAACGTTGGTCAGGCCATTGTCGTAGCTGCTGGTCAACCGGCTCTGATAGGTCGAATCATCGTCGGCGCGCAGCACGGCAGGGCGGGGTTGCGGCACCTGGACGTGTCCGCGCGCCAGGTTGTGCGCGTTGTTGCGGGTGCCATCGAAGAACAGACCGATCCGCAGCACGGCGGCATCGTCATGGGTGTCCTGCGCTGGTGCCATGTGCATTCCCCGTCGTGGCTACGTCACGGTAGCGCGAAAGCGGTGTGTTGGCGAAGTGTAGCGACGCTGTTGACCTGACTGAACGCAGATGCGGTCGATCACAGATCCAGATTCTCATTCCGACCGCCTATTGAATTCACACGACCTGCGCAGGCCAGATGGCCGGACCCGACACAACGGGTCGTGCTGCATCACTGCTGTTCACTTCATTCAAGGAGCGACGAAATGATGTCCAGATCGATTGGCAAGACGGCGGGTGGCCTGTTGCTGGGAATGTCGGTGGTTGCGGCCGCCGGTGCTGCACCGTTGTTCGAGCCGGTGACGGTACTCAGTCGTGCATCGGCAAGCAGTGAACCTGCGCTGGGCCGGTTGCTGGCGACGCCGTCCACGGCCGCCGTGCAGGAAGTGCGGGTCGATGCCGCTGCCACCGCGCAGCCGCAGCTGGAGTTCGAGCTGCTTGGCCAGCGGGTGCAGGCGGTACGCAGCAAGGTCGAAACGCTGCCCGACGGCAGCTCTGTCTGGTACGGCCAGCTCCGCTCCGCGTCGGGCAGGCTGCAGGCGGCCACCTCCAATGGACAGGATGACCCTGGCAATTCGGTGATCCTGGTCCGCTCCGGCGACACGCTGACCGGCTCGATCCGCAAGGACGGCAAACTCTACCGGTTGCGTCCGCTCGGCAACCGCCACGTCCTGGTGGAAGTGGATGAATCGCGGATGCCGGCCGACCACCCGGCCGACTACAACCAGTTGCCGAAGATTCCGCTGCCGGCCGATGACCGCATCGGCATTGCCCAGGCGTCTTCGGGAACGCCGGCGACCATCCGCGTACTGGTGGTGGCCACCAATGCCGCCGTCGCCGCCTATGGCGGCAACATGCAGTCGCTGGTGCAGCTGGCGGTCGCCGAGTCGAACCAGGGCTACACCAACAGCAATGTCGGCCTGACGCTGCAGCTGGCCCGCTACGAGACCACCAGTTACAGCGAATCCGGCGACTTCAATACCGATCTGGCACGTTTCCGCGGCACCAGCGACGGCTACATGGACAGCATCCACAGCAGCCGCAATACCTACACGGCCGATGTCGGCGTGCTGCTGATCAACAACGCGTCGTACTGCGGCCTGGCCTCGGGCATCGGCTCAAGCGCATCCACCGCATTCGCGGCGGTGTACTGGGATTGCGCGACCGGCTACTACTCGTTCGCCCACGAGATCGGCCACCTGCAGAGCGCGCGGCACGATCTCGCCAACGATCCGAGCACGTCGCCGTACGCCTATGGCCATGGCTATCGCTATGAGCCGTCCAGCGGTACCGGCTGGCGCACCATCATGGCGTACAACTGCACCCGCAGCTGCCCGCGCCTGAATTACTGGTCCAATCCGAACATCAGCTACAACGGCATCCCGATGGGCACTGCCAGCACCGCCGACAACCAGCGCGTGCTGGTCAATACCAAGCACACCATCGCCGGCTTCCGGTAACCGGTACTCGGGGCGCACGACCCGGGGTCGTGCGCTGCCGTGGATGGACGGGCCTCAGGTCAGCGAATCCAGCGTCCAGCCCTGTGGGGTCACGCGCAGTACCGAGCCCCGCTCGTACCAGTCACCCAGAACGATGCGGGTGCAGCTGCGTCCGCCGGCCTGCAGCGCATGGATTGCAGGGCGGTGAGTGTGGCCGTGGATCATGGTGTCCACGCCGTGACGGATGAAGGTGGCCTCCACTTCGGCCGGGGCCACGTCGGTTACTGTCTCGAACTGCGCGCGGTCGCCCTGTTTCATTTCCGACTGCCGTGCCTGGCTCGCTTCACGGGCCTTCTGTGCGAAGGCAATGCGTGCGGCCAGCGGTTGCGAGAGGAACTGCGCCTGGAATGCCGGATCGCGCGTCTGCGCGCGGAACTGCTGGTAGGGAATGTCGTCGGTGCACAGCAGATCGCCGTGCTGCAGCAGCACGGCACGGCCGTACAGCTCGATCACGCAGGGGTCGGGCAGGATGCGCAGGCCGGCGCGGCGCGCGTAGTCTTCGCCAAGCAGGAAATCGCGGTTGCCGCGGATGAAGTACACCGGCACGCCGCTGTCGGCGAGCGTCCTCAACGCGTCCGCCACCGCATCGGCGGCGGGTGAGGGCGTGTCGTCGCCGATCCAGGCCTCGAACAGATCGCCCAGGATGTACAGCGCGTCCGCGCCGGGCGCCTGTTCGCGCAGGAAACGCAGGAACAGGTCGGTGATTTCCGGACGGCTCGGGTCCAGGTGCAGGTCGGAAATGAACAGCGTGGTCATGCCTGCATTCTAGGTCATCGCGGATACCGGTAGCGCCGGGCCATGGCCGGCGAGCGCATCACACCGGCAGCGGCAGCCAGGCCAGGCTGGCCGACGCCAGCAGTGCGGCGATGCCGGTGGCGGCCAGCACATCGCTGGGGTAATGCAGGCCCAGCACGACCCGCGACAGGCCCACGCCGAGGGTGAACGGCACCAGCAGCGGCGCCAGCCAGGGGTAATAGGCCAACGCCACGATGGTGAACGACACCGCGTGCAGGGTATGCCCGGACGGGAAACTGAACTCGTCCAGCGGGGCCACCCAGGCCCGGATGCGCAGATCGGCGGCATACGGGCGGGGGCGCCGGGTCCAGCGCTTGAGGCCCTTGTACAGCAGCAGCGCGGCCAGGCCGGTGGCGGCCATGTGCACCGATGCGCGCAGCCCGTCGAAGCCATCGATCGCCACCAGTACACCCATCAGCACGTACCAGAACACGCCGTCGCCAAGCCGGCTGATGATCGAGAACAGACGGCGCACGCGGCGGCGCCGGCAATAGTGGTTCGCCCGCCGGCACAGGCGTGTTTCGCTGCCGCGCAGCAGTTCAAGCGGCGTGGTGCGCATGGCCAATCCTCCGGGTGTTCGCCAGCTCGGCCAGCAGCGCATCGAACTCGGCCACCACCTGCTGCGGATGCAGCCGCTTCATCGCCCGTGCGGCCTGGCTGCCCAGTTCGCGGCGCAGCGTGTCATCGCTGGCCAGCTGCACGGCCGCTTCGACGAACTGCTCGTCGTTGTCCACGGCGGCACCGTTCTCGCCGTTGCGCAGGTACTCACGCGCCGCGCCGTAATCGAAGGCCACCGTGGCCAGGCCGCTGGCCATGCTTTCCAGGGTCACGTTGCCGAAGGTCTCGCTGCGGCTGGGGAACAGGAACAGATCGCCGCTGGCGAAATGGCGGGCCAGCGCTTCGCCGCGCTGGATGCCGCAGAAGATGAAGTCGGGGTTCTCATGCGCCAGCTTCTCCCGTGCGGGCCCGTCGCCGACCCAGACGAAGCGTGCCTTCGGCCGTATCTGCTGCAGGCGGCGGAACGCCTTCACGGCCAGTCCGAGGTTCTTCTCGGCGGCGATGCGGCCAACGTAGATCGCTGCCAGGCCATTGCCGTCGATGCCCCATTCCTCGCGCAGGGTGGGGTCACGCCGGCCCGGGTCGAACTGCTGGCTGTCGACCGCGCGGGCCAGCAGCCGGACGCGCTCGAAGCCCTGTTCGGCAAGGAACTGTTGGAGCTCGCGGGTGGGCACGAGGGTGGCGTCGGCCTGGTTGTGGAAGCGGCGCATCCAGCGCATCGCGGCGGCCTGCAGCCAGGCGACCCCGTAGTCGGGCAGATACTCGTCGAAGCGGGTGTGAAAGCCACTGGCTACCGGGATGCCGAGGCGCCGCGCGGTACGCAGCGCCGACCAGCCCAGCGGGCCTTCGGTAGCGACATAGATCGCATCCGGGCGCTGCTGCTGCCAGTGGCGACCGAGCCGGATCGGGGCCGGCAGGCCGAACCGCAACCCGGGATAGCGGGGCAGGGCGGCGCCGGGAACCAGCAGGGTACCGGGAGCGGAATCCAGCGCTTCACTGGCCTGGCGTGGCCGGATCAGGTCGATCTCGTGCCCGGCCGTCCGCAGGCCCTGTTCCAGTCCCTGCACGGTCAGTGCGACGCCGTTGACTTCCGGCGGATACGTCTCGGTGACGATGGCATAGCGCATGGCGGGCCTCCGGTTTCCCGGCATGCTCGGGCCTGGCGATGTAGCCGACATGACGGCTTGGCGACACAGGCATGACAGACGCGCAGGAGTGCCGGCGGCGGGGCCGGGGCCAGAAAAAACCACGGCCCCGAAGGGCCGTGGTCGTGGAGCGTCGCAGTGCGATCGATCAGAAGCGCTGCTGGTACTTCATGTAGATGAAACGACCGATGTCGTAGCCACCGTAGTACGAGAACGCGGAGTTCGGCTTGCTGTACATGATCGGGCCGGACTTCTCGAACACGTTGTTGGCGCCGACGGCGACGGTCGCATCCCACGGCAGGTTGTAGCGGAACTGCACGTCGTGGAAGGTCACCGAACCACGCTCGTTGTAGTTGCGCGAGCCCTTGTACCACGGTGCATACACGCCCGGATCCGAGCACTCGTCCGGATACAGACCGATGTTGGAGCAGGTCTCCTTCACGCCCGAGTAGTAGCGCGCGGTCCAGGTCACCCCGAAGTCACCCAGATCGTAGCCCAGCGCCAGGTTGGAGCGGACGCGGAAGGCGCTGCCGATGCCGTTGGTGACGATCGGAACGATCGAGCTGTCGTTCGAGGTGCGGTAGGTCGCACTGGACACGTAGGTGGTGGCCGAATTCACGTTGAACTTGCCGAACCGGGTGTCCAGACGGTAGCTCACATCCAGGTCGTAACCTTCGGTTTCCATGAAGCCCGCATTGCGGTTGCCGAACTTCAGGTTGGTCACGATGCCGGTCACCGGGTCACGCTGGAAGCGCGTGCAGCGCGAATCGATGCCTGCTTCGTAGCAGTCCTGCAGGATCTGGGTCGGCGTATCGGCAATGATCGTGTTGTCGATGCGGATCTTCCACCAGTCCAGCGAGGCGTTGAAGCCCTGGATGAAGCTCGGGCTCCAGACCAGGCCCAGCGTCTTGCTGGTCGAGGTTTCCGGAGTCAGCTGCGGATTGGAGCCGGAGGTGAATGGCACCGGCGTGGCATCGGTGGAGGTGTTCACCGGAGTGCCGCCCTGGCGCAGCTGGCGGAAGGTATCGGCATTGGCGATGTCACGCGCGCAACGCGCACGGACTTCGGCGCTGGAGGCCGAGGAACCGAAGCGGGTGTCGCACGGATCGCTGAACTGCGCGAAGGTCTCGGAGCCACCACCGAACAGATCGTTGATGGTCGGGGCGCGGAAGCCCTCCGCCCAGGTGCCGCGCACCATCAGCGAGTCGATCGGCTTCCACTTGAAGCCGAACTTGCTGTTGAGGGTGTTGCCGAAGGTGTTGTAGTCCGAGAAACGGGTAGCACCGTTGAAGCTCAGTTCCTTCGCGCCCGGCAGATCGGCCAGCACCGGAACGTTCACTTCCAGGTAGGCTTCATTGACGGTGTAGTCGCCACCGGTCGGGCCAGCCGCGAGGTTGGTGGTGGCGCCGGTCTGGGCCAGGGCATCCGGGGTGTACTTGCCTTCTTCCTTGCGGCTTTCCACGCCGAAGGCGAAGCCGAGGTCACCGGCCGGCAGGGTCACGATGCTGCCCGCGATGCTGGCGAAGAAGTTCTTGGAGGTGGTGCGGCCCTTGGTGATCTCATCCGGGAACAGCCACGCCTGCAGTTCTTCGTTGCCATAGATGCCATCGGCAGCGGTGGTGCCGTACGGAACCAGCGGGTTCCACGGCTTGCAGACGTCGTAGGAGATCGGAGCAGCGGCAGTGCCGCACTGCACCTTGCCGGTGGCAGCGTTGAAGAAGGACGGACCTACGCCGGCCGCGACGCGACCCTTGTGCAGGTTGCCGGTCGCCACCGATTCCAGCTCGTTGCGGTTGTACTGGTAGCCCACTTCCCAGTCGAAGTAGCGCTCGCCGATGTCGAACGAGCCGTCGAACGAGGCCACCGCGCGGTAGGTCTTCAGCTCGCTGGTGGTCACGCGCGGCACTTCCCAGGTGCGGCGGTTCCAGGCCACCGCAGTCGGGGTGGCGAAGCCGTGCTGGTTGCCGAACGGGTTGAAGTAGCTGTCGATCGACATGGAGCCGACACCGGCGGTGCTCGACTGCAGCGGATAGCCCGCGATCTGGCGGGTGGACTCGCGCTGGTTGTAGCCCAGCTCGGTGCGGAAGTTGACGTTGTCGGTGATCTTGAACCGGCCGTCGAAGTAGATCGAGTCGCGCTTGACCGGGTACATCACGTGCATCTGGTCGTTGGCGTTGCTCACGTCACCGGTGAAGGGCGTGGAGCTGGTGAGGTGGTAATTGGCCGGATTGGTCGGGTCCGTGCCACGGTTGAGCGAGTAGCCACAGCCTGCCGGAGGCGTCGCATTGCAGCCGGGACCGCGCACGCCGGTGAACTGGCCGTACTGGCTGATGGTGGTCCAGTTGCTGCTGTCGTTCGGGTGGCGATCGGTCATGCCGTACTGGCTGAAGCCGCGGTCACGTGCCCACACGCCCTTCTCTTCTGCATGCTCGGCCGACAGGGTCAGCGAGATGCGGTCGTTGTTCCAGCCGGCGACCACGTCGAAGCGGTCGCGCGCGCCGTCGCCCTCGCTGTACTGGCCGTGGTAGACGTTGGCGGTCACGCCGGTGACGTTGGAGCGGGTGATGATGTTGACCACGCCGGCCATGGCATCCGAACCATAGATCGCAGAAGCGCCGTCCTTCAGCACCTCGATGCGCTCCACTGCCGACACCGGCAGGGAGGAAACGTCCTGGTAGCCGGACGTGCTGATGCCCAGGCGCTTGCCGTTGACCAGCACCAGCGTGCGCTGCGTGCCCAGGTTGCGCATGTCGATGTAGGTGCCGCCCGCGTTCTCGCCTGCGGTCAGCGCGTTGGCGCGGCTGATTGCCGGGCTGCCCATCGCGGTGACGTTCTGCAGGATGTCGGCAACCGAGCTGAAGCCCTGGCGCTCGATATCGTTGCGGCTGATCGCGAACACCGGCTGGGCGGTTTCCACGTCGACCTGACGGATACGCGAACCGGTGATCTCGATACGGTCCAGGTTGGTCGGCGAAGCAGTGCTTTCGCTCTGGGCGAACGCGGGCAGTGCCGCCAGCGTTGCAGTGGTAGCCAGGGCATAGCGGATCGCCTGCCCCAGGGCGGTGGTGCGTGAAGTCATACGAGCTCTCTCTCTCTCAGGTCGTGCAACGGACGCCAAAAAGGGCGTCGAAGAAGCCGGAAGGTCGTGCGACCGGACCAGCAACCCGATAGTAGTCTCGTTGGTTAATGCTGTGTAAAGAGGGCGTGTCGAACAAATTAACGCTTTGTCACAAATCTTCACAAAACATGAACAAAAGCAATCGCTTACGATGCCGTCGCGGATGGACCCCCAACGACGGGCTGACGCGATGCAACAGGAAAAGCCGCCAGATTGCGCAAAGTGTCACCGAATGTAACGCCGAGGCGCGCGTATTCAGGCAACGAAGGGACGGAACTGGATGCCGAGGCCGGCGATGCCGTCGGTCTCGCCGATCAGGTCGGCGCGCAGCAGCGGCCGGGCGTCGATGAACGCCTGCGGCACGATCAGCGACAACCGGTTGTCATCGGCGGTCAGTTCCAGCGGCGGCAGCGGAGCGTCCTCATGGGCACGGTTGAGCAGCACCGCCAGGCGCAGCAGCGCGGCCAGCCGCCGCGCGGTCAGTAGCAGGCGCTCGGGCAGGGCGTCGAACGCGGTCTTGCCCACGCTGCGGCGATGGCTGCGGACCAGGGCCGCCAGCATCTGCTGCTCCTGCCGCGAGAAGCCGGCGATGTCCGAGTGTTCCAGCACGTAGCTGCCATGCACGTGATAGCCGCTGTGGGCGATCATCAGCCCCAGCTCATGCAGGCGTGCCGCCCAGCCGAGCATGCGGGCATCGTCAGCGTCGAGCTTCCAGCGTTCCTGTACCTGCTCCAGCAGCGACAGGGCGGTGTCCTGCACGCGGTCGGCCTGGACGGTGTCGATGCCGTAACGGTGAGTGAGCGCAGCGACCGATTCGTCGCGCAGGTCGTTCTCGCCGGCACGGCCGACGATGTCGTAAAGGATGCCTTCGCGCATCGCGGCCTTGCTGACCAGCAGCTTCTGCAGGCCCAATGCCTGGAAGGCCGCCTCCAGCACCAGGATGCCGCCCGCGATGATCGGGCGGCGATCGCTGGACAGGCCCGGCAGCACGATGTCGTCGATCTTCTTGGCCTTGAGCAGCTCGTCGCGCAGCTGTGGCAGGGCTTCGGCGGTGATCGCCCCCTTGCTCAGCTTCATCGTCGCGCAGATCTCGCTGATCGCCTTGTGGGTGCCCGAAGAACCCAGTGCCTCCTGCCAGCCCAGCGCACGGTACTTGCTGGCGAAGGGCTGGAACTCGCGACCGATCTCGGCCAGTGCATCCTTCCAGCGCTTCTTGCTGAGCTTGCCGCCCGGAAAGAAGCGGCGGGTGCTGGCAATGCAGCCGGCCTGCAGGCTCTCGCGCTCGAGGGTCTGCATGCCCATGCCGATGATGAACTCGGTCGAGCCACCGCCGATGTCGATCACCAGCCGGCGCTCGCCCGGTTTGGGCGGCTGGGCATGGGCGACGCCCAGGTAGATCAGGCGCGCCTCCTCGCGGCCGCTCACCACTTCGATGGCATGGCCAAGCGCGGTTTCGGCGGGAACCAGGAACGACTGCGGTGAACGCAGCTGGCGCACGGTATTGGTGGCCAGTGCACGCACGCGGTGCGACGGGACATTGCGGATGCGCTGGCCGAAGCGGGCCAGGCATTCCAGTGCGCGTTGCCGTGCCGCAGCCGACAGGCCCCCCTTGCCATCCAGACCGTCGGCCATGCGCACGGTTTCGCGCAGGCGGTCGATCACCCGCAGCTGGCCGAGCGTGTAGCGCGCGATGACCATGTGGAAACTGTTGGAGCCAAGGTCGATGGCGGCCAGCAGGTCGCCATCCTGCAATGCGGGCGGAGTCGTGGTGGTATGCGGCATGGGCGAATGTTAGCCGAAGGGGCGGTGTGCTCGTCACCGCATGGCCTTCACATTTTGTCGGGGGGCGTTCGGTAGTGCCGGCCGCTGGCCGGCAAGGTCAACGTCAACGTCAAAATCGGGTTTTCTGAGGGATGGCGGGGTGGGTCCGGTTGAGGGGGACGCCGTAAACCCATCCATGGGGGCTTGGTCGCGGCATCCATGCCGCTCACACCCCCTCAACCGGACCCACCCCGCCTTCGACAGTTGGCCGCGGTCTGCCGGAACGACACGGGGTCGGATCCCGTTGCTGCGCAACGGGCTCTGACCCCGGTGTTCTAGATTGGACGCATTGTGCCGACCAAGGCCGGCACCTACCGGGTCAGAGACCCTGCATCAACGCCATCTGCGCCGAATGCGGGGCCTCGTCGTGGGCCGGGGCACGCTTGTGATAGATGCCATCGGCATCCAGTTCCCAGGCGTTGAGGTTGTCGTCCAGGTAGTTCTGCAGGACTTCGCGGTAGACCCGCTTGGCCAGCGTCGGATCCAGGATCGGGAAGCAGGTCTCGACCCGCCGCAGCAGGTTGCGCTCCAGCCAGTCGGCGCTCGCGCAGTACAGTTCGGGCGCACCATCGTTGCCGAACCAGTAGACCCGGCTGTGTTCCAGGAAGCGGCCGACGATGGAGCGGACACGGATGTTGTCGGACACGCCCGGGACGCCGGGACGCAGGGTGCAGGCGCCACGGATGATCAGGTCGATCTGCACTCCGGCCTGCGAGGCGGCGTACAGCGCGCGGATTACCTGGGCCTCGTTGAGGGCGTTCATCTTGGCGATGATGCGTGCCGGGCGGCCCGCGGCCGCGATGCGCGTCTCGCGCTCGATCCGCGCCAGGATGCCGGTATGCAGGGTGAAGGGCGACTGCAGCAGGCGCTTGAGCTTCATCTTCGAGGCCAGCCCGGACAGCTGCTGGAACAGCAGGTGCACATCATTGCCGATGTCCGCATCAGCGGTGATCAGGCTGATGTCGGTGTACGCGCGCGCCGTACCGCTGTGGTAGTTGCCGGTGCCCAGGTGCACGTAACGGCGCAGCTTGCGGCCTTCGCGACGCACGATCAGCAGCATCTTGGCATGGGTCTTGTAGCCGACCACGCCATACACCACCTGTACGCCGGCTTCCTGCAGGCGATCGGCCAGCCCGAGGTTGGCCTCTTCATCGAAGCGTGCGCGCAGCTCGACCACCACGGTCACATCCTTGCCGGCACGTGCAGCCTGGATCAGCGCATCGACGATCAGCGAATCCTTGCCCGTGCGGTACAGGGTCTGCTTGATCGCCAGCACGTTCGGATCCAGCGCCGCCTGGCGGATCAGGTCGAGGACCGCGGCGAACGCATCGAAGGGATGGTGCAGCAGCAGGTCCTGGCGCGCCACGGTCTCGAAGATGCCATCGGTGTCGCGCAGCGTGCGCGGCGTCATCGGCGGATATTTCAGGTCTGGCTGCGCGATGAGGTCGTACAGCTGGATGATGCGGTTGAGGTTGACCGGGCCATCGATGCGATACACCGCGTTCTCGGTCAGGCCGAAGTTCTGCAGCAGGGTACGCACGATCTCGCGCGGCATGTCATGGGCGATTTCCAGCCGCACCGCCGGCCGGTAGCCGCGGTCGACCAGTTCATCGCGCAGTGCCAGCGCCAGGTTCTCCACTTCCTCCTCGTCCACCACCAGCTCGGAATTGCGGGTCACGCGGAACTGGTAGGCGCCCTGGACTTCCATGCCCGGGAACAGTTCATCCACGAAGGTGGACAGCACCGAGGACAGGAACACGAAGTTCTGCGAGCCACCGAGTTTTTCCGGCAGCTGGATGATGCGCGGCAGCGAGCGCGGTGCGCGCACGATGGCCAGGTGGCCGGCGCGGCCGAATGCATCGGTGCCCTTCAGCACGACGACGATGTTCAGCGACTTGTTGAGGATCTTCGGGAACGGATGCACCGGATCCAGGCCCAGCGGCGACAGCACCGGCATGATCTCGTTGCGGAAGTAGGCCCGCAGCCAGCGCTTCTGCCGATGGTTCCACGAATGGCGGCCGAGCACGCCGATGCCGGCATCCATCAGGGCCGGGCGCAGTGTCTCGTTCCAGCAGCGGTACTGCTGGTCCACCAGTTCGGCGGCGCGTTCATGGATGGCGTTGAGGATGGCCTGCGGGCTCATCCCGTCCGGAGCCGGCGGCAGGCCGTATTCCTGCGCGTGGCGGACAGCGGCGGCCCGGATCTCGAAGAACTCGTCGAGGTTGGTGCAGGAGATGCACATGAAGCGCAGGCGCTCCAGCAGGGGCACCTGCGGGTCCATGGCCTGGGCCAGCACGCGGAAGTTGAAATCCAGCTGCGACAGTTCGCGGTTGATGTACAGCGCCGGATCGCGCAGCGGATCGTTGTCCGGGCTCACGGGGAGAGGGAGGGATCCGAGGCTGCTCATGGCTTCATTCTTCGACGGAGGTCAGGGGGGCGGACTCGCGCGGGCGCACGTGGTCGGCATCGAAATGACAGGAGAACACCGATCCTTTGCCGACCTCGCTTTCGATCTCCAGCCGCGCATGGTGCAGGCCGAGGATGTGCTTGACGATGGAAAGGCCGAGGCCGGTGCCGCCGCTCTCGCGCGAGCGGCTGCTGGAAACGCGGTAGAAGCGCTCGGTCAGCCGCGGCAGGTGGGTTGCCGGGATGCCATAGCCGGTATCGCGCACGGCCAGCACCGCGCCGTCGCCTTCGCGACGGAACTCGACGGTGATGCGGCCGTCGGCCGGCGTGTAGCGCACTGCATTGGTGACCAGATTGGAGAAGGCGCTGTGCAGCTCCTTGGTCGAGCCCTGCAGGTCGACGCCGGCAAGGTCCTCGATGCTGATCTGGTGGCGACCCTGGCTGTGGGCCTCGGCTTCGCGACGCAGCGTGGCCAGCATCGGCTGCATGGCCACGACTTCCTCTTCGGTGTGCTCCTGCGACTCCAGCCGCGACAGGGTCAGCAGGTCTTCCACCAGCTGGGCCATGCGCTGGCTCTGCTTGCGCATCTCTTCAAGCATCGGGCCGGTGCCGGGGAAATCCTCCGGATCCATCATGTCCAGGTAGCCGTGCACCACGGTGAGAGGGGTGCGCAGCTCATGTGAAACATTGGCGACGAAATCGCGGCGGACCTGCTCCAGGCGCAGCAGCTTGCTGACATCACGGGCGATTAGCAGCCAGTAGTCCGACGAATACGGAATCAGGCGGAGGTTCAGGCGGATCGCTGGATCGACCGGCGAGGGCACGTCCAGGATCGGCTCGGCGTTGCGACCACCGGCCAGCCAGTGGGCCAGCGGCATCGGCTGCAACCGCTCGACAAGGGCCTCGCCCAGGTCGCCCGGGTGGTGCAGGCCAAGCAGGGCCGTGGCCGCTTCGTTGAACCACTGCACGCGCTGGCTGTTGCGGTCGAGCACCACCACTGCGTCGGGCAGCGCGGCGGCCGCGGCGCGGTAGCTGCGCAGCATGTCCAGCAGGCGCCGCTTGCGCACGCGCATTTCGACCTGGTTGCGGTACAGCAGGCGATCCAGTTCATTCCACACACCCGTGCCTTCGGCGGTATCCCAGCGCTGGCGCGCGGTCAGCCGGCGCAGCACGCTGCGCAAGCGCCAGTAATGCCAGGCCAGCGTCGCCAGCGCGCCCAGTGCGACGCACAACCACAGATGGCCCGTGAACCATCCCACCAGTCCGGCGAACAGCAGTACCGCGGCGACGGTAGCCAGCGTCTTCAACCAGGCAGAGCGGATGTGGCGGGGCATTGCGGTCTCGTCGATGAGGTGCGGTGGTTCACTGGAATGAACCAAGGGTTATAGCAGAGTTGCCGGCATCGGCACCCGTGGGTGCGCGATGCCGGCACGACGGGACTCAGGTGGCGGTCGAGAAGCGGTAACCCGCGCCGCGCACGGTCTGCACCATGTTCTCGGCATTGAACGGTTCCAGCGTCTTGCGCAGGCGGCGGATGTGCACGTCGATGGTGCGCTCCTCCACGTACACGCTGCCGCCCCACACGTGGTCGAGCAGCTGGGCGCGGGTGTACACGCGCTCGGGGTGGGTCATGAAAAAGTGCAGCAGGCGGTACTCGGTCGGGCCGATCGGCACCGGCTGTTCGTTGGCGAACACGCGATGCGCGGCACCGTCGATGCGGATCGGACCGACCGCCACGCTGCCGTCCTCGTCGTCTTCGCGGGCGCGGCGCATGACCGCACGGATGCGGGCCAGCAGCTCCCGGGCCGAGAACGGCTTGACCACGTAATCGTCGACGCCGGCTTCCAGGCCGCCGACACGGTCGTTCTCCTCGCCACGCGCGGTCAGCATGATGATGGGCACCTCGCGGGTCAGCGTCTCCTTGCGCCAGCGGCGCGCCAGGTCCAGGCCGCTGGTGCCGGGCAGCATCCAGTCCAGCAGGATCAGATCGGGAACACGGTCGGCGATCGCGGTCTGGGCTTCGCGGGCATCACCGGCGTGGACCGGCTCGTAGTCACCCTTGCGCAGGGCGAAGGCGACCATTTCGCGGATCGCGGGCTCGTCATCGACGATCAGGATACGTTTCTGCACGAGGGCACCGTAGGGCTCGGTTACTGGACGGGTGCCAGTAGACTACGGTTTGATGACATGTTTGTGACCATCGGGCCGGAACCGCTCCCGATTGCCACGGACCGGTCATGCAGCGCTCAGCGGCGGTCCAGATCGGGGTCCTGCACGCCCTGCCGGCGCAGCTCCAGCACGGTCGGGGTGATCGATTCGATGCGCGCGTCGACCCGGGCCCGTCCTACGTAGTCCAGTGCAGGATTGCGCTTGAGCGCCTGCAGCTGCATCAGCGCCTGCTCCGGCCGGCCGCTGAGGAAGGCCGCCTCGGCGTAGGCCTCGCTGGCACGGACGCTGTCCCCGGCCAGCTCGCTGGCACGGGCGTAGCGCTGCTGGAACACCGGATCGTTACCACTTTGCGACAGCAGCGGCCGCAGCATGGCCTGCGCGCGCTGCCCCGCCTCGCGGTTGCCCTGTTCGTTGAGGATCTCGGCGTAGGTCAGCGCGACGGGCCGGCTGTTGGGATGCTCGCGCAGCAGCTGCTCGAAACGGGCATTGGCCTGCGTGGCCTGGCCCGAGCGCGATTCGGCCTCGGCCAGGGCCAGGGCTACCCACAGGCTGTCCGGATGGGCCTGCAGCAGGCCGTTCAGGGTCTGCCGCGCCTCGCCGGCACCGCTGCGTCCCCCCCGCATGACCGCCAGGGCCTGGCCGTAGCGCTGGGCATCGTTCAATCCACTCTTCTGGCGTTTGCCCAGGTCGGCGTACTCGCGCTCCACCTCGCCGGTGGAGTCGGCACTGAGCACCCGCAACCGTTCACGTGCCCAGTCGAAGTCGCCGCTGGGGCCCCGGCTGAGCTGGCCAACCGGCACCCGCAGCACACTGCTTGGCAGCAGCGGGTTGCTGCCGCGCAGCAGTGGTTCGGACAGGGTCGGGTCGGCCGGGTCCACCCGTTCCCTGCGCTCGCCGCTGGGCGTGGTGGTGGTCAGCAGCACCGTGTCCTTCTTCATCTGCTCGGCGCGGGCCTTCGCTTCGCTGATGCGCGTGATGTTGACCGGGTGCGTGCGCAGGAACTCCGGCACGCTGTAGCCGCCCTCGTTGCCGCGCATGGCCGTCGACATCCGCTCGAAGAAGCCGGCCATCGCGTCCACGTCGTAACCGCTGCGTGACAGGGTGCGTATGCCCAGCCGATCGGCTTCCGATTCGTTGGAGCGGGTGTAGTTGATCTGCCGCTGCTGCATCAGGCCCATGCCCGAGCTGATCGCGGCCATGGTCGCATTGCCTGAAGAGGTGCTGTTGCTGGCCTGTGCCGCCACCACCGCCGCCAGCATGCCCAGCAGGATCGGGATCTGGTCGCGCTGGGCGCGCTCGACCCCGCGCAGCACGTGCTGCTGGGTGACGTGGGCGATTTCGTGTGACAGCACCGCAGCAACCTCGTCTTCGCGTTCGGCCGTCAGCACCAGCCCGGCGTTGACCCCGATGTAGCCGCCCAGGGTCGCGAAGGCGTTGATCTGGCGGTCCTTCATCACGAAGAAGGTGTAGGGCTGGCGCGGCTGGTCGCTGTTGGACCCCAGGCGGGTGCCCATGGTCTGCAGCCAGTCATTGACCAGCGGATCGTCCAGCAGGTAGCCATAGTTGCGCAGCTCGCGCAGCATCATCGCGCCGTACTCGGCCTGGCGGGCCGGGGTCAGCAGCTCGCCGGCCGAGGAGCCGATGTCGGGCAGCTTCTCCTGGGCCTGGGCCAGCGGCATGGCCAGGGCGAAGGTGACGGCGGTCGAAAGCAGCAGGGCTCGCAAGCGGAAGGTCCTCGGGCGGGGCGCGCCAAGCGTGGCAGGGCAGGGGGCAACCATTCGTTAATCCACAGTGTTGCGGTGGTAGCGTGGAAATTCCAGCGCACCGGTACCATATGTAGACCGTCGATCCATCGTGGAGTTTCCCGTGACAGCCCAGACCGCCGGCGGTGCCCCCGCCATCACCATCTATTCCACTGCCGTCTGCCCTTACTGCGTGGCCGCCAAGAACTTCCTCAAGAGCAAGGGCCAGCAGTGGACCGAGGTCCGCATCGACCTGGACCCGGCCGAACGCGAGAAGATGATGGCGCTGACCCGCCGCACCAGCGTGCCGCAGATCTTCGTCGGCGACGTCCATGTCGGTGGCTATGACGACATGATGGCGCTGCACCGTGAAGGCAAGCTTGAGCCGCTGCTGGCCGGGCAGGGTCAGGCATGAGCGCGGCCGACGACGGCAGCAAGGACCGCATCGCCGAGTTCACCGCGTTCCGCAAGCGCATGAACGAGCGCATCCTGGGCGAGCCGAACCAGGTGGTGCGCCGGTTCTTCGCGCTGGATACGCAGACCTACCAGGCCGGCGCGCTTGATGTGAAGACCAAGGAGCTGCTGGGGCTGGTGGCCTCGATGGTGCTGCGCTGCGACGACTGCATCAGCTACCACGTGGCCCAGTGCAAGGAGGCCGGGGTGACCCGCGAGGAGTTCTTCGAGACCTTCTCGGTCGGCCTGGTGGTCGGCGGCTCGATCGTGATCCCGCACCTGCGCCGCGCGGTCGATTTCCTCGACCAGCTCGAAGGCGGTGCCGCCGCCCCGGAAGCCCACGAGCACTGAGGGTAGCGCCGGGCCATGCCCGGCGCTACCGGAATACGCGGGCAATTCTGCCTGAGCCGGGGACTGGGACCATGGTCTATTTGGGACCTCGGCCCCGGCTCAGGCATAATTGCCGGTGAAACTTCCTTTGCGCCGGCGTTTCCGGGCACGTCCGGACGGCGTTTTTTCCCCCTGTTCGGAACATCGATCAATGACGCAGAAAATTACGGTCATCCGCGGCGACGGCATCGGCCCGGAGATCATGGACGCCACCCTGTACGTGCTCGACCAGCTCAATGCCGGCCTGGAGTATGAAGAGGCCGACGCCGGCCTGGCGGCGCTGGAGAAGCACGGCGACCTGATGCCGGCGGTCACCCTGGACTCGATCGCGCGCAACAAGGTTGCCCTGAAGAGCCCGCTGACCACGCCGGTCGGCGGTGGCTTCACCTCGATCAATGTCAGCCTGCGCCGCCATTTCGACCTGTACGCCAACGTGCGTCCGGCCCACACCTTCCCGAACACCAAGTCGCGTTTCGACAACGTTGACCTGATCACCGTGCGTGAGAACACCGAAGGCGCCTACCTGGCCGAAGGCCAGGAAGTGTCGGCCGACGGCGAGACTGCCTTCTCCGGCACCCGCATCACCCGCAAGGGCTCGGAGCGCATCGTGCGCTACGCCTTCGAGCTGGCCCGCAGCGTCGGCCGCAAGAAGGTCACCGCCGTGCACAAGGCCAACATCATCAAGTCGACCTCGGGCCTGTTCCTGAACGTCGCCCGTGAAGTGGCCGCGCAGTATCCGGACATCGAGTTCCAGGAAATGATCGTCGACAACACCTGCATGCAGCTGGTGATGCGCCCGGAACAGTTCGATGTGATCGTCACCACCAACCTGTTCGGCGACATCATTTCCGATCTCTGCGCCGGCCTGGTCGGCGGCCTGGGCCTGGCCCCGGGTGCCAACATCGGCAAGGACGCGGCGATCTTCGAAGCCGTGCACGGCACCGCGCCGGACATCGCGGGCCAGGGCAAGGCCAATCCCTGCGCGCTGCTGCTGGCGGCGGCACAGATGCTGGATCACATCGGCCAGCCGCAGAATGCCGAGCGCCTGCGCAAGGCCATCGTGGCGACCATGGAAGCCAAGGACTCGCTGACCGGCGACCTGGGCGGCACCGGCACCACCATGAGCTTCGCCAAGGCCATCGCCACGCGCCTGTAAGCGGTGGCGGGACCTTGCCTGGATTTCCAGCGGGGCGCCTTCGGGCGCCCCGTTGCGTTTGGGTGCCTGCGCATGCTCTGCGCAGCTCATGTGGTGTGGCGGCACCGAAAGTGCGCGCGCTGGTCGGGTACCTTGCCACGCACTACGCTGCCCAGGCCGGCGTGGCAGCGTAGCCACGGGGTCGCAGCGAGGTGATGATGGATTCGGTGTATCTGCTGGTCGCGCTTGGAGCGATCGTGGCGGGATTCGTGCAGGGACTGTCCGGCTTTGCGTTCGGAATGGTCGCCATGTCGTTCTGGGCGTGGGGGCTGGAGCCGCGCCTGGCGGCTACGCTGTCGGTATTTGGCGCGCTGGTGGGTCAGCTGGTGGCGGTGTTCACCGTGCGGCGCGGATTCAATCTGCGTCTGCTGCTGCCCTTCGTCTTCGGTGGCCTGGCGGGCATTCCGCTGGGCGTGATGGTATTGCCGCAGCTGGACATGGACTGGTTCAAGGCCCTGCTGGGAGGCTTCCTGGCACTGTGGTGCCCGGTGATGCTGATGGCCCGTTCGCTGCCGCCGATCACCACGGGCGGGCGCATCGGCGACACCGTGGCGGGCATGGCCGGTGGCGTGCTCAGCGGCATCGGCGGCTTCGCAGGTCCCGTGCCCACGTTGTGGAGCACGCTGCGTGGTTTCGGCAAGGAGGAGCAGCGCGCGGTCATCCAGAACTTCAACCTGGCGATGCTGTCGGTCACCATGGCCACCTACGTCGGCAGTGGCCTGGTCACCCGGCAGATGCTGCCGTACTTCGCTGTCGTCGCCCCGGCCATGCTGGTTCCGGCGCTGCTGGGGGCCCGGGTCTACATCGGCATCAGCGAGGCGCGGTTCCGCCAGATCGTATTGAGCCTGCTGACGCTGTCGGGCATCGCGCTGCTCGCCTCGTCGCTGCCGGCCCTGTTTGCGCGCCCGGTTGCCGGCTGAGATTCAGGCCGGCCGGAACATGCGGAAACGCTGCTCGGCACTGACGCGGAAATAGTCGGCCGGTCCACCGCCGCGCAGGATCGGGCCGGCGGCTGCAGTGTCGTAGATGCCATCGACCAGCAGTCGTGCCTCGATATGGACGGCGACCACCTCGCCGAGCACCAGCCAGCCGTTGGTGTCCTGTCCGGCGGCATCGCGCAGGCGGACGATCTGGGTGCAGCGGCATTCCATGCTGACCGGGCTTTCTGCAACACGCGGCGGCTTGACCTGCCCGGAAGCCAACGGCGTCAAGCCGGCCAGCGTGAACTCGTCGACGTCCGGCGCGACCGCCCGGCAGCTCTCGTTCATGGCTTCGGCCAGGTCGAAAGTGGCCAGGTTCCAGACGAACTCGCCCGTCGCTTCGATGTTGTGCAGCGAGTCCTTGCGGCCCTGGCTGGAGAAACCAATGATCGGCGGCGTGTAGTTGAAGGCGTTGAATAAGCTGTAGGGCGCCAGGTTCAACGCGCCGTCGGCAGCGCAGCTGGAAATCCAGCCGATCGGGCGGGGTCCGATGATGGCGTTGAACGGGTCATGCGGTAGGCGATGGCCATCAGCGGGGCGATAGCTGTGGAAGAGGGCAGGCATGGCGGGGTCGAAAGGGGGAGGGGAACAGAAAGGGCGCCACGGAGGCGCCCTTTGTCGTTTTCAGCTTGACCGGAATCAGCGCTGCTGGATCTTTGACAGCAGGCGGAGGAACTCGACGTACAGCCAGACCAGGGTCACCATCAGGCCGAATGCGCCATACCACTCCATGTACTTGGGCGCGCGCTGGGCCACACCGCTCTCAATGAAATCGAAATCCAGCACCAGGTTCAGCGCGGCGACCACGACCACGAACAGGCTGAAGGCGATGCCCCAGCCGCTGGAGGAGTGGATCAGCGGGACTTCGATGTTGAAGAACGACAGCACGAACGACGCCAGGTAGAGCAGGGCGATGCCGCCGGTGGCGGCGACCACGCCGAGCTTGAAATTCTCGGTGGCCTTGATGACGCCGGTGCGGTAGGCCACCAGCAGGGCAGCCAGCGTGCCGAAGGTCAGCAGTACTGCCTGGAACACGATGCCCGGGAACCGCAGCTCGAACACGGCGGAAATGGCGCCGAGGAACAGGCCCTCCACCAGCGCGTACAGGGGGGCGGTGACCGGCGACCATTGCTTCTTGAACACGGTGACCAGCGCCAGCACCAGGCCGCCGATCGCGCCGCCCATGGCATACAGCTTGGCGGCCGGCAGCACCTGGCCGAAGGCCACGGTCTGGTTCCAGGCGAAGGCTGCGGTCAGCACGGTCAGCAGCAACAGGATGCCGGTCTTGTTGACGGTGCCGTTGAGGGTCATCGCCTGGTCGGGGCGGGTCACCACCGAGCCGTTGGCGAGGTCGAGGAAAGTCGACTCGGAAAGAGCCGGGTTGCCGCTGCGCATGCGCGTTCTCCGTGCGAATGAGGGATCAGGAAGGCCATCCGGCCGACGATGTCGAGCATAGCCGATGGCCACTGCCACTGCCGTGACCGCGCGCCCGGGACAGATCGCTGCGTTGACAGTTCGCCGCGTGCTTGGCGACAATGACCAACTCCCCGGGCCTGGCTCGAGGGGATTGCAAGACCGGGGTATAGCGCAGTCTGGTAGCGCGCCTGCTTTGGGAGCAGGATGTCGGGGGTTCGAATCCCTCTACCCCGACCAATCCCACGCCACGTCGGATTGGACGCCGTTCCGGTTCGGGCGCCCGTAGCTCAACTGGATAGAGCACCGGCCTTCTAAGCCGGCGGTTACAGGTTCGATTCCTGTCGGGCGCGCCATTGGAATCAATGGTTTACGCATTTGTCGCGGGGTCAGCAGTCCTCACTCCTGAAATCCCTCCTGAAATGGACCGGCTCGATGCGGACCGATCGGGCCAGTCGCTGATAGGTGTTCATTCAGGATTCTGTAATGTCGCAGGATGTGCGACCATGCTTGGTGATCGTGGCCGACCCGCAAATGGAAGTAGGGGGCACGTATGCTGATGAATTCAAATAGCCATAGTCCAAACGACATCCCTTCAGCAGATTGGTTGCTGTCGCGGGCTCCAATCGATCCTCGCGCCGAAATGGCAGCGTACGAATCGCTGTGGATGGGGCCAAATGCTTGGTTCGCGTCGATCGCGAATCTCTTCCGGGATCATCCGGGAATGCTGCCATCGGAGTTGGTACCGGCGCTGGAGCGGGACCGTGTCCTGCAGCAGCTCCGGGATCTTCTCGGCGACCGAATGGACGAAGTTGGGGTAAGAGTCCACGGTAGCGCGGATTATCCTGACCGCCTAAGAGAGGCGGATCATCCGCTCGAGGTTTTCTACTACCAGGGTGACTGGTCGTTGGCCTCCTCGCCAGGGGTGGCCATTGTGGGTACGCGCAATCCGACCGACGAAGGAGCGGCCAACGCTGCCAAGATTTCCCGCGCGATGGTGAGAGAGGGCTTTACGGTCGTCTCAGGGTTGGCGAAAGGCATCGACCGTGCGGCGCACATGGCAGCGATTGAGGCCAGGGGTCACACTATCGCAGTGATCGGTACGCCGCTGTTTGATTCGTATCCTAAGGAAAATGCCCCTCTGCAGAGAGCAATCGCTGAAGGGCACCTATTGATATCGCAGGTCCCTTTTCTGCGATACAAGAATCAGCACTACAAGACAAACCGACTCTTCTTCCCGGCCAGAAACGTCACGATGTCGGCCTTGACGCGCGCCACCATTATTGTTGAGGCGGGTGAAACTTCTGGGACGCTGGTCCAGGCCCGAGCTGCGCTTAATCAAGGGCGCCAGCTTTTCATTCTCGAGTCGTGTTTCCGTCGAACCGACTTGACGTGGCCGGCGAAGTACGAAAAGCAGGGCGCTATTCGCGTTAAGTCAGTCACGGATATTCTGTCGAAGCTAGGGAAGGCGAGCGATGCAAACCCGGATGAATCGGATCAGTGATGGCACTCGTCTAGACGAAGGCGATATCTGCTACTTCTTCGGTGAGTACATTTCAGGTGGCAAGTGGGATGCTAGCCCCACCAATCAGCTGATCTTCAACCTCAAGGCAGACTTGGTGCAGCAGCCGCAAAGACGCGTGCATAAGAAGGCTGCAATTGAGGAAGCTATTGAACAGCTGGTTACCGCAGTATCTGCTGGGTCCCTCGAAAAGGTAACTGTTGTGCCGATGCCTGGTTCAAAGCCAGTTGGGCATGAAGGCTATGACGACCGCATGCTGCAGATCATGAGCGGTTGGAGGGCGAGAATCGGACCCACTTTTGACGGTCGCCCGGTTCTCGTCACTGCGCAAGAGCGAGCGCCGCAGCACTTGGCGGCCGCCAAGGGGCTGGCACGGGCGACTGTTGACGAACTCGCTGCGACTCTTGCGCTGGACCCTCAGTACCTGACAACGCCTCTGCGCGAGACAGTGGTGCTGCTCGATGATGTGTTCACGGCTGGAACTTCCTTCAAGGCCGCGCAGCGCGTTCTTTTGCAGCGCCCCGAAGTCAAGAAAGTTTGCGGCCTTTTCTTGGCGCGAACAGTTTGGCCGCCACAAGCTAAGGTGGATGTAAGTGGCCTGCTCGCGACATTGAGGGCGAAACTCGGAAAGTAGCCGTTCAGTTGCTGTCGCCGGCTTCGCTGACAATGGGCAGTGAGTGGTCATAGACGTGTAACATTGCGTCGGTGACGTGGCCGCTTGCTTCCTTCTTGTTGCCCTTGGTGTCGGTAACACCCCGATGCTTGAGTCCGTGCATCGCGAAGCGCTCGTCCTCTGAGATGACTCCGTCCCTGACCGCGTTGCGCATGAGGCGCCCCCAGGCGGTGTGCCAGCCGTGGGCTGTAAGCATTTCTCCGTCCTCGCTGACGAACAGAGGTCGCATCTTGGGCGACAGCGGCGCGTTTAGCTGAGTGATGCCGCGTTTGGCCCAGATGGCAGCTCGGCGATCTTGCAGGACCCTAATCGCGACTTCGGTCTGCTCGCCCTTGCGCACCAGATTGTCGCGGCTGCCTTTTCGGCGGTTGGTCTGCAGGACCTCGCCCTCCACATGGTGATCGGTGAGCGTGCGCACTTCGATGCCGCGCAGACGTGCCTGGTAGGCGAGTTCCATGGCCGCCCATAGGTAGACCGGCAGCGCTCCTTTCTCGCGTGCGCCACGCTCGCTGCAACTGCGTGCGTAGTCCTGGACCCGACGGAAGACATTGCGCTCAGGCATGCGATGGTCGCGCTTCTCCCTGACCTTCTTGATGCCGGCGGCGGGGTTGGTCGTCACGTGGTCGTGCTCACGCGCCCAGCCAAAGACTCGACGCAGGTAAGCAAGCCAGTGGTTCGCCTTGGTCGGGTACCCGGGAATGGCGGCGTCCCCGGGCTTCGTTCCGGGCCTGCCCTGGGCGATGATGTCGATCAGCCGGCGGATGAAGCCTGGCGACAGGCGGTCCACCACGGCATCTCCCAGCTTGCCCCCATTCTTCAGTGGGAACACCTTGATCGCCTTCGCGTAGTCGCGATAGTGCTGCTGCGTGGTTCCGCCGAGCTGGGAGAACGCAAGGCTCTTCGCGTGCTGATCGATGACATAGGCGATGGTGCCCCTCTGCGCTTCGCCCCTCCGAGCTTCCGCGATCGCGTGCAGGTCTGATAGCCGCGCGGCCGGACCGGCCACGGTTTTGCACTTCGTTCCGTGTCCCTCCGGGTGTGGATCGCGCACATACCATCGTCCACGGCCGGTTCCGTCCCAGTAGACACCATGGGGAACCTTGTCATAGTCGATGTGTTTGGGGAGGTTCGATGGAACCTTGCGAGGCCGTGCCATCTTTCGTAGCTGTTTCCGTCAGAGCAGATCGGTTGAGTAGGTGTCGCCATTGCTGGCGGGCGCTGTCAGGCCGAGCGCCTCGTTCAGCGCCGTCGTTGTTGTCCAGATTCCGCCTGAGGCGTCGTATTGAAAGCGAATGTGGCGATCGCGCGCCCAGCGCTCGACCGTTGCCAGTCGCGGTCGCTTTCCAGGCTGGCAGAGCTCCTGCAGGTCACGGAACTGGAGGACTTCTCCGATCATGCGAATAGGTCCAGTTGGGCCGGCAGCGCCGGCGGCGGGGGTGGGGCAGCGACGGCCAAGGGCGTGGGCCTGATGCGGATCAGGCACTCTCCCTCGCCACGCATCTGCCACGGTCTGCCGGCGATGGGCACAAGGTCGTGGTAGCCACCACCACCGCCTACGCGGTCCTTGACCTTCACCTGGTAGTAGTCGCGACCACCGAACTGCGTGTGGTGCCCGGCGCGTGGCCTCACCGAAACGACAGTGAAAATCGGGACCAAACGATGCCACGCGCTGGCCCGCACTTCATCTTCGTAGTGCCACGAGCCATCCAGATCGCGGTCCATCGAGATAACCTGGTCGCCCACGTTGAAAGGCTCCAGGCTCTCGACGTCGCCGTGCGCAGACTTGTGGATCGGAGGGAAGAGGTCGCGGATGGCGAAGAACAGCCCGCGGCCGTTCGCGTCGGTGAACTCGGCAATCGGGAAGTAGGCAACGGCGATGCCGCCTTCCCGCAGCAGGTAGAAGGCGGAGCCGCACGGGGTCTGCCCGGACGCCTCGTGCTTCCGCAGCGACTGGCGCGACCAGCCGCTTTCCAGCAGGTCGAGGACGACACGCTCTGCGAGATCCATTCCGATCTCCAAGTGCATCACCCGTTCGCGCTGTGTGTCAGCCATGAGCGCACCTCCGCCAGCACCAGCGCAGCCCTGCGCGCGCGGCGCGGCAGCCCTGCAGCGCGATCCAGAGGGTGCCCAGCACCAGCAGGAACCCGACCAGGTCGAGCAGGTGGGCCGTTGCAGCGGTGAGCAGCTGGTCAGCCATGGGCGCGGTCATGCAGCGCTCCTTTCGCAAAGGCCGAGGTCAGAGGTACAGCCGCCGCCGGCCTGTGCCTGAAAGAACAGGTCGAACTGCCGGCCGCCTCGGCTGGTGCGGCTCCATTCGACCAATGTGTCGATCCTTGAGTAGGTCCCAGGGCGCTCCACGTCGGTGGGGTCGGTGACAGCCGGAAAGAACGTGGCGCTGCGGCGCTTGTTGGCCGAGGCGACGATCTCTTCCCACTGTCGGATGCGCTCGATGTGGTTGGGGAACAGGTCCGCGATGTTCCGCAGCTCGCCCTTGCGGCAGTTGATGCAGGGCATGCAGCCGACGCGGCCCATGCCGAGCGCATAGAGCGGGTTCGGCTCAAGGCCGTGGCGGCGGTGCTGATCCCATACCTGCTGAACTGTCCAATCGAAGATCGGCCGCCAGACCATCGATCCCGATTCGTGCCGATTGAACCTTGGCTGCTTGGCACGGTTGGCGGATTCCTCCGCTCGGATGCCCAGCCATTGCAGCACCGGCCCGGCCTTCAGCATTGGCCCGACCACTTGGGTGGTGATCGGGATCGTCTTCAGTTCCTCAGTGCAGAACTGCGCCATCCGCGAAGGGAATCGCCCCTTGCTGATACAGAGATCTAGGAATGGGTTGCCGGTTGGCTCATGCAGCGCTGCGGCCTGGCGCACGATGTCATCAGGAATGCCCTGATCCGGCCAATTCTGCAGGATGTACTCGCGGTGCTGGGCGAGCTGGCGGGTGAAGTCCGCACGCACTGTTTCGACCGCGGGGCCGCCCGTCTTGCGCGCCAGCTCGGCCACGTAGTCGTAGACGCGCTGATCCTCGTTGCCCGTATCAGCGAACACAGCCCGGAATGGCCGGCCCAGCTCGATTGCTCGCAGATAGACCGCGGTGCTGTCCTTGCCGCCGGACACATTCACGAGGTGCTGGATGCGATCAGCCATTGCCCACCGCCTTGCCGTCGATCAGAAGCCGCTTCACGTAGTCGCTGATTGCTTTGCGCTTCTTCTGGCTCAGGGATCCAGCGTGGGCGCTGAGTGCGGTGTGGATCGCCTGTTCAAGATCCTCAGCATGTCCCTGGGACCAGCGACCTTGGTCCAGGGCCTGCGCGGGCGGGGCGGCGTAGACCTCGCCCGATCCGTCTTCATCGGTGATTGCCCGGTCGGAGACGATCAGAACGTCGCCCACTTCTAGGTCGGCAATCCCGCCCTCCGTCAGCCAGTCGACGTAGCGGTCGCCTTCGCCGTCGCGCCGAACGGTGGCCACAGCCTCAACGGTTACCGGCTCCTGCCCCCCCGGCTGGCTTGCCGCCATGCGATAGACGGCCCGGTCCCAAGCAACGCCCGACATGCCGCCGTTGTGCTGGCCGCTGTCCACCATCTCGCGGTAGAGGGCATTGAGCCGCGCGTCGATTTCGGTGTCGGTGATCTGCCCCACCGGCTGGCGGGCGGCGAGGGCGGCTTTCAGCGCGCCATAGGTCGCTTCCGAAATCTCGCCGTGGTAATCGCCGCTATCAATGTCGCGGATTACGCGGCGCGCGGCTTCGGCCAGCGCATCCTGACCACCCGGGGAGGGCTGGGCGGCGAGGGTTTCGCGCAACACCGTCATCGCCTCGGTGACCATGATTCCCGGGCGTCGGTCAGGGCAGCTGTCAAGGTCATCGAGCGCCGTTGTCAGGTAGCCAATGGCGGTGTCGATCCTTGCCAGTACATTCCATCCGTCTTTGGACGGCGCGGCCTGATCCCCCAGCCTCACCCTCCCACCGGGCTGCACGTCCGCCAGCAGCGCCGGCCCGTCCCCACGCAGCTCGCGCACGCGGTTGGCTACGTCCATCTTGCTCATGCCCGGCTGGCCGAAGAGCGCTTCGGCGATCTGTGCGTCGAGGCGCTCGTTGGCGCCGTCTGTCATCGCGGTGTTCGCGGTCATTGGCGGGCGTGATCGAATAGGGTGAAGGTGTTCACGAAAGCGCCAGCAAGCGGCGCTTCGCATGCGGTACATGCGTCCGCTGCAGGGCGATCGGGAAACGGCGGCATGCGGCGGTAGCGACAGTTGGGGTCTGCGGTGTACTTGCCGTCTCGGAGGCGCACCGCCTGGTACTGAGGGAAAGCCTCATCGGGCAATGCCTGGCGCGCCTCCCGGATTAGCGCGACAAATCGCGCTTGCCAATCGATTGGCATGGACTGCAAGGTGCGTCGCGGCAACACCAGGTAGGCGGCGCGACTGATGCCGAATGCATGCCACACCGGACCATCGGAGTAGGTACTGCCGGGTCTTCCGGGCTCGGCGGCTGCCGCTGCGTGCAAGTGGCTGCTCATGGGACGCCTCAGTCCATCTCGCGGGCCGCCATGCGATCCGCATGACTCCCTTGGTTGGCCGCGCGGCGGCTCATCAGTGGGCGAAGGGGCGTGTTGCCAAGGACTTCGATGACGCCGCCCGCAGCCTCGAAGGCGGCGATTTCGTCGGCTAGCTGCAGCCGCTCGATCTCCTTCTGATCGGGGCTGACAACGGCGCCGCTCGAGCGATGTGGGATGGGGCTCAGCTGACGCCGGGGAGGCGCCGGGGCCTGCGGTGGCTGGCTGTACTGCCGTTGCATTTCCGGAGTCAACTTCCAGATGCCTCGCACGCCGTTCATTTCCACGGTGACCTGTTTGGTGCGGCGCATGCCGACCAAGGTGCAGCTGATGACCTTGTGACTGGCCTCCAGGTTGCCCGCAATCTTCAGCTCGGCTGCGGTAGCTCCGTCGGGCATCAGCGCAAGGATCTGGCGAAGGGCGGCGGCGCGGCCGCTGCTGAGGCGCTTGCCGCTCATGCCCGGCCACTCGCCGCGAGTTCGCGCATGGCGGCGCCAAAGCGCATCACGCGAGAGGCGCTGTTGGCGACTGCGTCGGGGTTGCTGGTGAGCACCAACGTGTTTTCCGGCGGATACCGGGTGTGTCCGTCCCAGTCGTCCAGGACGTCCTGGAGCTGAAAGTGGTCGCGCAGCTTCTGCGCGTTCCTGGTCTTGCCGCAGCGATGCGGCCCGTAGATGACGATGGATCGGTTCATGCAGGGATTCCTGGATTGCGGCGCATTGCGCGTTGGGGAGATGCGACCGAGCGCACAGTCACGCCCTGGCGGTCCAGCCAGCGGTGCGCGGCCTGTGCAGCCAGCCGGTTGAGGTCGAACTTGGTCCCGCCAATGGAGAGGCAGCCGGTGGAGGTGCGAACAGACCTGGTGGCGCTGGCAGCAACCCGGAGCAGGGACTCGCGCGGCGCGGCGCTGTAGAGGCCGGCCCACAGCCATCCCTGACAGACCATCAGCACGAGGGTTTCGCCGTGCTGGCCGGTCGCAAACTGCTGCTCGACTGGGAGTGTGGCTTGAGCAGTCACGCGGTCAGTGCCTGAGTGCGTGCGACTTCGATCAGTGCCTCGACCTGGGCGATGCCCAGCCGGGTGAGCGTCGCGATGCGAGGCAGCTGCGGATCATCGAAACTCAGCAGCGCACGCTCATCGAGCCAGTTCACGGTCCTGCGGGTGAACACCTTCTCCGGTTGGTTTGCGGGTGCAAAACCACTCCGGTTGCGACGCAACGCGCGATCCGGTGCGCTGTATGCAGCCAGCAGCGCGGCGCGTTCCTTCGGCTTGAGGGGAGCAGCCATTGGGTTCTCCTATTTAGGCGGCAATGCCGTGAGAGCGGCAGGCGGACGCGATCTCGGCAAGCACTTCGCCGCGGTGGCGTGCCAGGTGGGAAATTGGGATGCGCATGTGGCCCAGGCTCGGATCGGTCCATCGGAGCTCAGCCAAAGCGGCCCTTTCCTGCGGCACCGGTCGCGTGGCTACCCCGCAGCGGTGACATTCGATGTGCACCAGTGGCGGGCACGGTGTGCCCAGGCGGTGGCCGGTCGGCGCGCCTTCGGTCGTCACGATTTGCGGGTGATGGCCGGCGCCGCACAGCGGCACAGAGTGGGGCAGCGGTCGGGATGTCTGGCGCATGGTCAGCCCCTCACCGAACTGGTCGCTGCCCAGCGCGCCTTGGCGGTGTCGCGATCAGCGTGAGCTTGCTGAATCTCGGCGACGCGCAGCGGCACGACAATTGCGGAGACCACCACGACAGCTGCCCAAGCAACGCGGAGACGGCGGCTCATGCTCCACCGCCGAAAATCTCTTGCCGCGTTGTCCGCAGGCTCTTGACGGGAAGCGCTTCGTCCAGGAGTTCGGCGCAGTCGGCGCACGCGAACTGCGCTCCACCACCGCCGTCGATGTCGATCCCAAGCACCCAGCCCTCGCGCCCTGCGAGATCCTCGCAGTCGTCAACGCTATCGGCGCCCGGACTGTTCTCGTCACAGTTGAAGCACCAGAGGTGATGGGCCCTAGCTTCCGCTGCGCTCATGCCCGCATCTCCGCCGACATGTCGCGCGAGCAGGCTTCCAGGAGGAGGCTGGCAACGCCCATGCGCCGCGACCGGCGCAGCTGGTTGCGGTTGTGTTCGCCCTTGCTGCGGACCCAAAGCGCTCGGGCTGCGGTGTGGTCACGTGCGGCCACTGCCAGCATGGCCACCACGGCCAGGCGCGGCAGCAGGCAGGGGCTCGGATCGGCGTAGCGGTGTGACATGGCGCGCTCCTGTTTGAAGGAGGGCGCCGGCGGGTCAGGTGCCGTGGGGGCGGCTACTGCCGGTCAGGGGTGGACCGGCAGGAAGGCGACCCGCCGGTCGCCCGCCAGCTCGTACGCTGGCGGGAGCATTAATGCACAAACGAATTGTCAGTGCAATACCCGAACGAATTAATTGTTCGAATGCGTATTAGGTTGGCCGTCGTCGGTCGTCACAGAGCACAGTGTGTCGATCGCGGCTTTCTGCTTTCGATCCTTCCCCGCCTTGAACGCATTGCAGGTCGGCCACGTGCCCTGTGGCTCCAGCAGGTAGGACACCCTGGCCCAAAAGAGTTCGTAGGGCGCCGCGAACTGGACAGGTTGTCCAGGTGTGCCTGAAGAGACCACTGCAGCGCCGTTGACGCCCGCCGAGCCGACAGTGGGCGTCGGGGCGATTGAATTCACAGTCCGCGTGATCTGAGCCGTCGCTTCTATGCCGTCTGCAGTCGGTCGCGTCGTGATGGTCCAGTAATCTGTGCCGGTCGTTGCAGCTATAACCGCGTAAACCAGCCAGTTGCGCGTTGCTACCAGCTGGCCGGCGGGGTAATCGAAGCGGAAATCCTTATCGGCGAGCCTGAGAGTCTTCTCCGCAGCGTCAAGCACCGCTTGCTCTGACTGACCAGGAAACGAGCGAGTGTGAATGGCACTCCACTCCGATCTGTTCTGGGGGACGGGGGCCGTCGCGCATCCCGCCAGCGAGGCTAGGGCAACGAACAAACATACGGGTTGCTTCATCAGTCATTCCTTGGTTGATGAGACGCGGTGGTTGACTACAGTCCGCCGCGACCGCTCCGGTCGATCACGCGGCCGACGATATAGACATTGCTCGCTTCTTCCCCGCTCAAGAACTCATCCGGATACAGCGTCTTGTCGGCATTGTCGCTTACCACTCGTAGGCGACCATCGGCCGTTTTGAACAGTCGCTTGATCTTTACATCGGGTTCTGTCCCGCCAGTGGTGAAGACGTAGACCCGCCCATCGATAATCGACTTGTTCTCGGCCATGTTTACAGCTACCCGGTCTCCATGGAACAGCGTCCGCTCCATGCTGTCGCCCGTTACCTTCATCACACGCACGTCTTCAGGCCTGGCGCCTACCTGGCGGAACCAGTCGAGCTGATACGACATGCGGTAGCGGGTCTCGACGAACTCGGGCGGCCGCAATCCAGGGCCGGCGGAAACTAGCACGTCAATCTCTGCAACCATGATTTCCTTTTCCGGATCAAGTCCATCTTGGCCGTCCACGGCTTTGACCCGATAGGCCCGAACGCTGTCTGCTGAAGGGCCGCGGTCCGGCAGAGTCGTGCGCAACTGCTCGACGGTGACCCCGAAATAGTCGGCAAGAGGGCGAACCGTGCCGTCGCGAGGATCCGCGACTCGGCCGGAAAGGATCCGATGGATGGTCGGCTGCGGCACGCCCGTGTTGCGCGACAGCTGATTCTCGCTGAGGGACTCGATGTCCATCAGGCTGCGCAAGTTATCGGCCAGTCTATTCATATATGAATTGTCGCGGGCATCACAATCCGCGCATAGATCGTTTGCGTATTGCAAAGCAATTCGTTTGTGCATAGGATGCTGCTCCATGAGCACACTCAGCCCCCAACAGGCGGTTCAGGTCTTGGTGAAAGCCAAGTGGTCAGAGGCGCGTATCGCCAAGGCGGTCGGTACTTCCCAGCCGACCATTCATCGCCTGAAGCGTGGTACGCAGAAGAGCGTCGCCTTCGAAGTTGGTACTAGGTTGGTGGCGATAGCTACCCCCCTGTCGTCCGATGTAGGCGCTGAAGTCGGGGCGGCCTGATGATCGGGAGCCGCAGGCAGGGCATGCAGCGGGCGCTGAGCGGCATTCGCGCCGAGCGGACCTCCCGTCGTCCCGGCTGCAGTCGTCAACGCGTGACGGCTGGCGGGCGAGCACCCATCGTGCCCCTGCTGTGGGGCGGCTTCGGGCCCAGAGCGCGCTACTCGATCTGGGCCGAACAGGATCGCTGCAACCTGAGTCGCGCCGCGATCACTATCAAACCAGCGCAGTGCGACAAACTTGATCCGGCACGGAGGGGGTGTGTTCTGGCTCATCCTTCCTATGCTCGCGGCAAAGGCCGGTGAGCGCATGAAGGATGGCCGTCACTTCCTGCCGCCTCGACAGTCCATCGTCTACGCCCACACCCGGCGCATGCTCGATGCCACCGCGACGAACTACTCCAGTTTCGCGATGGAGGTGGCGGAGCGATATCTCGGCATGACAGCCGCAGACGTTCGCCAGGTGAAGCTGAGAACCGGAGAGGGCACAGACCTGATCCGTGCGATGGAGAACAACGCGCAGATCATCAGGCGCTACATGGATGGCACGGTTAAGACGCTGCCGGCAGACCTGGAAGACGCATGGGTTCTGAGTCTGCCCGAGCCCTACCGCACCGACTGTGAGCGTGATCTCGCTCGTCGTCGCGGGATGCTGGCCGTCGCTATGCCAGGGGCACCGGGCCTTGAGGTGGCCAGTGTCGCCAAGCTCGTCAGCGAGTACGGAAACCTGCTCAATGCGCTTGCTCCGACGCTCGCAGATGGCCGCTTCGGGCCGGATGATCTTCCCCATAAGCGGCAGGTCGATATCGCTGGCGACCACGTGATCGCTGCTGTGATCGGCTTGCGCAATGAACTGGACCGCGCGGTGCATGGCGGAACGGTGGCAGGGTGAGGTGGCCACCTTCCTCGCGCCCCGGGCACCACTCGATCGCCACCGCCGGGTGGCCGGGCCGCTCGGCCTGCAGGCAATCGCGGAAGCGGAGCGGCTGCTCTCCGGTGATCTGCCGGGCCTCGTTGGGGACGACGCGCTTGCCGAGCGTGAGCGGCTACGTCGACAGGACGAGGATGGGCAGAACCGGCAAGGCCGCCTGCCACTGGGGGTGCCCGATGCGGTCCTGCGACGGTGACCTGGCCCCATCCCCCCGGGAGCGGCGTCAGACGCGAATGACTCTCGATTGGACTGAATCGCCCCCTCAGATGCGAGTCGTTCTCGTTTCCGGGTTTGGGTCCTCCCTGGAGACCCCTGTCGCGGGTAATTCGGACCCCGTTGTTTCGGTAGTTAGCGGCCCTGGAAGTTACTGAATGTCTGTGAATTACGAGGATGTCCTTGGGCAGCTGCAGGCTGCCGGCCTACTGGTCACCGAGCTGGTCACCACCGGGCGCATGGTGCGCTGTCGAGTGGAGGGATCGCGCGAGCGGCGCGGCTGGTATGTCCTCCACGAACTGAACACTGCCGCTGGCGAAACGCTGGTAGTCGGCACGTTCGGTGTCTGGCACGGCAACGAGAATGGCGCCACCAAGGTGGAGCTCCACAAGCGCGATCGTTCCTTTACGGACGAACAGCGCGATGCGCTGCGGCGCCGTCTGGCCGAGGATCGCCGTCGTGCCGAGCTGGCACGCCAGACGCAGGCCAAGCGGGCGGCGGACCGTGCTTCGGTTGCGTGGTCCAAGGCGCTGCCTGCTGGCGATGCCGACTACTTGGTCGCCAAGGGTGTGCAGGGATTCGGCCTTCGGTACGGCAAGACAGGCGTCGCGCTGGTGCCGCTGCTGGACGCGAACAGCCAGGTACACGGGTTACAGGTCCTGCGCAGCGCCAAGCAGGCAACAGCAACAGGCAAGCCGGCAAAGGAGTACTGGCCGGCCGGAATGGTGAAGAAGGGGCATTTCCACCTGATCGGCGGCACGCCGCAGTGGATCCTTCTCGTGGCGGAGGGTTACGCCACCGCGGCGTCGCTGCACATGGCAACCGGCTATCCCGTCGCCGTCGCCTTCGACGCCGGCAATCTGCTGCCCGTGGCGACCGCCCTAGCGAAGCGCTACCGCGGTATCAAGGTGTTGGCCTGTGGCGACGATGACGTGCTGCAGAAATGCCGGCATTGCCGTTCTCGCGTGATCCTCGCCGTGCATCCGCAGTTCTGCCCATCGTGCGCGCAGCCTCATGGTGCATCGAACGCGGGCATGCTGGGTGCGGAGGCGGCAGCTCTTGATGTCGGCGGCGCGGTGCTGCTCCCGACGTTCGCCGATGAGGCCGAACGCCGTACGCGCTTCCTGGACACGGGCCGCAAGATCAGCGACTTCAACGATCTGCACGCGCTGGAGGGCCTGCATGTCGTTCGCGCTCAGGTCGAGGCCCGCCTCACGGAGCTGTCATGGCGAGTGCCTGCCGAAAAACGCGCGCCTTCCATCACCAGCGAAGGGGGCGCGGGGAAAGACCGCCTGACTCCTATCCACGCGCTCGGCGAGTTGCTTGAGCGGTTCGCGCTGGTCTATGGGCAAGGCGGCACCGTCTTCGACCACAAGGAACACATGCTGGTTGCGCTGGGCGACATGCGTGATGCCTGCGTGCGCAAGGAGCTGCACCGGGCGTGGATGGAGCATTCGGATCGCTCCATCGTGCGGGTGTGTGAAGTGGACTTTGATCCGTCGGGCGAGAAGCCGGGGGTGACCTGCAATCTCTTCGCCGGCTGGCCCACCGTGCCACAGGAGGGCAACTGCGAGCGGTTGCTGCAACTGCTTTGGCATATGTGCGGCAACGAGGCCAACCAGAAAGCGCTGTACGACTGGGTGGTCAAGTGGCTTGCCTATCCGCTACAGCATCCTGGTGCCAAGATGAAATCGACCATCGTCATTCATGGTCCTCAGGGCACCGGCAAGAACATGTTCTTCGATGAGTACATGAAGCTCTACGGTGAATACGGCCGGGTGCTCGACCAGGCGGCGCTGGAAGACAAGTTTAATGACTGGGCAAGCCGCAAGCTGTTCCTGCTGGCCGATGAGGTGGTCGCACGCACCGAGGTTTACCACCTGAAGAACAAGCTCAAGGCGCTGATTACGGGCGACCGTATTCGCATCAACCCGAAGAATATCCAGGCCTACGAGGAAGACAACCACGCGAACCTGGTGTTCCTCTCCAATGAGGCGATGCCGGTCGTGCTGGAGGAAGATGATAGACGCCACGCGGTCATCTGGACCCCGGACAAGCTCAGTCAAGAGTTCTACACCGAGGTGTTGGCGGACATCCGCAATGGCGCGACGGCTGCGCTGCACCACTATCTGCTGCGGGTGGATTTGACCGGGTTCACCAATGGCACAAATCCGCCGATGACCCAAGCGAAGTCCGATCTGATCGGGCTGAGCCAGGACAGCCCACAGCGCTTCATCGATGAGCTTTACGGCGACGATATCCCGGGGCTGCGCCCCATGCCCGCGCTGTCGAAGGAATGGTACGAGGTCTACAAGGTCTGGTGCGCCCGGGAGGGCCTGCCTCGACCTGCACCGTCGCCGAAGTTCATTAACGCGCTGGTACGTAAGCGCGGGATCGTGCATCCCGATAGGGCGCGGAAGCGCTACCAGATCGAGCAGAACGTCAACGGGCCCCACGGCTTCCTGATGCTGGGGGACTGCACCAACCCTGAAGGCAAGGCCGAAGCTACCTGGCTGGGCGAGCAGGTTGTGCTGTTCCGGCGCATGTACGGCGACTACAGAGGGCGCGCGTGATGGTCACGGCCGACCTTGTGCGGGATGTGCGGGATGTGCGGGCAGATGTGCGGGATTCGAATGTGCCTGAAACCCTTGTGGCACAGGGTATGTGCGGGATGTGCGGGCACTGGCCTACATGTGCGGGCGCGCGCGACACGCAATGGTGTCATCTGCATGTACATGTAAGTCCGCGCGCACGTAGGGGTGCCCGCACATCCCGCACATCCCGCACACGCCTACTCTCACAGGCGTTTCGCGATTTTCATATCCCGCACACCCAACCGCACATCCCGCACGCGTTCGCGCGCGCGTCTTTTCTGTCATCTACGGCTTTCAAAGAATATGGAGAAGGGGGCAGCAATGGCTGATGCTGATGTCACGGTCACGGGAAAGGAGTTGGCTGCACTGATCGGATGCAGGCCGTCCTACGTGATTGAGCTCAGGAAGAAAGGGCGGGTAGTGGTTGGGGAGGGAGGCAAGGGCTTCCTGAAGGCCGCCTCCCTGGAGCTGTACGCCAAGACTTCGGATCCGGCCTATGTCGGCGTCGCCCAACGTCACGCAGACGCTCGCGGTGCTGTCCTCGCGGGGAGCGGGGAAGCCGCTGTGGATCTGGATGCAGAGGATGACGCTGACGAAGATGACGACGACGCCGCGCCTTCCGGCCGTACGGGAAGGCCGGTTACACCGGATTCGGCGCGCAAGGCCAAGGCTCTGGCTGACAAGGCCGAGACCGACGCCCACATGGCACACATCGCGCTGCAGAAAGAACTCGGGCTGCTCCTGCCGCGCGCCGAGGTGGAGGCATTCCTGGCAGAGCATGCGACGACATTCCGTGGCGCCATGGAGCGCCTGGCCGATACCCTTGCCCCGCAGCTGGCCGCGACCGTCGATGAGGCAGAGTGCCGGCGGTTGGTGTGGGATGAGGTCAGTCACGCCCTGGAGGAGCTCAGCCAGGGCTTCCGCACTCTCGCTGCCAAGGCGGCAGAGGGGGCGCAGTGATGCAGGCCGCGCAGGGTATGGCTACCGTCCTGGCGCGATCGCTTCAGCCTCGCCGGCCGCTGAGCGTCTCGCAGTGGTGTGACGAGCACATGCGTCTGTCCAGCAAAAGCGGAAGCAAGCCGGGCCGCTGGGTGACTGCTCGGAACCCGCCACTGCGTGAGCCGATGGATAACATGTCCGCCCGCAGCCCGGTTCACGATCAGGTGTGCATGTTCCCGATCCAGTTCGGCAAGAGCCAGCTGGCGACGAACGCGATGGCGTACTGGATGGACTACGCACCCGGTCCGATGATGTATGCGCTGCCCGGCGAAGTGTCCATGAACAAGTGGATTGCGCAGAAGCTGAATCCCATGATCGAAGTGTGCGCCGCCGTGAAGAAAGCGCTCACCAGCACGGCCAGCCGGGACAGCGCCAATCAGAGGACGTTCAAGGATTTTGCCGGTGGTCAGCTGTTTGTGGAGCACATGGGTAGCCCGCAGCGTCTGAAGTCATCCACGGTGAAGTACCTGCAGGTGGATGAGATCGATGAGGCACCCCAGCAACTGGCCACTGGCGACGATCCGGTGAAGATGCTCGACGGGCGCACATCGTCCTTCCCGACCACATACAAGCGGCAGTACATCAGCACGCCTGGCATCGCCGGACTCAGCCGCATCGCCAAGCTCTATGACAAGAGCGACCAGCGTCGCTACCACGTGCCGTGCCCGCACTGCGGTCACTTCCAAGCACTGCAGTGGAGTGGGCTGGTGTGGTCGCCCGACAAGAGCCATGCCTGGTACGCATGCTGCGAATGTGGCGCCGCTATAGAAGAGCATTTCAAGACCGAGATGATCGCCAAGGGCCGATGGGTAGCGGCCAACCCCGACTCGCCGATCCGCGGCTACACCATCAACTGCCTGTACTACCAGTTCGGACTCGGTCCGCGCTGGCTGGACTTGGTGAAGGAGTGGTTGGAGGCGCAGGGCGATCCCGCCTCGCTGAAAACGTTCGTCAACGACCGCCTGGCGGAGACGTGGGAAGACCCGTCGATGCGTGCCGTGAAGCACAACGTCATCAAGGACCGGGCCGAGCCGTACCTGCTTCGTCTGGCGCCGCGTGGTGTACTGGCTATCACCGTCGGCGTGGATACCCAGGACAACCGCTTGGCCGTGCACACGATCGGGTGGGGCAGGGGCATGGCAGCGTGGACGCTGGACTACGTGGAGTTGCAGGGCGATCCGGCAGAAGAGGCTGTCTGGGTAGCACTGACCGATTTGCTCAATCGTGCTATCGAGCGAGAGGACGGGGCGCTCCTGCGTCCACTGGCGGTGGCTATTGATGCCGGTGGCCACCGCACGGAGGCTGTGAAGAACTTCGTTCGTCAGCGGCGCGTGACGCGTCCAATGTGCATCTTTGGCGCAGTCCCCAACAATGCTCCCGTCCTATCGAAGGGCAAGCTGGCCGACGTGACCTGGAACGGAAAGACCGACCGGCGCGGCATCACCATCCATCATGTCGGGACTGTTGCCGCCAAGCACTATCTGTACAGCCGGCTCTCTGCCGATGCCGAGCGGGATGTCGATCTCCGCCTTGTGCACTTCAGTGACCAGTTGCCGGAGGAATACTTCCCCGGGTTAGTTTCGGAGGTCTATAACCCGGTAAAGAACCGATTCGAGAAGAAGGTCACACGGAACGAGCCCCTCGACACGTGGGTCTACGCCTACGCAGCCACGCACCACCCCGAGGTCAGGCTGCACAGGTTCACGCGCGCAGATTGGGACGCTTTAGAGGCACGCGTCCTGATGACAGTGGCATCGACGGATTCCCGTGGAACAGAGCCGAAGGTCGCAAAGGAGCAGACGTTGACCGTTTCGCGTGAAACGGCGAGGGCTCGACCGAGGAGCGCTGGCCTGGCGCGCGATGGGTGGACATTCTGATGAGGAAGCGTAAAGAGTCTGCGCATGAGTTGCGGGAGCGAATCTTGGCCGCAATGCAGGCGGACATCGGAATCAGCGAGCGCATGGCGCTTCCATTCGTTGAGTCCGTCATGCATTGCTTTGCCGGGGAACAGCCCTACTTCCCAGCAGCGCCGCGCGTCTATCCAAGGGATAGGATCCAGCGTGCTCTGGAATCTGGGATTCCCGTGAAACAAGTCATGCGTGATTTCGATGTGTCGCGCTCAAAGCTGCATGATCTTTTCCCGGGAGGGCTTCCAAAGCGGCAAAAAGGCATGCATTCCACGGTTTCAATGAAAGTGGAGACAAAATAAATTTTGCCCTCTTGCAGATCAATGGCTTAGAGAGGGGGGTGTCCACAAGTTTATTGAGTCTGTGGACAGTGTCGCCCCTAGCCTATGCAGTCATGAAGACTGCTCAGGAAATGCTGGATTTCTACATCGACGCGGAGGTGGCCGTGCTTTCCGGGCAGACCGTACGTCTCGGTGAGCGCCAGCTCTCCCGCGCGGACTTGGCGGAGATCAGAAACGGACGGAAGGAATGGCAGGCGCTCGTCCTACGCGGCGATGCCGCCTCCGCGCGTCGTGCTCGTTGGGCGAACGCTGATTTCGGTGGGGTCACATGATGGCCTCTGCGCAGATCGCCAAGGCCCGCCTCGCTGCCGCTCTGGGTGCCGACCGCGCCATCCATGCGGCGCGGGCACAGCTCGCTCCGGTTGTTGCGCGAGCGCATGAGGTGACGCGTCCGTCACGCAATCGAAAGCTGGCCCGCGACTGGGGCAGCGGCAACGCGATCGCAGGGATGGACGCTCGCCAGCTGCGCGATCAGGCCCGGCACCTCGAACGCGACCTGGACCTGGCTGACAACGCCCTCAACGTGCTCGTTCAGAACACTGTTGGTTCCGGTATCGACGTCCTATCCGCGCCGCGTCTTCCCGGCCAGCCTATCAACCGAGACCTTGCGCTTCAGCTGGACGATCTTTGGGACGCCTGGTGGGACGCACCAGAAGCCACCCGGACGCACGACTACGGCGTTTGTCAGCAGCTTCTGGCGCGGAGCTGGTTCCGCGATGGAGACGCGTTCTACCAGGACCTGATTGGCTCCGTGCCGTACTTCGAGCACGGGTCAACTGTGCCCTACAGCTTCGAGATGCTGGAGGCCGATCTAGTGCCGTTGGACTTCAACGATCCGGCGCGGAACATCCTGCAGGGCGTGGAGCGCAACGCCTGGGGGCGTCCCATCGCGTACCACGTCTTCAAGACACACCCGGGCGACCCGCTGGGTGCTCGGCTGGAGACGAAGCGCGTCCCAGCGGAATTCATGCACTGCATCGCGCTGGTCAAGCGCCTCCACCAGGTGCGCGGGCTCAGCGTGTTTGCAAGCGCGATGTCGCGTTTTGAGGACGTGAAGGACTACGAAGAATCCGAGCGCATCGCCGCGAAGGTGGCGGCCTCGATGACGTTCCAGATCAAGAAGGGTGGCGGGGAGCAGTACGGATCGGATCTCGGCGGGCGCGTCCTTGTTGAAGACGGCGTTCCAGTACGTGAGCTCCGCTTGGCCCCGGGCGCCATCTTCGATGACCTATTGCCCGGCGAATCGATCGAGAGTCTAGGAACGGATCGGCCCAACCCCAACGCGGCGACCTGGCGCAAAGAGCAGCTGCGTGCAGCAGCCGGTGGCATCGGCGTGAGCTACTCCAGTTTGTCCCTGGACTACAACGGCACCTATTCCGCACAGCGGCAGGAGCTGGTGGAGAAGTGGGGCAGCTACCTGATGCTGGCTGAGCGCTTCATTGCGATGTCCGTGCGCCCCCAGAGAGTGCGTTTTGTTGAGGCATGTGTTCTGGCCGGTCGCGTCCGCCTTCCGCGTGGCTGGACCGTGCGGAACCTCGCGGCATCCACTTATGTACGCCCGGTCATGCCGTGGATCGATCCGCTGAAGGAGGCCTACGCCCGTGGCGAGGCTGAGGATCGCGGTTGGGTCTCGCCCCAGCAGAACACGCTGCAGTACGGGAACAACCCTGCTGAGGTACTCCGCCAGCGCCAGGACTGGCAGGAGCAGACCGAATCCCTTGCGCCTTTGGCGCCCAACAGCAGCGCCGAGGCGCGCGCCCAGGTTGTGGGCTCGCTGACGCGCGATCTTTCCAGGAGCGAATGATATGCGTGCAAGCCAGTTGGCCAGCGCGATCAGAGCCACCATCCGTGCAGATGCCGCACAGGACGGCGAGCTCGGTCCGGCCTTGTTCCAGGTGCGCGCCGAGGCGGACACAGCCGAAGTGATGATCTATGGCGCAATCGGCGGATACCTGTTTGAGGAGTCGGTCTCGGCCGCCGATCTGGTCGAACGAATCGGCCAGATCACCGCTGGCACCATTCACGTGCGGCTGAACAGTGTGGGTGGTGTCGTTGCGGACGGAATGGCCATCCACAACGCGCTGCAGTCGCACTCGGCTCGAAAGATCATCACGGTTGAGGGTCAAGCGGCGTCGATCGCATCGCTGATTCTGCAGGCAGGCAACGAGCGGCGTGTGTACGCCAGCTCGCTGGTGATGGTTCACGCGCCGCGCACCATCGCCGCCGGTAGCGCAACGGCATTCCGGCAGAACGCAGAGGCTCTGGATGCCCATGCCGCAGCGATGCTGGAGGCGTACGCCTCCCGGTCGGGTCGTCGTGAAGAGATGGAGCGACTGCTCACTGACGACGCCGACCACTGGTTCTCAGGGCCGCAGGCAGTTGATGCCGGCTTGGCCGATGTGGTGGTCGATGCGGATGCGGGCACCACTGCGAGGTCTCCGTCGATTGCAGCCGTGGCCATCAGCGGTTACCTGCAGGCCATCGATGGCGCTGGTGCGCCCATCGCCACCGAGCTGCGCCGGCACATCGTCGCCAGTCTCTCTCCCCAAGTATTTGCCTCGCTTCCCGAGGTCAGTCAGACGGCCGTGATCGGCCATATCGAGGATCCAACCATGAAGAAGCAATACAGCACCATCCTCGCGAATGCCGGTCGTCCCAACCCGGCCTCCGCTCCCGCTCCTGGTGCTCCGGCAGCAGCCACTCCCGTAACGGAACCGGTAGTGGCTGGCGATCCGGTTCAGGTGGCCATGACCGCCCTACGCGACCGCAACACCCAGATCCAGGCCATTGCGCTGCCGCATCTGGGCAATCCCCAGGTGCGCGAGTACGTGGATGGGGTGATCGCGCAGGCTGATTCGAACATCACGGCCGACGCCGTCGGACGTCATATCCTGGCCCTGCTGGGCAGCCAGTCCGCACCTCTGAACGGCGGCGCGCGCGTAACCGCAGGCACCGATCAGCGCGACCTGACCCGCGCTGCGATGTCGAACGCGATCGAGGCGCGCGCCGGCCTGGTGCAGGCAACGGATGGCAATCAGTTCCGCGGGATGTCCATGACCGAGATCGCGCGTGCCTGCGTTCAGCAGGCCGGCGTGGACACGCGTGGCATGGAGCGCCTGGAGGTGGTGGGCATGGCCTTCACCCACAGCAGCTCGGACTTCCCGCAGTTGCTGGGTGATGCGAGTCGCCGCGCCCTGCTGCAGGGCTACCAGGAGGTCGAAGAGACCTTCGACCAGTACACGAGGGCAGTGAACGTGGCCGACTTCAAGCCAACCAATCTGGTTGGTCTGGGGGCGTTCTCCGATCTGGACGTTGTTCCGGAAGGGGGTGAATACAAGCAGGGAACGTTCTCCGAGCAGTCCCAGGCGATGAAGATCGTGACCTTCGGCAAGCTGTTCACCATCACCCGCCAAGCCGTCATCAACGATGAGCTGGGGGTGTTCGGTGACGTGCCGCGCAAGATGGGCCAGGCCGCTCGCCGCACGCTCGCCAAAGCAGTATTCGAGCTCATCAACAGCAATCCGGTCCTGGCCGACGGCAAGCGGCTGTTCCACGCCGATCATAACAACCTGCTGCCTGCTGCGCTTATCACCACGGCCAGTGTGAGTGCAATGCAGGCTGTCATGCGCCTGCAGAAGGATAGTGACGGCAATCTGATCCAGGTGCCGATGCGTGGTCTGCTGACGCCGGTCGCTCTCGGTGGCCAGGCGAGGACGGTCCGCACTGCCGAGTACGCGGTGGGCGCTGGCGTGGGCAGCAAGGACCCGAACATTGTGCGCGACACCTTCGAGGTCTGGGACGATGGTCGCCTGGACGCGAAGGACGCGAAGGCATGGTACGGCATTTCCAACCCGGCGTACGTTGACGGCATCGTCGTCGGCTACCTGGATGGGAATCAGACTCCGTATCTGGAACAGCACCAGGGCTTCACCGTCGACGGAGTGGCCTGGAAGGTCCGCCTGGATGCCGCGCCGGCGATCGCCGATTACCGGGGCATCTACAAGAATCCAGGCAATCCCGCCTAACTGCCAGCCGGCTGGGTGATGACCCAGCCGCGGCGCATCAGTTCATTTCACGTATCCGGAGAAACTCCATGAAGAACGCACATCAGGACGGCCGCGTACTCGATGTGACCCTGACCGCAGACGCCAAGAGTGGCGAGTTGGTGGTCGAGGGCAAGCTGATCGGTGTTGCGGTCACCGATGGGAAGGCCGGCGAAATCGTCGCAGTGCACGTCGAAGGCGTGTTCGAGCTTCCGAAGCTGCCTGCCGGTGTGTTCACCGTCGGCGATTCGGTGAACTGGGACACGCCGAACAAGCAGGCCATCTCGGCCGATGCAAGCGCGGGTCAGGTGGCCGGCATCGGCTTCGCGGTCTACGGCGCCGCGGCGGGCAGCGAGACCGTGTTCGTCCGCTTGACGCCGGGCGCAGCCGAGGCGGGTGCCTGACGGCACAGACCGCTACGGACGTGGCCCCACCACCGCACTCGTGCCCGTCGGCTTGGTGCTGTGGTGGGGATACAGGTAGATCGGGGGATCAATGAGCAGCAACGATACGAACGCCCAACTCGACCGCGCCATGAACGGGAAATTTGCTTCGGTGGCGCTCAAGGTCGCCATCTTCGCCTTGCCGTTCGTCCTGACGGTCGCAGGGAGCGTGGTGAGCTGGATGCTCAACGACATCCGCAGCATCCAAGCGGATCAGGGCAGGGGCTTGCAGCAGGTCACCAGTGACCTGCAGGTCGTGAACGCAAAGCTGGACAACGGGGTGATCTGGCGGATCGCCGAACTGGAACGTCGTCTCAACACTGTCGAACAGGCTCAGAAAACACCATGAATCGCATCGTGTCGTTCTTCAGTCGCTGGCAGGAGTTCATCGTGTGGATGCCCGTGCTGGCCATCTTGGCATTGATCGGCTGGGTTCTGTTGGGCGCGCTCGATCGCACCATCGGCGGCGACGTGCTGGCTCAGCTGCTGCAGCTGCCGATTCACGCGATCTACCTCGCAGCGGCCTGTGCAGCAGCCTGGATGTTCAAGCGGACCTATCTCTACGATCTCAATGAGGCGGACGAGAGGGAGCTGCACGAGGCGGCTCTAGCCGGGGACGGGCGCGCGTGGCGCATGCTGCTGCTGGATCGGGTCGAGTGGCTGTGCCTGATTGGTCTGTTCGTTGCGTTCTTCTGGATCGCACGATGATCGCTCAGCTTGCCCTGGCTATGCTACTTGTGACCGCGCTGACGGGCTGTGGGCAAGGCCCATCGGTGGCCTCCACGCCGCTGGCCGGCGAGGCCACCGCCGTCGCGGTGGCGGACGTGCGTGATGATATCTCGGCCGCTGCAACGCCTGTCGTGGCCGCGGTTCAGGAGACCACGGCTGAGGTGGTGTTGCCCGCGATGGTTGGCGTGCAGGAGGCGATTCAGCATGCCGCGCCGCCGACGGCAAGCTCGCTCCGCGAGCCAATCGTTTCGCCTCCTGCTGTGGCACTGATTGTCCGGTGGGAGGTCGGGAGTCCGTCGTTGTACGCGCGCCGCTATGAGTCTCCGATCTGGCCGGGTGGCGCGTCTGGTGTTACGTGGGGCATCGGGTACGACGGCGGTCACCAGACTCGCCAGCAGATCGGTCTGGACTGGTCCGCGCATGATGCGGTATCTCGTCTGCAGGGCACGGCAGGAATTACGGGAGGTGCGGCCCGGCCGGTCGTTTCGCAGTTGCGTGACGTGCGCGTCTCGTTCGATCTGGCAACTGATGTGTTCGGGGCGGCCTCGTTGCCTCGCTATCACGCCAGTGCGCGGCGCGCATTTGGCCCCGATGGCTTCGATGTGCTGCCCGCAGACGCTCAAGGCGCACTGGTGTCCCTGGTCTACAACCGGGGCGCGTCCATGGTTGGGCCAGGGCGTACGGAGATGCGCTCCATTCGTGACGTGTGCATCCCGGGTTCCGACGTGCACTGCATCGCGGGCCAGATCCGCCTGATGTGCCGCCTGTGGCGAGGCACGAACCTCGAGGCAGGGCTGTGCGGGCGGCGTGAGGAAGAGGCCGGGTTGGCGGAGCGTGCACGATGAAGCTGCCATCGGCCATCACAGTGAAGCCGCTGCTCTGGGTGATTGGGATTCTTGCCCTGGTCGTGATCGCGCTTTCGGCATGTCTGGTTGTGGTGCGAGCCAACGCCCGCGCCGCAGCTGCGGCCTACGTAGGTTCCGCTACAGCGTGCTCCGCTGAGAAGGAGGGCGCACTCAGGCACGCTGCTGAGCTGGTTGCCGCCAACGCGGGCTACGGCCGCACCGTCGCAGTGCGCCAGGAGGAGCTGCAGGTGGCGCAGGAGCAGGTGGCGACGATCAAGCAGCAGAGCGACAGCGCGATCGCGGCAGCCAAGGCACGGGAAGACGACGCAGACAGGACGCTCAAGCAGTTCATGAATCGCTACGCCGGACAAGCGCGTGAGACGCGCTGCGCGCTGGCCCTGACCGAGGTGGAGGCATCATGTCCCGCATTCTCCGGCTACTGATTGCCGCCCTGATCCCCGCGCTTGCCATGGTGGCGTGCACGGGTACCAAGCCCGACGCCGGTCCGGCCATGTGCGCCGTGTCGCCTCAGCCTGTTGTGGTGGAGCGGCGGGTGTACGTGTCCATTCCGGCTGAGCTCACGCGCACTGAGGCCGTTCCTGAGGGGCCCATCGCCCAGTGTTTCGACGTGGCGGCGCAGAGGCGGGCCGTTATCGAACGCCAGAACGCGCGAGCCGAGCAGGTGCGCGCCATCCAGGGAACCCAGGTGAAGCCGTGAGCCAGATTCGGATTGCCGTCGATGCGGACAACATGCTCGGGCGCCAGTTCACCCAGCTGGAGCGCCAGAACCTCGCGTTCGCCGTGATGCAGGCCTGCAATGCGACCGCCTTTGACATCCGGCAGCAGTGGGAAGGTGCGGCTGGCCGGGTATTCGATCGCCCCACACGCATGACCCAGCGGGCGGCTCAGTATCGGAAGGCAACCAAGGATAAGTTGTTCGCGGAGATCTACCTTCGCGATGAGGCCAGCAACGGCACGCCGCCGGCAAAGTACCTGCTCCCGCAGGTCGACGGTGGTACGCGCCGGAAGAAGGGCTTTGAGGTGCTACTGCAGCAGAAGGGCGCGATGCCGCCCGGCATGTTTGCGGTGGCTGGTGACGGGGCCGACCTGGACCAGTTTGGCAACGTGCGTGCCCGCCAGGTGAGCCAGATCCTCTCCCAGCTCGGCGCCCGTCAGGATGCGTTGCAGAATCAGACGGACACCAGCCGGGCCGGCCGTCGGTCCAAGCGCAGGCGCGGCGGCGAGTACTTCGCTCTGCAGGCACAGCGCGGAAAGCTCCGGCCCGGCATCTACGAGCGCATCGTTACCGCTTGGGGCTCGGCGGTGCGGAGCGTCTTCATCTTCACCAACGGTGCGACGTACACACCCCGCTACAACATCTTCGGCTTGGCCCAGCGTGCTTGGGACAAGTTGATGCCGTTTCACTTCAATCGGGAGTTGGCCAAGGCACTGGAGACATCCAAGTACAGGGGGCGCTCATGAGCCAGAAGGCCTTCTTGGCGGAGTTTGACCGCGCGGCCCTTGGTGCCTTCGTGGGGGCCGGCATTGCTGACGCTGATGCCGTCTACACGCCTCGCGATGGCGGTCCCGGCATTCCGTGCTCCGTGCTTGTGGATCGTGGCACGCAGGCGTTCGGGGATGAGCTGATGCCGGTGGCCGCATACGAGGTCGTCATCAGCCTGTTCCGAGCTCAAGTGGTTGGCGACCGGGAGGGCATCGTTGAGGTCGACGGCGAGAGGTACAGGCTGACTGACAAGCTATCAGACGACGGATCGCGTGTCCGTTGGGCGGTGGCCCGTGCTTGATCCAACCCCGCGCCGCCGGCTGCTTGATGCCTTCGCTGCGAACCTTGGCGATGCGCTGGCCGCGGCAGGCTATCGAACCAACATCGGTGTGGTGGTCACCCTCGAGCCTGGTCAGCTGGACCCCGAGCGGGTGGATGAGGGCTTGGCCATCTACATCGAGCGGCAGGCCCGGTCGCCGGAGCCTGCCACGGCCAAGACACACCGGCTCACTACCGTCGGCGTCCTGGTCAAGCGCATCGCTCACGGAGCAGGCGAGGCGCGGCTCGATGACGTGGTCGACGACATCGAACGTGCTCTCGATGCGCGTCCGAAGACCTGGCCGGCTGGCTTCACCGCTCCCCAGTACCAGTCGATGGAGCCCTTGAGGGCACCGCCTGGCGCCGACTGGATCGGCGCTTTGATCCGTTACACCTCGACCATTCCCATTCGTTGACGGCCGCCCAGCGGCATTACCCGGAGAAATACCCATGACCATGAAAGACCAGAGCTACCTGGGCAGCGGCAAGGTGCTGGCGCGCGAGTACGGCGTCCCCGGCCCGTTCGTGGATGTAGGAAACTGCTCGGCGCTGACGCTCAGCCCGCAGACCAACCCCATCACCCTGGCCGACCACACCCAGCCGGGTGGCGGCGAGCGGAACCGGGTCGATCGCCTGACCGGCGTCGAGATGGCCTATACGTTCCACGACTTCGCCCCCGAGAACCTCGCGCGCGCCCTGCGTGGCACCGTCACCAATGTCATCGCAGGCAGCGCCGTCGATGAATCCGTGGTGGCCTACAAGGGCGGCCTGACTCCGCTGCTGCGCATTGCGAAGGACATCACGGCCGTCAAGCCGGCGACCGGCAGCACCAGCTATGTGGCCGGGACGGACTACGAGCTCCAGGACGGCGCGCTGTTCATCCCCGCGGGCAGTTCCATTGTGGACCCCGTCTCGGGCGCCGCGAACGTGAAGGTTTCCTACGCGTACAACGCGCAGGCCGTGGTTCAGCCCATCGTGACCGCTGCCAAGCAGTACCAGCTGCTGTTCTTGGGTCTGAATGAAGCCCAGAGCGGCAAGGCGGTCCGCATCCTCGCCCACAAGGTGTCCGGCGGCGTGATGGCACAGTTTGCGGCGATCGGCGACGAGCACGGTGCCGGTGAGGTGACGGGCGCCTTGCAGAGCGATTCTTCCAAGGGCGCCGGCCTGTCGCGGTACTTCGAGGTCACGCAGGAGGTCATCGCGTGAGCGAGGGCGCTGCCGATGAAATGGAGGTTCTGGCGGCGGCCAGAACCTCCGTCACCTACCAGGGAGAGTCGTTGGAGATCGCTCCGCTCCCGGTAGGGCGCATTCCGGTGCTGGTCCGTGAGCTCCGTCCGGTCGTCGCTGCACTGCGTTCAGCTAGTGCGGCAGAGGGGGTTATCGAGATCGACATCACGCCGGAACTGGTGATGGACCTGGTTGTAGACCATTCCGCTGCGCTGTTCGAGGCCACGGCACTGTGCATCGGCCGTGATCGACAGTTCGTTGAGCGTGGCGACCCGGCCGAGTTCATCGCGCTCGCCTTGAAGGTGGTCGAGGTGAATCGTGATTTTTTTACTCGCCAGATCATGCCGCTCCTGGGCGGCCTTCGCGATCGCATCCGTGGGGCTGGGCTGACGCTCTCCAACTCCTGATCCAAAGCGGTCACGCGTTGGACTGTATCAGGGGCTACACCTTGGCACAGTTCAGGGCATTCAGTGAAGCGGCGGCGCAGGCGCGGCGCCGCCACCTGGCTGAGGAGCTGATGAACCTGCGCGCTGCTCAGTTTGATGCGTCTGACTACACCGCCTACCTGGACAATCTCACGGACTGAAATGGCAACCTCTGCTCCCAACCTACGCGTCCGAATCTCGGCCGATATCAACGACATCAAGCAGGGCTTGGCGTTGGTCCGGTCGGAGGTGGCCGCATTCAAGAAAGAGGCGGCCAAGTCCATCGATCTGAAAGGGATCACGGATGGATTCGGCCAGCTGCGCAGTTTGGTGGGTGGCCTGTTCGCTGGCGTCACGGTCGGTAGCCTGTTCGGTGCCTTGATCTCAGAGACCCGCGACGCGTCCAATGAGTTGGCACAGCTGCAGGCCGTTCTCGCGTCCACCGGCCAGCAGGCTGGCTTCAGTCAGCAGCAGCTGCTGGAGATGGCCGATTCGATGGCGGCAGCGACCACCCATTCCGCCGGCGAGATCGTCAAGGCACAGACGCGCCTGCTGTCGTACACCGGCATTGTCGGGACGCAGTTTCCCCAGGCCCTGCAGATGGCGATCGACCAGTCTGCGCGCTTGGGCGAGAACATCGAGCAATCTGCTGAAACCATCGGCAAGGCGCTGGACAAGCCCTCACAGGGCGTGACTGCCTTGACGAAGCAAGGGTTCAAGTTCACCGAGCAGCAAAAGCAGCAGATGAAGGTGATGGAGGCGACCGGGCGCACTGCAGAGGCACAGCAGATCGTTTTGGATGCCATGGCAGAGAGCTATGCGGGAGCGGCTGCAGCGGCGCGCGGCAATTTCAGCGGCGCGTTGACGGCTGTGGGCAATTCATTGCGTGACCTGCTCGATGGTTCTGGCAGCTCTGGCCTCGCCGCCGTGACCAGTGCGATCAACGACGTGGCAGCGGCCCTTCGCTCGCCAGAGATCAAGGCATCATTCGCCGATCTGTCTGATTCGCTTCTTCGCGCAGTCGGGGCCTTCGCCAAGTTCGTTGCGCAGGACGGAATTGCATTCCTGCAGTCCCTTGCTGGTGCGATCTCTGGGGTTGTGAGGAACATTGATGTGCTGGCGGTCGCGGTCGGCACCTACCTGGCCGCCCAGGCGGTGCCGGCCGCGATTGCGGGCGTTCAGGCCCTGATTACATGGTTGGTCAGCATGCGAGCGAGTCTGCTGGGCGCGTCAATCGCAGCCAACGGGCTCAAGGCGACTCTGGCCACGCTCGGTGGCCCGATCACGCTCGCCGTCACAGCTTTGACCACTGCGCTGTACTACCTCTATCAGAGGACGGAACAGGCTCGTGAGGCAGCGGAGCTGCACCGGCAGGCGCTGGATGCGAACAGGAAGATGGCGGAGCTCAGTGCGGAGGCCGCGCGGAAGGATGCTGCCGAGAAGCGCAAGCAGGCTCAGGAAACGCTGAACGCAGCCAGGGCCGTTCTGGAAGAGCGCCGCGCCAGGTTGATGGACACCAGCTCCATCTACGCCCGCGGCGGCGACCGCGGCGATGGCGCTGCCATGGCTGCTGCGACCAACTATTCCAGGGCGCAGGCGGAGGTCGCAGCCGCACAGGAGAAGTTGGAGAACTGGAGCAAGCAGCTGGAGGAGATGACAAAGCGCGTGGCCGACGAGGCCGTCACGGCAGTGACGGAGCCGGCCGAGGCCGCTGGTACTGCGCTGGCCAGATCTAACGCGAATCTCCTGGACGCCGTGCGACGCTCCTTGGCCGAGATCGATCGCCTGTACCAGGACAACGGCATTTCGATCGCTGACTACTTCGCAAAGAGGACTGCACTGCAACAGCGTGCAGCGGATCTCGAGCTGGAACAGGCGCGTAGCGAGAGGGCGCTGGCGACGGAGGCAGGGGCACGTCGGCGCATCGAGGAGCAGATTGTGAAGCTCCAGCGCGATCGCGCCGAGGTGGCCACGGTCGCTGCGCAGGAGCAGAAGAAGGCCGAGGAAGCGCTCAGCCAATCCCTTTCCGGGGTGAAGACCCGTCTCTTGGAGCTGGATGGTGCCACGGGAGCAGCGCAACGCCTGCAGCTTGAGGCTGAGTACAGAACACTACTGGAACGGTTGCGTGCGGAAGGAGACAAGACCGGCGAGGCGCTGGTGCGTAGCCTGGTTGATCGCCTGGTAGCCAAGTCGAAAACTGACGAGCTGCGCGAGGCGATGGGTCGCATCACCTCCCAGCTTCAGGGGCAGGAAGCCGCCATTGGTGCACAGGTCAGCGGCCGGATGATGGGCTATGGAGAAGGTGAGCAGCAGCTGGCGCAGGCGCGCGTGAAAGCACTTGCCGACCTCCAGGCGTTGCGTATCGCTTCGGTCCAGGCCATGGCAGGGTACGCCAAAGGCTCTCCGGAACAGGTTGCTGCACTGGCTGGACTGCAGGAGATCGATACCCACATCGGCCAGATCGTCGCGACTCAACAGGTCTGGCGGCAGAAGATCGAGGACACGGCTGCGGGGGCCTTCGGAGACTTCCTGTCCGACCTCTCAACCGGCGCGAAGTCCTTCAAGGACGCCTTCAACGACATGGTCAAGAGCTTTGTCAGTGGCGTGGCTCGGATGCTGGCACAGGAGGCAGCTTTGCGCACCGTGCAGTCCCTTATGAGCTGGTATGGAGGTGGCAGCACTGCGGGAGGTGGTGTCAACGTGAAGGCCGGCGCATCCGTTAACAAGTTCCACACGGGTGGTCGCGTGGGGGGGGGCGGTGGCACCCGTATGCACCTCCCCATTAACCCAATGGTGTTTGGCGATGCTCCACGCCTCCATGGCGGCGGAGGCTTCGGTCTCCGCTCCGATGAGCGGCCGGCCATTCTGCAGACCGGGGAGCGGGTCCTCAACCGCCGCCAGACGGCCGCGTATGACGCCGAGCGCGGTGGGCCCACTCGGTTGCGGGTTGAGATCATCAACAACGGCCCACCGGCGAAGGTGGAGGAGGCTGGAGTCGGTAGGGGGGCAGGTGGAGATCAGGTTCTGCGGATGGTGATCTCGGCCGTGGCGGACGATGTGGCAAACGGTGGACCGGTTGCGCAGGCGGGTGTAGCCCGATACGGCTGGAGGGAGTCGGTATGAGCGAGCTGCCCTTGGGTACGCATATCCAGATGGAGGGGCTGGGCGAGGCGATCACACCTTCGGTCGAGCGGACCGAGATGGAGCGCGGCTTGGCTAAGCAGCGCCTGCTGAACAGTCAGGTGCTGTGCACGTTCAAGGCCACGCTGTACTTCGAGAGTTCAGCCGCAGCTGACGCCTTTATCGACTGGTACCTGGATGAGATCCGTTGTATCGGCTGGTTTCAGGTTCGTAATCCCCGGAACGGGCTTCTGCTGACCGTCCGCTTCGAAGACGGCAGGGTCGGCGAGCTCAACCCGGTGGATGACAGCGCTTACGACAGCCGTCGTGCGGTGGTCATGGAGTATCTGCGATGACGAGTTTCACTGAGAGAAAGCAGCGCATTACCGACACCAGTGGCACGCTGCTGTTCCTGTCGATCTCGGCGCCTTCGCTGCCCGGTCCTCTGCGGATCGTCAACGATACGCGGGACTGGGTGAGCCAGGGCATCCCGTACATGGGTGTTCCCTTCGCCTTCAAACTTCCGGACGACACCCGCGGTCAGTCACCGCGTGCCCAGCTGGTGCTCGACAACGTGGGACGGGGCATCTCCGAGGATCTGGAAGCACTTGGGCCCAATGAATTGATGATGGCCCGCCTGATGGTGTCGGACCGCGCGGACCCCAATGTGTACGAGCGCGACTATTACCTGCCAATAACTGGCGTTTCCGTCGCCGGCGCCACCGCGACCGCGCAGTGTGGTGTGGACTACCTGATGCGGCAGCAAGCGGTGCGGCTGCGCGCCAATCCGTTCACGCTGCCGGGAATCTTCTGATGCGGCTATCGGACGTTGAGTCACTGGTCGGTGTGCCCTATTGCGAGCACACCTGCGACTGCGCCGACTTCGTGGTGCTCGTCCAGCGGCAACTGTTCGGCCGGGCCGTTCAGCTGCCGAGCGCCCGCCCGCGAGGCGTCGCTGGCCAAGCTGCCATCGGGGAGTTGTCGCGGCCCTATGGCACCGAATGTGCCACCCCGGTGGACGGCGATCTTGTGCTGATGATCGAGCACGGGCAAAGGCGAGCAGGCCACGCTGGCGTTTACTTCCATCTGGCCCATGAGGGCTGGGTACTGCATTCCAACGAAAGGAACGGTTGCAGCGTCCTGCACCGTGTCCGTGACCTGCCGGAGTTCGGCTTGAGGATTGAGGGTTACTACCGATGGGCCTGATGAAGGACACCGCGCCGCTGATTATTACCCCGCACCCAGTGACGCTGGAAGGCCAGAGGACATTGGCTGCGCAGTTGCAGGAGGGGGAGCGGCTGGGCGGATTCCTGGCGCGGGTGGTGCCTGATTACACCAGCGATCTGTGGGAGGTCCGCATCAATGGCGTCGTGGTGCCACACGAGGTCATGCATCGCGTGCGGCCGAAGGGCGGAACGGTCATTGAGGTCCGTGGCGTGGTCAAGAAGACCGCGTTGATGATCGTGGCGCTGGTGGCCCTCACCGTTTTCACCATGGGCGTGGGCACCGCCATCGTGGCCGCTGGCTACAGCGCTGCGGTCGCCGGACTGGCGCAGGCGGCGATCTACACCGCCGGCGCACTGCTGATCCAGAAGGTGTTGGGCCCGAAGCGGCCCAAGCCGAGCGAGAGTGATGCTGGCGCGGTCTATACCCTGGGGTCGGCACGCAATCAGCCGAGGCCCTACCAGCCGCTGCCGCTCCTGCTCGGCGGGCCGTTGCGCATCGCTCCAGACGTGGCCAGCAACGCTTACACGTGGTACGAAGCGGACGATCAGTATCTGGCCATGACGCTCGCTGCGGGTATCAATGTGGGGCGCGTGGAGGCGCTGTACAACGGGGATGCATTGCTGTCCTCGTTCGAGGGTGTGACCGTTTGGCACAACGGCTTCACGGGCATGCCCAACGAGGCCATCCCGCTCTACAGTAACGCCGACACCATCAACGGCGGCGCGCTGGAGGCGGAGAAGGGCCAAGCCAGCCCCTGGGTGCAGCGCACCAGCAGCCTGAACACGATCCGCCTGAAGGTTGACGTTGACTTCATGCTGTTCGACACCACGAGCAAGGGCAAGCCCAAGGACAATCAGGAGACGATCGAGGTCCAGTACCGCGCCGTCGGCGTCACGAACTGGAGCATCTTCGGGTCCTACCCGATCACCAGCCGGTCTCAAAAGCAGCAGCGCCGCAGCTACTCCAAGGACGTGCCGGAGGGGCAGTACGAAGTGCGGGTGGGCATCGCGGGTCGTAACACCGACGGCAGTGGCGCGACCAGTGATTTCACCTGGTCCACCCTGACCAGCATCCAGAAGGACACCGCCGACTACGCCGGCCTGGCCCGGATCGGCATCCGTATGAAGGCGACCGGCCAGCTCAACGGCCAGCCTGACGAGATCCGCTGCGTCGCGCACGCAGTGCCGGCACCGGTGTGGACTGAGGCCGGGTGGGTCACGCAGGAGACCAACAATAACGGTGCGCTGATCCTGGCCTACGCCCGTGGTTTCAAGGACCAGAATGGCAAACTGATCGCTGGAATCGGCCTGGATGATGTGCAGATCGATATCGAGGCGCTCAAGGCATTCATGCTGTTCTGCCAGGCCAACGGCTATGGCTACGCGAATTACATCAAGGACGTTCGCAACCACGACGACGTGCTCAATGCCATCGCGCTAGCTGGCTTCGGGCAGATCACCTGGGCGGGCGGTCGGTTGTCGGTGGTGTGGGCGGGCTCCGAGCAGCCGCTTTCGGGTGTGGTCAACATGGCCACGATCAAGAAGGGGCAGTTCCAGGTTGACTACACCCTGGCCAATGCCGCCGACGGTATCGAGTACAGCTTCTTTGATGCCACCGACTGGACCACCAAGACCCTGCGCGTGGCTGCCCCTGGCGCCACCACCATGCTCAATCCGGCCACGGTGGAGGGTGAGGGCATCACCAATGAAGCGCACGCGGCGCAGATGGCGCGCTATCACCTCGCCCAGTCCCTCTACCAGTACAAAGACATCACCTACAGTACCGACATCGAACACCTGAGCTACCGCCGCCTGTCGGTGCTGGCCCTGCAGCACGACCTGACGCAGTGGGGATTCGGTGGCCGGCTCGTATCGGCGACCGCGGTGAACGGGGTCGTAACGCTGAAGCTGGATGAGCCAGTGCCGGCGCCGGCAAACGGCAACGCATGGATCGGACTGCGCGTACCTGGCGAGCGCGTGTACCGCGTGTTCGGCGTTCAGCCGTTCAGCGGGACCAGCGAAACCATCCGCCTGACTGGTGAGTGGCCGGATGACGCCCCGTTGCCGGGCGCCGCCCCGGCCAATCCCGCCCACGACACCATCTGGATTTATGACTTCAAGCAGACCCCGGGCTACCGCGTACGCGTCACCGGGGTCGAACCGGAAAGCGACCTCAAGGGCGCAAAGGTCTCGGTGGTGCCGGAGCCGCCCGAGTTCTGGAACTACGTCCTGACGGGCCAGTACGTGCCGCCGGCGAACCCGAACCCGGTGATCGACCGCCCGATCGCCAGTGCCTTGACCATCAGCGAGCAGCAGGTGGTTCAGGGCGATACCGTCTTCACTGAACTGACCGCCACCTTCGCCATCACCGGCCCGGTGGGCAACATCGTGGTGTCGGCCGCGGGCAGCGATGGCGTGTTGAACGAGGTGGCCCAGACCACGACCCGGACGGCGACGTGGCGCATCTCGCACGCAGATCAGTACACAGTGGTCGTCCGGCCCTTCAGCCCCGACGGCAGGGCAGGTGTCGCGGTATCCGGCATCTACGTCACTGCCGGTGCGGACGTCCCGCCTCGCCTGGTCGACTTCTTCGATGTGGACGAACTGTCCGGTGGCGTGCGCATGTACAGCTGGGGCTTCCTGGCCGACAGCATCCAGTCGCCGGACTTCGCTGGGGTGGAGGTCCGCTATATCGCCGGCGCCCACACGGAGCCCGTGTGGGACCAGATGACCCCGATTGGGGGTGGTGGGTATCACCCCGTGCCGTTCGAGGCTGTGGTGCCCGAGGCAGGGCAATGGACCTTCGCCTGCCGCAGCGTCAACACGTCGGGCGAACTCTCCACGAACGCCAGGGTGGTCAGCAAGCTGCTGGGCGCCAATCTGGGTGAGGTGATCGGGGGCATCGGCGAGAGCCTGGAAGAGCAGACGCGCAAGCAGATCGAGCAGCAGCGTCAGATCGACCAGGAGAAGCTCGACCGCATCAGTGGCGATGCCCAGGAAGCCTTCAACCGCGCGAACGACATCGCGGCCGTGAATGCGTCAATCGCCGCGGAGACCGCGTTCCGTGTTGCTGCCGTGCAGGGCGTCGCCGATGACCTTCAGGACACGGCCAACGAACTGGCGCAGGAGAAGCTCGCGCGCGCAGAGGCCATCCTGAACGAGAAGCTGGAACGCGTGGCTGCGGTCGAGAACCTGACCACCACCACGCAATCTCAGTTTGAGTCTGTGGCCCAGCAGATCGGCTCGGTCGCCGCCGGCAGTGGCACGCAGTTCGACCAGAAGAAAATCTGGTACTTCGACACCACCACCGACGGATGGACGTCCAACGGCACACCCACCGTAGTGGACGGGATGCTGCGTCCGGCGAACAGCACGACCGCATACGCACAGACCCCGGCCGGCATCGGCGTGGATGGAAACTCCTACCGGTTCATCAAGACCCGGGTTAAGCGGGTGGGCAATCCGCCCTGGCGCGGCTTGGTGCGGTGGACGACCGATGCTGACCAGACGTGGGATGACGCGAAGTCGGTCACCATCCCGTTGCCCAGCTTCGATGCTAGCGGCCTGGCCACGGTCGACATCGACCTGATCCCGTGGAACGGCCCGTCGCCGGTCCGCGCCGTCCGCATGGCGCTGGTCACCGTCCAGACGGCCACGGACTACCTGATGTACGACTATGTCGCTGTCGGCCGTCCTACCCCGGGCGCCGGCGTGGCGCAGGTACAGGAGGTGCAGACCGCCCTGCAGCAGGCCGACCAGGTCATCGCCAGCAGCGTGACGACCCTGGGCGTGCAGATGCGTGGCCAGTACGAAGGCACGGACCCGCTGCAGCTGACCAGCGGCTTGATGTACAACGAGATGACTGCGCGCATCACGGCTGACCAGGCACAGGTACAGCGGATCAGTGCGATGGAAAGCCGCATGCCCACCGGCAGTGGCAAGCTCGCGTCCGAGGCACGGGTCAGCGCACTCGAGGAAGCCACTACCACCGCCACAAGCGCCCTCGCGCAGTCGATCACCAATATCAACGCGACGCTGCCTGCGATGATCGTGCAGGGCAGCAATCACGCCTTGAACGGTACGTGGGAATCCGGCCGCGACGTGGGCTGGACGTACCTCAATCCGGGAACGACGCTGAATGTCGTCAACGAGGGGCGCAGCGGCCTGTGCCTGCGCGTGGATGGCGGTACGGGGGTGCGACAGGCACTGGTCAATGGCAACGCCAACGTCACGGTTGTCCCCGGCCGGACCTACCGCGTGAGTTGCTGGTACAGGACCACGGCCGATTACAACGGGACTTCCAGCAACGGCAAGTTGCGGCTTGGCAACCAGACCGGTGGCCAGATTGGCAGCAACACCTTCGCCGCTAACCGTGTGGACTGGACGTACACCGAGCGGGTGCATGCGGTGCCGACCGACGGCAGCGTTACCGCCTATCGGGTGGGGATCCTGGCAGACCACACCACAGGCACCCTGTGGGTTGATGACGTCATGATCGAGGAGGTCACCGAACTCCTCGCCAATGCGCAAGGACTGGTTGCGCTGACGAATACCGTCACGCAGCAGGGGCAGCAGATCACGGCCCAGGCCGGCTTGATTAGTGCCCTGCGCACGGACGTGGACGGCAAGGCAAGCAATTCCGCGCTGCAGTCGTTGCAGTCGCAGGTAAGCCTGCAGGGCAGCGACATCACCAGCCTGGGTCAGTCCGTGACCAACATCACCGCTTCGCTGTACAGCATCGGCGGCGACAATCAATTGGCGAACAGCGGCTTCGAGCTGGGCACGGCTGCGGGCTGGACCACTGGCAGCGGGAACGTTGGAAGCGCCATCTTCACCCGCACGCTCGTTGATTCGAGTCTGCCGGGCAGCACCAAGGCGTACCGCCTCGCGATGAGTGGCCTGGCCGCCACTGGCTATGGAGAGATTGTCAGCAACACGACGGTCAAGGTCGCCAAGGTTGAGCCTGGCAAGAAGGTGGCGTACTCGGCCTATGTTCGCGGCACGCCGGGACCGCGATTCTTCATGCAGATCGCATGGGTGAGCGCAGAGGGCGGGGTGATCGGTTACACCGGCACGCCCAGCACCGCGGACTGGGTGGTTCCGGCGGAGACCTGGACCCGGATGGTTTTCGTCCCGACCAATCCGGCACCGGCAAACGCGGTGGCCGCGCGTTGCTACCTGCGCTGCTACGGCAATGGCGCAGCCGACCAGTGGGTGGAGTGGGACAACGTCCAGCTGCAGGTCGGGTCGGTGGCCACCGGCTACATGCCTTCCATGGATGAACTGTCGATTCAGACGGCCGCGAACGCCAACGCCACGGCCACGCTGACCGGAACCGTCACCCAGCAGGGCCAGCAGATCACGTCGCTTGGTCAGTCGGTTACCACCGTCAACGCACAGCTCCAGAACGTAGGCGGCGACAACCTCCTGCCGAATGCCAGCCTTGAGGATCGAGCATCAGATACGGCCGCACCCACCGGCTACACCTCTGGCGGGAGCGTGCCATCGGGTGCCACCCTGGGGTACGTTGATTCTGATCTTCCGGGCAGCACGAAGGCTGTGCGCCGGACGGGCACTTCCACTGCCGCCAATCAGTACCTGGAGATCCGCACCGTCGATAGGACGGTCAAGGCGACCGCCGGCCAGACCTACGTGGCGAGCGCCTTCATGCGTGGCTCGGGTGGAACTCCCTACATCATCATGTGGTTCCTCGACGCAGCGGGCGGAACCCTGGGGGGTGCCCAGCCCGACAGCTTTGTGATGGGCGAGGGCTGGAAGCGCTTCGTAAGCACGCCGCGTGTTGCTCCTGCTGGCACGTCCTACGTCCGCGTGTATTTCCGTTGCACATCGACTGCCGCCGGGCAGGATATGGCGATCGAAATCGACAACGTGATGCTGCAGCAAGGGGAGGTGGCAACCAACTGGACTCCCAGCGCCAGCGAGATCGCTGCACAGACTGCTGCCAACGCAGCGGCCACCAGTACGCTGACGGGTAAGGTCGATCAGCAGGGCAGCTTGATTACGGCGCTCGGTCAGCAGATCACCACCGTGAGCGCGGATCTGAGCCAGTCGAACCGCGCCGGCAGCAACATGGTTGTCGATGGCAGCTTCGAGAATCGAGCGGCGGGTACGGCCATTCAGACCTGGGCTGTGGTCGTGCCGGGTGGTAGGACGGGCAGCAACGCGTTGCAGGTCTCGTTCGCGTCCAACACCCGATCCACGAACCTGCAGACCTTCGATGTGGCGCCAGGGCGGATCTACTACTGCGAGGCGTGGGTGAAGCGAGTAGGGCCGGCCGCAGGCACGATGCAGTTGCGGTTCCAGCTGAGCAACAACGGCGCGTCGCCAACGTATCCGAACTTCCAGACGGTCACGCTTTCGACCATTCCCGAAGATGGCTACGTGAAGGTCAGCGGGCGCATCACCATCCCGGATGGGAAGAACCGAGCCGTCCTACAGCTCAACAGTGCCAGCGCGACCACCAGCGCTACGCAGCTGCTGTGGGACGACTTCGTGCTCCTGGACGTTACGGAAGCCAATAGCGCTCAGCAGACTGCCGATGGCGCCGCCAATGGTCTGGCGTCACTGACGGCGACGGTCACCCAGCAGGGACAAACGATTACTGCGCAGGGCACCCAGATCAACCAGGTCGGCGCGGCTGTCGAGGGCAAAGCAAGTGCGCAGGCGCTGATCGAGTTGGACGCAAAGGTGGTCCGCCAGATGACCGGCGCGGGGAACCTCCTGTCTAACGCTGGGTTCAACGGCGCGACCACCGTCGGGTGGAGCTTCTTCTATTCCGCCGGCAGCATCCAAGGCGTCAACCGGTACTTTGCCAGTGGCCCGGGCATGAGCGGAGCCACTGACCCGGGCGTACCGGTGGGGATGCGGGCACTGATCGTTGCTGGAGGCACCAGCAGCGGAGACTTCTTCGTCGCGCCGGACGTTCCGACACCGATCGATGGGGGCAAAACGTACCTGTTCTCCGCCTACGCTTCGGGCAATCGGGGTGAGCTACGCCTTGAGTGGTACGACGTCAACGACAACCACGTGGGTGATATTGCAGTCTCTGGCAAGTTCACACTGCTTTCTGGTGGCCCCGCGCTGGCCAACTACAGTCGCCTGAAGCTGCGCGCGACCGCGCCAGCCAACGCAGTGCGCTGCCGCACCATCTTGGTTACCCCGCTGAACGGAGGATCGTGGTTCACCCGATGGCTGCGCCCGCAGTTTGAGGAAGTGGCATCTGACCAGGTCGAGCCGTCGCCTTGGGCCGCCGGCGGCGCCGAAGAGTACGCCAACATCAACATGTTCACCGACGTGAACGGCTACATCGCCGGCATGCAGGTGAAGAACAACGGTGCCACTTCGGCAATCAACATGCTGGCGTCGGCGGTGAACATCCTGACGCCCGGCGGAGCCGACGGCATCGAGATGACGCAGGGTTACATCCGGGTGTGGGCCGGGAATTCCCAGCGCATCATCGGCAATAACTTCGGCACCGAGGGCCTGATCGATTACTTCGGCCCCAACGTGGGCGCTGGCAACGCCAGCAAGGCGAACGCGACGATGTGGATGGACAGGAACGGCAGTGCTTACTGGGGCGGTGCACTCTCGGCCGGCGTGCTGAAGAACGCTGCGCAGAGCACGTCGATCGTGACGGTCGGCAATTCGGTGTTGGTTGGTCCCTTCGATACCAACGGACGGAACAAGCAGGTGGTCGTCGGCTTCAACCGGGTCCACACGCGTATCAAGGACGACAGCTACGGCAGCAGTGGCTTCGTAGCCGGCGGCGGGCAGAACAGCGGAATCATCAACCTGTACCGCCAGATCGAGGGGCAGTCAGAGACGCTGTGGCAGCAGGTCCAGATCACGGGCGGTGTGGACATCGTCAACGAGGTGGACGGCCCCGACCGGGCGACGTCCACCTGGTATGCATCGTTGACCATCAACGACAACGCGGATGGCTCTACGCGCCGCACCTACCGCGCCGAGATCGCCTCCTTCGCTGAGCAGACCGTCAGCCATTCATCAGGAACGTTCAACAAGCAGACGATCACCCAGAGCCTTTCTGTGGTCTCTGTCGAGCAGTAGTGAACCAATTTGCCGGCGTGAAGCGCTGGCGTAACCCCGCTGGCCCGTGAGGGTCACCAACAGGAAGAGGAACTTGCAATGCTCAATCTCAAAATGCGCCTGGCCAACAAGCTCGAATCCGTTACGTTGCCGAACAAGCTGCAGCTGACCTTCGATGACCCGGGCGTCACGTCGGGGCCTCAGATCGTGCTCACGGTGGGCTACGAGGACGGCGCGGCAATGCGTACCGGCCGGTACTACCGCATCAACGCTGAGGAGGAGGTGCCCGCGACGGAATAGTCGCAGAGACCGCCTGATGACGGGCCGCTGCTGCAGCTTCGCGGCGGCTGATGGCATCCCGCATGTCACATAGAATCTAGGAATCTGGTAAGGAATTGATCCTGTGGTCAGAGAATCTGAAATCCGGCACCTTCTGCACGGCATTGATTCCCACGAGGTTGACGGTGAACATGGCTGGTGGGAGACGTCCGCCGGCGCGGAGTTCGGTCAACAGCGGCTGCAGGCGCTCCTGGCTTTGCTGCATGAGCGTGGCGTGCTTATCAGCGACAGCCAGTAGCGGTTACCAGCGTCGGCTATCAGCATCGGCGCTACCCCTATCGATCAGTTCACCGGTTCCAGCAGATCCTCGCGGTTGTTCCTGGGCGTGTTGACCGCCCGGCTGACCCGGTAGGCCTCCATGGATGGGGGCTCGCTGGTCAGTAGCATCGCCATCGCATCGTCGGGGCTGGCTGCCATCCACTCATCGATCTGGCTGGCCAGCAGCCAGACCGGCATGCGGTCGTGGATGTCGGCGGACACGCCGCTGCTGTCCCCGGTGATGACGGTGAAGGTTCCCAGGTTGCCTTCTGGCAGCAGCGGGCTGGTGCCTTCCCACAGGCCGGCAGCCAGCAGCGGCTCTGCCGAGTGGATGAACCATGGATCCTTTTTCCCGTCGATCGGGCTGACCGACCACTCGTAGTAGCCGGCCATCGGGATGACGCAGCGGCGCTTCTTGAACGCCGTGCGGAATGCCGGCTTGGTGGCCACTGTCTCGATGCGGGCGTTGATGGTTGAGCCCTGCAGGCCCTTGGCCTTTGCCCAGAACGGCAGCAGGCCCCACGCCAGCCGGGTGACCTGCCGGCCTTCGCCGCGGTCCAGGATCACCGACGCCCGCTGCGTCGGGGCGAGGTTGTAGCTGGGCTGGATCTCGGCCAGGCCCGGGGCAAGGTCAGCCAGCTCGGCCTGGCCGAAGTTGACGACGGGGAGCTGGACGAATCGGCCGCACATGGCCGGAGCGTAGCTCGACCTGCCGTGCCTGGGGCGTGTAGGGGTCACCCAGCCGGATGGTGCGTGCGTCTACACCTACACCGAAATGTTCACGCCTTCCTCACGGAGTTCCGGCGATTTTTGGAGCAGAGCGGTAGGGGGACTGCTAGGCGCTTAATGCCCGGGCGTTCGGCTGTGCTCACTCCCCCACGGGCTTGTAGGACTGCCGCCGTGAATCTGCTCATCTCCCTTGCCAGCCCGGCATTGGCCGCGGGCGCGTTGCTTGCTCTCGTCCATGGAATCGTTTGGGGGTGGAAAGCCCTGGCTATCCGCCGCACCCGACGACTGAGTCTTCGGTGATGGAGGCGTTTCGCTACGCCTATCAGAAGGCACGCGGCTGGCACACGCCAGTCCTTACCTCGGCGTGGGTGGGGCTCAGATACTCGCTTACTGGGGACACCGGCTACTTCAAGTCGCATGGTGGCTGGCGCATATCACGCCTCCATCGTGGCGGAGAGTCCTCTGAGTAGCCCAGGTAGGCGGACCGGCCAGCAGGACTACTGAAAGTCTTGCAGGTGGGCGCGGCTTCCCGCGATAGTTCCTTGTAACGCCATCGGATGACCCTATGAGCATCCTCAACGTCTTGCTCAGTCGCGAGCAGATGGTCATTGCCGTCGATACGCTCGCCGAGGATGCGCTGACCGGCGCCCATTCGGCGGGCGCCAAGATGCTTTTGATCCCCCAGCACAACCTCCTCCTGGCCACCCGAGGATCCGCCCAGTTCTTCCTCCGGATCTACGAGCTGGCCCTACAGGCGAGCTTCCGCGCTGAGTTCACGGTGGGACAGTTGAGCGCAGAACTCGGCTCTGTGATTGACCAGCTGTGGCCGAACTACGAGAAGGCTGTGGCCGAGGCCGGCCTGCCGATCGAGCAATTGGGAACGGAGATCGTGCTGGGTGGCTGGTCTCCACAGCACGGCAGGATGATCGCCACGGCGTATGCGAAGAGCGGCAGTGGGCAACCGGCACGCGTGCAGCCCATAACTGGCCAACTGGCGTCGCCGGGGGAGCCCCTGAAGACAGTGCCGCCGAGCATGGCCCAAGCCGAGTTGCTAGCCGCCGGGCGGCTGCAGGCGAGCTACCTCAATGAGCGTGAGGGCCGGCGGGTGGCCGGCGGCCGTCTGTTGATGGGATACCTGCAGCAAGGGCAGGCGGTGGTCAAAGATCTAGGGCCGATCTGACGCCTAGGCAGGGGAGTCGGTTGCACCGCCGGGTCCGGGGCCGATGGTAGGTCCACCCGGGGGCGCGTTAGCAGCACCGGGCCGGCACTGAATCCGAACGATTCAGGCAGGTGCCGGGTGCGTTCGCAGGTTCTGCGACCGCCGGTCGTATCCTTCCGGCCATGCTTCCTTCGCACGTCCACCATGGTTTCCGCACCGCCCCAATCCCGTGCGGATGGGTCCAGACCGGTGAGCGCTGGGCGCTCTGGTACAACGGCCGGGAGACAGCCGGCGTTGCTCCCGATGGTGCCGACGGCGTGCGCCTGTGGATGGAAGGCCAGAAGATGTGGCAGGTGAAGGAAGTGCGCGCGGCGAGCGTCCGGCAGGCGAAGCGGTACGCCGAGCGCTGGTGCGCGGCCAGGCTCTATCCCGACCTTCCCCTGCGCGAGGCCGTCGCCCGGCTGACCGACAGCACCCCGATCCAACTGCCGCCGCCACTGCCTGGCCTACCGCCAACGCGTGCGCAGCAGCAACAGGCGCGCCGCCTCGCTGAGTCTGGGGCGCTGGATCTGACACGGATCAAGGAAGCGCTGGAGCCACGCAAGCCAGCGACTATTTCAAAGCCGCGACCAAGGGACGCTCGAAAGGAATGGGTGAGGGCCGGGCTTCGTGATCTTCGTGGCCGATGAGTGCGGCGGCTTCCCGAAAACATCCTGTGCCCCCATTGCAGGACTTGGGCTGCGCTCGCCCTGCTCCTGAATTGAACTCAATCTAAGCTATTGACTACAATGCACAGTCAGCCAGCCTTCTAAGCCGGCGGTTACAGGTTCGATTCCTGTCGGGCGCGCCATTGGCGAAGCACCGGGACCGCATCGGCGGATGTGAAGAAAGGCTTGCAAAAGCGTGAGGACTCCACCAGAATATCGGACTCGCTTCGGTGGCCCGAACTTCGGTGACGGTCTCCAGGCAAGGCTTCAAAGCTCCAGCGCCGGCAGCATCGGCGATGAAGCGAATGTTTCAGTGGTGGCTGTAGCTCAGTTGGTTAGAGTACCGGATTGTGATTCCGGTGGTCGGGGGTTCGAATCCCCTCAGCCACCCCACTGATTCAACCGCATCGGCACAGCCGACACGGTGTTGCAATAAACAGAATGCACGCTATAATGTGCGTCTGAGTTTCACGGGCCGTTAGCTCAGTTGGTAGAGCAGTTGACTCTTAATCAATAGGTCCAAGGTTCGAATCCTTGACGGCCCACCAAGACAGAAGCCACCTGGTACGCCAGGTGGCTTTTTTCTTGCCTGCAGGCCGCGCGAAGCACCTTGGGTCGTGGCACGCATGCATCGATCAACGATGTTGAAAAAAAGCTTGCACCCCGTGTGCGCATCAGGTCATAATTCGCGCCCCGATTTCGGGCTGTTAGCTCAGTTGGTAGAGCAGTTGACTCTTAATCAATAGGTCCAAGGTTCGAATCCTTGACAGCCCACCAGACGAAAGCCACTTGGTCCTCCAGGTGGCTTTTTTCTTGGGTGTTCAGCGGCTGCCGGACGGCTCTGCGAGTGTGCCGATGGACACCAGGCGCCTTCCTGCTTCATGCACCAGCAACGGCAGGGCCCAGCTCAGCACCAGCAGGCTCGGCACCATCACCAGGGGCGATGCCAGCTGCATGAGCGCAGGCACCAGCAGCGACAGGCGGAACACCGCGGGTGACAGCGTCACCAGGTAGCTGCGCAGCATCCATCGCCGGTGCTGCTCGACGTCGCCACGCCGGATGCTGCGATAGCCGCAGAATGATGTGACCAACCACGCCAGGCCGGTCGCAGCGAACGCCATTTTCAGTGCCAGCCAGCCCTGGGTGGTGGCGATCAGGCCGGCGACAGCGGCGCTCCCCAGCAGGATGCCGGCCAGGTAGATCCGTCCCAGCCAGCGATGCAGCCGGGGCCGGTGTCGCCGCAGGGGACCGATGAACTGCGTGGCGCCGGCCAGCATGGCCAGGCTGCCGCCGGCGACATGCAGCCACAGCCAGTTGCGACGCTCCCAGAACATGCCATAGGCCTCGGCGCTGACCTGCCCGTAGCGTTGTGCGGTGACCCACAGGAAGTGCAGCGCGACTGCAAGGCCGAGCAGCCAGACGAGTGTGGACCAGCCGGGCATCCGGGCCTGCAGGGGCGTGCGGAGTGGGGGGCGTTCCATCGGGGCAGACCGGGTGGCGGCAACGGCACGAGTCTACGCGCACGTGTTGGCGCCTGCGCGTGGGTGCCTGGACTGCGTATTCAGGTTTGTCATGCCTTCCGCTTTGTGCACCCGCCTGCGACAATGACCGCCTGTGCCGGCCACGCGAAAGTGGCGGAATTGGTAGACGCCCTGGATTTAGGTTCCAGTGCCGCAAGGCGTGGGGGTTCGAGTCCCCCCTTTCGCACCAGTGCCGGCCTGCCTCCGCCCCCCGCCGGGCGTTCCCGAGGCGCTTGCCCGGCCTGCGCTGGCAGTGCACGCCGAATTGGGCGAAACTAAAGGGCTGCGGCAAGCAGGCGCGTCCCGGACGCCGTCACCTTACAACCGTTTCATCCATCATCGAGCCGGAGGCCAGAGCGCCACCGGTGGCAGGAGTCAACATGCAAGCTTCGATCGAATCCATCGGCAACCTGGAACGCCGCCTGAGCTTCTCGCTGCCGGAAGACCGTCTGCAGAGCCACATCAACGGCCGCCTCGGCGAAATCGCCCGTACCACCCGCATCAAGGGTTTCCGCCCGGGCAAGGTGCCGGCCAAGGTGATCGAGCAGCGCTTCGGCGCGCAGGTCCGTGGCGAGGCGCTGGACGGCCTGCTGCGCGAAACCTTCGACGCGGCCGTGCGTGAGCACGATCTGCGCATCGTCGGCAGCCCGCGCATCGACAAGGGCGACGAGGGTGAGTTCTCCTTCGTGGCCACCGTGGAAGTGGTGCCGGACTTCGGTGACATCGACGTCAGCAAGCTGACCGTGGTGCGCCACACCGCCGAGATCACCGACGCCGACATCGACCAGATGATCGAGAACCTGCAGAACCAGCGCCGCACCTGGGCACCGGTTGCGCGTGGTGCGCAGGATGGCGACCTGGTCGCGGTCGAAACCTGGTCCCAGGCCGGCGAAGAGCGCCTGCCGGCCGAAGGCACCGAGAAGGGTTCGATCGTGCTCGGCCAGGGCATGATGTTCGAGACCATCGAAAAGGGTCTGGTCGGCCTGGCCAAGGGCGAGGAAAAGACGCTGGACGTCGATTTCCCGGCCGACTGGCGCGTGCCGGTGCTGGCCGGCAAGACCGTGCAGGTCACTGTCAAGGTTGCCGAAGTGTCCGAGCCGGTGGTGCCGGCGGTCGATGAGGCCTTCATCAAGAGCTTCGGCGTGAAGGGTGGTGATGTCGAGCAGTTCCGCAGCGACATCCGCGCCAACCTGGAGCGCGAGCTCAAGGGCGCGCTGATGAACCGCCTGCGCCGTGAAGTGGGCGAGCAGCTGATCGCCGCCTATTCCTCGGTGGAAATGCCGCCGCGCCTGGTCGAGAACGAAGCCCGCGCGATGCTGGCCCAGCAGGTCGAGCAGATCCGCCGCAGCGGCCGCAACCCGGGCGAGATCCCGGCCGATGCCCACGAAGGTTTCAAGGACGCCGCCGCCAAGCGCGTGCTGGTCGGCCTGCTGGTCGGCGAAGTGGCGCGCACCAACGATCTGCGCCTGGAGCCCAAGCGCCTGAACGAAACGCTGCGTCTGATCGCCTCGACCTACGAAGAGCCGGAGCAGGTCATTGAGATGTACCGCAACGACCCCCAGCTGATGTCTGGTCTGCAGAACCGTGTGATGGAAGAGCAGGTGATCGACTGGATCGCCGAGCGCGCCCAGCACACCGAAGAGAAGCTGTCGTTCCAGGACGCGATCCGCCAGTAAGTCCGGGCGGATCACCGTATGCCCCGCGCCCCTGCCGGCGCGGGGTTGTTTCCCCCCAAGATAGGTACCTCACGTAATGGACAACCGAACCAAAGCCCTGAACCTGGTTCCGATGGTGGTCGAGCAGACCAGCCGCGGCGAGCGTGCCTACGACATCTATTCGCGCCTGTTGAAGGAGCGCCTGATCTTCCTCGTGGGCCCGATCGACGATCACATGGCCAACGTGGTGGTGGCGCAGTTGCTGTTCCTGGAATCGGAGAACCCGGAGAAGGACATCAACATCTACATCAACTCGCCGGGTGGCGTGGTCACCGCCGGTATGGCGATCTACGACACCATGCAGTACATCAAGCCGAATGTGAGCACCACCTGCATCGGCCAGGCGGCCTCGATGGGTGCCCTCCTGCTGGCTGCAGGTGAAGCCGGCAAGCGCTATGCGCTGCCCAATTCGCGCGTGATGATCCACCAGCCGCTGGGGGGTTACCAGGGCCAGGCGACGGACATCGACATCCACGCGCGCGAGATCCTGACGCTGCGTTCGCGCCTGAATGAGATCCTGGCCCGCCACACCGGCCAGTCGCTGGAAACGATCGCTCGCGATACCGAGCGCGACAACTTCAAGAGTGCGGTCGAAGCGCAGGCCTACGGCCTGGTCGACCAGGTCCTGGAGCGTCGCCCGGATGAGTCGGTCCAGGCGGGTTGAGCCGCCTTCACGGGGCCAGGCAGGCCTCGTTCCTGCAGGGTCGGGCGGGACTGGTGTCCCTCCGGCCCTGTGCTATTCTCGAATCGAACCCCCGTTCAGCGGGTGGGGTAACTGGGTAAGCGAAGCATGAGCGAAGACCGCCAAGGTCGTTCCACGGACACCGGCAAGATCCTCTACTGCTCTTTCTGCGGCAAGAGCCAGCATGAAGTGCGCAAGCTGATTGCGGGTCCGAGCGTGTTCATCTGCGATGAATGCGTGGAGCTGTGCAACGACATCATCCGCGAAGAACTTGAGGAAAAGGCGCAGTCGGCGCGCAGCTCGCTGCCGAAGCCGCGCGAGATCCTCGAGGTCCTCGACCAGTACGTGATCGGCCAGAACCGTGCCAAGCGCACCTTGGCCGTGGCCGTATACAACCATTACAAGCGCATCGAGAGCCGGCAGAAGAACGACGACGTCGAGCTGGCGAAGTCGAACATCCTGCTGGTCGGTCCGACCGGTTCGGGCAAGACCCTGCTGGCCGAAACCCTGGCCCGCCTGCTCAACGTGCCGTTCACCATGGCCGACGCCACCACGCTGACCGAAGCCGGTTACGTGGGCGAGGACGTGGAGAACATCATCCAGAAGCTGCTGCAGAAGTGCGACTACGACGTCGAGAAGGCGCAGCAGGGCATCGTCTACATCGATGAGATCGACAAGATCTCGCGCAAGAGCGAGAACCCGTCGATCACCCGCGACGTGTCCGGCGAAGGCGTACAGCAGGCCCTGCTGAAGCTGATCGAAGGTACCGTGGCCAGCGTGCCGCCGCAGGGCGGTCGCAAGCATCCGCAGCAGGAGTTCCTGCAGGTGGACACCAAGAACATCCTGTTCATCTGCGGCGGCGCGTTCGCCGGCCTGGACAAGGTGATCCAGGCCCGTTCCACCGACGTGGGCAGCATCGGCTTCGGCGCCAAGGTGAAGAGTGCCGAGCGCAAGCAGGAAGTGGGCAAGCTGCTGGCAGAAGTCGAGCCGGAAGATCTGATCAAGTTCGGCCTGATTCCCGAGTTCGTCGGCCGCCTGCCGGTGGTGGCGACCCTGGAGGAGCTGGACGAGCCGGCCCTGATCAAGATCCTGACCGAACCGAAGAACGCCATCACCAAGCAGTTCAAGAAACTGTTCGAGATGGAGAACGTCGAACTGGAGTTCCGTCCGGACGCCCTGTCGGCCATCGCCCGCAAGGCGCTCAAGCGCAAGACCGGCGCCCGTGGCCTGCGCACCATCGTCGAATCGGTGCTGCTGGACACCATGTACGACCTGCCTTCGCAGGAAAACGTCAGCAAGGTGGTGGTGGACGAATCGGTGATCGAGCACAAGTCCGAGCCGTACCTGATCTACCAGACCCCGGCGGCCCCTGAACAGAAGGCCGCAGGCGCCGAGTGATTCTTCCAAGTTGTTGATTGGAAAGAATTTTAAAGGAATGCCTTGCATCTGAAAGCCGATGGCCCCATAACGGGGCCATCGGCTTTTTTTGTCTCCGGAAGATGTCCTCCCGGAGGCGGTTTTCCCCTTCCCTGGAGCCCCCATGGCCCGTTCCCCAAGTGAAACCCTCGACCTGCCGGTCCTGCCGCTGCGCGACGTAGTGGTGTTCCCGCACATGGTCATCCCGCTGTTCGTCGGCCGTGACAAGTCCATGCACGCGCTCGAACAGGCAATGGAGGCAGACAAGCGCATCCTGCTGCTCGCACAGAAGTCCGCCGAGACCGACGACCCGCATGCGGCCGATCTCTACCAGGTCGGTACGCTGGCGCAGGTGCTGCAGCTGCTGAAGCTGCCCGATGGCACGATCAAGGTGCTGGTCGAAGGCCTCTCGCGCGTGCAGGTGACCCATGTCGACGAACGCAACGGTTCGCTGCACGGCCAGGCCGTGGAGATCGACGCTGCGGACGAGCGCGAGCCGCGCGAGATCGAGGCGATCGCCCGCTCGCTGATGTCGCTGTTCGAGCAGTACGTGAAAACCAACCGCAAGCTGCCGCCGGAGCTGCTGCAGACCCTGGCCGGGATCGACGAGCCTGCGCGCCTGGCCGATACCATCGCCGCCCACATCAGCGTGCGCCTGGCCGACAAGCAGCGCCTGCTGGAAACGCTGGCCGTCGGCGAGCGCCTGGAGATGCTGGTCGGCCTGGTTGACGGCGAGATCGACGTGCAGCAGATGGAAAAGCGCATCCGCGGCCGCGTGAAGTCGCAGATGGAGAAGAGCCAGCGCGAGTACTACCTTAACGAACAGATGAAGGCCATCCAGAAGGAACTGGGTGACCTCGACGACGCGCCGGGCGAGCTGGAAGAGCTGGCCCGCAAGATCGCCGAAGCGGGCATGCCGAAGGCCGTGGAAGCCAAGGCGCGCAATGAACTGAACAAGCTCAAGCAGATGTCGCCGATGTCCGCTGAGGCGGCGGTCGTGCGCAATTACCTGGAGTGGCTGCTGGGCGTGCCGTGGAAGAAGCGCACCAAGGTGCGCAAGGACCTGAAGGCTGCGCAGGACACGCTCGATGCCGACCATTACGGCCTGGAGAAGGTCAAGGAGCGCATCCTTGAATACCTGGCGGTGCAGTCGCGGGTGAAGCAGATGAAGGGCCCGATCCTGTGCCTGGTCGGGCCCCCGGGCGTGGGCAAGACCTCGCTCGGCCAGTCCATCGCCAAGGCCACCAACCGCAAGTTCGTGCGCATGTCGCTGGGCGGCGTGCGTGATGAGGCCGAGATCCGTGGCCACCGTCGCACCTACGTCGGCTCCATGCCGGGCCGCATCGTGCAGAACCTCAACAAGGTCGGCAGCAAGAACCCGCTGTTCGTGCTCGACGAGATCGACAAGATGTCGATGGACTTCCGTGGTGATCCCTCCTCGGCGCTGCTGGAAGTGCTCGATCCGGAGCAGAACAACGCATTCAACGATCACTACCTGGAAGTGGACCTGGATCTGTCGGAAGTGATGTTCGTGGCCACCTCGAACTCGCTCAACATTCCGGGCCCGCTGCTGGACCGCATGGAAGTGATCCGCATCCCCGGTTACACCGAGGATGAGAAGCTCAACATCGCGACCCGCTACCTGGTGCCCAAGCAGATCAAGGCCAATGGCCTGAAGCCGGAGGAACTGGAAATCGGCAGCGATGCGATCCAGGACATCGTGCGCTACTACACCCGCGAGTCGGGCGTGCGCAATCTGGAGCGCGAGATCGCCAAGATCTGCCGCAAGGTGGTGAAGGAGATCGCGCTGGCAGGCCCGCAGCCGGTGAAGGCCAGGAAGGGCGCGAAGAAGGCCAAGGCGCTGGTCACGGTGACCGGCAAGAACCTGGACAAGTACCTGGGCGTGCGCCGCTTTGATTTTGGTCGCGCCGAGGAAGAAAACGAGATCGGCCTGGTCACCGGCCTGGCCTGGACCGAAGTCGGTGGCGACCTGCTGCAGATCGAATCGACGCTGGTGCCAGGCAAGGGCCAGTTGATCCTGACCGGCCAGCTCGGCAACGTGATGAAGGAATCGGCTTCGGCGGCGCTGTCGGTGGTGCGTTCGCGCGCCGATCGTTTCGGCATCGACAGCGACTTCCTGCAGAAGCACGACGTGCACCTGCATGTTCCGGACGGTGCCACGCCGAAGGACGGCCCGAGCGCCGGCGCGGCGATGGTGACCTCCCTGGTCTCGATGCTGACCAGGGTGCCGGTGCGTGCCGATGTGGCGATGACCGGCGAAATCACGCTGCGTGGGCGGGTCACCGCCATCGGTGGACTGAAGGAGAAGCTGCTGGCTGCACTGCGTGGCGGTATCCGCACGGTCATCATTCCCGAAGAGAACCGCAAGGATCTGGCCGACATCCCGGCCAACGTCACCCGTGATCTGAAGATCGTGCCGGTGAAGTACATCGAAGAAGTGCTTGATCTGGCATTGGAGCGTCCGCTGGCACCGAAGAAGGCGCGCAAGAGTGCGCAGCGCGTCACGGTACGTAGCAAGGCGAAACCGAGTGGAAACGCGCGCGTCAAGCACTGACGCGCGTTGCCGAATGGCCTGAAACCCGCGTCGTTGCTGGCTTTCCAGCTTGCGTGGGGGTAGGGCCACTGGTATAAAAGCAGCACTCGCAAATGAGTGATCGCTGTTGGCGATCTCTGAATCGGCGAACCGTTTCCACATGGCGATCGCGCGCAGATGGCGTGCGGTTGCTTCCCTGTCGAATCCGCGGAACCCACCGCCAAAGGAGTTGTAGAGAATGAACAAGACCGAATTGATCGACGCCGTTGCTGAAGCTGCCGACCTGACCAAGGCCGAGTCCAGCCGCGCTGTCGATGCCGTCGTTGCTGCCATCACCAAGGCGCTGAAGGACGGCGATGCGGTCACCCTGGTTGGCTTCGGTACCTTCCAGGTCCGCGACCGTGCAGCCCGCACCGGCCGCAACCCGAAGACCGGCGACACCATCAAGATCGCTGCTTCGAAGAATCCGTCCTTCAAGGCTGGCAAGGCCCTTAAGGATGCTGTAAACTAAGCGGCTCGCTGGGGTGCTTAGCTCAGCGGTAGAGCGTCTCCTTTACACGGAGAGGGTCGGGGGTTCGAAACCCTCAGCACCCACCACAGCACCGCGGTAAAAGTTTGAGTGTGGAGCGGTAGTTCAGCTGGTTAGAATGCTGGCCTGTCACGCCGGAGGTCGCGGGTTCGAGTCCCGTCCGCTCCGCCACTTCAACGAGGCCTCCGGCCAAAAGCTGGAGGCTTTGTTTTCTCCCTGATCCTGATCGGGAAGAGAACACAAGCAGCACAACGCGGAGCGGTAGTTCAGCTGGTTAGAATGCTGGCCTGTCACGCCGGAGGTCGCGGGTTCGAGTCCCGTCCGCTCCGCCATTACATCGAGGCCCCCGGCCCAAAGCTGGGGGCCTTGTCTTCTCCCCGGCCTGTCCGGGACGAAGGCAGAAGGGTTGTCGCAAGCACGGAGCGGTAGTTCAGCTGGTTAGAATGCTGGCCTGTCACGCCGGAGGTCGCGGGTTCGAGTCCCGTCCGCTCCGCCATTGCGAAGTTCTTAAGTCCCCGTGAAAAAACTTTGAAAAAAGTGTTCATCGGGCTGGGTTTCCAGGGTGTCTTCGGATATACTGGGCGCCTGCAAAGTTTCAAGCGCGGAGCGGTAGTTCAGCTGGTTAGAATGCTGGCCTGTCACGCCGGAGGTCGCGGGTTCGAGTCCCGTCCGCTCCGCCAACTTTCAAAAGCCCTCGGCGAATGCCGGGGGCTTTTTCTTTGCGCGCATGTCGCCCTTGGCGTTTTTGGTCCCTGCGACGAAGCGGGTTACACTGCCGGGCTCGCCAATCAGGCCTTGTGATTCCTCACCATGCTGCAGAAACTCCGCGACAAGACCTCAGGCTGGATCGTCACCGTGATCCTGGGGCTGCTGATGATTCCGTTCCTGTTCGTGATCGACAACAGCTACCTGGGTGGCGTTGGCGCACAGAACGTGGCCAAGGTTTCCGCACCGCCGACCTGGTGGCGTTCCGCGCCGTCGTGGTGGCCGGTACGCATGCTGTGGCAGCACCATGAGATCAGCGCGCAGGATTTCCGCACCCGTTTCGAGCAGGAGCGCATGCGTGAGCGCCAGCAGCAGGGCGACAACTTCGACCCGCGCGCGTTCGAAAGCACCGAGAACAAGCTGGCGGTCCTGGATCAGCTGATCGACGAGCAGGTTGTGCGCCTGGTCGGCGAGCAGGCAGGTGTGGTGATTGGCGATGGCGCCGTGCGCGAGTACATCACGTCCATGCCGGCGTTCCAGGGGCCGGATGGCAAGTTCAACGAGAACAGCTACCGCCTGGCGCTGGCCGGCGGCAATCCTCCGCGTACCCCGACCCAGTTCCAGGAACTGGTGCGCGAGAGCCTGCAGCAGTCGGTGATTCCGGCCGGACTGCAGAACTCCGGTTTTGTCACCCAGGCCGAGACCGAACGCCTGTTGAAGCTGCTGGGCGAAACCCGTGATGTCGAGCTGGCTGCGCTGCCGCCGGTGCCGGCTGACACGGCCCCGGTGACCGATGCGCAGATCAAGCAGTGGTACGACAGCCATGGCAAGGATTTCCGCCAGGCCGAAACCGTTTCGCTGGAGTATGTCGAGGTCAACGGTGCCAACCTGCCGGCGCCGACGCCGGCCGACGAAGCCACCCTGCGCAAGCGCTACGAGGAAGAAAAGGCCAAGTTCACCTCTCCGGAGCAGCGCCAGGCCGCCCACATCCTGATTACCGGCGACGGTGCTGAGGCCAAGGCGAACAAGCTGGCGGCCCAGGCAAAGGCGGCGGGTGCCGACTTCGCAGCCCTGGCCAAGGCCAACTCCGAGGATCCGGGCTCCAAGGACCAGGGCGGTGACCTGGGCTGGGTGGAGCGTGGCGCGATGGTCAAGCCGTTTGACGATGCCCTGTTCGCGGCCAAGGCCGGCGATGTGATCGGTCCGGTCAAGACCGAATACGGATACCACATCATCAAGGTGGCCGCGGTACGCGGCGGCGAAGGCAAGTCGTTCGAGGACGTGCGCGATACGCTGGCCGCCGAACAGCTCAAGGCCGACGGTGAGCGCGGTTTCAACGAGCTGGCCGGCCGTCTGGTCGATGCCATCAACAAGAGCCCGAGCGACCTGGCTGCCGCAGCCAAGGAAGTGGGGCTGCCGCTGCAGACCCTGGGACCGATCACCCGCGCTACCGCCAGCGGCATCGCCAGCGACCCGGCCGTGCTGCGCGCCGCGTTCTCGGACGTGCTGGTGCAGGACGGGACCGCCAGCGATCCGATCGCCCTGGGAGGCGCCACCAACCACAGCGTCGTGATCCGCGTCGCGGCCCACACGCCGGAGCAGGCGCTGCCGCTGGAGAAGGCCCGCGAGCAGGTGATCGCCGCGATTCGTGCCGACCGCCAGCGCCAGGCCAGCGACAAGGCGGCCGAAGCGCTGCTGGCCAAGTTGAAGGGCGGTGCCACCCTGCAGTCGCTGGCTGCCAGCGAAAAGCTGCAGCTGAGCCCGATGCCGGGCCTGCCGCGTGGCCAGCCGGTGCCGACCCCGGAAATCAACAGCGCGATCTTCAGCGCGCCGGTACCCACCGCAGGCAAGCCGACCTACGGCAAGGTCGACGTCAACGGCCGTGCGCTGGTGTTCGCGGTGAACAAGGTCAATCCGGGCGACATCAAGGACGTGACCGCCGAGCAGCAGAAGCAGCTGAAGGAACAGTTGAGCCAGATCGACGGCATGGCCGCAGCCAAGGCCTACATCGACGCGATGCGCAAGAAGTTCGTGGTGCAGACCACCGAAGCGAATCTGTAAGCCCACGGCGGGCAGAACGGAAAGGCCCGGCATTGCCGGGCCTTTTTCGTGGGCGGGTGCCCGGTAGCAGGAGGATCGCGCGGCGCTGCTGTGCGCCGGTCAGTCTTCCAGGCGAAGCACCGCGCCCGGCTTGAGCACGCTGCTGCCACTCAGGCCATTCAGCGACAGCAGCGCCTTGACCGGCATGCCGTAGCGCCGGGCAATGGTCCAGGCCGACTCGCCGTTGCGCACCGTATGCCGACGGCTGCGCGGACGGTCGACGGCGGCGGCGACGGTGCGGGCAACCTGCGGCGCTGGCGAGGCAGCGGGGGCAGAGGTGGGCGAAACCGAGGCCGCCAGCGCCGTCGTGCTGTCCACCACGTCGGCGGTCGCCGCTGCGACAGGGGCCAGCACCCGGGTGGTGCCCGTGGGGCGGCCACCGGCGGCCAGGGCGGGATTCAGGCGGGCGATGCGTGCCGGGTCCAGTGAGCGCTGGGCGGCCCACTGCTGGACGCTGGTGCCGGCCGGCAGGGCATGATCCTTCAGCACCGGCACGGTGCGGTCCAGCGAGGCCATGACGCCCGGCTGTTCTTCCACGTCTTCCAGCACGCAGGCCAGGGCGTGAAGCTTCTCGACGTAGGCATAGGTGACCGGCGACAGGCCGGGCAGGGCCGATGGCGTGGCGTTCTGCGCATTCATGCCCGCCTTGCGCAGCGCCTGCAGCACGCGATATTCGCCAGCGTTGTAGGCCATGGTGGCCAGCCGCCAGTCGCCGCCGAACATGCCGTGCAGGGTTTTCAGGTAGCGCACCGCGGCCTGGGTCGAATCCACCGCCGACAGGCGGCCGTCGTAGCCGTTGGCCATCGGCACGCGATGGTTGCGGGCGGTGGTGGCGATGAACTGCCACAACCCGGTCGGTCCGCTGCCATTGCGGGCATTGGGCCGGTAGCCGCTTTCCACGAAGGGGATCAGCGCGAATTCGGTCGGCAGGTTGGCCTTGCGCAGTTCTTCGACCACATAGCCGAACAGGACCAGTGCATCGTCATCCTGGTTGGCCAGGCGCGAAGGGGCGTGCGCGAACTGCTTCTGCCAGCGCGGGCTGGTGGCCTCGGCGTCGCAGGTGGGTTCAGCCAGGCCATCGCGGAAGCTGGAGAAGATCTCCTGGCCATTGCGCACCGATGCAGGTGGCAGCGAAGAGGCATCCAAGGGCAACGCAGCAGCGGCGGTGAGATTCTGGCCGATGCCAGCGCCCAGCGACTGCGCGCCTGCGGTTCCAGCCAGCCCCAGAGCGATGCCCAGGGCCAGCGGCAGACTTCGGCGCATCATGCGCGGAAGCCGTCTTTCCAATGCCGGAGACCGGCCATGACATCGACATCGTCAACGACGTCGCGCCCCAGGTGCGCCGACACCGCCGCGCGGATCGGCGCGGTGTGCACACGCAGGAACGGATTGCAGTCCAGTTCGTTGGCCAGGGTTACCGGCAGGGTGGAACGGTCATCGCGGCGCATGGCCAAAGCCTCCTCTTGGCGCTGCCGCAGGGCAGCGTTGGCGGGGTCGACATGCCGCGCGAAGACGGCATTTGACACGGTGTACTCATGGGCACAACAAAGCAGCAGTCGTGCAGGCAAGGTACCCAGCGTGCGCATCGATGCCAGCAGCTGGGACGGCGTACCTTCGAACAGGCGTCCACAGCCCAGGCTGAACAACGAATCTCCGCTGAAAAGATGTTCAGCAGTGTGAAACGCGATGTGGCTGCGGGTATGCCCGGGCACGGATAGTACGTGGAACGTCCGGCCCAGTGCCTGAACGCGTTCACCTTCGCCGACGCGTTCGGTGGCGGTGGTGATGCGTTCCTCCACCGGTGCGACCACCCGCGCGCTGGGAAAACGGGCACGCAGGGCCGGCACGCCACCGATGTGGTCGTCGTGATGATGGGTCAGCAGGATGGTATCCACGCGCAGGCCCTGTTCGGCCAGCGCGAGCACCGGCGCGGCATCACCGGGATCGACGACGATGGCAGCGCCTTCATCATCGATCAGCACCCAGATGTAGTTGTCCGCAAATGCGGGCAGGGCAGTCAGTCGCATAGAATTGGACCATGCCCGCGCTGCAGAGCACCCGTCAAGCGAGCCTGGCCCCGTGGTTCGACAGCGAGCCGGCGGCGGCCCTGCGCGTGCTGGAGCGGCAACTGCTGTTGCCACAGCTGTCGGTGCTGCCCGCACAGCCCTGGATGTGGATCGCGCCGAGCGCTGCCTGGCTGGAAGATGCGCAGCCGGGCGGGCGCGGCCTGCGCCTGTACCGCAATGGCGGCCGCTATGCCGGCGATGCGTGCTGCGGTCTGCCGCTGCCGCTGGCCACCGAAAGCGTCAATGCCATCGTGCTGCAGCACGTGACGGCCGCTGATGCCGACCAGCTGCTTGACGAGTGCGAGCGGGTGCTGATGCCCGGCGGCCATCTGTGGTTGAGCAGCCTTAATCCGTTCAGTCCGTTCCGCACCCACTGGCGCCAGCATGGCCTGACGGTGCGTACGCCGCAGCGGATCCGCCAGCTGCTGGGTCGTCACGGGCTGGACTGCGACGACATGCGCTACCTGGGCCCGCTCTGGCAGGGCGCCGGCAGTCGTGGCCGCGGGGGGTGGGCCCCGCTGCGCGCGGCCTGCCTGTTCCATGCCGAAAAACGTACGTTGGCCCTGCCCGGGCCGACACCGCTGCCGGTGCGCTGGCATGGCACCGTTGCTACCTGATTCTGGAGCTGTATTGAAAACCATCGAAATCCATACCGACGGATCCTGCCTCGGCAATCCCGGTCCCGGCGGCTGGGCCGCGTTGCTGCGCTACAAGGACCACGAGCGTGAACTGAGCGGCGGCGAAGCGCATACCACCAACAACCGGATGGAACTGATGGCGGCCATTTCCGGCCTGGAGGCGCTGACCGAGCCCTGCAACATCGTGCTGTTCACCGACTCCCAGTATGTGCGGCAGGGCCTGACCCAATGGATGCCGGGCTGGATCCGCAAGAACTGGAAGACCGCCGGAGGTGATCCGGTGAAGAACCGCGAGCTGTGGGAGCGGCTGCATGCGGCCACGCTGCGGCACCAGATCGACTGGCGCTGGGTGAAGGGGCATTCCGGCGATCCGGACAATGAACGCGTCGATACGCTGGCGCGCAATGCCGCCATCCAGATCCGCGATGCCAGCCCGGTAAACTGAGCCCATGCGTCAGATCATCCTCGATACCGAAACCACCGGCCTGGAGTGGAAGAAGGGCAACCGCATCGTCGAAATCGGCTGCGTGGAGCTGTTCAAGCGTCGCCCCACCGGCAACAACTATCACCAGTACATCAAGCCGGACTGTGAGTTCGAACAGGGCGCGCAGGAAGTCACCGGCCTGACCCTGGACTTCCTGGCCGACAAGCCCGAGTTCGCGCAGATCGCCGACGAGTTCCTGGCGTTCATCGACGGCGCCGAGCTGATCATCCACAACGCGGCATTCGACCTGGGTTTCCTCGACAACGAGCTGTCCCTGCTGGGGCCGCAGTACGGGAAGATCACCGATCGCTGCACCGTGATCGATACCCTGGCGATGGCGCGCGAGCGTTTCCCGGGCCAGCGCAACTCGCTGGATGCGCTGTGCAAGCGGCTGGGCGTGGACAATTCGCACCGTGCACTGCACGGCGGCCTGCTCGATGCGCAGATCCTGGGCGATGTCTACATCGCGCTGACGTCAGGGCAGGAAGAGATCGGCTTCGGCCTGGGCGAGGACGAGGCCGGCGCGGGTGGCGCGGTGCTGCAGGCGTTCGATGCTGCCAAGCTGCTGCCGCGTCCGCGCGTGGTCGCCACCGCATCGGAACGTGAAGCGCACGCCGCGCGACTGGAACGCCTGCGCAAGAAGGCCGGTCATGCGCTGTGGGACGGCCCGAAGGTGGAAGAGCCCGCCAGCGCGTAGACCCTCGGCGCAGGGTGCGCGTGCGGTCCGCTGGCTCAGTGGCAGCGGACCAGGATCACGCTGATGTTGTCGCGGCCGCCGCCATCCAGCGCGGCGGCGACGAGCGTATCTACGCATTCCTGTGCGCTGGCGTCGTCGAAGGCCAGCGTGCGGGCGATGCCACGATCATCGACTTCCTCGGTCAGGCCATCGCTGCACAGCAGCAGCTGCATGCCGGGACGAAGTTCGCCACGGGTGGTGGCCACGTTCAGGTGCGCCGGATCGGTCACGCCCAGCGCCTGGGTGACCACATTGCGGTGCGGATGCGCGCGCGCCTGCTCCGCGGTCAGGTTGCCCTGCGTGACCAGTTCCTGCACCACGCTGTGATCCTGGCTGAGCTGGGCCAGCTGGCCGTCGCGCCACAGGTAGGCCCGGCTGTCACCGACCCAGGCCACTTCGTAGCGATTGCCCTGCACGCGCGCAGCGACCACGGTGGTGCCCATCGGAAGCGTATCGTTGCGTCGCCGCGAGGCGCGGATGATCTCTTCGTCGGCCGTGCGGATGGCCTGCTCCAGCGAGGCGCCGCGGCGGATCTCGCGGACGATGGCTTCGCGCGCCAGCGCGCTGGCGACCTCGCCGCAGGCGTGCCCGCCCATGCCATCGGCCACCAGCCACACGCCCAGCTCGCTGTCACCGTAATAGGTGTCCTCGTTGAGCTCGCGGCGCAGGCCGGGATGGGTGAGATGTCCGAATTCGATCATGGTGTGCGGGGCGGGGTAGAGCGGGGGAGAGGGCATCATCACGGCGTGACCGGCATCCGGCAAGGCATGGCGGCAGGAAAATCGCGCCGCAGCGCCCCGGAGACTTGTCGGCAGCCTCACTTCCTCGTATGATGCGCGTCCCCGGTTCGCCGGGGACCACCCGGAGAGGTGGCAGAGTGGTTGAATGTACCTGACTCGAAATCAGGCAGGCGTTTATAGCGCCTCGGGGGTTCGAATCCCCCCCTCTCCGCCAGATGAAGAAGAAAGCCGCCCCCGGGCGGCTTTTTTCGTTGTCCGGCTGGCCGCGCGCGCTGCGGGGCGGCAATGGATCTCCCCTCGGGGTGCTGCGGGTTAACATGTACGCATCACCTGCTGGAGCTCCCCCATGACTGCTGAAATCCTCGTTCCCGTGTCCTTTGGCGAACTGCTCGACAAGATTTCGATCCTGCAGATCAAGTCCGAGCGGATCAGCGACGAGGGCAAGCTGGCCAACGTGCGCAAGGAGCTGTCGGCGCTGGAGCAGACCTGGATGGCGCACCCGGCCGCGGTCAAGGACATCGCCAAGCTGCGCGGTGAACTCAAGGCCGTCAACGAGCAGTTGTGGGACATCGAGGACGACATCCGCCTGAAGGAGAAGGCGCAGGCGTTCGACCAGGGCTTCATCGACCTTGCACGCAGTGTGTATCTGCGCAACGACGAGCGTGCGCGCATCAAGAAGGCGATCAACCTGGCACTGGGCTCTGCCTACGTGGAAGAGAAGTCGTACCAGGATTACGCACAGCGTGGGTGAGATGGATCCGCCGGGCGTGGCCCGGCGCTACCGATGATCCATCGACTCAGGTGAGGTGGTCCGTCACGTAACGTTCGAAGGCGGCGATGCCGTCCTCGACCGTGATCAGTTCCATCACATCATCGAACTCGATCTTGGTGCCCCACTTGAGGTCGGCGGCCTGCTTGCCGAGATACTTGCGTGCGGCGTCGTCATAGCGGTCCACGCAGTAGCGGCGATCCGAATACGGGCCGCTGCGGTGCGGGTTGCTGGCCGCGTGCAGGCCCAGCACCTTCGCTCCCATGGCATTGGCGATATGCATCGGTCCCGAATCGGGTGTCATCACCAGATTGGCGCGTGCCAGCAGCGCAGGCAGCTGCTTGAGCGTGTCCTTGCCGACCAGGTCCAGTGCCGGCGTGTGCAGCTGGGCCTGGATCGCGTCGGCCATGCTGCGTTCCAGTTCACTGCGGCCACCGCACAGCACCACCTGCCAGCCGCGCTGCGTAGCATGGTTGGCGACGGCCGCGTAGCGGTCGGCGTACCAGTTGCGGCGGACGTGGCTGGAGCAGGGCGAAATCATCAGTACCGGCCGGCCATCATCCTGCCACTGCGCCGCGGCCCACTCGAAGGCGGACTGCGGCACGGCCAGGTCCCAGCTCACGTCGGTCTGGCGCAGGCCCAGCGGCTCGCAGAAGCTGCCGATCGCATCCAGCACATGGATGCCGGGGCGGTCCGGAATGCGTTCGTTGATGAACAACCCATGCAGGTCCTTCGAGCGGCTGCGGTCGTATCCGATGCGGCGTTCGGCCGGGATGAACGCCGACAGCAGGTTCGCGCGGAAGGCCACCTGCATCTGCAGCAGCGCCTCGAAGCGCCCCGGTGGCAGCTGCTTGCGCAGCTCCTTGACGCCGGCCATGCCGCTCTTCTTGTCGTAGGCGTGGAAGGTCACGCCCGGCAGACCCTCGAGCAACTTCTGCCCGGCCTTGTCGATGATCCAGTGGATCGGCGTGTCCGGGCGTGCGGCCTGCAGCGTACGCACCAGGGGCACCACGTGGGTGACATCGCCAAGTGCGGACAGGCGCAGAAGGCACAAGGATGAGGACGCTGATGCCATGTGTTGTTAGACTCAAAGAAATGGTCGCATTCGACGCCAATGAAGCGCTGACGCCATGCCGCGAGGGTCGCGGCATCGGGGCCATTCTGTTCGACCGCGAGCGCCTGCGGCAAGCCGACATCGGCCTGTTCTCTCCCCAGCACTGGGGCAGCCGGGCCCGGCCGGTGGGCGAAGGGGGACGTGGCAGCGCCTGGTTCGTCGACGCGCCGTTCGGCCCCAGCGTGCTGCGCCACTATCTGCGCGGTGGCCTGGTGGCCAGGATCAGCCACGACCAGTACCTGTGGCGGGGCGCCGACCGGACCCGCAGTTTTGCCGAGTTCCGGCTGATGCGGGCCCTGCGCGCGCTGAAGCTGCCGGTTCCCCGGCCGGTGGCGGCTTTCTACATGCGGCAGGGCATGCGCTACCGGGCGGCGATCCTGATGGAACGGATCGAAGGGGTGCGTTCGCTGGCCGACCGCGCGCTGGTTGCCGGACGTGGCGCGCCGTGGGAAGAGACCGGTCGGCTGATCGCCCGCTTCCACCGTGCCGGCCTGGACCATGCCGACCTCAACGCGCACAACATCCTGTTCGACAGCAACGGCCATGGCTGGCTGATCGACTTCGATCGTGGCGTCATCCGCATTCCGGCCACCGCCTGGCGGGAGCGCAACCTCAAGCGCCTGCTGCGCTCGTTGATCAAGCTGCGCGGCGAGCGCAGCGTAGAGGACGTGCAGAAGGACTACGCGCGGCTGCGCCGCGCCTATGACATGGCCTGGAACCGGGGCACCTGATGGACTGGTCGTTGCGTTTCCTCGGCGTCGGCAATGCGTCGGCGGTCGAGTTGGGATCACCGATGTCGGTGATCGAGCGCGAAGGTCGGCCGTGGTTGACGATCGACTGTGGCGGGGAAGGCCTGACCGCCTTCAAGGCGCACTACGGCCACATGCCGCAGGCGCTGTTCATCACGCACGTCCACCTGGATCATGTGGCCGGTTTCGAGCGGCTGTTCGTGGATACCTACTTCAACGCGCAGCGGCGTGGGAAGGTGCGCCTGTATGTGCCGGCCACCGTGGTGCCGCTGCTGCACAGGCGCATCGGCGATTACCCCAATGTGCTGGCCGAGGGCGGTGCCAATTTCTGGGATGCGTTCCAGTTGGTCGTGGTCGGCGACGCGTTCTGGCATGAAGGCGTGCGCCTGGAAGTATTCCCGGCACGCCACCACTGGCCGGAGACCGCCTATGGGTTGCGCCTGCAGGGCGCGCTGACCTGGAGCGGTGATACCCGGCCGATCCCGGAGGTGCTGGCGCGGTACGCCAGTGACAACGAGCTGATCGCCCACGACTGCGGCCTGCACGGCAATCCATCGCATACCGGGGTCGATGATCTGGAGCGCGAGTACAGCGCTGAGCTGCAGGCGCGGATGATGCTGTACCACTACGCCAGCGTGGCCGATGGTGCTGCGCTGGCCGCGCGCGGACACCGCGTGGCACAGCCGGGCCAGTGCGTGCCGCTGGCGACCCCGACCGCGCCGCACGTGCTGGCGCAGGATCCGCCGTGAATACCTCTGGCCAGCCTGCCGACGCGGCGCTGGCGGCCGAGCTGGAACATCTGGAACGCGCGCTGCACACCCCGCAGGTGCGCGGTGATCGCGCGCGGCTGTCGGAACTGCTGGATGAGGATTTCAGCGAGATCGGCAGCTCCGGCCAGTGCTATGGCCGTGCGGCTGCGCTGGCGGAGATTCCGCTGGAGCGGGCGCAGGTGCAGATCGAATCGGAGCAGTACGCGGTCTCGTTGCTGGCACCAGACCTGGCCCAGGTGCGTTATCGCAGCCGCTACCACCTGGATGGCCAGCCGCAACGCTGGGTGCTGCGCAGTTCGTTGTGGCGCAGGCATGGGCAGGGGTGGCGGGTGGTATTCCATCAAGGGACGCCCGAAGCACGGTAGCGCCGGGCCACGCCCAGCGAGGGGGCCAACCAGGGTTGACCTCTACCAGAGCGCGGCACTGCCAGAAAGGCGATGGCCCCGCCGGCTGACCTCGGCGCCCGCGTCGATCGATACCGTTGCTGCCTTCCGGCCCTGGCGGGGTTTTCGACCTAGCGTCGCGAGGGGCCGACGGGGCCACCATAGAGACGTTGGCCGCCCGGAGGCGGCCTGTTCACGGATCAGGGGAAGCAGCGCAGGGTGCGCCGGAGACCACAGCCGGACTGCACATCGGCTGGCCGATGGCAGGCGCGCATTCTAGCGCAGGCATGCGTATCGACGCCAGCGCCATGCGCTGAATCTGCTGTAACCCGCGGCGCGTATTCGCGGCCGGGCGGCGCGGGCGTTGCTAGAATCCCGGGCCAGGAGGAACGACCTCCCCCGCATCGGGAATCAATGACCAGGACGGCCTGGCCCTGCCAAGAGGAGGGCCGTCATGGCCTGGATCTATCTGTTGTTCGCTGGCCTGCTGGAAATCGTCTGGGCCGTGTCGATGAAGCAATCGGAAGGCTTCACCAGGCTCACTCCCACCCTGGTCACCCTCGCCGGCATGATCGCCAGTTTCTGGCTGCTGGCCGTGGCCATGCGCAGCCTGCCGCTGGGGACGGCTTACACGATCTGGACAGGCATCGGCGCGGTCGGTGCCTTCGTGGTCGGCATCGTGTTCCTGGGTGAACAGGTCAGCCCGATGCGGATCGGCGCGGCGGTGTTGATCGTGTCGGGGCTGGTGCTGATGAAGCTATCCAGCAGCTGAGATGGGGCGCAGTTTCCTGGACAACCGACCCCGGCTGCCAGACAAATGAAAAAGCCGCCCGATGGGCGGCTTTTTTGTTCATCTGGCGGGGAGAGGGTGATTGTCGGGTGCATCCCTGCACCCGATCCCTGCGCGCTGCGCTTCGGGACCCGCCTTCGGCGGTCCGGATCTGCTCCTGCAGATCCGTCGAACCCCGGCGAGGCGTCTCACCCCGATGCTCTCCACCAGACAAATAAAAAAGCCGCCCGTTGGGCGGCTTTTTCATTCATCTGGCGGAGAGAGGGGGAAACAGTACCTTGACCGTCCCGCCTAGCTCCGGAGGCGTCCACAAACCGGATTTGTGTCCTGTGGTGTGTCCCGGATACTACTCAAGTCCGCCCCATGATGCGAGCAGGGGACGGCCTGGAGTTCGTCGGATTGGGCCGTCCTAAAGATTCCGGCAGGCGAGCCGCTGTCTATGAGGGCCTCTAATCAATGGATATCTTTAGCTGGCGTCCTTGACCCGGCGGAGTTCTCGGTCGATGAGACGAGGCCGGTCTATGCTTGGCAACAGAGGGGTGGACTAGAAGGAAATACCGGAATGCAATTTCGGATGTGGTCAGCAGGAGTGCTTTTTCTAGGGTCATATGCCCCGCTGGCCTTTGTCCTGGCGGCGCAAGACATCAAAAAAGCGCTGTGGGGAGAACCCATATGTGGTTGGGGAGGGCAGTTTGATTGCGAACTTCAGATCTTTGAGCACCCTTGGGCATCCTTGGCAGCAATAGTGGTTACATCAGTCGCACTGTGGCTGACGATGTATTCCATGAAGGCCGTCCGAATGAAGACTGAAGCTGAAGTTCTGTCCGCGAAGCCCGTTCCGAATGACCTGATTAATTATGTTTTCCCCTACGTTGTATCATTCATGGGGTTGAGTTACGGAGACCCACAGAAGTTGGCGGGATTCTTCGTATTTCTTGTACTCTTGTTCTTGATTACGTATAGATCGGGGCAGATTCTGATGAACCCCGTGTTGATTGCTTTCGGCTGGCGACTGTATGAGGTTGATATTGCTGTCGGTGGGAAACAGGTCCATAAGACGGTGCGCGCGTTGAAGCAAGGAAAGCTGTTGCCTGGCAAGCAGCTTATTGAGGATGTTCAGGAAGTATATTTGATGGGGGACCCATGAGCGATTTGGCATTGAAAAGCCTCAAGGCATTTGACCTCGCCGGGTCAAGCGTGTTCCTTTGGGTTTTTAAGAGGAGCGCTGGTACGAAGAAATTCAAGGCGTACTACATCAAGACGGATCCAGTCCTAGATAATGCTCTCAAGGGTTTTGCGGAAAATGAGAGAGCCCGAATTAACGAGTGGATTCCATATGGGCATCTCTCTCAGCCCACCGATGATGGATGCCTGACTATTGCTGTTGGTGATACCGACTTTCAGGTTCTAAAGGATCTCGTTGACGAGCCGGAGTCCGACCATGCGACTAATGATCTTAAGAAGCTCAAGGGCGCTGTCGGCTACTTGGTGAAGTTTGTAAAGGACGGGCAGACCCTCTACGCCACGCGACGTACTCCGATGACGTGGAAGCCGGTATATATAAAGAAAAATGTAATTAATGCCATTTTTAAGAACGGTCAGTTGTCGGCCGTAGCGGGTGATGAGTTCACTCTTGAGCCCCGTTTTGACATATTTGCCTTGGATGGTGTTCTTTTGGTGTCGAACAAGAAGGGCTTTGAGTCAATGATGCAGTATCGAGCTGGTTATGCTCAGGCGTTCGAAAAGCTGAAGTTGGAACCTGCCTTCTCCGCTCTCTTTACTGACATGCAACCGCTGTTGGACTATGTTGGCGAGAATGGAACGCATCTAAAGAGGATGACGGTGATTCAGGACAAGAATCTCTATTCCAATCCAAAATATTTGAAGGCGCTCAAGACTGTTGCGACGAAGCGAAAGTGGGGCGTCGCTTTCGATAAGGCGGGGAAAATTATCCCGACCGCAGAGACCGCCAAGGTCATCATGACATTGCTGTTAGATCACCGCCTTGTTAGTGAAATCACCGATATCATGTATGACGTTCCTGACGGTATTCCAGTAAAATAGGCTGAGTGGCCAACCGAAGACGTAGCAACGTAGATTCGGCTACGGAATTTTTGGCCCTGCCTCGGCGGGGCTTCTTTTGTGTCGGCCCGCTAAATAGCTAAATATAGCCCGTCTAATCGTCTACTTCTTGGCTAACAAGCATGCGGAAAGTCGCTATTGCCCGCAACCTCCTATTGATTCAGAAGGGAAGGCACTGACAGCTTGCCTACGTTTTGCGAGATCATCATCCAAGAGACAATGTGCCTGAATGGCATAGCAGAAGCGTGATGCCGGGCGCACTGGAAGTTATATCGCTATGGATATAACTTTGCTCCCCAGCCAATCCGGTCTCTGAACTGACCTCTGGTGTATATAGGCAGTTCCACTGGCGGCTTGTAGAGATCAAGGGCTGCCTTCTGCCTAGCTCGAACGCAGTCGGGCTTGGTGTGATAGTAGGATGCCTGCAGGACGGGTGCTGTCTTCACGACGGAGTGTCCGGTGATCAGCGCTACGTCCTCCGTGCGCACTCCCAGGTTGTCCAATGCTGTCGCCAGTGTGTGTCTAAATGCATGAAACCCGACACCTTTCGGGAAGCCGAGTTGCTTGAGGTAGGTGCCAAATTGATTAAGCAGCGCCTGGCTATACCGAGCGTTTGTCTCCCCAGTCTTCCTACTGATGCCAGCCGAGAGGTTGGGAAAGAGCCTAGGGTGTCCTGTGGACTTGATGTCCGCTACATAGTCCAGGAAGCCAGCAGCGAGTAAGGGCTCGGCTATCGGGATGGTGCGTATGGCTGATCTACCTTTCAGCGTCTGGCGACTTCTCGCTCCTGATGCGTTGGCGAGATCGGCATCGACGGTTTTCCGGAAGGCTATGCACCACATGCCCTGTTCTTGGACGATGTCGGCGACTTTGAGTTGAGCGACTTCGTTGATGCGGGCCCCGGTGTAAAGGCCGATCATCGGACACCACCATCGATGCGGGAACTTCATGGCCCACGGCAGGAAGCTGTCAGGATTGAAGATCTTCTGCAGATCGTCTTCGCCAAGCAGACGTTCAGACCTATCTGTCTCTTCTATCAGGTCTTTCTTGATGGATGGGAATGCGCTTAGGGGAGAGTGCGGGATAGCCTGAGCCTTCACTAGACCATTGAAGAAGGTGGCCAGGAAGCGACGATGTAGCTCTAGCGTCGCCCGGGCTGGTACAGGTGCGCCCATCTGCCGCCCGAGCTTGATCAGCTCATCGGCACTAAGCTGCTGAAGTCGCGGTGTAGTCGCCAGGCTTGGTGGGGCGCATTGCATCAACTGCCAGAACTTGTGGATGTGCTTGGTGTCGATCCTTGATACCGGGATGTCTCCAGTCACGATCATGAGCAGTGCTAGAGACCGGGCATTTGCGTCTATTGTTCGACTGCGCAAGCCCCTGTGTTCCATGTACTGGAGGTAGTCATCGATCTCTGACGACAGCAGGCGCGCTGGTGCCCCGATTGGCATCTCAGAGTAGTATCGAGTGCCGTCCTTTCGCAGCCGGTTGCGCCTGGATCGATCCGAGGCGGAGTTGAGCATTTCCTGCAGTTGGATCGCAGATTCTCGTCCTTGGACGCGGATGTCTTTGAATTCGTGGCGCCCAATGCGGATGCACCCAACTTCCAGCAGACCAAAGGGTTGCCGAACGTAGTCTTCAATTCTCTTTTCTAGCTCTTCTTTCATGTTGCTTCCTATCAGTAAGATGAAACCTTGATAGGGCAGGGAAAGCTTTCGTCAATTTGTAAAATAGACCATTTTTTCTGCTCAGGTGATGCCTAGTCATGGGTGGCAATCCTGCCAGTAGGCGAGTGCTAAGTTACCCAATAGCTGAGAGTAAGTTGTTGAAAGGAAATAAATATTTGGCGGTGGAGCTGCTGGCGTGGGATAGCTTTCTATAGTGTTTAATTTCACTAAAGTTGATGCCTAAGTGTACTTTTCTTACATTATTGGCATTTAGGCATTGGGATGTCGGTCACATAAATATATTCGCCCATCCCGTGGTTTTGGTCTGTGACGTTATTAGGCAACTCGACTGCTCAGCTGACATTGCGGGCGTGTGCAGTTCCTTATACTGCGTCTGTGGAGTTGTTTGTGGCGTGTAGAAGTCGTAACTTGTCATTGCTGGCCGGGATGGTTGCGCGGGTGTTTCAAAGCGCTTCCTGGTTCCCGCCACTCCGTCTATTCCAAACTCAGGTTTTTTAAGAATGACCAAGCCGTCACTCGATTCAATTGCCTCTGCTAAAGCCAAGCTTGCTGAAGAGCTGCGCAAGCTTGAGGAACAGGAAGTTCAGCTTCTCCAAGAGCAGGCCGCTGATGCCTTCGCGGAGGTCGCCAACCTCGTTTCCCAATACGGTAAGAGCTTCTCTGCGAAGCAGCGCGCCGAGATCGTCAACATGCTGGCGACGGATGTCCCTAAGAAGGCGGGAGGTGTGAAGAAGGAAGTCGCGCCCAAGTATTGGCTCCCACATACGGGCGAAACCTGGAGCGGCCGGGGTAGGACCCCTCGCGCCTTCGCTGCATGGGAAGGGACTTCCGCTTACACAACTTGGAAGGCTTCCCATCCCAACGAAAAGTTCCCGGCTTTCCCTGGATAATTCATCCAAGCAGGGGCAGCTTAGCGCCCCTGCTGTCTCATCTTGGGAGACCGCCTCATCGTCTAATGGAGTCTTGGCTCTTGGTCCGGCTTAACGCTGGCGCTCAACCGTCGTATCTGGGGTGTCGAGATGAAGGTTTTCATTAGTTCGTTAATTTCCGGGATGGAAGCCGAACGAGCCGCTGTGAAGCGTGCCGTCGAGAGGCTGGGGCACGGTCCCATTATGGCGGAGGACTTCGGCGCTAGGCCTAGCTCCCCCCAGGTCGCTTGCCTTGGCGGAGTGCGGGAATCCGATCTGGTGATCTTGGTCTTGGGGCCTCGCTACGGTGTGCCCCAGGCGGGCGGGGTCTCGGCTACTCACGAAGAGATTCTGGAAGCGCGAAACCGGAAGCCGATCCTCGTCTTCCTGCAGGCAGGTGCTCAGCCGGAAGACAGTCAGGTTGCTTTGATCAATGAAGTCGGAGGTTGGGAGGGAGGGCTTTTCCGACAGGAATTTACGTCCCCAGAGGACTTGGAAGACAAGGTAACCCGCGCCATTCATCGGCACGAGCTGGCGCATGCCGTAGCGCCACTGAATCCTGAAGAGTTGAAGGCCAGGGCGACTAGGCTCCTTCCTGCGCTGGAGAGGGGGTATGGGGCGAATACGCTTCAGCTGGCAATAGCCAGCGGTCCCGTCTCAGCCATCCTTCGACCTGCAGAGATGGAGGCCCCGTCCCTGATTGCGGAGATGCAGCAGAGCGCACTCTTTGGCAGTCACCCAATCTTTGATAGGGCGGCCGGTAGCCGATCTCGGTTGGAAGGTGAGGCGCTCGTTGTGGACCAAGAGGACGGCCACAGGTCTGGGGCATCGGTGCGCCTTTGGCCAAACGGTGATCTGTTGATCAGCCTTCCGGTGCCGCCTCCCACGCGTGGGATGGGGCTGCCCGTGGTGTTGGAAGAAGACGTAGCTAGCAAACTAGCCAGCGCTGTTGGATATGCGGCATGGCTGCTGTCGCGGATAGATCCAACTGAGAGAATCACTCACATCGTGCCAGCCGTCAGGCTCAGTGGGGATGGTGGCGGCGCGTGGCGCACCAGGGCGGAGCATGATGCGAGCCCCAATTCGGGACAATTTCCATGGCGACAAGGTGAGCATGAGGAGCCTGTATTCCTGGCTCCCGCGCACCAAGTCAGGCAGGTGCTGTCGATGGATGCGCGTCGTGTGATCGAGGACTTTGTCGTTCTGCTGAGGCGACGCTGGAATCAGGACTGATCAAGCTAGATCTAACTATGGAGGAGTAGGCTCAATGGTCATAGCAGCGCAAGCTTTTACGGAGAAGGCCGTCAGTGAGCTCAAGCCAGGCAGCCTTTTCCTCTTCCGGCAGCAATGGGCCTTCATGGGGGAGCGGCAGGCTCAAGATCTCGAAGGCGAGCGTAAAGAAAAAGTCCTAGTGCTTCTTCAGGGCGAGCATGCAGGCTCGATTGTTAGGGCGCCAGAAGGCGTGTCCACCTACCTGACTTTTGCGGAACCATTTGGTTGGTTCGCAGCAATCGAACCTGGCGTTCTGCCGCAGGCAGATGGGCAGTTGCCTGGCTCATTGGTCATCTCGCCCGATGGTCTAGTGATTGTTGGTGGCGAGAAGGACCACTGGGGCGATATCGATCACTTCGCTTTTCTTTTTAAGGGCGGAGAACAAGTTCAGCCGCCAAGCAACAGGTTTAAGCGTTTTCCGAACTGGAGCGTGGAGCTGTGCCATGCAGAGAGGCCGTATGTCAGTCTGGGCCGGATTCTGGATGTCGCGGCTTCTTAGAAGTGCGGTGGTCACAGCAGTTCCACCTCTGCAGGGCTGCTCGTCAACGCCGATCCTCTATTGATTCGCGCTCTATGCGCTTCTCAGCCTCTGGTGGATAGGGCGCAAGGACCGTGTTTTGTGGCCCCAAGGGGCAGCTCGCCCTCATGAATTGCGGTCCCGAATTTGTCATTCGACCGATGACTACAAGATCATCATTTACACGCCCGACACGGTCTCGCACGTCAGCAGAACATCCGGATCCTTCATACATGTCGAAAAAGAGCGCGCTGTGGCTGGCCACCCACCGCATTGATGGGTAGATGAAGGATGAGCTATTTAGAAGTGCGCTGGCGATTACGACGATCACAAAGCCAGAGATGATTCTGGTCAGAGTGAGAACCAAATCCAGATCGCGGACCTTGGATGAGGTCGTGCCGAGCTTTCCTAGTCCCCAGACAAGACCGATGATCACCCCGAAAGTCCCCAAGACGATAACGAGGGCAGCGGCAACGGGGACAAACGAAAGCGGGACCAACAGCGCCACTGCGCTGGTGAAATAGGACGGATCTTGACCCGTAGCATCGTTGACCGTGATCTTGCTTACCCCTGTTGCAGCCGCGAGGGTCACAACACCCAATACGGTGATGGCCAGTTTCATCAGGGGGTAGTTGAGTCTCTCGACGGTCCAGTAGTAGCACTCCGTTAGGAAAGCAGATGCTAGCAGTGCGCATCCTGCATACGTCGCGACATCGGAAGCCAGCGATCTGGGGTCATGGAGGAAGAGCGCGATGCTCAGGAGCATACACGCGGCTCCTCCGAGGTATAGGCGCACAGTCGGGGGGTGTTCAAGCCACCAATCCGCCATATTTGTCGGGATCGAAGAAAGTGAAAGCGCGCTAATCGATGTCATGCCTGTCTGTTCAGGATGTGGTCGAGCGCGAGACTACAGCGGCGCTATCTCACAACTTGAGATCAGACAATCGATTCCCTGGAAAGGGAGGCCGGGGAACGCATTCTAGATAGGTGCCGGGATGGTCACTGGCATGACGGCGTGGCATGCGGTACAAATCGAAAAATAGGCTGCCAGTGCTGGTTTGGGTCCTGGCTTAGTACTCACATGGATTGGAGATGGAGCTTGGTGAGTGCGCTTAGAACGCAGCGAGGGCAATTTGGATGTCTACTGAGGTGATCTTGGATCGGCAAGCCTATAGGCACTATGCCCCTAGCGAGTTGCATGATCACTTTGCTGCTTTTGACAGGTTGCTCGCGTCAGCGGTTCGCCGGGATCGCGGCACGGCTACGCTGGTTGCCAATCCGTTGCATCTATTTTCTGCGAAAAAGCGATACCCGGTCATCCACCTTGTTGCCATGAAAGACAGGGAACGATGGCGCTATTTCCAGCTTCCCTTTGCAACCTACGCGATCAGAGAGGGGCATCGCTTTGTCAGCGAGGATGGGGCTTCAACGAAGGCAATAGCTCAACCCCAATTCTGTTTTGAAGTCGTAGCTGACCCTTCTCTCAACGTCTTCGAAACGATGAAAGGTCGGTCCTATGCCTCGGCAGATGAGTTGCGTGCCGATGCTGAACTTATGCGAAAGTTTAACGAAGGCGGGAAAGATGTTGCGATCCCCTCAGTGTTGCTCACAGCCCCTATTGCACTGCTTAGGCGAGGAGTCGCCGGGCGTTTCTTGCAACAAAAATACACGCTCTATCAACATATCTTCGGCTCTGGGGCGGAATACCCCAATGATGGCCCGTTCTATATAGGCATCACATCACGAGACTGGAAGAAGCGTTGGAGGGAGCACTGGGCCGCTATACAGCGCGGTTCAGGCCACAAGTTTCACAGGGTTTACCGAGAAAGGATGGCGGAGCGCGCCTTGACCTATGTCCATCACAAGGTGATGGGTGTGGCGTCTAGCCTTGACCAGATACAAGACCTGGAGGAGACCTTCGTACAAGGCCACTGGGACGACAGCCGCCTCCTGAACATGATCCCTGGCGGCAAAGCAGGTATCGCCTATCTTCATCGGCACCGAATGCTCGATGAGCGGGTTACGCCTACTCCAGACAAGGTCGAGGGGGCCTTGGAAGAGTGGGCGGAAGACCATCCTCGAAAGGGGAGTCCGGCGCCATGGATTGCTGAGGCTTGGCAGAGGCCTGAATACGCGTCGCAGGTGATCTGCGGTCGGGATGACAGATTGAATGTTGACCAGGTGCTTCAGATCAGGCTTCTGGCCTCAGGCGGTGTCTCGGCCAACGATATTGCAAAAAAAATAGGATCCAGTCCCGAGCGGGTCGAAAAAGTCGTTGACGGAAAGACCTATGCAAGGGTTGGTCGGCTGAAGTAAGTAAGCTATGAGTTTGTGTCACTTGACATGAGTTGGATCTCGACTATTTTTCGTTCGTTGAGAAAATACTGGTGAATCATGTCAAGAAGGCTCTACATCAAAAATGATAATGAAAGCGCTTCGCGCCTTCGAGAGGGAGATGAGCTCTTTCCTCATCAAGGCGAGGATGCATCTTGTAAGTCGAGTCCGCCTCCTTCTCGCTGGAGAGAGGTGGCAAGGGCACCACTCAAAGATGTTGTTTTCGATGAACTTGGATGGGGCGAGCTGACGGGGCCGCCTGGGCGTGGGATGCGAGTTTTTCGGTGGCCTCAGGTGGCGACTGACTCAGAACAAGATCAAGGTTGAATCGGGCTATTTCTGCCTTGGTCAATCCGGCTGCTTCATCCAGTGACGCCACTTCTGTAATGACGATGTCTCGGTTTTGTATGGCAATCCTGTAAAATGATTTAATCGTCTGCCCGGCGCGGTTTAGCCACGAAATTTCGAACAAAGTAACGGCTGACTGTGGGTCAAACATTTTTACAACTGTGGAGCAGAACAAAAATTTGTCTTCGATGAGGCTTTTGAGGACATTTTCACTGCTGTCGCTTTTCAATATTGGCTGGAACTTTTCTAAATTCGAAGCCACTTTTTCTGAATTGGCTCCGATATGCACCTGGATGGCGGCGGACGAGTCCAGTGGAATGCCGATGACGTTGACCGGTCCTTGTTTGGACTTCACATCAAATAGGAAAATGTATTCTTTAGCGTTGGCCAAGTTCATAGTAGCGATTCCTTCCTAGGTGCTGGACGCAGATCGGTGTGAATTCCTTACTTAACCCCATGCGTTGAAAGGCTACGGCCCAGCAAGCTGCTTTAGCAGTGCCAGTGCTTCTTTCTGCTTCCTAGCATCAAGCTGCGATAGCACCAGGATGGCTTCAGCCATTGTGTCGGAGGCAGCAAGAAAGTAAGCCGCTGGAAGATCCAGCAGTTCCGCAAGTCTCTCGATGGTCGCCAGATCGGGCTTGTGCATGCCTCGTTCGTAACGGCTGATGCGGGGAGCCACCGTGTTCGGGTCGTCCACGCCCAAAAGCAATTCCCCAAGCTGCGCCTGCGTCCACCCCTTAGCCACACGGGCGGCGCGAAGACGTTGGCCAAGAACAGTAGGCGTAGGTTGAGGGGCGGGCATCCGAGAACAACAAAGACGTTGACTCCCAGAAGTGTGCCGATCTAAGCTTATCCGGTCATTTGCGTTCAACGCAAATAATCGTCGGAGAGCTTGTCGTATGGATATGAGGTGCTTTGGATTTCTGGGTCTTCTGGCGTTCGCTGCTTCTGCCGACGCTGCGCCGAGCCTCTCTTGCCAACTGCAGAGCGGCCAGTTCAGTGCGGGCGGGGTAGGGCATCCCAAGGTCTCTGAGTTCGTCTGGGCCACGGGTCATGGCTCTGCGATTCCCACCGCTCCCGTGCGAACCAGGATCGGTCGCATCGACCCTGTGGAAGGCCGGGACTACAAGCGCGCTATCAAGCTGGACGGCAAGCCCATTCTGCTGCCTCCGGATACACGAAGCGTTATCGGCTTTGGCAAGGTCTATGACTTCAAGGATGCCGTCGTTTTGGCCTATCTGGGAGAGCGCGATGAAGACTCATCCGCCCGGCCTAGCCAGATCGTGATCGTCATCAACAAGGCAGGGGCACTGATTGATTGGGAGGTACTCCCTGGCACGAGCCTCAACCCGGGCAAGCACTGCTTGCTCATCGACTGAAGGAACACATATGAAGAAGCTTTGGATGGTTTCCGCCGTAGCGCTGCTGGTGGCTTGCTCTGGTGGGCCCGGCAGTGGCGATGTTGAGAAGGCCTTGGCCGTGTATTTTAAGGAAGCGACGGGAACGACGATGACGTTTGAGCACTTGAAGGTAGGAGACTGCGTGCGTGGGGACAGTCCCGGCTACGCGTGCAGTGTCACTGGAACGGCCCGCTACCAGATCGGCACTCGCATTGAGCAGCAGCAGCTCGTTGGCATGTTCGTTATCGACAAAGTTGGCGGCAACTGGACTGTTGTAGACCGTCGCTAACCAAAGCCTCGCCAACTAAAGCTAGGAAGCTTGTATGTGGACCTTGTTCAAGGTAATCCGCTGGATCATCACCGGTCTCGCGCTCTGGTGGCTGTGCGGTGTGGTGTTCGAAGACGGCACAACGGCTGACGGGGCAGTCTTCGGGCTGATGCTGTTCGGGCAACTGGTCTTCTGGCCCCTTGCGCTGTTGTGGGGTTTGCCGTGGCTGTTCCGTCGCCGAACGCCCAAACTGAAGAAGCATAGGCCTGAAGAGTTCGAACCCACGGTATCCCATGATCACATTGCCTTGGACCTGGGCAGGGATGCCATCTGGGTCCGGGACCCTGGGAAGGGCGAGCGCTATCTGCGGCGATCTGAAGTGCTCGCAATCCGCACTGGGGAATACAACTACAAAGGAGTGGTCACCCATCGCCTGGAAGTCCAGGTTCGGGACGTTGTTCATCCGCTCTGGCTGGTTCCTTTCGTGCGTCACTCTGACCGCTGGCTCAGGAGCACAGCGATCAATGAGGCCGAGCGAGATGAGTGGTTCGCTAGGATGAAGGCTTGGTTGCCCTAACCGCGCCTACTCGTCTGCTGTCTCAGCTTCGGCGTTGATTGGGTCTTTCGGGGATATCGGAAGGTTGCTGACTTCACACGACGTTATGAAAGATCGAGTCCGCTCATAAAGTACGGAGTTCTGCTCCCTGAAGTTGGCGTAGTAAAGGATCGCGCTAATTGCGATGCGCTGCTTAAGAGGATCCCAGATGCGAACGCGCTCGATAAGATCGTCTCTCGAAAGTGGCTCCAACCCCATTTTCGCGATGTTCTTGGCAGCATCCCCCTTGAAACCCAGCGCTACGACAAGTCCTAGTGCTTGGTGTTGGGAGATAAGCTTGGAGAACTCACTGAACTCGCCAATGTCATCTTCGTCAACGACATACTGCTTCACCTCTGCAGAGAGGACTAGCTTTTCGCCGTCGCGGGCGTCAATGTCGCCGACGCGCTTCTCGCGCTTGGAGCCCGTCCTTACCTTGCCGACTTCGACTTGTAGATGCGGAGCATCAGCACGGATATAGCCAAACACTGTGCCCTGATACGCAGCACCAGTCGGCTCACCTGCGCGGCTGGTCATGTCAAACGACTGTAAGTATTGCAAGAACAACGGCGGATCTCGCTTGACCGTGGTTGGGTCAATTGCTTGAGATGGCAGTGCTCCTAGAACGTAGTCAATTACGTCCTGCTCAAGCTTGTCCAGCGAGTCGTCGCTAAACGAGAGAATGGCTTCAATCCATGAGACGTAGTCTCGCCAAGCCTGGGTCGCGTGTGGTGCTGAGCTTGGGAAATCATAGCGATGGTTGTCATTCCGAAAGAAGTTGGCGATTGCGTCGTAGTCCTTCCGGATTGCCAGATCCTTTCCATCTACAGTGACCGTGAAGGTGTTTACGCCAGCTCCATTTTTCTTCTGGGTGACGAGCGGGAAGTCCTTGTGGAACTCCGTCAGGCTTGAGTATTTCCCTCCCGTCGCGTTCAGTCTGCGCAAGAAGCGAATGATTGCGATTAGGAGGCCTGGAAGAAACTTACGCTTCTGGCCACCAAAAAAGTTCGCCTTAACATCCGTTAAAATGAGATCCGGTGTGATCTGCTTGGAATTCATGGCAGCTTCGCCAGCTTCTGGATGGCTTCGGAAGCCATCGCAAAGTAGATTGGGTCTCGCTCTGTCCCCAGAGCCTTCAGCCCTAGATGACTGGCAGCGGCCAAAGTGGAGCCGCTGCCCGAAAATGGATCGTAAATGATGCCCTTTCCGAGAGGGAGGACGCCTCGAACTATGTAGCGCATTAGTTTTTGCGGCTTTATAGACGGATGCGGGGCGAGCGCCCTTTCCGGGTCCCTGGCCGGAGCGACCTCGATTAAATCCCTGAAAGGTTCATCCTCAGAGACGCGCCTGAAACCACCAGTGCCCCACTTGCGTAGGTTGGCGGCGACCGTAGGTTGGTCAATTGGCTTACGAAAGATTCCCCATGGTTCCCAGCAGGAGCGCGGCATCACGGACACGTCTGTATATTCTTCCTCGTGTCCTTTCGGTCGATCTCCGCCGCGTAGGGTTTTCACAACCCGGATCAGCTCACCGCGCTTTTCAAAACCAGCTGTTTCAATCGCCGCAAATGTGGTGGTCGATACCAGTGGGTTTGACGCAATCACGATGTGCCCGCCCGGCACCAGAATGCGTCCGGCCTGATATGCGAACGCCTTAAAGAACGTCGTAAGGCGCTCCCTGTCTTTGGCCGTCAGCGTGGTGAAACGCGGCAAGGGGCCGCGCTTTGCCCCGTCAAAGGATGGCGGAATGCGCCAGACTCCCCCAGCCCCTCCACGAAGCTTGTCTACATGCTTTTCGTCGAACTCGACAAGGCCATAGGGCGGATCAGTGACAATTGCATGAATCGAGCATTCCTCGCGCTCGGCCATCCACTGGAGAGCGTCCGCCAAGTAGAGCTCGGCGTGCTTGGTAGGATTCGTATGCGGAAAGTGAACGCGTGATGCCTCAGCTGCTTTGAGCGCCGAGGGCTTGTTAGTACGATTGACGGTAGACATCTGCTTCTTCGTGGGACGGAGCGGAGGCATTGTCCAATTCCCTTGTCTCATGCCAGGAGACGGCCCAAGCCATCCTATTCCCTATTAGGCCACTGGCTTGCGGGATAGGGAAGGGGGTGGGGGGGGCTGGTTGAGCTACGCGGCTGATGGAGCTGTTGTTTGCTTTGGTGTTGCGCGCGTCTTGCCGTGCAGCCTGATCCGCAAGGACAGCGGGCCACTGTCGAGGGCGGGATGCGTGACCTGGTGGGCTCAGGGCGTTCCCGCTGCAGTTGGCAAGCACATGCATTGATGATTTCTGGCGGGTGAGTCCTTAAAGGCAAGAGCGCACTTAGGCATTGCCCTTTGGGCAATGCGTGCGCAAGAGGCTGTGCCCCTTGACCCCCTAAAAAAGCGCTTGCCAAAGCCTAAATCGTAGGCATAAAGGCGAGTGCGGGGGCCAGAACAAGGAGCATCAATGGCCATTTATCACACCAGAGTAAAGACGTTCAGCCGTGCCCAAGGGCACGCATCCACTGCCGCCGCTGCCTACAGGGCGGGGCTGCTCATCATCGATGAGCGCACCGGTCTCCGGCACGACTACCGAAGGCGAGGGGGCGTTGTCGAAACCCGGTGTCTGGCGCCAGATGAAGCGCCCGAGTGGGCTTTCGATCCTCGGCAGCTCTGGCCAGCAGCAGAGGCCTCAGAGCGCCGAAAGGACGCCACTGTCGCTAGAGAGTTCGAGGTGGCCTTGCCACACGAACTGAGCAATGAGCAGCGTTCAGACCTGGCGGCCGAAATATCGCGCTGTCTGGTCCAGCGTTACAGGTTCGCTGTCCAATCCAGCATCCATGAGCCGCAAACGGCAGATGGCCTCAACTATCACGTCCATATCCTGGCCACGACTCGGCGGGTTGACGCAGAAGGGCTGAAGGACAAGACCAGGGAGCTGGATGGTGGCCCCTCAGGTCGAGGGGAAGTGGAATGGATTCGCCAGATGGTAGGGCAGGCCATCAATGCCCATCTTGCTGCTGCAGGTGTCTCGGCCCGTGTCGATCACCGTAGCCTTAAGGACCAAGCGGCGGAGGCCGCAGAGCAAGGGGATGAGCTCACAGCAGCGGAGCTTTCCCGTGCTCCAGGACTTCACATGGGCAAAGACGCGACGGCGCTTCATCGCCGAGGTGCCGATACAGTCCTTAAGCAGGGCAATGACGGAATTGCTCAGGCTAACAGCGCTGCTTGGGATCGCGCCGTCGCTGACTTGGCGGAGCAGGGCAGATTGATGGAACCGGCATCCGATCAAGCCATCTTGGTCGGCCCGGGCGCGGCTCCTTCGCATCCTGCCATCCAAACAATGCTGTCTTCCGACGTGGTGAGCCCTGTGGTTGAAGCGGTGGAGGGAAGTCTGCCAGTTGAAGCGATTGCCGATGACGAGGCGCGGCAGCCACAGGCCACCGCATCCAAGCAGGCGTTGAAGGCTGTGTTAGAAATTTGGGGCGAGGCGTGGATTGAGGCGCTGCGAGATCGGCTTAGATTTACGCGCAGGTTGCTCCGCAGCAGTGCTGCTCTGATATCCACTCACGTCGCAGCGCCCAGGCTCCGTGGCGACTTGGAAGAGCTGCTCGTGCGACTGAAGAAGTTGAAGCGGGACGCTCTACGCTTCAAGCGTAGGCTGAAAGCTGAAGATCGAGCCCACCACTTATTGGCCCAAGCAGAATTTGCCTTGGAGAACTTCGAAAGCCAGAACCCAAGGCCGGGCCTCTTGAATCGGTCGGATTGGTCGCGGCGTCGGGCGCGCCGGGTTCGGGCTTTCGAACTTGGGCGCCTGGAGTATCAACGCGCTCACGAGGCCACTGGCCCCGCCGCTCAGAAGGACTACAACAGCCAGACAGATGAGTCCCTCTCACAGCTGGAGAATTGGAGTGAAGTGTTGCTGCGTAGATATCCAGTGTTGGGGGATGCGCCCACTGACGCTCCTGCAGCGACCATTCCTGCTGATGGCTTGCTAGCAATGAAGCAGGCAAAGGAACGCGGAGTGCGGTTGCATTGATAGGCAAGCGAAGGCCCCGGTGAGCCGGGGCCTCAGCCAACCTCCAGTTTCGCAAACTCAGTGGTAGGTAGGGCCCCGAGTGGGCTTGGACACCGCGCCACGGCGCTCTGAGATCATGTCGCTCAGCTGCACCTCGTCGCGTTCTACCACAGCTTCTCTGACCCTAACGGCAGGTTTTAGAGTGTGGTCGTCAGCAGGAGGCTTAGGGTGTATGCATCGGTTGATCAATTCGTCGGCGATTTCGAGAGCATGGATGATGTCTTCGATCCGCTCTTGAGTGTCTCGGGTTCGGTCTTGTGCGATCAATGGGCACAGCACTCGGCTAGCGATAGCCAATTTTCTTTCTAACGGCATATGAAGCTCCTAACAGTTGAGGGAGCTTTCATAAAACCACCATTTGCGTTGATCGCAATAGTTGTGGCGTTTGTCAGTGCCAATGTTGGCCCGTTAGAGATACTCCTAGACGTTCCATGTAATTCCTGGCGCGGAGATAAGCTATCCCAGCAACTTCTTCAGTGCAGCGAGCTCAAGATTGAAGCTCAAAGATGAGAGCCCTGCTGTCTTGAATTCAGGGGTGATCAGCCCATTGAGCTTTTCTGCAGGGGTGAATTCCCGGCTGTAGACAGGATGATGTTCATCATCAAGCTCGTGGCCGACGATCTGGGCGCGCATTTCTGAGGCGACACCGAAGCCCTGCATCTGCTGGATAACCGTCTTACGCAGGGAATGGAAACCGCGCTTGGCCTTGGGCCAAGTCTTTCCGTGCTCAGCGAGGTGGCGGGTAAAGGCCTTGGATATCCAGTTCCCCGCGCCATTGACGGCATTGGCCTTCGCCTGGGGGAAGAGGCGGCTTGAGGTGGGCAGGCTTGCAACATAGTCGCCGAAGCCCAGGGCAATCAGGTCGGCGTGGATCGGGACAGTCCGGATGCTGGCCTCGCTCTTGAGGCGCTGGTGCTCGCCGTCGTCATTAATATGGATGTAGGCCACGCCTCCCTCCGTTTGCACATCGCTCACCAGCAGCTGCCCAACTTCAGAGGCACGGGCGCCCGTATACAGGCCCAATAACGCTGCCCAGCGCGCGGCAGGTGACAAGGTGGCAAAGGCCGATGGAGCAAAGAGGAGGCTGATCTGCTTCAGGTCGAAGGCCTTGAAGCCCAGCTTGCGCCGCTTACGCTTGGCGCTATTGCCGTATGAGACATGGCTTCGGGCCGGATTGCTGTCTGTGTAGTAGCCAGCGGCAATCAACCAGTCGAAGAAGCCGCCCAAGTAGGACTGTTTGTTCACCCGGGTCGGGGTTGAGATGCCAGCGTCGGCGAGCGACTGATAGAAGTTCGACAGGTCGATCCGATTGATGCTGGGCAAAGGGTAGTCAGGGCCGGTCGTGCGCACGAACCCATCAATGGCCGACTTCTTGATGCTGTAGGTCTTGGGAATGGTGTCTGGCGCAATGGCTTTGAGCCAAAGATCGCGCGCTTCCATCAGCGACAGGACTTTGCTGGGTTGGGGCTTGGAAGAAACTACCGGGGCGGCTGCCGCGCCGAAGAACGCGGGATTGACCCGTCCGATGCTCTCGATGGCGCGAGTCAGCGCCTCGGTGTCTTCGCCTGGCTCCGCTTGGATACGCAGGGTGCCATTGGCGTCTCGTTCGAGGGTGTAGTCCTGGAGCCGTTGTCCCCGAAGCTCCTGGAGCCATTGCTCTGCCGTCTTCTCGCCCATGCCGTTCTTCCTGATGGCGCTGAAGACCTCAGCATAGCGGGCGGCCAGGACCAGGGCGCAAGCCTGGGCGCTGCGCATTTCGCGCGTTCGAAGGCTTCGCTTGAGAATTCGGCAGCCCAGGAGAGGCTGGAGATCGACAGGCACGCGCTGACGGAACGAAAACCCCGCTGGCGTCTTGATCAAGTGATGGGGAACTCTCATCGGGATGTGTCCCGATTTGTGTCCTGCCCCTTGCTGGGCCCAGAAAAGCAAAACCCCTGATTTCTCAGGGGTTTGCAGAGTCTGGCGGAGAGAGGGGGATTCGAACCCCCGAAGCGCGGTTTAGACGCTTACACACTTTCCAGGCGTGCTCCTTCAACCACTCGGACACCTCTCCGAATCCCTGCCATCGGCAAACACCTCAGCAGGGGCGCAGATTCTAGCGGGCGGCGTGGCAGGACACAAGCACCCATTCAGGGCGCCTCGCAGGCGGAGGGGGATGGACAGGCGTGGCACAATGGAGCATCCGATGGAAGACGGTGGCCTGATGTCCTATCTCGTCCTTGCCCGCAAGTGGCGTCCGAAGCGTTTTGCCGAGCTGGTGGGCCAGGAACACGTGGTCCGTGCGCTCAGCAATGCGCTGGACAGTGGCCGGGTCCACCACGCGTTCCTGTTCACCGGTACCCGCGGTGTGGGCAAGACCACCATCGCGCGCATCTTCGCCAAGTCGCTGAACTGCGAGCAGGGCACCAGTGCCGATCCGTGCGGCCAGTGCCCGGCCTGCCTGGACATCGATGCCGGTCGTTACATCGACCTGCTGGAGATCGACGCCGCGTCCAATACCGGCGTGGATGACGTCCGCGAGGTGATCGAGAACGCGCAGTACATGCCCTCGCGCGGCAAGTACAAGGTCTACCTGATCGACGAAGTGCACATGCTCTCGAAGGCGGCGTTCAACGCGCTGCTGAAGACGCTGGAAGAGCCGCCGGAGCACGTCAAGTTCCTGCTGGCCACCACCGATCCGCAGAAGCTGCCAGTCACCGTGCTCAGCCGCTGCCTGCAGTTCAACCTCAAGCGCCTGGATGAGGACCAGATCCAGGGGCAGATGACCCGCATCCTTGCGGCCGAGGAGATCGAAGCCGACGGCAGTGCCATCGTGCAGCTGGCCAAGGCCGCCGACGGCAGTCTGCGCGACGGTCTGTCGCTGCTGGACCAGGCCATCGCCTACGCCGGTGGTGCGCTGCGCGACGATGTGGTGCGCACCATGCTGGGGACCGTCGATCGCACCCAGGTGGCAGCGATGCTCGATGCCCTCGCCGAAGGTGACGGTTCGCGCCTGTTGCAGGTGGTGGCGGCACTGGCGGAATTCTCGCCGGACTGGAGTGGCGTGCTGGAGGCCTTGGCCGAAGGCCTGCATCGCATCCAGGTGCAGCAGCTGGTACCGGGTGTTGCCGCTGCGGCTGAAGGCCTGGATGCGGCAGCATTCGCCGGGCGGCTGCGTCCGGAGGTGGTGCAGCTCTGGTATCAGATGGCCCTGAACGGCCGTCGCGACCTGTCGCTGGCGCCGAGCCCGCGCGCGGGCTTTGAAATGGCCGTGCTGCGCATGCTGGCGTTCCGCCCGGCAGCGTCGGTGCCGCCGGTGCCGCGTTCGGTGGATGCCGCCGGCGGTGCCGCCGGGGGGGCGATGCCCGGTGGTGGGGCGGGTGCTGGCAGCCAGGAAATGGCCCCGGTGGCCGCCGCTGCCGCGATCCCGGCCCGCGTGCCTGCGCAGGCCGCCCCACGCGAACCCGACCCGGAGCCCGAGCCGGCGCCTGAACCCGAACCTGATCCGACGCCTGAGCCGAAGCCGGTTCCGGTTGAAGAACCGGTGTCGCCACCGCCGGTCAAGGCCGACGGCATCCCGGTGCCGGTGGCCGTCGATGATCTTCCGCCGTGGGCCACGGACGAGGCCGAGGCCCGCGACCAGGCACTGGCTGCGGATGTCGCCACGCCGGACGCGGCCATGGTCGCGCCCTGGCATGAGCCGTCGCCTCCGGTCGCTGCATCAGCCGCGCCCGAGCGTCCGTTCCGTTCCGAGGGCATCGTCATCGCTCCACCTGCGCCCGTCGCGTCGGCGGAGACGGGCGCGCGGGCTGACATCGGCGAGCTGGCGACGGCGGAAGACTGGCTGGACCTGGTCGCCAACAGCGGCCTGAGCGGGCCTTCACGGCAGCTTGCGGCCAATGCCGCCTTCATCTCCTGCCGGCAGGGGACCTTGAAACTGGGGCTTTCGCCCGGATTTGAGTACCTGCGCTCGGAACGCGCGCTGGCCGCTCTTGGCGAAATGCTGGAAAAGGCCTTGGGGCACGCGCTGAAGATCGTGGTCGAGACCGTGGAAACCGAACACGTTCCGGCCGAGACCCTGCACCAGCGCGCCGATCGCCAGCGCGGCGAGCGGCAACAGGTGGCAGAGGCTGTTTTCATGGACGATCCGGAAGTGCAGGTGCTGATCCAGCAACACGGCGCCCGGATCGTTTCCGATTCCATCCGTTCTTTTGACGAGTAAGACACTATGCGCGGCAACATCGCCCAACTGATGCAGCAGGCCCAGAAGATGCAGGAGAACCTGCAGAAGGCCCAGGAAGAAATCGCCAGGATCGAAGTGACCGGCAGTGCCGGCGGTGGCATGGTCAGCGTGACGCTGACCGGTGCCAAGGAGTGCCGCAAGGTGCGCATCGACCCGTCGCTGGCCAGTGACCCGGAGATGCTGGAAGACCTGATCGCCGCGGCGTTCAACGATGCCTCCAACAAGATCGATGCCGAATCGAAGTCGAAGATGGGCTCGGCTACCGCCGGCATGCAGCTTCCGCCGGGCATGAAGCTGCCGTTCTGATCGTCGGCGCGGTGCCCGCCTTGCCGGGTGCCGCGCACACCCATAAGGCCAGAAGCTGCCGTGTCCGCACCCCTGCTTGAACAATTGATCGATGCGCTGCGGGTGCTGCCTGGCGTGGGCCAGAAGACCGCGCAGCGCATGGCCTACCACCTGCTGGAACGCGAACGCGACGGCGGCCAGCGCCTGGCCGAGGTGTTGGCGCTGGCCGTAGAGCGCATCGGCCACTGCGCGCAGTGCCGCGATTTCAGTGAAACCGAACTGTGCCCGACCTGCGCCAACGGCAGCCGCGAGCGCAGCCAGCTGTGCGTGGTGGAATCGCCCGCCGACCGCCTTGCCATCGAGAATGCCACCGGCTTCCGGGGTGTCTACTTCGTGCTGCAGGGGCGTCTGTCGCCGCTCGACGGCATCGGTCCGCGCGACCTGGGCCTGGAGCAGCTGGAGCAGCGCCTTGGCGAAGGCGAAGTGCAGGAGCTGATCATCGCCACCAGCGCCACCGTCGAGGGAGAGGCCACCGCGCATTATCTGGCGCAGCTGGCGCGGTCCCGCCAAGTCCGGCCGAGCCGGTTGGCGCAGGGGCTGCCGCTGGGGGGCGAACTGGAATACGTGGATCGCGGCACGCTGTCGCACGCGTTCGGCACCCGCAGCGAATTCCGCGATTGATGGCCTGGCCCTTTGAAGGGCGGGGTTGCCTACAATGCAGGCGACGTTTCCGCCGAGGCCGACCATGAGCAACGAAACCCTTTTCAGCAGGATCATCCGTCGCGAGATTCCGGCCACCATCGTCTATGAAGACGAGGACGTGCTGGGCTTCAAGGACATCGCGCCGCAGGCGCCGGTGCACGTGCTGTTCATTCCGAAGAATGAAATCATTCCGACCCTGGACGACCTGCAGCCTTCGCAGGCGCACCTGATCGGCAAGCTGGCCCTGGCGGCGGCCGAGTATGCGCGCCGCGAGGGCTTTGCCGAGCAGGGCTACCGCATCGTGATGAACTGCCGCGAGGATGCAGGGCAGACCGTGTTCCACATCCACATGCACCTGCTGGCCGGCGCGCCGCTGGGCCATTTCGGTGCGCCCGGGAAGTAAGCGCCCGCCGGTGCGATGCCGTGCAAGCAGAAGGCCGCCCGGTGGGCGGCCTTCTGCGTCATGCGTACCGGAGGGGTGTTACCACCAGCCCCAGCGGCCGTAGCCCCAGTACGGGCCATACGGGCCCGGGCCCCAGGGGCCATAGGGGTAGGGCACGACGTCGACCTGTCGCTGCTCCGGCCACAGGTAGATCACATCGGCCGACAGCTTCGGCAGGCGATAGTCGTACTCGCCGATGCGGGTGTTCTGGTAACCATCGATCTTGCCGATGAAGGTCACGTCACGGCCAGGCTCAAACACCGCCGGATCGTAGAAGCCGGAGCGGCAGGCGATGAAGCGGCCGTCGCTGGCATCGAACGAGGTGGTGTTCGGGCGGCCGGAGGCGTTGAGCGGGCGCGAGATCATCTGGAAACAGGTCTCGCCCTGGCCGGGCTTGGTTTCGATGATGCGGCCGCCCCAGCGCACGGGCGTGCCGACCTGCTGGGTGGCGACCGAGTCGCGGGGGGAGACCATGCTGAACTGTCCCTGCAGCGGCTTTGGGGCCGTGGCGCAGGCCGACAGGGCCAGCGTGGCCACAGCGGTGAGAAGGAACTTGGTGTTCATGGGGAGGCTCCGGAAGTCGGGCGATGCCTGCGCAGGTCCCGCAATAATGAAGCGAGGTCGGTGCAAGTTCCAGCGTAGCGCGCGTCGGCGAAACGCTGGCTGAGTGCCAGCAGGGCCGGATCGGGCCGGCACGCATGGACGCGACGGGCCCAGAGCAGTGCCGGCTCGTGCGGTTCGCGGGCCAGGCCGAGCCGGGCGTAGCGCCGGCCCAGGCGGTGCCAGGCGCGCAGCAGCGGGTCGCGTTCGCGCTCGCCCCGGGCCAGCAGCCATGCCATCCACAGCACGGCTGCCAACGCGGCCATCACGAAGCCTGACAGCAACTGTCCCGGCGCGATGTCGTCCAGACCCAGGGGCTTGAACAGCTGCTGCTGGCGGCGCGCATCGAAGGACAGCACCAGGTCGTTCCAGCCACGGCGCAGCCAGTCGCCCATCTGACCCAGCTGCAGCCAGCGCTGCTGCAGCGGATTGCCGGCGTCTGCCAGCAGGCGATCGTCGAGGGTATCCAGGATGCGTTCGGGGGCGACGGCCGCCGTTGGATCGACCCGCACCCAGCCCCGTTGCGGCAGCCAGACCTCGGCCCAGGCGTGGGCATCCATCCGCCGCACAACCCAGTAGTCGCCCACCCGGTTGCGCGTGCCGCCGGCGAAGCCGGTCACCACGCGGGCCGGAATGCCTGCGTTGCGCATCAGCACCACGAAGGCCGAGCTGAAGTGCTCGCAGAAGCCTGCCTTGTAGCCGAACAGGAATTCATCGATGGGGTCGCGGCCGGCCACGGGCGTGTCCAGCGTGTAGGAGAAATCGGTGGTGATCCACTGCAGTGCGCGACGTACCACGGCCTCATCGTTGCTGCCCGCCTCCTGCCGCCACTGCCGGGCGAGGGTGGCGGTGCGTGGATTGAAGCCGGCCGGCAACTGCAGCGCTGCGCGTCGCAGGTAGGGGGGGAGCGCGCTGTCGAAGTGCTGCGGCGGCGCCGAGTGCAGGCGCCACCGGCTCAGCGCCGACAGCGTGCGGTCGCTGAGCAGGCTCATGTCCGCATCCAGCGTGCTGCCTTCCGGCGCACGGGTGGGCAGATCCAGTGCCACCAGCTGGCGGCGGTCGGTCGGTTCGTAGTCGATCTGGTAGTCCCAGCCGCGCGCACCGGCATCGACGATCGCGGGTGGGCGCTGCGTGCGGGCACGGTCACGGGTCCATCGTCGGCCATCGAAGTCGGTCAACACCGGTCCTCGCCAGTAGCGCTGGTCCGGCTCGGGTACGGCGCCGAAGAACTGCACCCGCAGCGCAGGTGTGTCGTCGGCCATCAGGTCCAGCCACTGCCCCGGCTCCATGCTGTCGGACAGGCCCGGCGTACTGACCGCGCGTTCGGGTACGCCCCACAGCGGCGTGGACAGACGCGGAAACAGCCAGAACGACGCCAGCGCCAGTGGCAGGCCCAGCGCCAGCAGCCGGCCGACGTCCTTCAGCTGGCCGCGCAACGGCAAAGCGTCGGCGTGGCCCTCGCCCTGTGCCAGGCGCTGCAGAGCCAGCAGTGCACAAAGGCCGGCCAGCGCCGCCAGCAGCGTGGTCAGCGGGCCCTGGTCCAGCAGGAAGGCGGCGAATGGCGAGAACAGCGCAAAGCCCAGCAGGCTGCGTGCATCGCGCAGGCTGCGCAGCTCGCTGGACTTGATTGCAAGCATCGCGGCGAGCAGTGCGCAGCCGGTATCGCGTCCGGGGCGGACCAGGCCCATCTGCCAGACGATGGCGGCCAGCATGCCCAGCACGAGCAGCAGGCGCACCGGCATCGGCAACACGCGTCGCCACGACAGCGCGGCCGTCATCAGCGCAGCCAGCGCGATCACCGTGGCGAGCATCGGCGGCAACTGCAGCAGCAACGGCAGCAGCGCAAGCGCAGCGCTGGCCAGGGTCCAGGTGCGGGCGTTGCGGTCGAGCGTGGGCGCGGCGTCAGTCATGCGGCATCAGCGCCAACGCGCGCAGGCAGAGATGGTGATGGCTGGCGCCCTGTCCCGGCCCCAGTGGCGGATGCGAGGGCAGCAGCAGGGTGTAGCGGCGACCGCCGCGTTCGGCCATGTCGATCCAGCGCGCCAAGCGTGCGATGCGCGCTTCGGTCGGCAGTGGCGCCAGCGTGTGCCAGTCCAGCACGACCTCGATGCCGACCGGCTTTTCGTACTCACGGACCAGCAGGCTGTCGCGGCGCGCGGAGTGCTTCCAGGCAATGCTGCGGGGGGCGTCTCCGGCGCGGTAGGGGCGCAGCTGGTGCAGCTCTTCGCCGCTGGCGTGCGCGCGGGTGTGCAATGGATCGTTGCCGCGTTCGGGCAGCGCGGGGGCCACCGCTTCGGCCACGGGATACACCAGCAATGGCTGTTCCGGCCACACCCACGACCACGCACGGACCAGGCCCAGCGGTTGCGTGATGGACAGGCGGATGCGCGACAGCTCCCGCCAGCCGCGACGCTCGCTGGGGACGTCCAGCTCCACTTCGCCGCGCCCTTGTGCCGGCAGCGAGGTCCAGGCCTGGCTGTCGCCCAGTTGCAGGTGCAGCCCCTGTCGTGGCCGCGGATCACGCAGCGACAGGTCCACGCGCAGCCGCAGCGGCTGGCCGGCAGGCACCGGCTCGGCGGAGATCGCATCGATCTGCACGCCCGACAACTGCAGGTGCGCGGCAATGGCGCTGGCTATTGCCGCCGCCGCCAGCAGCAACGCCAGCAGCAACGCGGGGTTGTTGTTGTAGTTCAGCGCACCCAGCAGCATCGCCGACAGCAGCGTGGCGACGAACAGGCCGAAGCGCGTCGGCAGCACGTAGATGCGGTGGCGGTTCAACCGCTGCGGCAGTGCTTCCGGCGCACGCGGGCGTGCCAGCAGCTGCAGCCGCGCCCAGCGCGAGGCCACGCTCAGTCCACCGTGACGGTCTGCAGGATCGCGCGTGCCAGCGCAGGCCCGGAGCTGGACTCGGCTTCGGCCACCAGTCGATGCCCCGCCACCGCCACGAACAGCGTCTGCACGTCTTCGGGAATGACATGGCTGCGGCCGAGCAGCAGCGCATGCGCCCGGGCTGCACGCAGCAGCGCCAGGCCGGCACGAGGCGACAGCCCTACGCGCACGCCTGCATGCTGGCGGCTGCGGGTCAGCAGGGCCTGCACGTAGTCGACCAGCGCGTCGCTGGCGTGGACCTGGCCTACGGCCTCACGCAATGCCCGCACCTGCACTTCGTCCAGTTTCGGCATCGCACGTGCGATCAGGTCGCGGCGATCGGTGCCGCGCAGCAGCTCGCGCTCGGCCTGCGGGCTGGGATAGCCCATCGCCAGCCGCAGCAGGAAACGGTCCAGCTGCGAGTCGGGCAAGGGGAACGTGCCCGACAGGTCCACCGGATTCTGGGTGGCGATCACGAAGAAGGGGTCCGGCAGCGCATGCGTCTGTCCATCCAGTGTCACCTGCTGTTCGGCCATGGCCTCCAGCAGCGCGCTCTGCGTGCGTGGTGGCGCGCGGTTGATTTCATCGGCCAGCAGCACATGGGTGAACACCGGGCCGGGATGGAACTGGAACTGGCGACTGCCTGCCTCATACACCGATACGCCAAGCACATCGGCCGGCAACAGGTCCGAGGTGAACTGCACGCGCTGGAAGCCCAGGCCCAGACTGCTGGCCAGCGCGTGGGCCAGCGTGGTCTTGCCGAGGCCGGGCAGGTCCTCGATCAGCAGATGTCCACCGGACAGCAGAGCGACGAAGGCGAGCCGCACTTCCGGAACCTTGCCCAGCACCAGCGCGTTGACCTGATCCTGGGCCTCCCGCAGGGACTGGCGCAGTTGATCGGTTAGCATGCTGGGACTGGGGGACGAAGCTGGCATGATCGTCTCTGATCTGGAATCTCTTCGATTATCCATAGAGCAATGCAGGGCGAACAGCGCGCACGGACGATTTTTCTCTGGTTATGGACGCTGGTCACAGCGGCCAAGCTGGTGGTGGCCGCGCGCCTGCCACTGTTCGTCGATGAAGCGTTCTACTGGCAGGAAGGCCAGCACCTGGCGGCGGCCTATTCCGATCTGCCGGGCCTGACCGCGTGGATGGCGCGGCTGGGCGTGGAGATCGGCGGTCATCACGTGCTGGCCCTGCGCCTGCCGTTCCTGGCGATCGGTGCGTTGCTGCCCTGGCTGGTTTCGCGCATCGCCACGCGCTGGTTCGGTGCGGTGGCCGGTTGGCAGGCAGGCAGCCTTACTCTGCTGATGCCACTGTCGGCCACACTGGGTCTGCTGGCGGTGCCGGACGTCCCCATGGCGCTGGCGGCCGTGCTGTGCCTGCACGCGGGTGCGCGCCTGCTGCACAACGTGGACGCATCATCGGCGATGAAGCTGGCGTTGGGCCTGCTGATCGGTGCGCTCAGCCACTATCGCTTCATCGGCGTGATCGGCGTCGGCTTCATCGCGTTGCTGGCGTTGCCGCAGGGCCGGCGCATGCTGGCCGATCCGCGGGTCTGGGTCGCGCTGGCCATCGGTGTACTGGCCTGGTTGCCGTTGCTGGCGTGGAATGCGGACAACCACGATGCCGGGCTGAAGTTCCAGGTGGTCGAGCGCCATCCCTGGGCGTTCGAGTGGGGTGGGCTGTGGTTCCTGGTGATCCAGCCGATGCTGGTCACCCCCATCCTGTGCATCGCGATGTGGAAGGTGGCGCTGGCCGGCACGCGCAGCGGTGGTGGTGCGCGCGTGCAGTGGCGCTACTTCGGGCTGGTGGGCGGCGTATCGACGCTGGGCATCTTCCTGCTGGGGTTCTTCACCGATGTCGAGCGCATCAGTTTCCACTGGCCGCTGCCGGGCTACCTGGCGCTGCTGGTCGCGGTACCGGTGGTGCTCAATGGATGGCCGCGCTGGCTGCGCAGGACAGGGTGGTGGCTGGCAGGGCTGGGCATGGTGCTGGCGTTCGGCTACTACCTGATGGCATCCACGCCGGCACTGCGCGAGCAGATGGCCGGCAGCAAGTACTACCCGCGCAATTTCGCCGGCTGGGAGCCGTTGGCCACGGCGGTCCGCGAGGAACTGCAGCAGATGCCGGAAGGCACGCGTGTCCTGGCCGGCAACTTCAAGGTGGGGGCCGAGCTGGGCTTCCAGCTGGGCGATGGCGATATCGAAGTGTTGCCGCACCCGCTCAACGACAAGCATGGCCGCACGGCGCAGCTGGCGCAGTGGAACCTGGTGCATGCCGGTGAGCGCACCGCGCCCATGCTGCTGGTGCTGTCACCCAGCGACCAGCGGTACCGCGAGCTGCTGGACCGCTATCACGCGGTCTGCGAACAGGTGGGGCCGCTGCCGGCACCACGGATTGTCAGCAGTGACCACGGCTTCCAGCGCTTCCTGCTGTTCCGCCTGCCGGCGCAGCGCGCGCCGGGGCCCTGCGTGACGCCGGCGATGGCGTGGCTGGATGCGCCGTCCAATGGCGAGAAGGTGTCCGGCACGCTGGCGATCCGGGGCTGGGCCTTCAAGGACGGCGTCGGCCTGGCGCGCGTGGAGGTGCTGGTCGATGGCCGCTCGATCGGCGATGCACGCTACGGTCGCGAGTTCGACCTGCGCCCGGCCTGGCCGGACAGCACCGATCCGCAGCATCCGGCCGTGGGCTTCGATGCCAGCCTCGATACCTCCGTGCTGGCACCGGGCAAGCACTGGCTGGGCCTGCGCCTGTACGGCCACGACGGCAGCGTGGAAGCATGGCAGGAGCAGCCGTTCGTGGTGGAGAAGCGCTGAAGGCGCTACCCCGGGGCTCAGGGCACCCGGAATCCGGCCCTGCGCAGCAGGCTGCACAGGGCGATCAGGGGCAGGCCGACCAGCGCGGTGGGATCGCGGCTGTCGATGGCTTCGAACAGGCTGATGCCCAGTCCTTCGCATTTGAAGCTGCCGGCACAGTCAAGGGGCTGCTCGGCAGCGACATAACGGGCGATTTCCGCGGCATCAAGATGACGGAAGCGCACTTCGGTCAGATCCAGCGCTGCAAACGATTCTCCGTCCCGCGTGAGATTGAGGGCGGTGTGGAAGCGTACGGTGCGTCCGGCCATGGCCGCCAACTGCGCACAGGCGGCATCGACCGTGCCTGGCTTGCCCAGCGGCCGGCCTTCCAGATCGGCGACCTGGTCCGAGCCGATCACCCAGGCGCCCGGGTGGTGGGCGGCCACATCGGCCGCCTTGGCCGCGGCCAGCCGTACCGCCAGATCCAGCGGGGCTTCGCCGTTCAACGGCGTTTCATCCACCTGCGGGCGCGCGCAGTCGAAGGGCAGGGCCAGCCGCTGCAGCAGTTCGCGGCGGTAGCGGGAGGTGGAGGCCAGGACCAGGGTCATGCAACAATACCGGGGCAGGGTGCGGCAGTCTGGCCCGGCCTGACCGCCAGCGGCAAGCCTCATGTGGCGGGCATTTGACAGCTGCCGCCCGGATCCTTAGTATTCAGCGGCTTATGTCCGCGAACGTGCCCGAAACGCTGGATGCCTGGCGGATGGTTGTAGCGCGAAGGCGCTTCGACGGTCAGGTGTCCCTGACTGAATTGACCCGCCTGCAGGGGTTGGTCGCAGATACCGACGGCGAGTGCGTGTACTCGCTTGAGTTCGGTCGCGACGACGTCTTGCGGGTATCCTATGTGGAACTGACCATCGACACCGCGCTGCCGCTGACCTGTCAGCGCAGCATGCAGCGATTCCTGTTGCCGGTGAAGGTGACCCAGAGGCTTGGCCTGATCCGCGACGAGGACGAGGAATCGTCCCTGCCGGAGGAGTACGAGGCGTTGCTGGTGCCGGAAGATGGCCAGCTGCGTCCGCTGGACCTGGTCGAGGACGAACTGGTGCTGGCGGTGCCGGTGGTACCGCTGTCACCCGACGGTGAAGCAGTCGACAAGGACTGGGCACCGAGCGAAGAAGAAACGAAGAAGGCCAACCCGTTCGCGGCGTTGGCGGCGTTGAAGAAACAATAGCAGCCGGTTGTCGTCGGCGGCTGCGGCGAAAGCGAAAAGTGTGCTGGGCGCTGGCGTCCTGTGCGACGAAACGACGAAGCAAAACGAACCGAGTTTGGAGCAATCCCATGGCTGTCCAGAAATCCCGTGTTACCCCGTCCCGTCGCGGCCAGCGTCGTTCGCATGACGCCCTGAGCGCCAAGCAGCTGTCGACCGACCCGACCACCGGTGAAGTGCATCTGCGTCACCACATCACTGCCGACGGTTTCTACCGTGGCAAGAAGGTCATCCAGACCAAGACCTCGGCCGTCGAAGAAGATTGATGTGCCGGGAAGGCCGCTGCCCGACGGGCAGCGGCCTTTGCCTTCTTTCCCCGGGCGTGCCGGTGATCGGCGGCCCGCGCAACAGGAAACATGATGAGCAAGCGGATCTACTCGAGGATCGCGGGCACCGGCAGCTATTTGCCGGAAAAAGTCCTGACCAACGCCGACCTGGAAAAAATGGTCGAAACCTCGGACGAGTGGATCCAGACGCGCACCGGTATTCGTGAGCGGCACATTGCGGCCGAAGGCGAGACCACCAGCGATCTCGGCTACCAGGCTGCGCTGCGTGCGCTTGAAGCGGCGGGCATCGACGCTTCCCAGCTCGACATGATCGTGGTCGGCACGACCACGCCTGATCTGATTTTCCCGTCCACCGCGTGCCTCATCCAGGCCAAGCTCGGTGTGGCCGGTTGCCCCGCCTTCGACGTCAACGCGGCCTGCTCGGGCTTCGTGTTCGCGCTGAGCGTGGCCGACAAGTTCATCCGTTCCGGCGACTGCAGGCACGTGCTGGTGATCGGCGCGGAAACCCTGACCCGCATCGTCGACTGGAACGACCGCACCACCTGCGTGCTGTTCGGTGATGGTGCTGGCGCCGTCGTGCTCAAGGCCGACGAGGAAACCGGCATCCTCAGCACGCATCTGCACTCTGATGGCAGCAAGAAGGAACTGCTGTGGAATCCGGTCGGCGTTTCGGCCGGTTTCAAGGACGGCGCCAATGGCGGCGGCACCATCAACATGAAGGGCAACGACGTGTTCAAGTACGCCGTCAAGGCGCTGGACTCGGTCGTGGACGAGACCCTGGCTGCCAATGGTCTGGACAAGTCGGACCTGGACTGGCTGATCCCGCACCAGGCCAACCTGCGCATCATCGAAGCCACCGCCAAGCGGCTGGAAATGTCGATGGACCAGGTCGTAGTCACCGTCGATCAGCATGGCAACACCTCGTCCGGCTCGGTGCCGCTGGCGCTGGACGCTGCGGTCCGCTCGGGCCGCGTCGAGCGCGGTCAGCTGCTGCTGCTGGAAGCCTTTGGTGGCGGCTTCACGTGGGGTTCGGCCCTGTTGCGCTATTGATAGTGCAAGTTACGACAACGTGAAGTCTGTCGTTGCGGCCCTCCGGGGCCGTAACGCGTTTAAGGAGGTCCTGTCATGGTTGAGCCCATCGTCATCGACGGGCAGCGCGCCTGGCTGAAGCAGTACGGCAAGGGAAGCCGAGCCATGGCCCTGGGCCTGCTCAATTTCGTCGCCCGCCGGTTCCAGCTGGACGCGCTGCGCCCGCCGCCGCACCGGGGCGGAGACGCCGCACGCGAGGTCGAGGCCCGCCGCCTGGGCGAACTGCAGGCACAAGGGGTGAACGTGCCCGACGTGATCGGCAGCGGCCATGCCGCGCTGGTGATCGGGGACAACGGCAGCTCGTTCAACACCTGCCTGCGCGAGGCCGACGACGCCGGGCGGGACCGGCTGGTGATGGCCGCAATGCGGGCACTTGCCGAAGCACACAGCCGTGGCGCCTATTTCGGCCAGCCGCTGCCGCGCAACCTCACCTGGGATGGCGAGCGGGTCGGTTTCATCGACTTCGAGGAAGATCCGCTGGAAGTGATGGATCTGGCCGAAGCCCAGGCGCGCGACTGGCTGATGTTCGGCTATGGCGTGGCCAAGTACTACGCCGACCGGCCTGACTGCCTGCAGGCGATGATGGCCGAGGCGATCGGCACCGTGCAGGCGCCGGTACGCGAGCACGTGCACGCTGTGAGCGGCCGCCTGCAGCGCCTGGCCCGGGTCTGCATGAAGCTCGGACGCTCGGCGCGCACGCTGGCCCATTCGATCTTCATCGCGCACGGCGCCACCACCATGGGGGTGCTGATGGTGGTCGGGCTGTGCATGGACTTCTTTGCCGATGGCGAACTGGACATTCTGCAGTTGTTCTGCTGATTGCATCCGCCGGGCATGGCCCGGCGCTACCGGAGCCGTTCACCGGGCATGGCTTGGCGCTGCCGCAACCGTTCGCCGGCCCGGCATTGCTGGCGCGCTCCATACGCCCTGCATACGCGCACGTACAGACGACACGGCGGATTCACCCTTATCATGGCCCGCTTCGATTGCAACAAGCGGATGACCGCGTGACCGTATCCACCCTCGCTTTTGTCTTCCCCGGCCAGGGCTCGCAGTCTGTGGGCATGGTGGCCGAGCTGGCCGAGCTGCACCCGCAGGTGCGTGAGGCCTTCACCGAGGCATCCGATGGTGCCGGCGTCGACCTGTGGGCGCTGTCCCAGGGTGGCCCGGAGGAAATGCTCAACCGTACCGAATACACGCAGCCGGCCCTGCTGGCGGCGAGCATCGGCGTGTGGCGCGCCTGGAATGCCGTGGGTGGTCCGCGCCCGTCGGTGCTGGCCGGCCACAGCCTGGGCGAGTACACGGCGCTGGTCGCCGCTGGCGCGCTGAGCCTGCATGACGGTGCGCACCTGGTGCGCCTGCGCGGCCAGCTGATGCAGGACGCGGCTCCGGCCGGCGTGGGCGCCATGGCCGCCGTGCTCGGCGCCGAAGACCAGCTGGTGCTGGACGTCTGCGCCGAAGCAGCGGGCAGCCAGGTGGTGGTACCGGCCAACTTCAACTCGCCCGGCCAGATCGTGATCGGTGGCGATGCGGCAGCAGTCGACCGCGCGCTGGCGTTGCTGGCCGAAAAGGGCGTGCGCAAGGCAGTGAAGCTGGCCGTCAGCGTGCCCTCGCATACCCCGTTGATGCGCGAGGCCGCCAACCGTCTGGCCGAAGTGATGGCCGGGCTGTCCTGGCAGGCTCCGCAGCTGCCGGTGGTACAGAACGTCGATGCCCAGGTGCACGACGGCGTGGATGCCATCCGCACCGCGCTGGTCCAGCAGCTGTACCAGCCGGTGCAGTGGACCGGTTGCGTGCAGGCCCTGGCCGCCCGTGGCATCACCCAGGTTGCCGAATGTGGCCCGGGCAAGGTGCTGACCGGCCTGGTCAAGCGCATCGACAAGGCCATCGACGGCCGTTCGCTGGCGACCCCGGGCGACTTTGAAAGCGCCCGCGAGGCATGGTCGGCCTGATCGCCCCTGTTCCTGCCGACCCTGCCAGTGGCCGCTGCACGCGGCGCGGGTGGGGCGGCTGCCCCCGTCTGAGGAAACCATCATGAGCAAGCCCCTGCAGGGTGAAATCGCACTGGTCACCGGCGCCAGCCGTGGCATCGGTGCCGCCATTGCCGATCTGCTGGCCGCCCAGGGCGCCACCGTCATCGGCACCGCCACCACCGAGTCCGGCGCTGCTGCGATCGGCGAGCGCCTGGCGGCCCATGGGGGTCACGGCCGCGCACTGAACGTCACCGATGCCGCCGCACTGGACAGCGTGCTGGATGGCATCGCCAAGGAATTCGGCCCGATCTCGATCCTGGTCAACAACGCCGGCATCACCCGCGACAATCTGCTGATGCGCATGAAGGACGATGACTGGGCCTCGATCATCGACACCAACCTGACCAGCGTGTTCCGCACCAGCAAGGCGGTCATGCGCGGCATGATGAAGGCACGCAAGGGCCGCATCATCAACATCGCCTCGGTGGTGGGCGTGACCGGCAATGCCGGCCAGGCCAACTACGCGGCCGCCAAGGCCGGCATCATCGGCTTCAGCAAGTCGCTGGCCAAGGAGATCGGCTCGCGTGGCGTCACCGTCAACGTGGTCGCGCCGGGCTTCATCGACACCGACATGACCAAGGCACTGCCGGAAGAAGCGCGCACCGCGCTGATCAACGACATCGCCCTCGAACGCCTGGGTTCGCCGGAAGACATCGCCCATGCGGTGGCCTTCCTGGCCAGCCCGGCTGCCGGCTACATCACCGGCGAAACCCTCCATGTGAACGGCGGCATGTACATGCCGTAAGCAAGGGGCGCACGGATTGCGCCGCAAGTGGTTGATCTGCGTGGATTTTTGCTGCAATGCAAGGGCGCGCCGGTTTCCACTACACTATCCCACGGCCATCGCCCTTGATGGCGACCACTTTTGAACCACAACTCCATCTGGAGCGAGATCCCATGAGCACCATCGAAGAACGCGTCAAGAAAATCGTCGTCGAACAGCTTGGCGTCAAGGAAGAAGAAGTCACCACCAGCGCATCGTTCGTCGATGACCTGGGCGCTGACTCGCTGGACACCGTCGAGCTGGTGATGGCGCTGGAAGAAGAATTCGAGTGCGAAATCCCGGACGAAGAAGCCGAGAAGATCAGCACCGTGCAGGCCGCCATCGACTACATCAAGGCCCACGTCAAGGCCTGATGTCAGACGGCAGTGCGCGTGCAGGCATCCGCCCGGCGCGCACCGCACCCCATGGGGCCGCTGTTGCGGCCCCGTGTGTTTGCGCATCACACCGAAGCAAACCGCGTTGCCCGAAAGCATCTTCGGGTCAGGAGAATCAGCAATGAAGCGTCGCGTCGTCGTAACCGGCCTGGGTATCGTCTCGCCGTTGGGCAATGATCTGGCCAGCAGCTGGGAAGGCATCACCCATGGTCGTTCGGGCATCGGTCCGCTGACCAACGTCGCCGATTCCTACCTGGAACGGTTCACCACCAAGATTGCAGGTGAGGTCAAGGGCTTCGACATCACCGCCGACAATGCACTGTTCGGCAAGTATCGGGTCAGCGGCAAGGATGCCAAGAAGATGGACCCGTTCATCCATTACGGCCTCGGTGCCTCGTTCATGGCCCTGCATGATTCGGGCCTGGAGATCACCGACGCCAATGCCGAGCGCATCGGCGCCATCGTCGGCGCCGGCATCGGCGGCCTGCTCGGCATCGAAGAGCAGACCATCGAATTCCACGAGGGCAAGAAGATCTCGCCCTTCTACGTGCCCAAGACCATCATCAACATGCTGCCGGGCCAGCTGAGCATCATCACCGGCCTGAAGGGCCCGTCGTTTTCGGCGGTTTCGGCCTGCGCCACCTCGAACCACTCGATCGGCACCGCCATGCGCATGATCCAGTACGGCGATGCGGACGTGATGGTGGTGGGCGGCGCCGAGCGCGGCTCCTCGCCGACCGCCGTGGGCGGCTTCTGCGCGATGAAGGCCATGTCCACCCGCAACGACGCACCGGAACAGGCCTCGCGCCCCTGGGACAAGGACCGCGACGGCTTCGTGCTGGGCGACGGTGCCGGCATCCTGATCCTGGAAGAGTACGAGCACGCCAAGGCCCGTGGCGCGAAGATCTATTGCGAGCTGGCCGGCTTCGGCGCCAGCTCCGACGCGTACCACATGACCGCGCCGAGCGAGAACGGCGAAGGCGCTGCCCGCTGCATGACCATGGCGTTGAAGGACGCTGGCCTGAATCCGGAACAGGTGGGTTACCTCAACGCACATGGCACCTCCACGCCGCTGGGCGACCTGGGCGAAACCATGGCGATGAAGACGGCCTTCGGCGACCACGCCTACAAGATGATGGTCAGCTCCACCAAGTCGATGACCGGCCACCTGCTCGGCGCTGCCGGCGGTGTGGAGGCGATCTTCTCGGTGATGGCGCTGCAGGACAACGTCATCCCGCCGACCATCAACCTGCAGGAGCCGGGCGAAGGCTGTGACCTGGACTACGTCCCCAATGAAGCGCGCCAGGCCAAGGTCGACGTGGTGATGTCCAATGGCTTCGGCTTCGGCGGCACCAACGGCACGCTGATCTTCAAGCGCGTCTGACCGGGTTGTCGCGTCGGGCCATGCTCGACCGGACGTGCTCCACGCACGAGGAAGCCGCCGCAAGGCGGCTTCCGTGTATCTGAATTCCCCTGCAGGCCACCATGACCCACGCCCCGCTGATCCACCCGCTGCCGCATCCGATCGATCTGCTGGCCCTGCAGCAGCAGGCGCCGGAACGTTTCCCGCTGCTGATGGAGTCCACCGCTTCCGGCACCGCGCAGGGGCGCTGGAGCCTGCTGTTGGCCGCACAGGGCGACACGCTGCGCCTGGATGCCGATGGTTGCGTGCGCGACCAGCAGGATACGGTGCAGCCCGGCAGCTTCCTGCAGGCGCTGGACCGCGCCTGGCAGCAGGCACGGCTGCCGCACGATGGCAGTCACAGCCTGCCGTTCCGCGGCGGCTGGGCCTTGATGCTCGACTACGAAGTGGCCAGCCAGATCGAGCCGGTGCTGCCGGCGCGTGCGCGCGATGATGGCCGGCCGACGGCACTGGCGCTGCGCTGCCCGGCGGCCGTGCTGCACGATCACCAGAACCACGCCAGCTTCGTCATCGCCGAAGCGGGCGAGCAGGCGCTGCTGGACTCGCTGGTGGCGCTGGCCGCGCAGGCGCTGCCGGAGGCGGGGCAGGGCTGGCAGCCGCCGCAGTCGGTCGGCGAAGACGCGCCGCAGCGCTTCACCGACGGCGTGCGCCGGGTGATCGACTACCTGCGCGCCGGCGATGTGTTCCAGGTGAACCTGTCGCGGCGCTGGAGCGCGCAGTTCGCCACGCCGGTCAGCCCGCAGGCCCTGTACGCACAGCTGCGCCGCGCCAACCCCGCACCGTTTGCCGGCCTGTTCAGTGCGTTTGGGCGGCACGTGGTCAGCTCCTCGCCGGAGCGGCTGGTATCGGTGCATGCCGGCCACGCGCAGACCCGGCCGATCGCGGGCACGCGCCCGCGTTTCGAGGGTGACGATGATGCCGCGCGCATCCAGGAGCTGGTCGGGCACCCGAAGGAGCGCGCCGAGCACGTGATGCTGATCGACCTCGAACGCAACGATCTGGGCCGCATCTGCCTGCCCGGCACCGTGGTGGTTGATGAACTGATGACGGTGGAGAGCTACGCCCATGTGCACCACATCGTCAGCAACGTCAGCGGCCATCTGCGCCCGGAGGTCACCCCCGGCGAAGTGATCGCCGCAACGTTCCCCGGCGGCACCATCACCGGCTGCCCGAAGGTGCGTTGCATGCAGATCATCAGCGAGCTGGAGCAGGTGCCGCGCGGTGCCTATACCGGGGCGTTCGGCTGGCTGAACCGCGATGGCGACCTGGACCTGAACATCCTGATCCGTACCGCCGAGGTGGACGGCCACGAGGTCAGTTTCCGCACCGGCGCCGGCATCGTGGTCGATTCGGACCCGGACAAGGAGCTGGACGAGACCCGCGCCAAAGCGCGTGGCCTGCTGCGCGCCCTGGGCCAGCAAGGGTAGGCGATCGACCCCCGCCGGGCATGGCCCGGCGCTACCGACGCATCACCCTCCCGGTAGCGCCGGGCCATGCCCGGCGAGCGAAGCGGGGTTGAGTGCCACCCCGGCCATGACCCCACACCACCGGCACGGTATCCTGCACGACGGAATCGAGTTCTGAGGTAATCCATGGCGGGAGCCAAGCGCGGGTGTCTGTTCGTGGTAACGCTGCTGGTGGTGCTGGTCGCGGTCGTGGCCGGCGCGGGTGCGTGGTTCTTCTACAAGCAGACCCAGTTCGCCGATGCCCGGATCTCCCCCTCCGCAGAGACCGTGGTGATCGCCAGCGGCGATGGCCTGAACACCGTGCTGCGCAAGCTGCGCGAGGCGGGCGTGGACGAAGGCCAGGACGCACAGTGGCAGCTGCTGGCACGCCAGCTCGACGCCGCCGGCAAGCTGAAGGTGGGTGAGTACGCGCTGGACAACCAACTGACCCCGCGCGAGCTGCTGCTGCGCATGCGCGCCGGCAAGGTCCTGCAGCACCGCGTCACCATCATCGAAGGCTGGAACATCCGCCAGCTGCGCGCGGCGCTGAAGCGTGCCGATCCACTGCTGCACACCACCGATGATCTTGATGATGCGGCACTGATGCAGCGCCTGGGCTTCGGCGGCCAGCATCCGGAAGGCCGGTTCCTGCCGGAGACCTACATCTACCAGCGCGGTGACAGCGACGTGGATGTGCTCAAGCGTGCGCATGCGGCAATGGAAAAGGCGCTGGACGAGGCCTGGCAGAGCCGTGCACCGGACCTGCCGATCAACACGCCGTACGAGCTGCTGACGCTGGCATCGATCATCGAGAAGGAAACCGCGCTGGCCAGCGAGCGCCCGCAGATTGCCGGCGTGTTCATGCGCCGCCTGCAGATCGGCATGCGCCTGCAGACCGATCCCACCGTGATCTATGGCATCGGCGCGGCCTACGACGGCAACATCCGCCGCCGCGACCTGACCACCGATACGCCTTACAACACCTATACCCGTGCGGGCCTGACCCCGACCCCCATCGCCATGCCCAGTCGCGACGCGCTGATGGCCGCGGCACACCCGGCAGCGGGGGATGCACTGTATTTCGTCGCCGTTGGCGATGGCAGTGGCGCGCACGTGTTCTCGTCCAGCCTGGACCAGCACAACGCTGCGGTAGCGCGCTACCTGCAGCAGCTGCGCCAGCAACGCACCCAGGAGACCCCGGCGCAATGAGTCCCGCGCTGCTACGCCACCCGCGTTTCGTCAGCCTGGAAGGCGGCGAAGGCGCCGGCAAGACCACTGCGATCAATGCCATCCGCGCGTGCCTGCGCCAGCATGGCCATGAGGTCGTGTTGACGCGTGAACCGGGTGGCACGCCGCTGGCCGAGCGCATCCGCAGCCTGATACTGAAGCCCGATGCCGAGATCGCCGCCGAGCCGCTCAGTGCCGAGGCCGAACTGCTGCTGGTGTTCGCCGCCCGCGCGCAGCACGTGCGGGAGGTGATCCAGCCGGCCCTGCAGCGCGGTGCCTACGTGCTGAGTGATCGCTTCACCGATTCCAGCTACGCCTACCAGGGAGGGGGCCGTGGCCTGGACCCGCAGTGGATTGCCGAGCTGGAGCGCCGTGCCGTTGGCCTGTTGCCGGGCCTGACCCTGCTGCTGGATGTGGACGTGGCGGTCGGTCGTGCGCGCGCCAATGGCCGCGACCTGTGGCCGGACCGCATCGAGAGCGAGCAGGACGATTTCTTCCAGCGCGTGCGTGAAGTGTTCCGCAGCCGCGCCCAGCAGGACCCACAGCGTTTCGCCGTGATCGACGCGGGCCAGGTGCAGGAACGCGTGGCCGCCGACGTGATCGCGCGGGTCGAGCGCTGGCTGCAGGAAGGAAAGGGCGCATGAGCACCTTCTCGCCCTGGCAGCAGCGCGCATTCGATCAGACCGTGGCCGCGCTCGACGCGGGCCGGCTGGGGCATGGCCTGTTGATCTGCGGCCCGGCCGGGCTGGGCAAGCGCGAGGTTGCACTGGCGCTTGCCGACCACGTGCTGGCGCAGGGCGATGCCGCGCACGCCACGCGCACCCGCCACCTGATCGCTGCCGGTACCCACCCGGACCTGCAGCTGGTGAGCTTCATTCCAAACAAGAGTGGCGACAAGCTGCGCACCGAGATCGTCATCGAGCAGGTGCGCGAGATCACCGACAAACTGGCATTGACCCCGCAGTACGGCGTGGCCCAGGTGGTGATCGTCGATCCGGCCGATGCGATCAACCGCTCCGCGGCCAATGCACTGCTCAAGACGCTGGAAGAACCGCAGCCCGGCCGGTACCTGTGGCTGATCAGCAGCGACCCGGCACGCCTGCCGCAGACCATCCGCAGCCGGTGCCAGCGCCTGGAGTTCAAGCTGCCGCCGCACGAGGAAGCGCTGGCCTGGTTGCAGCAGCAGGGCCACAGCGACGCCTCCGCACGCGAAGCGCTGGACGCCGCGCGCGGCCATCCCGGCCAGGCCGACAACTGGCTGCGCGAGGACGGGCTGAGCCTGCGCCGTGAGGTGGCCCGCGACCTGGAGCAGCTGGCCACCGGCAGGACCGGCGCGGTGGAGCTGGCGCAGAAATGGTGCGGTGATGACAACGCGGCGCTGCGCCTGCGCTTCGCCGCCGACTTGGCGCTGGCCCAGGCCAGCACGGACGCCTTGACCGCGCCGGAGCGATTGCACAAGCTGGCAGCCTGGTTCGACGCTGCCAACCGCACCCGCGACCTGCTGCGCACCACGGTGCGTGCAGACCTTGCGGTGGTCGAGTTGCTGCTGGCCTGGAACAAGGTGAACGAGCGGCCTGCCGCAAGGGGAAATCGATGAGTGCCAGCAACGCCCGCCAGGGCATCCTGTCCCTGGCCGTGAAGGACAAAGCCGCGCTGTACAGCGCGTACATGCCGTTCGTGAAGAACGGCGGCATCTTCGTGCCCACGCCCAAGCGCTACTTCCTCGGCGACGAGGTGTTCCTGCTGCTGACCCTGCCCGATTCCAGCGAGCGCCTGCCGGTGGCCGGCAAGGTGATCTGGGTGACCCCGGCAGGGGCGCAGGGCAACCGTACCGCGGGCATCGGCGTGCAGCTGGCCGACGGCGCCGAAGGCGAGGGCGTGCGCCATAAGATCGAGACCCAGCTGGCCGGCCTGACCAGCTCGGACAAGCCCACCCACACGATGTGAGGCAGCGCCGGGCCACGCCCGGCGGCACGCCTCGAAAACACACGTGAAGACGGATGTGAAAACTGTTGACGGCCTCTGAAAAGTTCCTATAATGAGCGGCTCAGCAACACACCGGGCGGTTAGCTCAGCGGTAGAGCATTGCCTTCACACGGCAAGGGTCACAGGTTCGATCCCTGTACCGCCCACCAAATAAATCCCTGATTTTTCAGGTGATATGACGAAGCCGGCCTTGAGCCGGCTTTTTCGTAAGTGCAGGGTAAGTGCAGCGCGATTACCTCAGCCGCCGGCCTACGTTGTTGCTCGCTCGCAGCGTCTTGCCGATGCCGGTTCCATTTGCAATGTCGTTCTGCACCCTGGCATACGCCAAGTCCGCTCCCTCTCGCATCGCTGCCTTGTATCGCTCAAGGTCGCGGGTGCTTGGGTCACCGTTGATCGTGATGTTCTGCTGCAGCTGGCGACTGCCACCGCCATCCACGTCGCGGCCCACACGATCCAGGGTGGCATCAAGCTTGGCGCTGGTCGCCGCCGTGGTGACCCGCTCGCCCTTCTGCAGCAGCCAGGTGCCGGTTTCCGGGACCGCATCGATACCGTCGTGCGCCATGCCGGCCAGGCCCGAGGACGCCACTACCGTGGCCACGTAGGGCGCGGTTGCCGACAGAGCGGCCGCCGCCGCCGCCGGCGCCATGATGGGGCCGGTGATCGGGATGGCCGCCGTCGACGCGTAGGCGGCGATTGCGGCCTGGGCTGCGGTGGCCACCGCGTTGCCTGCCAGCGTGGCCGTGGACTGCTTGGACGTGGACTCTCCGACCGTCCGCTGTACCACCTGGTAAACCAGCCACTGGGCGGCCATGTTCGACAGGGTGTTGATGACGGTCTCGCCCATGGACACGGCCAGGTTCTTCACCGAGTCGAACAGGCTTTCGTTGCCCTTCACCAGCTCTGCGATGCTGTTGCCCACTTCGCTGGTGGTGGTGTCCAGAAAGCCCTTTGTCGCCTCGTAGGCCATTTTGTTGTAGTCGGTGGCGTCGGTCGCATAGTCGGCCCACGCATCCCGCATGCCGGCCATGCTGTCGTCGCGCAGGGCGTCTACCTGCCGGTAATAGTCGCGCTGCAGCTCCAGGCGTTCGCGCAGCGCCGAACTGAGGCCTTCCGTCTCGGTGGTGTACAGCGCCTGGGTGATCTCTCCGGCCTGGTACTGCCGCTGCAGGTCCGCCCGCTTGCGCTGGTAGTCCTCCTCGATCCCCAGCAGCGCGCGGGCGCGCTCGCGCTCCTGCTGGCCCATGCCAGCACCCAGCACGTCCACGTTGAGCGCAGCGCGCGCCGTTGCCAGCTCCTCCTGCAGGCCGTAGAGGTATTCCGTCGCCTTGGCGGCCTCTTGGGCGGCTTCGCGCTGCGCGGTGAGGCTGTCGAGCACGGCCGCCTGGCTGCGCAGGTTCTCGGCCAGCTCCGGGGCCAGGCCCTTGAGCGAACCCTTGAGCAAGTCGAAGTTGAGCCGCTGCAGCTCGGTGGCCTTGGCCGAACCGTCAGCGCTCTGGTCGAACAGGGCTATGCTGCGCTCAAACTCCAGCGAGGCCGCCGCGTAGGCCCGGGCCAGGTCATCCACCTTGCTGGTGGTCTCGGTAGGCGGCGTGTACGGCTTGCCGGACTTCGGCTTGAGCGCCGATTCCGGCATCAGCGCACCGTTCTCCAGGAGCGTCACCTTCGGGCCGCGAGCCTGCGCCTCCTGGATCCACTTCGCGATCTGCTCGACCTCCTTCTGCACCTTGGCCTTGGCGTCATCGCCAAACACGCCAGTCCAGCGGCTCAGCGACTGCTGCAGCGCCTTCTGGCGCGCTTGCAGGTCGCCCACGTCGCTGCGTTCGTTGACCGGCAGGAAGCCCTGGCCGCGTAGCCAGGAGGTGTAGGTGCCAGCGAGGCCGAGGATCTCCGAGGACGCGTAGGCCGCCTGCGCAGCGATCGCGCCGATGCCCTTGGCCGTGTCCTGCAGCGCCTTGCGGGATTCCTCGCTCTTGAGTTGGCCGGTGAAGTCAGACAGGGCAGGGGCCAGTTCCGACACCAGCGTGTTCTTCATGCCCTCCAACGCGAGCGTGGCCGTGGCCGTGTCGGTCTTCATGCCGCGCAGCGCGGTGATGGCGTCCTCGTCCAGGATGGCGCCGAAATCCTGCGCGCGGTTGCCCCATTCGTTCATCAGCCGGCCGCCATCGCGCAGCAGTGGGAGCAGCATGGTGGCGTCGTTGGCGATGGCCTCCATCGAGGTGGTCATCTGGTTCTGCGTCAGCCCGGCTTTCTGCAGGCTGGTGACGTACAGCTGCAGGGCCTGCGGCCCGGACAGCATGCGGAACTGCTCGGCGGTGACGCCAACGCGGGGAGCGATGTTCTTGAAGAAGTCGGCCAGCTCGCCGCCGCCCGTGAGCAGGAAGTCGCCCACCTTGTCGTTCACGTCTTTGAAGATATCGCCGAGCTTGTCCTGCTCGATCCCCAGCGAGCGAGCGCCGGCGGCGAAGCGCTGGAACTCGGTGGTGTTGGAGCCGGCCACTTGCGCCAGCCTGGTGAGCTGCTCAGCCTGCCGGATGGTGGCGACGGTGATGCCGGCCAGGGCGGTCACAGCCGCGGTCGCGGCCGTGCCGATGGCAAAGCCCACCTGGTAGGCGGCTTTCTCCACGCTGCGACGCCATTTGTCGGACGCCCGCTCGGTTTTGTCCATGCCGGCGACGAAGCCGCCCACGTTGGCGACCACATCGATGGTCAGCTGGCCGAGACTTCGTGCCATTTCGGTTACCTCCGGGTAGTTGGACCGCCGGAGCGCCCGCGTGGCGGCCATCCCAGCGGGGGAGGGGCCAAAAGCGCACCCCTCAAAAAATGATTTTTCTCAACTGACGGCGCAAAAAAACGTCTGGGCGCACGGTCAGGGTGGCAAAGGGCTTGGACTTTCACCCCGCCCCCGGGTAGTTGCCCGGCCGGTCATCGCCGACCGGCCGGGCTGCCTGAATCCCGCGCGCTCAGGCGGGCGCGGGTGGCCGGGTTGGGAAGCCTGCAGCGCCCGGACACCACTTCGCTGCAGTTGCTTAGGTCAGGGTGACTTCCACGATGGCTGCGGTGTTGGCCACATACAGGCCCACGCGCATTTCGGCCAGGATGGTCACCTTGTTGGTGGTGAAGTTCTTGTCGTGCTGGTCGCTGATGAGCACGGTTACCTGCTGGCGGTCCAGCACCTCAAGCCAAGCCGTGTCGAGCACCAGGGCAGTGCCTTGCGCCACGCTGCTGGCCGGGATGACACGGGTGTTCCACACCGTTGGCGCGGCCGGCTTATCCCAGCCACCCGCGACGTACTCGCCGGTCTCTTCGCTACGCTCGCTGGACATCTTGAACCAGTCCATCGGGTTGACCAGGACCACGTTGGGCATGAAGCCGGCGTTCTGGTGCGCCGCCATCGCCTCGCCAATGCGGTCAGCGGGTGCCAGGCCCGGGGTTCCAACGAAGGGCGCGGTGTACTCGGTCAGCCCCTTGATATGGAATTTCGCGCCGTCGCCATCGACCAGCTCGGTGTCCGCCTTCCGCATCGCGTCGTAGCGCAGAAGCCGATCAATGGTGCCCAGCAGAGTGCGCTCATCGTCCAGCACCTGCTTGGAGACGGTGATGTGCTCGGCGATGGTGGCGATGGCGAAGGTGGCCGGAACCACGCTGAAGACGCCCTCGGGCTTCTCGGTGCCTTCGCCTTCCTGATAGTCGGCCTGCGTCAATGACGCCGCATCGATCAGTGGTGCTTCGAAAGTGTTGGAGGTAACAGGCCGCGACGGCAGCACCTCGAGGATGCGGAGCGGACGCTGGACGGGGGCCACCATGCCAGCGCGCTGGGGCGCCACGTCGATGCCGACCGGCGGTGTTGCCGGACTGCCCTGCAGTGAGGTCAGCGCCTTCAAGCCAACGTCGAGCACGATGCGGCCGGTGCTGGTGGCGCCTTCCTCTCGCATGGCCTTCAAGCCATCAGACTGCACCAGACCCTTGTACGCCTGCTCAAGGCCGGCCTGGTCTTCCACAGCATTGCCGCAGCCCGCGCGTCTTGCAAGCTTCTGCTCAACGTCCAGCAAGCGAGCGTCGTGTTCCTTCACCGACTGAACGGCCTTCTCGGCAAATTCGCTGATCTCGGCATCACGCTGGTTCAGCGTCCTGATGAGGTCGTGCATGTCAGCGTTGGCGTCGATTCGGCCGGCGTTTTTCATCTGGCGCCCGTGTGCGCGGGCGGTGGTGTTCGACATGGTGAGCTCTCCCGGATTTGTGATGCTCAGTGTCTTGCCGCCGGCCGCTTTAAACCATGAGCCTCCATGTGGTTGGATGGGCTTAGGTGTCTCGATGTGACTCGATCCACAAAGCCACATCCTCCAAGCGGTAAGTGACCCGGTGGCCGCCGCCGCTTAGATTGAACGCACGCGGAGCCGTCCCTTCCCGTCGCTTGTTCGCCAGCGAGGCCGCCGTGATTCCCAGCAGTGTGGCCAGGTCCGCCTCGCCAACGCGCCCATCTGCGCTGATCCAGTAGGACGCAGCGCGCGCGGCCTGCTCCAGGACTTGCGCCGTTCGCTGCGATTCGCCATCAATTTCGGCGCGCAGAATGCCAAGAGCGCGGGCCTTGCGCCGGATCTGCGCTATGCCTGATTTAACTTCGGTCATCGTCTTCCGACGCTCCTCCACGGTTGTCTTCATTTTCAAAATCCAATTTTGACGGTGCGAAAAAAAGCCTGGGCGCACGGTCAGGGTGGCAAACCGGTTTGAGTTTTTGACCGCCCCCATCCCGTACGGTCCATGCGCGGTCGCGTACGGTTTTCCCTGCGTGTGGTGATCGCGATGCAGTGCAGTGGTGAACCTGGTGCATGGGGTGCGCCCGCTGCAGCCCCGCAGCCGGACAGGTTGAAGGGTGCAATCTGCGACATGGCAAAGGGTGCAATCAGCGGTGAGCGCGAAGGGTGCAGCTGGGCGCATGAAGCGGGAAGCGGTGGAGCCAAGACACGGCTCCGCTCCGCTACCGCCTGGTAGTAGTTATCTGTGCACTCAACCTGAGTACGGTTTTGGGCGGAAATGCGCCCTGACCGTACTCGCCTTGAGTACGGTTTCGTTATTTTCTCGTTACGCTTATGCATGACCGTACTCACCTTGAGTACGGGGCGTACTCGCCTTGAGTACCGTGTTTTTCTGGCATTCGTCAGCATGTGGCCTCCAGCGCATGTAGGACTTCTTTGCGTCCACATCACCACCATCGGGACCAACGTTGGTGAGCAGGAACGAACGAGCGCGGCCGGTGCCCGTCTTCTGATCGAAGCTTCCGGCCTTGGCTTCCTCGATCCAGCCGCGCTCCTCCAGCGCTGAGAACGCAGCCTGGACCTTTGCTTGGCCAACGTTGCCCAGGCGCCGGCGAGCTTCCCGTACGCTGAGAAACACCTCGTTACCGGTAGATGGCCGATACAGCGCGCGTAGCTCCACAAGAAGCGCACGGGCATCAGGGTTGAGGGTGCGATACGCAGGGCAATCCAACTCCCACGCATAGAGCCGGACGTGTGGAGAGATTGGGACATAGACACTACTGCTACGTCCCGTCGCCCTTGCACGGCGCTTGGCCTGCTTGCGGGCTTCTCGCTCACTCATCTGCCTCCCCTACGATCACCAGCCTCACCTTCTTCCCGTGGTAGTGCTTCGGGAGCGGCGTGAATGGGATGCACGCGCCGACCTGTGACCTGTGGATGACTTCGACCAGCACCGCATCGCGGTAGCGCTGCGCCAGGTCGCCGACAGGCTTGGTCTGCTTTCCAGCTGCAATCGATTCGAACAGATCGCGATTCATCGGCTGGCCTCCACGGTGGCTGTCGCCAGCAGCTGGCCGACGCAGCGACCGAAGTCGGCGTCGGCGCGGGCGGCGCGGCGCTGGATCCACGCCAGCACGTGGGCGGGCGTGTGCCGGCGGCGGTACTGCATGGCGCAGTCGGCGCAGATCACGTACGGCAGGGACGCGAAGCTGAACTCCCACTCGGCTCGGTGGAAGCTGCCGTAGACGGCCTGCAGCGGCTTGTCACAGCAGTCGCAGGCGATCGGTGGGGGGCAGGGGCGTTTGGTCACCATGTCAGGCCTCCACCGCAGACTGCAGCGCGCGGTCCAGCCGATCCACCATGTCGGCGAACACCTCCATCGCCGCCCGATGCTCGGCAAGCGCAGCGGCCATCACGGCACGGGTGGCCTGCAGCTGCTTGCGGTGCTCGGGATCGACCGCCGCGGCAACCAATGCTTCGGGGCTGAAAGACGCCAGCCTTGCGCGGGCTCGCGCCAAGTCGTCGAGGGGGTTGGCCTGGGCCTTGGCGGGCTTCTTCTTGGGGAATTTCATTGCAGACTCTCCATTGCTCTGTGCAGACGTTCCTGGTCACGTGCGGGCAGGGTTGCCCACAGGGGATCGCCGGCATCGGCTGGTCGGGTCAGCGCGACATGCTTCTCGTCAGCCATTAGAGGACCTTCTGGCAGCGTCGCGCGGGTGAACGGCGTGCACTCAAACACCGCCTTGAAGAACGGTCCAAGGTTGCAGCGGGTGTGCGGCCGGTGGATACGCTTCACTCGCACCGCTCGGCACTCGTTCCCTGGTCGTCCCCAGTAGATGAAACGGATGCTGGCCGGCGTGACTGCATTGCGCGGCCCCACTGGCAGCGCGGGCGGTGCGTGAGCATCGCCCGGGGTGGACGGCTCGGGTCGCCCACTTTCGCCAATCGCCAGGCGCTTCATGCCCGGCCTCCCTTCTTGCCCCAGCAGCCAGCGGTGTCGTCGCGCAGTTCGCACATCGTCCAACTGGCGTCCTCGTGCAGCATCTGGATTGCACAGTGCAGGCCCTCCTGCTGCGTGCTGGATAGACGCAGCCCGGCCGCGTCTGGTTCGTCGTCGAAGACAGCCCCGGCCTGGAAGTTCAGCACCAGCAGCTCATGCAGCGTGCCGATCGTCTGCAGCGCGCGGTCCACCCTAGCCAGCTTGAGTTCAATGGCCGGGCGCAGGCCCCGTTCTTCCCAATGGGCGTCCGACCAGTGCTGATAGCGGAAAGGCCCGTAGGACTTTTCTGAATTGGGGTCGCGGGTTTGCCCGATGGCGTCGGGCGCGGTTTGCTGTACAGTAGTTCCCATGGTCAAGTCGTTCCTTGGTAGGGTTCGGACGTGGCTTCTGCGGCTCAGCTGGGTGCGAACCAGCTGGGCCGTTTCTCTTTCTGTGCACCTGGTCATGGCTTGCCCCTTAGGCGGCGGCTTCTTTCTCGCGGGCTTCGATGTACTCGCGCAGCGCGCGGGCCGAGACCATGCGGCGCTTGCCTACCTTGAAAGTGCTGAGCTGGCCTGCGGCCATCGCCCGATAGAGGGCGTTGCGATTAAGGCCGGTAACGGCGCATGCCTCGTCGGTGGTGTAGCTAAGGCGCTCGTGCTGGTCGTTCATTTTCGCTCCAGGTATGGACCAATGTGGTCCGTTGAGCGCAGTGGACCACAATGGTCCCTTGCGGTCAAGGACCAGTCTGGTCCACCATTTCGGCCATGAGCAACCAAGACGTTCAGTTCAAACTTCGGCTTCCAGCACTGCTGAAAAAGCGGCTTGAAGACGCCGCCGAGCGTGCTGGGCGGTCGGTATCTGCTGAGCTCGTCCACCGACTGGAGCAGTCGTTCATACCTAGCCGGCTGGAGCCACCTGGCACCCTCGGCATTCGGGCTGGGATCGCCGCTCAACGTGAGGTGTATCAGGCGTCCGTCGAAATGCTGACGCGTGCCGTGGTGCGGATGGAGGCGCAACTGCAACTGGGCAGTGATGAGCCGTATCCAGGTCAGGCGAGCGGGAAGACCCTCAAGCAGTCTCTCGCCGATACGAAAGATGCGCTGGAGGTGTTCAATCGCAAGATGGAGGTAGCTGCCCTGCTGCTTTCTGAGCTGGCTGTCGGGGAGGCGAGTGGCGCTGAGATCGACGTGGACGAGTTCCGAGAGCGTGCTATTCGCGCTGGCGTGCTCTAGCCGGGGCCTCTGCAAACCTCAATTTTGAGGTTTGCAGGCAAGTGGCTGATTTCAAAGCAAAGCGCAAAATTGAGCCGTGCTACAGGAACTGCACCTGAGCCAGCTTGTCGCGCGCAGCGCCTTGAACCAGGTGGCCGTAGTGCTTCTCGATCATCGCCAGCGACGTGCCGGCGAGCTTGGCCACGGTCAGTAGGTCCATGCCACCCACGATGGCGTCGGTGATCCAGCAGTGGCGCAGCGTGTAGAGCGTCACGCCAGCAGGTAGCCCAGCGCGCGCAGCCGCATCACGTACAAGCTCGCTCCAGTCGGTGGGCGTCCACGCCTTCTTCCCGTCCTGGGTGAACAGGTGCGCCTTGGGTAGCTTCCCCTTGGCCAGGCGGTCGAACAGCGCAGTGGCAGCGGGCGAGAGCGGTATCTTGCGGTCGTGGTCCTTGCTGCGGAACCTGACGCTGGCTGTGCGGCCGTCATAGTCCGATCGCAGGCACAGCGATGGGTCGCCCGGCCTGCAGCCCGTCAGCGCCACACACTCGATCAGGTCGCGCACCGGCCCCTCAGCCGCTTCCAGCAGCGCGCGGCGCTGCTGCCTCTCCAGGTACAGGCCACGGCGCTGCCCGGCGTCCTTCAGCGGCTTCACGGCGTTCCACTCGAAGGCGAGGTCGGGGGAAGCCTTGCGGCGGGCCACGGCGTGATTCAGGGCGGCCACCAGCGTCGTGCGGATGCGGTTGATGCTGGACCGCGCCAACGGCTTCGCCACCGGTGGCCGGCCGCGCTTGACTGGCAGCGGCGGGAGGTCGCCTTTCTCCACCCGGTCGCGCCATGCCTCGATGTGATCCTGGTGGAGATCCTTGAGGCGCACCTTGCCCAGCTTGTCGCCATAGAGGCAGCGCTCAAACCGGCGCTTTGCGTCATCCGATGCGGTGTTGCGTCCGTCCTTCTCCAGGGCGGTCACGTAGTCGCGGCAGGCATCGGCCACGGTGAGTTCGCTCTTGGGGGCCACCGCGGCGAGCGGGGCGCCATGCTGGGACGCCTCCGATAGCGCGGCCAGGGCGGCAGCGCGCGCGCCAGCCAGAGTCATCACCGGGTGTTTGCCGAGGGTCCGCCGCTTTCCCCGGCCCCATGTGACGATGTAGGACTTCACGCCCGAGGGCTGCACGCGCAGCAGCAGGCCCTTCATGTCGCTGTCGCTCAGCTCATAGGGCTTCTCGGCTGGCTTGGCCAGCTCCACAGCGCGGATTGTCAGCTTGGTCGCCATGTGGCCGTAAGTGCGTGGTAAGTGCAAATCGCAGTGTGCGGCCAAATTCAGCGGGACGCAACGAGACGCTAAAATAAGGCTCTCCAGCACGACGCCCTGTGCTGCAAAGGCCTTTCTCGTCCTTCACACGGCAAGGGTCACAGGTTCGATCCCTGTACCGCCCACCATGTTGCAGAACGAAAAAAGCCTCCAGCAATGGGGGCTTTTTTGTTGTCTGATGATGCGTGCCAGCGTCACTGCGACGCTGCTGCGGCTGCCATCAGCCGTGCTGGTCCAGCAGATCCCGCGCGATCATCGCTGTCGCATCCAACAGGTCGTGACCGCTACCGGCCTGCACTACAACCGCCAGCAGATTGCGGCCGACCTCGGCATTGCCGCTGGTCAGTTCCATCTCGCCTTCAAAGCACAGATCAGCCAGCCATTCGTGGGCCTGTTGAAGCCCGCGCTTGCGGGTGCGGCGAAACTCCGCCAGCAACTTCGCCTGGCCGGCCTCCTGCTCACCATCGGCCAGCAGGCCGATGGCACCGCCGTGCGCCGCGCGCCAGATGGCTGGCAGCGGGCGACCGTTCGCGTCCACCACGTCCGCCGAAAATTCCGCGCAGTACATCTCATAGCGTTTGCCCGCCGTACTGCAGGGCACGATGCCGGCCTTGGCGAGCAGGCGCTCGGCTTCATCCAGTTTTCTGAACTTCAACCGCAGCAGTGCGGGGCGGCTCAGCTGTTGGGCCAGCGCGTGCTGGTTGGCCGCAAACCATACGTTCCAACCCACGGTTGCGCGGCCTTCCAGTGCGGCCTTGAAGTACTCCAGGTGTTCGGCGTCCATTGCGGCCTCCTGCGTTCCCTGCGCGATTGTAGCGGGAGGGCATCCGGGCCGGTCAGTCAGCGCCGGAGAGGCAATGATTCGCCTCACGCACCAGTTGTCGCGCGGCCACGATCAGTCCGTCGGTGTGGAAAGCGCCCAGCTGTTCGTCCGGGCCGCCTTCGTTGCGTGCATGGTCGGCGGCCTGCAGCAGATCGAGCAGTGCGGTAAGCCCAGACATCGAGCGGCGCAGCGAGGCGTGATTGCTGGCAACGAGGGTGAGGCTTTTGCACGGCAGTCCGTCATCGCCGTCGGCGCGGCTGATGGCATTGAGGTACGTGAAGAAGGCAGGCGACTGCACGGGCAGACTCTGTTCGTGCAAGGCGCACTCGATCTCGCGTGCGAGGTCCTCGGGCACGTCGGCGGCGATGTCGCCGATCAGGGCGTGCAGGCGGGGATGGACAGCGGTGCGGTTGGTCATGGCGAAACCCTCACTGGCGTGGGGCCACCTTCCGAAGCGAAGGTGGCGGACGGTGCGGGTTGGCGTACCAAGGCAAACGAACTTCCACCGAGAGGAAGGCCTGGCGGATCTGTCGATCCCCACGCACCGGCCGCCATTGAAGGCAATCGGTGCATTCTCTCTGCTGAGGCGTGAACCGCAGCGGTGGAAGTTCGTTCGTTTATTCGAGACGCCAATCCCGGCCAAGGCAATCTGCCTCGGCGCGGCGATCATCCGGCTGCGCAATCACATCGGTCTGTAAGGAAAATTCTCTTTCATGCCAATGCGGAGGAGGGAGATCTCGATCTGTGCGACAGTGCACGGGCGCGCTGCGAGCAACGTCACTTCCGATGCGACGCGCTGCACGGGCTGTCGGTGCACTTCGCGACAACGCGGTACGCGCCGCGGGTTGTTTGCGTCACGCTGCGCACGATGCCCGGATCACTCGAGCAGCGTCGGATCGGTGATGTCCAGCAGCCCGGCATTCGCCATCCGCAGTTCAACCTGATGCACGCGCCTCAGATGTTCCGGGTTGCGCAGATCGAAGGGTTCGTCCAGCGCTACGATCATCGTTCCTTTGCCTTTCACGACCTCCATGGACGCCGCTTCAGGAATGAATTTCTTCGGCACGAGGTGGGGTACAAATCCCATCCAGCCCAGCCAGCGTCGATGGGGAAACAGTTGATGGAAGTGTGCATAGGTCTCATATCCCTCTCCGTCCGGGAGTGGGGACGTAACGTCTGTCGCAACGAACACGGCATCCAAACGGGTTGCCATGCTTCGGACGCAGGATCGAATGATTCCGGATGTGCCATCCGGACCAAAAGCCTGGACGGGGGCGTTGATGCTCAGGGTAACCCTGCCGAACCACGGCCTGTAATCCAGCGTAGGACAGCCAGGTTGATCATGAGCTTTCTGGCTCAAGGCGGGAGTAATGGAAGCGCCGGCACCGCCCGAATTGGCCGCAGTTGGGTACTTTCTATGGTAGTAGGCGGCGTTCTCGGCGACTGCATCGATGAACCTTGCCTTGTCGCTTAGAAGTACCGGTCTGCCAGAGGAATCACGAAGCGCCCAGTTCTGGAAAAGGTGATGTATCTCGCCAAGCTCTTCGGTAAGTTGCAACAGTTGTCGATAGGCCGCTTCAGCACTCAGCACCTCCACCGGCACAGTTGCATCTATGAATGCGTTGTATATCTCGGTCATGGTGAGTATCTGCAGACTGAGGCAAGTGGGCCAAAGAGGCGTAGTGCGGCCATGTAGCACACTCGTTCGAGGAAGTGCCACTCCAGTTTTGAGGGTCGTCCGAAACCGCTGATGATTCCATGCTGCGTACTTAACTGTCTTATCCAGGATTCCTCAATATTCTCCCTTCTCTTTCCAGCCTTCAGCGCAGCCCACAAGCGTAATGTTCCCTTCTCGTCAAAGAACTGGGAGTAGTGGCCTTTCGTTTCAACGGCGGTACATGTTCTTCGCCAGAAGCCATCAAACCGGACACCTGCGCACTGCCACTCGGTTATGGTGATCTGATTCTTCTCGCGGAGGATAGCTGCGCGAGATCTGTCCAGCGCGGTGCCCCCATACGTGTAATCGAAGCTCTCCGGTCCGGCCAGGCGATTGGCGATTCGCAGCTGGTAGTCGTAGTCCCGGTACTGGGTCAGTGGAATCGTGTAGTTCGCGGGCACGAGGTAGCCTTGTGCCAGCTTGCAGGCGTTGCAGTTATTCTGGTTGCTCGTCTGCGAGCAATCTGTCTCGCTCGTTTGTACCCTGGGTTCGATCTTCACTCCAGTTTCGACACCCGTCGCTTCCTTGATCTTCTGCCATATCTGGCCGAGCGTCGGGCCGCCTGCCGTGGTTCCTGGCATCTGGTCTGGGAACGGAACGGGAGCATCGCGAACCGGATCCCATGCCCCTGGCGACGTCACTGGGGGAGGGGGAATAGGGAATGGCACAGCACCCATTTTCTGGTCCTTTCAGTTCAGTCTGTGATGCGGGAAGAGGCCAGCAGTGCCAGAAGGTCCGCTGCCGTGGCATTGGGATGGGCGGTCTCGTTGAACCAGACCCGGGTGACTGCCTGGTCGCGCAACCCGCGGGCCCAGGCCACATCGGCTTTCACCCAGCGCACCAGCGTCGGTAGATGCGTGATGTGCAGGGATGTCATAGCGTGCCGGTAACTTGCACGGACATCCTCGACGAGTTCCTCGTCGCTTCGTTGGGCGGTCTCGACAGGAAAGTGTCTTCTGGTTTCGCGCGAAAGCGGGACGACGAACGTTGCTGGATCCGGGAGGCAAAGCCTCGCATACTGTTCAGCGCTGAGTGTCAGCATCGCATGCACCTGGCCTTTCGAGATCGGCTCGGACCAGAGTCCAGTCCTGACTGTTCAACGTGACCTGCCACTCCAGTACCGGACCGAGCAGGTCCAGCTGTTGTCGGGGAGTGAGGACATCGCAGTATCGGAGGAAGGCTCTGGGGTCGTAGTAGCGCATCAATGCCAACGACCCGTCCGGCAGCGAGATGTCCAGTTTCGTCTGCAGATGTTGAAACAATGGATCGAAGGCTGTCGCTGAAGCCAGTATCGTGACGCCCGAAGACTGACGACCGAGGCAGGTCAGCCAGTGATGTACAGGTCTCTGGATCGCTCCCCAAGGTAACTCGATCAGCCAGGGAGAAGCTTGGACGAGATCGCTCTCGGGCTGTCCTGTGAACAGCGAGCGGTGGAGCAGTGCGTCCTGCTGAGTGTAATGGCGGAGTTCGCCCTCTCGTTCAGGGGCGGCGGCGCAGTCCACCAAAGCGAATGCTGTCCACGCCATCACGAGCGCACCAGAAGCGGAGCGCCGCTGGTGCCTGCAGTGAGCAGGCACTCCAGGCAGATGGCCGCTCCGGGAGAGGAGCCTGTCGAGACATCAATCGTTGAGGGTGCGGCAGTACAAGGCCCTTCGCTGACGTACACCAGGCGCTGTTGGGTGGAAACAAGCTGGCAGCCGCATGCGAGACGGTGCCCGTGGAGCGCGACGGGGTGACCGTCGATGATAAGGGTGGGCTCGCCTTCGATGATCGGGAAGACCCCCTGATGCAGCGGGCAGGTGGCGCTGTCGCCTTCACGTGCGACGGCGCGGCCCTCGATGTCTGTGCAGGGTGAGCCGTTGATGACGCGTCCGCTGCTGCTGGTCGTGTCACCAACGACAATCCAGTGTCGTCTCACGTTGAGATATCGAACCTGTTGGTCGGTGCCCAGCCTGCAATCCGGCAACGACATCCATCAAGCATTTGCAGCCATCATGCTGTCACTTATGGCACTCCATGCAGCTGCTGATTGTGATCGCTTCTCCCGTTTCTGCTGGAGAAACAAGAGCTTTCCAGAAATTTGGGGTCGCGGGATTCAGTCAATGAGGGCAGGGACGTGGTCTGCGCGACGCTGCGTTGATGAGTTCAGAAACCTGCGAGAAGCGACATGCACCCTCGTAATCAGAGAGCGAACGCGGAGCGGCAGGGAAGCTGAGAAGTGCGCCCTCCTGGGGGAGGAAATTGCAGGGCTCTAAACGGGACGCGCGTTCGCGCGACATTTCACACAGAAATCCAGCAGCCCGGCGCATCGTCTCCCAACCCTCCACCCGGGAGCCCCACCATGCCGCTCGCCCGCATCGATCTCCGCAAAGGCCAATCCGCCGACTACCTGCAGCGCGTCGGCGAGGCCATCTACCAGGCCATGCGCGCTGTCGGCGTGCCCGAGAACGACCGCTTCCAGATCTTCCAGGAGCACGACGCCGCCACCCTGGTCTACGACCCCAGCTACCTGGGTGTGCAGCGCTCCGACGATTTCATCTGCATCCAGATCACCTGGAACGAGGGCCGCACCCTGGAGCAGAAGAAGGCGCTGTACGCGGGCATCGCTGACGGCCTGCATGCGGCAGTGGGCATCCGCCGCGAGGACGTGTTCATCAATCTGGTGGAAGTGAAGAAGGAGAACTGGTCGTTCGGGCATGGCGTTGCCCAGTACGCGACGTGAGGCGCCTGCGTCACCCTGTCGCAGGGGCAAAACCCTGAACGTGGTCCAAGGTTGCGGCGCCGCGCCGTAGAATGCCCGGGTGCACCGCCCCCGATTCCACCGCCGGTTCCAGGCCCTGGCATGGCTCGCCCTGCTGCTGGTGCTGCTTGCCCCGCTGGTGAGCCGCTGGGTGGCGCATGGCCGCGTGGCAGCGGCGGCGCCGGTGGCGGCGATGGATCATTCGCTGCATGCGCAGCACACGATGGAAGGCCATCACGACCATCATGCGATGGCGACGCCGCACGGTGAGGCCGCGAAGAATCCGCCCGCCGATCCACACGCCGACCATGAAATGGGCGTGGATTGCGATTACTGCCTGATCGCGGCGCGGCTGATCACCCTGCTGGTGGCGGCGTTCCTGCTGCTGGTGCCCTTGGCGCCGGTCTGCCGGGCGCGGCTGGGCGCTGTGCTGGCAGTGCCCGCGCGCCTGGCGGGAACCCTCGGGGCGCGGGGACCACCGGCGGCATCGGTGGGCTGAGCCGCGCGCGCGGCCGTGCATTCCCTCTGATGGAAGCCGCCAGGCATGGCCTGGCGCTACCGCGTGCGCTTTCCTTCCTGCTGCCCCGCAGTGCGGGGTGGCATTGCATGCCGTGAAAAAATGAAAAGACATCCGAAGCGCGTTGCCCTGCGTTGGGCGACGCTGCCGGCGCTGTGCGCCTGCGCCCTGCCTGTTGCACCTGCCCGTGCCGAAGCGGCGGGCCCGACCACCCTGGACACCGTACGCGTAGTCGATACCCGGCACGGTGCGCTGTCGGCCACCCCCGGCGCAGGTTCCGCGCTGGGCCTGAACGTGTTGCAGACACCTGCCGCGCTCACCGTGATCGACCGCGACCAGCTGGAGCAGCGCGGCGACAGCAACCTCAACGATGCGATCAGCCGCGCGGGTGCGATCAGCGCGATGCCGCATCCGGGCAACGGCCTCAGCGCGCTGTCCAGCCGGGGTTTCACCGATGGGGCGTCGGTGATGCGCCTGTACGACGGGCTGCGCCAGTACGGGGGCGTCGGCATCACGTTCCCGTTCGATACCTGGTCCATCGAGCGCATCGAAGTGCTGCGCGGGCCGGCCTCGGTGATCCACGGCGACGGTGCGATCGGCGGTGTGATCAACATCGTGCCGAAGAAGCCTTCGCGCGGTGCCGTCGAGAACGAGATCAGTGTGACGGTGGGCAGCGAGGACACCGCGCGCCTGGGCTTCGGCAGTGGTGGCGCGCTGACCCCCGAGCTGGCCTACCGGCTGGATGTGAGCGGCAACTACAGCGGCGGCTGGGTGGACCGTGGCCGCAACAGTGACGCGACTTTCTCCGGGGCATTGCTGTGGCAGCCGCTCGCGGACCTGCAGCTGACGCTCACCCATGCGCAGGGCTACCAGCAGCCGATGCGCTACTTCGGCACGCCGCTGGTGGATGGCCGACAGTGGGACGCACTGCGCCACCGCAACTACAACGTGGAAGACAGTGACATCCGCTTCCGTGACCGCTGGACGCAGCTCGATGCGCTGTGGACACCGAATGCGAACGTGGAATGGCGCACGCGCCTCTACCAGATCGACAGCCAGCGCGATTGGCGCAACGCCGAGGCCTATGTCTACAACCCGCGCACTGGCCTGATTGACCGCTCGGGCAATACCCAGATCACCCACAACCAGGACCAGACCGGGCTGACCTCGACGCTGCGCGTGCAGGGGGAGGTGGGCGGTCTTGCCAACAGTTTCGCGCTGGGGATGGATGCCAACCGCGCGCACTTCAAGCACACCAACAACACCTATGCCGGCAGCTCCGGCCCGGTCGATCCGTTCCATCCGGTGCCGGGCCAGTTCGCCAGCGATGCGCCGAATCTGCCGCGCTACCGCAACGCCGCCGAGCAGTACGCGCTGTTCGTGGAAGACCACCTGACGCTGAGCGAGCGTTGGTCGGTGCTGGGCGGCCTGCGCCATGACCGCGCGCGCATCGATCGCACCGATCTGATCAGCGGCCAGAGGGCATTCTCGAAGACCTACAGCAGCACCGGCTGGCGAGCAGGCACGGTATTCGCGCTGCAGCCGACGCTGAGCCTGTACGCACAGTATTCGCAGGCGGCCGACCCGGTCAGCGGCCTGTTGATGATCAGTCCGGCCAACGGTGCCTTCGACCTGGCCAAGGGGCGTCAGGTCGAAGTCGGCCTGAAGCAGGCCTTTGACGGTGGCGAGTGGACGCTGGCGGCGTACCGGATCCGCAAGACCGGGCTGCTCAGCCGTGATCCGCTGCTGCCGGATCGTCGGGTGCAGGTGGGCGCGCAGACCTCGCGCGGAATCGAGGCGTCCTTGAACTGGAATTTCGCGCCGCAATGGACGCTCGATGCCAACGCGACGGTGCTGAAGGCCGAGTTCGAGGACTTCCTGGAAACCACCGGTTCGCCGGCCGTGCTGGTCTCGCGCGATGGCAACGTGCCGCCGAACGTGGCCGAGCGGTTGGCCAATGTGTGGCTGAGCTGGCAGTTCCTGCCGGACTGGACCGTGGCCGGCGGTGCGCGTTACGTCGGCAAGCGCTACGCCGACAACGCCAACACCCTGGAGCTGCCGGGCTACGGCACCACCGATCTGGCGCTGACCTGGCAGGCGGCACCGCGCACGCGGGTGACAGCCCGTGTGTTCAACGTGTTCGACAAGGCGTACTACGCCACGGCGTACTACACCAGTACGCAGTGGCTGCTGGGTGCGGACCGCCGCGTCGAGTTCACCCTCGACCATCGCTTCTGAGGACGCACACCATGTCGCTGCGATCCACTGCCAAGCGCTGGACCTACCTGGTGCACCGCTGGCTGGGCATCGGTGGATGCCTGTTGATGCTGCTGTGGTTCGTCAGTGGCATGGTGATGCTGTTCGTCGGCTACCCGAAGCTGACGCCCGGCGAGCGGCTGGCGGCGTTGCCGGTGCTGGGCGACGCGCATGGGCTGCTGGGACTGTCGGCGTTGCCAGCGGCCGTGCAGGCTGAGCCGGAAAGCGTGGCGCTGACCACGCTGCGCGGCGAGCCCGCCTATGTGGTGCGTAGTGGCAGCCACGTGGGAGCCTGGTCGGCGCGTACCGGGCAGGTCCTGCTGCCGGTATCGGCACAGCGCGCCGAAGCTTCGGCGGCGCAGTTTGCCGGCGGCCCGGCATTCGTGGGTGCGATGCGCGTGGATGAGGACCGCTGGACGCATTCGCGTGCGCTGGATGCGCATCGGCCGCTGTACCGGGTCGAGGTGGGCGGTGCGCGGCCGGGTGACCTCTATGTGTCTTCTCGCACCGGCGAGGTGGTGCTGGATGCACCGCATGTGCAGCAGCGCTGGAACTATGTGGGCGCTTGGCTGCACTGGCTGTACTTCCTGCGCATGCAATCGGTGGACCCGGTGTGGACGTGGGTGGTGATCGTGTTGTCCGCACTGTGCACGGTGGCGGCGGTGAGCGGCATCGTGGTGGGGGTGTGGCGCTGGCGCCTCCGTGGCCACTATCGTTCCGGTGCGAAGACGCCGTACGTCGAGCCGTGGATGCGCTGGCATCATCTGATCGGTCTGGCGGCTGCGGCGTTCGTGTTCACCTGGATCTTCAGCGGGCTGATGTCGATGAATCCGCTGGGCGTGTTCAGCAGTACGCGCGCGGCGATCGACACGGCGCAGTATCGCGGCGATGCGGTGGCAGTGAACGGCGCACTAGGCGAACCGGCAGCGCTGCTGGCTGCGGCCCATGATGGGCTGTTCATGCCGGTGGAGATCCAGTGGCGGCGCATCGGCGGTGAGCTGTTCGCGCTGCTGCTGGACGGGCAGGGCGATACGCGCATCGTATCCGCAGGCGAAGGGCATCTTCGGATGATGCAGCTGCTGCCGGTGGCATGGCTGCAGCAGAAGGCGCAGGCGATGTCTGCCGCGCCGATGCATCGGTTCGCGCTGCTGCATGCAGCGGATGCCTATTTCTATCCACGTGCGCCGGAGGCGATGAACGGCGCGGCGGTGCGCCGCTTCCCGGTGGCGGTGGCGGACTTCGGTGATGCCGAGGCGACGCGCGTCTACTTCGATCTGGCCAGCGGCGATCCACTGCTGACCCTGGGGCATCGTGAGCGCGTCGGGCGCTGGCTGTTCTACTTCCTGCACAGCTGGGACCTGCCGGCAATGCTGCGGCAGGAGACGGCCCGGCTGGGCGTGCTGCTGCTGTTGAGCACCGCCGGCACCGCGCTGTGCGCGACGGCTACGGTGATCGGTTATCGACGATTGCGGATGAAGGTCCGGCGTCGGCGCCGTTGATGCCGCGCGCTACACCCGCAGCCAGCGCGTGGACACTGCCACCAGCAGCAGCGCGATGGCCACACCGATGAATGCAGCGATCAGGCCGAAATGATTGGCGGCGAAGCCGATGAGTGCCGGGCCGGCAAGAATGCCGGCAAAGCCCAGCGTGGACACGGCGGTGATCGCCAGCGCGCCGGGCATGCGGGTCTGGTGGCCGGCCAGCGAGAACAGCGCCGGCGCGATGTTGGCGCAGCCCAGGCCGACCAGCACATAGCCGGCCAGTGAGACCTGCCAGGGCGTGACAAGCGTCAGCACCAGCACGCCGCTGGCCGCGAGCAGGCCACCGAACACGATGGCGCGTTCGCGTCCCACCCGCGCCACCAGTGCATCGCCGAGCAGGCGGGCGACGGTCATGGTCAGGGTGAAGATCACATAGCCGATGCCTGCCATGCGCGCATCGACGTTGCGCACGTCACTGAGAAAGACCGCGCTCCAGTCCAGCATCGCGCCTTCGCCGAGGAACGCGACGAAGGCCAGCACGCCGATGAACAGCACGATGCCGTGCGGCATGGCCAGCATCGGCGTGTCGTGCGGCATGCGCTCGCGGTGCCAGTACGACGCCGACAGCAGCATCGCCAGCAGCATCGCGGCCACGCCGATCAGCACCGATGCCAGCGGTGGCAGCTGCAGGGACAGCAGCACGGTCATCATTGCCGCGCCCAGGAAGCCGCCGATGCTGAAGAAGGCGTGGAAGCCGGACATCATCACACGCCGCGCTTCGCGCTCGACCACCACGGCCTGCACGTTCATCGTGCAGTCCATCGCGCCTACCGCGGCACCGAACACGAACAGCACCAGGCCCAGCAGCCACGCTGAACCGGCCAGGGCCAGGCCCGGCACGGTGAGGCAGATCAACAGCGTACTGGCCACCATCACCCGGCGGCAGCCCAGCCGCGCGGCCAGAACGCCTGCCACTGGCATCGCCAGCAGCGAACCGGCACCCAGGCAGAGCAGCACCAGGCCGAGCGTGGCGTCGTTGAGGTCCGCGCGTGCCTTGGCGAACGGTACCAGCGTCGCCCACAGTGCCGTGGCGAAGCCGGGAATGAAGAATGCAGCGCGGGTCGCGTGCTGTTCGGCACGCGCGCGGTAGGCAACGGACATGGGCGGTTCGGTCAGGGCGGGGTGGGGTGCACCGCAATACCGGCAGCGAGGAAGCGCGCTGCCAGTGCGGGCGGGGCTGATGTGGTCAGCACCAGGTCGTCGATCTCGTCGAGGCCGGCGATCTGCCAGTGGCCACGGGCACCGAGTTTTTCGGTGGTGGCGGCGACAATGACGCGGCTGCTGCAGGCCACCATGGCGCGCTTCAATGTGGCTTCTTCGGCATCCATCGCCCACACACCAGTGTCGCCGTCCACCGCGCACGGGCCGGGCAGGTACACGTCGGCGCGCAGGCGCTGCACCTGGGCCAGTGCTTCAGCACCGACCGCCCCGCCGCCGCTGGCCAGGCGGCCGCCGATCAGCTGCACGGAAGTGCCTTCATGCACGCTGGCGGCGGTGGCGATCTGCGGCGCGTTGGTAATCACCGTCAGTGCCAGTTCGGGCGGCAACTGCTGGGCGATGGCCAGGTTGGTCGAACCGGCATCGAGCAGCACCACCTGGCCAGGTTGCAGCAGGGCACAGACGCGCGCGGCCAGTTCGGCCTTGTCGCCACGATCGCGGGTGAGCCGCTCGCGCAGCGGGCGCTCCTTCGGCGGCGGCAGCACGGCGCCGCCGTACACGCGCTGGCACAGGCCTTGGGCGGCCAGTTCACGCAGGTCGCGGCGGATCGAATCTTCGGAGACGCCATAGCGGCGCGCCAGTTCCGCAGCGATCACGCGGCCCTGCTGGCGCAGTTCCTCGAGGATCTGCCGGGTACGTTCGGCGGGGAGGGGGCTGGAATCGGCGTTCATGGGATAAGTGTGCATATTCGTGCATGAACATGCAATAACGTGCATTCCGGGTCGACGCACGGGAGCCCCTTCTCCCGGGCGGCCCTGGAAAAGTGCGAGGTGCGGGGCTTGGCCGGGCGAGCGCCGGCTCTGCAGGTTCATCAGGCCGCGTAGGCGACCCAGCCCTTGAAGGTGAATCCGGCGTAGAACAGCTCGATGTCCTTGAAGCCTGCCTCCTGCAGCACCTCCACCTCCTGTTCCGGTGACAGCAGCGGCAGGCGCTCGGCGATGGCGGTGATCGCGCGCTGTGCATCCGCACGGGCAATGCCGGAAGCCTCGCCGAAGGCCGCATAGCGCCTCAACCAGCGCAGCTTCGCCTCCGGCTCCTGCGGGACGCTGTGGTGGGCCACCACCAATGGCGCGCCCGGACGCAGCCGCCTGCGCAGTTCGCGCAGGGTATGCCGGCGCTGGTCGATATCGAGGAAGTGCAGGGTCAGCAGGCAGCTGGCGCCATCGAAGATCGTGGCCGGGGCATCCTCGATGTAGCCCTCCAGCAGCTCCACGTGGTTCATCCGTGTGCCGAGCGTTTCGCGGGCCAGCGCCAGCATCGGGCCGGCCGGATCGACTCCGAGCATGCGCCAGTATGGGTGGGCGTCAGCGAAGGCCTTCAGCTCGAGGCCGCCACCGGCGCCGAGCACCAGCACGTGGCCGTGCTCGGGCACGTGCTCGGCCAGCAGCAGGTGGGCCATCTGTTGCAGACCGAGGAATCCAGGTACCTGCCGCAGCGGTCCCTCGTGATAGCGGGCCGCAGCCTGGGGATCGGAGAACGAAGGCATCCGGAGGCGACCTGCAGCAGGAGGGGAATTATCACTGTAGCGCGGGCGTCAAGAGGTGCCGAGTCCGCGATGCAGCTGCGGCGTGGTGCGCGCGCAGGGCTTCGCCGCCTGTCATCGTGGCGTCGTCGATGCCTCACGCCGGCTATGCAGGCCAGCGTCCACGCTTGATCGTCCCCGCCCCCACGGAGACCGACCATGTGGCTGCTTGATCATCTCTGGCCTGCACGCCGGCCCGCGCCTCCGCCGCACCCCGTTCAAGCGGAGCCCGCGCCACGCCGGCCCTGGCGCAAACGCCCCGCGCGGGCCGGCCGCAGCGGCATGGCGCCCTGGCAGAAGGTCGCCGCGCCGACACGCCGAACCCGGCACTAGGCCGGGCGGTCGGCCGGATGGTTCACGCCATCGCTGACCGGAATCACGCCCAGCGCGAAGGGATCGATGCCCTCCAGGCAGGCGACGTTGTAGCCGTACTGGTCGGGGTTCGAACGCCGACGGTGGTGGGTGTAGATGCCGCACACATCGCAGAAGTAGTGCTCGGCCACATGCGTGTTGAACTGGTACAGCCGCAGATGGTCCCGCCCTCGCACCACCTGCAGCCCTGCGAGGGCGACGCTGGCGGCGATGGCGCCGCGGCGGCGGCACATCGAGCAGTCGCAGCGGCGCGGGTCGACGATGCCGTCCGGCAGGTCCAGCAGCAGTTCGACCGTACCGCAATGACAGCGGGCGCTGTGCTGGGGTTGGACCGCAACACCGGCCACGGAGGTAATGCCCATCGATGCTCCTGGAAGAGGGAACGGTATGTGGAAAACGGCGTTGCAGACGGTGCACCCAGCAGCCTGAACAGGCCGTAGATGTCAGGGCGAACCCGCTTGTGGCTAACTATGCGCCCCCGGGACCACGACAGGACGCCAGTGAAAGCCGCAGGACGTTGGATGACAGGAAGTGTGATGGTACTGCTGGCACTGTGGGTGGCTGGCCTGCTGCTCTATCAGCTGCCGGGGCCGGGCTGGCTGGCGTCGGCCGTGGCGGTACTGTGGGTGCTGTCCGCCCTGTGGGCGTCCTGGCGGGTTGCCCGTGGCCATGGCACGCGACGGCTCGGCATGGCCTTCGGCGTGGCGCTGGCCCTGGCGCTGGGGTGGTGGATGCTGCTGACCCCGCGCCAGGATCGCGTCTGGGCCGATGACGTGGCCCAGCGCCTGCACGTGGTGTCCTTCGATGGGCGGCATGTGGTGCTGGACAACGTGCGCGATTTTACCTGGCGCAGCGAAACCGACTATGACGCGCGCTGGGTGCGCCGGACGTACGACCTGGACCAGCTGCGTTCGGCCGACCTGGTGCTTTCGTACTGGATGGGGCCGGCGATCGCCCACACCCTGATCTCGTTCGGCTTCGACGATGGCCGCCATGTCGTGTTCTCGCTGGAGATCCGCAAGGAACGCGGGGAATCGTTCTCGGCACTGGGGGGATTCTTCCGCAAGTTCGAGATGACCCTGGTGGCCTCCGAAGAGACCGACATCATCCGCACGCGTACCAACGCGCGTGGCGAGGATGTCTATCTGTACCGCCTGCATGGCATGGACCGCGCACAGTTGAAGGAACTGTTCGCTGCCTACATCGCGCAGGCGCGCGAGCTGGATGCGAAGCCCGGCTTCTACAACACGCTGACCAGCAACTGCACCACCATCGTCTTCGATCTGGCCAGGCATATCGCGCCGCGGCTGCCGCTCGACTACCGCCTGCTGCTGTCCGGCTATCTGGCCGAGTACGCGCAGGAGGTCGGGGCATTGACGCCGGGGGTGCCGTACGCAGTGCTGCATGCCAAGGGCCGGATCACCCAGCGCGCGCTGGACCTGGGTGACGGCGGCAACTTTTCCACCGTGATCCGCCAGGGCGTGCCCGGCACCGAGCAGGACCCGCAGTGATGCTCATGTCCATACTTTCCCGCTGGCAGCGCGTGCTGCCGGCGTCGCTGGCGATCTTCATGCTGCTGGCCGGCAGCGGCTGCGCGATGGTCACCGTCAAGCAGGTGAAATCCAGTGACTCGCTGGTCAACAAGCGTGCCGATGTGCTCAACACCGGCAAGCTCAGCCCGGCGGCCCGGGAAACGCTGAGTGCAGCCGGGCTGGATGAGTCGCAGTGCGAGAAGGACTTCGTGGTCTGTCGCAGCACGCTGTTGATGACCGACGATCTCAACGTCGAACAGCGGCTGTCCGCGTTGTCGGAGCTGTGGGTGAAGGCAGCGCTGGCGCTGACCCCGAAGAAGACGGCGGCGGGCGATCCACCGATGAGCGATGCCGCACTGGACGCATGGCTGGAAGCGGCGCGCTATGCCTACGCCTACCTGTTCTACAGCGGCCGTTCGCCGTCCGATCGGGCGTTTGAGGACCGGCAGACGCAGGTGCGCGACTATTACAACTATGCAGCCGAGAAGGCCGCGGTGGTTCTGTTCGTGCGGGCGCGCGCTGCCGCGCTGGCCGGCGAGGACTATACAAAGCCGATCACGGTCGGCAGCTGGTCGCTGGCCTCCAACTACCAGCAGCTGGCCCTGAAGAGCATTCCGGCGCAGCTGGTACCCGCCGGTACGGTCAGCTTCGTCGGCCTGCGCAGTACCTATCGACGCGACGGTTTCGGTGCGGAGCTGGTGATGGTGATGGACCCGCCGAAGCTGGTCACTCCGGCGGTCTCCGCAGATGGCCCGAAGGCGGACGGCGGGCAGGACGACGACAGCGATGCGCGTCGTGGTCGCCGCCATCGCCAAGATGATGCGGTGCCGGAGTTCAGCGAGATGTCCTCGATCAACGTCACCGCGCTGCTGCGCTTCGAGGGCAGCACGCTGGAGGACGTGATGCGTACCCGCCGGGTCGAGCTGGACGCCTATTCGCCCGAAGCGACCGAGCGCATCACCCTGCACGGCGAGCAGGTGCCGCTGGCCGGCAACTTCACTGCCGCCTACGGCCTGTGGCTGGCGCAGAGTGGCTTTGCCCGGCAATCGCTGCGCACGCTGTTCGGCATGAGCGAGGGTATCGGTGAGCCGCACATCTACCTGATGCAGCCGTGGGATCCGAACCGCCGCATCATCTTCATGCTGCATGGCCTGGCCAGCAGCCCGGAAGCGTGGGTGAACCTGGCCAACGAGATCATGGGCGATCCCGAGCTGCGCCAGCAGTTCCAGGTGTGGCAGGTGTATTACCCGACCAACGCGCCGATCGCGCTGAACCGCTATGAGATCGCTACTGCATTCAACGACACGCTGAAGCATTTCGACCCGGATGGCAGCACGCGCGCATCGAAGGACATGGTCTACATCGGTCACAGCATGGGCGGCGTGTTGGCCCGCCTGCTGGTGAGCGACTCGGGCGATGTGCTGTGGAACGACCTGCTGGCCAACTATGACCTGAAGGGTGAACGACTGAAGCGGGTGCAGAACAAGCTGGGCCCGCTGCTGCACTTCAAGGCGCAGCCGAATGTGGAACGGGCGATCTTCATCGCCGCTCCACATCAGGGCACCGACATCGCCGGCAACAGGGTCGGCCGCCTGATCGGCCGCCTGGTGCGCCTGCCGCTGACCATCCTGGGCAAGTTCGAGGATGTGTTCCTGGCGCTGGCGCAGGCCGAGCAGCAGGTTGACGGCACCGCCAAGCCGAAGATTCCCAACAGCATCGACAACCTCAAGGCCAGCGATCCGTTCGTGAAGGCGGCCGCACAGCTGCCGATCGAAGCGGGCCTGAAGTACCACTCGATCATCGCCCAGCGCAAACCGGAACTGCCGCTGGAGGAATCCGACGATGGGCTGGTGCCGTATTGGAGCGCGCACCTGCCGGGGGCGCTGTCGGAGAAGGTCATCATCTCCGGACACAGCGTGCAGGAATCGCCGCAGGCCGTGCTGGAGGTGCGCCGCATCCTGCACCGGGACATCGATGACGTGGACGCGGCGGCCACGCCATGACTGCACTGATCGCCGGGCCACGCCCGGCCGCATCAACCGGTGGCGTTACACCCGGCGTGCAATCAGCGTGGACAGCAGAGCCAGGCCCAGGGTGATCGCCAGGCACAGCACGTAGCCGATGTGCGGCCTGTCGTCCACGAACAGGGCAAACAACGCGCCGGAGACGGCCAGTGCGGTGGTGACCGCCAGCGCCTCGCTCAACTGCAGCGCCGAGGTGTTGGCTCCCTGTTCGTGCGGTGCCGAAAGGGACAGGGTCAGTACCGAAAGACTGGCGTAGATCATGCCCATGCCGAAGCCGGTGAGCGTCCAGCCGATCAGAGCCACCGGCAGCGGTACCGTGCGGAACAGCACCGCCAGCGTGGCCGCGATACCGATCGCCATCAGCGGCGTTCCCGCGCGCAGCAGCTGCTGGCGTGACCAGCCATTGCGCTGGTGGCCCTGCAGCCACGACCCGGCGAACCAGCCCAATGCCCCCAGGCTCAACACCGCGCCGGCCCCGCTGGGTGACAGCCCGCGCTCGCGCTGCAGCAGCAGTGGCAGGTAGGCCTCGCAGGCGAAGAATGCCGCAGCGGCGATGCCGCGCAGGGCGATCACACTGGGCAGGCCGCGATGCAGGCGCAAGGTGCCGGCGGGCAGCAGCCGCTGCACGCAGAACAGCAGCGCAAGCATCGCCACAGCGATGCACAGCACTGCCGCCATCCCTTGCTGCTGCCCGCCGAGATACAGCAGCAGCGCTGCCAGCGACGCGCCGCTGGCCCAGCGCACCACCCGGCTGCGATTGCCGCTGTCGCCCGCAGGCGAGGGCTGCAGGCGTGACAGTGCAGGTCGCAGCAGCAATGCAGCGGGTAGCGCCAGCAGCGGCACGGCCAGGAACACCCACCGCCAGCCCAGGTGCTGCACGATGAGCCCGCTCGCAGCCGGGCCGATCATCGACGGCACCACCCAGCCAGCGGAGAATGCTGCGAACACCTTCGGGCGCAGCGATTCGGGGTAGGTACGGCCGACCATCACATACAGCGAGACCGAGATCGCACCCGCGCCCAGGCCCTGCAGCAGCCGCCCGGCCACCAGTATCCCCATGTGCGTGGCCAGGCCGGCCAGCAGCAGGCCCAGTACGAAGCACGCCAGGCCCCACCACAGCGGCCGCGCGGGCCCGTGCCGGTCGGCCCAGAGGCCAGCGAGTGTCATGCCGATGACGCTGGTGGCGAGGGTCCCGCCGAAGGCCAGCGCGTACAGGCGAAGCCCGTCAAGCGCGGCGGCGACGGTGGGCATGGCTGCGGCCACCGCCAGCGCTTCGAAGGCGTGCAGCGAAACCAGGGCGACCATGCCGAGGGTGGTCGCACGATAGCGCGCGGAGAGGATGGAGGTTTCGGCAGGAGGGGCGGCGTCGGCAGCAGATGGAGTCGGGGTCATGCGGAAAGTCTGGGAGGCCGCGCTTGTCATCCGGCGGCGAAGACCGCAGCATGACACCTGAACTATAGTTGAGGTCAAGCAATGGTGTCGCAGGAACTGAGTGTGGGTGAGGTTTCGCAGCGCAGCGGCGTGGCCGTATCCGCACTGCACTTCTATGAGCGCAAGGGCCTGATCAGCAGCCTGCGTACCTCGGGCAACCAGCGCCGCTTCAGCCGCGACGTGCTGCGCCGGCTGGCGGTGATACGCGTTGCACAGCGCGTGGGCATGCCGCTGGAGGCGGTGGCGCGTGCTTTCGAAAGCCTGCCGCAGGGCAGGGCACCGACCAAGGCCGACTGGGCCACGCTGTCTGCACGCTGGCGGACCGAGCTGGATGAGCGCATCCACATGCTGCAGCTGCTGCGTGACGAGCTGACCGGGTGCATCGGTTGCGGCTGCCTGTCACTGAAGCGCTGCCGGCTGGCCAACCCCGAAGATGTCCTCGGGGAACGGGGTGACGGTCCGATGCGCTGGGGCTGAGGCCCCGGCACATCGGAGGGCACGCCAGGCTGGATCATGCATCACCAGACGGTGATCGTTTCACCGCTCAGGATGCCTTCCACCGCGCGCTGGTACGCCAGTGCCGCGCGCTGGGCGGTGACCGCTTCAAAGCCGGGGAAGTAGGGCGCGTAGGCATCCATTGATTCGACCAGCACATTCGGGCTGACGACATTGATGCGCAGCCCGCGGGGCAGCAGCTCCAGGGCCGCTGCGCGCACGAATCCTTCCAGCGCGGCGTTCACCGAGGTTGCATTGACGCCATCGCGGATCGGCTGGGCACTGACGATGCCGCTGGTCAGGGTGATCGAGCCACCGGCGGTGAGGTGATGCTGGGCGGCCAGTGCCAGCCGTACCTGACCGAGCAGCTTGTCCTGCAGGCCGACGTTGAACCGTTCGGGCGTCATGTCACGCAGGGGACCAAAATGCAGTTTGCCTGTTGTGGAAATCACCGCATCGACCGCGCCGGTGCGGGCAAACAGTTCGTTGACGCTGGCATCGTCGGTCAGATCGACGCGCAGCGTGCCGCTGCTGCGCCCTGCGTCCAGGATCTGGTGCTGCTGGCCGAGCTGGCGCGCTACGGCGTGGCCGAGCGTGCCGGTGGCGCCCACGAGAAGAATCTTCATGACGGTTCCTTGCTTGGGGAGACGAAGCGCAGTCTGCGCCGTGACGACGCGGTTTGGTAAGCCGCGTATGATTCGCTGATTACTAATCAGGACTTAGCAATGGACATGCTGCGCTGCATGCAGGCCTTCGTCGCCGTGGCCGAGCGCGGGAGTTTCGCCGCTGCCGCCGAGCACCTGCAGGTGTCTGCGGTGATGGTGGGCAAGTACATCCAGCAGCTGGAAAGCCACCTCGGCACCGCGCTGTTGCAGCGGAACACGCGGCGGCAGCGCCTGACCGAAGCGGGCAGCGCCTATCTGGCCGGTTGCCGGCAGGTGCTGGAGCAGGTGCAGCAGGCCGAGGCGGACGTGGCCGGCCTGCAGCTGCAGCCGCGCGGTGTGTTGCGGGTCAGTGCTCCCACCACCTGGGGCAGCTGCGTGCTGGCGCCCCGGTTGGCCGAGCTGCTGCGTGCACAGCCGCTGCTGAACATCGAGCTGGATCTGAGCAATCGCCGGGTGGACCTGATCGAAGACGGCTTCGACGCGGCGATCCGGGTCGGTCCGCTGCCCTCGGCGGACATCGTTGCGCGTCCGCTGCCCCCCTATGCGATGAGCCTGTGCGCAGCGCCGTCGTACCTTCGCCGTCGAGGCACGCCGCGGACGCCCGCGGATCTGCAGGGGCACGATTGCCTGAGCCACCTGGCGTGGCGTGGCGGGCACGGTTGGCAGCTGGCCAGTGGCGAGCATGTGGACTGGGAGGCGCGGCTCACCAGCAATGACGGTTTCGCGCTGCGCGAGGCTGCCGTGGCGGGTGCCGGATTGATTCTGCAACCGACGGCGCTGCTGGCCACGGAGATCGCTGCGGGCCGGCTGAAACCGCTGCTGCGCGACCATCTGCCGGAGCCGCGGCCGATGCACCTGATCTATCTGCCGGACCGTCGCCCGCGCCCGCGCCTGCAGTGCTTCGTCGACTTCGTCATGACCACGTTGGGGCAATGAGCATCGCGGGAGACGGGGTCAGATCCCTTTGCCCCGGCAGAGGGATCTGACCCCAAGGAATCAGTCGTTTGCCGCTGACAGTTCCTGGCCGCGCACCTGTGCAGCGCGCAGCGCGGCATCCACCAGTGCCTCGAAGCCACCGGCCTGGAAGCTTTCGATCGCAGCCTGGGTGGTGCCGTTGGGCGAGGTCACGCGGCGGCGCAGCTCGGCGGGACTTTCGCCCGCTTCATCGAGCATGCGTGAGGCGCCCAGCAGCGTCTGCACCACCAGCGTGCGTGCGGCGTCGGCGGGCAGACCCTGGGCGATGCCTGCCGCTTCCATCGCTTCGGCGAGCAGGAATACATAGGCCGGACCGCTGCCGGAGACAGCGGTGACCGAATCCATCAACGGCTCGCTGTCGATCCATACCGTGCGTCCGGCACTGGCCAGCAGGTGCTCGGCCTGGGCGCGCTGTGGTGCATCCACTGCCGGTGTTGCGTACAGGCCGGTGACGCCGGCACCGAGCAGCGCGGGCGTGTTGGGCATCGCGCGCACCACCGGCAACGTGCCGCCCAGCCAGCGCTGCAGCTGCGTGCTGGTGATGCCGGCGGCGATCGAGACCACCAGCGGTCGGTTGTCCTGCGCCAGCGGCTGCAGCGACTGGCAGACGTCGCGCAGTACCTGTGGCTTGACCGCCAGCAGCCAGGTCTGGCCCTGCGCGGCGGCCGCGCTGGCGCTGTCGTGGGTATGCACGCCGAAGTCGCTGGCAAGCGCATCGCGCACGGCGGCGACCGGCTCGGCCACGTGGATGCGCGTGGCAGGCACGCCCTGGCGGATCAGGCCGGCGATCAGGCTGCGTGCCATGTTGCCGCCGCCGATGAAGGTGATGGAATCTGCTGCCATGGAAGTCTCCTCGGAATGTCAGGCCGGCCGCGGACGGGCGCCGAACAGGGCGGTGCCGATGCGCACCAGGGTGGCGCCTTCGGCGATGGCCTCGGTGTAGTCGCTGCTCATGCCCATCGAAAGGGTATCGACCTGCGGGAAGCGGTCGGCCAGTGTCTGGAAAAGTGTGCGCATGCGCACGAATGCGTCGCGGCGGCGTTCCGCCTCCGGCCACGGCGCCGGGATCGCCATCAGACCCCGCAACCGCAGGCCAGGCTCGGCGGCGATGGCCTCGGCCAGGGCCTGGACGTCCTCTGGCGCGCAGCCGTGCTTGCTCGATTCATCATCGATGTTGACCTGGATCAGCACGTTCAGCGCTCCGCGCGCCGCCGGTCGATGGCGGGCCAGCGCGGTCACCAGCTTGGGACGGTCCACGCTCTGCACCCAGTCGAAATGCGTGGCCACCGCTTCGGCCTTGTTGGACTGCAGATGGCCGATCAGGTGCCATTCCAGGTCGAGGTGCTGCAGCGCCTGCATCTTGGCCAGCGCCTCCTGCACGTAGTTTTCGCCGAAGGCGCGCTGGCCCTGTGCAGCAAGGGCGGCCACGGCCTCGGCCGGTTGGGTCTTGGAGACCGCCAGCAGGCGCGGCGGCGCACGTCCGGCGGCCTCCGCCGCAGCGTGCAGGGTGCTCAGGATCTGGGGCAGGGCAGTGGCCACGTAACGCGTTCCAATCGATCAGGAGGCTATACTGCCGCCCGGGGAAAGATCCTTCCAGTCGAAGCCGTTATTGGGGAGTAGCCGCTCATGGATATCGCCGAGCTGTTGGCGTTTTCCGTAAAGAACAAAGCGTCCGACCTGCACCTGTCCGCAGGCCTGCCGCCGATGATCCGCGTGGACGGCGACGTTCGCCGCATCAACATCCCGGCGCTGGACCACAAGCAGGTCCATGCGCTGGTGTACGACATCATGTCCGACAAGCAGCGCCGCGACTACGAGGAATTCCTCGAAGTGGACTTCTCGTTCGAGATCCCGTCGCTGGCACGTTTCCGCGTGAATGCGTTCAACCAGAACCGGGGTGCGGGCGCGGTGTTCCGTACCATTCCGTCGGAGGTTCTGACGCTGGAGGATCTGGCCTGCCCGCCGATCTTCCGCGAACTGATCCAGCAGCCGCAGGGCCTGATCCTGGTGACCGGCCCGACCGGTTCGGGCAAGTCGACCACGCTGGCCGCGATGATCGACTACATCAACAAGAGCGAATACGGCCACATCCTCACCGTCGAGGATCCGATCGAGTTCGTGCACACCTCGCAGAAGTGCCTGATCAACCAGCGCGAAGTACACCGCGATACGCATGGCTTCAACGAGGCACTGCGCTCGGCACTGCGAGAAGACCCGGACATCATCCTGGTCGGCGAACTGCGCGACCTGGAAACCATCCGCCTGGCACTGACCGCCGCGGAGACCGGCCACCTGGTGTTCGGCACCCTGCACACCAGTTCGGCGGCCAAGACCATCGACCGCATCATCGACGTGTTCCCGGCCGGCGAGAAGCCGATGGTGCGCTCGATGCTGTCCGAGTCGCTGCGCGCGGTGATCTCGCAGGCACTGTTGAAGAAGGTGGGCGGCGGCCGTACCGCAGCGTGGGAGATCATGGTGGGCACGCCGGCCATCCGCAATCTGATCCGCGAAGACAAGGTGGCGCAGATGTACTCGGCGATCCAGACCGGTCAGCAGCAGGGCATGATGACGCTCGACCAGCACCTGCAGGACCTGGTCAAGCGCAGCCTGATCACCCGCAACCAGGCGCGCGAGTACGCCAAGGACAAGCGACTGTTCGAGTAAGGCAAGGCAGAAGCGGGCCCCGGCGCGCGACCGCGCCGGCGACTCCGCGATGTTCCGACCATCGACTGAAGCCTGGCACATGCCTCCTGGGAGCCTGCCGTGAACACCACCGCCACCACCATCGATTTCACCTCCTTCCTCAAGCTGATGGCGCACCAGCGCGCCTCGGACCTGTTCATCACCGCGGGCATGCCGCCGGCGATGAAGGTCAATGGCAAGATCGCGCCGATCACGCAGACCCCCCTGACGCCGCAGCAGAGCCGCGACCTGGTGCTGAACGTGATGACGCCGGCACAGCGCGAAGAGTTCGAGAAGACGCACGAATGCAACTTCGCCATCGGCCTGTCCGGTGTCGGCCGTTTCCGCGTGAGCTGCTTCTACCAGCGCAACCAGGTGGGCATGGTGCTGCGTCGCATCGAGACGCGCATCCCGACCGTGGAAGAACTGAGCCTGCCGCCGATCATCAAGACGCTGGCGATGACCAAGCGCGGCATCATCCTGTTCGTCGGTGCGACCGGTACCGGCAAGTCGACGTCGCTGGCAGCGATGATCGGTTATCGCAACCAGAATTCCACCGGCCACATCATCACCATCGAGGATCCGATCGAGTTCGTGCACAAGCACGAGGGCTGCATCATCACCCAGCGCGAAGTGGGCATCGATACCGACAGCTGGGAGGCCGCGCTGAAGAACACGCTGCGCCAGGCGCCGGACGTGATCATGATTGGTGAGGTGCGTACCCGCGAAGGCATGGACCACGCCATCGCCTTCGCCGAAACCGGCCACCTGGTGCTGGCGACCCTGCACGCCAACAACGCCAACCAGGCGATGGACCGCATCATCAACTTCTTCCCGGAAGACCGTCGCAACCAGCTGCTGATGGACCTGTCGCTGAACCTCAAGGGCGTAGTCGCCCAGCAGCTGGTGCCGTCCCCCGATGGCCGCTCGCGCAAGGTTGCGATGGAGATCCTGCTGGGCACGCCGCTGGTGCAGGACTACATCCGCGACGGCGAGATCCACAAGCTGAAGGAAGTGATGAAGGAATCGGTCCAGCTGGGCATGAAGACCTTCGACCAGAGCCTGTTCGAGCTGTACCAGGCCGGTGAGATCAGCTACGAGGATGCGCTGCGGTATGCCGATTCGCAGAATGAAGTGCGGCTGCGCATCAAGCTGAGCCAGGGCGGTGACGCGCGCACCCTGTCGCAGGGGCTGGACGGCGTGGAAATCTCCGAGATCCGCTGAAGCAGCAGGGGACGGCAGCCGGGCATCGCCCGGCGCCGCGGAACATCACCGGATCGACCGGATTCATGAAATGCAGTCATGACCGACTGCGGCGCAGCCGGTTCAATCCGATGGGGCCGCAGGCGTATCGTCAGCGCTCCCCCTCTGGAGCATGACAATGCAGACACGTGAACTCGGCCGCAGCGGCCTGAAGGTTTCCGCCCTCGGCCTGGGCTGCATGGGCCTGAGCCACAGCTACGGCAAGCCCGTGGAACTGGAGCAGGGCGTCGCGCTGCTGCACGCAGCCGTGGAGCGCGGGGTCACCTTCTTCGACACGGCCGAAGTGTACGGCCCGTACACCAACGAGGCACTGCTGGGCAGGGCGCTGGCGCCGCATCGGGACCGGCTGGTGATCGCCACCAAGTTCGGTTTCCGCAATGCCCAGGCCGATACCGGGCTGGACAGCCGCCCGGAGAACATCCGTGCCGTGGCCGAAGCCAGCCTCAAGCGCCTGCGTACCGACCACATCGATCTGTTCTACCAGCACCGTGTCGATCCCAACGTGCCGATCGAGGACGTCGCCGGTACCGTGCGCGACCTGATTGCCGAAGGCAAGGTCGGCCACTTCGGGCTCTCCGAAGCGAGTGCCGCCACCGTGCGCCGCGCACATGCCGTGCAGCCGGTGGCTGCGGTGCAGAGCGAGTACTCGCTGTGGTGGCGCGAGCCGGAGCGCGAACTGCTGCCGACCCTGCAGGAGCTGGGCATCGGCTTCGTACCGTTCAGTCCGCTGGGCCGGGGCTTCCTGACCGGTACGATCAATGCAGAGACCACGTTCGAGGCCGACGACTTCCGCAACACCGTGCCGCGGTTTGAAGTCGAAGCGCGCCGGGCGAACCAGGCGCTGGTGGACCGGATCGGCGCCATTGCCGCCGCCCGCGGTGCCACCCCGGCACAGGTGGCACTGGCCTGGCTGCTGGCGCAGGCGGACTGGATCGTGCCGATTCCGGGTACCACCAAGGTGCATCGCCTGGAAGAGAACCTGGGAGCGGTGGACCTGCAGCTGTCGAGCGAAGAACGGCAGGGCATCGCGCAGGCGCTGGATGAAGTGTCGATCGTCGGCGAGCGCTACAACGCCCAGCGTGCGGCGCAGGTCAAGGGCTGATCGTGGTGGGTGCGGGCCTTGGGCCCGCACTCATCGGTCCATCATCGGCCCGCGCAGGGCATCGAGCACCGTGCGCATCGCCAGGGTCACGTGGTGGCGCGAGGGGTAGTACGCGTAGTAGCCATCGAACGGCGGGCACCAGTCGTCCAGCACCGATTGCAGGCGCCCATCGTCCAGCATCGGCAGGACCTGGTCTTCCGGCAGCCAGGCCAGCCCGCTGCCGGCCAGTGCCGCGCTGCGGGTCATGCCCATCGTGTTGAAGGTCCACTGCCCGCTCACGCGCACGCTCAGTTCGTGGCCATCCTGGCCGAAGTCCCATGGCATCAGTCCGCCATGGGTGGGCAGGCGCAGGGTGATGCAGTTGTGGCTGGCCAGGTCGTGCGGATGCGCGGGGGCGGCGTGCTGACGGAAGTAACCCGGGGCACCGACCACGCGCATCCGCAGCGGGGGGCTGATGGGCACGGCGATCATGTCGCGTGCCAGGCGCTCGCCGAGGCGGATGCCGATGTCATAGCGCTCGGCGACGATGTCGGCCAGGCCGTAGTCGGTGGTCAATTCGATCTTCAGGTCGGTGAAGCGCTGCAGCAGGGGGGCCAGCCGCGGCCACGCCAAGTACTCAGCGGCGTGGCCGGTGGCATTGATGCGGATCGTCCCGGCGGGGCGGTCGCGGTACTCGGCCAACGCGGCCAGTTCGTGCTCGATCTCGGCCAGGCGTGGCGCCAGCGTGGCGAGCAGGCGGGCGCCAGCCTCGGTGGTGGAGACGCTGCGGGTGGTCCGGGTCAGCAGGCGCACCCCGAGCCGCTCTTCGAGGCCCCGCATGGCATGGCTGAGCGCGGACTGGGAGACACCCAGCTGGGCGGCCGCGCGGGTGAAGCTGCCCTCGCGGGCGACGTGGACAAAGGCCTGCAGGTCGTTGAGGTTTTCGCGCGGCATACGGGAATGATACGGCGCCGCCGCTGCCCGCTGCCGCACGGGCTGATGCTCTCCGGGGAGCCCTCAGGCAGGGCGGCGCATCCAGCTGAACGATTTCATCTGCAACTGTCATGCGGATCGTGTCTAATACCGCCTCCCCCCGCTGTCCCCCCACCCGCATGTCCCATCCTTCCCATGGCCCCGCGCCGTGCGACGACGCTGACGGCCACCTGGTCACCGCCGGTCCGTTGACTCCGCCGCCGGACAGCGCCGGTACCACCGCCGACGAGAAAGCGCTGCGCCACTCGGTGGCCGAGGACGTGCAGGGCATGGTGCTGGCGACGATGGTGGCCTCGCTGGGCCTGGCCATCTTTGCCAAGGGCGGGCTGATGATCGGCGGCATGGCCGGCATGGCCTTCCTGCTGCACTACTCCATGGGCTGGAACTTCGGGCTGGTGTTCGTGCTGGTCAATCTGCCCTTCTACTGGGTGGCGCTGCGGCGCATGGGCTGGGAGTTCACCCTGAAGACCTTTGCCGCGGTTACCGCCTGCGGCGTACTGACCGATCTGCTGCCGCGCTGGATCGATTTCTCGCACATCCATCCACTGTACTCGGCGATCGTCGGCGGCGCGCTGTCGGGGCTGGGCATCCTGTTCTTCATCCGCCACCGTGCCAGCCTGGGCGGCATCGGCATCCTGGCGGTCTACCTGCAGCGCACCCGTGGCTGGAGCGCCGGCAAGGTGCAGATGTCCTACGATGCCTGTCTGATGATCGCCGCGTTCTTCGTGCTTTCGCCGTCCAAGGTGATGTATTCGGCGATCGGCGCGGTGGTGCTCAGCCTGGTGCTGATGTTCAACCACCGGCCCGGCCGTTACATGGGCGTGTAAGCGCGCCTTCCGCGTTCGCCGGGCATGGCCCGGCGCTACCGGAACCGGTACGTGGTAGCGCCGCGCCATGCCCGGCGGATGGATCTGGTAGCGCCGGGCCATGCCCGGCGGGTCCGGTTCAGCGGGCGACGGCCTGCAGCCAGGGCGGTGACAGCTTCAGCAGCCGCGCATGCACCGGGCAGTCTGCGGCGTGCGCACCCGGCAGGTAGCCCAGGCTCATCAGGAATTCGCCGGTGATCTCGCCGCCGGTGAAGCGGAAGGTCTTCTTGAACAGCTTCACCCAGTCGGCCTTGCTGCGCGGGTGATGCGCGTCCAGCCAGGCGGCAAAGCTGCCGTGGTCCGCACGCAGCTGCTGGATCACCTGTGCGTTGTGGATCGCGGCAAGCACCTTCAGGCGGTTGCGGATGATGCCCGGGTCCGAGAGCAGGCGCTCGATGTCCTGCTCGGCATAGGCCGCGACCCGGTCCACGTCGAAGGCATCGTAGGCCGCGCGGAATCCTTCCCGCTTCTTCAGGATGGTCTCCCAGCTCAGGCCGGCCTGGTTGATCTCCAGCACCAGCCGCTCGAACAGCTCGCGTTCGTCGCGCTGCGGGAAGCCGTACTCGTGCGCGTGGTAGTAGTCGTGCACCGGGTGGCCGGGGGCGATCAGGCAATATCCGGACAAGGCGAACTCCTGCGGTACGGGGTGGTCATTATGCGCGCCGTGACCGGCAGGTGCAGGCATCGGGGGCGACCAGCGGCTAGAATGGCGGCATGCCCGCAACTCCCACTTCCCTTGCCGATCACCTGCTCGTCGCGCTGCCGTCGCTGCTCGACGCGACCTTTGCCCGCAGCGTCGCGCTGATCTGCCAGCACGACGAGAACGGGGCGATGGGCGTGCTGGTCAACCAGCCGTCCGAGTACACGCTGGGCGAGGTGCTGTCGCAGATGGACATCGCCACCAGCGATGGCGACCTGCAGGCGCGCATGGTGCTCAACGGGGGGCCAGTGCATCCCGAGCGCGGGTTCGTCATCCACGACGATGCGCGGCCCTGGGATTCCAGCCTGACGGTGGGCGATGGCCTGTACCTGACCACGTCGCGCGACATTCTCGAAGCAATGGCCCGCGGCGAAGGCCCGGCCAATGCCGTGGTGACCCTTGGCTGCGCCGGATGGGGCGCCGGGCAGCTGGAAAGCGAGCTTTCCGAGAACAGCTGGCTGACCGTGCCGGCCGACGCCGAACTGGTGTTCCAGCTGCCGCTGGAGCAGCGCTGGCAGGGCGCGGCCTCGCGCATCGGCGTGGATCTGTTCCGGCTCACCGATTACAGCGGCCATGTCTGAGCCGGCCGCCCTCCGTCGCGATGGCACCGTGCTCGGCTTCGATGTCGGCGCGCGACGGATCGGTGTGGCCATCGGCAGTGCCTTCGCCGCGCACGCGCGTGCCGTGGCCGTGGTCGACGTGCACGGCAACGGCCCGGACTGGGCGGCGATCGAACGCCTCATCAAGGAATGGAAGCCCGATGGCCTGGTGGTCGGCGATCCTCTGACGCTCGACGGCCAGGACCAACCCAACCGCAAGCGCGCGCAGGGCTTCGCCCGCCAGCTGCGGGAACGATTCAAGCTGCCGGTGGTGATGATCGACGAGCGCTCAAGCTCGGTGGAAGCCGCCCGCCGCTTCGCCGTCGAGCGCGCCGAAGGGCGCAAGCGCCGCCGTGATGCGGCCGCGCTCGATGCGGTGGCTGCGGCGGTGATCATCGACCGCTGGCTGTCCTCGCCGGACGACGCCACTCCCATTCCCTGACTGCACGATTCCCGCCATGACCGCCCAGCAACTCGATGCCTCCGGCCGCCTGCGCCACCTGCTGACTCTTGAGGGCCTGCCCCGCGACACCCTGCTGCAGCTGCTCGACCGCGCGGGGCAGATCCGCGACGCGGCGGTCGGCCGCGTCGGCAACAAGCGGCACGTGCTGGCCGGTTCCGCGGTGTGCACGCTGTTCTTCGAACCGTCCACCCGCACGCGCAGCTCGTTCCAGCTGGCCGCGCAGCGCCTCGGCGCCGACGTGCTGAACTTCGATGCGTCGACCTCGTCCACGCGCAAGGGCGAAACCGCCTGCGACACGCTGCGCAACCTGGAAGCGATGGGCGTGCGCGGTTTCGTGGTGCGCCATCCAGATGATGGTGCCGTGGCCGCACTGGCCGAAGCGGCGGGCGAGGGCACCGCCCTCATCAACGCCGGCGATGGGCGCAGTTCGCACCCCACCCAGGGCCTGCTGGACATGCTGACCCTGCGCCAGGCCAAGGGCCCGGATTTCTCGAAGCTGAAGGTGGTGATCGTCGGCGACGTGAAGCACTCGCGCGTGGCCCGCACCGACCTGCACGCACTGCGCACGCTGGGCGTGGGCGAGATCCGCGTGTGTGGCCCGCAGTCGCTGCTGCCGGACGACGAAACCCTGAAGGGCTGCGTGGTGGGCGAGGATTTCGACGCGATGCTGGAAGGGGTCGACGCACTGATGATGTTGCGCCTGCAGCGCGAGCGCATGGAAGAAGGGCTGGTACCGTCGCTGGAGCAGTATCACGACCAGTACGGACTGACCCGCGAACGCCTGGCCCGCGCCGGCAAGGACGCCGCGGTGCTGCACCCCGGCCCGATCAACCGCGGCGTGGAAGTGACCGACGATGTGGCCGATGGCCCACAGTCGTGGGTGCTGCGCCAGGTCGCCAACGGCGTCGCCGTGCGCATGGCCGTGCTGGAAACCCTGCTGGGCTGACCACCCGCTCTGGTAGGTGTCAGCCTTGGTTGACACACTTACCGCGCGGCTTGTCCGCGCACCGCTCTGGTAGATGCCAACCTTGGTTGGCACTATCCATCCGCGCCCAAGTTGTCGAGCGGATCACACGAAGCGCCAAGCTCCCATTCGCACCATGCATGGGGATATTGCCCAAGCCGCGTCGTCAGCCCGGCCCTGATCGGATTTCCCATCAGATACATCGCATGCCGGTGCAACGATTCGTCAGAGCGGATCGCATGATCGTGATAGCAGGCCTGCCAGAAGCGCCCGACTCGCCCCAGCAACCGGTTTACCTGCTGGGCGGTGCGCGACTTGAAACGCTTCATGACGGTTTCCAGCGTTCCCGCACGTAGTTCGACCAGCCAGTGGATGTGGTCGGGCATGACCACGTACGCAATCGAGCGGGTGAAGCCTTCCTGATCCAGTCGCTGGAATTCGCGGACTGCCAAGGCGGCCGCTGCGGCGTTGGTGAAGAGCGGCGCGCGGTCATGGACGACGGTGTGAGGATATAGCTGAGGCCGATGCTGGAGCGACGACCGAGCAGGAGACGTGTGTTCTGCATGGAGCAAGCATGGACGGGCCTGCTTCCAGTGAACATCGGGGAATGGGTTGGTTTCAGGTAGGCCAGTGCCAACCAAGGTTGGCAACTACCGAAGCTATGGCTCAGCGCTTCTGCTTGAACAACCACGTCCACATCGCCGCATCGGCGTAGGTGGCATCCCAGGCGTTGTGGTTACCTTGCGGATACTCGGTGTAGCGTACGTCGGCGGCGCCGGTGGCCTGGAATGCGGCGTGCAGGCGGCGGTCGTCGTCTGGTGGCACCACATCGTCAAGCGCACCATGGAAGATCCAGATCGGCGTGTGCCGCAGGCGCTGTGCAATCGCGGCATACGGATCGGCTTCGTTGGCGACCTGCTCCACGAACAGGGTCGGCCGCACCGCGCGGGGGGCCAGCACCGCGCCGCAGACCGGCACGATCGCCGCGAAACGGCGCGGGTCATCCAGTGCGATGTTCCAGCTGCCGTAGCCGCCCATCGACATGCCGGTCAGGTACTGCCGGGCCGGGTCGGCGCCGAACTCGGCGAGGGTGGCGTCGAGTGCGGCCAGGGCCACCCGGTTGTTGCGGCCGCTCCATTCCTCGTGCCCGGGAACCTGTGGGAATACCACCAGCGCCGGGAAGTCGCGGTGGTCGCGCAGGTAGGGGCCGAGCCCGGCGTGGGTCTGCTTCACGCCATCGCCGCCGCGCTCGCCAGAGCCGTGCAGGAACAGGATGACGGGCACATCGACCGGCGCGGCACCCTGCTGCGCCGGACCACGCGGCTGCAGGCCCGCCGGAATGAACACCTGGTAATAGGCCGTCCGGCCATCCACCTTCACCGCACGCGCCTCGAAGCGTCCGTGCGTCCGTTCGGCGGTGCTGGCGCAGCCTCCTACCATCAGGACCAGCAGCAGCGGCAACCAGCGTGCAAGCAGACGAACCATGAGCGCGTTTCCTGATCTGGAATCGTTTTCATGGTAGTCCAGTCGCGCCTGGCCAGCATCGTGCAGCGCGTCACTCGGGCCGGGGGGCGCTGGCGACGATGTCCAGCTGCTCCTGCGCTTCAGCGTTGCCTTCGGCGGCGGCGGCCCGTACCTGTGCCAGATCCGGGTGCAGCACCACCAGCATCGGGTTCTCGCACACCGGGCAGTCGTACTCGGTGGCGTCCTCGTCCAGCTCCATCACCATTGCCCGCGAACTGCCCTTCCATTCGCACGCGGCACAGGTATGCAGCTGGTCGCGCCAACCCGGCTGGAAGTAGTTTTCGATCGTGGTTGCCATGGGGTGTTCCAGTTGGAATGGGCCCCGCGCCCCGACTGGGGGCAGGGCGCAGGTCGGTCAGTGCAGCAGCACCAGGGTGGCCAGGCCGAGGAAGGTGAAGAAGCCCATCGAATCGGTCACGGCGGTCAGGAAAATACCGCTGGCCAAGGCCGGATCGAAGCCGAAACGTTTCAGGGTCAGCGGCACCAGCACACCGGCCAGCGCGGCGAACAGCAGGTTGAAGGTCAGCGCGATGGCGATCACCGCCGACAACCCCGGCGAATGGAACCAGGCCAGCACGATCAGGCCCAGCACGGAACCCAGCAACAGGCCGTTGAGCAGTGCCACCCGCACTTCCTTCCACAGCAGGGTGCGTGCATTGGATGCGCCCACCTGGCCCAGCGCCAGGCCGCGCACCATCAACGCCAGCACCTGCGTGCCTGCGTTGCCGCCGAGGCCGGCGACGATGGGCATGAGCACCGCCAGCGCCACCAGCTTGTCGATCGTGCCTTCGAAGTGACCGACCACGCTGGAGGCGAGGAAGGCGGTACACAGGTTCACCGACAGCCACATCAGGCGACGGCGCATCGCGCGCCACACCGGGCTGAACAGATCCTCGTCCTCGTCCAGGCCGGCGGCGCCCAGCGCCTGGTGCTCGGCCTGGCCCCGGATGATGTCGACCACGTCATCGATGGTGATGCGGCCGACCAGAATGTTGTTGTCGTCCACCACCGGCGCGGAAATCCAGTCATGGTCGGAGAACTGGCGGGCGACCTCCTGGTCGCTCTCGCCGACATCGATCGCCGGCTGTTCGTCGTCGATCAACCGGTTGATCGGCGTGGTGTCTTCATGGGTGACCAGCGCTGCAAGCGAGACACGGCCAAGATACTGATGGCGGCGGCTGACCACGAACAGGTGGTCGGTATGGTCCGGCAGTTCGCCGCGCAGGCGCAGGTAGCGCAGCACCACGTCGACGTTGACGTCGGCGCGCACGGTCACTACGTCCGGGTTCATCAGGCGGCCAGCGCTGTCCTCGGGGTAGGACAGGACCTGCTCGAGGCGCTCGCGGTTCTCGCGGTCCATCGACTTGAGGACTTCGTCGATGACCGTGTCCGGCAGGTCCTCGACCAGATCGGCCAGGTCGTCGATGTCCAGGTCTTCGACCGCAGCGATGATCTCGTCCGGGTCCATGTCCGCGAGCAGGCTCTCGCGCACGTCGTCGCCGACGTGGACCAGCACCTCGCCGTCATCTTCCGGATCGACCAGGCCCCACACGACTTCGCGCTTTCCCGGCGGCAGCGATTCGAGCAGGTTGCCGATCTCGGCGGGGGCCAGAGTATTGACCAGGCGACGCACCGGTCCCAGCCGGCCACTGTCCAGTGCATCGGACAGCATCCGCAGTTGGCGCGCAGTCTTGTCGTGGCGTACAGCTTCAGCCATCGCAGCTCCCGCGGGATAAGAAAAGCCGCGATCCTGGCAAGGATGCGGCAACAGGGGTGTTCAGCGCGTCATTATCGCAAGGGGATGTTTCAACGCATACCCCGGTGTCTGCGGCCAGCGGGGTCCATGAATTCCGCCGGGCATGGCCCGGCGCTACCGGGAAGGTGCACGCGGTGGTGCGCCGCGCCATGCCCGGCGAGCGGAATGCACGGTGGTAGCGCCGGGCCACGCCCGGCGAGCGGGATGCATGCGATGGTATCGCCGGGCCACGCCCGGCGAGCGGAATGCACGGTGGTAGCGCCGGGACATGCCCGGCGAGCGGAATGCACGGTGGTAGCGCCGCGCCATGCCCGGCGAGCGCGCAGCGCGGCCGTCAGGGCGTATCGGCCACCAATGCCAGCCAGCGCTCGATGCCGCGACGGTCCCGCGCGGCCAGCAGCTTCGGAGCGCGGGCGCGCAGGGATGCCAGGTCGGCCTCGCGGATCGCGCGGCGGACTTCCAGCAGCGTGCCCGGATGCAGGCTGAACTCGGTCAGGCCCAGTGCCAGCAGCAGCGGCGCCATGCGTGCGTCCCCCGCGATCTCGCCGCACACCGCCACCGGCACACGATGGCGTGCGCCGGTCTCGATCACCATCTGCAGCAGGCGCAGCACCGCCGGGTGCAGCGGCGAGTAGAGTTCGCCCAGCGCCTCGTTGTTGCGGTCGGCCGCGAGCAGGTACTGCACCAGGTCATTGGTGCCGATGGACAGGAAGTCGACCAGGTCGATGAAGCTCTCCAGCGCCAGAGCAGCGGCGGGTACTTCGATCATCGCCCCCAGCGGCACGTGGTCGGCCACCATGTGCCCTTCCGCGCGCAGTTGTTCGGACAGCTTGAGCATGCGCCGGCGCACGGCCAGCAGCTCTTCGCGCGTGCTGATCATGGGCACCAGCACCCGCAGCTTGCCATAGGCCGAAGCACGCAGAATCGCCCGCAGCTGGGTGTCGGCCACTTTCGGCCGTGCCAGCGACAGGCGCACGCCCCGCAGGCCAAGCGCCGGGTTCTCTTCGTTGCTCAGGGTCAGGCCGGTACGATCCGCTTTGTCCGCACCCAGATCGAGGGTGCGGATGGTCACCGGCCGCCCGCTCATGCCCAGCGCGGCGTCGCGGTAGGTCCGGAACTGTTCTTCCTCGTCCGGCAGTTCGTTGCGCTGCAGGAACAGGAATTCCGTGCGGTACAGACCCAGTCCCTGCGCGCCGAGGGCGTGGGCCTGGGTTACGTCCTCCAGCGATTCGGCGTTGGCCAGCAGGGCGATGTCGACCTGGTCGCGGGTACGGCTGGGTTTGCTGCGCAGGCGTCCGAGCTCCCGCTGCTCGCGGGCGTGTTCCTTCAGCCGTGCGCGATAGTCGCGCAGGTTGTCGGCCTGCGGGTTGACGGTGATGCTGCCGTCGGCGCCATCGACGATCAGCACGTCGCCATCGGCAACGCGGCTGAGCAGCTGCGGAACGTTGACGATCAGTGGCAGGTGCAGACTGCGGGCGAGGATGGCGCTGTGCGACAGCGCGCTGCCGGCGGCGGTGACGATGCCCACGACGCCCTGTGCCTGCAGCTGTGCCAGCTCGGACGGCGCGATGTTGTCGCAGACCAGGATCTCGCCGGCCAGCCCCTTCATCACCGGCGCGCGCTCCGGCTGCAGGAAGGCGTGAATACGGCCGATCACATGATCCAGATCGTCCATGCGGCTCTTCAGGTAGGCATCGTCCATGCCATCGAAGACCTTGGCCAGGCGGTCGCGCTGCAGGCGCAGGGCGTAACCGGCACTGTACGGGCCGCTGCGGATCAGCTCATCCAGGCCGAACAGCAGCTCCGGGTCGTCCAGCAGCAGCGCGTGCAGATCGAGGAATTCGCCTACTTCCTGGTTCAGTGCGCCGTGCAGGCGCTGCCGAAGCTCATGCATCTCCGTGCGCGCGGCATCTACGGCGTGATGCAGGCGCGTCAGCTCGGTTTCGATCTGCTGCGGTGCCACGCGCTGTTCGGCAACGTCCAGCGCATGGGGCAGGCGCACGCGTGCACGCCCCATCGCCGAACCCCGCGCAGCGCCGTGACCCGCCAGCAGCTGGACCGGCCGTTGGCCGGAAGGGAGCTGGCCGGCGCGGGCGCGCGGCACGGTCAGCTGTCCTCGTCGAAGCGGCGTTCGAACAGGTCGACCACCGCGTCCATCGCGGCGGCTTCGTCTTCGCCACTGATGCGCACGGTGACCGGGGTGCCCTGGCCGGCAGCGAGCAGCATCACGCCCATGATGCTCTTGGCGTTGATCTCGCGGCCCTTGGCAGCCATGGTCACGTTGCACCGGAACGGTGCCAGGGTCTGCACCAGCTTGGCGGTGGCCCGGGCATGCAGGCCCAGGCGGTTGCTGACGGTGAGTTCTCGTTCAAGCATCGTCGACTATCGCTCCATTACGGGTACCCGCCGCAGCGGTGGCGGGCAGTTGATCCAGTGCCTGTTCCGGATAATTCATCACCCGCAGCAACATCGGCAGGCTCAGCGCCGACACCCGGCGAACCGGGGTCCCCAGCCGGGCCAGCTGCCCGGCAAGGTTGGCGGGGCTGGCGCCGTACAGGTCGGTCAGGATCAGCACGCCTTCTCCACCATCTACCCGCCGCAGCGCGGCCGAGGCGAGGGGGAGCAGAGCATCCAGGTCTGCGTCGAACGGTACTTCGAAAGCTTCGGTCTTCAACGGCAGCTGCCGCAGGAGCCGGGTCGCCACGTCAAGCAGGGCGGCGCCGACCCCGGGATGTGTTACGAGGAGAATGCCACAGGTCATTACTGCACGTTAACAGGTCAAGGTGAATTGGCGATAGCCGCAGATGAGGGGCACTGTGTCCCGTATTCAGCGTCCCTCGCCTGCTGGCCCATCCCGCCTCCCCACGGGGCGGTCGGGCGCACCCCGGCCGGGTCTCTCAATCCTGCTCGCGGTGATAGGTGGCCACGTCTTCCCAGCCCATTTCGCGGGCATGCCGGGCCATCCGTTCGGCCAGATAGACCGAGCGGTGCTTGCCGCCGGTGCAGCCGAAGGCCACGGTCACGTAGCTGCGGGTGCCGTCGCCCAGCTTCGGCAGCCAGGTGTCGAGAAAACCCATCAGCTGTGCGAGGTAGCACTGCACGTCCGGCTGGGCTTCCAGGTAGTCGCGCACGCCCGGCTCGCGGCCACTGAGCGCACGCAGCTCGGGATCCCAGTGCGGATTGGGCAGCACCCGCGCATCGAAGACGAAATCCGCTTCGGCCGGCACGCCACGTTTGTAGGCGAACGATTCGAACAGCAGCGACAGGCGGGTTGCGTGGTCCAGCGTGAACTCGGTGATGATGCGGCGGCGCAGCTGGTGCACGTTGAGCGCGCTGGTGTCGATGATGGCGTCGGCCTCCTGGCGCAGCGGTGCGATCAGTTCGCGCTCGCGGGCGATCGCTTCCGGCAACGACAGACCGAGCTGGCTGAGTGGATGGCGGCGACGGGTGTCGGCATAGCGCTTGAGCACCGCCTCGTCGCTGGCTTCAAAGAACAGCACCTTGGTTTCCACGCCGGCATCGGTGGCCAGTTGCCGCCAGTTCGCCAGCTGGCTCAGGTCGGCCTGGCCGCGCACGTCGATGCCGACCGCCAGCCGGCGCGGCGCGGCGCCGTCATGGTGGGCCAGCAGGCTGCGCACGAAGTCCGGCAGCAGCTGGATCGGCAGGTTGTCCGAGCAGTAGTAGTCCTGGTCCTCGAACGTCTTCAGGGCGACGGATTTACCCGAGCCGGACAGGCCGCTGACAATGATCAGGGTCGGGGCGGTGGGGGCAGCGGTGCTCATGGACAGACTCTTCGAAGGCCAGGGAAATCAGGGTGTTCGCCGTTCCAGCAGGTTACTGTGGCGCGCGATGAACATCGCGGCCGGGTCGATGCCCTTGGTCCGCAGGATATGCAGGCGGGTGGCCGCCTCGGTCAGCACGGCCAGGTTGCGGCCGGGCATCACCGGCAGCGTGATCAGCGGCACGTCCAGGTCCAGCACATGGCGGGTACCGGAATCGCCGGTCAGGCGTTCGTAGCCATGCGGAGTGGGCTCGGTCATCGGCTTGGTCAGGTGGACGATCAGCCGAAGGTACTTGTTCTTCTTTACAGCCGTGTCGCCGAACATCTCGCGCACGTTCAGCACGCCCAGGCCGCGTACTTCCAGCAGGTCCTGCAGCAGTTCCGGGCAGGTGCCGTCGAGCACGTCCGGCGCGATCTGGGTGAATTCAGGTGCATCATCGGCCACCAGGCGGTGACCACGGCTGAGCAGTTCCAGCGCCAGCTCGCTCTTGCCCGACCCGGCTTCGCCGGTGATCAGCACGCCGATGGAGTAGATCTCCATGAACACGCCGTGCAGGATCACGCGCGGCGCCAGCGTGCGTGCCAGGTGGTAGGACAGATGATTGAGCAGTTCGTGGCCGCGCTTGGGAGATACCCACAGCGGCGTGCCCGACTCGTCGGCGGCCGCGCGCAGGTCTTCCGGACAGGGCTGGTTGCGGGTAATCACCAGCGCCAGCGGGTGCGACTGCATGAGCTTTTCGATCGTCTCCCAGCGCTGGCGCGGTTCCAGCGCGTCCAGCCAGGACAGTTCCTCGGTGCCCAGGATCTGCACCTTGTTGGGGTAGATCGCATTGAGGTAGCCCGCCAGCGAGGGCCGGCGGGAGACGGTGTTGCCGGCCTCGAGCTCGCGCTTCTCGCCGGATTTTCCCGCCACCCAGCGCAGGCCCAGGCGTTCGCGCTGCTGTTCGAACAGTTCGCGTGCGGTGATGCTGGTATTCATGCGGCACTCGCCGGGGGCGTGAGATCCAGGGCCTGACGCAGTGCCCGCGCGTCGCCGGCGGCGCGCAGCGCCTCGCGGATGGCGGGGGCGGAGAACAGTTCGGCCAGTTCGGACAGCAGCATCAGGTGCTGATGGGTGTAGTGGGCCGGAACGGCCATCGCGAACACCAGGTCGACCGGCTCGTCGCCCCCGAAGTCGACGGGGGTCTCCAGTCGCAGCAGGGCGCCGCGTGGGCGGTCCAGGGTCGGCGCGCGGCCATGCGGGATGGCGATGCCGCAACCGATCGCGGTGCTGCCCAGCGCCTCACGCTGGCACAGGTTCAGATAGATCTGTTCGGCATTGGCCTGGCGGCAGGCCAGCAACCCGGCCGCGGCCTTGAGGACGCTGTCGCGGTCGGTGGCCGTGCAGAGCTGGGTCTGCACGGCCGCCAGGAGGTCAGTCAGGGGCATGTCTGCGGGGAACGGTGGCGATCAGCCGCCATTGTCACCCACCGGCAGCGGTGCGTGCTGCTGTTTTTTCTCCTTGTGCTTGATCACCAGGCGGTCAAGCTTGTCCGCCAGCAGGTCGATCGCGGCATACATGGTCTGGCCGCCGGCCTCGGCGTGCAGGGTCTGGCCGGGAATGTTGAGGCTGGCGTCGACGTGGTGTTCGGTCTTCTGCAGCTTGAGGGTCACCCGCGCTTCGCAGTGCTGGTCGAAGTGCTTTCCGATCCGGGCCAGCTTCTCCTCTACATAGGACTGCAGGGCCGGGGTGACTTCGACGTCTTTGCCAAACGTTTCGATGCGCATCGGGTTTCTCCTGTGTTCGGATGTGCCAATGAACCTCTCCGCCGGGCGCGGCGGTGCGTCAAGCGATTCTGACCCTTTCGTGCGAGGCGGAAATGTTCATGGCTTCACGATACTTCGCCACGGTGCGTCGCGCCACTGGAATTCCCGACGATTTGAGCAGGTCAGCCAGCTTGGCGTCAGAAAGGGGCTTGCGCGGGTTTTCGTCATCGATCAGGCGCCGGATCATTGCCTGGATGGCGGTGCTGGATGCCTCACCGCCGCCTTCGGTATCGATGCCCGACGCGAAGAAGGCGCGCAGCGGCAGGGTGCCGCGTGGGGTCCGGACATGCTTGCGGGCGATCGCCCGCGAAATGGTGGATTCGTGCAGGCCCAGTTCGGCGGCGATCTCACGCAGGGTGAGCGGGCGCAGTGCCTGTTCGCCGAACTCCAGGAAGCCGGACTGCTGCAGGATCAGGCAGCGCACCACCCGCAGCAGGGTCTCGCCACGCTGCTGCAGACCTTTCAGCAGCCAGCGCGCCTCCTGCAGCTGGGCGCGCAGGTAGCCGGCGTCGGCCTCACCGCAGCGGCGGATCATCTGTTCGTAACCGCGGTGGATGACCACCTTCGGCCCGGCATGGCCGGCCAGCGCGGCGCGCCACACGCCGTTCTGCCGCCAGACCACCACGTCCGGCACCACGTAGGTGTCCTGCGACAGCGGCGCGATCTGGGTGCCTGGGCGCGGGTCCAGCGACCGCAGCAGGGCCACGGCGGTCTCGACATCGGCCAGGGGCTGCCGGAGTTCGTGCGCCAGCCCAACCACGCCGCTGCGCGGCAGCCGCTCCAGCGGCCCGGCAGCGACCTGGCGTGCCAGGGCAAGGCCAGGTGTGTCGGCCGCCAGTACGTCCAGTTGCAGCTGGAGGCATTCGCCCAGGCTGCGTGCCGCTACTCCGACCGGATCGAAGCGCTGGATCTGGTGCAGTACGGTGAGGATCTCGTCCTCGCCGGCGTGGATCGCCGGCAGCAGGGTCTCGGCGATGGTGGACAGCGGTTCGCGCAGGTAGCCATCGTCGTCCAGGGCGTCGATCAGGGCAGCCCCGATGCTGCGATCGCGTGCGGACAGATGCGACAGGTGCAGCTGCCACAGCAGGTGGTCGGCCAGGGTCTCGGTTTCGGCCACGCGTTCGGCCGCGCTGCCGCTGTCGTCATCGTCGTCGAAGCTGCCGCCGCTGCCGGCGGTGCTCCAGTCCGGTTCGGCCGATGCCCAGTCGTCCTCCTGGCCGGCGTCGGTGCGTTCGGGCGGGGCGTCATCGCCGTTGCCATCGTCGCCGGCAGCGGCATCGCTCTCGTTGCCTTCGGCCCAGTCCAGCAGCGGATTGCTCTCCACCGCCTGGGCGATCTCCAGTTCCAGCTCGGTGCTGGACATCTGCAGCAGCTTGATCGCCTGCTGCAGCTGGGGCGTGAGCACCAGCTGCTGTCCCAACGATGTCTGCAGCCGAGTCTTCATGCCTGTGCCGAAGAGGGGGAATGGAACCCGGCAGCTGCGGTCACAGCTTGAACGAGTCCCCAAGGTAGACGCGACGTACGTCGGCATTGTCCAGGATCGATTCCGGCGAACCCTGGGCCAGTACGGTGCCCTCGGCGAGGATATACGCGCGGTCGCAGATTCCCAAGGTCTCGCGCACGTTGTGGTCGGTGATCAGCACACCGATGCCGCGCTGCTTGAGGTGGGTGACGATGCGCTGGATCTCGCCGACCGAGATCGGATCGACACCGGCAAACGGTTCGTCGAGCAGGATCAGCCGGGGTTGCGCCGCCAGCGCGCGGGCGATTTCGCAGCGGCGGCGCTCGCCGCCGGACAGGCTGGCGCCAAGCTGTTCGGACACATGGCCCAGCTGCAGTTCGTCCAGCAGGCTGCTCAACTCGCGCTCGCGGCCCGCCGAGTCCAGATCCTCGCGCAGTTCCAGCACCAGGCGGATGTTGTCGGCCACGGTCAGCTTGCGGAACACCGAAGGCTCCTGCGGCAGGTAGCCCACGCCCTGCTTGGCACGGGTGTACATCGGATCGCCGGTGATGTCCTTGCCATCGAGCACGATGCTGCCGGCATCGGCGGCAACCAGGCCGACGATCATGTAGAAGCAGGTGGTCTTGCCGGCACCGTTGGGGCCGAGCAGGCCGACCACTTCGCCCGCTTCGAGGGTGAGCCCGAAGTCCTTGACGACCTCACGTTGCTTATAGCGCTTGCGCAGGCCCTTGGCGACGAGCATTACTTCCGGCTCCCGGCCGGCTGCGCCGGCGTGGTGGTGGCGGCAGGCGTCTTGTTCTTGGGCGGGATAACGGTGCGCACGCGGCTGCCGTCGCCGCCGGAGTTCATCTCGCCGGTACGGGTGTTGTAGACCATGCGCTGGCCGGCGTTGGTGCCGCGCGCGCTGGTGACCTTGTAGTTGCCGGTGAGGGTGATGATCTCGGTCTTGATGTCGTAGTCGATGCGGTCGGCGAGCGCATCCATCCAGGTGCCGTCATCGAGCTGCTGCTTCAACTTCGCCTGCTTGCCGGTGAACACCACACGCACCGGCTCGCCGTCCTTGAGATAGATCTCCGCTTCGGACGAGCGCAGGTCCAGCGTGCCCTGGGTGATGATCACGCCCTGCGACAGCACGGTTTTGCCGTCGCCGGTGAGCATGCCGTTCTGTGCACCGGCATCGATGTTCATGGGCTCGTTGCGGTCGGTCGACTTCGCCTGCGCGAGGGCGGGGACAAGAAGACTGAGTGCGAGCATGGCTGCAAAGGGGATCTTCATCGGGGTCCGTTCTGCCGGTGGTGGCTGCCCGGTCAGGAGGGCAGCGGCGGGTGGGGGCTGCCGGCGCCGCGCCTGTCCAGGGACGTCGCGGGCCGGGCGGCGGAATCAGCGTCTGGGCGTGTAGCGACCCTTGGACTGGCTGAGGAAATGATACGTGTTGTTCTTCGAATCCACCTCGAACCCGACGCCGGACTGCTCCATGCCGGGGCGGGTCATGGTCACCAGGGCGTCGGTCCGGGCCCGGCTCTCCTTGGGGAACACGTCCAGGTGGTCGGTGCGGAAGGTGGTCGGCACGACGCCCGGGGCAGCCGGACTGTCACCCGCCACCTTGCCGCGCAGCTTCAGTTCGTCACCCTTGGCGCTCAGCCAGCCGGTCTCCGCGCGCAGTGTCCAGTGCCTGCCGTCCTTGTCGGGCATCTCGAACAGTGGCGTGGCGATGTTGATGGTCTGGTCGCCGCGCTGCCGCTCCAGCCGCGGCGCGCGCAGGGTGGTCGATTCCTTGCCCTGCTCGTCCAGGGCGACGATCTGGAAGTCGTGCAGGATGTAATCCACGCCGACTTCCTGGCCGCTCTGGGCCGGGCCCTTGTCGCGGTTGCGCAGCGCGGCCCAGCTGCTGAGCAGGGCCGCCAGCAGCAGGCCGATGCCGAGCACGGTGCGCCAGTTCACGGTCGGTGCGTTCATGCGCCATACCTCGCCAGGACCGACGCGACATGACCCTGCGCGGCCAGCAGAACGTCGCACAGCTCACGCGCCGCGCCGCGCCCGCCTTCGGAACGGGTCTGCCAGTGCACGCGTTCGGCGATCCACGGATGGGCATTGGCCGGCGCCACGGCCAGGCCGACCGCACCCAGGGGCGCCAGATCCGGCAGGTCATCGCCAAGGAAGGCGACCTGTTCCAGGCCGATGCCGCGCTGGGCACACAGGGCCTGCACGCTGGCCAGCTTGTCGCCCACGGCGATGTGGGTATCAATGCCGAGATCGGCACCGCGCCTGAGCGCGGACTGGCTGTTGCGCGCGGTGATCAGCACGGGGTGGATGCCGTGCTGCTGCAGCAGTTTCAGGCCCAGGCCATCCTGCACGAAATACGCCTTGCTCTCGTTGCCGTCCTGATCGTAGTACAGCCGACCGTCGGTGAGGGTGCCGTCCACGTCGAAGCAGGCCATGCGGATCCGCGCCGCAGCGGCATGCAGGTGGGCGGGGAAGGCGGGCAGGGGGGACCAGGGCATCAGGACGTTGAACTCGATCAGGGCAGGTGTGGGGTTACAGACTGAATGGGGTCTACGGACTGTCGGTTAAACCACCCGGGCCCGCAACAGGTCATGAATGTTCAGGGCGCCGACGGCGCGGCCCTGGTCATCGACCACGATCAGGCCGTTGATCTGCTGGGTTTCCATCTGGCGGGCGGCCTCCACCGCCAGCTGGTCGGCTCCGATGGTGCGGGGGTTGCGCGTCATCACATCGGCGATCTTTGCCGTGCGCACGTCCAGCGCACTGTCCAGTGCCCGGCGCAGGTCACCGTCGGTGAACAGGCCGATCAGCACGCCCTCGGCATCGACCACGGCGGTCATGCCCAGGCGCTTGCGGCTCATCTCCACCAGGGCCTCGCTGAGGCTGGCGCCGGCATCGACCTTGGGCAGATCGGCGCCGGTATGCATGACGTCGGTGATATGCAGCAGCAGGCGACGGCCAAGGCTGCCGGCCGGATGCGAGCGGGCGAAATCGTCAGCGGTGAAGCCGCGCGCGTCCAGCAGGGCCACCGCCAGCGCGTCGCCCATCGCCAGCGAGGCGGTGGTGCTCGAGGTCGGAGCCAGTGCCAGCGGGCAGGCCTCGGCCGGCACGCTGACGTCCAGGTGGACGTCGGCGGCGGTCGCCAGGCTGGACTGCGGGCGGCCGGTCATGGAGATCAACACGTTGCCCTGGCGCTTGAGCACCGGCAGCAGCATCAGCACTTCGTCCGATTCGCCCGAATAGGACAGGGCCAGCACCACGTCGGCTTCGGTGATCATGCCCAGGTCGCCATGGCCGGCCTCGCCCGGGTGCACGTAGAACGCCGGGGTACCGGTGGACGCCAGGGTTGCGGCGATCTTGCGCGCCACATGGCCTGACTTGCCCATGCCGGTGGCGACCACCCGCCCGCGGCTGCCCAGGATCACCTGGCAGGCCTTCTGGAACGGCTCGCCCAGGCGCTCGGCGACCGCCTGCAGTGCCTGCTGCTCGATCTCGAACACGCGGCGGCCGCTGGCCACCAGGGCGGCCGGCTCGACGGAACGGGGGGGCGGGAGGGACTCGGCCATGCGGACGCCACGCAGCGGAAGTAGAATGAGGGTTCATTTTATTAGGAAAGCCCGTTGGACGCCGACACCATCCGCAACCTGATCGAAACCGGCCTGCCTGGCGCCCGCGCCGATGTGCGGGGCGACGATGGCGTGCATTTCGAAGCGACCGTGGTCTGCGACGCCTTTGCCGGCAAGATGCCGCTGGCCCGCCACCGCATGGTCTATGCCACGCTGGGCGACCTGATGGGCGGCGCGATCCACGCGCTGGCGCTGAAAACCGTGACCCCGGCCGAAGCCGGCTGAACCGCAGAAGATCCCGAACCCCATGGCCAAGATCGTTGTGACCGGCGGCGCTGCGCTGCACGGTGAAGTGAGCATCTCCGGCGCCAAGAACGCCGTCCTCCCCATCCTCTGCGCGACCCTGCTGGCCGATGAGCCGGTGGAGATCACCAACGTGCCCCACCTGCACGATGTGGTCACCACGGTGAAGCTGCTGGGCGAACTGGGCGCCAAGGTCACCATCGACCAGGGCACGCTGTCGCGCGGCAGCGCGATCGTGGTCGACCCGCGTGCGGTGAACCAGCATGTGGCGCCGTACGAACTGGTCAAGACCATGCGTGCGTCGATCCTGGTGCTGGGTCCGCTGCTGGCCCGTTTCGGTGCGGCCGAAGTGTCGCTGCCCGGTGGCTGTGCCATCGGCTCGCGTCCGGTCGACCAGCACATCAAGGGCCTGCAGGCGCTTGGTGCCGACATCGTGGTCGAGAACGGATTCATCAAGGCTTCGGCCAAGCGCTTGAAGGGTGGCCACTTCACCTTCGACATGGTGAGCGTGACCGGGACCGAGAACGTGCTGATGGGCGCGGTGCTGGCCGAAGGCACCACCATCCTCGACAACTGCGCGATGGAGCCGGAGGTGACCGATCTGGCCCATTGCCTGATCGCTCTGGGTGCGAAGATCGAAGGCCTCGGCACCGCCCGCCTGGTGATCGAAGGCGTGGAGCGCCTCTCCGGTGGCCGTCATGAAGTGCTGCCCGACCGCATCGAGACCGGCACCTTCCTGGTGGCCGCCGCGATGACCGGCGGCAAGGTCACGGTCAACCGTGCACGTCCGAACACCATGGACGCGGTGCTGTCCAAGCTGGTCGAGGCGGGCGCCCGGATCGAGACCACCGAGGACAGCATCACCCTGGACATGCAGGGCAAGCGGCCGAAGGCGGTCAACCTGACCACCGCGCCATATCCGGCATTCCCGACCGACATGCAGGCGCAGTTCATGGCGCTCAACTGCGTGGCCGACGGCGTCGGCGTGATCAACGAAACGATCTTCGAGAACCGTTTCATGCACGTCAACGAGCTGCTGCGCCTGGGCGCGGACATCCAGGTCGAAGGCCATACCGCGATCGTGCGTGGCAGCGAGCATCTGAGCGGCGCGCCGGTCATGGCCACCGACCTGCGTGCATCGGCATCGCTGATCCTGGCCGGCCTGATGGCCAGCGGCGATACCACCATCGATCGCATCTACCACCTCGATCGCGGCTACGAGAACATCGAAGAGAAGCTGTCTTCGCTCGGTGCCACCATCCGGCGCGTGCCATGATCCTTCGCGGAAAATTCAGCCCGCGTCGCAAGGCGCTGCTGGCGCTGGTGCTGATCGTGCTGGCGTGGCTGGGGTATGCCTGGTACGCCGATATCGCCATCACCCGCGGCATCGAGCAGAAGGACATGGACTGGAACGGTGACGGCACGGTATCGCGTGACGAGATCATCCAGTCGTTCTATGCCGTGTCGGTGAACGACAGCCAGGAAGGCAACCGCCATTGCCGCACGTTCGTCTGGCGCGGAAGCGGTGAGCAGATCCGGGTGGATTGCCGCACCGAGTTCAAACCGGCCGAAGAGAAGAAATGAAAAACGCCCGCGCAAGCGGGCGTTTTCCTTGCGCAGGGCCCGGGGTCGGATCCCTTTCCATCGGAAAGGGCTCCGACCCCACCCACTCAACCGGGGTCAGAGCCCATCCCCGAGGGGATGGGATCCGACCCCCGGCACTCAGTTCATCGATCGGATGGTCAGGTCCAGCGCGTCGCGGCCGCTTTCCCGCTGCAGCATGCGCGCCGGCACCGGAAACTCCGGCACGATCCAGGCGATCAGCTCCTTGTTGCCATCGGCACGCGACACCTTGGTCGCCTCGTAGCTCTTGCCGCCCACGGTGATCGATTCCTTGCCGATCACACGGTAGGTCATGTTCTTGATCCGGCCCTGGTCGACCATGCGGTAGGTCAACGGCTTGCCGGCTGCCAGGTCGCGGGCGATGGCCAGATTGATCAGCAGCGCATCCATGTCGCCGGCCTTCAGGGCGATCGGTCCGGCGCGGTCCGGCTTGATGTCGCCGGTCCAGGTGGCCTGGTTGCTGGTCCAGTTGTAGTTGGCCTGCACGTTGCGCTTCTTCACCAGCAGCGCCGAGCGGTCCTGGCTGCTGAGCGGACGCAGCTGGCCGCGCACTTCCTCGAACACGGTGCTCTGGCTCAGGTCGGCCAGCTGGTTTTTCACCTGCAGGCTGTAGCGCCACTTGTTGCTGCCTTCACTGGCCAGCGTCATGGTGCCGTTGGCCTGCATGCCCATGTAGCTGGCCAGATAGTCGGCCTTGAACGGCTCCAGGGCCATCGCCGGCAGGCTGGCCATCGACAGGGTGGCAGCGGCGATCCACGTCAGGGGGCGGGACAGGGTGTTCATGCTCAGACTCCTTGGTATTCGATCAGGCGGAGATCGACGCGGTCTTCGCCATCTTCGCGTTGCAGGATGCGCACCGGGGTGGGGACACCGTTGGCGATCCAGAGAATGGTTTCGTTGTTGCCGCCGTTGCTGCGGTATACCCGCAGCGCGTTGTAGGACAGGTCGCCGACCTCGACGTTCTCGGTCTGCGGCGCGGCCTGGTAGTCGTGCTGGCGCACCTTGCCCATGTCGACGTAGCGGTAGTGCATGGCCACGCCCGGGCGGGCATCACGCATGATCGCCAGGTTGATCAGCAGGGCGCTCTGATCGCCGGCCTGCAGCGGAATGGGCTGCGCGCGATCCTTTTTCACATCGCCGGTCCACTGCGCGGTGCCGGCCTGCCAGTTATAGGTGCCGACGGCCTTCTTGCCCAGGAACAGGCCCTTGCGCACCGTGCTCTGGCTCAGCGGCGCATAGACGCCGCCGCGCTCCTCGAACACCGTGCTCTGCTCGATGTTCAGGCCGAGCACGCTGGCAAAGCCGCGGCGGCCCACCACCTGCATGTCCACCCGCCACTGGTTGCCGCCGGTATGGGTGACCTGCATGGTGGCATCGCCGGCTTCCTTGCCCTTGTAGAAGGCCTGGTAGGTAGCGGTGAACGGTTGCAGCGGCGGCGGTTCCCAGGCCAGCGCGGGCAGCATGGGCACGGCCGGTGCGGCCGGGGCCTGCGACGGAGCTGCCGGGTCGGCAGAGGGCTGTGCCTGGCCCCAGCCCACGCCAGGCAACACGGCAAGCGACAACAGCAGGGGCGTGCACAGCAGCGTCGTGGTCTTCATGGGGGACAGGGGCCGCAGGAGTGGGGCAGGATGCCAGCCCCGCAGTCAGCGGGGCGTGTGCAGAACGTTATCGGTTCAGGTTTCCGGCGGAATCTAGGGCCAGCGGCCTAAACAGGGGGTGACCGTCGAAGATCGCCTGTCCTTCCCGTTCAGCCAGCCGGCCATCGCACAGCAGCTGCAGGCTGGCGATCAGCAGCGGGTGTTCCACCGCCAGCACGCGCTCGGCAAGGGTCTGTGCATCGTCGCCTGCCAGCACCGGCACGCGCGCCTGCGCCAGCACCGTACCCGCGTCCAGCTCCGGCACCACCAGATGCACGCTTGCGCCATGCTCGGCATCGCCGGCTTCCAGCGCCCGGGCGTGCGTATGCAGGCCCTTGTACAGCGGCAGCAGCGACGGGTGGATGTTGACCAGGCGACCGTTGAAGCGCTGCACGAAGCCAGCGCCGAGAATGCGCATGTAGCCGGCGCAGACGATCCAGTCCGGGGCGGAGGCGGCAACCGCGTCGCCCAGGGCCAGCTCGTAGGCGGCACGATCGCTGAATTCCTTGGGTGCATGCGCCCAGCGCCGGGAAGGATCGACCCGCTGCAGGGCCGCGGCATCGGGGCGGTCGGAGAACACGCCCACTACGTCGGCCGGCAGGCGGCCCGACGCGATGGCATCCAGGATGGCCTGCAGGTTGCTGCCGCGCCCGGAGGCGAGCACGGCGATGCGGCGGGGTGCGTTCATTACCGGCAACCCAGGCGGCTCAAACGCTTGCCGACGGAGTGTCGAACACGGCTTTCACCTGGGGGCGGAGCAGGGCGATCAGGGTGAACACCCCCAGCACCGTGCCCACCGGGGTGAACAGGCAGGACAGGCCCGCGACCACCAGGCACAGCACGTAACGGCGGCGCTGCGCCAGGCAGCGCCCGGCGTAGGCGACGAAGGCCCCCAGGGTGACGCCGCCCACCACGATCACGCTGCCGATGATGGTGAACATCCAGCCGAACATCCGCTGCTCGGCGGGCGATGAGGGCTGCCCCTCCGAGCTCAGCGGCAATGCCCCGGTCAGGGCGCTCACGCCCAGCACGATGTGGATGATGAAGATCAGCGAGAACAGTGCGATGAGCGCACCAACCACGTAGTGGCCGATGGACAGCGCCCGCAGATGGCTGGCGTCCTGCGGGCCGAATACGGGTGCCGTCAGCAGCGGCGGCGGCACCGGGTTCGAAGGGGATGGGGGCATTGCGTCCATGCGGGCTCCTCTGCAGGGGTCAGGCGATGCGGACGCGCTCGGCGCCTTCGGTGGTGACGACCTGGCCGATGGTCCAGTGATCCAGGCCCTGGGCGGTGACCGCGGCGGACACCGCCTCGACCTGGTCCGGCGCGACGATCAGCACGAAGCCGATGCCGCAGTTGAAGGTGCGCCACATTTCGCTGTCGGCGACCGCGCCTTCCTTCTGAAGCCACTGGAACACCGGCGGCAGCGTCCACGAGGCCGCCTGGATGTCCAGGCCGAGGCCGTCCGGGACCACCCGGATGATGTTCTCGGTCAGTCCGCCACCGGTGATGTGGGCCATGCCATGGATGGCATCGCCGTGCGACTTCAGCAGCGACAGGATCGGCTTGACGTACAACCGGGTCGGTGCCATCAGCGCGTCGACCAGCTTCACGCCGCCTTCCAGCTCAAGATCGGCCGGACGCCCGGCGCGGTCGTAGATGCGGCGGACCAGCGAGTAGCCGTTGGAGTGCGGGCCGGACGAGGCGATGCCGATCAGCACATCGCCGGCCGCCACGCTGGCGCCATCCTTCAGTTCGCTCTTTTCCACCGCGGCCACGGTGAAGCCGGCCAGATCGTACTCGCCCGGGGCATACATGTCGGGCATTTCAGCGGTCTCGCCGCCGATCAGTGCGCAGCCGGCCTCGGTGCAGCCGTTGGCGATGCCGCCCACGACCGCCGCGGCGGTATCCACGTCCAGCTTGCCGGTGGCGAAGTAGTCCAGGAAGAACAGCGGCTCGGCGCCCTGCACCAGCACGTCGTTCACGCACATCGCGACCAGATCGATGCCGATCGTATCGTGGCGGTTCAGCTGGTGGGCCAGCTTCAGCTTGGTGCCGACACCGTCGGTACCCGACACCAGCACCGGTTCGCGGTACTTGTTGGACAGGTCGAACAGGGCGCCGAAACCGCCCAGGCCGCCCATCACTTCCGGACGGAAGCTGCGCTTGACCAGGGGCTTGATCCGCTCGACCAGCTCGTTGCCGGCGTCGATGTCGACGCCCGCGTCACGGTAGGTGAGGGGGGAGGGGGCGGAAGACGGGGTGTTGGTCACGGGCGTCGGCGCTGGCAGGGGTTGAACGGGCGATTTTAACAGGCCGCATTGGCGCACAGGCCGTATTCGGGCAACAATTCCCCCCGGATACGTCGAGCCAATGGATGTCCTGATGCGCCGCAGCCTGATTCTCACCCTGCTTCTTGCGTTGAGCCTGCCGGTGGCCACGATGGCCCAGAGCGGCCTGCGCACCGAGGGGGATGTCGCCACCGCCAGTGGGGCCTACGAGGCCGAAGTGCCGGTCAACAGCCAGGCCGAGGCCGACCGCAATGGCGGGCTGGCACGCGCCCTGAGCGTAGTGCTGGGCAAGCTGTCGGGCGACCGCAGCGTGATGTCCCGGCCCGGCGTGGTGCAGGCCCTGCGCAATGCCAAGGATTACGTGGCCAGCTACGACTACAAGCAGGACCAGAGCCTCAGCGCCAGCGGTGCGCCCAGTTTCCGCACCCTGCTGGTGGCCCGTTTCCGCGAGGACGACGTCGATTCGCTGGTCGCCGCGCTGGGCCTGCCGCTGTGGCCGCAGCCCCGACCGAAGCCGGTGCTGTGGCTGGCCGTCGATGACGGCAGCGGCCCGCGCCTGGTCAGCGTGCAGCAGGCCAATGCCGCGCGCCCGCTGCTGAACCGCGCCATCGAGCGCGGCTACAAGCTGGGCCTGCCCAGTGGGGGCGCTGCCGAACAGGCGCTGGCCGGTGCCATCTGGCGCCAGGACAGCGCCGCCGTGGCCCGCGCCTCTTCGCGCTACTCGCCGCCGATGCAGCTGATCGGCAAGCTCTACCGTGCCAATGGCGGCTGGCAGGCGGACTGGGTGTTCGTCGACGATGGCCGTGAACTGAACAGATGGACCAGCAAGGACGCCAACGCCATGCGCGCGATGGCCGCGGGCGCCGACGGCGCGGCCGACGCGCTGGTCAAGCGTTATGCCAAGGCGGGTGTGGCCACCGGCCAGGCGGGCAGCTACCGGGTGGTGGTCACCGGCATCAACAGTGCCGATGACTACCTGCGACTGGCCGCAGGCCTGCGCGACGTGCCGGTGGTGCGCAATGCCACTCCGCTGCACGCCAGCGCGGGCCGGCTGGAGCTGGCCGTGGAAATGACCACCGGCCTGGCCGGCTTCAACCGCATGCTGGGTGACAGCGGCGTGCTGGTTCCGAACGCCCCGCTGCCTGCCCTTCCGACACCGATCGATGACACCACCGGCGTGCCGGTGCAGGCGCCGGTCAGCAACGAGTACCGACTGCGATGACCCTGACGCCGGAAGCTGAAATCGCGCAGTTCCTGCGCCGGGTCAAATACATCCTGCTTGCCGGCCTGATCGGCTGGATCGTGTGGCTGCTGGCGCCGATCCTGACGCCGTTCGTGCTGGCGCTGGCGCTGGCCTGGCTGGGTGATCCGCTGGTGGACCGCATCGAGGCCACCGGGCGCTCGCGCATGACCGGCGTGGTGCTGGTGTTCGTGGCCATGGTGCTGGTGATCGTCGCCGCGCTGCTGGTGCTGGTGCCGATGATCGAAAAGCAGATCACCACCCTGGTGGCGGCCGTGCCGCAGGCGCAGGCCTGGCTGATGCAGACCGGCATTCCGTGGTTCGAGCAGAAGACCGGCCTGGAGGTGATGCAGTGGCTGGACCCGGATCGCCTGATCGAATGGGTGCGCAGCCATTGGCAGCAGGCGGGCGGCTTCGCCAAGACCTTCATGGGATATGTCTCGCGCTCGGGCTTCACGATGGTGACCTGGGTGGTCAACATCCTGCTGCTGCCGATCCTGGCGTTCTACTTCCTGCGCGACTGGGACAAGCTGGTGGAGCGGGTCGCCTCGGTCATTCCGCGCAACCACATCGGCACCATCACGGCGCTGGCGCGCGAATCCAACGAGGTGCTGGGGGCGTTCATCCGCGGCCAGTTCCTGGTGATGCTGGCACTGGGCGTGATCTATGCCGGCGGCCTGTCGCTGGTGGGGCTGAAGCTGGGGCTGCTGATCGGCATGATCGCGGGCCTGATCAGCTTCATTCCGTACCTGGGCGCGACCACCGGCATCCTGATGGCGATCATCGCCGCGCTGGTGCAGGCGCAGGGTTTCGACCTGAAACTGCTGATACTGGTCGGCGTGGTGTTCACGGTCGGCCAGTTGCTGGAGAGTTATGTACTGACGCCGCGCATCGTCGGCGACAAGATCGGCCTGCATCCGGTGGCGGTGATCTTCGCGGTGATGGCAGGCGGCCAGCTGTTCGGCTTCCTCGGCATGCTGCTGGCGCTGCCGGTGGCTGCCGTGTCCAACGTGCTGCTGCGCTATGCGCACCAGCGCTATCGGCAGAGCGATCTTTACGCGGGTGAGAAATCGGCGATCGTGCTTGACGGTGTGGTCGAGCCGCCCCACATCATCCTCGACACGAACGACAAGGGCCCCGACCTGAAGTGATGGGTGTGCCGCAATTGCCGCTGGCCCTGCACTACCCGCGGGACCAGCGCCTGGAGACCTTCATCGGCGCACCGGATGGTGCGCTGGCGCAGCTGCGCGCGATCGCGGTCGGTGCCAGCCACGACTGGGTCTACCTGGAAGGCGCGGCAGGCACGGGCAAGACGCATCAGGCGCTGGCGATGTGTTCCAGCGCCGAGCAGGCCGGGCGGCTGCCGACCTATGTGCCGCTGGCCAGTGCGGCCGGCCGTGTGCGTGCAGCGCTGGAGGGGCTGGAGGCGCGCGAGCTGGTCGCGCTGGACGGACTGGACGAGATTGCCGGCAACCGCGAGGACGAGATTGCCCTGTTCGATTTCCATAACCGTGCGCGCGCTGCCGGCGTGACCGTGCTCTACACGGCGCAGAAGGCGCCGGCCGAACTCGGACTGGTGCTGCCGGACCTGCGCTCGCGGCTGGGCCAGTGCGTGCGGGTGCTGCTGCAGCCGCTGGACGAGGAAGGACGCGCGGCGGTGCTGCGCGAGCGCGCGCTGCGACGGGGGCTGGCCATCGACGAGGCCGCGATCGAGTGGCTGCTGTCGCACACCGGGCGCGAGCTGGGCGGGCTTATCACGTTGCTGGACTGGCTCGACCGCGAATCGCTGGCGGCCAAGCGTCGGATCACCGTGCCGTTCCTGCGCCAGGTGCTGGAAGAAGGCCGCCCTCGCTACTGAGGTTGGGGTTTGTTTTGCAGGGCTGCCGCCCTGCACCCGCCGAAGCCATAGCCACCCCGCCTTCGACAGGTTCCCGCAATCTGCCGGGACTGCGTACTGCACTGCTGTTGGTGGGTGTCGACCTTGGTCGACACGGTAGATCCACGCTACGCGTGGATGCGCTTTCGCTTCGCGAGCGAAGCGACCCGCTTTTGCTTTTCTTCACTTTCTTCCGTGGCTGGACGCGCACGGAAACTGCCAGAGGCCGGGCGGGGTGGGTTCGCGGGGGTGTCCGCGGCATGGATGCCGCGGCCAAGCCCCCATGGATGGGTTCACGGCGTCCCCCGCGAATCCACCCCGCCCGGCCAGGCACGGCTTTTGATTGGAGCGACCAACCACGAGGGGCTCAGCCGTTCGCCGCCAACTCAACATCCAGCGCACGCAGGCGATCCACCGTGCCGACGTCGGTCCAGCGCCCGCGATGGTGCTGCCCCGTCATCAACCCCTGCGCCATGAAGTGCTTCTGCAGTGGCACCACCGAGAACTTCGGCGGCAGCCGCTCGCTGCCCGGCGCATCGCCAATCACCGTGCGCCAGTCGGCCACGATTGAAGGGCGGTACACGCCGATGCCGGCATAGGTCAGGCACGATCCTTCGCGGTCATGGTGCAGCAGGCCCTGCGTGTCCAGCCGGTAATCACCGTGCGGATGCTGCGTGGGGTTGTCGACCAGCACCAGATGCGCCTGGCCCTGCGGCTCGCGCGGTAGTGTGGCGAAATCGAAATCGGTCCAGATGTCGCCGTTGACCACCAGGAACGGATCCTCACCCAACGCCGGCAAGGCATTGAGAATGCCTCCGCCGGTCTCCAGCGGGGTATCGCCTTCATGCATGAAGTGCAGGCGCACACCCCATCGGCTGCCATCGCCAAGAATCGCCGGGAACTGTTCCGCCAGCCATGCGGTATTGACCACGATATCGCGCACGCCGCAGGCGGCCAGGCGCTCCAGGTGCCAGACGATCAGCGGCTTGCCGGCCACTGCGAGCAGCGGCTTGGGTGTGTGCAGGGTCAGCGGGCGCATGCGTTCGCCCAGACCGGCGGCGAAGATCAGCGCCTTCATCGGGCCATGCGCATCGGTGTGCCGAGCTCGGCCAGCGCCGGCTTGATGCGTGTGTCCAGCAGCTGCCGCAGGGGGGCCAGCTCGCGGTAGCGCGGCAGTACTTCGTCCAGATAGGTGATGAAGCGCGGCGCATCGTCCAGGTAATGACCCTTGTTGTCGCGGTAACGCAGGCGGCAGAACAGGCCCAGGATCTTCACGTGGCGCTGGATGCCCATCCAGTCCGCGTCACGCAGGAAGGTCGCACGGTCGGGCACCCGCAGGCCCGCAGCGTGCGCGCGCGCGTGGTACTGCGCGAGCCACTCGTCCACGCGCTGCAGCGGCCAGCTCAGGAACGCGTCCTTGAACAGGCTCACGGCATCGTAGGCGATCGGGCCCCGCACCAGGTCCTGGAAATCCAGCACGGCCGGACCGTCGGCAACGGGCATCAGATTGCGGGGCATGTAGTCGCGGTGGGTCATCAGCTGCGCCTGGCCCAGTGCGTTGTCCATCAACCGGCGATGGACCAGCTGCAGGCCCTCGATTTCGCCGCAGTCCAGCTGCAGGTTGAGATGGCGCTGCAGGAACCATTCGTCGAACAGGCCGGCATCGCGCTGCAGCAGGGCTTCGCCGAACTGGCCGAAGTCGGCCGGCACCGGGATCGCCTGCAGGCGCAGCAGCTGATCGATGGCGCGGCCGAACCATTCATCGGCGTTGCGCTCGTCGAGGATTCTCGCCAGGGTCGGACCGCCGAGATCCTCCAGCAGCAGGAAGCCGGCGTCCAGATCCTGCGCAAGCAGGGCCGGCACACGCAGGTCATGGTCGTGCAGCAGGCCGCGCATGCGCAGCCAGGGGCGGGGGTCTTCCAGTCCCGGCGGAGCATCCATCACGATGTGGCTGCCGCGTGTACCGGTGACGCGCCAGTAGCTGCGCATGCCCGCATCGACCGACGCACGTTCAACCACAGCCTGTGCATCGCCAAGCTGGATACGGGCCCACTGCAGTCGCTGCGCGCTGCGCTGGGGATCGGAGGCGGGTTCGGTCATGCGGGCATATCCGGGCGCGCGGGGCGCGCCGACGTCGGGGACAGGAGGGAAAGGTGGGGCCGTTTCAGCGGCGACCGCTGAACAGGCGCAGGATCGCCAGCACGGCCACCGCGCCGACCACGGCACCGAGGAATCCAGCCGGTTCGCCTGGGGCGTACCAGCCCATGTACTGACCAAACCAGCCGGCCAGCAGGGCACCGAGGATGCCCAGCACGATGGTCAGCAGGCAGCCCATGCGGTTGTTGCCCGGCATGAAGAAGCGCCCGAGCAGGCCGACGAAGAAGCCGACCAGCAGGATGTACAGCCAGCTGCTGCTGCCGAACAGACCATTCATGCGTGTGCGTTCCGCTTGAGAAGAACGCAGCCTAGCAAGGCCGGGCTGCGTCCGTCACGGTGTGCCGGATCAGCAGCAGCCGTGGTCGCCATGGCGCGTGCCGCTGTCGGCGGCCACCGGCGAACCACTGGTCTCGCCACGCAGGCTGGCGGCGTAGTGCTCGCTGATCACCTTGGACACGCAGGCGGTGACCTTCTTGCCCATCGGAATGTGCAGGAACTCGTTCGGGCCGTGCGCGTTCGAGTGCGGGCCAAGCACGCCGGTGATCATGAACTGGGCACCGGGGAACTTCTCGCCCAGCATGCCCATGAACGGAATCGAGCCGCCTTCGCCCATGTACATCGCCGGCTTGCCGAAGAAGGTCTGGCTGGCTTCGTCGATGGCCTTGGTCAGCCACGGCGCCATGGCCGGGGCATTCCAGCCGGTGGAGGCCTTTTCCAGATCCAGGGTGACCTGCGCACCGTTCGGCGGATCGCGCAGCAGCGCTTCTTTCAGCAGCTCGCCGCAGGTCTTGCCATCGGCGGTGGGCGGCAGGCGCAGCGACAGCTTCACCGAGGTCTGCGGGCGCAGCACGTTGCCGGCCGATTCCAGCGGCGGCATGCCGCCGATTCCGGTGACCGACAACGCCGGGCGCCAGGTGCGGTTGAGCACCAGCTCGGTGAGGTCTTCGTTCATCGGGCGCAGGCCATCGACCAGCGGGAACTTCTCGAAGATGGCCGTATCGACCACTTCGGCGGCACGCTTGGCCTGTTCCTGGCGCTCGGCCGGGATTTCCACGTTCATGCCGTCGATCAGGATGCGGCCGGTGTCCTGGTCCTCGATGCGCGACAGCAGCTGGCGCAGCAGGCGGAAGCTGGACGGCACCACGCCGGAGGCATCGCCGGAATGCACGCCTTCGTTGAGCACCTTGACGGTGAAGTTGCCCCCGGTGAGACCGCGCAGCGACGTGGTGCACCAGAGCTGGTCGTAGTTGGCGCAGCCCGAATCCAGGCAGACCACCAGCGACGGCTTGCCGATGCGGTCGGCCAGATGGTCCACGTAGGCGGGCAGGTCGTAACTGCCGGACTCTTCACAGGCTTCGATCAGGACCACGCAGCGCGCGTGCGGCAGGCCTTGGGCCTGCAGGGCCAGCACGGCGGCCAGCGAACCGAAGATCGCGTAGCCATCGTCGGCGCCGCCGCGGCCATAGAGCTTGTCGCCACGCAGGACCGGGGTCCACGGGCCCAGGTCGTCGTCCCAGCCGGTCATTTCCGGCTGCTTGTCCAGGTGCCCGTAGAGCAGGATGGTGTCGTCGCCGGTTTCACTGCCGGTGGCGGGAATTTCCAGAAGAATCAGCGGGGTACGGCCTTCCAGGCGCACCACTTCGACCTTCAGGCCCGGCAGCTCCTGTGCCTTGGCCCAGGTCTCCATCAGGGTGACCGCCTGTTCCATGTAGCCGTTCTGCACCCAATTGGCGTCGAACATCGGCGACTTGTTGGGAATGCGGATGTAGTCGACCAACTGCGGGACGATTTCGCTGTCCCACTTGTCATTCACGAATTGGCCGAGCTTGGCGCTGTCCATCTGAAACTCCGGTTGCATGGCTGATCCAGCCATTCTACGCCTGCGCCGGGGGTAGGGTTTTTCCTACATCACGTCGGGTATTTGGCTGGCTTTTAGAAATCCACGAAACCGATAGTCTGTGTGTATGTGGTGACGGACACTGTTCCTACCGACGGGATTGCCGGTCGGGGCGGCCAGAACCACAAGGAGTTATACGTCATGCCTTGGTTAGTCGTGTTGAGGGCACTGGTACTGGCAATTGGGATCGCAGGGGCGCATACCGCCGAACCGATCGACATCAACCGGGCCGATGTCCAGGCGCTGCAGCAGGGATTGACGATGGTCGGAGCCAGGAAGGCTGCGGCGATCGTCGAGCACCGGCGCAGACACGGGCCCTTCAAGCGCGTCGAGGATCTGACGCAGGTGAAGGGGATAGGGACAGTGATCGTCGAACGGAATCGACAGCGGATCACCGTAGGCGACAGGCTGTTGCCCGCGGATCCGGTACCCGGATCGGTACCGGTGCGGACCGTACCAAGGCGTTGACAACAGGAATCGTCGGGACCCGCAGGAGGCCGGTCCACCGGGCACCGCCAGGGAGGCTGTGTTCACCGACCGTCGCAGGATGCGGCACCAATCACCAGGACGGTGGCATCACAGACCTGTGGAAGGGGCTGAGATACAAGCAGGACAGACGCGGCCGCGTGCAGGATGCAACGCCACCCCCACTTCGCAGGACGCGCGGGGGAGGCAGCAGGCCGACAAGGACGTGACGATTGCCCGGTACGACACAGGGTTGTGTCGCCGGGCATTCTCTTTTGGCGCGTTCGCTACGGCGCGATGGTGTACGGTGACCGCTTCGCATGGAATGGAACCTCCGCTGGATGCGTCTGCACCGTCCGTCCCTGATGCTCTCCCTTGTCCTGGCACTGCCGCTGACCGTGCAGGCCGGGCCGCCGTCTTCGCACTCGACCGACCCGTCCGGGCCGGTGGCCGCCGAACGCGGGCCTACCGATCTCAAGCCGGGCGAATTCCTCTGGCATCCGGAGATTTCCCCGGCCGGCCCGATCGTGCTGGTCGTCAGCCTGGACGAGCAGCGCGCCTACGTGTATCGCAACGGGATCGCCATCGGGCTGACCACGATCAGTTCGGGCAAGGCGGGACACGAGACGCCGACCGGGGTGTTCACGATCCTGCAGAAAGACAAGGACCACCGCTCCAACCTCTATAACAGCGCACCGATGCCGTACATGCAGCGGCTGACCTGGGACGGCATCGCCCTGCATGGCGGCAGCCTGCCGGGGCATCCGGCCTCGCATGGCTGCGTACGGCTGCCGCAGGCGTTCGCGCAGAAGCTGTTCAGCGAGACCCGGCGCGGCGATACGGTAGTGGTGGCCGATGCCAAGAGCGCGCCGATGACGTTGGCCTATCCCGCCGTACTGGCGCCGGTCAACGCGCGCGGCGAGGCCCTGCCCGAGACCGCCGACGGCGGTGTGGCGGCGGCCTGGTGGAACGACAGCGCGGCGCCGGCCGGGCAGGTCGGCATCCTGGTCAGCCTGCACGACCAGCGGCTGTACGTCCTGCGCGACGGCGTGATGATTGGCGAATCGCCGCTGAAAGCCGATGCGCTGCCAGCCTTCCAGGGCACCACGCTGTTCGTGATGGGGCAGGGCTACAGCGATGTTCCCAGCCCGCTCGATGCGAAGCAGCGCCTGCATCAATGGACGGCCTATCCGTTGCTGGGCCAGGACCGTGCGCAGGCGACCCCGGACCTGTTGGCCACGCCGTCGCTGCCACTGGCGCTGCCGGCCGATTTCGCCCGCCAGCTGTACCAGGTGCTGGTGCCGGGCACGACGCTGCTGGTGACCTCGCTGCCCGCCGTGCGCCCAAGCCCGGCTGAATCCGGCCTGCAGCCGGTCTTGGAATCCGAGCCGGCAGGGTCCACTCTCACAGGCAACTGAGTCCTGTGTCCCGTCCATGACCGCATCCCGCCTGTGCCGGCTGGCCACGCTTGGCCTGCTGGCAACCTCGGCCAGCGCACCTGCGTTGGCGCAGACGCCCGCCATCGCGACCCGTGCCGAGGATCTGGCCGCCCTGCTGGCACGCACCGCGCCGAAGGCCGATCGCCATGTGCTGCAGCTGGCGGCGCAGGCCATGCGCTGCGCCCTGTTGCGACCGGAGCTGGGCATCAGCGGCGAACGCCTGAGCGTGATCGACTATTCGCGGCCCTCCACCGAGCCGCGCCTGTGGGTGTTCGACCTGGCGCACCAGCGGCTGTTGTTCGAGGAATGGGTGGCGCACGGCCGCAACAGTGGTGAGAACCGGACCGAGCATTTTTCCAATCGCGACGGCAGTTACATGTCCAGCCTCGGTGTGTTCACCGCGCAGGAAACCTACATGGGCGGCAACGGCTACTCATTGCGGCTGGCCGGGCTGGAACCGGGCTTTAACGACCGCGCGCGCGAGCGTGCGATCGTCATTCATGGCGCCCCCTACGTGAATCCGGCGACCGCCCAGCTGCAGGGTCGGCTGGGCCGCAGCCTGGGGTGTCCGGCGGTGCGGCTGTCGGTGGCCAGGCCGCTGATCGACGCGTTGCGTGGTGGCACGATGGTGTTCGCCTATTATCCCGACCAGGACTGGCTGAAGCATTCGCAGCTGCTGGGTGGCCAGTGCGGCGCGCAGGGGTCGGTCGCCACGCGCTGATGCGCGATCGCACGTGGCGTGGTGCAATGCAGGCATGGATATCGATGCGCTGCTGAAGACTCCGAGCCAGGTGATTGCCCGCCTGGATTACCGCCGCGAACGCTGGCGCAATGGCCTGGGCTGGACCCACCAAATCCTGCGGCTGCCGGCGCACGGGGACGACTGGGCCCTGCGCCTGTCCGTGGCGGAGATCGAGCAGGATGCCGCGTTCTCTGCATTTCCGGGCGTGGAGCGCGAACTGGTACTGCTGCAGGGCAACGGTGTGCGCCTGCGCTTCGCCGATGGCCGGGTGGCGGAGGTGCTGCCGCCGCATGGTCGCGTGCGCTTTGCCGGCGAAGAGGCACTGCACGGCGAACTGGTCGATGGCACCACCCATGATTTCAACCTGATGTGGAAGCGCGGGCAGTTGCACGCCGAGCTGCTGCACCGGCCGCTGGTGGGGTCGATGTTCTTCTTCTGCGAGCCAGGCGTGGCCTGGGCGCTGCACCTGCTGGCGGGTGAGGCCGGCTTTGCTGCGGACAGTGGCTTGCCGCCGATGCAGGCAGGCGACACTGCATGGCTGGCCGCCGGCGAGCGCCAGCGGCATGCGCTGCAGGGCAGTGGCGAGCTGCTGGCGATACGGGTGAGCGCCGCGGACTGATGATTCGCATGCGCCGATGGGCATCATCCGCGCATGCGCTGGGCGCTGCCTGGGCTAATACACATCACGGCGGTAACGGCCGGCCACCAGCAGGGCCTCCTTGCCGTCGGTACCCAGCACCTGCTCGATGACCGCATCCACGGCTGGCGCCATGCCCTGCAGGCTGCCGCAGACCAGGATCGTGGCACCTTCATCGACCCATTGCCGCAGCGTTGCCGCCTCCGCCAGCAGGCGGTCCTGCACGTAACGGTGGCTGCCGCCGTCACGGCTGAACACCGTATCCAGACGCTGCAGCGTGCCGGCCGCCAGCATCGCCCGCAGTTCGTCACCGAAATGGAAGTCGTGCGCGGCCGAGCGCTCGCCGAACAGCAGCCAGGTGCGGTGCGCGCCGACGGCCGCGCGCTCATGCAGGTGTGCACGCAGGCCGGCGATGCCCGTGCCATTGCCGATCAGCAGCAGCGGCGCCGCAACGGCGGCACCGTGGAAGTTGTCGTTGCGGCGCAGGCGCAGTTGTACCGGCTCGCCGATGACGGCGTGGTCGCACAGCCAGGCACTGCCGATGCCGGGCGTGCCATCGGCACGCAGCTGCCGGCGCACCAGCAGTTCCACCGCACCATCCTCCATCACCGAAGCGATGGAGTACTCACGATGCGGCAGCGGCTGCAGGGCCGCCAGCAGGGCGGGCAGATCACCCGGTGGCACCAGTGAGGGCAGGTGCGAGCGTTCGACACGGGCCAGCAGCGTCTGGCCGTCCTCGAGCACCGTCTGCGGATCGAAACCCTGTGATTCCAGCCAGGCCCGCGCGCTGTGCCGCGCGTGCTGCGGGCCGATCTCGGCAATGTCGCCGGCCTGCCAGCGCACGCCGTCGATGGCAGGCGCCTGCAGGCGCAGCCAGTACACCGGTCCGCCCTGGCTGCCGGGATTGAGGTGCCGGCGTTGCAGCAGCGTCCACGGCTGGTATTCGGCCGGGCTCCAGTCGGGCAGTTCGCTGGCGCCACCGGCAAGTTGTCCGAGCAGTTGCTGCCAGTGCCGCAGTGCAGCGGGATCGGCGTTGTCGACCTCGATGGCGTCGAACAGGGCATGTGCGCCGTGCTGGCGCAGCCAGTCGTCGAGCTGATGGCCGAATCCACAGAAGTGGCCGTAACTGCGGTCACCCAGTGCGAGCACGCCGTAGTGCAGGTGCTGCAGCGCAGGCGGTGAGGCCATCACCCCGCGCAGGAACGGCAGCGCATGATCGGGTGGGTCGCCTTCGCCAGTGGTGCTGGCGATGAACAGTGCACGCTGGCTGCCGGCCAGCAAGGTGGCGTCGACCTCATGCAGACCGCGCACACGCACCGGCACGCCGGCACCACGCAATGCCTCGGCACTGCGTTCGGCCAGTTCGCGGGCGAAGCCGGTCTGGCTGGACCAGACCAGCAGGATCGGCGCGACGTCGCCAGAGGCAGCATCGTCGCGCGGTCGCCCACGCCACCACAGTGCGGTGCAGACCAGCGCATAGAGCGCGGTGGCGATGATGGCGATCTGCGATTGCCGCGCCGGCGGTGCGCCCTGCCACCAGGCTTCGCCGAGATGCAGTCGCAGCAGCGCCCAGCCGATCAGCGCCAGCAGGATCAGTACAAGCGCGTTGCCGAGCAGCGCGCGCGACGGCCGTGCGCTCATGCGTCCCGCTCGTCGAGCAGGCGCTGGAAGGCGCTGCTGAGAAACTCGTGCGGGCCATCCGCTGCGCGATGCAGGTAGCGTGCGGCCAGTCCTTCGCGTTCGGCCAGCGCCATGCCGTGCTCGCGGCCGAGTACGGTGAGTGCGGTGGCCCAGGCATCAGCATGCATCGCGTCGTCGGCGACCACCGTCACCGCCGCTGCAACCTGGCGTACCGGCCTGCCGGTGCGCGGGTCGAGGCTGTGGCTGTAGGCCTCGCCATCGGCCTGATAGTGATGCCAGCGATCGCCGGAGGTAGCGACCGCCTTGCCGTCCAGCGCCAGCACCCGCGGTGGTGTTTTGGCGTGCGCGTCTTCTTCCGGCGCCGATTCCACCAGCACGCGCCACCGTTGGCCATCGGGCTTGCGGCCGTAGCCGGCCAGTTCGCCACCGACCTCGATCAGTGCAGCAGCGATGCCCTGATCGCGCAGCCACGCGGCCACGTGATCGACGCCGAACCCCTTGGCGATCGCAGAGAGATCCAGTTCCAGTCCGCCGGGTTGCAGCAGCGCATCGCCGCGCCATTGCAACCGCTGCCAACCGCAGCGCTCGCGCGTGGCCTGAACGGCGGCGGCATCGGGTTGGCGGCGTTCGCCGGCATGTGCACCGAAACCCCACAGTGCCACCAGCGGGCCGATGGTGGGATCGAACGCACCGTCGCTGGCGGCGGCGATGGACTGCGCGCAGGACAGGACGTGACGGGTTTCGGCAGGCAGGGTGCACCACTGGCCTGCATCGGCGCTGTTGTAGCGGCTGAGGTCCGAGCCGGCGTCCCACGTACTCATCTGCGCGACCACATCATCCAGGCGCGCCTGGATGCCGGCGTGCAGCGGGTGCAGGTCGCGCTGGCGCGGCGCGACCAGCGACACGCTCCAGGTGGTGCCCATGGTGGTGCCGCCGAGGCGGGCGATGTCGAGCAGGGAATCGGTCATGACGGGGCGTGGCGGCTGCGATGCCGGAGCGTGCCCGGCATCGCGGTCCCCATTACTGCGGCAGCACTTCCAGCGTGGCCACGTAGCTCAGGCGACGCTTGGCGGCCTGCTTCACCGAGGTCTTGTTGTCTTCAGTGCCGGTTTCCAGCCAGTACATGCCGGCTTCCGGCCAGGTCACCTTGATCTCGCCCTTGGCGTCGCTGGTCACCTTCAGTTCGTCCTGCGCGTTGCGGTAGCGGGTGGCGCCGCGCACGATCTCGAAGGCCAGCCCGGCCGTCGGCTTGCCATCGACCAGCACGCGGAAAGTGGCTTCCTCGCCGGCGAACAGATCGTTCGGGTGACCGACCGCAACCAGCTCGATGCCGCGGTTGGTCGGCTTCAGCGCGGTATCGTTCGGCGCGCCATTGGTCACGAACGTCTCCACGCGGCCGACCGACTGGCTCACTTCCAGCTTCTTCGCGTCCTTGGGCAGTTCGCCGAAGGTGGCGGCGGTACCGCGCCAGCGCTTGCGCTCGCCGTTCTGTTCGTAGGTGGCGAACAGGCCGTCATTGACCGAAGCGATGCGGTAAGTGCCCTGCTGCTTCAGCTCCAGATCGAACACGCTGCGGTACTTGCCGGTCGAGGCGTTCTGCGGCTGCACGGTGCTGCCGTCCGGCGCGGTGATCACCAGCGATTCCAGGCGCAGCGGCACGTGGTTGAAGTAGAACAGGTCGTTGGAGACCGCACCATCAACAGTGATCCACGGCGCATTGCCGGCGATCACGGTCTGCGAAGGCAGCAGCCAGGCCTTGTGGGCGAGTGCGGAAAAGGGAAGGGCAGCGGCCAGAGCGGCGGCGAGGACGAGCGTGCGCTTCATGCGGAAGACTCCAGGGACGTTGGATGGGTGGGGTCAGAGCCCTTGCTGTTGAAGGGGCCCGACCCCGGGGTCGGACCCCTTTCCAACGGAAAGGGCTCTGCCCCCGGCTCAGGCGATTACGGTTTGATGGCGAGGGTGACCTGGCCCAGTTCGGTGGCGCCCTGCGCCCTGCCGTTCTGTGCGGCGGTGGCCGGCCAGGTGAAGGGGATCTTCAGCAGTTCGCGGCCACCGACTTCGCGCACCGCTTCCACCACCAGGGTGTAGTTGCCCGGGGCCAGCTGCTTCAGCGCCGGCTGCTTGTCGTTGAACGACAGCGCGTGCTTGCCGGCCGGGCGGGTCGGGCCGGTCACGCCGTCCACCGGCACCTGCAGGGTGCGGCCGCTCTTGCGCCACCACTGGCGCAGGTCGGGCAGCCACTTGGTGCCATGGCCTTCGCTGTTGCTGGTCTGCTGGTACCAGACCGACAGGTTGGCGGCCACCTTCTGGTCGGCACCTTCCAGCCACACCGCTACGTAGGGACGGTGATACTCGGCGACATTGAGCTTGGGCACCTCGACGTTGATGTCGAGCGTGGCGGCATAGGCCGGCGAGGTGGCCAGCAGGCCGCTGAGGGCGATGGTCAGGGTGACGCGCATGGGGCGGCTCCGGTGAAGGGGATTCGATGGTTCAGTGGATCAGCAGCAGGGCGATCAACAGCGGGATCATCAGACCGAGGCCGACCAGCGGCCAGGTCATGCGCCGCTGCCGTGCATGCAGGTGCAGCAGGAACAGGCCGGTGATGCAGAACACCAGGCAGGCCACGGCGAACAGGTCCAGGAACCAGCCCCACGCCGGGCCCGCGTTGCGGCCCTTGTGCAGGTCGTTGAGATAGGACACCACGCCGCGGGAGGTTGATTCGTATTCCACCGCGCCGGTTTCGCGATCGATGCTGAGCCAGGCGTCGCCGCCGGGGCGTGGCAACGACAAGTAGATCTCCTCGGCCGACCACTCGGCCGGGCGACCGCCGATGGCGATGCCCAGCTGCGTATCCAGCCATTGCCGGGCCGGGCGGGGGATCGGCGCGTGGCCGTCCACGCGCGTGCCGAGCTGGCCGAGCAGATCGGCCGGCAGTTGCAGCTGCTGGTTCTGCACCTCGGGCTTGGCCTCGATCTTCGCTGCATGGTTGAGGGTCAACCCGGTCACCGCGAACAGCAGCATGCCGATCAGGCACACCGCCGAGCTGATCCAGTGCCACTGGTGCAGCGTCCGCAGCCAGAAGCCGCGGCTCTGTTGCTGCTGCACGTTGGACGAGGCAGGACGGCTCACGGTGTTTTCAGGGGCGGGTGAGGACCACCCATTACAGCATCAATGAGAATGGCTCGCAATTAAGTGTCGTTGTGTATCCCGCCGCCGGTCCGCACGCGGCGGGCCGGCGGCGGCGGCCACTCAGAAGCGGAAGTTCAGGCTGACCCAGACACTGCGGGCCTTGTCCTTGTTGTTGTACTCGTCCTCGAACAGCACTTCGTTGGTGTCATCGGTGTAGATGCCGTCGCCGTCCAGATCGGTGAAGAAGGTCTGGTAGGTGGTGAAGTCGCGGTCCAGCAGGTTGTTGATGCGGGCATTCACGGTCAGCCATTCGGTGGCTTCGAACGAAGCGCCCAGGTGCAGCACGGTGTAATCCTTGTAGTAGCGTTCCTGGCCGGTCACCGTGCTGATGCCGCCATAGCGCTTGGAGCGCGCTTCGGCGGTCAGGAACACGTTGAAGCGGTCGCTGGCGCGCCAGTCGAAGGTGGCGTTGGCCATGTGCCGCGCGCTGTTGCCCAGTGGCCGGCCCTTTTCGGCGCCGCTCTTCTGCTCGCTGTCGGTGAAGGTGTAGTTGGCGCGCAGGCTGAACTGATCGCCGATGTTCCAGCGCCCGGCCACCTCCGCACCCTGGATCACCACCTCGTCGATGTTCACGGTGCGGGTGCTGCTGGCATAGCCCAGGTCGGCATATTCACCGGTGGAACTGCACGACAAGGTCAGCGCCGCGCCGCAGGGCTGCGAGGCGATCTTGTCGTCGAAGCGGTTGTGGAAGGCGGTGGCGTTGAAGCTGTGCCCGGCGGGGTGTTGCCAGTAGACGGCCAGTTCGGTGCTGGTGCTGGTTTCCGGCTTCAGGTCGGGGTTGCCGAACATGGGCGAGGTGCCCTGGCCACCGAAACCGGTCACACCGTCGTACAGCTGGGTGGTCTTGGGTGTCTTGAAGCCGGTGCTGATGCCACCCTTCACCGTCCAGGCGTCATTGACGGTGTACACGCCGTACAGGCGCGGGCTGAGCTGGTCGCCGAACACTTCATGGTCGTCGTAGCGCAGGCCGTAGGTGATCGCCAGCGGTGCCAGCACGGTCCAGGTGTCCTCGGCGAACAGCGAGTACATGTTGTGGTCCTGGCTCAGGCCCGGCGTACCGCGTTCGGTCCCGAACACGCCGTCGGTCAGTTCACCGCGGATCACCTGCGCGCCGACCACGGCCACGTGCTGGCCGGCGGCCTGGAACGGAATGTCCAGCTTCGCATCCAGCGTGTACTGCTCGCTTTCCAGCGTGCGCGCCGGACGCGGCAGGAAAGTCGATTCGGCCAGTGCGCGGCGTTCGGCCAGCGGCAGCCCGGCATACGGGCCGGTGGCATCGATCATCTGCAGCAGCTGCACGCGCTCGGCCACGGTGAAGGGCATGGTGCGACCGTCGTTGTTGGTGGCCACGTGCGAAAGCGAAACCAGGCTGTTGCCAAAGCCCCAGCGCCCTTCGTGGGTGACCGCCCAGGCATCGCGGGTGAATTCCTGGCTGGGGCTGTAGCCCACGCGCGGATCGGCGCGGCGCGACCAGGTGCCGCCGTTGTTGCGGCAGGCGTTGGCATTGGCACCGCTGGCGCCGCGGCAGAAGCTGCTGCTGCGCCAGATGCTGCTGATGCTGTCCACGGTACCGACCGGGTATTCCTCTTCGCCGGCATCGTTGATCTTGATCGCGTTGTCGTACTCCTGGCGCGAGGTGTCGTAATCCAGGGTCAGGCGCTGGGCATCGCTGATGTTCCAGTCCAGGCTGATGCCGCCGGCCTTGTTGGTGTTGTCCACGGTCTTGCCACCGCCACCGAAGCCCAGCGAGCGGTCATGCGCCACGCCGCTGGGGTCGAGCACCGGGCTGTACACCGGGTTGGATGCATCGCGGTCGTACCAGCTGGCACGCGCCGACAGGTTCAGTACGTTGGGCACCAGCGGGCCGGTCACGTAGACATCAGCGGTGCGGTCGTCGCCGAACTGGTCGTCGGTTTCGAAGGTGCCACCCAGCGTGGCCGAGCCGCTCCAGCGGTCCAGCGAGCGCTTGGTGATGATGTTGATGACGCCGCCCATCGCATCGGCGCCGTACAGGGTGGAGGCCGGGCCGCGGATCACTTCGATGCGCTCGATCGCATCCAGCGGCGGGATGTGATTGAACTGGTTGCCGCCGAAGTTGTTCGGGTAAATGTCGCCGTGGTTGTTCTGGCGGCGGCCGTTGACCAGGATCAGCGTGTAATCCGAGCCCATGCCACGCATGGAAATGGTGCCTTGGCCGGTCTTGTCGCGGGTTTCGCCGACGTCCACGCCTTCCAGGTCGCGCACCGCGTCCAGCAGGGTCATGTAGGGGCGGGTGGTCAGCTCTTCCTGGGTGATGACGGAAATGCTGGCCGGGGCGTCGGTGATCTTCTGTTCGAAGCCCGAGGCGGTAACCACCACGGTATCCAGGGTCTGCGGTGCGCCGACGGCGGCACCGTTGGCGTAGGCAGGAGCGGCGAAGGCCGCCAGCACGGCGCAGGTCAGCAGGTGGCGGGACAGGGACGAACGAACACGATGGCGCTGGGCCATGGCAGGAACCTCGAAGGATGCGAGCGCGCGCGGAACCGCGCGGCAGGCGCGGTGGCGGCAGGAAAGCCCGGTCAGGGGCGGCAGGGAAGAAGCAGTCAGCGGCGTGTGGACGCGACCGCGCAGGCGGTCACGTCGGGCCGTGGATCAGGCGAGCGGCGGCGCCTGGCCGCGTTGCTGGCGACGCCCGGGCGCGTCGGCCCAGGGCGTGTCCGGAGCGGCCAGCGGCCAGTCCGGGCGCACACCGGGCATGGCCGGCGTGGCGGGTACGAGTTCAAGTTCGGTACGCAGCCACTGGCTGGCCAGCAGCAGCGGCGGCGCCTTCTCGGCCGCTTTTACCGGGGCGGAGGCACAGCGGCGCAGCTTGGCCGGGGCTTCTTCCTGCAACGGGCCTTCGCCGCCACGTTCTTCCAGCGGCATCTGCAAGGTCATCGCTGTGGCCGGGTGCGGCAGCAGCGGCAGGGTGCCCAGCAGCAACGCCAGCATCGCCACCCATGCCAGCAGGCTGGCCAGCGCGGGACGCTGGCCGCGCATGGCGGTGCCCATCTTGCGATGGATGAGTGGGCGAGGGCGGAGCGGGCGCAGCAAGCGGGGGTCCCCAGATAGTTTGCCGGCAGCGGCCAGCATCAACGGGGCGTGATTGTAATGAGAGCTGTTAGCGGATGCAAATGAGAATGATTGCTAAAATGTAAGGCGCGGCCTGGAGTGGCTCAGACCTCGCTCCAGCGTCGCAGCAGGTTGTGATACACGCCGGTCAGCTGCAGCACCGCATCAGCGTCGCCTCCCGTCTGTCGCAGGCGCTCGATGGACGTGTCCATTTCCCACAGCAGGCGACGCTGTCCATCGTCGCGGATCATGCTCTGCACCCAGAAGAACGACGCCACGCGCGCGCCCCGGGTAACAGGATTGACCTGGTGCAGACTGCTGGAGGGATAGACGATCAGGTCGCCGGCCGGCAGCTTCACCTCGTGCTCGCCGTAGGTGTCGCTGATGATCAGCTCGCCGCCGTCGTACTCGTCCGGCGCCGACAGGAACAGGGTGCAGGAGATGTCCGAGCGCAGCTGCTCGCCGTTGCCCAGGTTCATCACTGCGCCATCGACGTGGAAGCCGTAGGTGCCGCCGCCGCGGTAGCGGTTGAAGCGTGGGGGGAGGATCTTCAACGGCAGTGCCGCAGCGAAGAACAGCGGGCTGCGCCGCAGTGCGGCGAGCACGCCGGCACCCAGCTCGGCTTTCACCGGTGACGCGTCCGGCAGCTGTTCGTTGTGCTTCACCTGCGCACCCTGGGCACCCACGGTCTCGCGGCCATCGGTCCAGTCGGCGGTGTCCAGTTGCTGGCGGACCTGTGCCACTTCATCAGCGGTGAGCACGTTGGGAATGTGCAGCAGCATGGTGTCGTCTCGTCGTTGCGCGGGGGAGCCGGGCTCCCCCGCGCCAGGACATCAGAAGCGGATGTCCGCGCTGAGCAGGAAGGTGCGCGGGGCACCCGGGGTGTAACGGTAGCCGCTCTTGTTGATGCTGGCCACGTAAGCCTTGTCGAACAGGTTGTAGCCGTTCAAGCGCAGCGAGATGTTCTCGTTGACCGCCCACGACACCACGGCGTCGTACACCACGTAGGACTTGGTGAATGACGGCGTGCCGACAGCACCGTCGGTGCCACGATGCATGCCGGCGGCGTAGCGCACGCCACCCCCGACGGTGATGCCGTGGGCCAGCGTGTAGCTGGTCCAGCCGGTGAACGTATCGTCCGGCGTGTACGTCAGGTTGGTGGTGCCGTCGGCAGCGACCTTGGCGCCTTCCTTCACTTCGGTGTCGAGGTGGCTGAAACCGGCCGACACCGACCAGTTGTCGGTCAGGCGGCCCACGGCGGACAGCTCCACGCCCTTCACGCGCTTGCTGCCGGTCTGGGTCGGGTTGCCGGCCTCGTCGAGCACGGTGGTATTGATCTCGTTGTCGACGTCGGTCTGGAACAACGCCAGGTTGACGGCCAGTGCATCCTCCAGGAATGCCCATTTGCTGCCGACCTCGAAGGTCTTGGCCTTCTGCGGGTCCAGCTTGGGGTTGTCGGCGCTGCTGGCCGAGCTGCTCAGCTGGAAGTTGGCACCGCCCGGGGGCTGCTGCGAGATCGCGTAGTTGGCATACACGCTGACCGTGTCGCCCACCTTGTACAGCGCGCCCAGCTTCCAGTTCAACAGAGTGTCGGAGGCCTCCAGCGTGGGGTTGCGCAGTACGGTGCCGGCCGGATTGCTGCCGCAGGCGGGGCCACCACGGCCGCCGCAGACCGAGGCGCTGGCGTACTCGGTCTTGTAGTGGTCGGCACGCACGCCGGCAGTCAGCAGGAAGCTGTCGCCGAATGCCAGCGTGTCGAACAGATACGCCGAGGACGTGGTGGTCTTGCCGTGGGCATCGGCGCCGTTATGCGCCCAGGTCAGCCCGGTCACGTTCCAGTCCGGGTCGTACAGGTTCGCGGCAGGCCAGCTGGTGCCGCCGGTGGCCGCCTGGCCGTAGCTGTCCAGTTCTTCGCGGGTGAACTCCAGGCCTGCGCTCAGGGCATGGCCGATGGCGCCGGTGCTGAAGTCGGCCCGCAGGTTCAACTGGTCGGTCAGGATGGTGTTGCGCTGGTCCTTGAAGGTCGGCAGGCTGCGCGCGATCGTGTAGGTCGAACGGTCGGCGGGGTTGGTGTAGCCGATGTTGCCGGTCGGACGACCATTGGCGCCGAGCGCGCCGGTACCCATGAAGGCGGTGAGCAGGTAGTCCTGCTCGGTGCGGCCCCAACGCGCGGTATTGGTCAGGCGCACGCTGTCGTTGAAATCATGTTCGAAGCGGAACGTGGCCATCTTCGCGGTCACGTCGTCGTGGTCGGCGCGGGTACCGTAGAAGTTCTCCGGATCCACCGGATGCCCGGCCAGGGCTTCGAGTGTCGGCTGCGGCGTCCAGCCCGGCAGCCCCAGGGTCGGCACGCCGCCGTCGGGCACGTTGTCCTGCTTCACGTACAGCAGGTTGAGGTAGTAGCGGGTCGCCGTGCCCAGGCCGAACGCCAGCGACGGGGCCAGGCCCCAGCGCTTGTTCTGCACATGATCGCGGCCGGGCTGGTCGCTGTCCTGCCACATCGCGTTGACGCGCAGCGCGCTGGTCGCGCCCAGCGACTGGTTCCAGTCACCGGTCGTCCGGCGCTGCTGGTCACTGCCCAGCGAAACGCTGGCCGACGTGGCGTCCTGCAGGGTGGCCTGCTTGCTCACCAGGTTGATGGCGCCGGTCGGCGCCGAGCGACCATTGTCGGTCCCTGCTGGCCCCTTGGTCACTTCCACCTGTTCGATGTTGAACACGTCGCGCGAGATCGAGCCGAGGTCACGCACGCCATCGACGAACAGGCTGTTGGAGGTGTCGAAGCCGCGCATGAACAGCGCATCGCCGGTGGTGGTGTTGCCGTTCTCGCCGGCATAGAAGGTGCCCACGCCCGGGCTGTTGCGCAGCGCTTCGGTCAGGGTGGTGGCGCCCTGCTGGTTGAACAGGTCGCTGGTGATGACCTGGATGGTCTGCGGGGTGTCCTGCAGGCGCTGGGTGAACTTCGGCGAGGCGACCTTGTCGGCCTTGTAGCCATGTGTGGCGTGCACGTCGATCTTGTCCAGCGTGCGGGCATTGTCGGTCGCTTCGGCGTGGGCCAGCGCGGGCAGCGTGGCCAGGCCGAGTCCGGCGGCCAGGCTGGCGGTCGCCAACGGCAGGTTGCGGAGTGGGGAGGCGTGCTTGCGGCTCTTGATCGGGTTCATGGGTCTGGGTGGGTAGCGGGACAGGAACGATCCGCCGGTGCCGGATGACGGCGCGGCAGGCAGGATCGGAAGCGGACTCGAAGCGGGATCGGAGGTGCAGGTCCGGCAAGCGCCGGACGCCCGGGCGCGGCCGGGGAGAGCGTCAGCTCAGCAGGGACGGAGGCGCCTGGCCGGGGGGGTGCTGGTAGCGCGACGGGAGCGCAGGGGCCGGGTAGGGTGACGGCGCGGTTGCCGGCACCGGTGGCGAGACCGGAAGCGGGCCACACACCCGCCGCAGCAGCGGGGACTTGATGCTGCGGCTGTCATCGGGCTCGGCTTCCACCCGCGGCATGACCTGCTCGCGGGGAGGCGTGCCGAAAGGTGCTGCGGGCAGGCTGTCCTGCGCCTGCAGCGCCGGCGTAGTGACCTGCGAACTGCGCGTGCCTTCATGCAGCGCCGACCATCCCAGCAGCAGTGCCAGCAGCAGCGCAGCCAACAGCGGCCCGCCCTTGCGGGCAAGCTGGCAGAGCGTAGCGATGGGCGCGGGCGAGGCCATGGCGCGGCGGTGGGCATTACGAAGATGTTACGTAGAGTAACAGCAACGATAATGATTCGCATCTTCGGTGTTGCGGGAGGTCTGTAGCTGGCCCCTCGCGGCCCTGTGGGCGCCTGCAGGGGCCTTCCCGGGGGCGGGTGTCGCCCCGGTCAGTCCCGGTCGTCGCGGGTCCAGATGGCGTCGTGCTCGCGCTTGACCGGGAACTTGGGGACCGGGCTGTACGCGGGGGCACACAGGGCACGGCCATCACGCACGTCGAAGCGGGCACCGTGCAGCACGCACTCGACGCTGCCTTCGGTGGTGTTGAACTCCCCGGAGGACAACTCGAATTCCTCGTGCGTGCACTGGTCTTCCAGGGCATACAGCTCGCCATCGAGGTTGAACACCACGATCGGCGTACCGGTAACCTCGTCGAACACGCTCTTCATTTCACCCGGCAGCAGGTCGCTGCCGGCACAGACGAAGGTCCACGCATCGCTCATGCGGTGGCTCCCGCCAGCGGCTTTTCCAGAATCTCGAAGCGCAGATCGTCGCGCTTGGGAATGCCGAAGCGCTCATCGCCGTAGGGGAACGGCTTCTTGATGCCGGTGCGGCGGTAGCCACGGCGCTCATAGAAGGCGATCAGTTCGTCACGCACGTCGATCACGGTCATCTGCATCACCGGCACGCCCCATTCGCGCGCGGCGTGGGCTTCGGCCGCATCCATCAGCTGCTTGCCGACGCCGCCCCCCTGCTGGGCCGGATCGACCGAGAACATGCCGAAGTAGCCCTTGCCGTCGACATCGGCCACGTGGGCGCAGGCCACCAGGCGGCCCTCGCGCTCCGCCAGCAGGATGGTCGAGCGGGGCCGCTCGAGGTCGGTCTGGATGCCTTCGGCATCGATGCGGGCGCCGTCCAGCAGATCGGCTTCGGTGGTCCAGCCGGCCCGGCTGGCGTCACCGCGGTAGGCGGAGGTCACCAGCGAGATCAGGGCAGGGATATCGGCCGACGTGGCGGCGCGGAAGGTCAGGGTGCTCATGGCGCCATTCTAGGTGGGGCGTGGGCGGCCGCAAATGGGGACATGGGGTCAGTTCCCTTTCGCGCGGCGGAAGGGATCTGACCCCGGCGTCTACTGACCCAACGGAAGGCCATGGACCGACTGGCATGGGCACGGAACCGGCGGATGCTTGGGGTCAGATCCCTTTGCGCAGTGAAGGGCTCTGACCCCTTGTTTCCAGGAGGAGCCCATGCCAAGGCCACCACGGATCGATGCACCCGGATACCCGCAACATGTCGTCCAGCGCGGTAACAATCGCCAGCCCGTGTTCTTCACCGATGGCGACCGCGTCGCCTACCTGCGCCTGCTGAGTCACCACGGGGGCCAGCAACAGTGCCGGATTCACGCGTATGTGCTGATGGACAACCACGTCCACCTTCTGGTGACGCCTGATGTTTCCGGCGGGCTGTCGCGGATGATGCAGGCGGTGAACCGGACCTACGTGCGCCGGGTGAATGATCGGCAGGGCCGCACTGGAACCTTGTGGGAGGGGCGTTTCCATTCCACGCGGGTGGATACGGATCGCTATCTGCTGGCCTGCCAGCGCTACATCGAGCTCAACCCTGTCCGTGCGGGGAGGGTGGCGCGCCCAGGTGACTATCGCTGGTCGAGCTATCGGGCGAATGCTCAGGGCATGCCGAATGCGCTGCTTGAACCGCATTCGGCATTCGAGCTGATTGCCTTGGATCTGGATGAACGGCGCAGGCGCTATGCGGAGTTCATCGAGGAGGGTATTCCTGCCGCGGATGTGGCGGCGATCCGGCGAGCATTGCAGTCGCAACGGCAGTTGTCGGGAATGCTGATGGGGTCAGATCCCTTTCGCGGTGCGAAAGGGATCTGACCCCGGTGTGCTGGGCGGCGCAGGCGTTATGCGGAATTCGTTGCGCAGGGCATTCCTGCGGGTGATCTGGCGGAGATCCGGGGAGCATTGAAGTCGCAGCGACGGCTGTCGCGGATGCTGATGGGGTCAGATCCCTTTCGCGGTGCGAAAGGGATCTGACCCCGGGTATTCCGGGTCAGCCGAGCAACTTACGTACCTTGGTCAGCGCGGTCATGAACCGCTCGATCTCGGCGTGCGTGTTGTAGAACGCCAGCGAGGCACGGCAGGTGGCTGCGACACCGAAGTACTGCAGCAACGGATGTGCGCAGTGCTGGCCGGAACGCACGGCCACGCCTTCCAGGTCGAGCAGGGTGGCCAGGTCGTGTGCATGCGCGCCGTCGATCAGGAACGAGACCACGGCCGCCTTCTCCGGCGCTTCACCGATGATGCGCAGGCCCTCGACGCGGCGCAGCTCTTCGGTGAAGTGGGCGAGCAGCTCGGCTTCCCGCGCCTCCACGTGCTCCTGGCCGATGTCCTGCAGGTAGTCGGCGGCCACGCCCAGGCCGATGAAGCCGGCGATGTTCGGGGTGCCGGCCTCGAACTTGTGCGGGGCATCGTTGAACACGGTGCCGTCAAAGCTGACTTCCTTGATCATCTCGCCACCGCCGAGGAACGGCGGCATCGCATCCAGATGCTCGCGGCGTGCCCACAGGGCGCCGGTGCCGGTCGGCCCGCACATCTTGTGGCCGGTGATGGCATAGAAGTCGCAGCCGATCGCGGCGACGTCGAGCTTGCGGTGCGGTGCGGCCTGCGAACCGTCCACCACCGTGATGATGCCGCGCTTGCGCGCCTCACGGCAGATCTCGCGCACCGGGTTGACCGTGCCGAGCACATTGGATACGTGGGTGACCGCCAGCAGCTTGACCTCGGGGGTCATGGCCGCACGCAGCGCATCCAGGTCGAGCGCGCCATCCGGGGTGATCTCGGCCACGCGGAGGGTGGCGCCGGTACGCTGCGCGACCAGCTGCCACGGCACGATGTTGGCGTGGTGCTCCATGCGCGAGACCAGGATCACATCACCGGACTTCAATCGCGGCAGCGCCCACGAGTACGCCACCAGGTTGATGGCGAAGGTGGTGCCGCTGCACAGCACCAGATCGCTGGGGCGCACGTTGAGGAAGCGCGCCAGCTTGTTGCGCGCACCTTCGTAGGCATCGGTGGCTTCGCTGCCCAGGGCATGCACCGCGCGGCTGACGTTGGCGTTGTAGCGGCGATAGAACTCATCCACCGCGCCGATCACCTGCACCGGTTTCTGGCCGGTGTTGGCGTTGTCGAAATAGACCAGCGGCTTGCCATGCACTTCACGCATCAGCAGCGGGAAGTCGAGACGCACGCGATCCCAGTCAGGGGCGCTGGCGCGTTCTTCGATCGGGCGCGGGGTGGAGAGATTCATGCCACACCCGCCTCGGTCAGGGCCTTGTCCAGGCGGCGTGCCAGCTGCTCGCGCAGCGCGTCCGGCAGTACCTTCAGCGGCTCATGGCAGAACGCGGCACTCAGCAGTGCCTGCGCCTGTGCCTGCGGCAGGCCACGCGAGCGCAGGTAGAACAGCGCGTTCGCATCGAGCTGGCCGACGGTCGCACCGTGTGCGGCTTTCACTTCGTCGGCATCGATCACCAGCACCGGCTGGGTGTCGATCTCGGCGTCGGCCGACAGCAGCAGGTTCTTGTTGGACAGGTTCGCGTCGGTGCCGTCGGCGCCTTCGCGGATCTGGATGCCACCATGGAACACCACGCGGCTGCGGTTGGCGGCCACGCCGCGCCACAGCAGTTCGCTACGGGTATCGCGGGCGATGTGGTCGATGCCCAAGCGGGTATCGACGTGGCGGCGGCCATTGCCGAGCAGCACGCCATTGGCGGTCAGCTGCGCGTTGTCGCCTTCCAGCCGTACGTTCAGTTCGTGGCGGCTGAGCGCGGCGCCCAGTTCCAGGTCCACGCGGTGGTACTGCGCGTCACGGGCCAGCACCGCGTCGGTGCGCAGGATGCTGGTCTGGCGTGCACTGCCGGCCTGTACGCGCGCATGCTTGAGCACGGCATCGCGCGCAACGTGGACGTGCAGCACGGTGTTGTCCAGGTGGGCAGAGTCACCGACGCTGAAGCGGTGTTCGACCACGCCCAGGCTGGCGCCGGCACGCAGTTCGATCAGGTGGCGGTGGTGCCAGGCCAGGTCGGTATCGCCGGCGACGCTGGCGAACACCAGCTGCAGCGGTGCCTCGACCTGCACGCCGTCGTCCACGCGCAGCACCGCGCCTTCATCGGCCAGGGCGGCATTCAGGCGGGCGAACACTTCGTCGCTGCGCTCGTAGCGGCGGCCGAGGAAACGCGCGGCATCCTCACCGGCGGCCAGCACCGAGGACAGCGGTTCCAGCTGCACGCCGGCCGGCAGGCCATGGGTGTCGCTCAGTGCGTCGCTGAGGCGGCCGTTGACGAACACCAGGCGCGGCGCGGGGATGTGTTCCAGCACGGCCACATCCAGCACCGGCGGCGACAGCGGCGCGGCGGCGAAGGCACGGCGCTCCAGCTGGCGCAGCGAGGTGTACTTCCAGGCTTCGTTGCGGGCGGCCGGCAGGCCATCACGCAGGGCTGCATCCAGCACTTCGCGGCGCGCATCGCTGCCGCAGAAGGCCTGGGCCATGGAATCAAGCAGGGCGCTCATCAGACCGCCGCCTCGGGCACGACCCGGTCCTTCAGGAAGTCATAACCGTGCGCTTCCAGTTCCAGCGCCAGTTCCGGGCCACCGCTCTTGACGATGCGGCCGTCGGCCAGCACGTGCACCACGTCCGGCTTGATGTAGTCCAGCAGGCGCTGGTAGTGGGTGATGACCAGGAACGAACGGTCGGCGGCGCGCAGCGCATTGACGCCGTCGGCCACGCTCTTCAGCGCATCGATGTCCAGGCCCGAATCGGTTTCGTCGAGGATCGCCAGCTTCGGTTCCAGCACGGCCAGCTGGAAGATCTCGTTGCGCTTCTTCTCGCCACCGGAGAAGCCTTCGTTGACGCCACGGTGCAGCAGTTCGTCCTTCAGGTGCAGCACGGCCAGCTTCTGCCGTACCAGCTTGAGGAACTGCATGGAATCGAGTTCGTCCTCGCCGCGTGCCTTGCGCTGCGCGTTCAGTGCCGCGCGCAGGAAGTAGGTATTGTTCACGCCGGGGATTTCCACCGGGTACTGGAACGCCAGGAACAGGCCGGCAGCGGCGCGCGCTTCCGGGTCCTGGTCGAGCAGATCGACGCCGTCGAACCGGACGCTGCCTTCGGTCACTTCATAGCCGTCGCGGCCCGCCAGGACGTTGCCCAGGGTGGACTTGCCGGCGCCGTTCGGGCCCATGATGGCGTGCACCTGGCCGGGCTGGACGTCCAGCGAAAGGCCCTTGAGGATTTCCTTGTCGCCGATGCGGGCGTGGAGGTTTTCGATCTTCAGCATGGTGGGGATTTCCGTGAGGCGGGCCGCAGCCCGCCGATAAAAAGAATGCGTTGCGAGGGCAGGGCTCAGCCCACCGAACCTTCCAGCGAGACTTCCAGCAGCTTCTTGGCTTCCACTGCGAATTCCATCGGCAGCTCGCGGAACACCTGCTTGCAGAAGCCGTCGACGATCATCGACACCGCGTCTTCCTGGCTGATGCCACGGGCGCGGCAGTAGAACAGCTGGTCATCGGAAATCTTGGAGGTGGTGGCCTCGTGCTCGACGGTGGCGCCCGGGTTCTTCACCTCGATGTAGGGGAAGGTGTGGGCGCCGCACTGCTTGCCGATCAGCAGCGAATCGCACTGGGTATAGTTGCGTGCGCCCTCGGCATTGCGGTCGACCTTGACCAGGCCGCGGTAGGTGTTCTGGCCGCGGCCGGCGCTGATGCCCTTGCTGACGATCTTGCTCTTGGTGCGCTTGCCGACGTGGATCATCTTGGTGCCGGTGTCGGCCTGCTGGCGATGGTGGGTCAGCGCGACGGAGTGGAATTCGCCGACCGAGTCATCGCCCAGCAGCACGCAGGAGGGATACTTCCAGGTGATCGCCGAGCCGGTCTCGACCTGGGTCCAGGTGACCTTGCTGCGTGCACCGCGGCACTCGGCGCGCTTGGTGACGAAGTTGTAGATGCCACCGACGCCGTTCTCGTCGCCCGGATACCAGTTCTGCACCGTGGAGTACTTGATCTCCGCATCTTCCAGCGCCACCAGCTCGACCACTGCGGCGTGCAGCTGGTTCTCGTCGCGCATCGGCGCGGTGCAGCCTTCCAGGTAGGACACGTAGGCCTTGTCCTCGCACACGATCAGGGTGCGCTCGAACTGGCCGGTGTGGCCGGCGTTGATGCGGAAGTAGGTGCTCAGCTCCATCGGGCAGCGCACGCCCCTGGGAATGAACACGAAGCTGCCATCGGAGAACACCGCCGAGTTGAGCGCGGCGAAGTAGTTGTCACCGACCGGCACCACGGTGCCCAGGTACTGGCGCACCAGTTCCGGATGTTCCTTGATGGCTTCGGACATCGAACAGAAGATGATGCCCTTCTCGGCCAGTTCCTTGCGGAACGTGGTACCGACCGAGACCGAGTCGAACACCGCGTCCACCGCCACGCCGGCCAGCTTGGCGCGCTCGTGCAGCGGCACGCCCAGCTTGTCGTAGGTATCGAGCAGTTCCTTGGGCACGTCATCCAGCGAGGCGTACTTCGGGCCCTTCGGTGCCGAGTAATAGCTGAGCGCCTGCAGGTCGATCGGGGCGATCTGCAGCTTGGCCCAGTTCGGCATCGGCATCGTCAGGAAGTGGCGATAGGCGTCCAGGCGCCACTGGGTCATCCACTCCGGCTCGTCCTTTTTGGCCGACAGCGCACGGATGGTGTCCTCGTCCAGGCCCGGGGGCAGCGAGTCCGATTCGATGTCCGTGACGAAGCCGGCCGAGTACTTGCGGCCGAGCTGCTCATGGATCTCGCGGTTGGGGGTGTCGTCGTGGGCGACGGTTTCGATGGTTTCGGTGGCCATGGGGGGGCTGCCTACGGATCAGGAGACGACGTCGACAGCGATGGTGCGGCGCTGTTCGTCATCGACAAGGGGAAGAGGGGGCAGGATCTGCGCCAGGCTGACATCGCGCAGGGCCTCGGAGACCACGTCGTTGATCAGCCGCCAGCTGCTGCGCGCGCCGCACTTGGGCGCCATGCCGCACTGGTGGTGGTCGTGGCTGCACTCGGTCAGGGCCAGCGGCCCTTCCATTGCTTCCACCACTTCGAACAGCGAGACCTCCACGGCGGGCCGGGTCAGCCGATAGCCGCCGCGGACGCCGCGCAGGCCCTCGACCAGGCCGGCCTGTGCCAGCGGCTTGAGGACCTTGCTGACGGTGGGCGGCTCCAGGCCGGTGAATTCGGCCAGCTCGGTGGCGCTGAGCACTTCGCCCGGACGGGCGGCGAGCACGGTCAGCACGACGGTGGCGTAATCGGTGAGTTTGGTGACGCGCAACATGGGGGATGCGAGCGGTTCTTAAAGCGGACTGAAATTGTACGCTTTTCTTCGCCGGCATCCAACCCGGGCATTCAGCCGGCGCTGGGAGACCCTGGCCGGGGCCGTTCACCCGCAGTCACGATCGGGGCGACATGCTGGAGCATCGGGACGATTTTCGCAATTGCCCGGAATGGGCGAGAATCCGGGTTCCTTTCGCTGCAAACAGCCCGTGCCGATGCCGAAGAAGATCCAAGCCCGCAAGTCCGCCATCCATGGCAACGGTGTGTTCGCCGTGGCCCCGATCAAGCAGGGCGAGCGCGTGATCCAGTACAAGGGCCTGCTGCGCAGCCATGGCGACGTCGATGCCGATGACAGCGGTGACGTCGAAAGCGGCCACACCTTCCTGTTCACCCTCAACGACGACTGGGTGATCGATGCCAATTACAAGGGCAACGATGCGCGCTGGATCAACCACAGCTGCGACCCCAACTGCGAGGCGGTGATCGAGGAAGATGCGGACGGCGACAGCCGTGGTGACAAGGTGTTCATCGAAGCGCTGCGCGATATCGCCGCCGGTGAGGAGCTGACCTACAACTACGGCATCGTCCTGGCCGAGCGCCATACGGCCAAGCTGAAGAAGATCTGGGAGTGCCGCTGCGGTTCCCCCAAGTGCACCGGCACCATGCTGCAGCCCAAGCGCTGACCGGCACCGGGTACGGCCGGCCGATCGCCGGCCGCATCGCGGACATGCACCTGCCATCGACACGCGGGTCACTCCGCTTCAATGCACGTTGCCGCACGCTGGGTGCTCATCCTCACCAACGGGAGTGCACCCATGGCTCAGCGCCTCAAAGGCAGACAGATCGCCATCCTGGCCACCCACGGCTTCGAGCAGTCCGAACTGATTGAACCCAAGCGCCTGCTTGAAGCGGAAGGCGCCCGGGTCAGCGTGATATCGCCGGCGAAGGAAGCCACCATCAAAGGCTGGAAAGAGAAGGACTGGGGCGAGGCGGTGGCGGTGGACATCCCCCTGAGCGAAGCCGACGCGGCAGGGTTCGATGCGCTGGTGTTGCCCGGTGGCGTGATCAATCCGGACACGCTTCGCACGGATCAGGCCGCCGTGGACTTCATCCGCGACGTGGCGGCGGCCGGCAAGCCGGTCGCGGCGATCTGCCACGGCCCCTGGCTGTTGATCAACAGTGATCTGGCCAACGGCCGCGAGGTCACCTCGTGGCCGTCACTGCAGCAGGATCTGCTCAACGCCGGTGCGCGCTGGCAGGATGCCGAGGTGGTGGTGGACGGCAATCTGATCACCAGCCGCAAGCCCGACGACATTCCCGCCTTCAGCGAGGCCGTCGTCCGCGCGCTGGCCGCCTGACGATTCGAAGCTGACATCGTGGCGTGCCCGGCCGCTGGACGCCGCCGGGCACCGTGTTGCAGCTCGGCTCAGTTGCCGAGCAGGCCCGCAGGCACCAGGTTGCCGAGGTTCTGGTTGAAGGTGACGACCAGCTTGCCGTTCTTCACCTGTGCCGATTGCACCTGCAGCGCACCGAGCATGCCGGCCACGGCCGGATCAAGCTTGTAGATCGGTTCACGCTGCGCATAGTCGCTCAGCCAAGCATTGAGCAGCCCACGGGTACGTGAATCGAGGCGGCCGCCCTGATTGGCCGGGGTGAAATCGTCCACGCTCGGCTGCTGCAGGTGGAAGCCCTGGGTCTGGGCGTCATAACGCAGGCCGCTGCTGAGCTTGACCGTACCGAGCTTGGCCGGACTGCCGCCGGCGGTCGCAAGCGCCACGTCCATGCCCAGGTTCAGGCGTTCGCCTGCGGGAAGGCTCAGTTGCGGATGGCTCATCGTCAGCGCGATCAGGCCGCCAAGTGCATCCTGGGTACGCGGGAAACTGCCGTCCAGGTACTGCTGCACGTCGCTGGCGCCAACCGAGAGTTCGCGGCCGGAAATCGAAGGTGCGGCCTGCGCGCCGATCGCAGCGGCGATCAGGACGGTGGCGGCGGCGAGGCGGGTCATCAGGGGACGCAGGCGCATGGCGGTGACCGGAAAGGGCGGGGTGGCTACAGAGTAGCTTTCCAGGCTGAATCGAGCGTGCATGCCGTTGCAGCGGTTCAGTCCAAAGAGGGCCGCAGCTGCGCCGACTGGATCTGCCAGGCACTGCCGTCGGCGTTGGGCTGCACGCGATACCAGCCACCAAAGCGGAAGGTGCCGTCGGCGGTCACCGCGCGGACCTGCACCGGAACTTCCAGCAGCTGCGGCGGAAGCTTGCCGTCGACGGCGACCGGCGTCTGGCTGCGCAGGCGCAGGGCGCGCACGTTGTCCAGCTGGCGCAGCGCGGCGTCATCCGCCCGCCGCGGATCGGCGGGGGGGAAGGTCCAGGCAGCGTCGCTCGCGGCGTGGTCGCGATTGAGCAGGTCGGTCATGTACCGGCTGAGCATGTCCCCGGGCGGCTCCGCGTCGTCGGCCACTGCGGCCAGCAACGGGAGGACGGTGGGTGGCCGCAGCGATGCAGCCTCATCGTCCGCGGCCGTCGGTTGCCGGTGTGCATCATCCGGTCTGGTGGCGACCGGGGCGGTGATATCCACTGCGGGGGGCGGCCGGGAACAGCCCAGCACGACCAGCGGCATCAGCAACAGCAGGGTCCTGCGCATGGTGCCTCCTCCCCGAGGCGACCTGGAGGACGGCAGTGTATCGACTACGGGGCCTTCAGCGGGAGGAGGGCAGCTGATCCAGCGCATCCAGCGCCGGCAGGACCTGGGCGGCGAGTGCGGCCAGTGCATGACCGTCGGTGTCGGCATGACGCTGCACGATGTCGCGCAGCAACTGGGTGGCGACCACCAGCGTGGCGCGTTCGTCGCCACTGAGCCCTGCGGTGCGCGGTGCCGCTTCGAGCAGTCGCATCAGGTCGCGACTGGCGCGATGTTCCAGTTCGATGGTGCAGCGCCCGGTGCACTGCAACCCGTCCTTTTCGATCGGAGTCACCGAGATCCGGTAGCGGGTGGAGGGGCTGGCCATGAGAGGTGCTCGCCGTTGCTGTGTGGGAATGTGCCCACCATAGGCAAGGCCGCCGCCGGCGGCGACGGCCGGCGCTGCACGCAGTGTTCCACCCGGTTGGACGAAGTGCGGGGGAAGCGTGGCCGCAGCCTTTGGTGGCGGGCCTGGGAGGCCGTTTGCGCTGCTGGGGCAACGCTGTGTTGCGATGCCCGGCGCCGTGCCCGGAAGATGGTCGCTGCCTGCGCGGAACCGCCGGGGGCGCCAAAAAAAACGGGACGGCCTGGGCCGTCCCGTCATGCATCCGCCGAATGGCGCGCGCTTACAGCGCGGCGTCCTTCAGCTTCTTGAGCGGACGAACCTTCAGCTTGGTGGTGGCCGGCTTGGCGGCGAACCACTGCTCTTCCTTGGTGAACGGGTTGATGCCCTTGCGCTTCGGCTTGGCCGGCACATTGACGGTGGTGATCTTCAGCAGGCCCGGCAGGGTGAAGGAGCCAGCGCCCTTCTTGTGCACCGAAGAGGCGACAGCGCCTTCCAGCGAGGCCAGCACAGCGCGCACGTCCTTGGCGACAACGCCGGAGGCTTCAGCGATGTGTGCAACCAGGCCGGACTTGGTCAGCACTTCCTTGATCGGCTTCGGAGCGGCCGGCTTGGCGGCAGCCTTCGTCGCGACTTTCTTCACTGCCTTCTTCGGGGCAGCCTTCTTAGCGGTCTTTGCCATGGTTTCCTGTTCCGTGAACGGTTGGTTGTTTGGTCGGCGCCGAACCCCGTCGGCAAGCGCAATGTAGGGCAACTCTCGGGCGCCGCCAATAGCCCGGAGCGCGGAAAGTGCATGTTTTTTCATATCCAGGCCGATTCAGTACATGGCCGGCGGTAGGGGGCAGGGGCACCCGGAGGGGCAGGAAAGCGCCGGCCCTTTCGCCGGGTGGAAGTGCGAAACCGCTGAAAACAAGGGAAAAACGGCATGGCGCGGAGCTGGCGCGAAGCAACCGGAGCACGCGTGCCGGGCACGCTGCAATGCGGCAGAGCGACGCAGGCATAACGTGCGCCATGCGAGGGTGACCGTTCATCACCGCCACACAGGAGCAGCAAATGGGAATCTCGCGACACGCCACCGCGCACTGGGAAGGCGATCTGAAGTCCGGCAAGGGACAGTTGAGCACGCCGCAGAGCGGCCTGCTGGACAAGACCCGCTATGGGTTCAACAGCCGTTTCGGCGAGGAGAAGGGCACCAACCCGGAAGAGCTAATCGCCGCCGCGCACGCCGGCTGCTTCACCATGGCGCTGTCGGCCAAGCTCGGCGAGGCCGGTTTCACTCCGACGTCGCTGGATACCGAGGCGAAGGTGGATCTGTCGATGGAAGGCGGCCCACAGCTTTCGCAGATCCGGCTGAAAGTGAAGGCCGTGGTGCCGGGGATCGGTGCGACGCAGTTCCGTGCCATCGCCGACGATGCCAAGCAGAACTGCCCGGTGTCCAAGGCACTGAGCGCGGTGCCCATCAGCCTGGAGGCCGAGCTGGGCTGAGGTCGGTAGCGCCGGGCCATGCCCGGCGTCCCAGGGCAACCACCCATCACCAATCAAGGGTGCCGGCGATCACCGTCTGCACCTGACCGCCGGACCAGACCTCGCCGGCCTCGTCCACGCGCAGGGTCAGGCGTGCGTCATGCCCGACCTCCCGGCCCTGGCTGACGTCGAATGCCTCGCGGCCCCGCGGCAGAGCGCCGCGCAGGTCCAGCCATGCCGCCAGCACGGCGTTGGCGGCGCCGGAGGCGGCATCCTCGAAGCGGCGCCCGTTGCCGACGAACGCGCGCACGGCCAGATCGAAGCCTTCGTTGCCGTCGGCGAATGCATAGGCGAACACGCCCATGCTGTCGGTGGATTCGGCCAGCGCGGCCACCGCGTCCCAGTCCGGGCGCAGCGCGCGCAGGGCCGATTCATCGGCAACCTGGACCACCCACCAGCTACGCCCGCCCTGCATGCGTGCTGGCGGCAACCGACCCAGTGGCCAGCCCTCCAGGGCCGCCTGCAGGCGGGGATCGTCCGCCTGCGCGGTTTCGGCCAGCTGCGCGCGCGGGGTGCGGATGGCAATGCGCTGTTGCGCGCCTTCGCCGCTGACCCGCAGCGGCAGCGCGCCGGCAATCCCGTCCTGCACCAGCAGGCCATCCACCGCCTCCGCCAGGCCCGCCTGCAGCACGGCATGCGCGGTGCCTACGCTGGGGTGGCCGGCAAACGGGACTTCCTTCTGCGGACTGAACATGCGCAGGCGGTAGCTGGTTCCCGCCGTCTGCGGCGGGAACACGAAGGTTGTCTCGGGCAACCGCGTCCAGCGGGCGATGGCCTGCATGGTGTCGTCGTCGAGTCCGTCGGCATCCAGCACCACGGCCAGCGGATTGCCGGCACCGGCGCGCGGGGAGAACACATCCAGTTGCAGGAAACGGCGTGCGGACATCAGTGACAACTCCAGGAAACGATGGGACGGTGGCGCGGGGCCATGCTCCGCGAGCGCGCAGCGCGGCGAGTCGCCGGGCATGGCCCGGCGCTACCGGCAAGGCGGCATAGGGTATCGCGGGGGCTACCAGTGAATCTGCCCATCGATCACCGGCTGCACCTGGCCGCCGATCCACACGGTGCCCTGCGCATCGACCTGGACCTGGACCTCACCATCGCGGCCCACTTCGCGGCCCTGGCTGGCCACGTAGCCGGCGTTCGTGCCCGGCAGCGCGCTGCGTTGCCGCAGCCAGGCGCCAATCAGCGCATTGGCACTGCCGGTCACCGGATCCTCGGGCACGTTCACGGCATCGCCGGGGCAGAAAGCGCGCACCACGAGCGCGTGAGCGGCAGCCTGTTCCAGTGCGAACACGGCCACGCCGGTGGCGCCGGTGGCATTGGTCCAGTCGCGCACGGCGGCCATGTCCGGCGCCAGGGAGCGCACGCTGGCGGCATCACGCAGGGGCAGCAGCCACCATCGCGGACCGTTGTCCCACAACTCGGCCACATGGCCCTCGGCGGCCTGGGCCAGCAGCGCTTCCGGCACCGCCCCGGGAGCGGTATCCAGGTGCCGTGCTGCGGGGCTGGCGAGCTGGATCGTCGGTGCGGCAGCCGGGCCGGACACGCGCACCGGCAACAGCCCGGCGGCGCACTGCTGTACCAGGGCACCGTCGCGCGGCACGGCCAGGCCGCTGGTCACCGCTGCCCAGGCGGCACCGACACTGGGGTGGCCGGCGAACGGCAGCTCGCTGCCCGGGGTGAAAATGCGTACGTGGTAGTCGGCACCGGCCGCGGTGGGGCGGACGAAGAACACTGTCTCGGACAGGTTCAGCCAGGCGGCCAGCGCCTGCATGCGGTCGCTGGAAAGCCCGTCCGCGTCAAATACGACACCCAGTGGGTTGCCCGTGCCGGGACGGGGAGCAAAGACATCGAGCTGCAGGTAACGATAGGCGGTCATGGCGGGGATATTGGGCTTAGAATCGAAGGTTCCGCCCCCAGGGGCGGCTTCCCCACAATACACATAGCCAATCCATGTCAGCTTCCCCCCTTGTCGATCGTTGGATCGTACTGAAGTTCGGCGGCACCTCGGTGTCGCGTCGCCATCGCTGGGACACGATCGGGAAGCTGGCGAAAAAACGCGCGGAAGAGACCGGCTCGCGCGTGCTGGTGGTGGTTTCGGCGCTGTCCGGGGTGACCAATGAGCTGACCGCGATCGCCGACGGTGCGGCGGACAGCCGTGATCGCGTCGCCGCGCTGGTCGAACGCCACGAGGCATTCCTGGTCGAGCTGGGCCTCGGCCGCGAAGTGCTGGCCGAGCGTCTGGCCGCCCTGCAGGGCCTGCTGGACGATCCGCGCGCGGCCACCCGGCCGCTGGACTGGCAGGCCGACGTGCTGGGCCAGGGTGAACTGCTGTCCTCGACCGTGGGCGCTGCATACCTGCGCGCGTCCGGGCTGGACATGGGCTGGATGGATGCCCGGCACTGGCTGGATGCACTGCCGCCGCAGCCGAACCAGAGCGACTGGTCGCAACGCCTGTCGGTGAACTGCCAGTGGCGCTCGGATGCGGACTGGGCGCAGCGCTTCCGTGCGCAGCCGACCCGCCTTCTGATCACCCAGGGCTTCATTTCGCGGCACGCGGACGGTGGCACTGCCATCCTCGGCCGTGGCGGTTCGGACACCTCGGCGGCGTACTTCGGTGCGCTGCTCGGCGCCAGTCGCGTGGAGATCTGGACGGACGTGCCGGGCATGTTCAGCGCCAATCCCAAGGATGTGCCGGACGCGCGCCTGCTGACCCGCCTGGATTACTACGAAGCGCAGGAAATCGCCACCACGGGTGCCAAGGTGCTGCATCCGCGCTCGATCAAGCCGTGCCGCGATGCCGGTGTACCGATGGCGATCCTCGACACCGAGCGCCCCGAGCTTCCAGGTACCAGCATCGACGGCAATGCCGCGCCGGTACCGGGCGTGAAGGCAATCAGTCGTCGCAACGGCATCGTGCTGGTGTCGATGGAAGGCATCGGCATGTGGCAGCAGGTCGGCTTCCTGGCCGATGTGTTCGCCCTGTTCAAGAAGCACGGCCTGTCGGTGGACCTGATCGGTTCGGCCGAAACCAATGTCACCGTGTCGCTGGATCCGTCGGAGAACCTGGTCAACACCGATGTGCTGGCCGCGCTGTCGGCCGACCTGTCGCAGGTGTGCAAGGTCAAGGTGATTGTGCCCTGTGCGGCGATCACCCTGGTCGGGCTGGGCATGCGCTCGCTGCTGCACAAGCTGTCGGATGTGTGGGCCACGTTCGGCCGTGAGCGCGTGCACATGATCTCGCAGTCGTCCAACGACCTGAACCTGACCTTCGTCATCGATGAGGCCGATGCCGATGGCCTGCTGCCGATCCTGCATGCGGAACTGATCGACAGCGGCGCCATGCCGGTGGAGGAAACCGAGGTGTTCGGCCCGCGCTGGCGCGAGATCGCCGGCACGGTTCGCCCGCGCGGCACGCCCTGGTGGCGCGGCCAGCGGGCACACCTGCTGCAGCTCGCCGACGCGGGCACCCCGCGCTACGTCTATCACCTGCCGACCGTGCGGGCGCGTGCCCGCGCGCTGGCTGCGATCAAGCCGATCGACCAGCGTTACTACGCGATCAAGGCCAACAGCCACCCGGCCATCCTGCAGTTGCTGGAGTCGGAGGGTTTCGGCCTGGAGTGCGTTTCGCATGGCGAGCTGAAGCATGTGTTCCAGCACCTGCCGGAACTTTCGCCCAGGCGTGTGCTGTTCACCCCCAGCTTCTGCCCGCGCAGTGAGTACGAGGCCGCGTTCGCACTGGGCGTGACCGTCACCGTCGACAACGTCGAAGCCCTGCTGCGCTGGCCGGACCTGTTCCGCAACCGCGAGCTGTGGTTGCGCGTGGACCTGGGGCGCGGCGAAGGTCACCACGCCAAGGTCCGCACCGGCGGCAAGGAGTCCAAGTTCGGCCTGCCGATCGCCCGCGTCGATGAGTTCGTCCGTGCCGCCACCGAACTGGGCAGCCGGGTGGTCGGCCTGCACGCCCACCTGGGCAGCGGCGTGGAAACCCCGCAGCATTGGCGCCTGATGTGCGATGAGCTGGCAGGCTTCGCCCGCCGCATCGGCAGCGTGCAGACGATCGACATCGGCGGTGGCCTGCCGATTCCGTACAGCGACGAGGACGAGCCCTTCGATCTGGACGCGTGGGCTGCCGGCCTGGCCGAGGTCAAGGCGTTGCACCCCGCATTCCGCCTGGCCATCGAGCCGGGGCGCTACCTGGTGGCCGAGTCCGGCGTGCTGCTGACCCATGCCACCCAGGTGGTGGAGAAGGACGGCGTGCGCCGCGTCGGCCTGGATGCCGGCATGAATACGCTGATGCGTCCGGCCCTGTACGACGCCTGGCACGACATCGAGAACCTCAGCCGCCAGGGCGGGTACGCCGAGGCGGCATTCGATGTCGTCGGCCCGATCTGCGAGTCCAGCGATGTGTTCGGCAAGCGGCGCAAGCTGCCGGTGTCCACCGCGCCGGACGACGTGATGCTGATTGCTGACGCTGGCGCCTATGGCTACGTGATGTCCAACACCTACAACCAGCGGGCGCTGCCGCGCGAGGATGTGATCGAGTGATCGCCCTGCGCGCGCTGCACCCGCCCACCGACACGCCCCGCGTCACCGCGCGGGGCCGTGCCTGACCGGATACACCATGACTGCTTTCGACAAACACCAGGTCTCCCGTTTCCGCTTCGTCCGCTGCGAATTTGCCGCGGACAGCGGCGTGGCACGGCTGGTCTATGCCTTCGATGATGGCCCCGAGATGGTGGAAACCATCACCGTTCCCGGCGCCCCGTTCGTCCTCGACCCGGCGCGTGCCGCCGCCGTGCAGCGAGCGCTGCAGCTGCTGCACCTGATCGCCGGCGTCAGCTACTACAAGGCCGGCGTGCCGGAGATCGTCAGCATCGACAGTTACGCCATCGATGCCGATACCGCTGCGCTGGTGGAAGCGATCTACCTCAACGGCCTGGGCGAGTTCGCCTACCGCAACGGCCTCAACCTGCGCGGCCGCTTCCGCCTGCCGGTGCAGGGCGAGCCGGTGCAGGCACCAGAGGTGGGCCTGCAGCCGCATGCGCTGGTCGCCATCGGTGGCGGCAAGGATTCGCTGGTCAGCATCGAAGCGCTGCGACGGGCGGGCGTGGACGAGACGGTCACCTGGATCGGCGGTTCGCAGCTGATCCGTGCCTGCGCCGAACGCACCGGCCTGCCGACGCTGAACCTGGGCCGCGCGCTGGCGCCGGAGCTGTTCGAGCTCAACCGCCAGGGGGCGTGGAACGGCCATATCCCGGTGACCGCGGTGAACTCGGCGATCATGGTGCTGGCAGCCCTGCTGCAGGGCGTGGACCAGGTGGTGTTCTCCAACGAACGCTCGGCCAGCTACGGCAGCCAGATTCCGGGCACCGGCGAGGTGAACCACCAGTGGTCCAAGGGCTGGGCGTTCGAGCAGGCCTTCGGCCGCCATGTGCAGGCGCACGTGGCCGCAGACCTGCAGTACTACTCGCTGCTGCGGCCGATGTCGGAACTGGCGGTGGCCCGCCAGTTTGCCAAGAGCGACTTCTACGACGCGCATTTCTCCAGCTGCAACCGCAACTTCCATATCCTCGGCGAGCGCCCGGTGAACCGTTGGTGTGGCGTCTGCCCGAAGTGCCATTTCGTGTTTCTGGCGCTGGCCCCGTTCATGCCCAAGACCCGCCTCGTGCGCATCTTCGGTCGCAATCTGCTGGACGATGTCGAGCAGGCCGGTGGCTTCGACGCGCTGCTGGAGTTCCAGGATCACAAGCCGTTCGAGTGCGTGGGCGAAGGTCGTGAATCGCGTGCAGCGATGGCGACCCTGGCGCAGCGACCGGAGTGGAAGGAAGATGCGCTGGTGAAGCGCTTCTGCAACGAGATCCAGCCGCAGCTCGACGCGGCCGAACTGGAGCTGGCGCCGATGCTGCAGCTGCAGGGCGAGCACCGCATTCCGGCTGCGCTGTGGGAACGGGTGCGTGAAGATTTCTCAGCTTGAAGGAAAGCGCGTCGCGCTGTGGGGCTGGGGGCGTGAGGGCCGTGCCGCATTCGCGGTGCTGCGTGCACGCCTGCCGACGTTGCCGCTGAGCCTGTTCTGTCCGGCCGCCGAAGCCGAAGCGGCGCGCGCGGAAACGCAGGGGTCACTGGAGGTGCGTGGCGAGCCTTCGGCCGAGGCGCTGGCCGCGTTCGACGTGGTGATCAAGTCACCCGGCATCAGTCCCTACCAGCCGATCGCGGTGGCCGCGGCGGCACGGGGCACGCGTTTCATCGGGGGCACCGCGCTCTGGTTCGCCGAGCATGCCGCTGACGACGGCATCGTCCATGACACCGTGTGCGTGACCGGTACCAAGGGCAAAAGCACCACCAGCGCGCTGGTCGCGCACCTGCTGCGTGCGGCCGGTCATCGCACCGGCCTGGTCGGCAACATCGGCCTGCCGCTGCTGGAAGTGCTGGACCCGCAGCCGGCGCCTGAGTATTGGGCGGTGGAACTGTCCAGCTACCAGACCGGCGAAGTGGCGCGCAGTGGCGCGCGACCGCAGGTGGCGGTCGTGCTGAACCTGTTCCCCGAACATCTGGACTGGCATGGCAGCGAACAGCGCTATATCGAGGACAAGCTGCAGCTGGTCACCGATGCCGCTCCGTGCATCGCCGTGCTCAATGCCGCCGATCCGCATCTGGCGGAACTGACGCTGCCGCACAGCCAGGTGGTCTGGTACAACCAGCCGCAGGGTTGGCACATGCGTGGCGACATCGTGCATCGTGGCGAACAGGCGGTGTTCGATACACGCAATACGCCGCTGCCGGGCCGCCACAACCGCGGCAACCTGTGTGCGGTGCTGGCCGCGCTGGAAGCGCTGGGCCTGGACGCGGCGGCGCTGGCGCCGGCCGTGCAGGATTTCCGTCCGCTGCCCAACCGGCTGCAGCGCATCGGCGTGGCCGATGGGCTGACCTACATCAACGATTCGATCAGCACCACGCCCCACGCCAGTCTGGCGGCACTGGAGTGCTTCAGCGGCCAGCGCATCGCGCTGCTGGTGGGCGGGCATGACCGCGGCCTGGACTGGACCGATTTCATGCAGCACATGGCGCACGATGTGCCGCCGGTGGAGATCGTGACCATGGGCAGCAACGGCCCGCGCATCCACGCGATGCTGCAGCCGCTGGCCGATGCAGGTCGATTCGGGCTGCATGCGGCCGTCGACCTGCCGGACGCCATGGCGCTGGCACGCGCTGCGCTGGGCGAGCAGGGCGGGGTGGTGCTGTTGTCGCCGGGCGCACCAAGTTTTGGGGCCTACCGCGATTACGTTGCGCGCGGACGTCACTTCGCCGAGCTGGCCGGATTCGATCCGGACAGCATCAGCGGGATTCCGGGCCTGGGCATCGCCTGAGGGGGGCGGATCCCTTTCCGCAGGAAAGGGCTCTGACCCCGGCGGGATCCCGGCCGGCAACCCACCGGCAAATTCATCCACGCAGGCGTGGATCTACGCTTCCTCGATGAACGCGTAGTCGCCGTCAATCAACTGCTGCAGATACGCATCGAAGCCGGGCGCGATGACCGCATAGCTGTCCGGATCATGCAGGTAGCGCACCACCTGGCCGACGGAGCCACCCGGTGCCGGGTCGAAATCCAGGTACAGCATCGAGGTGCCGCCGTTGTTCATGCAGTGCGAGAAGCACAGGCGGCGGCTCATCGGTACGTCGGCATCGATGCCGTCGCCGAGAATCTCCGGTTCGTCGTCCAGCCATTCTTCGTAGATCGAGCGGATGCTGTCGTCCCAGTGCCGCTGATCCTCGAAGATCTGTGCGACCGAGCGCAGGTAGTAGGGGTATCCGCCGCCTTCCACGTCCGAGCCGAGCATCAGCACGCAGACCTCGCCCTCGGGATACCGGCGGAAATGCGTGCCATCCACGCGCGACAGCAGCGCAACCAGACTGTCAGGTACCTGCGGCCACTGCGCACGCAGGCGTTGCAGGTCTCCGGCGCTGGCGCCCTGGACATGCGCCCATTGCGCAGCATCGTCGACGGGCAGGCGCGGCATCAGGCCGGACAGGAATTGATCGACAAGGTTCATTCGCAAACAGGGGCTGGGCGGAATCAGGGCGTATCCAACCACACCTGCGTCACGCCGCCAATGCAGAATGCGGACGGGAGGGGGACATCAGGCGACCCCTCTGTTTCCTTTTCTCTGGAGCAGGCGCATGAATGCATGGCGTTGCGGTGTGGCGATGGTCCTGGGTCTGGCGGCGCTGCCGGCGTGGGCGGCGATGAAGACCCAGCCGGTGGAGTGGACGCACCAGGGCACGACCTTCAGCGGGGTGCTGGTCTATGACGACGGGGACAGTGACAAGCGCCCCGGACTGGTGATGGTGCCGAACTGGAAGGGTGTGAACGAATCGGCGGTCGAGAAGGCCAAGCAGCTGGCCGGCGATGATTACGTGGTGCTGGTGGCCGATGTCTATGGCAAGGGTGTGCGGCCGAAGACCGATGCCGAGGCAGGGCCGGTCGCCACCGCGTTGCGCAACGACCGGCCGCTGCTGCGGGCGCGTGCGCTGGAGGCGGTGAATGTGCTCAAGGCACAGGCCGGCAAGGTGCCGCTGGATGCCAGCCGCATCGGTGCGGTCGGCTTCTGCTTCGGCGGTACCACCGTTCTGGAGCTGGCCCGCGCGGGCGCGCCGCTGGCCGGCGTGGTCAGCCTGCATGGTGGGCTGGGCTCGCCGCTGCCGGCGCAGGCCGGTGGAGCGCATCCCTCGGTGCTGGTACTCAATGGTGCCGATGACAGGAGCGTGACTGCGGCCGACATCGCCAGCTTCCAGAACGAGATGAATGCCGCCAAGGTCGACTGGGAATTCACCAACTACAGCGGCGCCGTGCATTGCTTTGCCGAGCGTGATGCCAACAATCCGCCGGGGTGCCAGTACAACGAACGGGCGGCGAAGCGCGCGTGGAAGGCACTGGATGAGTTCTTCGAGGAGCGCTTCGAGAAGCGCTGAGGCACCGGGTTCGCCGGGCATGGCCCGGCGCTACCACAGCACACCGCTCACGCAGGGCGCAGCGGCACCCGGTAGCACCGGGCCACGCCCGGCGAGCGACGCGGCATCCGGTAGCGCCGGGCCATGCCCGGCGAGCGCAGTGGCACCCGGCAGCGCCGGGCCACGCCCGGCGAGCGACGCGGCACCCGGTAGCGCCGGGCCATGCCCGGCGAGCGAAGCGGCACCCGGTAGCACCGGGCCACGCCCGGCGAGCGAAGCGGCATCCGGTAGCGCCGGGCCATGCCCGGCGAGCGCGGTCAATGCGTGCGCTGCACCGCGTAGCGGGCCAGTCCACGCAGAGCGGCGACGGCATCATTGTCGCCCAGCCCGTCGAGCGCACGCTCGGCGCGCTCTGCGTATTCCTCGGCCCGGCGACGACTGTAGTCCAGGCCGCCGGTGGCGTGGATCGCGGCCAGCACTTCCGGCATTGCCGACGCATCGCCTTCCTGCACGATGGTGCGCAGGCGCTCGCGGGTGGCGTCGTCGGAGTGGGCCATGGCATGGATCAGCGGCAGCGTTGCCTTGCCTTCGGCGAGGTCGTCGCCCAGATTCTTGCCCAGCTCCTCGGCGTTGGCCGAGTAATCCAGCACGTCATCGGCGATCTGGAAGGCGTAGCCCAGATGCATGCCGTAGTCGTACAGCGCCTGCTGGGTGGCTTCGTCCACGCCGCTGGCCAGGGCGCCCAGGCGGGTGCCGGCAGCGAACAGCACGGCGGTCTTGCGCTCGATCACGCGCAGGTAGGCCGCTTCGTCGGTGTCCGGGTTATGCACGTGCAGCAGCTGCAGCACTTCGCCTTCGGCGATGCGATTGGTGGTGTCGGCCAGGATCTGCATCACCGGCATGCGGTCCAGCTCGACCATCAGCTGGAAACTGCGCGAGTACAGGAAGTCGCCAACCAGCACGCTCGGTGCGTTGCCCCACAGGGCATTGGCGGTGCTGCGGCCGCGCCGCAGGCTGGATTCGTCCACTACGTCATCGTGCAGCAGGGTTGAGGTGTGGATGAACTCGATGATCGCCGCCAGCTGGTGGTGCTCGGGGCCGGCATGGCCGACCGCATGACCGGCCAGCATCACCAGCATCGGCCGCAGGCGCTTGCCGCCGGCGGAAATGATGTGGTCCGCGATCTGGTTGATCAGCACGACGTCCGAGGACAGCCGGCGCCGGATCAGGGCGTCGACGGCGGCCATGTCGGCCGCAGCAAGCGACTGGATCTGGGGCAGGCCCAGGGCGGGGCGGGTGTCTTCGGTGATGGTCATGCGATCAGGCTTTCAGGCTCGTCGATGATTATAGGCGCTGCCCGTGAATTCGGGCGCAAACCGGCCTGCGGGCCTGATCGCCCCGGCCGTCCGTGACTGCCTGGCGTGAATACGTATGCAGGTGGCGCCATCCCCGCGGAGGCACCGCTAAGCTTGCGGGACTTGGTTTTCGGCCCGCTTCCGGCGGGTCCCGCATGCCCGGAGGGGGGCTGTCGATGTCGCACTATCCATGGTGGCGCGGAGCCGTCATCTACCAGATCTATCCGCGCAGTTTCCTCGACGCCAACGGCGACGGGGTCGGTGACCTGCCAGGGATCATCCAGCGCCTGGACCACATCGCCACGCTGGGTGTGGATGCCATCTGGATCTCGCCGTTCTTCAAGTCGCCGATGGCCGACTTCGGCTATGACATTGCCGATTACCGCGACGTCGACCCGCTGTTCGGCAGCCTGGAGGACTTCGACCGCCTGCTGGCCAAGGCCCACGGCCTGGGGCTGAAGGTGATGATCGACCAGGTCCTCAGCCATACCTCGATCGAGCACGCGTGGTTCCGCGAGAGCCGCCAGGATCGCAGCAATCCGAAGGCCGACTGGTACGTCTGGGCCGACCCGCGTGAGGACGGCACGCCGCCCAACAACTGGCTGTCGCTGTTCGGCGGCTGCGCCTGGCAGTGGGAACCGCGCCGCGAACAGTACTATCTGCACAATTTCCTGGTCGACCAGCCGGACCTGAACTTCCACAACCCGCAGGTGCAGCAGGCCACGCTGGACAACGTGCGATTCTGGCTGGACCGTGGCGTGGATGGCTTCCGCCTGGATGCGATCAACTTCTGCTTCCATGACGCGCAGCTGCGCGACAACCCGGCCAAGCCCGCTGACAAGCGCGTTGGCCGCGGCTTCAGCCCGGACAACCCGTACGCGTACCAGTACCACTACTTCAACAACACGCAGCCGGAGAACCTGCCGTTCCTGGAGCGGCTGCGCGCGCTGCTCGACCAGTACCCCGGTGCGGTCAGCCTGGGCGAGATCTCCTCGGAGGATTCGCTGGCCACCACCGCCGAGTACACCCGCGATGGCCGCCTGCACATGGGTTACAGCTTTGAACTGCTGGTGGACGACTACAGCGCGGCCTACATCCGCGAGACTGTCTCGCGCCTGGAAGCCGCGATGACTGAAGGCTGGCCGTGCTGGGCGGTGTCCAACCACGATGTGGAGCGCGCGGTCACCCGCTGGGGCGGCCATCCGGCCGATCCGCGCCTGGCGCGCATGCTGGTGGCGCTGCTGAGTTGCCTGCGCGGCTCGGTCTGCCTGTACCAGGGCGAGGAACTGGGCCTGGCCGAGGCCGAGGTGCCGTTCGAGGCGCTGCAGGATCCCTACGGCATCACCTTCTGGCCGAACTTCAAGGGCCGCGATGGCTGCCGCACTCCGATGCCGTGGACGGATGCGCCACTGGCCGGTTTCACTACCGGCCAGCCGTGGTTGCCGATTCCGGCCGGGCACCGGGCAGCGGCCGTCGCGGTGCAGGACGCTGACCCGCAGTCGGTGCTGGCGGCCTTCCGGGCATTCCTGGGCTGGCGTCGCCATCAGCCCGTCCTGCAGCATGGCAGCATCCGGTTCCTTGACAGCAGTGAGCCAGTGCTGCTGTTCGAGCGTATGCTTGCAGATGAAACCCTCCTGCTGGCCTTCAACCTGTCGGGCGAGGCGGTGACCCATCCGCTGCCGGCCGGCCGTTGGCAGCAGATGGATATGCCGGGCCCGGATGCGGGCACGGTGCAGGGTGGCGAACTCCAGCTGCCGCCGCGTGCGGTGTTCTGCGCACGACGCAGCTGATCGATTTCTCCGGTGGCGGTACTTGCGGGGACGGGGCCGAAGCGCCCCGTCCCTTTTTTATGGGCCGTGCCGTGGCTGGCGGACCCCGCCCAAAAGAAAACCCGCTGCAGATGCGCAGCGGGTTTCCGGTCATGCCTGCGGTCCTCGCCGCCGGGCATGGCCCGGCGCTACCGATGGGGTGATTGCCGGGCATGGCCCGGCGCTACCGATGGAGCGGTTGCCGACCCGGTGAGGGTCAGAACTTGTAGTTCACACCCAGCACGTAGGTGCGGCCCCACTCGATGTATTCCAGCGGGCGATCCTTGGTGCCGGCGTAGGTGCGGTACGGCTCGTTGGTCAGGTTGCTTCCCTGCAGCAGCAGGGTCAGCCCGCGCAGGGCGCTGCTGTCGCTGAAGGTGTAGCTGATCTGCGCATCGGTCACGTTCTCGCCCACCACATAACGCAGGGTGCGGTTGCCGTTGAAGTTGCCGATTTCACCGATGAAGTCCGAACGACGGCGCTGGCTCACGCGGGCCTCGAAACCATTGCGCTCGAAGTACGCGGTGAAGTTGTACACACGCTTGGACAGGCCCGGCAGGCTGATGGGATCGGTACCCACGCTGGAGGCGCTTTCCGGGTCGAGGATCTTGATGTCGCTGTCGTTGAAGGTGGCACTGGCCTGCACGCCGAAGCCGCGCAGGCTGTCGGTGAGCATCTCCAGCGGGAACGAACCGGTCAGCTCGAGGCCGCGCAGGGTACCGCCCTCACCGTTCACCGGCGTGGAGAAGGTGCCGTTCGGCAGCACGGGCACCACCATGCCCGGCGGCGGCACGTAGTTGCCGAGCAGCCCGCTGAAGTCGTAGTTGTCCACCGACTGCGTGTAGACGTAGCTCTTCAGGTCCTTGTAGAAGATCGCCGCAGCGACGTAGGCCTTCTCGCCGAAGTACTTCTCATAGGACAGATCCAGCGCGGTGGCGCGCCACGGGTCCAGCCGCGGATTGCCGCCGCTGCCGCCGGGGCGGCCGGTGGAGGTATCCACGCCGAACTCCAGGCCGGCGCGCATCTGGTCCACGCGTGGGCGCGCGACCTGCTTGGCTGCCGCGAAGCGCAGGGTCTGTTCGTGCGGGAACATGAAGGCCAGATTCAGGCTCGGCAGCCAGTCGTTGTACTTGCGGCCGTCGGAGTAGGGCTGCACGTTGCTGCCGGCGGGCTGCGACGCGTCCCAGTAGCGGGAGTCCGAACTCTGATCGGTGCGCTGCATCTGCACGCCGATGTTGCCGCGCACGCCGACCACGCCGATGTCGGTGTTGATGTTCAGGCGCGCCCAGGCGGTGGTGATCTTCTCCTGCACCGTCCACGACTTGGGAATCAGGTAGTCCAGGTTGTCGACCGGATCGAAGGTCATGTAGCGGGCGACCGCCGCCGGCACGTTCCAGGCCGGGATGGTACCGAGGCCGGCAAAGCCCAGGTTCACCGGGTCGTACTGCAGGTCCGCCGCGATGTTGGCATCGCCCTGGGCACCGAGCAGGATGTTGCCCTCGGACTGGGTCTTGACCTTGCGGCGATCGGCATAGTTCACGCCGATGTCCAGGTCCGGTGCCCACGACGCCATCGCTTCGGGCAGGGCGATGGTCGCCGCCAGCTTGCCGCCCTTCAGGCGATCTTCCACCTTCGGCACCTTGCCGTAGCCGGACCCATAGATGGTGTTGGTCAGGAACAGGGCATCGGGATTGGAGTAGTTCATCCCCGGGCTGATCTGCGAGAAGCCGTTCTGGCGGATCTGCACGCCGACCGTATCCAGCTGCGGCATGGGCGTGAGCTGCAGATTGTTCTCCAGGTTCAGCTCGTCACGCGTGGCCTTGGAGTAGTTCAGGTCGGCGACCAGCTTGACGCTGCCGAAGTTGAATTCGTTGTTCCAGCCGAACGCGTCGATCTTGTCCTTGCGCTTGTTGTACATGCCGCGCACCAGCGGGTACACGCCGCTGGCGGTACCGCCGGTGAAGGTGCCATCGGCGTTGATCTGCGGATTGCTGATCAGCAGGCCCGGCAGGTAATTGCCGTTGTAGTTGCTGAGGTTCAGTTCGAACTGGTTGGCGGTGTCGATCTGCTCGGCTTCGGTGTGGAACGCATCGAAGGTGCTGCTCCAGCTGTTGTTGGGCCGGAACTGGATCGTGGCCATCACGCCATCGCGCTTGTTGTTGCCGGTACGGCGCAGCGCCTTGATGCCGTCGGAGAAATAGGTGCCTGCAGCAACGCCGGGACGTTTTCCGTCCGTGGTGTACTGGGTGGTCCACGGCTCGTACAGGCCGACCTGGTTTTCCTGGATCGGGTTGTCGCTGTGCGCGTAACCGATGGCGATGCCCAGGGTCTTGTCGAAGAACTGGTCGATGTAGCTGGCGCTGAAGCGGTTGCCGAACTCATCGACGTTGGCCGCATCGCCGAGCGAGCTCTTCTGCAGGCGCCCGCTGACGGCGATCACCCGGTCGGGGAAGCTGAGCGGACGGGCGGTCTGCATGTCGATGGTGCCCGACAGGCCCTGGCCGACCAGTGCCGCATCGGGCGTCTTGTACACCGTCACGCCGTTGACCAGCTCGGATGGATACTGGTCGAACTCGACGCCACGGTTGTCGCCGGTGCTGACGACCTCACGGCCGTTGAGCAGGGTGGTGGCGAAGTCCGGGGACAGGCCGCGCACGCTGATCACCTGTGCACGCCCGGCGACGCGCTGCGCGGCCAGACCGGGCAGGCGCGAGATGGATTCGGCAATGCTGACGTCGGGCAGCTTGCCGATGTCCTCGGCGGAGATCGCTTCCACCACCGAGGTGGCGTCCTGCTTGATCGCGATCGCGTTCTCGATGCCGCGGCGGATACCGGTGACCTGCACCGTATCCAGGTTGGTGGCGGCGGTGCCGGCCGGCGTGGTGGTGCTCTGCGTGGTCTGTGCCGCCGCCAGTGACGGCGCCAGGACAACGGCCAGCGCGATGCTCAGCGCGCTGCGCTTGTGGTTCAACATTTTCCCCTCCCAGGCAATGTTGTTGTTCATTTCGAGGTCGTTCCGGCAACGCCGTGAACGTGCGACGCGGTGGCCGCTGTCGTCGCCGCTATGGTAGGCAGCGGGTTCTCCGCGGGAATCACCCTGCATACGTATTCAATGACGTTTGCAGGGTTGTAATCGCTTTCAGATCCCCGCCACGGTAGCGCCGGGCCATGCCCGGCGAACGTCACGCGGGGGCATTCATCACTCCAATGGCGTGAACCGAATGGCCTGCCCGCCGCCCGGCGCCAGCATCAGGTTCAGTGCATCGGCGCTGGTCACTTCACGCGTCTGCCGCGTGAACGCGAACGGATTGCTGCGGTAGTCCGCACCGTCGCCATCGCGATAGATTTCCGCGCGGTAGCGCACGCCCGGCTCCAGGAAGCCCAGCGACACCGGCAGCACGCGGCCATGCTCGTCGGTGATGCTGCCCAGGAACCAGTCACGGCTGTTGCGGTCGCGGCGCACGATCGTCACGTAGTCGCCCACTTCACCGTCGAGCACGCGGCTCTGCTCCCAGTCCACCGCCACGTCTTCGATGAAGCGGAACGCCTCCCGATGCTGCAGGTAGTGTTCGGGCAGATCGGCGGCCATCTGGATCGGGCTGTACAGCACCACGTACAGCGCCAGCTGACGGGCCAGGGTACTGGGGATGGCTTGGCCGTGGCGGCCCTTCAGGCTGAGGATGCCGGGGGTGTAATCCATCGGTCCGGCCAGCATCCGGGTGAACACCAGATTGACTTCGTGTTCGGGCGGGTTCGGCGGCTGGCCCCAGGCGTTGTACTCCATGCCGCGCGCGCCTTCGCGGGAGATCCAGTTGGGATAGGTGCGGCGCAGGCCGGTGTCCTTGATCGGCTCGTGCGGATTCACCGACAGGTGCCGGCGCGCGGCTTCCTGCACGACATGCAGGTGGTGGCGCGCCATGAACTGGCCGTCGTGCCACTCTCGCCACAGCGGGCCACCCGACGGGTTGCGACGGTCGACCTGGCCGTCGTCGCAGACGTAGCCGGTCTTGAACTGGTCCACGCCCAGCCGCGCATACAGGTCCAGCGCGGCGTCGAGCTGCGCCTCATAGTGTTCGATGGCACAGCCGGTTTCATGGTGGCCGATCAGGTGCACGCCCTTCTTCAGTCCATATGCCGAAAGCGCTTCAATGTCGAAATCGGGCGTGGCGCGAGTGAAGTCGAAGTCGTAGCCATTGCCCACCCACATGCCGTCCCAGCCGGGATTCCAGCCCTCCACCAGGACGCCACGGAAGCCGTGCGCGGCGGCGAAATCGATCACCCTCCTGGTCTTGGCGGTGGTCGCCGCATGCTTCGGTCCGGTCGCCCAGCTTTCGTTGTCCAGGTGCATCGACCACCACACGCCCAGGTACTTGGCCGGCTTCACCCAGCTCACATCGCCCAGTGCATTGGGCTCGTTGAGATTGAGGATCAGGTCGGACTCGACCAGGCCGCCGGCGCGGTCGGCGATCTGCAGCGTGCGCCAGGGCGTGACGAAGGGCAGGGCACGGCGCACCTTCCACCCTTCGGCCGAGGGCGAGAGCTGCGCGCGCAGGCGCTGGCCGTCGGTACGGCGCAGCCACATGCCGGCGTAGTCCACCAGCGCAGCCTCATGGATCGCAACGTGCAGGCCATCGCGGCTGCGCAGCGTCATCGGCGTGTGCACCAGCGGGATCTCGCGCAGCGGCGTGCGCTGGTAGAGATACTCGTAGTGGATCGGTTCGCCGGCGGGGATCCACCATGCTGTGGAGTCTGCCGCGATGGCGAATTCGGTCAGCTCGTCATCGATGATCGCTTCGCGCAGGTTCGGTTGCTCAGGGAACACATAGCGGAAGCCCAGGCCGTCGTCGTAGACGCGGAACACCACATCCAGCCGGCGCTTGCTGCCGGTGGTTTCGGCCAGCTGCACGGTCAGCTCGTTGAAGTGGTTGCGGGTGAGGCGGCGTTCCCCCCACGGCTGTTCCCACGTCTCATCGACGCTGCGTCGTTGCTGCCCGAGCAGGATGAAGTCCCGGTCCAGGCGGCCATCGCGCAGTTCGAAGCCAAGCCTGGAATCCTCCACCACGGCTTCACCGAAGCGCTCCACCCGGTAGCGGGCGGTGCCGCCGTCCAGCACCAGGCTGACCTTGAGCACGCCGCCGGGCGATTGGACGCTGGTGATCTGCGGGGCGGCCTGCGCCAGCGCGGCCAGGCCCAGCAGCGCAACGCCCATGATTCGCGCGAACACCGCACGTACAACACTGGATGACATCGGCATTTCCCCTCCCAAGGCGCCGTTGGCAGACCCGGACCATAAGCCAGCCCGGCGGGCGTACTGCCGCGTCGGTGCATGAATACGTATGCAGCTGGACGCAGGCGACAGCCCCGCGTCTACCATGGGCCCAAGGCACCTTGAGGGAGGCGCCGCGCCCGCGCGCCGGTCACGGCTGCGCGGACCTATAAACGGTGCAGAGAGGGAGGGAGGTCGACGGGCGCAAGCCGGTCTGCCGCTTCGATGCTGAAGATCATTTGCCTGACCGCTGCCCTGGGGGCAGCGCTGGGGACGACCGCGCATGCGGCCGACCTGGAATTCGACGGCCGCCATGCGCGTGCCGAAGCGGCTGCCAAGGGCAGCTTCGTGCTGCACACGCCGAACGGCGCTGTGCCGATTGCCGCCGCGCCGATGCGCAGCCAGACCGGAAGCGTGATGTTCGACGCGCTGTTCGCGCTGGCCCAGCAGGAGATGGCGCAGGACCGGGTCGATGCGATCCGCGACCCCGCCTTTGACGAAGGGCGGCCGGTGCCATGCGACTGCTTCCAGACCGGCGCCCGCTGGCCCTACGTGTGGACCCGCGATGTCAGCTTCGCCGCCGACCTGGCGTTGGCGCGGCTGGATCCGCAGCGCACCCGTCAGTCGCTGCAGTTCAAGTTGTCGGCTGCCCGCGATGGGCGCACGCCCGGCCTGTTCGTCGCGCAGGATACCGGCTCCGGCGGCAGCTGGCCGATCAGCAGCGACCGTGTGGTGTGGTTCCTGGCCGCACGCCACCTGCTGGATGATCCTGCTTTTGCCGAACAGGTCTGGCAGGCGCTGCAGGGCACGCTGGCGCAGGACCGGGCGATGGTGTTCGACCCACAGATGGGCCTCTATCGCGGCGAAACCTCGTTCCTCGACTGGCGTGAACAGACGTATCCGGACTGGACCCGGGAGAACGTGCGCTTCATCGGTGATTCCTACGCGCTGTCCACCAACGTCCTGCACTACCAGGCACTGCGGCTGGCAGAGCAGATGGCCGCGCAGCGGGGCGATGATCGCCGTGCGCAGTACAAGGCGTGGGCCGATGAACTGGCGGTACGGGTCGATGCGCGCTTCTGGCGCGACGACATGGGCCAGTACATGAGCTACATCGGTGAGGCGGCGCATCCGGTGCCCTACGCCAAGGTCGACCTGCTGGGCCTGTCGCTGGGCATCCTGGCCGACGTGCTGCCCGAGGCGCGGGCGCGCCGCGCGCTGGCGAACTACCCGATGGGGCCGGCCGGCAGCCCGGTGGTGTGGCCACAGGAAGCCCAGCAGCCGATCTACCACAACCGTGCGATCTGGCCGTTCGTCAGTGCGTATTCGCTGCGTGCTGCGCGACAGCTGGACGACGCGCCGCGCATCGCCGCCGAGATCCGCTCGCTGATGCAGGGGGCGGCACTGGCTGGTTCCAACATGGAAAACTACGAGCTGGTCAGCCAGGCCGTGCATGTGGACGAAGGCGCGCTGAGCGGGCCGGTGGTCAATTCAGAGCGCCAGCTGTGGTCGGTGGCCGGCTATCTGGCCATGGTCACCGAAGGCGTGTTCGGCGTGCAGGACGATGGCCGCGTGCAGCCCAAGCTGCCGGCCGCGCTGGTGCCGGAACTGTTCGGCACACATCCCCGTATCACGTTGGAAGCCAACGGCAAGCGCTATGTGCTGGAGCGCCCGCAGAACGTGGGCGATGGCCTGCTGGTGGCCGGCAGAACCACCACGCGTGGCAGCACCACGACGGTGCAGCTGGTCGCCGCCCCGGCAGCAACCGGTTTCGCTGCCACGACTGCGGATGCCAACATGCGTGCGCCGGCCACGCCGGTTACGCCGCAGGCCCTGCGCAAGGGCGCGGGCTGGAACGTTCCGGTGGCAGCCGATCAGGTGCTGTGGAAGGACGGCAAGGCGGTGACCGACAGCAAGGGCGTGGCGCGCATCAGCGACGATGGCCTACAGCATTGCCTCAGCCTGACCCGGCGCGAAGGCACGTTGGAATCGCTGCACAGCCCGATGCTCTGCGTCGGTCCGCAGCAGGTGCTGAAGGGCGAGCAACGCTGGCAGTTCACCTCGGCCAAGGCCGGGCAGGTGCGCCTGCGCCTGCAGTACCGCAACCCGAACGGGCCGATCAACACCGGCGTCACGGCTGCGGTCAAGCAACTGGTGCTGCAGTGCCCGGGCCAGCCATTGCAGCGGCATACGGTTGCGATGCCGCACAGCGTGGCCGTGCAGGACTCGACCTCGGCAACGTTCGCTGTGCCAAAGGGGCCGTGCACGGTCGCGCTTGAAGAAGGCTTCAACATGAGCGCGCTGCAGCATTTCGCGCACTACACCGGCGGAAAGGGCGGGCGCGAAGGCGTGCTCAACCAGGCGCAGGTGAAGGCGCTGACGCTGGCTCCGGTCGCCACGGCGGAGGACGCACGATGAACCGCCCTGCCAAACCGCAGCTGTCGTTCTGGCAGATCTGGAACATGTGTTTCGGCTTCCTCGGCATCCAGTTCGGTTTTGCCCTGCAGAACGCCAATGCCAGCCGCATCTTCGAGACGCTTGGCGCGGACATGGAGTCGGTGCCCGGGCTGTGGATCGCCGCACCGTTGACCGGCCTGCTGGTGCAACCGGTGATCGGTTATCTCTCCGACCGCACGTGGACGCGCTGGGGCCGGCGTCGCCCGTTCTTCATGATCGGTGCGGTGCTGACAACGCTGGCCCTGCTGGTGATGCCCAACTCACCTGCCTTGTGGATCGCGGCGGGCACGTTGTGGGTGCTGGATGCTTCGATCAACGTATCGATGGAACCGTTCCGGGCCTTCGTGGGCGACCAGCTGGCACCGCGCCAGCGACCGGCCGGTTACGCGATGCAGAGCTTCTTCATCGGTGTCGGTGCCATCGTCGCCAGCTTCCTGCCGTTCATCCTGGCCCACTTCGGCGTGGCCAACACCGCCGCTGCCGGCGAGGTGCCGGATACGGTGCGCTACGCGTTCTATTTCGGTGCGGCAGTGCTGCTGGCGGCGATCACCTGGACCGTGGTCAGTACCCGCGAGTACTCACCGGCAGAACTGGCGGCGTTCGATGACGCCGAGCCACCGGCGCACCATGCCGCCGCCGCTGTGAGCGGCCCCGCGCCGTGGGCGCAGGTTGCGCTGTGGCTGGGTGCGGGTGTGCTGCTGGCCGCTGTGATCGCCGCGCGCCAGGGCGACAGAATGCTCTACGTGCTGGCGGGTCTCTGCGCGGGCTATGGTGTGCTTCTTGCGCTGGCCCGTACGCTGCCGCAGGCACACATGCTGGCGGCGATCGTGGGTGATCTGCGGGCGATGCCGGTGACCATGCGGCGGTTGGCCTGGGTGCAGTTCTTCTCGTGGTTTGCGTTGTTCGCGATGTGGATCTACACCACCGCAGCGGTGGCCGGCACGCATTTCGGCTCCACCGACCCGCAGTCGGCGGCGTACAACGAGGGTGCCAACTGGGTCGGTGTGCTGTTCGGCGCGTACAACGGCTTCGCCGCACTGGCCGCCTTGCTGATCCCGCCAATGGTGCGCGCCATCGGCCTGCGCTGGAGCCACCTGGTGAACCTCTGGCTCGGCGGGCTGGGCCTGATCTCGCTGATGTTCATCAAGGATCCCACCTGGCTGCTGCTGTCCATGGTCGGCGTCGGCTTCGCCTGGGCCTCGATCCTGTCGCTGCCGTACGCCCTGCTGTCCGACAGCGTGCCGGCGGCGAAGATGGGCATCTACATGGGCCTGTTCAATTTCTTCATCGTCATTCCGCAACTGGTCGCCGCCAGCGCGCTGGGTTTCGCACTGCGCGAGTGGCTGGGCGGAAATCCCCTGCACGTGCTGGTGCTGGGTGGAGTGAGTCTGTTCATTGCCGGGCTGTGCGTGCTTCGCGTGCCGGCCCATCAGGAGAGTGCGTGATGCATGTGTATTCCAGAATGTCGCTGGGGCTGTCGCTGGCCCTGCTCGCCACGGCGGTACAGGCCGCATCGCGCCCGGACTACGTGGGCACGCTCGAACCGTTCGCCAGCGATGCCGTGTACTTCGTGGTGACCGATCGTTTCGTCAACGGTGATCCTTCCAACGATCATCGCGATCAGGGGGGCAGCCACCGCACGTTCGACATTCCAGTGCCCTGCCCGGACAAGGTGGACGGCAACATCGGCTACCTCGGCGGCGACTTCAGGGGCGTGCTCGACAACGCCGACTACATCCGTCAGCTCGGCTTCGGTGCGGTGTGGATCACGCCGATCGTCGACAATCCGGATGAGGCGTTCACCGGCAGCAAGCCGATCAGCTGCACCAGCACGCTGACCGACCGCGGCAAGACCGGCTACCACGGTTACTGGGGCATCAACTTCTACAAACTCGATGAGCACCTGCCCAGCAGGGACCTGGACTTTGCCGGACTGACCAAGGGCCTGCACGGTGCCGGCCTGAAGGTGGTGCTGGACATCGTCGGCAACCACGGTTCGCCGGCCTGGACCATGCCGACGCGGCAGCCGCAGTTCGGCCAGATCTTCGACAAGGAGGGAAAGCTGATCGCCGACCACCAGAACCTGCCCCCGCAGAAGCTGGATCCAAAGCACAACCCGCTGCACGCGTTCTACAACACCATCGGCCCGGTCGACAGCAAGGAAGGCTCGATCTTCGATGGCAACCTGGCCGAGCTGTCCGACTTCAACCAGAACAACCCGGCGGTGATGGACTACCTCGTCGGCGCGTACCTGCAGTGGACCGCGCAGGGCGTGGACGCACTGCGCATCGATACCATCGGCTGGCTGCCGCACCCGTGGTGGCACGAGTTCGTGAACCGCATCCGTGCCGAGCATCCGAACATGTTCATGTTCGGCGAGGCCTTCGATTACGACGCCAGCAGGATTGCCGAGCACACCTGGCCGGGCAACGCCAACGTGAGCGTGCTCGACTTCCCGCTGCGTGGCGCGCTGGAACAGACCTTCGGTACCGCCGGCAAGGGCTTCGAGACGCTGGCCGAGCCGCTGCACCTGACCGGCGGCCCCTATGCCAATCCGTACGAGCTGATGAGCTTCTACGACAACCACGACATGCCACGCCTGCAGGCCAGCGACAACGGTTTCATCGACGCACACAACTGGCTGTTCACCGCCCGTGGTATCCCGGTGGTCTACTACGGCTCGGAAACCGGCTTCATGCGGGGCCGTGCCGAGCATGCCGGCAACCGTGCCTACTTCGGCCAGGCGCGGGTGGATGCCGCACCGCAGAGCCCGATCTTCGCGCCCCTGCGGCGCATCGCCCAGCTGCGCCAGGCCACCCCGGCGCTGCAGCGCGGCCTGCAGGTGAACGAGCGCCTGCGTGGCAATGAGGCGGTGTTCTTCCGTGTGCTGCAGCAGGGGGATGTGGCACAGACCGCATTGGTGCTGTTGAACAAGGGCGACAAGGCCAGGAGCTTCACCGTGGCGCGTTACGTCCAGGCAGGCCGCTGGCGTGATGCGCTGGACGGCGGTTCGTTGCAGGTGGATGCCTCCCTGAAGGCCGAAGTGCCCGCGCATGGCGTGAAGGTGTACGTGCTGGATGCCTCCGTGCAGCAGCCAGCGCTGCAGGCCGAGCTGGACAAGGCGATGACCGACCAGAAGGCTCGGGACCAGCGTCTGGGACGGTGAGGGCGCCGCCGGGCATGGCCCGGCGCTACCGCTCTTGTGGGTGCCAACCTGGGTTGGCACTCCCGCTCTGGTAGGTGCCAACCTCGGTTGGCACGCTCTTCGAGCAGGCTCGACCCTACAATAGGCACCCCCCACGCCGCGCCGTACCGCCATGTCCGACCTCGCCCCGCAGACCCCGATCGAAACCCTGCTGAAGGCGGCGATGGACGGGGCGGTGCCGATCCGCGCCTTCATGGAGGCCTTCGTCGCCTCCGAGGTGCTGCTGCTGACCGGCAGCCTGGTCACCCCCGACGGCAGCGGCTTCGACCCACTGCTGTTCGACAAGCAGGGCACGCTGCACGTGGCCGTGTTCACCAACCCATCGCGGGTGGGCATCTACAGCCAGCAGGCCGAACACCAGATCCGCTGGCTGATGCTGGATGTGCTGCGCCGCGTGCCGGGTGGCTACGGCGTGGTGATCAACCCGGGTACCTCGCTGGGCTTCGAGATTTCGCCCAGCGGCGTCGGCGAGATCCTGAAGGATTTCGCCCAGGGCTGAGCCGACGCTGCGTAATTTGTAGAGTCGAGCCATGCTCGACTGCCGTCCGCACAATGCCAGATCAGTCGAGCATGGATCGACGATGCGGAAAGCTTCCCTTCGGGGCCAGGACGCGGCTTTTCGCTGGAACAGGAACGGCAGCAGCTGAACACGCCACAGGATGCCGAGGGTTTCCCGCACCTGATCGGAGCTTTCGATGGACACCCGTGGGTCGGTGCCGTGCAGCTCAAGCGCAGGGGGATGCAGGCGTTGCTGCACTGCTGGCATTGGCTGGGCGGCGTGTGATGGTGCGCAGGTTGGCCGAATGAGCGCATCCACACCGCGCCAATCCTGCCTGGCCCTGATCTTCCTGATCGCGGCGCTCGCTACCATCGCCACGGTCGTGGTCCATGTGCTGCTGCGTTGCTGGGGCCGAAAGCCTCGGTACGCTGAAGCTTCGCGGCCATCGTGGGCAGTGTGCCGAGCATGGCTCGGCACTACAGTAAGGCCGAGCCAGGAACGCACGCGTTGCGTGGAGCACCGGCACATCGGCCGGCGCCCCATTGCCTCACATCGTCACCTTGCGCCGGTTGTCGTCGCTCACCCGGTCGATCAGCTTGTTGTAGGGGTCGAAACCCGCCTCGTCCGGCGTTTCATCCACGGTCACCGTGATCCTCGGCTGCGCACTGGTGATGTGATGACGCTGCAGGTACAGCACCTTCTGGTCGCGTTCCTTGCCCGAGGGGCCGTTGGCGAACACGCCGATCTCGATCCAGTCGTCCATCGTGCCGTCGCTTTCCTGGCCCTTGCCGTCGGCATACTGCTTGGCCGCGTGCAGGTCCAGGGTCACGTCATAGCGGCCGTCATCGCGCTTGCGGGCGCTGGCGGCCATCACCCGGTTGTCGTAGAAGCTGATTTTCTCGAACAGCTCGGTGACCAGCTGCTGGCGGTCGGCCGGGGTCTCGGCCCGGATGTAGTCCAGCAGTTCGCGTGAGGTAGTGTACGGAGGCTGCTGGTACCCCTTGTCCTGCAGGAAGCGCTTCAACGCACGGTTCAGGGCCTGCTCGCCGATTTCCTCGCGCAGCCGGTAGAACACCAGCGAACCCTTCTCGTAGTGGATGTACTGCTGGTTCTCCACGCGTTCCAACGGTTGCTCCTCGATGGCCTCGCCACCGCGGCCGGACAGGTAGCCGTCCAGCTCGCGCTTGAGGAACTGGCGCATGTGCTGGCGGCCGTATTCCTGCTCCATCACCATCAGTGCCGAGTACTGCGACAGCGATTCGGACAGCACCGTTGCACCCTGCACGTTGGCGCCGATCACCTGGTGCGCCCACCACTGGTGTGCGATCTCGTGCGCGGTCACGTAGAACACGTAGTCCACCTTGTCCGGGTCACGCAGGTCGGCGATGAAACCGATGGCCTCGGAGTAGGGGATGGTGTTGGCGAACGACTGCGCGAAGCGTGCATAACCCGGAAACTCGATGATGCGCACTTGGCGATGCTGGTACGGGGTGAAGTTCGCCTCGTAGTAGGCCAGCGACTTCTGCACCGCTTCGATCATCCGGTCCACGTTGTAGCTGTGAGCGGGGTCGAAGTAGACCTCCACCGGGATGTTCTTGTACTTCGCCTTGCGCACCTCCCAGCGTGCCGACAGATAGGCGTAGAAGTTCAGCATCGGCCGGTCCATGGCATAGCTGAAGCAGCGCCGGCCGTTGACCGTGGTCTCATGCTGGAGGTAACCCGGGGCCAGCGCCACCTGGTCCGGTGCCGTGCAGACCGTGGTGCGGAAGTCGAGCCAGTCGGCATCGTTGGAGATGTAGGTGTTTGCGCGTGCGGCTTCGTCTTCCAGCTTGGGCATGCGCCGGGGCTCACCCAGGTCGCGCTTGCGGCGTTCGTTGCGGTCGCTGATCTCGGCGCCTTCGTTGTAGCCGAACGACGGCAGTACGCGGCTGTTGAAGAACGTGCCGTTGTCCACGATGTTGCTTGGGGCCTGGCCGGCGGTGATACCGTTGGGCTTCTGCACCACCCGGAAATGGATGCTGCGGGTTTCACCCGGTTGCAGCGGTTTCTGCAGGCGGTAGATGCGGTAGCCGAGATCGGCGTCGTGCATCGATAGCGTCTGTCCGCCCAGATCGACCGCAACCAGCTGCTTGTCATCACCCATCGAGACGTGCACGTCCTGGATCGGTGTGGCGTGGGTGTTGCGCACCGTCCAATTCGCATCGATCACCATCGACTGCGCTTCCGGGAACAGGTCCACGCGGTTGTCCACGGCGACAATGCGTGGTTGCGGCAGGTTGCGGTACTTCGACAGCTCGCGCTCGTAGCGGGCCTGCAGGTCCAGCTGCTCGTCGGGCGAGATGAACTCGTTGCGGATGTTGGTGCTCCAGTACAGCCAGCCGCCCAGGCCGACGAACGCCACTGCTGCCAGCGCCGCAAAGGCACCGGTCGGACCGCGCAGGCGGCGGCCGGCCAGGGCCAGGCGCTGGCGCAGGCCCTGGCTGACACCCCGTACCCAGAAGGCCGACGCCAGGCACATCAATGCCAGCAGGAACAGCGCCCAGTAGCCCTGGAATGCCAGTTGACCGGTCAGGAAGTGGCCGTAGCCGTTCATGTCCGAATAGGGTGCGTTGGGCCAGCTGCCGAAGTTGTACAGGTTCTGCGTGTAGTCGAGCATGCCCAGCACACCCTGACCGATCATCACCACGATCAGCAATGCGTAACCGACGAACTTGTTGTTGGTGAGCACCTGCAGCACCAGCGCTAGGCCCCCCATGAGGATGTAGACCACCGAATCCAGCGCCAGGCTGCGCAGGTACAGCAGCGGCTCCAGATGCGTGTAGCCCTTGGCCAGCTGCACGCCCATCGCCGCCACCGCGCCGGCGGCCTGGAAGCAGACGATCACGGCCAGCAGTGCGGTGAACTTGGCCAGCAGCGGCACCCAGTTCGGCACCGGCATGGCGTCGGTCACTTCATTGATGCGCGCGCTGCGTTCCTTCCAGACCAGCTCACCGGCGAAGAACAGCACGATGATCACCAGCAGCCAGCTGAAGGCGCCCTGCAGGCCCATGATCATCTGCGAGGTGACCGGCCAGATCGAGGTGCCGTACAGGGTCTGCCGGAACAGTGCACTGGGCAGGAAGTTGGCCAGCCCCAGCACCAGCAGCACGATGAACGGGACGCTCCGCAGCACGCCGCCGGTGTCGAAACGGACCTGGCGCAGGAACTGCTGCCACGCGGTGGTGGCAGTGAACGCCGGTACCACGCGCGCCAGCGTTGCGCGGCTGGGGCGGATGCCGGTGGCATCGGCAACCGGTTGCGCCTGCCTGCGGCCCCAGCGCCGACGGCCACTGCCGCTGCGTTCGGTGCGGAACAGCGCGAAGGTGGCGGCGAACAGTACGGCAGCCACACCCAACCACAGGGCGCGGTTGGCCAGCAGGTAGCCGGCCAGTTCGGGGATCCCGTTGTTGCGTTCGGCGGTGGACCAGTAGCGGATCGTGCGGCCCAGTGCGCGCATGCCCAGCGGTTCGCTCAGCACCGCGATCCACGTGTTGTCGATGTCGCGCAGCAGGGCCGCGCTGGCGCCATACAGCACCAGGTAGGCCACCAGGCCGATGTAGACCCACAGGATCGAGCGGGTCAGCGCCGCCAGCAGCGACAGCAGCGCGGTGGTGAACAACAGGTTGGGAATGACGATGACTGCGAACGTCCACGCATAGCCCTGCCAGCTGATCGGGCCCATGCGTTCGGGATCGACCCACGGCATGAACGGTGCCAGCCATAGGCCGAACGCGATCAGCACGTAGACCAGCAAGCCTGCCGCCAGGGCGGCGGCAATGCGCCCGGCCAGGTAGTCGCGGCGTTTCACCGGGCTGGCGAAGATCAGTTCGGCGGTGCCGAGTTCGAAGTCACGCAACAGCGCGTTGCTGACGAACAGCGCGGTGACCAGCATGCCGAGCAGGGTGAAGATGCCCAGCATCTGCGCGATCACCGTGGGCGCGTTGCTGTGCACGTTGCCAGTGCCGCCACCGATCTGCACGGCGTCGCTGGAGGCGGCGGCGAAGGCGAGCAGGGCGAACAGCCCGGCCAGCAGCCAAAGCAGTGGGGAACGCAGCTGCTCGCGCAGCTCGAAGCGGAAGAAGTTGAGGATCATGGCGTGCTCCGCTCAGGCTGCCGCGCGGGCACGGGCCTGCAGGCGCAGGCGCTGGAAGTACACGTCCTCGAGGTCGGGAGCTACGGCCGAGAAGCCGTCGCCGGGGTCGTTGGCGCTGTGCACGTGGATCACCGGGCGGCCCCCGACCAGGCGCGTGGACAGCACCACGTAGCGCGCCTCGTGATCGGGCAGTTCAGAAGGATCGACCTGCTTGCGCCAGACCTGCTGCTGCAACGCGTCGATGGCATCGGCCGGGCGCCCGGTCAGCAGCACCTGGCCTTTGTTCATGATCGCCATCGTCGGGCACAGGTCGGTCACGTCCTCGACGATGTGGGTGGACAGGATCACCGCCACGTTCTCGCCGATGGCCGCCAGCAGGTTGAGGAAGCGGTTGCGTTCTTCCGGGTCGAGGCCGGCGGTGGGCTCATCGACGATCACCAGCCGTGGGTCACCCAGCAACGCCTGGGCGATGCCGAAGCGCTGGCGCATGCCGCCGGAGTAGGTGCCCAGCTTGCGTTTGCGGGCGTCCCACAGGTTCACCTGCTGCAGCAGCCCATCGACCACCTCGCGTCGTTGCGCGCGCTGGGTCAGGCCCTTGAGCACCGCGAAATGCTCCAGCAGGTCCAGCGCGCTGACCTTGGGGTAGACGCCGAAATCCTGCGGCAGGTAGCCCAGCCGGCGGCGCACCGCATCCTTGTCGCGCAGCACGTCGATCGGCGCTTCGCCGGGGATGCTGAGGACGGCCGAGCCGCTGTCGGCCTCCTGCAGGGTGGACAGCGTGCGCATCAGCGACGACTTGCCGGCGCCGTTCGGGCCGAGCAGGCCGAACATGCCGCGCGGGATGTCCAGGTTGACGTTGTTGAGGGCATGCACGCCGTTGGCGTACGTCTTGGACAGCGAATCGATCTTCAGCATGCGACGTACACCTTTCCTTGGGCGATGTCTGCGCGTTATCCGCGCATCAGCGTCCGTGCGCATCCGCCGTTGGTCATGGGGGGGGAATCCTGCCGTTGTGCGTTGGGTGGGGCGGCGGCCGGGCCGCCGCCCCGATCGACGCCTCAGTCGGCAGCCACCTGCAGTCGCCAGAACAACAGTGCACCGTCCTCGGCGTCGATGCGCTGACCGATGACGGCAAAGCCATTGCGATGCAGCACCGCCTGCGAAGCGGCGTTGCCCACGGCCGTTTCAGCGGACAGGCAACGCACGCGTGCATCGTGGCGGGCCCAGGTCACCAGTTCGGCCAGTGCCCGGCCCGCCAGGCCACGCCCCTGATGCGCAGGGGCGATGCCATAGCCGATGTCCAGCACGCCCTGCTCCGGCGGGCGGGTCAATGAGAACAGGCCCACTGGCCGGCCGGCATCCACGACCTGCCAGGCAGCGGGTGTGAACAGCGGTTCGATACGCTCGGCCAGATCGGCCAGCATCGCCAGCACAGGCAGCGGTGCGATGGCATCTTCAGTGGAACAGGGGTGTGACAACAGTGCGCGCAGATCAAGCGCGGAAACAGGTGAAAGCACGGGAACCTCGACAGGTGGAAGTGCCCGAAGCGGGCATGACCGGTACGAGGGAGATGCGGGTGTCAGTCGTGACGCAGCCCGCCTTTCGCCGCCGTTACCGGTGCGGGAAGTGGATGCTGACGGAGGACAAAGGCCTTCTCCCGGGTGGTGCATGCGATGCCGGGGCGCGCCCGGCGGATGGGTGCAGCATAGCCGACGCTGCGGCCTCAGCGCAGCGACGACTCCCGCACTACCAGCTTCACCGGGATGCTCTGGCTCTCCACCGGCTGCCGGCTGATCGAGGCCAGCAGCCGTTCCACCAGCAGCTGCCCGGCCTGCTTGGTGTCCTGCTGCACGGTGGTCAATGCCGGCGATACAGATGCGGCCAGCGGGATGTCATCGAACCCGGTGACCGCCACGTCCTGCGGCACCCGCAGCCCGGCCTCGCGCAGTGCACGGATCGCACCGATGGCGATCAGGTCGCTGGCGGCGCAGATCGCATCGATCGGTTCGCCTCGCGCCAGCAGCGCCTGGCAGGCTTCCTGGCCGGACGCTTCGGTGGTGATGGCATCGTGCTGCAGGGCCGGTTCGGCATGCAGCCCGTGATCGCGAAGAGCTGCTACGTGACCGCGGTAGCGCTCCTCGAATTCCGGGTAATGGCTGGAGGCGTGGCCGAGGAAGGCAATGCGCCGACAGCCCTGCTGCAGAAGATGGGTGGTGATGTCGTGCCCGCCCTGGAAGTTGTCGCTGCCGATCGATACCCCGGGCTGGCCGGGCAGGGCCGCACCCCAGCGCACGAAGTGGGTGCCCTGTTCGACCAGCCGCTGCAGGCGGTCGCGCGATTCGTGGTAGTCGCCATAGCCCAGCAGGATGATGCCGTCGGCCTTGTTGCTGTCCTCGTAGTCGGCCTGCCAGTCGGTCGACAGCTGCTGGAACGACACCAGCAGATCCTGCCCGTGCAACGCGCAGGCGCGGGTGATCGAACCCAGCATCGAGTGGAAGAACGGGTTGATCAGCGAATCGTCGTTGGTCGGGTCCTCGAAGAACAGCAGGGCCAGCGTGCCGGCATTGCGCAGGCGTAGGCTGGAGGCGTTCTTGTCCACCTTGTAGTTCAGCTCGCGGGCGATGCGCAGGATGCGTTCGCGGGTCTCCGCATTGACCATCGGGCTGCCGCGCAGCGCCCGCGACACCGTCGGCTGGGAGACGCCGGCCAGATGGGCGATGTCCAGGGAGGTGGCTTTGCCTTTGATGGTCATGGGGGAAGCGCGCGAACGAATGAGTAGATGCCCCGGCATGATGCCATGGGGGCGCCATCGCAGCGCCGGCCGTCACTGCGGCCGGCCGCGCCGGGAGCTCCGGCCCGGATGGCTAAGTCATTGCCTTACAAGGATTTCAGTAGGATCTTTCGGTGTCTTTCGTCGCTTCTGGCCGGGCACGGAGCGGCGGCAGTGCTAAGATGCGGTGTTCTTGCATTCCCCCAAATTCATCGGGGGCGGCCCAGTGTCCTGCACCCCCGGCCGGGGCTGTGCTATCACTGGTCGACTGCCCCTGGACAACGGACGAAGGTACCTATGGCGCGCGGCATCAATAAAGTCATCCTGGTCGGCAATCTCGGCAACGACCCGGACGTGAAGTACACCCAGAGCGGCATGGCGATCACCCGCATCAGCCTGGCCACCACCAGCGTCCGCAAGGACAAGGATGGCAACCAGCAGGAACGCACCGAATGGCACCGCGTGGTGTTCTTCGGCAAGCTCGGTGAGATCGCCGGCGAGTACCTGCGCAAGGGCAGCTCGGTCTACGTCGAAGGCAGCCTGCGTTACGACAAGTACACCGGCCAGGACGGCGTGGAGAAGTACTCCACCGATATCGTCGCCGATGAGATGCAGATGCTGGGCGGCCGCGGTGAAGGCGGTGGCGGTGGTGGCGGCAACTACGGCGGTGATCGTCCGCAGCGCCAGCAGGCACCGCGCCAGGAGTACGGCGGTGGTGGCCAGCGTGGTGGACAGGGCGGTGGCTATGGCAACCAGGGCGGCAACCAGGGTGGCGGTTACGGCAACCAGGGCGGCAACCAGCGCCCGCAGCCGCAGCAGTCGGCGCCGCCGATGGACGATTTTGCTGACGACGACATTCCGTTCTAGAGGATACCTTTTAGTATCTGTTAACAAGGGCTCTTGGCGCATTTGCCAAGGGCCTTTTTTTGTTGTTAACGTTTTCCGGCGGCTGCCGATTTCCCGGCTTACCGACTACCTTTCGGAAACGTCAACATGGCCGCTGGCTACAGGGTGAAAACAGTTCGGTTCGAGTCTGGAGAGCGACTTCCGATGCTTCTCTGCAGGGAATCGGGATCCCCCCTCTGGCATCCAAACCTATTTCTGGTTACCGAGCTTCGGGCAGTTGGCTTGGCGACCAACACGCTCGAGCACGCGGCCAGGGCTGTGATGATTGGCCATCAAGTGTTTCGTCATCTCGGTATAGACATTCACGATCGAATCAATGACGGTCGGCTCTTTACCCTAGGAGAGGTGGAGTTGCTCACCAAGCTGGTTGGATTGCGGCAAGAGGAACTCGACGCTCTGAGCCAGATGGATGAGTCACCCCGAGCGGTGGTGTCTAGGGTCGTAACGCTGGAGCAGGCCCGAATGCGCCCCACGGTGAAAGCGCCGGCTCAGGTGGGTGCCGACACGAAGGCAACCCGTATGGCATACATTCGCGACTACATCTCCTGGCTAACAGCCGGTCGGCGCCTGAAGCTAGAGGTAGGACATCCTCACAATCACAGCTTGCTCGAGGCCACTCAAACTTTCGTCAGCCTTATCAATGCCAGAATGCCCAGCCGCCATTCCGCGCAGGCTAGCCGTCAGGGGGTAGACGCGGAGGTCCGTGCACGCATTCTCGAGGTCATTGATCCCGACAGTGCGGACAACCCCTGGAAGAACAGGCACGTCCGGGTTCGCAACCAACTTATCTTCCTCTGGCTACTCCTTCTGGGCGTTCGTAACGGCGAGCTGCTTGCTACCTACGCTAGTGACGTCAACATTCGGACCGGGGAGGTCACGATCGTTCGGCGGCCTGGCAACCCCGAAGAGCCGCGAAAAAGCGCGCCGCTTGTCAAAACGCGAGGTCGCCTACTTGCAATGAGTCCTGATCTGGCGAAGTTGATCCAGAGTTACATAATGGGGGAACGAGCAAAGATCAAAGGTGCGCGCCGCCATCCCTATCTCTTCGTGGCGACGGGAACAGGCCAGCCGCTGTCAAAGCCTGCGCTCAACAAGCTTTTCAGGGAGCTGCGTAGCAAGGTTCCCGGTCTTCCTGATGACCTCTCACCACATGTCTTGAGGCACACCTGGAACGACGACTTCTCTGATCTCATGGATAGCCAAGGGGTGTCTGCAGAAGACGAAGAAAGGATGCGGACCCAGACGATGGGCTGGTCACCTAGGTCGAAGATGGCTTCGCACTACACGAAAAGGCACGTGCAGCGAAAAAGCAATGATGCGTCGCTGGAGATGCAAGCCAAGTCCTTTAGCCGCCCAGTGAGGAAGAGCAGGTGACACATGACCCCTTGTATCAGCAAGAAGCTAGCGAGGCGCGTGCACTCACTGTATGGGTAGGCAGTCGCACTAAGTCGGGCATCGAGTTCGATCCAAGCGCCGATATCTGGGCATACCGCGATGGTGTCAATAACATTCATTTGGACTTCGATCAGCTGCCAAACGCTTCGCCAGCGCTGCGTAATGGTGCCAAGTCCGTACTGACGTGGTATGCAGAGAATCGTTCTCCCGACCATCTAAAGAATATGTTTCAAAGGCTGCAGCACTTCCTACGTGCTACGCCTATGCAGGTTTCCAGCATCACAGCCGTAGATTTGCTGAACTACCGTGCGGGCCTCCATCAGTCGAAGGAATGGTACTTGGGGTCCTTCGCGGGGTTCCTCCGCAAATGGGTCCAGCTGGGCTACCCAGGGGTCGGTGAAGACGTCGAGCTGCTTCTCAAACAATTGCGGCTCAAGGGCAATGACAAGGGTGTGTCAGTACTTACATGGGATCCACATGATGGTCCTTTCACCCATCTCGAAGAAGAAGCGCTGCAATCAGCGCTCAATCAAGCATATGCAAAAGGTGATGTGTCTACAGCGGATTTCACCTTGGCGTGGCTTTTTATCCTATTGGGTCAGCGCAGCAAGCAGTACGCGTCCTTAAAGGTCTGCGATGTTAGGGTGGAAACAGATGCTGATGGGATGCTGAAGTATTCCATCCAGATGCCAAGCGCTAAGAAGGGTGCCAATTTTTCGCGTGCTCAGTTCGTAGAGCGCCCGCTTGTCGAGCAGTTTGGTGAGCATGTCAGTTCGTACGCTGAGAGCGTTCGCGCACGCTTCTGTTCGATCCTAGACGATGCAGGGCAAGCCCCTCTCTTTCCCTCTGTGCGCTCGAAGGGGGGTGCCCAAGGATTTGAATTCCATCGGACTTCCGTCATGATTGGCCGGACGATTACGGCCGTTCTCGAAAGCCTGTCAGTCGTCTCCGAGCGCACGGGTAAGGCGATGAGCATAAGCGGTGTCCGATTCAGGAGAACGATCGGAACGCGAGCTGGAGAAGAGGGGTACAGTCCTTTGGTCATCGCCCGACTTCTCGATCACACAGACACCCAGAATGTTGGCGTTTACTCGGCCAGTTCGCCTGCAATCATCGAGCGCATTGATCGTGCCATTGCCATGGAGATGGCTCCCTTGGCCCAGGCGTTCGCGGGAACGCTTGTGGAGGGATTGGGCGAGAATACGTCGAAGCGCGTAATCGATCTGCGTATTGATCGAAGCGGTTCCCCTATGGGCGATTGTGGAGCACACGGATTCTGCGGATTCAATGCTCCGATCGCCTGTTACACCTGCACCAGCTTCGAGGCGTGGATGGATGGGCCACATGAGGCGGTACTACAGCACCTGCTTGACCAGCGTGAAAAGCAGCTCAGGCATTCTGATAAGCGCATCGCTTCCATCAATGACCGAACCATATTCGCAGTTGCGGCCGTGATAGAGGAATGCCGCCAGGCTAAGGTGCGTCGTTGCTCACTCGGTGGAGCTAAAGCCTGTGGCTAAAGTAGTTCTCTTCCAGCCGCGTAGTGAGCGAAATGCCGAGCAAAATGTCTCTGCGTTTATCGCTCTGTGCCGGAATGAGTTGACCATCTTTGGTGCCGAGCTTGCCTTCGATGAAATGGCGTGGGAGATCGCGGATTCTGTCAGAATCAAAGCTAAGCGAGGCGCGTTTCGCGCTATTTTTAGCTCATGGGAATCAGTTAACGAGCGCGTACCACGCCCGATGCCCGAGCCCTTCGGTTCGTTCGCCAAGTCCTACCTTCGATATCAGCATGGGATGCGGCCAACGAAGTGTATAGGGTTTCGGCTCGCCTCCCTGCGAGCATTGGCGGCTGTACTGGAAGATCAGGGGGCTTGTAACGTCGCATCTGTCACTGCGGCGACCTTTAATAGAGCGGCTCTACTCATCCGGGCCAAGTTCAGCCCATCTGCGGGCTATCGAGTCGGTTCACAATTGGAGATGCTTGCGTCGTTCATTGATGACAATCGCTTAGCGGCTGTCCCATTGCGGTGGTCCAATTCCATACCTCGCCCGACGGACGCGATCGGTAGGGTAGGAGAGGAGTTCGAGGCTGCACGACAGGCTAAGCTTCCCAGCCCCCGCTCGTTGGAATGCCTAGCGCTGGCCTTTCGCGCGGCGAGCGAACCTGCTGATCTGTTTGTAACGTCGGCGGCGGGGATCATGTGCTCGGCCCCGGATCGGGTGAATGAGGTTTTGCTGCTTAGGGCGGAGCCTGAGGTCACAACAGCTCGTCCCGATGCGTCGCCGGCATATGGGCTGCGGTTCTGGCCTTCCAAGGGTGCAGACCCCATGGTCAAGTGGGTTGTGCCATCTATGAGTTCGGTCGTGCGCGAGGCCGTGAGAAGACTCAATGAACTATCTGCAGAGGCGCGTCGCGTGGCGCGCTGGTACGAACGCAATCCCAAGTCGATGTTCCTCCCATCACATCTCGAGCATTTGCGCGGCGGTGACTTGTCAATTGCAGAGCTCGGCGAAGTCCTTTTTGCAGAATCGGCGTCGCCCGCGAGCACTAGGGCGTGGTGTTTGGGTAATGGCGTGCCTCTCGAGAAGCGTCGCGGCAGAACTGTGATCAAGTTCTCGGATGTTGAGGCTTCTGTCATCAGCTTCCTGCCCAGAGGATTCCCATGGTTGGATGTCGATTCTGATCTGCGGTACAGCGAAGCGCTTTGCGTGGTTCGGCGTAATGAGTTGCATCGGACCAGGCGTACGTTCCGTTGCGTCATCGAGGCGCCAGATCAGGACTTTATTTCTACTGGTCTTGGTGGTCGTACAGAGCACGGAGTCAAGTCCGTCTTCGATCATCTGGGCTACTTCGATTTGGACGGATCTCCAATCGTCATTCGTACTCACCAATTCAGACACTATCTGAATACCTTGGCTCAGGCCGGTGGCATGAGTGAACTCGACATCGCAAAGTGGTCGGGTCGGAATGATGTTCGTCAGAATGACTCATACAACCACGTCTCTGATCGCGATGTTCAGGCGCGGCTTGTGGGGCTGCGGCAGGAGAGGCAGCGCGAGTCGGTGACTGAACTGGCGGTCGAGCCGCTGCCGCAGGTCCGCGTTAGCCTAATTCCTCGAGAGAAGTTCGCGGAAATGGGCATCCAAGCCGCCCACACGACCGATTTCGGATTCTGCGTCCACGACTTCGTCATGTCTCCTTGTTCCTTGCATCGGGACTGTGCGAATTGCAACGAGCAAGTCTGCATTAAGGGGGATGAGGTGGGCGAAGCAAACGCGCGATCTAAGCTGGCTGAAACTGCAGCTCTTCTGGGTGAAGCGGAAGTCGCCGAGGCTGGTGGAACCTACGGCGCATCACGGTGGGTTGAACACCAGAGATTGACGCACTCCAGACTTCTAGAGCTGATCAAGATCTTGGACGATCCCGCGGTGGCACGCGGCGCGTTGATTCGATTGAATCATGTAAGGCCTGCATCACGGTTGCAGCAAGCGAAAGAGGCACGCCGGTCACTAACGCATCGAGACGAGGGCTCAGTGCTTATGGAGTGGAAGGTTGAAGTGGAGGGGTCTGCATCATGAGTAGAGCAAAGAACCTCAGTGATTCGGATGTTGCGAAGATTGTCGGGATCCTTGACGGCTGGTCTGGCCGTTTGACCTGGGAGGGACTGCTGGATGCCGTCGAAAAGCATCTCTACGCAAGGTATACGCGGCAAGCCTTGCATAAGCACACTCGAATTCAGGCTGCTTTTGAGCAGCGCAAGCTTGCACTAGCTAACGGTGATCGTCGCCAGCGATCCTTTGAGAACTTGCCAGAGATGCAGGTGGCGATGGATCGTATTGCCCGGTTGGAGGGCGAGCTCGCACGGCTCGAAGCGGAGAACGCTCGCTTACTTGAACAGTTTGTCAGATGGGCATACAACGCCAGTGTCCGCGGCCTAGATGACGTGTACCTTAATTCGCCGTTGCCAGTGGTCTAGCATGCGGGTGCGGGTGCGGGTGCGCGTGCGGGTGTCGTTAGCAAAGCAGAGCGCTCCGTCACTAAGAAGGGTTGATTTTCCCCATAGGTGAGCGGTGCGAATTTCTGGGGGGGCATGTCTTCCCTTTATGTGTGTAGAAGCAATGATTTTTTTTAGGTCTACGAGGTGCAAGTCGATTCGTGTTTCGGAAGTAAATTTGCACTTGCCCACAACCGATAGGATTTAGGTCATGAAGAGAGAATGGATCCTCCAGACCCGGGAGACGCGTCGGCGTTTCGACAACTCCACGTGGGTTCCCTTGCGCGCATTGGAGACGCTGGAGGACCGCGGAGCCGACCCGCAGACTGTTGGGTACGTCAGCGAGTTCTTTGGCTGCGGATCTGTCGCATTTCCTCCGGAGCACCGTGAGAGAGCAGAGCGCTTGAGTTGGGGGCAGATAGGGATATCGCACAGCGTTCGGCCGTATGCCTACGATGATGGGCACTATTCTCCTGTCGATGAGTTCGAGTACAACGACAGGGAGCCCCTCGGGGTTGAGCTTGTGTACGAACATGACCAGCCAGTGGTTGGCGGTAGGAAATGGATACTTAGCCCTGATCTGGTGATCGCACTTCGCCTAGTGAAGGATGGAAACAGCTGGGTTCGTCCTGAGGAAGACTTCGTTGAGGTGGTTCGTGAGAAGTTGGAGGAGGATGGAAGTCATACGTCCATCGAGATTAAGCGTGAGTTCCTGCTCGACTACTTGGCCGCGAGGGGCTTGGCGCTGCGGCTGTCGTACTACCGCAGGCGCATTGAGAACGTTCCATCGTTGATCGGGACCGAGTACGAAGAACTCGTAGATGTCGATGAGGAAAGGGACGGAGGGAGGTTCGAGCTCAGGCTTCGCGAGCTGGACCGCGTCTTTGGAGGGAGCTGGGCTTCATTTCGCGTCTGGAGGACGGATGTGGACCCAGAAGAAGATGCGCCTGTGATGGGGCCGGAGCGCGACGACAATACCGAGTCTGAGCAGAGGCAGGGGCAGAGAGGTGGATATGTGGGGGTCAGGGTCGAGGGAGAGTTCTGGCGAGACGAATGGATCGATCACAAGGGACTTAGCGTGCGTGTCAGAGGTGACGCTGACTCTGCGCTCCCGCACTTCGTGACGGAAACGGACGGTACTCGCGTAGCTTCCCAGGACCTGAAGGACGAGGATATCGGCCGATGGCTCTGGTTCCGTCCAGGTGTGGTAAATGAGCTACTAGCCCACAGAGGATTCTCCTTAAAGTGGTACACCCGGGAAACTGGGGCGATCATATCCACATCGGGGTATCAGACGCATTTTGGGATCAACTCAGCGGATTTGTTGACCATCTATGCGTACGACATTGCAAAATTGCCAACTTGGGAGCAGCACGTATGGGCGTCTAACAACGTTGCTCCGGAAGGGAAGGTATCTCCAGAGCTCTTGATGTCCCAGGTCGAGGCGCGTCCTGCCTCGACAGATGCATTCGAGGAGCTGCTGTTCCAGACTATGCGGCTGCTTGAGAGAAGCTTTAAGGAGCGCTATGGGATATCTCTTTTCACTCATGAAATAGATGATCAAGCCGCGATGCAGGTCGTGACGAGGTTTGTTAGCGCGGATAGGTCAACACTTCTTCGGCTTGCAAAAGAATTAGTGCGAGTTTTTTCCGACCGACTCAACGTGCGTGAGCTGCGTAAAATCGCTGCACGCTCAGACAAAGACAAGCTGGGATCCAACAAGCTGCTTGAAGATGTGCTTGCTCAGAAGGTCGGCGTTGACAAGGCACGAGGCGTGTTTAGCGTGGTAGCCGGGGTATACGATATGCGCCTAGCCGACGCGCACCCAGCCAGCGACAAGGTGGCCGATGCTCTGAAGCTAGCAGGGATTGATACAAGCCAGTCGTTCCTGAAACAAGGGGAGCAACTCATCTACAACTTTGGGAGCACGATCTACATGGTCGGCAAGCTGATCTTTGGGGAGGATGAACAATAGAGGCTCCGCAGAGCCCGATGCTCCAGCTGGGAGGCGAGGATCAGTCAAAGCGTTAACAACCATCCGCTAATTGGGTAGTCTGTTGACAGTATTTCGCCGCCTCGGGACGGAATGTTCATCTTCACAGGGTTTTTTGCTCTCGTTGTCAAAAAAAGGTAGCCACTTCCGTTCTGATCGGACGCGCGTCCGCAGGAAACAGAAAGCCCCGCCGATGCGGGGCTTTTCTTTTTTCCACGGCAGGCCGGCGTTGTGCCGCGCAGCATGGTTTTTCGTGCACCGCGTCTTGCAAAAAAAAGAATTCCTCCCTTATGGTGCAATCGATTGCATTGCTGTGAATCGTTGCGTTTGATACCGGTTGGGAGGCCGGCAGATGGATGTCCATCCATTCGATCGGACCGGCATCGAGGCTTACGCGGCGCGATGCGTTGCGCATGGCGTTCGCTGGCGGCCTTGGCCTGGCTGCGACAGCCGCGCTGCCCTCGTTCGCCGCCCAGGCCCCACTCAAGGGCAACCTGAAGCATTCCGTCGCCCGCTGGACGTTCCCGCAGCAGTCGGTCGCCCAGCTCTGCCAGACGGTGAAGGATATCGGCTTCGCCGCCATCGATCTGGTGGGACCGGCGGACTGGCCCACACTGAAGGCGCATGGCGTCTACAGCTCCATGTGCAACGGCGCCGAGATCAGCCTGACCAAAGGCTTTGCCGGCCGCCAGTATCACGATGCACTGGTGGAGCGCTACGCGCGGCACATCGATCTGGTGGCCGATGCCGGCTACCGCAACCTCATCTGCTTTTCCGGCAATCGTGACGGCATGGATCCGCGGGAAGGCCTGGAGAATGCGGAAGCCGGGCTGAAACGCATCCTCGGCCATGCCGAGAAGCGTGGTGTCGTGCTGGTGATGGAGCTGCTGAACTCCAGGGTCGATCATCCCGATTACCTGTGCGACCACTCCGCGTGGGGCGTCGAGCTGTGCCAGCGGCTCGGATCGGACAATTTCGGCCTGCTGTACGACATCTATCACATGCAGATCATGGAGGGCGACATCATCGCCACCATCGGCAGGCATCACCGCTTCTTCAAGCACTACCACACCGCGGGCGTGCCAGGCCGGCACGAGATCGGTGACCAGCAGGAACTGCATTATCCGGCCATCTGTCGCGCGATCCGCGACACCGGCTTCGAGGGGTATCTGGCGCAGGAGTTCATGCCTGCGGCACCCGATCCCGTCGGCTCGCTGCGCGAGGCGATCCGCCTCTGCGACGTCTGAAACGATATCCACCCAGGTGAAGTAGACCCATGGCAGACAATCATTACGACGCCATCGTTGTTGGCTCGGGAATCAGTGGCGGTTGGGCGGCGAAGGAACTGACCGAGAAAGGCCTGAAGGTCCTGATGCTGGAACGCGGGCGCAACATCGAGCACGTCAAGGACTACGTCAATGCGATGAAGGAGCCCTGGGATTTCCCGCATCGAAACCGGCCGACACAGGCGATGAAGGCCGCCTTTCCCGTATTGATGCGCGACTACGGCCTGGCCGAGAACCTGGAAGGGATGTGGGCCAATGAGCAGGAATCGCCGTACGTGGAGACCAAGCGCTTCGACTGGTTCCGTGGCTACCACGTAGGCGGCCGTTCGCTGATGTGGGGGCGGCAGAGCTACCGCTTCTCCGACCTGGATTTCGAAGCCAACCTCAAGGACGGCATCGCTACTGACTGGCCGATCCGCTACGCCGACATCGCACCCTGGTACGACCATGTGGAGAAGTTCGCCGGCATCGCCGGTACGCGCGAGGGACTGGACGTGCTGCCGGACGGCGAATTTCTGCCGCCGATCCCGCTGAACATCGTCGAGAAGGATGTGGCCGCGCGGATCAGGAAGGCGTTTGGCGGAACGCGGCACATGATCCACTCGCGTACCGCCAACATCACCCAGCCGATGCCCGAGCAGGGGCGCGTGAACTGCCAGTACCGCAACAAGTGCATCCTGGGCTGTCCCTTCGGTGCCTACTTCTCGACCCAGGCGGCGACGCTGCCGGCGGCGATGAAAACGGGCAATCTGACATTGCGGCCCTTCTCGATCGTCAAGGAAGTGCTGTACGACAAGGACCGCAAGCGCGCGCGCGGTGTGGAGGTCATCGATGCCGAGACCGGGCTGACCTATCAGTACACGGCCAAGGTCATTTTCCTCAACGCATCCTCCTTCAACTCGACCTGGATGCTGATGAACTCGGCCACCGATGTCTGGGAGGGCGGCCTGGGGTCGTCATCCGGCGAGCTGGGGCACAACGTGATGGACCATCATTTTGGTGCCGGTGCCTCCGGCCGGGTCGAGGGTTACGACGACAAGTACTACTTCGGTCGCCGCCCCTGCGGCTTCTACATTCCGCGCTTCCGCAACGTCGCTGCGGACAAGCGCAGCTACCTGCGCGGATTCGGCTACCAGGGCGGTGCCAGCCGCACCGGGTGGTCGCGCGAGATCGCCGAGCTGAACATCGGTGCCGACCTGAAGGAGGCCCTGACCCTGCCGGGCGACTGGCGCATCGGCATGACCGGATTCGGCGAGATGCTGCCGCACCACGACAACACGATCCGCCTGGATCCGCAGCGCAAGGACAAGTGGGGGCTGCCGGTGCTGGCGATGGACGTTTCGATGCGCTCGAACGAACTGGCGATGCGCAAGGACATGGCGGCCGACGCTGCCGAGATGCTGGAGGCAGCCGGCGTCAAGGACGTGGAGATGCACGACAACGACTACGCCCCGGGCAAGGGCATCCATGAAATGGGCACGGCCCGCATGGGCCGCGATCGCAGAAGCTCCGTGCTCAACCAGCACAATCAGGTCTGGGATGCGCCGAATGTCTATGTGACTGATGGCGCCTGCATGACCTCCAGCGCGTGCGTGAATCCATCGCTGACGTACATGGCGCTGACGGCACGGGCCGCCGACCATGCCGTACGCGAACTGAAAGCGGGGAACCTGTGATGGACCGTCGCGAACTGTTGAAGATGATCGTCGCCGCCACCGGCGCGGCCATGGTGGGCCTGCCCGCACTGGCCGCAGGGCAGAGCGCGACGACAGGATCGAAGGCCGCGTTCTCTGCCGCTGACATCAGCATGCTGGACGAGATCGCTGAAACCATCCTGCCGCGAACCACAACGCCGGGCGCGAAGGATGCCGGCGCGGGCCCGTTCATGGCGCTGTTCGTCACCGATTGCTACACCCCCCGGCAGCAGGCGATATTCCGCGCCGGCCTGGTCGATATCGACAAGCGTGCCGGTGGCCGCTTCGTGTCGCTCCCCTCGCAGGCCCGCAGCGAACTGTTGCGCACCCTGGATGCGGAAGCCCGGGCGCACGTCGTCGAGGTCACCGAGACCGGTGCCGCGGAAGAGGGGGAGGCTGCGCCGCACTACTTCACGATGATCAAGCAGCTGGTCATCTTCGGCTTCTTCACCTCGAAGGTCGGTGCGACCGAAGTGCTGAAGTACGTTGCGGTGCCGGGTCGCTATGACGGCGATCTTGCCTATACGCCCGGCACGCCGGCGTGGGGGACCAGCTGATGGACCTCCACGCCTCGACCCTCCACCTTGATCCGGAAGCACGATGAACCGACCTCTCCTGACAGTGGCCTGCCTGCTCGGCATCGCACCCGTGTTCGCGCAGGACGGCGGCGACCCTGCGCGCGATCCGGCGAAGACCGAGGTGTGGACGCCGGTTCCCGCGGTCGTGGCGACGCCACCGGGCCGCGCGCCCTCCGATGCGATCGTGCTGTTCGATGGCAAGGATCTGTCGCGCTGGGAGTCGGAGCAGGGCGGACCCGTGCCCTGGACCGTTGCCGATGGCGCGCTGACCGTGGTGCCCGGCAGCAAGGGCATCCGCACCAGGCAGCACTTCTGCGATGTCCAGCTGCATGTCGAGTGGCGCACGCCCACCGCGACCACCGGATTCGACGGCCAGCACCGCGGCAACAGTGGCATCTTCCTGCAGGAGGTGTACGAACTGCAGGTGCTCGACAGCTACAACAATCCCACCTATGCCAACGGCCAGGCCGGATCGATGTACAAGCAGGCCATTCCGTTGGTGAATGCCTCGCGTGCGCCCGGCGAGTGGCAGGCCTACGACATCATCTGGAAGGCCCCGCGCTTCTCGGCAGGCGGCGGGCTCACCTCGCCGGCCCGCATCACCGTGCTGCACAACGGTGTGCTGGTGCAGGACGACACGGTGCTGGCGGGCAAGACCGAGTACATCGGCGCGCCTTCCTACGCGCCACATGCCTGTGCGCCGCTGTACCTGCAGGAGCACGACGCCAGGGTGAGCTACCGCAACATCTGGGTGCGCGAGCTGTAGCGCACCCTCATGCCTACTTCGCCAGGTAGCTGGCGATGTTGTCGATCTCCTGCTGCGACAGCTGCGGGAAGGGGGGCATCAAGCCGCCGCCCTGCTTGATCTTGTCCTTGATCTGCGCGGGCTGAAGCCGTTTGCTGACGTCGGTGAGCGCAGGGAACGTCGGCGGCACGCCGGCGCGCTCCGCACCGTGGCAGGCCACGCAGTGCGTTGCGTAGAGCTGCGCTCCGGCGGCAGGGTCTTCCTTGCACCACGCCACGGCGGCCAGCAGGGTGCCGCACAGCGTGGCAGTCACTTTCAGAATCGTTTTCAAACAAGGCTCCTTCGCGGGCTAGCGCTGTGCACCGGCAGGCACGCGGGCAGTCAGGTGTTCACGCAGATAGTCCGCACCGGTGCGGATGACGGTGGCTGGATCGCGGGGTTGGTCATGCTCGAGGATGTACCACTGCGCGCCGGCCGTGGCGGCGGCGGGCAGGATCGCTTTCCAGTCCAGGACGCCCTGGCCCACGGCGGCGAAGCCGCCTTCATCCTCAGCCTGGCCCTTCGGGGCATTGTCCTTGGCGTGCACCGCGAACAGGCGGCCTTTGAATCTGCCCAGCATCACCACCGGGTCATGGCCGGCCCGTGCGACCCAGGCCAGGTCCAGCTCGGTCTGCAGATCGGGGCCGGCCGCGGCGAACAGCAGTTCCAGTCCGGTCGTGCCATCGAAGTCGACCAGCTCGAAGTCGTGGTTGTGATAGGCCAGGCGCATGCCCTTGGCACGGGCCTGCTTCGAGAGCTGGCCCAGTTCCTTGCCCAGCGCCGTCCAGCCGGCAGCGTCGGTGGGGCGGTCTTTCTCGGCCAGATAGGGCACTACCAGCGTGGTGTTGCCGATGGCCCGGTTGAAGGCGACCACGCCATCCAGGTCACTGCGCAGATCGGCCAGCTGCGTGTGCGAGGAAATCGCCTTGATCGAATACTTGTCGAGCAGCTGCTTGAGTTCGGCAGCGCTGACATTCTGCGTACCGACGGTTTCCACGGCGCGCACGCCGGCGTCGTGGACGATCTTCAGCTGCTGGTCGAGCGAGCCGGCATTGCGCAACGTGTACATCTGCACCGCGATGGGCGTGTGCAGGTCGCTGGCATCGCGCGCGAAGGCGGGCAGGGCAACGAGCAGCAGCAGTGCAAGGCTTGCGGTCCTGCGGATACGGATGTTCATCAGGCAGTCCTCCGGGAATTCAATCGATGGCCGTCCAGGCACGTGACCTGGCGGATGCGATGACACGTGTGACGATCCGCGCCGAGCGCAGGCCGTCATCGAAGGTGGGCAGGCCCTCCGGCTGCTCGCCTGCAATGGCACGGTAGGTGTCGGCGACAAACGCTTCGAAGCAGTTGCCATAGCCCTGCGCGTGTCCGGCCGGCAAGACCGACAATCTGCGTTGTTCGGCGCTGCCGGCACCGGGCCCGCGCACGAAGCTATCCTCGCGCTGGTCGGGCCGGCCGATCCACAGCCGCTCGGCATCTTCCTGGTTGAAGGCCACGCTGGCCCTGGCGCCGTCAATCTCGAACCACAGCCGGTTGTGGCGTCCGGCCGAAACCTGGCTGACCGTCAACGAGGCGAGCGTACCCGCACTCGTGCGCAACATCGCCGTGGCCACATCCTCGCTGGAAACAGCCTGCGTCGTGCCGCCGGCGGCCGGCGTGGTGAAGCTCTGCCCGGTGACCGCGCCGCGCTCGGCGATGACGGTGGCGAACGCGGCACTGACCTCGGCGAAGCGTTCGCCGCTGACCCATTCCACAAGGTCGCACCAGTGCGAGCCGATATCGGCGAACACGCGCGAGGTGCCGCCCAGCGAGGGGTCGACACGCCAGTTGTTGCTGGCCGGATCCAGCAGCCAGTCCTGCAGGTAGCTGCCGTGGATCAGGTGCAGTGGCCCCAGCTCGCCCTGCGCGATGCGTGCGCGTGCCTCGCGGACCACCGGGTGATAGCGGTAGACGAAGGGGACCGTAGCGACCAGACCGGTCCTGGCGGCCAACGCGGCCAATGCCTGGGCGTCGTCCAGGGTGGTGGCCAGTGGCTTCTCGCAGATCACGTGCTTGCCGGCTTCCAGCGCGGCCTGCGCCATGGCGCGGTGCAGATGGTTGGGCGTGCACACATGCACGACCTGCACCTGCGGATCGCTGACCACCTCCTCGATATCGCGGTAGGCATGCGCGACGTTCCACGCCTGCGCCACCTCCTGTGCGCGCTGCGGGGAAGAGGCCGCCACGCCGCGGACCTCGGCCCCGGCCAGCAGTGCCGCGCGGCGATGCACCGCACCGATCATGCCCGTGCCGACGATGGCGATTCCAAGCTTGGACATCCGATGGGATCCTCAGGGTGCGGTGGGAGCGGCCGCGACAGCGGGGCGGTCGCGGAACAGCAGCAGGAAGGCGATCAGCACCACCAGTGCGACGCCGGCCGGGAACAGCCAGATCTGCTGCCAGTCCGGACCCGCCGCCGTGGTGAAGTGCTCCACCACCGCACCGGACAGGAACGTGCCGATCAGCATGCCTACGCCGTACGTCGCCAGGGTGATGAAGCCCTGCGCGCTGCTGCGCGCGTCGGGGCCGGCGTGTGCGTCGGTATAGATCTGGCCGGTGACGAAGAAGAAGTCGTAGCAGATGCCGTGCAGCACGATGCCGATCACCAGCAGGGAGAACGCACCGCCCGCATCGCCGAAGGCGAACATGACATAGCGCACCACCCACGCGGCCATGCCCACCGCCAGCATCGTCTTGACCCCCAGGCGGAGGAACAGGAACGGCATGGCCAGCATCAGCAGCACTTCCGAGACCTGGCCCAGCGACTGCAGGCCGGCCGCGCCGCGCACGCCCAGGTCGTTGAGATACGGATTGGTGAAGTTGTAGTAGAACGCCAACGGAATGCAGATGGCGATGGAGGCGAGGAAGAACACCAGGTAGGAGCGCGACTTCAGCAGCCGCAGCGAGTCCAGGCCCAGGATCTGCCCCAGTCCCGCATCGCGCTGCCTGGCCAGCGGCGGTGTGTGCGGCAGGGTAAAGGCATACAGACCCAGGGCCAGCGACGCCATCGCCGCCATGCGGAAGGTCAGTTCGAGCCGATGCGCCTGCTCCCAGCCCAGCCAGCCGATCAGCACGCCGGCCACGATCCAGCCGACACTGCCGGCCACGCGCACCAGCGGGAACCGCTTCTCAGGCGACTGCATATGGCGCATCGCCACGCTGTTGGCCAGGGCCAGCGTCGGCATGAAAAGCAGCATGTAACCCATGACACAAGCGAAGAACGTGTTGAAGTCCGTCGCCGTGGATGCGAACCACATCAGCACCGCACCGGCCAGGTGCAGCACCCCGAGAATGCGCTGCGCCGCAAAGTAGCGATCGGCTATCAGGCCGACCAGGAACGGGGCGACGATGGCACCGATGGACTGGCTGAGGAAGGCGGTGGCCACCTGGCTGGCGCTGGCCTGCAGCGGGCCCTGCACCAGATACGTCCCCAGGGTCACGAACCACGCGCCCCAGATGAAGAACTGCAGGAACATCATCGCGCCCAAGCGCGACATGGCGTGCGTCATGGCTTGCCCTCCCGGGGCGGTAGTGGCTCAGAGTCCCAGCATGCGGCGCAGTGATTCCGGCGGCGTGCCGCTGCCGGCGAAGTCGTCGAAGGCATGTTCGGTCACGCGGACGATGTGGTCACGGACGAAGGCGGCTCCCTCGCGTGCGCCGTCCTCCGGGTGCTTCAGGCAGCACTCCCACTCCACGACCGCCCAGCCCGGGAAATCGTACTGCGCGAACCGGGAGAAGATCGCCTTGAAGTCGATCTGGCCGTCGCCGAGCGAGCGGAAGCGCCCCGGCCGGTCGATCCAGTCTTGGTAACCGCCATAGACGCCGCTGCGCGCGCTGGGCAGGAATTCGGCGTCCTTGACGTGGAAGATGCCGATGCGATCGTGATACCGGTCGATGAAGCCCAGGTAGTCGATCTGCTGCAGCAGCAGGTGGCTGGGGTCGTACAGCATCTTCGCGCGTGGGTGGTGGTCCACCACATCGAGGAAGCGCTCGAAGGTGGCACCGTCGTGCAGATCCTCACCCGGGTGGATCTCGAAGCACAGGTCCACGCCGCTGGCGTCGAACGCCTCCAGGATGGGGCGCCAGCGCCGGCCGAGTTCGGCGAAGGCTTCTTCCACCAGTCCCGGTGGGCGTTGCGGCCAGGGATAGAAGTAGGGCCAGGCCAGCGCGCCGGAGAACGTGGCATGCGCGGTCAATCCCAGGCGCTGGCTGGCGCGGGCAGCCAGCTTCAACTGTTCCACCGCCCAGGCTTGGCGCGCGGCGGGGTTGCCGCGCTTGTCCACCGGCGCGAAGCCGTCGAACAGGCTGTCGTAGGCGGGGTGGACGGCGACCAGCTGTCCCTGCAGATGGGTGGACAGCTCGGTGATCTGCAGGCCATGGTCGGCCAGCATGCCGCTGATGTCGTCGCAGTACGCCTGGCTGCGCGCGGCCTCGGCCAGATCGAACAGATGCGGCGCGTTCGTCGGCACTTGTACGCCACAATAGCCCAGGCCCGCAGCCCAGCCGGCCAGCGTGTCCAGCCGATCAAAAGGAGGTGTTTCGCTGATGAACTGCGCCAGGAACAGCGCCGGACCCTTGAGCGTCTTCAACGTGGTTCGCCCGCGATGCAATCGATTGCATTACCCTAGCAGGGTCTCCCGCAAACCCTGTTGTGCACTGCACAGCGGAAACAAGAACTGACGCCATGGCCACCATCTACGACATCGCCAAGCACGTCGGCGTCTCCGCCGGTACGGTGTCGCGGGCGCTGTCCCGGCCGGACAAAGTGCTGCCGGCGACGCGCACGCGCATCGAACAGGCCGCCGCCGCGCTGGGCTATGTGCCCAACACGGTCGCCCGCACGCTGAAGACGCAGCGCAGCGGCAAGATCCTGGTGACCGTGCCGGACATTGCCAACCCGTTCTTCGCACAGATCCTGCAGGGTGCCGAAGACGCGGCCCAGGCCGTCGGCTACGCGGTCCTGCTGGGTGACACCCAGCATCGACCCGACCGCGAGGAGCGCTATGCGCAGATGCTCCGTCGCAACGAGGCCGATGGCCTGATCGTGCTGGGCCATCGCCTGCCGCCTACCGCGCGCGCGATCGTCGAGCAGCAGGGCGCCGCCGCGCCGGTGGTCAACGGCTGTGAATTCGACCCCGCGCTGGGCCTCCCCAGTGTCCACATCGACAACGCTGCCGCCGCGCGTGCGGTGATGGAGCACCTGTACGGACTGGGACATGAGCGGATCGCCGTGGTGGGCGGGCCCCCCGACAACCCCCTGCACCAGCAGCGGCTGGAAGGGGCACGGGCGGCGGGCAGGGCGCGCGGCCGACTGCGCCAGTTGAGTGTCGTGCCGGGTGACTTCTCCGTCGAATCCGGCCATGCGGCGGCGACGGCACTGCTGGCCGCCGCATCGGCGCCGACCGCGATCTTCTGCTTCAGTGACCAGATGGCGCTGGGAACCCTGGCGGCCTGCCGGGAACTGGGCGTCCGCGTGCCCGAGGAGCTGTCCATCGTCGGTTTCGACGACCTGGCGTCGTCGCGTTACCTCACGCCGCCGCTGACGACCATCCGGCAGCCCATGCGGGAGATCGGCGACCGCGCAGTCAAGCTGCTGCTCGCCATCATCGAAGGTGTCGATGTCCCGCTTCAGCAGACGCTGGATTTCAGTCTGATGCTGCGTGGCTCGACAGCGCCGCCCGGGCACAGGTGAAGGCAGCAGGCAGGAACCCGGGCAGGCCTGAGCCTGGAATGTTTCGTTGCCTGTGATCGGAAGCACTGGCCCCAACTCCATTCATTTCGGTGTCCGGAGCGTTCCACTACCATGGGCCACCCCGCCCGGACTCATGCCATGCAAGACGCCCTCGTTGCCCAGCCCCGGCCCCCCGTTGCAAGGATCGCGGCCTGGTCATTGATGCTGCTGGGGATGTGGCTGGTACTGAAGCTGGGCCTGGTGGTGACGCTGCTGTCGGGCCTGCTGGTGTTCCAGTTGACCCACCTGCTGGCGTCGACAGTGGAGGGGCGCCTGCCGCCCGGGCGCGCGCGTGCGATCGCGGTGATCGTGCTTTCGGCCGTCATCATCGGCGTGCTCGTGCTGGCCGGCATCGGCGTGGCGTCCTTCTTCCGCACCGAAACCGGCGGGCCGGATGCGCTGCTGGCCCGCCTGATGGACATCCTCAACACCTCGCGCCACCAGGTGCCGGCACTGCTGCAGCCCTATATTCCCGAGGACATGCCGGCACTGCGTGCGGCATTGAACGAGTGGGCGGCAGAGCACCAGCGGCAGCTGGGCGTCGCCGGCACATCGGCGGTGCAGATCGGCGTGCGCGTGCTGATCGGCATGGTGCTCGGGGCGATGATCGCGCTGTACGACGAGCTTCCGTTGCCGACGATGGGGCCGCTGGCGCAGGAACTGATCGGCCGTACCGGCCGTCTGGCGACCGCATTCCGCCAGGTGGTGTTCGCGCAGGTGAAGATCTCCCTGCTCAATACCGTGTTCACCGCGATTTTCCTGCTGGGGGTGCTGCCGCTGTTCGGCGTGCACCTGCCGCTGTCGAAGACGCTGGTACTGATCACGTTCATCGCCGGCCTGCTGCCCGTGGTGGGCAACATCATCTCCAATACCGTCATCACCATCGTAGCCCTGTCGGTATCGTTCTACGTGGCGGTGGTGGCGCTGCTGTACCTAGTGGTGATCCACAAACTCGAGTACTTCCTCAATGCCCGCATCGTCGGTGGCGAGATCCAGGCCCGTGCGTGGGAACTGCTGCTGTCGATGCTGGTGATGGAAGCCGCCTTCGGCCTGCCTGGGCTGGTCGCTGCGCCGGTGTTCTATGCCTATGTGAAGCGGGAACTGGTGGACCAGCGCTGGATCTGATAGTTGCCGGTGCCAGCGGGGGCCCATGCAGCGCCACGGTGGACGCTTGTGGGTGCCGCCAGCCGGCAGCTACAGTGACCGGCACTTCAGGGGAATGGTGAATGGCCCGCAAGGTGTCGCCGATCGGGTTGCGGACCTGGGTCTGGATCCTGGCCGGGCTGTTCGTGGTCTGCACGCTGCCCTTGATGGCCATCGCCCTGGTCCAGGGCACGCTGCGCTACACCGCAGCGGAGGACAACCTCGTCAGCCTGCGCCGGTTGCGGCAGACATTTGATCTGGCCAATCTCGTGTCGGCCGAGCGCGGGCCTGCCAACAGCCTGCTCGGCAGCGATTGCGCCGATGCCGGCGAACGCGCGCGGCTCGCGGCGGGGCTGGCACAGGCGCGAAAGCGGGTCGATGTGGCGATGACGCAGATGGATGCCGTGATCCTGGCCGGGCCCTCCCTGCCTGACGAGCGCCGCACCCTGTTCGAGGCGCAGCATCAGCTCCAGCAGGCGCGCGGGGCAGTGAACCGGGTCGTGGCCAAGCCCGCAGCCGCGCGGACGGTCGACGAGGTGGAGCATGCGATCAACAGCATGTTCATGGTGACCGATCGCCTGCATCGCCTGGGTTCGGCGCAGATCAACGTGCTGGTGGCCACCGGCCGCGAAGCGGCGATTCCGGCGATCCAGGGCCAGATCCTGATGGACCTGCGCGAGCATGGCGGCCGACTGGCGTCGAATGTGATGGCACCGGTGGCCGTCCCCGGGGCCTGGCACGTCCGGCAGGTACGCGCGGCGCAGCAGACCGAGGGCCGCCTGCTCGAGCTGTGGCGGCTGGCAGGCGGCCACGAGTCGGTGTTCCGCAGTGATCCCGAGCTGTCCTGGCACTGGGACATGGCACGCCGGCAGTTCTTCGCCGAGTCGCTGCCGATGATCGAACAGTTGATCGAGGACGGTCGCCGTGGACGGCCTCCGCCGTGGAGCACCGCGGAATTCACGGCGCGCTACGTTCCGACGCTGCAGTCGCTGGAAGCACTGCGCGACGGCTACCTGAGCGTGTCCATCGAGCGCTTCGAACAGGCGCGGAATCGTGAGGCCACGCGGCTGGCCGTGTTGTGGGCCACCGCATTGGGCACGCTGGCGGTGCTGGGCGTGGCCCTGCGCATCGCCCACCGGCAGATCCTCCGGCCGCTGCTGCAGGCACAGGAACAGGTGGTGCAGATCGCGTCCGACGCGCCGGGCCCCGCGCAGCACGTCACTCATCCATTGGCAGAGATGCAGCGGCTGTTCGACGCGATTGAAGTGCTGCGCGAGACCTCACGTGAACGTTCCGCACTGACCAGCGAACTGCGCCAGCTGGCCGGCACCGATGCGCTGACCGGGTTGCTCAATCGGCGCGCGCTGGACGAACACGTGCAGCAGCGGCACGCCGCAGGCAACGGCATGGCGGTGGTGATCCTGCTCGACGTCGATCATTTCAAGGCGATCAACGACGGCCATGGCCACGTCGCAGGGGACGAGGTACTGGTGCAGGTTGCGCAGCTGCTGCGCAGGCACATGCGGCACACCGACAGCATCGCCCGCTACGGTGGCGAGGAGTTCCTTGTGCTGGTGGCGGATGGGGATCTCGGCGCGGGCGCCCGGTTGGCCGAATCGCTGCGCGTCGCACTGCAGCAGACGGATATCGTGCTGGGCAATGGCAACGTGCTGCGCGTCACTGCCAGTTTCGGCGTGGCCGAAGGCAGCACCGATGCACTGGGCTGGCGTTCCCTGCTGCGTGCTGCCGATGCCGCCATGTATCGGGCCAAGGCGCAGGGACGCGACCGGGTAGGGATTGCCGGAGCGCGCTGAGCGCCATGGCGCTGGCGATGCCGGCTATGGCGGTACACGAGGGGCAGCATGCCCCCTGGCGCCGCACTTCATCCGCATCGCACAGGGCGCGGCCTAGACTTGCAGTCTGACACTGCAGGAGCCCGCCATGTCCGTCGATCCCGCCTTGGCCAGCGCGCAGCCGGCGTCCGTGCTGGCGCGCACCGACGCCGATGCGCCACGCCCTCCGTCGCTGCGGCGCCGCGATGATGGTCGTGTGGCTGTGCAGTGAGATCGGCCGTGGCGATGCTGGAGATTCCCACGCTGCATACCGCACGGTTGCGCCTGCGCCCGCAGCGGCTGGATGATTTCAACACCTATGCGAGCTTTCTTGCATCGCCCCGTGCGCGCGGCATGGGCGGTCCATTTGGTGAGGTCGCGGCCTGGGGACAGTTCTGTCACGACCTGGCCAGCTGGCCCTTGTTCGGCCACGGCGCGCTGATGATCGAACGGAGCGACAGCGGCGCCTGCATTGGACAGGTCGGCATCAATCACGGCCCGTTGTTTCCGGAAAAGGAACTGGGCTGGCTGTTGTACGACGGCCAAGAAGGGCAGGGCTTCGCCAGCGAGGCCGCGGCCGCCCTGCGCGACTGGGCGTTCACATCGCTGCCGTTGCCGACGCTGGTGAGCTACATGGCGCCGGACAACCTCGCGTCGCAGGCCGTGGCCCGGCGGCTGGGCGGGGTGCTGGATGCGGACGCGGTGCGCGTCGATCCTGACGATCTGGTGTTCCGCTACGCGCGTTGAGGTGACTGCTGCGGGCCGGGAGCACGCTGTTCATCCACGGCGCGTGGTTGCTGTGGTATATCGTTTATCGATAAATCCACCCCGGGGCGGCAGGGCCACCCCAATACCGGAGGCCGCTTGACCGCTCGTGCCGCCCGCGCCAGACCCGCGCGAGGCTTGTTCACCCTGGCCCAGACCGCTGTGCAGGCCGTGCGGGCCATGTGCTGGCTGGGCATCCTGGCCGCACTGCTGGCCGTGCCGCTGGTCGCCTACGACCGCCGCTGGCTGCTGGATGCCGTGCATGATGCACGCACTGCCGCCGCCCACGGAGGCGATCTGTTCCTGCACTTCTGCATCGGCCTGGGCACCATCGTTGCCCTGCTGGTGCTGTGCCTGGTGTTCCTCCGGCACCTCGCGCGGATGCTGAGGTCCGCTGCCCGCGAACGCCCCTTCACCCATGCCAATGCCCGGCGTCTGCAGCGCATGGCCTGGTTGATGCTGGCGATGGAACTGCTGTCGATCGTGATCGGCCTCTACGCTGCCTGGATGGGGCCTGATTTCGCCTGGATGGAGGTGGGCGGAGGCATGTCCATCACCGGTCTGGTCGCGGTACTGATGCTGTTCGTGCTGGCGCGCGTGTTCGCGGTCGGCGCGGCGATGCGCGACGACCTGGATGGCCTGATCTGATGGACCTGACCTGATGGCCGTCGTGATCACGTTGGACCGCATGCTGCAGGCGCGTGGCATGACCCTGTCCGAGCTGGCGGGGCGCATCGACATCACGCTGGCCAATCTTTCCATCCTGAAAACCGGCAAGGCCCGCGCCATCCGCTTTTCCACGCTGGATGCCATCTGCCGGGAGTTGCAATGCACACCCGGCGACCTGCTCGGCTACGACCCGACGCAGGCGCACGATGGCGGCTGAAGCTTTTGTTTTTCCCCCTGACCTACTGACGAAACGGACCCGAAATGGAATGGTTGGCTGACCCCTCGATATGGATGGGACTTGCAACCCTGGTGGTGCTGGAGATCGTGCTCGGCATCGACAACCTGGTGTTCATCGCGATCCTTGCCGACAAACTGCCGCCGCACCAGCGCGACCGTGCGCGGGTGATCGGCCTGACCCTGGCGCTGCTGATGCGGCTGGTGCTGCTGGCCGCGCTGGCGTGGATCATGAAGCTGACCGAGCCGCTGGTCACGCTGTTCGGTCACAGCTTCTCCGGACGCGACCTGATCCTGCTGGGCGGTGGCCTGTTCCTGCTGTTCAAGGGCACCATGGAGCTGCATGAGCGGCTGGAGGGCCGCAGTCACCAGGAAGACGGCAAGAAGGTCTACGCCAGCTTTGCCATGGTGGTGGCACAGATCGTAGTGCTGGACGCCGTGTTCTCGCTGGACTCGGTGATCACTGCCGTGGGCATGGTCGACAACCTGGGCGTGATGTATGCCGCGGTGACCATCGCGATGGCACTGATGCTGGTGGCCAGCAAGCCGCTGACCCGCTTCGTCAACAAGCATCCCACGGTGGTGGTGCTGTGCCTGGGCTTCCTGTTGATGATCGGCTTCAGCCTGGTCGCCGAGGGGCTGGGTTACAAGATTCCAAAGGGCTACCTGTACGCGGCGATCGCGTTCTCGATCCTGGTGGAAGCCTTCAACCAGTGGGTGCGCTTCAACCGCGAGCGCAACGAGCGTCGCCAGCCGTTCCGTCAGCGCACTGCCGATGCCGTGCTGCGCCTGCTGGGCGCCCGTCCGGCCAATGGCCACGACGATGCCAGCGAAGAAGACCACGGTGATCCGGAGGAACGCCTGCAGCCGGCCGAGCACGAGATGATCCGCAGCGTGCTGGGCCTGGCTGACCGGCCTGTGTCCAGTGTGATGACCGTGCGCACCGACGTGCAGTGGATCGATCTGGCGCGCGGCCAGGACGACGTGGTGGCGCGCCTGGTGGCGTCGCCGCACACGCGCCTGCTCGTGGGCGAGGGTGATCTGGACAGCCTGCGTGGTGTGGTGCAGAGCCGCGACCTGCTGGCCGACCTGCTGCAGGGCAGGCCGCTGCAGCTGGAAGCCAACCTGCGCCAGCCGCAGTACGTGCTGTCCAGCGCCAGCGCGTTGCAGGCGCTTGAACTGATCCGCCTGCACCCGGTACCGCTGGCGGTAGCGGTGGACGAGTACGGCAGTGTGGAAGGCCTGGTGACCGCCAATGACCTGCTGGCGGCGATCGCGGGCGATCTGGTCGATACCCAGGACGAGCGTTACGGCGTAGTGGCGCTGGACGAGGGCCAATGGGAGGCCGACGGTGCGTTGACGCTGGATGACCTGCAACGGCTGGCCGGCGTGTCGCTGCCCCGCAGTGCCGACTATATGACCATCTCCGGCCTGGTGCTGGACCAGCTTGGCCGCCTGCCGGATGTGGGCGATGCGGTCGAAGTAGCGGATGCCCGCATCACCGTACTGGCCATGGAGAAGCGGCGCATTGTCCGCCTGCGGGTGGAGCGCCTCGGGCTTCCGTAGCGTCCAGCGTGCTCGACTGCGAACTGAGCAGCCGGGCATGGCCCGGCTCTACACAACGCTGTCCGCAGCCGTCACCATGGCGGGCTCTTGTCTTCGTCCAGGAACGTCGCAGTGCTGAGTACGATTGGTTTGCTGATGGGCGTGTATGTGGCCCTTCGCCTGTTCTGGCCGCTGCGCCTGCCCGTGTGGTTGAAAGTACTGCTGTCCCTGCTGCTGGTAGCCATCGCCGTCCAGCTGCGGATCGTGGCCACGTTCTGGGGCACGATGGCCTCGCCGGAAATCCCCAAGCTGGCCATCGCCGTGCTCGCCACCGGCTCCACTGCGGTACTGCTGCTGGCACTGGTGATGCTGGTAATGGACGTGGGCCTGCTTGGCGCGTGGGTTCTGCGCAGGCCCCGTGTGACCGCAGCGCTGCGCGCGCCGTGGCTGCGCCCGGGCGCAGGCCTGCTGGCTCTGCTGGTCAGTGCCTGGGGCGTGAGCCAGGGCATGGCGGTGCCCAAGACCCGACAGATCGAGGTGGCCATTGCCGGCCTGCCTGCCGCGTTCGAGGGTTACCGCGTACTGCAGCTTACCGACATCCACGCCAGCCGCCTGCTGACCGGCGACTGGGTGCGTCAGGTCGTGGCCGAAAGCAATGCCCTGGCGCCCGACCTGGTCGTCATCACCGGCGACCTGATCGATGGCACCGTGCAGGCACGGCGCAATGACTTCCGGCCCCTGGGTGAACTGAGGGCGCCGGACGGGGTGATCGCCATCACCGGCAATCACGAGTACTACGCCCAGTACAGCGAATGGATGCAGGCGTTCCGTGCGCTGCACATGCAGGTGCTGGAGAACAGCCACGTGCAGGTGCGGCGTAGGGATGCAGCGATGACGATCGCCGGTGTCACCGATCCGGTGGCCGCGCGCTATGGCCTGCCGCTGCCCGATCTGGAGGCGGCGCTGGCGGGTGCGGATCCGGCCGCCCCGGTGATTCTGCTCGACCACCGACCACGCAATGCGAAGGACGCGGCCGCACGCGGGGTCAAGCTGCAGCTGTCCGGCCATACCCATGGCGGCCAGATCCTCGGCATGGACCAGCTGGTGAAGCGTGCCAACGGCGGGTTCGTCTCCGGACGGTACCGCGTCGATGGCATGACACTGTATGTGAGCAACGGTGCGGGACTGTGGGCCGGCTTCCCGGCACGCATCGGCGTGCCCTCGGAGATCACCCTGATCACCCTGCGCCGCGCACCCTGAGCCGTCTGCGGTCCGCGCCCGTCGTGCAGCGGGTCCACTGTGCCGTCACCCGCGTGGTGGCACCCTGCGCACGGACAGCAGACAGGGAAACGATGGTGGCGAAGGCGAACAGGCGATGAGTGCGACACAGCAGCGCTCGATGTGGGTCGCCGGCCTGTCCACCGTGGTGGAGTGGTACGACTTTACCCTGTACCTCTATTTCGCCACGGTGCTGTCGCGGGTGTTTTTCGGCGGCGGCGAACAGGCGATGCTGGTCACCCTTGCGGGATTTGCCGTGTCCTACCTGATGCGCCCACTCGGCGCGCTGTGCTTCGGTCACCTCGGCGACCGCTTGGGGCGGCGCTGGATGCTGCTGGCCTCGATGGCGCTGATGGCTGCAGCCATGCTGGCCACCGCGCTGCTGCCTACCGCCGCGACGGCGGGCACGACGGCGGGTGTGCTGCTGCTGGTGCTGCGGTGCGTGATGGCATTCTCGGTGGGCGGTGAATACACGGGCGTAGTCGCCTATCTGCTGGAAAGCGCTCCGGCACGCCGGCGTGGACTGGTGACCTCGTTGGCCTCGGCGGCCAGCGAAGTGGGCGCGCTGCTGGCGGTGGCGATCTCCGCACTGACGGTCGCGCTGCTGCCGCAGGTACAACTGGACAGCTGGGGATGGCGCATTCCGTTCTTCGTCGGTGCTGCACTGGCGCTGGTCATCCTGATCGCGCGTTCGGGCATGCATGAATCGCCGGAGTTCGAGCGGCAGCGTCGCGAGGGCAGCATTCCTGCCACGCCGCTGCGCCACGTGCTGCGCCACCATCCGCAGGCGGTAGCGCGCACCTTCGCCATTTCCGCGCTGGGCTCGATCACCTACTACGTCGGCATCACCTATGTGCCCGCGTTCCTGCACGCACAGGGGCACGACGAGGGCGATGCCCTGTGGCTGTCGACGATCGCGGCGGTGGCCGTGATCGCCATCACTCCCTTGTGCGGTGCGTTGTCCGATCGCTTCGGCCGGCGCCCGCTGCTGTTGGGCCTGACGGTGCTGGCGGCGTTGCTGCCGCTGTCGTTGTTCGGCTGGATGGCGCATACCACGCCGTCGGGTATCGCCGTGGCGGCGGTGCTGCTGGCCTGCGTGGCCGGTGGCGTGAGCGCGGTCGCGGCACCGGCCACGGCCGAGCAGTTTCCGGGCGAGGGCCGGATAAGCGGGCTGGCACTGGGCGTGACCATGGCCACGGCCGTCTTCGGCGGTGCGACACCGTGGCTGGCGCAGTGGTGGGTGGAGCGCAGCGGCTGGGCGGCGGCACCGGGCGCGATGATCGCGCTGGTCGCATTGCTGGTGTTGCCGGTGCTGTGGACGCTGCCGGAAACGGCATCGACGCGGAAGACCCGCCCTGGCAAGCAGGGCGGATCCTAGCCGGTCACACCTTCAGCGTCTGCTCGATGTCGGCCAGCACGGCGGCGGCATCCACGCCAATGGCAATCGACTGCACCACGTGGCCGTCCCATACGCTGGGGCCGAATGCCAGGCCTTCAGGCTTGGGAATGGTCATGCCACGGGCGACGCCGTCGGTGGCCACGCGCACGCTTGCGCGCTCGAAGCGGAACAGCTCCGGGCGGGTGAGCGCGATGCAGGCGCAGCAATCGTGCACGACCATGCCCTTGTGGCCGGCCTGCAGGTAGAAGTCCACGTAATCCTGCGACAGCGCACGCACCAGTTCAGCATCGGCACCCCCGACCGCAGCCAGTTTGTCCAGGCCGTCACGGTCCATCTCGACGCGGGTGGTGACATCCAGGCCGATCGCGGTGACCGGCCACTGTGCGGTGAACACCACGTCGGCGGCTTCCGCATCGCCCCAGATATTGGCCTCGGCGGCCGGGGTGATGTTGCCGTTGACGTGGAAGGCCCCCCCCATGATGACCACGCCACGCACCAGGCCGGCGATCTCCGGTGCCTGCTGCAGGGCCAGGGCCAGGTTGGTCATGCGGCCGACCGCGACCAGCGTGACCTCGCCTGGATGGGCCCGCACCAGATCGATGATCAGCTGGTGCGCAGGACGGGCGTCGGCGGTCACGTCCAGCTGGGCAGGCACCGGGTGATTGCCCAGGCCATTGTGGCCGTGGATGTGCACCGGCCAGGCTTCCGGCGTGGCATCGGGCTGCAGGGGGCCCGCGGCGCCACGCGCGACCGGCGCAGTCAGCGCCCAGGCCTGCTTCAGGTACAGCGCGTTGTGGGTGGTGGACTCCACCGAGGCGTTGCCGAAGGTGGTGGTAACGCCGATCAGGTCGATCTGCGGATGCTTGTGCAGGTACAGCAGGGCCAGGGCGTCGTCGACGCCCGGGTCGGTATCGAAAATGACTTTCAGCATGTTGTTGTTCTTCTTCTTCCGTGTGGTGCGGGGGGCCCCGGCGGCCAGGAGGCAGGCCGGCGCGCGCTACATTGTCCCATCTTCATGACAGGCAGGGCCATTGGCGGGGCGGCGAGCCATAATGGCGCCGATATCCATGCCGGGAGACGCCTGGTGCTGATCGTGACCCTTCTGGCGGTCCTGCTGGTGCTGGGCCTGAATCTGCTGGCGAGCTGGGTCATTCTGCGTCGGCAGGAATTGTCGTCGGGCAACCGGGCCGCGCAGGTGCTGGTGATCTGGCTGCTGCCGCTGATCGGCGCCGTCGTCTGCCTGCTGGTGGCAGCCGCCGAGGGCCCGCTCGGACTGCAGGCACGCAGCCAGGACGGCGCGATCTGGGCCAGCGATGGCGCCCACGAGGGCAATGCCCCCTCTGCGGACTGTGGCAGCGACGGCGGCAGCTGCGGCGATTGACGCCACAGGAAGAGGGTCAGCCACCGCCCGCAATGCGGGCCACGCCCGGCGGGGCGACAGCTCGCTCAGGCACCGCCTTCGGTCGGCAGCGGCGCCGGTACGTTCAGCAGGCCCCCGGCCGCCACGTAGGCGGCCAGTGCCTGGCCCTGGCTGAGCAGGTGCCGTTCCATCGTGCGCTCTGCCGCGTCGGCATCACGGCGACGGAAGCACTCCATCAGCTCGCGGTGCTCGGCCAGCGACTGCGCAGTGCGTCCGGGCGTCAGCAGCTGCCGGCCGCGATGCATCTTCAGGATGCGGTGCAGGTCGTGGGTGATGCGGATCAGCCACGGATTGCCGGCATAGTGCTGCACGGTTTCGTGGATGAGATAGTTGTTGCGGTAATACTCGGCGATGTTGCCGTCAGCCGCCGCCGCTTCCATCGCGGCATGCAGGGATTCCAGCTGGGCCACGCCCGCATCATCGATATGCCTGACCGCCTCATGCGCGCAGCGGCCCTCCAGCATGGCCATCACCGGGAACAGCTGGTTGAGGTCCTCCAGCGTCAGCCGGGTTACCCGGCTGCCGCGCCCGGCGTCGATCTGCACCAGGCCTTCGGCTGCCAGCAGCTTCAACGCCTCGCGCAGCGGGGTGCGGCTGATGCCCAGTTCACTGCACAGCGCAGGCTCGTCGATCCATTCGCCGGGGGGCAGGCGATAGTCATAGATGCGCTCACGCACATGTTCGGCGACCTCCTCGTACAGAGGGGCGCGCTTCTTCGGGGACCGTGGAGCAGGGGCGATGGCCATTGGCAGAGTGTACCCGCTGGCGGTAGTGCCGGCCGTCAGCCGGCACGACCGGTCATCGCCTACATCCAGCCCGGCACCACGAACACCAGCCAGGCCAGCAGCGGCCCCAATGCCACCACGAGGCCGCTGTAGACCAGGAAGCGGCGGAACAGCGTCTCGCGTTCTTCCTTCGCCGCCGATGCCACGACCAGTGCACCGTTGGTGGAGAAGGGGCTGACATCGACGATGGTGGACGACACTGCCAGTGCGCAGATCACGCCGGCTGCACCCAGGTGCCCCTGCATCAGGAACGGCACCGCCAGTGGAATCGTTGCGCCGAGCACCGCCGCGGACGATGCGAATGCGGAGACGATACCGCCGACGTAGCACACCAGCAGAGCGCCCAGCAGCGGAATGCCGATGTTGGAGACCCCGTTGCCGATGAAGTCGACCGCGCCCGCATGCTCCAGCACGCCGATATAGGTCACCACGCCACAGATCAACAGCACGGTCGACCAGCTGATGCCATCCACCGCACCCTTCTGGCTCTGCGGCGAGAGCAGTGCCAGCGCCACTGCGACGGTGATCGACACCAGGCCGACGTTGAGGTTGTAGATCAGTGCCGCCACGCCCAGGCCGAGCAGGCCGACCAGGGTGAACAACCGCTCCCGGGTCAGACCCACTGCATCCAGCGCCGCCGGATCGTTGCTCAGGGTGCCGCCGCCGGCCGCCACCAGCGCGCCATGGCCTTCGATGGCGAACTGCCGCGACGACGCCTGCGGACCACCGGCCATTGCCAGTTCCGCACCGCCCGCGGTGATCGAGCCACGTCGCATCAGCGCGATGCCGCCGAAGGCGAGGAAGCAGATGATCGCCATCATGAAGTTGAAGCCGAGGCTGGTCAGGAAGACCGCCATCTCGGTGACCTCCAGCCCGGCCTTCTGCACCACGCCATTGGTGATGCTGCCGTACACGCTGATCGGCGAGAAGCCGCCGGCCTGCGCACCATGGATGACCAGCAGGCCCATCATCAGCGGGTTGATGTTGTACTGCTTGGCGAAGCGCAGCGCGACCGGACCGATGATCGCCACCGCTGCCGGGCCGAGGGCGCCGAAGGCGGTCAGCACCGCGGTGACCACGAACATCACCCACGGAATGGCCACGATGTGGCCGCGCACCGCGCGTACCGCCCAGTGCACCAGCAGGTCGATGGTGCCGTTCTTCTGCGCGATGGCGAACAGGTAGGTGATGCCGACCAGGGTCAGGAACAGATCGCCGGGAAAGCCGGCGAGGACTTCCTTGCCACCCATGCCGACCCAGACACCACCGATGATGAAGGCCAGTGCGAAGGCCACTGCGCCCATGTTGATCGGCAGTGCGGTGGCGACGATGAACATGATCACCAGACCGATGATCGTTGCGATTTGTGGACTCATGCGCCCTCCCAGACACGTGGCTCACGTACAGCGCGGATGGAGACCCGCCATCCCCGGGGTAAGGCGACGTACTGCAGTGTTGCGTGATACGTACTGCTCGAACCCGTTACTGCAGGCGCTGCAGCGCACTGCGGACCCATGCCGCAGCGCCATGCAGGCTCTGGAACTCTTCCACCGCGCGGAACTCGCAGCAGGGATAGGACGGCGCGACCATGCGTGCGAGCGCATTGCCCGGGCCCAGCTGCAGGAACACCCGCGCGCCGCGCTCGAAGGCCTGCCGCATCACCTGTGCCCACTCGATGGTCTGTGCCAGCTGTGCCGACAGGCTGTGCACCGCCGTTGCGGCATCGCGCACGGGCCGTGCATCGACGCCCGCCAGCAGCGGCAGGCGGGGTGCCCGCATGCCCGAGCGCTCCAGCGCGGCGGCGAAGGGCGCCACCGCAGCCGCCAGCAGGGGCGTGTGGGCAGCGACGTGGACAGGCAACGGACGCACCTGCGCACCGAGCGCGTGCGCCGCATCGGCCAGCGGCTGCAGGGTGTGCCGGATGCCTCCCACAACGAAGTGATCCTCGCCGTTGACGATGGCGATGTGGGTACCCTGCGCATCGCACAGCGCTTGCAACGCCGTACGATCCAGGCCCAGCACCGCCAGCATGCCGGCGCCTGCCGCGCTGGCACCGTCCATCAGATGCGCGCGCTGTGCCGACAGGGCCAGGCAGCTGCCAGCGTCGAAGGTGCCGGCAATGGCATGCGCCGCCAGCTCGCCGATGCTGTAGCCGGCCACCACGGTCGGCACCGGCAATGCATCGCGCAGGGCGTGCCACTGCGCCAGACTGGCCGCGCACAGCAGTGGTTGTGCCTGCGCATTGTCGAACCGGTCCTCGGCCGCGGCGGCGGTGAACACATCGCGCTGCAGCACCTCGCTGGCGGCGAGCAGCACGCCATGCGCGGCGTTGTTGCCGCGCACGTGATCGAACATCGCAGCATGCTGGGCACCTTGTCCCGGACAGAGCAGGGCCAGCATCACGCCTGCTCCTGCAACAGCAGGAAGACGCTGCAGGCCAGCAGATCGGCGCTGCCACCCGGGCTGAGCCGGCGTGCGACGAAGGCATCGCCGATGTCCTGCAGGCGGGGTTGCCAGCCGGCGGCAAAGGCACCGCCGGCGTCGAGGAATCCGCGTGCCTGCTGCTGGGCCCAGCGCAATCCGGCAACACCGCCCCGATGCAGCAGGTTCAGATCCTCGACCTCTGCGACCAGATGCATCAGGGTATGGGCCAGTGCAGCTTCGCGTGGCAGCCCTGCGCCCAGCGCATGGCGCAGTGCCGGCAGGGCCAGCCCACGCAGCAGGGGATATCCAGCGGCCGCCTGCTCGCGTACGCCGGGCACGCCGTGACGGGCGCGCGCGCGCTGCCCCGGACTGTTCACATCCAGGGGCGAGGTGGCGAAGGCGTCCGCCCATTGGCAGACCGCCTGGCATACCTGTTCACCTGTCGCGGCTCGGCCCAGACGCGTGCGGCACGAGGCTGACGCTGCCACCAGCAAGCCCAGGCTGAAGATCGCGCCGCGGTGGGTGTTGACGCCGCCGGTGGCGCGCAGCATCGCCGCTTCGGCGGCCAGGCCGTGGTCGCGCAGCCGATGGAACGGCGCTTCGGCGGCGCCATCGCGGGCAACCGCAGTGAAATAGTGGCGCAGGGCAAACAGGCTGCGCAGGAACGTACCGGCATCCATGTCGTCATGGCTGCCGCTGTCGAACGGCGTGACCAGGCCGGGCTTGGGCGCACAGGCCAGCTCGGCATGCAGCGCGGCGATCGCCATGCGGCCTAGGCGTGCACTGTCGGGCGCGGTGCTGCGGCCGGCAAGGCGCGGCGCGACGGCGTTCATGCGGCCACCCCGCTGCCCTCGAATAGACGGTGGCGTGCTTCCAGGGCTGCGCCGTCAAGGCGTTTGACCAGCAGTTGACGGCTGCTGCCGGCGTACTCGCGCCAGTTCACCGCAGCACCGCGGGCCAGGCACAGCTCGCCGTCGACCCGCTGCGGATGCTGCGCTTCCCACGCCCGCAGCCGAGTCACCAGCGCATCGGCCCGCGCCGCATCCGGGACCTCCCAGAGCAGGTCGATATCGGAACGGTCATGCACATAGGGCAGGCCAGTAACGTGCTGCCAGGCGAATGCGCCGAACACACGGGCCGGCGCGAGCGTGGCGAGAGCGTGCAACGGTGCCTGCCAGGCGGGGCATACGCCTGCCGCCAGGATGTCGCTCAGTGCCGGCGGCGCCTGCCGACGCTGTACATCCTGCAGCGGCACCCGCAGTGCAAGCCGCTGTTTGCCTTCGCACGGTGGCAACGGCACACCCAGCCGCAGGCGGGAATCGGGGTCGTCTGCCGCGCGTCGCGCGACCATTGCCGGCAATCCCTGCGCGAACCATGCGGCGAGCCGCGGTTCCTGCGCAGCCACATCGGCCCGCCAGTCGGCGTGGGCCGACAACCAGACCAGCGTGTGGCGGGCCAGACGCTCAGGCATCGCCGTTGGCCACCGCGCCCGCGACGGCAGCCGCCTGCAGGCGGCCCCCCCGTTCGGCACCCAGTGCGGCACGGTGGTCGCCGTCGGCCGGCGCGCGCAGGGCATCCAGCAAGGCCTGCGCCAGCTCGCCCGACCACAGGGACCGTACCGCACCCATCGCCACGTAGTTTTCCACCCCGGGTGCGAACACCGGCGAGGTCAGGCTCAGCGCCTGCAGCTTTTCCAGCGGTTGCTTGGTCACGCGAGCCATCGCCCGCAGATCCATCACCCGAACCTGGGCATCCGGCAGCGCATGAATGGTGTCCGCCATCAGGCCGAACGAGAGGAAGCCACCGCTGACCGACTCGCCATGGACCAGGGTCACCAGCCGTGCGCCGCGTCGCCGCGCGACGTCCAGGCATTGCGCGAGGTGGGCGAAGTAACCGTTGATGCCGAGCAGTTCGTCGCGGCGCGACAGGCGTTGGCCTGCGGTATCCACCAGCATCACGATCGGTCGCTGCGGATGTGCGGCGGTGCTGGCGAGTACTGTTGCCGCCAGTGCCAGCGCATGATCGACACCGACTTCCAGCTTGTCAGTGGTGCCGATGACCGTGACCTCGCCATCTTCGGTACTGGCGCTTCCCGTCAGCACGGAATCGTGCACGGTTACGTCGTGGCCGCGCGGGAACAGCGCGTCAAGCAGGGGCTGCAGCGGCGCGGTCATGGCAGTTTCCTGTGGGCGGTGGCGGCGAGGAACGCGTCGGTGTCCAGCAGCGGCAGGCGCTCGGGATCATCGATTCCCTGGCGTGCCCAGATCTCCAGACCATCGTGGCAGTCCCCCCAGGCCTCTGCCCGGGCCTGCAGGGCGGCATGTCGCTGCTGCAGCGCGGCCAGCGCGGCATCGGCGTCTGCGCTGGCGGCGTCTGGCTGCAGCGCCTCGAATGCGGCCTGGGCGAATGCATCGATGGCATCGGGAACCAGAACCTGCGCCTGGTCGATGAGGTAGCGGTGCTTGCCGCCCGTCACCCGCCATACGAGGGCACGGTCACGCGAGTCGAACTCCTCTACGCCGCGCACGGTCTCGATCACTTCCGGCCCGGACAGCGACAGTCGCCCTTCCTCGGACATGATCACCGTGGTGCAGCAGCGGGCGACGATGCCCATGCCGCCGAAGGCGCCGTTGCCGCTGCCGATGAGGGCCACCACCGGCACGCCGGTGGCGCGCGCGTCCAGGGTCGCGCGCATGATCTCGGAGATGGCGATCAGGCCCGCATTGGCTTCATGCAGGCGCACGCCGCCGGTGTCGAGCAGCAGCAGCACACCGTCGGGCCTGTGTTGCGCGGCCCGGCGCAGCAGGCCGGTCAGCTTGGCGCCATGCACTTCGCCGACACCGCCCCCCATGAATTCGCCCTGCTGTGCAGCAATCAGCACACGCCTGCCACGCAGCGAGGCTGCACCGACCACGATGCCATCGTCGAACGCGGCGGGTTGGTCCAGCTGTGCCAGGTGCGGGCTCATGGCGCGCCGGGCCGGCCCGAGATACTCGGTGAACGATCCGGCATCGACCAGCCCGGCGATACGGGCACGGGCATCGGCCTCGTGGTAGCTGCGTCGTTGCATCGGATTCATCGCGGGTCTCCGGCGAGCAGTGTCTCCACCGCCTGGTCCAGGCGCAGGCTGACCACCGCCGGGGTGGCACCGGCATCGTTGATCGATACGCGCACGTCGCGCAGCGGATGCCGCCGGGCGAAATCACCGATGACCGCCTGCCAGATGGTGCCGAAGCCCTGCGCGGCGGTGACGACATGCACGGTCATTGCGCCGTCCTGCGCGGCAGGTTCCAGCAGGACTTCCAGATTGCCGGACGCCAGCACGCCCACCAGCACCGCGTCGTGCGGGAACCGCACCGGGGTTCTTCCGTCGAATCGATAGTCGAGGGTTTCCATCGCGTACCCCTTACCAGTTGCGGAAGCGCTTGGGCGGGTCGTAGAGACCGCCTGACCAGCGCACCAGGTCTTTCACCGAGCGCGCGGCCAGCAGGTCACGACTGGCGTCGCGCACCGAAATGCCGAGATCTTCCGGTCGCCGGATCACGCCCCGGTCGCGCAGGTTCTCCACCATCGCGCGATCGCGGCCCAGACCGACCGTGGTGTAACCGGCCACGCCGCGGATCGCCTGTTCGCGCTCCTCCGCGGTGCGGCACAGCAGCAGGTTGGCGATGCCTTCCTCGGTCAGCACATGGCTCACGTCATCGCCGTAGATCATCACCGGTGGCAGTGGCATGCCAGCGCGTTCGGCCAGCGCCCACGCATCGAGGCGGTCAACGAATGCGGGTGCCATGTGTTCGCGGAAGGTCTCCACCATCTGTACCACCAGCTTGCGCCCGCGTGGCATCTCGCCCGGGCGTGCGGCCTGCTGGCCGGCCTTGATCCAGGCGTCGCTGGCATGACGGCGGCCGCGCGCATCCGAGCCCATGTTCGGCGCGCCACCGAAGCCGGCGATGCGGTCGCGGGTGGCGGTGGAGCTGTTGCCCTGCAGGTCGACCTGCAGCGTCGAGCCGATGAACATGTCGCACGCATACAGGCCGGCGGTCTGCGAGAACGCGCGGTTGGAGCGCATCGAGCCATCGGCGCCGGTGAAGAACACATCACCGCGCGCGGCGATGTACTTCTCCATGCCCAGTTCCGAACCGAACGAGTGCACGGACTTCACGAAACCCGACTCGATCGCGGGAATCAGCGCCGGATGCGGATTGAGCGCCCAGTGCTGGCAGATCTTGCCCTTCAGGCCCAGCGATTCGGCATAGGTCGGCAGCAGCAGTTCGATCGCGGCCGTGTCGAAGCCGATGCCGTGATTGAGCCGGTTCACACCGTATTCGGCGTAGATGCCCTTGATCGCCATCATCGCCATCAGCACCTGGATCTCGGAGATCTGTGCCGGGTCGCGGGTGAACAGGGGTTCGATGTGGTTCGGGCGCGGTGCCTGCACGACGAAGTTGACCCAGTCGGCGGGGATATCGACGCGGGGGAGGGTGTCGACGATCTCGTTGACCTGGGCGATGACGATGCCGCCACGGAAGGCGGCCGCCTCGACGATCACTGGCGTGTCTTCGGTGTTCGGCCCGGTGTAGAGGTTGCCGTCGCGGTCGGCGGCCTGCGCTGCGACCAGGGCCATGCGCGGCGTGAGGTCGATGAAGTAGCGGCCGAACAGTTCCAGGTAGGTGTGGATGGCCCCGATCTGGATCCGCCCTTCGGCTACCAGGTTGGCCAGTCGCACCGATTGCGGGCCGGAGAAGGAAAAGTCCAGCTTCGAGGCAATGCCCCGCTCGAACACGTCCAGATGCGAGGGCAGCGACAGCACCGACTGCACCATGTGCAGATCATGCACGCGGGCGGGGTCCAGCCCGGCAAGGCATTCGGCCAGGAAGTCGGCCTGCTTCTGGTTGTTGCCCTCGAGGCAGACCTTGTCGCCGGGTTCAAGCAGGGCGTGCAGCAGCTCGCCCACATCGTCGGCGGCCACTGCACGGCCTCTGCTCCAGGGCGCAGCCCGCTGCAGACGTGCCTGGCGGCTGCGTTCCAGCGTGTCCCAGCTCGGGTTCATCGACCGGCTTCCGATTGGCGTTGAGATAATTACGCCATAATTACGGAAGGCGACGCAACCTGCAGCGCAGCAAAAAGAAGGGCCCGCCAATGGCGGGCCCATTCAGGTTGCAGGCTTTCAGCCGGTCGTTCTCAGAACTTCCAGCGCAGGCTGGCGGCGACGAAGCGCGGTTCGCCGTAGTTGTTGTAGTCCAGGTTCGCCCAGTAGGTCTTGTCCAGCGCGTTGCGCACGCTCAGCGTTGCCGTCCAGTTGTCGCTGATGCGGTAGTTGGCGTTGAACTGCACGAGCGTGTAGGCCGGCTGGTTCACGGTTACCGTGCCGCCCAGCGGGTAGGGGATGTTGTAGCCCTGCACCTTGCTCTGCCATTGCACGCCGGCGCCCAGGCTCAGGCGTTCCAGTGCACCGCGCAGGCGCACCTGCGTGTTGAGCTGCAGCAGGTCTTCGGGCGGGTTGGCGTACAGCAGGTCGGTGGCGGCGCGGGTCACTTTGACATGGGTGAAGCCGGCGTTGACCGTCCAGCCCGGCAGGATCTCGCCGTTGACGTCCATTTCCCAGCCACGCGACTTGGTGCCGTTGACGCCGATGTAGGCCGAGGTGCCATCGCTGAGCGAGCCTTCCGGCACTCCCATGTCGCGCACGGCATAGTTGTCCTGCTTGGCCTCGAACACAGCGGCGTTGGCGGTCAGTCGCCCATCGAACCACTGCGTCTTGATGCCCGCTTCCAGATTCGAGCCCTGCACCGGCGCCAGCAGGTTCTCGTTGCGGTCCTTGAAGTTCTGCGGGTTGAAGATCTCGGTGTAGCTGGCATAGACCGAGAACTGCGGCGTGACGTCGTAGACCAGTCCCACGTACGGGGTCACTTCATCACTGACCTTGTAGGCCCCGCTGGTCCCGGTATACGCACCGGCCACGCTGTAGGAGCGGCTGAGGGTTTCCCAGCGGCTCAGGCGCGCACCCGCGATCAACGACAGCGGATCGGCCAGGCGCAGGCGCGCGGCCAGGTAGACGCCGCTCTGCGTGGTCTTCTGCACGCGGCGCGCGCCGGTACGGGTGTAGGTCACCTCGGAGATGTCGCCGTTCCAGTCGTACACGTTGGGGATGTAGTAGCAGCGTTCGCGGCCGCAGGTGGCCCAGTCGCGCGGGTAGTTCAGGGCAACAGTGTGGGTGGTGCCTTCCAGATCGGACCACTGGGCACCCAGGGTGACGTCATGCTCGCGGCCGAACAGCGGGAACGTGCCGGTCAGGTAGGCATCGATGTTGCGGCGGGTGTCCTCGGAGTCGCCAGCGGCAGTGCGCAGGTAGATGCCCGCACCGGTGGCCGGATCGGGATTGCCGGTGCCGTACAGGCGCATGTTCTGCACATTGCCACGGGTGTGGGCGGTGTTGATCTTCAGCAGCCAGTCCTCGCCGAAGCGCTGCTCCAGGTTGGCGAATACCGTGCTGGTCTCGCGCTGCCAGTAGCTCCATTTCGGTGCCAGGTTGGTCGAGCGCGGCAGGTGCGCGAAGTCGCCGCGGCTGTCGAAGAACGGCACGGTACCCCAGGTCGAACCGACCGGGTTGTTGTCCTGGGTCTGGTAGCCGAGGGTGACCGTGGTGCTGTCGGTCAGGTCGCCCTCCAGCACCGCCATGCCGGCCATCTTGTTCTCCTTGTAGCGGTCGTAATAGAAATCACGATCGGTATAGGCGGCGACCACGCGGCTGCGGAACCGGCCATCTGCGGTCAGCGGCGCGGTGACGTCGGCCTCCATGCGCCGGTAGTCCCAGCTGCCGGCGCTCACCGAGAACGAGGCGTCGAAGTCCTTGCCGGGGCGCTTGCGCAGCAGGTTGACCGTGGCCGAAGGCACCCCCGCGCCGCTGAGCAGGCCGTTGGCACCGCGGATCACTTCGATGCGGTCATAGAAGGCGGTGTCGTATTCCTGGTTGGTGGAGCCGCTGTAGGTCGGAATGCCATCGACCTGGAAGTCCGTGATGGCAAAGCCGCGGGCGTAGTACAGCGGGCGCTGGGTGTCATAGAAGGACACGCTGACGCCGGTGACGTTGCGCAGCACGTCGTTGATGCTGAACAGCGATTCGTCCTGCAGGCGCTGCAGGCTGATGGCCGTGGCCGACTGCGGCGTTTCCTGCAGGGTGATCGGCAGGCGGGTGCTGCTTGAGGGCGGCGCAGCCTGGTCGGCGCGCACGCTGACGCGGTCCAGGGTCTTGGCATCGGCTGCGGCATCGCCGGCGGCGAACGCTGACGGTGTCGACAGGGCCAGGGATGCGAGCAGCGCGGCCGGAAGCAGCGCGCGACGGAGCGGGCGGGTAGGGGAGTGCAGGGACATCTTGGTGGGCTCGATGCGGGAGAGTCGGAAGGGCGGCAACAGCCGGGCGGTACCCGGGGCGGCGGCTTCGGGCTGGGTCAGGTCCGTCTGGTGAGCGCGGGCGGTCCGCGCGAGGCGCAAATGTAAATCGTTCGTAACAACATTACAATTCGCCCGGGCTGGTCGATGCCTGGGACACGCACCGCGAGCCCCGGCGGAGCCGAGCTCCCTGAATGCGAACGGCCACCCGAAGGTGGCCGTCCGTAGGTGTCATCGAAGAACCGGGCTCAGAGCGCCTGCAGTTCCTCGTTGGCGTTGCGCTTTTCCTTGCCCGGCGTCGGCGTCGGCGTCGGCGCCGGCGGTGTGGCCGGTGCAGCCGTGGCATCGGCCGGCACTTCCAGGTAGGGCAGCTTCAGGGTCTGGCTGGTCATCGAACGGATCTCGTTGACCAGTGCCGCACTGTCGTTGAGCTTGCGCCCGTAGGAGGGCACGATCTCACGCAGGCGGGCTTCCCAGCCGGCCTTCATCTGCTCAGGGAAGGCCTTGGCCATCAGATCCAGCATGATCGGCGGCGACGTCGAGGCACCGGGCGAAGCGCCCAGCAGCGCGGCGATGGTGTGGTCCTTGTCGGTCACGATCTCGGTACCGAACTGCAGCACCGCACCCTTCAACGGATCGCGCTTGATGATCTGCACGCGCTGGCCGGCGGTGACCAGCTTCCAGTCGCCCGGCTTGGCATTGGGGAAGTACTTGACCAGTTCGGCCTGGCGGTCGGCATCATTCAGCCGCGCCTGGCTCATCAGGTACTGCACCAGGTCCAGGTTGTCCTTGCCCACTTCCAGCATCGGCGCAACGTTGTTGTGGGTCACCGACGAGTACAGGTCCCACCACGAGCCGTGCTTGAGGAACTTGGTGCTGTACAGCGCGAACGGTCCGAACAGGACCACCGGCTTGCCGTCCAGCTTGCGCGCATCCAGGTGCGGCACCGACATCGGCGGCGAACCGGTCTCGGCCATGCCATAGGCCTTGACGCCATGGCGTGAGGTCACGTCCTGGCCCTGGAAGGCGAGGAACTGGCCGCCCACCGGGAAGCCGGCGTAGTCCTTTGACTCGGGAATGCCTGACATCTGCAGCAGCTTCAGCGCGGCGCCACCGGCACCGATGAACACGAAGCGGGCGTGGGTGGTGCTCTCGGTGCCGGCCTTGAGGTCCTTCACCGTGACGTTCCAGCTCTTGTCCGCGTTCTGCCGCAGTGCCGAGACTTCGTGGTTCAGGTGCAGGCTGAAGTTCGGACTGCGCTGCAGGCCGGCGGTCAACTGGCGGGTGATCACGCCGAAGTTGACGTCGGTACCCAGTGGCATCCAGGTCGCAGCGACCTTCTGCTTCGGATCGCGGCCTTCCATCATCAGCGGAGCCCACTGCCGGATCTGTGCCGGGTCTTCCGAGTACTGCATGCCGTAGAACAGCGGGTTCTTCACCAGCGCCTGCTGGCGCTTATGCAGGTAGGCGATGTTGTCATCGCCCCAGACGAAGCTCATGTGCGGCGTGGGGTTGATGAAGTCGCTGGGCTCGCTGAGCCGGCCTTCCTTCACCTGGTGCGACCAGAACTGGCGCGAGACCTCGAACGATTCGGCGATGCCGACCGCACGCTTGGTCTCGATGCTGCCGTCGGGCAGTTCCGGGGTGTAGTTCAGCTCGGCGAATGCCGAGTGGCCGGTGCCGGCGTTGTTCCAGCCGTCGGAGCTTTCGCCGGCGACGCCGTCGAGGCGTTCATAGACCTGGATGTTCCAGTCCGGCTGCAGTTCCTGCAGGTAGGTGGCCAGGGTGATGCTCATGATGCCGGCGCCGACCAGCACAACGTCGACAGGCTTGTCGTTGCTGGCGGCGGGGACGGAGCGCTGGGTCAGCGGCCAGTACAGGAACACGGCGGCAGCCAGCAGGAACAGCACGAGCAGGGCGAGCAGGGCCTTGCCAAATTTCTTCATGGGGGCGGGATCGTTGGCGGAGGGGAGGAGATCAGGATGCGCGCTGGGCAGGGGAAGGGCGTGAAGAAACAACGCCTTGCAGCATCCTTGCAGAGGATTCTACCCGGAACGGGTCCGGTTTTTGTGCAATGCATCATCCTGCTGGCGGTCGCTCCGGGGTAGACTTGCCGGCTGATTCCAGAACGACCACCGGCCACGGAGGGGCCGCGCAACGATGTCACGGATGCTGATCGTGGTGGGTGACGCCCTGCAGACGGGCGGTTCGGTCCTTACAGGTTCCCCGCATACCGATATCGAAGGGCGCGCCGTGGCGCGTGTCGGCGACCGTGTCATCTGTGCACGCCATGGTCCGGGTTCGATCGTTTCCGGCGATGCCACCCTGGTCATCGATGGCCAGCCGGTCGCCCGCGATGGCGACAGGGCCAGCTGCGGTTGCGCACTGGTATCGGGCAAGCAGCAGCGCGCCCACGTGGTGGCCGGCGGTGGAGGGCGCGCAGGTGCAGGCGCCGGAGTGGCGGCGATCGCAGCGATCGTCGCGCCGTTGTTGAAGCCCACCCTGCAGACACCCCCCTTCGCAGCGCCCGGCACCGCCGTGCGCGACGAGGACGCGCCGCAGTGCTGGGTGGCGGACCATGATGCGCAGATCGACCGTGACGTGGACGGGCGCTACTACGAAGCCTATGACGTCAATGGCGACAAGCATGACTATCCTTTCCAGGTCAGCTACCGCATCGATGTTCCGCTGCAGGCCCAGGGCGAGGTGGTGGTGTCGATCAAGGTGCAGGTGATGCCCAAGCCCGGCGTCACCGCTGCCGAGGTGGCGGCGGTCAAGGCGCGCATGGAGCGCGGCATCGATCAGTTCTGGAACGGCCGGTTCACGCTGGACGTCCATGATCCCGCGTGCGGCACCCGCAGCTTCCCGATCCGCTACGAAGTGCGGTGGGTGCAGGGCGGCAGCGACTACAGGCTGATCGTTCATCGCACCTATGACCGGGAGCAGGTGGAATTCCCGGATATCGATGTCTCCGTGTCGACCACGGCCTGGACCTTCGCCCACGAGTTCGCCCACACCCTGGGCGTGCCGGACGAGTATTCGTACAACGACCCGGACGAAGAGACCGTGCGTTACGTCCAGCCCGATGGCACTCTGGATCCGGAGGTGCTGGTTGCCGTTCCGGATTCCCGTGAGCTGACCGATCCGGCGGCGACCATCATGAATTCCGTGGACTGCGCGGTGACCCGGCCGCGTCATGCCTGGAACATCGCGCGGGAAGTACGTGAACTGCTGAGCCGGGAAATCGGCCGGGAGATAACATGCACCGTCAAGTGATTTCGTTGATTGCCACTTTTGCCGCTGCCGCAGCGCTGCCGGCCCACAGCAAGGAGCTTCCTCCCATGATCGAACTTCATGCGCGCTGCGTGGACGATGCCCAGTGCCGTTTCCGTGGCGACACCCTCAACGTCGAACTGGAACTGCGCAACAGCGGCAGCGAGCCTGTATCGCTGCCGCTGGAGTACATCCGCAGCCGTGGCCCGTCGGTCAGGGTGAAGGACAACCACTCCGAGAAGACCACGGCGTTGCGCAGCGGCATGGCTTCGGCCGCGCTGCGGCAGCAGATGCAGGAGCTGCGCGCGGGCCAGTCCCTGCGCATCGGTTTCCCGATCAAGCCGCAGGAGCTGACACGCTTCGCCCTGCGCCCGATGGATGTGACCCTGCAGTTCTCGATCAATCTGACACCCGGTTCCACCGGCGCCGAGGCGCAGGTGGTCCAGGCACAGCTGCACGTGGTCGACGCCGACTGACCGCAGCGGCCAGCACTCCGCTTGGGGTCAACGCAGTTCGAGAATCTCGTCGCCGGTTTCGTCGATCTCGCCCGTCGGGCACCAGCCGAGATGGCGGTAGAAGCCATGCGAGCGCGAGCGCGGGTCGGCCGAGCACGCAAGGAACAGCCGGTGGTGACCGGCATCCCGGGCCAGGCTGACCACATCCTGCAGCAGACGTCGGCCGATGCCCAGATTCTCGTACTCCGGCAGCAGGGCCAGAACCAGCACCTCGCCGCTTTCGCGGTCGGCAAACCCGTAGCCGGCCATGCGCTCGCCGTCGCAGGCGATGCGTCCGATGAAATCTCCGTTGCAGATGCCTTCGGCCCAGCTCTGCGTCGTGATGCCCAGCTCGGCCAGCTGCGCTGCACTGAAGGCATTCTCGCGGGTACGCCCGCGCAGGTCGATGCAGGCGGCGGCATCGTCGGGGTGGGCATCGCGGTAACGGATGGTCATGGCACCTCCTTGTGACCGGGCGCTGAAGGAACTGCCCGTCTCGTTCAATCGTTGCCGATTGTGAAGTATTCGGCGGTGAAATAGCCGATCTGGTAGAGCAGGGTGGCCGCGGCCAGTCGCAGCTGTGCCCGGCTGGAGTGCAGTTTCCAGCCCAGCAGGACCACCAGCAGCATCAGCAGGGTGTGGACCGGATACGCCGCGCCCAGCAGATGCCACCGGCTTGTGCCCTTGATCGCGGTGTCCACCAGATCCAGCAGCGTCAGCGCGCCGATCACGCCGAATATCCAGCGTCGGCGCTGCATCAGGTAATTGCCGTAGCTGCCGTAGTCACGCAGGTCATCCGGGAACAACAGGGCGCAGAGCAGGAACCAGGTCGCGCAGTAGCAGATCACGAACAGATAGGTCTCGAACGTCCAGCGGTGGACTTCGATCAGGCGGAACTCCCACCACCAGAAGGTGACCAGCGACACCAGCGTCCATGCCACCCAGCACAGATGGAGTGCCGAGCAGCCGCGTCGCTGCGGATGCTCGATGATCTGCGCAATCCCTTTCAGCAGGGTCGTGATCGACAGGCCCAGGATGATGCCCATCACCACGCGGATATGCAGGAACAGCGGATCGGTCTGCATCGCGGCGCTCCGTGTCGGTTGCTTCGATGCTGGCACAACTGGGCGACCCTGAACGGACCTCGGTCACGCGGAGAAGAGAGGACGGAGGGCGCCAAGTCGCTTTGCCCTGGTTTGTCCACGGCTGGCGCCGGGCAAGTCCTGGCTGCCAAGCGCTGCATTCCCAACGCTCGGCTGCCTTGGTGGCATCAAGGCGAAATGAGGCCCTGCTGTCGCAGCAAGGCAAGGTACTTACTACCGTCATCATCGGCGTCGAATATGTCCTCGCCATCCAACGCGTACGCCCTTAGCAGGTATTCAAGGGCCTGGTCGCGTTTCCCCAGTAGTTCATTGCATTGGCCAATGCGATACAGGATGAAGGGATTGATATGCCCGTCCGGGCCATTCAGCGCATCCATGAAGTACTTTAGGCCCACCGGGACATCGCCGGAAAGAAGGCTCGCGTCTCCTAGTGAGGCGCACAGCCAGGTATAGGCCTCCCAATCCTTCGCAGGCGCTGGCAGCATGCCCAATGCCTGCAGCCAACAGCGCATCGCACCAGCATGATCATGGGCATCCATGCGGACGTTTCCCTGCTCCGAGAGATCAGTGACCCGCTGATAGATTTCGTCAGGAAGTTCCATTCGGTTTGACTCACAGTTGATGAACCTTCCAGCTTACGTAATACAGTTGCTCCGGTCGGCGGGCAATGACGCCACACCGTGTCGTAATTGCCGCAATTTCTAAGGTTGCGGCGCGAAGACCCTGTCCACCAAAGTCGCTGCATCTGAGTACAGTCAGCAATTCAGCGCCTGCGCCGCACCAGCGTCGAGGATGCCTCCAGCACCGCGCGGGTCAGCAGGGCCATGGTCTGCACATCGCCCTTCCAGTGCTGCCAGTACAGCGGCACGTCCTCCCACGCGCGCTGTCGCACGTAGACCAGGCGGCCGGCATCCAGGTGCCGCTTGACCAGCGGCAGGGGGTTCATGGTCCAGCCCATGCCGCCCAGGTTGGCCTGCACGAAGGCACGGGTGGAGGGAATCCACCAGGTCGGCGCGGTGCTGGGCAGGTCATCGCCGGCCATGCGCCGGGCAAAGCGCGACTGCATTTCGTCCTTGCGGTTGAACACCAGTACCGGTGCCTGCGCCAGCGCCTGCGCGGTCACGCCCTTGGCGAAGTGCCGTTCGCGGAACTCCGGCGTGCAGGTGGCCGCGTAACGGATGCTGCCGAGTGCATGGATCTGGCAGCCCTGCACCGGCTCGTCCAGGGTGGTCACCGCGCCGAGCACCGTGCCTTGCCGCAGCAGCTCCACGGTGTGGTCCTGGTCTTCCACGCGCAGGTCGAGCGTGGTGCCGGTACCCAGTGCGAACTGCTGCGCCGCCTGCGGAAACCAGGTTTCCAGACTGTCGTGGTTCACCGCCACCGGGATGCTGGCCTGGGGCAGATCTTCATCGGCCAGGCCCATCCGGTGCAGGGCGTCATGCTCGAGCAGGGCCGTCTGCTCGGCCAGCTGCACCAGCACCTGGCCTTCGGCGGTGGCAGTGGCGGGGGCGCCACGCTTCACCAGAAGGCGTCCGACACGATCCTCCAGCGCCTTGACCCGCTGCGAGATGGCGGAGGGGGTGACATTCAGCGACTGCGCCGCGCGATCAAAGCTGCCTTCGCGGATCACGGCGGCGAGCGCGCGCAGCTGGGCATGGTCGATGCGCATGGTATTAAGTTCCGCTAATGTTGGTTTAGGAAGTTTAGCTCGTCTTTTCTATGTTGCGGCGCGACAATGGCGCCCGTACCCGGTGCTGTCCGCCTTCGCGAGGCACCGTCCCCCCAGCAAGACAAGGCAGTGAATCCCATGTTTTCGGTCATCTCCGCCGGCACCGGCCTCGGTGCCTGGTTCTCTGGTGCAGCCACCGGCATCGGCCTGTTCGCCGTGGTCGGTGCCCAGAGCGCCTTCATCCTGCGCCAGGGCATCCTGCGCAAGCACATCGTGCCGGTGGTCGCCACCTGCGCGGCCATCGATGCGTTCTTCATCTTCGCCAGCGTGGCCGGCCTGCGCACGTTGACCTCGGCGCTGCCGTGGCTGACCTCGGCCGTGCTGTGGACCGGCGTGGCTTTCCTGGCCTGGTACGCGATGAAGTCGGCGCGCCGGGCCATTGCCGGTGGCGGTGGCATGGGTGAAGCCGACAGCGACGACGGCAGCCGCCGCGCGGTGCTGATGGCGGCGGTCGGCTTTTCGCTGATCAACCCGCACTTCTGGCTGGACATGATGGTCATCGGCTCCATTGCCGAGAACTTCGGCCACGCACGCATGGCCTTCGCGGCCGGCGTGGTCACCGCGAGCTGCCTGTGGCTGACCGCGCAGGGCCTCGGTGCACGCCTGCTGGCGCCGCTGTTCACCAAGCCCAGCACCTGGCGTGTGCTTGACGGCACCATCGCGGTGATCCTCAGCATCCTGGCCCTCACCCTGGCGGTGCGCGGGGTCCACTGACCCGGCGCACGCCCCCGAACCCACGTCCTGACTCTCTCTCCAAGGCAGTGGCAACGACGGCACCGGCAACGGTGCCGTCGTCTTTTCCGGCTCTGGCGGGACAGACGGCGCCTGCCTAGAATCCGTGTACAGGACAAGGTGTCCATCGGAGCAGGGGGAAGGATGCGCAGGACGATGTTGACGGCCGCACTGGTCGTCGTGGGTAGCGTTGCCGCGGGCAGCGCATGGGCGGTGGATCTGACGCAGTTCCTGCGCCAGGAGACCTTCACCGACATCAAGATATCGCCGGGGGGCGAGTATGTCGCTGCCACCGTGCCGATGGAGGACAGCACCGCGATCGCGGTGATGCGGCTGGCCGACAAGCAGCTCGTGGGCAGCTTCCGCCCGCCGCAGAAGAACCATGCCTACGAATTCGACTGGGTCAGCAACGAACGGCTGTTGATCGGCCTGGCCGAGAAGTGGGGCGCGCTGGATAAGCCCAATCCCACCGGCGAGCTCTACGCCATCGATGCCAACGGCAATCGCGGCGAGCTGCTGGTCGGTTACCGCGTCGAAAGCAAGGGCCCGGGTACCCGCATCCAGCCGAAGAAAGTCGAGGCGGTCGCGGCGTTCCTGGCCGATGATCTGCCCGGCGACGAACGCAACGTGCTGGTGACGGTATGGCCGTTCGCGGAGGATCCGTTCACCCGCGTCGAACGCATGGACGTGGCCAGCGGCAGGCGTGTGCGCATGGCCTCCTCGCCGGTGCGGCGCGGTGAGTTCACCACCGATGGCCAGGGCGAAGTCCGTTTCGTCCACGGGTCCGGCAGCGACAATGTCAACAAGCTGTACTACCGCGAGCGATCGGGCGACAGCTGGAAGATGATCAACGATGAGGCGGTGAGCACGCGCATCGAGACCGCGATCGGCTTCTCCGCCGATGGCAGCCTGGCGTACCTGCAGGCCGAGCAGGCGCAGGGGCCGGATGCCATCGTCAGCTGGAATCCGCAGACCGGCGAGCGCGCTGTCGTGCTGCGCGACGAGGTGGTCGATCCGTACCGCATCATCCGCCGGCCCGGCACCCATGTGCCGGTGGGCGCCCTGTTTATGGGCGACACACCACGGACCCGGTTCTTCGACGAGAAGTCGCCGGAGGCGCGTCTGTACCGCAGCCTGGAGGCGGCCTTCGGGGGGCCGGTCTACATCACCTCCAGTACCCGGGATGGCCGCGTGGTGCTGGTGGAGACCTGGTCAGGCACCAATCCCGGCGACTTCTATGTGTACGACACGGAGGCCCGCAAGGCTGATCACCTGATCAGCCGCAGCGACTGGATCGACATCGATCGCAGTGCAACGGTGCGTCCGGTGGCACTCAAGGCGCGCGACGGATTGCCGCTGCACGGCTTCCTCACCGTGCCCTCCGGCAGCGACGGACGCAACCTGCCGATGGTGGTGATGCCGCACGGTGGGCCGTTCCACGTGTTCGACAATGGCCAGTACGACCGCCAGACGCAGATATTGGCCGCTGCCGGCTACGCCGTGCTGCAGGTCAACTTCCGTGGCTCGGGGAACTATGGCCGTGCGCATGCCCAGGCCGGCGCCCAGCAATGGGGCGCCGCGATGCAGGATGACGTCACCGACGCCACCCGCTGGGCGATCGCGCAGGGGATCGCCGATGCCAGACGCATCTGCATCTACGGTGCCAGTTACGGGGCCTACGCCGCGATGATGGGCGCTGCCCGCGAACAGGGGCTGTACCAGTGCGCGGCCGGCTATGTCGGCGTGTACGACCTGCCGCTGATGTTTGCCCGCGGCGATGTGCAGGAGCGCGACTCGGGCGTGACCTTCCTGCGCGAATGGCTGGGTGATCCGGCCAAGCTGGGCGCGGTTTCGCCGGTGAACCTGGCCACGCAGATCAAGGTGCCGGTGTTCCTCGCGGCCGGTGGCGAAGACAAGCGTGCGCCGATCCAGCACACCGAGCGCATGGAAGCGGCACTGAAGCGTGCCGGGACGCCGGTGGAAAGCCTGTACTACAAGACCGAGGGGCACGGCTTCTACACCCTGGCCCATCGCACCGAGTACTACGACAAGCTGCTCGCATTCCTGTCGCGCAGCCTGGGGGGCAAGACCGCCCAGGCATCGGCGCCGGCAGGGAAGGGCAAGGCGCCGTAAACGCAGAGCGGCGGCGGATCCACGATCCGCCGCCGCGCAGTGCAGTTACCTGACCCCGTGCATCATCCGCTTCAGCAGCGGCGCGGCGATGAAGGCCAGCAGGGCGCAACCCAGGCCGATCCACATCAGCAGCCAGAACAGGTGCGCATAGGCACCGGCCGCCGCCGCCATGTCCAGCGTGCCGCCTTCGGGCACATCGATGGCCGCCAGCTTGCCGAACAGCGCGGCAAGCGTCTCGGAGAAGGCCGTGGCCAGGAACCAGGTGCCCATCATCAGGCTCATCACCCGCGGCACGGCCAGCTGCGTTACGGCCGACAGGCCCACCGGCGACAGGCACATCTCACCACTGGCCAACAGGAAGTAGGCCAGGACCAGCCACCAGACGCTGGCCATCTCGCCGGTGGCGCCGACCTGCTGTGCGGCCAATGCGAGCGGGACGAACGAGAGCGCGCCGATCACCAGGCCCCAGGCGGATTTGACCGGCTTGCCCGGCTCCCAGCCGCGACGGTCCATCCAGGTCCAGAGGGCGGCGAAGGCCGGCGCCAGCAGCACCAGGAACAGTCCGCCCAGATAGGTCAGGGAGCCGGCGGTCTGCGGAATCACCAGGCAGTCGCGCACCAGCAGGACCAGCATCAGCGCGACGATGGCAATGAAGAACCGGCGCGGCGCGGCCGACCCCGGTCGACGCTCGGTCAGGCGCGCGCTGACCACGAAGCCCAGCGGCGCCAGCAGCAACGACAGGATCGACCAGGGCAGCGGCGTGCCGTCGGTGATCACCAGCGAGGGAACGATGTCCTTGGTCAGCAGGCGATCGGTGAACGTCACCCACGAGCCATAGGACTGCTCGTACAGGGTGAAGAACACCAGCGCCAGGAAAATCAGCACCATCAGCGCGATCATCTGCTGGCGCTGCACCGGCGTGCACTGGCTGCCGGTGAACCAGGCGAACCAGACCAGCACGCCTCCCAGCACCACCAGCATCAGCATCAACGCCAGGCTGATTTCGCCGCCCAGAGCGAACGCACCGTTACCGGCGGCCCACATCAGCCACGCCAGTGGCAGCACCGCGAGCACCGCGCACAGATAGATCAGCCATTCACGCGGCAGGCCCAGCACCCGCTGTTTCAGCGCGGCCGGCTGTGGCGGCTCGGCATGCCCGTGCAGGTACTTCTGCCCCCACAGGAACATCGCCAGCCCGGCCAGCATGCCGATGCCCGCCGCGCCGAAGCCATACTTCCAGCCATAGGCCTCGCCGAGGAAGCCGCACACCAGCGACGAGAACAGCGCCCCGAGGTTGATGCCGGCATAGAACAGCGAGAAGCCCGAGTCGCGGCGCGGATCGTCCTTGGCGTACAGCTTGCCGACGATGGTGGAGATGTTCGGCTTGAGGAAGCCCACGCCCATGATGATCAGCGCCAGCGACAGATAGGTCACCGCCAGCGCCGAGGTGTCGCGCATTACTTCACCGTTGACCCGGTATGCCGCGTGGCCTTCGAAGGCCATGCCGAGATGGCCCAGCACCAGCAGGATGCCGCCGAACAGCACTGCACGGCGCATGCCCAGCCAGCGGTCGGCCAGCATGCCGCCGAACACCGGGATGCAGTACACCAGGCCACCGTAGGCGCCAAGCAGGTCCAGTCCGGCCTTGTCGCCGAACAGGTGGTACTTGGTCAGGTACAGCAGCAGCAGCGCCTTCATGCCATAGAAGGAGAAGCGCTCCCACATTTCGGTGAAGAAGCAGACGTAGACGCCCTTGGGGTGGCCAAGGAAGTCGTCGGAAGCGGGAGCGGCAACGGTCATCGACGGCGGGCACTGCGGAAAGGGCGCGATTATAGGCCCGCCGCCGCGCCCGTGGCGGGCAGCATCAGGCCGCGCCCGGCGAGCGGGGTCACAGGTATCGCAGCCAGCCCAGGTCGCGCCGACGCGCCTTGAACCGCGCGAATGCCCGCGTTGGCGTGTACAGCAGCACCGCCAATGCACAGGCCACCAGGATCAGGCCGGCGACCGAATCGAGAGCGTACAGGCTGCCGTGGGTCGGCCCCCAGAACCCGAGCGCCGCCAGATACAGCAGCTTCAGCAGATACAAATGCAGCAGGTAGAAGAACATCGGTGCCGCGCCGATGTCTGCCAGCGGCCTCAACGCGCGTGCCATCGCAGGCCACTCAAACACGCGCAGCCACAGCAGGCCAACGCCCAGGGTCAGCAACAGGAACTGCAGTGATGGCGGATACTTGGTCACGTTGAACACGCTCATCCAGGTGCGCAGCGCGTCCTGCTGGAACTGCCAGGGCGTATCGCCATAGCCGTTGCCGAACCGCAGCAGGGCGAACATGCCCAGCGCTGCCAGCCCAGCCCACACCAGCCAGCGGTGACGCTGCGCTGGCATGCGGTCCGCCGCGAACCAGGGCCCCATCAGATAGCCGAGCGCGATCACCCCGATCCACGGCAGCACCGGATAGGACGTGCGCAGCCGGAGTGCACCGGCCTCGATCCAGTCCCGCTGGTGCAGCACCTTCCACAGCACCGGCAGCACACCGTCGCCTGCCACGCGCACGCCGTCGAGCAGGTTGTGGCCGGCCACCAGCAGTACCGCCAGCACCAGCAGCGCCGCGCGTGGCAGCCACAGCAGGCCGGCCAGCGCGACCATGCTCAGGCCGATCGCCCAGATCACCTGCAGGTATACGGTGTCCGGAGGCAGCTGGAAGGTCCAGGCGAAATTCACCAGGGTCAGTTCCAGCACCACCAGGAACAGCCCGCGCTTGAGCAGGAACGCGGCCGTGGCCCGGCGCGGATCCGCCTGGCGTTGACCGTACAGCCAGGCCGACAGGCCGGTCAGCAGCACGAACACCGGTGCGCACAGGTGGGCCAGCAGGCGGCACGCGAACAGCGCGGGGGAGACCGTGGCTGCGTCCATCGGGTCGCTGACCTGGTGCTGCAGGAAGAAGGTCTCGCGCACGTGGTCGAGCAGCATCAACAGCATGACGGTGCCGCGCAGCTGGTCGATGGAGGTGAGGCGGGCCGGTGGGGGAGAGGGCATGCGGACGGCGGTGGTGTGCAATCGAAAAGATATAACATATCGTTTGCGGGATGCCCAGCCGGAATGTGCCGGATGCGTCTGCTGCCTGTGCCTGATCGGTGTCCTGCCTGATCCGCTGGCGCTTGTCATGCTGCGGTGTGCTGGACTTGCCGCCCCCTGAACGCTAGCGTGGCAGGGATTTTTTGCCAGCAGGGGCTCCCATGAACCACGACGCTGCGCCCAAGCAGCTCACCTTCCGCGCAGTGGCCCTGGCCATCGTGCTGGCGGTGGTGCTGTCCGCGGCCAACGCCTACCTCGGTCTGTTCGCAGGCCTGACCATCGCCACCGCGATTCCCGCCGCAGTCATTTCCATGGGCGTGCTGCGCCTGCTGGGCGGTGGCTCGATCCTCGAGAACAACATCGTGCAGACCGGCGCCTCGGCCGGTTCCTCGATCGCCGCCGGTGTCATCTTCACCATCCCCGCGCTGGTGATCATGGGCTACTGGCCGGACTTCAAGTACTGGTGGGTGCTGGGCATTGCCGGCCTGGGCGGCCTGCTGGGCGTGCTGTTCTCGGTGCCGCTGCGCCGCTCGATGATCGTCGAAGATCCGCTGCCCTTCCCGGAAGGCAAGGCGGCGGCGGAAGTGCTCAAGGCCGGTGAGAACCCGGGTCCGGGCCTGAAGATCCTGGGCCTGTCGGCGGTGATCGGCGCCTTCGTCAAGCTGGCCGCGGAAAGCGGCATGCGCCTGATTCCCGATGCCTGGGCCACCTCGGCCTACGTGGGCAGTTCCAAGGTCACCGCCTTCATCGGCACCAACCTGTCGCCGGCGCTGCTGGGCGTGGGCTACATCGTCGGCCTCAATGTCGGCATCGTGGTGGTGTCTGGTTCGATCCTGACCTGGCACATCGCCATCCCGCTCTACCAGGCGTTCTTCATGAACACCGATCCGGCACTGGCCGCGTCGGTGGCCGCTGCGTCCTCCACCGAGGCCGCATTCGCCATCTGGGGCGCGAAGATGCGCTACCTGGGTGTCGGCGCAATGCTGATCGGTGGCATCTGGACCCTGATTTCGCTGCGCAAGTCGCTGCTCAACGGCGTCAAGAGCGGTTTTGCCGCCGCCCGCAAGAGCGGCGGACCGGTGCTGGCGCACACCGAGCGCGACCTGCCGATGAAGTGGATGCTGGTCGCCCTGGTGGTCTTCGTGCTGCCGCTGCTGGCCCTGTACCAGGCCATCGTCGGCCAGTGGCACGTGTCGATCCCGATGACCCTCATCATGATCGTCGCCGGCTTCCTGTTCGTGTCGGTCTCGGCCTACCTGGCCGGCCTGATCGGTTCGTCCAACAACCCGGTCTCGGGCATCACCATTTCCACCATCCTGTTCGCCTCGGCGGTACTGGTCGTGCTGCTGGGTGCCGATGGCCTCAAGCCGGTCGGTACCGGCGGTGCACCGCTGGGTGCGGTGGCTGCGATCATGATCGGCGCGGTGGTGTGCTGCGCTGCCGCCGTCGGTGGTGACAATCTGCAGGACCTCAAGGCCGGTTACATCGTCGGCGCTACGCCGTGGAAGCAGCAGCTGATGCTGGGCATCGGTGCGTTCTCCTGCGCGCTGATCATGGCCCCGGTGCTGAACCTGCTGGCCACCGCCTATGGCATCGGCGTGAAGACCGAGCTGCACCCGAACGCGCTGGCTGCGCCGCAGGCCAACCTGATGGCGTCGGTGGCCAAGGGCCTGTTCGGTGGCGAGCTGCCGTGGACCTTCATCGGCATCGGTGCCGTGGTCGGCGCCGTCATCATTGCCTTCGACAGCTGGCTGAAGGCGCGCAACGCGCGCTTCCGGGTGCCGGTGCTGGCGGCCGCCATCGGCATCTACCTGCCGCTGGAGCTGATGGTGCCGATCTTCCTCGGCGGCCTGATCGCTTACCTGGTCGAGCGCTTCCACAAGGTGCGTGCCGATGATGAAGAGGGCCGCGACCGCGTGCACAAGCCGGGCGTGCTGTTCGCCGCAGGCCTGATCACCGGCGAGGCGCTGATGGGCATCGCCATCGCCATTCCGATCGTGGTCAGCAGCCGCGCCGACGTGCTGGCCGTGCCGTTCCATCTGCCGGCCGCGCAGTGGATCGGCCTGGCCGTGCTGTTCCTGGTGGGCTGGCTGATCTACCGCACCGGCAAGTACGCCAAGGCGTAATGCGCGGGGGCGGATCCCTTCCCGTCGGGAAGGGCTCTGACCCCGGTTTGCCGGCGGTGGCCGGGCGGGGCAGAGCCGATTCCTGCGGAATCGGATCCGATCCCGGGTCCACCCACAAACCGCGCTACGGCGCGGTTTGCTGTTTCTGGCGGCTGCCCGATCACGGCCATGACCGATGGCCTTGGCAGCCCCGGGCTGCGGGGCCTACCATCGCTTTTTTGCCGTCCTGCGGAGATCCCGATGAAACTGCGTCATGCCCTGCTGCCACTGAGCCTGCTGGCCGCTCTGCCCAGCGTCGCCGCTGCCCGTGGCCTGGAGATCCGCGACATGGTGGCCATGGATCGCGTTTCCGCGCCGGTGCTGAGCGCCGATGGCGGCACCGTGGTGTTCGCCAAGCGCAGCACTGACGCCAACCTCAAGGCCAGCACCGCCCTGTACGCACGCAACCTGCGCACGCGTGACGCGGCACCGCCGAAGCAGATCACCCCGGCCGGCTGGAACGTCAATTCCGCCTCGCTGTCGGCGGACGGCCAGACGGTGTACTTCCTCAGTTCCAAGAACGGCAGCCAGCAGCTGTACGCGCAGGCGATCAACGGCGGCGCCCCGCGCCAGCTGACCGATTTCCCGGTGGATGTGGACAGCTACCACGTCTCGCCACAGGACGACCGCGTGCTGTTCAGCGCCGGCGTGTTCCAGGCCTGCGCGTCGGACCTGGCCTGCACCGAGAAGAAGCTGAAAGAGAAGAAGGACGCCAAGGCCAGTGGCCAGGTCTGGGATTCGATGTTCGTGCGCCATTGGGATACCTGGAACGACGGCCGTCGCAACACCCTGTTCGTCGCGCCGCTGCCGGGCGCCCAGGCCGGCCCGGTCAAGGGGGCTTCAGCGCTGAGCGCCACCCTCGATGGCGATGCGCCGTCCAAGCCATTCGGTGGCAATGATGACTTCGTGTGGTCGCCGGACGGCAGCAGCGTGGTCGCCAGCATCCGCGTGGCGGGCCGCGAGGAACCGTGGTCGACCAACTTCGACCTCTATCGCTTCGATGCTGCCGGTCGTCAGGCACCGGTGAACCTGACCGCCTCCAACCCGGCATGGGATGCGGGCCCGGTGTTCAGTGCCGATGGCAAGACGCTGTTCTACCGTGCGATGAAGCGCCCCGGCTTTGAAGCTGATCGCTTCGGCCTGATGGCGATGGATCTGGCCAGCGGCAAGAGCCGTGAGATCGCCCCGCAGTGGGATCGCTCGGCGGGTGGCATCGTGCTGTCCGCCGATGGCGCCAGCATCTACACCACCGCCGATGATCTCGGCGAGCACCCGCTGTTCCAGATCGATGTCGCCACCGGCAAGGCCACCCGTCTGATCGGCGATGGCAGCGTGACCGCCGTCGATGTGGCCGGCACCAGCGTGGCGATCACCCGCAACAGCCTGAAGAGCAACGACCAGGTACTGGTCGGCCTGCTGCCAGCCGCCGGCCAGCCGATGGGCGAGCTGCGTGCGCTGACACCGTCTGCCGGCGACGTGCTGAAGGACGTCAGTTTCGGCGATTTCGAGCAGTTCTCGTTCAAGGGCTGGAACAACGACACCGTGCACGGCTATGTGGTCAAGCCGCACAACTACCAGGAAGGCAAGTCCTACCCGGTCGCGTTCCTGATCCATGGCGGTCCGCAGGGCAGCTTCGGCAACGGCTGGAGCTACCGCTGGAATCCGCAGACCTATGCGGGCCAGGGCTACGCGGTGGTGATGATCGATTTCCACGGCTCCACCGGTTACGGTCAGGCATTCACCGATGCGATCAGCCAGCACTGGGGTGATCGTCCGCTGGAGGACCTGCAGAAGGGCTGGGACGCGGCACTGAAGAAGTATTCGTTCCTCAACGGTGACAAGGCCTGTGCTCTGGGCGCCAGCTATGGCGGCTTCATGGTCAACTGGATCGCCGGCAACTGGAACGGCCCGTTCAAGTGCCTGGTCAACCACGATGGCGTGTTCGACCAGCGCATGATGGGCTACGCCACCGAGGAGCTGTGGTTCACCGAGTGGGAGCAGGGCGGCACGCCGTACCAGAAGGCGGCGAACTACGAGAAGTTCAACCCGGTCAACCACGTGGCGGACTGGAAGAAGCCGATCCTGATCATCCATGGCCAGCAGGACTTCCGCATTCCGGTCGAGCAGGGCCTGGCGGCATTCACGGCGGCGCAGCGGCAGGGGATCGAGTCGAAGTTCCTGTACTTCCCGGACGAGAACCACTGGGTGCTCAAGCCGCACAACAGCATCCTGTGGCATGACACGGTCAACGGCTGGCTGAAGCAGCATATCGGCGAATAAGCCGGTCCGGCGCCGCCCCCCAGGGCGGCGCTCTGCTTTTTGTAGAGCCGAGCCATGCTCGGCTGCTCTGTGCCTCCTTTCCCGCCAACAGCAGCCGAGCATGGCTCGGCTCTACCCGAGCGCCCGCATGACTTCGAACGCCCTGATCCAGAACGACATCGTGGTCTTCGGCCTGATCGCCGCCACTTTGGGGGCCGTGTTCTGGACCGCCTCGCGCGAGCAGGGGCCGTGGAAGCGCTTCTACACCTTCGTGCCGGCGTTGCTGCTGTGTTATCTCATTCCTGGCATCTACAACACCGTCGGCCTGATCGACGGGCAGAACACCGCGCTGTACAACCCGGTCGCGCGTGACATCCTGCTGCCGGCGGCGCTGGTGCTGCTGACCCTGGCCGTGGACATCAAGGGCATCCTGCGGCTGGGGCCGAAGCTGGTACTGATGTACCTGGGCGCCTCCGCCAGCATCATGCTCGGTGCCGTGGTCGCCTTCCTGCTGATGCGCGCGCTGCACCCGGAAACCGTTGCCGGCGACACCTGGGCCGGCATGGCCGCACTGGCCGGCAGCTGGATCGGCGGTGGCGCCAACATGCTGGCGATGCGCGAAGTATTCGACGTCAACGCCACCACCTTCGGCCAGTTCGCCGTGGTCGACGTGGGTGTCGGCTACGTCTGGATGGCGGTACTGATCTTCCTCGCCGGGCGCGCCGCGAAGATCGACGCACGCAGCGGTGCCGATACCTCGGCCATCGACGAACTGAAGGAACGCATCGCGCGCTTCCAGGCCGAACACGAGCGCATTCCCAGCCTGACCGATCTGATGCTGATCGTCGCCGTTGCGTTCGGGGGCGTCGGTCTGGCGCATGCAATCGGCGCGCCGCTGGCGGCCTGGTTCAAGGCCCATGTCGGCTGGGCATCGCAGTTCAGCCTGGATGCTCCCTTCGTCTGGGTGGTGGTGCTGTCGACCACGCTGGGCCTGGGCCTGAGTTTCACCCGCGCGCGCACGCTGGAGGGAGCGGGAGCGTCACGTCTGGGGTCGCTGCTGCTGTACTTCCTGATCGCCTGCATCGGCATGCAGATGGATCTGCTGGCATTGCTGGACCGTCCGTGGCTGTTCCTGCTTGGCCTGATCTGGATCGCCGTGCACATCGTGCTGCTGTGGTGCCTGGGCCGGTTGCTGAAGGTGCCGTTCTTCTATTTCGCCATCGGCTCGCAGTCGAACATCGGCGGTCCGGCCTCGGCGCCCGTGGTGGCCGCCGCCTTCCATCCAGCATTGGCACCGGTAGGCGTGCTGCTGGGAACGATGGGCTACGCCACCGGGACCTACCTGGCGTACATCGTCGGCATCACCCTGCGTGCGCTGGCAGGGCAGGGGTGAGGGGGTCAGATCCCTTTTGCTGCGCAAAAGGGATCTGACCCCGTTTCGCGGCGCGTCACGCTACCGGCAATCCACGTTCGATCAGCCAGGCTCTCGCGTCTTCGGCGTCCTGCTCGAACCACGCTCTCGTCGATCCCAACCGGTACGTATACCCCCACGCATCCATGTCGGCCATCAGCCGTGCGCTGCCGACACCGGGCAGCTGCGCGGCCAGCACGATCTGCAGATAGCACGTGGCATCTTCCTCGGCGACCGAATCAGTGGCATCGGTATGCACCTGCGCGCGCCGCTCCGGCGGCAGCACGATCAGGTGGCAGGCCTCGTGCAGCATCGAATGCACGGGCGTGTCGTCGCGCACATACACGTTGCTGGCGATGATGCCTGCTTCAGGTTCACCCCAGTAGCTGCCGGGAATCGGCTCGCCGGCGGCGACGTGGTGCAGCTCCAGCCCATGCGCGGCAAGCAGGCGCTGTGCATCGGCGAAGGCGATATCGCCCACGCAGGTGATGTCCACGGCGGTTGTCGTGTCAGTCATGCGGAATCGTGCAGCCCCGCCCATGCAGGCACGGGCGGGGCAGGGGGGTCAGGGCTTTTCCGGGCCTTCCGGCAGCGCCACGGAGATGTCCAGCACGTCGTGCTGGCCATCCTTGACCAGGTCGACCTTCACCGCGTCGACGTCGATGTTGACGTACTTCTTGATCACTTCCAGCAGCTCGCGCTGCAGCAGCGGCAGGTAGTCCGGGCCACCGCGATGGCTGCGCTCCTGCGCGATGATGATCTGCAGGCGGTTCTTGGCGGTTTCGGCGGTGGTCTTCTTCGCTTTGAGGAAATCAAACAGGCCCATGCTTACCCTCCGAACAGCTTGCTGAAGAAGCCCTTCTTCTCCACGGTGGTGAAGCGCATCGGCCGCTCCTCGCCCAGGATGCGGCTCACCGCATCGTCATACGCCTGGCCAGCGATCGATTCGCCGTCGAGGATCACCGGCTCGCCCTTGTTGGAGGCGTTCAGCACGTCACCCGATTCGGGGATCACGCCGATCGCCTTCAGGCCCAGCACTTCCTCCACGTCGACGATGCTCAGCATCTCGCCGGTTTCCACGCGCGACGGGCTGTAGCGGGTCAGCAGCAGGAAGGCCGGCACGTCCTGGCCGGATTCGGCCTTGTGCGTCTTCGAGTCCAGCAGGCCGATGATGCGGTCGGAGTCGCGCACCGAGGACACTTCCGGGTTCACCACCACCACCGCGCGGTCGGCGAAGTACATCGCCAGGAAGGCACCCTTCTCGATACCGGCCGGGGAGTCGCAGATCACGAAGTCGAAACCGTCGGCGGCCAGGTCCTTCAGCACCTTGCCCACGCCCTCCTGGGTCAGCGCGTCCTTGTCGCGGGTCTGCGAGGCAGCCAGCACGTACAGGTTGTCGAAGCGCTTGTCCTTGATCAGGGCCTGCTTGAGGGTGGCTTCGCCGTGCACGACGTTGACGAAGTCGTACACCACGCGGCGTTCGCAGCCCATGATCAGGTCGAGGTTGCGCAGGCCGACGTCGAAGTCGATCACCGCCACCTTCTTGCCGCGCCGTGCCAGGCCGCAGGCCAGGCTCGCGCTGGTAGTGGTCTTGCCGACGCCGCCCTTGCCGGAGGTGACTACGATGATTTCAGCCAAAGGACTTCTCCTGGTTCTGCATGATGTTGGGGCTGCGTCAGTCCAGCGCAGCGATCTTGACCTGGTCCTGTTCCAGCCACACCTGCACGGCCTTGCCGCGCAGGTTGTCCGGGACATCGTCCAGTACCTTGTAGTGGCCGGCAATGGCCACCAGTTCCGCATGGAAATCACGGCAGAAGATGCGTGCCGCGGTGTTGCCCTGGGCACCCGCCAGCGCGCGGCCGCGCAGGGTGCCGTAGATATGGATGCTGCCGTCGGCGATGACCTCGGCACCGGCGCCGACGGTCGCCATGACCGTCAGGTCGCAGTTCTCCGCGTACAGCTGCTGGCCGGAACGTACATTGCCGAGCTGCATGCGGCCCGGTTGCGGTGCCGAGCCCTCGGCCACCCTGGCCACCGGAGCGGCCGGGGCCGGCTTCGGTTCAGCGCGGGCGGCGCGGCGCGGCTCCGGCGCAGGCGCAGGCGGCGGGGCCGGCTCGGTCTCGACACGCTCGTACTGGGCGCGGAACTTGGCCAGCAGCGGCAGGCCGAGCTGCTGCGAGAGCTGGTCGACCGCACTGGTGCCATAGGCCAGCGCCACCGGCAGCACGCCGGCGCTGCGCAGTCCATCGACCAGCGCCTGGGCGGTGGCCACGTCCGGTACCTGGCTGAGGCCGCCGAAGTCCAGGATCACCGCGGCACGGCCGAACAGTTTCGGGGCGCGGGTCACCCGTTCGCGCATTTCCTGCACGAGTCGTTCGACATCGAGGGTCCGCACGCGCAGGTTGGCGATGCCGACCTGGCCGATCTTCAGTTCACCTGCCTGTTCGTAATCGAAATTCACCGCCACGCTCAGGTCCCCGTCGGCCGCTGTGCCTGCGCCGGCAGCTGCCGGTCGCGTGTCCATGCCACATCCGGCAGCTTGCCGCCGTAGGTCTCCTGTACCCACGGGTAGCTGCACAGTTCCTTGGCCAGCATGCTGGCGCGCACATCGACCTGCGGCATGGTGTTCTGGCCCAGCTCGCGGAAGCCGAAGCTGCCGTGGAACAGCAGGGCGGCATCGGCACCATGGTCGAGGAAGACTTCGCAGGTCATCTGCGGGTAGCGCAGCTCGGCGAAGCTCTGCGCATCGGCGTAGAACGCCCGGCCGACGCCACCACCGCGGCGGCGGCTGGCGACCACGATGCGGTCGATATAGAAGAACGGGGTGTCCAGCTGCTGCTTGAACCAGGCGAAGTTGCTGCTGTCGTGCTGGCTGTCGCTGCCGAAGCCGATCAGGAACCCGGCCAGGTTGCCGTCGCGCTCGGCGACGCGGAAGTACTCAGCGGTTTCATAGAACAGGCGCAGGCGTGCGGCATCCAGCGGAAGGATGGCCAGGCCAGCGTTGTTGTTCAAAGCCAGGACGGAATCGAGCTCGTGCTCGCGCACGTCGCGGATGACAATCGACATTGTGACTCCGTGGGGTAACGCGGTTGGTCCTGCAACGGACCCTGCGCACGATTATTGCATGGGTGGCTGGCGGGGGCACGCCCGTCGCCATGACTTCTGCCCGGGGGCAGGAGCGCTGGTTCAGCCTAAGATGCCTCCATGTTGGGATATCTCAGCCAAATCCGAGTCCTGCGCCTGGCCGGCCTGTTCACCTGGGTCATGGTCGGCCTGCCCGTGGTGTATTCCCAATACGAGTCGATGCTGCGGCACGGGGGCAGCGGCATCGACAGCTGGTCCCTGTGGCTGTTTGCCGCCTACCTGTTCTTCGGCGCCGGCTACTTCTGGCTGACCCGTGGTCTGCGCGACAGCAGCCAGGCCGCCTGGTACGACCGGGTGGTGCTGGTGGTACTGACCGGCTCGGCCCTAGGCGTCAGCTACCTGAGCGGTTCGGGCCTGGGCAGCATCCTGATGATGGTGGCCGCCGGGGTGATCCCGTGGATGCTGCCCGTGCGCAGTGGCGTGATCTGGTTGCTCCTCAGCCAGCTGGCGGTGCTGCCGGTCTACTATCTGATTCTCGACATGCCGTTGTTCGAGGCACTCATGCAGTCGCTGCTGTATGGCGGCTTCTCCATGTTCATGTTCGTGACCAGCCTGGTCGCACGGCAGCAGACCGACGCCCGCGACGAGCAGCGCCGGCTGAATGCGGAACTGAGGGCGACCCGCGCCCTGCTGGCCGAGAGCGCACGGGTCAACGAGCGCACCCGCATCTCGCGCGAGCTGCATGACCTGCTGGGGCATCAGTTGACCGCGCTGACCCTCAACCTGGAAGTGGCCGGCCATCTGGCCGAAGGCAAGGCGCTGGACCACGTGAAACGCTCGCACACGCTGGCCAAGCTGCTGCTGGGCAATGTGCGCGAAGTGGTCAGCCAGCTGCGCGAGACCAGCGCCATCGACCTGGCTGCCGCGCTGCGCCCGCTGACCGAGAACGTGCCCTCGCTGGACATCCAGCTGGACATCGAGGACCCCCTGAACGTGGAGGATCCGCAGCGGGCCCACGTGCTGCTGCGCTGCACCCAGGAGATCATCACCAATACGGTGCGCCACTCCGGGGCCCGCCATCTGTGGATCCGGGTGTACCGTGAGGCGCCGGACCGGGTGGTGGTCGAGGCGCGCGACGACGGTGTCGGCGCGGAAATGGTCAATGTGGGCAATGGCTTGCGCGGGATGCGCGAGCGCCTGCAACAATGCGGTGGCCAGCTGCAGGTGGAAACCCGCCCCGGCGAAGGCTTCTGCCTGCGTGCGACGGTGCCGGCAACCGTGCTGGTGGCCGCCCTTACCAAGGTTCCTGAAGGAGTGCGTTGATGATTCGCGTCTGCCTGGTCGACGACCAAACCCTGGTGCGGCAGGGAATCCGCTCGCTGCTGGCGCTGGACGACGGCATCGAGGTGGTGGCCGAGGCCGGCGACGGCCGGCAGGCGGTCGAACTGGTGCCCCAGGTCCGTCCGGATGTGGTCCTGATGGACATGCGCATGCCGGTGATGTCCGGGCTGGAGGCGCTTCAGGTCCTGTCGCGGCTGGAACAGCTGCCGCCGACCATCATCCTGACCACCTTCGACGACGACCAGCTGGTGCTGGCGGGCCTGAAGGCCGGCGCCAAGGGGTATCTGCTCAAAGACGTGACCCTGGACCAGCTGGTGGGCGCCATCCGCACCGTGGCTGACGGCGGATCGCTGGTGCAGCCGGCGGTGACCCAGCGGCTGCTGTCCGGGCTGGAACACATGCGCAATGATTTCGTCAGCCTGGACCGGCCGGACCCGCTGACCGACCGCGAGACGGAGATCCTGCGGCTGATGGCCAGCGGCTTCTCCAACAAGGAGATCGCCAATTCGCTGGGCGTGGCCGAGGGCACCATCAAGAACCATGTGTCCAACATCCTGTCCAAGCTGGGCGTGCGCGACCGTACGCGGGCCGTGCTGAAGGCGTTCGAACTGCAGCTGGTCTGACGAAAAGCCTTTTGCGGCAAAGGTTTGGCCGGCATTCCCGGGCCCCGGGACGGGCTGCCCCCTACATGCGGGGCGGCCGGATGCGCTACCCTGCCAATCCTTTGTCCATACAAATACGCAGCCGGCAGGGAAACCGGTGCGCCAATCGCGATAAACAATGCCCGCGAAGCCTGCTAGGATTGGCGCTTCGCTTCAATCAACCCGGCCGTGGGATCGGCCCCGGAGACTCCTGAATGACCCGTATTATCGAGTTCCTGATCGCCTTGGGGATCGTGGCTGGCCTGTTCGTCATCATTGGCGTATGTCTGCCGGGCGAGCGCCACATCACCGAAAGCATCGAGACCAACCGCAAGATGACGATCGTGTACGACACGGTCAGCAGCCTGCGCCGCTTCAAGGACTGGAACCCGCTGGTACTGCGCGATCCCGCCGTTGAACTGAAGCTGTCCGGCCCGGCCTCCGGCGTCGGTGCCACCCTCGACTTCTCCTCCAAGGACCTGGGCAACGGTTCCTGGAAGGTGACCGAGGCCGAAGAGAACAAGCGTGTTGTGATCGCCATCGAAGACCCGACCAAGGGTCACGACAAGGTCACCACCTTCAATCTGGAGCCGACCGGCAAGGGCGGTCGCAACGTCAAGATCACCCAGGACTACTCGGTGAAGTACGGCTTCGACCTGTTCGGTCGCTACGCCGGCCTGTATGTCAGCCGCCAGATCGGCGACGACATCAAGCTGGGCCTGTCGCGCATGGCGAACATGCTGGCCACCGTGCCGAACGTCGACTACCGCACCCCGGAAGCGCCGCTGACCGATCTGGGTATCGTGCAGGTGCCGGCCGAAGACCTGCTGGTCGTCAACGCCGGCAACGTCGACCGCGGCCAGGACACCATCACCAAGTCCATCAAGGACAACCAGGAGTGGATCAAGCGCGTGATGGAGGCCAATGGCCTTGAAGCCGCCGGTCCGTTCCGCATCATCACCACCGATTTCGGTGCCGAGAAGTACGCCTTCGACATCGCACAGCCGGTGAAGAAGAAGGGTACCGAAGGTGCCACCGGTGAGGAGCTGACCGTCAAGATCGACGGTGGTGCGCCGGTCAAGTACGTGCATGTCGCCCCGCACCGTTCGGCGCATGCGGCCTACACCGGTCACATGGCCGGCCTGGACGTGGCCCGCAACGGCCTGCGTGCGTGGGCAGTGACCTCGGGCAACGAAGTCATCGACCGTCCGTACGAATCGTGGAAGGACGGCGTGGACAAGTCGTTCACCCAGGAAGGCACCTACGACATCTACTGGGCCGTCAAGTAAGCGCTGGCTGACCCATGTAGTGTTGGACACGAAAACGCGCCGCTTCCTGCGGCGCGTTTTTTTTCATCCCGCGTCCGCCGCCGGGCGGGCGCCGCGCAAGGAGCAGTCATGTTCAATCTGGAACGACGTGCGCGTAAGCCCTCGCTGCTGGCCTGCATCGGTGCGCTGTTGGCGGCCGCTTCGATCGGCCTGTCGGCCTATGCCTCGCATGGCGTGTCCGATCCGCAGGCGCAGCAGCATCTGAACATGGCGGCGCTGTATGCGTTCGCCCATGGTGCCGTGCTGGTTGCAGTGGGACGGCGCGCGCAGGGCGTGATCGCACATCTGGCGCTGTACGTGCTGCTGCTGGGCGTCGGGCTGTTCTCCGGCAGCCTGGTGGGCAGCGCGCTCTGGCAGTGGCCTACCCGGCTGGCGCCTGTGGGCGGCACCAGCCTGATGGTGGGATGGGTGCTGCTGGCGATCGACGCCCTGCGGCGGTGAGGGCAGTGCGGGGAGGGGCTCAGCCGTTGGCCGGTTTCCAGCACCAGTGCCAGGGCTCGTAGACGATCCCGTGCGGGTTGCCGCGCGGGTAGCTCAGGTGGAATCCATGCCCGCGGGCGTGCGCCTGCAGCCACGCGAACGCATCGGTACGCTCGAACGATTCCTCTGCAGGTGCATCGCCCGGGGTGCCGATATCCAGTGCGTGCCCGCTGTGGTGCTCGCTGAAGCCCGGCGCGGCGTTGACCTTCAGGATCTCCGCCACGCTCAGGCCGCGGCCGCGCTTCCGCTCGAAGATTCCCAACTGGTACGCATGGCTGCGGAAGCCGGAAATGGCATCCAGGGCAACGCCATCGCGGGCCGCGTGCAGGCGCATCCGCCGCCACCCCTGCGCCGCGTCGCGGCGCAACCACAGGGGCCGCGAAAAGCGATCGCGGCCGGCGAAATGCAGCAGGCACGGCTCGGCTTCCAGCGGCAGCCCGGTGTCATCCGCGTAACCCTGCGCATCCAGGCCAAGGTGCTGCAGGCGTTGCTGCAAGCCCGCCAGGGGCAGCCATCGCTGCTCCAGTGCCGCAGCGAAAGGGCGTGACGCGCGGGCATCCAGCAGTGCCAGCGCCTCCTCCACGCCAGGCTCGTGCGGTAGGCGCGGCACCAGCGAATGAACGCCCTGCGCCAGCACGGCGGCCAGATAGCGGCCATCGCGCTTGCGCCGCAGCACCCAGCGGGCCCGCGCCAGCAGGCGTGCATCGAGGTTGCTGCGCGCGCGCAGCAGATCGGCCGGCCACAGTTCGATGGCCTCGGTGTTCAGCAGCAGCAGCGGTCGGCGATGCATGTCCGCAGCTTACTGCCGTGGCGCGGCTGCGGCCACCTTGCGCAGGGCGTCAAGCAATGCCTGTGGGCGTTCCATGCTCAGCAGCAGGGTGCTGCCGCCGCGCACCGGGATCGCCAGCGTGCGGTGACGGTCGGTGACCAGGGCGAAGCCCTTGCCGCCGCCCTGCAGCCGCATATGCCCGGAATAGAAGCCGGGCATCGAGTAGCCGTTGGTCTTGAAGCGGATGCCATAGCGGCGGTCCTGCGCCAGGTCCACCACCTCGGCCTGGTCCAGCAGCATGTCGCGCACCGGTGTACGCCGCCGGTACAGCGTCGAGCGCACATCCAGCACGCCACCCACCAGCTCCACGCGGCGGCGGAAGAACGAAGTACCCAGGCCCACGCCGATCAGCACCAGCACGGCGATGCTCCATGCCGCGCTGCCGTTCATCAGGAAGAACGGCGGCGAAAGGGTGACTTCCATCCATGGTGCAGGCGCACGCGTGCGGCTGAACTGCACGTACACGCTGATGACCAGCACGGCCAGCACCGGCAACAGCACCCACAGCACGCGCAGGGGTGAACTGCCAGCCAGCTCGAACGGACGGGCTTCATTGGGGCTCATCGTTGTGCCTCCACCCATCGGGCGATGTCATCGATCAACCCCGCATCGACATGGCCGGGCCGGGTGTACTCCTTCAACGAACTCGGGCCGCTGCCAGCGATGCCGATATGGTTCAGCGCCGGATAGGTCCGCCACTGCACATCGTCGCGCCGGGCGAGGGCCTTCTGCCAGAGTGCCCAGTCGGCATCGGGAACCTGGAAATCGCGCCCGCCATGCAGCATCAGCAGCGGTGCGCGCAGCCGCTGTGCATCGGCGCGGGCATCTACGGCTTCGATGCTCTTCCAGAAGGACTGCGGAACGCCGAGTGGCAGCTCGCTGGCGGGTACCGGCGTGCTGCCGCGTGCTGCGGCGATCTGGCTGTCCAGTTTGTCCAGCAGCGCCTGACCGGCCGCGCTGATGTCGCCGTCCAGGCTCAGCAGGTAGCGGTTCTGTTCCGGCAGCAGGTCCAGCAGCGTGCGTGCGGGAGCGGCCCACAGGATCGCGCCACGCGCCTGTGGCCAGCGGCTGGCGATGCGTGGCGCAAGCATGCCGCCCTGGCTGTGGCCGAGCACGAACACGCGGCGGCCGTCGATGCGCGGGTCGCTGGCGACGGCCTCCAGTGCCGCCACCGCATCGTCGGTGGATTCGACATCGACAGTGAAGGTGCCGCTCTGGAAATCCTGGGGCCGGGCGAGAGTGCGCTTGTCGTAGCGCAGTACCGCGATTCCGTGCGCGGCGAGGCCACGGGCGATATCGAGGAAGGGACGGTTGCCGCCGATGGTCTCGTCACGGTCCTGCGGGCCCGAGCCATGCACCAGCACCACCGCCGGGAACGGGCCTTTGCCCTTGGGCAGCGCCAGCGTGCCGGGCAGCGCACCGCGTGCCTGCGGCACACTGAAATCAACTTCGCTGTAGGTCGCATCAGCCGGCGGCGGCGGCGCCTTGGCCGCGGGAGCGGGGCGCAGCAGCAGGCCGGCGACCTTGTCCTGTGCGTCCACGGCCACCTGCGCGATCACCGCGCCACCGGTGAACTGCAGCGGCACTTCCACCAGGTGCAGGCCCTGCTGCTCGCTGCTGCGGGCCTGGCCGCGCTGCTGCAGTTCGCCCAGGGACCGCCACACGCTGTCGAGCTTCTCGGCGGGAACGGCACGGGCCATCTGCGGGGTCAGCATCGCCTCCGCATCGGCGATGCGGCCGGCCTGCAGGTGGTCCAGCAACCGGGCGGCAACCTGCTGCGGTTCGGCGGCGAATGCGCCACCGCTCAGCAGCGCCAGTGAAAGGGCGAACAGCGAACGGCGGGTCTTCATGGTCAGAGCTCCTTCTTGAAGACCAGCACCGCTGCGCTCATCGGCGCGGGGATCACGATGTTGACCAGCTCCCAGCCAAGCTGGCCCTGCTTGTTCAACGCCTCCTGCACGGCTTCGGTCTTCATGCTGCCCATCAGCGTCGAGGGCACTTCCAGGGTCTGGTACGTCCAGCGCTTGCTCATTCCTTCTCCTCCTGAGGTGGCTTGGGATGCGGCAGCCTGCCGGCCTTGCGCAGCGCGTCGCGCAGCAGGTACTCGATCTGCGCGTTGAGGCTGCGCAGTTCGTCGTCGGCCCAGCGCTGCGCCGCGGCCAGCACGTCGGCGTTGATGCGCAGTGGATAGGCTTTCTTCTCGCTCATGGATGCTCCTGGCGGGGCGGTGGGGCGCCCCGTTGCGAGGGTGATTCAGTACAGCGAACCGGCGTTGACGATCGGCTGCGTGCCCCGGTCCGAACACAGCACGGTCAACAGGTTGCTGACCATGTGCGCCTTGCGTTCCTCGTCCAGCTGCACCACGCCGTTCTTCTGCAGTTCGCCCAGGGCCATCTCGACCATGCCGACCGCACCGGCAACGATGCGCGTGCGTGCCGCGATCACCGCGTTGGCCTGCTGGCGCTGCAGCATGGCCTGGGCGATTTCGGCAGCATAGGCCAGGTGGCTGATGCGTGCGTCGATCACCTGCACGCCGGCATCGGCCAGGCGCTCGGCCAACTCGTTCTTCAGGTGCTGGGAGATCTCGCTGGCGTGGCTGCGCAGTGCCAGCTGGCCCTCTTCATGCTGGTCGTAGGGATAGCTGGTGGCCATCGCGCGCAGCGCCGATTCGGACTGGATGTGCACGAAGCTCTCGTAGTCGTCCACGTTGTAGACCGCTTCGGAGGCATCGACCACCTGCCAGACGATCACTGCGGCGATCTCGATCGGGCTGCCATCGAGCTCGTTGACCTTCAGCTTGCCGCTTTCGAAATTGCGCACGCGCTGGCTGACGTGGCGCTTGCTGAAGAAGGGGTTGTTCCAGCGCAGGCCATTGTCTTTCACGGTGCCGACGTACTTGCCGAACAGGCTCACCACCGCGGCCTGGTTCGGCTGCACGGTGTACAGGCCCGCCAGCGCGAACAGCGCCACCACCGCGACCAGCGCGCCAACCAGCATCATCAGCAGGTTGGGGGAGCCGGTCGACGCCTTGGCGGCGATGCCCAGCACGAACAGCACACCGCCGAAGACGGCGACGAGCAATGCGCCCGCCAGAGTGCCCAGGCCGTTGAGGGAGGACAGCGACTTCTCTTTCATGGCAATACGTCCTTGAGGGTTCGAGGTGACGATATCAAATTGATATCAGATTTCGACTACCGTTCGTCGGGAACCGCCGCTGGACCGGCTAGAATGCCCACCCGCCTTCACATCACCGCCGGACCCCCCATGGCCAAGCTCGGAACCCCCCTCTCGCCCTCCGCCACCCGTGTGCTGCTGCTGGGCTCGGGCGAACTCGGCAAGGAAGTGGCCATCGAGCTGCAGCGGCTGGGCGTGGAGGTGATCGCCGCCGACCGTTACGCCGATGCGCCCGCCATGCAGGTCGCGCATCGTTCGCACGTGATCGACATGCTGGATGCGATGGCGCTGCGTGCGCTGATCGCCCAGGAACAGCCTCATCTGGTGGTGCCGGAGATCGAGGCGATCCACACCGAGACGCTGGTACAGCTGGAACAGGAGCAGGGCCTTCGGGTGATCCCCACCGCGCGTGCCGCACGCCTGACCATGGACCGTGAGGGCATCCGCCGCCTGGCCGCCGAGACGCTGGGCCTGCCAACCTCGCCCTACCGCTTTGTCGATACCGAGGCGGAGTACCGCGCCGCCGTGGCCGCCATCGGCCTGCCGTGCGTGGTCAAGCCGGTGATGTCCTCCTCGGGCAAGGGACAGAGCACGCTGCGCAGCGAAGCGGACATCGCGCCGGCCTGGGAGTATGCGCAGACCGGCGGCCGCGCGGGCGCCGGCCGCTGCATCGTCGAGGGATTCATCGATTTCGACTACGAGATCACTCTGCTGACCGTGCGCCACGCGGCAGGCACCTCGTTCTGCGCGCCGATCGGTCATCTGCAGAAGGACGGCGATTACCGCGAGAGCTGGCAGCCGCAGCCGATGTCGGACAAGGCGCTGGCGCGCGCGGAGGAGATCTCGCGTGCGATCACCGATGACCTGGGGGGCTGGGGCCTGTTCGGCGTGGAGCTGTTCGTGAAGGGCGATGAAGTGTGGTTCAGCGAAGTGTCGCCGCGCCCGCACGACACCGGCCTGGTGACGCTGGTATCGCAGGAGCTGAGCGAGTTCGCGCTGCACGCACGCGCCATCCTGGGCCTGCCGGTTCCGGTGATCCGCCAGAGTGGTCCGTCGGCATCCTGTGCATTGCTGGCGCAGGGCGAAGGCGTGCCGTACTTCAACAACGTCGCGGCCGCACTGCAGGTGCCGGATACGGCCGTGCGCCTGTTCGGCAAGCCGAGCGTGCACGGTCAGCGCCGTGTCGGCGTCACCCTGGCGCGCGCCGACACCGTCGACGAGGCGCGCTCGATCGCCCGTGATGCCGCCGACGCCATCGGCGTCGAGCTGCGCCCGTAAGCCGGTAGCGCCGGGCCGCGCCCGGCGGCTTTCTGCAAGGCAGAGCAGCGCGCCTGGCGCCTGGGGTCACTTCACATCCACCCACACCAGGTGGTGGTCGCTGCCGTCGGCAATCTTCGCTTCAGGGCTGTTGCTGGCTGGCCAGAACACGCCGCTGCCCACGTACTGGAACCCGGTGGAAGGCAGCACGTAATCCAGTCGCAGGGTGCCGGACTTCGGGCCAAAGTCGCCGGTGGCGTGGAAGGGCGCACCCTTGCGCACGATGCCCTTGGCGGCATAGGCGAGGCTGGTTTCCTCACCCCCCGCGCTGCGCGGGGTGGGGTAGCGCAATACGCGTGCGTTCTCGATCAGTTCGACGATCGCCTCGTGGCGGCCATCGCCGTCGACCGGGTCGTTGTTGAGATCGCCGAGGATCACGAAGCGTGCATCCTGCGCCAGACCTCCGCACTGGCCCTTGTCGTCGCACAGCCAGGGCTTGTCACCTGCGGTGAGATACTCCTGCCACAGGCGCAGTTCGTCGTGGTTGCGCGCCGCGTTGCGCTTTTCCGGGCCGTCGAACACCGGCGGCGTCGGGTGCGAGACCAGCGCATGCACCACGCCGGCCGGGGTCTGCACCGGTACATCCCAGTGCGACTTCGACGACAGGCGCAGCTGCGACCACACGGCGTCGCTGTAGAAGCTCTGCCCGCTGCGCGGATCGACCGGACGGATCGCGCCCGGCATCGTGCTCCACTTCAGCAGCTGGAAGCTGCGTACCTTGGCTTCATCGATCGGGTAGCGCGACAGCACCAGCATGCCGTACTGGCCCGGGTGCAGGCCGTAGCCCCAGGCATCGTTGCCACGGCTGCGGCCTTCGCCGCCGACCACGCCGTTGTTGTCCAGGTCCAGGCCACTGGGCACGCCGGTGTTGACCGGGGCCAGGTAGCGGTAGGCGAAGTGCAGCGGCGCGCCGCCGCCCGGCTGCGCCACTTCCAGGTAGCGCTTCTGGAACAGGTCGGCGGCGCGATGGGCGTCGTCGAAATCGAATTCGTTCAGCAGCACCAGGTCCGGGCGCACCTGCTGCAGCACGGCGGCGATCTTGCGCGCATGCGCGCTGTCGCCTTCAAGCTCCCTGATCAGGCCACCGGCCTCATCGGAGTACAGCGACGTGTTGTAGGTGGCCAGGCGCAGCGATGCGGACGGTGTTTCGGTCATCGCAGGGGTCCTGGCAAGAGCAGGGGCCGCAGCGCCACACAGCAGGGCCAGGGCAAGAATCAGGGGTTGGGTGTTCATGCCGCCTATTGTGCACCCCGCCCGGTGTCAGCGGTTTGTCAGCGGCCGTCCAGATCGCGGTCGAAATCGTGCCAGCGACGGCCATCGTAGGCCTCCAGCGGACGGAAGCGGCGCTTGTAGTCCATTTTCTGGTGTTCACGGATCCAGTAGCCCAGATAGACGTGCGGCAGTCCTTCGCGACGCGCCCATTCGATCTGCTGCAGGATGGCGAACGTGCCCAGTCCCCGCGCTGCGTGGTCTGGATCGAAGAAGGTATAGACCGCCGAAAGGCCGTGCTCGGTGACATCGGTGACGGCCACTCCGAGCAGCCGGCTGGGCCGGCCATCGTGGCCCGGCAGGCGCATCTCCAGGAAGCGGGTGTGCGACCAGCTGCCGATCAGGAACTGCTCGAACTCATGCGGGCCATGATCGTCCATGCCGCCGTTGGCGTGGCGGTGCACCAGATAGCGGTGGTAGAGGGCAAACAGATCCTCGCGCGCAGTGGCGGCGGTGATCCGCACCTCCAGGTCGGCGTTGCGGGTGGCGCAGCGCCGCTGGCTGCGGTCCGGTGCGAACCGGGCCACCGGAATCCGTACCGCCACGCAGGCATGGCACTGCGCGCAGTGGGGCCGATAGACCAGGTCGCCGCTGCGGCGGAAGCCCCAGCTGAGTGCGAGGGGATACAGGCCGCCCAGGCGACGGTCGTGGGGATCCATCACCAGGTCGCGCGCCACCCGGTCCGGCCAGTACCCGCAGGGGTGCTCGCCGGTCTGGAACAGCCGCAGTTCGTCGTCTCTGTCGCCGTGGATCGCCATGGCCACAGCATAGCCCCAGCGTGTCGCAATGAACGCGACTGTCCGCCGGATGAACGGAACTGGCGGTTGCGTCAACCGCCGTCGCGGCCGGGCGTTGTTGTCATTCGAGGGTGAACTGATCACCCCGACGCAACCTCATCCCCAGGAGTGACCTCATGATCCGTACCCCCCTGCTGCTGGCCCTGCTGCTTGCCACGTCCGCCTCCGGTGTCGCGCTGGCGGCGACTCCCCCGACCGCACCGGCACAGCGCCCGGCCAAGCTGGACACCAACGGCGACGGTGTCATCGACCGCAGCGAGGCCGCTGCCAACCCACGTCTGGCGGCCAAGTTCGACGAACTGGACCGCAACAAGGACGGCAGGCTGTCGCGCGATGAAATGCCGCGCTGGCAGCATGGTCGTCGTGGCGGCCATGGCGGCGAGCGCTGGGCCAGGCTGGACACCGACAAGGACGGCCGCATCAGCCGCGAAGAGGCCAAGGCCGATCCGCGCCTGGCGGCACGTTTCGACCAGCTCGATCTCAACAAGGACGGCTATCTGGACAAGGCTGATCGCGAGCTGCGCATGAAGCAGCATCGCGACGCCTGGTTCGCCGCTGCCGACACCAACAAGGACGGCCAGTTGAGCAAGGCCGAATTCGATGCGGCGAAGGGCCCGATGCATGGCGGCCCGCGCCACGGGGGCCCGCGTGACGGCGCCGCACCGAAGCCGCAGCGCTGATCACGGCGCAACGTTCAACGACGACGCCGGCAGACTGCCGGCGTCGTCCGTTACAGGCGACCGCTGTCGAGCAGCGTATAGGCCACCAGGGCGATCACCAGCAGGTTCATCGCGATGATGGCGCTGCGGCCGTACATCGCTTCGTACTTCCAGTTGATGCCCTGCCGCCCGCGCCGCGCTGCGTCGCGCACGATCAAGGGCCGCATCAGGCGCTGCAGCGGTCCCAGGCACTGGTAGTTGACCGCACCCAGGCCGATGGCCATGACCACCAGGTGTACCCATACCGGCGTCTGCAGCAGCACGACCAGCAGTATGGACAGGCAGCAGGCCATCACGGTCCAGGTGTTGAGATGGACGAAGCGCCGGACCTGGGTCCGCTCCGGTTCCGTTTCGGCGTAGGACAGCAGGAAGCGACCGCCCAGGTAGCTGCCCAGCACGCCGCCCAGCACGGCACCGGCGATCGCTGCCCAGTTGTGGGCCGGGACCAGATGCAGGTGCCCCAGCGCCGCTGTCAGCGATCCCATCGCGGTACCGCCGGCTGCGCTGGCGCCGCCCAACCCCAGCTTGCTGCCGCCAATGCCCACACCGGTGCCGAGCAGGATCGCGGCACTGGCCGTGCCGGGCGCAGCGATCAGCACCATCGAGACCACGGTGGTTGCGAAGGCAGCGCTGGGTGCGCTGCTGCGCGCGAATTCGCCGAAGCGCTGCAGCAGTCCCTCGCGGACCTGCGCGCGGGCCCGCGACAGGCGCTTGCGCACCGCCGCATCACTCAGGCCCAGCAGGTCCGCCACCTGCTGCGAGCGCTGACCTTCCCGGTAGTAAAGCAGCAGGACTTCGCGGCTGTCGGTGGGCAGCGCCGAGATGATGTCCTCGGCGGCAACCTCCTCTTCCAGTCGCTGCAGGCGGTCGGCGGCAGTCGGCGAGGGGTCGGCCGCCATGCCCAGCGCAACTTCGGCGGCCTCGCCGCTCAGGGGCCTGCCGCGCTGTGCACGCAGCCAGTCGCGCGCGAGGTTGCGGGTGATCTGCCGCAGCCAGGGCAGGAAGCTGGTGGAACTGCGCAACTGGTGCAGCTGCTGCCAGCCCTTCACGAAGGCTTCCTGCGCGATGTCCTCGCTGGCCTGGCGATCGCCGGTGATGGCCAGGGCGATGGCGGTCACGGTGTTCTGGCAGGCGAGCACGATGCGCCCATAGGCGTGCTGGCAGCCACTGCTGGCGGCTGGCAGTTCACGTTCCAGGGTCTGGTCGATGCTGGCGGCGAACGTCGTCATGGCAGCGGCTCCTGCAGGGATTGTGTCCCATGACGGGGCCGCGTGCCGAATGTGACCGGTCAGCCTGCCGGTAGCGCCGGGCCATGCCCGGCGGCTTTTCTGTCCGCCGCGCTCGCCGGGCATGGCCCGGCGCTACCGGTGTCGTTACGTCGACGGATGGATGCGGACCCGCACTTCTTCCTGTTCCGGCGCGGGCTGCTGCGGTTGCGTCTGTGGGGCGGGGGCGGGTGCTGCGGGGGCCGGGCCACCGCGGTGGCGCAGGCCGATCACCAGCGCCACGCCAGCGATCACCACCAGCAGTGCGATGCGGATCCGCCAGGCCCAGCTGCGCCCGCCGCTGCCGGCATCCGGCGTGTCGCGGAACGCGAACTCGGCCGTGGGATGGTCGCGGCGGGTGGTATCGAGCAGGCGTGCATCGCGCAGGATGTCGCGCGCACGCGGCTGGTCGTCGGCGCGCACGATCCAGACCGCTGGATAGCCCTGCGTATTGCCCAGGTCGGTATAGCTGAACTGGCCGCGCCGCCGGGTCTTGTACGAGCGACCATTGGTCACCTTCACTTCGATGCCATGGCTGCGCAGGAGCTCGGCCACGCCCTCGACGGTTTCCACACGCTGGCTGCTGAAGATCTGACGCATCGGATCAGTCCTTGGCCGGCACGGCGGCCGCTGCAGTCTGGTCGGGAACCACGCGGATCAGGCCCTCCTGTGCCGTGCTGGCCACCAGCACGCCATTGCGGGTGAAGAACTGGCCGCGGGCGAGGCCGCGCGAATCCTGCGCACTGGGGCTGTCCAGCGAATAGAGCAGCCAGTCGTCGGCGCGGAACGGGCGGTGGAACCAGATCGCGTGGTCGAGCGAGGCCATCTGCACGTGCGGATGGTAGTAGCTGATGCCGTGCGGGAAGGTCGCCGTGCCCAGCAGATGGAAGTCGGACGCATAGGCCAGCAGCGCCTGGTGCAGCTCGGGGGCATCACCGACCGGTTCGCTCAACCGCATCCAGACCTGGTGATAGGGCGGGCGCTTGGGCGGATTCAGTTCGTCGCGGGGATAGACGTGGCGGAACTCGAACGGGCCACCGCGCGAGAGCCAGCGCTGCACTTTGATCGGCAGCCGCTCCAGCACTTCGGCCGGCAACGGGCGGTTCGGCTCGATGTCTTCCGGTTGAGGCACTTCGGGCATCTTGTGCTGATGCTCGGCACCGGTCTCCGCCTGCTGGAACGAGGCAGCACAGAAGAAGATCACCTTGCCATGCTGGATCGCGGTCACCCGGCGCACGGAGAAGCTGCCGCCATCGCGGGTGCGGTCCACGTCGTAGACGATCGGATGGTCGATGTTGCCGGCCCGCAGGAAATACGCGTGCAGCGAATGCACATGGCGCCCGTTGTCGACCGTGGCCTGGGCGGCGGCCAGCGCCTGGCCCAGCACCTGCCCGCCGAACACGTACTTGGTGCCGATGTCGCGGCTTTGTCCGCGGAACAGGTTGTCTTCCAGCCGCTCCAGGGTGAGCAGGTCGATCAGCTCGGAGACGACGGGTTCGGGCGTGTCGTTCAAGGGGGCGGCCACAGCAGTGAAGAAGGACCGATTATACCGGTCAGGGGTCAGATCCCTTTCGCCTGGCGAAAGGGATCTGACCCCGATGCCACGCGATGCCCCAACTTCGGTCGTGCCGGCCGCTGGCCAGCACGACCGCCTACTTGCCCAGCCGCGCCACCAGCGCCTGCAGGGCATTCTGTGCGTCCGGGGCGAACCAGGCCTCTACGAACCGGTCCAGCTGGATCAGGTCCGGGTGCAGCGCTTCGTGCAGGTCATTGCGGGCCACGGCGCGGGTCAGCAGCATCGGCTGCCGCGGCTGCCTGAGCAGGTTCTGCAGCCAGGCCACGGCGCGGGCGACCACCAGATCGCCCTCGGCCAGTTCGTCGACCAGGCCGATCTGCAGCGCCTGCTCGGCCGGCACCAGGGCGCCGGTGGTGAGCAGCACCCCCGCGCGGTGCACGCCGACGGTACGGCGCAGCAGGCGCTGGATGCCTTCCGGTGCGATCAGGCCGACCTGCACCTCGTTCAGTCCGATGGCATACGGGCGTGCCGGGTCGGCGCTGCGCGCCATCACCCGGTAATCGCAGCACAGGGCGAGCACGCAACCGCCGGCAGGGGCGTGGCCGGTGATCGCGGCGACCACCGGGATGCGGCTCTCGGCCAGCGTACGTACCGCGCCGAAGAAGGCATTCCAGGTATCCAGCAGCTTGTGCTTGTCATCGCCGTGGGAGAGCAGGTGTGGCACGTCCATGCCGCCGGTGAACACGCGCTCGCTGCCGGACAGCACGATGCCGTGCGCATCGTCGGCCATGGCCTGCTCGACGGCGTGGATCAGCTGCCGGCACAGGTCGGTGTCCAGCGCGTTGACCGGCGGCCGCGCCAAGCGCAGTTCGCGGATGGGACCATGGTTGATCACCTCGATGAGCGTCGTCATGCTGCGGTCTCGTTGCGAAGAAGGAACGTGGGCGATGATAACCAAACCATTCGTTGGCGTACTGTTGCTTCTGTGTGCGTCCGCAGCAGCGGCGGCGGAATCACGCTGTGTGACGGTGGAGCAGGGCTGGGTGCGCCTGCCGCCGAACCCGGCCATGCCGATGACGGCGGGTTACGGGACGATCGTGAACCGCTGCGCAGCGCCGGTGACGGTGGTGGGCGCGGGCAGCAGGGCCTTCGGCGACGTGTCACTGCACGAGACCACCGTGGTCGACGGTGTCAGCCGGATGCGCGAAGTCGAACGGCTGCCGATTGCAGCCGGAGCGCGCACCGAGCTCAAGCCCGGTGGCCTGCACCTGATGCTGATGGAAGGCGAGGGAGCTTTGAAGGAAGGGCAGGTCGTGCCGCTGCAGTTGCAGCTGGAGGGCGGTGGCACCGCCAGCGCAACGCTGACGGTACGCAAGGCCGCTCCATGATGCAGCGCCCGTTCTGCCGGGCATCAGGGTCGGACCGGCGTCGGTAGCGCCGGCCCATGCCCGGCGGGGTGGGGCCGACCAGGGCCGGCACCCACCCGCAGTGCATCAGCTCGATGCGCTGCGGATCGCGTCCGGCAGCGGCGCGCTTTTGCCGGTCTGGGTATCCATCCAGACCACCACCACGTTGCCATCGGAGTACAGCTTCGACTCGTCCTGCTGGTCGACGATGCGGTGACCGATGGTGACGCTGCTGTTGCCCAGGCGCTCGACGAACAGTTCGACCAGGATGTCGTTGGGCCACACGATCGGCAGCCGGTAGTTGACGTTGGTCGCGGCCACCACCGGCGCGATGCGGTCGGTCATCGACACGCCTTCCACGCCCAGCATCCAGCGCACGCGCGCTTCCTCCAGGTAGGAGATGTACTTGGCGTTGTTCACATGGCCCATGCTGTCCATGTCGCGCCAGCGCACGCTGATCGGGATGCGGGCCAGGATCTTGTGTTCGCTGCTCATCAGGCGTCCTTCTTCTTGGTCGTGCTCTTGCTGGCCTTGCCGGTGCTCTTGGCGGCCACGGCCTTCTTCGCCACCTTCTCCGGCTTCACCTTGCGCGGCGGCCGGGCGTCGGGCTTGTTGGCCACGGCGGCCGGCTGCTCCGGGCGCGCACTGGTGGACGGCAGCATGCGTGCCAGGAACTGCCCGGTGTACGACTGCGGGCAGGCGGCCACGTCTTCCGGCGTGCCGGTGACCAGGATGGTGCCACCCCGGTGGCCGCCTTCCGGCCCCAGGTCGACGATCCAGTCGGCGGTCTTGATCACATCGAGGTTGTGCTCGATCACCACCACCGTGTTGCCTTCGTCGCGCAGCTTGTGCAGCACGCCCAGCAGCGCTTCGATGTCGTGGAAGTGCAGGCCGGTGGTCGGTTCGTCGAGGATGTACAGGGTGCGGCCGGTATCGCGGCGCGACAGCTCCTTGGACAGCTTCACGCGCTGCGCTTCACCACCGGACAGCGTGGTCGCGCTCTGTCCCAGCTTGATGTAGCTCAGGCCGACATCCACCAGCGTTTCCAGCTTGCGCGCGATCGACGGCACGGGCTCGAACAGCTTCAGCGCATCTTCGACGGTCATTTCCAGCACGTCGTTGATGTTGAAGCCCTTGTACAGGATCTCCAGCGTTTCGCGGTTGTAGCGCTTGCCGTGGCAGACATCGCAGGGCACGTACACGTCCGGCAGGAAGTGCATCTCGACCTTGATCAGGCCATCACCCTGGCACGCCTCGCAGCGTCCGCCACGCACGTTGAAGCTGAAACGACCCGGTGAATAACCACGCGCACGCGCTTCGGGCACCTGTGCGAACAGCTCGCGCAGCGGGGTGAACAGGCCGGTGTAGGTGGCCGGGTTCGAGCGCGGGGTGCGGCCGATCGGCGACTGGTCGATGTCCACGACCTTGTCGAACAGGTCCAGGCCATCGATCTCCTTGTACGGGGCGACCGGGTGCGAGGAGCCGTTGATCTCGTTGGCGGCCAGCGAGAACAGGGTGTCATTGATCAGCGTCGACTTGCCCGAGCCGGACACGCCGGTCACGCAGGTCAGCAGGCCCGAGGGAATCGACAGGTCCACGCCCTTCAGGTTGTTGCCGCTGGCGCCGCGCAGATGCAGGGTCATCTTCGGATTCGGCCGGTGCCGGCGCGCCGGGATCTCGATCGAGCGCTTGCCGGACAGGTACTGGCCCGTCAGCGAACGGGGTGCATCCAGGATGTCCTGCAGGGTGCCCTGGCCGACGATCTCGCCACCGTGCACGCCCGCGCCCGGGCCGATGTCCAGCACGTAGTCGGCCAGGCGGATCGCATCTTCGTCATGCTCGACCACGATCACCGTGTTGCCGAGGTCGCGCAGGCGGGTGAGGGTGCCCAGCAGGCGTTCGTTGTCGCGCTGGTGCAGGCCGATCGACGGCTCGTCGAGCACGTACATCACGCCGACCAGGCCGGCACCGATCTGGCTGGCCAGGCGGATGCGCTGTGCCTCGCCACCGGAGAGGGTATCGGCCTTGCGCTCCAGAGTGAGGTAGTCCAGGCCCACGTCGACCAGGAAGCCCAGGCGTTCGCCGATCTCCTTGACGATCTTCGAGGCGATCTCGCCACGCCAGCCCGGCAGGCTCAGTTCGCTGAAGAACTTCAGGGCTTCGTCGATCGGCAGCACCACCAGGTCCGGCAGCGGCCGGTCGGCCACGAACACGTTGCGCGCAGCCTTGTTCAGGCGGGCACCGTTGCACTCGGGGCAGGCGCGCTCGCTGATGTACTTGCCGAGCTCCTCCTGCACGGCCGCCGACTCGGTTTCCTTGTAGCGGCGTTCCAGGTTGGGAATGATGCCCTCGAAGCGGTGCTTGCGCTGGGTGCGGCCGCCGGCTTCGGTGAAGTAGGTGAACGTGATTGCGTCCTCGCCGCTGCCATACAGCACGGCCTGCTGCACCTTGGCCGGCAGCGAGTTCCAGGCGGCATCGACGTCGAACTTGTAGTGACGTGCCAGCGAGGCGATCAGCTGGAAATAGTACGCATTGCGACGGTCCCAGCCACGTACTGCGCCGGCGGCCAGGGACAGCTCGGGATGCACGACCACGCGCGAGGGATCGAAGAATTCGGCCATGCCCAGGCCATCACAACCGGGGCAGGCGCCCATCGGCGCGTTGAACGAGAACAGGCGCGGTTCCAGCTCCGGCAGCGAGTAATCGCAGACCGGGCAGGAGTATTTGGAGGAGAACAGGGTCGGCGCGCTGGCGGTGTTGTCCAGGCTCTGCACCGAGGCCATGCCGTCGCCGAGTTTCAGCGCGGTCTCGAAGCTCTCGGCCAAGCGCTGCTTGATGTCCTCGCGCGGGCGGAAGCGGTCGATCACCGCCTCGATGGTGTGCTTCTGGCGCAGCGCCAGCGGCGGCACCGCGTCGATCTCATGCAGCTCGCCATCCACGCGCACGCGCACGAAGCCCTGTGCGCGCAGCTGGTCGAATACCTGCGCGTGTTCGCCCTTGCGATCGCGGATCACCGGGGCCAGCAGCATGTAGCGCTGTTCCGGGTCCAGCGTCAGCACCTGGTCGACCATCTGGCTGACCGTCTGCGCTTCCAGCGGATAGCCGTGGTCGGGGCAGCGCGGCGTGCCGACGCGGGCATACAGCAGGCGCAGGTAGTCGTAGATCTCGGTGATCGTGCCGACCGTCGAGCGCGGGTTGTGCGACGTCGACTTCTGCTCGATCGAGATCGCCGGAGACAGGCCCTCGATGTGGTCCAGGTCCGGCTTCTCCATCACGCTCAGGAACTGCCGGGCGTAGGCCGACAGCGACTCGACGTAGCGACGCTGGCCTTCGGCGTAGATCGTGTCGAAAGCCAGCGACGACTTGCCCGAGCCGGACAGGCCGGTGATCACGATCAGCTTGTCGCGGGGCAGGTCGAGGTCGAGGTTCTTCAGGTTGTGCGTCCGCGCGCCGCGGATGCGGATGAAATCCATCGCCATGGGGAATCCGGTTGTGGGGGCGTTGGCTGGGTGCCGGGCCAGCAGGGAACGGCAATCGGTCAGCCTACCGAGGTGACCAGATGGGGGCAATGGGCGACAATGCCAGCCCGGTGTCTCACCTTCTGAGACAGGCCGACAGGTGGGGGTCAGATCCCTTTTCACGTTGTGAAAAGGGATCTGACCCCGTTCCGGCCGGGCCCCCCAGGCCGTTCAGGGGTTGACTTGACCCGCGGCCGTTGATCTGCGTACAATTTCGCTCCTGTCCGCCCTCGATGGCGGCAGCTCAGACCACAATAACTACAGAGGAAGGCCTGGTCATGTACGCAGTACTGGTCACCGGCGGTAAGCAATACCGCGTGGCGCAGGGCGAAAAGCTCCGCGTTGAAAAGCTCGAAGTCGAAGTCGGCAGCGAGATCAAGTTCGACAACATCCTGATGCTGGGCGACAGCGATGGCGTGAAGCTGGGCGATGCGCTGAAGGGCGCCGCCGTCACCGCCAAGGTTCTGTCCCAGGGTCGTGCTGACAAGGTCCGGATCATCAAGTTCCGTCGCCGCAAGCACCACATGAAGCGCCAGGGTCACCGTCAGTACTACACCGAAATCGAGATCACCGGCATCGCCGGCTAAGCATCAGGAGAAGCAGTCATGGCACATAAAAAGGGCGTAGGCTCCTCGCGCAACGGTCGCGACTCCAACCCGAAGTACCTCGGCGTCAAGATCTTCGGCGGCCAGGCCATCGAAGCAGGCAACATCATCGTGCGCCAGCGCGGCACCCAGTTCCACCCGGGTTCCGGCGTCGGCCTGGGCCGTGACCACACCCTGTTCGCCCTCGTGGACGGCAAGGTGGAGTTCTCGGTCAAGGGTCCGAAGAAGCGTCGCACCGTCAGCATCGTCTCGGCCGAAGCCTGATCCAGGCATCCGCCGGCACCCGTGCCCCGGCATGGGAATGCTGCATGAAGAGCCCCGCTTCGGCGGGGCTTTTCGTTAGAGTAAAAGCAAGACCGGCTGCGCCGGGTTGCCCGCCATCGGCTGGCATTACATTCAAGGCGACGGCAGGTTGGCCGCGCCCATCGCAGGCATCGAAACAATGAAACTGGTAGACGAAGCAGAAATCGAAGTGTTCGCCGGCAACGGCGGCAACGGCTGCATTGGCTTCCGTCGCGAGAAGTTCATTCCGCTCGGCGGCCCGGACGGCGGCGACGGCGGTGCGGGCGGCAGCGTGTACATCCGCGCCGACGAGAACCTGAACACCCTGGTCGACTTCCGCCATGACCGCATCTTCAGGGCGCAGCGCGGCGAGAACGGCATGGGCCGGCAGGCCTACGGCAAGGGTGGCGAAGATCTGACCATCACCGTGCCGGTCGGCACCGTGGTCATCAACGTCGCCACCGATGAAATCATCGGCGACCTGACCCAGCACAACGACCGCCTGCTGGTGGCCAAGGGCGGCAGGGGCGGCCTGGGCAACATGCACTTCAAGAGCTCGACCAACCGTTCGCCGCGCCAGGCGCTGCCGGGCGAGCCGGGCGAAGAGCGCACGCTGAAGCTGGAACTGAAGCTGCTGGCCGACGTCGGCCTGCTGGGCTTCCCCAATGCCGGCAAGAGCACCCTGATCCGCGCTGTCTCGGCGGCGACGCCGAAGGTGGCCGACTACCCGTTCACCACGCTGTACCCGAATCTGGGCGTGGTGAAGGTCGAGAACTACCGCAGCTTCGTGATCGCCGACATTCCGGGCCTGATCGAGGGTGCGGCCGACGGTGCCGGCCTGGGCGCGCAGTTCCTGCGCCACCTGCAGCGCACCCGCCTGCTGCTGCACCTGGTGGACATCTCGCCGATGGAGGGTGGCGTGGAAGGTATCTCCCCGGTCGAGCAGGTGCGCGCGATCGAGCGCGAGCTGGAAAAGCACGATCCGGAGCTGCTGCAAAAGCCGCGCTGGCTGGTGCTGAACAAGGCTGACCTGATGTTCGAGGACGAGGCCAAGGCGGCGGCCGAACAGATCGTGGCCGAGCTGGGCTGGAAGGAGCCCTGGTTCCTGGTGTCCGCCCTGGGGCGCGAAGGTACCTTCCCGATCATGAGCCGGATCATGGCCTTCTTCGATCGGCAGAAGGAAGAGGAGCTGGAGGCCCGCAACGCGCAGTAAGGGCGTTGTGGCTCCCGCCAGAAAAGCCCGGCTTCGGCCGGGTTTTTTTGTTGGTTGCGATGCAGGCAGCAGCCGAGCATGGGCTCGGCTCTACGGAAAGCGGGCAGGGCCCGGAGTGCAGGCAACAAAAAACCCGGCCGGAGCCGGGCTTTTGCGTGTCGCCGGGACGGCAGCCCCGGCGGCAACCGGATCAGGCGGCCTTGAGGGCCTTGATGCGGTCGTTCAGGCGGCTCTTGTGGCGAGCAGCCTTGTTCTTGTGGATCAGGCCACGCGCGCTGAAGCGATCCAGGATCGGCTGGGCAACGGCGAAGGCGGCTTCGGCGCCGGCGGCATCGTTGGCGTCCAGCGCCTTGATCACTTTCTTGACAGCGGTGCGCAGCATCGAGCGCTGAGCCACGTTGCGCGCGTTGCGCACGACGGTCTGCTTGGCGCGCTTCTTGGCGGACTTGATATTGGCCACGGTGGTGGTTTCCTGAAAAAATCGGTGTTATGGGAACAGCAAGCTGGCTAGTATGATGGCGCGGGAAATGTACGTCAAGTCGATTGTCAAGAGGGACGTTGAGTGAGTTCACCGAAGATGTTGCGGGGCCTGCTGTCGTTCAGCAGCATGACCATGGTCTCGCGGGTGCTCGGACTTGTCCGGGACCAGGTGATCACCACCACGTTCGGCACCAATGCGGTCACCGATGCGTTCTGGGTGGCGTTCAGGGTACCCAATTTCCTGCGTCGCCTGTTCGCCGAAGGCTCCTTCGCCACCGCCTTCGTGCCGGTGTTCACCGAGGTGAAGGAGACCCGCAGCCACACCGAACTGCGCGAACTGATGTCACGCGTGGCGGGCACCTTGGGCGGGACGCTGCTGGTGGTCACCGCGCTGGCGTTGATCTTCGCTCCCCAGCTGGCGGTGGTGTTCTCAAGTGGCGCTGATACCGACCCGGTCAAACAGACCCTGCTGGTCGATCTGTTCCGCCTGACCTTCCCGTTCCTGTTGTTCGTCTCGCTCACCGCGCTGGCCGGCGGGGCGCTGAATAGCTTCCAGCGCTTCGCGATGCCGGCGCTGACCCCGGTCATCCTCAACCTGTGCATGATCGCCGGCGCGCTGTGGTTGGCGCCGCAACTCGGCGGCACCCCGGAAAAGCAGATCCTGGCGCTGGGCTGGGCCGTGCTGGCGGCCGGTATCCTGCAGTTGCTGTTCCAGCTGCCCTCGCTCAAGGGGATCAATCTGCTGACCCTGCCGCGCTGGGGCTGGAACCACCCGGGTGTGCGCAAGGTGCTGACCCTGATGGTGCCGACCCTGTTCGGTTCCTCGGTGGCGCAGATCAACCTGCTGCTGGACACCCTGATCGCGGCCAAGCTGACGGATGGCTCGCAGTCCTGGCTGTCCCTGGCCGACCGCTTCCTGGAGTTGCCGCTGGGGGTGTTCGGCGTGGCCCTGGGCACGGTGATCCTGCCGGCGTTGGCCCGCCACCACGTCAGCACCGACCGCGAGGGCTTCTCGCGCTCGCTCGACTGGGGCCTGCGCATGACCCTGCTGATCTCGGTGCCGGCCATGCTGGGCCTGGTGCTGCTGGCTGAACCGCTGATCGCCACGCTGTTCCAGTACCGCCAGTTCACCGCCTTCGACACCCGCATGACCGCGCTGTCGGTGTATGGCCTCAGCTTCGGCCTGCCGGCCTTCGCCCTGTTGAAGGTGGTCCTGCCGGCCTTCTATGCCCGCCAGGACACCCGCACCCCGGTACGTGCCGGCGTGGCCGCGCTGGTGGCCAACATGGTGTTCAACTTCGTCCTGCTGGCCGTGCTGTATCAGGTGATGGTGCCGGACACGCTGAAGGCGCAGGGCGTGATGACGGCCATCGGCAAGCAGCCCGGCCTGCATCTGGCGCTGGGCATTGCCAGTGCGTTGTCCAGTTACCTGAACCTGGGCCTGCTGTGGTACTGGCTGGGCAAGACCGATGTCTACCAGCGCCTGCCGGGCTGGGGCAGCTACCTCGTGCGGCTGCTGGTGGCGTGCGCGTGCATGGTCGGCGTGCTGCTGGCCCTGCTGTACTGGATGCCGGCCTTCACCGGCATGGATAAATGGCACCGGATCGGCGGCCTGATCCTGCTGGTGGGGGGCGGTGGCCTGACCTATCTGCTGGCGATGCTGGCCATGGGCTTCCGCCCGCGCGACCTGCGCGGGCATTGATCGTCGCCTGCGGCGGCTATACTTCAGGGTTACACCATTGAAGCGGCGGCCCCGGGTGGGCCGGAACGGGAGTTGATGAGCAGGCTGTTCAGAAGCGTCGAGGGCGGGGAGCTGTTCCCCAACGGAAGCGTGGTCTGCATCGGTGCATTCGACGGCCTCCATCTGGGGCATCGTGCACTGGTGCGGCATGCCGTTGCTCGTGCGCGGGCCTTGGGCGTGGCTGCGGTGGCCGTGGCGTTCGAACCGTTGCCCCGTGAGTTCTTCGCCCAGGGCACGCCACCACCGCGCCTGACGCTGGCACGCAGCAAGGTCGAGATGCTGCGCGAGCTGGGGGTGGACGCGGTGGGGCTGCTGCGCTTCGATGCAGCGATGGCGGCGATGCCGGCCGAAACCTTCGTCCGCCAGCTGCTGGTGCAGCGCCTGAATGCCCGCGAAGTGTGGATCGGGCCGGAGTTCTGCTTCGGCAACCGTCGTCGCGGTGATCTGGCCCTGCTGCAGAAGCTGGGTAGCGAGCTGGGCTTCAGCGCGGGCGAGATCGAGGCGGTCGACCTGCACGGCGAGCGCATTTCCAGTACCCGCATCCGCCAGCTGCTGCAGTCCGGCGATTTCGCCCGGGCCGGCGATCTGCTCGGTCGCCCCTACGCGATCAGCGGGCGGGTGGTGCGTGGTCGCCAGCTCGGCCGCACGCTGGGCTTCCCGACCGCCAACCTGCGTTTCCCCAAGACCCCGGCGTTGTCGGGCATCTACGCGACCTGGGTGCACGGTGTGTTCGACCAGCCCTGGCCGTCGGTGTCCAGCTTCGGCACGCGGCCGACGGTGGAGGGCGTGGAGCCGCTGCTGGAAGCCCACCTGTTCGATTTCCAGGGTGACCTGTACGGTCGCCACATCGACGTTGAATTCGTCGCCAAGCTGCGTGACGAAGAGAAGTTCAATGATCTGGCGGCACTGACCGACCAGATGCACCGCGACGCCGAGCAGGCGCGCGCCATCCTTTCCGAACATAGATTGCGAGCCACTGCGTGAGCCAGGACTACAAGACCACCCTGAACCTGCCAGCCACCGATTTCCCGATGCGCGGCGATCTGCCCAAGCGCGAGCCGGGCATTCTGGCGCGGTGGGAGGAGCAGGGGCTCTACCAGCAGCTGCGCGACAACGCCGCCGGCCGCCCGCTGTTCGTGCTGCACGACGGCCCGCCGTATGCCAACGGCCGCATCCACCTGGGCCACGCGGTCAACAAGATCCTGAAGGACATCATCGTCAAGTCGCGTTACCTGGCCGGTTTCGATGCGCCCTACGTGCCCGGCTGGGACTGCCACGGCCTGCCGATCGAGATCGCGGTGGAAAAGAAATGGGGCAAGGTCGGCGTGAAGCTCGATGCGGTTGAATTCCGGCAGAAGTGCCGTGAGTTCGCCGAGGAGCAGATCGACATCCAGCGCGTGGACTTCAAGCGTCTGGGCGTGACCGGTGACTGGGACAACCCGTACAAGACCCTGAGCTTCGACTTCGAGGCCAACGAGATCCGCGCACTGGCCAAGGTGGTGGCCAATGGCCACCTGGTGCGGGGTGCCAAGCCGGTGTACTGGTGCTTCGACTGCGGTTCGGCGCTGGCCGAAGCCGAGATCGAATACCAGGAAAAGGAATCGCCGGCGATCGACGTGGCATACCCCGCGCGCGATCCGCAGGCCATCGGCCAGGCATTCGGCGTGAGCGTGCCGGCCGATGTGGACGTGGCGGTGCCGATCTGGACCACCACGCCGTGGACGCTGCCGGCGTCGCTGGCCGTGTCGCTGGGTGCGGACATCCGTTACGTGCTGGCCGAAGGCCCGGCGCACAACGGCAAGCGCCGCTGGCTGGTGCTTGCCGCTGCGCTGGCTGGACGTGCGCTGCAGCGCTACGGCGTCGAGGAGGTGGTACTGCACGGCGAAACCACGGGCGCTGCACTGGAAAACCAGCTGCTGTCGCATCCGTTCTATGCCGGGCGCGCGATCCCGCTGCTCAACGGCGACCATGTGTCCGACGAAGACGGTACCGGTGCGGTGCACACCGCTCCTGGACATGGCCAGGAAGACTACGTGGTCAGCCAGAAGTACGGCCTGCTCGACACGTACAACGCCGGCCAGGTGACGCCGATCGATGGCCGTGGCGTGTACCTGGAATCGACGCCGCCGGCCGGTGACGTGGTACTGGCCGGCCAGCACCTGTGGAAGGCGCAGGAGGCCATCATCGGCGTGCTGCGCGACAACGGCACGCTGCTGGCCTTCCACCCGATCCGCCACAGCTATCCGCACTGCTGGCGCCACAAGACGCCGGTGGTGTTCCGTGCCACCCCGCAGTGGTTCATCTCGATGGACAAGGCCAACCTGCGCAGCGATGCGCTGGCCGCGATCGACACCGTCGGCTGGTTCCCGGCCTGGGGCAAGGCGCGCATCCAGAGCATGGTCGATGGCCGTCCGGACTGGACGATCTCGCGCCAGCGCACCTGGGGCGTGCCGATCGCACTGTTCACCCATCGCCAGACCGGCGAGATCCACCCGCGCTCGGTGGAGCTGATGCAGCAGGTTGCCGACCGTGTCGAAGCCGAGGGCATCGACGTGTGGTACTCGCTGGATGCAACCGAACTGCTGGGCGCCGAAGCGGCCGACTACGAGAAGGTCACCGACATCCTCGACGTCTGGTTCGACTCGGGTGTCACCCATGAAGGCGTGCTGGCCGCGCGTGGCTTCGGCAAGCCGGCCGACCTGTACCTGGAAGGCTCGGACCAGCACCGCGGCTGGTTCCAGTCGTCGTTGCTGACCGGCGTGGCAATCGACAGGCGCGCGCCCTACAAGCAGTGCCTCACCCATGGTTTCACCGTGGACGAGCACGGTCGCAAGATGTCCAAGTCGCTGGGCAACGGCATCGAGCCGCAGGACATCATGAACAAGCTGGGCGCGGACATCCTGCGCCTGTGGATCGCCTCGGCCGACTACAGCAACGAGATGTCGCTGTCGCAGGAGATCCTCAAGCGCAATGCCGACGCCTACCGTCGCCTGCGCAACACCGCGCGCTTCCTGCTCGGCAACCTGGACGGGTTCGATCCGGCCCGGGACCTGCGCCCGCTCGACCAGATGGTGGCGCTGGACCGCTGGATCGTGCATCGCGCGTGGGAACTGCAGGAGAAGATCAAGGCGGCCTACGACGGCTACAACATGGCCGAGATCGTGCAGCTGCTGCTGAACTTCTGCAGCGTGGACCTGGGCTCGCTGTACCTGGACGTCACCAAGGACCGCCTGTACACGATGCCGACCGACTCGCACGGTCGCCGTTCGGCGCAGAGCGCGATGTATCACATCGCCGAGGCGTTCACCCGCTGGGTGGCACCGATCCTGACCTTCACCGCCGACGAGCTGTGGGGCTACCTGCCGGGCACGCGCACCGGCCACGTGCTGTTCACCACCTGGTACGAGGGCCTGGCGCCGCTGCCGGCGGATGCCCAGCTCAACGCTGCCGATTTCGACCAGCTGCTGGCCGTGCGCGAGCAGGTGGCCAAGGTGCTCGAGCCGATGCGTGCCAACGGCGCGATCGGCGCCGCCCTGGAGGCCGAGATCACCGTGGCCGCCAGCGAAGAGCAGGCGGCGCGCTGGCAGCCGCTGGCCGACGAACTGCGCTTCCTGTTCATCAGCGGTGACGTGCAGGTGCGTCCGGCAACCACCGACGAGGTGTTCGTCAGTGCCCAGCCGACCACCAAGGCCAAGTGTGTGCGCTGCTGGCATCACCGCGCCGACGTCGGCAGTCATGCCGATCACCCGGAACTGTGCGGCCGTTGCGTGAGCAACATCGACGGCGCTGGCGAAGTTCGGAGCTGGTTCTGATGAGCGCCGCCCGTCCGCATCCCAACGCTCTGGTCTGGCTGCTGCTGTCGGCGGCCATCATCGGCCTGGACCAGTGGTCCAAGGCCTGGGTCCTGTCGAGCCTGCCGGAGTTCCAGCCGGTGGTGGTCATCGATGGCTTCTGGAACTGGTATCGCACCTACAACACCGGTGCCGCATTCAGTTTCCTCAGCGACGCCGGTGGCTGGCAGAAGTATTTCTTCACGGCGCTGGCGATCGCCATCAGCGGCCTGATGGCATGGTGGCTGCGTGGCACCGCCCGTGGCAACTGGAAGGCCGCCGTTCCCTATGCGCTGATCATCGGCGGGGCGATCGGCAACGTGATCGACCGCCAGGTGCACGGTCATGTCGTCGATTTCATCCAGTGGTACGTTGGCAGCTATACCTGGCCGGCGTTCAACATCGCCGACTCGGCCATCGTGGTCGGTGCCATCGGCATCGCCCTGACCGGCCTGTTCGACGGCAGGTCCGCCAAAAAGGCGGATAATGCCACTCCGAAACCGTAAGCCGGCCGCTGCCGGGAGATTGAACTGATGGATGTGCTGCTCGCCAACCCGCGTGGTTTCTGTGCCGGTGTCGATCGTGCGATCGAGATCGTGAAGCGCGCGATCGAAACGCTCGGCGCGCCCATCTACGTCCGTCATGAGGTGGTGCACAACCGCTTCGTGGTCGATGATCTGAAGCAGCGCGGTGCGATCTTCGTCGAGGAACTGGACGAGGTGCCGGACAACAACACCGTCATCTTCAGTGCCCACGGTGTATCCCAGGCAGTGCGCCTGGAAGCGGAGCGTCGTGGCCTGAAGGTATTCGATGCCACCTGTCCGCTGGTCACCAAGGTCCACTTCGAAGTGGCGCGCCATTGCCGTGCGGGCCGCGACGTGGTGCTGATCGGTCACGCCGGCCATCCGGAAGTGGAAGGCACGATGGGGCAGTGGAACCAGGAAGCCGGTACCGGCCAGATCTACCTGGTGGAGGATGTGGAGCAGGTCGCCACGCTGCAGATCAACCAGCCCGAGAACTTCGCCTACACCACCCAGACCACGCTGTCCGTGGACGATACGCGCGGCATCATCGACGCCCTGCGCGAGCGCTTCCCGGCCATGCAGGGGCCGAAGAACGACGATATCTGCTACGCCACGCAGAACCGGCAGGACGCGGTACGTGACCTGGCCAAGCGCTGCGATCTGGTGCTGGTGGTCGGGTCCCCGAACAGCTCCAATTCCAACCGGCTGAGCGAGCTGGCACGGCGCGAAGGCGTCGAGAGCTACCTGATCGACGGCGCCCATGAGATCAACCCGGCCTGGGTGCAGGGCAAGCAGCACATCGGCGTCACCGCCGGTGCGTCGGCACCGCAGGTGCTGGTCGATGGCGTGCTTGCGCGCCTGGCCGAACTGGGCGCGGGCAGTGTGTCCGAGCTTGATGGCGAGCCGGAATCGATGGTGTTCGCGCTGCCGAAGGAACTGCGCCTGCGCCTGATCGACTGACCGGGAAAGGCCTCGTCCACGCACGGCGTGGATCTACTGAAACCGCTCTGGTGGGTGCAAAAACCGCTCTGGTGGGTGCAAACCAGCACAAGGTGGGTGCGAACCTTGGTTCGCACGCTTTTGGGCATGCGCGGATGGGCAGCCCGCCCATGACCTTTGGCCATGGGGCCGCGCACCACACAGGCCTAGCATCGGAGGATTCTCCGCTGTTGGAAGCCGCCCGATGAAGACCCGTGCCCTGGTGATGTCCGTGCTGTTCGCGCTGGCGGCCACACCCGCGCTGGCGCAGAGCCCGCCGCCGGCCGATGCCGCTGCGCACGGCCTGCTGCGCATCGACGTGGACGCGCGCGATCTGGCCCGGCGCATCTTCAAGGTGACCGCCACCGTGCCGGCAAAACCCGGCCCGATGACCCTGCTGTACCCGCAGTGGATTCCCGGCAACCATTCGCCCACCGGCCCGATCGACAAGCTCGCTGGCCTGCGCGTCACGGCCAATGGCAGGCCGCTGGCCTGGCAGCGCGACCAGTACAACGTCTATGCGTTCAAGGTCGATGTGCCGGAGGGCGTCAGCGAGATCGTGGCGCAGTTCGATTTCCTGTCCTCGCAGGGCGGCAACCAGGGCCGCGTGGTGATGACGCCGGAAATGCTCAACCTGCAATGGAACGCCAACGCGCTGTATCCGGCCGGGGTCGATGCACGCCATCTGCAGGCCCAGGCCAGCGTGACCCTGCCGAAGGGCTGGAGCTATGCCACCGCGCTCGAAACAGTCCGGCGCGACGGTGACACGGTGGTGTTCAAGCCGATCACTTTCGACCATCTGGTCGATTCGCCGCTGTTCGCCGGTGAGCATTACCAGCGCATCGATCTGGACCCGGGCGCCAAGGCGCCGGTGCACCTGAACGTGTTCGCCGATGAAGCGAAGTCGCTGAAGCCGACCGAGGCACAGATCAAGGCGCACCGCGCCCTGGTGCAGCAGGCTGACCGCTTGTACGGCGCGCGCCACTACGACCATTACGAGTTCCTGCTGGCATTGACCGACCGACTGGGCGGCATCGGGCTGGAGCATCATCGCTCCAGCGAGAACAGCGCTGCGCCGGGCTACTTCACCGAGTGGGATGACTCGGCATGGATGCGTGACCTGCTGCCGCACGAGTACACGCATTCCTGGAACGGCAAGTATCGCCGTGGCGCGGACCTGGCAACCGACAACTTCAACGTTCCGATGGGTGACAGCCTGCTGTGGGTGTACGAAGGCCAGACCCAGTTCTGGGGCCAGGTGCTGGCCGCCCGCTCGGGGTTGTGGTCCACCGATCAGGCGCGCGACATGCTGGCCAATGTTGCGGCGACCTATGATCGCGGTCGCCCGGGACTGGCCTGGCGGCCACTGCAGGACACCACCAACGACCCGACCATCGCCCAGCGGCGCACACTGCCATATCGCAATTACCAGATGAGCGAGGACTATTACTCCGGCGGCCAGATGCTGTGGCTGGAAGTGGAGGGCAGGCTGCGCGCGCTGACCGGAAACCGGCGCAGCCTGGATGATTTTGCCCGTGCCTTCTTTGGCGTAGGCAACGGTGACTGGGACGTCAATCCGTATACGTTCGACGACGTGGTGGCGACCTTGAACGCCATTGCTCCGTACGACTGGGCCGGCTTCCTGCGGCAGCGCCTGGACGGCCACGGATCGCTGACCGGCGGTCTGGAACTGGCCGGCTGGAAGCTGGTCTACCGCGACGCGCCGAACGATGCCTACAAGGCACAGGAAAAACGCGCCAAGGCGGCGCTGCTGGCGTACTCGCTCGGTGCGACGGTGATGGACAGCGGTGTGGTCGGCGACGTGATCTGGGACAGTCCCGCCTTCAACGCAGGCCTGGCGCCGGGCATGAAGGTGATCGCCATCGGTGACCGCGAGTACAGCAGCGAGCGGTTGAAGGACGCGGTTGCCGTTGCCTCCACCAACAAGGCGCCGATCACTCTGCTGGTCAAGCAGTTCGACCGCATCGTGCCGATCCGGATCGACTATCACGGTGGCCTGCAGTATCCGGTGCTGGAGCGCATTCCCGGCCGCCCGGATCAGCTGGCCGAGCTGTGGAAGCCGCGATGAGACCACGCCTGGGCGGCAGTGCGGTCCTGCTGCTGGCGGTGCTGGCCATCGTCGGTGCATTCCTGCCCGGCGAAGGCCGCTGGCTGCACTGGCTGGCAAAGCCGGCAGCGACCCTGCTGATCGCGGCGATGGTATGGCAGGTGCATCCTGCTGGATCGCCATCGTACCGGCGCGCGGTGCTGGCGGGCATGCTGCTCTCGTGCGCAGGCGACATCGCGCTCATGCTGCCGATGGATGCCTTCGTCCCCGGCCTGCTGGCGTTCCTGCTGGCCCACCTCTGCTACATCGTCGCCTTCCGCGATGGTCTGCGCGCGGGTCGTGGGCTGCTCGCCGCCGCCGTGTTGCTGGGCGCAGTCGCCGTGCTCAACGTGATGGGGCTGTGGCCACATCTGCCGGCGCCGATGCGCACCCCGGTGATGGCATACGTGGTGGTGCTCGCGTCGATGGCGGTGTTGGCGCTTGCACGCGTATGGGCGCGCCCCCAAGCGGCGGAGCCGGAACCGTGCAGCGCACGCTGGGCAGCGGCCGGCGCCCTGCTGTTCGTCGCCAGCGATTCACTGCTGGCCTGGGACCGCTTCGGCGGTGGCCTGCCGCTGGCAAGCCTGCTGGTGCTGTCCACCTACTACGCGGCGCAGTACGCGATCGCACGATCAGTGCGCTAGCTACTCGACGTCGCCCGCGTTCTCGCAGGTCCGCTGCCGCGGGCACAGGCGATCCAGCAGTGCCAGTGTTACCCCGTTGCTCCAGCCGAAGCCATCCTGCAGCGGATACTCGCCGCCACCCCCTCCGCCCGCGGAGCCATCGACCACGTACTTCTCCACCAGCTTGCCTTGCCGATCGTAGACGGACTGCACGGTGCGCAGGAAGCGCACTCCCAGCTGCCGCGCCAGGCGCTCCTGGCCGTAGTGCTGCAGGCCATCGACGGCCACCCACTGCAGCGGTGCCCACCCGTTCGGCGCGTCCCACTGCTGGCCGCTGACGAGGGTGGTGGTCAGCAGGCCGCCCTCACGCATCAATTGTGCTTCGGCCGCGTCGGCGCTGCGTCGCGCCTGCTCATCGGTGGCGATCTTCAACCACAACGGATACAGCGCGGCAGCGGTCAGGGCAGGGCGCAGCTGTCCGCTGCGCAGATCATGATCGGCATACCAGCCTTGCGCCGCATCCCACAGCAGGCGATTGATGGCCGTGCGTCGGGCCTCGGCCCGGGCCGAGTAGTCGCGGGCCGATGCGCGGTCGCCGGCCACGCGGCTGGCCCGGGCGATGGTCTGCTCGAGGTGGTACAGCAGACTGTTCAGGTCGACTGGAACGATCGACGTGGTCTGGATGCTGGACAGTGCACTGGGGTCGTCCATCCATCGAGAGCTGAAATCCCAGCCGGATTCGGCGCCGGCGCGAAGGTCGCGGTACACCTGTAAGGGTGCCCGCTGCGGTGCCTGTGCCGCCGTCGCCAGATCGTCCGTCCACGATTCGCTGCGTGGTACCGCGCGCGCATCCCAGTAGCGATTGAGCAGGTCGCCATTGGGCATGCGCACCACGCGCTCGCGTGCCTGGCCGGGCGCAAGGCCATCGGCGCCCCGCATCCAGAAGTCGTGCTCGGTGCGCAGCTGTGTCAGATAGCGGCGGTACGCCTGATCGCCTTCGTGCGCGGCCAGCAGGGTCACCATCAGACTGAAGAACGGCGGCTGCGAGCGGCTCAGGTAGTAACTGCGGTTGCCGTTGGGAATGTGCCCATACTGGTCGAGCTGCCACGCGAAGTTGTCGACCATCGCGCGGACCTGGGGCCAGCGGCCACTGGAGGCCAGTCCCAGCATCGTGAAGTAGCTGTCCCAGTAATACACCTCGCGGAAGCGCCCGCCGGGCACCACATACGCGTGCGGCAACGGCAGCAGCGAGCCATGGGGATCCACCGCCGTGGACTGCCGGGTCAGCACGGGCCACAGGCCTTCGATATGCGCGCGCAGGCTCTGGCCGGCAGGTGAGACGTAGGGCGCAGGCCCACCGGGCAGGTCGAAGGCCCTGTCGACGAAGGCCCGCAGCGTGTAGCCAGGCTGTCGCTGCGCGCGCTGCCAGTCAGCCAGCAGTGCAGCCGGCGACTGCCGCGGCACAGCATCGGCAAAGGTCTTCTGGTCGGGGAACAGATGCGCGCGCTGGACCTGCTGGAAAAGCGGCTGCCAGGCCTGGTCCGGTGGCGCAGGGGTCGAAGCGGGCGAGTCGGCGCATGCCGCGCCGGCACTGAGCAACAGGGCCAGTACGCAGACGACCGGGCGGATCGAAGGACGCATGACGTACCTCACGGTGGGCGTGGCCCCACCCTAGCGCGCCGCCCGTGTCACCCGCGTGTGGATGCCAGCGGCCTCAACGGAACTGCAGGGTCAGCAGGAAATAGCGGCCCAGCGGATCATCCAAACCCGGCAACTGTCCGCCGTTGCCGACCAGATAGTTCACCGGCTGCCGGTCAAGCACGTTGTGCACGTCCAGCGCGGCGATCACCCGCGGCCCCAACCTGCGCGCCATGTGCAGGTTCCAGCGCAGCTGCCGTGGATTCATGCAATGGTTCATCTCGCGCTGGTCATCGGGGCATTCCGCACCGGGCAGCCAGGCGCGCGTGCGTCCCACCTGGTTGCCGCGCAATGCCACGTCCCATGCCGTGTTCTGCCATTGCACGGTGAGGATCGCGGCCATTGCCGGCGTGGCATGGCCGCGAAGATCCACGCTGCCATCCTGCCCTCGTTCGCGGCGCAGCGCCTGCTGTTTCAGCGCGTCCAGTGAGAAAAGCCACTGGCCGGTGTCATCGGTGTCGACGCGGTATTCGCCGCGCATTACCCAATTGCGCGACGTCGTGCGGCCGATGTTGTCGAATGACAGGCGAAGACTGCTCAGGCGCCCTTCGTCATCCAGCTCCCACGTGCTGCGGTTCCATGCCGCGTCGGTGGGCCTCAGGGCAAGGATCTCGTTGCGCAGCTCGACGATGTTGTGGGTCAGTGACAGCGAGAACAGGTCGTTGGGCGTCCACGTGGCTGCCAGCGAATGGCTGCGTGAACGCTCCGCCTTCAGCGCGTCGTTCTCGGCGACCTCCACGTTGACCAGGCAGCTGCCGTCGATCGCGGGCTGTGCGCAGGGCGGCAGGCCCGGCGAGGCCGGCAGCGCGACCAGGCCGAAGTAGCCAGGGGGGCGTCGCTGCTCGAACAGGCTGGGCGCACGGTAGCCTTGTCCGCTGGTCAGCAGGAACGACCAGTGGGGCGTTGGACTCCAACGCAGTCCCGCGCGTGGCGAGAACGCCAGGTAATCGCCATCGCGGTCCCAGCGTGCGGCCACGTCCATGCGCAGCGAGCGGCTGAGCGGCAGGCCGACCTCGGCATAGGTGGCTCCGCTGCGACGTGACAGGCGTCGCTGCTGCTGGGGCAGGCCCAGTGCCAGATCGCCCTGGATCAACAACGGATCGGGCAACGAGGCCCATGCTTCGTAGCGCAGATCGACGCCGGTGGCCAGCTGGGCCGGCCCTCCGGGCAACTGCATCAGCTGCCGCTGCATGCCCCACCAGCCCTGCCACTGGTCAGTGCGTCCACGATTGCGGATCGACGGGAACAGCTGTTGCGCTTTGTCCGCACGCAGCGAGGTGAAGCCGGGAAGGTAGTCCAGTGACTCGGCGGCGTGCAGCAGCGGTTCGGTGCGCACGGTGCCCGGCGTGACCAGGGTGACCTGGCTGCGTTGCGCGCTGATGCCCGCATCCCAGCTGCGTGACTGCTGCTCGCGACCGATACCCAGGGTGATGTCGGCATCGCTGGCGCGCACGTGCGGGCGCACGCTTCCGGCCTCGCGCAGCACGCTGTTGAACGTGATGCCGTACAGGCCGATGGCAACGGCGGTCGGCCCCAGATCGAAACGCTGACGATTGTGACTGCCGCGTGCTTCCAGATAGGCGTAGCGTCCCTCGCCACGCTCGTGCCGGTAACGCAGGTAGGCCGAGGCAGTATCCGACGCGGGCTGCAGCGAGCGCGGCCGCGCGCTGTCGAACCAGCAGCCATCCTCACGCTGCATCAAGGGACCTTCGCAGAGTTCTGCGGGGATGTACGCGCCGTCGTAGAACGCGCCGATCGGATACAACGACGTCTCCGCATGCCACTCGCGGCGATCGCCGGCCACGTGCTCGATGCGATGCAGGTCCAGGCCGGCGAACCAGCGGTCCCCCCCTTCGCGTACGCCGCCGTTGGCGATCTGCAGGCGATTCTGCTGCGCGTCGCCGCGGCTGCTGATGCCCGATTGCACCGTCGCCTCCGGGCCTTCGGCCTGTTCGCGCAGGATGATGTTGACCACACCGGACATCGCGTCGGCACCATAGATGGCTGACGCGCCTCCGCGCACAAGCTCGATGCGCTCGATGAAACTCAGGGGAATGCCGCCCAGATCGGTGAGACCTCCCTGTTCCAGCGACACCATCGGATAGCGTGGCAACCGCCGGCCGTTGACCAGGAACAGCGTCGCACGCGGCCCCATGCCATCCAGGCTGGTGGTGGCTGCAGCGCCCACCGGCAGATACTGCGAATCGCCGCCGCGCGACGTGGTCATCGCCGGGTGGCCGTTCATGCCGGGAAGGTGCCGCAACAGGTCGAACAGGCTGCCGTAGCCACTGCGCAGGATGTCTTCGCGATCGATGATCGTCATCGGCAGCGTCGTCTGCACGGAGGTGCGCGGCAGGCGGCTGCCGGTGACGTGTACCGGTGCCAGTTCCACCTGCGCAGGGGCCAGCGCGACGGGCAGCGGCTTGGGCGACGCCACGGCCGGGGCACGTGCAGGAGGCGCGGCAGAAGCAGCGACGCGGCGGATGACGAACGCCCCCGAGGGTGTGCGCAGGATGTTCACCGGCATCCCGGAGACCAGCTGCTTGAGAGCGATCGCCGGTGCCTGTCGGCCGTCGGCGCCGGGGGTGTGCAGGCCCGTCAGCTCGCGGGCGTCGAATACCAGGGCGATGCCGCTCTGGCGTGCCCATTGCTGCAGTGCCGGTGCCAGCGGGCCGGGTGCGATGTGGTAGTCGACATTGGCGGGTTGCTGGCCGGCGTGGGCCGGCGCGGCGCTGGCAGCGCCGAACATGACCCACAGCAGCCCCCGGAGCAGCCCCCACTGCAGCGCGCCCGGTCCTGCCATCACCGCCTTTCTCCTCAGTAGGTACGCCGCAGTTCCAGCGCGCCATCCGGACGCGCCTGGCCGGCAACGGACCATCCCAGCTCCAGCGCAGACAGCAGTTCCTCTGCGTCGCCTGCACGGAAGGTGCCGCTGACCGCGAGATTGGCGATCTCCGGATCGGCGATCACCATCTGCGTGCGGCCGTAGCGGTTCATGCGTTCGACCACGGTCGCCAGGGGAGTGGCATCGAACACCAGCCGTCCCTGCAGCCAGGCCTCAGCCGCTTCGGTCGAGGCGAGCGCAGGGCCCGGCTGGATCCGTCCGGAGGGCAGTACCTGCAGCTGCTGACCCGGTGCCAGCGTGTGCTGCGCGCTGCCGCTGGTGACCTCCACTGCGCCTTCCAGCAGGGCGACCTCGACATGGCCGTCGCGCAGGCGCTCCACCTGGAAGGTGGTTCCGATATCGCGGATCGAACTATTGCCTGCCTGCACGCGCAGGGCCTTGCGCGACGGTGCCACCTGCAGTTGCAGCCGACCCTGCTCCAGGACCAGTTCCCGATGGCGCCAGCCCATGCGCACGGTCAACGTGGTCCCTGCGTCCAGGATGGCGGAGCTGCCATCGGCCAGCGTCTGTTGGCGGGGAGCAAGGCTGTCGTTGGCATAGATGCGGGGCGTGGGATTGCCATCGGTGGCGACCATCCAGCCCATGCCGATGGCCAGACAGAGCGCCGCCGCAGCAGCGACGCCGGGCAGCCAGCGGCGCCGGGCCGGATGCGCGGCGCGCGCCGCCGCCGTGCGCAGCCAGGGATCCTGGGCCAGGCCCGCACTCTGCTGATAGAGCGTTTCGGCCTGTACCCACGCCTTGACGTGGCGGGTGTCCTCCGCCAGCCAGTCTTCGAAGCGCTCGCGTTCCTCGGGCGTGCAGTCGTGTGCCTCCAGGCGCGCCACCCAGGCGCTGGCGCGCTCGAACACTCCCGCCTCTTCCGTGTGCCGGGTGCTGATCATTCGTTGTCCCTGTCGTTGTGCAGCGGGTGTGGCCCCAGCTCCTGACGCAGGCCCTGCAGTGCACGGGCGATGTGTTTTTCCACGGTCTTGGCGGTGATGCCACAGTGCTGCGCGATCTGCGTGTAGCTCATCCCGGTGATCCGGTTGAGCAGGTACACCTCGCGCGCGCGCTCCGGCAGTTTGAACAGGGCCTGCCGGAGCAGGGCGAGCATCTGCCCGGATTCGGCCTGGCGCAGCGGGTCGGCTGACGTGCTGGAGGGCTCGTCGCTGCCATCGCGCTCGGCCAGCGACAGATGCGGTCTCGCCTGCGGCGAGCGGCCGCGGTCTGCCAGGCGGTTGCGGGCGATACGATACAGCAGCAGGCGCAGCTCCTCGGTGCCGTGCGCGCGATAGCGGATCAACCGTTCCATGCAGTCCTGGGCGATGTCCTCCGCATCCTCCGGGCCCACCCCACGGGTACGCAGGAAAGTGCACAACGGCGCGCGCTCTTCCCTTACGAACGTGATGAAGGCGTCCGGAGGCCCAGGCGGATCCGGTGCGCGATGGATCAGGGGGGACGAAGCGGACAGGGCTGGCCTCGGGCAACGATTGAGAGGGGGCGCCACCGAGTTTTACGCGACGATGACCGGATGGGGAAGAGCCGCCGGCCTGCACGTGTCGATCATGAATTCGTTCACCTTTCACTCGGATGGCCACTGGGGGTGTTACCGCCCTTTCTGCGTTTTTAAATTTGCCGGAGGCTGTATTTCTCCTGTAAAGGCGTTCAAGAGCGCTAACTCAGCCACGGATTTGACTGCCAACTTGATCTGAATCCGTTCATTCTTTTCCATGGCATGCAGCGGGGGAGGGTCTCCCGCTCTGGCGTTTAGCTTCCCGTCCGCGTGTTGCGGGGGGAGAGAGAACGGTATGAAGCAGTCCAAGTTGAGTCTGGCCCTGGCCGGCCTGATAGGTGTTGGCGTCATGGTCAAGGCTGATGACGCCATGGCAATGAACTATCACGTGCAGGGAGACCGCATCTTCCTCAGCGGTGGCGTCACCTTCGCCGACGTCGTTTCGCTGCCGGCGCTGCTGGCCAAGGCGCAGGCCGAGGGGCGGCCGATCCGGGAGGTGGTGCTGCGCACCTCCAACGGTGGCGCGCTGATTGCCGGCGAGTGGCTGCAGGGGGTGATCCGCACGTCCGGCCTGAACACCATCGTATCGGGCCACTGCATCTCGTCCTGCTCGATCATGCAGTCCGGGGGCGTGGAGCGCTATCTTGCCGGTGATCTGCCGATTGTCGATTCGGTGGAGATCCATGCGGCCAACAACGGCAGCAATGTGATCTACGAGCCGTCGCCGCGCATGACCCAGATCTACACCGGCAACTATGGCGGCGGCATGGATGCTGGGCTGCTGCACAAGGCGATGTACGAAGTGGTCAAGCCCAACGGCCTGCTGGTGTTCCGCGATCCTGCGCGCACCCCCGGTACGTCGGTCACGTTCGATCCGGATGGCAGCGGCAGCGCGCTGGAGTCGTTCCCTGGGCAGGACATTCACAGCAACCGGATCATCACCGCAACCGGCTATCGTGATCCGGGCGATACGTTGAATGTCATTGCGGACGTCACCGGTGACATCAATCCGGGCTACCTGCGGACGGGACGCCAGCTGCAGACGTTCGTCGATGATGATTTCGCGCGCTGGAGCACCGATCGACCGTCGGCGTACTTTTCCTACGCACTGACCATCTACAACCTTTCCAGCACGGGTCCGCAGGGCATCGGCGCTGGTTCGGTGCAGGATTATCTGAGCGATCCCGGCGTGCAGGCCCTGCTGCTGTCCAAGCTTCGGCTGGGCGATCTGGGCGCGTCCACGCTGGACGATTCGATGGGCGTGATCCGGATTGCCAATGGCGCTGTCTGGCGCTCGTCCGCAACCACCGGTGCGGACTTCATGCTGGTCGACAATGGCACCATCGCCCTGGAAGGTGGCGCCCTGCGTGCCCCGGAAGTGCGTGTGCTCGGTGCGGGCATGCTGGTCGGCCACGGCGACGTGGCGGGCACCGCGATGGACAGCACTGCATTGCTGGGTGGCACCGGCCCGTCCTGGCGCGAGGATGGCTTCAACCGCCTGCGCGTGTTCGGCACGCTGATGCCGCGCGGAGGTGATCTGGTCACCCATGGCTACGTCAACGTCATGCCCGGCGGCAAAGTGCTGTTCGACGTGACCGAGAGCGGCGGCAGTGCCGGTGGTCGCGTGCGCGTGGGTAATTTCTTCGACCCGTCCACCAACAAAGTGCTCGATGGCGCGCTGGTGATCTCCAAGGGCGCCTTCCTTGAACTGAACGTGGCGCAGGGCTATTACAGCAAGGACTTCCGTCGCGATCTGGTTGAAGGCCCGATCTACCAGGATGGCTTCCAGGAGGTCGTGCGGCTGGGCGACACTGGCTACAGCGCCAGCATCAGCGGCGGTGAGGTGTTCCGTCCGCGCCACAACTCGCTGTTGAGTTTCAATGTCAGGCAGACGGCCGACGGTCTGTGGCTGACCGCCAACCCGGGCTTCGACCAGTGGGATCTGTTCGCCAACGGCCCGTCCGGTGATGACCTGGGGCGTGTGCTGGGAGCTGCATCCGATCGCCATGACAGTGGCCTGAAGCCGCTGCTGGGCGCACTGCAGTTTGCCGACCGCGACGTGGTCGCGCAGCAGGCCGGTGCGCTGCGTGGCGATGCGCACGCCACCCTGCGCCTGGCCGACAACGCCCTGCTGGGCAGCATCGGCAACGTGGTCCAGCAGCATCAGGCGGCGATGCGCAGTGCCGGTGGCGATGCCGATGGCCTGGCCGCGCAGGTCGCGCAGTCGATGTCGGCACAGCCGGGCATGCGCCATGGCACCCTGTTCAACCAGCTGGCAATGCATCTGGTCGAGCCGACGGCAGCAGGTGCGGGGGCCAGCGGTGATGGCCAGCGTGGCCACGGACTTTGGGCACGTGGCTTCGCCAGCCATGGCCGCATCGATGCCGATGCCGGCGTGGCCGGGATGAGCCATACCGTGGGCGGCATCGTGGTCGGTGCCGATGCGCGCCTGGCCGATGACCGTGTCGGCCTGGGCGTAAGCGTGGCGGCCGCGGACATGTCGACCAAGGCCCGTGGCGCCTCCCGCTTCACCGGCGACGTGCGTGCGCTGGATGTGGGCGGTTACCTGGACGCGATCTACTCACGCGGCTACCTGTCCGCGGCGGTGCGCTACACCGACCTGCGCCACGACACCCGGCGCAGCATCGCCGGCATCGAGGGCCTGCAGGACCCGCTGCGTGCGAAGTACAGCAACGATGCGATCTCCGCGCGGGTGGAACATGCGTTCTCCTTCACCCGCGGCAAGGGCGTGGTGATCCAGCCGCTGCTGCCGGTGGTGGACTACGCGCGCACCTCCGCGACGCGGTTCAACGAAGGGCAGGGCGTGGCGGCGCTGGCCGGGCGTGGCGGCAGCCTGGAGAGCATCCGGGTCGGTGCAGGCCTGCAGCTGTTCAAGACCTTCGAGGGCAACAACGGCGAGCGCATCACCCCGCGGGCGCGGGTGGTGTGGCAGAAGGAGCTGGGGGATACGCAGGCCCGTTACAGCACCGTCTTTGCGGCGGCGCCGGACCTGGTGTTCGGCAGCGACAGCCAGACGGTGGGCGAGCAGGTGCTGAGCTGGAACCTGGGTGTGACCAGCCGGGCCAGCGAGCGGCTGTCGGTGATGGTCGACTATGTGGGCGAGCGCCGCGACGGCCAGCTGCAGAATGGTGTGCAGCTGGGCCTGGGTTACCGGTTCTGAGTGGCCGGCGGCACCGGCGATGCCCGCATCGCCGGTGCCATCCCAGGACGCACGCTGCTGCGGTATGGTTCGGCATGGAATTCCACCCAGGCCCCTCCATGCAGATCGCAGTCTTCAGCGCCCGGCCCTATGATCGCCGCTTTCTTGACGAGGCCAATCAACGCGGCGCCGCAGAACAGGATTTCGCGTTCATCTACTTCGATGCCGCGCTCGACCTGCATACCGCCACGCTGGCACAGGGCTGCGACGCCGTCTGCGTGTTCGTCAATGATCGTCTTGATGCCCCTGTGCTGCAGGCCCTGCACGCGCAAGGCGTACGTGCCGTGCTGCTGCGGTGCGCCGGCTTCAACAACGTCGATCTCGCCGCTGCGACGTCGCTGGGCCTGTTCGTCGCGCGCGTGCCGGCCTACTCACCTGAGGCCGTCGCCGAGCATGCCCTGGCCCTGGTGATGACCCTCAACCGGCAGACGCATCGCGCCTACAACCGCGTACGCGAAGGCAACTTCATGCTCGATGGCCTGCTTGGGCACACCCTGCATGGCCGCACCGTCGGCATCGTCGGCACCGGCAAGATCGGTGTGGCGACGGCGCGCATCTTCAAGGGCCTGGGCTGCACGGTGCTGGGCCATGATCCCTATCCATCGGCATCCTTCGCCGGGCTGGGAGAAAACGTGGCTCTGGCCGAGCTGCTGTCCCGCGCCGACATCGTGTCGCTGCACTGCCCATTGACGGCGGACACCCATCACCTGATCAACGATGCGTCGCTGGCGCAGATGAAGGCGGGCGCCATGCTGGTCAACACCTCGCGTGGCGGTCTGGTCGACACCCATGCGGTCATCCGCGCGCTGAAATCACGCCGGCTGGGCCACCTGGCCATCGACGTGTACGAGCAGGAAAGCGCGCTGTTCTTCCAGGATCTCTCCGGGGAAATCATCGACGATGAAGCATTCCAGCGCCTGATGACCTTCCCCAACGTACTGGTGACCGGCCATCAGGGCTTCTTCACCGTGGAGGCCCTGCAGGAGATCTCGGCGATCACGCTGGGCAACCTGGCGGATTTCGCGGCCGGGCGGGCGTGCGCGAACCGGGTGGAGGCAGGCTGACCGAGGGTGGATTGACCACCGGGCAGGGGAGCCCGTAAAATCCCGTGCTCGGCCGGAATAGCTCAGTTGGTAGAGCGGCGCATTCGTAATGCGTAGGTCGCAGGTTCGACTCCTGTTTCCGGCACCATGTTTGATGAAAAGCCCCGGCCCTGGTCGGGGCTTTTTTGTGTCTGGTAGCGCCGGGCCATGCCCGGCGGAATGCGAGTTCCCGGCAGTGCCAACCCATGGCGGGCAGCCGCAATTTCCGAGTCTCGCGGCCTACTCGTCCCTCCGGCTTCCCGAGCGCTTGGCTCCTCGCACAGTTCCTGACGTGGCAACCGCAGCCGGTCATTCCTGTGCTATGAATACCCAGCCTTGCTTCAAGGCTCTTTCAGGGATTGGAAGGATGCGCAGGTTCGGGGGAACTGCGGGCGGTGTGTCGACCCGCTTCAGGGGGTTTGAAGATCGAATTCGGAAGCTGGGGGCATTCGGCGCCTGGCTGTGCTGCGTGCTGCTGCTCGGCCTTGGCGTGTCGCCAGCCGCAATTGCCCAGACGACGGTGACGTACATCCACACGGACGCGCTGGGCTCGGTCGTGGCCGAGAGCGATGCCAACGGCAACGTGATCAAGCGCTATGACTACGAGCCTTACGGTGCTGTGGTCGGTGGTCAGGTCACGGATGGCCCGGGGTATACCGGGCATGTGAGCGACTCGGCCACCGGGCTGAGTTACATGCAGCAGCGGTACATGGATCCGCAGTTGGGGGTGTTCCTGTCGGTGGATCCGGTGACAGCGTATGAGCAGCCGGTTGGGCAGTTCAATCGGTATCGGTATGCGAACGGGAATCCGTACAAGTTCACTGATCCTGATGGACGGCAGGCGATTCCGATGCCGGCCCCTTACATCCTTCCCATCCCGGTTCCCCACCCCGGTGGAAACATCCAGCGCAGTGAGGATACATCCGGGGGGAATCGCGAGAGCGGGCCAAGTGGAAGGCCAACTTCGAGGCCCACTGAACGTCCCGCAGGTCGGGATACAGTGCGGCGGGGGCGAGATGGGCAGCCTATTCCTGGAAGCAGGGGCGAATCGGGACGATCGCCATCGCCATTCATCCCGAGTGATCCATATTCACCTGAGAGTACAAGTGGGCGTCAGTCTGAAACGAGAAGAAATGAAGGCGCTTCAAGTAGCGATCCCGACTCGGTGATTCCTGACCGTGGGCCCGGAAGTGATCAAGGAGGGCATGCGAGCAGGGGAAGGACTCCACACGATACCGGAGAAAGAAATGTCAATAGAAACGAGGAGCATTCTCGCCGACCCAAGGGAAATCCAACAGGGAGGTCTCGATGACTGATCGTAGATGGTCGCTGCCCTCAAATCGAGGAATGGAGAATCTCGAGTGTGAAGTTGTGGAGAGCACAGATCGCGAAATGGTCTGTCGCTTCACGCTGGTTGGCGAGTACTGGAATCGAGCGCCAGAGGGGGGGCGGGAGGCAACTGAGGATTTTCGCGTTGTGCTTCCGCAAGTCATCGTGGCGCGAGACGCATTGGAAGGGCTTAGGCAGTCTTTTGTAGACTGGCTGGATGACGGTGGATCATTCTCGCGCGCGCTCCAGCCTGCAGATGGAGGTGGGCAGGTGCTTGAGGTCGGCTTGGGAGATGATCCGCGCTTTGTTCGATCCACGAATAAAGCTGTGTTTACTTTTAGCTACTTCTCCGGTCTGGTGGTGACAGCCAGTTTCAGCTTCATGGTCGACCAGTCCTGTGTCCGTATGGCCATCGACGGATTAACTGACTGCCTTCGCAATAAGGTCACGAAGTTCCGCCCATGACCATGACGCTTGGTCGACATGGTTGCACGGCGCAATTGACTGGTTGGGAGAGGTCGATCGTAATGCGTAGGTCGCAGGTTCGACTCCTGTTTCCGGCACCCGTTGCATGAAGTGCCCCGGACCGGGTCGGGGCTTTTTTCCTGCTGTGGTAGCGTCGGGCAGTGCCCGGCGGAATGCGGATTGGTTGGCAGCCCGGGAGCGCCTCCTGCTGTTGATTGATCCGGCCCCTCCCGAGGCTTCCGGGCGCTCGGTGGCTGCCGCGCGGGCTGGTGCCTCTGGCGTCAATGCTGCAGTCCCGTCATCCAGGCCCCGGTTCTGTGTTATGAATACCCAGCCTTCCTTCAAGGCTCTTTCAGGGATTGGAAGGATGTGCAGGTTCGGGGGAACTGCAGGCGTTGTGTTGATCCGCTTCAGGGGATTTGAAGATCGAATCCGGACGCTGGCTGCGGCGGGCCGCTGGCTGCGCTGTGTGCTGCCGACTGACCTCGGCTGTCGCCGTTCGTGCTTGCCCAGACGGCGCTCGTACATCCTACCGATGCCGTTGGCTCGGCCGTCGTCGAGAGCGCCTGCTCGATCTTCCCGCTATTGGCACCACATAGCTGGCGGCGCTGCTGGGGTGTTCGCGATCCGTATCTGTTAGTGCAATCTTGCTCCGTGACCCTGGGAGTCCGGGTCACGAGTCGGGGTCAGAATTTTTCGAGTAAGCATGCCCGCGCTGACGCCGACCCTGGGCCGGGGGCGTATCGGTGCGAGCGGGAAGGCCGTGCGGTTCTGTTTGCAACCGCGGGCGCAGCGTAACTGAAGTCTGGAAGTGGGATCACAATTCTCGATCAAGGGATTAGGGGGACAGGGATGGAAACAGTTGCAAAGAAGAGTGGTCGCCTGGTACTCGAGTCCATCAGCGCGGCTTTCCTGATTCTGTGGATGGCAGGCGCGGCACAGGCGCAGCAGGCGGTGCAGCAGCCCTACCAGGAGTACGACAAAAAGCTGCGCTCGGCGGAACTGGTTGGCCCACTCACGTCTGATCTGTTCGGGGACTCGGTGAACGCGTTCGATCGGGCCGCGCACTTCCGGCAAACCGATATCTCGTTGCCGGGCAGCAACGCGTTGCCGGTGGCACTCGCCCGCAGATTCAGCATCCGTCCGATACCGCATCTTGGCCAGGACCCTGAGATCTACGGCGGTGCGGGCGATTGGAACATCGACGTCCCGTACATCTCCGGTGTTTTCGACGCGGATTACGGGTGGACATACCGGGGATCGACCAAGGTTCCACGTTGCAGCGCGAACTTCATTCCCTACACCGAGCTGCCCTTCAGAATCAACGACCTCTGGTCAGGCTACTCGGTGAATCTACCGGGTCATGGTGCCCGGTCCCTGATCGGCAGTCCTCCTGCCAGCTTCCGTCCCGATGCCCGGCGCGCGGACAACTGGAGCTGGACGACCAACGAACTGGACGCGGTGAGCTGCACGCCCATGGTGGCGGGCTATGAAGGTGAGGGCTTCATCCTGCAGACGAAGGATGGAATAAAATACACCTTCAATGTGGGTACGCAGCGTACCGTCGGGCAGATGATGGTCGATTCCTCCATCGGATACATCAAGACACGGATGGAGGTCTATCTGCTCGCAAGCCGAATCGAAGATCGATTCGGGAACAGTGTCAGCATCAGCTACAACGCGAGCGGGCATCCGACCAGTATCGCCGGTAGCGACGGTCGTCTTATCACACTGAACTACAGCGGTTCGAAGCTGCAGAGTGCTTCGGCGAACGGGCGTACGTGGAACTACGGATATGCGGGGGCTGCACTGCAGCGGGTCACCCAACCGGATGGCTCGTCCTGGGAGATCGAGCACCTGGACAATAATCGCATCGCCTATGAAAACTGGACGGAGGACCCCGGCCAAGGGTGCGGCGGCGTCGCGCCCCTGCGTGAGAAGGTGTACCGGCTTCGCATCAAGCATCCATCCGGTGCCGTCGGCAACTTCAGATTCGATCATCAACGCCATTACAGGGCCGGCGTCCCTGTGCACTACTGCGCGCCGGAGTCCGCGGGAGAGGGGATTCTGCGTCACGTGCTCGGTGTTCCTTATTACTCCGACCTGCTGGCATTGACCGAGAAGACCATTGACGGCCCGGGGCTGTCTCAGATGCGGTGGACGTATGGCGATTCTGGTGACTTCCAGCCGATGTGGGAGGGGACGGTAACTCCGTGCACGAGCTGCCCGCAGACCAAGGTCGTGAAGATCACACAGCCCGACGGCAGCTGGATCGAAGAGACCTACGGGATCGTCTTCGAGCACAACGAAGGAAAACTGCTCGGGCGCAAGACGGTGGCCGCATCTGGTGTGGTGCTGGAGACGGAGGAGCTCAGTTACGTTTCTTCTGCTGAGGCGGCATCATTTCCGTTCCCCGACCGGTACGGTTGGGCGTGGGGCGGATTCGATGGGACGTCAGCGCTCGTCCGTCCCCTGCGGACGCGGCAGATCCGACGCGATGGCGTAACGATGACCTGGCACGTGGACGCCTTTGACAGCTATGGCCGGCCATCGCGCGTTACGCGGAGCAGTTCACAAGGCGCCAGTCGCACTGATACTACCGGCTACTACAATGACACCAGTGCCTGGATCCTTGGCCAGGTATCCAGTCAGACCAACGACAATACCGGTCTCGTTGAAGTCCAGACGGTCTACAACGCAAAGGCCATGCCTACCGAACAGCGGCGGTTCGGCAAGCTTCTTCAAGCGCTGAGTTACCATGCTGATGGCACTGTGGCCAGCTTTGCCGATGGTCGTGGCAACAGCACGACACTGAGTAGCTGGAAGCGCGGTATCCCACAGTCGATAGGCTTCGCGGATGGCACATCGATGTCGGCAAGTGTCGACGACAATGGTTGGATACGCTCGGTCACCAACGAGCTGGGCTACCAGACGAGCTTCGACTATGACGCGATGGGGAGGCAGACACGCAAGGCATTTGCGGTGGGCGACACCGTGGCGTGGAGCCCGACCACCCAGGTCTTCGAGCGGGTTGACGCTGTCGAGCATGGAATGGCGGGTGGCCACTGGCGACTGACGACAAGTACCGGAAGCCGCAACAAGGTGACGTGGTTCGATGCGATGTGGCGCCCTGCATTGACCCTTGAGCAGGATGCGAACAGCCCCTCCGCGACCGGGCGCTATCAACGATTCACGTATGACCATGCGGGTCGCACGACGTTCCAGTCCTATCCAGCTGCGGGGGCTAGTCCAAGCACCGGTCAGTGGAGCGAGTTCGACGCGCTGGGACGGCCAACGTCAAGTTCAATCGATAGCGAACAGGGTCTGTTGACCACCTTGACGAGCTATCAGTCAGGCATGCGTGTACGTGTCACTGATGCGCGCGGGCAATCAACGATTACCCAGCATCGAGTCTACGACACGCCATCCTATGATCAGGCGGTAGCAATCGAGCACCCGGGTGGCGCTTTCACCGACATCGGGCGTGACCTGTTCGGAAAGCCGACATCGATCAAGCGCCGAAACGCAACCAGCGGCGTGTCGATTACGCGTTCCTACGTTTACAACCCCCAGCAGGAGCTCTGCAAGAGTGTCGAGCCCGAAACTGGCGCGACGGCCATGGGCTACGACGCAGCCGGAAATCTTGCATGGTCCGCGGCCGGGCTGACTCAGAATGCGACCAACACCTGTGATTCGGCTGCAGCGCAAGCCTCAGGCCGCCGTGTCGATCGCACCTACGATGCTCGCAATCGGCTGAAACAGCTCATCTTCGCCGACGGTAGTGGTGACCAGCTGTGGTCATACAACGGCGCCGGTCTTCCGACGCAGGTGGTAACCGGCAATCCGGACGGAAGGCAGGTCATCAATACCTATGACTACGCCAAGCGAGGATTGATCATCAGCGAAACCCTGCAGCAGTCGGGGTCGGGAATCTGGGCGATGGGCTATGGCTACGACGCCAATGGTGCGTTGGCCAGTCTGCAGTATCCCAGTGGTCTGCAGGTGGCGCTGGCTCCAAACGCGCTCGGTCAACCAACCCGGGTTGGGACCTTTGCCACCGGCGTTGCCTACTATCCCAATGGCGCGCTGCGGGCTTTCAGCTACGGCAATGGCATCGCCCACAGCATGGCCCAGAACACTCGCGGACTGCCGTCCCGTGCGATCGATTCTGGAGTTCTGGATACCAGCATTGCCTACGACAAGAACGGCAACGTTGCCAGCATCACGGATGCGATCGAAGCGGCCAAGTCACGGCAGATGCAGTATGACGCCTCCGATCGCCTGACGCAGGCCAGCTCGGCCTCCTTCGGTGGCGACAAAATCTATCGCTTCACGTACGACGTTCTGGACAACCTGCGCAGTGCCAAGCTGGGCGGCATCAAGCAGCACAATTACTGGTACGACGCACGTAACCGCATGACGACCGTGAATCAGGATGACGGGAGTGCCATCATCGGCCTCGACTACGATGTGCAGGGCAACCTTGCCGTGAAGAATGGTGAGGTGTTCCGTTTTGATCTCGGCAATCGCCTGCGTGACGTTGGCGGCCGCGAGACCTATGCATACGATGCTCACGGGCGACGAGTAGGCAGTTACAACGCCTCGGCTGGAGACATCCTCTCCTTCTACGGCAATGATGGAGTGCTGCGTCGACAGCACAACAAGCGCACCGGAAAGGAGCTTGAGTACGTGAGTCTGGGCAGCCATCTGATTGCGCAGGTGGAAACGGCTGTTGTTCTTGTGGCTCCTGTCCTCACTGCCCCAGCCACTGTAGCAACCGGAAGTTACACGGTCAGCTGGAGTTCGATCGGAAACGCGAATCGTTATGAGCTCCGTGTGTCCAGCAGTTCGGGTGCATCCTGGAGCAGCGCCTACGCAGGTCGTGCGCTTTCCTTCGCTGTCTCGGGGGTTGCTAAAGGTCCACGCCACTATCAAGTCCGAGCCTGTCAGGGAAGCGGGTGCGGGGATTGGAGCGGCTCCGTCGTCGTCAACCATGTTCCGGTGCCGGCAGTGGCACCTTCGTTGGCGCTGCCAGCGGTCGGTCTCAGTGGCACCCACACCATAAGCTGGTCGGCCGTGGCGGATGCAAGCCGCTACGTTGTCGAGGAACAGGCCGGCAACGGAGCGTGGGTTGTTGTACACGACGCCGCAGCCCTGAGTGTCACATTGAGTGGAAGGGCGGCCGGTAACTACAGTTATCGAGCGCGGGCCTGCAATGTGTCTGGATGTGGGCCCTATTCGGCCACGCAGGCGATGACCGTGATCTACCCGACGGACACGGCGCCAACTGTCACTGCGCCTGCCAGCAGCTATTCCGGTGCCTTCACCGTAAGCTGGACGCCAGTGGCGGGCAGCGTCCGGTACGAACCCAGGGAGCGGCTTGGGGCGGCGGCCTGGACCAATCTGGCCAGTACTTCTGGGACGTCCGCGGCGATCAGCGGCAAAGCCACGGGCAGTTACGGCTACCAGGTGCGCGCATGCAACTCTGCAGGTTGTGGGCCCTGGTCAAACATCGTTTCGACCACGGTGCTCCTGCCGCCGGCAGGGGCGCCGACCATTTCACTGGCCGGAAACAGCACCACCGGAGCATTCCCTGTGAGCTGGAGCAGCGTTGCCGGCGCTGTGGAGTATCGGCTGGAGGAAAGGCTGGGGACTGGAACCTGGAAGGAGTTGCAGGCGGAAGGAGCGACGCAGCGCAGTGTTTCCGGAAAGACTTCCGGCACCTGGAGCTATCGGGTTCAGGCCTGCAACGCCGGTGGCTGTAGCGCCTGGTCAGCCGAGAAGGCGATCATCGTGCTGCTGGTGCCCGCCGCGCCCGCCGTCACGGCTCCCGCTACCAATAGCTCGGGAGCTTGGACGGTGAGCTGGCTGTCGGTTCTCACAGCATCGTCCTATCAGCTTGAAGAGCGTATTGCGGGAGGAGCATGGGGCAACGTGCAGGATGCTTCCGCACTCAGCAAGGCAGTCAGTGGCAAGCCAAGCGGTTCATATGAGTACCGCGCCCGGGCCTGCAACGCCAGTGGCTGTGGAAACTACTCTGCAACGGTCAAAACGGTCGTGGTCCTGCCTCCATCCGCTGCGCCGGCTTTGGCTGTGCCTGCATCCAGTACGAATGGCGGTTTTACTGTCACATGGACGACGGTTGCCGCGACAACCGAGTACCGACTGGAGGAGCTGACATCCGGGGCGTGGTCGCAGATCCAGAGCGGTGCGGGTACCAGTATCTCGGTCAGCGGACGGGCTAATGGCAGCTACTCGTTCCGGGTAAGAGCCTGTAATACGGGAGGCTGCAGCAGCTACTCAAGCACTGGCATGGTCACGGTTCTGCTCCCGCCTCAGAGCGCTCCAACGCTGAATGCTCCGGCCTCGGCGACGGCGGCATATACGGTCAGCTGGTCAGCGGTGAGCGGCGCGACACGCTACAGTCTGCAGCAGAGCGTGAACGGCGCTGCGTGGGCAGGAGCTGGCGATCACTCCGGTACAAGCGCTTCGTTGAATCCCGGCGCACCCGGCAGCTATGCCTATCGCGCGTCCGCATGCAACAGCAGCGGGTGTAGTGCCTGGTCTGCGACAAGGACGGTCAATGTGATACGTCCGCCGTCGACCCCTACGATCACCTATGCACATCATCACTGGTACTACGCCGGACCGCACGACAGCGAGTTCGCAAACTGCAGTGTCAGCTGGACTGCCTCGAGCGGTGCGGAGCGGTACGAACTCCATGCAGGCGATGGCACGACCGTGTATGGCCAGATGTATTCCGGGCCACTCAACGAGATCCAGGGGGAGAGCTACTCGATTGCATACTGCACCAGTCCCTATGTAGTGCGGGCATGCAATGCCGCTGGCTGCTCAGGCTGGTCGTCACCTTTCGAGCCCACGGTTGAGCGGGATCCGAAGCCGGAAAACCCGGGCGATCCGCCCCTCTGAACGGAGAGCACACCATGTCCGGGATGATCAGGCGCATCTGTCCGTTGTTGTTGCTTGCCGTCGTGGCGCTGGTGTTCGATGCCGCTGCACAGACGGTCACCTACGTCCACACTGATGTCCTCGGCTCGGTCGTGGCCGAGAGCGATGCCAACGGCAGCGTCATCAAGCGCCATGTCTACGAGCCATACGGGGCGGTGGTGGGCGGGCAGGTCGGCGATGGGCCTGGGTACACGGGGCATGTGAGCGATTCGTCGACCGGACTGAGCTACATGCAGCAGCGGTACATGGACCCGCAGCTTGGGGTGTTCCTGTCGGTGGATCCGGTGACGGCGTATGAGCAGCCGGTTGGGCAGTTCAATCGGTATCGGTATGCGAACGGCAATCCGTACAAGTTCACTGATCCTGATGGAAGGCAGAGTCTGCCGCGCTCGGTTTACGAGACCGACTGGACGAAGCCTGAAACCAGGCAGGCGTTCCGTGAAGCTGCCTCCATGGTCGCAGACTTCACCCCCATTGTTGGCGACATAAAGGGCGGCGTAGATGCTGCTCAGGATCCATCTGTCGTCAACATAGTTGCCGCAGTAGTTGGGCTTGTCCCCGTAGTAGGGGATGGGGCTGGGAAGCTGATAAAAGGCGCCGACAATATAGCGGATGGAGTTAGGTTGAATAAGCAACTTGGCAGCGAGCAGCAGCTTGGCGAGCTGATATCAGGGCAAGGGGACATCATTGCTGGCGGCCCTAGTGAAGTGGTGCTGCGGGATTCGGCGCGTCTTAGTGCTGTGCACGGAGGGCAGGCGTCAGATTGGACCAAGGTGTCAAGCTCTTCTCATAAGGCGCCAGATGGTCAGCAGTTTTCCACCCACGCATATCGGAATCAGTCGAGCGGGCAGGTTGTTGAGCCAAAAACAAAGCTCATTGAAGAGGGGAAGTAGCTCAATGCGAGTTAAAGTTATCGATGAATGGGAGAGCGTTCTCGCTGGTCTCGGCGCAGAGGGTAAGCTAAAGCCTCGATTGTCCGTGACTCGCGGGAGGGAGTACACGGTTTATGGGCTTAGCCTGCATGAAGCCTCATCTGTGTATCGGGCTGGCGTACTTACTTGTCAGCTGGTCAGCGATCATGGGAATCTGATTTTTGCGCCGGTTGATATATTCTCAGTGACTGATGGAAGACTCCCGGACTGTTGGAGGATTGAAATTCGTGGTGGCAGCGTCCTTATCTGGCCAGATATTTTCTACAGAGAGTTCTTCTTCGAAGATCTGTCAGATGGCGTTCCGGAGTGCGTCGCAGCCTTCCGACATCTGCAGTCGCAGCTGGAAGATGCGGGCTGAATGAATTGTCTGAAATAGAAAAGGGAAGGGAAGGACATCGATACAAAGGCTAACGGGACACGTTGGTCGCGGACGATCCGCATCCAGACATCGCCTCGCATCCTGGCGTAAGTTGGGTCCATCGCCGCTTACGGACAATTCTCCCGATGTTGTCCGCTCTCACCAAAAGCATCGTTCTCGCGGCTGGGCCAAGGATAGACCTGCGAGCTCAGGGGCGCTCAGGTTAGGTTCGTGGCCTGATCCTGCGAGTGCAGACCTCTGGCCACAAGGCTTGGATCTTCACCTGGGCGCAAGGGAAGCGCCGCACCTTGGGCTCCGTCGAACGCCTGACGCTTGAACAAGCTGCGACCAGGCTCGGCAAGCTGATGCGTAGATCGCAGGGCTCTTGTTTCTGATGCCCGCTGTAATGAAGATCCCTGGCCCCGGTCGGGGATTTCTGTTTTGTGGTGCTGGTGGTGCGGGCCCAGGCCCGACGGCCGTGGTGGCTGGCAGCCGCGGCCACCAAGGCCGCGCCGGGAGCCTGCCGACACGCCTCGCTGCGATGTGGCGCGATTCGCCGCCCGACTGGGGGTGAGGGCGACCTTCGGCCGTTAGTGCTTCCTGTCGTCGGCCACAGGCACGACGGATGGCACTGCGACGTCCAACGGCCCTGCATCGGCAGGGGCGGTGGCGGGGCGGCACTCTCTCGAACACAGGTAACCCGCATGTCGAACTCGTCGATCTCCCCCCTCATTTCCCGGTCCAGGCTGAGCATGGCGATGTCGTTCGCTCTGATGGCAGGACTCTCCACGCTCGATGCGCAGGCAAGCACCTTCCATCTGAACGGCGACACGATCTACTACTCCGGCGGCGTCGAGAGCAGCGATCCCAGGACCTTGGAGCGCATTCTCAGCGCGGCGAACCGGCAGGGACGGACCATCCGCCAGATCGTCTTCCGCAATTCACCCGGTGGTGCTGCCAGCGGTGGCGTTGGCATGGGCGAGGTCATCCGCCGCAATGGCCTGGATACCGTGCTGGACGGTGGTTGCTACTCGGCGTGTGCCGATGCATTCGTCGCGGGTGTCAATCGTCGGATCACCCGCTTCGCCCTGCCGGTGTATGACGGTTACGACATGACCGTGCTGGGGATCCATGGCGAAGCCCGGGATGGTGTTCCCACGCCGTACCCGGGCCAGGAGAAGTACATCCAGTACTACCGGGACATGTTTGGCGCCAGGGACTTTGCCGTCATTGAAGGCCGGATCACCCAGGCCCACTACGAACTGACGGAAAGCTCCGGCTTCCTCCGCTATTTCGATCCGGCCACGATGGCCATCGCGACCCGCTTCTGCCCGACCCACGACACCAGCGAGGACGGTGGCTGCACGGCCTATCCGGACGTGACGCTGTTCAGCGACAGGGTGGCGACCTCGATGGACTATGCAACGACCAACGATGTCCTGGTCATCGATGGCAAGCCGGTGAGCGGAAACATCAATCCGGCATTCGATCCCGCGCAGTTCTCCTATGTGCGCGATGTGGACGTGGACAAGGTCGTCGGCGGCGATGCCTTTGGCGTGATCAAGCTCACCGCGGGCGCCCATTGGTCCGCGACGGAAGACAGCGGTGCGTCGATTCTGTGGGTGGACTCGGGGAGGCTGGACATCACAGCGCAGAGCAGCCTGCTTACCGGCAACAGCGTGATAGGACGCAACGGTGCCGTCGATGTGAGGGACGGTCTGCTGAAGGCCGGGAGCACGATCGTGGACGGTTCGCTGTCCCTCGCCTCGACCGGCGAACTGGACAACAGCGATACGCTGCTGGTCCGGCGTGGAGGTGAGGTGGCGATGGCCGGTGGTCGAATCTCCACGGCCGTCGTGACGCTGGATCCAGGGGCCGCACTGAAGGGGCATGGAACCATCGGCGCGACGGCCTATGTCGGGGACCCGGACTATCCCGACTTCCCCTGGAATGTTCCGCAGGTGGCGCGGGTGAGGGTGGCCGGTGGCGATCTTCATCCGCAGGGCGGCCCGTTGACGGTCAACGGCTATGTCAGCTTCGCCTATCCCAATGCCGGCCGGCTGCTGTTCGACATCACCCCGGAAACGCGCCAGGCGGGCCTTGTACTGGACGCATTCGAAGTCCATCGCTGCGACAGCCAGGGCAGCTACTACTATTGCGGAAACGGGGCGGCCACCACGGCGCCGGGCTTCCTGATCGGCGGCACGGTCGGCAAACTCGCGCTGGATATCGCACCGGGCTACTACCGCCAGGATCTTTCGATCCCGCTGGTACAGGGGCGTATCTATGGCAGCAAGGAAGGCAACGAGCTGACCACCGCGCTGTTGAACGACAGTGACAGCGAGTTCGATGCCAGCGTGCCGCAGCTGCAGGCCGGACAGGTCGCCTTCACCCATGCCGAGCGGCAGGACGGCTCGGGCTACAGTGCCGATCTGACCAGTGCCGACACGGCACAGCGCAGGTTCCATCCGCGCGAGAACTCGCTGCTGACGTTCAACATCGTGCAGACCGGTGACGGCATCTGGGCGGTCGCCAATCCGGCTTTCGATGACGTGTCTCCGTTCGCCAACGTGGCGTCGGGCGCGGGCCTCGGCCAGGCATTGAGGACGGCCGCGTCGCAGCCGGCGTCGGCGCTGGAGCCGCTGCTGGGCGCACTGCAGTTTGCCGACCGCGACGTGGTCGCGCAGCAGGCCGGCGCGCTGCGTGGCGATGCGCACGCCACCCTGCGCCTGGCCGACAACGCCCTGCTGGGCAGCATCGGCAACGTGGTCCAGCAGCATCAGGCGGCGATGCGCAGTGCCGGTGGCGATGCCGATGGCCTGGCCGCGCAGGTCGCGCAGTCGATGTCGGCACAGCCGGGCATGCGCCATGGCACCCTGTTCAACCAGCTGGCAATGCATCTGGTCGAGCCGACGGCAGCAGGTGCGGGGGCCAGCGGTGATGGCCCGCGTGGCCACGGTCTGTGGGCACGCGGCTTCGCCAGCCATGGCCGCATCGATGCCGATGCCGGCGTGGCCGGGATGAGCCATACCGTGGGCGGCATCGTGGTCGGTGCCGATACGCGCCTGGCCGATGACCGTGTCGGCCTGGGCGTGAGCGTGGCGGCCGCGGATATGTCGACCAAGGCCCGTGGCGCCTCCAGCTTCACCGGCGACGTGCGTGCGCTGGATGTGGGCGGTTACCTGGACGCGATCTACGCACGCGGCTACCTGTCCGCGGCGGTGCGCTACACCGACCTGCGCCACGACACCCGGCGCAGCATCGCCGGCATCGAGGGCCTGCAGGACCCGCTGCGTGCGAAGTACAGCAACGATGCGATCTCCGCGCGGGTGGAACACGCGTTCTCCTTTACCCGCGGCACGGGCGTGGTGATCCAGCCGCTGCTGCCGGTGGTGGACTACGCGCGCACCTCCGCGACGCGGTTCAACGAAGGGCAGGGCGTGGCGGCGCTGGCCGGGCGTGGCGGCAGCCTGGAGAGCATCCGGGTCGGTGCAGGCCTGCAGCTGTTCAAGACCTTCGAGGGCAACAACGGCGAGCGCATCACCCCGCGGGCGCGGGTGGTGTGGCAGAAGGAGCTGGGGGATACGCAGGCCCGTTACAGCACCGGCTTTGCGGCGGCGCCGGATCTGGTGTTCGGCAGCAACAGCCAGACGGTGGGCGAGCAGGTGCTGAGCTGGAACCTGGGTGTGACCAGCCGGGCCAGCGAGCGGCTGTCGGTGATGGTCGACTATGTGGGCGAGCGCCGCGACGGCCAGCTGCAGAATGGCGTGCAGCTGGGGCTGGGTTACCGGTTCTGATGCAGGGAGGACGTCCTCGCCCGCAGGGCGGGGGCGTGCTGCGGGCGGCACGTCGGTTGTGATGCAGGCGCCCGCACAGGTTGGCGCAGGAGTGTCTTCAGTCGCGAAGGAGCGGTCTTCGTGGGTCGCTCAGTTAGATCTCATGGTGCGGGCCGGCAAACGTGTTGCTTGGTCTGGTAGCGCCGGGCCATGCCCGGCGGGATGCGAGCTATGTCGCATTTGCACCGGAAAGATCGTCCTGCTTCTGAACAGATGTTCCAGAACGACGGTATCGGCAGGGAGGCGGTTGGCTGTCCATAACCCCGTGGACAGAGTCGGATTCCGGGTCGGAAGTCGGCTGATGGCTTCCCTTCTCCCTCTGTGCCTATACTCGATGCAACCGCATACAGCGGCCCGGTCCATAGCACGGAGGCTTACAACGATGCCCATTGGCGCGATTCCTGACGTTTCTCTGGTCGATAACAGCGAACAGCGCACACCGCTGATACTGGTACTGGACTGCTCCGGCAGCATGGGTGGTAGCCCGATCGAACAGCTCAACGCTGGCCTGAAGCTGCTGGAGAAGGAGCTGAAGGACGATGTGATAGCGGCCAAGCGCGTGCGCGTGTTGCTGGTGGAATACGGTGGCATGGACACTGCCGCCGTACGTGGTGACTGGTGTGATGCAATGGATTTCACTGCACCCACCCTGAAGGCCAACGGCACCACCCCCACCGGCGCGGCGGTGGAGCTTGCCCTGCAGGAAATCGAAGATGAGAAGCAGCGCTTCCGGCAGGCTGGCGTGGCCTACACGCGGCCATGGTTGTTCCTGATGTCAGATGGCCAACCGACCGATGCCTGGGAGGCGGTGGCCGAACAGTGCCGCAGTGCCGAGGAACAGAACAGGGTGGCGGTGTTTCCAATTGCAGTGGGTAATGCCGACCTCGGTGTGCTTGCCCAGTTCAGCCGCAATGGCGAGCGCGGGGTGAAGCGTTTGCAGGGCCTGCAGTTCAAGGAGCTGTTCCTGTGGCTCAGCGCGAGCATGCGCGCGGTGTCCAATTCGACGCCCGGCGGGCAGGTCCAGTTGCCGGCGACCGATAACTGGTCGCACGTGCCGGTCTGACCGTGAGTTGGCGCGTTATGGCTGCCTCGGCTACGGGGCGGTCACACGTGGATCGCGGACAGCCCTGCCAGGACGCGCATGCCGCGGTATGCAGCGGCGCGCTGCTGGTGGCGGTGGTCTGCGATGGTGCCGGTTCGGCCTCGCACAGCGATATCGGGGCGCAACACGTGTCGTGCAGCGTCGCGGCTGCAGTGGCGGCGGCACCGGCGTTGGGCGACGCACCGCTGACGGTGCCCGTGGACGTGCTGCGGCCGATCATCGAAACGGCCATCGATGACGCGCGCGGTCAACTGGCGCTGTTGGCGGCCGGACGTGGCCTGCGCCTGTCCGACCATGCCTGCACCCTGGTGGGGGTAGTAGCCGATGTGCGTGGTGGCTGGTTCTTCCATATCGGCGATGGGGTCGCCGCCTGCGCATTCAGCGATGACACCGCCGATGCAGTATCGCTGCCGGCCAACGGCGAGTACGCCAACGAAACCTGGTTCGTTACCGGAGCCAATTGGCGGCAACAGTTGCGGCTGACCCGTTTCGAAGGGGCGGTGCAGGCGCTGGTGCTGATGTCCGACGGCGTGCAGCCCTTTGCGATGACGCGCCGAGGGGACACCTTGTTCCAGCCGTTTTTCGGGCCGGTGCTGCGCTATCTCTCTGCTGTGGATGAAGTGCATGGGAGCCAGGCCTTGCAGGCGACCTTGTCCGACCCGCGCACGGATGGCATTACCGGCGATGACAAGACGCTGCTGATCGCATTGCCGGGCTGAGCACATGCCTGGCCGCAGTGGAGAAATCATCTTCGACCAGCGGCGCCAGCCGCTGACCCTGCTGCGCCTGCTCAAGAGTGGTGGCGCCGGCAGTGTGTTCACTCTGAAGGAGCGTCCGCGCGAGGTCGCCAAGCTGTATCACTCGGCCAAGGACGTGCTGTTCTACGAGCGCAAGCTGCGGGCAATGCTGGAACTGCAGCCGGATCTGCCGACGCTCCGAGAGGGTGGGCGCGAACGGGTCCAGATCGCATGGCCGACCGGCCTGCTTCGTGACTGTGGCGGGCGCTTCGTCGGCTTCAGCATGCCGATCCTGGACGTCTCGGCCACCACCGATCTTGAGCATGTACTGCAGGAACGGCAGGCACGCGTTGAAAAGCTGCCCACCGGTCTGGGCGCGAAGATGACCCTGGCTGCGAATCTGGCGGCGACCCTGGCTGCCTTGCACCGCTGCCAGCACTACGTGGTCGATCTCAAGCCGCTGAATGTCCGCTTCTACCGCGATTCGCTGTTCATCGCCATGCTTGATTGCGATGGCTTCAGCATCCAGGGCAAGGACGAGCGTTTCCCGGCCGGCCAGGTGACCACCGATTATCTGGCGGCCGAGTTCCAGCAGCGTGGGGTCACGCCTGGCGAGGAAGAGGCGCAGGATCGCTTCGCATTGGCGGTGATCGTATTCCAGCTGCTCAATTCGGGCCTGCATCCGTACGCCGGGCGCCCCCAGGGGGGCGACGTGCCCAACGACCTGCCTGGGCGCATCGCTGCGCGGTTGTATCCCTACGGCCGGCGCGGCATCAGCCGCCTGCTGCCCGCACCGGTCAGTGGCCATGAAATGTTCCCGCCGGCTCTGCGCGATCTGTTTGATCGCGCGTTCTCGGCGCAGCCGCAGCGCCGTCCATCGGCGCAGGAGTGGTCGTCGCTGCTGATGGGCTACGCGCAGCGAAGCGGCGGCCAGTTGGTGGCGTGCAGTCAGGATGCCAGCCACCAGCACTTTGCCGGGCTACCCTGCGCGGCGTGCGCGCGCGCCGGCCTGGTCGCACGCAGTGCGCGCGTGGCACAGCAGACGAACGGCGGCAAGGGCCGCGGTCGCAAGCGGAAACGTACCCGCACGGCCCAGCCACTGCGGCAGGCGGCAGCCGCCCGCCCGGTGGCAAGGCCGGCCGCTCCGGGCGCTGCTGCCACAACCAGTCAGCTTCCCGGCCTGGGGTCGCGGGTTACGATGGCGGCGGTCGGCACCCTGGTGCTGGGCTGGGTGGCCGGCTGGGGCATGCCGGCCTGGCGTGCCTACGACGCGCTGCCCTCGCCGGGCTGGTGGGATGGCTTTGAGCTGGCCGTGCAGTCCGGCATGCTCCTGCTGGGCGTGCTGTTCTACATCCTGTGCGTGCCGGGCTTGATCATGAGTAGGCGGCCGTGAAGTGGCTGGGCTGGCTTGCCGTGCTGCTGGCGGTTCTGATTGGCCTGACGCCGTTGTGGGCGTGGCTGGGCGGTCTGGTTTACTCCACGTTTGATGTCCTGGGCCATCTGGGTGCTCGCCCATCCATCAGCGATGGCCGCGCTGCCTTCCGCGCGGCGGTGATGCTGGGCGGCACGGCTTCGGTGCTGTCGCTGCTGCGCGTGGCCTGGCTGGATCGGTCCGGCAATTACCTGGTGGCGGCTCTGATGCTGGGCTTGGGTTTCGTCGTGGTGGTAGTCATCTCTGGTGGCGGAGGCTCTGCTGATCGCGACGCACCGCGCCAGGTCTACATAGCGGCGAACGACTTGGCGCGCGGGCAGCGGCAATGGAGTTCGCGCGAGGCGTTCGAGCAGGACTCGCTGCAGACAGTGGAGGCGGCGATGCGCGCTGGTGCCCGCGGAGACGTGGCGCAGGTCGATCACCTGTTGAGCGAGCTGAAGGCATCTGCTCGGCTCTGGCCGCGCACGTCTGACCATACGCGCGAGTTCGCGCGCCTGCGCGACCAGTACAGCGCCGTGGTGGGCAAGATGAACGCGCTCTCTCCGCCCAGCCGTACCGGTGCCATCGATCGCAGTGTGCTGGAGGCAAGGCGGAGCCCGGAATACAGGGCGCTGGACGCGGAATCGACCGAACTGCTTCGGCAGATGTGGGCTGCGTCGCCACGCCGCCCGGCCATTGCTCTGGCGCTGTTGACCGAGGACATGCGAGCGCTGTCGGTGCGCAGCTTCTTCGGCAGGCGGCAGCTGCCCCCTGCGTTGGACGAGTTGCCATTGCAGGAGCGCCTGTATCGGATACAGACCCTCTTGGAACAGGTGCTGGCCTATGCGCCCAACGAAGTTCCTGTATGGGAGGCCTACAGCGAAGTGATGGCCGACCAGGACGAGGAACTGGCGCTGGGCGCGCGCGTGGTAGCCGGCCAGTTGGAACGACGGCTGCGCAGCGGCGTGGACTCGCGTGACTACCTCAATACCGGCAACATCCTGCTGGGCAGCGACGTGCGCCTGGGGGCCATCATGATGTCGCGCGGCAGCAGGGAGCGCTCCCGCATTCTGGAGGCGCGGGCCTCGGCGCTGCTCGGGCCGGCTGCCGACAAGGTTTCTGAGGGTACAAGTGATGACGCTGGCGGCGACACGGCGGCCTCGCCTGGCGGGATGGCAGAGCCGGGCGTGCCAGTGGTGTCGGTGACGTCGCCCTCGGATGAGCCCGACGCAGAGCGAGCGCTGCCGCCACGCGGAACGCTGGCCGATGGCACAGGGTTGTGGGTGCCGCCGCGGCCCCGGGCGCCCGCAGCCCCTGCGCAGGAAGACGGCGGGCCGCCCAATACGGCGGAGGGCGATCGGGGAACGCTACGTGTGGATCTGGCCGCGGCCGGCTTCACACCCGAGCCGTTGCCGCCTTTGCCGGAAGGCACCGTCGTTGCCCGTAACGTGCGTGTGTTGCTGGTGGTTGATGTCTGGGAGGACGGGCAGGTGACCTCGGTCCTTGTGCAGAGGAGCAGCGGCGTCCTGGCGCTGGACCAGGCTGCGCGGGCGGCGGCGGCGCGCTGGCGCAGCGCAGTCAAGGTACCGGCTGGCGGGGAGCGGCGAGGGGTGGCAGTCGAGTTCCTGCCATCGGGTGGCGAGCCCCCCGTGCTTCGCTGACTGCCTTCATCCGCGGTTCCCCCGCCGATTGAGGCGGACGTCATTGCGTATCTGGCCCATGCGGATGATGTTCGGCAGCAACAGCCAGACGGTGGGGGAGCAGGTGCTGAGCTGGAACCTGGGTGTGACCAGCCGGGCCAGCGAGCGGCTGTCGGTGATGGTCGACTATGTGGGCGAGCGCCGCGACGGCCAGCTGCAGAATGGTGTGCAGCTGGGGCTGGGTTACCGGTTCTGATGCAGGGAGGACATCCTCGCCCGCCGGGCGGGGACGTCCACCGGCGGCTGATCCGCCTCTACCGCGCGCACAGGTTGGCGCAGGAGTGTCTTGAGTCGCGAAGGAGCGGTCTTCCGTGGGTCGCTCAGATAGATCTCATGGTGCGGGCCGGCAAACGTGTAGCCCAGCGATGGCATCACCTCCTGGTGCAGCCTCGCGAGTGTCGGGCCTTCATCCTCATAGGGGCCCACGTGCAGCGTCTGCAGGCAGAGACCCTCCTCCAGCCGCTGCAGGCGCAGGCTGGAGGGTGGCGCACCGAGCTTCGCCCTCACCGTCTCCGTTGCTGCAGCGAACCGCGGCGTGTCGACGGCATCCGGGGTGCGGATCATCAGGGTCCAGGTCCATTCGTCCTTGCGGCGGGCGACGAAGCTGCCCGGATCCTCAGCGCTCCAGAGCCCCTCCAGCGGCGCAACCACATGGTCCTGTCCCACCGCCTTGAGGGCGAACTTCAACGCATAGCTGACGGAGTAAAGCCAGCGTACGGCCTCGGCGTAGGCGATTGCCGTGTTGGGGTCGCCGCGGCCGTCAACCATCACGAACGGCAGGGAGGGCACTTGGAGCAGGACGAAGTCGCCGGTCGGCGCCCGGTACAGGGTGCGGTCAAGCGTCTTGAAATCGACTTTGCCCATTGGAGATCTCCAGTAGACGGACAGCATCGCACGCGCGTCAGCATGCCACAGTTCCTGAATGCGTTCATTCGACTTTGCCGAACGAGGGATTCCGGCGTGGCGACACCTGCGGCTGCGATGCTCCGCGCCCCACTGCGCGCACGGTGCGACAACGTGTCGCAGCCAGAATGGGGCCTTTCCTGCGGAGGATCATTGTCAATGCCTTTCTTAAATGGTGGGTGACGGCCTAAAATTGCAAGGCTGACTCGACCCCACCTCCCTGCCTGTCTCCGGACGGGTGGGACCGGCTTTGGCCGGAGCGGGCAGGACGGGGAACGGCATTCCCTCGCAATTGGATCGACCGATGATTCCGTTGAAAACCCTTGGGCGCTGGTTGCGCCCGGGCCTGCTGCTCGCAGTGCTGGTGATGCTCACCGGCTGCGATGCCGTGGCCATCCTCAGTCCGAAGGGCCAGATCGGCCAGGATGAGAAGACCCTGCTGATCACGGCCACCGTGCTCATGTTGCTGGTCGTCATCCCGGTCATCATCATGACCCTGACCTTCGCGTGGAAGTACCGCGCTTCCAACACCAAGGCCCGTTACGAGCCGAAGTGGTCGCACTCGACGGCGATCGAGGTGGTGGTGTGGTCGATCCCCTGCATGATCGTGCTGGTGCTGGCCGTGCTGACCTGGCGCTCCTCGCACGCGCTGGATCCGTACAAGCCGCTGGAATCGGACGTCAAGCCGGTCACCATCGAGGCGATCTCGCTGGACTGGAAGTGGCTGTTCATCTATCCGGAAGAGAAGATCGCGGTCGTCAACGAGATCAAGTTCCCGGTCAACACTCCGCTGAACTTCAAGATCACCTCCGACACGGTGATGAATGCCTTCTTCATCCCGCACCTGGGCAGCATGATCTATTCGATGGCGGCGATGGAGACCAAGCTCCACCTGATCGCCAACGAAACCGGTGAATTCCCGGGCATGTCCTCGCACTACAGCGGTGCGGGCTTCGCCAAGATGCACTTCACTGCCTATTCGGTCACCGATGCCGAGTACCGCCAGTGGCTGGACCAGGTCCGCGCCGGTGAGCAGACGCTGGACAAGGCCTCGTTCAAGGCCCTGGGTGAAGCGCGCAATGCCGAGTGGTATCCGGTGACCTACTACGGCCGGTCCGAGGAGGGCCTGTTCGACTGGGTCATCGCCAAGCACATGGGCGACAACAAGCACTACGGCATGAAGCACGCCCATGCGGGCGCTGCCGCCGCCGATGCTGCCAGCCATGAAGGGCATGAAGGCCACGCCCCGAGCGAAGAGCACAAGTCCAAGGAGTCCGGGGAAAACCTGGATGCCACTGAACACGAGCACGCCGGCCACGCCGGTCATGCGGGCTCGGGAGAATGAACATGCTGGGAAAACTCTCTCTTGAGTCGATCCCCCACGATCCGATCGTGCTGACCACACTGGTCGGTGCGGTGCTGGGTGGCCTGGGCGTCGTCGCCCTGATCACCAAGTTCAAGCTGTGGGGCTATCTGTGGAAGGAGTGGTTCACCTCGGTGGATCACAAGAAGATCGGCGTGATGTACCTCATCGTCGCCTTCGTCATGCTGCTGCGCGGTTTCTCCGACGCGATCATGATGCGCACCCAACAGGCCATCGCCGTCGGTGGCTCCGAGGGTTACCTGCCGCCGCACCACTACGACCAGATCTTCACCGCCCACGGCGTGATCATGATCTTCTTCGTGGCGATGCCGTTGATCACCGGCCTGATGAATCTGGCCGTGCCGCTGCAGATCGGTGCGCGCGACGTCGCGTTCCCGTTCGTCAACTCGCTCAGCTTCTGGCTGTTCGTCGCCGGTGCGGTGCTGATCATGCTGTCGCTGTGGATCGGTGAGTTCGCCGCCACCGGCTGGCTGGCATTCCCGCCCTTGTCGGGGATCGAATACAGTCCAAGCGTAGGCATGGACTACTACATCTGGGGTCTACAGGTGGCGGGTCTGGGTACCACGCTGAGTGGTATCAACTTCTTCATCACCATCCTCAAGATGCGCACGCCGAGCATGAAGCTGATGCAGATGCCGGTGTTCACCTGGACTGCCCTGGTGACCAACGTGCTGATCGTCGCTGCCTTCCCGGTGCTGACCATCACCCTGGTGCTGCTGACCCTGGACCGTTACCTGGGTACGCACTTCTTCACCAATGACGGTGGCGGCAACGCCATGCTGTACATCAACCTGATCTGGATCTGGGGCCACCCGGAGGTGTACATCCTGGTCCTGCCGGCGTTCGGCGTGTTCTCGGAAGTGATCGCCACGTATTCGCGCAAGGCCCTGTTCGGTTACAAGGGCATGGTCTACGCCACCGCCTGCATCGGCGTGCTGTCGTTCATCGTGTGGCTGCACCACTTCTTCACCATGGGTTCGGGTGCCAACGTCAATGCCTTCTTCGGCATCACGACGATGATCATCTCCATTCCCACGGGCGTGAAGATCTTCAACTGGCTGTTCACCATGTTCCGCGGCCGCGTGCAGTTCACCACGCCGGTGCTGTGGACGATCGGCTTCATGGTCACCTTCACCATCGGCGGCATGACCGGCGTGATGCTGGCCATCCCGGCCATCGATTTCGTGCTGCACAACAGCCTGTTCCTGATCGCGCACTTCCATAACGTGATCATCGGCGGCGTGGTGTTCGGCATGTTCGCGGGCATCACCTACTGGTGGCCGAAGATGTTCGGCTTCCGCCTCAACGAGTTCTGGGGTAAGTGTGCGTTCTGGTGCTGGTTCATCGGCTTCTACGTGACCTTCATGCCGATGTACGTGCTGGGCTTCATGGGCATGACCCGTCGCCTGCAGAGCACGGTCAATCCGGCCTATGAGCCGCTGCTGCTGGTTGCTGCTGCAGGTGCCTTCATCGTCGGTGCCGGCATCCTGTGCCAGATCATCCAGGTGGCCGTGTCGATCCGCGACCGCAAGAAGACCGTCGACCTGACCGGCGATCCGTGGGATGCCCGTACGCTGGAGTGGGAAACCTCTTCGCCGCCGGCGTTCTACAACTTCGCCACGCTGCCGGACGTCACCGAGCTGGACGATTTCTGGGAGCGCAAGCAGCGCGGTGAGGCCTGGCCGAAGCCGGCGAAGTACACCGACATCCACATGCCGCGCAATACCGGCACGGGTGTTGTCATCGGTGCCTTCAGCCTGGTGTTCGGCTTCGCGATGATCTGGCACATCTGGTGGCTGGCCATCGTCGGCTTCGTCGGCATGATCGCCACGTTCATCTACCGCACCTTCGACCAGGACGTGGACTACTGGGTCCCGGCCGCCGAGGTGGAACGCATCGAGAACGAACACCGCAAGCACCTGGAAGCCCAGGGCCTGGTGAAGTCGGAGCTGAAGGCATGAGCACCAATACCTCGACCCTGAGCCACGGGCACGCCGCGCATGCGGCGGCCCATGGCCATGACGACCACGAGCATCACGACACCGGCGGCAACACCGTCTTCGGTTTCTGGGTGTACCTGATGAGCGACTGCCTCATCTTCGCGTCGCTGTTCGCCACCTATGTGGTGCTGGCCGGCGGCACCGATGGTGGCCCCGGTCCGAAGGACCTGTTCGAACTGTCGTTCGTGGCCTGGGAAACCGCGCTGCTGCTGACCTCCTCGCTGACCTTCGGTCTGGGCATGATCGCCCTGCACCGCAAGCAGGTGGGCCAGATGTACCTGTGGCTGGCAATCACCTGGCTGCTGGGCTTCGGCTTCATGTGCATGGAAGTGTGGGAATTCCAGCACCTGATCCACCAGGGCTATGGTCCGGACCGCAGTGCCTTCCTGTCGGCGTTCTTCGCCCTGGTCGGTACCCACGGCCTGCACGTCAGCGCCGGCCTGCTGTGGCTGCTGGTGATGTTCGTGCAGCTGAAGAAGTACGGCCTGACCCCGACCAACAAGACCCGCATGGCGTGCCTGAGCCTGTTCTGGCACTTCCTGGACCTGATCTGGATCGGCGTGTTCTCCGTCGTCTACCTCAATGGAGCGCTGTAATGGCACATGACAACCACGCACACGATCATGGCACCGGTGGCGAAAGCCACGGCAGCGTGAAGTCGTACCTGATCGGCTTCGTGCTGGCAGTGGTGCTGACCGTCATCCCGTTCTGGATGGTGATGTCGGGCGACTTCTCCCGCACCGTCAACGGTGTGGTGATCGCGATCACCGCCGTGCTGCAGATGCTGGTCCACCTGGTGTTCTTCCTGCACCTGGACCGCTCCTCGGAGAGCCGCTGGAACGTCAACGCTGCTGCCTTCACCATCGTGGTGATCGGCATCATCGTGGTCGGCACCCTGTGGGTCATGCACAACATGAACGTGCATATGATGCACTGACGTCCCCGCGACGTTGCCACGCAGAAAGGCCGCCCCCGGGCGGCCTTTCTGTTGTCAGGTGGATGGGGTCGGATCCCATGTCGCAGGCGAGGGCTCCGACCTCGCACGCCGGGCCTCACCCCACCTTGCGCAGGAACTCCTCGGCATCCATCGGCCGACCCAGGTGGTAGCCCTGCAGCTGGTCGCAGCCCAGTTCGCTCAGGTACTCGCGCTGGGCCTGGGTCTCCACGCCCTCGGCCACCACCTGCAACTGCAGCGTACGGCCCAGGGCGATGATCGAGGAGACGATCGCGGCGTCTTCGGCATTGCGTTCCAGGTCGTGCACGAAGGCCCGGTCGATCTTCAGCTCGGTGGCCGGCATGCGCTTGAGGTAGAGCAGGCTGGAATAGCCGGTGCCGAAATCGTCGATGGCGATGTGCACGCCCATCGCGGTGAGATCGTTGAGAATCGCCAGGCTCGCGTCGACATCCTTCATCGCAGTCGTTTCGGTGATCTCAAGCGTCAGCAGAGGCGGATCGATGGCGTGTCGTTCCAGCGCCGCACGCACGCTGGCCAGCAGCGTCGGCGAGGCGAACTGCAGGGGAGACAGGTTGACCGCCATCGTCCAGCCGCGATGGCCGGCATCATGCCACGCACGCAGCTGGGCGCAGGCGCGATCCAGTACCCAGTCACCGATCGGCAGGATCAGCCCGCTGCGCTCGGCGATCGGGATGAACACGTCCGGTGCCAGCAGGCCCAGTTCCGGGTGCTGCCAGCGCAGCAGCGCTTCGGCGCCGCTGGCGGGGGCATCGGCGGCGGGAAATTTCGGCTGGTAGTGCAGCACCAGTTCGTCCCGGACGACGGCCTTGCGCAGATCCTGCAGCAGCCGCAGCTGGCGGTTTGCACTGAGCTGCATCGAGGGAGTGAAGAACGTGTAGCCGTTCCGGCCGGTGTCCTTGGTGTGGTACATGGCTGCATCGGCGTGGGCCATCAGCTCGCGTTCGTTGCCGGCGTCGTCCGGGTACAGGGCGATGCCGAGGCTGGCGCTGACCTGCAGCTCTGCCGCGTCGAGAATGAAAGGCTCGCTGGCCGCGGCGATGATGCGCTCTGCGACGACCACGGCGTCATCCGGGATGTCGATCGCCAGCACGATCACGAATTCGTCCCCGCCCAGGCGTGCGAAGGTGTCCTGCGGTCGCAGCAGGCCGCCGATGCGCTGCGCGACGGCGACCAGCAGGCGATCACCCAGTTGATGACCGTAGGCGTCGTTGACCGCCTTGAATCCGTCAAGATCGCAGAACATCACGGCCACCGCGTGCTGGTGCCGGCAGGCCTTCTCGATGGCCTGTTCGATGCGGTCCTGCAGCAGCATGCGGTTGGGCAGCTGGGTCAGCGGGTCGTGCAGCGCGGCCTGGATCAGCCGGTTGTTGGCGTGCGCGAGCGAATCGGCCAGCAGCCCGGTGCGGACCCGCATCTGGCGATCGAACAGGGAGGCCACCAGCGCGATGCCAAGCGTCGCCACGGTGGTGACGATGACCAGTACCGCCAGCCAGCGGGCATCGATGCCGCCATTGACCACGGCACCGCAGATGCTGCCGTCCGCGAAGCGTGCGGCGGCCATGCCGGTGTAATGCATGCCGACGATGGCCAGCCCCATCACCAGCGAGGCGAGCAGGCGCAGGCGCAGCGTGTTGCGCTGCTCGGTGCGCAGGCGGAAGGCGATCCACAGCGCAGCGCCGGCTGCGCCGATGGCCACCACGATCGATGTCGCGAACCATCCTGGGTGGTAGTCGATGCCGGGCTGCATGCGCATGGCGGCCATGCCCAGGTAATGCATGGCCGCGATGCCGGTGCCCATCAGCACCGCACCGGCCAGCAGCCGCCGTCGCGGCAGGCTGGGGCGGGAGACCAGCCACAGCGCATAGGCCGATGCGCCGATCGACACGGCCAGGGAGTAGAGGGTGATGGCCAGGTCGTAACCGATCGGGATCGGCAGGTCGAACGCCAGCATGCCGATGAAGTGCATCGACCAGATGCCCAGGCCCATCGCGGCGGCGCCACCAGCCAGCCACCAGCGGGCGACGCGTCCCTGCGCGCTGGCGACACGCCCGGCCATGTCCAGGGCCGTGTACGAAGCAAGAATGGCCACCAGCAGAGAGATGGCGACCAGGCTCTGACTGTAACTGCCAGTCATGTTGAATCCAGTGGGAAAGGGAGGGGCGCCCGCAAGGCGCACGCCCGCGACCCCTATCGGCGCAGGTGGGCGGTACTTGAGCGGTCGCAGCACCTGCGACCGGGCTCGGCTATCCTGCCACGCCCGTCCCCGCCGCAGGAAATTCCCAGATGGCAAAAGCCCGCACCGCCTACGTCTGCAATGAATGCGGCGCCGAGTACAGCAAATGGCAGGGCCAGTGCACCGAGTGCAATGCCTGGAATTCGCTGTCGGAAATCGTCCTGGAAAGCGCGGCGGCGGCCAAGGCGCCGGCATCGCGGCGGGCCGGCTGGGCGGGCAAGGTCGATCCGCCGAAGATCACCGCCCTGAAGGATGTGGAGCAGACCGAGCATCGCCGGGTCAGCACCGGCATCGGCGAGTTCGACCGCGTGCTTGGCGGCGGCCTGGTGGAGGGGGCGGTGGTGCTGGTCGGCGGCGATCCCGGCATCGGCAAGTCGACCCTGCTGCTGCAGGCGGTCGCCAGGATGGCGGCCGAGCTGCCGGTGCTCTACGTCACCGGCGAGGAGTCTTTGGCCCAGGTGGCCGGTCGCGCGCATCGGCTGGAACTGCCCCTGGATGGCGTCAACGCGCTCGCTGAAACCGGCGTCGAGTCGATCCTCCAGCACGCGGCCAAGGCCGGCCCGCGCCTGATCGTGGCCGACTCGGTGCAGACGCTGTGGACGGAAAGCCTGACAGCCGCACCGGGGTCGGTCAGCCAGGTGCGCGAGAGTGCCGCACGGCTGGTGCGTTTCGCCAAGGAAACCGGCACCGCCGTGTTCCTGGTCGGCCACGTCACCAAGGAAGGTGGCATCGCCGGCCCGCGTGTGCTGGAACACATGGTCGATGCGGTGCTGTACTTCGAAGGCGAAAGCGGCAGCCGCTTCCGGCTGCTGCGTGCGTTCAAGAACCGTTTCGGCGCGGTCAACGAGCTGGGCGTGTTCGCCATGGGCGACAAGGGCCTGAAGGAGGTTTCCAATCCTTCGGCCATCTTCCTGTCCGGTGGCAGTACGCATCAGCCCGGCAGCTGCGTGATGGTGACCCGTGAAGGAACCCGTCCGCTGCTGGTGGAGGTACAGGCGCTGGTCGACGCGTCGCCGCTGTCGAACCCGCGCCGTGTCGCCGTAGGCCTGGAGCAGAACCGTCTGGCCATGCTGCTGGCGGTGCTGCACCGGCACGGCGGTGTGCTGGTGGGCGACCAGGATGTGTTCGTCAATGTCGTCGGCGGCATCCGCGTGCAGGAGACGGCCGCCGACCTCCCGGTGCTGCTGGCGGTACTGTCGTCGCTGCAGGACCGGCCGTTGGCCGAGAAGACCATCGCTTTCGGCGAAGTGGGCCTGTCCGGCGAGATCCGCCCGGTGCCCAATGGTGAGGACCGGCTGCGCGAGGCGGCCACCCATGGTTTCAGACGTGCGATCGTGCCGAAGGCCAATGCGCCCAAGGGGGGCTCGGTCAAGGGCATGGAGGTGATCGCCGTGGAGCGCCTGTCCGAGGCGATCGACGCGGCGTGATTCCATCGGAGGCGCGCCGGCGGCCGCGATCCTGTTGAGCCGGGCAACGCGCGTCTGCTTCCCCGGCGAAGGACCGCCGGGCATGGGCCAGACGCTGCAGACGTCAGATGCGGCTACGGTCAGCCTCGCTGTGCTAGTTTTTCCCGCTCGACGAAGGCGCCCTGTGGCGCCTTTCCGCGCCCAGGAGTAAACGATTACATGCAGGACCCCGCGCTTACCGCCCCCGCCGCCGAAATCCGCCGTGCGGGCGTCGACCTCAATGGACTGATGACGGTGCTGGGCAAGCACCTGTACTCCACGCCGATGGTGGCCCTGCGCGAGCTGGTGCAGAACGCGCATGACTCGATCATCCGCCGTCGCATCGAGCAGCCGGGCAGGGACGTGCCTTCCCGGATCTCCGTCCAGGTCGACGCCACCGCCGGCGTGCTGCGCATCAGCGATACCGGGGCGGGCCTGACCCGCCAGGAGATCCACGATTACCTGGCGACAGTCGGTGTCGGCTACACCCGTGGCCTGCGCCAGGGCGGCGCCGACGAGGATGGCCTGATCGGCATGTTCGGTCTCGGCTTCCTGTCCGCCTTCGTGCTGGCGCGTCGGGTCAGCGTTCGCACCACCTCCTACCAGACGCCGGAACTCGGCCATCTGTACGTGTCCAGCAATGCCGAGCAGTACACGGTCAGCGAAGTGCCCGCGCGCGAGATCGGAACCGAAGTGGAGCTGGAACTGCACCCCGACTTCCTGCCGCTGGCCAACGAAGCACGCCTGCACGAGGTGCTGGGGCGGTACTGCGCGCTGCTGTCCGAACCGATCTTCATCGGTGCCGCCACCTCGGCGATCAATCCGGAGCCGCCACCGTGGCGGGGGCAGGGCGAGGTCGCGCTGCACCCGGTGCAGGCGCGCCGGCAGTCCCTGCAGTTCGCCGCGCGTTTCGAGCATGACTTCGAGCCCATCGTCACCCTGCCGCTGCGCGCCGATGGCGTCAGCGACGCCACCGGCCTGTTGTGGGTGCAGGATGGCGCCACCTATGGCACCAGTGACAACCGCAATCTGTCGGTGTTCGTACGCGGCATGCTGCTGGACGACGATGCACGTGACCTGCTGCCGCCTTGGGCCGGCTTCATCGGCGGCGTGATCGAGTCCTCGCGGCTGACGCCCACTGCCAGTCGTGAGGATCTGCAGCGCGATGATCATTACCGTGCCGTGCAGCACGCCCTGCTGGAAGCGTTGATCGATGGCCTGGCCGAGGTCGCACGGCAGCAGCCTGAAGCCTGGCGCCGGGTGCTGGCCCGCCACAACGAAGCGCTGCTGGGCGCGGCGCTGTGTGATGACCGCCTGTTCGAACTGCTGGTGGAGCACGTGCGCGTGCCGACCTCGCAGGGCGATCTGCCGGCCAGCGCGCTGCCGGCACGCGGCGCCGTGCATGTGATCCTCGACAACGGTGGCGGTTTCGAAGAGATGCTGTTCCGCGCGATGGGGGTGCCGGTCGCGCATGGCCATCGTTATGCGGTGGTTCCGTTCCTGCGTCGCTGGGCCCAGGCCAAGGGCCTGCGTCTGGTGGAACTGGGCACCGAGCAGGGCAACCGCGCGCTGTTCCGTACCGATGACAGCCTCGATGAGGGGCAGCTGGCCTGGCTGCGTGAGCAGTTGGGCGATGGTGAGCAGCTGCTGCCGGCGCGCTTCAGTCCGGAGGCACTGCCGGTGGTGGTGGTGCCCGACCGCGAGGCCGAACTGAAACAGCGGCTGGAGGACGACGAGAACGACAAGCGGGTATCGATGGCCGCGCTGCGGCTGGCCCGCCAGTTCACTGCACGCATCGAATCGCGTGCACCGTCGCGGCTGTATCTCAACCTCGACAACACCGCGGTGCAGGCGCTGCTGCGCGCACAGCGCGAAGGCCACCCGCAGGCCGAAGCGGCCGCACGCCTGCTGCGCTCCCTGAAGATCATCGTCGCCGCGCAGGGCAGGCCCCTGGCGCGGACGACGGCAACCGCAGGCCCCGACCTCAATGGAGCCTTCACCGACATCGCGGGCGCGCTGCAGCAGATGCTGCGCTGACGCCCGCTCTCATCCAGCCTTCGCTAGACAGGAGCACGTAATCCCCTCATGGACATCTGGAACTGGGTAGAAAAACTGCAGGGCGACCTGCGCCAGGCCGGGCAGGCGCAGAACGCGCACCTGCTGAACCGCCTTGCAGACGACGTCAGCGAGCTGCAGGTCGACCGCGTCGATGCGCTGTTGCCCGAGGCGCGTGCGCTGGGCAAGGCGCTGGACAATCCCTGGGTCGATGTCTACGTCGGCCACTGGGCGCTGCGCAACCGCGTGGGCAACCGCGTCGAAGGTGAAAGTGCACTGGGCGAGGCGGTCGCGCTGTTCGAGCGTGCGCATCGCGAGGATACCCTGGAGTGCCCGCAGTCGATCTGCGTGACCCAGGATCTGGCCGCCTGCTACGGCAACATCGACGGCCCCGGCTGGGTGCCCGAACGGGTCGAGGTCTGCGACGAGACCCTGGCACGCATCGATCCGAGCTGGGCCTGCTTCCAGTGCCTGAGCTGCGAGAAGGCGGACGCGCTGCTGGACGACGATCGGGGCCAGGAGGCGCTGGATTACCTGCAGGCACAGGCCGACGCGATCGAGGCCTGCGGCAAGGAGGTGTTCGACAGCTTCCCGGAGATGCAGATCAAGATCCTTCTGGGCCTGGGCCGCGCTGAGGAAGCGCTGGCGCTGATCGAAAAGCGGGAGGCCGAGGTGGTCGCGTCGGGCGAGTATGAGCCGGCCAACTGCACCGTGCCGCGCCGCCTGTCCAAGGCCTGGGCGCTGGCACAGCTGGGCCGCGACGAAGAAGCGCTGCAGCAGATGGTCCCGTGGAGCGAACTGACGCCTAACTACTGGCGACTGTGGGCGAACACCGCCGCTGCGCTGTGCCGGCGCGATCCGGCGCGCAACACCTGGGACCTGGGTACGCGCTTCAACACCATCATCGAACATTTCGCCCGCGTCGGTTCGCACCGGCTGTTGATCGAGGTGGCTGCACTCAGCCTGGAGCTGGCGCTGCAGCGGGGCGCGCGCTGGGTGGCGCAGCGGCAGCTGGGCCTGGCCCGTGCCCACCTTCCGCAGCTGCGCCAGGACCGCGGCGCGTCCGCGCTGGTGGCCGCCCTGGCTGCACGCGTGGAAAGCCTGCCGGAGGTCGCGCCGTTGCCGGTGCCGGCCACGGAGCTGCTGGCGTGGCTGGAAGCGCGCGGGGAGCAGAACCACTCGCGCGATCCCGAGCAGGAGGCGCAATGGTTGCTGCAGGCCCACGCACAGTGTCCCGATGATGAGCCGTTGGCCGACACGGCGGCTTCGGCGCTCAATGCCTGCGGCGCGCAGGCCGAAGCACGCGCACTGCTGTGGGACTTCGTGGCGGCGCATCCGCAGCACGATGGTGCCGCGGCCTACACGCTGATGCGGTGGCTGGCCGAACAGGGCGATGACGCCGGCCTGCGCCGGTTGGCGGATGTCTTCCGCGACAGCGTGCCGGTGTTCGCCCACTGGTGCGAGGTGCAGCGCGCGCGCCGGGTGTCCGACTGGCCGGCGCTGGAGCAGGCGGCAACGGCACTGCTGGAGCTGTCGCCGGGATCGCATGGCGCGCGCGGCACGCTGGCCCGCATGTACATGGAGACCGGACGCTTCAGCGATGCCCAGGCCTGCTACGCGCAGCTGATCGAACTGCTGGAGGAGCCCAATGCCGCGCATTGGGACCACATGAGTGCCGCCAGTGCCGCGCATGACTGGGACGCCGTGCGGCGGTCCGCGGCGGCGATCGGCATGGAACTGTCCAGCACCGAGGGTGTGGTCGAAGAGCCGTGGGGCTGGGTGATCATCCGCAGCGAGGAAGAGGGCGAGCCGATGGAGTACTACGCCCGGCGCAGCGGCCCGGTGACCGCCCGCATCGTCGAGAACGCGCCGGCCAACCGCGCCCAGCAGGTGGGTGACTGGGTGGTGTTCGACGCGGCGCTGGTGCATCCGGCACCGGAAGACGAGGAGGCACGCGAGCACTTCATCCCGACCTACGCACAGGTGCATGTGCTGGAGCGGGGCGGCTTCGCCCGCAGCTGGCTGATCGACGGCGCACATCCAGGTGAGGACGCCTGGAATGCCCTGGTCGAGGCGGTTGAGGCGCAGGGCTGGAAAATCTGGGCCCACAGCCGTCCCGACTACACCGTGACGGACCCGGAAGCCGAGGACGGCACGCTGCCGGGGCTGCTGTTCACCATCGCCCAGCCTCAGGATCACGCACCGCTCGCGCTGCACCGGTTCCTGCAGCAGGCCACCGCCGGCTGGGCACATCCGCTGTGCTGGCTGCGCCTGGCCGAAGCCTGCGACCAGGATCGCCAGCCGCATCTGGACGTGATCGAGCGGTACGGCCTGTAGGCACGCCGCGCTCGCCGGGCGTGGCCCGGCGCTACTGCTCTGCGCCGCCGGGCGATGCCCGGCGGACCTGTCATCCGATCAACGGGAGTGTCCGAACACCAGCTCGATCGCGAACTGGCTGCCGAAGAAGGCCAGCAGCAGCAACAGCATGGCCGTCAATGTCCAGTGCACCGCCTTCACCCCGCGCCAGCCGTAGCGGCGGCGGCCGATCAGCAGCACGCCGAAAACGATCCACGACAGCACGCTCAGTACGGTCTTGTGCACCAGCTTCTGTGCAAGCAGGTCATCGACGAACAGGACGCCGGTGACCAGGGTCAGCGTGAGCAGGGCGAAGCCCACCGCGATGACCCGGAACAGCAGCGCTTCCAGATCGGCCAGCGGGGGCAGGGCGCGCAGCCAGGGCCGGAATTCGCGGCGGCGCAGCGCGCGTTCCTGCAGCCACAGCATGATCGCCAGCAATGCCGCGATGCTCAGCGTGGCGTAGGCCAGCAGGGCCAGCCAGGCATGGCTGGCCAACCGCCAGCCCAGCATCTTGCTCGGCTCGTGGCCATAGCCGTGATAGGCCAGCAGCAACAGTGCCGCGAGCGGAAACACCACCACGCCCAGCGCGGACATGCGGCCGCGTGCACCCACCAGCGACGTCAGCCAGGCCATGCCCAGGCCGACCAGCGACAGCGCCGCGAAGAAATGCATGTCCGGCCCGCCGTTCGTGCGCATCGCCACCATCACGTGATAGCCGCCATGCAGCACGATGGCTGGCAGCGCCGGCCACAGCCAGGCGGGCGAACCTACGGCACCATCGCGGCCGAGCGCGCGCACCAGCAGGACGCTGGCGGCCAGGTAGAGCAGGACGGCGATGAGAACGATTGTCATCGTGGCAGTTTCGCATACCCCCGGGGTGCTGGCGACGGCCGCCGTGTCGCAGCCCGGGAGCAGGGGCGGACCGGCTATACTGTGTGCCTTATTGTCCCCCGTTTTCAGACAGGTCGCACCGCATGTTCGAGTCCCTGACCCAGCGCCTTTCCGGCACCATCGAGCGCCTGCGCGGCCGTGGCCGCCTGACCGAGGAGAACATCCGCGAGGCCACCCGCGAGGTCCGCATCGCGCTGCTCGAGGCCGATGTCGCGCTGCCGGTGGTGCAGGCGCTGATCGAGCGCATCAAGGTGCGCGCCGTTGGCCAGGAAGTATTGAAGTCGCTGACCCCCGGCCAGGCGCTGATCAAGGTCGTCCGCGACGAGCTGACCGCGGTGATGGGCGCTGAAGCCAGCGACCTGAACCTCAACGTGCCGGCGCCGGCCATCATCCTGATGGCGGGCCTGCAGGGCGCCGGCAAGACCACGACCGTGGGCAAGCTGGCCAAGCACCTGAAGGAAAAGCGCAAGAAGAAGGTGATGGTGGTCTCGGCCGACGTCTACCGTCCGGCGGCGATCGAGCAGCTGAAGACCCTGGCCGAACAGGTCGGCGTGCTGTTCTTCCCGTCCAGCGCCGACCAGAAGCCGGAAGCCATCGTCCGCGCCGCCATCGACGATGCGCGCAAGTCGTTCGTCGACGTGCTGCTGGTCGATACCGCCGGCCGCCTGGCCATCGACGAAGCGATGATGGCCGAGATCAAGGCCCTGCACGCAGCGGTCAACCCGGCCGAGACCCTGTTCGTGGTCGATGCCATGACCGGCCAGGACGCGGCCAACACCGCCAAGGCCTTCGGTGATGCGCTGCCGCTGACCGGCGTGGTGCTGACCAAGACCGACGGTGACGCCCGTGGCGGTGCCGCCCTGAGCGTGCGCTACATCACCGGCAAGCCGATCAAGTTCGTCGGTGTCAGCGAAAAGCCGGACGGCCTGGATGTGTTCCATCCGGACCGCATCGCCAGCCGCATCCTGGACATGGGCGATGTGCTGTCGCTGGTCGAGCAGGTCGAGCAGCAGGTCGACAAGGACAAGGCGGCCAAGCTGGCCGAGAAGGTCGCCAAGGGCAAGAAGTTCGACCTGAACGACATGCGCGACCAGCTGGAGCAGATGCAGAACATGGGCGGCATCGGCGGCCTGATGGACAAGCTGCCGGGCCTGGGCAACATCCCGGACCACCTCAAGCAGCAGGTCAGCCAGGGCAAGGAAGTGCCCCGCATGATCGCCATCATCAGTTCGATGACCAAGAAGGAACGGCGCAACCCGAACCTGCTCAACGGCTCGCGCCGCGCGCGCATCGCCAAGGGCTCGGGCGTGACTCCGGCCGACGTCAACAAGCTCATGAAGCAGTACATGCAGATGGAAAAGATGATGAGCAAAATGGCCGGCGGCGGCATGAAGGGCATGATGCGCAGCATGAAGGGCATGATGGGCGCCATGGGTGGCCGCGGCATGCCGTTCCGTTGATTTTCACCGGCGGGCGCGTGCGTGTCGGGATCTGCACTTGCGCGGCCGCTGCCGAATTGCTTGACTACCTGCGTGTCTGACAAGGGAATGTTCATGAACAGAACCATCATGGTGATCGCGCTGGCCTTGGGGCTGGTCGCATGCAAGGACGACACGTCCGTCTCGCAGAAGGCTGGCAGCGCCATCAGCGGTACGGCGGCGGATTTCGTCGCGGGACTCGGTGAAGGCGTGGACAAGCGCATGAACGTGACGCTGCAGGCCGATCCAGGCCTGGCTGCGCGCGGCCTGACCATCACGTTGGGCAAGAGCCGTGGCATGGGCTCCAAGGAGGCCGCGGTGTATGTGGTGGCTGACAAGGCCTTCAATGGCAAGCTGGTTGCGCGGGCACTGGACGCTGAGGGCTCCGAGATCGGTCGTGCCTCGGCTGATGTCGAATTCGCCGCCGACGACGCACGCTATGTGACTTTCCAGTTCAACGAGGAAATGGACAGCCAACTGGTCCGCAGCTACGCGGTGGCGGCGCGCTGACCTCCGGTCGGATCTACGGATCAGACCGTGGCGACTGGCGTATGCTGGGCGGCGACCTCTCCCGCAGGTATGTCGCGTGAACGCATCGCCGATTCTTGAACGCGCCGACGCCTTCTGTCGGCGTTTTTCATTGCAGCTTCCGATCCTCCTCGCCCCCATGGCCGGTGCCTGTCCGGTGCCGTTGTCGGCGGCGCTGGCCAATGCCGGCAGCATGGGCGCAATGGGCGCGGTGCTGTCCTCGGCCGCCGATATCGGGCGGTGGATGGATGAGTTCCGGGCCATCTCCACCGGCCCGGCGCAGGTGAACCTGTGGTTGCCGGATCCGGCGCCGACGCGCGACGTGGTTGCCGAATCCGCCAGCCGTGCCTTCCTCGCGCAGTGGGGACCGGAGGTGCCGGCCAATGCGGCCGATGCCACGCCAGCCGATTTCGAAGACCAGTTCGCCGCGTTGCTGGCCGCGCGCCCGGCGGTGGCCTCGACCATCATGGGCGTGCTTTCCCCCGCGCATGTGCAGCGGTTGAAGGACGCAGGCATTGCCTGGATCGCCTGTGCCACCACGCTGGCCGAAGCGCGGGCCGCACAGGACGCCGGGGCCGATGCGGTGGTTGCGCAGGGGGCTGAAGCCGGTGGCCATCGCGGGGCCTTCGATCCGGCGTTGGCCGAGCGCCAGCTGGTCGGCCTGTTCGCACTGCTGCCGCGGCTGGCGGACCATCTTCGAATTCCGGTGATCGCGGCCGGTGGCATCGCCGACGGGCGTGGCATCGCCGCGGCGTTGACGCTGGGTGCCAGCGCGGTGCAGATCGGCACCGCGTTCCTGCGCACACCGGAGGCGGCACTGGCGCCGGCCTGGGCCGACGCGCTGGCGATCACGGAACCGGAGGATACCTGGCCGACGCGTGCGTTCAGTGGCCGACTGGGCCGCGGCCTGGCAACGCCCTATGTACGCGCCGCTGCGGCGGCCGGTGCGCCGGCTCCGCGCCCGTACCCGGTACAGCGTGGACTGACCGGGCCGATGCGCGCGCAGGCCACACGCGAGAACCGGCTGGCGGCGATGCAGGCCTGGGCCGGGCAGTCGGCGTGGATGGCACCGGCGCGGCCGGCCGCTGACGTGTTGCGCGGCATGTGGGAACAGGCGCAGGCGCTGCTGCGATGATGCTGACCTGCAACGGCCAGCCGGCGCAGGTGGAGGATCTGCTGCCGACGCTGGTGAATTACGGTCACTTCACCTCGCTGCAGGTGCGTGGCGGAGCAGCGCAGGGATTGGACCTGCATCTGGCTCGATTGTCGCAGGCCACGCGCGACCTGTTCGGCAACGAGCTGGATACGGCGCAGGTGCGCAGCTGGATGGCGCAGGCGCTGCAGAAGGCCGGCCTTGCCGACGCCTCGCTGCGGGTGACGGTGTTCTCGCGTCACTTCGACTTCCGCGATCCACTGGCCCGCGTGGCGGTCGATGTGCTGGTGGCGGTATCCGCGCCGGTATCGCTGTCCGCGCCGCGGCGCGTGCGCAGCGTCACCTGGCAGCGGGAGCTGCCGCAGATCAAGCACGTCGGCACGTTCGGCCTGTTCGCGCAGCGTCGCGCGGCGATGGCCGATGGGTATGACGACGCGCTTTTCGTGGACACGCAGGGGCACGTCAGCGAGGGCACGACCTGGAACGTGGCCGTGCATGATGGGCACCAGCTGATCTGGCCACGCGCCGCCGCGCTGCGGGGTACCGCAGAGGCCCTGCTGCGTGCGCATTGGAACGGACCGCAGGTGTGCCGGCCCTTGCCGGCAGGCGCGTTGCAAGGCGTGCAGGCTGCGTTTGCCTGCAACGCCAGCGGACTCTGGGCGCTGCAGAGCATTGATGGGCGGGCCCTGGGTGGCTCGCTGGCGTTGGCTGAACAGGGCAGGGCGGTACTGGCCGGTGTGCCCTGGCAGCCGCTTTCCTGAACGGATGCATGGCCTGCCGGCCGCCGGGCATGGCCCGGCGCTACCGTGACGCGTGGGGTTGGCTCGGCCACGCTCTGCCGCTATAATCGCCCGCTTACCTCGCCATCCTGGCGACTGGGCAATAGGAAAACACACCATGGTCAAGATTCGACTGACCCGCGGCGGCGCCAAGAAGCGTCCGTTCTACCACATCATCGTCACCGACGTGCGCAGCGCGCGCGACGGCCGCAACATCGAGCGCGTTGGCTTCTACAACCCGGTCGCCCAGGGCGCCGAGAAGCGCATCGAGCTGGATCTGGCCCGCGTTGACCATTGGGTCAAGAACGGCGCCCAGCCGACCGACAAGGTCCGCAACCTGATCAAGGAAGCGACCAAGTCCCAGGCCGCTGCGGCCTGATCCTGACGGGCCACGCTCCGGCGTGGCCCTCCTGGTTGAAGCAGATGAAAGATATCGAGCGCCGCATCCTGCTGGGCAGGATTGTCGGCGCTTTTGGTGTGCGCGGCGAGATCAAGCTCGAGTCCTGGACCGAGCCACGTTCCGCCATTTTCCGTTACCAGCCATGGATCGTGCGCAGTCCGTCCGGCGTGGAGACCACGATTGAAGGTGTGCGGGGTCGCGACAGCGGCAAGCACCTGGTCGCGCGTTTCCCCGGCGTCGAGGACCGTGACGCGGTCGAAGCCATGCGTGGCACCGAGATCTACGTGCCGCGCAGCGCGCTGCCGCCGCCGAATCCGGATGAATATTACTGGGTCGACCTGGAAGGCCTGGACGTGAAGACGACCGAGGGCGTTGCCCTGGGCCAGGTCTCGCACCTGTTCAGCACCGGCGCCAACGACGTGGTGGTGGTCCGTGGCGACCGCGAGCGGATGATCCCGTTCGTGCTGCCGGACTTCGTCGTTTCGGTGGACTTCGAGGCGAACCTGGTCGTGGTCGACTGGGATCCCGAGTTCTGAGCATGCGTTTCGACGTCATCACCCTGTTCCCCGAGTTCCTCGCCCAGTCTGCTGGACTGGGCGTGGTCGGGCGCGCGCAGGAGAAAGGGTTGTTCAGCCTTCACGGCTGGAATCCCCGTGATTACGCCGAAGGCAACTACCGCCGGGTGGACGACCGTCCCTTCGGCGGTGGCCCGGGCATGGTGATGCTGATCGAACCGCTGCAGGCCTGCCTGCAGGCGATCCGCAATGCCGATCCGACCCCGGCCAGGGTGATCTACCTCAGCCCGCAGGGGGCGCCGTTGACCCAGGCCAAGGTCCGTGAACTGGCGGCGCTGCCGCGCATGGTCCTGCTCTGTGGGCGCTACGAAGGCATCGACGAGCGCTTCCTGGAAGCCAATGTCGACGAGGAGATTTCCCTCGGCGACTACGTGCTGTCCGGCGGCGAGCTGGGCGCAGCGGTCATCATCGACGCCGTGGCCCGCCTGCAGGAGGGGGCCCTGAACGACGCTGAATCGGCGGCACAGGACAGCTTCGAGGGCGACCTCGGCCTGCTCGACTGCCCGCATTACAGCCAGCCGGCCCAGCACCCGCTGGGTGACGTGCCGGAGGTGCTGCGCTCGGGCAACCACGCGGCCATTGCCGCTTGGCGCCGCCAGCAGTCCCTGGTCCGCACCGCCCAGCGGCGCCCGGACCTGCTGGATGAACAGGCGCTGGGCAAGACCGACCGCAAACTGCTGGAGCAGGGCCGTCAGGCCCGGAAACAAAAGGCCAGCCCCTAGCGCAGGGCTGGCGTTATCGGCTATCATGGCCAATTCCCGCCGGCCCCGGCTGGCGTGCGCAGTACCCAAAACAAACGTGCAGCACAGTCCGGTGACTGCATGAGCCTATGTTGTCGAATCGACACGCCCACCCGAACAAGAATCGGTGTAACCCATGAGCAAGCTGAACAAGTCCATCGTCGCGGAATTCGAATCCGCCCAGATCACCCGCGAACTGCCGAAGTTCAGCCAGGGCGACACCGTTGTCGTCAACGTGAAGGTGAAGGAAGGCAACCGTGAGCGCGTGCAGGCCTACGAAGGCGTTGTGATCGGCACCAAGAATGCCGGCCTGAACTCCTCGTTCACCGTCCGCAAGATCTCGCACGGCTACGGCGTCGAGCGCGTCTTCCAGACCCACAGCGCCATCATCGACTCGGTCGAAGTGAAGCGCCGCGGCAAGGTCCGCGCCGGCAAGCTGTACTACCTGCGTGGCCTGGAAGGCAAGGCTGCCCGCATCAAGGAAGACCTGGCTGCCGCTGCGCAGGCCAAGGCTGCCCGTCTGGCCGAAAAGGCCTGATAGACAACTCCGGTTGTTGCCGCGACGGCCGCCTTCGGGCGGCCGTTTGCGTTTGTGCTCCTGCATCCGCTAGGTTCGTGCGATGAACAAGAACGACCTGCGCTATCCCGACCGCATCCGCGCGGCGCTTCGTCTGCTGGACGACAAGGGGCTGCCGCGCGCGCAGTCCGCACCGTTGCTGCATCGGATGCTGTGGCGGATGGGCGTCGCTGTGCCGCCGCCGATCCTGGCCGGTTTCCGCATCAACGCGCTGGTGCAGGGGCTGCTGTTCGGCCTGTTCTGGTGCGCCCTGATGTGGCTGCTGCTGTGGCAGGGCGGTGAGCGTCCACTCGGCCTGCTGCTGGGTGCCGGATTGCTGGCGGGCGGCCTGTTCGGTGTGGTGATGGCGCTCCTGATGCGCTCGCTTCAACGCCAACGACAGCTGCCCGAATGGCGCCAGTTCCTGGCCTCGCTGGCGGACTGAAGCGATGGCGCAGTGCGCCGTGACCGCAGGCTGCCGATGGCGCTAGTCTGCGGCTTCATTCCCATGCATGCGCCGTGCGATGCCTTCCAAGCGAGCCGCACCTTCCACTGCACCCAGGCTCCTGTCCGGGGGAAATCCGCAGATCGCCAAGGGCGAGGGTGATGCGCCGGTGCAGGCGTACATCGCCGCCATGCCGGACTGGAAGCAGCCCATCGGCGCACGCCTCGACGCACTGATCGGCCAAGCCGTGCCCGGCGTGCACAAGGCGGTGAAGTGGAACTCGCCGATGTACGCGGTGGCCGCCGATGCCGGCTGGTTCCTCAGCTTCCATTGCTTCGCCCGTTACATCAAGGTTGCGTTCTTCCGCGGCGCGGCCCTGCAACCGATGCCACCGGAGCCGTCCAGAAGCGCCGATACCCGCTACCTGCACATCACGCAGGAGGGCATGCTGGATGAAGCGCAGTTCCTCGAGTGGGTCCGCCAGGCCGCTGCATTGCCCGGCGAACGCATGTAAGCCCGCCATTCCGGACGTTCCGCCGACGAGAGCACACGATGACCACGCATGCACCGAACCCCGACGACGCCGGAACACCCGCGGCCGCACTGATCGATGCGCGCATCGCGGAACTGGGTGACTGGCGCGGTGAAACGCTGGCACGCGTTCGGGCGCTGATCCATGAAGCGCTGCCGGAGGTGCAGGAAACCTGGAAGTGGCGGGGCACACCGGTATGGGAGCATCACGGCATCCTGTGCACCGGTGAGACCTACAAGCAGGCAGTGAAGCTGACCTTCGCCCAGGGGGCGGCCTTGCCGGACCCGAAGCGCCTGTTCAACGCCAGCCTGGAAGGCAACACGCGGCGCGCGATCGACATCCATGAAGGCACCATGCCCGATGCCACGGCGTTCAAGACCCTGATGCGCGCGGCGGCCAAGCACAACGCCGCGAAGAACAAGCGGTAGCACCGGGCCATGCCCGGCGCTACCGGGTCACGGCATCCGGGTCCGCCACCGGTGACGGCGGGCAGGCGGGAATCTCCGACGGTGTGGCAATCGCCTCGGCCTTCGCGGGTGTGCTGATCATCTTCGCCTTCCGCCATCCCCCCCAGCGGTAGTACGCCAGCGACAGCAGCATCGACACCAGAGAACTGACCGGGAAACTCCACCAGATCGCATCTGCGCCCCAATAGGGCTGCAGCAGTTCGGCGAACGGAACGCGCACGCCCCACAGTGACGCGGCCAGGATCAGCAGCGGTGGAATCACCGCACCCGTCGAGCGCACTACGCCGGAAATCACGAAGCTCACGCCGAAGAACAGGAACGAGCCGATCACCACATGGTTGAGGTGGCGCGCGATCTGCAGCGACTCGCTGCCCTGCGGCAGGAACAGGGCCAGCGAGTACTGGTCCAGCAGCACCAGCGGCAGGATCAACGCACCGGTCAGCAGGAAATTGAACAGCACGCCCTTGCGTGCGGTGCCGCGGACGCGATCCCACTGCTGGGCACCCACGTTCTGTGCGGCCATCGTCGAACAGGCCGCGCCGATCGCCATCGCCGGCATCTGCACGTAGTTCCACAATTGCAACGAGGCGCCATAGGCCGCCGCGGTTTCGGTGCCGTACTGGTTGACCATGGTCATCAGCAGGATCACCGACAGCGAGATCAGCACCATCTGCAGGCCCATCGGCACGCCTTTGACCACCAGTGCCTTGAGGATGGTCAGGTCCAGCTTGAACAGGCGCATGTTGGCGCGACCCAGCCACAGCGTGTGGCGCTTGTGCCGCATGTACAGCAGCAGGCCGCCCAGCGAGAGGGTCTGCGACACCAGCGTGGCCCAGGCCGAACCGGCGATGCCCAGCTCCGGGAACGGACCCATGCCGAAGATCAGTACCGGATTCAATGCAATATCCAGCACCACCGACAGCAGCAGGAAGCGGAACGGCGTACGCGAGTCACCGGCACCGCGCAGCGCGGCGCTGAGGAAGGCAAAGGCATACAACGTCGGCATTGCCAGGAAGATGATGCGCAGATAGGCCTCGGCCAGTGGCAGCGAGGCCGCCGGCGTGCCCATCGCCGCCAGCAGCGGATGGGCCATGAACCAGCCGGCGATGGCGATGATCGCCGACAGGCCGATGAAGAACGTGGCACTGGTGCCGACCACGCGCCGTGCCTGGGCGATATCCCGTGCACCGATGGCCTGGCCGATCAGGATGGTGGAGGCCATGCCGAAGCCGAACACCGAACCGATCAGGAAGAACATGATGTTGTTGGCGTTCGCGGTGGCGGTCAGTGCCGCTTCGCCGAGGAAGCGCCCCACCCATACCGCGTTCACCGAACCGTTCAGCGACTGCGCGATGTTGCCCGCCAGGATCGGCAGCGAGAACAGCAGGAGATTGCGGCCGATCGGGCCGGCGGTCAGGTCAAGCGGCGCTTTGGCCATGGGGTGGTGATCGAATCCCGGGAGGCGCACACTAGCACCAAGCCGGTTCGCGGGATGTGGCAATGCATCAACGACAGCAGGTGAGGTCGATGACGTTGGCCTTGATTGGCGGCCTGTTGGCCGCATGTTCGTCGGGAGACCGGCTGGGCGATACCCAGGTGCGGCCGACCGACCGCCCCGAATGTCTGGTCGGCAGCCAGCGCCAGGATCTCGCTGCCGGAGCACCGACCCTGATCGGGGGCAGCGGCTGCCGCACCGACCCCGACAATCCGCGCCCCCTGAACAAGCGAACGGAGTAGTACCTGCCGATGCCTGAGCTTTCCCCGCTGTCGCCCAGTGTCCGTCTGGACATCTGGTTGTGGGCGGCCCGTTTCTTCAAGACCCGCAGCCTGGCCAAGCAGGCCATCGAAACCGGCAAGGTCAGCGTGGCCGGTCAGCGGCCGAAGTCCTCGCGCGCGGTGCGCGTGGGTGAGCACCTGCAGGTCGATCGCGGCGAGGAGCATTTCGAGATCCAGGTGATGGGCCTGAGCGACCAGCGCGGGCCTGCCCCGGTCGCGCACCAGCTGTATGCCGAGAGCGAGGCCTCGAAGGCACGGCGCGCCGAGCAGCGCGCACTGCGCATCGCCGCGCGCGACGGCTTCCAGCCACCGGAGCACAAGCCGGACAAGCGCGCGCGGCGTCTGATCCGCGCGCTGGGCGACATCGACGCGCTGTAACGCAAACGCCCCCAAGGCAGCGCCGGGTCATGCCCGACGAGCCTTCCAGTGGTAGCGCCGCCGGGCCATGCCCGGCGGGCCTTCCGACAGCAGCGCCGGGCCTGCCGGTGATCAGCCGTGCAGGTCGTAGCGGTCCAGCTCCATCACCCGGGTCCACGCCGCGACGAAGTCCTGCACGAACTTCTTCTCGCCGTCTGCACTGCCATAGACCTCTGCCAGCGCACGCAGCACCGCATTGGATCCAAATACCAGATCAGCACGGGTGGCGGTCCAGCGTGCGGCGCCGTCGTTGCGGCTGCGGCCTTCGTAGGTTTCACGACCGGTGGCCTTCCACTGCGTGCCCATGTCCAGCAGGTTGACGAAGAAGTCGTTGCTGAGTGTCCCGGGCCGATCGGTGAAGACGCCGTGCGCGCTGCCATCGGCATTGGCACCCAGTACGCGCAGGCCACCGACCAGCACGGTCAGCTCCGGGGCGGTCAGCGTCAGCAGTTGCGCCCGGTCGATCAGCAGCGCTTCGCCCGGAACGCTGTAGGCGCCCTTGAGGTAGTTGCGGAATCCATCGGCCGCCGGTTCCAGCACCGCGAACGATTCCACGTCGGTCTGCTCCTGGCTGGCGTCGGTACGGCCCGGCGTGAACGGTACGCTGATGTCGTGTCCACCGGCCTTGGCGGCCTGTTCGATGCCCACGCCACCGGCCAGCACGATCAGGTCGGCCAGCGACACCTGCCTTTCACTGCCGGCATTGAACCCGCTCTGCACCTTTTCCAGCGCGGCCAGCACCTTGGCCAGACGGGTGGGCTGGTTTACCGGCCAGTCCTTCTGCGGTGCCAGGCGGATGCGCGCACCATTGGCGCCGCCCCGCTTGTCCGAGCCACGGAAGGTGGAGGCCGATGCCCAGGCCGTGGAGACCAGTTCAGGGACGCTCAGGCCGCTTGCGGCGATCGCCTGCTTCAGCGTGGCCACGTCCTTGGCATCAATGAGCGGGTGCTTTGCGGCCGGCAGCGGATCCTGCCAGATGAACTCTTCGGCCGGCACTTCCGGACCCAGATAGCGCGCGCGCGGCCCCATGTCGCGATGGGTCAGCTTGAACCAGGCGCGCGCGAACGCATCGGCAAACGCCTGCGGATCGGCCAGGAAGCGGCGCGAGATCTTTTCGTAGGCGGGATCCATGCGCAGCGACAGATCGGTGGTCAGCATGGTCGGGCGGTGCTTCTTCGAGGCGTCGTGCGCATCGGGAATGACCGCTTCGGCATCCTTGGCCACCCATTGATGCGCGCCGGCCGGACTTTTGGTCAGTTCCCATTCGTACTTGAACAGGTTCTCGAAGAAGTCATGGCTCCACTGCGCTGGAGTACGGGTCCAGGTGACTTCCAGGCCACTGGTGATGGTGTCGCCGCCCTTGCCACTGCCGAAGCTGTTGGCCCAGCCCAGGCCCTGGCTTTCCAGATCGGCCGCTTCAGGCTCCTTGCCGACGTTGTCGGCCGGGCCGGCGCCATGGGTCTTGCCGAAGCTGTGCCCGCCTGCGATCAGCGCCACCGTTTCCTCATCGTCCATCGCCATGCGGCCGAACGTGTCACGGATGTCATGTGCAGCCAGTACCGGGTCGGGGTTGCCGTCAGGGCCCTCGGGATTCACATAGATCAGGCCCATCTGCACTGCGGCCAGCGGGTTCTCCAGCTTGCGCGAATGCACGTCGCCATCGGCATCGTCATCGGACACCAGCACGCCGTGGGATTCCACCACGCCTTCGGAGCCGTGCTTGTAGCGCACGTCACCGCCCAGCCATGTGGTTTCGCGGCCCCAGTACACATCCTGGTCCGGTTCCCAGGTATCGGGCCGGCCACCGGCGAAGCCCAGCGTCCTGAAGCCCATCGACTCCAGCGCGACATTGCCGGTCAGGATCAGCAGGTCGGCCCAGGAGATGGCCTGGCCGTACTTCTGCTTGATCGGCCACAGCAGGCGTCGCGCCTTGTCCAGGCTGACGTTGTCCGGCCAGCTGTTGAGCGGAGCGAAGCGCTGCTGGCCGCGGCCGCCACCACCGCGGCCATCACCGATGCGATAGGTGCCGGCGCTGTGCCACGCCATGCGGATGAACAGGCCGCCGTAGTGGCCGAAATCGGCCGGCCACCAGTCCTGCGAGTCCGTCATCAGCGCCTTCAGGTCTGCCTTCAGCGCGGCATAGTCCAGGCTCTTGAACGCCGATGCGTAATCAAAGCCGGCATCGAGCGGGTTGGAGCGCGCGGAATGCTGGTTGAGCAGGTCCACGCGCAGCTGGTTCGGCCACCAGTCGCGGTTGGTCGTCGCGTCACCGACGACGGCATGGTTGAAGGGGCACTTCGCTTCGCTTTTCATGGGTCTGTACCTGTGGACTGGCGAAAGGTGGAATCGGGGGAGGCCCGACCCACATTAGGTGGCGCCTGTGGATCGGTAAATTCGATTGATTCAACCAATGCGATAGTGGCTGCCTATTGAATCCAGCGCTTGTACGGGTGTGTGCGATCAGCGCTTGAGCAGCCCCGCGCCGAGCTTCAGCAGGTCGCTGGCCCCGAACTGGCCGTCGCCGTCCTGATCGAGCACCCCGCCCAGCATGCTGCCGATGCCGCCGGACTGCTGCGCCTCCTGGCCGAGGGCGCTGCTGAGTTCGCTGGCGTTGCCCTGCTGGGCGAAGCGCTGGGCCAGGAAGGACATGACGATGGGCGCAAGGATCGCCAGCAGCTTGCCGGAGGTGCCGCTGTCCAGCCCGGTCTTCTGGCCCAGCACCTGCGCGGCCTGCGGCTGCTGGCCACCGAAGATGTGGCCGAGGATGCCGGCCCCATCGGTGGCGCCGCTGCCACCGCCGCCCATCACTGCGCCGAGGATGCTGCCGAGGTCGAAGCCGCCACCCCCGGCAGTGCCCAGATGATCACGCTGCAGCGCGTTGAGCAGGGACTGCGCGCCCTGCGGCTCGCTGGCGTTCTGGCCCATTGCGCCCAGCAGCAGCGGCAAGGCGCTGCCCACCGCCTGGGTGGTCTGGCTGCTGTCCAGGCCGAGCTGCTGGGAAACCTGCTGCAGGCCTTGCCCCTGCTGCAGCTGCTGGAAGAGGGATGCGGCGAGGGATTCGGTGTTCATGGCGGTCTCCGTTCTGTGAAGGAAGGACCGCCCGAGCATAACGCCGCCTGCACGACGGAAATGCGAAGGCTGCCGGGCGCAGGCTCGCTCTGACCGGGGGCGGGAGGGGGGGCCGGCGTTGCGCCGGTCCCATGCCGGTTACAGCAGTGACTTCAGCCGATACAGCGCTTCCAGCGCCTGTTTGGGCGTCAGTTCGTCCGGATCGATGGCGGCCAGCGCCTCCTGCGCCTTGCTGGACGGGGCATTGAACAGGCCGAACTGCTGCGGGGCATCCAGCGCCTGAGGGGCCAGCTCCGCCGCGTGGCTCTCGCTGCCCCGTTGTTCCAGTTCGGCCAGGCGCCGCCGCGCCTGTGCCACGGTCGATCGAGGCAGGCCGGCCAGCGCGGCCACCTGCAGTCCGAAGCTGCGGTTGGCCGGGCCGTCTTTCACAGCGTGCATGAACACCAGCGCTTCGCCATGCTCGACCGCATCCAGGTGCACGTTGGCGATACCGCTGCGGCCGCCCTCGTGCTGCTCGTCGGCCAGCGCGGTCAGCTCGAAGTAGTGGGTGGCGAACAGCGTGTAGCAGCGGTTCTCGTAGGCGAGGTGGCGGGCCACCGCGTCGGCCAGGGCAAGGCCGTCATAGGTGGAGGTGCCGCGGCCGATCTCATCCATCAGCACCAGCGAATGTGGGCTGGCGTGATGCAGGATGTAGCTGGTCTCGGCCATTTCGACCATGAAGGTCGACTGCCCGCGGGCGAGATCGTCGCCGGCGCCGATGCGGGTCAGGATGCGGTCGATCGGGCCGATCACGGCGCGGCTGGCCGGTACGAAGGAGCCGATGTGGGCCAGAAGCACGATCAGTGCATTCTGCCGCATGTAGGTGGATTTACCGCCCATGTTCGGGCCGGTGATGACCAGCATCCGGCGGTCCGGGTGCAGGTCCAGATCGTTCGGCTCGAAGGGCTGCTCGCGCACGGCTTCCACGACAGGGTGACGGCCGCGCTCGATCTTCAGGCAGGGTGCCGTTTCCAGTTCCGGGCGCGACCAGTCCAGTGCCTGCGCGCGCTCGGCGAATGCGGCCAGCACATCCAGTTCACTCAACGCGGCGGCACACTGCTTCAGCGGCTCCAGCTGTGCACCCAGCGTGTCCAGCAGCTGCTCATACAGGAACTTCTCGCGCGACAGCGAGCGGTCGCGCGCGGACAGTACCTTGTCCTCGAACGCCTTCAGTTCTTCGGTGATGTAGCGCTCGGCATTGGTAAGAGTCTGGCGGCGCGTGTAGTGCACCGGTGCGCGGTCGGCCTGGCCCTTGCTGATCTCGATGTAATAGCCGTGCACACGGTTATAGCCGACCTTCAGTGTGGCAATGCCGCTGCTTTCGCGCTCGCGCCGCTCAAGGTCGACCAGGAACTGGTCGGCGTTCGTGGAGAGGCGTCGCAGCTCATCCAGCTCCTCGTCGAAGCCATCGGCCAGCACGCCGCCATCGCTGAGCTTCAGCGGCGGCATTTCAGCGATGGCACGCGCGAGCAGCTGCGCGCAGTCGTCATGCTCGCCCAGCGCGGCGTACAGCGCCTGCAGGCGTGGCGAGTCCAGCGGCGCCAGCACGTCGCGCACCGCAGGCAACAGGCCCAGGCCATCGCGCAGTGTCGAGAAATCGCGGGGGCGTGCCGAGCGCAGGGCGACGCGGGTGAGGATGCGCTCGAGGTCACCCAGGCGACGGAACTGTTCGCGGATGTCGCCATCGCTGCCGGGATCGATCAGCGTCGCTACCGCATGGTGGCGCTGTACCAGCACCTCGCGCAGGCGCAACGGGCGATGCAGCCAGCGACGCAGCAGGCGGCCGCCCATCGGCGTGACGGTGCTGTCGAGCACGCCCAGCAGGGTGTTGCGGGTATCGCCGTCGACCCGCGTATCCAGCTCCAGGTGGCGGCGGGTCGCAGCGTTCATGGCGATCGCCTCGCCGGCGGTTTCCATCGCGATCGAGGTCAGGTGCGGCAGGCGCTGCTTCTGGGTTTCTTCGACATAGCCGAGCAGGGCGCCTGCGGCGGCCGTGGCGCGTGGCTTGTCGTCGATGCCGAAGCCGCTCAGGTCATGCAGCTTGAAGAAGGCCAGCAGCTGCCGACGACCGCTGTCCGCATCGAACAGCCATGGCGCGCGGCGACGCACACCGCTGCGCTGGCGCAGGAAGTCCGGCCAGTTCTCCTCGTCCGGCACCAGCAGCTCGGCCGGCTCCAGGCGCGCCAGCTCGGCTTCCAGCGCGTCGTCGGTGTCGACTTCGTTGACCAGGAAGCGGCCACCGGCGAGGTCGGCCCAGGCCAGGCCGTAGCCCTGCCGGGTGCGCGACAGGGCCATCAGCAGGGTGTCGCGGCGTTCGTCGAGCAGTGCTTCGTCGGTGACCGTACCGGGGGTGACGATGCGGACCACCTTGCGCTCGACCAGCCCCTTGGCCAGGGCCGGGTCGCCGATCTGCTCGCAGATCGCCACGGATTCGCCCAGCGCCACCAGGCGTGCCAGGTAGCCCTCGTAGGCATGCACGGGCACACCGGCCATCGGAATCGGGGCGCCGCCGGAACTGCCGCGCTGGGTCAGGGTGATGTCGAGCAGGCGTGCAGCCTTGCGTGCATCGTCGTAGAACAGCTCGTAGAAGTCGCCCATGCGGAAGAACAGCAGCAGATCCGGGTACTCGGACTTCGCTGCGAAGAACTGCTTCATCGCAGGCGTGTGTTCCTTCGAGCCCTTGCTGGCGCTGTTGTTTTCTTTAATATCAATCACTTGAGTTGAAGGGCTTTGAGTGGAGTGACGGTGATTCGAGGCGAATGAGGGCGAGTGACGGTGTTTTCTGTAGTGACGATGTAGCGACGGGCGCGGGATGGGGTGGGGTGGGGTGTAGCAACGCCGTGTAGCAATGGCCGCGGGCGTGCGTTACTGTAGCAACACCGGCACCCGGAGGGGCATGCGATGAAGAGTCCAGCGTCAAGCAGTAGGGCGGGTTCGCTCAAGTTTAGTTTGACCTACGCCCAGGTGCTGGCGCTGTCGGTCCACAAAGGCCCGGCCTTGGATGCGCAAGGAAAGGTTCGGCTGGTCCCGCGCCCGGACGGGAAGGCTTACGTGGTGCTGGACGGCGGGCCGGGGGCTCCCACGGGGTTTGGCTTCCGGGTCGGCTCCACGATGACCACCTACGTTGGCCAGAAACGAGGGCCCACAGGCACGCCGATCCGCTTCACCTTGGGCAACGTGAGCGACATGGGGCTGGACGAGGCCAGGGAGGCGTGCAGGGAGCACCTGGCGCTGTTGAAGGAAACGGGGAAGAACCCCGTCCACGTCAAGCGCCAGCAGTTGCTGGAAACGCTGGAAAGGGAATCGGAAAAAGAGTTCGGGGATCTGACCCTGCGCGAGGCATTGGAGCGTTACATCGCCCACTTGGACGCCCGCGCAAAGAACAAGAAGATCAAGCCGGCCAGCGTGGACGCGGTGAGGGACAGTTTGGCCCGCCTTTCACGCCCCACGGTTGGGTTGGCGGACAAAACCTTGAACGAGCTCCATTTGGAGGTCATCCAGCAGGCCTTTGATGCTTGCCGGATCAGTTCCATGCAACTGTCCAATCGCATTCCGCGGGACATGAGCAGAAAGCTGGCGGAGGTGGCGGATTGGGCCAAGCTCACCGTTTCCCAGCTGGAAGCGTTGGGCATCACCGGCAAATACATCCAGCGGGTGCGAGCTGCAGGGTTGAGTTCAACGGAACACACGTTTTCGGACGCCAGGCGAGCGGTGGATTTCCTCATCGACGAGGAAAGAGCCCGCGATCATCGGTTTGGCCGTCCCCAGCGCCAGTTCTACAACCCGCTGGTGGTGATCCATACCCGCGACATGCTCCGGGAAGCGCACGAGCTGCGAAACCATTACAGCCGGGCAGAGGTTCGCAATCCCCTGGACGACAAAACGCTGCCCAAGGTCCTCAAAGCCATTGCAGCACGGCGGGACGAACAAGGCGGGCGCAATGCGGCCGGGGCGGACTACCTGCTGCTGACCTTGCTTTGGGGAACACGGCGCAGCGAGGCTGCTCCGTTGCGCTGGTATGACCGCTGCACGCCCGGAGAGTTGTCGCAGGAAATGGTGTCCTGGGTCTGGCTGGCGGGGCCAGAGGACATCAACCCGACCACCAAGCGGGCGGGCAGCCAGGTCTACCTTTTCGAGACCAAGAACAAGGAGCAGCGGTTCTTGCCCGTCACCTACTTCGCCGAGCGCGTCCTGCAGCGGCGCTTCAACGAGCGCGCAGACGATACAGGGGCCAAGCAGGGATTGGAGGCCGCCAAGGCCGCGCTGAGCGCCGCGAGCAAACGGGGTGGGCAACGGGGACTGATCGACGCCTTGGAGGCGGCGGTGGCCGACGCTGAGCACGCGTTGGATCGAACCCGGTTCGTCTTTCCGGCAAGGTCCGGGCGCAGCAAAACGGGTCATTACTCCGACAGCAAATCCATCATCGCCAACGTGCGTCGCGACGCTGGGCTGATCGATTTGCGCGAGGAGGTGGATATCGGCCTGACCCCCCACGATTTGCGTCGCACCCTGGGGCGCTATGCCGAACGGATTCACGGCACCAAGGCCCGGGTCGTGTCGCAGATGCTTCACCACCGGATCAAGGACAAGGATTCCGCGGCCACCGACGCGATCTACACCGAGCAGGAGTGGTCGGTCCTGCGTCAAGCGTTTGCCGTGGTGGAAGAGCACATGATGGCGAGCAGTCCCCGGGTCTGGAACCGCTGGAAAGGCACGGACAAACCACGGCTGGATGAGGTCAACGACCCGCCAGTGACGATTTTTGCAGCACGCAACCAGAAGGTGGCGCTCGATGACGAGGATTGAGCCCGTTCGCACAGAAGAGGCGTTCCAAGCCAAAGCGGAAGCCTCTTGGAACGCAGAGTTGGCCCGGGCGAAGAGCGTTGGAGGCGGGTTGGTGTCCGCCAAAGCCGCCGCGTGGTTCTTGGGCATCCACGCCGACACGCTGGGCGAGTGGCGCCGACGCACCCCGCCCACCGGGCCCCGCTTTCAGAAGGCCACCGGCAGCGCCGTCAATGGCCCCAACCAGCATGTGAAATACGACTACGGCGAACTGGTGGCTTGGAAGGATGGGCGTCAGGGCAGGTCAGCGAAAGAGCGTCGGCTGACCGCTGAGCTGGAGCGCTTGAGCCAACAGCAGCGAGAGCTGGAGCTGGAGCGGCAGATCCACGAGGCCAAGGTGGCATTGGAAAAGCTGCGCAAGAACGCCGGGCGCTTTGCTGCGTTGATCACGTCCCACGAAGGTTGGGCCATTCCCCACCCATGGGCGGTGGTGGGAGGGCTGATTGCCGGGCACGTGCTCACAGTGGACGAGGGCACCTTGGATCGCGCCTTAGCAGAGGGCGAAATCTGGGAGGCCCCCTTGGCCGAGGCGCTGCTGGAGCCTTGGACCAGCGTTGCGGCGCGCGAGCCATTCGATGACGCGATGGAGGCGGCACAGTCCGCGTTTCAGGCGGCGTGGAGCGAGGTCCGGAACCAAGCCCGTGCTCAAGGCTTGGATGACGGCCTGCCGCCCGCGGCGGACCCAATCACTCGCACGCCGTTCCGCTTCTAAGCTGCCACAGTCCCCTTTGACATCGGTGCATCCCAAGCATGTCGTTTGATTCAAAAGCAAAGACCGAAGCGGCGCTGATCCGTCGCTATGCCGACCGCTACGGGCACGCGGACGACATGTTCGCGGGCGGGTGGGGCGTGCCATGGGGGAAGCTGATGCGCGTGCTCGACAACGAACTGGCCGTTGAGAGAAAGCAGCGCCAGGAGCTGGCGGCCGGCAAGCGGAAGGTGGTGCGGACGGACACATGGACCGCCGCCGAGGCCGCGGGCCTGCTGAACATGACTTACGAAACCTTCAACGCCTGGGCTCGCAAGGTGGGCGTGGTGGTGGACAAACCGGGGCAGGCGCGCACCCATGCCGCCATATCGCTGGTGGATCTTATCGACGCCGCCGAGGACGAGAAAAGCCGTCCGGGCGGCCGTCCGTGGCGGGATGCGAGGGAGGCAGGCCACCTCTTGGGGGCCACGCGAACGCTGCCCGAGGGCTTGGCGACGTTTCGAGAGCAGCTCAATGGCGACCTCCTGCTCACGATTGGGGTCGATGAGCGAGGCGAGCGGGTGGTGGCGTCGGTAAGGCCAATCGAAACACGGGGCGCGAAGGACCATGTTCGTATGTTCTTCCGAAGCAAGAACATCGCTGAGGTTGATCAACACAACTACTTCAAACTCGAGGTCGAGGAACGCGGGCTTGCCGAAGCGTTCGGCATGCCTTGGGCGCAGCCCGCACTGAAAGGCGCGTTGCTCCAATGCCACAAGGACTGGCTGGGCGCCGTTGCCGACTTCATGGCGTGGGAGGAGTCCCTGGCCATCAAAGACGCATCGGAAGCACGGGCTGCATTCGATGCCGAAGAGGACCCGCAGGCCGCGCCAGCCATGGCGCTGAAAGCGCGCGAAGCAGAGCGAATGAAGGACGCGAAGATGGCGCTCACGGCTCGTAACGAAGCAAGAGCGGAACTGCTGGACGTCTCGCTTCCGGCCCCTGCCCCGAGCAGAAAGGGAACGCCCTTTTAGAGGGTCCTTCAGGGGCGCAACGCCCCTGTCTCGCCGGCTGCCCGCCGGCTCGGTCGTGGAGAGATAAAAGCGGGGAGGCAGCGGCTTCCGCCGCCGCCCCAGCGTGGCTGGATGAATGAGGATTCAGGTCCAAGAGGGGAGGCCCTCTTAGGGCATCGAAGCGCGCGGATCGTGACTGGAAAATGGAGCCACACCAGCACGGAGACAGTCATGCAACCGCTCATCCTCTCGCTCGACCCCTCGCTCTTGAACCATTTCTCTAACGTGACCCCGCAGGTCCTCGCCGACGCCTTGGCCGACCTTCTGCCCCACGCATTGGACCTGCTTGCCGCCGACACCAGCACGTCGGTCATCGTGCCCAACCGCGGCCTGCAGGGCGTGCACCCCGACCAGGTGCTCACCCTGCAGCTGGCAACGCTGAACAGCTTCCTGGACATCGAAGACGCCGCCAACGGCTAAGCCAGCAGCGCAGCAGTAAACCTGGTCAGTCTGGCCGAACCCCCAAAAAAAACGTTCGCGAAACGCGGCTGACCAGCCGTGCTGGCGGAGCTTTGTCCAAACCAAGGAATCGACATGACGCAGCAGATCTTTACCTTTCACATCACCGCGGCGCTTGACATCGTCGCTCGGTTGCCAATGCCTGGACGAAGCAACAAGGGCGCCGAGCGCGAGGTGTGTCGGAAGTCAGCAAAAAAGTTGGCAGAGGCGTTGGTGACGTTTTTCAGCATCAATCGCGTTGAAAAGGCCATTTCCTGCTCGGTTGATGAAGGGATTGCTGAAGTGCTGCCGCGAGTCAGTTTTCCTCGCCATCTTGCGGGCCTCATGGATTTCCCCGAGTCCTATCCGGCCGATACTAAAGAGGGTTTCGCCGAGCTTTGCGGCGATGGATTGGCGACAAGGAGCTATGCCATCCAGGCGGCCACGCAGGAGGAAGCCCTGTCGCGATTCCGTTCCTTCAGTGCCGAGCAGCTCAATGCGGTTCCTTGGCAGGTGTGGGGGGTGGCCTTCTACGACGCAATGGAGTTCACCGTGCAGGGGCAGTTGTTTGCCCTGAATGTGAGCGAAGAGAAGATCGAAAAGATCGCTGATCACATCGAGCTCGAGCTGTAGTAACTAGCGCCAAGCCTGGCCCAACCCTTACAACCCCGTTCGCGAAACACGGCCTTTAAGCCGTGCTGGCGGAGCTTTGCCCAAAAACCTGGAGATTCCCCATGAACACTGTTGCTCACCCACTCAATACCAGCGCGCTGTCCCTGCCGAAGCAGCGCAAGAGCACCTCCGCCCCTCGCGCCACCAAGCTCGCGTCCTCCACGGTCGGTTACGACCGTCTGCCTGCAGCACAAAGCACGGACACCTGGCTCACCCCGCCGGAGCTTATTTGGGGCAGCCCAAGGGAAGGCTTCACGGGACTGGGGCCGTTTGACCTCGACCCTTGCACGCCGGAGGAGGGCATGCCTTGGCCCACCGCGACTCGGATGCTCAAGCCGAGCAACGACGGCCTGACGACGGCCTGGCCCGAAGACGCCTTCGTGTTCATGAATCCTCCGTTTGGCCGCGGCCAAGAAATCTGGATGCAGAAGCTGGCCGAGCACCCGGCCGGTGGCATCGCCCTGGTGTTTGCGCGAACCGAGACCCGCTGGTTCCAGTGCTTCGTGCTGAACCACCCCAACGTCAGTGCGGTGGTGTTCCAGGAAGGCCGATTGAAGTTCCACCGGGCAAACGGAGACGTGGGGGATGCGCCTCCTGCTGGCCCGGCGTGGATCGCTTACGGGGACGAGGGTGCCCGTCGACTGAAGCGGGCGGTCAAGGAGGGGCAGATCCGCGGGTGCTTCCTGGAGCTGGACGTGGCCCGGGCGAGTTTTGGGGTAGGCGGGGGCGTGGGGGCGGCCAACGATGAATGAGGTCGCCAAGCTTGTGAAGGCCATCCGGGCCATTCCTTCCACGTCTGGCAAGCCGTGGAATCCGCAGAGTGCAGTCGAAACGTTTGTTCAGCACGCGCTGATGTCGATGGGGCATATCCACGCAGATACCAAGGGTTACCTCGATCCCAAAGTCCTTGCTTTTGGCCCCTTGAAAAAAAATGTCGAAGAGGCACCGGAAGTTGTAGCAGCCATCAACGCTTACATCAAAGCGGTCTTCGCAAGCAGGCCGTTTGACGATGTCCTGGGACAAGTCCATGCAGAGCTGCTGGGCAGGAAGGGTGGAGAAGGGCTGGGGCAGTCTTTCACTCCCGGCGATCTTCTCGATCTGGTTCAAGCCCTTGCCACCAGGCATCGGCCTGGTGAGGGCGGGGCCAAGGTCTACGACAGCTGTTGCGGCGCGGGTTCGCTGGCCCTTGCCGCGATCAGGAGTCAACTGAAACACCTTCCAAGCGAAAAAATCCTGGTGCTGGCGGGGGACATCGATCCGTTGTGCGCAGCGATGACGGCTTTGCAGATCCACGCGAATCAAACGTTTCATTTCTTGCCGCTTGGGGCGGTCAAAGTCACGGGGGGGAACGAACTGATCGGTCCCAGGCGCCCCGGGTTTTGGTCCCACTTCCACCTCTACGAGTAGAGGCCGGAGGCCCGCCTTTCCCTCTTCAAGACTCGGCGGCGAGCAGCCGCCGGCTCTTGCTTCAAGCCGCTTTTGCTCTTGTTTTTCCTAACAGGTAACAAGCACCTGTTACCCCCTTGTTACCCGTGAAAGCCTTGTCCCATAAGGAGGTAACAAGGGGTAACAGGGTAACGGGTGGATCGCGAGCTCCCGATGGATGTATGCATGGATGTTGTGAGCGGTGAGTGGATTTTTCTTGCGTGGATCTCTTAAACCACTTGTTACCTTGTTACCACCTGTTACCCCCAGTAAACATAAGGGTTTGAAGGGTAACAAGTGGGTAACAAGCACTTGTTACCTCCAAGGCTGATGCTTGAGGTATTTCACACTTTCAAGTGTTTCTGGAGCATCAAAAGCAGAAACGAACATCCGTTGGCGCGAGCCCTTGCCAGTTCCGTAAAGCCTGCTTAGATGGATTTGTGGCCACAACAGGACCACAAATCAAGAAACGGAGCAGGCAGTGAAGACGAAACGCGAAAAGACCGCACGGGATGAGTTGTTGAAGGCCCGGGTCAGCAAAAGTTTTAAGGCGTTGGTGGAGGAGACGGCGGTGGCCCGTGGGCAAACCCCTTCCGAGGCCATGCGTCAGGCGCTTCAAGAGTGGGTGCATCGCCCCAGTCAAGCGGCATAAAAAACCCCGGGTGCGAACCGGGGCGTTTACAACTAGGGATTACAACATGAAGAGTAAGTCGAAGACTGGCCCTGTCAAGGGCGGGGAGGCCAATGGCGACGCCGTTGATCAGGCTCCGAAGAAAAAGGGCAAGGCCTTTGGGGCCGAAGCCAATCCCAACGACGCCACGGATGACCTGGGTGTGATCGGGGAAGACCTCTCGTTTGAGCTGGCCTATGCCGACGATATGCGCCGCGGCAACCAGTTTCGCATCGGCGGCAAGATGGACAACGGCGAGATCGACGTTTCCCTGTATCAGTGGGATGAGTCCGAAGGCATCTGGGCCCTGCAAGCCACCCGGGAAGTAGAAGCCCACGCGTTGGACTGGATGCGCAAGCACGCCCCGGAGGACGCCAAGCAGAGCAGCGCAACCAGCTGCGTCAAGACGGCCATGCTCGAAATGATCCGCTTGCCTGGCATGAAGTTGCCTGAAAGCCAGCATCGGGCCATCGTGCCGCTGAAGGGCGGTTACCTGGAGATCCTCAAGGACGCTAACAAGAAGGCCTACATCGAATACCTGCCGGCCGACCCCAAACACGGGATCACATCTCTTGTTCCAGCGAAGCTCAACCTGGACCAGGTGAAGTCGGGTCGTTACACCCCCAAGCCGTTGGACCCCAAGTCGCGGTGGGCCAAATATCTGGATCGCTTCATGCCTGACATGGCCGTGCGAGGGTTGCTTCAAGAAGCCATGGCGTCGTCGGTCATGCCGATGTGCCTGGAAAAAGCCTTCCTGTTGCTGGGAAGCGGCAGCAACGGCAAGAGCACCTTGCTTCACGTCCTGCGAGCCATCCACCCCAAGAACACTGCGGTCCGCATCGACAAGCTGGATGGGCAGTTCGCCATGGCACCTCTCGCTTCCAAGACTCTTTATCTGGCGACAGAGGCGCCCAAGGTCCTCTCCGATCCTATCCAGCAGGTCTTGAAGGCGCTTATCTCGCGCGATCCCATGTCAGCGGAGAACAAGGGCAAAGATGCCTACACCACGGTGCCGCGCGGCACGCTCTTCCTGGCACTGAACGCCATGTTCTCGGTGACGAGTCACGAACACGGCTTCTGGCGAAAAATTTGCATGATCCCGTTCAATGTGCGCCTGGCCGAGAACGACAAGGACCGCGATCCGGACTTCCACAAGAAGCTGACCGAGGACCCGGCGGAAATGGCCGTGATCATCGACTGGCTGCTGGAGGGGGCCATGCGCCTCATTGAGCGTGGCGGCCTGCCCGAGGAAATGCCCGAGGCCGTCAAAGCGCTGGCCGAGCAGACCCGGCACGAGACGGACACCACGGCATCTTATTTCGCCGAGCGCATGGTCATCGAAGAAGAAGGCACGTGGACCGACAAGAACGACATCTATGCAGACTACCGAAACTACGTTCTGGATGAGCTGGGCCGCAAGCCGGTGGGTGCTGAAGAGCTTTGGAAGCGGGTGCGCGAACGGATGCCGGGGCTCCAGCAGAAGCAGAAGAAGGCGACGAAGGGATCGAAGGCCGAGCGCTGGGTCAACCTGCGCGTGGGGGGATTGAAGCCGCGCCTGGAGGGCGGGGCTCCCCAGTCCATCCCGGACGAGGAGGTTCCGTTGGGTGACCCTCTGAGCAAAGAGGCCATGGAAGCCATCGACCTCCTGTCGGGCGCACCGATGGCTGAAGCCGCGTAGGCCTTTACAACCGGCGACGTTGCGCTATTGCAAAGGGGTATCCAAACCAAAACGGAGCCCCCGCATGCCATCGCCCAACCACATCCCCGACGACGCGTTCCCCGAATCGGCCATCAGCCCGGCCGATCTAGAGAGCCCAGAGACGCCGGAAGCGGACCCGCAATACTTGCTCGTGCAGAGCGGGTTTGGTCTCCATGTCCGTCTTGGCAAAGACGGCGACCAGGGATTGCGCAGCGAGGATGAAATCGCCGAGCTGGTGCGGCGAGCTTTGTATCACCGGAAGACACTGACCCTTCATATCGAGTTCTGACCCCATCCACCCACAACCACCTGCTGAGAGGCGCAGGCGGTTGAAAAAGATTTGAGGCACCACGCCATGTCCAAGTATTCCGATCTAATCCAAGCCACTGCCGAGCGCATGCTCGATTTGATGAAGCAGGGCACCATCCCCTGGCGCCGGCCCTGGAACGACCCCGACGCCCCGCAGAACGGCTCGATCAACGGGCCGTGGAACCCAACCACTGGGAAGGCCTATCGGGGCTCCAACACGCTGATCCTGCGCGGCGCTCAACTGGTCCACGGCTACCAGGACAACCGATGGTTGACCTATCGCCAAGCAGAAAACATCGGAGCCCAGGTCAAGCGCGGCGAGAAGGGCCAGCAGATCGCCTACTGGGATTTCAGCAAGGCCGGCAAAGCCAAAGACGGTGCCGAGCCGTTGACCGAAGGCGAAGAGAAGAGCGGATACCAGGGACCATCGGTGTTCGTCGCCACGGTGTTCAATGCCAGCCAAATGGACGGCATGCCCGAGCCCCCGCCGCCCTTCATCATGCCCGAGTCGATCCGCAACTTGCGTCTGCGGGAGTTGTTGGACAAGCACCAACCAAAACTCCATCACGACGGTGGCAACCGAGCGTTCTACTCCGTTGCTACCGACAGCATCCACGTTCCGAAAGCCGGCAGCTTTCAAGACCCGATTAGTTATGCGTCAACCGTGCTCCACGAACTGGCCCATTGGACTGGGGCGAAGCACCGGCTCAACCGCGATCTAACCGGGCGATTTGGGACGGAGGGGTATGCCAAGGAGGAACTGGTGGCAGAGCTGTCCAGCCTTTTCATTTCCGAGCGCCTTGGAATCGGCCTGGGGAAAGAACACGAAGAACAGCACGCCGGCTACCTGCAGAGTTGGATGAAGGCCCTTGCCGACGACCCTAGGACCCTGTTCCGCGCAGCCAGCCAAGCGGAGAAGGTCATGACCTTCCTCGACATCCCGACGTTCGAGCGTGAGCCGCTGCCCCAGGTCAAGAATGAGCAGGACATGGAGCAGGGGCGAAAGGCGGAAGCCGGCCGAAAGTCCCCATCGCGACGCAAGGAACGCCAGGTGGCTTAACGCTGGTGGGGCTTGATCATTCGCATTTTTGAGATAGATATAGGTAAGTCAGGGCAGATCCTGGCTGGATGGAAAAGAGCGCCTAGTTAGGGATTTTCGATTTCGACTCACTGGGTGGTGGCTTTCTCTTAAGCTTTTTACGCTTGCTTCAAAGAGGAAACGGAGAAAGGGCGGCTTAGGCCGCCCTCATATTTGCTGGTCTTGCGGAAATCCATTGCTTTGCTATGCATGAAGTATCAAAGCATTTGGAGGGAGTATGGCAAGCCTGATCTACGTCGACGACAGCAACCTGCGCGCTACGGCGCACGATCTGCTGGGGTCTCCGCATTGGAAAACCGGTATCGCGGTGTGCAACTACCACGCCCTTCGTGAAATGCTTTCGTTCGGCGAGCAGTCCAAGGCGGCGCGAATCTACGGATCATTTAGAAGTGCTGCTGAAAGGCATGTGTTGATCGCAGAGACCTCAAAGGCAGGCTTCGTTCCTAGCTTCGTCAAGCGCCTGGAAGACAGGGAGAAGGGCGTTGACACTGCGTTGGTCGCTGACTTGATTTCAGATAGCTTCACCAGTTACGAGGCGGGCGACGAGGTCATCGTCGTCGCCGGGGATGCGGACTACTTGCCCGCGATCAACCGGTTGAAGGTAAGAGGGATCTCGGTGTCGGTTGCGTTCTGGGATCATGGTCTGGCGGAATCGCTTCGATGGTCAGGCTGCAATGTTGTGAGCTTGCAGTCCCACTTGAAAAGCCTGATGCGGCTCCAGCGTCCGAGGAACAAGTTCCTCAAGGCCGCGTAAATAAGCAGTCCGTCGCCCTTGCGCATCTCCCTTTCTTTGTTAAGACATGGGTATCACCATCGAGCGGAGGAACCATGGCTGGCAACGTCTTCTCAAATCTACTTCGACCCTTCATCCGTCAAAAGGATAAAGAACTTCCAAGTGCGGTTCCTTCTGAGCCGCCCGAAACCCCGGTCCGGGAACGCTTGGATGATTCAAGCCAGCGACCAGTGGCTTCAGCGGAGCCGGTAAACGTTTCACGCGGTGGACGTCCTCAGATGATCCCATCTTCCAATCGGACCCGGTCGGGTCAACAGAGCGCTCTGCAGGCCCAGGGTGCGATCCCATCTTTTAGTCGGACCCGGTTGGGCCCGCAGAGTGCGCCCCCATCGTTCAACGATGAGGCAACGGATCGGTTGGGGAGCACTTTGGCCTTCGCTGGTCTGAAGACGAAGGGTCGCTTCGAGGACGAGGTGAGGCAGGCCATCGAAGACGGCGCCGATGTGAAAGGGTATCGCGACTCGCGCGGCGATTCCGCCTTGCATAAATGTCAGGAGCCCTGGCAGATGGAGCTGCTTATCTCGGCTGGGGCGGATGTTCACGCGTTGGACAAACAAGGGCGTTCGCCTTTTGATCGCCTGTTGAGCACATACCAAAGGGAACCCGCGTGGCCTGAAAAACCTACTGCGGAAGGTTTGGCGTTGTTGGCGAAGGCCGGAGCGGATGTCAATGCCCTGAGCCAAGGGCAATCCGCTCTGCATGTCGCTGCGAAGCGAGGGCTTGAAGGCGATATCCACATGCTTGTCGATGCCGGCGCCGACGTGAATCTGCGGGCGGACGGGGGAGACACCCCGCTCCACCTGGCCAGCGACCCAGGCGTTGTGCTGCGCTTGCTGGATGCCAAGGCCGATCCCTCCCTGCTGAACTCCAATGGCGAGCCAGCGCTCAAACATGATCCGGTGCTTTATCGAGAAAACGCTCGGAACCACCGAGACGATTTTTCGCCGCGTGAGCGCGTCGATGCGGCGACCGACCCGATTTTCCTGGCCGAAACGCCCAGCGAGCTTGTCGCTGCGTTGGGGCAGGGCGGCAGTGTGAGGGACACCGATGCGCTGGGCCGAACCGCGCTTCATTACGTCAAAACGGGGGAGATGGTGCAGGCGTTGGTGCTGGCCGGCGCCCAGGTTGACGCAAAAGACATGGAGGGAAACATTCCTGCTCATACCGCGGACGAGCGCGCCATGGAAGAGTTGGTCAATGGGGTGGGGCGAGGCGTTCCCCAGCACTACGTAGAGAACGACAGGGGGGAAACCCCTTATGCGACCCGGGATTACTACCACGAGGATCGGTATTGGGATGCCGAAGCGGAAGAGCAGGCCGCGGAAAAGGCGGGGCAGACGAAGGAGGAGCAAGACCGCGTGCTCAACATTGTGGCCCTCGTTGAGGCCGGCGACGCCAAACGTCTGCTGGAGCAGGTGGATCCTAACGAAGAACTGGTCAGTCGGAACCGAACGTTCAACATCGACGGAGACGAGGGCTGGGCCTACAACAACTATGCCGGCTATAGCGTCCTCCATGAAGCGGCGAAGCAGGGGAAAACGGAACTCTGCCGAGAACTGGTGTTCGCAGGGGCGGACTGGGACAAGGGGTGTAAGCTCGTCGGCGAGCAAGGCTTTGACAACCATGTCAACGGCTTTCGAAACGAGCCTCGTATGAAGCCCATCGATTTTGCGAGCAACCGAGAGACCAAGGCGTTCTTGAACAACGCTGAGAACGAGCTGCGAGCCCACAACCGATCCAAGCTCTTGGACGAGCTTCTTCCCGCTGCCAATGCTTGGAAGCCACCGGAAGGCGGGTTTGGGGCCGACGCCCAACGGCAGGTCGGTGCGGCCATGAAGGCCCATGGGCAGGACGGCCAAACCCTGGAAGCCCCTCGCTTGCGAGCGCGCTTCTAGGGCCAAGGGAAAGGGCGGCGAAAGCCGCCTTTTCTTTTCCCGATCCCCTTGCGCAAACCAAACCGTTTGTTATGGGTAGTGCAACCCATTCAAAAAAGGAGGCCTCATGCGCGCGTTGATTCTTTCTCTGGCCCTTGCCAGCCTGCTCCCCCTTGCCGCCAGCGCCGCCGAGCCCCGTAGCGATTCGGTCGCCGTTGCCGTCGGGGTGAATGCCACCGTGATCACGCCGCACACCATCGCAGTAAGGGTCACACACGCCTGGGAGGCGTCCCCCACGGAAACCGCCACCGGGGTTCAGTCCTTCGAACCCATGGAAGCGCCGGGCCGTGGCCCATACGCGGCTTACAACTCAATCTTGAAGAAGAACCCCGCAACACGCGAAAGCGTCACGCTGTGGGTGATTGACGAGGCGCAGCGCTACTACACGCTCCGAGTGACGTATGAGCGCGTCCCATGCCGCGACACGCGAAACAACGGTGTGGATGACAGCGTATGTGCGCTGCGCATCGCTGGCCGCATTCTGCCGTTCTACATGCAGGGCGACGAGCAGGGGGCTTTTGAGGTGGGGGATCAAGTTTTTCTCCGCTCCGAAGGGACCGCGCAGCCAGTGATTACAGAGCTTGAGGCAGCTTCCGTATCCGTAGTCATCGGTGCGGGCAGAGAAAATGTAGCCGTTGGAGGGCAGCGCTGATGAAATGGCTCGCATTTTTCCGCAAGCGCCCCGATGCCGCGCTGAGCATCGAGGACTTCAAGCAATCTCCAGGCCACGTTTTGATGGACGAAAGCGGATACCTGGGCCTTTCTCACGAAGCAGCAGCCCAGATCGATCGGTTGCGCCAAGCCAAGGGCTGGGGCGTGCGCTCTGCCAACGCGGCAACGACCGGCAAAGGGCGGCGCTAATGGGAGCCACATTCAAAAGCATTGCCCACCATTACGGTCACCTCATTCTAGACGGCATGGACTGCTCCCCTGCGCAACCTCGCGAGCTGCACCACCTGCCAATGGCATGGAATCTCAAGCCCAGCCAGTGGGGCCAACCTCTCACTTTCCAGGCGCGCCCGCTGAGGAGTCGCGCGGGGGGCCGCCCATGGTGAGCGCGATTCTTTTGCTGACCCTGCTCGGCCTCATGGTCCTGGTCCCTCTCTGGACGCTGAAGCGCTTTGCCGACGCCAAGGCAGCCTGGCAACGGGTAAGAGGCGGTGAGCGAGACGCTCGCACGCACGGCCGCGTCGTGATCCATGGCGGGCTGTTTGGAGTTGGGATGGTGGTCATCGCCGCGTTCTTGGCCCAAGCCACCTTCAGCGTCTGGCACCAGCTCGCCACCGGGGGAGGCCTGTTTGTCCTCGGCACGGTCGCGGTGCTCTGTCTGCTGGCCTTTTTCTGGGGCAAGGGGAGGTCGCGCGGATGAGTGCGTTGACGATGCTAGTTATTTCCGTGCTGGTCCTTGCTGTGTTTCTCTGCTCGGCGGCGTTTCTCTCTTTTATGATCGCGTTGACTTACCCGACCGTAAAGCAATCGCTGGCCCTTTTCTGCGCCGGGAAGCGCGACGCATCGCTCTACGTGGATTTCGCGATTTTTGGGGGGATCTTCGCGGGTTGCGTCCTCACGCTCGCATTCGGGGCGGTGGTAATGGCCCTCAACATTTCCAGCGCTGAGGACGCCGCTCTATACGCGGCCACCTTGCTTAGCGCGGGGCTGGGCTACTGGGTGGGCCGATGACACGCGAGCCGTCCACCTTGTTTGCCCCAGGCGTTCTTCCCGGGCCGGATGGCATCGAGCTGTTGCCGATGCCCGCAGACATCCGGGCCATCTACGACGCAGCCCAACGCAACACGCCTTTCAGCAAGGACGTGGACGACGCCCTGGCCGCGCACCGCAACGCACACGGCGAAGCGGAGCAAATCGAGCACGCCCAGCGTGTGGATCCTGCGGATGCCATGCCCTCGGAGCGCTACCGGGCGTATGTGAGCCAACGCCGCTATGCGGTCCGCGCCTGCATTCAGGCCGGCATGGCACGAAAGGACATCGCAAGGTTCCTCGGGGTGGCTGTTTACACCTTGCAGAAAGATGCTCAAGCCCTTGGACTGCGGTTGCCGGTCTGCCAACGACAACCGAGGAGCATTGCAGGGCACTCGGTTGAGGAAGTGCTGAGCCTGCTCCACGAACTGGGCACCCGCACCCGTGTGGCGGCTCGGATCGGCGTCACGCAGCAAGCGGTTAGCCTGTTTTGCAAGAAATACGAACTGGACATACCGCAAAACGGAAAGAAGGCGGTTGTTCTGGCTCGGCGCAAAGAGGTGCGCCGGTTGAGCGAGGCCGGCCTATCGGTGTCTGAAATGGCGCAACAGTTGGCCGTGCCATACGCGTGCATAACGGCCGACCGCAAAGCGCTGAAGCTGCCGCGTGTGCGTCTGCCGGCAGAGAAAATGACCCTTTTGGGCTTGAGTCGAGCAGAGATCGAGGCCCTTCTTGCTCGATTCCAGACCATCAAGGCAGTGGCGTTGCATCTCGGAACCAGTGGGGCGCATGTGTCCTCTTACATGAAGAGAGCCGGCCTCAAAGCGCCACGGGACGGGCGATGCCGCCAGGCCAACACACCATCGACCGACCGCAAACCGCTGAAGCTTCCGGGCATGCGTAAACCGGCGGAGAAAATGACCCTCTCGGGCTTGAGTCGAGCAGAGGTCGAGATCCTGCTCGTCCGATTCCAGACGGCCAACGCTGTGGCTCTGCATCTTGGGGTCAGCGCGTCGTCTATATCTGTTTACATGAAAAGAGCAGGTCTCAAAGCGCCGCGCGATGGGCGACGTCGTCAGGCCGCTCCATCATGATTCCACGCAAAGGCTTCCTCGGCGGCCGCTCCCCGGCCCAGGTTCAATCCTTGCTGGACGAAGGGGGGACTCAGCGCGCCTTGGCCCAACGCCTGGGCGTCACCCACCAAGCCGTGAACCGCTTTGTCCGGCGGCACCGCCTGGCGGGCTCCGGACGGCAGGCGTTCCGGGACCGCCAAGCCCGCGAGCTCGCTGAGCGTCGCCAGCAGGTGCAGCGGCTGGTCCGAGCCGGGCTGACCTCGGTCGAGGTGGCCCAGCGCTTGGGCGTGTCGCCGGCCACCATCGGCCTGGACCGCCAAGCCCTTTGGTTGGGGCGCGTCCTGAAAGGGCCGGAGCACCGCACCTTGCGGGGGCTGGCCCTGGACCAGGTTCGGGCTCGCTTAAAGGAGGTCAGCCGGGCTCAGTTGGCGCGGGAGCTCGGGGTGAGCAGCTCGGCCGTGTATCGCTACTGCAGGAATGCGGGCCTCAGCACGTAGTAGCCGAGACATATCTCCAGGCCCAAGTGCCGATGCGTCGTCAGGCTCTAAAGCCCCGCCGGTTTCCTATTTCGCAAAGCTCATTTCGATCAATGATTTAGAGCCGGATGGTCCCTTAGGGATTGGCCCAAATGCACCCGTTGAAGGATACTTGGAGCCTGTTCGAGGGGATGTATTCGATGCCACTGCTCAACTGGTCCGACCGTGATGAGGACCTGACCCGCTCCGCCCTGACGCCCTATCGACTCTTGGAGCCGGTGGCAAGCTTGTCCTATGGGGAGGTGGACGCTCCCAACATGCTGATCGAGGGCGACAACCTGGATGCGTTGAAGGCGTTGCTGCCTTACTACGCCGGCCAGGTTGGTTGCGTCTACATAGACCCGCCGTTCAATACCGGAGCGATGTTCCCGAAATACGACGACAACTTCGAGCATTCGATTTGGTTGTCAATGATGTATGCCAGGCTCGAACTCATCCACGAGCTTGTTTCAGAGAAGGGATCTCTTTTTCTTCATCTGGACGATAACGAGGTTGACTATGCGAAGGTGATGCTGGATGAGATTTTTGGCCGGTCCAACTTCGTCAACAGGATAACTATCGCTGCCCGCTCTCCTTCTGCATTTAGCACTGTCAATCCTGGTGTATTCAAAGCATCGGAATACATTCTTTGGTATGCCAAGAACAAAGAGAAGTTTGAAGACGTAAGTGCCCGCATTCCACGCGGTGTTGACTATGCCTACAACCTTTGGCTGGAGAACCGGGATTTGCCTGAGAGTGAATGGAGGTTTTCGTCTCTTGCCGATAAATACGCTGAGGTGCCACGGAACGCAAGGATCAAACACCCTAAGTCTATTCTCCAGCACTTCGACAAGTGGGTTCTGAAGAACTCAAGCCAAGTCTGCCGCTTAGCATCCATTAGCGACTCCGGTGCGGGTCAGGCAATCGTTGATCTAAAGAAAGAGTCTCTCAGTCGACCTGGTGAGGTTCTAAAGCTGGAGCGGGGCGAATCGCTCGATACGGTCTACATCTTGGACGGTCAGCAAATCCTTTTCTACAGCAAGAACGTTGTTGAGATTGATGGAGAGCCTGTCGCCTCCTCAATGCTTACGAATATCTGGAGTGATATCTCGTGGGAGGGTATTGCTGGCGAGGGCGGCGTGACATTTAAGAAAGGTAAAAAGCCCGAGCGGCTCCTGCGTCGTTGCATTGAGTTAACGACTAAACCTGGGGACCTTGTTCTCGATAGTTTTCTTGGAAGCGGGACGACAGCAGCAGTTGCTTTGAAGCTCAATCGCAGGTTTGTTGGTATTGAGCGAGGTGACCAGGCGCGAAGCCATTGCCAAGCGAGGCTTGTATCCGTTGTGGAAGGAGAGCAATCAGGTATTTCGAAAGAAGTCGGTTGGAAAGGTGGCGGTGGCTTTCGCTTCTACAAGCTCGGCGTGCCCGTGTTCGATGACGAGGGTCACATCCGCGACGGCATCAAGTTCGAGCACCTGGCCGCCCACGTCTGGTTCGCCGAGACTGGTGCCGCACGCTCCACTCGAGCCCCGAAGCAGTCGTTCCTGGGTGAGCACCATGGGATCGGCTACTACCTGCTGTTCAACGGCATTTTGGGCGATGAGAGCAAGACCGGCGGCAACGTGCTGACCAAGCGGGTGTTGAAAGGCCTGCAGCCCTTTGACGGGCCCAAGGTGATCTACGGGGAGTCCTGCGACTTGCCAAAGGAGCGTCTGGAAGAACTCCAGATCACCTTCAAACAGACCCCCTACGACATCAAGGCACGCTAAGCATGGCTCTCTCCCTCAAGGTGTATCAGCAGCGGGCCCTGTCCAGCCTGGCCCAGTTCCTCGAAGACGCCCGGCTGACTGGCGCCGCATCCGCGTTTGAGAAGAACGTGGATGCCGGTCTGGTCACGCAATACAAACCCATGCCTCATCTGGAGGCCTCGCCCTACGTGTGCCTGCGCATTCCGACGGGCGGCGGCAAAACCGTCATGGGCGCACACATCATCCAGGCGGCAGGTGACGCCTACCTCGAGCGCGAGTTTCCGCTGGTCATGTGGATGGTCCCCACCACCCAGATCAAGACCCAGACGCTGGAAGCCTTCAAAAACCCCCGACACCCCTACCGGCAAGAACTGGACGAGGCGTTCGGGGGCAAGGTCGCCGTGTTCGATGTGGAGGACTTCACCCACATCCGCCCCGCTGATCTGGGAACCAAGGTCTGCGTGGTCATTTCGACGATGGCCGCGCTGCGCGTGGAGAACCAGGAGGGGCGCAAGGTCTATGAGCACCACGAGGACCTAGAGCCCCATTTCGCCGGCAGCGTGTCCGATTTGCCCTACTTGGAGCAGAACAAGGCGGGAAAGGCCATCGCGTCCTTTGCCAATCTGCTGAAACTTCACGGTCCGTTGGTCATCACCGACGAAGCCCACAATGCCAACACGCCCTTGTCCTACCAGGTCTACGAGCGGCTTGGTGCCAAGGTCGTGGTGGAGCTCACGGCCACGCCGGAAGCCAGTAAGAGCAACGTGCTGGTCAGCGTCAGTGCCTTTGAGCTCAAGGGCGCGGACATGATCAAGTTCCCAGTCGTGCTCAAGGAGCACGTGGGGCAATGGGAAGTCGCCGTGGGCAGCGCTGTGGCCCGCCGCAACGAGTTGGGCAAGACCGCGCTGGGCGAGCCGGACTACATCCGGCCGATCCTGCTCATCCAAGCCGAAAACGCCAAAGGCACCGCCACGGTCGAGGAGGTCAAGAAGCACCTCATCGACAACGAGAAGGTGCCCGAGAAGGCGATTGCCATCGCCACGGGCGATCAGCGGGAGATCGACGGGGTGGACCTGTTCGCCAAGGACTGCCCCATCGAGGTCATCATCACCAAGCAAGCGCTCAAGGAAGGGTGGGATTGCTCCTTTGCCTACGTCTTTTGCTCGGTGGCCCAGGTCAAGAGCGACAAGGACATCCAGCAGCTGCTGGGCCGCGTGCTGCGCATGCCGTATGCCACCCGCCGCAAGCAGGAGGCCATGAACAAGGCCTACGCGCACGTCACCACTGCGGCGTTCAATCTGGCTGCCGCAGAGCTCACCAAGTCGCTCATCGACATCGGGTTCAACCCGCTGGAGGCCGTGGGCGCGGTGCTGGCGGATCCCACACCTGGGCCCGGCTTGGACTTGCGAGGCGGCAAGGTCAATCCGGTTCCCGTGACGCCCAAGACCACCATTGCCGTGAGCAAACAACCGGATCTTACTGGTATCCCTGCTCGGGACCAGACCAGCGTTGTTTTCACTCCGAACGAGGAAGGCAAGGGCGGCTCGGTGGAGATCACGGGCGAGGTGGACGAGTCCACCGTGGAAGCGATCACCAAGGCTGTGCCAACCAAGGAGCGCGAGGAAGCGGCGGCTACAATCCAGCGGCACCAGATCGCCGCCAAGGCCGTCAAAGCCCCTAGCCAGAACGGCGCGGTGTTCAGCGTGCCGCGGCTGGGGGTCATGGAGCAGGGCGAGCTGGAGTTCGTGGAGAGCGGCGCCACGCCGCCGGGCTTCACCTGGGACTTGCTGGCCTATCCGCCGGACCTGTCCAGCCTCAAGTTCAACGTCGACAGCCAGACCTTTGAGGTGGACCTGGTCGATTCGAAAGTGAGCTACACCAAGATCGACGACGACGTGAATACCTACCTGCCGGGCTTTGCCAAGGACCGCACTCAAGCGGACTTGGTCGGCTGGCTGGACCAGAAGATCCGCGATCCGGCGGTCAAGCAGCCCGTGCTGCGGGAGTGGTTGCGCCGGTCCATCAGCGGGCTGTCCGAAGATCGGGGCTTCTCGCTATCGCAACTGCTCAATGGCCAGTTCGTGCTCCGACGGAAGCTCGGCGAGCAGCTTCAGATCGCCAAGGCGGAGGCGCTCAAGGAAGGCTTCCAGCAAGCGCTGTTCGGTGCCGACGCCGACATCGTGGTCAGCGACGAGCCCGGTGCGATGTTCACCTACCCGGCGGACATGACCCAGTATCCGGCGCATGCCTACTACCAAGGCGGCACGTATCGCTTCCGCAAGCACTACTACCCCCTCGTGGGCGATCTTCAATGGAAGACCGCTGGGGGCAAGGTGGGTGAGGAGTTCCTCTGCGCCCAGGCCATCGACCAGCTGGATGAGGTGGAGTTCTGGGTTCGCAACTTGGTGGACAAGAGCCAGTTCTGGATGCCGACGTCCAAGCAGCGCACCTACCCGGACTTCGTGGCGCGGCTTAAAGATGGTCGACTGCTCGTCGTTGAATACAAGGGTGGTGACCGTTACTCCGCGGACTCCGAGAAGGAGAAGCGCATGATCGGCGAGCTATGGGCCGCTAAGAGCAACGGCCGAGGTGTCTACCTCATGGCCCAGCTGCGGGACGAGAAGGGCAACAGCATCACCGAGCAACTTAAAGCAGCGATCTCTAAATGATCAGGTGTGAGTGGGGTTCACCCCCGTATTACGAACACCGGAAGGCCGCTTGACCATACAGTGCAAGGAGGGTGTGTGACCGAAGACGAGATCGAACAACGAAAGATTGAAGCCAGAGTGCGCTTGGCTAAAGGAAGCATGGATAAGGCTGGAAAAGAGCTTGAAGAAGCTGAAAGGGTCGCGAAGGAGAGTCCTACACCTTTCAAGCGGAAGCTGGTGAATCAGGCTAAGGGGCGCTACAGCAAGGCCGCGCAAGTTTTTGACAGAGCCGTGGGCGACAAGATGAAGAGAGAGCTTGGGGGCGGTAAGGATGGACCCGGGCGAAGGATGTAAACGGGATGCTTATCGCACGGGCTGATTCTCGGATCGTTGATCGCCCGCTATACGAGCCCGCGATGCCTTGGTTGAAATCCTAGATATGGATCGAAGGCTGAAGCGCATGGCGGATCACGTAGCCTCCCGTTGGCTGTTCTCCGCTAAGGTCTCAAGCTGCGATACGGCGAGCGTCTAGGTTGGCAATGCCCAGAATGTCGAGAGCAAGGAAATGGTCCGCACCACAAACTGGCCCAGCGCGAAGTTGTCCCCCCAGCAGAAGGCCATCGTCGCCGCGCACGCGGTGCTGAACCTGGCAGAAGGCAAGGCCGGCGAACGCGAGCTGCGCAGCCTGCTGGTCAACGAGATCGGCCTGGCCTGGGCACCGTTAAACTGCCTCCAATACCTGTCCGGCAAAGAAGCCCCGGCCGCGCTCACTGCGTTGCCAGACGAATGGCAGGCGCTGGAGCGCAACAAGAAAGACCCCCTGCGTGCCTCGGTCATTTCCTTGGTCATGGTCAAAGACGTCTGCGGCGCTGGGGGCTGCAAGCTCTCCGGCGCCAAGATAGCCGAGCGGCTGGAAGAGCTGCGAACCGCAATGGAGCCCAAATAGCGATGGATCACTTCGAAGGTGTGGTGCTGGACTATCTGCGCGCCGACCGAGCGCTGTTCGTCAACAGCCAGTGCTGCATCCAACTCAACGAAGGCGCGAACCCGGATACTAGCGGCCCGCACTGGTATTGCGACGCCGTCGCGGTCAGCTTCAAGGAGCAGGCGGCCTACCTCTGCGAAATCACCTACGCCGCACGCGCGCCGTCGCTGCTGGCCCGTCTGCGGGCGTGGGACGAGCATTGGCCTGGGGTCAGGGCAGCCCTGGCTCGGGACAGCGGTGTGCCGCTGGATTGGAGTGCCAGGCCCTGGCTCTTTGTCCCAGAGTCCAATGCCAAGGGCATTCAATCCGCCATCGGCGGGCTGAAGAACCTCCCCAGCCCCCGTGTCACCTTCTTGGAGGAAGTGTTGCCCTGGCGCTACCGCTCCTGGGATCGCGGTGCATACGTGGACGAGTCCCCATGACCGATCTCAATATCACGGCCACCAGCTACGCCCTGCTGCAGGGCAAGTTCACTTGTTGGAAGTGCTCGGAGTCGATCGTGGTGACCGCCATTTGGGTGCCTGGGTTCCTCGACAACGAGGACGAGGAGTATCCCGAGGAAGGCGGCCCATCGCTGCTGAAATACGTCAGCGAGCTGGACGTGGGCACGATGGCCCGGGTCAGGGCCGCGGCCCCCTGGCTCAAGCCCAACTGCTCGCAGACGGCCAACCAGACCTACGTGGCCAACCACTGTCAAATCTGCGGCACGCTGCAGGGAGACCATTTCATATTCAGCCCAGACGGCCCGTTCTTCCCCCAAGACCAGGCCGGCGTGGACCAGCTCAAGGTCATCCCAGGGCACGGGCCCCTGATGGCGAGCGCTTCCACGGCGCAGTCGGACTGGATGGGACTGGTCAAGCTTCCCACGCACGCCTGACATCGAGGCAGACGGGATTTCGGCCAAGGGTCTCTACCACTGCGAATGAGGCTGGGCATACTTCTGCCCATCCCTTGTTCCTCGGAATCCTTCTGCTGGCTCATCCCCGGCCTATTTTTTTGCCTGGTGTCAGGCCTCGCCTCGCTGGGCTTGGCGGTCCTTGGTGAGCGCAACCGCCTCCTCATACGTGGCTGCTTTGCCGCTAAGAAGCAGATCCAACGCGACCCGGTGCCGGGCGGTGTAGTAAATGTTCCCCAGTGGCAACACCGTCGCTGGACGCATCGCGGGGCCAAGGGTGTAGACGAAGTGCGGAGAATGGGTTTCCGGCCAATGCGGGTCTACGTCCTGAAGCCGATCAACCGTGTCTACGCGCTCGATGAAGTGGACACTTCGGAACTGCGATAGGTAGCGGAAGCCGATGTAGGCCGGCGGGACAGTGGGCCAGCCATTGCCACCGATGGGATGGAAATACTTGCCCTGCTTGGTGACGACATCGATCCAGGTCAGCTCTTGAGAGCTGGGCATCAAGTCTCGGCTTAGCGAAACCACATAGGCGAGCGAGTCAAACGCGTTGGAGGTCATTCCGTATTCCGATAGGTGCAAGGCGAGCTGGTCCAGCCACAAGCGTTCGATTTGGTTTCTGGTCGCAGCATGAGCCCGCTTCGCCATGGCACGGATTTCAGACCAGGAGAGGTGATCGACGGGGATGCCCTTGACGTCCGCGGGAAGGTGCCTAACGGCCCAATCCTTCCGAGCCGCGCTGACCGAGATGAGCCGCTTGTGCTGCACATTCGAGTCGGCCAAGCGATGGACATACCGGGCAAGTTGCGCATGCGTGGCCACCTGCCAGTGTCGCTTGGCTTCAAACACCAGATGAAAGGCCGTGCCTGAAAGAACCTCCAAATCAGTGAACCCGCGATCCTTCATGCCGAACTCTTGGCTGGAAAGCGCCACCTGTGCCAACGGATCAAGCCCCATGGCACCGAAGAGCTCCGCACGAAGCGCTGCGGACTGCTCCAGGCACCATCCCAGGGCATAGGTGCCCGCGTTCTCATCGCAGCCGGCTAGCCCAAAGCAACTGACGGGTTCTGCCCCCCGAATCAACATCAAAGCCTCCTTGCAGTGGGGCAAGGCATCGCCCCTACTGGGTCGACTGATGTTGCCAGAACTTCTGGTTTTGGGGCCACCACTTCCCCGCGTTGACGCGCCTCATCACGAGCGCGCGGAAAGCATCGGGGGAAGGGGCTGGCCCCTTCCGCTTATGCCTGCACTGGTTGCATCGGGCATGTGCGGCCACCACGTTCCCGGACACGTCTCGGCCCCCGTCTTGCTGGGCCAGCAGGTGTTCGGCGGTGCACTGAAAGGCTTGAGCCTTGCGGGACTTCAGTCCCAGTTCTGATGGAGCTTCGAGCCACATCGGCAGACCGCAATAGAAGCAGCGGCCAGACTGGGCATGGAAGGCGGATGTGCGGATGGATTTGAGGCGCTTGGTCGTCATGGATGGCTCCGGAATCGAAAAAAAGATTCCCGCGCCCCCATTGGGTGGACCTCGGGCACCCGGAGCCTACTGGCATGCGGGCACAACACCGACGCTTCTGCGACCGGCGGTTGCTTTTTAGCTTACTCGTGCCTTCGGTGCAAGCGCTTGGGTTGGCGCCTCCAAATCTTGTTGCCCGATCCTCTTGCGGAAATGGATTTATCGAGTATTGGTGAAGCAAGCCCAATCCGGGCCCTTTTCCCTTTCCCTAAATCCGAGGAGGATTTTTCATGCGCAAGACCCTTTCTTTTTCTCTGGCCTTGATGGCCGCGTTTTCTGCCGCTTCGGCGTCCGCCGCTGACGTCACCGAAGACCTGATGATTTCTGCGACCGTGAACAACGAGTGCAGCCTGCTCGTGACCCAGCTGGGCGGCGGTGAATACAACGGCTTGGCGTCCGGCACGCAGGGTTATTCCAACGGCGCGTTGCTGGTGCGTTGCAACCAGGGCACGGCCTTTAGCATCGTGCCCGGCGATGGATTGAACTACGGCGCCGCGATTGCTCGTCCCAATCACCGTGCCGTGTCGGATGGTGCTGGAAACTTCGTCGCTTACGGCCTCTTTAAGGATCCTGGTGCCAGCCAGATATGGGGCAGTGGGGCCGATGCTTGGGAGGGCGTGGGAACCGGTGAGCAGCAGATGATCGGCATCGGTTATGCCTTCTATGATCTGAACAAGGTGCCCGGCGGAACCTTTTCCGACACCATCGCCGTAACCCTGACTTATTGATCCTCAACCGTTTCCCTTAAAGCCCCCGGAAATCCCCGGGGGTTTTCTTTTGGGGGTGGGTTGACAACTTTAAATGTTTTGGTTGGATCAAAGGAGGTGATCGGTTTGGAGGAGTGATGTTGAAGCGTTTGTTGGCCGTTGCGTTGTGCTCATTGTTCGCCGTGCCTGCGTGGGCGGGAAATGTGTCGTTGTTTCCCACGAGCATCGTGGCGCCGGCTGGGGAAAAATCGGGCGCGTTGACCTTGGAAAACCATGGGAAAACCCCCGAGCGTTTCCAAGTAACGGTGCTGGACTGGTCCCAAGACGCCAGCGGGCAGGACGTGACCAGCCCCGCCAAGGCGGTGCTCGCGGCACCGTCCATTGTCGAAATCCCGCCTGGGTCCCGCCGGGCCGTGCGGTTGGTGCGCACCCAAGGCATCGGCACGCCGGGCTACTACCGCGTGCTGCTGCGCCAGTTGCCCCAGCCGTCCACGGCGGGCCAGGTGCAGTTGTTGATCCACCAGAACCTGCCGGTGGGGTTTGAAGACGCCAAGGCCGGTCCTCCCGTGCTCAGGGCGCGCTTCACCGCCAAAGGTCTCCTGCTGACCAACTTCGGGCCCACCGCCGCACGCGTGACCGCCGTCGGTCCTCAAGGCATGCCGGCGTGGCGCGAAGGGGCGCTGGGGTGGGTGCTCCCTGGTCAGAGCAAGCTGGTTGAGCTCAAGCCCGGCTTGAAAGCGTCCACGCTCTCAATCACGGCCAACGGGGCCCCCGTCGCCGTCCCCGTGAACTGAGGGCGACACGTGCGGCGGGGAAGCGTCTTGGGCCTTGCGCTGGCCCTGTCCATCGGCAGCGCGCACGCGGCCATTCCAGACGGGGTGGAACCCGTGCTTGCAGCGGCGATCCTGGCCAACGGCCAGCCCGCCAAAGACCCCGTGGTGCTCTGGCAGCAGAACGGGGCTTGGGTCGCGGAAGCCACGACGTGGCAGCAGCTCGGCGTGACCCTTCGCCCGGGCGAAGAGGGGCAGGACCTGACTGACCAAGCCTTGGGCGTCTCGGTGGCTTACAACCCCGAGAACGCCACGGTCCAACTCACCATCCCCGCCGACCGCAAGCCAGCCCAGCAGCTCACCCGACGAGGCACCCCGGTTTCCCAGGTGTCGCCCGCCATCGGGGGCGTGCTGGTCAACTACAACCTCGCCACCCAGATTGCAGGCGGCCGACAAGCCACGTCGTTGGCACTGGACGCGCGCACCGGAGGGCGTTGGGGCGTGGTCTCCACCACCGGGCAGCTCAACCAATCCCCCAACGGGTTTGGCATGCGCCGCGGCATGACGGCCTGGCAGAAAGACGACCTTCAGCGCCAACGGACCTGGCAAGCCGGCGATGTCTACGCCACGCCCCGCATCGGCCCCGTGGCGCTGGGCGGCATTCGCCTCGCGAAGGACCCGGCAGCGCTGGATCCGCTCACGCCGACGTGGCCCGTCCCGACCTTGGGGGGCATCGCGCTTGATCCGGGGCAGGTCAAGGTCCTGTCCAACCAGGCGGAAATCACGCGCCAAGACGTCAAGGCCGGCCCCTTCATCGTGGACGGCCGAAACGTGGCCCTAGGAGCCAGCCAAACGGCCGTGGTCGTGCGGGACGCCTACGGCCGGGAAATCGCCGTTTCCACTGCACGGCTCTACGTCGCCCCGACCCTGCTGCGTCGGGGCCTCTCCGCGTGGGAAATCGCCGCAGGCCAGGTCCGCGAAGACGAAAACCGCTACGGCACGGCCGGCGTCAGCGCTTCCTGGGCCAAGGGCGTCAACGACCGCTGGACCATCCGAGCCGGTGGCCAGCTGGACGAGAACGGCAAGGGCAACGTCACCGTGGGTTCCACCTGGGCCCCAGGCACCTGGGGCGTGCTCGACGGCGAGGTGGGGCGCTCAAGCGACGGCGGGACGCGCTGGGCTGTTGCCTACGGCTACAAAGGGCCCACGTTTGGCGTGCGATTGGAACACGAGGAAAACGACGGGTTCTGGCGACTGCAGAGCGAGACCGCGCTGCCCATCGCGTCGCGCACCCAAGCCAGCGTTTCCTACCGCCCGGATCGCCGCTTCACTGTGCGTGGCATCTACAGTGCCATCGACACGGGGCGCTCCAGCCTGGCCTTCGCTTCCTTGGGCGTGAGCGCGAACCTGGGCACTGCAGGCCAGGTGTCCGCCAACGTGCTCCGAGACCTCCAAGGCGACGATCTTCAAGTGTCCGCCAGCTACACCTACCGCTTCGGCAGCAAGGCCAGCGTGGGCGTTCGGGCCCGCCAGGCCCCAGGCCAGGATGCCCTGACCACCCGGGCCACCTACCGCACCGAGGGCGGTCTTCGCTTGGCTGCTGAGCACACCGACGGCGACCTGCGCAGCACCCGGGCCACGGCGGATGCCATGACCCGTTACGGCGACGCCCGGATCATGGTGGACCGCTACGACGGGCAAACCTCCGTGGCGGCCAACTTCTCCGGCACCGTGTTCCTGGACCACCGCGGCGTAGCCTTCGGAAGGCCTGCCTATGCCAGCTTCGCGGTCGTGGACGTGCCGGGTCAGGCGGGCTTGCCGGTGCGGGTCAACGGAGCGCCGGTCGGCCAGACCAACAAGCAAGGCCGCGTCTTGGTGACCGACGTTCCCTCCTTGCTGCCCACCACGGTGAGCCTCAAAGACAAAGACCTGCCCGTGGGCGTGGAGATCGGGGAGACGGAGAAACAAGCCGTGGCCCCCCGGCAAGGCGGTGTGCGGGTGACCTTCCCCGTGCTGACGCAGAACGCCCGGGCCTTCATCCTGACAGGTCCGATCATCGCGCCGGGCACCGTCGCGTCCACGCCGAACGAACAAGCCATGGTCGGCTACGACGGAGCCCTTTACCTAGAACACCCTGAGCCGGGGATGGCCGTCGAGGTTTCCGGCGTGTGCAAAGCCGTGTTGCCGTCGCCACTGCCGGGCGTGGACGAAGTGGCGAAGTTAAGGTGCAACTAGCCGCTCAGGTCTCCCTCGCGAGTAGGCGGCACCCCTAGCACCCTTGCCTTTGCAGCAATGACTGCGCAAACGGTCGACCCACAAGCTGGGCAAACCGCAGGCTTGAGAAGCCTCTCTGGCAAGATAGGAACGATGGCCTCGCATTCGCAGCGCAGCCCCAAGGCTTCGACCTTCTGCACCCGCCGCTCCGGGTCCCCCTTGATGGCCAAATAGCTCGAGTTGCACTTGGTATTCGGGCAGAAAACGGGCTTGTCCCCCGCTTGCTCGGCCGGGCCGAGAATGAGCACATGGCCGCAGTCGACGCATTTGCCCGTCGCGAGATCCTTGCTGGCAGCGATCAGCGTCGAGCTCGCAACCTCTTCCAGCTCAGCGATGAGAACACGGAGCCTTTCGATCTTCGGCCGTGCGTTCGTCAGATCTTTGCGCAGATGGAGAAAGCTCCCCAACGAGTTGTAGTAACTGCGAAACTTGCCCCAAGGAATGCGCTTGGCCTCGCCGATCGGCAAGAAATCCTTGTCCTTGAAAGCGGCCTTCAAGTCACTTGAGGCAAAATCGAGGTCTTTGGGCGGTGGCGTTACCGAGATGGAGAAGCTGGCCGTTTGATCAGAGTTCGGATCGAAGGCGGCCAGCATTTTGATGATCTGGTCCGGTCGCCACTCGCGAGCAAGCTCGGTGGAAACGTCTTCACCATATGCAGCCAAGTTCTGATACGCCACGGATTCCAGGCAGAATCGTAGTTCCAGCGCGGCGTAGATCAATGACGCGTCATCGCCCCTGCTGATTAGTTCTTTAGCCGTGCTTAAACGTTCCGCGATGTTGTAAAGGGCCATAATCAAAGGTTACTCGATTGGAACTCGGGATCAAGTTAACAGCCGCCTGTAGGCGCTATCTCACAACGCGATTGCCTAAATGCGTGGGCGGGACTAAAGTTCGTGGAGGGGGGGATGGCCAGACAAGTTGAGAAGGAGCGCCCAATGCCCATCAGGGCCGTGGTGTATGTCAGCGAGGCATCCGACGCGTTGCGCGGCGATCTGCTTGGCCTCCGGAGCGGCAAGCTCCAGGAGCTGGTCGACGACGCAACTCGATTTAACCGGGACGCAGGTGTCAGTGGGGTGCTCTTGTTCGACGGGACGCGCTTCGTCCAATACTTGGAGGGCCCCCCGGACGGGTTGGACGTGGTGTTCTCAAGGGTGCTCGGTGCTTCGAGCCATCACGACCTGATCGAGCTGCAAAGCGGGACGATCATGGATCGCCGCTTGCCTTATTGGCCTATGCGCTGGTTGCCTGTGGAAGTTAAAGAGCTGAGCGAGGTCGCAGTGGGCGACTGGACCGGTTTCAAGGTGCGGGGGGATGGAGAAGCGTTGAACGCAACGGCGATCGACCGGCTGCTGTTCCTAGTGAGCAGACGCGCACTGGTAGGAAGATGAACCAGTGGCGACCGCCTGGCCGCGCAAGGAATCCGCCCCCCTACGTGCAGCCCAAGTCTTCGTGGATCGCCGTAACAAGCTGTCGGAAGCGGTAAGGCTTCGGGAGAAATCGAACCGTCTCGGGCAGCGGGGGCAGCTGCGAGCGTTGAAGGCCAGACGCGAGCATGACGCGGGCCTGGGGTTGAGCAACCGCGGCTTCCGCCGCGACCTCCAGCCCGTCGGCGCTGTCTGGCATGTTGAAGTCGGTCACTACCACCGCGAACCTGGCGTCGCCGCGCAGGAGGACGAGGGCCTCATCCCCGTTGCTGGCGGGAGTGACTTGGAAGCCCTGAGAGGTCAGAGCCTCTACGACGACGCTGCGGAGATCGTCTTCGTCTTCAACAAACAACACGTGGATCGGCATCTCAATGCTCTGGTGCGGGGAAGCAAAGGCTAACGCGGGTTCCCTTCCCAAGCTCGCTCTGGAGCTCGGTGAACCCGCCGGACTGGGCCGTGAAGCCAAACACTTGGCTCAAGCCCAGCCCGCTGCCCCTTCCAATGGGTTTGGTGGTGAAAAACGGTTCAAATACCCTGGCCTGCTGGTCCGCCTCAATCCCTTCACCGTCGTCTCGGATGCTCAGGCAGATGTAAGGTCTTTCACTGGTGTTGGGCAACGTAGGATCACGGGTTTGCCGCGCAGAGGCCGTGATGAGGATCGTTCCGCCCTTCGGCATGGCGTCGCGGCTGTTGCACACAAGGTTAAGGATTGCGGCCTCCAGCTGTGCCTTGTCCACCGACAGGGTCGGAAGGCCCCGGGAAACTTCGACGGTCAATGCGATCGCGTCGCCGGCGGAGCGGCGCAGCATCGCTTCGCATTCGGCCATCAAGGCGGCCAAGTCGACTGCCTCTGGCACCAAGGTTTGTCCCTTGCCGAAGGTCAGCAACTGCCGAGTCAGAAGGGCCCCGCGCTCGGCGGCCCGCTGCGCGGTATCGATGAGCTTGGCCACGCCTCCGTCTTTCACCCGCAGGCTGATGAGCTCCAGACAGTTGGCCACGATCGTCAACAGGTTGTTGAAATCATGGGCCAAGCCGAGCGTGAACTTCCCGATGGCCTCCATCTTCTGCGCCTGCAGGAGATCGCGCTGGGCTTGGAGCAGCTGCTCCTGCGCTTCGTGGCGCTGGGTGATGTCGCGGGTGATTTTGGCAAACCCCACCAGTTCCCCGTCTTCCCAGATGGGATCGATCACGACGCTGGCACGAAAGCGGGTCCCGTCCTGCCGCAATCGCCAGCCCTCGGCGACGTAGCGCCCTTCTAAGGCCGCGGTCCGCAGGTTTCGCTCTGGTAGGCCGGCTTGGGCCTCCTCGGGCAGGTAGAAGCGGGAAAAGTTGGTGCCGACCACGTCGGCAGCCTGGTAGCCCTTGATTCGTTGCCCACCCGGGTTCCAGGTCTGGATCACCCCGCTGGGGTCGAGCATCTATAGGGCGTAGTCGGTGACGGAGTTCACCAGCAGGGCAAACTGCCGGCTCTCGTCCCTCAAATCGATTTTCGCTTTCGCAGGTTGGTTCATGGGTCATCCTCTCGGCAGGGCCACCGAAGGGCGACAGAGTGCGCAGTGTAGAAGAGCGACGGCCGTCATCCTTTTACGCCCTCTTCACAAATCGGGCGAGCCCTCGGGCCACACTGTTCAATCGTGGCACATCCACTCAGAGCGCTTGTAGGGAGAAAGTCATGGGATTGGACGGCAAAGCAGTAAGGGTTCTTCTTGTAGAGGACGAACCCACCCTCATGATGGTCTTGGAGCAGGCCATTGCCCAAGTCGGCTACGACGTCTCCAAGACGGCGGAAGACTTGCCCACAGCCTTGGCGTGCGCCAAGGAAGCCGCCTTCGATGTTGCGGTGCTGGACGTCAACTTAAACGGGGTCGAGTCTTACCCCGTGGCCGATCGCTTGGTCGAGTTGGGGGTGCCGTTCCTGTTTACGACCGGCCTTGGGGCCAGCCGGCTGCCCGAACGCTTCAAAGGCACGCCCTTCCTTGAAAAGCCGTTCCGCCTGAAAGAGATCGCCGCCGCCCTCCAGTCCCTTTGCCACCAACTGGAGGTTCACTGAGTTTCCGGGCCTTGGGCGCCGGTCGGGACCTTCGGGTCCCTTTTTTTATTTCAGCGGGGCCTCGACCTGCTGGTAGGTTCCCACAGTCTTGCTCATGCCCAGAATGTGGCCCTTCGCGGCCTTTAGCACTTCGTCCCGCGTCGCGCCGGCCTTCAGATCAAGCACGGTGTCCAAGGCCAACAGCTGGAAGTGGTAATGGTGCGGTGGATCGCCCACAGGCGGTTTGGGGCCGAAATAGCCCACCGATCCTCGGCTGTTCGCCCCCTGCAGCATTCCCTCCGGTTTCAGAAGCCGCGGATCGACCGGCAGGCCCTCGGGCAGCGATTGCTCGGTGGCTGGGATGTTGTAAGCGACCCAGTGAACGAAGGGTTTGACGTTGGCTGCATCCGGATCCTCCATGATCAGCGCATAGGACTTGGCACCAGGCATCGGGCTCCAAGAAAGAGCGGGCGATGCATCGTCGTGATACGCGCTGAAGCGGGGAGGCAATGCTTGGCCCGAGGAAAACGCCGGGGAGCGGAACTCGAACGTGGCGGCTTTGCCGATCCGATCCTTGGCCAACGGCACGCCCGAGCCTTGATTGACTTGGGCCATCAAGGGCCCGCTAGGCACTGCGGTCGCGGGGGAGGCGGACGCTTGGCCTGGGCCGTAAGTCACTCTGTAGATGACGCCGTTGGCATCGTCGCCGACCAAAAGTGCACCGCCCTTCGTCATCGCCAGACCGACGGGCCTTGCGATATGCGCCTGGCCGTTGTCGACCAGGAAGCCGGTCAAGAAGGGCTCAAACCCGACCGGCTTGCCGGCGTTGAAACGAACCCGCACCACCTCGTAGCCCGACGCAGGCTTGCGGTTCCAGGAACCGCGCATCGTCACGAAGGCGTCCCCCCGGTAAGCTGCCGGAAACTGCTGGCCGGTGTAGAACAGCATCTGCATGGGGGCCGCGTGGGCTGTGTAGCCGAGCACCATGGGCTCGCTTGTCGCCGCCCATTGCTGTTTGCTGATCTGCCCTGGCGGTGTGCTCTGGGGATTCACCCCGTCCTTGCCCCAGATGTGGGGCCAACCATACTTCTTTCCTTTCTGAATGCGGTTGAGCTCCTCGGGCTGCTCATCGTTGCCCAAGTAGTCGATGCCGTGATCCATCCCCCACAGCTCCCCCGTTTTGGAGTCCCAAGCAAAGCCGATGGTGTTCCGCAGGCCGCTGGCAAAGATGGACCGGCTCTTGCCATCCGGCGAGGACCTCAGCAGCGCCGCATGCTCGGGATTGGTCTCGTTGCACGCGTTACAGGACGAGCCCACGCTGATGTAGAGCATCTCATCAGGGCCAAAGGCCAGCGTGCGGTTGGGGTGCTGACCGCCATCGGGCAGGTCGTTGATGATCCGTTCCTCTGGACCCAACGTCCCGTCCGGGTGTATGGGGGCGCGATACACGTCGTTGGCCGTGGCGACATACAGCTGCCCGTTGGCGATGGCCAGCCCGTGCGCTCCTGGACGTGAGAAGACCACCTTCGGTTCGGCGTCCAAGGCTCCGTCTTCATTGGCATCCTCCAGCAACAGCACGTCGCCTTGATCTCGACGTGAGACATAAATCCGCCCATCTGGTCCCACGGCGATGATCCGGGGATTTTGAAGGCCTTGCGCCAAGGGACGCACTTGGAAGCCACTGGGCACCGTCAGGGCCTGAACGCGCTCGGGCGTCGCCTCCACCTTGGCGGGTTTGAACGTGTGGACGTTGGCTTGGACGTCGGTTCCGTCCCCCTGCTGAGCGAAGGCGAGGGAGGGGGCCAAGAAGACGAGCAAAAGCGCGGAACGGGTCATGAGGATGGCCTGGCGCTGAGGAGCGTTCAGCATGTGGCGGGAGCGGTCAATGGCCTGCGAATGCGTTGCATGCGCGCCGTTCACCACGAGGGCCATCGATCTCCAGGCCCACGCACCGCCGGTCTGAGATGCTCCGCCGTTCGCCAAGCCTTCACTCGGGGATCGCTTGATCCGCATCCCAGCCTCGATACGGTAAGGCTTCGCCCGACACGAGAGGAAGACATCCATGGCAGAGCTCAAAGAGAACCTGTTGGACTGGCTGCGCGACGCACACGCGATGGAACAGCAAGCCGAAACCATGCTGAAGGGGCAGGCTTCGCGGATCGAGCACTACCCAGTGCTGAAGGCGCGCATTGAAGAGCACATTCAGGAAACCATTGGCCAGCGCGAACGGCTGGAAGGGTGCATCAAGCGCTTGGGCGGCTCGCCGTCGACCCTCAAGGACGTGATGGGCAAGATGGCAGCCTTCGGTCAGGCCGTCGGCGGCATGACGGCCTCCGACGAGATCGTCAAAGGCGCGATGGCCGGTTACGTCTTCGAGCATTTCGAGATCGCCTCCTACACGGCCCTGATCGCCGCAGCGAAGACGGTGGGCGATGCAGAAACGGCCCGGATCTGCGAAGAAATCCTCGTGCAGGAAGAGGCGATGGCCGACTGGCTGGCGGCCCACCTGCCCGAGGTGACCGAAGAGTTCATGGTGCGCGACGCCACGCCGGGCGTCGAAGCCAAAAAGTAACCGCTGCGCCGCGCCGGCCGGGTTCACGCCCGGCCGACGCGGCCGGGCCTACAACGAAAGGCCCTAGGATTGGAGGCGGCTGGCATGCCCAGGCCCATCTGGAGTGGTTCGTTGTCCTTCGGGCTGCTCAACGTTCCGGTGTCCCTCATGTCCGGCGAGCGTCGCATGGATCTGAGCTTTCGCATGTTGGACGCACGAAACAAAAAGCCCATTCGCTACGAGCGGGTCAACGCCGAAACCGGCGAAGAAGTGCCTTGGAAGGACATCGTCAAAGCCTTTGAATACGACAAGGGCAGCTACGTCGTCATAGAGAAAGAAGACATCGCCGCGGCCGCCCCCGAGACGCACGAGTCCATCGACGTGGAGGCCTTTGTCGACGCCGAGAGCATCGGGCTGAGGTTCTTCGAAAAGCCCTACATCTTGGTGCCCGGCAAGAAGGCCGAAAAGGGCTATGTCCTGCTCCGAGAGACCCTGAAGGAAACCGGCAAGGTGGGCATCGCCAGGGTGGTCATCCGCACGCGCGAATACATTTGCGCGGTGATGCCCGAAGGCGATGCGTTGATCATGATCCTGCTTCGCTACCCGCAGGAGTTGGTGGCTCCGGACGAATACAAACTGCCGCAGGGGGGGGCGTCGGACTACCGGGTTGCGCCCAAAGAGCTCGAAATGGCCAAGCAGCTGATTGAGAGCATGACCTCTGAGTGGGAGCCGGACAGCTACCAGGACGAGTTCCGCGAGCGCCTGTCCGACATCATCAAGAAGCGGGTGAAGCAGGCCGGAGCCACGACCACCTTCGAGGAACCGGAACATCGCGAGGACTCGGCGACCAACGTGGTGGACTTCATGGCGCTGCTCCAGAAGAGCTTGGAAACCAACAAGCGCACCCCGGCGAAAGCAACGCCGGTGAAGACCGCCTCCAAGTCCTCCACCAAAGACAGCAAGCCTGCCAAGAAGGCCGCCATAAAGAAGGCCCCAGCAAAGAAAGCCGCAAAGAAAGCCCCCGCCAAGAAGGCTCTAAAGAGCGCCTGATCACCCAAGGAGAATCCCATGAGCGACGACAAGAAGAACACCGGCAGCCCGGACCGCGACCGCATCAACGTCAACGAAGACTACGAGCTGCAGTATTGGACCAAGGCGCTGGGCGTGTCGGTCGATCAGGTCCGGGCCGCTGTCAAAGCCGTTGGCCCCACCGCTGCGGCCGTTCGCAAGCACTTGGGCAAGTAACGTGGCGCCGTCATGTCCTTGGTCGAATACCGTCGCAAGCGCCGCTTTGACCAGACCAACGAGCCCGAGCCTGGCAAAGCGCTGCCGCAAGGGCAGCGCGCCATTTTCGTGGTCCAACTTCACCACGCCAGCCGCCGGCACTACGACTTCCGGCTGCAAATCGGCGACGCCCTGAAGAGTTGGGCCGTCCCCAAGGGCCCTAGCTACGACCCCAAGGTCAAACGGATGGCGGTCGAAGTGGAAGACCATCCCGTCGACTACGCTAGCTTCGAAGGCGAGATCCCCAAGGGGCAATACGGCGGTGGGCACGTGGCCCAGTTTGATCACGGCGTTTGGGCCACCCAAGGAGACCCAGAGGCACAACTTGCCAAGGGTCACCTGCGATTCGAGCTGTTCGGCACCAAGCTCAAAGGCGGGTGGCACTTGGTCCGGTCCGGCAAACCGGCCCGTCAGCCGCAGTGGCTGTTGTTCAAGGACGACGATGCGTATGCGAGCGATCTGGAAGCGGACGATCTGCTCGCCGATGTGTCGGCGGCCCCAACGGCAGACATCAGGAGGGCCGGCGGCGGTAAAGCCGACAAGAAGAAGCTCAAAGCCCTCCCTGCAAAGCGTGCGCGACGGAAGAACTGGGCCAAGAAGGCCTTGGCCCTGCCCAAAGCGAAAGAGGCGGCTCCGCCTTCCGGCCCCTTCGAGCCCCAGTTGGCCAAGCTGGGGGAGGCCCCGCCGCAGGGCGACCAATGGGTCCATGAGATCAAGTGGGACGGGTATCGGATCCTCGCAACGGTCGCCGATGGGGCCGTCCGGCTCTGGTCCCGCAACGCGTTGGAGTGGACCGACAAGATCCCCGAGATACGCGACGCCGTGGCGGAGTTGGGCCTTACCTCTGCTGCCTTGGATGGCGAACTCATCGCCGGATCGGGCACCAAGGAGGACTTCAACCTGCTCCAGGCGACATTGTCCGGGGAGCGGCAAGGCGCGCTGGCCTACGCGCTCTTCGACCTGCTCCACATCGATGGCGTGGACGTGGCCGCAGCACCTCTGTTGGAGCGCAAGGCGCTCCTGCAGGAGCTGCTGGCGGGCCAGGCCGGCCACTTGGCCTTCAGCTCTCACGTCCAAGGCGACGGCAACGAAGCCTACCGCCTGGCTGGCGAACAGCACTTTGAAGGCATCATTTCCAAGCGCGCCGATCGCGGCTACCACCCCGGCCGCAGCGACGACTGGCGCAAGACCAAGCAGCTGGCCAGCGACGAGTTCGCCGTGGTCGGTTACACGGCCCCCAAGGGCAGCCGCAGCGGCTTTGGCTCGCTTTTACTGGCCAAGCCCGACGCCAAACACGGTTGGCTCTACGTGGGCCGGGTGGGCACCGGGTTCTCCGACGCCTTGATCAAGGACGTGAGCAAGAGGATCCAAGGGGGAGGCAAGAAGCCGACGGCCTACGTGCCCACCGAGGACACCGATCTTCGCTCTGCCACGTGGTTCGAGCCGCGCTTCGTGGTGGAGGTGTTCTATCGCGGCATCGGGGGGCAGCAACTGCTGCGCCAAGCCTCCTTGAAAGCCGTGCGGGCCGACAAGGAAGTGAATGATTTGGCGGATTCGGATCGCGCCGCCCCGGCGAAACCGGCCCGTGGCAAACGGGCATCGGCGGCGTCTTCTGCCCGCAAGACCGCCGCAACGCCTCAAGTCGAACGCGTGCCCCCCAAACTGTCCTCCCCGAGCAAGGTCCTTTTCCCTGGCGACGGCTATACGAAGCAAGACGTTTGGGATTACTACTCGGCAGTGATGGATCACCTGCTGCCCGAGGTGATCAACCGGCCCTTGTCGATCATTCGCTGTCCCGCCGGCACTGGCAAGCCTTGCTTCTTCCAGAAGCACCACACCGCCGGGCTGGAGCTGGTGGACTCGGTCAAGCTGAAGGAGGACAGCGGCATCAACGCCCACTACCTCGTAGTGCGCGACGCGGCCAGCTTGCTGGAGCTGGTCCAGTTCAATGCCCTGGAGTTCCATCCGTGGGGAAGCCACGCGGAGGAGCCTGACCGTGCCGACCGGGTGGTATTCGATCTAGACCCCGGCCCAGATGTGCCTTTCGCGGAGGTAAAAAAGGCTGCCACTGATATCCGGAAGCTTCTGGCCCAACTAGAGCTGGAGTCCTTCCTGCGGGTATCCGGAGGCAAGGGCCTTCATGTCGTGGTGCCCTTGAATCCCGGGTGCGACTGGGACCTGACCAAGCGCTTCGCCAAAGGATTCGCCGACGCGTTGGCCCAGTCGGAACCTCAGCGGTTCTTGGCCACCGCCACCAAAGCCCTTCGAAACAAGCGGATCTTTGTCGACTACCTGCGTAACGGTCGAGGTGCCACCGCAGTGGCGTCGTATTCCCTGCGGGGTAGACCGGGCGCGCCTGTCGCGATGCCTCTGGCGTGGAGCGAGCTGCCAAACCTCAAACGGGCTGACGCGTTCACGATCAAGGACGTGCCGGGCAAGCTGAAACGTCGCCGCAAGGATCCCTGGGAGGGCATCGATGCGTTGAAGCAGAACTTGTCGAAATGGGCCCGAAACGACTAGCCGCTATCCCCGCGGTCGTGTCCGAGCGTAGACGGGAAGACGCGAGCGTCGTTGGCAGCTGCCGAGCACGTGATGAGCACGCGGGCTTGATGCCGGCTCCTGTCCAATGAGCCTCATGCAGTGCGATGCTCCCGCTCCGACCCCGGTGACCGTCTGGACCATCGGGCATTCCACTCGACCTTGGGACGAGTTCTTACACCTGCTGTTCGCACAAGGCATCTCGGCGATCGCGGACGTGCGTCGTTTCCCAGGATCGCGTCGTCACCCTTGGTTCGCATCCGAGCAGATGGCTAAAACGCTGCCAGCGCACGGCGTGGAGTATCTTTGGATTCCTGAACTGGGCGGGCGGCGCAAGGTGCAGCCGGATTCGCCCAATGGTGCGTGGGACAACGCCGCGTTTCAGGGCTACGCAGACCACATGGCGACCGCCGAGTTCGCCGGCGGGCTATCGAAGGTGCTTGCACTGGGGGGCGAACATCGGACCGCGCTGATGTGCGCGGAGGCACCGTGGTGGCGTTGCCACCGACGTCTCATCTCCGACCTGCTGACGCACCGGGGCCATGAGGTGCTGCACATCGTGTCCCACGCCGAACCCAAACCGCATCCGCTGAACCCGATGGCGCAGGCCGTCGGGCCAGCGCTTGTCTACCCACCGGCTCAGACGGAGCTGTTCTGAACCAACCAGTAGGGCGATCGCGTGTCGGGCCCGCCCGGCGCATTTTCTCCCTATCGAAGCTATGCGGACATGTCGGCTGCCTTGCAGTTGGCGCGCGCTTGCCGCACGGTGTTGTTGATAGACGACGGGCAGCCGCGCAACCCTGCCTGAATCGGCTTAGGCGGTCGTCCCTGGTCCCAGCTTCAGGTAATGGATCGGAGGCTGCCCCGTCAGAAAGTTGGCGTTCTCCTGAGGGATTCAGACTGGCTTTCGATCTTCATGTCTGCCATGAAGTAGTCTGGGATGGATGGTGAAGCGCAGGTTAGAAAACGATGCAAGGGGGAGGGGAGTGAGGAGTGCTCAGTATGATTCGCTTTGCAGCGCGCTCGATAGGATACATGGACGGCAAGCGCTGACGGATTTCGCCTCGGATTGGGGCCTCCACCGCAGTCCCAGCGAGGATGGCACAGTGGAGGTATGGAAAGGCGCGGCGATAGGGGCCGGCGTTGAGATCTTGTTGCTTCCGCCCGTGTCCGCTTCCAGCGACTGGGCCATCTCGACGCTGGTCACGGTCGGAGGCCGGGTCGAGCATGTCAGGCGACGTCCGTTTCGGATCTGACGAAGAGTGGCTGCTAAACGCCTACGACGGCCTTCCTTGGTGCAGCCAATACTGGGTCAGCAGGGAGGCGGCGCGCCGGTTCGCCGACGTCGACGCCAAGCCAGGACCTGTCCCACCACGGCCGTGAGCAGCAGCAGGGCATTGGTCACCACAAACACCGTTGACCCCAAAAGTGCACTGTAGGCGGTGAACAGGGTCGACGCGGTCATCTGACCGACAAACAGCCATTTGGAGACCGTTTCCGGATGGGGAGACTGCCACTGTTTGATCATTTGCCGGACCAACGTGGCTATCAACACGGCGGTTGCAGTCCAGCCAAGAACATCAGGATGCATGGCCGCTCACCCGTCCTTTGGGTCGTGGACAGTTGAACCGTCTTGGCCGTGCGCCGGGCGCTTATGAGGCTCCTCAATGATTTCCTTGTTGAGGATGCGAACCTCGCCCACCATCAGCAGGCGCATGTCGCGCACGATGTAGTCGGCCAACGCCTCATCGGTGATGTCATCACCGGCGATGTCCAGCCGGAAGCCTTGGCCCTGAATCCCGCCCCCGTTGCTGAAATCAATCTCGAAATCAAAGCACACCCGCTTCTCCATGTTGCCCTCTCCATCGGTGAGACTGGGCGGCACTGAAAGGCCGCTTACTACGCTTAGAAGGCGATCATCGGCGTAAGGAGGGCAGCCCACAACTGGCCCCATGCCCGGATCTGAGGGCAGGCTCACTGCCGTTCCCGCTTTCGGCGGTCGTAGAGTTTCATGTCCGCGCGATTGATGGTATCGGCCACCGATTCCGAGGGCCGACCAATGGCGCAACCGCCGGAAAAAGCGGATCGGTGCAGGTCAGCGTGGCCGAAATAGTGCGGCGGGCGTTGAACGATTTCTGACCGTGCCAGCACCCGTGGTGGTGCCCGTGTGCGACAAGATCCTGGCTTGCGGACACTACATCCACGGTCGCCAGTGGAAGCACCCGGAAACCCTCCGGGCCGTGTTTGAAAGTCGGCTCTACCTGCACCCGGCTGATCCGTCTGACGACACCGCAAGCGCTTGGAACTGGGTCAAGGCATGCTCGCCAGCGCAAGTGTGGACGCGCATGGGGGCTCCAACCCCAGCAGAGCTTGAGCGGGTCATACAGGCCGATACGAAGGCCCGAGATGCATTGCTTGCTCCGCGCTTGGAACTATCCGAGGAAGAAACGAGGCGATGCTTTGACGTTCGGTTGATCGCCGGACTGGCCATGACCGTCGCCCGGAAAGGATGGCCAGGGGCGCCATTGATGCATGGCGCGTATGGCCGCCACTGGATCATCGAATCGACCGCGAGAAAGAGGGAAGATATCCGTCTGCAGGACATCGGATTGCGTGTCTGGGCCGAGACGATGGCCATGAAGGCCAATCGCGCCACCCAGCAGGCTGCATCCGATAAGACACGGGGCTCCGAAGGGTTCTTGGTGACGCACGAGGTGGGGAGCTGCTGAAGCCGTTCCTGGGCGGGCGGTTTAAGAACGGCAACATCACGTCATCTTCCACAAGCACGCCTTGCACCTGGTTGACCGCCTGAACGCCCGGATCGCGGGACCGCTGCCCAAGGCTTTGCCGGCGCCCGGTTGCCCCTGGACATTGCGGCATTGCATGGTGGAACGTGGAGGTGGGCACGGCCGGTCCCCTGAACCGCCAAGGGCTTGCTCCAGTGGCCGGCGGAAGGCATGCCCTCAGTGACTTTTGAGGGTGAAGCCCCGTGGCAGTCGCCACTGGAGAGCCGGGGTTGGGCCGTTGAGGGTTTACAGTAATCTCGCAAAACGGCAGGATCGGGGTTTGACCAAATCCAAGGGAAAACCGTGGCACTGACGCTCGAAGAAATCCGCAAGAAAAAGGCTGAAGCGGAGGCCTTGGTGGCCGAAATGGAAAAGGCCGAAGGCGACGCGCTGGCGGCCGAAGCCGGGGCCAGCTTTGCAGGAGTCTACGAGACCTTGCAGCAGTTTGCGCAGCATTACACGACGAAGCAGAAGAACGATCTGAAGGCGCTGCTTGAGCCACGCAAGGCGGTTTCTGCAAGCGCCGGCATCAGTCGCGCCCCGAAGTTCCAGATCCCGGACGGGACCACGTGGGCTGGCACCGGGCGGCAGCCCAAGGCATTCCTTGCGTGGGCCGAAACTGCTGAAGGCAAGGCGTGGAAGAAGAATAACCCGGACCAAGAATGGCCGGCGCACCCGTATAAGGCCTGACCGGCATTACAGCGTTGCAGATAGAGCCCCGGGAAACCGGGGCTTTTTTTGTGGGCGTTGAACCAATGACAGCCACGCTCAGGCTGGGGCGCAAGCCCCGGCCCCGAGCCTTTCTTCCCCGAAGGGGGCTCTTCAGGCGCGGCCCAAGCCGCGTTCTTTTGAGCTCTTGAAGACAAAAAGCAACGTCAAAAGTAGCATGGAGCAAAAGCGCTTTGGGAAAAAAGGCAGGTGGGGCCTCGGCTTCCGCCGGGCCCGGCGCTTGGCGGGAAATGTGCTGCGTTTCAAGTTTTCCATCGATCTGCGGCCCGTTTGGCGGTTTTGATACTTAGTCAATAAAACGTAGACGCAAAGTATTGCGATTTTTTGGGGGTGGCTTAGTTTGCGTGGGTAGCGAGGGAGCGCCCCCTCTTCAAAGGTTTTCGCATGATTGCTTACGTTATTGGCCGGTCCGGCTTACTTGCCCATGGTTATCGGGGGTTCTTCTAATGGCCCACCACCACGCCAGCCCCATCCAACTCCAGACGGGCGAGTGGGGCGCCCGGGTGCCCGCCCCGAACGTTCGGAACGGCGACAGGCTCACTGTGGTTGCCGGGAGCGGCAGCTCCTGGGAAGCCGTCGTTGTCGGCGTGGTTTGGCAAGGCCCGGAGGCCGCGATTTGCCAAACGGCTCGGGGGCTCATGCAGTGTGGGTGCTGCGGGGAAGTGGGGCAGAAAGGGGCCTACCCCTTCTCAACGTATCCGGCAGAAATGCAGCGTTGCGACGATTGCGCGGGTTCGGCATGAAGACGCCAGCAACGAGTCGCCGCAAACGCTTCTACGCATACCAGCGCCGCTCGGGTGGCCAGTGCTACTTCGACAAAGCCATGCACGCCCACCTCCAGCGGTATCCGCACACCATCGGCCATTACCAGCTCACACGCTTCCTGGGCACTTCCGCGTTGCTGACCGCTGAAGAAGCGGCCGCCCAAGGATGGATGGCCAAGCCGCACGGGAGCCCTGCATGACCAAACGCTACATTCTCCGCCCCCCAGAACGCTTGGTCGAAACCATCCACGAGACGTGGATTGACGCGCCCAGCAAAGCCGCGTTTCAAGCCCTGGCCGCCGCGCAAGGCCTGAGCATGCGCGCTGCACTGGCTCAACTCATCGAGCAACACGCCCAGATTCGAGAACCGTTTTCCCCTCGACGCCCGACGCCGTGGACCGGGGAGGGGTCGAAGGGGCGAGAGCGCTACAGGGCCGCGCTCCCCAGTGTGCAGCTGGGACTCCATGCCGTGACGGCCCTGCAGATTGACGCTAACCGGGCTGGGATTCGTCTGACCGAGGCCGTCCGCCAGCTGGTCTGGCTATGCATCCAAGCCAACGCCTGATCCCTCGGACGCCTTTTGCGGGCATGGGGCCAAGGACAGCCACGCGGAGGCTGGGGGAAGCCCTGGCCCACGTCCTAACCTCCCCGGAGGGGGCTTTTCAGGCGCGGCCCAGGCCGCGTTCTTTTGAGCTCTTGAAGAGAAAAAGGCAACGTCAAAAGTGGCATGAAGCAAAAGCGCATTGGGGGAAGGGCGGGTGGGGCCTCGGCTTCCGCCGGGCCCGACGCTGGGCTGGAAATGTGAGGTGTTTTAGGGTTTTTGTGTTTTCTGCTTTTTTCCGTCAGTTTTGTGTTTTAGTCATAAAAATGTAGGGTCAATCTATTGCGAAAAGTTGGTTTTCTTTTACTTTGAGATCAGAGAAGAGCGCCGATGCTCTTTAACCAAAGGGAACCCCATGTTGACGTTCTTTGCTTTTTGCCTCTTGGCTGGATTGGTCGCCGGATTGGCCATTGCTGATCGACTGGATGCGCTCTGATGAATACCCGCAGCCAAACCCAAGCGCCCGCCCGGTCCTCCACCCCTGGAGCCCTCCTGCGATTCCTGTTCGACGCCATGTCGGGCATGGGAGCGGCCAAGCTGGGATGGGAGATGGTGACCGACCCCAAGGCCAAGCTGTCGGACATTGCCATCGGCGTGTCGCTCTGCCTGGCTCCTGCAGCGATTGCGGCCACTTGGGCGCTTTGCCTGTTCGGCATCGCCCAACACCACCAGCTTTTTTGAAACCCGAACCCCTGACAACCACGGAGGACCTCGCTCGTGCGAAAACTTTTCAACAAACTGCTCAACATCGCCCTTTTTGGCATGGTTCTGTTCGCCCTGGACCAAGTCCCGGAACGCCTGGATCGCATGTCGCAAACCGCCCAGAACCTGGTTCAGCAGGTGGGCTACTCGGGCCCCATGCAGGGCATCCCCTCGGGCGTGCCAGACGGTTACGAGTTCTGATGACCCCCGCACCCTGGCCATCGTCGGAGCTCGTTCGCCTCGCATGGGCGGCACGCCGGGATCCTCTTGCCCGGCAGCACCTGCTTCAGGCGTTCCAAGAGGGGGCCGATTTCCATACCCCTCTGTCCAGCAGCGATCTGAACGACGACCTGTTTGCCGTCCCTGGGGATTGCTTGGCCGGGGTGGTGATTCGGGAAATGACGGGCGTCAAGGACGCCGAAGAGTGGCTGCACGCGTTTCTTCGCGCGCACGAGTTGCATCAAGCGCTGCCACCTGCTGTGGGAAGCGCTGGCAAGCGGCGCTTCTGATGAACGTGAGCACGCAGTAACGGGTGGTCAGGGCTACGCCTTGGGTTTCGCCGCGGTTTCCGCTCGCTTACCGAACTCCTTGCACCATTCGAGCATGTCTTGAACGTCCTTTAGCAGTTCGTCCGGACCCGGAAGCCAACTGGGGGTGTCGGTGGGTTGGGAGTGCTCGAATGCCGAATACTTCGTCATCATCCCGTCGATCAGTGCGCAGTCTGCTGGGGTGATTGCACTGAGCCGCTGTAGCTTGTTGAGCGTGTTGATCTCGCGCCGGTAGCGGTTGATGACGCCAGAACAAAGCTCGTCCTCTACAGAGCGCTCAACCAAGATTCGGAAGTTGCTGCAGGCGGCCTTCAGGGCAAGTTCTTTTAGTGGCGGATCAAGCTTCTTAAGCTGTCCGATGCTGCTGATCATTTGGTTCAAGCCGGATTGTGGCTTCAGAGAGAACGTATTGATCTGCGCCGGCATGCCGGTCCTGCTTCCATCGCGGGCGATCGATTCAACCGCGACCTTGACCGTAGGCTGATCGAGGTTGGCCCGCTGCTTGGCGGCACTCTGCAGTAGGACCATCAGTGACAATCGATGTGTGAACACGATCACCTGGCGATGCTCGGCCAGATCTACGAGGCGTTTGGCGACCGCCTCCTCAAAGCGCTGATCCAGGGAGGAGATGGGGTCGTCGAAGATCACGGGCATGCCCCGTTCAAGGCCCGTCGCGTCGGCCAGGAAGGCTGCCAACGCCACAATGCGTTGCTCCCCTTCGCTCAGGATTTCCCGATTCTTCTGGGCGCCTTGCGCGTCCTTCAGCTCCACGTAGAAGGTAAACGCGCCCTTGCCTTGGGAACGATACGACATGCGGACGGGAAGGGAGTGGCCTCCCAACGCCTGCAACTCAGCATTGAAGCGGTTGCAATAGCCCTTGGCCAACTCCGACTCGCCAATGTCATTGCTTTTCGTCGTCAACTGGCTGGTTGACGTGGACCGAACAGCAGCCTCCACCGTTCCCACGCGTTTGAGGCGGATCACGTCGGCCCACACCCCGTCGCGCTGCTCCGACAGCCACTGTTGGGCCTTGAGCTCCGCCAAGCGGGTTTCCTTCTCCTTGCGCCCCATCGGGTCCAGCAAGCCCGCGAGCGCATCGCGATCAGCGCTGGTGGTCTTGACCTTCTGATCGTAGGCGTTGGTCCACACCGACCACTGCACTGCCGGAGCCGGCGTGGCCTCGGCCATGGCTTTCAATCTCGCATGGATGGCCTCAAGCAGCTCAGTGGCTTGGGCGGCTTCCAAGCCAATAGCAGCGCACTGGGCCTGCCAGGCGACATCGGTGAGACGACTGGGCAATGCCTTCTTCAGCGCCGTCAGCGCGTCCTCCGCGCTTTTGGCTTCTGTCTGCAGGGTGTCGCTGAGGTAGCTCTCAAAGCTGGCCAAGCGGGCCTTGCCCTCGTCTCCCAACGGTTGCTGGCAGAGCACACAACAAGCCTCGTCTCCAACGTGGGGGAACGGGAGATCACGGTAGGCAAGACCGGTCGAATACGCCTTTGCAGCGTCCCAAAGGGTTTGCCACACGGCATCTCCGACGCCTTTGAGCGGCAGCCCATTGAGGAAGGCCGTGGCATAGGCGGTGGCGGCCTGGCGCTTGACCTCTGCATTGCTGCGGGCATCCAGGAGCGCTTGCGCCTTCTCGTCGCTCAAGCCCTCCCTCAGCGCCGAGACGCTTGTGGCCATCTGGGACAGGCGTTCCAGCTCTCCGACGGCCTTGGCGTGGGCTACTTCGGGGTTCGCCTGGGCCAGCGCGGTCTCCAGAGCCAAACGCTCATCGTTCAGTGCCGCGGGGAAAGCGCAACGCTGGTTGATCTCCTCTTCGGTAAGTTTCGCCGTCAGTTTCCGAAGGAACGTTGCCGCACTGCTTTGGGCGTGATCTTCCGGGATGATGGGCAGTTTGCTGGTGAGCTTGGCGGCGCGGGCCTTCAATCGGGTGGCGAGATCGTCTGAGATGTGGATGAGCATCCCGACGAACCGCATAGCTCGGGGAAGATGGGTGGCGGTGGTGGCGCTGTCTCCGAACTCCAGCGCTGTGGCTGAGTCGAAGACCGGGACCGCTTTCAACGTCGAATGGGCACCGTCGGATGCTTGCCAAGTGAGATCAGCAGACGATGTCGTGCCGTCGGATCGGGTCGCCGTGACTTTGATCAAGGCAGAGGCAGCATCGGGATTCTGCTTGAACACGTTGCCGTGGATAGATCCCTTGGCCCGCGCGCCACAAACGTGCTTCATCAAACGGGCGTAGCCCGATTTCCCGGCCCCGTTGGGTCCGTAGACCACGGTCATCTGGCCTTGGCTGAGGTCCAATGCCGCGTCCTCGCCAAGGGCATTGACGCCGCAGATGGAGGAGACCGAGTCGATGCGAAGCTCAGCGGCGGTGGGTGTCCCCAAGATGGTTCCCGGTGCCAACGCCGGGTGGGGAGCATCCAGCTTCTTGGCTGCCTCGGCCAGGCAGTGATCCGCCAGCGCCTCCATCTCCTCTTCGTTCGGCATGCGGCGGTGCTGGATCACCGTGGAAGCGGCCATGCGCAGCCAGCTTGGGCGGCCATTCAACCACTCTTCCAGAGTCGTAGGCGCAGTGGCCCCATTCTTGTTCGCCATCGGTCACTTCCCCTGTGAATGGCCAGAGCCAGGAAGGCTCCGTTCCCCTTCCGCAATAGTGACGCGGGTCACATTTGGAGGCAAGTCGGTGATGGTCGTAGGGGATGGGGAAATGGTTTTCCCGAACGGTAGGGATCAGGCCTCTGAGGGGGCATCGATCTGGGCGGCAGCCAGGGCGGCTGCCAGATCACGGTTCAGTGCTCGCGCTTCAGCCCGCAGTTCGCTCCAGTTCGGCGTCCCGACCGGGCCTTGCCCACGCATCGACGCGAGCCAAGCATGGGATCGCAGCCTGGCCGCTTCCGCGGCTGGCGTCGAGGACTTGAGGGCGTCCAACGCGGCCAACTGGATTTCCAGAAGGTTGATGTCCATCAGCGCCTGCAACTGCTCCGGTGCCATCGGGCTTGGCGCATCCCGCTGCAGCCACCAGCGTCGAAGTCGTTTCAGCATGTCTTCTCTTCCCTGAGATCGTTGTCGCTACTCGGGAGGATGGCCACGCCACGGCTCTGGGCGTAATCCCTCACCTTCGTCAGCAGCTCTCGCTGCTGTTCGGGTTCAAGCCGCGACATCACCAGCAACGTCTCTGCCACTAGATCATTTGTGGCATGGAAATAGGCGACCGGCATGCCAAGTGCTTGGGCCAGCTTTTCCATCGTTGCAGGATCCGGCACGCGATCTCCTCTCTCGTAACGAGAAACCCTGGGAGCGGCGGAGTTTTCCTCGTCCAACCCAAGCACGGCCCCCAACTGTGCTTGCGTCAGGCCCTTGGCCAGCCGGGCCTCGCGCAAGCGGCGGCCAAACGTGTGAGCTGGGGCGAGAGGGGCAGGCATGGGCGATCACGAACCGGGAACAATCCCCAAGTCTGCCGCTTCCCATGCTGCACCGCATTTGCCAAAATGGCAAATAAGGCCATGGTGGCCGGGATCAGGGGGATGCATGAAGCAAGCGATTGCAGCCGTGGCCGTGTGCCTGGCGTTGGCCAGCGGGACGGCCACCGCCCAGGACGGCATTTTGGGAAGGATTGGCAAGGGGTTGATGCAGGCGGGCAAGGACGCCGCCTCGGCCCCGGCGACCAAGCGTTACCTGGAGCCGGCAGGCACTTACTGGGACGACGGCGACCCTCCAGTGCTCGACGGCTACACCCGGATCCGGTGGGGCTTGGCGGCCACCGCGTCGGGTGGTCACAAGATGTGCGAAGAAGGCCTCTTCGCCGAGGCCAAGGCAGGCAAGGCCATGACGCCCGCCATGCGAACCCATTGCATCGGATCATGGGGGCACCAGTTCAAACGCGTCGGCCTGCAGGGCGACCCGGCCTCTGCGTTTGAGGCCAAGGCGCGGCAGATCGCCTCCACCGACGCGTTCTACCTGCGGCCCTACATCGACGTGGAGATCGACCCCAGCACCAACATTCTCCACGCCTACGTGCTGGTCATGAACCACGACTGGTATCCCCGCTCGCCTGACTTTCTTCCGACGGCCGTTATCGGCCCTTCGCCGTTGGGCAAGGGCAGTGCGGTGGTTGGGGTCGAGCATGGCGGGCGCTACCACGCCGCGTTGCGATTGAAGCCGGAAGACGCGGCCGAGCTGCGACGGGTGGGGCGCGACGCCACGGGAGACCGAATCTTTTTCAAGGTCGTGGAGGGCAGGTTGAAGCCCAACGGCCTGCCCGACATCGTTCTCCAAATCGACCGGCTGGAGATCGGCTACAAGACCCAGAACATCGGCATCATCCCCTCCAAAGACAAGGACGCATGACATGAAGCACGCACTGATCGTGGCCGCAGCAGCGGCACTTTTGACCCTGACCGCCTGCTCTGGCGACAAGGGCCCCACCAAGGAGGACGGGGTGAAGGTCGTGGAAGGCTTTTTCACCGAGCAGGGAAAACAAGCCACGCTCCAGCGCACCTGGCGGATGGAAGTGACCGACGCGGGCGGCTTGGATCTCGACTGCGAAAAGAAGCCCAATGGGGATCAAGAGTGCTTGATCAGCGGGTCGGTAAAGGCCCTGGGTTATATCGGCGGCCAGCCCACCAAGGATGAGCCGAGCACCCTCAAGCCGAAGCTGCGGACCCTGTTCCGCCCAGATGGCGAGGGCTGGCAGATTGTGGAAGTGAAGGACGAAGGGACGTCTGCAGGCTAAACAGGCCGCAGTCCACCGCTTGACTGCACGCCGGTCTCGATCAAGCGTGCAGCCATTCAATAGGGGAGGACCACATGAACCGCTATCCGCCATACCAGCCGTTGCATCCGCCCACCGGGCCGGCCGCCATGATCCTGCCCAGTGTGATCCTGGGTCCGCTCGGGCTGCTCGCCCTGGGCGGGGGGCAGGAGGCCATGCGGTCCAGTGTGTTGCTGGGCTCGCTCTATTGCGCCGGGGGCATGGCGATCTTCGCGTTCCTGGCCTTCTGCCTGGCAATCCATATCCGCGCTCAGCGACTCTGGGACTGGCACGTCCGCACGGGCCGGATGCCGTATTTCCGGAAACATGGCTTCCTGAAAGGGGCGCTGCTCGGGGGAGGGCTGGGCCTGGTGACGGTGATTGCGGCCGTCGTTCTGGGGTTCAAGTATGCGGAGCACCCTCAGCTTGGGGACATTGCTACCGCAGCGTTTTACTTGGCTTGGCTCTGGGGCGTGTTTTTGATCGGCGTGCTGGCCGTGGTGTTCGGGTGGGTCAAGCGGGCGTGGGATCGGACGACCGTGCCGCCGAAGTGATCTCACTCGCTCAGCGGGACCCAAAAGCCCTTCCATTCGCGCACGGTCTTTCCTGAGAGGCTAGTGGCAATGGGCGTATAACGCTTCTGAAAGCGCTGACCTTCCCATTCCACGATCTGGCGGGTGAGCGCATTGGGGTAAGCCTTGTCCAGCGCCGCGTCTCGCTCCTCTTGGGCCGTTCGAGGCAATACGCCAGTGTCCTTAAGTGCGCGCTCCACCCGGGCCAGCGTGGTCTTGGCGGTTTCGATGTCTGCACGGAACTTGTTCGGATTGTTTCCCGAATAGTTCTCCCATTTCTCGTGCAGACGTGCCAGGTCTTGGACGGCCTTTGCGTGGTCGTTGAGCGTGTAATCGGTCATCTTTGCTTATTGGGCAGGCTGGGCGGCCAGGAGCATGCCGGAATCGAGCCTGTTGGGCCAGCCGGCGGGGGGGCTGGTCCGGATGCTTCGGTGGCAGGGCCAGGACTGTTGGCCGGGGGAGTGAGCGTGGCAAGAGCGGAGGAAGAGGCAAGCCGGTCGGGTGCGCACTTGGAGTAGATCTTGTTGCAATCACGGGCCATCACGGAGGCCAGGGGCAAGCAGCATGAGTTGTGGGAAAACTCTAACCGCAAGGATCCAATGCTGCACTACGACTCGAAACCTGGAGAGGGCGTGTCGATACTGACGATGTGCCCATATGGCATGCCGTCGCGATGCATGATCCAGAGAAGCCGAGAGGTCAACGAGTTGGAGGAAGAGTCGGCGGGGCCCAGTTAGGGGCGATCCACCTCAATGCGATGCCGTAGGTGGTCATGGTTGGGGGTTTGACCAAGCCTCAAGAAGAACTCGTCCAAGAACGCAGCCGCCGAGTTGATGGCCCATGCAGCGCAATCCGGGGATAGGAACCGTGGGATGTAGTGAACCGTCGTTGGCAGGAACGAGAAGGAGGCCTCAAGCCTCGCCTGTAGCGGACTGTCATATAGATTGTTCTCTCCCACCATGTCCGCTGTGCCCATATCCAACCAGTCGTGTTTGTAATGGACCAAGCGATTTCGCAGATCGATGAGCGTATGGGCTTCGATCCAGCGGACGTCGGTATGGTCGATCTGGGGAACATTTGCGTCCTCCAGCAACTCGTTCAGCCTCAACAACGATGCAGGAATGCCCGTGGCACGGCTTCGAGGCCGTGCATCGTTCTCAGCCACTTCATTAGCGGTGGCATCGAGGAAAGCCCCTGCGGAGATCACCGCGGCGGATACGTGAGCACCAAGGGCGATTGCTGCTTCCTCAGACCCGTCAAGTTCCAAACTTTGGGCCATCCTAGCGTGATAGGCCGCCATCTGCGCGTGATGTAATGAAAAGTAGGAGCGCAAGAGCATCCCGATGACCATCAGGGGGATTCCGGTTTTGTTGGTGAAGGCGTCATCCTCAGGCGAGCTAGGCAATCAGGCAAGCGTCTCGTGTGCGGCAGTGGGCGATCGCGTCAGGGCACCGGCCCTCGACAGGTCAGCGTCAGCGCTTGGTAGTCCACCCGCACGGGGTTGTAGAACTGCCGATACCAGTTGAAGACGACGGTCTGGCCCACGTTGTGCTCGTTGCACGCCGGCAGGCCTTGCTGGGTGCCAAAACCGCCGTTGGGCGTGCATCCGGGCTGGCCCGTGCAGGTGGTATAGGGCGTTGAAGCCACCGCCGACGACTCGGGCCACTCCCAGCGATAGGGGTTGTTGCTCTTGCCGACCAGATCGGACGCGCACGCTTGCCGGCACACGGCCAAGGACGTGCCGCCGCTAGTCCAGTTGTAGTCGCAGTAATGCATGCCCATGTTGGAGACGCACTCGAAATCGTAGGAATAGGCGTAGCGGATGTTCCCCGCGTCCGAAAGCGCGTTGCACTGCTCTTCGTAGAAAGCCGATTCACTCACGTTAGCGGGCCAGTTGCCAGGCATTGGTGCAGGCGTCTCTACCCGACGGATCGGCACGTGGTTGATGGCCCAGTCCAGCTTGGCTTTTTCCGCTGGCGTCAGGCGCACCACGGCGTCGGGATACCAGTAAGAAATGCCACTCGAACCCGAGGGCGGCGGCACGTCCTGCCCATCGGCCGAGTGCCACGCCACGACCTGCAAGCTCCCGTCGCTGCAGCGAGCGGCCGTGGGCTTGCACGTGTTGACCTCGTTGCGACGGCCCCCCGTATCTGCCCACGCCGACCAGCCGCCGTAAGTGGGGCCGGGCAAGGCGGCGGTGCCGAACGGGCAGTGGGTGAACACGTCCCGCGATCTGACCTGCTGCCGCTCCCAGGTATGCGTGCCGGTTTGGCCTGACGGGCAGGCTTGCGACGTGGGGAGCCATTGATCGCGTTCCTCACGGGTGGTCCCCGGGCAGGCTTGGCAATCCCTCGCCGTCACGGCCGCCACCGTCTGGGCTTGAACCCACGCCTCGGGATGCTCCCACGCGGCGTCTGAGTTTGGATACACGTCGCCGGGAGCGCAGACCTGGCGCGTGCGCACCGTCTCTGTGCCCCACGTGCCCGCCGGACAGCTCGCCCGGGCCGCCGAGCTTTCCGATTGCCGGCACGGCACCAAGGCCGGCGGAGCCGGGGTGGGGACCGGCGTTGGGAGCGGCTGAGGCACCGGAACGCTGGGCGCAACAGGAAGCGGTGGAAGAGCCGGGAAAGGAGCAACTGCAGGGCTTGGCGACACGTTCCCAGGAACGCCCGGCACCGCATCGCTCACGCTGGGCGCACCAGTGACGGGCCCCGCCGGGGTCGGCGTTGAAGGGCCAGGGACGGCGGGCGTGGAGGGCAGGGGAAGCGTGGGCACCACGGCGACCGACGACCCAGCCACCATGCCCGAGTAATAGACGATCTCGACCACGGCCCCATCGACCCCGCACGCCAATCCCAAGCCGGGGATGTCCAGGGTTCCGCCGTTGCCCAACAAAACACTGGTGTTGCCCACGATCACGTCCCGCACGTTCGCGTCGCCTGCGATGGCGGAGACGAACGGCACGCAGGCCCGCGCAGGAAGCCCGGACAGCCCCACGGTGAAGGCATCCCCCGCCAAGCGCACCGTGGCCGGGGACACGGTCACTGCGCCGCCCCACGCGTTGCTCATGGTCGCTGCGCTGCCTTGGCGGAAGTCGGTGGGGGCAAGCCCATCTTCAAGCACGTTCAACGTGCTGACGCCGCGGAACGAGCCAATGACGCCATGGGACCGATCAACGCGGCTGGCCAGGTCCCGAACGTTCTCGACGTCCGACGCCACATTGACCCGAGTAGTAACGCGGGGGTAGACCCAGAACGCGGCGGCGCCCATGGCCGTGGCAACACCCAATGCGAGCAGCAACTCGACCAGGCCAAAGCCTGGAGCGGAAGAACGGCGGCGAGGGCGGGCATGCGGTGTCATGCACTTCAGCATGCGACACAACCGCGTTTTGACAAGCCCCGACGGCAGTTCTTGATTTTAGTCAAAAATCTTTCAAATCAATGGGTTGACATCGGTTGGCGATGTGGTTGGATCGTGTGTAGGAGCGGTTTAATGGGTAAACCGACCTATCCATAAAAAGAGAGTGAAGACATGAAGATTCATCCCGTCGAGCCTGCCAGCACCGACCTGGCGCATTTCCAACTCCACACCGCCGCGCGGTTCCTGGACCGCACCAATGGCCTGAACCAACTGGCCGACAAACACCGCAGGATCCAGCGCTTGGCCACCCGCGCCCGCCATGAGCGGCGTTGGAAGAAGGAAGAGGAGCGCTTCGTATGAGCCTCTTGAACATGGCCCTGCTGTTTGTCGGTCTCCTGGGCACCGCGGTGTTCTACCAGGACCTGGTCGCCAACCCCATCACCGCCGGGCGCGCCCTCGTGCGCTTCTATCAACTGCCGGCGGAGCATCGCCAAGGCAGCGTTCTGCAAGAGGTTTCCACGGCATGGTGGAACATCGTGCTGGTGCCGTTCTACGTGCTGGTGGCCTTGGTGCTCATCGGGGTTCTGGGAGGTGGGCGATGAGTGCCGGGACCGAAAGCCTCATCCGAGCCATCCAAACCAACGACCCGCTGGCGTTTTATGGGTGGCTGCACACACTCAAAGGAACGCCCGACCTCGACGCTGGCGTGGCGGGCGATCCTGGCATCACTGCGTTGGCCGTCGCCTCCGTCATGTATGCCAAGGCCATCCAGTCGGACCGGCTCTTGGCTGCGCGCTTGGCTGGGATGATTGAGGCGCTTATGGACGCCGGGGCCAACCCGTTGGTCCGCGTCGGGGAGCGGTTCGTGGTGCGACGGGGACACAGTGGAAAGCTAGAACGTCGTCAGATCTCAGAAGGTCGGAGCGTCGCAGAGGTCTGTGGAGGCGTTCTGTGCCCGGCAATGCAGGCATGGTTCGCACGCCATACCGCGGATTTGATGAACACCCACCTTCACCGCTACCACCCAGCGTTCATCAAGACTCAGCAACCGGTCGCTGAAGAGGTTTGAAGCACGTGCCGGCGGCTACTCGCCGCCGAAAGGCGTCGTGGGAGAAGGGGCGGGGAGGGCCACGGCTCCCGCCGCGGCCTGGGTCGCTGAATCCCGGACGTCTGCACGGCGAAAACCCTCTGGATGCAGAGGCCCTTGCGGGAATAGGTTTGCATCGTAGTGTGTTGCACGACCTACCCATAAAAGGAGCCCATCTCATGCGTCTCGTTGTCTGTTGCTTCAAAGGGGGTGTGGGGCGCACCACGCTCTCGCTCAACCTCGCCGCCGCGTTTGCCGGCCAATCCCGCGTGCTCGTCAACGACCGCGACCCGCAATGCGGTTCCGTGGCGTGGTCAGCGATGAGCGACGGGGAAACGCCGTTCACCGTGAGCCGTGCCTCATCCCCAGGCTTCGACCTGGAGATTCAAGACCTGCCGCCCAGCGCCCCAGTGAAAGACCAGCTGCCGGACGCTGACCTCTACATCGTCCCAACGCTGCTTGACGGGGGCAGTTACGTCGTCTACCTGCGGACCATCGACACGCTGCGACGTCAGGGCAAGCCCTTCCTGCCGGTCGCCAATCGGGTCAACCTCAAGCGGGCGGAGCACCGCCGCCGGCTGGAAGATCCCAGCCTGGCAGGCGCCATCGTCATTCCCGAACGCGCAGCACTGGCCAGCTATTACGAACTGGGGGAAACCGTGTTCTCCATGCGAGGAGCTGGGGTGGACAAGGCCCGAGAAGACATTTTGCGGGTAGGTCAGGCTATCCAAAAAAGGTTGGCCAACCCGGGCCGGGGGCAGGCATGATGGAGCTCCCAATGCTGCCCCTGCCGGACCTCATGGCTGCCAAGAAGACCCCCGCCAAGAACGCCGTTGCCAAAGCCCGCAAAGACCTGTGCAAAGCCGCGAAAGTGGTCCACGCCAAGCCGCGACGCACGTATGCGCCGCTCATTGATCTGGACCAGTTTTCCGAGGAGCAGCTGGCAGAGCTGATGGTGGCTGCAGGGGACGCGCCTGGGCGCAAGACCTATTTCGACTACAGCGAAGAGCAGCCCTTTATCCGGTCGGGGAAGAAGGTGTATCTCGAAGTGGGGCGTGGTAGCCAGATGTTTGACTATCGAGACGCCCAGGGCGTCAGGACCGAGAGAACGATGGTGACCGTGCCGCCCAAGCTCCGCGATCAGCTCCAGGATTTGACGGGAGAAGAGAGACCGGTGATCACCACTGCGATCATCGCCTTGGCGTCCTGGGCCTGCCAGGAACTAAAAAGGAGCAAGCGGCGCTTGGTGGTGGCGACGGCGACCGACGACCTGGATCCGGTGCGGAAACAGGTCCGGAAGGCGATTGTGGGGCGGGCGAGGAAACAACGGTAGCCCTGGGTTGGTAGTGAACGACAGGCGGCCATGGGCCGCCTTTTTTATGGCTGGCGGCGGGTGGAAAGAGCAACGGCAAAAGCGGCTCAAAGCAAAAGCGGCATGGGGAAAAGGCGGGTGGGGCCTCGGCTTCCGCCGAGCCCGGTGCTTGGCTGGAAGTGTGAGGCGTTTCAGGGTTTTCGTGTCTTTTGCGGTTGCCCGTCACTTCTGCACTTTAGTCAAATAAATGTGTTGTTTTCGGGTTTACATTTTTACGCTCTGTCGTAGCCTGGATTTGTAGGGAGGCAATACCGCTGACCTGAAAACCAAACAAGGATTCATCATGAAAACCCCTCGCCGCCAAACCCTCGAAAACCGCGCCGCCCGTTTGGGGCTGCGACTCTCCGAAGCTGGGCTCCACGTCAAAATGGAAGCCGCCAACAACTGCGAAGCCATGCCGCGGTGGGAGCTTTCGGACGGGAAATACCAAGACAGTCTTTGCGGGTATGCCACCCTGGCCGAGGTTTCCGAGGCGTTGGATCACAAGGAAATCATGGCAGAGCTATGAGCAGGTCCTACGCCATCCCTGGGGTGGTAGTGAAAGACAGGCGGCCATCGGCCGCCTTTTTTATGGCTGGCGGCGGGTGGAAAGAGCGACGGCAAAAGCGGCTAGAGCAAAAGCGTGTTGGGGAAAGGCGGGTGGGGCCTCGGCTTCCGCCGGGCCCGGTGCTTGGCTGGAAACGTGAGGCGTTTCAGGGTTTTTGTGTTTTCTGCGGTTGCCCGTCAGTTCTACACTTTAGTCAAATAAATGTGTTGTTTTTGAGTTTACATTTTCAGGGCCTGTCGTAACCTGGATTTATAGGAAAGCAATACCGCTGACCGAAAAAGCCAAAAAGGTAACCGTCATGCAAAAAAACACTTTCACCATCGAAGCTGACTACTCCGCCAACAGCTGGGGCAGCAACTGGGAGCCCATCGACAACGCGGAATACTCGACACTCGCCGAAGCCGAAGCCGGCATGGAAGATCTGGAGCAGAAACTGGGCTGGCGCAACATGCGCATCGTGGATGAAACGCGTTTTGTTTGGGCCTACGGACAGGAGGGCGAGGATGAAGATGCCTAAGCTCTATGCCATCCAATCCAAGCAACCGGCCCCGCGCCGGTTGTCTGGACCGAAGAAAGAGCTGATCTACGTCGATGCATCCAACGTTCTGATTGAAAGCGATGCGCATGTCCTAGATATGCGAGAGCTTCTCAAGCTCCACAAAGAAGATTTAAAAAAGAGGAGCAATAGCGTTTTGCAGGAGATCGCTCGTGGTTCGTAACCCCTACGCCATCCGACCCAAGCAGCCGGCCCCGCGCCGGCTGCCCACGGTTCGCATTGCCCCGGCCAAGGCGGCCGCATTCCGGGCTCTCGCTCGCCAGCAGGGGCTCACGGCCAGCAGTGCATTGGCTGCCCTGGTGGCCGCCCATGTCGACATCCGCCAGCCGTTCGGGCCCCGGGTCCGTGCCCAGCATGGGCCTGATGGGATGCGCTACGGCGCGGTGCTGCCCGATCCCAAAGTTCCTGAAGAGGTGGCCAAGAGCCTGATCCAAGACGCACGAGCTGCTAGGATCTCGCTGGGCGAGGCGATGCGGCAGTTGGTTGACCGGTGCCTGGAGCAGAGCAGGTGAGGCGGGGAACAAACGGGGGAGGGGAAGCGGCGGCCTGAGGGTCGCCTTTTTTATGCCTGCAGTCTGGCGATGCTGGGAGAAAAGGGGGGGCGCCCCTTTGGGTGGTGGCTGGGTTTTTGGGATGTGGGAGAGTTGAGCGGTGGCTGGGGCGGAAGCCCCGGCCCATGTCCTAACCTCCCCGGAGGGGGCCTTTCAGGCGCGGCCCCGGGCCGCGTTCTTTTGAGCTCTAGGAGAGAGAAGGCAACGGCAAAAGCGGCTCAAAGCAAAAGCGGAAAAGCGCGGTGGGAAAAGGGCAGGTCGGGCCGCGGCTTCCGGCGGGCCCGGTGCTTGGCTGAAAACGTGAGGTGTTTCAGGGTTTTGTGTTTTCTGCGGTTGCCCGTCAGTTCTGCACTTTAGTCAAATAAATGTGTTGCTTTCGGGTTTACATTTTTATGCTCTGTCGTAACCTGGATTTGTAGGGAGGCAATACCGCTAACCTGAAAACAAACAAGGATATTTATGAAGATTCACACTCTTGCGACCGACGGAAGCCAAGTTATCGCTATCACCCAAGCTGCTTCCAGCGGTGGGAAGTATGGGCATCCTGTTATGCTTTCTGCGATTCGTTTTGACTTGACTTCATTCGATCAAGTGATGGAAGAGTTGAATAAGAACGGCCATCGCCACGAAAAGAGCTTCGAAGTGATCGAGCGCTGGAGGGTGGACGCCAGGAATCAGGGACCTCGCTCCCGCTTCGGCCAAACCTTGGCTGCTCTGCGTGAAGAGGTCGGTGACAATCTGAAGGGCAACGTGCTCTTCGCGACAGAGGACGAAGAAGAAGATCCGGTGGAATCGTTCAAGCCAATGACTCGCGCTATTGGCCTCGATATCGCTTTGCCTGCCGCCAGCTCCGCAGCCCGCCAGCCGGTGCGCTTTTGAGGGCACACTACGAAGCCAAGCCCACGAAGCTTAAGAAGAGCCCCGGTAAGCCGGGGCTTTTTATTGGGCGGGGGCTAGGGATGCATAGAAGCAAGAGCGGCCAGGGTGCCGCCTTTCTTTTGTCTGCTCCCCCGTCACCGCTGGCCCCATACACTCTTCCCCATGACTCCACTTACCACCCCAGACGGCCGTTACCTCATCGTCCGCGGGCGCCTCTGGCGAACCACCAACCCAGGTCTCAGTGAGCAGGAGAGGCAACGCCTGGTCCACGAGCTGATGGACGCCCGGCGTGCCGTCAAAGCAGCGAAGGCCAACGTGAACGAGAAGGCGCTGGCCGCCGCCCGGCGCGCCGTGGACAGCGCGAAGAGGGGCTTGGGCGAACGTGGCCCGGTGTGGTGGACCGATGGGGAGAGGGATTGGAACCGGTGCCTGGTGAAGAACTCCCCCTATGCGGGGTGGTTCTACCAACAAGCCAATGGTGAGGCGGAGACCGGCGAGATGTAGGATGTGGGCTTGCACCGACTTCCGCCTCATGCGTCAGGGATGCTGTAGCCATGGCAAGGAACAAGCCTATCGATTTCCCCGTGCTCCTGGTCGAGTGCGACACAACTGGCGTAACGCGAGACGACCCGATCATTCACATCATGTGCGTGCTGGTCGATAAGGGGCAGGACGGCAACGCGCATCCTGCTGCCACTTATACCGGCTACCAGGAGGTGGCCACGCCATCTTCGGAAGAGGCCTTCAGGGCACACGGTATCTCAAACGAGCGGCTGAAAGGGGAGAGCCTCGACTTGGAGCAGATCCGCGGTCTGATCGCCCAAGCCGGCTCCGTTGTTTCGAGGAGCCCACGGTTCAACGCTAAAAAACTTCACGCGCTAGTGCCCGAGTGCTTGGAGAAGCGTTGGTTCCCCTATCCCCACAGGATTCAGAACTGGCGCTGGGAGCATTTCCCGGCCGTGGCTCGCATGGCGATCATGTGTGGTGAGGTGGAGAACGACGGCTATGGAACCATCCATCACCTGTCCGAGCTCCTCAAAATCGAGGCAAGCTCATACGAGGTGGTGTTTGACGAGGACGGGCCGCCTACGCTGACCGTCAAGTTCGGGAGGCGCAAGGTGCTGGAATGCTTCCCCGAGGCCTTGCTGAAGTGTGTAGAAGGGGATCGGTTCCGCTTCCATGGGAAGGAGGGCTACGACTTCATCACCGCCTACTGCGACTCGGGCGATGCCTTCCGTGACCGCGCCTTCCGCTTGCAAACAACGCCTTCAAACCTGGCGCTGGCTGGCACACGGGCCTACTTGCAGAAGATCAAGGGCAACGAATACGTCATTGGTGCATAGGCCGCATTCCGCGCGCCGAGCGTCAGCCCAGTCTCTCGTTCACCAAACGCGCCCAGGCAAGCTGTAGGGATCTAACCTCATCGGCCCACGCCCGGTAATCGTCCAGCGGCATCGGGGCCTCCTGGCCGCGCTTCACCCTCTCCAGGTATTTGGCCTTCCGGGCCAGCGCTTCTCGATACCGCAACTCCGCTTCTTCCAGCCTGTCCGCCCGTTTCGCAGCCTGCAGCTGCGCCAGCCGGCGAACGGAATCCGGGTTGGTGGACAGCACGCGGGGAGCATGAGGCAGCGCCTGGCCTTCGGTCATCGGGACGCGCTTGTGGTTGCTGGCCGGGTCCATGACGCGGTGGCGCCAGCACTCTCTCCAGTCGTCTGCGTCCAGCGGGCCATCGCCTGGCACATCCAACGGCACGACGATCCCATGGGCCTCGATGAGCGCCCACACGGCCCGCAGGAACGCGTCCACCGGAAGCCGTAGAAGGGTGACCTGGCCCTCTGCTAGCACCTCGCCCCCGTCCCTCATTCGTAACGCCAGCAGGGTCTCGCTCAGTGCCAAGGCATCGCCTGACCGGGAGTTCCAGCCCACCATGCACACCCTCTCCCCATCCACCTCACCCGACCACGCATAGACCTGGAAGCGGGGCCTGGCGAAACGCGCCAACAGGTGGGAGAGCAGCCGCTCACGCTTGGAGTGACGCGATAGGGGCGTGAAGTGGTTTTCAGCGTAGAGCAACGCAGAGCGCCGACGCTCCAGCAGCAGGGCCACCCGGTCAGGGTCTGCCTTCGCTCGCCATTCGGACCAGCTCACCACATCGCGCAGGCCCTTGGCAGTAGCGCAGGGACGGCAGGACGGCACCCAGTTTTCGACAACGGAAGTCGGCCCTCCCAGTTGAGCGGGAACCAGCGGTGTAGCCGTCCAGGACTGGGGTGAGGACAGGTCCAGCGGAGCGGAGCAGAAGGCACAGGCGTTGCCGAACTCGACCAGCCCTGCTTTGCGTTGCCACCCGTTGGCCTTGCCTTCCAGCGGGGCATCGGCTCGGGCAATGGAATCCAAGAAGGGGGGCAGCTCAAGCACGGAACACCCCCCAGCCGTTCTGCGTAGGCCGAGCACTTGGATCGCAGAACGGGGGCAGTGGGGCGTTGCAGGAGCCTGAAAAAGATTTGACTAAAGCGCTTTGCCGAGCCTGTCGAACCTCCCCAGCAACCGCCGATCCAAAACCCAGAACCTGCTTGCCCGATCCATTCCCAGCCCAGCACTGGACCGCCAATCGCTGATCAAAGGCCGGGGGACAGCGAACGAGAGCAAGGTCAGCCCGCTTGACTAAAACGCATTGACTCAAGGCTTTCCAGGCACCCGAAACGGACGCAAGAACCCCAGCACTCCACCACCCGAACCCCCAAGCAGAGTTGACTAAAACGGATGGAGACAGGGCTTTCCGAACACCCGGGTAGCGTGACTGAACCCAACCACTCACGGGATCCCATGCTGGCCTCCGCTTGACTAAAGCGAACAGGAGCAGGGCGCGGGAGTGGGGAAAACGGCGGTCCCCGATTTCTGAGCCAGGGGGCGCGGAGTCGGTGGGGAGGTGGGGAGCTGGCTGGGTGGGGAGGAAGGCTGCGGGGGGTGGCAGAAACTTTTCCGAGGGGCTGAGCGTGGCGGGGGCGAGGGGCATTCGGGTCTCCGGGTCTGTTGAGGATTGGGGCTTTCCTAAACTTCTACCGTGGAAAATCGGAAGCGCAAGATCGGTGGAGCGAAAACTGGAGAGGGGCTGCGGGGAAAGAGGTTGGCTGCCCATTCACCGTTCAAGGTTTTCCGAAGGGTGAAGGGAGTAGGCCATACACAAGTCGCACTGAAGTGTTTTTCCAGCTTGGCTAGAAACGCTGCGCGTTTCCATCCTTGAACGCCTTGCCGCGCCTTGCTTTTAGCCTTGGCTAACAACTTGGCCAACCGTTCGGCTGAAAAATGGCCGGAACCCCAGCAAAACAGAAGAAAAACGGCTTAGCCCACTTGCGCAACTGAAAACTCCTGCTAATCCATTGAGTATGGATTTTTAATGCAGGGGGTTAAATGGGTCGTCCGTCGCTTCCAATCAAGTCTTTCAACATTGCCAGCGACGAGCTGGAGAGCGCGCGGTATTGCGCGAAAGAGCAGGGGGTTTCGCTCAATAAGTATTTGCGCCTAGCGGTCTTGGAAAAGAACCGGGGCGTGGTGCAGGGGTTGGAGACCCGCGACGCCCTGGACGACATCCGGGCCGTGGTGCGCGAATCCGAAACGCGGAATGCCCTTGCCCTAGAAAGCGCGCTGGCGGACTTGCGAGCAGAGCAGAGCGCGGCGCTTCAGGCCAATGAGGACCTGGTGGTGAAAACCCTTCAAGCGTTTTCCCAGTTCCTGGCGCAGCAAGAACCCGACGCCGAAACCCTCTCCAAGCAACCGGCTGCCGAACCCAGTCGAGCTTCTGCTGCTACCTCGGCGTTCCTGCCTCCAAAACTCTAACCCTTTCCCCACTACCTCATAAGGAGGCATACCCATGAAGCGTTTCATCCTCACTCTCACCATCGCCGCGTTGCTGGCTCCGGGGCTTTCGTTTGCCCAGGACAGCACCCAGCCCGAACCCCAAAAGACCAACAAGCTGCGCCTGTTCAAGGCCGGCGGGATTGGCTGCGCTGCCGGTGCTGGCCTGGCTCTGCTCACCGGCAAGAAGGACAAAGCCGCGGCCGCGTGCGCGGCTGGGGCGATTGTCGGAGGCATTGCTTCCTATCAAGCCCAGCTTAAGGAGTTCCGCCGACTGGAGGCCGAAGCCAAGGCCGCTGGCCTGGATGCCAAGGTCAGCACCAAGACCGTGGAAGCCAAGGACGGCCAGGTCGAAGCCCTGGACAAGCTGGTCATTCGTTATCCCGCGAGTGACATGCAGCCCGTGAGCCCGAAGACGGCCGCGACGCTGGACAAGCTGGCCGCGTTGCTGAAGGCCAGCAAAGAAAAGCTGACGGTCAGCTTCAGCGGTGCCGATGCCGCCGTGTGCCAGGTGCCGGTCGTTGAGCTGGCAAAGCGCGGCGCGCTTCAGAACGCCACGGTCGATGACCAGTGCGGCCGGGGCGATTACGCCATCACGGTTTCGCCGATCCCCGACGTTCGCTAAGCCAACCGAGAGCTGGGGGGCGAAAGCCCCCTGGCGCAAATCTTTTTCAAGCGCCTGGGAGGAACCATGACACCCGAAGAACTCATCAAACAACGCAAGCAGCGCGAGCTGCTCGCCAAAGCAGCACAAGCCAAGACCACCGCGCCCACGGACGCGGAGAAGCTCGTCAGCGATGCGACGAAAGAAAACTTGAAAACCGCAGGCCGACTGGCTGCAAGTTTTGGCAAAGCCTTGGCAGACAAAACCAAGCAAGCGGCCTCGGTGGCCGCTGAGAAGGGGCGAGAGGCGCAAGAAGCGTTGGCCCGGCGTGCGGAAGAGGCCAAGGCGCGCAAGGAAGCCGAAGCCGCCGAGAACGCACGCTTGGAGGCCGAGCGCGCCCAAGCGTTGGTCGAGCAAGAAGCGACTGCCCAGCCCGAGCCGCGGGTGGTTGAGCCCGAGCCCGTTCAAACCGATTCCGCTCCCGATGCGCCCGAGCCGGTTGTTGAGGAAGTGGTTCCCGAGGTCGAGCCCGAGCCGACGCCAGAACCTGAAGCCGTCCCCGCGCCGGTCGCCGTGGAGCCGGTCAGTGTTCCTGCGTCTGCCGTCAGTGAAGCCGTGGACGCAACGCCTGCCGCTCCAGCACCTGTCGAGCGGGTGGTCCCGTCTGTTCCGGCCTCTGCTCCGAGCAAGCCGGCTCAAGCCCCGGCAGCGGCCCCCAAGGCGACGGCGACCCGGGCCCCGGTGAAACCGGAAGCCCCCAAGGCCAGCCCCGCCAAGCCGTCCGGTGAGGCGGCTGCGAAGGACAGCAACAAGAAGGGTTGGCAACTTCTGGCTGGGTCGGGCGTGGCCGTCCTTGTGCTGGGTGGGGCGTTGGCGTGGTGGATCACTCACCGCTCCAGCGAAACCGTTCCGCTCCAAGACAAACCGGCTGCAGCAGTGACTGCCCCGGCCCCCGTCGCCGTGCCAGTTGCTCCGGTTGTATCCGCGCCGCCCCAGGTCGAGGAGCCCAAGCCCGTGACTGCCCCGGTGGAAGAGAAGGCCGCGGTCGCTGCCCCGGTTGTGGAAGCCCCGGTGCTGGCAGAGCCACCTAAGGCCCAGACCCCGGCAACTGCCCCGGCGTCAAAGCCGATGCCCGTTTCGAAACCGGCTGCAAAGCCCAAGCCGGCCCCCAAGCCTGTTGCTAAACCCGAGCCGAAAAACGATTGGCAGGACCAAGCCAACAGCGATATCGATGCGTGGGCAGAAAAGATCAGGTGAAGTGCTTGCGCTTATCGAAAGCCTTGCTAGAAAGAATGTGTATCCATGAAAGATGGGAGGAAAAATGTTTGGGTGGTTGTTTACGCAGTATCGAAAGCCCGGAAGGCTCCACTTCGGATCGAAGTGGCTCAACCTGCATGGGCGCTTCTTCATTGGTAACCCAGAAAGCTTTGGGCTCTCCGATTGCAGGGAAAACGTCCTGACCTCGTATTACTACCTGCGGGCGGACCGGAAGATGCCGGTGGCAAACGATGAAGACTTTGATGCCTGGAGGATGGACGCCCTGCGCGCCAGCCAGGTTCGGCACGCCAGCGAAAAACATGTGTCCAAAGCCGGCTTCCTTGTCACCTCCGCCGCGTGCGTGGCCCTTTGCTTTGGGGCATTGGTCGTCAACAAAGCGAAAGGGACACGCCCTTCGCCGGCGGCAATCCAACTTGCGCCCTCGTTGTCGTTGAACGAGTGCAAAAAGAAATGGACGAGCGGCACCATCACGCCTCAGGAAATCGTGGCGTGTGAGGCGCTATCTCAAACCAACAACAAAAACGGGAGGCACTGAGCATGTTGCTATCGCTGATGGATTGGACGGTCGGTATTGGCCGCAAGCTGTTCAAGAAGGACGATCAAGCGTCGAGCACGCTGGAGCAAATCATTCTGGACGGCAATGACCGCTACGAAAACTTGGTCGGGCGCTTTGACGTGAGCGACCGCGTGAAGAGCCGCGTGCTGGACGTTCCCCCAGAGGATGTAGATATGGCGGTCCAAGCGGGCGCGGTTTTCGACGAGAAAGAGATGGCACTGGTTGTGCCCGAAGAACTGGATCTGGACCAGTTCCATCCGTGGTGGCCGAAGGTTCCGGAGGATCTGCGCAACACCCAGGCCCGCATGATCATCACCAAGGAAGGACGTCGTGCCGAAGGCTTCGTGCTGGGGGACGACATGGCGCTGGGCGGCGACAGCACTGCAACCTCGCTGATGTATCTGGCCTTCCCGCTGATTGGTGCGGTTCAATACTTCTTGGGCTCGCTCATTGGCGCTTTTAGTTACGTGGTGCTGCTGGCTGCCATTCCTTACTTTGTTGCGTTGAAGCAAGCGGAAGGGATGAAGGAAGCCTTCAAGGGCCTGGCCCTGATGGTGCTGCCCGTGCTGATTGCAACCGCTTCGGCGGCGTTGTCGTCCGCGCTCCACGTGGACGCGGCCAGCATGGGGCAAGCAGCGGTTGACCCGATGAACACGGGAGCGGGGATGATGGCGGTCGCTGCGGGCTTTGCCAAAATGGCGGGCATCGTTCTTCTGATCTTGACCATTCCTGGCCTGCTGTTGTTTGCGGCCTTCCTGAGTGCGGCCTCGCATCCCCACCGGGGCGTGCTGGGGGGGACCGCCGAGCGCTTCATTCAGATGATGAAGTGGATGGTGGTGATCTTGGCCCTTGTTGGGGTTGGCTCCCTTCTCCCGGACGGAATGGGCGTGGCCGTGGCGTTTGTGATTGCGGCCATGTATGCCTTGCAGTTCACGGAAGGCAACTTCGTTCAAACGGCCGCTCGCCTCTACCTGCAGAACATGGATAACAACCTGGCGACCCAGGGTGCCCTGTCCAAGTCCCACGTGAAGGCCCGCGAGCAGCAGGCTGCCGAAGCGTTGCGCGACAAGACCCCGCTTTTGAAGGTGGGTCGAGCGTCTGGTCACCTGAACGACCGCGGCCATGGCTTTGCGCCGGACAAGGGCACGGTGATGATGCTGTCCTGGCGCGACCTGACCCAAGGCCTGATCGTCTACGGGCGCATCGGTTCGGGCAAGTCCTTCAGCGTGCTGCGGCCGTTGGCCCGTCGCTATCGCGAGTCCGCATTGGCCGTAGGACTGCGGAATGAAATGAAGGGGAGCGCCGCGGGCGAGACCGTTCTTGATGCGAAGCGCAGCGGGGGTGGAGCACTCATCCTCGACGCGAAGGACGGCGCGATCATCTCCGATTTGGGCAAGGACGCGTTTGATATCGTCGTGCGCGCAGGCATGTCGGTGGCCCCCTACGAGGGCCTGGAGCCCGACCAAATCACCAAGGCCCTTCGCGGCGCGACCGGTGGCAAGGTCGATGAGAAGTCCAAGCTCTGGAGCGACGGCGGCGACGCGTTCCTCTTCCACACCGGCATCATCCTGAAGGCCGCATGCGAGCACGAGCAGGCCTACCGAGACTTCTGCATCGCCAAGCTGGAAGGGTTGGAGCACGCCCGGTTGATGATGCTGCTGGAGCGGGAGGAGTTGGAGAAGCGTGGCTTGGGGTTGGAAGACCTGGAAGCGGCGCTGGCTCGCGTGGAAGAGCAAATGGGCACTTACGCGATTGTGGCGGAGGCTTCCCGGAACTGGTTCTACACCCCATTCCACCATGCCAAGCTGTTGGCGATGGTTGAGCAGGTGGTGCCGACGCCGCGTGGCGGGGAGATTGCCAGCGCTCGCGTGCTGGAGTTGGTGAACTGGTTGGGGTTGGAGCGCCCGGATACGTCTAGCACTGACGAAGAGCGGGAGGCCTATGCCGCCTACTCCCGGGACTACCACAACCGCTTGGCCACCCGGTCCGAGACCGTCCATCCCGACTTGCTGCGTCCCATGTCCCAGCTGCAAAGCTCGCTGGAATGGGCATTGCTGGGCGTTCCTGCGATGCATAAAGAGCAGCGCCAGTCCTTCACGTTGAACTCGCGGGGGCTCATCGAAAAACTGCTTCGGGGTGAAAAGCTCCGGACGGCAGATGACATCCCGTGGCATTCCGTCGAACGTGGGGAAGTGGACGTCTCTCAGGCGCTTTACGGGAAGTTCGTGGGCTTGTTCCTGCCCCCCACCCAGTTCGGCGAAGCGGGCGACATGATGCAGCGGTTGCTCAAGCAGCGTGTCATGAACGGCATTCGGGCACGCGGGGCGCACGGCGACAAGTGGCGCGAAATGCTGCCGGGCCAAACCGACGTGCTGTTGATGATGGACGAGGCGCATTTGCTGCTGACTTCGGACGATGTGCTGCTCTTCAGCACCTCCCGAAGCCTGGGGTTGATGCCGGTGATCGCGGTGCAGGGCCACGACAGCCTTATCAACACCTACGGGTCGGAGAACGAAGCCGATTTGCTGGCCAACACCATGCAATCGGTCGTCGCGCTCAACCACTCGTTTGTCACACGCAACTACTTGATGAAGCGGCTGGGCAAGGCTCAGTTGACCACCTTCAAGGAGCCGACGCGTGGCATCGATTTCTCGGGTGGCTTGACCAACTTCCGCCACAGCGTTCTCAACGACCCGAACCACCCCTACGCAGCGGCCTACGAGCAAATGCTGATGCAGGGCGCAGGCCGCTTGAGCGCGCTTCGCGTGGATCCGGCGACGGGGCGCAAATGGCGCGTCGGGGCTGAAGACACGGTGGGCCAAGAGGAGCTGGCGCGGGACATCGACATGCCCACAGGGGGCAAGCGGGAGGTCCTGCCGCTCTTCCTGGAAGAGGAATACCCGGCCCTGACCGCTGCACGCGGCAATGCGATTGTCTCGCTCTGCCGGGCAGGCGTGAGCCGCACGGACTTGGCCGAGATGATGCCCAACGACTGAGCCCAAAAAGGGCAAGGCAACCCTTGCCCTTTTCCAAAATCGATCAATGCTGACCTAACCATCCATTTCCTTGAAGGAGGACTTTATGAGCAATGCCCACTTCGACGTCTTCAACGACCTGCTGGGCGCTCGCGATAAACGGCGAGCCAAGCTGGCCGGAGAGCGTCCAAACGACCACCAACCGCAGAAGAAAGCAGTCTTCGACCAGTCGCTGGCGAAGGACCAGGCCGATATCCAGGAGAAGCAACAAGCCGTTTTGGACTGGGCCAAGCAAGCCAAGCCCGACGAGATCACCGACGCACGAGAGCGCTTGCACGCACAGGTGCAGCAGCGCGCTGAAGACGCTCCCAAAGACAAGCACGCCCAAGTGGTGTTCAGCACCGTGGACGAATGGCGACAGAAGCGCCAGCAGAAGGACGGGGGGCAATCCTTGGGGGAAAACATCCCCATGCTGACTGCGGCCCAGCGGCAGCAAACCATGGGGCCTGGTAAGTTGGGCTACGCGCACTACGCCGCCAGCGCGAAGAAGGAAGCGGACTTCATGAAGCGCTATGAGGCCAACTTCGACTGGGATAAGCACGAGGCCCAAGTCCAGAAGAACATCTACCGTCAATGACGGTCCATTCCCCGTGTCGCATCCAGGGCCCTTCGGGGCCCTTTTTGTTGGGCACGTTCCCTTGTTTGTGAGCGGATCGATCCACCCATAAAAGCAAACGTCAAACGCGGCTCAAAGCAAGAGGTGGGATGGGGGTTGGAAAAGAGAAGAAAGGTTTTGACTAAACATCAAAAGTGTCGATCAATCGAGATTTCTCGGGTTGCCAGTTTTATGAGATGTGGTTGACTGTAATCAGTTAAACACAACCGGGGGAGGTCCCTATGTATATTTTTGCCGATGCTTACGAGTATGCCGTGGACAATGTGGGGAACCTGTTGATCACTTTGGGCGCGTTTTCGGTGGTGAGCTACGTGGCCGCCAACGTGGCGGGGTTGCTGGCATGATGACGTGGTTGAAGGAGGATTTGGAGCAGATGGATCTGCACACCGTTTCGCTTTTCCTGCAAACCGGGGTTTTGATTGGCGCGGCTTTCATCATCAAGATCGCTTGCTGATTGCCAAAACCGAAAAAGACGGTATGCAAAGGGGATGGAACCCCAACACGACAACCCAGCAGGCAACCCCGGTGGGGGCGATTTCTTGAATCGTCCCCACGAGCCGTTGCTTCATCCCATTCTCCACCCCCTGACGCTGGCCCAGTTCTACGGGAAGCATCACGAGGCCGCCGCGGGCGCCGATGCGCGCGAAGTGTTGGACTTGGCCACGCGGTTTTGCCGAGAGGCCCAGGTTTTCGGGTTGGACACCCAGACCGACGCGGGTTTTGACTGGGTGATGACCCCCAGCCGTTTCTCCAACCGCATTTCCCTGGAGCTGGGGCAGGGCGGCCACGCCGCATTGCTTCAGGTCGATCCAGACCTGTCCGCTCACCCGCTCGACGCAGCCATCCATGCCGGCGTGCTGGGCCACAATCCCCTGGCTTCCGCTTACGCCTTGCTCCCGGCCGAGCAGCGGGAGGGGCTGTTGAGAGAGCTGAGGGAATCCATCGACCAGGTCCAGTCGAACCGTTCCGCAGCGAAGCAGCTCCAGGCCCTCCGAGCCCAGCCCGAGTTGCCGCAGGCAGCCCCAGCGCTTCCTCACCTGGACATCGCCAGGCTCCTGCAGCGCTACGAGGTCCCCGATGCCCAAGCCCGGTTGGCGGCGGACCACGTCAAGGCGACCTATCGAGAAGCGCTAACCACGATGCATGGTAGCCAGGTGCTGGCAGCAGCCCATGCGCACGCCCCGCACTTGGGGCTATACGGAGCCCCTTGGCAGACGTGGCTTTGCGAGAACGCAACGACCGGGAACCTGGAGGGGGTGGAGGCCTGTTTGCGCATGCAGGCCGAGCCCAATGTGCCCGACGCCAACGGCGAGACGCCGCTACACCTCGCCGCGCGCCACGGCCACCCCGGCATCGTTCGTCGGTTGATTGAGGCCGGCGCGGATCCAGCATTGGGCAACCCCCGCGGGGAAACTCCTCTACATGTGGCGGCCCAACACAAACGCGCGCAATGCTGCTTGGAGCTCATGGCCGCAGGCGCGGACCCTGGGCGGCTCGACAACGCCGGCCGCAAGCCGGGCGACGCTCACCGGGAGAAGGCACGTGAGCAAGTCCACGATTTATGACTGCTGGAGCTGGACGGTCCCGTCGAGCATCGAACCAAGTCGGGCCGTCCGCTATTGGCCCCAGGCCCTGCTGTCTGGGGCGTTTGTGGCTGGTCTGGTCTTCCCAGCAGCGCTTTGGTTGGGCTGGCAGGTGCCCAGCAGTCACACGCTCATGAACTTCAACCAGGCCCTCACTGGCAGCCTGGCAGCGCTGGGCAACCTTGCCACCGGCACGATCTCATTCCGAGAGCCTGCCGCCGCATTCTGGGAGGTGGCCAAGGAGCAGGCAACGTTTGGCACGTTGGCACGGGTCGGCGTTGCGGCGGGCTTGGCAGGGTGGGCGTCGATTTGGGCGACGCGGCGTGGGCTCATCCCGCGCTCAAATACCTGGCATGTGTCCGGCGCTCAACTGTTGCAGGGGAAAGAGGCCCTGACTGAAGCCCGGCGTCGTTCGCTTACAAAGAAGGAGCAGAGGGGCGAGCGGCATGCGTTGTCACTACATCCGGCTTGGGTGGTCAGCAAGAAGCTGCTGGCCCGTCACATGTTCATCTATGGAGCCGTGGGAATGGGCAAGTCAGTCATCCTGAAGCACCTGCTGGAACAGGTTGTTCGGCTCGACAAGAAGGCTTTCATCTACGACATCAAAGGAGACTTTACGTCGATCTTCGAGCGCCCAGTGATCGTCTGCCCCTTCGACAAGCGAAGCTGGATCTGGGACGTGGGACGGGACGTAGCGACGCAAGCCCAAGCCGCCGCGTTCTCCCAAAGCATCATCCCCCCGGAGGAGGGCAGCGGCGCATTCTGGGCGTCTGCGGCGCAAGCCTTGCTGGAAGGGTGCGTGCGCGAACTCCAGGCCACGAAGGGCAAGAACTGGGGGTGGGCAGAGTTGGCCGCGTTGGTTGCCCGTCCCGCTGAACCGATGGCTAAAGCACTGTCGCTCTACTACCCCCGAGCCGCCGCTCTCATTTCGAATCCCGATTCGAACACCACCAGCAGCTGTATCGCCGTGCTCGCCAACGGCACCGCGGTTATCGAGCGCCTGGCCTTGGCATGGCCCGAGCGCACGCCTGGGCAGATGTTCTCCATGCTGGACTGGATCAAGGACGACTACACGGGATGCAAGCAGGTCATTGTTCAATCAGGTCCTGATGAGGTGCTAACCAAGGCCTACATCTCCGCCATGATCAACTGCGCGGTGCCGGAGATCATCGGCCCCTCGCTGCCAGATGACGAAACCGGGCGATTCCTGGGCTTCTTCTTCGATGAGCTCACCTCCGCCGGCAAGCTCAACATCGAGCCGTTGCTGGCCTTGGGACGCTCAAAAGGCGTGGTGGCCTGCATGGCCGTGCAGGATTGGTCACAGGTCGAGAGGGTCTATGGGGACAAGACCGCGCAAGCCTTTTCAGGGTTGGTCGGCACACACATTATTTGCCATCTCCAAATCGGCGAGACCCGGGAAAAAGTCTCCCGGAACCTGGGCAAGCGCACCGTGGCTTGGCGGACCCACGACGAAAAAGCAACCGTCCACGAGGAGTCGAAAGCCGTTGTTCCGCCGGGGCGGCTCACTGACGACTTGGGCCCACGCAATGGCAGCGCCTATGGCTCCGAGGGTTGGGGCATCCGAGCCATCGTCCAGACCACCGGGGATCCGCTTCTGCTCAACTGGCCAGGCGTGAGCTATCCCAAGGTTCGAGATGGGCAGGAACGGGCGAGTTGGACAGAGGAGGGCGCTCGCCCGGTGGAGCAGAAACCCATGCCTGAGAGCGACGCGCAGAGCGCAGCCGAGGTCCAGCGCGTGCTGAAGATGACCGCCGACCAGGCCGCCGCGGAGCTGCGAAAACTTGGTGCCACGCCGCCGAAGCTCCGCGCCGTTTCAGACGACGAGCTGGAAGCCATCTTCCGCAAGTAGTGGGGTTGTGGAGTCGCTGGGTTTTGGTAGATCTGAAGGGATACCCAGAACCTGGAGAACTCATGATCAACGCCACACTGCTGAAGCGAAACGCCGGGGGGACCAAGGGTGGTTCCGCGTCGATTTACTACCTCTTGGCCCAGGAAAAGCTCTCTGAAGAAGCCGAGCAGGCAAGCATGGCCGTGGGTTACTACAGCCGCTCCGCGCCGAGCAAAGAGGCGCAATCGAAGTTCTATGGCGGCTTGGCCCAGCACCTGGGTCTGGCAGGCGTCCGCGCCACGGAAGAGCTGATGATTCCGCTGACGGATGGATTTGACCCCAAGACCGGGCGAGCGCTATGCCACGGAGCCGGGGATCGCGGCCAGGTCAAAGTCCGCTTTGATAAGACCGGCAAGGCCCCGTTGCGCGACAAAGACGGCAAGGTGGTCACGTATCTGGCCGGTGGCCATCGCATCGGCTACGACATGACGATCAGCGCGCCGCTGGATATCAGCGTGGCGTTTGCACTGGCGTCCGATCCGGCAGAGCAAGAAGCCATCCATGCCGCGCACCGCAACGCGGTCCAGCGGGCGATGGAAGCCTTTGAAGCCATGTCCGAAACCCGGCGCAACAAGGCCGGGAAAGACGTCATTGGGGTGGATGGGTTGATCTGGAGCAGCCATCACCACTACGCCTCCCGAGCCGATGAAGCGACCGGGGAGATGGGCCCGAACCTCCACACCCACAACCTGCTCTACAACCTCTCGCTGGGCAATGACGGCGAAGAGGCCAGCCTCTCTGCTGAAGAAATCTACCGCTACCGCAAAGCGATGGATGAGGTCTACAAGACCGAGCTCTACCAGGGCATGAAGGCGCTGGGCTATGGGGTGGACCGAATCCGTGAACTGGACGACGACGGCCAGGAAACCGGGCGCGTCTACGCGCGGATCGCGGGCCTGGACGAGGAGGTGACGGATCGCTACGGCAACCGCCGCAAGGAAATCCTGGCCTACGCAGCCAAGCACAACGTGTCTAATCAGCAGGCCACGTTGGCCACGCGCAAAGACAAGGACGAACCGCCTTACCAGGAGCTCATCGCGCACTGGCAGGACACGCTGAAAGGCTTCGACGTATCCACGGAAAGCCTGAAGCAGGCCAAGGGCAACGCGCACGAAATGGAGCAAAAATCTACGGCTGAACTGCTGGAACGGCTCCACGAGACCGACGCCATCTTCTGCGACCACAACCTCTTGGAGGTCCTGGGCCAGGAATACGCCGGCAGCGTCACCGTGCCAGAGCTCTACAGCTTGGTTGAAGCGTTCAAGAAGGAGCACGGCCTGGTGCTGGTCAACCCCATGCGCCTGCACGACGACGACAAGGGCGACTCGCTGGCAAGGCGGCATACCCAGGAGCGCTACTGCGCCCCGTGGATGCTCCAGGTCGAGCAGGAGGTGGTGGCCTTCGCGATTGACCGAGCCAAGGAAACCCATCACCACGTGCCTTCGGCCGATGTGGACCGGGTGGTGAAAGACTACGAAAAGGCCAAGGGCTTTCAGATCTCCCAGGAGCAGCGCCACGCGCTGGACCACATCACCCAGGGCAGCGGGGGCGTGGTCAACCTTTCCGGCCTGGCCGGCACAGGCAAGACCACTATTTCCGAGTGTTTCAAGGCAGCGTTCGAGACCCAAGGATTCGAGCTGCTGGGCGTCTGCGTTTCCAACGCCGCGGCCGAGAAGCTGGAGGCGGAAAGCGGCATGTCCAGCGTGAGCATGGCGCAGATGCTCCATGACCTGGACAAAGGAAAGATGCAGTTCCGCAAGACGGACGTCATCGTGGTGGATGAGGCAGGCATGGTCGATGCGCGCAACACCCACAAGCTTTTCAGCTACGCCGCTGCGGCCGGGGCGAAGGTCATCATGCAGGGCGACGTGGAACAGCTTCAGCCCATCGGGGCTGGTTCCGGCTTTCAGTTGACCAAGCAAGCGGTCGGCGATGCCAAGCTCACGGAAATCCGACGCCAGGGCAAACAGGAAGACCGAGACACCGCGCTGTCGTTCTACGCCACCGACGAGCACGGCCAGGTCATCGACTTGAAGAAGGCCAGCCGTTCCCGGGCCCAGACCCTCGACAAGGGCAACGAAATCAAGGCCCGGTTGCTCGACACCATCCGCGAAACGGCCACGGAGAAGGACGCCCGCGAGCGCTTGCTGCACGAATACTTCGAAGACCCAACCCCGATGCAGGAGAAGTTGGTCATCGCCCACACCCGTGCAGACGTGGCCGCGCTCAATGCGGGCATTCGGGCTGGGTTGAAAGAGCGTGGTGAGCTGGACCAGGACGAGGTGGCGATCGAAGCCCGGGACAAGGGGCGCAAGTTCGACTTGGCGTTGTCCAAAGGCGATCAGATCGTCTTCACCGCGAAGAACAAGGACCTGGGGGTCATCAATGGCACGCAGGCCGTGGTGGAGAACATCAAGCCCTCAAGGGCGGGCGGCTACGACATCAGCGTTTCCATTCGCTCGGAGACCAAGGCCGATGGCCGGCGATTGACGTTCAACAGTTTTGAGATGAAGAGTTTTCAGCATTCCTACGCAGGAACAGTGCATAAAAGCCAAGGCCAAGGCAAGCGGGAGATCTACCACCTGGCGAGCCTGGGCATGCTTGATGCCCATAGTGGGCTGGTGGCCTTCACACGTTTGACGAAGGGAAGTTACCGCATGTATGCAACGTCCGAAGACGTGGAGCGGTTGAACGAGCGCCTGGGGTTGGAACGGTTGAAAGAGACCGTGCTGGACGCGGGACTGAAAGACGATCCGCAACGGCCGGTTGTCCAGCGCCCTGGGGCAGTTGCACGCCCCACCACTCAATGCCCAGCCGCTCAGCGAACGCGCATCCAGGGCAAGCTCGACGCGCTGCTGAAGGAGCACGCGGAACGCCCAAAACCGCAGATGAGCGAGGGCGAGCGCAAGGCCCGTTGGCTGCTGGAGGTGCTGGAGCCGTTGCGGCGGGCGCGCAAGGCGTCTCCCAAGCTGCCGGCGCAATCCCCGAAACACAGGCAGGGCTTCTCGTTGTGAGCAGCAGGCTGGGCGGCCATGCCGCCCATGTGCTTTTCTCTCCACACCGCTTTTGCTTTGAGGCGCGGCCACTGGCCGCGTTCTTTTTGACACCAAAGCAACGTCAAAAGCGCATGGAGGGTGGGGCAGGGCAGCCCGCGGCTTCCGCCGGGGCCCTTGCTTTACAGGGCGGCCATGACCACGGCCTGCAGCACTATCACCGCCACGCCGAAAAGGAAGGGGTAGAGGAACAGCCATTTGAAGAACCCCCAAGCCAGGGACGACGGAGCCCCCGCCGAGCGGCGCGGAACCGCCTCGGGCCACGCATACCCCGCCGCCAAGGACTTCATGTAACCCGTGGTGCGCCTGCGGGGGTCGCGGATAAGAATGCCCGGCGGCTTGCTATAGATTCGCCAGCCATGCTGAAAGGCCTTGTAGCGCCACGCGTATTCATGAGCCTCGGCATCGGCCTGGGTGCCCGTCATGCTCGACAGCGGGACGAACGAGAATCGGCGTCCCTGCCAGCCCCCACGAGCACTGCGGTGCTGCTGCTCGCGTTGCTTTAAATCGACGGTCTGCCCCACGTAGCAGCACCCGTTGTCAAAGAACAACCCGTAGAAATGGCGTGGGCGAGGCAGGTATTTCTGATTGCGTTTCCAGTTCAAGGGCCCTCCATTGATGGGTATACCTACATACCCATAAAAGAAAGAACCGATTCGTCAAGCCCTGGCACGAACAAGGGCCCCGAAGGGCCCTTGCCGAGATACGATCACCTCCTTTTCCACCACGCAATCGTTTAGCGCCCCAAGTTGATGCTCAACCCGAAGCCGGCTACCGGCTTGTTGCCAGAGCCGAAGGACAGGCCCGCCGAGACGCTGACCTTTTCAGACACCCGAGCACCCCAGCCCACGGCCATTGCAGCACTGCCCCCCGAGAACCCCACGCCCACGTTCAGGTTCACCTGTCCAACGGCCGTGCCCCCGTTCTGGGCCGCAGCGGTGGCCATCTGGCTCATCGCGCCGAGTTGGGCGCTCAAACCGTTGATCCGGCGATCCTGGTGCCGCAAACGGCGGTCGGTGTCGGTCCAGCGGTCATCCCAGACCTGCTGCATTTCATAGACCTGCCCACCGTTCACGGCGTCCGTGGAGCCCTGTTCGATGCGCCCCGGAGCCACGCTGGTCACGCGCTGATTGCCCGCGTTGACGCCCGCGGTGGTCACCGAAGGGCCGCCTTGGACGGTCACGCCCTGGGCGTTGACCGTGGTCTGGCCGACCTGGACAGAGCCCTGCTCGGACAACTGCACGTTGTCGCTGACCGCCACGGTTTGGGTGCCGTCCGTGTTGTCGGTCACCTCGACGTTCTTGCCCGCCCTTACAGTCGGGCCCGAGCCGGTCCCGGCGGTTCCATCCACCCCATCGGTGCCGGCAGGCCCTTGGACCCCTGGCTCCCCTTTCAGGCTTGCCAGCCAATCTTGTTCATTCCCTTGGAAGCCGTTGGCCAAGGCCACCTCGTAAGCGCTCAACCCATCCGCGCCGCGCGGGCCTGGCGTGCCCGAGCCGCTGCCTGGGTTTTGCTCAAGCGAAGTCACGCGTCCGTCCAGATCGTCCAATGCGGCTCCCACGGTTTGATGCGTGGCACCGCTGCGGAACTGATAGATGGGCGCGACAAAGTTGCCGTTGACGAACGTGGCACCGCCGCCCAGCGCTTGGGCCGCCTGACGGACCTGGCCGAGGTTTGCGACGTCGTTGTCTGAGGTGCCGGCTCGAACGTTCGTGATTCGGCGGGTGCTCTGGCCCCCGTCCTCATACGTGGATCCCACGCTGACTTCGTCACTGGCCCAGCAGCGGCTATGTGAGCCCAGGGCAACGCAGTCTTGCCCGCGTGCTTCAGCCCCAACGCCCAGTGCGACAGACTGGCGCGCGTCGGCGACCGCTGAAGAGCCAATGCCGACTGCGTGATCGGCATTGGCTTGGGCCAAGTTGCCCTGCGCGATAGACGCGTTGCCTCGCGACCGACTGAAGTAGCCCATCGACATGGACAGGTCTCCACTGGCTTGTGACTGCACGCCAGCGGCCAACGAATGAACGCCGGTAGCCGCAGATTGCGCGCCCAAGGCGATCGCCGCTTCGCCCCCGGCGTAGCTCAGCGTGCCAACCGCAACGGCGTTCACCGCAGCGGCATTCGCGGCTTGGCCCGTCGCAATGGAGTTCGCACCGGACGCTTGGGCATTCGTTCCCGACGCCACCGCGTTGTCTGCGGAGGCATTGGCTTGAACGCCCGTGGCGACGGCCCCGTTCCCGGAGGCATTGGCATAGGCACCCGTTGCGGTGGCATTCGGGGCCGAGGCTTGGGCGTATTCCCCGGTCGCCGTCGAGTTGGGTTCCGAAGCCGTGGCCCCGGTTCCCGTGGCGGTTTGAGCAAACGATGGGGAGGCAAACAACGAGGCCCCCATCAAAGCCGTTAAGATCGAAATGCGAAGCGAAGACATGGAAACCCTCCCGAGTATGGACTGATACTTCATCCATAACAGGCGATTGCATTTCCGCAAGTCGATCAGGTGATCTTTTTCAAGGTGTTAGGGAAAGTTGCAAAACAAACCCGCGCCGGGAGCGTCCAGTTCCAGGCCATCCGGTTTTCATTGCCCCAGGCCAAGCACGCGGTTTCCATCCCTGCAGGGCACCAAGCCGGCGCCAGCGCACGGGCCAGCACTTCCGAAGAGGGCTCCCCGGTCACCGAAGGAAACGCGCCCGGCTTGCGCCCCTGCCGGTAGGCCCACTTGGCTTGGCCGCATTCGTCTTTCAGCTCGACGTGGGGATAGTCTTTCGGGCTGGTCCACCGGCCGCCCCAGTTCAGCCCCACGATCTCCGCCAGCTCTCCAAAGCGTTGATAGCCGGCCATTACATGGGCATCGCCCAGGTTCCAGCTTGGCTCCCCGTTGACGAACACGGCGGCATCCACGGCCAGTCCGAAGTTGTGGCAGCTGGAGAACGCCCCAACGCTGGTCACGCCAGACCCGGAGGCAAGCAGGGCCGCCTGGCGCTCGGGGGAGCGGTAGCCCTCAACGGGCCGCACATCAAACCCTTCCGCGGCCAGTTGGGCCTGGACGGCTTCCACCTTTTCCCGCAGCGCTGGGGAAACCCCTTTCCACGTCCTTTCGCTTTTAGGGTGGAAGAACCGGTAAATGGCGCCGTGCGGCTTCGGGGTTTGGAAAACCCAGGGGCTGCTGGGCTTGGGTTTGGATTTGGGTTGAACGGTCGAACACCCGGCCAAGGCTAGGCAGGCCAGAACGGCGGCGATGGTAAAGCGGGGCTGCATGCTTTCCTCCCAGAAAGATCAAGATGCTTTCAGGGGTAGTAGATTTTCGGGAAAGCGCAAGCGGGCTAAAACAAAAAGCCCCCGAACGACCGGGGGAGGAGACCTGCAGCTCGGGGGCTTAGTGGGGAAGAGAAAAGGAGTGAGAAACCCTGCCCCGTTGCAAGCCATAGCATGCAATCAAGGGTTGTCAATCGCCCACGTCATCCCGCTGGAGGCGCAGAGGGGTTGTGTAGCAATGCTGTAGAGACGAAGCTCCTCGCCAAGATTTTCTTGGGCAAAGCGCCCATTAAATCAATGAGTTGTAAGCACACGCCCACTATGCTTCATGAGGGGCGTGTGTTCGGCGGACTTGTCTTTGGACATGGGCTCGTGAATCAGAGAGCATCCGGCCGCGCCATCAGGCTGCGGCGGCGGAGCAGGCAGGGCCGTCCATGGTAACTGGAAGGGGCGGAGGACGCCTGGATGGAGCAGCACGATCGTCCGCGCAGCAGGCATGGCGGTGGGTCGTCGTCATGGGCCGCGGTTCTCTTCATGAACGACGCATGGCCGATGAAGTCCTGATGACACCGATTTCACTCGTAGTTGCCAGCGGCAGGCGGAGACTGGACCCATCCCGGAAGACAGGAGCTGGCCATGAAGACCTCGACCCGACTGCTCGTGCTGGGCACCCTGATGGCGGCATCGTCGATGGCGGGTGCGCAGACCTACGGGCCCCGCGATGAAGGCCGCAAGTTCAACGACGGCAGCCGTGTGGAATGCAGGAACGTTGAAGTCCAGCGCAACTCGCGCGATCCGAACCGCATTGCCGGTACGGCCACAGGTGCGGTGGTGGGCGGCCTGCTGGGCAACTAGGTGGGCGGCGGTAACGGCAAGAAGTTGGCCACCGTCGCCGGTGCAGTCGCCGGCGGCGCCGCCGGACGACAGATCCAGGGCAACCACCAGCAGAAGACCGGCGATCGGGTGGTGGAACGTCGCTGCGAGCGCGTCTACCGCTGATCGATCCCAGTATCGGATTCACCTCCATCCTCGGTGAATGCCTCGAACATCCGCCGCAGGGCCGACGTTCATCGTCGAGGCGAATGTAACCTGACAGATGCCATGAATGAATGGCGCCGGTGGGCGTTATGTGCCGCCACCACGACGGAGGCCGCCGTGACTTGCGAATTTCGTCACGACTTCTGGATGAAAGCGTGCGTTAGCGGCAGCCAGGCTGGTATCTTTAGGCCATTCACGTCCTTACGGGCGGATGGCGAAGGAACTGCTGGATATCGCTCAAGGAGGGCATGGCCGCTGGAGCGCCATGCTGGGTCGCCATGCTGCGACCGTCGGGCGCAGTGACCGTGGGTCGAATGCCCGCGCGGGCTGGAGGATCTGTGCAGAGGTATCGACCATCCGGCCAGGTCCCTGCCTGAGGAAGGTCTGCCGATGAGTCCTGACGTTGTTTCACGCATTTTCTGCAGCCGGAGGGGTATCCCCTCGCGCGGCCTGTCGCTGGCGTTGCTGCTGTCGGCCGGAGTGTTGACTGCCTGCGGTTCCCCTGCGCCGGCGACGGTTGCCCCCCATGCCGACGCAGAGACAGTGGCTCGAACGCCGACGACCGCGGTTGCACAGTCGCAGGCAGATGAGCCATCGCCAGGCGCCGGCACCCCATCGCGCACGGCGCCGGTCGCGGACGGCGATTCCGATTTTGGCCGGATGCTGGTGGGCTTCCATCAGTGCCGCTACGAAGGCCTGTTCGTCAATGATCTACCCGGGCAGCCAACCACGGCGCCGGACATCGGCTGGTTCCGTGCTCATCCGGCGGCCGCCTGCGGCCGTGATGATGACTTCCATTATTTCTGCATGAGCGAGCGCTATCAGGGGCTCGACGTGCGCCGCATGGCGCTGCCCCGAACTGGCGGCCTACCGAGCGTTGCCTTGTATCTGAAGCAGGATCTGGCGACCGCGCGTTCGATCCTGCAGCAGCAGCTGGGCAGCGACTTCCGGTCCTCGCCTGCATCGGAAGCCGGTATCGCCCCCGAGCTGGTAGCGGACCCCGCCGATGCCAGCGGTTCGATCCTCGTCTGCACTCGGGAATTCTAAGGAAAGAGCATGGCCACCTACCATCCCGGCCCCGAGTACCAGAAGTCGTCGTCCTTTGGTCGACGCGTGCATCCGATCACCAAGAAGGCGACCGGGCACGGTGGCGACGACTGGCGCGCACCGAACAACACGCCGATCCGCGCGGCCTACGACGGCGTCGTGAAGGACAACCGGTTCCAGTACAACGCCGCATCGGGCACGGGCTGGGGCAACTTCATCCTGCTCGAGCACGACATCGACGGAAAGACCGTGCTGACGCGGTACGCGCATATGATCGAGCGCTCGCCACTGGCGAAAGGCACCAAGGTTACCCGCGGCCAGCAGATCGGCAAGGTCGGATCGACCGGCGGCAGCACAGGCCCCCACCTGCACTTTGAAGTCATCGAGAATGGCCAGCCGATCAACCCGTCAGGGTTTGATTTTCCCGATGGCGAGGCGCCGGCAAAAAGCGGTGGATGGTCGTACCCGTTTGCCCTGGCCGATGGCAAGGAGGCACCGCATGTCTCGGCCTATGTGCAGGCGATGGCCGCCGCCGAAGACGGCTTTTTCCCTATTGGCGCCAACAGTCTCTGGCACGGTGGGATCCATTTCAGCGATGAAACCGGCAGGGCGCTCGCGCAGGGCCCGCTGCAGCTGGCCGAGCGCAGTGGGGTGCGCTGCATCGCTGATGGTGAAGTCGTGGCCTATCGCATCAACAAGACCTATCCCGCAGTGGAGTTCCGGAAGAACGCGTCAAAGGCGCTTTATTCCACCGGCTTCACACTGGTGCGGCATACGCTGGTGTTGCCGCAGAGCACGCGCCTGAAGGCAGAGCAGGCTGACCTCAGCCAGGCCTCGCTCGACGACCAGGCCACTGCCGCGCAGGTGGAAGCGGCGACGGCCAGACGCATCACCGAGGACGACAAGAAGGCCAAGAAGGACTCCGGTACGGCAGTTTCGGCCGCCGAAACGCTGGTGTATTACAGCCTTTACATGCACCTGCTGGACTGGCGCGGTTACCGGGCCGATACCAAAATCGCGCCGCCTTCGTTCTGGAAGGGCAAGCGCTACTACAAAGTGGGCAGCCGGGCGGCCACCGACAGTCAGACCGCGCCGCCCCATGAAGAGCAGGCCCACTCGGATGACGCTTCGCTCCAGGACGTTGACCCGTCAACGGCCGGACTGGACTCGCTGGACACCTTCCGCTACGGGCTTGAGCCGGCTCCCGGTACCGATCCGTTCGACCTGTCGCGATTGCAGGTGCCTGAGTTCCCCGGCGAGCCCGTGGGCTCCGGAGGCGAGGCCGGCGACACCACTCCGGCGGACGCGGCGGTACCGGTTCCCGCACCGCCGGCCGTGCTCGGCAAGGGCATCAACATCCGCCGAGGACCGCGGGGTGCCAAGCTGGGCATCCTGGCTGCCGGTACGCGATTCCGGGTGGCGGAGATCAAGACCGAGAAGGGCGCGCAGTGGGGTCGCATCGGTGAAATCATCGAGGGCAGCGTACTGCCGACGGTGGTCGAAGAGGCCGTCGATCCTGCCGCCACACAGGGATGGGTGTTCCTGCGGGACATGGAAACGGTATTCGATGAACCCGATCCGCTCGATCAGGTGGTTGTGCTGGAGCAGCCGGTGGCGGTGAAGGCGGGTGACGTCATTGGTCAGGTGGGAGAGTACCAGCCGTTTGGCCTTGCGCGTGCCTCACCCTCGCCGGGCATGCGGTCCATGTTGCACCTGGAAGTGTTCAGCGGTGGCGATGTGCCGGGCTTCATCGGCCGTTGCCGAGCGTATGCGGCTACGTTGCCCGAGGACGAGCGGACCCACCTGGTGCTTGAGCAGGGTGTCACCCTGGTTACCCCGACCCAGGCGGATCTGAAATTGGCCGTGGGTGAGGTGATAGGTCCGGCCAAGAGCAGCCCTGGCGGCGCGTGGATCAAGGTGTCGCGCTACCAGCTGAAGGTGGTGGACAAGAGCACGCTCACGGGCTACGACGCGAAGACCAACCGCTATAAGGATGGCTCGATCTTCACGGGTTGGTATGTGAATGCCGCCAACGAACGTACGCAGGATGCCGGCAAACGCAACGTCTACACGCGGCGGGAAGTGCACGCGCCAACCGGCCAGGAGTGCTGGGTGGAACCGGCGTCGGTGCCGGTGCAGGCCCCAGGGTCGCCGCTGACGGTGGAGGTGCCGGCATGGAGTGCGTTTCCGTTGCAACTGGCCAACGCGAAAAGTCCGCCCAGCACTCAGCAGCGGGTGATGGCACGTGCGGAACTGGATGCGCGGGTGGAAAAACTGACCGCGGTCGACGCCGAGGGCAAGCGCTGGTGGCGGGTGGAGGCCCACCGTGAAACGGTGGGCTGGGTCCGTGAAAAGGACCACCCGAAGACCCGCTGGGAATCGCCGTGGGCTTGGCCCGGGTTCGAATTCGTGGAGGAAGGTGGGCTGCGCCCCCTGGATCTGTTCGCCTGGCAGGTCTACCAGCGTGGGCGCTCGATGATGGGCGAACGCGCAGACCATAAGATGCGCGCGGACAAGGTTCGCAACAGTTCGCTGCATCGTAAGGTCTATGAGCTGCTGGACACCGATGGCGACGGCAACCTGACTCCCGCCGAACTGAAGGCGGCGCAGAAGTCACCGATGCTCGCACGCCATCTTCAGCATCTGATCGCACGCTATGAAAGCGAGTGGGGCGGCGGCATGGAGAAATGGACTGAGCTTGATCGGATGATGCTGCGCGCCCAAGGGGCCGAATGGTCTGGCGAGAAGGTGCGAATCGAGCAGCTCCAGTGGTGGGATGCTGCGAAGGGCGTCAAGGATTTCCCGGCGGGGCTGGAGGTCTATCATTTCCATCCGATCGGGCTGTTGTCCAACTTCATGGGGGCGCGCAAGCGCAGCTGCTGCCAGATCACCGTCGAGTTGCTGGACAAGGTGCTGGGCAAGTCCGGCCCCTATTTCGATGGTGGTCCGAAAGCGGTGCACCAGGCCGAGTTCGCCCGCATTGCCCCCAATGTGCATGAGATGGACAAGCAGAAGTTTGTTGACCTGCTCAACGCCGGCCTGGACAAGTTCGGCATCACCGGCTGCTACCACCGTGCGCATTTTCTCGCGCAGTGCTTCCACGAGAGCGACCACTTCCGCACCACCATCGAATACTCGTCGGGCGAGTACCTTGACCCGGGGCGTCATGCCGATGCGGAGAAGATGGGCAACACCCAGGTGGGAGATGGTCCCAAGTACAAGGGCAAGGGCCTGATCCAGCTCACTTGGAAGAACAACTACCAGCGCTTCTCCGACTACATCGGTCATGACTTCGTGTCCGATCCCATGGCGGTTGCTACCGACATGAAGAACTCTGTCGAGGCGTCCTGCTGGTACTGGCGCTTCAACGGGACCGTGCACAAGAAGCACGATGCAAAGGGTGACATCAACAAGCTGATCGACGCCGAGCCCAACAACGTCACCCTTGTCACCCTCGCGGTCAATGGTGGTGACAATGGCCTGGCAGGTCGGAAAACGTTGTTCAACGCAGTGAAGAAGGAGTGGGGCCTTGAATGACCTGATGCGATGCCTTGCCGCCCTGATCGGCCTGGCCATGGCCAGTGGCTGCCATGCAGCGCAGACGCCTGCACAGGGTTATCGATTTGCGGGCAGCCTGCCGAAAGAGAACGCAGTAGACGTCTGCAACGGTTCGAAATGCCGCCCGATGCCTGTGCCGGAAATGTTGCAGTTCCAGCTGGAAGAGGAGTACCAGGCGTCGTTCGTCGACCTGGACGGTGATGGCCGCACCGAGCTGGTGATGACGGGGCCGGCGGGAGTGAACCGATGCATCACCCTCTACAAGCCCTCGCCAGCAGATGGCCGGATCACCGTGTACAAGCCAGGGGACGCATCCATCTGCAATTACCAGCTGCGAGCTGGCTATCTCTACAGCCAGGCCCGCGATGGCGCGACCGTTGTGGAGGAACAGTATCTGGCCCGCGATGGCCATCTGGTACTGCAGGTGCGTGATAGCTGCGTCGGTTGTGGGCAGGTCACACGCGAGCGCTTCGCCGCCGGCAAGGAGGTGCAGCGCTACCTGGTGACCGATGCGCCGCGGATGGAGGACCGCAGGCCCATCGGCAACACTGTGGTGGTGGACAAGGCACCGCTGTTCAACAGCGCCGATGCCACGGATCGATCGCGCATGTACCTCGTGAAAGGCGACGCGGTGGAGGTGCTTGAGCGCGCTGGCGCAGGCCACTCTGCGATGTATCGCGTGCGCTACGCGCGCGCGGGGAAGCCTGCCATCGAAAAGTGGCTGCAGTGCAGCAGCCTGGGTAACTGCCGCTGAAGCCTTCGGCAGGTCGCTCAGCGCCCGGGTTCCCCCTGGACCAGCGGCACCCGTGAGCCGTCCAGCAGACCGCGGCTGAGCCGGCCATCCTCGATGAACAGCAGCTCGCCGTTCTCGCCGTTCTTGATGCTGCTGTCGATGGCGATCACGCGATCACCATGGAACGTGCTGACATGCGGCATCGACGTGTGGCCGACCACGATGCGCTTGAGCTGCAGCGTGTCGAGCACGTCCTGTACACCCCTTGCATCGAGACGCCCATCGAAGTAGCCGCGGTACCAGATGGGGCTGGTCTTGCCGTCGTACAGCGGCGCAGTTGCGGGGTCGGCCTTCACTTCGGCCTTGGGCAATCCCAGCGAGGCCTGGTAGGCGGCATTGGTGCGTGCCGGGTGCAGTGCCAGTTCCACCGCTTCGGGCGAGATGCCGCCATGCAGGAACAGGGTGTCGCCGATCTTCAGCAGGACCGGCCGCGTCCGCAGCCATTGCCCGATCACCGAATCGGCGCCGTACAGCTGCGGATAGCTGCGCCCGAGCAGCTGCGCACTGCGCAGGTACTTCGGATTGACATAGCGCAGGTCGTCGTACAGGACCATGGTCTCGTGGTTGCCGAGCACGAAGTGCACCGCACCGCCGGCGGCCGCCGCCTGCTGCTGCAGGCCATACAACAGCCAGAACGCTTCGGTGACCTGCGGGCCGCGATCGAACACGTCGCCAGCGACCACCAGGGTGTCCTGGCCGAGGGCCCAGCGGTCCTGCGCATCGATCACGTGGTGGGCGCGCAGCAGTCGTACCAGCAGGTCGTACTGGCCGTGGATGTCGGACAGGGCGACGATGCGCGGTACCGCAGGCAGCTCCGACACCGAAGGCGTGACCGGTGGCAGCACGTGCACGCTGTGGCCGTAGCCGCACTGCGGGACGAACTCCGTGCCGCTGGCATTGGCGGGCAGGGTGCGCCGCTGCACCTGGTCGCCGCAGATCCACGTGGCGCGCAGCCGGTCGCCCACACGGAACACGTAGGGACCATCGGCGTCCACGTGCTCGGCCGGTGCGGGCACCTTACGTGCCTGCAGCGAGGGGGCAGCCAGCAGCAGGGCCAGCGGCACCAGCAGCAGGGCAGATCGGGGCAGGGGGCGGCGCAGCATGGGCGGTTCCTCGGCGGGCGACGATAAGGCGGGCCCGCAGGCCCGCCTGTGATGCTACCCCGTGGCCTATCCTGGCAGCATGCGCCGAAGGTGGAACCACTGTGCAGAATCGGGTGGCCGACGCCGCACGGTGGAATCAGAACTTCGCGCGCAGGTTGAACAGCACGCGGCGCGGCTCGCCCCAGTAGCCCGAGTTGAAGAAGCCGACATTGCGGTAATACACCTTGTCGAACAGGTTGGTGACCGTCACGCCCACGCTCAGGTTGTCGTTGATGCGGTAGCGTCCCATCAGGTCGAACAGCACATACCCGCCCTGGCTCATCTTGCCGGTGGCGGTGACCGGGGTCCCGTTGGCGTTGAAACGGCCGGTGGGGATCGGCTGCATCTGGTAGATCTCGCTCTGCACGCTGAACCCACCGCCGACCGTCCACTGGCCGTGGCTGTAAGTGGTGTTGAAGCGCGCCAGATGCATCGGGCTGGTGCTGGCGAAGCGGCTTCCATCGGGGTTGCTGCTGTAACTGTAGGTGTAGCCGCCGGTCATGCTCCAGTGGTCGGTGATCGAGCCGGACACCTCGAACTCGCCACCCTGGGTGGTGATGCCCTTGCTGGCGATGTAGGGCGAGCTGCCATCGGGCAGCTTGATCTCGCCGCCGTTGGGGTCCAGCTCGGCCACGTTGTCCTGCTTCATGTAGAAGCCGTTCAACGAGGCGTAGAGGCGGCCGTCGAAAAATTCACTCTTCAGGCCGTACTCGTAGTTGCCGCCGGTGGTCGGGTCGAGCAGCTGGTTGTTGATGTCGCGGCGCGCGGTGGCCTGGAACACGTCCGAGTAGCTGGCGAAGGCGGTGATGCTGCTGCTCAGGTCATACAGCACGCCCACGTAGGGGGTCAGTTCGTGCGCGGTGGTGCGCGCGCTGCGGCTGGTGAACACCCCGTCGGTGTTGTAGTTGTCGGTGGTGGTGCGGTAATCGGAGTAGCGCGCGCCCGCGATGATCTTCAGCGGATCGATCGGGCTCAGGCGCACCGCGGTGTAGTAGCCGGTCTCGGTGGTGTTCACCGTGCTGGACGGAATGCCGTAGTCGTAGGTGGTCGGCTTGCCGATGTTGCCATCCCAGCTGAAGATGCTTGGGAAGGCGGCTACGTTGTACGGGCGCGAGGTGATGCCGGCGCGGATGGTGTCCAGGTCGCGGTCGTAGTGGTTGATGCCCACCACCAGTTCATGCGAACGGCCGAACAGCTGGAACGGGCCGGAAGCGTACAGGTCGAACGCATCCTCACGGGTTTCGGACACCGAATAGGTATCGGCAATGCGCAGGCCCAGGCCGGTGGTCGCGTCGGCCCAGTTGCCGGTGTTGGAACCGGCCAGCAGCAGCGAGTCGGTGTCGGTGGCGCGGTGGTTGTAGGCCAGGCGGCCGCTCCAGCCGGCACCGAACTGCTGTTCCAGGGTGGCGAAGTAGTTGGTGCTCTCGCGGTTCCATTCGTTCCAGCGTGTGGCAGCGCTGTAGGAACGCGGCATGTGCGCGCGCGTGCCGTCGCGGAAGTACAGCGGCGAGGCGCTCCAGGCGCCACCATCGGAGCCGGTCTCCAGGTAATCGATACCGGCGCGCAGACGGGTGCTGTCGGTCAGGTCGGCTTCGATCACGCCATACAGGCTGGGCGACGTGTCGTGCTGGAAGCGCACCCAGCTTTCCTTGTCGGTGTAGGCGCCGATGAAGCGTCCACGCACGCGGCCGCCCTTGCTGAGCGGGCCGGATACATCCACTTCGGCCCGCTTGTAGTCCCACGAACCGGCGCTGACGCTGGTGCTGGCCTGGAAGGTTTCGGTCGGGCGCTTGCGCACCATGTTCACCGTGGCCGACGGGTTGCCCGAGCCGGTGACCAGGCCACTGGCGCCGCGCACCACTTCGATGCGCTCGTAGATGGAGGTGTCACTGAGGATCGAGTTGCCGCCCGCACCGGTGGTGTAGTTGGTGGGGATGCCATCGAACATGAAGTTGTTGATGGCAAAGCCGCGTGCGTTGAACAGCGTGCGGTTGCTGTCATAGGACTGGATGGTCACGCCCGGGGTCTGCTGCAGCACCTCAGAAATGGTGATGAGGTTGAAATCCTCGATGCGCTGGCGAGTGAACACGGTGAGCGACTGCGGGGTTTCGCGCAGGGTCAGCGGCAGCTTGGTGGCGGTATTGGTGCCGTAGACCTGGTAGCCCTCGGTGCGCTGGGTGACCATCACCCGGTCCAGTTCGGTGGTGGACGGCGCGCTGTCCTGGGCGAAGGCCGGCGCGGCGGCGCAGGCGATCGACAAAGCCAAGGTATTCCGGCGCAGCGCGCCAGAGGACGTCATGTACATGGTGGAAACCTCTGTTTCTGTATCAGGAACGGGAAGACGGGCGTGGCGCCGGCTTGGCCGGGCTACGGAAACTGAGCCAGAGCACCATCGCACCGGCACCGGCGGCGAGCACGCCACACCAACCAACGAAACCTTGTGCCACGCCCCACGCCGCGATGCTGGTCAGCAGGCTGGCTGTCAGCCCGAGCACGCCCAGGACCTGCAGCAGGCGCCGGCGCGGCGCGGGGGGCGCATGGCCGGCGACATCGCGGTGGTGACGTTCCATCGCCATGGCCAGGCAGGCGAAAGCGGCAGCAGCCAGCAGCAGTGCGAGCACGCTCATGCGCCGGCCTCGGCGGTGCGCGCGGGGCGTGGCCGGCGCTGTGCCGGCACGAAGCGATGCACCTTGCGCGCGGCCCACAGCAGGCCAGTGCCGATCAGCAGCAGGCCGATATCGATGCCTGCCTTGGCGCCATCGCCGGCAGCAAGTGCAGATACCGCGCCACCGTGCCAGGCCACCAGGTTGTAGAGCGGCAGCCCCAGTGCCAGCACCCCGGCCAGCGCCAGCTGCTCGACCCAGCCACGACGTGGCGCGCGCAGCATCGCGTGCGCCACGCAGGCAGCCCAGGCGTAGAAGAACACCTTCACTTCGGCATCGCTGCGGTTGGCCACGTCCAGCGGCAGCAGTCGGTTGCCCCACAGGAAGGCGAGCATGGCCACGGGCAGGCCGGTGACGAAGCCGATGTTCAGCCGCTCGACGATGCGGAAGCCCAGGTGTGGCCGCTCAGGATCGGGCAGCTGTGCGCGCCGCTTCACTGTCCACAGCACCAGCCCGGTGGCTACCATCAGCGTGCCGGCCACACCAGAGAGGAAGAACAGCCAGCGCATCGTGACGGGGGCGAAGCGCGCCGCGTGCAGGCCGATCATGCCGTCGCGGGTGATGACGGCGGCCGAGCGCGGCGCGGCGGCGTCCAGCAGATTGCCGTGGGCATCGAAGCTGAGCGTATCGGCGGTACCGGCAATCTGGTCACCCTGTTGGCGGCGCACGCTGATGCGCATGGCCGCATCACCAGGGTGTTCGATCTGCAGTGATGCCGCATGGCCGCCGCCCCATTGCAGTTCAGCGCGGCGCAGTATTCCCGCCAGCGCGGGCGTCGTTGCGGCCACACCGCTGGCCTCGGCCTTCTCCGCGCGCGGGAACAGTTCGGCAAAGAACGCATCGCGGCCGCCGGGGTAGTTGGCATCCACCGCCCACGGCATGTACAGCGTCATCAGTGTGATCAGCCCGGTGTAGGTGATCATCAGGTGGAACGGCAGCGACAGAACGGCCAGCGCGTTGTGACCGTCCAGCCAGCTGCGCTGGCCTTTGCCACGGCGGAAGGTGAAGAAGTCGGTAAAGATCTTCTTGTGGGTAATGACCCCGCTGATGAGTGCGATCAGCATCAGCATCGAACACGCACTGATGAACCAGCGCGCCCACAGCACCGGCACGTAGTGCAGATCGAAGTGCAGGCGGTAGAAGAAGTTGCCGCCACGCGTCTCACGCACCTGTACCGGGTTGCCATCTGCATCCAGCGTCGCCTGGTTCGGATTGCGCTGGCCGCGGCGGCGTTCCTTCTCGCCCTGTGGCTGCCAGCTGACGGCCGTGGCGCTGCTGCGCGCATCGGGAAGTTCGATGCTCCAACGCTGTGCATCGGGTGCGGTGCGGGCGAGGAAGGCGTGTGCCTGGGTGACCGCTGCAGCGCTGTCGGCAGGCAGGCCGATTTCCGGCTGCATCCAGCGGGTCAGTTCTTCCTTCCAGTACGCGGCGGTACCGGCGATGAAGATCAGGAACAGGACCCAGCCGACCACCAGGCCGGACCAGGTGTGCAGCACCGATTGCGATTGGCGGATGCCCCCGAGGTTGCTCATGCGACGCCCCCGCGCAGCAGCCAGGCCAGCCATGCCCCCAGGCCGCCAGCAATCACCAGGCCCAGCGTGGCGCGCAGGGTGCTGCGTGCGGCGTACGCCCAGATCGCGGCCAGCACATACACCACGAAGGCGGACATGGTGGCCACCAGGGTGGCGTCGGCTTTGGCACCGGGCAGCAGGCGCGCCAGGGCGGCGGCCCAGCACGCGGCCACGGCATAGCCACCGAGCAGGCCAAGCAGGCCACGTGCCCACAACAGGGCATGGCCGTTACCGCGCGGCATGCGCTTGGCGACCGGGGCGGCGGCGGTGGGAGAAGAAGTGGGAGCGGCCATCGCCGATGTCAATAGGAATCGAGTGCAATTGCGAGCGAATGCTATTTGACACCGGTAGCGCTGTCGAGTCCCCCATTCGGGGGGGGGGGGCGTCCCATTTTTCAGCGCTTGCGGACCACCGTCTGCGCGGGCGCGATGGTGTGGCCGGCCGCGTCCTGGGGCTGCATGTAGGGCAGGACGCGGCCGCTGCCACGTTCAACCAGCGTGGAATGCACCTCGTCGGGAGCGAAACGATGGCGTTCGCCCCATTGGCGCAGGGCCACCAGCAGTGGGAACAGATCGCGTCCTGCCGCGGCCAGCACGTACTGCTGGTAGGCGCTGCCATCGCTGGCAGGTTGCTGCAGGAGCAGCCCGGCCTCGACCAGACGCCGCAGGCGGTCGCTGAGGATGTTGCGCGCTGCGCCGAGGCTGCGCTGGAAGTCACTGAAGCGGGTAACGCCATCAAAGGCATCGCGGATGATCAACAGGGCCCAGCGATCACCGAGCAGATCGGCGCTGCGGGCAACGGGGCAGGGGCTGTCGGCGTGCATGGGCAAGGCTTGTGATGATGTGGTTGCATTTTAAAACCATTGGCGATACGGTGCATCCAGTTTCAATATGCAACCACATTCATGGCCGCGTCCGTCCTTCCGCGCGCCCTGCTGGGCCTGCTGGCCATCGCGGCGGGTGCCAGCGTGGCCAATGTCTATTACGCACAGCCCCTGCTGGAACGCCTGGCGCAGGCTTTCGCCATGGAGCGCGCGACGGCCGGCGCTGTGGTTGCCGCCACCCAGGCCGGCAGCGTGCTGGCCCTGCTCGGCCTGCTGCCGCTGGCCGACCGCGGCGATCGTCGCCGCCTGCTGCGCATGCAGCTGCTGGCACTGGTGATGGCGCTGCTGGGACTGGCGGCAGCACGCAGTACCGCCTGGTTGCTGGGGGGCATGCTGCTGGCGGGCCTGCTCGGGACGGCGCTCACCCAGGGACTCATCGCCTATGCAGCCACGCTGGCACCGTCGGGGCAGCGGGGGCGCGTGGTTGGCATGGTGCAGGGCGGGGTGTTCATCGGCCTGCTGGCTGCGCGTGTGGTATCCGGCGCGGTGGCGGCCCTGGCCGGCTGGCGCGCGGTGTACCTGCTGTCAGCAGTGATGATGGCGGCGTTGGCGATGCTGCTGTGGCGACGCCTGCCTGCCGTGCCGGTTCCCTCGCAGCCGCCGGCCTGGCGCGCGCTGCTCGGCTCGATGATGACGATGCTGCGCAGTGATCGCACGCTGCGCGAGCGTGGCCCTCTGGCGCTGCTGCTGTTTGCCGGCCTCAACGTGTTCTGGGCGGCCGTACCGCTGCCCCTGTCGGCATCACCGATGAACTGGTCGACCGCGGCCATCGGCGCGCTCGGTCTGGCAGGCATGGTCGGTGCGCTGCTGGCTGCGCGGGTGGGGCACTGGATGGATCGGGGTTTCTGCCTGCGGGTGAGCCTGGGGGCGCTGCTGCTGATGCTGCTTGCGTGGTGGCCCCTGCTGGGTCTGCCGCACGCCCTGGCATGGCTGCTGCTGGGCGTGGTGGTGCTCGATCTGGGGGGGCAGGCCCTGCATGTCTCCAACCAGGCGTTGCTGCTGCGCGCGCCTGCCGAACAGCACGGTCGCCTGGTGGCGCTGTACATGCTGTTCTACGCGGTCGGCAGCGGCGCCGGTGCTGCGGCCGGTACGTGGATGCAGGCGCACCACGGCTGGACCAGGGTCTGTGCACTCGGTGCAGGCATCGCGGTGACAGCGCTGGCATGGTGGGCGCTGCATGCCGCTGCACCGGCAGCGCGTCACCCCGGCGGCCACCGGCCCCCTGCGTAGTTCCCATCAACAGAGGTAGGGCGAACGACCGCAGGTGGTCCCATGCACATTTCCGAAGCGGCTGCACTGCGTTGACGCATTTGAGAATCAATCGCATTGATGGGAGAATGCGCGCATGGATCGGCCTGCGGAAGATGTGCGGCGCCGCTCCCACTCCCCCCGTCGTCGCCTCAAGCCCTTTGCCAGAGGCCCCGTTGCCCTGCCAGAAGGTGTTGAAGATGTCTGCCGTCCTTGTTCCGCCGCCGCGCCCGTTGGCGCTTGCCGTTGCTGCCCTGCTTGCGGGCAGTGCCCTGGGTGCCCATGCGCAGACCGACGCGACCGATATCGATACGGTGCACGTCACCGCCTCGCAGATCGCGCGTCAGGCCCTGGGTACATCGACCATCACCGCCGAGGACATTGCGCGCCGTCCTCCTGCCAACGACATCGCCGAGCTGCTGCGGACCATGCCCGGTGTCAATCTCACCGGCAACAGTGCGTCTGGCCAGTATGGCAACAACCGCCAGATCGACCTGCGTGGCATGGGGCCGGAGAACACGCTGATCCTGGTGGACGGCAAACGCGTCGGTGCCCGCGACGCCGTGCGCATGGGCCGCAGCGGTGAGCGCAATACCCGTGGCGACACCAACTGGGTGCCGGCGGAGATGATCGAGCGCATCGAAGTGCTGCGCGGTCCGGCAGCGGCGCGTTATGGATCCGGCGCCTCCGGCGGCGTGGTCAACATCATCACCAAGCGCCCGACGGGCGATCTGACCGGAGCGGTCGACCTGTACGGACTGGTACCCGAGCACAGTGCCGAAGGTGGCAGTGAGCGCGTGGGTCTGCAGCTGAGCGGCCCGATGACCGATGCGTTGTCCTTCCGCCTGTATGGCAACCTCAACAGGACCGACGCGGATTCGCTCGAACTCAATCGCGCGTTCGCCACCGCGCCGGGCACCGTACCTCCCGCAGGCCGCGAGGGCGTCAAGAACCGCGATGTCAACGCGCTGCTGCGCTGGGACATCAACGCCGGCCAGGTGGTGGAATTCGAAGCCGGTACCAGCCGCCAGGGCAACATCTATGCGGGCGACCGTGCCGTGAGCAACACCGGTACCTCCACGCCGGTCGATCTGGCGGCGCTGGCCGAGAGCGAGGCAGAGACCAACCGCATGTACCGCACCACCGGGGCGATCACCCATCGTGGCCGCTGGGGCGATGTGACCTCGCGCGTTACTGCTGCGGTGGAAGCGGTCAACAATTCGCGCATCAACGAAGGCCTGGCCGGTGGCCCCGAGGGCAGCTTCAACGGCACCGACTGGTCCACCTCCCGCCTGCGCAATTACCAGCTCGACGGCGAGGTCAGTTTCCCGACCACGATCGGCGCGGCGGAGAATGTCTGGACGCTGGGCTTCGAGCATCTCGACAGCCGCCTGACCGATCCGTATTCGATGAGCCAGTCCGGCAGCAGTGGCGGTGGCCTGCCGGGCCTGTCGGCCGATCGCGCGCGCGGCAAGTCCGATGCGCAGACCACGGCAGTCTTCGTCGAAGACAACATCTACCTGGGTGAACGCTGGATCGTGACGCCGGGCCTGCGCTTCGACCACCACAGCCAGTTCGGCAACAACGCCAGCCCCAGCCTCAATGCGCAGTTCCGCATCAATGGCGACTGGGTGGTGAAGGGCGGCATCGCGCGCGCGTTCAAGGCTCCCAACCTCTACCAGTCCAATCCGGACTACCTGTACTACACCCGTGGCAACGGCTGTCCCAACGCACTGCCGAGCCTGGGCGCGGGCTGCTACCTGCAGGGCAACGCGGAGCTGGACGCCGAGACCAGCCTGAACAAGGAACTGGGCGTGGAATGGGCTCCGCAGAGTGGCTGGCAGGCCTCGTTGACCTACTTCCACAACGACTACAAGGACAAGATCGAGGCCGGATATACCCAGGTCGGCCTCACCGCCGACACCCGTGGCCGGATCTTCCGCTGGGAGAACGCACCGAAGGCCATCGTGCAGGGCCTGGAGGGCAACCTGGTGGTGCCGCTGCTGGGCGAGCAGGGCGACCGGCTGAAGTGGAGCAGCAACTTCACCTACATGGTGGAGAACGAGAACAAGAGCACCGGCCAGCCGCTGTCGGTGATACCGCGGTACACGGTCAACACGATGCTGGACTGGCAGGCCACCGAAAAGCTGTCGCTGCTGCTCACCGGCACCTTCTACGGCAGGCAGGAGCCGGCCACCACCAACATCAACAACGATCCTCGCTGCACCGGAAGCTGCGATTCGTCGGTGGTGCTGCAGGATCGGGGGGCATACAACATCTGGGGCGTGAGCGCGCGCTACAGGGTTACCGGGACGGTCAGCTTCGGTTTCGGCGTGAACAACCTGGCCGATAAGCGCCTGTTCCGCGAAGCCAACAGCAGCGACGCTGGCGCGGCGACCTACAACGAGCCGGGCCGCGCATACTGGGCCAGCCTGCGTTTCGGCTTCTGAGCGCGCGCGGTGCCTGACAGGCATGGCCCGGTGCAATCGGCGAGCGCCGGGCTACGCCCGGCGCGACCGGCGCCGCACAGCTGCAATGTTATAAACATCGTAATAGTCTCCCCCGCAGCCACGCCGTAGCCTGACCGCATCGCACAGGAGCTGTTGCATGGGCCACGACCACGATCACCTGCCGTCCCAGATCCGCCACGAGAAGCCGTTGTGGTGGGCGTTGGGGCTGACTTCCACCTTCCTTGTCGTCGAAGTCGTCGGCGCGTTCTGGACCAACAGCCTGGCGCTGCTGTCCGATGCGGCCCACATGGCCACCGACGCGCTCGCACTGATGATCGCGCTGGTCGCGGTGCGCTTGAGCCGGCGTCCGCCGGACGCGCGCCGCACCTATGGCTATGCGCGGCTGGAAGCCCTTGGCGCGATGATCAATGGCGCGATGCTGTTCGTGGTGGCCGGCTACATCCTGTGGGAAGCGGTCGGCCGCTTCCGCGAACCGCAGGAGATTGCCTCCACCGGCATGCTGGTGATCGCCGCCGCCGGCCTGGTCATCAATCTGATCTCGATGCGCCTGCTGCAGGCCGGCAGCGGTGAAAGCCTCAACGTCAAAGGTGCCTACCTGGAAGTGTGGGCCGACATGCTCGGCTCGGTGGCGGTGATCGTCGGCGCGCTGCTGATCCGCTGGACCGGCTGGCAGCCGATCGACCCGATCCTGGCGGTGCTGATCGGCCTGTGGGTGCTGCCACGCACCTATGTGCTGATGCGCGAGGCGATCAACGTGCTGCTGGAAGGCGTGCCCAAGGGCATGGATGTGGCGAAGGTCCGCGACAGCCTGTCCGGCCATGCCGCGGTGCTGGACGTGCATGACCTGCATGTGTGGGCACTGGCCTCGAGCACGCCGGCGCTGACCGCGCATGTCGTGATGCGCGACGGTACCGACGCCGACGTGCTGCGCCGCGAGCTGGGAGGTCGCCTGCACGATGACTTCGGCATCGAGCATGTGACCCTGCAGATTGAAGCGGATCACTGCGGAGAGGCATGCGGAGATCCCGCGCCGCCCAGTGCGGCCGCACCTGATGCGCGGCACGATCACGACCACGGCGAGGACGCGCAGGGCCATCGCGGCCACGTGCACCACTGATCTGCCGCTACGCGTCCCGTCGCGACGCCAGCCGATCCGCCAGGCGGGTCGGCTCCGGCAGGCGATAGCCACGCAGCGTCCGCTGCACCCACTGCAGTGCGGTATCGGCGCTGATGCGGTGCCCGCCAGCGACGAACAGCGGCCTGCAGCGGACCTTGCTGCGCAGCACCCAGCCGAGCTGTTCATCGCCATCGAGCAGGGGCGTATGCGCGCCAGCCTCGTCTGCGGGCTCGACGAAGCGACCGACCAGTTTCGACTTGGCCACGCCGATGCTCGGCAGATCGGTGACGACGCCCAGGTGCGCCGCCACGCCCAGCCGTCGCGGATGGCTGATGCCGTGCCCATCGACGAAGACCAGGTCCGGCGAACGCGGCAGCAGGGCCAGTGCAGCGAGCAGGGCGGGCAGCTCGCGGAAGCTGAGCAGGCCGGGGATGTAAGGCATCACCGTGGGAATGCGGGCGATCTCCCGGGCCACCGGTTGCAGGGTGGCGGCATCCAGCAGCACCGCTGCGGCGCGGGTGGTGCGGCCGTCGTCCTCGAAGCCGACGTCCAGCCCGGCCAGCCAGCGTACGGTACCCGGCAGCCGGTCGCTGCGCTCCACCCGCGCCGCAAGCCGCAGCTGTTGCTCGCGTGCGGCGGCGACGCTGCCCTGCCAGCGCCCGGGATCGATCACGGTATTCATCGATCACAGCATCGCATGGGCCGCGCCACGGCACGGTGAGCGGCCCCGGGGCTACAATGGCGTCCTGCCTTTCCTCGCGTTGGAGATCCTGCAGTGACCCGTAAACTCGTACTGTTGCGCCATGGCCAGAGCCAGTGGAACCTGGACAACCGCTTCACCGGCTGGGTCGATGTCGACCTGACGGAGCAGGGGCGCCGGGAAGCGGCTGCCGCTGGCCGCCTGATGCGCGAGGAAGGCCTGCAGTTCGACGTCGCCCACACCTCGGTGTTGAAGCGCGCCATCCACACTCTGCAGGGTGCGCTGGCCGAGCTGGAGCAGGACTGGTTGCCGGTGAACAAATCCTGGCGTCTCAACGAGCGCCATTACGGCGGCCTGCAGGGCCTGGACAAGGCCGAGACCGCTGCAAAGCACGGCGAGGAGCAGGTCAAGGTGTGGCGTCGTTCCTATGACATCCCGCCGCCGCCGATGGATCTGGAAGACCCGGGCCACCCGATCCACGACCGTCGCTACGCCCGGCTGGACCGCAATGCGTTGCCGGGTACCGAATCGCTGGCCACCACCCTCGACCGCGTGCTGCCGTACTGGCACGACGCCATCGCGCCGCAGCTGAAGGACGGCAAGACGGTGCTGGTCACCGCCCACGGCAACTCGCTGCGCGCGCTGTACAAGTACCTCAACAATGTTTCGCGCGAGGAGATCCTCGAGCTGAACATTCCGACCGGCATTCCGCTGCTGTTCGAACTGAACGATGACCTGACCGTGCAGTCGTTCCGCTACCTGGGCGACCCGGAAGCGGCGCGCAAGGCCGCTGAGGCCGTGGCCAACCAGGGCAAGGCCAAGTAACCATCGGAAGGCCGGCGCACGCCGGCCTTCGCTTTTGTGGCGCAGCGCAGGGCCCGGCGCCACATGACGAGCGCTCTGTGACCTTTGGCCGGTCCCTGCCGCGGGCGTCCCCGTCTACCCTGTGGAATTACCCGCAGGAGAGCCTCATGAACGTCCGCAACCTGGCCCCGCTGGGCCTGACCATCGCCATTGCCGCCTCCCTGGCTGCGTGTGGCAAGAACGAAACTGCACCGGCGACCAGTGCCGACGCTACGCCGGCCTTCGACCTGTCACAGATCAAGACGCCGCTGATCTCGCTCAACAGCGCCGATCTCGATCCGGCCATCGCGGCCTGTACCGACCTCAATGGCTTCGTCAACAGCAAGTGGCTGAAGGCCAATCCGGTACCGGGCGACCAGACCACCTGGGGCAGCTTCGAGATCCTGCGCGAGCGCTCGCTGGAAGTGCAGCATGCGCTGGTGCAGCAGGCTGCCGCCAGCCAGGCCAAGGCCGGTTCGGTGGAAGCCAAGATCGGCGACATCTGGAAGACCGGCAACGACGAAGCGAAGATCGAGGCTGCGGGCCTGGCGCCGCTGCAGCCGCAGCTCGACAAGATCGCCGCGCTGAAGGACACCGCCACCCTCACCCAGTACCTGCGCGACAGCCAGGCCGAGGGCAAGGGCGTGCTGTTCTCGCTGTTCGCCAATGCCGACTACAAGGATTCGGCCAACGTCATCGCCTACATCGGCCAGGGCGGCCTCGGCCTGCCGGAGAAGGGCTACTACTTCGATGATGCGCAGGCCAGGATCCGCGACGCCTACGTGGCCTACATCGCGCAGGTGCTGACCCTGTCCGGCGTGGATGCCGCGCAGGCCGCCGAGCAGGCCAAGGCCGTGATGGCCTTCGAAACCCGCCTGGCCAAGGCGTCCATGTCGCGCATCGAAATGCGTGACCCGGCCAAGCGCTACAACCCGCTCAGCGCTGCCGATGCCGACAGGCTGACCCCGAACTTCAGCTGGACCGCGCTGTTCGACACCCTGAAAGTGCCGGCCGCGCAGAAGTTCTCGCTGGCCCAGCCGGGCTTCTTCTCCGAGATGGACAAGATGCTGGCCGATGTGCCGGCCAGCACCTGGCAGGCCTACCTGCGCTTCCACACCATCGACGACGCCTCGCCGTACCTGAGCAGCCAGTTCGAGAAGGCCAACTTCGATTTCTATGGCACCACCCTGCGTGGCCAGAAGGACATGCAGCCGCGCTGGAAGCGCGTGCTGGAGTCGGTCAACGGCGGCATGGGTGAGGCGCTGGGCCAGCTGTACGTCGACGCCGTATTCCCGGCCGAGTCGAAGGTGGCCATGCAGCACCTGGTGGAAAACCTGTCGCAGGCGTTGAAGGTGCGCCTGGAGCAGCTGCCGTGGATGGGCGAGGAAACCAAGAAGAAGGCACTGGAGAAGTGGGCCAGCTTCACCCCGAAGATCGGTTACCCGGACAAGTGGCGTGACTGGGCAGGCCTGCAGACCAACGGCGACAGCTACCTCGGCAACATGCAGGCGGCGCGCGCGTTCAACTACCGCTACATGCTGGACAAGATCGGCAAGCCGGTGGACAGGACCGAGTGGGGCATGACGCCGCAGACCGTCAACGCCTACTACAACGCCACCAAGAACGAGATCGTGTTCCCGGCAGCGATCCTGCAGGCGCCGTTCTTCGACGCCAAGGCCGATCCGGCACTGAACTACGGCGGCATCGGCGCGGTGATCGGCCACGAGATGATGCACGGCTACGACGATTCGGGCAGCCAGTTCGCCGCCAACGGCAACTTCGACAACTGGTGGACCGATGCCGACCGCAAGGCGTTCACCGAACGTACCGACCAGCTGGTCGCGCAGTTCGATGGCTACGAAGCGGTGCCCGGCGTGAATGTGAAGGGCAAGCTGACCCTGGGCGAGAACATCGGCGACCTGGGCGGCCTGACCGTGGCCTATGACGCGCTGCAGATGGCGCTGAAGGAAGATCCGAAGGCGAACGTCGAGGTCGATGGCTACAGCCAGGACCAGCGCTTCTTCATGAACTGGGCCACCGTGTGGCGTCGCAACTTCACCGATGGCGAACTGCGCGTGCGCCTGAACACCGATCCGCACGCGCCGGCCAACTTCCGCGCCAACGGTGCGCCCTCGAACATGCCGTCGTTCGCGGCTGCGTTCCAGTGCAAGGCCGGTGACGCGATGGTGCGTGCCGACGACAAGCGCGTGGTGATCTGGTAACCGATCACACGTGAAGCGTGATGCGAAAGGCCCGGCGCAAGCCGGGCCTTTCGTCTGTTCGCCCGGTGGCGCCGGATCTCAGGCCAGCGCAGGTTCCTGCGCCAGCAGGCGATGGAAGCGCTGCAGCACGTAGGGGTCGATCAGGCCGCCGGCCTGGTCATCGAGGATGCGCAGTGCCGTTCCGTGCGCCATCGCCGCCCGGTACGGACGATCACTGGTCATCGCATCGTAGGCGTCGGCGAGCGTGACAATGCGCGCGCCCAGCGGGATGTGCTCGCCGTGCAGGCCGTCGGGATAGCCGCTGCCGTCGAATGCCTCGTGATGGGCCCGGATCAGCCTGGCCACCGCGGCGGCATCGCTGCGGCCGGTGGTCAGGAAGATGTGCTCGCCACGCACGGGATGCTCACGCATGATCGCGCGCTCCTGTTCGGTGTGCCGGCGAGGGCTCAGCAGCACGTCGTCGGGAATGCCGATCTTGCCGATGTCATGGAATCGCGCGGCCAGCGCGACCCGCGTGCCGGCCTCCTGGTCCAGGTCGCAGTGCATGGCCAGGCGCTGGGCCAGCCGGCCGACCCGGTCACAGTGATGGCGGGTGTAGGCGTCGCGCATCTGCAGCGACATGGCCAGGGCATCGATCAGGCAGGCCTGTGCGTGCAGCAGGTCGGGGGCGGTTACGGCGTCAGGCAGCATGGTTGTCCGCCCGCACCGGGTGGGGCCGGTGCGGGGTGGTGGCAGTGGGAAATCAACCCGGGGCGAGGGTCGTCAGCAGGGCGCGGGCCGCATTGAAGCGGTCTTCCGGCAAGGGTAGCGGGTGCTTGATGCGGAGTTTGTCCGGGCCTTCCATCGCATACAGGTTCGGCTGCTTCTGGATCAGCTGGATCACGGCCATCGGGTCGATGTCCGGCTTCGATTCGAACACGATGCGACCGCCGTTCTCGCCCAGGTCCAGCTTGCGGATGCCCAGCGCGTTGGCCCGCAGCTTCAGCTCGGCAACCGCGAACAGGTGCTTGGCCGGGTCCGGCAGCAGGCCGAAGCGATCGATCATCTCGACCTGCAGCTCGCGCAGCGCATCGTTGTCGCGCGCGCTGGAAATGCGCTTGTACAGCGTCAGGCGGGTATGCACGTCCGGCAGGTAGTCTTCCGGAATCAGGGCCGGCACATGCAGCTCGACGTCGGCACCGCGCACTTCCTCGCCGGCATCCAGGTCCGGCAGCTTGCCCTGCTTGATGCTGCGTACCGCACGCTCCAGGAGCTCGGTATACAGGCTGAAGCCGACTTCGGCCATCTGCCCGCTCTGGTCCTCGCCGAGCAGTTCACCGGCACCGCGGATTTCCAGATCGTGCGTGGCCAGGGTGAAGCCGGCGCCCAGCTCGTCCATGGAGGCGATGGCTTCCAGGCGCTTCTCGGCATCCGGGGTGATCGCACGGCGGTCAGGCGTGATCAGGTAGGCGTAGGCGCGGTGGTGCGAACGCCCCACGCGGCCGCGCAGCTGGTGCAGCTGGGCCAGGCCGAAGCGGTCAGCGCGGTTGATGATGATGGTGTTGGCGTTGGGGATGTCGATGCCCGACTCGATGATCGTGGTCGACAGCAGCACGTTGAAGCGCTGCTTCTGGAAATCCAGCATCACCTTTTCCAGTTCGCGCTCCGGCATCTGGCCATGGGCGATGCCGATGCGCGCTTCCGGCACGAGTTCGGACAGCTCGCGCTGCATGCGGCCGATGCTCTCCACGTCGTTGTGCAGGAAGTACAGCTGGCCACCACGCGCCAGTTCGCGCTGGAAGGCCTCGCGCAGCAGCGCGTTGTCCCATTGCGTGATGAAGGTCTGTACCGCCAGCCGGTTCGGCGGCGGCGTGGCGATGATCGACAGGTCGCGAAGGCCGGCCATGGCCATGTTCAGCGTGCGCGGGATCGGCGTGGCGGTCAGGGTCAGCAGGTGCACGTTGGCACGCAACGCCTTCAGCGCCTCCTTCTGGCGTACGCCGAACCGTTGTTCCTCGTCGACGATGACCATGCCCAGATCCTTGAATTTCACGTCCGGCTGCAGCAGGCGGTGGGTGCCCACGATGACATCGATGGTGCCGGCAGCGACCTTCTCCAGTTCGGCCTTGATCTCCTTGGTGCTCTTGAAGCGCGACAGCACTTCCACCTTGAGCGGGTAATCGGCGAAGCGGTCGCGGAAGTTGCGGTAGTGCTGTTCGGCCAGCAGCGTGGTCGGCACCAGCACCGCCACCTGCTTGCCGGCACTGGCAGCGGCGAACGCGGCGCGCACGGCGACCTCGGTCTTGCCGAAGCCCACATCGCCGCAGACCACGCGGTCCATCGGCTGACTGCTGGCGAGGTCGCGCAGGGTCGCGTCGATGGCGGCCAGCTGGTCGGGCGTCTCCTCGAACGGGAAGCCGGCGGCGAATGGTTCGTACATCGCGCGGTCGACCTGCAGGGCCAGTCCGGCACGTGCCTGCCGGCGCGCCTGGATTTCCAGCAGTTCGGCGGCGACGTCGCGCACTTTCTCGGCGGCCTTGCGCTTGGCCTTGGTCCACTGCTCGCCCCCGAGCGAATGCAGGGGCGCGGTCTCCGCGGATGCGCCGGAGTAGCGGCTGATGAGGTGCAGCTGTGCGACCGGCACGTACAGGCGGTCGCCCTTGGCATACTCGATTTCCAGGAACTCGCCCGGCATGCCACCGACGTCCATCGCGATCAGGCCGCGATAACGGCCCACGCCATGATCCTCATGCACGATCGGCGCGCCTTCGGTCAGCTCGCCCAGGTCACGGATGATCGCTTCCGGTTCGCGGCCGGCGCGGCGCGTGCGGCGGGTGCTGCCGGCGCGCTCGGGGAACAGCTGGCGTTCGGTCAGGACCGCCAGGCGCGGATCGTCCAGGGCGAAGCCATCTTCCAGCGGCGCCACGGTGATGGCAAAGCGCACATCGCTGGCGAGGAAGGCGGGCAGGTCGGCCACCACCGGCGGCTTCAGTTCGGCCGCCTGCAGCACTTCCAGCAGGGCTTCGCGGCGGCCCGGTGAATCTGCGGCGATCAATACCCGGCCGGGGTAGTGGCCGAGGAAGGATTTCAGCGCGTCGCCAGCGGGCGCTTCGCGGGCCGCTACCGGCAGCGCCGGCAGGGGCTGGTCGCCCAGCGCATGTGCATCGGCGATGCGTGCATGGTCGGCGGCCCATACTTCGATGCGTGGCGCGTCGTTCAGCCGCTCGCGCAGCTGCTCAGGCGAAAGGTACAGCGCCGAGGGCGGCAGCAGCGGGCGCTCGACATCGTGGCGGCGCTGCTCGTAGCGTTCGCCGGTCTGTGCCCAGAACGCGTCGGCGGCTTCGCCGGCGCCGGCACACACCACCGGCAGGCTGCCGGCAGGCAGATAGTCGAACAGGCTGGCGGTGCGATCGAAGAACAGCGGCAGGTAGTACTCGATGCCGGCCGGGGCCAATCCGGACTTGAGGTCCTGGTACAGCGCACTGCGGCGCGTGTCGACATCGAAGCGTTCACGCAGGGCGGCCAGCACGCGGCCGATGCTGGCCTCATCCATCGGTACTTCGCGACCGGGCAGCATGTGCACCGACTCGACCCTGTCCAGCGAGCGCTGGCTTTCCGGGTCGAAGGCGCGGATCGAGTCGATGTCCTCGTCCAGCAGCTCCACCCGCAAGGGCTCGTCGGCGCCCATCGGGAACACATCGAGCAGGCCACCGCGCACGGCGAAGTCACCGGGGTCCATCACCTGCGGCACGTTGCGGTAGCCGGCGCTTTCCAGGCGGCGTTTTTCGGCCTCCAGGTCCAGGCGCTGGCCGACCTTCAGGTCGAAGCTGCCGCCGATCACGTAACTGCGCGGGGCCAGCTGCTGCAGCAGGGTCTGGACCGGCACCACCACCAGGCCGCGCTTGAGCGCAGGCAGGCGGTGCAGGGCCGCCAGGCGCTGCGAGATGATGTCCGGATGCGGGCTGAAGCGGTCGTAGGGCAGGGTTTCCCAGTCCGGGAAGGCGATCACCGGCAGCGCGGGATCGTTGCCCAGCAGGGTCTGCAGATCGGCTTCGAGCTGGTTGGCGCCGTGGTTGTCACGGGCAACCACCAGCAACGGCGCGTCATGCGCGCGCGCCGCCTGGGCCAGGTACCAGGCCAGGGCGGTCGGTGAAGCGGGGGCGCGCCACCAGGCGCGGAGCTGGCCGGCGCGCGGCAGCGGCGGGGCGGGGTATGAAGTACGCGACATGGACCGCGGATTTTAGCAGAAGCCTCCACCCGCCCCATGATTGCTGCGTGAGCGGGCAGCGCCGGGCCATGCCCGGCGGGCGCAGTGGCTGCAACGGCATCGCCGGGCGGCGCCCGGCGTCACCGTCAGTTGTCCAGTTCCAGCACCATGCGTACCAGCCCTTCGGTGCCGTTCGGGTGCGGAACGGGCTTGAAGCCCAGCGAGGCGGCCAGCTGCTTCATCGGCTCGTTCTCGGCCGCCACATCGCCGTACAGGCGATCCAGGTACTTGCCCCGGCCCCACTTCACCAGCTTGCGCATCAGCTGCCGGCCCAGGCCCTGGCCGATGAGGAAGCGGCTGATCAGGATCGCGTACTCGGCTTCGCGGGTACCGGGGATGATCGAGGCCCGGGCGACCGCACCGACCACGGCCTCACCGGCGGGCAGGGACTCGGCCGCGACCAGGGTGATCTCGGTCTTGGGATTGGGATGGGTCAGGCGCTGGGTGGTTTCCGGTGACAGCTCGGTCACCGCCTGCAGGAAACGGTCGCGGATTTCTTCCGGCCCGAACAGGCTGAAGGCCGCTTGCAGCGGCGCGCTGTCTTCCGGGCGGATGGGACGGATCAGCAGCTCGTGGCCGCTGGGAGCCTTGAAGATCTCATGCCAGGGCGGCATGCGGTTGCGAGTGGCCATACCGGGTGATTCCTTGGTGGTCCATCGATTGTGGCATCACCGGGGCCGTCTTCCGTGAACAAAAGGCTCACGGGCGTACAGCCTCGTGAAGGCCATTATTCAGGTGCCTTGAGCCAATCCAGGCGGGTGCTGGCGCCGGGCTCACCCAGGTGCTGGCGCAGCGCCGGCAGGGCCGGACCGACCGCCCGGTCGAACTGCCAGGGGGCGTTGAGCACCAGCATGCCGCTGCCGTTGAGGCGCAGCGGTGAGTCGTCGGGGCGTACCAGGAACTCGATGGTCACTGCCGACTTGACCGGCAGGGCAGTGGCCTTGCGCAGGAAATGCAGGATCGTGCGGCGCTGCTTGATCGGGAACCACACCGCGCAGGTGGCCTGCGGCCAGCGCGCCAGCGTCTCGGCCAGTGCTGCCAGGATGCGCTGGTACTCGGCGTCCTGGGCCTCGTAGGGCGGGTCGATCAGCACCAGGCCGCGGCCGATCTTGCTGCCGTTGACCTTCGGCGGCAGCAGCGAGCGCAGCAGTGCATAGCCGTCGCCCGGGTGCACGCCAACCCGGCTGTCATGGGCGAACAGGGCCTTGAGCGTGCCCACTTCGTCTTCCTGCAGCTCGCATACCGCCATCCGGTCCTGCGCACGCATGGCTTGGGCGGTGAGCAGGGGCGAGCCGGGGTAGTTGGTCAGCGCGCCGACCGGATTGTCGGCCTGCACGGCCTTCAGGTAGCGCTCGACCACGTCCGGCAGCTTCGGCTGCGCCATCAGGCGCATGACCCCGGATTCGGCCTCCAGCGTCTTGCGGCTCTCTTCGCTGGCCAGCAGATAGCGGCCAGCGCCGCCGTGGGTGTCCAGCACGAAGAACGGGCTGTCCTTGCGCTTGAAGCTGTCGATCAGGGCCAGCTGCACGATGTGCTTGAGGACATCGGCATGGTTGCCGGCGTGGAAGGCATGGCGGTAATTCATGCGGGCAGTGTACGGGGCGGCGGCCGCAGCGGCTATGCTGCGCGCCATGACAGCTCCCGTTGCCCATGTCCTGGTGGTCGAGGACGAAGCCGCCATCGCCGAAACCGTGCTCTACGCGCTGCGCAGCGAGGGCTACCTGGCCAGTCACTGCCTGCTCGGCAGCGATGCCCTGCAGCGGCTGCGGGACGGTGGCATCGATGTGGTGGTGCTGGACGTGGGCCTGCCGGACCTGAGCGGCTTCGAGGTCTGTCGTCGGCTGCGTGCGCTGCCCGGTCCGCAGGCGCAGCTGCCGGTGATCTTCCTGACCGCCCGCAACGACGAACTGGACCGGGTGCTGGGCCTGGAACTGGGCGCCGACGACTACATGGCCAAGCCGTTCTCGCCGCGCGAGCTGGTGGCGCGGGTACGCGCGCGACTGCGGCGGGCGGCGCCTGCTGCCAGTGACACCGATGCGGGCTGGCAGACGCATGGCGCCTTCGCCATCGACCGCGAGGGCCGGCGTGTCCGCTTCCACGGCCAGGCGCTGGACCTGACCCGCTACGAGTACGCACTGCTGGAAGCCCTGCTGCAACGCCCCGGGGCCATCCTCAGCCGCGCCCAGCTGATGGACCGCGGCTGGGACAGCAGTGCCGACAGCGCCGACCGCACGGTCGATACGCACGTCAAGACCCTGCGTGCCAAGCTGCGCGCGGCCGGCGCCAGCACCGACCCGATCCGGACCCACCGTGGCCTGGGCTACGCCCTGGAGGTGTGAGCGATGCGTCTGGTGATGAAGCTGTTCCTGGGCTTCTTCCTGATCGTGGGCATCGCCGCGTTCTTCGTCATGCGCGTGTTCGTCAACGAAGTGAAGCCGGGCGTGCGCCAGGCGATGGAATCGACCCTGGTCGATGCAGCCAACGTGCTGGCCGAGATGGCGGCGGCGGACGTCAAGGCAGGCACCATCAACAGCGGGACTTTCACCCGCAATTTGGCCAAGGCGCGGCAGCGTGACCTGAAAGCGATGGTGTGGCGCTTTCCCAAGCGCGCCCTCGATTACCGGGTGACGATCACCGATGCGAAAGGCATCGTGATCTACGATTCGCTGGGCCGCGACGTCGGTCGTGACAACTCGCGCTGGAACGATGTCTACCGCACCCTGCGCGGCGAGTACGGCGCCCGCTCCAGCCCGGAGACGCCGGGCGAGGAGGGCAACACCGTGATGCATGTGGCCGCGCCGGTGTACGACCCGGGCGATGGCCGCACTCTCATCGGCGTGCTCACCCTGGCCCAGCCCAACCGCAGCATCGATCCGTTCATTGCGGCCAGCCAGCGCGCCATCATCGAACGCGGCGCGTGGCTGATAGGACTCTCGGCGCTGGTCGGGGTGCTGGTGACGATGTGGTTGACCACCGGCCTGGGCCAGCTCAGCCGTTATGCGCGCGCGGTCACCGCCGGTGAGCCGGTGCCGCCGCCACGCCGCCGCCGTGATGAGATCGGTGATCTCGGCCAGGCGCTGGAGACCATGCGGCGCAAACTCGAAGGCAAGGCCTACGTCGAGCAGTACGTGCAGTCGCTGACGCACGAAATGAAGAGTCCACTGGCCGCGATACGCGGTGCCGCCGAGCTGCTGCAGGAACCGATGGCCGATGCCGACCGTGCGCACTTCGCGCGCAGCATCCTCGAGCAGCAGGAGCGGTTGACCGAAACCATCGACAAGCTGCTGGCGCTGGCCGAAGTGGAGCAGCATGGCTGGCTGCAGACGCGTGCGCCGATCGCACTGCCGGACCTGCTGCAGCAGACCGTCGCAGCCGCGCAGGTGCGCGCGCAGGCGGCCGGCGTCGAGGTACGCACTGATGCCGTGGCGGATCTGAGCGTGCAGGGTGATGCCTATCTGCTGCGGCAGGCGCTGAACAACCTGGTCGACAACGCGGTTGCCTTCTCTCCATCGGGGACGGAGGTGGTGCTGCGGGCTCAGGTTGAGGACGGCGGCGTGCGCCTGCAGGTGGCCGACCGGGGGGCCGGCATTCCCGACTATGCCCGTGACCGCGTGTTCGAGCGTTTCTATTCGTTGGCCCGTCCCGGCAGTGGCCGCCGCAGCTCCGGCCTCGGGCTGCCGTTCGTGCAGGAAGTGGCGCGTCTGCACGATGGCCGTGTCCAGCTGCAGGCCCGCGACGGCGGCGGGACCGTGGCCAGCCTGTGGTTGCCGCTGGGCATGCCCGGCCCGCGCACGCGGAGCTGACTTCACATCCGCTTCAAATTCGCCACAAACCCTGCTCACCGCGACGGTCCATCCTGCAGCCCTCTCCAACGAGGATGGACCATGAAATCCCTGAACATGCTGCTGCGGTTCGCCATTGTCGGCGGACTGATCCTGCTGCTGCTGATTCCGCTGATGATGATCCGCAGCGTGATCAACGAGCGCAGCCAATACCGCGACGAAGCCTTCGCGCGGGTCGCTGACAGCCGCGCCGGCGCGCAGCGGCTGGTGGGGCCGGTGCGGGTGGTGCCGTGGGTGGAGCGCCAGCAGGTGGAAGTCGTCGACGCCAAGGGCAACAAGAAGACCGAGGTGCAGGTCAGCGAAGGGCACTGGCTGCAGATGCCCGCCTCGCTCGACGTTGGCGGCGAGATGCTGCCCAGCCAGCGTGAGGTCGGGCTGTTCAAGGTGCCGGTGTACAGCTGGAATGGCCAGTTGAAGGCCTCTTTCGCGGCTGACGACTATCCGGTCAAGCCAGGCCGTACCTATGGCCAGCCCTATGTGGCGTTGGGCGTATCTGACGCGCGCGGCCTGGTCGGGACGCCCAACCTGCGCGTGGATGGCCGCCAGGTGCGCCTGCTGCCGGGTGTCGGCGCCGCTGCGGAGCTGGGGCGTGGCCTGCATGCCCCCGTGGCGGGCTTTGCCGGGGGGCAGGGCGGACTGCTGGCAGCAAGCACGGTGGAACTTGAGCTGCGGCTGGACGGCAGCCGCACGTTGTCGGTCGTGCCGGTAGGCGATGACAACCGCATCGCACTGCGGTCGCGCTGGCCGCATCCGTCCTTCGCCGGCGCCTTCCTGCCGAACGAACGCCGCGTCGATGCGCAGGGCTTCGACGCACGCTGGGCGGTGTCCTCGCTGGCCTCCGATGCCCAGCGCCAGCTGCGCAGCGATGGCGCGGGGGCGTCGCAGTCGGTGAGCGTGTCGCTGGTCGATCCGGTCGATGCCTACACGCAGGCCGATCGCGCCTCCAAGTATGGCGTGCTGTTCGTGCTGCTCACCTTCGTCGGCTTCATTCTGTTCGAGCTGATCAGATCGCTGCGCATCCACCCGTTGCAGTACCTGATGGTGGGCCTGGCGCTGGCGATCTTCTTCCTGCTGCTGATCAGCCTGTCCGAGCACATCGCCTTCTGGAAGGCGTATCTGGTCTCGGCGGCGGCCTGCATCGGCCTGCAGGCGGTGTATCTGGCCAACGTGCTCGGTCACTGGAAGCGCGGCCTGGGCTTCGCCGCGCTGCTGACCGTGCTGTATGGCGCGCTTTACGGGCTGCTGGTCTCGGAGAACAACGCGCTGCTGATGGGCTCGCTGCTGCTGTTCGTCATTCTGGCGCTGGCGATGTGGGTGACCCGCCGCGTGGACTGGTATGCGCTGGGCGCGGAAGCAAAGTGAGGAGAACGCGATGGGGTGGCGTCAGGGATTGCGGCTGAGAGCCCAGCAGGGCATTCCGGCTCTGCTCGAAGTGGATGCACTGCTGCAGGCGCATGGCGTGCTGGCGGCCCTGCCGGGGGCACGGATCGCCCCCGGCCTGGTCCGCTTCCAGCTGGCGCCGGCCACCTGCGAAGGGTTGCTGGGGCAGGGGCTGGAGTGGCTGGACGGTGCACGGCAGGGACGTGGCGTGCTGGGTGGAAAGGTGCCGCGCTACCGGCCCTGGAAGGCCGGGCCGGGGGCATTGGCCGAGATCGGCATCGCCGGCCTGCCCGGCGACTGGCCTGCGCATGCTGTGGTTTACGGCTGCAGCAGCATCGACCGGCGGCACTGGTTGCTGCTGCTGCCCATGCGCGCCCAGTTGTGGCTGGGCTGGAGCGGATGAGGCGCCTGCACCGCCCATGACCGATGGGACGGGGGCCAAGCGCCCCCGCTGGCTAGACTCGAGGGGTTGATGATCGAGCCGAAGGGCAGGGGTGGGATGTGCTGAAGTGGGGCGTGCTGGCGGTTGCGCTGGCGATGAGCGGCAATGCGATGGCGCAGCAGCGCGAGCCGGTGGACCTGGACATGGTCAGCCGCATCCGCCAGGAGGCGTTCCATCGCTCGCAGGTGATGGACACCTTCAGCTATGTCACCGAGCGCATCGGGCCGCGCCTGACCAACTCCCCGGCGATGGGGCGCGCAAACGCGTGGACCCGCAGCAAGTTCACCGAATGGAAGCTGGACAATGTCCACGACGAAGCGTTCGATGACTTCGGCCGTGGCTGGGAGTTCACCTCGGCCAGCGTGGAGATGCTCGGCGACCGCGTGATGCCGCTGCACGCACTGCCCAAGGCCTGGACGCCGGGCACCCGCGGACCGGTCGAGGGCGAGCTGGTACAGGTGGACATCAAGAAGCCGGAAGACATCGAGAAGTACCGCGGCAAGCTGCGCGGGAAGATCCTGCTGCTCGGCGAGGCGCGCGAGTACAAGCGGGGTACCGAGCCGGACTCGCATCGTCACGACGCCACCTCGCTGGAGGGACTGCAGGAATTCACCCTGCCCAAGGACAAGGACGCCACCGCCGAGCGCGCCAAGCGGGTGAAGGAGTACCAGGAGCGGCAGGCGCTGGCGGCCAAGGTCAACGCCTTCTTCGTCGAGGAAGGCGCATTGGCCTCGATCAGCATCAGCAGCTGGGACAACGGCATCATCCGCGTGGCCGGTGGTGGCTCGCGCAAGGCCGGGGAATCGGTCGGCATTCCGGAGCTGGCGATGATCGCCGAGCACTTCAATCCGCTGGTGCGTGCACTGGAGGCCAAGCAGCCCGTGCGCCTGCGGGTGGACGTGAGCGCGCGTTTCACCGACGACAGCGATCAGCCCGGCTACAACACGCTGGCGGAGATCCGGGGCAGCAGCAGGCCGGATGAGGTGGTGATGATCGGCGCGCACCTCGATTCCTGGCACAGCGGCACCGGCGCGGCCGACAACGCGGCCGGCGTGGCGGTGATGATGGAAGCCATGCGCATCCTCAAGGCCACCGGTGCCAAGCCCCGGCGCACCATCCGGGTGGCGCTGTGGAGCGGCGAGGAGCAGGGCCTGATCGGCTCGCAGGCCTACGTCGCCAAGCACTTCGGCCAGTTCCCGGAACCGGTGGACGCTGCGCAGAAGGCGTTGCCGGCCTCGCTGCGCGACCCCACCGGACCGCTGCGCAAGACCCGCGACTACAGCAAGTTCCAGGTCTACTTCAACATGGACAACGGCTCCGGCCGCTTCCGTGGCATCTACGCGCAGGAAAACCTGGCGGCGATGCCGATCTTCGAGGCCTGGCTCGCCCCGTTCCATGATGTCGGCGCCACCACGGTGGCGACCCGCAACACCGGCAGCACCGACCACATCAGCTTCGACCGCATCGGCCTGCCCGGCTTCCAGTTCATCCAGGACCGGCTGGATTACTTCACCAATGTCCACCACAGCCACCTGGACACCTGGGACCACGCCGAGCCCGAAGATCTCAAGCAGGCAGCGGCCATCGTGGCCTCCTTTGCCTACAACGCGGCGATGCGCGAGCAGTCGTTCCCGCGCAAGGCCGAGCCGCAGCCGTGACGTGAGCCGGAGGGGCGGACTCCGTCCGTCCCTCCGTGCCGGCGCGGGGCTGGTGGTAAAATCGGGGAATTCCCGTTCCTCGAGCCCCACATGACCTGCCGCACCCGCTTCGCCCCCAGTCCTACCGGTTATCTGCATATCGGTGGCGCCCGCACCGCGCTGTACTGCTGGCTGGAGGCCCGCCACCGCGGCGGCGAGTTCGTGCTGCGCATCGAGGATACCGACCGTGAACGCAGCACCCAGGGGGCGATCGACGCCATCCTGGAGGCGATGGAGTGGCTGGGCCTGGACTACGACGAAGGTCCGATCTACCAGACCGACCGGGTGGCCCGTTACCGGGAAGTCGCCGAGCAGCTGATTGCCGACGGCAAGGCCTACTACGCCTATGAAACCCGGGAAGAGCTGGACGCGATGCGCGAAGCCGCCATGGCCAGGCAGGAAAAGCCGCGCTACAACGGTGCCGCGCGCGAGCTGGGCCTGCCGTACCGGGACGACCCGAACCGCGTCATCCGCTTCAAGAATCCGCTGCAGGGTACGGTGGTGTTCGATGACCTGATCAAGGGCCGGATCGAGATCGCCAACAGCGAACTGGATGACATGGTCATCTTCCGTCCGGACGGCTATCCCACCTACAACTTCGCGGTGGTGGTGGATGACTGGGACATGGGCATCACCGAGGTCATCCGCGGTGACGACCACATCAACAACACGCCGCGCCAGATCAACCTGTACGAAGGCATCGGTGCACCGGTGCCGAAGTTCGGCCACATGCCGATGATCCTGGACGAGCAGGGCGCCAAGCTGTCCAAGCGCACCGGTGCCGCCGACGTGATGCAGTACCGGGATGCCGGCTACCTGCCGGACGCACTGCTGAGCTACCTGGCCCGCCTGGGCTGGTCGCATGGTGACCAGGAACTGTTTACCCGCCAGGAACTGATCGACCTGTTCGATGTGAAGGACTGCAACTCCAAGGCGTCGCGCCTGGACATGGCCAAGCTGGGCTGGGTCAACCAGCACTTCCTGAAGACCGCGGAGCCGGCCGACATCGTGCCGCACCTGGTCTACCAGCTGCAGAAGCTGGGCCTGGACGTGGCGGCGGGCCCGGCACCGGTAGACGTGGTGATCGCCCTGCGTGAACGCGTGCAGACCCTGAAGGAAATGGCCGAGAAGGCCGTGGTCTGGTACCAGCCGCTGAACGACTACGACGAAGCCGCAGTGGCCAAGCACTTCAAGGCCGGGGCCGAGGTCGCCCTGGGCAAGGCCCGTGAACTGCTGGCGGCGCTGCCGGAATGGACGGCCGAAGCGGTCGGCACGGCCCTGCACGACACGGCCGCCGCGCTGGAGATCGGCATGGGCAAGGTCGCCCAGCCGCTGCGCGTGGCCATCACCGGTACCCAGGTCAGCCCTGACATTTCCCACACCGTGTACCTGGCCGGCCGTGAGCAGGCCTTGAAACGCATCGACGCGGCCATTACCAAGGTAGCAACGGTCTGAGGCATCCTTGCCAGGCCGAACCGGAGAACGCGCATGCCCGCCAAGACTGCCACTGCCTGTACCGCCCCCCACCACCACGTCCATGACGCATCGGATTTCGTGGCGGTGGTCGAGCGTGTCTCGCGCGAACGCGGGCTGCGCCTGACCCCCATCCGCGCCAACGTACTGAAGCTGATCGCCGAAGCCGGCAAGCCGGTCAAGGCCTACGAGCTGCTGGAATGGGTGCGCAACGGCAAGGGCGTGGGCGCCGATGCCCCGCCCACCGTGTACCGCGCGCTGGACTTCCTGATGGCCAATGGTTTCGTGCACAAGCTGGAATCGGTGAATGCCTTCGTGGCCTGCCACCACCCCAGCAGTGCGGCGCATTCGGTGCCGTTCCTGATCTGCAATAGCTGCCACAGCGCGGTGGAACTGGAAGACCGCGAGATTGTCGGCCAGCTGGAGAAGCGGGCCAAGGAGCTCGGCTTCCAGCCGCAGGCGCAGACGCTGGAAGTGCACGGACTCTGCGCCCGCTGCGCAGGCTGAGCGACCGGTGGGAGTGGGGCCAGATCCCTTTTGCCCTGGCAAAAGGAATCTGACCCCGTTTCACGAGCTCGACCCTACCGGGCCGGCGCAGGCTCGGCCGCCGTATCCACCCGTGCGATCACCGACATGCCGGGACGCAGTCGCGCGGCCAGCTCCTGCCCCGGATCGATCGAGATCCGGATCGGCAGCCGCTGCACCACCTTGGTGAAGTTGCCGCTGGCATTGTCCGGGCGCAGGACGCTGAATTCCGAGCCGGTGGCGGGGGCGATCTGTTCCACATGGCCGCGCAGCACCTGGCCCTGGAACGCGTCCACGGCGAACGTCGCAGGTTGGCCGATGCGCATCTGCCAGGTCTGGCCCTCCTTGTAGTTGGCGACCACCCACAGCGCGTCGGGCACCAGGAACAGCAGCTGCGAGCCGGCGGCCACGTACTGGCCGGTCCGCACGCTGGCCTCGCTGATCTGCCCGTCGCGCGGCGCATGGATCACGGTATTGGCCAGGTCGATGCGTGCCAGTTCCAGTTGCGCCTGTGCGCTTTCCACCTGTGCCTCCAGGCTCTTGCGTGCCACCTGGGTGGAGACCAGCGTTTCCTCGGCGATGCGGATCTGCGCCTGCGACTGCTGCACGCTGGCCTGCGCCGACGCCTGGGTCGTGCGGAACCGGTCGCGGTCATTGATCGACACCAGGCGTTGTGCGGCGAGCTGCTCGTACCGCTTCAGCTCGTTGCGGGAGCGCTCAAGCTCGGCCTTGCCGGCGGACAGGGTGGCCTGGGCCGCAGCGATCTGCGCGCGGTTCTGCGCCTGCGACTGATCGGAGTTGGCCAACGCCGCGCGCGCGCTGTCCAGCGTGGCCTGCGCCTGCGCCACGCGCTGCGCATAGATGCGGTCATCGATGCGCAGCAGGGGTTCGCCCTTCTTCACGTGCTGGAAGTCCTTCACCAGCACCTCGGTCACATAGCCATTGACCTGGGGTGCCATCACCGTGATCTGCCCGCGCACGTAGGCGTTGTCGGTGACCATCACGCTGCTGGCAAACGGCCACAGGTGCCACGCGCGCAGGATCAGTGCGATGCCCAGCAGGGCCACCACGACCATCACTGCCACGCTGCGCGCGCTGGGTTTGAGGTACTTCGGCGCGACCGCCGGCTCAGCCGGCGTGGGCGCAGGTGCCGCGTCGGTCGGCGGCGGTGGGGTCACGTTGTCGGCATCGTCGGGACGGGGCGGGACGGGAGGCATGGCGAAGGACTCAGCGGAGCGCTGCGGGGGAGGCCGCAGCGGAGGAGGGCGGATGGCGCTTGCGCCACTGCTTGAGCACGGCGGTACGCAGCGACAGCAGCAGCAACCAGCACAGGAAGCCGATCGCCAGCCAGCCGCTCAGGGTGAACACATCATTGAACCCACGGACATTGGCCTCGCGGCGCGTCGTCTGTGCCAGCTGCGCGGTGCCCTGCGCGCTGCGCAGCACCGGATCGGTGATCTGCGCGGCGTACAGCTGCTGCTGGATGCGCAGGCGCAGCGCCACCACCGGGTCGGCGGGATCAAACTGGCTGGTCAGCGCGCTGGAATACAGCTGTTCGCGATGCAGCTGGAAGGTTCCCAGCAGCGCCGAGCCGGCCAGCCCGCCCAGCGTCTGGGTGATCGACAGCGTTACCAGGAAGGTGATCATGTGGTCCACACCCTGTTTCAGGGCAGCGGAGATGCCCAGCATGATCAGCGGGCCCATGAACATCCCGGCACCGACCGAGGCCAGGAACTGGCTGAGGTAGAAATCGTGGGGACGGTCCATGCTGGTGCGGTTCTGGTCGAAGAACGCCGCCGAACCCAGCAGCAGGATCGCCATCAGCAGCTGCGGGATCAGCCGCTTCGGGCCGAAGGTCACGGCGGTACCGATGATGCCGGTGACAACCCCTGCCAGAATCACCACGAACAAGGGGCGCAGCTGGTCCGGGCCCATGCCCAGCGTGCGCATCAGGCTGACCACGCCGTAGGACTGCTCGGTGGTCAGGAAGCGGATGAGGAACGCACCCACGATGAAGTGCAGTACCGGCAGGCTGGCCAGCCAGCGCGTCTGCAGCAGTGGATTGCGCCGGTAGTGCTCGATGATGAAGGCGGTGGTCGACAATGCGATCGAGGCGACCAGCGCCCAGCCCAGCCACGGTGTGTCCAGCCACCAGCGCGTGTAGCCCTGGGCCAGCACCACCACCAGCAGCGCAACCGCCGGGGCAAGCAGGCTGAAGGTGAGGAAATCCATGGGCTCGAAGGCCTTGATCTGCACGCCTGGCGGCAGCTTCAGCACCACCACCGCCGCGAACGCACACAGCGCCAGCCCTGCTTCGAAGGAATACAGCTGGTGCCATTGCCCGGTATCGACCAGGCCGGGCGACACGATCCAGGCCAGCGGAACTGCCAGCTGCGACAGACCGACGCCGATCACCAGCAGGTTGCCGGTGAAGCGCCGCGGCAACGCCTGCAGCATGTACAGCGTACCCAGCGTCGAACACGCCGCACCGGCGAAACCGCTGGCCGCGCGCGTCAGCATCGTGGTTTCGAAGCTGCCCACGAACAGGTGCAGCACGGCCAGCGCGGCATACAGCCCCAGGCCGATCTCGGCGAACAAGCGGATGCCGTACTGCTGGCGGAACTTGAAGGCCAGCAGGTTGGCGGTGACGTTGACCATCGCGTAAGCGGCCACCAGCCAGCTGCCCTGGGTCGGGGTGAGCTGCAGTTGCCCCTGCAGGAACGGCAGGTTGGCGGTGACCAGCGCATTGCCGAGGCCGCCGGTGATGGCCACCAGCAGCGACACCAGGGCATAGGCTGCACGCCGGTAGGGTGGGTGCCACGGCATCGAAGCCGATCCGGGCATGGTCGGCTTCTCATGCTCCTCCCAGTCCGGCACCGGCTTCAGATACGGCTGCACCATCAGCGTGCTCCGCTGGCTGCTCCCTGGAGTCCTCCGCGCAGCAGTTGCAGGGCACGCCCGGCCAGACGGGCGCGCTCGTCACGGGTCTTGCCGCGAAGGGCCGCTCCCAGCATGCCGGAGATCAGTGAAATATCCGTTTTTTCCAGATCGGGACGGCACAGGCCTGCGGCGATGGCCCGCTGGATCGGTGCTTCCAGCAGGTCACGTACGGTCTCGCGCGCGGCGCGCATGGAAGGCACGTCCGAATCAACGGCGCGCCAGTAATCGGCCAGCGCAGGTGAATCGATGATGCGCTGGGCCATCCCCTCGAACACCTCGAACAGGGCGTCGTCACGGTCGCCCAGCTGCTCCACCTGGCGGCGGATGCGGTCGACCGCACGCTGCAGCAGGGCCTGGATCAGCGCGGTGCGGTCGGGAAAATTGCGGTACAGCGTGGCCCGGCCCACCTGGGCGCGTTCGACCACCAGGTCCAGCGGAGCGGTGACGCCGTGTTGCCCGAACACATGGTCGGCGGCGTCGAGAATGAGGGCACGGCGGGCAGCGGCATCAGCGCGTTGAGCGGTCATGGGTTCATTTTCGGACAAAAGTGTCCGATGTGCGAGACATTGAGTGACGGGATTGTCCGGTTGTTGTCCTACGCACATCTTTGTGATCGGTGTGTGAATTCGTATCCATGGCAGGTGGGAGGTGCCACCAGGCCGTGTTGATCACGTCACGATGCGGCTCACGACTGAAGCCTTACCGTGTCCAAAAAAAACGGGGGGCCAGCAGGCCCCCCGGGAGAGAACGACAACGAGCGTCGTCAGGGATCAGTGGAACGGCGTCCTGCTGCTGGAGGGGTCAGAAGTACGCGCGGATGCCGAATGCGACACCGCGGCCCGGCAGCGGCGAGTAATCGCGCAGCAGCGAGGTGTGCGGGCGCACTTCACGGTTGGTCAGGTTGCTGCCATCCAGGAACACCTCATAGCTGTTGCTGTCGTTGCGATCCCAGCGGTAGGCCAGGTGCGCATCGACCAGGGTGTAGCCGTCGCTCGGCTCTTCGTTCTGCGCCACGTCCTTCTGCCGGCTGTAACGCACGGCGCCCACCGACGCGCGCCAGCCGTCCTTCGCCCAGCGCAGGTCGGCACCGACGCGGGCCGGGGCGATGCGCGGCAGGTAGCCGGTGTTGGCCAGCTCCACGGTGTAGTTGTGGTTGTGGTCACCGTGCGGCACCGCGATGTCGAGGTTGCGGTTGCCGTTGCCGTCCAGCTTGGCCTGCACGTAATCGCCGAACAGGCGCAGATCCCAGTCGCCTGCGACGCCTTCGAACAGATGCACCAGGGCTTCCGCCTCGGCACCCTTGAACACCGCATCCTGCTGCGTCCATGCACGCACCGGCAGGCCTTCGGTGACGCCGGTGTCGGCCAGGTAGATGAAGTCCTTGAACTTCGTCTGGTAGATCGAGGCGGAGAAGTCCAGGCGATCGCTGTGGGTGTGGATGCCCAGCTCGACACGCTGGCCGCGCTCGGTCTTCAGGTTGGCGTCGCCGATTTCCAGCGAGCGGGTGGCAATGTGCGCGCCAGCGGCATACAGCTCTTCATTGGTGGGGGCACGTTCGGAGCTGTCCACGCCGATGCGCAGGTCGACCGCGTCGTTGAGCTTCCAGATGCCGGCCGCGGACAGATTGGTGGCATCGAACTGCCGGCGGCGGTAATCGCCGGTCGGGTCCAGCTTGACCTGGTCGTGGCGGCCGCCGAGTTCGAGCTTGAACGGGCCGAACTGCTTCTCCTGCAGCACGAACAGGCCGATGTTTTTCGTTCCGGTGTCCGGCACGAATGCTTCTTCGCCCTTGGCGCCGAAATCGCTGTTGCCGAACTGCACGCCGAAGGCGCCGTCCCAGCCACCGACCTGCTGCTGTACGGCTTCCAGGCGGGTTTCGATGCCGCGGTTGGTGAAGCGTGTGGAGGGCGTGCCGGCCTCCAGCTCGACATGCTCGTAGTCGGTGTAGGCCACGCGGGCATTGATGTTCTTCAGGAACGAGACCGGGTTGTAGATGCCGGCCTTGGTCTCGAAGCGGTTCTGCACCATGTCGATGCGTACGTCATGCTCGTCGCCGCCTTCCTCCTCCTCGCCGTGATCATGATCATGGTCGTGGTCATGATCGTCGCCGTCCGCGTGGACGTGGGCGCCATTGGGGATGCCATAGTTGGTGCGATAGGTGCTGGCCGACACGCCGAAGTAGCCGCCCTCGCCCAGCCAGGTGGCACCTACGCCACCGGCCCGGGTGCGGATGGAGCTGTTGTCCAGGCGGCCACGGCGCGGCTCGTCGCCTTCCTCGCCCGCGTGGTCGTGGTCATGGTCTTCGTGGTGGTCTTCCAGGCTGTCGATCACCGCGTAGCCGGGAATGCGGTAGTCGTCGCCGTTGCGCACCAGGCCGTCGACATGCAGCACGACGTTGCCGCTGACGCCGTCGAGGCGGAACATGCCACTGCGTTCGTCATTGACGGAGTTGCCGCGCAGTTCAGCGCGGCCGCTGAGCGGACGGTCGGGCAGCTCGCGGGCGATGCGGCCATCGACGACGTTGACCGCGCCGCCGATCGCACCGCTGCCGAACAGCAGTGTCGCCGGGCCCTTCAGCACTTCGATCTGATCAGCCAGGAACGGTTCGATGCTGGTGGCATGGTCGGCGCTGACGGTGGAGGCATCCATGTTGCCCATGCCGTTGGACAGCACGGCCACCCGCGGGCCTTCCTGGCCGCGGATGATCGGACGACCGACACCGGGGCCGAAGAAGGTGCTCTGCACGCCCGGCAGCTTGGCCACCGTATCGCCGAGGGTGCCTGCCTTCTGTTCGTCCAGGCGCTCGCCGGCGAGCACTTCGACCGGCCGCGCCAGCGACTCGGCATCGCCCTGCAGCGGCGAGGCGGTGACCTGCACCGACGACAGCTCGGTCAGGTGGCGGTCACGGTGCGCATCGTCGTCGCCTGCGGCGAATGCGGCGGACGGCAGCAGCGCGGCGAGCGCCAGGGCGAGGGTGTGCGGCTTGAACCGCAGGGAAGGGGCGGGCATCGAGAAATCCTTGTTACTGTGTATCAATTGTGAAGCGCACGTATCCCGTCGCGGGACAGGGGGAGAGGAGATCGTGCGGACCAGGAAGGGATGTTATATTATTCCATAACGATTCGCCGACCCTGCTGGAAGTCATGTCCCTCTCCTCCCACCTGCGCCATCTGCTCGACCGTTTCGGTGCCACCGGATCGATGCTGTGCGCAGTGCACTGTGCGGTGATTCCGGTGCTGCTGGCCGCAGCGCCTTCGCTGGGCCTGTCGTTCTGGCTCAGCGATGGCGTCGAACAGGCGCTGGTCGTGTTCGTGACCCTGCTGGGTCTGTTCAGCCTTGTCTGGGGCTACCGCCGGCATGGCGCCCTGCGCGCGCTGGCGTTCCTGATTCCCGGACTGGTCGCGCTGTGGGCCGGGGTGCTGTACGACCCGCTGCATCACAACGCCGTGCCGCACGCGGTGGTGATGACCATTGGCGGTCTGCTGGTCGGCGTTGCCCATCTGGTCAATCTGCGGCTCAACCACAGCCACGTACACGACGCCAGCTGCGCGCACTAGGCGCTCCGTGATAGGCTTTCCGATCGTGCGCGGGGGCGTCCAGCAAGGCGGCCCCGCCGAACCCGTGTCAGCACGGGGTAACCAGATTTCACATTTGAGGAGTTGAAGACATGGGTAAGGGTGACCGCAAGACCGCCAAGGGCAAGCGCTACAACGCCAGCTACGGCAACGCCCGTTCGCACACCGCGAGCAAGGTCGCCGTAGGCGCCGCCGCCCCGGTCGCCAAGAAGACCGTGGCCAAGGCTCCGGCGAAGAAGGCCGTGGCGAAGAAGGCCGTCGCCAAGGCCTGATCGGCCGGCCGATGGGTCAACGAAGAGCGCGGCGCCTGGCGCCGCGTTTTTTTATGCGTGTCGTTGCGGCCGCCGCGTTCGCCGGGCCATGCCCGGCGGAGACGTCCGCCCCCCCAGTGCCGTGGTAGCGCCGGGCCATGCCCGGCGGAGACGTCGCCCCCCCCATTGCCGTGGTAGCGCCGGGCCATGCCCGGCGGAGACGCCCGATCAACGCAGCGTCTGCTTCAGTGTCTCGGCATTGCCGTCGTTCGGCGCGGCTGGAACCTGCAGCAGGTGCGCCAGCAGCGGATAGACATCGACGTTGTCGAAGCCGTCGATCAGCAGTCCCTGGCGGAACGACGGGCCGCTCGCCACGAACACCGCACGCATCGACGGCAGCGCCGGATCGTAGCCGTGCGAGCCGCCGTCGCGACGATCGCGCCTGGCGATCCAGTCCCGGGTCAGCGCGTCCCAGCCTTCATCCATCTGGCAGACGATGGCGGGTATGCGTGGATGCGTGCCGTAATGCCAGCGCGCAGGCAGGTTCTCCTTCTTCCAGCATTCGTAGTGGGCATGGCGGCCGAGCAGGGCACGTTCGGCCTCGGCTTCACGCCCCGCGACCGGCGCGAAGCCGACCGACTGGCCCTGGCTGACGTTGCGTGCGATGGCCGGGTCCACCATCGACTCGGTGGCGATCACCTGGCCGTCGCCCACCGCGGCCATGCCGTGATCGGAAACCACGATCACATTGGTGGTGGCTGCCAGGCCACGCTGCTGCAGTCCGTCGAGCACCTGGCCGACAACCTGGTCGGCCCGCACGATGGCTGCCGTGTACTGCTGCGACTGCGGCCCATGGTGATGCCCGGCCTTGTCGACGTGTTCCATGTACAGCGTGGCCAGGCGCGGCGCATCGGCATCGCTGCGTGCCAGCCAGCCCAGTACGGTCTGCACACGTTGCTCGAACGGTTCCTTGTCGTTGTACGCCAGCCACTGGCTGGGGCGCACGCCCTTGATCTCCGCTTCGCTGCCCGGCCAGGACCAGGTCGCGGCACGCACGCCGGCTTTCTCCGCGCTGACCCAGATCGGCTCGCCGCCCCACCAGTCGCTGCGGGTGACCGCCTCGCGGTTGCTCAGCGCGAAACTGCCCAGCGATGCGTCGTCCATCGCATTGTGGATGATGCCGTGATGGTCAGGGCGCAGACCGGTCACGATGGTGTAGTGGTTGGGGAAGGTCAGCGAGGGATAGGAGGGCGTCATCCAGCGTGCGCGCACGCCGCTGTCGATCATCCGCTGCAGGTTCGGAGTCAGCCCGCGGTCCAGCGCGTCGGCACGCAGGCCATCGATGGAGATCAGCAGCAGCTTCGGCGGTGCGGCCGTTGCCGCAGGCGTGGAGACGGTGGCGGTCGGGGCGGGTGCGGTGGTGCAGGCGGCCAACGGCAGCAGCAGCGCCAGCGCGCAGGTCAGGCGTACGGAAGTCATCCGCCCATCATAGTGCGAGGTAATGACGCGCCCAAGACACGTCGCGCCAGGACCGTCCGCGGTCAGATCCCTTTCCCAGGGGAAAGGGATATGACCCCGATCTCCCATCAGGCGAACAGCGGTACCTGGCGTTGCTCAAGCCGCAGCAGTGCTGCCTTGGTCTCCAGCCCGCCGCCGAAACCGGTCAGCGCGCCGTTGCTGCCGATCACGCGATGGCAGGGCAGGATGATCGGCAGCGGATTTCGGCCGTTGGCGGCGCCGACCGCGCGCGTCGCACTGGGCTGGCCCAGGTGCTGCGCCAGCTGCAGGTAGCTCCAGGTCTGGCCGAACGGTATCAACGCCAGGGCATGCCACACGCGCAGCTGGAACGGGGTGCCGCGGGGTGCCAGCAGCAGATCGAATGTGCTGCGTTCGCCATGCAGGTACTGCAGCAGCTGTTCGCGGGCCTCGGGCAACGCGCCGGGCGCATTGTGCCAGTCGCTGCGTCCGCGCGCGGGGTGGCGGTTTTCAGGAAACAGCACGTGGGCCAGGCCACGTTCGTCGCCGGCGATGGTGAGCTCGCCGATCGGGCTGTCAAAACGGTCGAACAACAGCGTCATGTCGGTTCTCCAACGAACGTGCCGGACAGATGCCACAGATGCAGCACCGCATACGAGCGCCAGGGGCGCCAGGGCTGGGATCGTGCTTCGGTGGCGCGCTCGCTCAGGCGCTGCCCTTGGGCATGGCCGAGCACCTGCTGCAGTACCAGGTCACCTGCAGGAAAGGCGTCGGGCTGGCCCAGTCCGCGCAGGGCGATGTACTGCGCCGTCCACGGGCCGATGCCGGGCAGTGCCACGCAGCGGGCGACGAATTCCTCCAGTGCCTGGCCGGGTCCGAAGTCGAGCTGGCCACTGACGCAGGCTGCGGCCAGTGCGCGCACGGTGGCGGCGCGGCTGCGTGGCAGACCGATCGATTCCAGAGGGGCGTCCGCCAATACCGAGGGAGAGGGGAACTGGCGGTCGAACTCCGTCGGCATGCCCGGCAGATGGGCGCCATGCGCATCGACCAGCCGGCGCGCGAAGGTGGTCGCCGCCGCGACGCTGACCTGCTGGCCGAGCACGGCACGCACCGCCACTTCGAAGCCATCCCAGCCGCCCGGCACGCGCAGGCCAGGGCGTTCGGCGATGCCGCGCGCCAGCAGCGGCTCTTCACCGAGCGCGGCATGCACCTGCTGCAGGTCGGCATCGAGATCGAATACCCGCCGCACGCGTCGCACGATGTCCGGTATCAGCCGCGGATCGACCGCACCCAACTGCAGGCGCAGTTCCGGCCGCTTCGGATCAGCCGTCACCCGCAGCAGGGTGGGTCGTTCAGGCGTGCCGAGCACGCGCTGGTAGCTGTCGTCGCCGATCAGTTCGATGCCCGGCAGGCTGCGCTTGCGCAGGAACGCCAGCATGCGCGGAAAATCCAGCGGAGGCCGGTAGCCCAGGCGCAGCACCAGGCCACCGTCATCGGCGGCCAGCGGGACGTGTTGGCGGCGCAGCGTGGTCGGCGCCATCCCGCAGCCCTGCAGGAAGGCGGTGTTGAAGCGGCGCAGGCTGTTGTAGCCCGCCGCGAGCGCAACGTCGGTGACCGGTAGGGTGGTTTCGGTCAGCAGCTGCTTGGCCAGCAGCAGGCGGTGGGTGGCGTGGATCTGGCCGGGCGTGGCGCCCAGGTGCTCCACGAACAGGCGCTGCAGCTGGCGTGCGCTGAGGCCGATCTTCGCAGCCAGTCCGGCAACCGGCTGCTCCTGCAGGAAGCCGCCGTGGATCAACGCCAGCGCCCGCTGTACGGCCTGGCCGGCCAGCGCCTGCTGTGCCTGCGGTGCCAGTTCGGGACGGCAGCGCAGGCAGGGCCGGTAACCGGCGGCAGTGGCTGCGGCCGCACTCGGGAAATAGGTGATGTTGCGCGGCTTCGGCGGCGGCGCCGGGCAGACCGGCCGGCAGTAGATGCCGGTGCTGCGCACGGCGGTGAAGAACACGCCGTCAAAGCGCGCGTCACGGGCGAGGCGGGCACGGTCGCAGGCAGCGGTGTCGAGGACGAGGGCGGTGTTCATGCGCCCAGTCTAGGCCGCTCATGTGGCGGATACTCGCCGGATTCGGACATGGATGCAGCGGGTCGCGATCCGGGGTCAGAACCGGTTCAGTGCCACGTGCTGAATGCGCGCGCCGGGCAGGTAGACTGTGATCCTTGTTCCTGCGAAATCCGGTTGCCCGATGTCCGCCTTGATCCGCTGGTTGCCCCTGTTGTGCCTGGCCCTTGCGGGCTGCAGCCAGTTGGAGAACCCGGGCAACGTGACCGCGGCTGACAAGGCGGCACGGGCACCGGCCAGTGATGGCGACAACATGGTGTCGATCAATGCCGCCGACGCCCCACCACCGCCGTCCCCGCCGCGCAGCCGCGCTGATCGGCCGTGGCCGCAGGCGCAGCTGGAGAACGGCCGGGCCTGGGTCAGCTGCAGCACCGATTACGCAGCCGAAGGCGGCGACGGCGTGGAGCTGGACGGGCTGCAGCGCGAGCAGATCAGCCAGGCGCTGCAGCCGTGTGCCGAGCGGGGCCTGCTGCGGGTGCGCTACAACGGCAAGATCAATCCCGGGTTCGCCGAAATGATGTGGCGCCTGGCCGTGGTGGCCGACGCGCTGGAGATCCACAAGCGCATCCTCGATCTCGACTCCAGTGGTGGCCAGGTCGAGTCGGCGATCATTGCCGGCGACAGCATCGGCGAATCGGGCTGGACCATCTGGGTGCGCGAAGGATCGATCTGCCACAGCGCCTGCGTGTTCGTGCTCGCGGCCGGCGACAACCGCCTGCTGACCGGCAAGGTCGGCATCCACCGCATGATGCGCATCAGCTCCAAGGCAACCTCGCGCGCCGAGCTCAACCGCGAGCTGCACGAGGTCTACGACAACGTGAAGGATTATTTGCAGCGCAACGGCGTGGCGGTGGGCGTTGCCGATCTGATGATGACCGTGCCCAACCGCAGCCTGCGCCTGCTGACCCCGGAGGAACTGCGGCAGTTCGGCCTGGATGGCACCAATGCGGTGCAGGACGACCTGGAACGGATCAAGCAGATGCGCGCGTGTGGCGACGATTTCGTGCAGCGCAAGGACGCGTTCCTGATCGCCTTCGACCAGCAGTGCAAGCGCGACGGTGCGGACATGGAATCGATCAACAGCTGCGGCCAGTCGCTCAAGCAGCGGTTCGGTTTCCCCGATCCGGTCTGCCCCGAGGAGAGCCCGCTGTCGGAGATCGACGTGGCCACGCTGCCACCGTCTCCTCCGCCGCAGGTTCCGGTGGCGGAACAGCCGGCAGTGGAGACGGAGACCCAGGCCTCACAGGCCGATGCCGAAGCAACCCAGGGCAGCGTGCCGCTGCGCTGACAAACGCCTCACCCGGCTGGCGTAGACTGCGGTTCCTTCCGATGAACCGGTGGTGTCCATGAAGCGCGTGCTCCTGCTGCTGTCCCTGTTGCCGCTTGCTGCATTCGCCCAGGTGCCCGCGCCCGCCACGCCGGCGCCGGCTCCGGCACGCCCGGCACCGAGCGCGCCGGCCGCCGCGCCACCGGCGACAGCGGCACGGCCGTCCGCACCGGCCCTCAGCCCGGCACAGCAGGCGCAGGTGCAGAAGCAGGACGCGGAGATGGGGGCGGCCGCACTGAGGGCCGCGCAGATGGTCGACGCCAACCGCGCGGGCGAGTTGTGGGATGGCGCATCAGCCGTAGCGCGGCGCGCGGTGACCAAGCCGGCCTTCATCAGCCAGCTGACCGCCGACCGCACCCGTCTGGGGGCCTTGAGTGGTCGCGGCCAACCGTCCATTACCCGGGTGAAGTACGCGGCCGGCGCCGCCGTGCCCGAAGGCCTGTACATCAATGTCAGCTTCCCGACCCGCTTCGCCAACAGTGCGCAGCCCGTGCGCGAACTGGTCTCGTTCCGCTTCGATGAGGACCAGGTCTGGCGCCTGGCCGGTTACAGCCTGCGCGCGCCCGGGCCCTGAAGGAGAACGGCATGGCGACCGAACTGACACTGCTGGCGTGGTCGACGCTGCTGGGGTTTGTCTACATCTTCGCCACCTCCACGGTGGTGACCCGCGAGCGGGGCATGAAGTGGAACGCGTCGGCGCGCGATGAACAGGGCCGGCCACTCAGCCCGCTGGCAGGGCGGCTGCAACGGGCCCAGTCCAACTTCCTTGAAACGTTCCCGTTCTTCGCCGCCGCCGCGATCGCGGTGGTGGTGGCCGGTCGCAGCAGCGACACCACGGTACTGGCCGCGCAGGCGTACTTCTGGGCACGGGTGGTCTACCTGCCGCTGTACGCCGCAGGTGTGCCCTACGTGCGCAGCCTGGTGTGGCTGGTGTCGCTGCTGTCGATCCTGGCGCTGGTGTTCGCACTGCTGTGAGCCGGGTCTGATCCAGATCAAGGCCGGTCAGCTTTGCGGCGCTATGCTGGCTGCGACTGGATCGATGGTGGGAGGCGCGCATGCGCAGGATGGACGTGGTGGTGGTTGGCGCGGGGCCGGCAGGACTGTGCTTCGCACGTGCGCTGGCCGGCAGCGGGCTGCAGATCGGGCTGATCGAAGCGCAGCCACGCCAGGCGCTCGCCGAAGCGGCGTTCGACGGCCGCGAGATCGCGCTGACCCACGCGTCGCGGCAGAGCCTGGAGCAGCTGGGGCTGTGGGCACGCCTGCCGGAGGCCGAGATCTCCGAACTGCGCGATGCCAAGGTGATGAATGGCGGCTCGCCATTCGCACTGACCTTCGCCAGCAGCCAGGTCGATGGCCAGCCGTTGGGTTGGCTGGTGCCCAATCATCTGATCCGCCGTGCGGCGTGGGACACGGTGCAGCGCCAGGACGGCCTGGAACTGTTCGACGGGCGCAAGGTGCAGGGCGTGCAGGCCGATACGCAGGGCCATGTGGTCACGCTGGATGATGGCAGCAGGCTGCACGCGCGGTTGCTGGTGGCCGCGGACAGCCGCTTCTCCGCAACCCGGCGCATGCTCGGCATCGGTGCGCAGATGCGCGACTTCGGCAAGTCGATGCTGGTGTGCCGCATGCGCGTCGAACGCGACCATCACCACACCGCGTGGGAGTGGTTCGGCTATGGTCGTACGATGGCGCTGCTGCCGCTCAACGAAGGCCAGGCATCTGCGGTGATCACGCTGCCCCCGCGGCGGATCGAGGATCTGCTGGCGATGGATGAGGTGGCCTTCGGTGAGGCCATCAGCGGCTTCTTCGAGCATCGGCTCGGGGGCATGCAGCCGGTCGCCACGCCGCAGGCCTATCCGTTGGTGGGTGTGTATGCGCACCATTTCGCAGGCGAGCGCTCGGCGCTGATCGGCGATGCCGCGGTGGGCATGCACCCGGTCACCGCCCATGGCTTCAACCTGGGCCTGGCCAGTGCCCAGCGCCTGGCGCGGGGCATCGCCGGCCAGCAGCGCCGCGGTGCGGACATCGCCGCGGCCGGAATGCTGGCCAGCTACCAGCGTGGTCATCGGATGGCGGCGCGACCGCTGTACGAGGCGACCAATGCGATCGCCAGCCTGTACACCGATGATCGGCGCCCGGCGCGGCTGCTGCGGGCAGCGGGCCTGCGTGTCGCCCAGGGCGTGGCGCCGTTCAGGCAGCTGATCGCCTCGCACCTGACCCAGCGCGTGGCCTGAACAGGGTCAGATCAGCCGGCCGCCAGTACCCGGATCTGGCTGTCGGCGAATTCGACCACCTGGCCTGCGCGGATCTTGCAGGCCTTGCGCAGTTCAACTTCGCCATCGACCCGTACCTGGCCCTCGCTGATGGCCATCTTGGCCTCGCCGCCGCTGGTGACCAGGTCGGCCAGCTTGAGCAACTGCTTGAGTTCGACGTAGTCACCGTCGAGGTCGAATTCGAGAATCTGCATGGAGCGGGGGTTCCTGGGAAGGGGCGCAGGCCAGCGGCCGGGCCGGGAAGAGGGCGCGTATTGTGCGCCAGCACGGGGCCTGACGGCACGCGAAGGGAAAACTGTACGCCTCGTTCAGGATCAATGCGGTATCATTCCGCTCTGAGCGAGTGAAATCTCCTCCGACCGAGCAGCGCCAGGGCACGCGATAAGAAGGGCGCCCAAAGCGCGGACCATCACCTTTTTTATCGCACTGCCAGGAAGACGGCAGTGTCTTCGGAGTTCCCCATGTCCCAAGATTCCCAAGCGCCGCTGCAGTTCGCGCAGCTCGGCCTGTCCGAGCCCGTGATGCAGGCGGTCACCGCCATCGGCTACGAAACCCCGTCGCCGATCCAGGCCGCCACCATCCCGGCGATGCTGGAAGGCCGCGACGTGCTGGGCCAGGCGCAGACCGGTACCGGCAAGACCGCCGCTTTCGCACTGCCCGTACTGTCCAACATCGACCTGCAGCAGATCAAGCCCCAGGCGCTGGTCCTTGCGCCGACCCGCGAACTGGCCATCCAGGTCGCTGAAGCGTTCCAGTCCTATTCGTCGAAGATCCCGGGCTTCCGCGTGCTGCCGGTGTACGGCGGCCAGCCGTATGGCCAGCAGCTGTCGGCCCTGCGCCGCGGCGTGCACATCGTGGTCGGTACCCCCGGCCGCGTGATCGACCATCTGGACCGCAGCACCCTGGACCTGTCCGAGCTGAAGACCCTGGTGCTGGACGAAGCCGATGAAATGCTGCGCATGGGCTTCATCGACGACGTCGAAGCCGTGCTGAAGAAGCTGCCGGAGCAGCGCCAGGTGGCCCTGTTCTCGGCCACCATGCCGCCGCAGATCCGCCGCATCGCGCAGACCTACCTGCAGGACCCGGTCGAGGTCACCATCGCGGCCAAGACCACCACCTCGGCCAACATCCGCCAGCGCTACTGGTGGGTGAGCGGCATGCACAAGCTGGACGCGCTGACCCGCATCCTGGAAGTCGAGCCGTTCGACGCGATGATCATCTTCGCGCGTACCAAGGCCGGTACCGAAGAACTGGCCAGCAAGCTGCAGGCCCGGGGCCTGGCCGCTGCCGCCATCAATGGCGACATGCAGCAGGCCCAGCGTGAGCGCACCATCGCCATGCTGAAGGAAGGCAAGCTGGACATCCTGGTGGCCACCGACGTTGCCGCCCGCGGCCTGGACGTCGAGCGCATCAGCCACGTGCTGAACTACGACATTCCGTACGACACCGAAAGCTACGTGCACCGCATCGGCCGTACCGGTCGTGCCGGCCGCAGCGGCGAGGCGATCCTGTTCGCGACCCCGCGCGAGAAGGGCATGCTGCGCCAGATCGAGCGCGCCACCCGCCAGCCGATCGAAGAGATGCAGCTGCCGAGCGTGGAAGCGGTCAACGATACCCGCATCAACAAGTTCACCTCGCGCATCAGCGAAACGCTCGGCGCCGGCGGCCTGGACTTCTACCGCCAGCTGCTGGAGCGCTTCGAGAACGAGCAGAACGTGCCGGCCATCGAAATTGCTGCCGCGCTGGCGAAGATGCTGCAGGGCGACACCCCGTTCCTGCTGCAGCCGCCGGTGCGTGCCCCGCGGGAAGAGCGTGCGCCGCGCGAGCGCTTCGACCGGGGCGACCGTCCGGAGCGTGGCGATCGCTTCGACCGCAACGAACGTGGCCCGCGCTTCGAGCGTGGTCCCCGCCGTGACGACGCCGAAGGGGGTTTCGAGCAGCGTCCGCGCCGTGAAGTTCCGCCGCGCGGTGCGCCGGAGCAGGGCATGGAGACCTACCGCATTTCGGTCGGTCACCAGCATGGCGTGAAGCCGGCGAACATCGTCGGCGCCATCGCCAACGAAGCCGGCCTGGAAAGCCGTTACATCGGCCGCATCGACATCCACGACGACTTCTCGCTGCTGGACCTGCCGGCGCAGATGCCGCAGGACGTGCTGACCCACCTGCAGAAGGTGTGGGTGTCCGGCCAGCAGCTGCAGATGCGTCCGCTGGCCGCCGGTGAAGAGATCAATCCGGCACCGCGTCCGTTCAAGCCGCGCTTCGACAAGCGGGGTCCGGGTGGCCCGGGTGGCCCGCGTCGTGGTGGCCCGGGTGGTCCGGGCGGCGACCGTGACGGCCGTCCGCCGCGTCGTGATGGCTTCAAGCCGCGCGGCCCGCGCAGCTACTGAGCCAGACCTGCCGTGATCGACAACGCCAGCCCTCGGGCTGGCGTTGCTCGTTTGTGGACCCCGGTTTCGCACCGCCCACACATTCAGGGTCATAGGCTGGGCCGGTTCGAAGGGAGGTTGTCACCGCAGCACATTCGGGGGGATCCGGGATGGGTAGGAGTGGCACGGACATTCACAGCCGCCGGGTACCCATGTCCCGTGGGCTGGGGCTGAGGTTTGCGCTGTTGACGGGCATGGCGATCGGGCTGGTCGCATTGTCGGCGCTGATCCAGGAACTGCAGGCGGCTTCGACGGCGTGGATCGCCGGCCAGGGCTACTGGTCGCGTGGCCAGCAGGACGCCACGGCCGCTCTCAGCCGCTACCTGGCGCGGGGGGATGCCCGCGATCTGGAAGACGCCCGCCAGGCCCTGCGCGTGCCGATGGGGGACCTGCAGGGACGCCTGGCGCTGGAGCAGCCGAGACCGGATATCGAGCGTGCCCGACAGGGCTTCCTGCAGGGCGGCAACGCGCGTGCCGATGTGCCGCGGCTGATCTTTTCATTCCGTCACGCCCGTGACCTCGGCGCCTTCCGTGAAGCGACCGCCCTCTGGCGGGCGACCGACGGCGACCTGATGGCCGTGCACCGGCTGGTCGATGAACTGCAGCATCGTCATGCCGGCGGTCCACTGCCGGTCGCCGCGCGCGACCGGTACCTGCAGCAGCTCCGTGATCTCGACCGGCGGCTGCAGGTGCAGGCGCAGGCGTTTTCGCAGGCGCTGCTGCGGATGGCTGCCGCTGTAAGGATGGCGACCCTGGTTGTCGGCGGCCTGTCGGTGCTGGCGATCAGCCTGATGGCCGTCGCCCTGGCGCGACGGGTCGGCAAGGATCTGACGGAGCATGAAAGCCGCTTCCGCGCAGCCTTCTACCAGGCCAATGTCGGCATGCTGAAGCTTGATGCCGGCGGCCGGGTGCTGGAAGCCAACCAGGCGATGGCGGACATCCTCGACCATCGCCGTGACGCACTGTTGCAGATGTCGCTGGGTGACCTGCTGATGGAAGGAGAGCTGGTCATCGACGGTGTTGGCCGGATCGACTGGGAGCGGCAGCTGCGGCCGAGCGAGCTGCGCTTCCGCCGTCGCGACGGCAGCCTGGTATGGGGGCGCTGGAGCGGTACCGGCGTGCGCAACACCGGTGGCGGGCTGTCGGTGTTCGCGATTGTCGAGGATGTCAGCCAGAACCATGCGCTGGCCCGCGAGATCGAACACCACGCCAGCCACGATCCGCTGACGGGCCTTATCAACCGGCGCGAGATCGAGCGCCTGCTCGAGCGTGCACTGCTGCAGGTGCGCAGCGAGGGGGGCACGCATGCGTTGTGCTACATCAACCTGGACCATTTCAAGCTGGTCAATGACAGCTTCGGCCATGCCGCTGGCGACCAGATGCTGCGCCGTTTCGCCGACTATCTGGTCGCCGCCGTGCGCGAGGGCGACTGGGTTGGCCGGTTGGGCGCCGACGAATTCGCGGTGTTCCTCGCCCATGCGGGCCAGGATGAGGCCAAGCGCGTGCTGCAGCGGGTGATCCGCAATCTTGGCCAGGCCACGTTCCCGATCAGCGAAGGCAGCCTGCAGCTGAGTTGCAGCATCGGCGTGGTCGAGGTCAGCCAGGAGGCACCCGATGTCAACTGGCTGATGAGCGCAGCCGACAGTGCCTGTTACGCAGCCAAGCAGGCCGGTCGCAACCGCGTGCACTGTTTCAACGAGGACCGCATGGCGCTGGACGAACGGCGGCTGGAGGCCGAGCGCCTGCAGGGCGTGAGCCGGGCGATGGCCGAAAATCGCATGCTGCTGTACGCGCAGCGCATCGCCCGGGTGGGTGACCCGGGCTATCTGCACTACGAGGTGCTGGTACGCATGCGCGACAGCGACGGCACGCTGCATCTGCCCGGCCAGTTCATGCCGGCCGTGGAGCGCTACGGCATGGCGGTGACATTGGGCCGGCATGTGCTCGGCCTGCTGTTCCGGCACCTGCAGGTATGCCCGGCGCATGTGCGCCAGCTCGGCCTGTGCAACGTCAACGTGTCCGCACAGTCGATCGCCGAACCCAGCTTCCTGGCCTTCGTCTGCGACCTGCTGGAGCGCAACCGCGTACTGGCGTCCAAGCTCTGCTTCGAGATCACCGAGACGGCCGCGATCAGCAATCTGAGCCAGGCGCGGGCGTTCATCGATGCGGTGAAGGCGCGTGGCTGCCGGCTGGCGCTGGACGATTTCGGCTCGGGTCTGTCCTCGTTCGGGTACCTGCGCCAGCTGCCGGCCGACATGCTGAAGATCGACGGCGCATTCGTGCGCGACATGGATGTCGATCCGGTCAGCCATGCGACCGTGCGCGCGATCACCGAACTGGGCCGCGAACTGCAGATGGAGGTCGTGGCCGAGTGGGTGGAGAGCAGCGAAGTGGCAGGGGCACTGACCCGGCTGGGCGTGCAGGGGCTGCAGGGCTATGCGATCGAGCGGCCGCAGCCGCTGGAGCGGATGACCCTGACCGACCTGCGGCCGGTCAGGCTGAAGGCGGTGAAAGGCCCGCCGGCCGCAGGCTGAACGCTGGTCCGCGACGATTGTCTACACCTGCATGCCACGGACGGCTGCGATAATGCACGCCAGGGGCGACGCGCAGTGGGCGCGGGCGTAAGCAGAACAGGATGTGGCGTGGTCGTCAGGCAGTGGCAGTACGGAACTGGGGTGGTGCTGGTCGTGCTGCTGGTGTGGTTGGCAATGCCGTGGCCTGCGCAGGCCGGTGCGGCGATGCACGGTCCCGACTACCTGCTGGTGGGCGTTGCCACCGCCGAGCCTACGCCCCATCGCGCCTGTACTGCGCAGATGCTGGCCGGGCCACGCCAGCAGGTGCGGGTGCCGGCGCCGCCGGCGGGCTGGTCGGGCGAACCCCAGGCGCTGGATGTGTTCAATGTGTTCGCGGGCGAGGTCCAGGTACGGCACGGCGACCGGGAGATCTGCGGCGACATGCATGATGCGCGTACCCGCGACTCGCGTTTCCGTGCCGGCGTGGGCCTGGTTGCGGTGCCGCCGGCCGGCAGTCACGAGCCATTCCTGGTCTCGTGGCAGACGCCGCTGAAGGATCGTTGGGTACCGACGCTACGGCTCGGCGCACCCAGCCCGGTGCAGCAGAACGACACTGCGCGGCTGCTGGTCCGCGCGGCCTGCATCGCGGTGGCGCTGGCCTTGGCGCTGTCGGCGCTGATGGCCTATCTGACCACCCGTGATCGCAGCTTCCTGGTGTACATCGCGGGTACCGGCGTGCTGGTGCTGTGGCAGGCCATCCTCGGAGGCCTCAGCGGCTATCCGGAGCCGTGGCTGCCGGTCGGCACGCGTGGCGCCTGGTGGCTGCTGGCGCTGACGGCAGCGAGCCAGGCACTGGTGCTGCCTGCCCTGTGGTGGCTGAACGGTGGCGACCGGTTGTGGCCGAAGTCACGCCTGCTCCAGCAGATGGTCCTGTGCGCCCTGCTGGGCGTAGCCGCGCTGGTGCCGTGGCTGCGCTGGGATCAGCTCGCATGGGTCGCGCAGGGGCTGCAGGTGACCTACCTGGCCGGCTGCGGCGTCTCCCTGCTGATGGGGATAGGGGCGCGGTGGCGTGGCGACCGCTGGGCCCTGGCTGGATTGGCGGCGCTGGCGCCGATGCTGGTGCTGATCGGCGCCGACGCCTGCGCTGCGGAGTGGCTGCTGGAGTACCGGGTGGAGGCGCTGCAGCTGGCGATCACCTGGCTGCTGATGATGGCGGCCTACGCCCTGAACCTGCGGCTGGGACGCCTGCGCCAGCAGCGTGACGAGATGCGCCAGCTGGCCGAGACCGACGGCCTGACCGGGCTGCCCAACCGCCGCGCCGGTCTGCGGGAGCTCGGCCATCATCTGGAACGGGTGGATCGTGAGCGTGGCCCGATGGTGATCGGCTTCCTCGACATTGATCTGTTCAAGGACATCAACGACCGCCACGGGCATGAGGTGGGTGACCAGGTACTGGTCGCCGTGGCCCGTGCGCTGCGGGCCGCCGTGCGCAGCCAGGACCAGGTGGTGCGGATGGGCGGCGAGGAGTTCCTGCTGCTGATGCCGGGCATGCCGCGCGAGGCGGCGGCGGCGCGGCTGGATCGCCTGCGCCAGCGCATCACCGAGGCCTGCCAGGCCCTGCAGGTGCCGGGGCTGGAGGTGACCGCCAGCATCGGCCTGGCCCAGTGGCGGCCGGGCGAGGACGACCTGGCCGCGCTGCTGCGCCGGGCCGACCATGCCATGTACGTGGCCTAGCGCGCGCCGTAACCGGGTGTTCGACGGCGAAGAACTGGATCCACCCGCACCAGCATGAACCTGACAGGGCGGCGATGCCGGATAATAGGGCGATGACCACCCGACTCAACAAACATATCGCCGATACCGGCTTCTGCTCCCGTCGCGAGGCCGACCGCCTGATCGCCGCCCGCCGGGTCACCGTCAACGGCCATCCGGCCGGCACCGGTGCCGTGGTCGGCGAGGGCGACCAGGTGCTGGTCGACGGCCAGCCGCTGCGTGCCCGTACCGCACGCAAGCCGGGGGCGCGCCGCCACGTCTACATCGCGCTGAACAAGCCGGTCGGCGTCACCTGCACCACCGAAAGCTCGGTGAAGGGCAACATCGTCGACTTCGTCGGCCACGAGCAGCGCATCTTCCCGATCGGCCGCCTGGACAAGGAGTCGGAAGGACTGATCCTGATGACCAGCAATGGCGACATCGTCAACCAGATCCTGCGTGCCGAGAATGGCCACCAGAAGGAGTATCTGGTGGCGGTGAACAAGCCGGTCACCGACGAGTTCCTGCGCGGCATGGCCCGTGGTGTGCGCATCCACAACCAGATGACCCTGCCTTGCCGCACCTCGCGCATCGCCAAATTCGGGTTCCGCATCACCCTGGAGCAGGGCCTGAACCGGCAGATCCGCCTGATGGCGGCGGAGTTCGGTTACCGCGTCACCCAGCTGCGCCGCGTCCGCATCGACAACATCAAGATCGGTGCGCTGAAGCCGGGCCAGTGGCGCAACCTGACCGAGCAGGAGCTGCACGGCCTGCTGCCGCAGCAGCAGGACTGGTAAACGACAGCGGTCGGACGTCGGCCCGGCCGCGCATCGGATAGACTCCGCCGAGACCTGCCGGAACATGACGCTGCATGATCAAGCCCGACAAGCCCGCCAATGAAGCGCTTCGCCTGGAAGCGCTGTACCGCTACCGCATCCTTGATTCGGAACGCGAGAGATCGTTCGACGATCTGGTGGTGATCGCCAAGGCGGTCTGCGGCACGTCGATGGCGGCCGTCACGCTGATCGACGTTGAACGGCAATGGTTCAAGTCGATCCAGGGCATCGATGCCACCGAGACCCTGCGCAGCGAATCGATGTGCGGCCATGCGATCCTGCAGCCGCAGGAGGTGATGGTGGTCGAGGACGCACTGCAGGACGTGCGCTTCCATGACAATCCGGTGGTGGTGGGCGATCCGCACATCCGCTTCTACGCCGGCGCACCGCTGATCAGTTCCGACGGACTGCCGCTCGGGACGCTGTGCGTGTTCGATGCGCGCCCACAGCATCTGGAACGGGCCAAGGCCGAGGCACTCAGTGCGCTGTCACGGCAGGTGATGCTGGTGATGGAGCTGCGCCGCTTTGCACTGGACATCCAGAAGCACATGCTGGAACGCGATGACTACGAACGCCTGTTGTCCGAGTATCACGATGTGCTGCTGGCACAGAACGCGGATCTGGCCGAACAGAGCCGTACCGATGCACTGACCGGGCTTCCGAACCGGCGGGCGATGGCGGTCGCGCTGGAAGAGTCCCTCGCCGATGCCGATGGCCAGCCACGACAGGTTTGCGTGGCATTGCTGGACATCGACCACTTCAAGAGCATCAATGATTTCCACGGGCATGCGACCGGTGACCGTGTGCTGGCCGAACTGGGGGCATTGCTGCGTGCGCATTTCGCCGGCGGCGGAACGGCGGCGCGATATGGCGGCGAGGAATTCGTGGCGGTGATGCCGGACACGGATCTCCACGCGGCAGGCGTGCAGTGTGAGTTCCTGCGTATGGCCGTGGGCAACCTGCCGCTCGGCTTTCCGGTTACGGTCAGCATCGGCGTGGCCATGCATCGCGCCGGCGACAGTGTCGACCAGACCCTGGCCCGTGCCGACGCGGCGCTGTACCGGGCCAAGGGCAACGGACGCAACCGCGTGGAGTTCGCGGACTGAGCCGGCCGTCCGCAACCGGCGGCCCCATCGCTGCATGGCGCCGGGTCGCAGCGGGTGCGAACGCCCCGGGTCACCATGGTTGCCTTGTTTCCAAGGATGACCACCGTGCTGCAGACCCTGGCCGTCGCCAATTATCGCTCGCTGCATACGCTGGTGCTGCCGTTGCAGCAGCTGAACGTGGTCACCGGCGACAACGGCAGCGGCAAGTCCAGCCTGTATCGGGCGCTGCGCCTGCTGGCTGAAACCGCCCAGGGCGGGGTGGCCTCAGCGCTGGCGCGCGAGGGTGGGCTGGGCTCGGCGCTGTGGGCAGGGCCCGGCAGGATCGACCGCCGGGTAGCTGCAGGCGAGATTCCGCTGCAGGGAGGGCCGCGACAGGAGCCGGTAGGCCTCAGACTGGGTTTCACCACCGATGACTACGGCTACGCCATCGACCTCGGTTACCCGCCGCCCAGCCTGTCGGCATTCGCCCTGGACCCGCAGATCAAGGCCGAAGCAATCTGGGCCGGTTCCTTCCTGCGCACAGCCAGTCAGCTGGTGGATCGCCGGGGCGGGATGGTGCGGCAGCGCCATGCACGTGGCTGGGATGTGCTGGACGACCGGTTGTCGCTGTTCGACAGCCTGTTCACCCAGGCAGCTGATCCGCAGCGCATGCCGGAGACCTTCGCCCTGCGCGAGTACATCCGGCGCTGGCGCTTCTACGATCACTTCCGCAGCGATGCCGATGCCCCGGCACGGCAGCCGGCGATGGCCACGCGTACCCCGGTGCTGCACCACGATGGCCGCGATCTGGCCGCAGCGTGGGTGACCATCCTGGAAAACGGTGACCCGGTCGCGCTGGCTCGCACGGTGGACGATGCCTTTCCCGGGGCTTCGGTGGGATTCGAGGTGCTGGATGGACGGATGGTGCTGCGGTTCCACCAGCCCGGCCTGCTGCGGCCGCTGTCGATGGCCGAACTGTCCGACGGCACGCTGCGTTTCCTGCTGCTGGCTGCTGCCCTGCATACGCCGCGGCCGCCGCCGCTGATGGTGCTCAACGAACCGGAAACCAGCCTGCATCCTGACCTGCTGCCTGCGTTGGCGCGGCTGATCGTGGCGGCCAGTTCACGCAGCCAGGTGTGGGTGGTGTCGCACGCCAGCCGCCTGATCGCCGCTCTGGAGCAGGCGCCCGCATGCCATTCCGTGCATCTGCACAAGGAACACGGCCGCACGCTGCTGAGCGGGCAGGGCCTGCTGGACGCGCCGGCATGGCACTGGCCGCGGCGGTGACGTGCCCGCTCAATCGGCGACGTTGCGGGCCTCCGCGGTGCCGAGGATTTCCGGATGCTGCAATGGCTTGCGGCGGTTCAGCAGCGGATGCAGGAAGACCGCACCGACGATGATCGCCACGCCCAGGTAGAACCAGGGAGTGACTTCGTGCTGCTCGCGCAGCAGCAGTACCGCCAGCAGCACCGCATACACCGGTTCCAGGTTGGTCACCAGCTGCACGGTGTAGGCGCTGAGGTGGCGCAGCGCGACCAGGGCGAGGGCGAACGGCAGCAGGGTGCAGATAGCCGCCAGTACCAGCAGCAGGATGCCGTCGTGCAGGTCCGGCACCACCCACAGCGGGCTGGCCAGGGCCGGCAGCAGGTAGGGCATCAGCGGCGCAAGCAGGGTCAGGGTCAGGGTGCCGGCCCCCAGTTCAAGCGCAGTCACCGTCAACGGATCGGCGTGGCTGACCATGCGCTTGTTGAGCGAGCCGAACACCGCCACCAGCAGTGCAGACAGCGCGCCAACCAGAACCCCCAGCCGCATGCCATCCGGCACGCCCCCCACCACCAGCGCCACGCCCGGCAGAACTGCCAATCCGAAGGCCAGTTCGCGCAGCTGGAACGGACGCTTGGCCACCCACGGCTCGATGATCGAGGTGAACACCGGTGCCAGCGCGATGCAGGTCGCCGCCACCGAGGCATTGGCCAGTTTCACCGCACCGTAGAACGTCAGCCAGTGCAGGGCGACCAGCGCACCGATGCCGGCGTATCCGGCCACCACCCGCAACGGCAGCGTGCGCAGGCCGCGCCACACCCGTGGCAGCAGTGCCAGCATCGCCGTCACCAGCAGCATGCGCCACCACACCAGCGGCAGCGCCGGCAAGGTGATCAGCTTGCCCAGGATGGCCGTGACGCCCCACAACAGGACACAGAAGTGGATCTGCCAAAGTGCTTTGCGGGTGTCGGGCGTGCTCATCCGCCTATTGTGCGGCAAGGCGGTGACCGCTGGGCGTCGGCAGCTCGATCCTGGCCGCGTTTACCGCCCCTGAGACCCGAGCAGGTCGTCCAGCCGCCGCTGCAGGGCCATCGCCGCGGCCGGATTGCGTGCCTTGCCGGCACCGATGCAGAGCAGGTACACCTCTCGTGGCGTCGATGGGGCGGATCCGGCAAGGCATGGCAGGTCGTCGACCGGCTCGCCGATGGCCCAGCGCCGGGCGCGTTCGGCCCAGCGCTGCTGCGTGGCGGCAGGCAGCCCCTGCAGCAGACGGGCCTGGCTGCGCTTGATGCGCGCGTAGACGAAGCTGGCGGTGACGTCGCCGTGCAGCGGGGCTTCGTCGCTGTCTTCGATGACCAACGCCACCCCGTGCCTGCGCGCGGCAGTGACCAGGGATGCGCTGTGCACCTGCGGATTGCGGATTTCAACAGCGTGCTGCAGCGCCACGCCATCGAGCTGCTTCGGCAGCTGGGCCATCAGCGCGTCCAGTGCCCCGGCATCGGCAGGATGGCGGGGATCGAACTGCCACAGCAGCGGCCCGAGGCGGTCGCCCAGGGCGATCGCTGCCTGCAGGAACGGCGCGGCGGCCTCGACGGTGCCGGACAGGTCGCGACGCTGCACCAGATAGCGGGGTGCCTTCAGGGAGAAGCGGAAGCCGGCAGGAGTCTGCGACGCCCACTGCGCGCACTGGGCCGGGGTCGGGGTGCGATAGAAGGTGCCGTTGATCTCGATGCAGCGCAGGGCACGGCTGGCGTGCGCCAGTTCCTCCCGCTGCGGCAGGCCGGGCGGATAGAACATGCCGCCGCGCCATTCCGGGAACACCCAGCCGCCGATGCCGCAGCGGATGGGGGCGGGTGCCGGCGCGGTCACTGGCGGTGGTCCGCGCGCCAGGGATCGTAGCTGCCGAACCACCACACGTAGCCTTCCGGATCGGCACAGGCGTAGCCACGGCCGCCATACGCCTGGTCGGCAATGTCGATCACGATGCGCGCGCCGGCCGCCTTGGCCCGCGCATAGTGCGCGTCGGCGTCGCTGACGATCACGCAGGCGCTCTGGGTCTGGCGGCCCCCTGTTTCGTCAGGCATCACCGCCAGCTTCGACCACGCGCTGTCGTTGCTGGTCGAACCCAGCATGATCATGCCGTGCCCGAACACCAACTGCGCGTGGAACACCACGTCGCCATCGGCGTACACCGCCTGCGCCTGGAAGCCGAACGCGCGCTGCAGCCAGTCGATCGCCGCCAGCGCGTCGCGGTAGCGCAGGCATGGAATGATGGTGGATCCACTGCTTGATCGGCCGTTCTCGTCCATGGCACCCCTCCTATGGCACAGGGCACGATGCGCCGGCGACCGTTACCATCCCGCGAAACCCCGGTGATGGCCTGCACATGGCCGCGACCCCTGCTCGGAGATGGTTCTGGATGAATACCTGGATTGGAGGAGCCGTGCTGCTGGCCTGCACGACCATGGCGAATGCTGCAACGCCCCCGCAGCTGCAGGATCTGGATGCGACCGTCGAGCGCGTGCGTGCGCAGTTCGACGTGCCGGGCATCGCCGTTGCCGTGGTCAAGGACGGCAAGGTGGTGCTGGAACGCGGCTGGGGCGTGCGTGAGCAGGGCAGGCCGGATCCTGTGCAGGCTGATACCCTGTTCGCGATCGCCTCCAATACCAAAGCGTTCACCGCCACCTCGCTGAACCTGCTGGCCGAGGACGGCAAGCTGAAGATGGACGACAAGGTGATTGACCACCTGCCGTCGTTCCGCATGTCCGATCCGTTCGTGACCGGGCAGATGACGATCCGTGACCTGCTCTCGCATCGCAGCGGCCTCAGCCTGGGCGCGGGCGACCTGCTGTTCTGGCCGGCCACCGCCTACAGCAATGCCGAAGTGGTGGAGCGGCTGGGCAAGGTGCCGTTGAAAGGGGGATTCCGCGAGAGCTATGCCTACGACAACATCCTGTACGCCGTCGCCCAGCAGGTGATCGAGCACGTTTCCGGCATGAGCTACCAGCAGTTCCTGCAGACCCGCATCTTCGACAAGGTGGGCATGGCGGGCACGCGCTACAACGCCGACCACCTGCGGCCCGGCGACAAGGCGGCCGTCGGACACGCCAAGTACGATTTCAAGGATCTGCGCACCGTCGCACCGCTGACCTGGTCGAACAATGCCGGGGCCGGCGGCATCTATTCCAGCGCGCACGACATGGCGCGCTGGATGCAGGTGCAGCTGGCCGAGGGCGCGCTGGCCGATGGCAGCCCGCTGTTCACCGCGAAGAGCCAGCAGCAGATGTGGCGCATGATCACGCCGCAGTCGATTCCGGCGCCGAGCGTGCCGGAGCTGGCACCGGCGCGGCCGAACTTCGCCGGTTACGGCGAAGGCTGGAGCCTGAGCGATTACCGCGGGCAGAAGCTGGTCTGGCATACCGGTGGCTGGCCGGGCATGGTCTCGCGGCTGACGCTGGTGCCGGGCGAGAAGCTGGGGGTCGTGGTGCTGACCAACCAGGAAGTGGGCGCTGCGTTCAACGCGATCACGCTGAGCGTGCTCGATGCCTATCTGAGTGCGGAGAAGCACGACTGGGTGGACGCCTATGCCAAGGCCGTGGCCAAGGGCCAGGACAAGGCCGATGAGGCCTGGGCCAAGCACCAGGCAGCGCGTGTCAGGGGCAGCACTCCCTCGCTGCCGCTGGCCGGTTACACCGGCACCTTCCGCGACCGCTGGTATGGCGACATGCAGATCAGCACGGAAGGCAAGGGGCTGCGCCTGCGCTTCATGAAGACCGCGCAGCTGAGCGGCCGGCTGGAGCACTGGCAGCACGACACCTTCATCGTGCGCTGGGACGACCGTTCGCTCAATGCCGATGCCTTCGTGAACATCAGTCTCGACCCGGATGGCAAGGTGCGCGAGGTGCGCATGCAGCCGATCTCCGACCTGACCGATTTCAGCTTCGACTTCCAGGACCTGCTGTTCACCCCGGTCAACTGACGCCGCATGATCGGTAGCGCCGGGCCATGCCCGGCGAACACGGCCCGGCGCTACCGGCACCGGGCATCGTCGGTTGGCGTACACATCCGGCATGGGATACTCCGTCGGTTGCAAGAGGCGAGGGAATGCGATGTTCCGTTGGTTTGAATCCCTGATTCCGGTGTTCCCGCCCGTGGACGGGCGGATGCCGCCGCGGAGGGTGCTGCCGTTCTACCTGCACTACCTCCGGCCGGTGTGGCCGGTGCTCTTGGCCACGCTGATCGCTGGCCTGCTGCTGGCGCTGGTGGAAGTGGCGATGTTCGATTACCTGGGCCGCATCGTCGACATGGTCGCCGAGCAGCCCGGCGCCGGCTTTTTCAAACGTCACGCCAATGAGCTGGGCTGGATGCTGTTCATCACCGTGATCGCGCGCCCGGTGCTGGTCGGCCTGCACAACCTGCTGGTCAACCAGGCCATCGTGCCAGGCCTGAGCAATCGTTCGCGCTGGTTGATGCACAACTACGTGGTACGGCAGAGCCTGAGCTTCTTCCAGAACGACTTTGCAGGCAGCGTCGCCAACCGGGTGATGCAGACCGGCACGTCGCTGCGCGAATCGGCCGTGCAGATGGTCGACTCGCTCTGGTACATCGTGGTCTATACCGGCACCGCGCTGTATCTGTTCGCACAGGCCGACTGGCGATTGATGATGCCGTTGCTGCTGTGGCTGATTGCCTATGCAGTGATCATGGTCTACTTCGTGCCGCGCGCGAAGGAGCGGGCATGGATCGCCTCGGAAGCACGCTCCAAGGCGATGGGTCGCATCGTCGATGGCTACACCAACATTCCTACGCTGAAGCTGTTCGCCCATGGCGGCCGCGAGCAGGCCTACGTGGCCGAGTCGATCCAGGAGCTGGCGGTCAAGCACCGCGCGCAGACCCGGGTGACGACCGGCATGGACCTGGCCATCGCCATCGTCAACGGCTTCCTGATCGCCGGGACCTGTGGCCTGGCACTGTGGCTGTGGAACGGTGGCCACATCACCGTCGGCGCGATCACCTTGGCGACGGGCCTGGTCATCCGCATCCACAACATGTCGGGCTGGATCATGTGGACCATCAACGGCATCTTCGAGGACATCGGTACGGTGCAGGACGGCATCACCACCATCGCCCAGCCGCTGACCGTGCAGGACCGTGAGGACGCCGTGCCGCTGCAGGTCACCCAGGGCGGAGTGCACTTCCAGGATGTCCATTTCCACTACGGCAAGAAGGGCGGCGTGATCGCCGGCCTGGACCTGGTGGTGAAGCCGGGCGAGAAGATCGGCCTGGTCGGGCCCTCCGGTGCCGGCAAGTCGACCCTGGTCAATGTGCTGCTGCGGCTGTATGACCTGGAAAGCGGCCGCATCCTGATCGACGGCCAGGACATCGCGCATGTCACACAGGAGAGCCTGCGCCAACAGATCGGCGTGGTGACCCAGGACACCTCGCTGCTGCACCGCTCGATCCGCGACAACCTGCTGTACGGGCGCCCGGATGCCACCGATGATCAGTTGCGTGCTGCGGTCGCCAAGGCGCGTGCGGAAGCGTTCATCGACACGCTGGTGGACGGGCAGGGGCGCCGTGGCTACGACGCACATGTCGGCGAGCGTGGGGTGAAGCTGTCCGGCGGCCAGCGCCAGCGAATCGCCATTGCCCGCGTGCTGCTGAAGGACGCGCCGATCCTGGTGCTGGACGAGGCGACGTCGGCGCTGGATTCGGAAGTGGAAGCCGCGATCCAGGACAGCCTGGACGAACTGATGGGAGGCAAGACGGTGATCGCGATCGCGCATCGGCTGTCGACCATCGCGCGCATGGACCGGCTGGTGGTCATGGACCAGGGCCGGATCGTGGAAACCGGCAGCCATGCCGAGCTGATCGCGGCCGGTGGTCTGTATGCGCGGCTGTGGGCACGGCAGACCGGCGGGTTCGTGGCGGCCGACCAGTAGCCGTTTCGGCTGCGGCCGTTCCGCGCAGGGCGTGGATGCGGCGCAAAGAAGAACGGCCCGGTTGCCCGGGCCGTTCATCATCCACATCCAGCGCAGCCGCTTACTCGATCGGCTGGTCCAGCATCAGCTGGCGGGCGAAGCGCACCGGCGGTGCGCCGTAGGACAGCATCTGGTCGTGGTAGGCCTTCAGGTTGAACTTGTCGCCCAGCTTGTCCTGCATCGCCTTGCGGGTGTCGAAGTGCTCCTGCGCGCCCACGAAGTAGGTCGGCAGCTGCGCCGAGGTCAGCTGCGCGCGCACCCACTTGCCGGCCGCTTCGCTCTCCTGCTGGAACGCGTCGTGGGTCATCAGGTGCATCGCCCTCTCGCGATCCCAGTTGTCCACGTGCACGCCCTGGTCGAGGATGGCGTTGGAGATCGTGCGCAGGTAGAACTTCAGCTGCACCAGGTGGAACAGCGGATCGTTGTCGAGGTAACCCTGCTCCTGCATCATGCGCTCGGTGTAGACCGCCCAGCCTTCGGCGAACAGGCCCGAACGCAGTACCGCGCGCAGGGTCGAGGGGAACTTGGCCGAATGCCAGCCTTCCAGGTAATGGCCCGGCGTGCCCTCATGGATGCTCAGCAGGTGGATCATGCGCGAGTTGTACTCACGCAGGAAGGAATCGACCTGCTTGTCGTTCCAGTCGTCGGGAATCGGCGACACCGCGTAGAAGGTCTTCAGGTTCTTGTCCAGCGGGCCCGGCGAATCGCAGTAGGCCACGGCCACGCCACGCTGGAATTCCGGCATCAGGATGATGTCCACCGGCGCATCCGGCAGCGTCATCAGGTCGTGCTCGCGCACGAACGCGGTGGACTGGTCCAGCGCGGCCTTGGCGTCGTCGACCACCTTGTCACGTGCCGGCTTGTCGGCGTAGGCCAGTTCCAGCGCGGCCTCGATGGCCTTCTGCTGCTGCTCGTCGGTCGGCTGCGCCGGCATCTCCGGCGCGCCCGGCTTGTCCTTCAGCACCGTCTGCGCGATGCCGTACATGTCTTCGCGCACGCGCTTGAGCTCGGCACGCGCGCGCTCACCGATCTCCTGCCGCGACAGCGAAGAACTGAGGGCGAACTTGAGCTTCTGGTCGTACTTCTCCGCACCGATGCGGAAATCACCCTTCGCGTTCGGCACGAGGGTGTTGTCCAGCCAGGTCTGCTGCTCGTCCACGGCCTTCTTCAGGCCATCGATGGCGGCCTGCAGGCGCTGCTGGTCGGCCTGGGGAAGTTCGCCGATATGCGGGGTGATGAAGGTATCGACGATGCTGAGAATGCCCTTGTTCTGCTTGGCCACCGTCTCGGCATGGATCTTCGGCACGCGCGCCGGGTCGAGGTTCTCGCGGGCCTGGGCGAAGATCGCCGGCAGCTTTTCCATACGCGCGGTGGCCGACTTCAGCCGTTCCGGCAGCGGCGCGAACTCGCGTGCCATCAGGCCGTAGATCGCGCTGCCGGCGATGCCGTTGTACAGCTGCGGATCCCACTTGCCGGACTGCAGCACTTCGGCGTTCCAGATTTCCGACTGCAGCTGGTTGCGCAGGATGGCGGCATCGACCTGGTTCTCCCGGCCCAGCTTGGCCACGTCGATCCTGTCCAGCTCGCCCAGCAATGCCTTGTAGGCGGCGACAGTCTTCTGCTGGCCGGCCGCACTCAGGTCGTCGATCTCGCTGTCGTAGCGGTGGTCGCCGATCTGGGTGGCGCTGACCGGGGACAACTGCATCCAGGTGTCCAGGGCGCGCTTGGACAGATCGGCAAAGGCCGCATCGGCTGCCGCGTCACCGGCCTGCTGGCTGGCGGCGGAGGTGGAACCGGCGGTCGGGGCGTCGGCCTGCTGGCAGCCGGCGAGGGCGGCGACCAGGGCGAGGGCAAGAAGATGCGGGCGCATCGGCATTCCTGTACGGGGTCAAACCCCGAGCATAGGCCGCCAGGGCTGCTTTGTCCCCGTGCCATAGGATTACCATTGGCACCTACACGGACCCGCCAGCGGAGAAAAGGACATGGAATACCAGGGAAGCTGCCATTGCGGCAGGATCGCATTCACGGTGCAGGCCGAGGCCCCGATCAGCGACGTCATCGACTGCAACTGCTCGATGTGCCGCCGCCGCGGCAGCCTGCTGTGGTTTGCGCCACGCGAGGCATTCCAGCTGCAGACCGATCCAGCCGATGTGGCCACCTACCAGTTCAACAGGCACCACATCGACCACCACCATTGCCGCGAGTGCGGCACTGCACCGTACAGCGAGGCCGTGGATCCGCGCAGCGGTGCGGCCATGGTGGCGGTCAACGTGCGCTGCCTGCCGCAGGTCGACCTGGCCGGCCTGTCGGTGACCTCCTACGACGGAGCCGCAGCGTGACGGTCCGGTATGGATGGGTGGGCGCTTTGACCGTGCCGGCACTCGTGCTGGCCCTGGCGGCCTGCGCGAAGGTGGAGCACGCGGCCGGCGCCGGTGGTGCCGCAGCCGAAGCCGTGGCGTCGCCCGAAGGCGCCTTCCTGGCCTATGAACACGACGTACAGGTACAGCTGGACGCGGAAACGATCGCGCCGCGCATCCAGCAGGTCGCGCAGGCATGCCAGAGTGCGAAGTTCGGCGACTGTGCGGTGCTGCAGGTGGACCAGCGCAGTGGCGATTCGCCCAGCGGCGAGGTCCGGGTGCGCATCGCGCCGAAGGGCGTGGAGCCCCTGATCGGCCTGGCGGGCGAGGGCGGCACACTGCAGTCGCGCACCACCCGCGCCGAGGATCTTGCACAGCAGGTGGCCGATACCGCGTTGACCAAGGCACGGCTGGAGAAGGAACACGCACGCCTGCTCGCCTACCAGGACCGTGGCGGTCTGAAGATCGAGGATCTGCTGGCGATCAGCACGCGCCTGTCGGAGATCGAGGCGGGGGTGGAGCAGGCCAGCAAGGACGCCGCGCAGCAGCGTCGCCGCATCGATACGCAGCTGCTGACGCTGCACTTCGGTACCACCTCCGGCGAGCGCGGCCGCAGCGAGATCGGCGATGCGCTGAGCGAGTCGGGCAGCATCCTCAGTACCAGTATCGCCTTCCTGATCCGTGCGGCGGCTGCATTGCTGCCGGTCGCGGTACTGGCATTGATCGCAGGATGGGGTGTGAGGGCGGGGTTGCGTCGCCGCCGTCGCACGCCGTAACGCGCGGGTTCGCCGGGCCACGCCCGGCGATCCTCAGCCTTCGTCGGTCTCGTATTCGACGAACACGTCCAGCTCCAGCGCAAGCTCCTGCACCGCGTCACGAACCTTCTGCGCGGTGCTTTCGTTGCCCACTTCCACTTCCAGTTCGTGGATGCCCGGACCGATGTCATCGGACAGTCCTGCCGAACTGGAGTCATCGTCGTCCATGTGCGGCATCAGATCGTCGGTTTCCTCGACATGTTCGATGCCTTCCAGGCCCAGCAGCAGGTCGCTGATCGCACGGGCGTCGTCTTCGGTTCCAGTAATGCGCATTCGCAGCAGGGCCATGGCAGATGCAGGTCGTTGTGGAGGTATCCGCAGCGTAGCCAGCGATGGGCAAAGACCGGGTGAGGGCCTGGTCAGCCGGGCGTGGGCGCGCGGCCGAGCAGACTGTCGGGCAGTGCCGGGATCGGTGTGCGGTCGTCCTGTGCCTGGGCCAGCAGCCAATCGATGAACAGGCGTGCGGCAGGGCTGGGCGGCTGGCCTTCGGCATGCACCACGTAATACGCATAGCGGGCCTTCAGCGCGGGCCCAGGCAGCCGCACCACCTCGTAGCGCTGCAGGTAGGGTTGGGCGATGTGGGTGCGCGCCAGCACCGCGCCCATGCCATACACCGCGGCCCGCATCGCATCGGTGCTGTCGGCGAAGGTGTGCATCGGCGGCAGCGGCGAGGGCGGACGTACGCCCGCATGGCGGAACCAGTCGCGCCAGCCCTGCGGCGAGAGATCGGTCAGCAGCGGCAGCTCGGCGATGCGCGCAGGATCGTGCAGGGCTTCCACGCCCGGCAGCGCCGGCGAGGCGACCGGGAACAGGCTGTCGTCCATCAGGTGTTGCGCGTGCAGCCCCGGCCACTGGCCCAGGCCATAGCGGATGCCCACCTCCGGTCCGTTGTCGTCGTAGCGGTCCAGGCCGCTGCCGGTGTGCAGTTCCACCCGGATGTGCGGATGCGCCTGGGTGAAGCGCGGCAGGCGTGGCAGCAGCCAGCAGTACGACAGCGAGCGCAGGGTGGTGATGCGCAGCGGCACGCTGTCCGCATCCGGATGCAGGTTGTGGGCGACGGCGGCGACATCGGTGAACGCCGCACTGGCGGCGTCGGCCAGCTGCCGGCCTTCGGCGGTCAGCCGCACGCCGCGGGCATGGCGCAGGAACAGGCGGGTTTCCAGCACCTCTTCCAGGCGGCGGACATGGTGGCTGACCGCGCTGGCGGTCAGGTGCAGTTCCTGCGCGGCCTGGGCGAAGTTCTGGTGGCGCGCGGCGACCGCGAACACGGCCAGGGCAGGGAGCAGGGAAGGGCGTAGCTGCATGTCCAGCCTCAAACCATATTTGTGGCTGGCAGCGATACTACGCGCTTGTGCGGCGGGCGTCTGCGTCTGATCCTGTTGTACCAACCGAGGAGTGGATGATGGACGGAGGCAGGGCATGAATGCGGTCCCACAGGCGGCCGAGCGCGACTGGCGCACGCCGCTGGAGTTGACCCTGCTGGGCGCCATCTGGGGGTGCTCGTTCCTGTTCATGCGGGTGGCGGTGCCATCGTTCGGCCCGTTCGCCCTGGTCGAGGTGCGTCTGCTGCTGGGGGCACTGGTACTGCTGCCGTTCCTGTGGCGCGCGCGGGCGCAGTTCCCGCCGCGGCGCTGGCTGTGGCTGGCGCCGATCGGCCTGGTCAACTCGGCGTTGCCGTTCGTGCTGTTCGCCTACGCCGCCGAGCACGCACCGGCGGCGATCGGTGCGATCTGCAATGCGATGACGGTCCTGTTCGCCGCGCTCATCGCCTTCCTGTTCTTCGGCGAGAAGATCGGTGTGCGTCGCGCGGGTGCGTTGCTGGTCGGCTTTGCCGGCGTGGTGGTGCTGGCGACGGCCAAGGTCTCGGGCCTGGGCATCGGCACGGCCGTGCTGGCCGGCGCCGCGGCATCGCTGCTGTACGGACTGGGGGTGAACCTGGTGAAGCGGCACATGGCGGGCCTGCCGTCTGCTGCCGCGGCGGCGGCGACGCTGTCCTGCGCCTCGCTGTGGATGCTGCCGATGGCGGTGAGCCATTGGCCGCAGGCCGCGATTCCGCTCAAGGCGTGGGGCGCGGCGATTGCCTTGGGCGTGGCCTGCACCGGGCTGGCGTTCCTGATGTTCTACCGTCTGATCGGCCGCATCGGCCCGTCGCGTGCATCCACGGTGACCTACCTGATTCCGCTGTTCGGTGCGGCGTTCGCGTGGTTGTTCCTGGGTGAGCCGGTGACGCTGCAGATGCTGATTGCGGGTGCGTTGATTCTGGGAAGCGTGGCGGTGAGTCAGAAGGGCTGAGCGGTTTCGCGCGTGACGCTTGCTGAAGGTGCTTCACTGTTCATGGGCGTCACTTTTCTTTTCGCGCGAAAAGAAAAGTAACCAAAAGAAACGCGCCGCCAGGTCGCGAGCCGCCGTGCTTCGCACGTCGGTCCCCTGCGCTTCTCGGTGAATCAGGGGACGGTGCCGAACTCGCTGCGCTCAGACATCGGCACCTCTTCGCCCCTGATTCCCCTGCGATGCTCGGCTCGCTCAAGGCGGATCCAAGGTCAAGAGCCACAGCTGCACGACGATGCTTGGTAGTGCCGGGCCGGGCCCGGCGAGCGAAGCGACCGCTTCTGCCTTTGACCTTGGATCCGCCCTGAGCGAGCCGAGCACCACAGGTCCGGCGAGGGCGAAGAGGCGCGGGTGTTTGAGCGCAGCGAGTTCCCGCGCCGTCCCTCGACGGGCCGAGGAGCGCAGGGTACCGATGCGCAACGCGCATCGGCTCGCGGTCGGCGGAACGTTTCTTTTGGTTACTTTTCTTTGCGTACAAAGAAAAGTGACGCCCATGAACAGTGAAGCACCTTCAGCACGCGTCACGTGCAGGAACCCATCACCGCACCGGCACCGGAACATTGCACAGATCGATATGCCCGGCCGGACGCTTGTAGAAATCATCCACGCGATTGCGCCGCGCCTCCACCGTATCGGCGAAAGTCTTCGAATCAGTACGCAACACCTGGATCGGCGTGCGTTCGGCGGCCGTCACGTCGCTGGCACGGCGGATCGAAATGATCGGCGTGCGCAGTTTCGGGTCTTCATAGAAGCCCATCGGCGCCGGGCCGCGCGGGATCGCGCTAAGCAGTTCCATGCCCTTCAGGACGCGACCGACCAGGGTGATGTTGCGGTCCAGCTGACGTGGCGACTGCCCGGTCACCACGTACAGTTCGGCACCGATGCTGCTGTCCTCGTCGTTGTTGCGACCGGCCCCCAGCATGCCGTAGCAGTGCGCCAGCCAGGCCTTGCCGGCCTGCGGATCCTGTCCGACCGGGAAGCCATCGACGAAACCGGTCTGCGCCGCCCAGCCATCGCGGTCCGGCAGCACGCTCACCTTCAGGCCGGCGCTGGCACGCTCGAACTCGGCCGGCAGCTTGCGCGCGGCACTGCCGAACGGCCTGGCCTTGGCCGGGTCATCGGCGTCGGCATCGCCGAACTGCACGACGAAGTTGTCCTGGGAACGGTAGATGCTGGTGCCGTCCCAGAAGTGCTCGTGGGCGAACGTCTGGATGTTGGCGACATGGCGTGGTGCGAACTGGGGCGCCAGTTCGATGATCACCCGGCCGGCAGGCAGATCCATGTACAGCAGGTTGGCTGGGTCGGGGGTGCGCCAATCGCCGGCGACCGAGGCGTCAAGGATCTGCTGCGGGCTGCGGTAGGGCGTCGCTGCGCTGGCCAGCGAGGGCAACAGGCAGGCCAGGGCGAGGGCGGTCAGGGCAAGGCGACGACGGTGCGGCATGGAAACCCCGGAACATGAACGAGCCCTCGATTCTGCGCGAGCCGCAGGGCCACGCCAACCGGCAGGATGACTAACGACACATTCGCTATACCGAACTTCGCACTACTGTGGACTTCAACGTAGTGGAGGGCCGGGCATGTCGGAAGACGACATCCACCTGAAGAAGTTCCAGAAGGAGCTCAGCGCCGGAACCGTGTCGCTGGCCCTGCTGGCGGTGCTGGCCCGTACCGGCGAGCCGCTGTACGGGTACCTCATCGCCAAGGAGCTGGAGCGCGTGGGCGAGGGCGTGCTGAGTGGCAAGCAGAGCGCGCTGTACCCGGTGCTGCGCAACCTGGAGAACGGCGGCCTGCTGGAGAGCCATGTCGAGCCCTCCAGCAGCGGGCCGCCCCGGCGCTACTACCGCATCAATGACCGTGGCCGCGAAGTGCTGGCGCAGTGGCGCCAGGCCTGGCAGGCCACCCGTGATTCCGTCGATTCCGTGTTGGAGGGGGTACCGCAATGAACGACCCGAGCCTGGCAGGCCGCGCCCTGCCGACCACCATCCCGCAGTACCTGGCGCAACTGCGCGAGGCGCTGCAGGGCGCCGATCCGGCGATGGTGCAGGACGCGCTGTATGACGCCGAGGAATACCTGCGTTCCGAGCTGGCCGCCCAGCCCGGTCGCAGCGAGGCGGAGGTGATTGCCGATGTGGCCGGCAGCTACGGTGCGCCGGATGAAGTGGCGGAGATCTACCGCGAAACGGAAGTCACCGTGAACCGCGCATTGCGCACGCCGCGCGCCGACACCGCGCCGGTGCTGCGTGTGGCAGCCGAGGCCAGTGGTGTGGAACCGGCCGCGGCACCGCCGGTGCCGGTGCCGCGCTCGCTGCTGTCGCGCTTCTTTGGCGTGGTGGCCGATCCGCACACCTATGGCGCGCTGTTCTACATGCTGCTGTCGCTGGCCACCGGCATCTTCTTCTTCACCTGGGTGGTGACCGGCCTGTCGCTGTCGCTCGGCCTGCTGATCCTGATCATCGGCGTGCCGTTGACCGTGCTGTTCTTCGGTTCGGTGCGCGGGCTGGCACTGCTGGAGGGGCGCCTGGTCGAGGCGCTGCTGGGCGAGCGCATGCCGCGGCGGCCGCGCTATACCGACCGCAGCCGCAGTTGGCTGCAGCGTATCGGCGACATGTTCACGGACGGCCGCACCTGGCTGACCCTGTTGTACTTCGTGCTGATGCTGCCCTTGGGCATCGTCTACTTCACCATCGCGGTGACGCTGCTGTCGCTGTCGCTGGGACTGATCTGGGCGCCGGTGGCAGCGATCTTCAGCGGGGACATCCCGGGCGTGTACGTTGATGGCGTGAACGTGCTGCCGATGGCTGCCTCGCCGCTGGTCGGGATCGTGGTCGCCGCGGCGGGTGCCCTGCTGCTGCTGCTGACGCTGCACCTGGCACGGGGCATCGGCAAGTTGCATGGCCTGATCGCGAAGAACCTGCTGGTGCGCCTGTAAGCGACGAGGGGTCGGATCCCTTTCCGTTGGAAAGGGAACCGACCCCCGGCGCAGGGTCAGCCCGCCTTGCGGCGCAGCGGGGTGACGTTGCTCTTCTTCTTCGCTTTTGCCGCTGGCGCTTCTGCGTGCGCCGCGAAGAAGTCGCGTACCTTCGGGTACACCACCTCGCGCCAGCGGCGACCGCTGAAGATGCCGTAATGGCCGGCGCCTTCGACGATGAAATGCTCGCGGCGCTCGGCCGGGATGCCCGTACACAGCGCCTGCGCAGCTTCGGTCTGGCCGAGGCCCGCGATATCGTCCAGTTCGCCTTCGATGCTCAGCAGCGCGGTATCGCGGATCGCCGAAGGGTCGACCTTTTCGCCGTTGACCACCCACTCTCCGCGCGGCAGCAGGAAGTCCTGGAAGACCACGCGGATGGTATCCAGGTAGTACCTGGCAGGCATGTCCAGCACCGCGTTGTACTCATCATAGAAGCGGCGGTGCGCATCGGCGTCTTCCAGATCGCCCTTGACCAGGTCGGCGTAGAAGTCCCAGTGCGAGCTGAAATGGCGGCTGGGATTCATCGACAGGAAGCCGGCGTGCTGCAGGAAGCCCGGGTACACGCGACGGCCTGCGCCGGGGTAGCCGGCCGGCACGCTGTGGATGACGTTGTTCTCGAACCAGGACAGCGGGTTCTGGGTCGCCAGATTGTTCACCGCGGTGGGGCTGCAGCGTGCGTCGATCGGACCGCCCATCATCACCAGCGTGCGCGGGGTGGGCTCGCCACGGCTGGCCATCAGTGACACCGCGGCCAGCACCGGTACGGTCGGCTGGCACACGCTGACCACGTGCAGGCGCTCGACGCCAAGGTGGCGGATGAACTCCTGGATGTAGGCGATGTAGTCGTCCAGGCCGAAATCACCTTCGCTGGCCGCAACCATGCGCGCATCGACCCAGTCGGTAACGTAGACACGATGGTCGCGCAGCAGCGTGCGCACGGTATCGCGCAGCAGCGTGGCGTGATGGCCGGACAGCGGCGCCACCACCAGCACGAAGGGCTGGTTGAGCATGGTGTGCAGCTGGTCGGCTTCGTTGCTGTGACGCTTGAAGCGCAGCAGCTTGCAGAACGGCTTGCTCACTTCCTCGTGCACGACGATCGGCACGCGCTCGCCTTCGACCTCGATTTCGTTGATGCCCCACTCGGGCTTCTCGTAATCCTTGCCGATGCGATGGAACAGTTCGTTGACCGCCGCCAGGCGTTCGGCACCCGGCATCTGCGACCACCAGTGGCCGGGATTGGCGAAGAACTTGGCGTTGGCCTGGGCCTGGTGCACCCAGGGGGCGAGCAGGTTGCGGGTCAGTTCGTGCAGTTGATAGAGCATGACGACCGAATATGTATGGTCATATGTTGCCGCGCAGCATATCCCATCCGGGTGTCCCGCAGGTTAAGTTGGCTGAAAATAATGAATCCGGATTCACATCCGTTCCAGCGCGGCCGCATCGCCTGCCAGGGCGGGGCCGAGCCAGCAGTGCGACCCTGCCGGCTGCAGGCCGTGCCGGGCCAGCGTCCGGCGATACCAGCCTGCCGGGCGGGCCTGGAAGCCCTCATGGTCGCCCTCGAACGCGTCCTCGGCGGCGAAGCTCTCCAGGAACGCGATGCCGCCGGTCAGCTCGGCCACGCCGGCCAGGCCGGCGCGCAGTTCGCGGTCGGGCACGTAGTGCACCACGTCCGAGCAGACCAGCAGGTCCACCGGCGCGCACGGCCGCAGCCAGGCAAAGTCGCCGAAGCGGGCCAGATGCAGGTTGCGGGTCCGGCCATAGCGACGCACAGCGTACTCGCTGCTGTCGAAGCCCAGATACTCGACCTTCGGACGCAGTTTCCGCAGCGGCGCGCGCCAGGCCCCCTCGCCGCAGCCGATGTCCAGCACGCTGCGGATCGGCCGCTCCAGGTAGTACTCGGCAGTGGCCACCGCCAATGCCACCTTGCGGGCGAGGCGGGCGCTGCCGCCGATGTCGGCCCGGCGCTACCAGCGCTGGAAGTAGGCGGCGTCGTAGGTCTTGTCCACGCAGAAGGAGGTTTCGTTGAAAACGGTGCCTATCGTACGGCGTTGCCGCTCGCCGTGCGTCGATCGGTCGCGCCGACCGCAGCCGGTACACCGGCTCGCCATGCGAGAATGGCCGCCACCTACGCCAGCCGCTGGAGCGAGCGCATGCAGAGCTACTACTGGGTCAAGACCTTCCACATCGTGTTCGTGGTGGCGTGGATGGCGACGGTGTTCTATCTGCCGCGCATCCTGGTGAACCTGGCCGAAGCGGCGGGACAATCCGCGGTGGTCGAGCGCCTGCAGCTGATGGGCCTGCGTCTGTACCGTTTCGGCCACTCGATGTTCGGCCTGGCCTTCGTCCTGGGACTGGTGTTGTGGTTGGGCTACCGGGTCATTCCGGACTTCCCGACGATGGTCGCGCCGGGCGGTGCCGGCTGGCTGCATGCCAAGCTCGGCCTGGTGGTGCTGCTGCTGGTCTACTTCGGCTGGACCGGCCGCCTGCTCAAGGGCGTCGCCAAGGGCCGGCCTCTGCCGTCCTCGCGCGCGCTGCGCTGGATCAACGAAATCCCGCTGCTGGCCTTCATTCCGATCGTCTGGCTGGTGCTGGCCAAACCCTTCTGAGCCGGCGCACATCGCGCACATCCAGATGAATCGCCGCGTAACCTGACAAGCGGCGCGGCGCGCCTTGCAACAAATTGCATGGGCCCCGCCCGTGCGTCTCCAGATACTGCGCGCCTTCGACACAGCGGCTGCCTGCAGCAGTCCCGCCATCGCTCCACGTGGGCACAGGCTGGATTGCGAGGTACTGCACGCACGCTGTGCCGCCTACGTGCCCCCCTCTGGAGATCCGTCATGAAATACACCCATCGTTCCGCTGCACGCGGGCGTTCTCTTGCGTTGCGTCCGCTCTCGCAGTGCCTGCTGCTGGCGCTCGCCCTGCCGTTGGCCCAGCCCGCTTCTGCCGGCTATCTCAACGACGAGGATCACGACGTCGTGCAGGGGGACCCGACCGAGGCATGGCAGGTGACCAATGGGGCCAACCTGACGGTGACCGACGCGTCCACTTACGGCATCAATGCGACCTACGGCTCCAATGTCGTGCTCACGCGTGCGGATGTGCTGGTCCGCAATGCCAATCAGAACATTCACGTGCAATCGGGTTCCAGCCTGATCGCGCGGGACAGCCGTTTCGATCTGGGCATGACCCAGTTCAACATCTCGGTCGATTCGTCGGCACGCCTCTACAACACGCGGATCGATTCCATCGGTGGTGCCATCGCCTTGTTCCCGGAATTCCGCGGTGGACAGGGCGACGTGTACCTTCTGATGGACAACTCCCACCTGGCGGTGGCGCACCGCGACAGCACTGCCTGGTACCACAACATCGGTCTGAGTATGGGCGCGGGCAGGGCTGACATCGTCAACGGTTCGACGATCCGGGCCAGCCGCAACGGCGCCGTCATGTACTTCGAATATCGGGGTGCGGACAACCTGGTATTGAACGTCGACAATTCCACCCTGGAGTCGCAGACCGGCCCGGCGATCTGGGTCAATCCCGATGTCGACTGGGGCAGTCCCGATGCCGACGTCGACGGCGAATCAGCCGAGATCAACATCCGCAACGGTGCGCGCCTGATCGCCGGCGATGGCACGCTGCTGCTGGTCAAGCATGGCGAGGAGGGGCAGGTCGGCAACGTTGCTGTGCGCTTCAACGTGGAGAACGCGGCGCTGACCGGCGACATCATTGCCGATCGCGCCTCCTACACGGGCCAGCTGGATGTCTCGCTGCGCAACCGCGCCACGCTGATCGGCCGCATCGTCGATGCGAGCTCGGTGGCGGTGGGTGAGCAGAGCACCTGGCAGCTGACCGGCGACAGCAGTGTCGGCCGTCTGCAGCTGGATGCGGGCAGCATGGTCAAGCTGGGCGATGGTGCGGGCGGTTTCAATACGCTGTCCCTGGACGAGTTCGTTGGTAACGGCGGCACGCTGGTGTTCAACACGGTGCTTGGCGAGGACGACTCGCAGACCGACCGCCTGGTGATCGCCGGTGATGCGACCGGGCAGGCCAATGTGCGCGTGCTCAATGCCGGCGGCCAGGGCGCGCAGACCGACAAGGGCATCGAGCTGATCGAGATCAACGGCGCGTCCGACGCCCAGTTCGACCTGGTCGGCCGTGCGGTCGGCGGGCAGTACGAGTACTTCCTGTTCAAGGATGAGGCCGACGGCAACTGGTACCTGCGTTCGGAACTGCCGGTGACGCCGCCGGATCCCTGTGACCTGGATCCGTCGCTGCCCGACTGCGACCCGACCGGTCCGATCAATCCGGATCCGAAGCCGGTGCTGCGCCCGGAGACCGGCGCGTACCTGGCCAACCAGTACGCCGCAGGGCAGTTGTTCCGCCTGCAGCGCAGTGATCGCGACGGCAATGCGGCCGTTGCCGAGGGTGTGCACGGCTGGGCACGCGTGGACAGCCAGCAGGCGCGCCTGGGGGCCATGCAGGAGCAGCTGGATCTGCGCACGCAGCGCCATGTGGTGCAGGTGGGCGCAGACGTGGGGCTGTTCGATGAAGGGCGTGGCCGCCTGGGCGTGATGCTCGGTAGTGGGCGTGCCGACAGCACCAGCACCTCGGCGCTGACCGGCTTTGCGGCACGCGGCAAGGTCGCCGGCGTGGCCGCAGGGGTGTACGGCAGCTGGAACAATGGTCGTGCCTATGTGGACAGCTGGGTGCAGCACGGCCGCTTCAACAACCGGGTGGAAGGCGATGGCCTGGCTGCCGAGCGCTACGACAGCGACCTGTGGCAGGGTTCGCTGGAGGCGGGTTACCGCTTCGGCGTCGGCACGCTGGGCGACAGCAGGGTCAGCCTGCAGCCGGAGCTGCAGCTGGTCTACACCAACGTCAGCACGGATCGACATACCGAGCAGAACGGCACCGTGGTGCGTGGCCTGGGCGAAAGTGGCCTGTCCGGCCGCCTCGGCCTGCGCCTGGAAGCGGAATCGACCAGCACGCATGGCGCCGTGGTGACCCCGTACCTGACCGCCAACTGGTATCGCGACGCCCGCACGGGTGGCATGGCGTTCGATGACGTGGCCATGGACAGCGACGCGCCACGCAACCGCTACGCGCTGGGTGCAGGCGCGCGGGTGGAGTTCGCCAAGGGCTGGACGGGCTGGGGCGGTCTGGACGTGAGCCGCGGTGACTCCGGCTACCGCGAAGTCAGCGCCACGCTGGGCATGTCCTACAACTGGTAAGCAGATCGGCGTACGGCGGGTCCGTACGCACAGGAACAGGGACGTATCGCCACACGGATGTGGCACCTCTGGAGCCGGGCATTGCCCGGCTTCAGGCGTTACCGTGCAGCGGAAGCAGCGATTACGCGGCCTCGTAGGTGCCGTAGCTGCGCAGGCGCTTGTAGCGCTGTTCCAGCAGTTCCCCGGTGGACAGCTTGTCCAGCGCGTCCAGCTCGTTCAGCAGCACGGCCTTCAGGCGCCGGGCCATCTGCGTCGGGTTGCGGTGGGCGCCGCCGGTCGGCTCGCGCACGACCTTGTCGACCAGGCCCAGGCTCTTCAGGCGCGGGGCGGTCAGGCCCAGCTGTTCGGCCGCGTCCTTGGCCTTGCCGGCGTCCTTCCACAGGATCGAGGCGCAGCCTTCCGGGGTAATGGTCGAATACACCGCGTACTCCAGCATCACGGTGCGGTCGCCCACGCCCAGTGCCAGCGCGCCGCCCGAGCCGCCTTCGCCGATCACGGTGCAGATCACCGGCACCTTCAGTTCGGCCATTTCCATCAGGTTGCGCGCGATCGCTTCGGACTGGCCGCGCGATTCGGCGTCGATGCCCGGCCAGGCGCCGGCGGTGTCGATCAGGGTCAGCACCGGCAGGCCGAAACGCTCGGCCATCTTCATCAGGCGCAGCGCCTTGCGGTAGCCCTCGGGCTTGGGCATGCCGAAGTTGCGCTTGATCTTCTCCTTGGTGTCGCGGCCCTTCTGGTGGCCGATGACCATCACCGCGCGGCCATTGATGCGGGCCAGGCCGCCCATGATGGCCTTGTCGTCGGCAAAGGCGCGATCACCGGCCAGTTCCTGGAACTCATCGAAGATGATGCGGATGTAATCGGCGGTGTAGGGCCGCGACGGGTGGCGGGCCAGCTGCAGCACCTGCCAGGAGGTCAGGTTGCGGAAGATCTGTGCGGTACGCATGCGCAGCTTGTCCTGCAGCGCGTGCACTTCGGCCTCGACATTGACCGCCGGACCGGCACTGGCGTTGCGCAGCTCCTGGATCTTCGCTTCCAGGTCGGCGATGGGTTGCTCGAAGTCGAGGTAGTTCGGATTCATCGGAAGCCGTCGTGTAAAGAAGGAGGAAAGTGTAGCCGAACCCGGTGAAATTCCCCGTACGCCCCTGTCTGGAGCGTACGGAGGGGCTGGCCGGCAGGCAGCGCGCTGCCTTGGCCGCGCCGGCTGGACGCGGGACCTGGCGGGGCGGGATCAGCTGGCCCAGGGCGGGCTGTAGCGCACCTTCAGGGTGCGCACGGCCGGGTCGGCGCGCAGCGCTTCCATCAGCTTCGAGTCGATGCGCACGGCGCTCTGTCCGGACACGTCGAGCATGCCGGCGATGCCACCGTGCGGGCCCTTCAGCAGCAGGTCCAGGCGCAGGGGCGTGCGGCCGGGGCGATGGCGGTCGAGCAGGGCATCGATGCGCTCCCACACCGGCCGTTGCTGGCGAAGGTCCAGCCGCAGCGACAGGCGCGTAGCGTAGTTGGCGCAGACCTCATCGAAATCCCAGCACTGGCGGATGCGCAGGGCGTAGCCACCGTTGAATTCGTCTTCACGCAGGCCGCCCTTGACCACCAGGATGCGGTCCTTGGTCATCAGGTGGCCGAACTCGGCCAGGGTGTCGGAGAACGCGCTGCACTCCACGCGTCCACGCCCGTCCTCGAGCTGGATGAAGATCTGGCTTTCGCCCTTGCGGCGCACGCCGACCACCTGGCCGGCCAGCACGGTCTGCACTTCCGGGCGCCAGCGCTTCTCACCGCCACCACCACCACCGCCGCTGTTGGCGCTCCAGATCTTTTCCACCGCGCCCAGATCGTTGCCGACCAGATCGCGCACGTCGTCGCGCCACGGATCGAATGGATGGCCGCTGAGGTAGAAGCCCAGCGTGTCGCGCTCGCCGTTCAGGCGCTGCAGCAGGGGCCACTCTTCGGCCTCCGGCAGGTCCAGCTGGATCGTCGTCGCGCTCGGGTCCGGCCCACCGAACAGCGAGTTCTGCCCGGAGGCGCGCTCGCGTGCCATCTGCTCGGTGGCCTTGATCACTTCCGGCAGCTGCAGCATCAGCGAGGCGCGGTTGCGGCCCAGCTCATCCAGTGCGCCGCAGTTGATCATCGCTTCCAGGGTGCGCCGGTTGAGCTTGGCCGAGCCGACGCGGGTACAGAAATCGAGCAGGTCGGTGTAGTTTCCACCCCGCAGCCGCTCGTCCACCACCGCTTCGCAGGCACCCTGGCCGACACCCTTGATCGCACCCAGGCCGTACTGGATGGTGTCCGGCGTGGCTGCCTCGAACATGAAGGCGGACTGGTTCACCTTCGGCGGCAGCACGGTCAGGCCGAGGTTGCGCACCTCGTCGAGGAAGCCGACCACCTTGTCGGTGTTGTCCATGTCCGAAGACAGCGTGGCCGCCATGAACTCGGCCGGGTAATGGCGCTTGAGCCACGCGGTCTGGTAACTGACCAGCGCGTAGGCAGCGGCGTGCGACTTGTTGAAGCCGTAGCCGGCGAACTTCTCCATCAGGTCGAAGATCTCGTCGGCCTTGGGGCCGTCGACGCCGCCCTTGGCCGCACCCTCACGGAAGATCTCGCGATGCTTGGCCATTTCGGCCGGCACCTTCTTGCCCATCGCACGACGCAGCAGGTCGGCGCCGCCCAGCGAGTAGCCGCCGACGATCTGCGCCATCTGCATCACCTGCTCCTGGTACACCATGATGCCGTAGGTGTCCTTGAGGATGGCTTCGGTGCGCGGATCGGGATAGATGATTTCTTCCTGCCCGTGCTTGCGCGCGTTGAAGGACGGAATCAGGTCCATCGGGCCGGGGCGGTACAGCGACACCAGCGCGATCAGGTCTTCGAAACGGTCGGGGCGTGCGTCCTTCAGCAGGCGGCGCATGCCGGAGGATTCGAACTGGAAGACCGCACCGGTGTTGCCGTTGGCGAAGATGTCCTTGTAGGTCGGCGCGTCGTCCAGCGGGATCGCCGCGATGTCCACCGGCGGGATGCCGGCGCGCGCGTGGCGCTTGTTGATCGCCTTCACCGCCCAGTCGATGATGGTCAGCGTGCGCAGGCCAAGGAAGTCGAACTTCACCAGGCCCACTTCTTCGACGTCGTTCTTGTCGAACTGGGTGACCGGGTTCTTGCCGATGCCGTTCTCGTCGTGTTCGGCGTACAGCGGGCAGAACTCGCTCAGCGGCTCGGGGCCGATCACCACGCCACCGGCGTGCTTGCCGGCGTTGCGGGTGAGGTCTTCAAGCTGCAGCGCCAGATCGATCAGGTCACGGACATCGTCTTCGGTCTCGTAACGCTGGATCAGCTCGGCCGATGCCATCTCCGAGCCCGGGCCTTCCTTGCCCTTGCCGAGCGCATCCTTCAGGTGGATGCCGAGGATGTTCGGGATCAGCTTGGAGACACCGTCAACCAGGCCATAGGGGAAACCGAGCACACGGCCGGAATCGCGCACCACGGCCTTAGCGGCCATGGTGCCGTAGGTGATGATCTGGCTGACGCGTTCGCGCCCGTATTTGCGCGCGACGTAGTCGATCACTTCGTCGCGGCGGTCCATGCAGAAATCGATGTCGAAGTCGGGCATCGACACGCGTTCCGGATTCAGGAACCGCTCGAACAGCAGGTTGTAGGGCAGCGGATCCAGGTCGGTGATCTTCAGCGCCCACGCCACCAGCGAACCGGCACCAGAACCACGGCCCGGGCCGATCGGGATGCCCTGGTTCTTGCCCCACTGGATGAAGTCGGCCACGATCAGGAAGTAGCCGGGGAAACCCATCTTGATGATGGTGTCGAGCTCGAATTCGAGGCGCTCGAAGTACTCCTCGCGGGTCTTGCCCGGCGCCAGCGGATTCTTCTGCAGGCGTTCTTCCAGGCCGTCGCGCGACATCTTCTGGATCCAGGTATCCAGGGTCTCGTCGTCCGGCACCGGGTAGTTGGGCAGGAAGTAGGTGCCCAGCCGCATCTCGATGTTGCAGCGCTCGGCCAGCGCCAGCGTGTTGTCGATCGCATCGGGGATGTCGGCGAACAGCGCGCACATCTCCTCGGCCGACTTCAGGTACTGCTGGTCACTGTACTCGCGCGGCCGCTTGGGATCGTCCAGCACGCGGCCGGTCGAGATGCACACACGTGCCTCATGCGCGCTGAAGTCCGACGGTGCAAGGAAGCGCACATCGTTGCTGGCCACCACCGGCAGGCCGCGCTGGCCGGCGGCCATCAGCGCGAAGCGGTTGAAGGCCTCCTCGCCATCGCGGCCGGTGCGGGTCAGCTCCAGGTGCAGGCCATCGCCGAACACCCGCTGCCAGTCGGCCAGATGCTGCTCGGCAAGGTCGTGCTTGCCGTCCAGCGCCAGGCGCCCGGCCAGGCTCTCGCGCCCGGCCAGCGCGAACAGGTTGGCGTTGCCCGCCTTCAACCAGTCCGGATGCACGGCGACGCCGCCTTCCGGACGATGGCCCTCCATCCAGGCACGGGTCAGCAGCCGTGACAGGCTCAGGTAGCCTTCGCGGTCGCGGCACAGCAGGGTCATCCGCCACGGGTCCTGGCCCTCCTCGGCGATCATCACGTCGGCGCCGGCGATCGGCTTGATGCCCACGCCTTCGGCTGCCTTGTAGAACTTGATCAGGGCGAACAGATTGTTGAGGTCGGTCACCGCCAGCGCGGGCAGGCCCAGCTCGACCGAGCGTGACAGCAGGTTGGCCTGCTTGGCCTTCTTCGGGTCGGCCTGGTCCGGCTTGGCCGGCACACGGATGGTCGAGTCCGCCAGCGAGAACTCGGTGTGGACGTGGAGATGTACGAAACGGGAGTTGGACATGCCGGACCAGGTTGGAGCGCGGGGGCCCCGGGTGCCGACGGGAGTTCGTCGCCGGGGTCGGGAAGCGCTGGAATGCCCGGTCAGGGTAGCGAGGGCAGGGGGAGGCGACAAGCTCTTGACGGCACGTCGATTGCGCGAACATGCCGCCGGGCATGGCCCGGCGCTACCGCGACAATGTGGGCGCACGGTGCCGCCGGGCATGGCCCGGCGCTACCACGGCAATGTGGGCGCACGATGCCGCCGGGCATGGCCCGGCGCTACCACGGCACTGTGGGCGCACGATGCCGCCGGGCATGGCCCGGCGCTACCACGGCAATGTGAGCGCACGGTGCCGCCGGGCCATGCCCGGCGGCGGTTGTTCAGGCGATGGCCGCGGCCGCCGGGTTTTCCAGGCATTCACGCACCGGGGCGAAACTGCGCCGGTGCTCGCCACAGGGGCCGTGTTCACGCAGTGCCGCCAGATGGGCCGGAGTGCCGTAGCCCTTGTGCTGGTCGAAACCGTAGTGCGGATGCCGCACGTGCAGGTCCTGCATGTACCGGTCGCGCGACACCTTGGCCAGGATCGACGCCGCCATGATCGCGCGGTCGATGCCATCGCCACCAACCAGCGCCTGCGCCGGCAGTACCAGCCCCTTCGGAACCACGTTGCCGTCGATGCGGGCGAAGCCGGCCACATGGGCCACGGCCGCCACCACGTCGCGCATGCCCTGCAGGGTGGCCTGGTAGATGTTCAGGCGGTCGATCGCTGCCACGTCCACCAGCACCACATGCCAGGCCAGGGCGCGATCGATGATTCGATCGTACAGCTGCTCGCGGCGCGCGGCGGTGAGCTGCTTGGAGTCATCCAGGCCGTTGATGCGCGGGCGGGCAGGATCGAATACCACCGCCGCGACGGCGACCGGCCCGGCCAGCGGGCCACGGCCGGCCTCATCGACACCGGCGACCAGGCGGTCCGGTTCAACCCGCAGTGAACCGTCGAACAGGGCCAGGCTGGCTGCGGCGGCGTGGCGGCGGCTCATGCCTTGTCCAGCTCGCGTACCAGCAGCTCGCCGACAGCGTCGGCGGCGCGTGCCGAGGCATTGCGGCGCAGGCGTTCATGCAGGCGCGAATAGGTTCCCTGCAGGTCGGCGGCCCGTTGCGGATGGTCGAACCACTGCTGGATGGCGGCGGCCAGCTTGTCCGGCGTGCAGTCGTGCTGCATCAGCTCCGGTGCCAGGTCCTGGCCGGCCAGGATGTTGGGCAGGGCGAAGCGGTCGACCTTGATCAGGCCCAGCGCCTTGACCAGGCGGTAGGTCAGTTCGTTGACGCGATAGCCGACCACCATCGGCCGCTTCACCAGCATGGCTTCCAGGGTCGCGGTGCCGGAGGCGAGCACCACCACGTCGGCGGCGATCATGGCGTCGCGGGCCTGGCCATCAAGCACATGCGAGTAGGCGACCGGCAGCGCCGAACGCGACAGCTGTTCCTCGATCAGGCGACGGCAGGCGGCATTGGCGGCAGGCACCACGACGTGCAGCCCCGGAATCCGCTCGGAAACCTGCCACGCGGCCTCGAAGAACGGCTCGCCCAGGCGCGAGATCTCGCCCAGGCGGCTGCCCGGCAGCACCGCCAGCACCTTGGCCGTGGCCGGCAGGCCCAGCGCGGCACGGGCTTCGTCGCGGTTGCCCTGCAGCGGAATGTCATCGGCCATCGGATGACCGACAAAGCGCGCGTCGATTCCGTGCCGGGCGTAGATGGGGGGTTCCATCGGGAACAGGCACAGCACGAGGTCGGCACTGTTGCCGATCTTCTCGGCGCGCTTCTCGCGCCACGCCCAGACCGAAGGGCTGACGTAATGCACGGTGCGCACGCCACGCTGCTTCAGCCAGCGCTCGATGCCCAGGTTGAAGTCCGGCGCATCGATGCCGATGAACACGTCCGGCTGCCACTCGAGCGCGCGCTGGCGGACGGCCGAGCGCAGCTTCAACAGGCGCGGCAGGTGGCGCAGGACTTCGGTCAGCCCCATCACCGCCAGTTCGCTGGCGTCGTGCCAGGTCTGGCAACCGGCATTGCGCATGGCATCGCCGCCGATGCCGGCGAACTCGGCGTTCGGGAAGCGGGCCTTCAACTCGCGCACCAGGCCGGCACCGAGCAGGTCGCCGGAGGCCTCACCGGCCACCAGTGCGATCCGCAGCGGCCGCTCGCTGAGCACCCGCTGTGCAGGCACGCTGCCGGCCAGGGAGGCCAGCGGAATGACAGCGGCGCCGGCCGGCGCCTGGCCGGACGTGCTGCTCATCGCAGCAGGGGCCTCTCTGCGTGTTCGATGAACTCCAGCATGGACTTCACGTCCTCGCTGTCGCGCGCCTGTTCAACCAGCTGCTGCTTGGCTTCGGCCAGCGGCAGGCCGGCCACGTACAGGGTCCGGTAGGCACGCTTGATGGCGGAGATGCGTTCGGCATCGAAACCGCGGCGCTTCAGGCCTTCACTGTTGATGCCGCGCGGGCGGCCCAGCGAATCGGAGCCCACCATGGTGAACGGCGGAACATCGCCGTTGGTCAGCGCACCCATGCCGAGGAAGGCGTGGGCGCCGATGCGGCAGAACTGGTGGGCACCGGCGAAGCCGCTGATGATCACGTAGTCGCCGACAGTGACGTGGCCGGCCAGCGTGGTGTTGTTGGAGAACACGCAGGCGTTGCCGACGTGGCAGTCGTGTGCCACATGCGTATAGGCCAGCATCCAGTTGTCGTCACCGATCGTGGTGATGCCACCGCCGCCGCCGGTACCGCGGTTGACGGTGACGAACTCGCGGAACACGTTGCGGTCGCCGATCACCAGTTCGGTGCGTTCACCGGCGAACTTCTTGTCCTGCGGCTCGCCGCCGATGGCTGCGTGGCCGATGAAGCGGTTGTCGCGGCCGATCCGGGTCGGTCCGAGAATGCTGCAGTGTGGGCCGACGACCGTTCCTGCGCCGATGTCCACATCGGCACCGATCAGGGTGAAGGCACCGACCTGCACATCGTCGGCCAGCCGGGCGGACGGGTCGATGACGGCGGTGGGGTGGATCCGTGGGGCGTTGTCAGTCATTCCTGGCTCCGTTATGGCTCAGCCCTTGGCACCGGCGCACATGACCTCGGCAGAGGCCACCACTTCGCCGTTGACCTTGGCTTCGCCGTAGTACCAGCCCATGTTGCGGATCAGCCGCTTCATCTGCACGTCCAGCAGCAGCACATCGCCCGGCACCACCTGCTTGTTGAAGCGGGCGTTCTCCACCTTGACCATGTAGAACAGCTTGGACTGCGCATCGCGGCCGAGCGAGAGCTGGGTCATCACACCGCCGGCCTGCGCCAGTGCCTCGATGATCAGCACGCCGGGCATGATCGGGCGGCCCGGGAAATGGCCCTGGAAGAACGGCTCGTTGATGCTCACGTTCTTCTGGGCAAGGATGCGCTTGGCGTCCACATCCAGCTCGAGGACCTTGTCCACCAGCAGGAACGGGTAGCGGTGCGGGATCAGCTCCTGGATCTGGAGGACATCGATCGGAAGCTGCAGCGTGTCGTTCATTCTTTCTCCTTGCTCACAGCCAGGATGCGCCGGGCCAGCGTATCGAGCTGCTTGAAGCGCGCGGCGTTCTTGCGCCACGTGCGGTTGTCGGTCAACGGGGTGCCGGACGAATACTCGCCCGGCTCATGGATGGAGTTGCGCACCACTGATTTGCCGGTGATCACGACCTTGTCGCAGATCTCCAGGTGGCCGACCACGCCTACGTGGCCGCCGAGCAGGCAGTAACGTCCGATCTTGGCGCTGCCGGCAATGCCGGTGCAGCCAGCGATGGCCGAGTGCGCGCCGATCTGCACGTTGTGTGCGATCTGCACCAGGTTGTCCAGGCGCACGTCTTCGTCCAGCACGGTGTCTTCCAGCGCGCCTCGGTCCACGCAGGTGTTGGCGCCGATTTCGCAGTCGTCGCCGATGCGCACGCCGCCAAGCTGCGGCACCTTGATCCACCTGCCCGCGTCCATCGCCAGGCCGAAGCCATCGGCGCCGAGCACGGCGCCGGGGTGGACGCGCACACGCTTGCCCAGCCGGACGCGGGTGACCAGGGTGACCCGGGCGATCAGTTCGCAGCCGTTGTCCAGGCTGCAATCCTCGCCGATCACGCTGCCGGTGCCGATGATGCAGTTCTCGCCGACCACGCTGCGGGCGCCGATGGACACGAACGGACCGATATGGGCGCTGGCTGCGACCTGGGCGGTGGGATCGATGACGGCGCTGGGATGGATGCCCGGCGGGCGCGTCGGTGCGATGTCGAACAGCGCGGCGATCTTGGCGAAGGTGGTGTACGGGTCCTTGGCCACGAGCGCGGCGCCGGGAGCCGCCTCGGCATCGTCGGCACGCAGCACCACCAGCGAGGCCTGGCTGTCGGCCAGCTGGGTGCGGTAGCGCGGATTGGCGAGGAAGGTCAGCTGGCCAGGGCCGGCATGGGCGAGGGTGGCCACGCCATGGATGGCGGTGGCGGGGTCGCCATGGACCTGCAGGCCGAACTGCTCGGCGAGTTGCTGGGCGGTGTAGGAGGGAGTATTCACGGCGGGAGTTTAACGTGTGACGCCATTGCGGTCATGCGGGGGGCAGTTGTGCAGCCAACGGCGGGGCCCCTCGCGGCCGACAGAGCCAGGCTCATGGGCTGGGTCGGACGGGTCGGGGCTGCGGGGGACGGCGCAAGTACGTCCCTGTAGCCTTGATCGCCGCATCCATGCGGCTCACACCCCCGCAGCCCCGATCCGCCCGACCTCTGACAGCGTGGCGCGAGTGCCAGCCGCGGAAAACAGAAAAGATCAAAAGCGGATCGTGCGCTTCAGCCATCCGGGTTAAACGAAAACGCCGGGCAGAGCCCGGCGCTTCGTACCCCGTCTGGTGGAGAGCCCCCCTTCTGTTAAGGGGGGCGCGCCAGCGGCGCGGGGGATAGGGGTAGGTCGGGACCCGCTGCTTGCGCAGCAAGCCGCGGCGCACCTTCGGTGGTCAGTTCTTAGAACTGCCCACCGAAGGTGAATTGCAGACGCTCGATCTTGTCGTCGTCTTCTTTCTTCAGCGGGAACGCATAGCTGATCGAGATCGGGCCGACCGGGGCGCGCCACAGCAGGGCCACACCGGTGGACACGCGCAGCTCGTTGGCCTTGAAGTTCTTGGTGCCGTTGTAGACGTTGCCGAAGTCGACGAAGGCCGACACGCGCGCCGAGGGGCTGTCGAACAGGCGCGGGAAGTAGGCTTCCACCGAGCCGACCGTCTTCACCGAGCCGCCCAGCGGCTGGCCGTCCGGGTACCCCGGGGTGATTTCGCGCGGGCCCAGCGTATTGTCCTCGAAGCCGCGCACCGAGTTGGTACCGCCGGCGTAGAAGTTCTCGTAGAACGGCAGGCCGCTGGCGGTCACCGTCTTCACGTAGTCCGGCGAGTTCGGGTTGCAGTTCACGGTCTGCACCGGGTTCGGGTTGGCCGCGGTCGGCTCGGTGTAGCAGAGATCACGCGAGGTGTCCTTGCCGTAGCTGTCGCCGTAGCCGATTTCCGCGCGCGTGTTGATCACCAGCGACGGCATGATCGGCCAGTACTTGGAGATCTGGTAGTTCAGCTTGTAGTACTCGACGGTCGAACCCGGCAGCGTGGTCTCCAGGCCGATGCGCTGGTAGGTACCGCGGGTCGGCATGAAGTAGTCGTTGCGCGAGTCGCGTGCCCAGCCGAGTTCGGTGCGCCAGGCATGGAAGGTGCGGCGGCCGACGGCGTTGATGTAGTCGATGATTGATTGCGGCGTTGCGTTCTGGTACGTCGAGATCTGGTTGCTGTCGATGCCGAACATCAGCGAGACCGAGTCGGTTTCGGTCAGCGGCACGCCGAACACCACCTGCGCGGCACCGTTGGTGCTGTTGTACTGCGCGGTGTTGAAGTCGGAGTAGTCCAGTTCGCGCCAGGACAGGTTGTAGCCCAGCGACACGCCGTCATCGGTGAAGTACGGGTTGGTGTAGCTGAAGCCATAGCGCTGCAGGTAGCTGCTGCGCGAGGCTTCCACCGACACGCGGTTGCCGCCGCCGAGGAAGTTGTTCTGCGACAGCTGCACGGAGGTGGTCATGCCGTAGGACTGCGAGTAGCCCAGGCCGAACACGAAGCTGCCGGAGGTGGTTTCCTTGACGTTGTAGACGACGTCGACCTGGTCGTTGCTGCCGCTGACGGCCGGGGTTTCCACATCCACCGATTCGAAATAGCCCAGGCGCTGCAGGCGAATCTTGGAGCGGTCGATCGCGGCCTGCGAGTACCAGCTGTTCTCGAACTGGCGCATTTCGCGACGCATCACCTCGTCGGAGGTGCGGGTATTGCCGCGGAAGACGATACGACGCACCGACACGCGTGGGCCCGGCACCACCTGCATGTTGATGGCAACGGTCTGGTCCGCACGGTTGGTGGTCGGGATCGGGTTCACCTTGGCGAACGCGTAGCCGATGTTGGACAGCGAGTTGGTGATCGTGTCCGAGCTGAATTCCAGCAGCGCCCGCGAGAAGGTGTCGCCGGACTTCTGGATCACCATGCGCTCCACGTCCTCCTGCGGGAGGATGGTGTCGCCGCTGACCTTGATCTCGGAGATCTTGTACTGCTCACCCTCGGTCACGCCGGCGGTGAGGAACATGTCGCGCTTGTCGGGGCTGATCGACACCTGGGTGGAGTCGATGCTGAAGTCGACGTAGCCCCGGTCGAGGTACCACGAGTTCAGCTTTTCCAGGTCGCCGGACAGCTTTTCCTTGGAGTACTGGTCATCGCGGCGGTACCACGAGGCCCAGTTGTGCTCCTTGGATTCCCAGGTTTCCAGGATGTCCTTGCTGTCGTACTTCTCGGTGCCGACCAGGTTGACATGGCGGATCTTGGCCGCCTTGCCTTCCTTGATCGCGATGGCGATGTCCACACGGTTGCGGTCCAGCGGGCTCACCGTCGGGGTGATCTCGACGTTGTACTTGCCGCGGTCGTTGTACTGGCGGCGCAGTTCCTGGGTCACGCGGTCCAGACTCAGGCGATCGAACGTGCCGCCTTCAGTCAGGCCGATGTCGGACAGGCCCTTGAGCAGCTGGTCGGACTTGATGTCCTTGTTGCCGGTCACGGTCAGCTTGTTGATCGCCGGGCGTTCCTTGACCGTCACCACAAGGATGTTGCCCTGGCGGTCCAGCTGCACGTCCTCAAAGAAGCCGGTCTTGTACAGGGCGCGGATGGTTTCGCCGACCTTGCTGTCGGTGACCGTCTCGCCACGCTCCACCGGCAGGTAGGTGAATACCGTACCCGAGCTGATGCGCTGCAGGCCGTCGACGCGGATATCGCTGACAGTGAAGGGCTCGGCTGCCTGGGCCAGGGCGGGAGCGCCGGTGACGGCGGCGAGGGCGAGGGCCAGCAGGCGGCGATTGGGGAGTCGCGTCATGTCACGTCCGGTAGGAAGGTCGATTTCATTGGTGCGGGATGCCGACGCTGTAGACGGCAACAACGTGGAAAAGTTCATCGCGGGACCAGGCCGAGGATGTCGTTGTAGAACGCCAACCCCATCAGCCCGGCCAGCAACGCCAGGCCGATGTATTGGCCGGCGGCGATGGCACGCTCGCTCAGCGGGCTGCCCTTGACCAACTCGATAAGGTAATACAGCAGGTGGCCGCCGTCCAAGATCGGGATCGGCAGCAGATTGATGATGCACAGGCTCAGCGACAGCAGCGCGAGGAACTGCAGGAACCAGTCGAGCCCACGTTTGGCCGATACATTGGCCACACGGGCGATGGTGACCGGGCCGGAAACGTTCTGCAGCGAGGCCTTGCCGGTCACGATGCGGGCCATCATGCCCAGCGAGTCGGCGGCCAGCCGGCCGGTTTCACGCACCGCCACGGTGACCGCGTCCAGTGGCCCGTAACGCAGCAGGGTGTCGTAGGCCGGGCTGTAGGTGGTGGGGAAACCGACGCCGATCTGCCAGACCGGCTCGCCCTTGCCGTCCTTGCCCTGGCGCGGAGTCACTTCCAGTGCCAGCCGCTCGCCGCCACGCAGGACTTCGATCATGCCGGGGCCGCCGGTGCGGCCCAGGGCCTGGATTTCGCCGATCACCTGGTCAACGCTGTCAATGCGCTGCCCGTCGATGGCCACGATGAGGTCGCCCGGCTGCAGCTGGCCCGCAACAACGGAATCCGGTGTGAGCCTGTCGACCAGGGCGGGCTGCAGCCATGACTGCCAGTACAGACCCGCCAGGATCGGCACCCGCCGTTCATCGAAGCCTGCCGGCAGCTGCGACAGCGGCAGGGTACGGACATGCAGCTGGTCGCTGCGGTCGATCACGTCCAACGTGACATCACGACGGTCCATCGCTGCCGCGGTCAGCGCCATGCTGGCCTCGCCCAGGGTGCTGACCGGGCGGTCGTCCACGCGCAGCACGCGGTCACCGCTGTTCAGCCCCGCCGTCGCGGCGATGCCGCTGGTGCGGCCGAGGGTGGGCGAATAGTCCTGCTTGCCGATCACGAACATCGCCCACAGCAGCAGGATGCACAGCAGCAGGTTGGCGACGGGGCCGGCGGCGACGATGGCGATGCGCTGCCAGACGGTCTTGTGGTTGAACGCCTGGCCGCGTTCCTGCGGATGCACCTCGACTTCGCGCTCGTCGAGGAATTTCACATAGCCGCCCAGCGGAATCGCAGCAATGGCGAATTCGGTTCCATGCCGGTCGCGCCGCGACCACAGCGGCCGGCCGAAGCCGACAGAGAAGCGCAGCACCTTGACGCCGCACAGGCGGCCGACCCAGTAATGCCCGAACTCGTGGAAGGTGACCAGCAGCCCCAGGCTGACAATCATCCACCAGACCGATCCGATGAAGTCAGTCATGCAGGCTCACGTTGGCGGGCAGGGGCGGCGTCGTCATGCAGGGCTGGGCAGGCGGGCGGTTCAGGCGGCGTCGATGGCGTTCAGGGTCAGCAGGCGTGCGCGCTGGTCGGCGGACAACAGGACCTCCAGTGTATCGGCTGGCTCGGTCGGCAGTGTTGAAAGAGCGTTAGCGACCAGTGCCGGGATGGTCAGGAAACCGATCCGGCCCTGAAGAAACGCTGAAACGGCCTCTTCGTTGGCGGCGTTCAGTATCGCCGGGGCGGTGCCGCCGGCGCGCATCGCCTGCCAGGCCAACGCCAGGCAGGGGAAGGCCTCGGTATCGGGCGCCTCGAAATCCAGCCGGCCCTGCGCCAGCAGATCCAGCCCGGCCACGCCCGAGGCGATGCGCTGCGGCCAGCCCAGGCCAACGGCCAGGGTGGTGCGCATGTCCGGCAGGCCCATCTGCGCCAGGGTCGAGCCGTCGACGAATTCGACCAGCGAATGGACCAGGCTCTGCGGATGGACCAGCACGTCGATGCGTTCGCCCGGCACGGCGAACAGGTGGTGGGCCTCGATCACTTCCAGGCCCTTGTTCATCAGGGTGGCGGAATCGACCGAGATCTTCGGCCCCATCGACCACTTCGGGTGGGCCACGGCCTGGGCCGGGGTGACCTGCGCCAGTTCGGCGCGGCTGCGGCCACGGAACGGTCCACCGGAAGCGGTGAGCAGGATCCGGCGCACCCCGGCGCCTTCGAGGCTGGCGTCGCGCGAGCGCAGGCACTGGAAGATGGCGCTGTGCTCGCTGTCGATCGGAATGATCTCGGCCCCGGCACGTTCGGCGGTACGGGTCAGCAGTTCGCCCGCCAGCACCAGCGATTCCTTGTTTGCCAGCAGGATGCGCTTGCCCGCGGCGGCGGCGGCCAGGGTCGAGGACAGCCCTGCTGCGCCGACGATGGCAGCCACCACAGTGTCGCAGGCGTCACTGGCAGCAAGCTGGTCCAGCGCTGCCTGGCCGGCGTGGGCCTGGGTCGCCAGGCCGGCCTCGCGCAGGCCGTCGCGCAGCGCAGGGTACAGGGCCTCGTCGGCGATCACCGCGTGCAGGGGCTGATGCTGGCGGCACAGGGCAAGCAGCGCCTGCACCTGGCGGCCGGCGGCCAGCACGGTGGCCCGGTAGCGCTGCGGATGGCGCGTGATCACATCCAGGGTGGAGGCACCGATCGATCCGGTGGCGCCGAACACGGCGACCCGGCGCAGGTCTGCTGCTGCATGCATGGTCAGAATCCGAAGATTTCCTTGCCCAGCGCGAACACCGGCACGGCTGCCAGGACGCCGTCGACACGGTCGAGCACGCCACCATGGCCCGGGATCAGGTTGCCCGAGTCCTTGGCACCGGCATGGCGCTTGATCAGGCTCTCGAACAGATCGCCCAGCACCGAGGCCAGCACGGCGACCACGGACGTGATCAGCAGGCCCGGCAGGTGGGCCAGGTCGATACCGGCCAGCCATCCCAGGCCGACGGCCACGGCCACGCCGGCCAGCAGGCCGCCGACCAGGCCTTCCCAGGTCTTGTTCGGGCTGATGCGCGGGGCCAGCTTGTGCCTGCCGAAGCGGCGGCCGGCAAAGTAGGCGCCCGAATCGGCGGCCCAGACCAGCGCCAGCGCGGCCAGCAGCCACAGATGCCCCTGCCGGCCGGGCGGGTCGCCGCCGGCGTGGATCAGCACCAGTGCGGCCCAGGCCGGCACGATGGCCAGTGTGCCGGCCAGCAGCTTGAGGATGCGCGCGGGGCTGCCCGGCTGTGCACCGAAGTTGAAGAAGCGCAGCCAGACCAGCGCCGCCAGCCACCAGGCGACGCCGACCAGCGTGGTGATCTGGAACAGCACCAGGGTACTGCCGTCGGCCCACACCAGCAGCACCATCAGCAGCAGGTTCAATACCAGCAGCACGGTGCGCGCCAGGGTGTCTTCAACGTCGGCCAGCTTCAGCCATTCCCACAGGCCGATCAGCAGGACGGCGGCGGCCGCGGCGGCCAGCCATTGCGTCGGCAGCAGCAGGATCGCGGCAATGGCGACCGGCGCCATGATCAGCGCGGCGAGGACTCGGGTCTTGGTCATGGGCTGGACGTCTCGGTGGCCAGGGCGGCGATCTGGGCGCTGGTCAGGCCGAAGCGGCGCTCACGGCCCGCATAGGCATCCAGCGCCTGTTGCAGCATCGCGGCGTCGAAGTCCGGCCACAGTGCCTCGGTGAACCACAGCTCGGTGTAGGCCAGCTGCCACAGCAGGAAATTGCTGATGCGGGTGTCGCCACCGGTGCGGATGAACAGGTCCGGTGCCGGCAGGTCGGCCAGGGCCATCTGCCGGCCCAGCAGCGTCTCGTCGATCTGTTCGGGCAGCAGCCGTCCGGCCGCCACTTCGGCAGCCAGTGCGCGCGCCGCGCGGGCGATGTCCTGGCGGCCGCCATAGCTGGCGGCGATCGACAGGGTCAGCGTGGTGTTGCCGGCGGTGCGCTGTTCGGCCAGCTGCATGCGGCTGACCAGCGAGGCGCCGAAGCGCTCGCGCTCGCCGATGAAGCGCACGCGCACGCCCCGGCGGTGCAGCTCGTCCACTTCGCGGTCGAGCGCACCCAGGAACAGCTTCATCAACGCATCGACTTCGTCCTGCGGCCGGCCCCAGTTCTCGCTGGAGAAGGCGAACAGGGTCAGCGCCGGGATGCCCAGTTCAAGGCAGCGCTCGATGGTGCGGTTGACCGCGCGCGCGCCGGCACGGTGGCCGATCACGCGCGGGCGGCGGCGCTGCTGTGCCCAGCGTCCGTTGCCATCCATGATGATGGCGACGTGGCGGGGCAGGGCGGCCGGCAGGGGAGGCGGGACTGAAGGCATCGACTTCAGACCGACAACAGTTCCTTTTCCTTGTCCGCGACGACTTTGTCGACATCCTTGATGTTGCTGTCGGTCAGCTTCTGGATATCGTCTTCGCCGCGCTTCTTCTCGTCTTCGCTGATCGCCTTGTCCTTGACCAGCTTGGCGATTTCCTTGTTCGCGTCCTGACGGATGTTGCGGATCGCGATCTTGGCGCCTTCACCTTCCTTCTGCACCTGCTTGACCAGTTCCTTGCGGCGCTCTTCGGTCGGCGGCGGCATGTTGATGCGGATCGCGGTGCCCAGCGTATTCGGGGTGAACTCGGCGTTGTACAGCCCCTTCTCGATCTCCTTGATCATGCTCTTGTCGAACGGCGTGACCAGCAGCGAGTGGGCGTCGGCGTTGGAGATCGAGGCGACCTGGTTCAGCGGGGTGCTGGCATTGCCGTAGGCATTGACGGTGACGCGGTCCAGCAGGGCCGGAGTAGCACGCCCGGTGCGGATCGAGGTGAGGGTGTGCTTCAGAGCGTCGATGCTCTTGGCCATGCGCGTCTGCGCGTTGTTCTTGATGTCGTTGAGCATCGCCCGGGTCCTGGATGTAACTGGAATCGGGCGATTATAGGCGAATACGGGACGCTGCCGGGCCTGGATCGGCCCGGGCGTCGCCTTGCGCTCAGGCTCAGGCCGGGTCGCGGCCCTGGACCAGGGTGCCGATGTTCTCGCCGCTGAGGATCTTCAGCAGCTCGCCCGGCTGGCCCATGTCGAACACCCGCATCGGCAGATCGCTGTCGCGGGCCAGTGCGAAGGCGGCGGTGTCCATCACTTCCAGCCCGCGGCGGATCACTTCGTCGTAGCTCAGGCTGTCGAAGCGGACCGCGTCGCTGTGCTTGTTCGGATCCTTGTCGTACACGCCATCGACCTTGGTGGCCTTGAGCAGCAGGTCCGCACCGATCTCGATGGCACGCAGGGCTGCGCCGGAATCGGTGGTGAAGAAGGGGCTGCCGACGCCGGCGGCGAAGATCACCAGCCGGCCTTTTTCCAGGTGGCGGATGGCGCGGCGGCGGATGTAGTCCTCGCACACGTCGTTGATCTTGATCGCGCTCATCACGCGGGCCTTGGCGCCCAGCTTCTCCAGGGCGTCCTGCATGGCCAGCGCGTTGATGACGGTGGCCAGCATGCCCATCTGGTCGCCGGTGACCCGGTCCATGCCGCCGGCAGCCAGGCCGGCGCCGCGGAAGATGTTGCCGCCGCCGATCACCAGTGCCACTTCGGCCCCTGCCTGCTGGGCCTCGATCACTTCACGGGCCAGGCGGTTGATGACCTTCGGGTCGATGCCGTAGTCCTCGTCTCCCATCAGCGCCTCCCCGGAGAGTTTCAGCAGGATGCGGCGATAGGCGAGCTTGGACATGGGGACCTCGGGTGCGTGGAAATCGCGGGCGATTCTACGCGCATGCGGCGCCCGGCCAAAGTGTTTTGTGCACTGCGGCGCAAAATCGGCTGGATCGCCCCGCTCATCGGGGCGTCCCGTTCAGCCCGCTTCGAGGCCGGCAGTGGCGGACAGTTCGTCGTGGCCCAGCGCGCCGGGGGAGCGGGCGATCACCCGGTTGCGGCCCAGGTTCTTGGATCGATACAGCACGTCATCGGCGGCGCGCAGCAGGTCCTGCACGTCAGCGAAGCGTTCGTAGCCCCCTTGCGTGGCCACGCCGGCGGAGAAGGTGACGAACAGCGGCCCTCCCTCGAGTTCGGCCATCGGCGTGGCGACAATGTTCGCCAGTACGCGCCGGATCACCTCCAGCGCCACCGATTCGCTGGTATTGGGCAGCAGCGCCACGAACTCCTCGCCACCGAAGCGGGCGACGGTGTCGCTGTTGCGCAGCTGGCCCTGCAGTTTGCCGGCGAAGGCGCGCAGCACCTCGTCGCCGGTCAGATGACCGTGGGCGTCGTTGATCTTCTTGAAGTCGTCCAGGTCGATGAAGGCCACCGAAAGCGGCCAGCCATGCCGGCCGGCGCGCAGGAATTCCTGCTCCAGCACCGCTTCCAGCTGGCGCCGGTTGAGTACGCCGGTCAGCGCGTCGCGGTGGGCCTGGTCGGCCAGCCGCTTGGCGCGCGCCTCGAATTCATCGGCGCGTCGCCGTGCCTGGTCGGCATCCTGCATTTCGCGCAGGTTGCGCAGGGTGGCCAGCTCCTGTGCGTGATCGATCAGTTCGTGCACCCGCGCCGGAGAATTCAGGCCGGCTTCGAACAGGCTGGCGATATCGGGCAGGGCATCGCTGATGCGGGCCAGGACCTGGTCGAAGCGGGCGCTGTCCAGATCCAGGCGGTCATGCACCTGCTGCAGCGCCCGTTCGCGGGCCGCGTCGGCGTCGCCGTCCAGCCAGATGTCGGCGACCGCGCCGGACAGCTGCACGCACGCCTGGAAGGGCGAATCGGCGGCGTCCTCGTCTTCGCTGTGGCTGATGCTCTCCACCAGGTAGCGCGGCAGGCCCCACTGCTCGGCCACCCAGGCGCCGACATCGGCGTGGCTGCAGCCCAGCACGTCGCGTTCGCGGGCAACCAGGTCGAGGTTGTCGCGTGCTTCACGCAGCAGGGGCAGGTAGCGCTCGGCTTCGGCCTGCGCCAGGCACAGCACGCCCATGTCCTGCAGCAGTCCGGCCAGCATCAGCTCTTCCAGGCGGCGCAGCCCGCGCGCCTGGCCGAGCTGGCTGGCGGCCAGTGCACTGAGGATGCTGCGCTTCCAGGCCCGCTGGCGCAGGTCGTGATCGGCACCGCTGCCGGTCAGTCCCTGGGTGACCGTGAAACCCAGCGCAAGGCTGATGGTGGCGTTGAGGCCCAGCATGGTCAGTGCCTGGCCGAGATTCTCGATGCGCCGCCGGCTGGCGTACAGCGGCGAGTTGGCGATGCGCAGCATGCGGGCGCTGAGCGCCATGTCGATGGCGATGATGTCGGCGGCGGTGGCGATGTCCGCTTCCGGATCCTGGGCCAGTTCGATGATGCGCAGGGCAATACCGGGTGGCGAGGGGAGGTTGCGGCAGAGCGCCAGGGCAGCTGTCAGCTCGGGAGGCATGGCGGATCGTTCAATTCCATTAGGGCAAGAATACCTAGGAATTCATCACAGTCTGCGACTTTCTATCCTGCTATGTGACTGAGGATTCCCTGCGCCGAGTATCGGCCTGATTCGCGCGCAACGCAAAGTTCACTGACGCATAAAAAAAGAGCCGCGGTTCCCCGCGGCTCCTTCTGGTCGCTTCACAGCCGGAAGGCTGGACTCAGACCTGCATCGCCTTGGCAACTTCGGCGGCGTAGTCTTCCACCACCTTCTCGATGCCTTCGCCGACGACCAGCAGCTGGAAACCAGCGACGTCGGCGCCGGCGGCCTTGACCACCTGCTCGACGGTCTTGTCGCCGTCCAGCACATAGGCCTGGCCGTACAGGGTCACTTCGCTGACGATCTTGTTGATCTTGCCGCTGATGATCTTTTCCAGGATGTCGGCCGGCTTCGACTTGTCCTTCTCGGACATCTTGGCCAGTTCGATTTCCTTTTCCTTCTCGACGAAGTCGGCCGGAACGTCGGCGGCCTTGTTGTGCGGCGGCTTCAGCGCAGCCACGTGCATGGCCAGGCCGCGGGCCAGTTCGGCGTCGCCACCGACCAGGTCCACCAGCACGCCGACCTTGCCATTGGTGTGCACGTAGGCACCCACGGTGTTGTTGCCGTCGACCTTGGCGATGCGGCGGATCTGGATGTTCTCACCCAGCTTCTGCACGGCCAGGGCGCGGGCTTCTTCGACGGTCTCGCCGGAGGCCAGCTTGGCGGTCTTCAGCGCTTCGACGTCGGCAGCGCCCGATGCCAGGGCGGCAGCGGCAACGGCGTCGACGAAGGTCTTGAAGTTGACGTCGTTGGCGACGAAGTCGGTTTCCGAGTTGACTTCGACCAGCACGGCCTTGCCGCCGTCCTGTGCCAGGCCCAGACGGCCTTCGGCGGCCACGCGGTCAGCCTTCTTGTCGGCCTTGGCAGCGCCGGACTTGCGCAGCAGTTCCGCCGCAGCGTCGATGTCGCCGGCGGCTTCGGTCAGCGCCTTCTTGCATTCCATCATGCCGGCGCCGGTGCGCTCGCGCAGTTCCTTGACCAGGGAAGCAGTGATTTCCACGGGATTACCTCACGAAAGAAAGGGGTTGGGCCGGCATGGTGGCCGGCCCGTATGACATGGTCCTGTCACGCGCCGAGGGCGGCATGCAGGAGGGGTGGGCGCTGGGGCCCACCCCGGGGCCTGGATCAGGCCTGGGCTTCGTCGCCCTTCTTGGCGGTCTTCTTGGCCGGAGCGCGACGGGCCGGCTTCTCTTCGCCTTCAGCGGCGGCTTCAGCGAACTCTTCCTCGCGCACCGAGGCGGCGTGCGGAGCAGCGGCCTTGCCTTCCAGCACGGCGTCGGCGGCGGCACGGGCGTACAGCTGCACGGCGCGGATGGCGTCGTCGTTGCCCGGGATGGCGTAATCGACCAGCTCCGGGTTGTAGTTGGTATCAACCACGGCGATCACCGGGATGCCGAGCTTCTTGGCTTCCTTGATGGCGATGTCTTCGTGGCCGATGTCGATGACGAAGATGGCGTCCGGCAGACGGTTCATGTCCTTGATGCCGCCCAGCGAGGCTTCCAGCTTGTCGCGCTCGCGACGCAGGCCCAGCACTTCGTGCTTGACCAGCTTCTCGAAGGTGCCGTCGGTTTCACCGGCTTCCAGTTCCTTCAGGCGGGCAACCGACTGCTTGACGGTACGGAAGTTGGTCAGGGTGCCGCCCAGCCAACGCTGGTTCATGAACGGCATGCCGCAACGCTCGGCTTCTTCCCTGATGGTTTCGCGGGCGCTGCGCTTGGTGCCCAGGAACAGGACGGTGCCGCGCTTCTGGGCAACCGACGAGATGAAGTTCATCGCGTCGTTGAACAGCGGGACGGTCTTTTCCAGGTTGATGATGTGGATCTTGCCGCGGGCGCCGAAGATGTACGGAGCCATCTTTGGGTTCCAGTAACGGGTCTGGTGGCCGAAGTGGACGCCGGCTTCCAGCATCTGACGCATGGTGACCTGGGGCATTGCAGTACTCCTGATATGGAACCAGCGATTCCGCCCGCGGGACAGGTATGCGGGACGCGTGGAAGCGCGATCGGTTCCGGGGTTGGGCTTCCCTGTTGCCTCCGTGGCCGAACTCCTTGCGGAGCACCCCGGCACGGATGGGGGCAGCAGGTGTGGATTCACCGGTGACGTCCGGTGTGGACGATGGTCCCGCGCACTGGGCGGCAGGGCATCCCGGCGATTATAGCCCGGCCGGAGGGTTCGCCGCAATTGACGGGTCCCATGCGTCCAGAACGACCTCCCGGCCGTCCTGCAGGCGGGCCCGGAAGCGGCCGCCGAGATAGCCGTCGCGGCGTGCCGGCAACGTCCAGCGCCTTTCCCGTCCTGCCAGCACATAGCCGGCCAGGCCCGGCAGCAGCACGCTGCGATGGCCGCCGGCGGACTCGAATGAAAGCCCGTCCAGGCGCGCATGCAGGCGGCCCGGGTTGTCCAGTCGCAGATGAGTCTGCGACCCGTTGGATTCGACGCGTGCACGCACGGCCGGGCGCGCTGACGACGCAACCGCGCCCTGGAACAGCGGCAGCGAGTAGCGTGGCAGGCTGCTTCTGCCGGGGGCGAGCACGATACGGTAGGCCTGCTCGGCAGCGACCGGGACGGCGCTGCGGGGCAGCAGCCAGACCCGCTGGCGGGCGCCGGGCGCCAGATCCAGTCGGGTCGGACTGGCCAGGATGCGGTCGCTCGGCTGCAGCCGTTCGGCGTCCAGCTGCTGCTCCCAGGCCAGGATCTGCACCTCGCCCTGCCAGCGCTCAGGGCCGGGGTTGTGCAGCCAGAGTTCGGTGCGGCCTCCTTCGGCGGGCAGCTGCAGGGTCGTGGGCAGCAGGTCCAGTGCGGCGGCAGGCAGCCCCGGCAGCAGCAGGAACAGGGCAAGGAGCGCGCGCATCGGCATCAGTAGATGAATGTCGGCGCGGCAGGAGCGTCGTCGGTGGGCGCGGCTGGCGCGGGGGCGAGTTCACGCAGCTGTGCCGGCAGCTGCGGGGCATCGCTGCGCTGGTGCGGAACGGCACACGCGCGGCCGCCGGCATCGCCCTGGCAGGCTTCCACTACGACCAGACGCACCTGCACCGGGGCTGCCGGCTCGGCCCAGGCCAGGGGGGCGGCGAGCATCATCGCCAGGATCGGAACTGCGCGAACCACCTGTCATCCACCGTGCCGGGATACCTGCTGGACGCTATCGACCGGGCGCGCCGAATCTGTAGGGCGGCAGGTGCTGCCGGCACCGGTCAGTAGGTGATCGTCACCTGCACCACATCGTTGTAGGTACCTGCCGGCGGCTGGCCGGTGACCGGCGGCACCCGGCCGTAGATCGTCAGCTGCTGCGCACTGCCGGTACCGGTTCCGCTGGCGGTATCGACGGTGAGCGTGCTGCCCCAGCGCTGGCTGCGTGCGCTGTCGCGGTACAGCTCATAGGCCAGGTAGTAGCTGCTGCCCCCGATGGTGGTGCGCATGCGCCGGGTCGGGGTGGCCGGTGGATTGTTCTGGCCGTTGTCCAGGCCGATCTGGAACGCCGTGTTCTTCAGGCAGGTCAGGGTCAGGGTGGCGGTCCGGTCGATGTTGCTGGTGATGCCGCCGGTGACGTTGCCGAAGTCCAGCGGGGTGGTGAGGTAGCTGCCGCACTGTGGCAGCACGGTCGCGGTCGCGGTGAAGCTGAAGGCCGCGCTGGCGCTGTTGGTACCGGTGGCGCCGCCGTTGCAGGTGGCCGGTACGGTCGCGTTGCCCAGCAGCACTTCGTTCCAGGCCCAGGTCAGCACCACGTCGGCGCCGCTGAAGGTGCTGCTGTAGTTGCCCGCGGCCAGCACCTGGTTGGCCGGGATCTGCGCGAACAGCTGGGTGGACTGCGCGCCGCTGCCGCCGACCACCAGCGGCACGTTGTAGGTCATGGTCAGCTCCTGCGCTGGCGGCGTACCGCGGGGAACCAGGCCGGTGACCTGGCTGTAGCCGGCATTGTTGTAGAGCTGGAAGTTCAGGGTGTCGGGAGGGGTGCCGGTACTGGTGCGCAGGGTCCGCCAGGTGCTGCTGCTGCCACCGCCGCTGCCGGCACCGATGCCCACGCACACGCGCACGCCGGTGGTGGCCAGCAGGCTCAGCGCCGCCGTCGTGCAGGTGACGGTGATGTTCAGCGTGGCCGGGGTGGGGCCGGGGGCATTGCTGTTGACGTTGCCGAACGGCAGGGTGGGGTTGGCGGTGGCCGTGCACACCGCCGCCGCGTGCGCCGGTGTGGCGGCCAGCAGGCCCAGCACGAGCAGCAGGACGAGCACGGGCACCTTCATGGCGCCACCTCGGGAATGCACGGCACCGGTGCCGGGCAGGGCCGGGCGCCGCTGGCAGCCACTTCCGGTGTGGCCGGCACCTTCACCCGGCACTGGCTGTGGCTGGTGGTGATGTACAGCACGCTGCCTGGCGCCACGTCCTCCAGGTAAAGCAGGCCATCGTAGCCGACGGTGGCCTGGCGACCCTGCGGCAGCTGCACTTCGCTGCCCACCTCCAGCGGTTGTCCGGCCATGTCCTGCAGGACCAGGGTCAGCGACGGCCGCGAGCGCAGATGGAACGTCACGCCGGTACCGGCGCGCTGGCGGGGCGTCACCCAGTCCTCGACGCGGTCGGCGCGCATGTCCGCCGGCAGGTCGAGCGTGTCGATGGAGACCCGGTTGCGCTGCCACGACAGCAGGGGGCTGACCAGCAGCAGGCCCCGGTCGTCGGTGACGCCGATCAGGCGGTTTTCCAGCCGTACCGGCACACCGGCGACGCCGCTGGTGCTGACCACCGCGAAGGCGTCGGAGACCTCGCGGGTGGCAAAGGTGTGCCCGTCCATCCACACCAGGCTGCCGCTGGCGCTGGCATAGGCGTAGTCAATGCCGGCCTGGCGCGATGCGCCGAGCGCGTAACGCCCCACGTCGTTGAGGATGCCGACCTCGGCCAGGCCGCCTGTGCCCTCGTCGCCCCCGCGCACCTGCGCGCGCCAGCCGATGCCGCCGGCACTGCCATCGCCGGGGACCGGCTGGGTGATATCGGCCACCCAGGCCTGGCTGTCGCCGTTGCGCTGGCTGGAGAGGCTGGCCTGGCGGTTGTTGCCGAGGCTCGCGCTCACTGACAGGTAGATGTTGCGGTCGTCGCTGCTGTCCAGATTCTGGTTGACCGAGAGGTAGGCCGACCAGCGCTGGCTCCAGGTGCGCGACCAGAACAGGCTGGCATAGCGGTTGTCGTCGCCATCGGGGTAGCGCAGCCGCAGGTAGCTTGCGCTCAGCGTTCCCAGCCCCAGCAGATCGAGACCGGCAGTGGCCTGTTCGCTGATGCGCGGGGGCAGGTTGTCCTGCAGCGCGCCCAGATCGCGGTAGTCGCCGTGGGTGCGTACGCTGCGCACATTGAAATTGAAGCGGCGGTTGTTCCAGCTGTAGCCCAGCGCCCATTGGCCACCCTGCAGGCCCTGCAGGCGGCTGTGCGCGTAGGCGGCATTGAACACGCCGGCCTCGCCCGCCAGCCACCAGCCACCGACGCCGGCCTGCAGCAGGCCGCCACCGCCTTCGGCGTGCGCTTCGCCGGTGAAGGTGTCGCTGATGCCGCCACGCCAGCTGGCGCTGGCCACCGTGCGGCTGTCGTACTCGAAAGAGCGTTCGCCGAACGCTTCGCGCAGTTGTCCGGCACCGACCGACCAGTCCGACAGGCCCTTGGCCAGCAGCTGCTGGGTGCCATAGAAGCTGAAATCCAGCGTCTGCATGCGGCCGAAGGCATCGGTCACCACAACCTGCGCGGTGCCGGTGCCGCTGATGCCCGGCTGTGCCGCCAGCTGGAACGGTCCGACCGGCACCTGGCCGCTGTACTGGCGCAACCCGTCGACGTACAGCTCCACCGTTGACGGCACCACCGCCTCGCCCAGGAAGCCGGGCGTCGGTGTCAGCACGCGGTAGGGCTGCAGCCCGTAGTTGCGTCCGACCTGCACGCCGCCCAGGCGCACCGGCCGGGTCCAGTCGACAAAGCCGCTGTAGAAATCACCGATCTCCAGCGTGGTCGCCGACTCGGGAAAATCCAGTGTCCAGTGCGTATCCAGGCGCACGCTTTCGCTGCGCCAGTGACGGTCGTCCGGCTGCTGGTAGCGACGGGTGACCGCCGTGTTCTCGAAGGTGCCGCTGCCGATGCCGAACAGGCGCAGTTCCGAGCTCAGGGTAAGGTTACCGAGTGCTTCGATGCGGCTGCCGTACACGTCGTAGTTGAGCAGCAGGCCCGGCGAGGCGCTGCCGGCCGGCGTACGCACCTGCGGGCGGCCGAGCAGGGTGGTGGGCAGGGTCAGCTGGTCCAGCGGCACATCCAGCGCCAGTGTCTGCAGTTGGGCGTCGTAGCGCGCGACCACGCCGCTGATCTGATCCAGAAACACCGGTGCATCGCCGGTGGCACTGAAGCCGAGCTGGCGCAGCACCTCCGGACTGGCCTGCAGGCGACCACGTGCTTCAGTGAAGGGCAGCAGGCCGCGCGGCGTGCTGTTCAGTGAGACGTCCAGGTACAGCGTCTGGCTGGCCGTCAGCGGTGTCGGGGGAGGCAGCAGGGCATCGGCGGAGACGCCGGAGATGCCGGACACGTCGGCGGCCGGAGCCGCGGGAACCCACGCGGCAGCGAGCACCGTGCCCACCACCGCCTCAGCGAGCCGGTGGCGGCGATAGCGGTGTCTGCGTCGACTCGCCATTGATCTTGGCCGTGATCTGGTCGTTGTCCCGGTCGACCGCCGTGCGCTCCACGGGCCAGCGCATCACCTGGCCGGGCAGCACATAGCCCAGCAGGCCGGGGTGGACGATACGCGGGCGTTCGACACTGCCCAGCGCCAGGTCGGCGATCTGCGCGTAGCTGTCGCCGGAATTGTCGATCTCGACGCCACTGCGACCATCGTCCAGCCGCAGCAGGCGTGCCTGCAGGCGCGGTGCCGGCGTGCCCCCAGCCGGCTGGATGAATACCGGGATCGAATAGCGCAGCACGAACTGCATGCCGCTGGCGCGGGTGGCCAGGTCCGGCACTTCGTCGACGATCAGGCGGTAATGCTGCTGGGAGGCCGGTGCCTCGCTGTCCGTGCGCATCACCCGCACCAGCTGCTGCTGGCCTGCGGCCAGTTCCTGCATCGGTGGGGTGGCCAGCAGTCCATCGGCAGGCAGCAGCTGCTCATTGCCATCCTGCTGGACCCAGCGGAACACCCGCACCTGCAGCTTCACCGGCGCGGTCCCGCTGTTGGTCAGCCACAGCTCGGCGGCACGCTGGCGGGGCTCCAGCTGCAGGGTGGTGGGCGCGACCTGCAGACTGGTGGCGGCGGAGGTGGCCATGGCGCTGGCCAGCAGGCAGGCGAGCAACGCCACGCCGGCGGCGCGCCACAGGCGGGGTCGGGACATGGAGGCGTGCTCCATCAATAAGTGATCGTGGCGGTGATCGTGTCCAGGTAGTTGCCGGCGGCCGCGTTGTTGGTGCTCAGGTTCAGGATCTGGCCGTAGACGATGTAGGGGACCGCCAGGCCCGTGCCGATGCCGGCCTGGGTATTGGTGCCGGTCGTCGACCCCCAGACCAGGCTGTGTGCCGCGTCGCGGTACAGCTGGTAACCGACGTAGTTGTTGGCGGTCACCGCCGCGTCGGTGTTCTTCATGCGCCGGGTGGTGACGTCGCCGGCCGTACCGGCGTTCGCACCCGCGTTCAGCGCGATCGTATACGGGGTCAGCGCAGAGCACTGGGCGGTCACCGAGCCCTGGCCCAGGGTAGGTATCGCGGTGGTCGATGCGGCGGTACCGAAGTCGACGTTGGTGGCGGCCGCGGCCGTGATGGTGCAGGCCTTGGTAACCACGAGGGTGACGTTGAAGGTGGTGGTATCGGCCGCCAGCGCCGGGCCGGCCAGCAGCAGCGCGGTCATGGCCCCGGCAAGGGAGGAGCGCAGTGGGATTCGCATGGACAACCTCCTTGACCCGAAGGTCCGTTGAACAAGGCGAAGGCGGCACGTTCGGGGCCGCTTCGGCGACGCTGGCGCCAGCTTAGGACCGCCAAGTGTCTGTAATCCGTGATAAACAGGGGCTGCGGAATGTGGGCGCGATCACGCTTTCGCTCGCCTTGCCGGAACTGTGCATGGCCGGGAACGTCCAGTTGGGTGGCGTTCGTTCAGATTGCGGCCGGATCGGCGATAATGGGCGCCATGAGCGTGAATCTGAAAACCCCGCAGGAAATCGAGATGATGCGCATCGCCGGCCGCCTGGCCAGCGAAGTGCTGGACATCGTCACCCCCCACGTCAAGCCCGGTGTCACCACCGAGGAACTGGACCGCATCTGCCATGACCATATCGTCAACGTGCAGGGCGCCATTCCGGCCAACGTCGGCTACCGCGGCTTCCCCAAGACCGTGTGCACCTCGGTCAACAACGTCATCTGCCACGGCATTCCGAGCGAAGGCAAGGTGCTCAAGGACGGCGACATCGTCAACATCGACGTGACCGTCATCAAGGATGGCTGGCACGGCGACACCAGTCGCATGTACTTCGTCGGCACACCGTCGGTGATGGCGCGCCGCCTGGTGGAGACCACCTACGAAGCGATGTGGCGCGGCATCCGCGCGGTACGTCCGGGGGCGACCCTGGGCGACATCGGCCACGCGATCCAGAGCTATGCCGAAGGCGAGCGCTTCAGCGTGGTGCGCGAGTACTGCGGCCACGGCATCGGCAAGGTCTATCACGACGAGCCGCAGGTGGTGCATTACGGTCGCCCGGGGCAGGGCCTGGTGCTGCAGCCGGGCATGACCTTCACCATCGAGCCGATGATCAACGAGGGCACCCGTTACAACAAGGTGCTGCCGGATGGCTGGACCGTGGTGACCAAGGACCGCAAGCTGTCGGCGCAATGGGAGCACATGATCGCGGTCACCGAGACCGGCGTTGACGTGCTGACCCTGTCGCCGGGCGAATCGCAGGTCTCCTGAGGATGCTGCCGGCGAGTTCGCTGCTGGACACGCCGGCCGCGTCGCTCAACGACCCGGACTGGGCTTCCGCTGCACGGCAGGCGCTGCAGCAGGCCGATGCGCGGCTGTACCGCCGTTTCGACCAGGGCGACAACATCGAGCGCCTGCTGGCACTGCGCGCGCGCGCGGCCGATCACCTGATCCGGCTGGCGTGGCAGCGCTGCCTGCCGTCCGACAGCGGGCTGTCCCTGTTCGCAGTGGGCGGCTACGGCCGTGGGGAGCTGTTCCCACGGTCTGACATCGATCTGCTGGTGTTCGGCGCGCCGCCAGCGCAGCTCGCCCACGAAGCGGGCCTGGCGCGGTTGTTCGCCCTGCTGTGGGATTGCGGATTGGCGGTCAGCCATGCCGTGCGCTCGGCGGCGCAGTGCCGCGAGGCGGCCGCCGACCAGACCGTGCTGACCGCGCTGATCGAAGCGCGCCCGATCCTGGCCGACGATGCGGCGCGCCGGGCGCTGCGCGAAGCAACCGACGACGACAGCGGACTGTGGCCGGCGCGCACCTTCTTCCTGGCCAAGCTGGAGGAACTGCGCAACCGCCACCAGCGTTTCGGCGATACCGCCGACAACCTCGAGCCCGATCTGAAGGATGGCCCCGGCGGGCTGCGTGATCTCAATACGCTGGGGTGGATGGCGCTGCGCGCGTTCGGCGTTCGCGACCTTGAGGCGCTGGTCGGGCTGGGCCATCTGGGTGCCGACGAAGCCGCGGCGCTCCAGCGGGAGCGCGCGGTGCTGGCGCGCCTGCGCTTCGGCCTGCACCTGGTAGCACGGCGGCCGGAGGAGCGCCTCCGCTTCGATTACCAGAAGACACTGGCCGCGCGGCTGGGTTTTGAGGACGACGCCGAGAACCTGGGCGTCGAGAAGATGATGCAGGGGTTCTATCGCGCCGCTTCGGTGGTGCGCCGGATCAGCGACCGCCTGCTGCAACGCTTCGAGGAGCAGTTCGACGGCGAAGCGCTGCCGGAACCGCTGACCGTGGGTTTCTCGCTGCGCCGCGGCTATCTGGCGGCGAACGAGGCGGCGTGGCCGCGCGGCGACATCGGCCAGGTGTTCGCCCTGTTCGCCGGCTGGGCCAACAACCCGCAGGTGCGTGGCCTGCATTCGCTGACCGCGCGCGCACTGGCCGAGTCGCTGCCGCTGTTGCCCGGCTATGACCAGGCCGATGCCGATGCGCGTGAGCAGTTCATGGCGCTGCTGCGTGGCCAGCGCCCGGTCGACACGCTCTCGCGGATGGCCCGGCTGGGTGTGCTGGGCCAGTGGATTCCCGCGTTCGCCCAGGTCAGCGGGCGCATGCAGTTCGACCTGTTCCACGTCTACACCGTCGATCAGCACACGCTGATGGTTCTGCGCAATATCGGCCAGTTCGCCAGCAGCCGTGCCGACGAGCGCTTCTCGATCGCGCATGAAGTGTGGCCGCGGCTGCGCAAGCCGGAGCTGCTGCTGCTGGCCGGGCTGTTCCATGACATTGCCAAGGGCCGCGGCGGCGATCATTCCGAGCTGGGAGCGGTGGATGCGCGCGCGTTCTGCCAGGCGCATGCGCTCAGTGCCTCGGATACCGAACTGGTGGCGTGGCTGGTCGAACAGCACCTGCGCATGTCGGTGACAGCGCAGAAGCAGGACATCGCCGATCCGGCCGTGATCCATCGTTTCGCAACCCTGGTCGGCAGCCGCGACCGCCTCGACTACCTGTACCTGCTGACCTGCGCCGACATCGCCGGCACCAGCCCCAAGCTGTGGAACGCCTGGAAGGACCGGCTGCTGGCCGATCTGTACTTCGCCACGCGGCGCGCACTGCGCGAGGGCCTGGAGCATCCGGTGCCGGCCGCCGAGCGCGTTGCCGAGGCGCGTGACAGCGTGCGCGCGCTGGTACGCGAACAGGGCTATGACGATGCCACGATCGACCGCCAGTTCGCCGTCATGCCTGATGAAGGCTTCATCCGCCTGCGTCCGGAGCAGCTGGCCTGGCAGGCCGCTGCGCTGGTGCCGGTGAAGCAGGGCCAGGCGCTGGTGAAGGTGCGCCGCATCAGCGTCGACGACCCCGCGCTGGAAGTGTTCGTGCATTCGCCGGATCGCGACGGCCTGTTTGCTGCCATCGTGATGACGCTGGACCGCAAGGGCTACGGCATCCATCGCGCACGGGTACTGGACGGTCCGGCAGGAACCATCTTCGATACCTTTGAGGTCAGCCCCGCCGATACCTTCGCCGATGGCAGCAGCGCCAACCTGGAAGCTGCGCTGCGCGAGGCGCTGGCCGGTGACCTGGGCCGCCTGCGCCCGTCGCGGCGGGTGGTGCCGCGGCAGCTGCGTCACTTCCGCTTCGTGCCGCGCATCGAGTTCCGCGATGAACCCGGCGCAACCCGATTCGCCCTGGTTGCACCCGACCGCCCCGGCCTGCTGGCCGACGTGGCGTTCGTGCTGCGCAACCAGGGCCTGCGCGTGCATGACGCGCGCATTGCCACGTTCGGCGAACGCGCCGAAGACACCTTCGTGATCAGTGACGAACACGACCTCCCCCTGACCGAACCCGCCCGGCAGCAGCTGCATGACGCGATGCTGGCCTGCCTGGACCCTGATCGAAACGCCGGAGACCCCACCTGATGGCCACCAAGCCTGCAAAGAAGACCGCCGCGACCGCCAAGAGCGCAGCGGCCCGAAAGACCACTGCCGCGACGGCCGCAAAGAAGACCGTTGCCCCGGTGAAGAAGGTGGCTGCGGCGAAGAAGCCGGCGCCGAAGAAGGCCCCGGCCAAGAGCGCGGAAGCCGCGCGCGCCGAGACCATCGCCCGCAAGTCGCTGCGCAGGCCGGCCGCGCCGGGCGTGGAAGAACTGAAGTTCGGCATCGAAAGCGCCTTCGAGCGCCGCGCGACGCTGACCCTGCATGAACTGGAGGGCTCGACCCGGGTGCTGGTCAACCGCGTGATCGACGGCCTGGAAAGCGGCGAGTTCCGTGTCGCCGAGCCGGACGGGCAGGGGGGCTGGAAGGTCAACGAATGGCTGAAGAAGGCGGTGCTGCTGTACTTCCGTGTCAATGACATGGCAGTGGTCGACGCCCGTCCGGCCCCGTTCTGGGACAAGGTCGAATCGCGCTTTGCCGGGTACGACGAAGCGAAGTTCCGTCGTGCCGGGGTACGCGTGGTGCCGGGCGCGATCGCGCGCCGGGGTACCTACTTCGGCAAGGATGTGGTGCTGATGCCGAGCTTCACCAACATCGGCGCCCATGTCGGCGAGGGCACGATGGTCGATACCTGGGCCACCGTCGGTTCCTGTGCGCAGATCGGCCAGCATTGCCACCTGTCCGGTGGCGCCGGCATCGGCGGCGTGCTCGAACCGCTGCAGGCCAGCCCGACCATCATCGAAGACCATTGCTTCATCGGCGCGCGTTCGGAAGTGGTGGAGGGCGTAGTGGTCGGCCACCACAGCGTGATCGGCATGGGCGTGTTCCTCAGCCAGAGCACCCGCATCTACAACCGCGCCACCGGCGAGATCACCTACGGCTACATCCCGCCGTACAGCGTGGTGGTGTCGGGCTCGCTGCCGAGCAAGGACGGCACGCACTCGCTGTACTGCGCGGTGATCGTCAAGCAGGTCGATGCCCGCACCCGCAGCAAGACCAGCGTCAACGATCTTCTGCGCGGCCTGGCGGACTGACGATGGCTGCGCCGGACGACCTGGCGCAGTCCGCGATCTACCGGCATCCGTTCGACAACGTGTTCGCGCGGATGCTGCCGCGCCTGCTGCACGCACCGCGCTGGACCCGGCTGCGCCGCGCGCTGTCGCGGCGCTGGCCGATGCCGGCGCTGGCCAGCGATGTGCGCGACGTGGTCTACGCCAGCTGGTGGGTCGATGTGCGTCATGCGCCGTCACCGCCGCCTGGCCATCACTACGTGGTCCATGCCGGTCGTACGCCTTACACCATCCTCAGCTATCGGCACGGTCACTTCGGGCCGGCCCTGGCCGGCCCTCTGCGGGCGCTGATGCCATCGCCGCAGCAGAGCAACTGGCGCTGGTACCTGCGCCGCGACGACGATCCGGACGGCACCCCGGTCGTGCTGTTCGACCGCAACGTGATGGATCAGCTGGCCTTCGTCGCCGGTGCGCGTGCCTTCAGCGATGCCATGCAACCTCATCTCTCCGTGCGCTTCGCGCATGTGCTCGATGCCGATGGCGGCGGCCATACCCTGATCGAAGGTGGGCACGGCAGCGCGCCGGCGCTTCGACTGCAGTGGCAGGTTGCCGCAGGCTGGGACGACACCACCTGGTCGGCGGCCTTTGGCGGCCATCACGCCCTGCTGCGTTTCCTGACCTGCCAGGACGAGGCCATCGCCCGTACCTGTGACGGGCACTGGGCCAGCACCCGCATCGACCTGCCGGTGGAGCTGACCCATCTGCGGCCGCTGCACCTGCAGGGCACGCTGCAGTGTCCACGCCTGCAGGCGATGGGCGTTGCGCTGCCCGACGGGCTGGCCTTCCACCTGCCACGCGTGCCGTTCCGGGTCGTGTCCGAGCGTCTGTTGTGAGATTCTGCCCCTCTGTTTTCCAGCATTGCCGATGGCCATGAGCACCACTGTCTACGGATTGAAGAACTGCGATACCTGCAAGAAGGCGACCAAGTGGCTGGACCGCTTCGGCGTGCCATACACCTTCGTCGACTACCGCGAGACCAAGCCCGGCCCGGAAACGCTGGTCGAGTGGGCCGCGCAGCTGGGCGGCCTGTCCGCGATGGTCAACCGGTCATCGACCACCTGGCGGCAGCTGCCGGACAATCGCAAGGCGGCCGCCTCCGATGCCGAGTGGAAGCTGCTGCTGCGCGAGTACCCGCAGCTGATCAAGCGCCCGCTGGTGGTGACGTCCGACGGCAAGGTCAGCCAGGGATTCAGCGACAACGGGTTCAAGGCGCGCTTCGGCGTGGGCGGCGCGTGAGCGCGGTGCTGGACCTGGCCAGCGAGCTGATCGCACGGCCATCGGTCACGCCGGACGATGCCGGCTGCCAGGCGCTGCTTGCGGCGCGGCTGCAGCGTGCGGGGTTCGACTGCGAGCACCTGCGCCTGGGCGACGTCGACAACCTGTGGGCGACCCATGGCAGCGGTGCGCCGGTGCTGGTCCTGCTGGGCCACACCGACGTGGTGCCACCGGGACCGCGCGAGGCCTGGCAGAGCGATCCGTTCGTCCCGCAGATCCGCGATGGCGTGCTGTACGGCCGTGGCGCGGCCGACATGAAGGGCAGCGTGGCCGCGTTCGTGATCGCGGCCGAGCAGTTCGCCGCAGCCCACCCGCATCATGCGGGAACGCTGGCGGTGCTGCTGACCAGTGACGAGGAGGGCGATGCGATCGACGGCGTGCGCCATGTCGCGCGCCTGTTCGCAGAGCGTGGCCAGCGCATCGACTGGTGCATCACCGGCGAACCCTCGTCGACCGCAACGCTGGGCGATCTGCTCCGCGTCGGCCGCCGCGGCAGCCTGTCGGCGAAGCTGCGCGTGCAGGGCGTGCAGGGCCATGTGGCCTACCCGGAGAAGGCGCGCAATCCGATCCACCAGGCGGCGCCGGCGTTGGCCGAACTGAGTGCGCGGCGCTGGGACGAGGGTTACGAGAGCTTTCCGCCGACCAGCCTGCAGATCTCCAACATCCATGCCGGCACCGGTGCCAACAACGTGATTCCGGGCGAGCTGGAAGTGGATTTCAACGTCCGCTACAACCCGCATTGGGATGCGCCGAAGCTGGAAGCGGAGATCACCGCGCTGCTGGACCGCCACGGCCTGCAGTACACGCTGAAGTGGCACCGCAGCGGCGAGCCGTTCTACACGCCCGAAGGTACCCTGCGTGCCGCCGCGCGCGCGGTGCTGGCCGACCACATCGGCGGTGCGCCGGAAGAAAGCACCGGTGGCGGAACGTCCGACGCCCGCTTCATCGCGCCCTTGGGCGCGCAGTGCATCGAAGTGGGACCGGTCAACGCCAGCATTCACCAGGTGGACGAGAACGTGCGCGTGGACGAGCTTGAGGCCCTGCCGGGCCTGTACCGGCGGCTGGTCGAGCGCCTGCTGGTGTGAGGCACGACGCCGGGCATGGCCCGGCGCCGCCCTTGGCCGACGGTAGCGCCGGGCCATGCCCGGCGTACGACGCACCTGGTTGCCAACGCAACTGTTGCGCGGCCCCGGAAACCGGGTTAGGGTCGGGTCATGTCGATCCGCCTGGCCACCGCCGTCAACAACAACCGCAATAATCTGCGCGCGAATAATCGTGCGCGGCCGATGCGGGACTGCGCCCTGGGTAGATAGACAGCAACACACGCCCGGACACCAGAAAACCCGCATCGGCCGATGCGGGTTTTTTTGTGCCCGGGCGCAGCGCTACCCGGGCCTGGATGGCCGGTCGAACACCTTGCCCCTCGTAGAACCGACAACAGGAGTTCCCCCATGTGTTCGATCTTCGCAATCTTCGGCCTGCAGGCCGGTGATGATCTTCCCGCCCTGCGCCGGCATGCGTTGGAGCTGTCGCAGCGGCAGCGTCATCGTGGCCCGGACTGGAGCGGCGTCTACCTTGATGAAGGTGCACTGCTGGTGCACGAGCGGCTGGCCATCGTCGATCCGGCGGGTGGCTCGCAGCCGCTGTTGTCGGCGGACGGTCAGCTGGCGCTGGCGGTCAACGGCGAAATCTACAACCATCAGCTGCTCAAGGCCGCGCTGGCCCACCCCTACGACTTCCAGACCGGCTCGGACTGCGAGGTGATCAACGCGCTGTACCGGCAGGGAGGCTCGCCGTCCCGCTGGCTGGAGCAGCTCAACGGCATCTTCGCCTTCGCGCTGTGGGACCGCGATGCCGGTCGCGTACTGGTGGCGCGCGATCCGGTCGGCGTGGTGCCGCTGTACTGGGGGCACGACGCGCAGGGGCGCCTGCGTGTGGCCTCGGAGATGAAAGCGCTGGTGGATACCTGTGCCGACGTTGCCCAGTTCCCGCCGGGTCATTACTACGACAGTGCCAGTGGCGAACTGGTGCGCTACTACCAGCAGCCCTGGCGCGAGTATGCGGACGTTGAAGGGCGCCAGGCCGATCTGGCCGAGCTGCGCGAAGCGTTCGAGCATGCCGTGGAGCGTCAGCTGATGAGCGACGTGCCCTACGGCGTACTGCTTTCGGGCGGTCTGGATTCGTCGCTGGTGGCCGCCGTGGCCGCACGCTATGCCCGCCGCCGCATCGAGGATGGCGGCCAGAGCGAAGCCTGGTGGCCGCGCCTGCATTCGTTCGCGATCGGGCTGAAGGGATCGCCCGACCTGGCTGCTGCAGCGGTGGCGGCGGAGGCACTGGATACCGTCCACCACGGCTTCGAATACACCTTCGAGGAAGGCCTGGATGCACTGCCGGAAGTGATCCGTCACATCGAGACCTACGATGTCACCACCATCCGCGCGTCCACGCCGATGTTCCTGCTGGCCCGGCGGATCAAGGCGATGGGGGTGAAGATGGTGTTGTCCGGCGAAGGCAGCGACGAGATCTTCGGCGGCTACCTGTACTTCCACAAGGCACCGGACGCGCGCGAATTCCACCAGGAGCTGGTGCGCAAGCTCGATGCCCTGCACAACTACGATTGCCTGCGTGCCAACAAGTCGATGATGGCCTGGGGCGTGGAGCCTCGCGTGCCGTTCCTGGACCGCGACTTCCTCGATGTGGCGATGCGCATCGACGCCGCGCACAAGATGGTCGGCAGCGGCTTCGGCGGTCGCCGTATCGAGAAGGCGGTGTTGCGTGAAGCGTTCGATGGCTATCTGCCGGACAGCATCCTGTGGCGCCAGAAGGAGCAGTTCAGCGATGGCGTCGGCTACGGCTGGATCGATGGATTGAAGGCGCACGCCGAGGCGCAGGTCAGCGACCGGGTACTGGCCGCCGCCGACAAGCGCTTCCCGCACAACCCGCCGCAGACCAAGGAGGCGTACTACTATCGCCACCTGTTCGAACAGTTCTTCCCGAGCCGGGCCGCGGCCGAAACGGTCCCGGGTGGAAAATCGATCGCCTGTTCCTCACCGGCCGCGATTGCCTGGGACGCGAGTTTCGCCGCAGCGGCCGATCCGTCCGGCCGGGCGATTGCCGGGGTACACGAGCAGGCCCTGGCGTGACCGGCAGCGCCCGGCCACGCCCGGCGGGCGCGCAGCGTCGGCGCAGGCAAGGACGTATCATCGCCCCCTGCACATTGGGGAATGTTCATGGACGTACAGAGCGAGGGCCGGGCGCCGCCGATGAAGTGGGGGTGGCGCTACGTGGCCTGGGCCGGGCTGCCGTTGCTGGCCGGCCTGCTGCTGGCGCGGTATGCCGGGCCGGCGGCGCCTGAAGCGGTCGCACGCGCCACGGTTGCCGACGGAGGCAGCTGGGCCCGGCATCTGTCATCGCCGCTGGGCCTGTTCCTGCTGCAGCTGCTGGTCCTGCTGCTGGTGGCCAAGGGCGCGGGAGCGCTGCTCAAGCGCGTCGGCCAGCCGGCGGTGATCGGCGAAATGGCGGCAGGCCTGATGATGGGCCCGCTGGTGCTGGGCAGCCTGTTGCCGCAGTTGCATGGCGCGCTGTTCCCAGCGCTGTCGCTGGGGCCGTTGGGCCTGCTCAGCCAGCTGGGTGTGCTGATGTTCCTGCTGGTGGCCGGTGCCGAACTCGATCTGGCCGCACTGCGCGGACGACGGCGGTTCGCGTTCACCGTCAGCCACGCCGGTATCGCCGTGCCGTTCGTGCTGGGCGTGGCCCTGGCCATCTGGCTGTACCCGCAGCACGGTCCGCAGGGCGTGGGCTTCACGTCCTTCGCGCTGTTCGTCGGGATATCGATGAGCATCACGGCATTCCCGGTGCTGCTGCGGATCCTCGCCGATCGCGGCATCACCCATACGCCGCTGGGACAGACCGCCATTGCCTGCGCGGCACTCGGCGACGCCACGGCCTGGTGCCTGCTGGCGCTGATCGTGGCGGCTGCACAGGCCGGTGGCTGGCTGCCGGCAAGCCTCAACCTGCTGGGCGTGGTGGCCTTCGTGGTGCTGATGCTTGGCCTGGTGAGACCGTGGTTTGCCCGCCAGCAGGTCGTGGCAGGACGCGAAGGACGGTGGTTGCTGGGCATCCTGCTGTTGTCGCTGGCCAGTGCGTTGGTGACCGAGATGCTGGGCATCCATGCGTTGTTCGGTGCATTCGCTGCGGGCGTGGCGGTGTCATCCAATGCGCCGCTGCGCGCACTGCTGATGGCCCGCGTCGAGCCGTTCGCGGTGACCCTGCTGCTGCCCCTGTTCTTCGCCATGACCGGCCTGCGCATGCGCGCCGACGCACTGCACGCCGGCGACATCGTGCTGTGCCTGGTGGTGATCGCGGTGGCCACGGCCGGCAAGCTGCTGGGCACATTCAGTGCCGCCCGCAGCACCGGCCTGCCGGCCCGCGAGGCATGGCGGCTGGGAGCGCTGATGAACACGCGCGGCCTGATGGAACTGATCGTGCTCAACCTGGGCTATGAGCTGGGCCTGCTCGGGGATCGCCTGTTTGCGGTGCTGGTGATCATGGCACTGGTGACCACTGCGATGACTGGGCCGTTGTTGAACCTGATCGAGCGCCGCCGCACCTGAGCCGGTAGCGCCGGGCCATGCCCGGCGGCTTTGCTGTCCGTCCACGCTGCGCGCTCGCCGGGCATGGCCCGGCGCTACCCCTCTATCTCGCCGGCACCAGCGTCATCACGTGCTGGGCCTTGCCCGGCAGGAACGGCGAGGGGCGGCCATGCACCCAGTCTTCGTGGCCCGCGCCCCAGTAGGGGGACAGCGGGTGGCCACTCTGGCCACCGGGCATGTGCACGATGCCGTCGGCTTCGTGACCGGGGGAGACCACCATCCGCTGCGAAGCACCGAAATCCGGGGCCTGCACCCGTGGCATGTCGCGGTCGCCGGGCAACGGCTCGGCCGGCATGCACAACGCGCGGCGTGCGAAGGCGGGCAGGGCGCGACTGACCGGGTGGCAGATCGACGCGGTGTTGCGCTCTCCCCAGCGGCGCTGGGCCAGCGGTCCCTGGCCGGCAAGATCTGCTTCCAGCTCACGTGCGGCCTTCGCCAGCAACGCATCCCAGCTGTCGATACCGGGTGGCAGCAGATGTGCCGGGCGCTGTTCCAGCATCGGCCAGACCACGCCTTCCAGCTCGGGCAGCCGCGGCGGCAGGTAATCGGCGCCCAGCTGTGCGCGGGCAGGCGCGAGCAGCGCGCCTTCCACCGCATCGAGCACCTTGCCACGGAAGCCGCGGGTGATGCGATAGCTCACCGAGTCTACCGATGCCCGTCCTTCCCAGTGCGCATTGGCTGCATGCAGGCGCTGCAGTGCAGGGTCGCTGCTGTGTGCGGTGATCTGCTGCAGCAGCGCCCACCAGCGTTGCAGCATTACCGCGCGGTCATCGAGCTGGATCGCCAGCAGGTCGTGCTCATCGAAACGGTCCTGGACCGCCAGCAGGTCGCGGATCTGCCGCGCGCGGGCGCCAAGGTCGTAGCCGCCATTGCCGGCCACTGCCAGTGAGGCGCCGTCCAGCACGCGGCCGTTGGCGGTCCACAGACGGTGGTTGGCGGGATCGATCAGTGCGGGAGCAGCGTCGCTGCGCAGCGACCAGGGTGCGCAGGCGTCATTGCGCGCTGGCGCGTAGCCGGCCGCCGCACATCCGGGGCCACGGTCCGGACGGGCGCCGATCAGACGCCAGGCGATGCGCCCGCTGCGGTCGCCGATCACCAGGTTCTGTGCAGGAATGCCGGCGCGGTCGGCCACGCGCAGGGCCTGGTCCAGGTCGCCCGCGCGGGCCATGTCGGCGAAATCCAGGCGCACCGCGCCGGGCAGATGTGCGACCCAGCGCAGTGCGTCGCCGCTGCCATCGGCGTGGGTGTGCAGGATCGGCCCCCAGGCGGTCTCGCGCACCGGGAACACCACGTCATCCTGGCCGGCCACGGCGATGCGCTCTTCATGCACCGTCACCGGGGCCGTGGCCGGTTCGTTGCGGAAATCGGCGGTGTCGATGTAGCTGTTGGTGAACCCCCAGGCGACATGCCCGTTGCTGCCGACGATGACGGCTGGCAGACCGGGCAGCGAGAAGCCGCTGATGTCGACCTGGCCACCGGCCGCCTGCGGATCGGGATAGCGCAGGCGCACGCGGAACCAGAGGCCGGGTGCACGCAGGCCCAGGTGCATGTCGTCGGCAACGATCGCACGGCCATCGGCAGTGAGGGCGCCGGCCACGGCGAAGTTGTTGCTGCCCACTGCGCCGGTTTCCACCGGCACGGAGGCGGGCGAGGCGGCCAGCGTGCGCAGATCCAGTTGCCCTGCATCGGGCAGCAGGGCATTGCCGCGCGGCTCGCCGAACAGGGGCGCATCCCATTCGCTGCCCTGGTGCGCGATCAGCGCATGCAGCGCCGGTGGCACCACCGCCTGGATGCGGCTGAGCGCCAGTTCAGTCCGGTTGCCCGGATCCTGCAGATCGGCGTACATGGCCAGCCCGGCCAGCACGCTGTCGCTGGCGGTCCACGGCTGCGGCGCCTGCCGCAGCAGCAGGTAGGCCCACGGGCGCACGGAGAGATCGGCCAGGCCCTGGTTGACCCCTTCGACATACGCGTTTACCGCCGCGGCGTTGCTGCCCAGGGCGGCCTCCAGATGGGCGTCGGTCCGCGCGCGCAGGCGATGAACCCGCATGCGCTTGTCCACCTCGATGGCCTTCGGGCCGAACAGCGCAGCCAGTTCGCCGGCTGCGCTGCGCCGCATCAGGTCCATCTCGAAGTAGCGCTCCTGCGCGTGGACACGGCCGAGCGCACGCATGGCGTCGGCCTGGCTGCCCGCGGTAATGGTGACCACGCCCAGCGCGTCGCGCTCGACAGTGACTGCTGCGCTTAGGCCGGGCAGGGCATGTTCACCTTCCAGATCGGCCAGGCTGCCGCGCAGCAGCAGCCACGCTGCCAGGGCCACCACCGGCAGGGTGGCGATCAGCACGCCGAGCAGCCAACGCCATGTACGTCGCATTGCAGGTCCTTTCCGAACGCCGGGGCCGATTGTAGCCGCAGGCGCAACTGCGACTGATTCCGATTAGATCACCGTATCCCGAAATGGGGCACCCTATGCCGCATCGATTCACAGGAGCCCCCCCATGAAAGGCAACCCGGACGTCATCGCCTGCCTGAAGGAACTGCTGCGCGGCGAGCTTGCCGCGCGCGACCAGTACTTCATCCACTCCCGCCGCTACGAGGACCAGGGCCTGTTCGCGCTGTACGAGCGCCTGAACCACGAGATGGAGGAAGAGACCCAGCATGCCGACGCGCTGCTGCGCCGCATCCTGTTCCTTGGCGGTGATCCTGACATGCGCCCGCACCTGACCGAGCCGGGTACGACGGTGGAGGAGATGCTGCAGAAGGATCTGGACACCGAGTACGCCGTGCGCAACAACCTCGCCGCCGGCATGAAGCTGTGCGAAGAGAAGGGCGACTACGTGAGCCGCGACATCCTGCTGGCGCAGCTGAAGGACACCGAAGAGGACCACGCCTGGTGGCTGGAGCAGCAACTGGGCCTGATCAAGCGCATCGGCCTGGAGCTGTACCAGCTGAGCAAGATCGACGGCAGCGGCGCCCCGGCGCACTAAACCGGTACCGTCGCCCGCCAGCACCGGAGCATCGCTCGCCAGCCTTCGCCCGCCAGCCGCTCCACCGCCCGCCAGCCGACAACGAAAAAGCCGGGGAATGCCCCGGCTTTTTCGTGTCTGGTGCTGCGTTCCGGTAGCGCCGGGCCATGCCCGGCGGGCAGAGCTGGGGTCAGAGCCCTTTCCGTTGGAAAGGGATCCGACCCCGCTGCGTCATTCCACTGACAGGCCTTCGACCTTCTGCCAGCCACGCGGCAGCAGGTGGCCGCGGGTCGCCCGCGCGCCGAGGTAGGCATCGAGCTCGTTGAACTTCAGGCCCATCGTGCGCTGGCCGGCGCGCACCTGCAGGGTCTGCCCCGGCCCGATCGCCACGATGGCGACCACGCGTTCCGTGGCCAGCTTGGCCTTGGGGATCTCGATGATCTTGTTGCCCTTGCCCTTGTCCAGTTCGGGCAGATCGCTGGCCGGAATCGCCAGCAGGTTGCCCGAGCTGGTCACCGCCACGATGCGGTCGCTCTCGACATTGGCGACCACCGCCGGCGGCAGCACCGACGAGCCGGCGGACAGGTTCAGCATCGCCTTGCCGGCCTTGTTGCGGCCGATCAGGTTCTCGAAGCGGGTGACGAAGCCGTAGCCATGGCTGGACGCGAGCACGAAGCGTGCGTCCGGCTCGGCGCTGGCCAGGGTGACGAAGCTGGTGCCGGGCGCCGGCGAGAAACGGCCGGTCAGCGGCTCGCCGTTGCCCCGCGCAGAAGGCAGGGTGTGCACCGCCGTTGAATAGGCCCGGCCTTCGCTGTCCAGGAATGCGACCTGCTGGGTGCTGCGCGCGCGCACGGCGCCCTGCAGCGCATCGCCATCGCGATAGGACAGGGCCGACGCGTCCACGTCATGACCCTTGGCGGCGCGGATCCAGCCCTTCTGCGACAGCACCACCGTCATCGGCTCGCTCGGCACCAGTTCGGTCTCGTCGATGGCCTGCGCCGCCTGGCGCTGGACCAGCGGCGAGCGGCGCTCGTCGCCGAACTTCTTCGCATCGGCCTGCAGCTCGTCGCGGATCAGCTTCTTCAGCTTGGCCTTGCTGTCGAGGATGCCGATGATCTTCTCGCGTTCCTTGGCCAGCTCGTCCTGCTCGCCGCGGATCTTCATTTCCTCCAGGCGGGCCAGCTGCTTCAGCTTGGTCTCCAGGATGTACTCGGCCTGTTCTTCGGACAGGCCGAAGCGCGCGATCAGTGCGGCCTTCGGTTCGTCCTCGGTACGGATGATATGGATCACCTCGTCCAGGTTGAGGAAGGCCACCAGCAGGCCTTCCAGCAGGTGCAGGCGGCGTTCGACCTTCTGCAGGCGATGCTGCAGGCGGCGGGTGACGGTGTTGCTGCGGAACGTCAGCCATTCGCTGAGCAGCATCTTCAGGTTCTTCACCTGCGGACGGCCGTCCAGCCCGATCACGTTGAGGTTGACGCGGTAGCTGCGCTCCAGGTCGGTGGTGGCGAACAGGTGGCCCATCAGCTGCTCGGCATCGACGCGGTTCGAGCGCGGCACCAGCACCACCCGCACCGGATTGGCGTGGTCGGATTCATCGCGGATGTCTTCCAGCCAGGGCAGCTTCTTGGCGCGCATCTGCGCGGCGATCTGCTCGATCACCTTCGAAGGCGATACCTGGAACGGCAGTGCGGTGACCACGATGTTGCCGGCTTCACGGCTGAACGTCGCGCGCGCACGCACGCTGCCGTTGCCGGTCTCGTACAGGGTGCGCAGATCGTTGGCGGCCGTGATGATCTCGGCGCTGGAGGGATAGTCCGGGCCTTTCACGTGCTCGCACAGGTCGCGCACGGTGGCGTCCGGATCGTCCAGCAGGTGCAGCAGCGCGCTGACGATCTCGTTGAGGTTGTGCGGCGGCACATCGGTGGCCATGCCCACGGCGATGCCGGTGGTGCCGTTGAGCAGCAGGTGCGGCAGGCGGGCCGGCATCCACGTCGGCTCCTGCAGCGTGCCATCGAAGTTGGGCGCCCAGTCGGTGGTGCCCTGGCCCAGCTCGCCCAGCAGCACTTCGGCGATGGGGGTCAGCTTGGATTCGGTGTAGCGCATCGCCGCGAACGACTTCGGGTCGTCGCTGGAGCCGAAGTTGCCCTGGCCCTCGATCAGCGGATAGCGGTAGGAGAACGGCTGGGCCATCAGCACCAGCGCCTCGTAGCACGCGCTGTCGCCGTGCGGGTGGTATTTACCGATGACGTCACCGACGGTACGTGCGGACTTCTTCGGCTTGGACGCGGCATTCAGGCCCAGCTCGCTCATCGAATAGATGATGCGGCGCTGCACCGGCTTCAGGCCGTCGCCGACGAACGGCAGGGCGCGGTCCAGGACCACGTACATCGAGTAGTCGAGGTAGGCGCGTTCGGCGTACTCGCGCAACGGCAGTTGTTCGAATCCGTGGAACACGGGGCGGGCAAGTTCGGTCATGCGGCGTTGTTACCTATGTCGGGAGGCGGCGACGGCGGTCGCCGCTCGCAATCCTGTGATTATCCGGATGCGGCCGGGGATGCCAAGCCGCGCGCAGGGTCCAGGCCGGTTTCCAGTCCATTCCCGGCCCGCGCCAGGTAGCGCCCGGGCGGCAGGCCGAAATGGCGGCGGAACACGGTGACGAAGGCACTGGCGCTGCTGAAGCCCAGCGCATGGGCGATATCGGCCACGCTGCGGCCATCGGTCAGCTGCCGCAGGGCTTCGGACAGACGGGCCTGCTGTCGCCACTGTGCGAAGCTCAGCGTGGTTTCGTCGCGGAAGTGGCGGGTCAGGCTGCGCGGCGAAAGCCCGGCCCAATGCGCCCATTCGGCCAGGCTGCGCTCGTCGGAGGGATCGGCCAGCAGCTGCGAGGCGATCTTCAGCAGCCGCCGATCGTGCGGCATCGGCAGGTGCATGCGCTGGCGCGGTGCGGTGCGGATCTCATCCAGCAGAACCTCGATGATGTGCTGGTGCTCGGGCGTGACGACCTGGTCGAGCGACCAGCCGCAGATCCGGTCCGCCAGCGCCTGCGCCAGCCTGGACAGGCCCAGCACGCAGGGGGCGGCGGGAAGGGTGGTGCAGGCCGGCCCGGCCAGCGCCATGCCCCAACCGCGCAGCGGACCGTCCAGAGCGACCGTGTGCGGTTCCAGGGGCGGCATCCAGCCGGCCGAACCGGGTGCCAGCGACCACGTGCCGTGCGAGGTGCGGGTGGTCAGCAGGCCGCGCTCGACACAGATCAGCTGCGCGCGCTGATGATGGTGCCAGTCGACTTCGCGGGCGAGCCCCTGTGGGCTGTCGAAGCGGAAGCCGACGACCGGCGGGCCATCGTTGCGCTCGAACCAGTCCAGCGCCTCGTTGCGCAGCAGCTGCCGGGCCGGGGCGATGTCCTCCTTGTTCATCCTGTCCGCTGGCTGGAATGTGTCATTCATTGGCTTGATTGTACTACCGGGCCATCCTGGGGCGCCATTAAGGTAGGCGCCTTCACTGATCCAGCCCGCTGCTGCAACACAGCATTCGATGCCAGATCGAATATTTCCATTGAGAAATATTTTTTTTGGAAGAGAATGCACTCCCATGATCTGTCCTGCAACCACTCCCCCCAGCTTCGGCCTGCTGCTGCGCCAGGTGCGCGACGGCCTGGTCCGCCAGCTTGACGCGTCCATGGCCGAAGAAGACCTGGGCATCGGCTTCACCCACTACATCGGGTTGAAGGTGCTCTCGAACATGGCCCCCTGCACCGCCAACGAACTGGCCCAGGCCATCGACCAGGTACCCAGTGCTGTCACCCGCCTGCTGGACAAGCTCGAAGCCCTGGGCTGCGTTCGCCGTGAGGCACATGCGCAGGACCGCCGTGCGCTGCAGATCGTGCTGACCGACGAAGGCCGCGCACTGTGGGCGCGCTTGAAACTGCGCGGCGACGCGGTGATGGATTACGCCCTGCGCGATCTGTCCGCCGATGAGCGCACGCTGCTGTTGTCCCTCCTGACCCGAATCCGCGATTCCCTGACGACCCCATGAACCCGATCCCGCATTCCTCATTCCGCCGGTCCGGGCGCGCGCTGCTGCTGTCGGCGCTGGCGCTGGCGCTGGCCGCCTGTGCCAGCAGCCGCGGCCTCGAACCGCAGGCCCGCCTGCTCGATGTGGACAGCCTGCACAGCGAGCGCACCCTGGCCGACACCGATCTCAGTGCCACCGGCTTCCCCGCACAGGACTGGTGGAAGGCATTGGGCGATGCGCAGCTGGACGCGCTGATCGCCGAAGGCCTGGCCGGTCATCCGAGCCTGGACGCCGCCGACGCACGTCTGCGCCAGGCGCAGGCCAAGGTCGGTACCGCACGCGCTGACCGCCTGCCCAGTCTCTCCGTTTCCGGCGGCTATACCGGGCTTCGCCTGCCCGAGTCGATGGCCGGCGACGAGATCGGTGGCCACTACGCAGGCAGCAGCCAGGTCGCTTTCGACTTCAGCTACGGCATCGACCTGTGGGGCGGCAAGCGCGCCGCCTGGGAAGCGGCCGTGGATGGCGCGCATGCCGCCACCGTGGAGGCCCAGGCCGCACGCCTGAATCTGTCCACCGGCATCGCCCAGGCCTATGCGGACCTTGCTTACGCGTGGCAGCTCGACGATGTCGCCGAGGAAGAACTGACGCGGTCGCAGAAGTCGCTGGAACTGACCCGGCAGCGTCGCCGCGCTGGCATCGACAGCGATCTGCAGGTGCGCCAGGCCGAAGCCCGCGTGCCCGCCGCGCAACAGCAGGTGCAGGCCGCGCAGCAACGCATCGACGCCGCCCGCACCGCATTGGCCGCCCTGGTCGGCAAGGGCCCCGACCGTGGGCTGACGATCGAGCGTCCGCAGCCGTTGAATCCGACGGCCCTGCAGCTGCCAGGCGTGCTGCCCAGCGAGCTGCTCGGCCGTCGTCCTGACATCGTCGCCGCACGCTGGCGCGTGGAAGCGGCCAACAAGCAGATCAAGGTCGCCAGGACGAAGTTCTACCCGAGCCTCAACCTGACCGCGCTGGCCGGCGTGGTGGCGCCGAATGTCGGCGATCTGCTGCAGAGCAGTTCCACCTTCGCCTACATCGGCCCGGCGCTGAGCCTGCCGATCTTCGAAGGCGGCAAGCTGCGCGCCAACCTGGCCGACACCGATGCGCAGTACGACCTGGCGGTGGCCAATTACAACCAGGCGGTGCTTGACGCACTGCGCGACGTGGCCGACCAGGTCAATGCGGTGCGCTCGCTGGCGCAGCAGGCGCAGTCGCAGCAGCAGGCCGTGGACACTGCGCGTGCAGCGTTCGACCTGGCCGGGCAGCGTTACCGCGCCGGCATCGGCAGCTACCTGGATGTGCTGTCCGCACAGTCCACCCTGCTGCAGTCACAACAGCAGCTGGCCAGCCTGCAGTCGCAGCAGGTGCAGACCTCGGTGCGCCTGAGCAAAGCGCTGGGCGGGGGCTTCCAGCCCAGTGATGCCGATCGCGCGCCGCTTGCCTCCCATTCCGATTCCTCGCATTCCTGAAGATCCCCGCCATGAGCCAGACCCAAGACACTGCGGCCCCGGCCGCCTCCAACCGCCGCAGCAACCTGCTGCGGGGCCTGTTCGTCATCGTCGTGCTGCTGCTTGCCGCACTGGCGCTGTGGTATTTCATGTTCGGCCGTTGGTTCGAAGAAACCGACGATGCCTACGTGCAGGGCAACCTCGTACAGATCACCCCGCTGGTGGCAGGCACCGTGGTCGCCATCAATGCCGATGACGGCATGCGCGTGGAGCGTGGCCAGCTGCTGGTGCAGCTGGACCCGGCCGATACGTCCGTGGCCCTGCAGCAGGCTGAAGCCAACCTGGCCAAGACCGTTCGCCAGACCCGTGGCCTGTATCGCAGCGTGGAAGGCGCGCAGGCAGACCTGAATGCCCGTCAGGTGACCCTGAAGCGCGTGCGCGAGGACTTCGCACGCCGCAGGGATCTGGCCGCCACCGGTGCCATCTCCAACGAAGAACTCGCCCATGCCCGCGATGAGCTGGCGGCGGCGGAAGCAGCGGTGGCCGGTTCGCGCGAGACCGTCGAGCGCAACCGTGCGCTGGTCGACGATACGGTGATCGCCACCCAGCCCGACGTGCAGGCGGCCGCCGCGCAGCTGCGCCAGGCCTACCTCAACAATGCCCGCGCCGGCATCGTCGCGCCGGTCACCGGTTATGTGGCCCGTCGCTCGGTGCAGGTGGGCCAGCGTGTGCAGCCGGGTGCCGCACTGATGGCCGTGGTGCCGACCGAGCAGATGTGGGTCGAGGCCAACTTCAAGGAAACCCAGCTGCGCCACATGCGCCTGGGCCAGGAAGTGGAGCTGAAGTCTGACCTGTACGCCGGCGATGTGAAGTACAAGGGCCGCGTGCAGAGCCTGGGTCTGGGGACCGGCTCGGCGTTCTCGCTGCTGCCGGCGCAGAACGCCAGCGGCAACTGGATCAAGATCGTGCAGCGCGTTCCGGTGCGCATCGCCATCGATGCCAAGCAGCTTGCCGAACATCCGTTGCGTATCGGCCTGTCGATGAAGGCCGAGGTGAGCCTGCGCGACCAGAAGGGCGAGGTGCTGCCGAGCGCCCCGGCCAAGGGCACGGTGTTCGACACCGACGTCTATGCCAAGCAGCTGCATGATGCCGACGAGGTGATCCACTCGATCATCCAGGGCAACGTGCCGCAGCAGTCGAAGGTGGGCTGAGGTCGCCATGTCCGCCCAAGCTCCAGCCGCGCCCGGAAGCCCGGGCGCACCGGCGGCGCCGGGTGCGGCCGCCGGGTTCCTGCCGCCGAGCGTGGCCCTGTGCACCGTGGGCCTGGCGATGGCCTCCTTCATGCAGGTGCTCGACACCACCATCGCCAACGTCTCGCTGCCGACCATCGCCGGCAATCTCGGCGCCAGTTCGCAGCAGGCGACGTGGGTCATCACTTCGTTCGCGGTCAGCACGGCCATCGCACTGCCGCTGACCGGCTGGCTCAGCCGCCGTTTCGGCGAGCGCAAGCTGTTCGTCTGGGCCACGCTGGCCTTCGTCATCACCTCGCTGTTGTGTGGCCTGGCGCAGAGCATGGGCATGCTGGTGGTGTCGCGCGCCCTGCAGGGCTTCGTGGCCGGCCCGATGTATCCGATCACGCAGTCGTTGCTGGTCTCGATCTATCCACGCGAGAAACGCGGGCAGGCGTTGGCGCTGCTGGCGATGATCACCGTGGTCGCGCCGATCTGCGGGCCGATCCTCGGGGGCTGGATCACGGACAACTACAGCTGGGAATGGATCTTCCTGATCAACGTGCCCCTGGGCATCTTCGCCGCGCTGGTGGTGGGCAACCAGCTGAAGGGCCGTCCGGAACACGTGGAGAAGCCGAAGATGGACTACGTCGGCCTGATCACGCTGGTGATCGGCGTCGGCGCACTGCAGCTGGTGCTCGACCTGGGCAACGACGAGGACTGGTTCTCCTCCACCCGGATCGTGGTGCTGGCCTGCGTGGCGGTCGTGGCGCTGACGGTGTTCCTGATCTGGGAACTGACCGACAAGGACCCGATCGTCGACCTGAAACTGTTCCGCCACCGCAACTTCCGCGCCGGCACGCTGGCGATGGTGGTGGCCTATGCCGCGTTCTTCAGCGTGGCCCTGCTGATTCCGCAGTGGCTGCAGCGTGACATGGGCTACACGGCGATCTGGGCAGGCCTGGCGACGGCTCCGATCGGCGTGCTGCCGGTGATCATGACGCCGTTCGTGGGCAAGTATGCCTCGCGCTTCGACATGCGCATGCTGGCGACCATCGCCTTCGTGTTCCTGTCGATGACCAGCTTCCTGCGCTCGGGCTTCAATCTGCAGGTGGACTTCCAGCACGTGGCCGGCGTGCAGCTGATCATGGGCATCGGCGTGGCGCTGTTCTTCATGCCGGTGCTGCAGATCCTGCTGTCGGATCTGGATGGTCGCGAAATTGCCGCGGGTTCGGGCCTGGCCACGTTCCTGCGCACGCTGGGCGGCAGCTTTGCAGCATCGCTGACCACCTGGCTGTGGGCACGTCGCACGCAGGTGCACCACGCCGATCTGACCGAACACATTTCGGCCTATCAGCCGGGCATGCAGGACCAGGTTGCGGCGATGGGGCAGGGTGACCTGCAGCATGGTGCAGCGGTGCTCAACACCATGATCAACCACCAGGCATCGCAGATGGGCTTCAACGACATCTTCTTCCTGCTGGGCTGGATCTTCCTGGCCATCATCACCTTCCTGTGGCTGGCCAAGCCGCCGTTCGGTGCCGGTGCCGGTGCAGCGGCCGGTGGCGGGCACTGAAACTGCCCGCAAACACGGCGCTGTATGTCGACCCCGCCGCAAGGCGGGGTTTTTGTCTGTGGTGAGTTCTGCCAGGCGGCGTTCGCGCAACGCGCGGAAGGCGTCGCCATTGCGTTGACGCTGCGGATTCCGGAAACGAAAAAACCCGCTTTCGCGGGTTTCATCATCATGAGTCGTGGTGCCCAGGAGAGGACTCGAACCTCCACGGTTTTACCCGCTAGTACCTGAAACTAGTGCGTCTACCAATTCCGCCACCTGGGCGACTCAGGAGGGGAATTCTGCGGTACGGCATCGGATGTGTCAACACCATTTCATGCTTTTTTCTCCGCTTCCACGCCGAGGTGCAGCAGCAGGCTGCGCATCGCTGTCGACAGCCGTGTCCAGTCGGCGAAGCAGGCACACAGGCGGCGCTGTGCCCACGCATCCGCGAGGGGCACCGCCAGCGCCTGTGTCGCGCGGCGGTGCTGGCGGGCGATGGTGCGCGGCACGATACCCACGCCGATGCCGTGACCCACCATGATGCACACGCCTTCGAAGGTCTTCATGCGGATGCGCACGTCCAACCGACGGCCGATGTCGCGTGCCTGCGCTTCGATGTAGGTCTGCAGCGCATTGCCATCGGCCAGCGCGACGAAGGTTTCGCTGGCCACATCGGCGAAGGCCAGCGTGCGGCGGGCCGCGAAACGATGGCCTGCGGGCAGCAGCATCACAAGGGGATCCTCGGCAACGACATGGCGTTGCAGGCCGGTTGCCTCGACCGCATCACTGATGATTCCCGCTTCGGCCTGGCCAGCGGTCAGGGCGCGGACCACTTCAGGGCTGGTGCGTTCGTGCAGTTCGACGTGCAGGCGTGGGCGTTCGGCCAGCCAGGGAGCCAACCGGGAAGGCAGGTAGCTGGTCAGTGCGGCGGTGTTGGCATACAGGTGCAGGGTGCCGCGCGCGCCCTTCGCGAAGGCCTGCAGTTCGCCACGCAGCTGTGCCTGTTGATGCAGGATCTGGCGCGCGTGGTGGGCGAGGGCGGCACCGGCTTCGGTCAGGCTCACGCCGCGCGGGTGACGCACCAGCAGCGCGGTGCCCGCGTCGTTCTCGATCGCCCGCAGGCGTTCGCTGGCAGAGCCCAGCGCCAGGTTTGCCTGCGCGGCGCCTGCGGTGATGCTGCCGGCGTCGGCCACGGCCAGGAACAGGCGCAGGTCGGCGATGTCCATCCGCATGTCACGGCCCTCGTTGCGTGCCGCCTGCCTTCGGGTCAGCCGAAGGGTGAGGCGCATAAGCCGCATTGTGCGCGGAAGGCGCGCCGGTTCCAATGACGGCATGAGCGAGACGACATTCTTCTATGGTCTGCTGGTTGCCGTGTTCATGCTGGCGGGGGTGGTCAAGGGCGTGACCGGCATGGGCCTGCCGACCGTGGCGATGGGCCTGCTGGGAGGGGCGCTGTCGCCGGTGGCGGCGGCGTCGATGCTGTTCATTCCGACCTTCGTCACCAACGCCTGGCAACTGCTGGCCGGGCCATCACTGGGGCCGATCGTGCGACGCCTGTGGCCGATGATGCTGGCCGTGGTGGTGGTGACCCTGGGCGCGGCGACGTTGCTGGTGCGGGTCGACCGCACGTGGTCGCGCGTGGCGCTGGGCGTGGCGCTGGTGGTGTATGCGCTGTACGCCTTGGTTGCGCCGGTATTCCGTGTGCCGCAGCGGCGTGAGCGCTGGCTGGGCCCGCTGGTCGGGGCGATGTCTGGCGTGGTGACCGGGGCGACCGGAGTGTTCGTGATGCCGGCGGTGCCGTACCTGCAGTCGCTGGGGCTGCAACGCGAAGAGCTGGTGCAGGCGCTGGGCCTGGCGTTCACGGTGTCGACCCTCTCGTTGACGGGTGGGCTGGTGCTGCACGGCGCATTCGGTGTGCAGCAGCTGGGACTGAGCGCGCTGGCGGTGTTGCCGGCGCTGGCGGGCATGTGGCTGGGGCAGGTGATCCGGCAGCGGATCAGTGCGCGGGTGTTCCGCGTGTGCTTCCTGGGCTTCCTGCTGCTGCTGGGCCTGGAGCTGGTGCTGCGACCGCTGTTCTGATCCGGTTGGCTGGCGCCCGGACATGAAAAAACCCGCTTTCGCGGGTTTTTCTCAGTCTCGACATGGTGCCCAGGAGAGGACTCGAACCTCCACGGTTTTACCCGCTAGTACCTGAAACTAGTGCGTCTACCAATTCCGCCACCTGGGCGTCGAGGAGCGAGATTATGGGGTGCCGTGACGGGGGTGTCAACACCCTTGTGAACGCCCGGCCACGCTGCGGAACGACGGCAGGAAACGCGGGTAAAAAAAATCCCCGCCGAGGCGAGGAGATTTTTCGTTGGTGCCCAGGAGAGGACTCGAACCTCCACGGTTTTACCCGCTAGTACCTGAAACTAGTGCGTCTACCAATTCCGCCACCTGGGCGTTCCAGAGGCGCAATTGTGAAGATGAATCCGCAGGCTGTCAACGACTTCGCGGAGTTTTTTCACGTGGCGCCTGCAAGCGGGTCGCTGACCGGTTCTGCACGCCGTCAGCGGCTACCATGGAGGGCGATGACTACCAAAAAACCAAGCAAGGGCGGGAGCAAGTCCCGCAGCCAGGCCCCGAAGAAGGGCGCCAAGACGGGTGCAGCCCGTACCTCCCAGCCGGGCAAGCCACTGCCGGGCTGGTTCCCGGAACTGGGGGGGGGCGGCGCACCGCCGCGCGGTCGCCCGGGCCGTGGTGGCGACGCCCCGGGACCGGCGCCGGGCCGCAAGCTGCCGCCGGCCGGCAAGGTGATCGAGGATCCCTACGCGTCCCGCGAAGCCGAGAAATACGAACAGCCCATCGCCAGCCGCGAGGCCATTCTGGCCCTGCTGGAGCGCTGCGAAGGGCCGCAGACTGCCGAGGAGCTGGGTGCCCGCCTGGGCCTGACCGCGCCGGACCGGGCCGAAGCGCTGTCGCGCCGGCTGGGTGCGATGGTCCGTGATGGCCAGCTGGTGCAGAACCGCCGTGGAGGTTTCGCGCCGGTGCAGGCGCTGAGCCTGGTCACCGGTGTGGTGATCGCCAATCCGGAAGGATTCGGGTTCCTGCGCCCGGTCGAGGGCGGCGACGACCTGTTCCTGCCGCCCTATGAAATGCGCAAGGTGATGCACGGCGACAAGGTGCTGGCGCGTGTCACCGGCATCGATCATCGCGGCCGCCGCGAAGGCAGCATCGCCCGCGTGCTCGAGCGCGGCATGACCCGTCTGATCGGTCGCTTCAGCATCGAGATGGGCATCAATTACGTGGTGCCTGATGACAAGCGCGTGCAGCGCAACGTGCAGGTGCCGCCTGATCAGACCGGAGGTGCGCGTGATGGCCAGCTGGTGGTCTGCGAGCTGACGCAGGCGCCGGACAGCCGCCGTCCGCCGATCGGCCGCATCATCGCGGTACTGGGTGACAAGCTGACCGCCTCGCTGGTGGTGGAGACCGCCATCCACGGCCACGAGCTGCCGTTCGAGTTTCCGCAGGAGGTGCTGGACGAGGCCGCCGCGGTGCCGCTGGTGGTCGAGCCGGCGATGATCGGCGACCGCGTCGACCTGCGTCGCACGCCGCTGGTGACCATCGATGGCGAGGATGCCAAGGACTTCGACGATGCGGTGTATTGCGAGCCGAACGCGGAGGGATTCCGTCTGGTGGTGGCCATCGCCGATGTCTCCAACTATGTGCGTCCGGGCACGCCGCTGGATGAGGAGGCGCAGAAGCGCGCTACCTCGGTGTACTTCCCGGGCTTCGTCGTACCGATGCTGCCGGAGACCCTGTCCAACGGTATCTGCTCGCTGATGCCCAAGGTCGACCGCATGTGCTTCGTCTGCGACATGCAGATCGACCGCGATGGCCAGGTCGTCCACTCGCGCTTCTACGAAGCGGTGATGAATTCGCACGCACGCCTGACCTACACCCAGGTGTGGCAGGCCGTGGGCGAGGACGATGCCGGCGCGAAGGCCGTCATCGGCGATCTGCTGCCCCAGGTGCAGCGCCTGCACCAGCTGTACAAGGTGCTGGCCAAGGCACGTGCCAAGCGGGGGGCCATCGAGTTCGAGAGCAGCGAAGTGCGCTTCGTGCTGGACAACCGTGGCGAAGTCACCCAGGCCGGCATGCTGGTGCGCAACGACGCGCACAAGCTGATCGAGGAATGCATGATCGCCGCCAACGTGGAGGCGGCGAAGTACCTGCTGTCGCACCATGTGCCGGCGCCGTACCGCGTCCACGAGAAGCCGCCGGAGACCAAGTACGCCGACCTGCTGGAATTCCTCAAGGAGTTCAAGCTGAGTCTGCCGCCGTGGTCGAAGGTGCGCCCCGGTGACTACACCAAGCTGTTGAAGAAGATCCGCGACCGTCCCGATGCCACCCTGCTGGAGTCGGTGCTGCTGCGCAGCCAGAGCCTGGCCGTCTACAGTCCGGACAACCACGGTCACTTCGGGCTCGCGCTGGAGGCGTACGCGCACTTCACTTCGCCGATCCGCCGCTATCCCGATCTGCTGGTGCATCGCGCGATCAAGCATGCGTTGTCGGGCAAGCCGCTGGACAAGTTCACCTACACCGCACGCGAGATGGCAGCGCTGGCGCTGCAGTGCTCCGAACGCGAGCGCCGCGCTGACGAGGCCGAACGCGAGGTCGACGAGCGTTACCGGGCCGCGTGGATGGAGAAGCATGTCGGCGGCCAGTTCGATGGCGTGATCAGTGGCGTGACCAGCTTCGGTCTGTTCGTGGAACTGGACGATTCCAAGGTGCAGGGCCTGGTCCATGTCACCCAGCTGCCGCAGGACTATTACAAGTTCGATGCGACCCGCAAGACACTGACCGGTGAACGTCGTGGCAGCAGCTACCGGCTGGGTGACCGCGTGCGCATCCTCGTACTGAAGGCCAGCATGGAAGAGCGCAAGATCGACTTCCGGCTGGTCGAACACAAGGGCGAGGAAGAAGAGGCAGGACTGTCGCCGCTGCCCGAACGCGGCAACCCGACCAAGCGCAGGAAAGAGAAGTACTGATCCGTAGAGCCCGTTCCGGAGGAAAGCAGCATGCAGGGCCAACCCGAGTACAGCGGCGGCTGCCAGTGCGGTGCCATCCGCTTCCAGGTGCGCGGTGAGCTGTCCGACAGTTCGATCTGCCACTGCCGGATGTGCCAGAAGGCCTTTGGCGCGTATTACGCGCCTTTGGTCTCTGTGCGCGGCGTGCAGTTCAGCTGGACCCGCGGCCAGCCGCGCCATTTCCAGTCCTCCAATGTGGTCCGGCGCGGTTTCTGCGGCGACTGCGGCACGCCGCTGACCTATGAAGCCCCCGACGGCATGGCCGTGGCGGCGGGGGCGTTTGATCAGCCGGAACGGTTGCCGCCGACGATCCAGTACGGTGTCGAGCGCAAGCTGCCCTTCGTCGACGCCCTGGGCAGCCTGCCGGCACGGCGGACGGAGGAGGACGTGGCGGCGCTGGACTTCCTGGCTGCGATCGTTTCCCACCAGCATCCCGACCACGACACGCCACACTGGCCGCCGCGCAGCCGTTCAGCCGAAGGGTGAACGGCGGGGGAGCGCCGGGCCCTGCCCGGCGAGCGCGAAGCGCGGCCGTCGCCGATGCTCTACCATAGCCACCCCCTTTCCGGTCCCGCCCGCATGAGCAAGAACAGCCAGTGGATCGTCGGCGTCAACGCCGTCGCCTCCTCCATCGAGAACGACGCCGAGAACGTCCGCGAAGTGCTGGTCGAGGCCGGTGCGAAGAATCCGCGCCTGACCGAAATCGAAGAGAACGCGCGCCGCAAGGGCATCGATGTCCGCCGGGTCACCGCGCAGGCGCTGGACGGCGTTGGCGGTGCGGTCCGCCACCAGGGCGTGGCCGCGCGCTATGCCGCTGCGCGCACCTACAGCGAGAATGAACTGGAAGGCCTGGTCACTGCCGCTGAAGGCAGGGCGCTGCTGCTGGTGCTGGATGAGGTGCAGGACCCGCACAACCTGGGCGCCTGCCTGCGTTCGGCCGCGGCGGCCGGTGCCACTGCGGTGATCATTCCCAAGGACAAGTCGGCGACGGTGAATGCCACCGTGCGCAAGACCTCGGCCGGCGCCGCCGACCGTATCCCGGTGGTGGCCGTGACCAACCTGTCGCGCTGCCTGAAGGATCTGCAGAAGCAGGGCGTGTGGATCTACGGCCTGGCCGGTGAAGCGACCGCGTCGCTGTACGATCTGGACCTGAAGGGCAACATCGCCCTGGTGCTGGGCGGTGAAGCCGACGGCCTGCGCCGCCTGACCCGCGAGAACTGCGATGGACTGGTCAAGATCCCGATGCCGGGCGAGATCGAGAGCCTGAACGTATCGGTCGCCGCGGGCGTCAGCCTGTTCGAGGCCGTGCGCCAGCGCGGCTGATCGTCCCGTGGCAGCGCCGGGCCATGCCCGGCGGATCCAGTCCGACCACGCTCATGGCAAGCCGCGTTCCACGCCGCCGGGCATGGCCCGGCGCTACCCCGCGCTGCCGCCCAGCGCCTTGAACAGCGTCACGTCGTTGGTCAACTGGCTCTGCCGGACGCGGGCCAGTGACAACTCCGCATCGCGCCGGGTCTGCTGGGCTTCCAGCCAGGTCCGCAGGTCGGTGGCACCGACGCGGTAGCGCACTTCCTGCATGCGTTCCACTTCCACCGCCTCGTCATACGAGGCCTGCGACGCCGCCACCTGGCGCGCCAGCTGCTCGCGTGCCGACAGCGCGTTGTCCACTTCCGACAGGGCGGTGTACAGCGTCTTGCGGAACCCGGTCGCGGCGATCTGGTAGTCGGTACCGGCCACGTCGGTATCCAGCTGTGCGCGCTGCAGGTTGAGGAAGGGCAGGGACAGGCCGGCACCGAGCGTGGCCACCGGATTGCGCAGGACATCGCCCAGCGAGGTCGCGCTGGAACCGAGGCTGCCGGTCAGGCTCAACGCCGGGTAGTACTGGGTGGCGGTGACCTTGATCGTCTTCAGGCTGTTGCGCAGCCGCAGCTCGGCCGCGCGCAGGTCGGGACGGCGAGCGAGCAGGTCCGCCGGCAGGCCTTCAGCGATGGCAGGGCTGCGTGCCTGCTGCAGGTTCTGCGGCTCGTCCTGTAGCGGCCACGGGGTGCCGTCGAGCAGCACGGTCAGCGCATTGCGCACTTCCACGCGCTGCTGTTCCAGCGCACTCTGCGCAGCGCGCTGCGACTGCAGGTTCTGCAGGGCCTGGCGTACTTCCAGGCGCGAAACCGCACCGGCATCGAAACGGGCCTGGACCAGTTCGCGGGTGCGTTCCAGTCGCTCCAGGTTGGCCTGGCCGGTGCTGATCGACTGGTTGAGGTACGCCAACGCCCAGTACTGGCTGATGGCATCGCCGATCACCAGCAGGGCGGTGTTCTGTCGATCTTCCTCGGTGGCTTCAGCCTCCCAGCGTGCGATGTCGCGCTGGGTCCTCAGCCGGCCCCACAGATCGACTTCCCAGGCCAGCGAAACGCCGGTGGAATAGCTGCGGCGCCAGTCGTCGGCCTGGTCGGTGGCACGGCTGCCGCTGCCACTGACGCCCGACGAGGACGGCTGTGGCCAAAGCGCGTTGCTGGCGAGCCCGGCCTGCAGGCGGGAACGCTGCACGGCCAGGCCGGCGGCGGCAAGGTCACTGTTGGCGGCCAGCGCCCGGGCTACCAGCCGGTCCAGACGTTCATCGCCGAAACCGCTCCACCAGACATCCTCTCGGATGTCGCGGGCAGGCGTATCCAGGCTGCTGCGCGGAGCGTCCACCGGTGCGTTGAGTGCGGCATTGCCACGCCCATAAGCAGCAGCCACGTCGGGATCGGCAACCGGATAACGGCCGACCGAGGCACAGCCGGACAGGGCCATCAGTACGGCGCCGGCCAGCAGCAGGCGCGAGGGAGCAGGAAAGGGGAGCATGGGCATCGTCTTCATTCGCGGGCCAGGGCCTCCACCGGGTCGAGCTGCGCGGCATTGCGCGCGGGAAGGAAGCCGAAGCCCACGCCGATCAGGGTGGAACAGGCAAATGCGGCGATGATCGAAGCGGTGGAGAACAGCACCTGGAAGTCGCTGGCGAAACGTCCGATCATCGAGCCCAGCAGCAGCGCCAGGCCGACGCCGAGCAGGCCTCCGAGCAGGCACACCAGCACCGCCTCGATCAGGAACTGCTGGCGGATGTCACTCTGCCGGGCACCCACGGCCATACGCACACCGATCTCGCGGGTCCGCTCGGTGACCGAGACCAGCATGATGTTCATCACGCCGATGCCACCGACCAGCAGTGCGATGGCGGCGATCGCGCCGATCAGCAGGGTCATCGTGCGCGTGGTCTGCTCGATGGTCTCGCGGATTTCGGCGCTGTTGCTGAGGAAGAAATCCTCGGTACCATGGCGCATCGTCAGCAGGCGGGTGATCGCCTCCTGCGCGGCGTCCATCGGTGTGGCGTCATCCACGCGCACGGTGATGCTGGAGACGTGACTCTGGCCCAGCATGCGTGACATCACGGTCGTGTACGGCACCCAGACGCTGAGACTGGTGCTGCCACCAAAACCGAAGCTCTGCCGCTTGGCGACACCGACCACCCGCACCGGCACGTTGCCGAGCAGGATGACCTGGCCGACAGGATCGACGCCGGGGAAGAACTGGGTCTGGGTGTTCTCGTCGATGATCGCGACCTGGGCCAGCCCTCGCACCGCATCGGCATCGAAGAAGCTGCCACTGAGCAGGGTCACGCCCTTCACCCGGAAGAACTGCTCGCCAACGCCGCTGACCTGGGCGGTGGAGGACTGGTTGCGGTAACGCGCGGTGACCGAGGTCGACACGCTGGGCGTGGCGCTGTCCACGTAGCTCTGCCGTGAGAGCGCATCGGCATCGCTGGCCTTGAGCGTCTGCACACGTGCAGAGCGCATGTCGCCAAAACCGCGGCCGGGATACACATCGATGGTGTTGGTTCCCAGCGCGCTGATGTTCTGCAGGATCTGCTGCTGCGAGCCGTTGCCGAGCGCGACCACCGAGACCACCGAAGCAATGCCGATGATGATGCCGAGCATGGTCAGGAACGTGCGCAGGCGATGCGCGTTCATCGCCAGCAAGGCCATGCGGAACGCTTCGGTGAAGCGGTCGCGCGCTGCGCGCCAGCTGTTGCCGTGGGCAACACCGGTGCTGGCCTCGCGTCGCGCGCGATAGGACGGCGCATCAGGATTGGCGCGGTCGGCGATGATCTCGCCATCGCGGATCTCGATGATGCGCTGGGCATGCTCGGCCACGCTCATGTCGTGGGTGACGATGATGATGGTATGTCCCTCGGCATGCAGCTCGCCCAGGATTGCCATCACCTCTTCGCCGGATTTCGTATCCAGGGCGCCGGTGGGTTCATCGGCCAGGATCACCTCCCCGCCGTTCATCAATGCACGCGCGATCGACACACGCTGCTGCTGGCCACCGGACAGCTGGCCCGGCTTGTGATGCATGCGGTCGCCCAGGCCGAGCCGTTGCAGCAGCTGCTCGGCCCGCGCGTTGCGTACCGGGCCGGGGCTGCCCGCGTATACCGCCGGCACTTCCACGTTGCCGCGTGCATCCAGGTCACCGAGCAGGTGGTAGCGCTGGAAGATGAAGCCGAAATGCCCGCGCCGCAGTTCGGCCAGCTCGTCCGGCTGCATCCGGCCGGTTTCGCGGCCGGCCACCTGGTAGCTGCCCCGGGTCGGGCGATCCAGGCAGCCGAGGATGTTCATCAGGGTGGACTTGCCCGAACCGGACTGGCCGACGATGGCGACCATTTCGCCGGCGTGGATGTCCAGGTTGACGTCGCGCAGCACGGCAATGACGTCGTCGCCGGCCGGGAACTCGCGTCGCAGGTCACGCAGGCGCAGCAACGGCGCCGTCGTGCTCATCGGCGCGGGCCCATGCCCGGGCCGCCGACGCGCATCTGCATGCCTCCCCGGTTGCCGCCGCCCGCAGACGCTGCTGCGGCGCTGGCCTCGCCGACCACCACGCGTTCGCCCTCCTGCAGGCCTGAGAGGATTTCAGCCGATGCACCGTTGTTGATGCCGACCTTGACCTTGCGCGGTTGTGGCTGGCCCCGATCATCCACCACCCGTACCACGCGCTCGCCGTCGCGGGTCTTCGGCCCCAGTGCCACCGCCGGTACCATCAGCACGCCCTTGGCCTGCTTGAGCAGGACCGACACCTGCGCGGTCATGTCGATGCGCAGGGTGCCGTCCGGGTTCTCCACGTCGAACAGGGCGTTGTAGTACACCGCGCTGCTGGAGCTGGAACTGGAAGAGCTGCTGGAGCTGGACGAGCTTTCATTGGCGATCGATGCCGGTGCCGGATTGATCTGCCGCAGCGTGGCGTGATACTTCCGGTCCGGGTCGCCCAGCGTGGTGAAGTACACCGGCATGCCGGCCTTGATCTTCACAACGTCCGCCTCGGACACCTCGGCATTGACCGTCACCACGTCCAGGCGCGCCAGCATGACGATGGTCGGCGCGGTCTGGTTGGCGTTCACCGTGCGGCCTTCCTCGGCCACCACGGCGACCACGGTGCCGTCCATCGGCGCGGTGATCCGGGTGTAGGCCAGGTTGGCCCGGGCGGTACCCAGCTCGGTTTCGCGACCCTTGATCTGTGCCTCGTAGGACTGCAGCTGGGCGCGCGCGGTTTTCAGCTGTGCTTCGGCGGCATCGTACTCCTGGCGGGAGGTGGCCTCGGCGGCCAGCATCTGCTGCTGGCGTGCGAATTCCAGCTCGGCCTGGCGCAGTGTCGCCTGCTGCACCGCCCGCTGCGCGATCACCTGGTCCAGCGAGGCCTGTGCGTTGAGCACCTGGTTCTGCTGGGTGGTGGCGTCGATCTCGGCGATCAGGTCGCCTTCCTTCACCGTATCGCCCAGCTGCACCTTCAGCGATTTGATCTGGCCGGAGGCCTGCGCACCCACGCTGACCAGCTTGTAGGCGTCGATCACGCCGGTCGCCTCGACGGTCTGTTCGATGTCGCCACGGCCTACGGGGGTGGTGGCCAGGGCCGGAGCGGCCGGCTTGCGCAGCAGCCACCAGGTGGCCACGGCAGCGATCAGGACGAGCAGGGCGGCCAGCATCAGGCGGCCCCGGCGGGTTGCGGGCAACAGGCGGCGGATCACGTGGTGGCTTCACTCTCGGTGCCGCGATGGCGGCGATGGTGGGCATTGTGAAGACCGGGCGATCAACCGCTCAATCCTCAGGGTGTGTCTGTGTGTAACACTGTCGGCGAAAGCGCGTATCGACAGGTATCCGGCCCGCGGGTGGATACAGTGGTACGCATTGGCCAGGATGCGGTTCAGCTCCCGACACGGGATGATCCGCGACATGGAGACTGAAAACCCGATGCATCGACTGCTGATCGTCGACGACGACAACGACATCCGCACCCTGCTGGCCGAGCAGCTCGGCCGCGCCGGCTACCAGGTCAGCACGGCGGCCGACGGCACCAGCATGCGCCAGCTGCTGGAGCGCGAACACGTGGACCTGATCGTGCTCGACCTCAACCTGCCGCGCGAGGATGGCCTGACCCTGTGCCGTGACCTGCGGGCACGCTCGAACACGCCGGTGATCATGCTGACCGCCCGCGCGGAACCGATCGATCGCGTGCTGGGCCTGGAAATGGGCGCCGATGACTATCTGGCCAAGCCATTCGAGCCGCGCGAGCTGCTGGCGCGCATCCGCAACGTGCTGCGCCGTACCGAAGCCCTGCCGGCCAATCTGGAGCCACTGGCGGTGCGCCGTGCACGATTCTCGCGCTGGGTGTTCGATCTGGAGCACCGCCACCTGGTCGATCCGGACGGGCGCGTGGTGGTGCTGTCCGGCGCGGAGTTCCGCCTGCTGCGGGTGTTCATCGCACATGCCAACAAGGTCCTGTCGCGCGAGCAGCTGGTCGCGCTCAGCAGCGGCCGTAACTATGAGGCGCAGGATCGCGCGATCGACCTGCAGGTCAGCCGCCTGCGCAACAAGCTGGGTGACGATGGCGGTCCCGATGGGCTGATCAAGACCGTGCGCAACGAAGGCTATGTCCTCGCCTCGGCCGTCAACCTGGAATAAGCCGCGATGAATCGCCTGCGCCACTTTCTGTCCTCGATGGTCGGGCGGCTGTTCGTGATCCTGCTGCTGGGCATGTCGGTGGCGGCGATCGGCGCGACCATGCTGGCCACCTCCAAGCGGCAGCAGGAGTTCGAGCGGCAGAACCTCAACCGCATCGCCGATCGCCTGCAGGGCTACGTCAATCTGCTCGACGGCAATCCCGAGCTGCGCGAGCGCCTGCTGGAAGTGGGCGGGCCGAGCGTGCGCGCGCTGCAGTCCGGTGCGCGCGTGGGACGTGCTGATGCTGCGCTGATGGAAGTGCTGGAGGACCGCCCGGGCCCGGTCGCGCGGGCGCAGGTGCACTTCACTTCGTTCCGCTCCTGCATTCCCAGGCTGCAGGAACTGCTGCCACCGCCGCCGCCCGGCTACCGCAAGCATCCTCGCGAGCGCGATCCGGCGTTCATCCCGCCCAAATGCCGCGCGGTGGACGTCACCCTCAACGACGGTACGTTGCTGAAGCTGGCACTGGATTCCCCGGCGGTGGCCCACAACGGCATCCTGGCCGTGGACCCGCTGTTCCTGACCCTGCTCGTGCTGGCCATCGCGGTACTGGCCTACATCGTGGCCCGCATGGCCAGCGCACCGCTGCAGGAGCTGGCCGCCGCCGCCGAGGATCTTGGCGACGACCTGCAGCGCGATCCGCTGCCGCTGCGCGGTCCGCGTGAAGTACAGCGCGCCGCCGAAGCCTTCAATGCCATGCAGCACCGCCTGCAGCGACACCTGGCCGAGCGTACGCAGATGCTGGCGGCGATCACCCACGATCTGCAGACACCGCTGACCCGCCTGCGCCTGCGGCTGGAGAACGTGACCGATGAGGCGCTGCGCGAGCGCCTGATCGGCGATCTGGCTGCGATGCAGGCACTGGTCCGCGAAGGCCTGGAACTGGCCCGAAGTGCCGAGAGCGCCGAGCAGCGCGCTGCACTGGACCTGGATTCGCTGCTGGAGAGCATCGTCGAGGACACCGCAGAAGGTGGTGCCGATGTCGTCTTCGAGGGCAGGAGCGATGCGGTGCTGATGCTGCGGCCACTGGCGATGCACCGCCTGTTCTCGAACCTGGTGGACAACGCGGTGATGTACGGCCAGCGCGTGCGGGTGCGCATCGAGCGGGGCGGCGGCAGCATCACCGTGGTGGTGGCCGATGATGGCCCCGGCCTGGCCGACGACCAGCTGGAAGCCGTGTTCGACCCGTTCGTGCGGGTGGAGACCTCGCGTTCGCGCGAAACCGGCGGGGCCGGGCTGGGCCTGACCATCGCGCGCGCGCTGGCCGAGAAGGACGGCGCGCGGCTGTGGCTGCGCAACCGTGCCGAGGGCGGACTGGAAGCCGTGGTGCAATGGCCGGCCAGTGCACAGGTGGTGGCGCCGGGTCGGGCAGGCTGAGCAGACGCGGTGGGGGCTGCGTTCCGGCAGGCCCCACGCAAAACTGACGCGATAGCCCTGCCTGCAGCACGATAGGGCGAATGCGTCACCCACGGTAATTGCCTGCGCTGCAAGGCGTTTTACAGGCAGTCGAGGCAATTGCGTCAGCGTTGAATTGCCTGCGCTGCGTGCGGCCGGTCACCTGAAGCCATCGAAGTTCCTTGCGGATGGCAGATGGCACGGATGTGGATCGTGGTGGGCGACGCCACCACGGGCGGCGGGCGGGTGCTGACCGGATCGTCGAATACGGATATCGAAGGCAAGGCCGTCGCCTGCGTGGGCGACAAGGCAACGTGCCCGAAGCATGGCGGCGCGTTCGAGATCGTCACCGGTGACCCGACGCTGATCCTCGACGGCAAGCCGATCGCGCGCGAAGGCGATTCGCTGGCCTGTGGCTGCAGGTTGCTCGGAGGTGCTCAGTCGCTGGTGTATGTGGTTGACGGCGGAGGCGGAGGCGGTGGCGGTGGCGGTGGCGGTGCGTCGGTCTCCGCGGCGCCTGCCGCGCCGGCAGCAGTGGACCTGTGGAACGCCACGCCGCCGCCCAGCGGTTTCGTTGCCCGCGATGCGGTCGCTACGCGCGAGGTCGTGCTGCATTGCCACTACGGCGACCTGGACTGCACGCCCGCGCGCGGTGTCAGTTACCGGGCGACCCTGTCCGATGGCCGCGTGCTCAGCGGCCATCTCGATGACGAAGGTCGTGCACGCCTGCCGCAGGTAAGCGTGGGGCCGGTGCAGGTGATCTACCAGCACGAGGCCGACAGCACCGACTCGGCTGAGATCGAGGCCTGCCGCGAACGCCTTCGCGCGGCCCTGCAGCGCATCGTGCAGCAGACCCGGCAGGATTTTGCTGCGGACTGGCGGCAATGGAACAGTGCCAGCGCTGCGCATCAGGCCTTCCTGATGGAACTGAATCGCATCGAAGGCCAGGCAAGAGGCACATGGGACTGGGCCAGCGGCAGCGTGGAAGCGGTGTGGCAGCTGGCGGTGCTGCGCTTCAAGGCCGATGCGGAACTGCGCGAACTGAGCGGACTGCTGCTGACGGGCGACTGGGACGGGCTGGATGCACGCATCGCGGGGCATCGTGCAGCAGGCGAGCAGGTGCTGGACAAGGCCAGTGCGATCAAGGAGCAGCTGATCCTGCTGTTCGACGACGGCCCGACCTGGCAGCTGTTGGCGGCGTTCCCCGCGGACTGGGCGAAGGCGGTGCCGCCAGACGAGCTGCAGGAGCTGACCCAGCGCTACGGCAGCCAGTTTGCGCTCGATGTCGTGATCAGCGTGCTGCTGGGCGCGTTCAGCGCAGGCACGGCCGGAACCGCCTATGGCGGCGCAACCTGGGCGGCCCGGATCGGGCGGTTGGGGCAGCGTCTGGCAGCGCTGCTGGACGAGCTGGGCGAGGCGTTCACCGCATTGGCGCGGGCATTGCGCTTGCGCAAGCGTCGGCACACGGAAAGCCGGGCGCCGGACGCCGATGGGGTGGTGGAAACCCGGCTGCCGCGCACGCGCGCCGCAGGTGCCGCGTTCGGTGAGGCGAGGGCGCATCAAGCGATGCTGGACAAGGGCCTGACGCCAGTGGGAAAGACCGATGGCGTGTATCGTCCGGGAGAGAATGGCATCGATGGGGTCTACAGCCACCCGGATCCGCCGCCCGACTATGTGATCACCGAAGCGAAGTACAACACGGGCCGGTTGGGTGGACCGTACAGGGACGGTACGCGGCAGATGGACAGCGAATGGATAAACGAGCGTCTTGATTCCAAGGTGGGGGTCGTAGAGGCAAGAAGGATGAGGGATGCGATGAATCAGGGGCGGGTTGAGTCGATTCTGATCAGGGTGGCCGAAGATGGCACGACGCAGTCCTACAAGCTTGGCGTGGACGGAAGGGTGATTGGCCCTTCATCATTTTGAACTGGACCGATGATGCGCGATAGCAGGAAATCCAAGGCATATTTCTCTGGAATCATCGAGTTCCGGCTGGATGAGGTTGCAGAGGTCGTTGATCGTATTGATTCACACAGGTACACCGACGTCGGACGCGCCAATGCATCGAGTTCCGTGTTTTCCCTGCTCCTTCAGATAATGGTGATGCGCTACTCGCGTGGCGACGATCTGGTTGAAGTACTGGGGGGGCTGGAAGAATTGCTGCTTGCAAGGCGGCGCGTTGATCTGTGCGCCGATGCCTTGGGCGCACAGGATCAGATGATTCGTGCAGTGTGGGAGGATCTTCGGCCGGACAGGTACACAAAGTACCTCTGGTGGTTGGCATTCTCGGTTGCCGCGGGTATGGAGGGCTCTTATGTGCGAAGTGCACTTGGCTTGATGAAGCACGCCGGGGAAGACGAGCTTTTCGACAGAGTTGCGATTGCATTGGGAGACACAGGCCGACCCGCTGCCAATCACGTGCTGTATCGCCAGTACCTTCCGCTAGCAAAGGCCGTCGCATCGATCCAGGACCGACCGGGGCTCGTAAAGAAGTTCCTGGATGGCTGGTATGCGGGCAGCCGCAACCTCTATTGGCACGGGAATCACCGTGACGACGACAGCGGCTACATGGGCTACTGGGCCTTTGAGGCCGCGCTGGTCGTGATGCTGTTCGATATCGACGATTCGAGCTTCCGCGACCACGAGTACTACCCGGCCGATCTGGTGGCCTATTACAGGCGTCGTGCTGGCGCAGGAATCTGATGTTCAGGCGGCTCAAGCACGAGATGGTCCGGTGTGGTCAGCAGGCGCCGTCGGCAAGGTGCATCGGGGCACGCCGGCTGAGCGCGGCATTCCCCGGGGTGTAGCAGAACATGGAGCGGTAGGGGCTGTCAGAATCGACTGATGCCAGTTTCAGAATCAAGTGAGGGTTTGATTCAATAATGAAAATGCGCGATTCGCGCAAGACCAGAAGCTACTTTGACCGCTGGATCGAGCATGCGGGAGCCTCCATTCATCGAAAGGAATCGAGAATCGTGGGGGATGAATTGCCGCGCAAAGGGCGTGTTCTTGCTGCCTCAAGGCTTTTCGATTCAGTGTTGGGGGTGGTGGTAATGCGATACTCCCGCGGTGATGACATCGAATCAATCAAGGGTGAGGTGAGGTCGCTCCTTGCAGTGCGCGAGAAGATGAGTGAACTCTGCGATCTGCTGGAAACAGGTGAGAGAAGCTACCGCTTCCAGTTCGAGGACATCCGGCAAGATCACTTCGTGCAATGGTTGTGGTGGCTGGCCTTCGCGCTCTCGCTGGACATGGGACGAGAGTACATTGAACGAAGTTTGACGCTGCTGCAGAACGCCGGAAAAGACGAACTCTTCGACGCGATCGCAGTTGCAATGGGGGATGCGGGCCGACCCGTTTCGACTCAGGTGCTGTATCGCCAGTACAGCCCGCTCATGGAAGCAATCGCCTCACCCTCGGACCGGCCCGGGCTCGTAAAGAAGTTCCTGGACGGCTGGTATGCAGGCAGCCGCAACGTGTACTGGCACGGGAATCACCGTGACGACGACAGCGGCTACATGGGCTACTGGGCCTTTGAGGCCGCGCTGGTTGTGATGCTGTTCGACATCGACGATGCGAGCTTCCGCGACCACGAGTACTATCCGGCGGATCTGGTGGCTTATTACAGGCGTCGTGCTGGCGACAGGACGTAGCTGTCCCTCCGCAGAGGCGCCAGGCGAGGGGTCTTCTGGTCCTGCCTGTGGTCACCGCCTGGGCTCGGGAAGGTGTACTGGACCACGCCCTTCCGCCAGAAATCCGTACCGCCTGCACGGCTGGATCAGAACGCCCGCCGTTGCTGCCCGGGGAGGGGGGCACGGCTGGGCAGGCGCGGCGGGCTGGCGTTTGCCCTATCATTCGCGCATCTCCCCAGACGCCCCCCGATGAGCCAGCCTGTTCCCGTCGGCACGCCGCCCCGCGCTGCCAGGGCATATCCACCTGCCGCCCTGCTTGGCCGCAGTACCCGGCCGCCACTGCTGCGGTGATGAGCGGGCAGGGGGACGACGGGCGCTGGGTGGAGCGTCACGCGTGGGACTGGAGGGCGGTGCTGCGACACAGCCTTCTGTGGCTGCTGCTGGCTGCTGCATTGCCGTTGCAGGCACAGAGCGGTGCACCGCCGCTGCGCGACTACGCCATCGATGTGTGGACCTCGCGCAACGGCCTGCCGCACAACTCGCTGCGCGACATCGCGCAGACGCCGGAAGGCCATCTCTGGTTTGCCACCTGGGAAGGCCTGGTGCGCTACAACGGCCTGGATTTCACCGTGTACGACCGCAGCACGCGGCCCGGGCTGCGCGACAACGGCATCGGCGCGTTGTTCGTCGACCGTCAGGGCGGGCTGTGGATCAGCGACTCGCGCGGCAATGTCAGCCGACGTGGCAGTGATGGCCAGTGGCGTGTGTGGGAGCACCAGCCGGATACCCCGCAGGTACTGATCCAGTCGATGCAGATGGACAGCCAGGGGCGCCTGTGGCTGCTCTACGAAGGCAAGGGCCTGGGCTATCTCGCGCCGGACAAAGGCCTTGTCTATCAGGCGCCGGCTGCCGATCTGCCGATGGCGATGAGCTTCACCAAACTGGTGGTGGATGCGCAGGATCGGGTCTGGGTCGGCACGCTCGATGGCCTGGTACTGCGTGACAACGATGGCGTGCTGAAGCGCGCGCCCGCCGCCTGGGGGCTGGGCGCGGGCAGTGGCCTGTCCTGGCCGTACCGGGCGCCGGACGGTGCGCTGTGGATCGTGGCGGGCGAGCGCCTGTACCGGCTCGAGGATGACCGGCTGGTGCTGGTGCACCGGCTGCCGGGCCAGCTGCACCTGACCTCGATGCTGCAGGACCGCCACGGTGATCTCTGGCTGGGCACCGAGAACCAGGGGCTGCTGCGGATTTCCTCGCATGGACTGGAGCGGCTGCCTGCGGGCCTGAGCCTGCCGGGCGGGCGCGTGGTGAGCCTGCGCGAGGATGACGAGGGCAGCATCTGGGTGGGGGCCAACGGCGGCCTCTACCGCCTGCGCGAGACCCTGTTCAGCAGCTACACCGAGCGCGATGGGCTCAGCGGCGATTACGTGCGCACCGTGCTGGAAGATCGTGACCGCCAGCTGTGGGTGGGCAGTGCCAGTGGCCTGGATCGACAGAATGCCGATGGCCGTTTCCAGGTCATGCCGCTGCACAACCGCGGTGGCAAGGCGCCGTCGGTGCTGAGCCTGGCGCAGGGGCCGGACGGCGATCTCTGGGTGGGAACCTTCGGTGACGGCGTCTACCGCCTGTCCCGGGACGGCCGCCTGCGCCACAACTACGCCGCCGACGATGGCATGCCGGGTGGCAACATCCGCGCGATCAGCGTGGATTCGAGCGGGGCGGTCTGGGCCGGAACGCAGAAGGGAGTGGTGCGCATCGACGGCGACCGGGTGCAGGTGTCGCCGGTGGCGGGCATGCCGACCGGGCTGATCACAGCGCTGGAACACGATCACCAGGGCAACCTGTGGATCGGCACGATCGAGGGCATCCGCGTGCTGCGCGGCAACCGTGTGCAGGCGATCGATCTGGCGCCGCTGGGGGGCGGACGCAGTGTGTTCGGCTTCCACCAGCTGGGTGACGCGATGTGGATCAGCAGTGATCGTGGCCTGTACCGCTGGCAGGGCGGGCGGCTGGCCCGCGTCGGCCTGGAGCAGGGCATGCCGGTCGACGCGGTGTTCCAGCTGGTGCCCGACCGGCTGGGCAACGTATGGATCAGCAGCAACCGTGGCGTGCTGCGCACCGACATGGCGACCCTCAATGCCGTGGCCGACGGCCGCGCGCCGCGGGTGAGCGTGGAGCGCTACAACGAGATCGACGGCATGGCCAATGCACAGGCCAACGGCAGCTCCGGCCCCTCGGCGATCCTGCGCCAGGATGGCACCTTCTGGGTGGTCACCGCGGGGGGCCTGAGTACGGTCGATCCGCAGCGCCTGCAGCGCTTCCGCGAACGGCGGGCACCGCCAGCGGCGATCGAGAACGTGCAGGTGGACGGCGCGCCGGTGCACTGGGAGGGCGCCGAACGCAATCTGATTCCCGGTGGTCGTCGCCTCGCGGTGAGCTATGTCGGCCTGAGCTACCTGATGTCGGACCGGATCCGCTACCGCACGCGCCTGGATGGGCTGGACAGCGGCTGGGTCGAGCGCGGTCCACAGCGCAGCGTGGAGTTCGTTGGCCTGCCACCGGGCGACTACACGCTGCACGTGGCCGCCGCGCACCCGAGTGGCGCCTGGGGCCAGCAGGAAGCGGTATGGAGCTTCAGCGTGGAGCCGTTCTGGTGGCAACGGCGCAGCGTGCAGGCGCTGGGCGGCATCCTGCTGCTGGCCGGGCTGGTGGCGCTGTACCGCTTCCTGCTGCAGCAGCTGAAGGCCAGCAACCTGCGTCTGGCTCGCCGCGTGGACGAGGCCACCTTCGACCTGCAGGCCCAGACCGTCCATCTGCAGGCGGTGAACCAGGAGAAGACCGAGCTGGCCGAACGCCTCGCACGGCAGGCCGAAGCGTTCGAGCGCCAGGCGCGGGAGGATGCGCTGACCGGATTGGCCAACCGCCGCGGCTTTGATGAAACCCTGGCGCGTGACTTCGCACGATCGCAGCGCAGCGGCCACCCGCTATGCCTGGTGGTGCTGGATATCGATCACTTCAAGGCTGTCAACGATCGCTACAGCCACAGTACCGGTGATGCGGTACTGGTCGAGGTGGCGCGGGTGATCGCCACGGCCTGTCGTGACTCGGACCTGCCTGCGCGCACGGGCGGCGAAGAATTCGCGCTGCTGCTCAACGACACCCGGCTGGAGGAAGCCGCGCAGCTGTGCGCGCGGTTGCGGGGGCTGTTCCATGACCACCCGGACTGGGCGGGCGTGGACGGGCTGAGGGTGACCTTCAGTGCGGGACTGGTCGAACTGGAGGCCGAAGACCGCACCCCGGCCCTGCTGTACCAGCGCGCCGACCGCGCGCTCTACCGTGCCAAGAGCGACGGGCGGGATCGCACGAGCATCGGTTGACGCGCCGGCGGTGCCGGCCCACGGTCGGCACCCACGCCTGCGCGGCGAGAGGGGCGCTGACGGTTACCGCGGCCAGGCGTTGGCGATCGTGCAGAACAGCCGTGCCGTCTGCTCGGTGTCGTACACCGCGCTATGCGCTTCGTTGGCATCCCAGCCCAGTCCCGCCGCATTGGCAGCACGTGCCAGCACCGTCTGCCCGTATGCGATGCCGGCCAGCGTCACCGTGTCGAATACGCTGAAGGGGTGGAACGGATTGCGCTTGTGCCCGGTACGGGCGACGGCGGCATTGACGAAACCGAGGTCGAAATGCGCGTTGTGGCCGACCAGGATTGCGCGCTGACAGCCGTACTTCTTCATTGCGGCGCGAACCGGGGTGAAGATATGGTCCAGCGCGGCGCGCTCTTCCTTGGCCAGCCGGAACGGGTGATCCAGGATGATGCCGGTGACTTCCAGCGACTTCGGATCGATTTCCAGCCCTTCGGCCGGCACGACATGCGCGCTGGCGGTCTGCCCGGGGAAGAGCAGGCCGTTCTCGTCCATCTCGATCGGCACCGCCGCGATCTCCAGCAGCGCGTTGCGCTGGGCGTCGAAGCCGCCGGTCTCCACGTCCACCACCACCGGCAGGAAGCCACGGAAGCGTTGTGACATCGCACGCTGCGCCTGCGGTACTGCGGAAACGGGGGCGACGTCAGGTGCGGGGGTGGGGTCGGTCATGCGTGGATTCTAGCAGAGCGTTCCTGAGCGCCCGGTGCGCGCAGCCGGATGGGGCGTTGCGGGCGGCGCGCCAATCAGCGGCATCGCGGACCGGCTCCCGCCCAGGTGCCCCCGCCAGCGCCATGCCGGGCCAGCAGTGCATCGACGCTCAGCCTGCCGGCGCCAGCGAACAGCAACGGCAGCAGCATCGCCATGAACAGCACGGGCAGTTTGAAGTTGCCGAAGCCTTGGTCGCTGATTGCATACCCCATGGCGAGGTCGCCCAGCGAGTGCCATTCCATCGGCCAGTGCACCGCATGGGTCGCCACCACGGTCAGCACCAGCAGGCTGGCAGCGGCAAAGCGGGTGCCGAAACCGACGAGCAGGCAGGCGGCACCCAGCAGTTCGAACCAAGTGGCCAGTTGCCAGTTCAGCGCGGCCGGCAAGTGGTCGAATGGAAACGGAAAGGCCTGCTGCAGGTCGGCGAACCAGTTCTGGCCGTGCAGTTTCTCCAGGCCGGATTCGAAGTACTCCCAGGCCAGCAGTACGCGCAGGCCCAGCGGGGCCAACCAGGGGGCGAGACGGTCCAGCTGGCCACGCGCGGTGGCCAGGATCGGGTAGTTCATCGGGAATCTCCGGGAGTGGGGCGTCAGGGCGGCGGCGTGATCGGGCCGATTACGCCGGCTTGCAGGAACTGTTGCAGCAGGGCGGCACCGGCCTCGTCCAACGCGTGCTCCTCCAGCCCGTGTGCCAGTGCCAGCTGCCGCAGGTAGGTGTTGCCATCGGCGCCGGGCTGCTCGCCGATGCGGGCCAGCAGATGCACCGCCAGTGGGCTGAGGCTGGCGAAACGCACCTCACCGTCAGCATCGCGCCGGACCAGCAGGCCGGTCGGCTCGGCCGGAGCCGTGCGCGGCGCATCGTCCGCGCCAAGCCGGTGGACCGGCCATTGATACAGCAAGGGCCAGGCCAGCGGCGAACGCTGCAGGGCGACCACCCGAGGATCGATCGCGCCGGCCACCGGCAGCGGCTCGGCCTGCAGCTGGTACAACGCCGTTTCCACCCACTCGTAGTGGGCCAGCTCGGCCAGCGCCGGATGCGGAAGCTGCGGCTGTGCCTGCAGCCACTGCACGAACTCGGCGGCCAGTTCGGTGAACAGCGGACTGCGGCAGCGATGCGTCGCGAAGTAGCTGCGCACCAGGGCACTCCAGCCCGGTTCACCGAGCAGGCGCACGCAGACCGGGAACCCGTTGCTCAACAGACCCAGCAGGTTGTTGAACAGCAGGCGCTGGTACACCGCTACGCGTCGCGGCTCCATGCCGGCCGGCGCGGCCACGGTGTCCGGGTCGCGCAGATGGGCGGTGAACGCGTGCTGCTGCGCACGCAGCCGTTCCGGCGCTTCAGCCATGCGTGCTGCCTCCGGCTGGGTCGGCCTGCAGGCGGCGGATGGTCTGCAGCTCGCTCTGGAGCTCGGCGTATGGGGGGAAGTTGAAGTCGCGTTCGAGCAGGGTGGGGCGGGGGCCGATGCGCGCATAGGTACGTGCAAGCAGTTCCCAGACCGGATCGATCACGGCGCTGCCATGGGTGTCGATCTTCAGGTCCGGCGCTTCATCCAGGTGCCCGGCCACGTGCAGGCAGACGATGCGCTGTGCCGGCAGGCCGGCGATGAACGTGTCGGCGTCGTAGCCATGGTTGCAGGCGTTGACGTAGACGTTGTTGACGTCCAGCAGCAGGTCGCAGTCCGCTTCGGCAAGCACCGCGTTGGTGAAGGACAGTTCGTCCATGGACGGTTCCGGTGCCAGGTAGTAGGACACGTTCTCCACCGCGATGCGCCGGCCGAGCAGGTCCTGCACACGGGCAATGCGCGTGGCGGTATGGCGCACGGCTTCATCGGTGAACGGAATCGGCAGCAGGTCGTACAGATGGCCGTCGTCGCTGCAGTAGCTCAGGTGCTCGCTGTAGAGCGGCACGCGGTGCTCGTCCAGGAACCGGCCAACCTGTGCCAGCAGCTGCGTATCCAGCGGTGCACTGCCGCCCAGCGACAGCGACAGGCCGTGGCAGCTCAGCGGATGCCGCGCCGCCAGTTCGGCCAGTGCATCGCCTGCCGGGCCGCCTACATGGATCCAGTTTTCCGGCGCACATTCGAGGAAGTCGAAGTCGCCGGCCGGCGCCTCGCGCAGCGCCTGCAGCAGCGCGCGGCGCAGGCCCAACCCGGCGGCCGCCGCGGGAAGCGGCGACCGCCGGTGGGCAGCGCTGGCGCGGACGTCAGTGCTTGCCACCGCACTTGCCTTCGCCGCACTTGCCTTCGGCCGCCTTCTTGTCGCCGGTGCTCTTGGCCTTGGCATCGGTGCCGGCGGCGGCCTTGCCCTTGTCGCCACCACACTTGCCTTCGGCGCTCTTGCCATCGGCGCCGCACTTGCCTTCGGCATGCTTGGCGGCGTCGCCGGTACGCGCGTCGGCAGCCTTGGCATCGGTGGCCTTGGCGGCCTGGCCGGCCACCAGATAGCCCTGTGCCAGATCGCTCATGCTCAGAGCCGAAGCGCTGGCCGTCATGCCCAGGCCGGTGACAAGGGCGGTAGCGGTCAGCAGGGACAGGGTCTTGTTGGTACTGCTCATCGGTTGTGCTCCTGGGTGGTGTGGGCAGGTGCCCGGGTGGCCGGCAGAGGTGCCGGTGGAAGCGATCGTGCGCAGATCCTACTCAACGAATCCTCGCAGAGAACTCAAATTTTCGTGAGATTTTCCGCGCAGTCAGGGGGCGGGGCCTTGCCAGGCAGGCGCGGCGCCTTTGGAAATGCTGGAAGGCCCAAAAAGAAAGGCCGCTGTCGCGCGGACAGCGGCCACTCTGGAGTCGACTCCGGTGTTGCAGTGCAGCGTCAGGGCTGACCGGTGCTGGAGGTTTCGTCGCGCTTCTCGCGCGGCGGCAGCGGCTGCTCTCCATGCACGAGGAACCAGACGTTCTCGGCGATGTTGGTGGCGTGGTCGCCCACGCGTTCCAGATTCTTGGCCATGAACAGCAGGTGGGTGCACGGCGTGATGTTGCGCGGATCTTCCATCATGTAGGTCAGCAGTTCGCGGAACAGCGCGGTGTACTGCGCATCCAGGCGCGCGTCATCCTCGCGCAGGGCCAGCGCCGCCTCGGCATCATTGTCGCGGTAGGCCGCGATGGCGCGGCGCACCTGCTGTGCGGCCAGCCGGCCCAGGGCGCGCAGGCCCTGGATCTGCGGCAGCGGCGGCACCTTGCCCAGTGCGATCGAACGCTTGGCAACGTTGGCCGCGTAGTCGCCGATCCGCTCGATGTCGGCGGGGATGCGCAGGCCCGCAAGGATTTCGCGCAGGTCGCGCGCCATCGGGCCGCGCAGCGCAAGGCGCATCACGTCGTGGCTGATCTGCTGCTCCAGTGCATCGATCGCCTCATCGTTGGCGATGATGCGATGGGCGGCGTTCTCATCGCGCTTCTCGATCACGTCCATCGATGCTTCGAGCTGGGCGACGGCCATCTCGCCCATGCGCACGATTTCGGCCACCAGGCGCTGCTGCTCTTCGTCGTAGCTCTTGACGATGTGGTCGTTGGGAAGATTCATGGTTGTTCCGTCATGTAGAGCCGGGCCATGCCCGACTGGCGTTGTCTGTGAAGAAGCCGCGGTCCGGTCAGCCGAAGCGACCGGTGATGTAGTCCTCGGTCTGCTGCTTGGACGGCTGCGAGAAGATCACTTCGGTGCGGTCATGTTCGATCAGGTCGCCCAGGTACATGAAGGCGGTGTAGTCCGATACGCGGGCGGCCTGCTGCATGTTGTGGGTGACGATGACGATGGTGTAATCGTTCTTGAGCTCTTCCACCAGCTGCTCGATGCGGCTGGTGGAGATCGGGTCCAGTGCCGAAGTCGGTTCGTCCAGCAGCAGCACGTCGGGGCGCAGGGCGACGGCGCGGGCGATGCACAGGCGCTGCTGCTGGCCACCGGAAAGACCCAGCGCGCTCTGGTTGAGCTTGTCCTTCACCTCGTCCCACAGCGCGCCCTGACGCAGTGCCTGCTCGACGCGGTCGCTCATCTCACCCTTGGACAGCTTCTCGTGGTGGCGGATGCCGTAGGCCACGTTCTCGAAGATCGTCATCGGGAACGGCACCGGCTTCTGGAACACCATGCCTACTTTGCTGCGCAGCCGGTTCATCGGGAACTTCGGCGACAGGATGTTCTCGCCGTCCAGCAGCACTTCGCCGCGTGCTTCCAGCTTCGGGTACAGCGCGTAGATGCGGTTGAAGATGCGCAGCAGGGTCGACTTGCCGCAACCGGAAGGGCCGATCAGCGCGGTGACGCGCTTTTCCGGGATCTCCAGGTTGATGCCCTTGAGGGCGTGGAACTTGTCGTAGTAGAAGTCCAGGCCACGCGCAGCGAGCTTGACCGGAGCCGGGGTATGCAGGTTCTCGTGCGAGGCCGGCACGGCGATGCGCTGCATCGGCACGGCATTGGAAAGATCGTTCATGGTGGTTTCCACGGAAAGGTCAGTCATGGGAGATGCGGTTGCGCAGCAGGAGGCCGCGGGCGGCGAGGCTGACCAGCAACACGAAGACGGTCAGCACCAGGGCACCGGCCCAGGCCAGCACCTGCCAGGATTCGTACGGGCTGCCGGCGAACTGGTTCATCACCACCGGCACCGAGGCCATCGGCTGGAACACGTTGCTGTTCCAGTACTGGTTGCCGAAGGCAGTGAACAGCAGCGGTGCGGTCTCACCGGAGATGCGGGCCAGCGCCAGCAGGATGCCGGTGATGATGCCGGCCGAGGCGCTGCGGTAGAGCACCTGCACGATCACCTTCCATTGCGGGATGCCCAGCGACAGCGCCGCTTCGCGCATCTGCGAGGGCACCAGGCGCAGCATTTCGTCGGTGGTACGCACCACCACCGGCAGCACGATGAAGGCCAGCGACAGCGCGCCGGCGAAGGCGGAGAACTGGCCGCCGGTCTGCATCACGTACAGGGTGTAGACGAACAGGCCCAGCACGATCGACGGGGCCGACAGCAGGATGTCGTTGACGAAGCGGACCACGGTGCCGGCCTTGCGGGCATTGCCGTACTCGGCCAGCCAGGTGCCGGCCAGGACACCCAGCGGGGTGCCGATGCCGATCGCCAGCGCACACATCACCGCGCTGCCGAAGAAGGCGTTGGCCAGGCCGCCTTCCTGCATGGGCGGCGGTGTCATCTTGGTGAACAGGTCCAGGTTGATGCCGGCCAGGCCCTTCGCGGCCAGGGTGAACAGGATCCAGCCCAGGAAGAACAGACCGAACAGCGCGGTGGCGCAGGACAGCGCGATGGCGACGACATTGCCGATGCGGCGGCGCAGGTACAGCGAGTCAGCGGTGGTGGACATCAGTTGCCCTCCTTGCGGGCCAGGCGCATCAGCATCAGGCGGGCGATGGCGAGCACCACGAAGGTGACGATGAACAGGACGAAGCCAAGCAGCAGCAGCGCCGAGCGGTAGGTTTCAGTGGCCTCGCCGAAGTCGTTGGCGATCAGGGCGGCGATGGTGGTGCCCGGCTCCAGCAGCGACGGCGACAGGCGCACGCTGTTGCCGATCACGAAGGCCACGGCCATGGTCTCGCCCAGTGCGCGGCCAAGGCCGAGGAAGACGCCGCCGATCACCGCCGAACGGGTGTAGGGCAGCACGATGTCCCAGCTCACTTCCCACTTGGTCGACCCCAGCGCATAGGCCGATTCCTTCAGGCGGGTCGGTACGGTCAGGAACACCTCGCGCATGACCGAAGAGATGAACGGGATGACCATGATGGCCAGCACGAAGCCGGCGGTCAGCATGCCGATGCCCAGCGGTGGGCCCTGGAATATCGGGCCGATGACCGGCCATTCGCCCAGCGTTTCGTTGAGGAACGGGGTGACGTACTCGGTCATCACCGGCACCAGCACGAACAGGCCCCACATGCCGTAGATGATGGAGGGAATGCCTGCCAGCAGTTCGATGGCGGTGCCGACCGGCCCCCGCAGCCAGCGTGGCGCCACTTCGGTCAGAAAGAAGGCGATGCCGAAGCTGACCGGCACGGCGATGACCATCGCGATCAGCGCGGTGACCAGGGTGCCGTAGATCGGAGCGAGCGCACCGAACTTGTTTTCGACCGGATTCCAGTCGGAAGAGAAGAAGAAGCTCAGGCCCTGCATCTGCAGGGCATGGCGGCCGCCCCACAGCATCGACAGAGCCGCGCAGGCCAGGGCGATCAGGACGAAGATGACGGTGCCGACCAGCACCCATCGGAACAGTTTGTCGTTGCGGGCATCACGCGCGTCACGCGTGGACGGGGCGGCTACAGGCTGGGCGATGGCATTCATGGGGACGGCAGGGCCAGGAAGGGGCGGGGCGGCACGGCGTGGAAGACACGGTGCCCGCACGCGGCGGGCACCGTCGGGTCCATCACTTCAGTTCGGTCGCCCAGTAGGCCTCGATCTGCGTGACCAGTTCGGCCGGCAGCGGCACATAGTGCAGCTCGTTGGCCTGGGCCTGGCCGTTCTCGAAGGCCCACTTGAAGAAGGCCAGGGTGTCCTGGTTGCGCTTGGCATCCTTCGGCTGCTTCTGCATCAGCATGAAGTTGGTGGCGGTGATCGGCCACGCCTGCTCACCCGGAGCATTGGTGATGACCAGATTGAAGTCCTTGGCGCTGGCCCAGTCGGCGCTGGCGGCCGCAGCGGCGAAGGTCTCCGCGCTCGGCTGCACCCAGGTGCCGGCGGCATTCTGCAGCGAGGTGTACGGCATGGCGTTCTGCAGCGCGTAGGCCAGTTCGACGTAGCCGATCGAGCCCTTGATCTGCTTGACGTACGAGGCGACGCCTTCGTTGCCCTTGCCGCCCACACCGTCCGGCCACTGCACCGAAGTGCCTTCGCCGACCTTGCTCTTCCACTCCGGGCTGACCTTGGACAGGTAGTTGGAGAAGTTGAAGGTGGTGCCCGAACCGTCCGAACGGTGGACGATGGTGATCTTGCCGTCCGGCAGGGTCACGCCAGGGTTGGCAGCGACGATCGCCGGGTCGTTCCAGGTCTTGACCTTGCCGAGGAAGATGTCGGCCAGCAGGGCGCCGCTCAGGCGCAGCTTGCCGGCTTCCAGGCCTTCGATGTTGACGACCGGCACCACGCCGCCGATGGCCGACGGGAACTGGGCCAGGCCGGCCTGCGCCAGCTCCTCGCTGCTCAGCGGCTTGTCGGACGAGCCGAAGTCGACCGTGCCGGCCTTGATCTGGGCGATGCCGCCGCCGGAACCGATGGACTGGTAGTTGATCTTGGCGCCGGTGCTGGCGTTGTAGTCGGCCGACCACTTCGACACCAGCGGGAAGATGAAGGATGCGCCGGCGCCGGAGACTTCGGCGGTCACCTTCGCACCGGCGGCAGCCGGGGCAGCGGCACCGTCGGCGGCCGGCTGCTGCGCGGCCTGCTTGTCGCCACCGCAGGCCGACAGGCCCAGGGCGATGGCCAGGGAAAGGGCGGCGAGGCCGGCCGAGTGCAGTTTCATGGTCACTCCATAGCGGGGAAGAGCCGACGGCGTCGGCGGATGCGGCTATGAAATGATGTTTTTGTTACAGCCGTATGACGTCCATGACAGAGGTGTCCTGGATCACGTTCCGACAAGGGTTTCACAGGGTCGTCGCCCACGGCGGACATCCCCGGAGACCGCCGTGGCCGCCCGATCTGCGCACCGGCAGGGTTGCCCCGGGCCGGTGCAGGATCGAGCCCCACGCCCCGCTGCGACGGCAGGCCGGACCCCACAAACGAGAAGAGCGCGAGATCCCGAGGATCTCGCGCCCGGTGGGGCCGGCGGGGGAGAGAGGACCCGCCGGCCCCGCTCCTGCGGGGGAGGTCTTGCTCAGTACTTCAGGTTCTGGGTCCAGTAGGTCTCGATCTGGCGGACCAGGGTGTCCGGCAGCGGCACGTAATCAAGCTGCTTGGCCTGCTGGTCGCCGTTCCTGTAGATCCAGCGGAAGAACTCCTGCGTGGCCTTGGCACCGGCGACGTTCTTCGGCTGCTTGCGGACCAGGATGAAGTTGGTGGCGGTGATCGGCCACGCATCGGCACCCGGGGCATTGGTCATCACCAGGTAGAAGTCACGGGCATTGGCCCAGTCGGCGCTGGCGGCGGCGGCCGAGAACGAGGCGTCCGACGGCTGCACGATCTTGCCCGCGGCGTTCTTCATTGCCGCGTACGACATCTTGTTCTGCAGCGCATAGGACAGCTCGACGTAGCCGATGCCACCCTTGATCTGCTTGACGTAGGCGGCCACGCCTTCGTTGCCCTTGCCGCCGATGCCCGCCGGCCACTGCACCGAGGTGCCTTCACCGACCTTGCTCTTCCACTCCGGGCTGACCTTGGACAGGTAGTTGACGAAGTTGAAGGTGGTGCCCGAACCGTCGGAGCGGTGCACGATGGTGATCTTGCCGCTGGGCAGGGTCAGGCCCGGGTTCAGTGCAGTGATGGCCGGATCGTTCCAGGTGGTGATCTTGCCCAGGAAGATGTTGGCCAGGGTCGGGCCATCGAGCTTCAGCGCACCCGGTGCGACGCCGGCGACGTTGATCACCGGCACCACGCCGCCGATCACCGACGGGAACTGGGCCAGGCCGGCGGCAGCCAGTTCTTCCGGCTTCAGCGGCGCGTCGGAGGAACCAAAATCGACGGTCGCTGCCTTGATCTGGGCAATGCCGCCGCCGGAACCGATCGACTGGTAGTTGACCTTCTTGCCGGTGGCGGTGCTGTAGTCCGCCGACCACTTGGACATCACGGGGTAGATGAAGGAGGCGCCCGCGCCGGTGACATCGGCAGCATTGGCGGCGAACACGGACGACGCGGCCAGGATGGCGACAGCGGCGCGCGACTTGAAGGCGTGGATCACGGGAGAGACTCCTGGGGTGGTCGAAGGGCGGTTGCCCAACGTATCGGTGCACATTCCATAACGATTCCGTGACACGGAAAGGTCTGTCATATGACGCCGGTGTGACATCGGATGAGGGGATCGCGCTGCGGTACAGGCGCTACCGGACGTGGCAAGGGCACGACCGCAGTCGTGCCCTTGCCGGTGCATGGTGCGATGACGCGGGCTCTTACCAGAAGAACTGCGCGCGGGCTTCCAGGATGTTCGGATCGTCATTGACGAAGCCGCGGGCGCTGGAGCTGTACTTCTTGCTGTCGACCTTCACGTAGTTCAGCATCAGCTTGAAGTTCGAGCGCCAGTACCAGTTGGCGCCGACGGTCCACACATCCATCTTGCCGCCGAGCACGCCATCGACGATCGGCGGGCGACCGGCGACCGGGTTCGCGGCCAGGTTGCCGTCGTTGAGGTCCATGTGGTCGTAGCGCACGCCCAGCTGCCACTGGCCGCTGGCCGGGTTGTTCGGCAGGCCGGTGCCGGGCGTGCCGCCCTTGTAGCTCCAGGTCTCGCCGGTGACATTCCACAGGCCGCTGATGTAGTAGCCGTCGCTGGTGTAGTTGTCGTGGTCGTAGCGCTTGGCCTTGCTGGTGTAGTACTCGGCCTGGGCCTTGAACGGGCCCTGGAAGTACATGGCTTCGGCGCCGACGGTGCTGATTCGGTCGGTGTCGGTCAGGTTGCCGCTGTCGATCAGGCGGGCGGTGGCCAGGTCGGCGTTCGGACGCGCACGCACGCGCAGGGTGTCAGCGTCGGCATCGTAGTCCACGTAGCTCAGGCCGAAGTGCAGGACCTGGCCCTTCTCGTTGATCGGAGCCCAGGTGCCACGCGCGCCATAGCCGCTGCCATGGGCCAGGTTGCGGGTCAGCTCGCGGCCGAAGGCGCTGGCGGTGACCGACCAGTTGTCCTGGCCGTAGCTGTAGGCGCCACCCAGGCGGCGGGCGATCGCGTAGGTATTGGTGACCGCGGCCTTGGAGATGAAGTCGTTGTTCTTGGTGCTGGACAGCTCTTCCAGGCTGTTGGGCTGCTTGAACTGGCCGACCTGGATGAAATGGTTGGCATTGCCCAGCAGCTTGTACTTCACGTTGGTGTCGAGGAACTTGTCGGCCTTGGCGTCGTAGCCGAGCACCCACTCCACGTTGCCCGGGCCCTTGCCCTTGAGCACCAGCTCGGCGCGGCGCAGCTCGAACTCGCTGTCCTTGCCGTTGCCGGCATCGCCACCATTGAGGTCCACGACGTCGTTGTGGAACCAGTTGCCGTCGGCCTGGACCAGGCCTTCGAAGGTGATTTCCGAACCGCCGATCACGTCGATGGCGACTTCAGCGTGGGCAGCCGGCACATAGAGCGCAGCGGCCACGGCCACCGTCAGGAGTTGGTGATGCAGTTTCATGGAGAGGAGCCTTGCAGGCAGGTGGGAAGATGCGCGCAGGCTAGAAGGTAAAGATTGCGTAAATGTGACAGTTTCCGCGCGCAGTCTGTCCGCCGCGACCCTTGCCACGACTGGGCCCGGCATTGATGCCGGGCCGATATGACGTGGGGATTGCGCTGCGATGGCATTTACCCGCAGGCGCTGCGCGGATGCCTCAGGGGGCCGGTGTCTTGTCCTTGAAGCGGCACAGATCAGCGATCACGCATCCCGGGCAGTCCGGCTTGCGTGCCTTGCAGACGTAGCGTCCGTGCAGTATCAACCAGTGATGTGCGTCGAGCAGGAATTCATCAGGAATCGCCTTCACCAGCCTGTCTTCCACTTCGCGCACGTTCCTTCCCGGCGCCAGTCCCGTGCGGTTCGCAACGCGGAAGATGTGCGTATCCACCGCCATCACGGGTTCGCCGAAGGCCGTGTTGAGCACGACGTTGGCGGTCTTGCGGCCGACGCCGGGCAGGGCTTCCAGTGCCTCGCGATCGCGTGGTACTTCACCGCCATGTTTCTCCAGCAGGATCGCGCAGGTGGCGATCACGTTTTTCGCCTTGGCGTTGAACAGGCCGATGGTGGCGATGTATTTCTTCAGTCCGTCCTCGCCCAGCGCCAGGATCTGCGCGGGCGTGTTGGCAACGGGGAACAGGCGGCGCGTGGCCTTGTTGACGCCGACATCGGTGGCTTGGGCCGACAAGGCCACCGCCACCAGCAGTTCGAACGGCGAGCTGTATTCCAGTTCGGTCTTCGGATGCGGGTTGAGTTCGCGCAGGCGCGTGAACATTTCCACCACGTCGGCGCGCGGCATGCTGCTGCCACGCCGCGCTGGCGCGCGGGCGGCCTTCTTCGCGGTGGCCATCAGCGCTCCTTGCCGGTGGCGCGTGCCTTGGCACGGGCGAGGATGGCGGCAGCGGCGGCGGGCAGCGCAGGTTTCACGTCCGGCGCCGGGCGCGGCGTGCGACGCGCATCGCGTTCGGCGTCGCGGCGGGCCAGGCGCACCGCGCGTGCGCGGTAACGGTCACGTGCGGCCCAAGCGCGCTGCAGCTGCTGCCGCGCCTGGCTGAGCACCTCCGGCAGTTCCGGGTGCCCGGGAACCTCGTGTGTGTCGCCTTCGTTGGCGACATAGTCCATCAGACCGGCCTGCAGGGCACCATCAAGATCGTCTGCCTGGACCCGGGCGAACAGCAGCGCGGGGTTGGGTCGGGATGCCATGGGGTCAACGGTTCTGGAAGGCGGGGGGACGGCGTTGCAGGAAGGCACCGGTGCCTTCGCGCATATCCTCGGTGGCGAACAGCAGGCCGAACTGCGCGCTTTCGTACTCCAGTCCCGCCTCCAGACTGCACTCGCCGCCGACGTGGACCGCATCAAGCAGGGCGCGCAGCGCCAGGGGCGCCGAGCGTGCCAGCTGCCGGGCGATGTCCTGCACACGGGTGTCCAGATCGGCCGCCGGCACCACCTCGTTGACGATGCCCAGCGCGAGCGCACGGGCGGCATCGATGGGCGCACCCAGCAGGCACAGTTCCAGGGTGGCGGCACGGCCGCACAGGCGCAGCAGGCGCTGGCTGCCGCCGAAGCCGGGGATCAGGCCGAGATTGATCTCCGGCTGGCCGACCTTGGCCGAGTCAGCAGCAACGCGCAGATGGCAGGCCAGTGCCAGTTCCAGGCCGCCGCCCAGGGCGAAACCGTTGACGCGGGCGATGACCGGCTTGGGCATGCGTTCGATCTGTCGCATCAGTCCTTGGCCGAGCAGGGAGAAATCACGTCCCTGAACCGCACTGAGTGTGTTCATCTCGGCGATGTCGGCGCCGGCGACGAAGGCCTTCTGGCCGGCACCGGTCAGCACCACCACACGCACCTCGGGGTTGGCCGCGGCGTCCCTGAACGCATCGGCCAGACCCTGCAGGGTCGCGGCATTGAGGGCATTGAGCTTGTCCGGGCGCTGGACGGTCACGGTGCGGATGGCGCCATCGTCGGTGACAGCGATCAGGTCATCGGCCACGGTGAAACTCCTGGAACGTTAAAAAAGAGTGATTTTGAACTCTGCCCGCGCAGACAGGTCATAGCCTGCGTGGTGAGTAGCGGTTACACGTTGTGGCCGTTATCCTAACCCGTCGCCTCAGGGCGGCGCAGAACGTCCCTGAGTTACCACCCCTGGAGAACTGTTTGATGAAGTTGCGTTCTATCGCGGTCGCCGTCGCGGCCCTGGCCCTGACGGGCAATGCCTTCGCCCAGGACGTCTCGTCCGAAAAGGGCAAGCTGAGCTACTACTTCGGTTACGACTACGGCAACAACCTGGCGGAGCTGACCGGTCGTGGTGAGCAGCTGGACATCAACTCGGTGGTGAAGGGTCTGCAGGACGCCTACGCCAAGAAGCAGCCGGCGATCACCGCCGAGCAGCTGAAGCCGGCCGTTGAAGCGTTCCAGAAGCGCGAGCAGGGTCGTGCCCAGGCCGCCAAGGCCGAGTATGAAAAGGCCGCTGCCGAAAACAAGACCAAGAGCGATCAGTTCATCGCGGCGAACAAGGCCAAGGCCGGCGTGCAGTCCCTGCCGAGCGGCGTCCAGTACCGCGTGATCGAAGCCGGCAAGGGTGCCAAGCCGACCCAGGCCAGCACCGTGCAGCTGGAAGTCGCCGGTCCGTTCCCGTACGGCCAGCGCCCGACCGAGGCCCGCCCGGCCCAGCAGATTCCGTCGATCAAGGTCAGCGAAGTCGAAATGAAGGCCATGCGTGAGACCCTGCTGCAGATGCCGGCGGGTTCGAAGTGGGAAGTCACCCTGCCGCCGGACCAGGCGTACGGTGCCGACCCGCGCACCCCGTTCCCGCCGAACGTGGCCGTGCAGTTCGAGATCAAGCTGGTCAGCGTCAAGTAAGCCTCAGCATCAACATCAACGCGCCGGTGATCCCACCGGCGCGTTTTTGTTTGCGCGGCGCGCGGCGAAGGACCGCATGCCGCATCTTCAGCCCGCGCAAATTCAGCGCAATCGCGCTACTGTTGCAGCGTGCAAACTACGGAAGACCCGGCGCGTGTTGTCGCAAGCCCCTGCATCGGAACGTGCAAGCTGGATGGCAACCGGCTGTGCCGCGGTTGCCGGCGGCACATCGACGAGATCACACGGTGGTCGTCGATGAGCGACAGCGAACGCAGCCACATCCTGCATCGCGTGCTGCCGCTGCGCGAGCAGCTGCAACAATCGCTGCACGGCTCGCTGGCCGACCATGATCGGCTGTTGCGCGCATTGCATCCGCTGGCCGCCCCGCCCGCCGGTGACGGTTGGAACCGCAGTGAACTGATCGACCTGCTGCCGCCGGGTCCGCCGGTGGAAGCGGCGGTGCTGGCCGGCATCGTGCCGCGTGCCAATGGCGCGCAGGTGATCCTGACCCGTCGCACTGAAACCCTGCGACAGCACGGCGGCCAGGTTGGGTTTCCCGGCGGCCGTACCGAGCCGGATGATCGCGATGCGCTGGCCGCAGCGCTGCGCGAAAGCCAGGAAGAAATCGCGCTGGCGCCTGCGCAGGTGCAGCCGCTGGGCTACCTCGATCCGTTCGTGACCATCACCGGTTACCGCGTCACCCCGGTGGTGGCGGTGGTCGATCCGGATTTCGTGCCCGTGCCGCAGCCCAGTGAAGTGGCCGAGGTGTTCGAGGTGCCACTGGATTACCTGATGGCGGCCGACAACCTGCGCCAGGTCGAAATCAATCATCGTGGCCGCATCCGTCATGTGCTCGAGTACGGCTGGCCTGGCCAGCGGATCTGGGGGGCGACGGCGGCCATTCTCTACAACCTGCGTCGCCGCCTGGAGCAAGTGCAATGAAGCCGATCGATCCGCCGTGGACCACCCTGGTCGATGTCGCCACCCTCGCCGCTGCACTGGGCGAGGACGTGCGCGTGGTCGACGCCCGTGCAACGGCGAGCACCGCCGTGCGTGTGGTCGATGCGCGCGCGTCGCTGGGCGATCCGCAGGCGGGCGAGGGCCAGTACCTGGCCGGTCATGTCCCCGGTGCGGTGTACGCCGACCTCAACCGGGATCTGTCCGACCTCACGCGTGCCGGCCACGGTCGCCACCCGCTGCCGGACAGCGACGCGTTCGCCGCACGGCTGGGTCGCTGGGGTATCGCCCCGGAGACCCAGGTGGTGGTCTACGACGGCAGCGACGGCAGCATGGCCGCCGCGCGCCTGTGGTGGCTGCTGCGCCTGATGGGCCACGCGCGGGTGGCGGTGCTCGATGGAGGCATTGCGGCCTGGCAGGCAGCGGGGCTGCCGCTGGCGACCGGTGCGGGCGAGGTTCCGGCCCAGCCGGCCTATCCGGGGCGCTTTGACACCACGCAGATCGCCAACGCCGACGAGATCACCGCCCGGCTCAAGCATGCGCCGGGCTGGTTGCTGGACGCCCGCGCGGGAGAGCGCTTCCGCGGCGAGGTCGAACCGCTGGATCCGGTGGCCGGCCACGTGCCCGGCGCGGTCAACCGCCCGTTCGCATCCAATGTGCTCGATGGCCGCATGCGCGATACGCAGGAGCTGCGTGCCGAGCTGCAGGGCATCATCGGCAATCGCGATCCGCAGCAGGTCGTACTGATGTGCGGTTCCGGCGTGACGGCGTGCCATCTGCTGCTGGCGATGGAAGCGGCGGGCCTGTCCGGGGCGCGCATCTATGCCGATTCCTGGAGCGGCTGGGTCAGCGACAGCAGCCGACCGGTCGCCAGCGGTACCTGAGACAGAACCGGGGTCAGATCCGTTTTCCTGCGCAGAACGGATCTGCCCCCTTCAGGCGGCAGTCCTGCCGGTTACCCGATCGATTGCAGGGGCACCTTCGCCAGCACCCGAGCCCACGGAAACAACGGCCCCGGATCGCGCTTGCGGGCCACGCTCAACGTCGGATCGTCACTGGCCTGCACCTGTTCCCGGTCCAGCTGGTCGTGGCCGGCGATCCGCTGCAGTGACGGGTAGCGCGCCACCAAGGCCAGCAGCAGCTGTTCCAGGGCCTGCAGCTGCGGCTCGGTGTACGGCTCGTCCATCGCCTGGTGACGGCTGTCGAACCAGTCGGGGTAGCGCCCGCTGTTGACCAGCTCGATGCCCAGCGTCCGTGCGTTCATGCCGCGGACGTGGTGGGCCACGCGCTCAGGTGCCACGTACTGCACGACGCTGCCGTCGCGGTCGATGTAGAAATGGCCGCTGTTGCCGGCGCCGCTGTCGTACAGCACCCGCTCGCCATAGGCACGGGCCGTGGCCAGGTCGGGCAGCTCGGTGCAGTGGATCACCACCATCTCCAGCGTGTCCGGCGCGCGCAGCGGCAGAAGGTCGTGATAGGGCAGGGGCTGCAGCAGCAGGCCGGGCAGGAGCGGGTTGGGCATGCGGCGATGCTAGCATTGCGCAATGAACCTGCATTCTCTTTCGTTGTCGGTGCGCGCCTGCGGAGCGTGTGCATGAGCCGCGGTCACTGCATCCTCTCCCATGGCTTCGAGAGCGGGCCGGAGGCCACCAAGGTCACGGCACTGGCCGAGGTCGCCCAACGCCTGGGCTGGACCCATGAGCGGCCGGACTACACCGATCTGGACGCGATGAGCGAAGTGAGCCGCGTCGGTGACGTGCCGGGGCGTCTGCAGCGCCTGCTGGAACGCGCTGCACATGCGGCGGCACAAGGGCCGCTGGTACTGGCCGGTTCCAGCCTGGGCGCCTACATCTCTGCGATCGCCTCGTTGCAGGTACCGGTGGCGGGCCTGTTCCTGATGGTCCCGCCGACCACCATGGGGCCCATGCCGGCGCTGGACGCCGCAGCGGTCCCCACCACCGTGGTCCAGGCCTGGCACGATGATGTTGTGCCTGCCGCCGGGGTGATCGCCTGGGCGCAGGCGCGCTCGGCACAGCTGCTGCTGGTGGACGATGGCCACCGCCTGGAGCGGCACGTGGAGGCATCCGCACACGCCTTCGAGCGCCTGCTGCGCCAACTGTGAAGCCGGGGCGCACGGCGCGCCGGCCCGCATTGACTACAATGGCAGCCCCGCCGCCCCCGGCGCGGGCCTGCCGGCCGTGCCCACGGCCCTCCTTTCCGACTGGCGCGGCTCCCCTGCCGCGCCCGACCACCTGCGAACCGATCCCGTGAAATTCTTCGTCTCCTGCGCCAAGGGCCTGGAATACCTGCTTGCCGATGAACTGTCGGCCCTGGGCCTGGACAAGGCCACTGCCACCATTGCCGGCGTCAATGCCGAGGGCGAGCTGGAGCAGGCGCTGCGGATCGTGATGTGGTCACGCCTGGCCAGCCGCGTGCTGTGGCCGATCGACGAGTTCGAATGCCCGGACGAGCAGGCGCTGTATGACGGCGTGCGTGCGCTGCCGTGGCATGAGCACATCAAGCCGGAGATGACCCTGGCGGTGGATGCGCATGTGTCCGGCGACAAGATCACCCACGCCCGCTTTGCCGCGCAGCGGATCAAGGACGCCATCGTCGACCGCATGCGCGATGAGGGCCTGGAGCGGCCGTCGGTCAACACTGATCTGCCGGATGTGCGCGTCAACCTGTCGCTGCGCAAGGGCCGTGCCTCGCTGTCGATCGACCTCGGCGGCGGCCCGCTGCACCGCCGTGGCTGGCGGGGGGCCGCGCACGAAGCGCCGCTGAAGGAGAACCTGGCGGCCGCGTTGCTGCTGCGGGCGCAGTGGCCGCGTCTGCATGCCGCCGGTGGTGGCCTGCTGGACCCGATGTGCGGCAGCGGCACGTTGTTGATCGAAGGCGCGCTGATGGCGGCCGACGTCGCGCCGGGCCTGATGCGCCACGGCAGCCTGCCGCCGAGCCGCTGGCTGGGCTTCGACAAGGTGGCCTGGAAGGCGATCCAGAGCGAGGCGCGCGAGCGCGAGGCCACCGGCCTGGCCGCGCTGAAGCCGGTGATCCACGGCAGCGACATCGATCCGACGGCGATCGAAGCGGCACGCGAGAATGCCGAAGTGGCGGGCGTGGCCCACGCCATCCGCTTCACCCGCGCCGACGTATCCGAGCTCACCTCGCCGGAGCAGGAGATCGGTGCGGTGGTCTGCAACCCGCCCTACGACGAGCGCTTGGCCGCCGATCCGGCGCTGTACCGCGCCCTGGGCAACGCGCTGCAGAAGGCGGTGCCGCAGTGGCGCGCCAGCCTGCTGTGCGGCAACGACGAGCTGGCCTTCGCCACGGGTCTTCGTGCGGCCAAGAAGTACCAGATGTTCAATGGCGCGCTGGAATGCGCGCTGATCGTCTGCGACCCGATCGCGGTGCCGGGGCGTGATCCGGCACAGCCGCGGGAGCTGAGCGAAGGTGCGCAGATGGTGGCCAACCGCCTGCGCAAGAACCTGAAGAAGTTCAAGAGCTGGCGCGCGCGCGAGGACATCACCTGCTTCCGCGCCTACGATGCGGACCTGCCGGAATACGCGGCGGCCATCGATGTCTACGAAGAGGACGGTGGACAGCGCCGTACCTTCCTGCACGTGCAGGAATACGCTGCACCGGCGGCGATTCCCGAGAACGACGTGCGCCGCCGCCGCAACGAACTGCTGGCCGCCGCGCGTGAGGTATTCGGCGTGCCGCCCGAACAGGTATCGATGAAGTCACGCGAGCGTGGCAAGGGCGGCAGCAAGTACGGCCGTTTCGAGCAGCGCGACGAGTTCGTGGTGGTGCGCGAGAATCATGCGCTGCTGCAGGTGAACCTGTTCGACTATCTCGATACCGGCCTGTTCCTGGACCATCGTCCGCTGCGCCGGATGATGGCCGAGCAGGTGCGTGGCAAGCGCTTCCTCAACCTGTTCTGCTACACCGGCGTGGCCAGCGTGCAGGCAGCCGTGGCCGGCGCGGCCAGCACCACCAGTGTCGACCTGTCCGCTACCTACCTGCAATGGTGCTACGACAACCTGGCCCTGAATGGTCAGGGCGGCAACCAGCATCTTCTGGTGCAGGCCGATGCGATGGCCTGGCTGGAAGCCGACCGCGGACAGTACGATGTGATCTTCTGCGATCCGCCGACGTTCTCCAACTCCGCCCGCGCCGATGATTTCGATGTGCAGCGCGAGCAGCTGCGGCTGCTGCGTGCAGCGGTGGCACGGCTGGCACCGGCAGGCGTTCTGTACTTCTCCAACAACTTCCGCCGTTTCAAGCTGGAAGAGAACGCGATCGCCGAGTTCGCCCAGTGCCGTGAGATCACTGCGCGTACCATCGGTCCGGACTTCGAGCGCAACGCACGCATCCACCGTGCGTGGGAGTTGAAGCGTTTGGGTTGAAGGTTCGCCGGGCATGGCCCGGCGCTACCGGCTATGCCAGCGCCACCACCAGGCCCAGCAACGGCAGGGTGATCGCCAGCGGCACGATCCACCGCGGGCGGTAGGGATACAGCCCGAACGACAGCGTCACGCCGCCCACCGTCATCACGCCCAGCCACTGCACCGGGCCCATGGCCCAGCCATGGTCGGCAACGCACAGGGCGAAGGTGACTGCCAGCAGCGACCAGCCCAGCACCCGCCACTGGGCGCGCCGTGCCGGAACGGCGGCTTTGCCGTGCAGATCGTGCTGGTGCCTTTCCATTGCCAGCGACAATGCGGTGAACGCGGAGAAGGAAAGCGCCAGCGCCAGCGCCAGCAGCATCATGCGCTGGCCTCCACTTCGGTGGCTTCGGTCGGTGCCCTGGGCGCAACAGTTGCCGCGGCACGCTTTTTCTTCTCGGCCGCAGACAGCGGTGGCGTCCAGCGCTGCATGCGCCAGCCGCACAGCGCCAGCATCGCACCGAAGGCGATCATCGACAGGTCGAAGCCCGCCAGCACCCAGTCGCCGCTGCGCAGGGTAATGCCCAGATGGGCGTGGGTGGTCAGCGCGTTGACCACCGGAACCAGCGCGAATGCGGCTGCGCCCAGGTACAGCTGCCACGTCCACATCACCCGTTTCGGCCAGACGAACGCGGCCAGCAGGGCGCCGCCCCACGCATAGAAGAACACGTTGGCTTCGGCATTGGAGCGATCGGCCAGATCCAGCGGCAGCAGCCGATTGCCCCAGAAGTAGGCGGCAAAGGCGATCGGCAGGCCGGCCACGGTACCGATGTTCAACGCATCGACCAGGCGCAGGCCGAAGCCGGTGCGCCCGCTCTTGGCATGCTTCGGTCGTTCCTTCACTGCCCACAGCACCACGCCACTGGCCACCATCAGGCAGCCGACCAGGCCGGACAGGAAGAACAACGCACGCAGCCCCCAGTCGGCGAAGCGCGCCAGGTGCAGGCCATACAGCACGCCACGGGTGGCGGTGGCACCACCGGAGGCCGGGGTCTGTTCCAGCAGCCTGCCGTCCACCATGTCGTAACGCAGCGAAGGCGTGTCAATGGAAAGACGCTTTCCATCACGCTGGCGGATGTCGATCACCGCGTTGCGCGCGCCCGGATTGGACACGGTGAAGCCGGCCACTTCGGCGCCATGCCAGTGGGCGCGCGCATCGTCCAGCAGGCGGGCGATCGGCAGCGGCGCGGCGCGGCCTTCGGCCGGCGCGGTTACTTCAGGCAGGCCACCGAAGGCTTCGCTGAAGAATTTGTCCTCATCCTGCGGGTAGGCCACTTTCACGCCCCAGGGCAGGTACATGATCATCAGGGTGACGATGCCCGTGTAGGTGATCATCGCGTGGTAGGGCAGCGCCATCACCGCGCTGACATTGTGGAAATCCAGCCAGGAGCGCAGGCCCTTGTCTTTGCGGAAAGTGAAGAAGTCCTTGAAGATCTTCTTGTGGGTGATCACCCCGGTGATGATGGCCACCAGCATGAACATGGCGCAGAAGCCGACCAGGTAACGGGCCCACAGTACGGGGATGTAGTGCAGGTCGAAATGCAGGCGGTAGAAGAAATCTCCGCCGCGCGTCTGGCGGGCGTTCAGTTCGTCGCCGGTGTTCGGGTCGAGCGTGGCATCGCCGAAGGCACCGCGGCGGCCACGGCTTGGATCGGCCAGCTCGGGTGGCAGGCGCCAGAACAGCTGCATGGCCGGGTTGCGCGGCTGCGGCAGGGTCACGAACCAGGTCTGGGCCTGCCCCGCATGGGCCTGCAGGTAGTCCACGCTGCGTTGCGCGGCCACATCGATGCTGACGGTGCTGGCCGGCAGTTCCGGGCGCATCCAGCGGCTGATCTCTTCACGGTAGTAGCTTGCGGTACCGGCCATGAAGATCAGCAGCAGCAGCCAGCCGACCAGCAGACCGGTCCAGGTGTGCAGCCAGGCCATCGACTGGCGGAATCCGTTCTTCATGCCCAGGCCCCCATCAGCCGCGCGATGCCGGCCATCAGCAGGGCAGGGGCGAGGATGCCGATCCACGCACGCAGGGCACTGCGGGTAGCGAATGCCCACAGCGCGGCACAGGCGGCAACCAGGATGGCCAGCAGCATGCCGGTCAGCACGGTCTGGCCCCGCGCGCCCGGCAGGACGACGGCACAGAACACGCCGGTCATGGAGGCCAGCGCATAGCCACCGAAGATCGCGGCCAGCGAGCGCGACAGGATGCCCCAGCGCGGGTTGCGGAAGAAAACACGGGAGCTGGCGGTTGCGGGCGAGCGGTCCACGGTGGTCCTGTCGGTCGGGGAGGGGATCGAACGCGCCTGCGGCCCCCTTGCGCCCCGCGCACGTCGCCCAGCGTGTCCCATCAATGCAGCGCTGCCCGCGCAGACGGGCAGCCGGAGGTCAGGGCTGTACATGGGCACCGGACAGGTCTTCCTTGCCCGTGCGGCCAAGCGCACCACCGATCAGTAAATGATAGGCATTCGCATTCTGTTAATCAAGGCTGCGTGACGAAAGAGGAGTCGTTCCGTGCCCACTGTAAGCGGACAGTCACTCTGCGAAATCGGGACACGGGGTTTGCAGAATCCCCAGCTCCGGCCAGTCAAGGGCGAATCGTCCCTGTGAGCCCCTTTTCCCTGACCGTTCGATAGCCCCTCAAACAGGGTTAGAACCCCGCTTCAAGCGGGGCTCAAATCGGGGGGAGCTCATCGGCCACCCACCCGCCACTGCGGAACTGGTTGCCACCAGCGTGCCCAGCGGACCCGGCCACCACCGTGCCATACAGTGCCGTCCGATGGAGCTCCTCCGTGTCCAGGGCGCCATCCCTCCCCCAACGCGGCACCAGCGACATCCGCGCGCCACCTGCGGCCGCCATGGCCAGTCGCTCCCAGTCCATCCCGCCCCCCAGGCCGCCCTGGCGGGCGATCTGCAGGCGGTCGGTCTGAGGGGTAAAGCGGAGGCGCCGGTAGGTGCGCCGAGCCACCACGTTGACGCCTGCGCCCAGGGTGCGCTCCACAATGCTGGGATCGATGCGCTCAGTCTCTGAGCCGGGCTCAATCGGTAGGTCTACCGCCTGGTGGGCGAACAGCTCGCCCACGTCCAGGCCCGCCACCCCAATCTCCACCTGGATACCCACGAGGGCCACAGTGCCCGCTGGAAGCACCCACCAGGCCGCGCGGCTGCCGTCCACCAGCTCGACCACCTTTTGGTTGAGCGAGGTGCCACCGAGGGCTTGACCATACGTAGCATCACCAGCCTTGCGCCCTGTGAGCTTGAGGGAGGTGCCGACCGGGCAGGACAAGCCGAGCATGCCAACGACACGGACGCCAGCGGCCGCTGGCCAGGTCAACCGCAGCCGGACGGCCGACGTACCGCCGCTGAGCCGAGCAATGCTTGTGGGCCGCCCATCGGTCAAGGCGGCGGGGTTTGCGACAGTGGCGCCATCAACGGCAGCGGTCACGCCTGCAGGGGAGAATCCGATAAGCATGTGGCAGTCCTTATGCGCCCCAGAATTTAAGGGTCTGTTCGCCAGTGATGGGGTTGCTGGTCACCGCCGTGACGATCACCTTTCGACCGGCTGCGAGGCCATAGCGCGGGTAGCGGATGCGCCCGACCTGGCCCGGTCGCAGCTGCAGGTCAGGCCGCGCGGTCATCCGGCCGGCGTAGAAGTTGCGGGGCACTGCGTAGAGCTTCACGACACGATCAATCTCCGCCTGAGCGTCAGCGCGGCTATCGAAACATGACTCCACCGCTGGCGCGGCCTCCGCGTGCTGGTAGCAGGCAGGCAGATCCCCGGTGGCGTAGACCTGGCCACGGTGGCTGGCAGACAGTTCCTTGCGGATGCTGGGCGGCACCTGATCCAGGCCAGTGGCCATGTCGCCGTCAGCCAGGACTACCGCGTTGGGTCGATAGCCCATGCGTCGGGTGAGGCCGGGGGCCAAATCCGGCATCACAACCAGCGGAGCGGCGAGCTCGACCAGGTCGAGCTCGAATGCCAGGTTCGCATCGGCAACGCTCTCAGGGTCGATCAATCGCGCCAGGCGCAGCACGCCATCCCCATCCTGCCACCAGTCGGCGCAGTAGCTGCCCAGGATCGCAGCCAAGGCCTCGCGCGGCGTGCTGTTGCCGTCCGCAAAGTAGCCCACTCCGGCATAGCCCGTAGCCTGATCGATGGCGACCGCGTCGGCGCTCTGCCATGCAGCTTTCCCAATACGGCCGAACACGTCTGAAAGCGCCTGTTGAAGCGTTGCCGGCCGGTCCGCGCCGATGGTCGAGACGTCAGCTGTCAGCGGCCCGAGAGGTGGCGACTGCAGGGAGAGCTGCTGTCCACCAGCAACCAGGCTGTACGCGGTGCCGGCAACCAGTTCCACTGCGCGGTCACGGACACTCATCACTGATTGCAGGCGCGAATCGCAGATCCATTGCAGCGAACCATCACTGTTTACGGCCGTGGTCGGCACGCTTCGCACCAGCCCGATCACCACGGGCTGCGGCTGCCAGGCGATGCTCTCGCCGTGGGTCGGGAGAAATACGGCCCTGCTCAGCGGCTCATCCAGGTCACTGTGCGCGTCCTTGAACGTAAGGCGCTTGTAACTGTCGTCTTCGACCTCGATTCGATCCAGCACATAGCGAGCGACTGGCACCGCACTGGCCATCGACTGGCCTTGCTCGACCTGGCGCACCGTGACTGGCACGTCACGAATAGCGGACAGCGCAGCGGCATCCAGCATCCCTGCGGCGTCCTGCACGCGGACCTGGGCGCTGCCGGCACGCGACTCATTGCTCCACATCCAGAACGAAACCGCGCTGATCGTACTCAGGCCCTCGGTGGCGATGATCCCAGCGAACGCGGTGTTCGCTGGCGAGTCGCTGGCAGCGCTCATGTAGTCTTCGCTTGCGACCCGGATTGTGGAGATCGGATCGGCAGCCTGGGCCCATCCCGCAAGTGCGGCCGGGCTGAGCCCTTGCCACTGGCCAGCGTTCACAACACAGCGAAGGCCGCGCGCCTTGGTGGCAGCGATAGATGCAGCGAAGTAATACGGGCCACCCGCTAAGACATCAACGCTGGCCACCTGCTGGCCGTCAAGATAGAACTGAGCCTGCGCAGGTGTGCCAGGCAGCACGCGTACCCCCAACGCCTCACCCTTGAGGGGGATTGGCAGGCCGCTGGCAATCACAGCGCCGTTGCGGACCACTTGGCCGGTGTGCAGCTTCCAGCCGACTCCATTGGACGCACCCAACTCGGAGGACAGCGGCGCAGCGGCGTTGCAGAGGCCGATAATCGCAGCGAGAGGATCGTCGCCCCAAAGCATGAACTCAGCGCCGGCAGGACCGGTAAGCGGAAAGGTGCTCCTGGCGATGCGGGCAAGAACAACCGCCCCCGGTGAGGCCACGGTCAAGCCGCCATCCTCTACCAGTAGACCAGCACCGAGCGGAGACGACGCCCAACGGCCGAAGGTACGCACGACGAGTCAAGCCTCCTGGGGAACTTCAGTTGCTTCAAAGCGGTAGACCGCACCGACTTTGAGCGTGGCGGCGTCGGCCGTATCGACCGTGAGATTGATCTGCGGCATGTTCGGCTGACTGACCGGACGGAACTGCAACATCACGCCGGGCTGGTCAGCAGACTCGGAGCGAAGATACAGGCGAGCATCAAAGCGCATGGGTGTTTCCTCTTGATGGATGAGCGGCATTGCCCGGCCGCTCGGACGGGTCACTCTTCAATGGAGACGATGGAAAGGCTGGCGGTAATGTCCAGGCCGGTGAAACTTCCAGACTGATGGCTCACGTCCTGTTCGCTGAACCCAACGATCTCTGCGCGATAGGTGCGATCTTGCGTGCCTTCGCTATCGTTCAACGTCACCGATCCAGACCAGAACGAAATCGCCATATCAGGGCCATCAAACTCGTTCGTAATCGACACGCCGCCACTGGCTTCAAAACTCGTCCAGAACTGCTCTGCGTTGTTGCCCAGCTTCCTGTAGACATTCACCGCACAGGCGTTCCTGTTTCCGCCTGCGACGAAGCCCTGACGGTCCATTCGGCTATTGGTTCGAACTACTCTTCGCTGATAGCTGACAACGACGTTCTTGTTCCGGCCGCTGGTGCTGAACGGGCCAACGACGATAGAGACGCCAATGGTCTGCGTGGTTGTTGACTGTGCCGCATTACGGCGGATGCCTGCCGCAATGGCGCCGCCCCAGTACGCGCCACCATTCACGTCCATCCACACGGTTGCGTTTCGCTTGGTCGCACCGGCTGCGCCGACGTTCGGACCAAAGTAGTCAATCAATCCATCGGGCCCGAAGCCGTTGCCGATGATGCGCTGGACGTTGCCACGCCACACGCGCAGGTACCCGTCCTGCAGCTCCATGCCGTCCGGCGCGCCGGGGCTGATGATGCGCAGGATCTTGGACAGAATGCGCATCTCGCTGCGGTCACCGTTCGCCTCCATTTCCAAGCCGGCCATGTTGCCGTCCACATCGAGCGCGATGCCAAACCTGGCACTGCTCTCCGCGCCGCCTGCGGACCACTCCGGTGGCTCAGTCGCATCCTTGTCCACCATCGATAGCATGGGCCGGAGCCAGCGGACGAACCAATGAGCGGTGCTGAGGTGATGGCTTACGAGAATGCTGCGAGCCCTTACTGCGCTAGCCGGAGCAACCGCCTTCACCCAAAGGCGGCTATACAGAGAGATGGTATTCCCACCACCGGCCAAGTCGGTGGCAGGTGAGCCCACGGAGCCAACCTGGACGCCGTTGGCATCCAGAAATTCGAGAATGAGCCGCGCACGATGCCCCGATGCGTAGACGGAAAGCGCGTAGGTCTTTCCCGCCTCGATGGGGGCATCGCTCGCTGGCCAAACGAACACCGTGCCACTGGCGGCGGTGGTGCCCGCTACGATGAGCGCCCTCATTCCGTAGGGGACGCCAGGGTCAACGCCGCCGGAAATCCCTGCACCCGCAGCGAAATACTTCTGTGTGCCAGTCGCTCCATCGGGCGACCACATGTTCGGCCAGCCCACTGTGCCAGGCCCACCAGTGAACTGGGTATTCCCAAGAAGGTTACCCGCGCCGTTCTGGTTCTTGACCTTCGCCTCAAGCGTCTGGACGGCCGATGAACTGGCCTTGCCTGCTATCTCGGCTTGGACCCCAGTGACGGACTGGCCCAGCGCGGTCAGCTGCTGTCCCTGCTGGGTCACGGTCGAAGTAAGGCCAGCCGTCGCCGCAGAATTTGCCGCTGCCGCCGCTGCTGTTTCCTTGCCACTGGGCACCCAGCCCGTTGCTGCGGTGCCTTCCTGGAACAGCGCGTTATCCAGCTCAATGGCAACGCCCTGGACGGCCGTCGCGTGCATTCGGCCTACGAACAGCCGAGCCTCCACCACATCGTCAACGGTGGTATCGGCTTGGAACACCAGACGCTGCCACTGAGCAGTGGCAACGACGTTGGGCATCGTGCTCGTTGCCTTGATGACACCTGCGGCGTTGCGCCACTGGACGTACATGCGCAGCCCTGTTCCCGCAGTGGCGCGCACGTAGCTGCTGAGAACGTACTGGGTCCGGGGACGAACTGGAACCCACCCATTGTCGTTGCGCGTAGCGAGGCCGAGGTACTGACCGATTGCCGTGGCATTCGCCTCCAGGCGGATCGCGCGACCACCACCGGACAAAGGTGATGGAATGTACTTGAGCACAACGTTCGCCATGTTCCCTTCGCGCTGCCAGCCAGTGGGATCTGACGTGTCGCTTGGGGAGGCTTCATAGCTGCTGTTCGGCAGCAGATTGTCGCCGCCGATACTATCGATCTTGGCATTGACGCTGGTGAGCGACTGACCCAGCGAAACGACGCTGTTCTCATTCGCCAGGGTGCGCGCCTCCAAGCTGGAGGTTGCAGCCGCGTTTGCCTGGGTGGCCCGCTCCAGCGCGGATACGTCCAGGCTGCCCTGCGGGCGTCCGTTGACGAATTCCACGATGAGCTCAACCCACTGGTCGGCACGCCCGGTGGAGACCGGGGGCGACAGCCGCTGCATTGCAGCGCCCTCGCCAGCGCGCTTGCGCCCGACCAGAACGAACATACGTGTTCCGGTCAGGGCTTCAACGTTGCGACGGGAGGCGCCAGAATCAACGAGACGGTCCCTGGCTCCCGCGATGTCAGGGCCCACGCCGTTGCTCAGCGGCCCTGTGTGATCGCTGGTGAATAGAATGAAATACTGATTCTCAGCCAGGGCGTTGTCGTACCAGTCGTTGAAGCTGGCGCATGCCGATGCGCCGTTGCCGTAGGTATCAAAAGTTTGCCGGGTCCCCAAAGTGCTGTCGGCGTTGACCACTTGGACATTGAGGCCGCGTCCGGCACCGCCCATGGTTCCGCCCGCTGCATTTCGCGTTCCGGACGAGCGAGGGCCTCCAGTGGGCTGACTGGTGATGATTGCGTTGGCGGTTATCTCGTAGACCGTGGCGTTACCAATGCCGGCACGAACGGCAGTCAGCGCGGTTCCTTGGGACAGCAACTGTCCCTCGGCATTGGTGACGCGCGCGTCCAGGGCACTGTTAGCCTTCGCATTGGCGGTTGTTTGGGCTGCAATCTCAGTGGCGCTGGGCATCCAGTTGGTTGCTATCTCGCCCTGCTGGAACATCACGTTGTCAATCGCAATAGCCAGCCATTGCCCTGCCGCAGTGCCGGCCGCGCGGATGAAGATGCGCACGCTGACAGCATTGGCAGGCGCGGTGAACGTCCCGGTGTATCGAGTCATTACGTCGGTCATGTCGACAATCGGAGCGTACTGCGCCGGTCCGATTCCTGCGTTGGCGTTGTCCAACCACTGCACCAACAACTGAATCCGGCCCACGTTGGCAGTCATTCGGCATGCCCACGCCGACAGCGTGTACTTTGCCCCTGGTACAGGCTTCGGCCTGTTGGCAGTCGCCACTTCCACGCCGATGTACTGACCCGAAGCCGTGAGGGCGTTGGTCGAACCGATCTGGATGGCCCGCGCAGATCCGGTCACTGCATAGGCTGCGCCATAGCTCACCGTCTGCGCGATGCTGTTGGACGCGAACCAATCCGGCAGAGTGCTGTTTTCGGCATTGCTGGTTTCAAATCCGCTATTCGGCAGCAGATTGTCGCCACCAATATTTGCCAGCGACGCAGTAACGTTGGTGATGGCTGTGCCAAGGCTCGTGATAGTGCCGCCTTGGAGCGTGACCTGGGACTGCAGAGCCTGGAGGGCGCCGTTGGTAGCCTTGCCGTCCACGTCGGTGCGCAGGGCACTGATGAGGCCCGACTGCGCGTTGATGAGGCCCGCCTGCTGAGTGACGGTTCCGCTCAGCGAGCTGAGTCCATCGGCGACTGCCAGGATCTCGGTCACCTCTTCAACTGCGACATCGTCCACCCATAGCGTACCTGCGGTGTTATTGCATGCCACTGAGAGGCGCAGGCCTAGAACGTTGGCGGCAGGGACGGTATAGATGAACTCCAGGTACGTCCAATCGGCCTTGTTCGCGAGGAACGGTCGATCTGCAAGCCAGGCGGCTGCTTGGTCAGCAAGCCTGAGCTTGGAGTCGCCTGCGGTGCCGTTGAACGTGGCGCTGGTCTTGTACCAGCAACTTACGCGGTACTTCTTCGCAGGCCCGGTGGCCATGGTCATGCCTGCGTTCGCAAGCGCAACAGTTGTACGGGCGGAGCCCGTGCCATCGATGCGCAGTGCCGCGCTGCCGCTTCGTCCCTCTGCGGCCGGCCACGAAACACCGGCCAACTGCGAGCCTCCCTGATACGTCCATCCCACGTCCTTGCCGGCGTTCCAGCCACCGTTAAGGATCATGTTGGCGCCCTGGGAAATCATCGCGGGCAACGTTGCATTGACCTGGTCAATACGTTGGCCGATGGCTTCGTCGCGGGTGAGGCTTGCCTGCTCGACCGTGTTGACCTTGGCCTCAGACGCGAGCGCGCCTGTTCCTGCAGGCAGACGGACCTCCACTGCGGACTGGCGCTGGCTGAGCGCTTCGTCGGCGCCGACACGCGCCCTCATTTCGTTGTAGGCCAGGCCGCCCGTTAGCTTCGCCGGATCGTTGCCGGGGTAGTCGCCGCGCATTTGCACGGCCAGTGTGTTGCGCTGGCCAGCCTCAGCCGCCAAGGCGGCCGTTCGCGCGTCGCTCTCCTGCTGGACCATGGCGACGGATGCGCCAGGCGACGGGCGGCCCACGGCAATCCAGTCGTATTCGATGTAGGCGCTGGCGGTCTGCGCACCCGTCAGTGCCAGGCGAATGGCACGCAATGGTGAGGGGCCGTTCCAGGGCAGACGATCAACGTCGAGGACGGCGATGCCGTTGGCGTCGAATGCCGGCACCGGGATGGAAAGCGACTTCGCTTCGTTCCACTCCCGGTCGGCCTCAGTGATCCAGCGAATCAACCCCATCCAGGCGGGATTGCCCACCTTGCGCATGCGCAGCTTGATGAAGCGATAGGCGGCGCCGTCGATATTGAGCGGCGCCGGGGACTGGATGCCGGAGTTGTTGGTGGTGTTGATCGGCCGCAGCATGCCGTCGGCGATAGTTGGGGCGCCGTACACACCCGTCCAGCCTTCCAGTCCTGCGTTGAAATGCCAGATGCCGGCAGAGTCGAACTGCGTGCCGCTGCCTGCGGCGACCTCGGCCAGAGAGCGCGCCATTGAATCCAGGCCGTTCTGGATTTTCGTGTTGACCGTGCTGATGTCAGCGGTGCGCTCGGTTTTTTCGTTCAGCACGCTTTGAATACGGGCGCGCTCTTCGTTGGCCAGGTTGGTGGCCAGATCCTCGGCACGCTTGGCCACTTCGCCCACTGCGGCCGCACTCTTCTGACTCTCTGCCAGGATCTGTGCCTGCGCAGCCTGGAAGTCCGCCATACGCTGCTGTGCCTCGGCAGCATCTGCCAGTGCCAGGTCACGCAGGCCCTGGTCCAGCTTGCCCTGCAGCTGGACCAGCTCCGCCGTCGTCGGCGGCACCACGGGGGCCTGAGCCTTGGGTGTGGAGTCTGCAGACGACACGCCGTTGACCTGGACAGTGACCTTCCACCAGCTCACAACACCGCTGGCCTCGGTGTAGGTGTAGCGCGTGTCTGAGGTTTTGGTGACGTACTTCCATTCGCCCGGCTTTCCGCCTGCATCGGCCGCGCGCCAGAGGACATAGACAGCACCAGCCAGCGGCGAAGCGTTCCAGGTAATGGTCACGCTATCCGCTGCCGGCCTGGTCTCCACGCCTTCGGCAGGAGGAACCACAACAGCTGGCTTGGCCGACGCCACCCAGTTGGAGGGCTGCCGGGTCACAGGCGTGACTGCAGGCAGGCCCTGGCCACCGATTTCAACGAGCAATACTTTCCGGTTCATAGCGCCATCAAAGCGTTGTGTTCACCCTGGCGTGCCAGGGACTGGATGCCGTCACGGACCTGCAGCAGCACCTCGTAAGAGGGATCGACGTAGCCACGCCCCGGTGCGACTGGCGCAGCTGGTGCTGCAGGCGTGTTGCTACCGCCAGGCGCGGCCGACGCCGGGACTGGAACGCGGCTGTCGGTCAGCACCGTGACCATTTCCTGGGCGATGCGCTTGGGCAGATCGAACAGGATTTCTGCCAGGTCGGTGATGTCGGTCTGCTGGTTCTGCAGGTACTTGGCCAGTTCGTCCGTGGTCAGGCCCAGATCCTTGGCCAGCGCCTCAGCGCTGATGCCAGTGATGTTGCGCAGGATCTCCAGCGGATCGCCGCCACGGGCGCCAGCCAGATCGGCCACGCCCTGGGCGATGCGCTGAGCGCGCTCCAGGCGGGCGGCAGCTTCCTGCTGCTGTTCCAAGGCAGCCTTTTGCGCGTACAGCTGCTGCAGCGACGCGGCCGTGCCATCACCGCCAAAGCGCTTGGCGAGCTCCAGCACCTGGGCATAGTCCACCTGATAGCCCTGGCCGCTGGCATTGAGTTTGCGGCTGACTTCCAGGAACTGCTGGGCGTATTGGGTGAAGCTCTCCAGGTTGCCGGCGCTGGCGGCGCTCTGCATCAGATCCGATGCCGTGGAACGCTTCTGCGTGTCGGTGTCCGGTGACAGCGTGCTGCTCAGCTTGAGCGAGTTGATGAAGTCCTGCAGCTTGCTGCTGGTCCCGTCGATGGAACCGCCCAGGCGTTCGATTTCATCGTTGACGCGATTGAGCGCCAGGCCTACCAGCTCCGACTCCAGCGACCTGGCCAGTGCGTCGGCCTTGAGCTGGGCGGCCTGGCGGACGGTGGCCAGATCCTGCTCGCGGGCTGCCAGGCCGCCCAGGGCCTTGGCCTGCTGCTGCAGCGTGCGGATGCGCTCCTGCTCCTCCTGGCGCACAGCCAGGAGCGACTTGGCGAAGCCACTGAAACCATCGGTAGCGATCTCCTGCTGCGCGTTGCCCACTACGCTTCCGTAGGAGGAGGCGGCAGTAGTGATCGCCTTGACCTGTTCCTCCATGGTGGTGCCGGCAGCCTTGGCCATCTGCTGGAACATGGTTGTCGTGCGCTTGACCAGGTCGATTTCCTGGGCATTGAGCGCACGGCCCAGCTCCTGGGCGTTGCCGGTCATCAGCTCGATGGACGCCGCCAGGCTGTTCATCACGTCGCCGGCTTCAAACCCCTTGTTGAGGAAGTCGCCGAAACCGAGGATCGACACGCCGCGCCCGGTCAGGTTCTTGGCCGCGCCGGTAATCAGTTGCTCCAGCTGCGCCTGGGCCTTGTCCGGGTCCGCATCGAGCTGAACCTTGCCGAGGTCTACGCGGACGGAGGACAGCTGGCTGTTGATGTCCACGCCCAGCTGCTCGGCCAGGCTGATGACGCCTGCACGCGCGCGCCCAGTGGCCTGGCTGAAAGCGTCGGTGATCGTGGTATCGACCTGGCCATACTCGGTCCATTTCTTGTCGCTGCGGAACAGGCCGCCCTTGGCCTTGATGTCGGCATAGGACTGGCCGGCGAACCCGTCGAAGCCATACGAGCCAGTCAGGCCCTGCGCCTGAATCTGCGGCTTCTTGCGGCCGAACAGGGCAGCATGGATCGAGGAGCCAGACAGAATGGAGGCGGCTTTGGCGTTGAGGCCGAGCTTGCGCGCCATCTTATCGACGTGACCCACGGCGCCCAGGGTGGCGATCTTGCCCGCCCAGCTTTCGCCATTGGCGATGTCCCAGCCCTGATCGAACAGCTCGGCATTCTTCATCATGGCCGCGACCACCCAGCCGATGATCGGCACGGCCATCGATGCGGACGCCGCGCCGCCACCAGCAGCCCCGGTGCCAATGAAACCGCCGACGTTGTTGCCAAAGCCCATCATCTTGCCTGGCGCAGCCACCCCGGCACGCCAGCCCCCACCGGCCAGCATGGCGTTGGTGCCAGTGAGGTTGCGGCCGCCACCGATCATGTTGGCCAGGCTGCTCATCCAGCCCGAGCCCGCGCCGCCCTGGTTGCCGCCACCGAACATGCCGGCGATCTTCGACAACCAGTTGCCATCAGCTTGGCCACGCGACACACCAGCCAGCGCGCCATTCATGGCGTTAGTGAGCGCATCCTGGAACGGGCGCACCAGGTTCTGCTCAAGCATGGTGCGCACGATGTCCCGCCAACCACGCTTGAAAATGTCCTTGAGGCGGCTGAAGAAGCTCTCAGACTTGTCCAGCCCTCCGCTGAACATATCGGCCAGCATATCGGCGACATCCGCGACACCGCGCGTTCCGACGTTGGCCCATTCCTCCAGGTCGGCGGTCTGCTGTTCGATGCGAATGGAGGCATTGGCCCACGCCCGTGCCTGGGCCATCAGGCCTGCGGTTGCCTCTGCGTTGATGCCCGCTCCGGCCTTGTTGGCCTCGTTGATTGCCTGGAGCATGTCCTGCTCATTGCGCAGCTGGCGGGCGCGGCGCTCGCGCTCGATCCCGACCACGCCCAGCAGCTGCACCTCGCCGCTCAGCGTATCGAGCAATGCCCTGGGCGCCTGCTGCTGCTTGGTGACCTCGGCGGCATTCTTGACCAGCTCGGCCGCTGACGACTTCACCAGGCTGGCGTAGGCCTCCTGGGTGATGAGGTGCTTGGCCAGTTCGCGGTCGAGCTCGGCAATACGCTGCTTGTGCTGCTCCTGGGCAGCCGCCATCGGCCCGGAGAGCTCGGCAGCAGCCAACGCCGCCTGGCGGGTGTACTTGGCCTGGGAATCGGCCTGCTGCTCTGCCAGGCGCGCGGCCTGCTCGCCGGAGCGCTTGGCCTCGGTCTGGGTGCGCGTCAGATCACGGGTGGCCGCATTCTGCTTGTCCAGCGTCAGGGTGAGCTGGATGAGCTGTTCGTTCTTGGCTCGCGCCAGCTGATAGTCGGAGCTGGTCGGGTCCAGGCCCTTCTGCGCGCTTTCCGTGATGAACTGCGCACGCATGCGGGCTGCCTTGCCCTGCGTCTTCTCGATCAGGTCCAGCTGGACGCTCTGGATCTGCTTATCCAGGCCTTCGTTGACCGACTGGAGGGCAGCCTTGATCGCGGCGCCAGCGCTCTTTGCTGATGCTCCCAGCGCGTCAAAACTTGCAACGTTGAGTCGGTTGCGCTGCTCTACGTTGAGCTGCTCATCTGCCCAACGCTGCAGTAATGGACGAGTCTGCTCCAGTGTTTGCCCTTGGTCCGCCTGCCGACGCAGCAGCTGTTCCAACGAGCTGCGCTGCGCGTTGGTTGCGTTGGTAACTCCTGCGGCGCTGAGCACCATGTTGGCCGAGACCGAAATGGCCTTGTCATAGCCCTTGGTCAGGTTGTCCAGCCGGAGCCGCGCGGACTCAATGGCTTCCGACGCGCGCCCCAGCTCCTTGTCGAATCCAAACGGCAGCGCCCGATCACGCGCCTCAAACGAGCGGCGCGTTGCCGCCAGGCGTTCGTACTCATCGCCCAGGTTCTTGATCTCTTTGCGAGCTGCCTCAATGGTTTCAACTGTGCTTGAAAGCTCCGCGAATGATGTGTTCGCGGTCTGCTGATTGAACTCCTGCAGCACCCGCATGGCGGGCTGGAAACCGGCCGTGACGGTTTTGGACAGCTCCTGTGCCTTCTGGTTGCTGTTCATCGCCCAAGCGACGAATAGCGACAGCGCGGTGATCGCAAGGCCTGCAGGGCCACCAAACGCGCCCATCGCCACGTTGAGGCCTCGCATGGCGGCAGCCTTTGCGGTGAGCGCAACGGATGCGGCCTGGGCAGCAGCGGCGGTGCGCAGCTGAGCGGCGGCCAGAGCCTGCTCAGCCGCGGCTACGCCACCTGCCACGCTCATGCCGGCGCGAGCGGCCGACAGGCGGCCTGCCGCCTGCTGCTCGGCAATACGGGCTGCAGCCAGCTCCTCGCGGGCCAGCGCTCGCGAAGCGGCGGCGGCCGTAATCTTCTCGGCGGTAGCCCTGGCCAGGCTGACGACCAGGCGACTTCCCAGGGCGACGGCCAGGACACCGGCTATCTGGTCCAGGTGCTGCATGTTGTTGGCCAGGAACGCGATGCCCTGGGCGATTCCGCCGCTGGCGCCCAGCTCCTGGGAGGACTCGCCGACAAACTTCGTGACGCTGTTGCGCAGCAGCTCCATGGCGCGCCCGACCGTGAGCGGGATCTGCTCAAACTCGGCGGCGATGACGGAGGACTGGTTCTCAAGCGCGGCCACCATCTGATCGACGGTCACCTTGCCGTCGTTGACGTGCTTGCGCAGCTCGCCCATCGACAGGCCCATACCGTCGGCCAGCGCTTTGGCCAGACGCGGCGAGTTTTCCACGACAGAGTTGAATTCCTCTGCGCGCAGCACGCCCCCAGCCAGGGCCTGGCTGAGCTGGACGATGGTGTTGGCGGTGGCGACGTTGCTGGCGCCTGAGATAGCGAACGTCTTGTTGATGGACTCGGTGAGCGCCAGCTGCCGTTGCTGGGTGATCCCATACTCGGCGGTGGACTGCGACAAGCGCGCGTAGAGGGTGGCGGTACTGTCGAGCGCGGTGGCGGTGCGCTGGGAGATGTTGAACACCTGGGCCGATGCGGTGGCATAGGCCTTGTGTCCATCTGTCGCCAGCTTGAGCCGCGCTGAAATGTTGGCGTAGTTGTCCGCAACGGAAATGAGGGCACCGGCCGTCTGCGCGCCAATGTAGGTGGCCACCGTCGCCCGCGCCGATGCCAGTGCGCTGGACACAGCAGAGACACGGCGAGCAGTGGAATCCGCCGCCGTGCCGATGCTGGAAATGCCGGCAGCACCACGCCGTGCCTGGTCGCCGGTTGTCCCTGCCGTCGCCCCCAGGCGCTTGAGCTCGGCATCCGATGCCCGAACGGCTGGCACCAGGCGGCTGTTGTCGGCATCGAGGCGGAGGGTGACGGTTGGGTTCATGGGCTATCCGAGGCTTCGCGATGGGCCATGGCCGTGGTGCCAATCAGCACGTCCAGCGATGGCATCAGGTCTGGCAATAGGTGCGGGGCAATGCCCTGGAGGCAGGCAGCGGCTTGGATCTCGCGCGCTTCAATGCCGTCGTAAACCGGGGCGTGCATGCCGGTGATCCAGCGGGCCTTGCAGCGCACGAACAGTTGGACGACTTCCCAGTTCTCATCCAGGACCGGGATAACGCTCGGCGGCTCCTCGCCGCCGCCCCCGTCGCGCAGAAAGTCCGCCGCGCTGACGACGCCGTCAGGTTCATGGTTCCTGTCGGCGCCGTCAGTGCGTGGACCCCTCCCAATCAGCGCCCGCGCGACGGCTTCGAGTTTTTTACGTGCGCCCGGCCGAACTGGTCGAAGTAGGCGCCGATGATGGCCGGCTGCAGGAAGGCGAAGAACGGACCATTGAAGACTTCTTCCAGGGCGGCATCGCCCTCGATGGCCTTGCCGTCCGCGTCACCCAGGCCAGCGACGCTGACCAGGATCTTGCGCAGGTATTCCTCATCCTCAACGGGGTTGTCCTGGATGGCTTTGATTTCTTCGCGTGCCAGGATCTTGACCTGACACTGGATGGTGCCGGTGGCGAAAACGTTGGGCTGGTCGGTGGGGATGCGCAGTTCCACCGGCAGGTGCACGGTGTTGGTTCGGGCGAGACGGAGCATGGGAAAGTCCTTGGGAAGTGGTTTAACAGCCCCTTGATCGGGGACAGGTCCACTTTGCCCAGGCACAGCTGCCGTTCGGGACTAAAGCACTTCACTGAAAAAGAAAGGCCCCGCACAGTGGCGGGGCCGTTGGGAGTGTAGCGCAGTACCTGCGAATTACGGTGGCGTGCTGTCGCCGAACTCGATGTACAGCTCATCGCCGCCAGCATCGCTGGCCACGCAGGGACCAGTGAGCTCCCAGCCGTAGTCGCCATCAATCTCGACTTCGTTGATGTTCTCGATCTGGCCGCGAATGCCCAGCTCGCTGTAGAGCTTGCTCTTTTCGGTCAGGCGCAGCGCAACCTCCAGGACGCCGGCCGAGTCGCGCACTGCCCACGGATTGAAGTCAGCCAGGGCCGTCTTGGCCAGGCGCAGCGTCCAGGTCGGGGCGCGGTCGCTGATGCCGCTTTCCTTGTGGCTGGTGTACTCCTTCGACGTGATCGTGTTGCCCACGTCCACCGAGAGGGACTTGGCCCACACGACCAGGCCCGCTCCGCCATCAACCGTGATCGTGGTGCGGGTGTTGTCCGCGCGCGCGACGGTGGGCACCACGGCGGTGGTGGTGATGTTGGGCAGAGCGTCCTCGGCGATGGTGTCGTAGTCGCCCTGGATGCGGATGTTGCCCTTGAAGCGCTCGCCAACGGCCAGTGCCAGGTTGGTGAGGTTGTGACGTGCGGCGCCGATCTGCTTGACCGTGCCGGCATGCCAGAACTTGGCATCAGAGATCGGGATGTTCGCGCTGATCGGGTTGTAGCGCGTGGTTTTCGCAACAGCATCCTTGACGGCGGTCATGCCAGCGGGCAGCAACAGCGGCGCGCAGACGGCATCGGAGTCAGCCGCTGCACCCGGCTTGGTCGGCGGGAACAGCTCAAACTCGCCCTCAATGAAGGCGCGCTTGGCACCGACTGCGAAGGGCTGGCCAGTCAGAAACGGACGATCCACCGGGCGTTCGATCTTGTCGAACTCGGTGCCGCTGCTGCCGTTGAACAGCAACACGCCATCGGCGCTGGCGGTGGGGACAATCGGCACCGAGGCCGATGCGCGCAGCGCCAGGGCCAGGCCGCGACGCTTGAAGGATTCCAGGTTGGGCTGGGCCATGGTCAGTTCTCGGGTGAGGTTGCAGAGGAGCGGCGCGAGCGGTTCTGGCTCGATGCCGGCGGTGGCGGCGGCTCGGGTGCTGGAGCGGGTTCGGCGGGCAGTACGGACTCATCCACGAGCTGGCCATCGATCACGCGCCAGGCACCGCCGCTGGTAGGGGTGTGCTTGGTAGTCATGGGGGCGGTGTGTGTTGCATGCGGTAGTTGGTGACGAATATCTGCTGGCTGACCAGCCAGCCGGCGCGGAACTTCTCATCACGGCCAGCCTGGAAGCTGAGTGCATCGAACGCATCGACTGGGGTCCAGCCGGCCAGCGCCATGCGGACGCCTGGAATGACTTGCTCATCCATCTGGCGGCGTGCGCCACTGCCACTGGCCTGGCCGCTGAAGTTGCGCACCATCAGGACCACGCGCAACGTGACATCCACGTTCTGGATGTGCTGATCGCCCGTGTACTTCGGGCGGCCACCCACCTCGGCGGCCGTCACATACGCGGCGCAGTCCTTTGCCGGCTGCTGGTCCAGGGCGGTATCCAGGTCGGCGGCGTCACCGACCAGGAGCAGTGCCTGGACGTGATTCCGCAGACGCTCCAGGACGGGCGAGATCGGGAACGGCCCCACTGTCACGGTCGGCCCTCGCGCCCGAACACCTTGTTGCCGGCATGGAAGATGAATTCCCCTGCAGAGCCGCTGGACGTGGTCGGATCTTCGATGCCCAGGTGGAACTTTTCCTGTGCCGTCTCCTGCAGCAGGCGAATCGCGTCACGGTAGTCACGCACGATGGGATCGGTGCGCTCGTCCGTCTGGCGATCAGGGTGCAGCAGGTAGCGCGTGATGCTGCGCGACCAAACGGCCAGCAGCGGCACGACCTTGGCCAGCGGCAGTCTGTAGCGCCGTGCCAGGTAGCCGTCGATGATCGCGTCTGCCTGACGGGTGGCCTCCTGGATGCGCTCCAGGGCTGCATCGGCCTTGGCCACTTCGCTTGGCGGAAAGGCGCTGCGGTCACCCCCACGCAACGTGGCATCCATCAGCTCGGTGGCAACCGGGCGCTCATCGCGCCCACCCGCCACCTGGGACAGTTCCAGCGCCCCTGGGAGCTCGGCCAGTTGCGTGAGGGTGACGTAGGCCATTACGCGCCGGCCTCCAGCGCTGCCTCGATCAAGCCCACCCGATCTGCTGCCGGCTGGGTCGCCCAGGCCTCCTCGGCCAGGCCAGCGGCGGCGCGTGCGCGGGCCTCCGCTTCTGCCCACTTGCGCTTGGCGTTGCCGGACTTGGTTGCCTTGCGTTCGCGAGCCAGTGCCAGTTCGTTGGGATCGTCCGAGGCGGGCACCTCCGTCACGATCAGTTCGGAGTCGCTGTTGATCGCGTCGAGCTGCTTCTTGTCCAGGTCATCGACATGCACCGTCCGGCCCTGCCGGGTGAAGTGCATGCCGGCACGCCAGCGGCCACGCTCCAGGCGGGCCTTTACCAGGATCTGTTCGGCCATGGGCCGCTCCTTCTGTAATCGGGGAAGTTACGACCGGCACCCCGTGGTGCCGGTCAGCGGTCGAGGGTCAGAGCAACCAGGCGCTGTCCATCACCTCAACAACGCCCTTCATCACGTTGTCGGTGCCGGCGATCTGGTTGGCGGTCAGGATCTTGGCGGCCTTGAACTTGTCGTTCGGCACGCACACCAGCAGATCCGGCACCAGGCCCAACGGACGGCCGTGGTCGCCCCTGCGGGAAGTGAAGGCGGTGTAGGCCGCCTGCAGGTTCTCCTCGGTCAGCGGCTTGTTGCTGGCGTAGGCCATCTGCCAGAAACCGAAACCGACATTGCGGCGGCAATCGACGCCGTAGCGGAATTCCTTCTTGTTGAACACGCCCTCATCGGTATCCGTATCCATGGAAACGAACTGCGGCGGCTTGCGGTTCTGGAAGATGATCGGCTTGAGTGCACGCTTGGTGCACAGCAGATACCAGTAGGCACCACTGCCGCCCGAATCCACGTTGCTCTGGACCGTTTCCTTGCCTTCCTGGTCCAGCACCGGGTGATCGGTGTCGAAGAAGTTCTGGCCGTCGTAACAGGCGGTGGAGATGCCGTTCTTCAAAAGCGCGAACGTCAGCTCGTCCGGCTGTGCGCCGACCGACTCGCCCATGCTCTGCATGAGCGGGCTGTAGATGCCGAGGTTGTCATCCTCGATGTCATCCTTGTCCACGCCGACAGTCAGCTCATACGGCTTGTTCTTGATGGTGTAGCCGTGGTTCTGCAGACCATGCACCACACGTTCGCCGACCCATTCGCGCAAGCTGGGCAGCTTGCCCAGCCAGCCGTACTCGTTGGACTTGGTGGTGGACGGCACCACGGTGGCAATGCGCTGGTACTGGGACGGTGCCTGGCCGAGGCCGGCGTTGAATGCTGCGTTGAAGGCGACGTACAGCGTGGAAAGATTGCCGCGATTGACGATCATGGGATTGTCCTAGTGATAGGTGAACGGATGGGCCGGCTCAGCCGACCACGATCCACACGCCGGCCGCATCCACGTCCAGGACGACACCAGCGCGCTTGCGGGCGCCGCTGTTGTCGGTCTTGGCCACGGTCTGGTCATCGGCGATGTAGGCAGTTGCGCCGATGTCGGCGCGGGTGATGGCATCAGCGCCAGCACTGTTGTCAAAACGGAAGCCAGTGCCGCGCTCGCATTCGACGGTCTCGCCTGCAGCAGTGCCGGTGACGGAGCGGAGTGCAACGCCGACTGCGTCGCCGGAACCGGCAGTGCCTGCCGGCACCGCGTTGCCGTTGGACGCCAGCAGCGCAATCAGCGTGCCCGCATGGAGCGCGGTGCCGGGGTTGGAGGGGTGGCCGACACGATGTGCGTCCCGGCGCGGGGTGTTGCGAGCCTGGGTGGCTGCGCTCATAGCGGACTCCGGTGAGAGGTGGGGGGTAGTGCTCAGGCCTGCGCCTGGGCGGCGTCCTTCTTAGCCTTCGCGAAGGCTTCGGGGGTGACGCCGGTAGCGCTGCACACGGCCATTTCAGCCGCGTCCAGGCCATGCTCGTTGGTCGCGCTGGCCGGCTTCCGGCCGCCGGTCTGCGTGCTAGTCAAGGCAGCGATCGGACCGGCCTTGTCCAGGAAGGACGACAGCGCGGCCAGGTCTTTGTTGCCCAGATCGGTGGCCCAGTCCTTCATGCTCGGCAGCAGGCGGCCATCAGCCAGGCCATCCTCGACCAGAGCGCTGACCTTGTCAGCGGTGCGCTCGGCGGACAGAGCGGCGACCTGGCCGCGCACTTCTTCCAGTGCGGCGATGGGCACGAACTTGGTCGGGTCCGGGGTGGCGGTGGCCTTGGTCTTGAGGGCACTGCAGGCCGCAACGGCCGGCTCGCCCTCGGCGCCCAGCTCGGCCTGCAGTCGGCGCAGCACGCCCAAGCTGGTGGTCAGGGAACTGCAGGCAGCGATGGCGTCCGCTTCGGAGGTGGTTTCGGGCAGGCCCAGGGCAGCCAGGAAGGCTTTGAGCAACGGGTTCATGGAGGTTTCCTTGTCAGGATCGATGTCGTGGGCAAAGCAAGCCGCTGCGCGCAGCTCCATGGCCTGCATGCCGTCGATGGCGGGGTCATTGGTGAAGGCGGCCATCTGCATGGCCAGCACCTCGCCGGTGGTCTTGTCGTAGAGGAACACCGGAGAGACATAGCGATAGGCGCCGGTTCGGATCTGCTCCGCAGCCTGGGGAGTCAGCTCGGTGGTGGCCCAGAGGCCAGATCCCTCGCGCCATTGCAGCGCACGCATCCAGGCAGCGGCCGGCGCGGGCTGCCCGTTGGTTTCTTTGTGCAGGGTCTGGTGCTCGTAATCGACCACTGCCGGGTTGACGCGAGCGTTGAAACGCTCGATCACGCGAGCCGCCACCGAGGCGTCGATGTACCAGGCGGGGACATCCATCTTTCGCCCGTCACTGGGCTTGAAGTGACCGGCAGGGGTCAGCTGGATGGAGATGGTGCGGTCATCGCCCACGGCGTCGGCCTGCAGCTGGAAGCTGCAGGCAGCCAGGGCAACGGCGGTATGGAGGCGGCGGGCGGGCTGATTCATCCCCGCCAGATTCGCCGCCCTCGATCAGGCGGCGGGACTAAAGCCCTTCACTGCTTTTCGGGTGCGGCCCGATGGGCGGGATGTCGGCAGGGACTCTACACCGGACCGGGCGATTTTTGTCCCTCGCCGGGGTGGTCACTTGAACAGTCGCCTTCAAGGGCGTTTGAAAGGCGTTTAAATCGACCGCCGCTGCCCGTTGGGGGTGGACCATGGACGGTGGCCGCGCCCAGGGGGCCTCCACGGGCCGTACAGGCCGTTTTAGGCGGGGGTCGATCCAGCGGGGTGCGCGTCCAGTTCCAACCACGCGACGGCCAGGCGTTCGATGCTCTGCTCATCCTCGGCGCTCAAGCCCATGAAGGGACGGGCCGGCAATCCAGGATGATTCACCTTGGCCACGAATGCGGGTCCGTCCTTGCCATCCTTTCCTGAGCGCGTCTGCATGCCAGGCCAGTAAAGCGCCTTTCCGTTCTTTGCTCGGATCTCGTATGGCTTGGTGCCTTCCTGGTGCCAGCGCGCCTGCTTGGAATCGGCGCGGATCTCCACCCAGTCAGGGCCCGACAACGGGTGGATGCCGTCACGGGTGCGGCGGGTATCGTTGAGCGGGGTCCGCCCCGATCCATCGGCCAACGGCTGCCAGGCAACGCCGTCCGGCCCAATGCCGGTATCGAATCGGGCCTGTGTGCTTTCAGTCAGATCCTCGCCAACCTGGGCCATCAGGCCTGACAGGTTGACGCTGCGCTCCAGGAGACGGGCAAACCACTGTTCGGCCTGCCGCGCATCGATAGTGAGAATCAGGGGTTCATTGGCCATGGTATTCTCCGCAAACGGGCCGGGGCCAAGCCGCCCCCGGCGTAGCGGCTCCGCCGCAATCCTTCCACAGGGTGGGCCAGCCCCCGAGGCCCTGCAGGAAGCGCCGCAGAGCGGACTGGCGCGTCTGTAGGCAAAGGCTCATTCCTCCGGCCGTCCCCATACCAGCAGCCCCTGCCGCGAACGCGGCTGAGCCTTGCTGCCACGGAAGAAGTCGAACGATCCCCACACCCCGCCTGGCAGCACCTCGGCAATCACTGTCAGGGCGTAGCGCTTCTGCGAGCCGCCTTCGGACTCGGTGACTTCGATCCGCTTGACGTAGTAGCGGCGCAGGCCAAGCTGGCCAGCCTCGTTGCGGGCGAAGTTGGCCCACACCTCAAACGGGCTCTGGATCGTCTCGGCCAGCAGCGGCAGATACTTCTCCCGACCATCCAGGCGTGACGGCTTCTCCAGCCAGTGCTCAATAACCTGGTCGGTAAGCAACACCTCGGCCCCGGATGGATCGGTGAGCGTGGCAGTGCGGCCGTACAGTTCCTGCCAGGCCTGGCGCACCTGTTGAGGGTCACGAATACCCGTGGGCAACGGCCGGGCAACCGCAGCGTCCAGCGGAACCTGGGCGGGGCGCCCGTAGTCCTCGGCGCTTCGCCCTGGCGCCTCCGACCACTTGGCTGCTGCATCCTTGGCAAGCGTGCTGTCGGCGATATGGCGGCCGCTGGCGGCGTGGCCGACGTGATAGGCCCACTCCGGTGGCGGGTCGCCCTGGATGGGCGCGGGCGGCTCACTGACCTTCCAGCCCATCGCCTTCATCTTCGCGGCCGATACGCCCAGCACCGTGCAGCGACAGCCCCAGCCATTGGGCGTGTAGTGGGTGTCCCACCAGGGATGGTCGGACGGCAGGATGACGCCATCCCATGCCTTGTGCTGCTCGCGCGGGTTGCGCACGGTGTTGTGTTTGTAACGCAGGAACGGGAAATTCTTGAGCGTCTCCCAGCGGCCGGCCTGGTAGGCCGTTCGCAGGTTGGTGTGGTAGATAGTCGCCGTGCGCCAGGCCTGTCCGCCTGGGCTACCTTCGCCGGTCCAGCCATGCCATCCGTTGCGCTGGACGATGTCCTGGAAGCGAGCGCGGAAATCCTCCAGCGTTTCGCCCTGGCTAATGGCTGCATCCACCGCTTCGCGCAGATCGGTCAACAGCGCATCGCGGGTGGCACCGGCAACGACAAACGCCCGAGCATGTTGCCCGTGCATCAGGTCATCCCACCGTCGCGTCGGAAGGTTCACCTTCCCGCGAAAGTAGCGCTCCGCTTCGGGCATGCTCCCGAAGTTGCCCCGGATCTCAGCCACGGCTTTCGTCCAGGGCATCGAGCATGCCCGCCGCTCCAGCAATGGCCAGGGCGTGCTGCATGGCCTGGCCGAATTGGGCCACACTCAGGTTGGGCAGCAGGGCCAGCAGGCCATCGCGGATCTGTTCCAGATCCTGGGCGCGATCAACCAGCTCCCGAATCGAGCCCACCCATTCGGCCACCACGGGATCGAGCTCGGTGGCCACCAGTCGCGCCAACTGGTCCTCGCGGTCACGCGACGACACGGAGACGGGCTGGACGGCAGCCGCCGCAGTCCGGGCACTGCTCAACGCCACCTGATCCGTTACTGCGGGGGCCTGCCCCAGCATCGGCTCATCCTCGCCGGCTTCGGGGATTCCCAGCTCGGTATGCGCCCAGGCACACGGGATCTTCATACCCATGGCGACCAGCGGGGGCAGTGCCGTGGCGTAAGTGCCGATGTCCTTGATCTCGGCCAGGTCGAACACCAGGCGCGGACAACGGCGGTAGTCACCGGGTCGCACCAGCCCGTTGAGCACTGCCAGCGGGTAGATCAGGTCACGCGACAGCGTGCTGGCCAGCTGGCCAGCATCGGCGTCCTTGATTTCCTTGCGCACTTCGTTGTGCACCGTTCCCAGCGCATTGGTGCTGGTCTTGCCGTCAGCCTGGCTGGTCAGCGTGCCGCCCAGGATGGCCTTGCTCTGGCTGCGCTCGCACCAGTTCATCATCAGCTCAAAGGCCTGGGGATCACCCTCAGCAACAGCGGGGAACTCCATGCTCATCCCCTCGGGGATGATGCCGGCCGCGTTGTGGCCGATTTCCATCAACGCGCGCAGCAGTGACATTTTCTCGCGGTCGGATGCGCCTGGCGGGTACTTGCCGATCCGCATCGGGATGCCGTAGACCTCCAGGAACTCGGCCAGGTCGCCGACGCTGTAGTTCTTGAACAGGTACGGCCACACCAACACGCGGAACAGCGCAGCGCGCTCCAGGTAGCCGCTCTTGGCCTTGTGGGTGTGCGTGATCCAACCGAACGGGCGCAGGGCTTCGCCCTCGCCAGTGCCGTTGCGCAGACGGATCTCCTGGCGATAGCCGCGGTGCAGCTGGAACCACGACTGCGGCCGATGGGTGATGGACTTCGGCAACCACTCCTGGGCGCTGCGATCCCATTCGATTTCCAGGTTGGCAAAACCCTTGCCGATGGCGTCGGTGGTATCGAACACGACCCCATCGAAGTCATCGATAGCCAGCACCATCGCCTGCAGCTGCTCGGTCGCCTTCTTCTCGGCCGCACTGGGATTGGGCGGCGCACTGATCTTGAACGGCAGCCCGGATACGGCGCGGCGGCGCTTGGACATCTCCGAGAAAACGTGAGCGTCGCGCTCTTCGATGTCTTCAAACAGCTCGTACTGGCGGATCAAATCGCCCTGTTCGGCTGCCAGGAGGATCGAGGCCAGCCGGCTGGGCGTGAGGCCGCGCGAGGGGTGTCCCTGGAACTCGCGCTGCAGCGAGGTGGCGTGCGCAGTCTGAGGCTGTGCCAGATCGGTCAAGGCGAAGGGCTGGCCATCGGGGCCAAGAATGCGGGTTTGGTTCACCATGCTTGCGGTTCCGGCAGATTGAATTCGTCGTCCTCGGGACGCTCGTGCCCGTGGCTGGCCACGGAATCAAAGCCGCGCACTGAGCGCGGCACAGGAGTCCAGTCCATCTCGGCACCTGGATGGCGACTGGCGTAGTACATGAGGGCAACCGCGATAGCCGAGTCGCCATGGCGCTGGCCACCATCCCGCCCAGTGGTCCGCTCGGGCACCCTGGCCACGCCCTTGATGACTCGCACCACGCGCAGGTCTGCCATCGTGTCCTTGTCACGCGGCAGGGAAATGGTGTCGTCCTCAAATGCCTTCTTGACTGGCGGCATGTGCTCTCGATACCAGCCCTCGGTGGCCATGACCAACTCGACACGGCTATAGCCGAACTCCTGGGCGAGGAACTCTGCGAGTGCATGACCATTACCGCGCGCATCCACCGCAGCTTTCACGAACCGAGGCAAACGGTGGATAACGTACTTGGCTACCTGTTCCTGCTGGCGGTGCGGCATGTTCCGCAGTTCGAGGATGAACGGCGCTTTGCGCTTGAGGGTCTGGGTGATCTGCGCTGGCACCATCACCGACAAGTCACCTGACCGGCCGAAGTCCTGGCCATAGACGCTCTGTAGATCAGGGTCCAGCTTGTCCAGGTGCGGTCCGACATCGTCATCCAACCAGGTCTGCACGGCCTCCCATCGGACGTGGTCGCTTTGCTGCTCAAAACCCTTGGGACAGGTGTAGCGCAGCACCGGGGCATCGGTCATGCGCGCCTCAATCAGCGCTGCACTGAGCCATGCGCCACTGCCCTGTGACGGAATGCAGTCCAGCTCCTCGGCGGCGGCATCGCCATAGGTTCCGTACACCTCGGCGATAAACTCCTCCTCGGCTTCCTGTGACCAGGTTTTGCCCAGGCGCATGCAGACACGGCGGTAAAGGCCTTCTTCGACCGCCTCACGGAAAGGCACGCGGTGGATCGATCCGCGACGACCACCCGCGCGGATCTCCTCGATCAGCTCATTGAATGCGTTGTCATGGCCATCATGGGTGGAGATAAGGCGAACTTTTCCGCCCCACACCAGGAACGCAACAGCTGCCTTGAGCAGCTCCTGCAGATCATCGACGAACGCGGCTTCGTCGCCCACCAGCACGCCCTGGCGACCACGCAACTTGCGCGGCCGACTGGCCAGTGCCGTGATCTTGAATCCACTCTCCGGAAAACGAATGGTGAAGGTCTTGATGTGTTTGTCATCTTCCTCCTCATCCCAAAAGCCTTCCTCCACCAGCCCGGCCGCATAGTTGAAGGCCTTGGCCCACATGGCGCAGGCCTGGATGTATTCCTCGGTCATTTCCTTGTCGGTGCCGAGGTAGTACACGTTCTGACCGCCCGCGCCCTTTGCACTGGCGGCAATCAGCACGTCGTCGGCAGCCTCCGCCCAGGTGATGCCGGTACGGCGTCCCTTCTCCATAACCTTGAGGTTGGCGGTGTCAGCGATCCAGCGCTGCTGATACGGCATCAGTGCCGCAGGCACGTCGGCAGCGGCAGTGTTCGGAACAAGCTGGCGGGCGTTCTCAGTCATTCGGTGCGGATTCCCAGGATCTGAGAGCGAATGTCGGCGGCGGCAGCGGCGGACAGTCCGCCGCTCTTGACGACCTTCTCCAGCTTGGCGGCCTGCTCGCGCACCATGGCATCGCGCGCTTCCTGCATGATGGCGCGCCGCACATTGACGCTCACGCGCTGGGTGTCCATCGCGTCCTTGGCAGCGCGGGCCAGTTTGCGGATCTCATCAATGCTCACGTCCTCCTTTTCGTGAGCCCGCAGCGCCGCATTGGTGGCCAGGGTGGTGATGGCTTGGCCGAGGAGCGCGCCAGCCTTCTCGCCCACACCTTCGCCCAGCTCGCCCACCACAGCCTGGGACACTGCCTCAATCTCCCGCATGCGAGCCGTCAGCTCAGCAAACCCCGCACCATAGCGATGCAGGGCGGAGCGCGAGATGTCGGCCGCAGGCTGTCCTGGGAACTGCTGTTGCAGTGCCTCGATCATCTCGGCCAGCGTGAGGCGATCTTCGCGCAACAGCTTCTCGATGAACGTGCGTTGTTCTGCGGGCAGGCGCTGAATGCTGGACTTGCCGCGACGGCGTGGTGTGGTGCTCATCGTCGTTACCGGGGGCTGGGGCGGCTGACACCGGGCACACTGGCCATGCCACGCGAAACGTCGTGACCACGAGCGCTCAGCTCAGCAACCATCACACCCGGCACGGGCTCATCAACGCGCACCAGCGATTGCTCGCTCAGCCAGGTCAGGTCGGTCAGCACGTCATCGCGGCTGGCGGCCACGGCCAGGACGTTGAGGCCGGCATGCAGTACCGAACTGTTGGCGCGGTAGCCGTTCTGTTCCGAGAGCAGCCGCAGCAACACCAGGCGACGGTCCTCGCGGTGGCGCTCCGCAAAGGTCTTGTGGGACATCAGTCTTTCTCCATGAGGTGTTCTTGGACGGTTTCGAGCATGCGATTGGTGGCGGCTGCCATGCCCTCCAATCGGGCAATTCGGTCAAACAGTTCGCCGGTTTCCTTGTGGGTCAGGTGGTGTGCGTGCTGAACCTCCAGTTTCGTGACTCGATCAGCCAAACCGGAGTGGCGCCACCAAAGCACCACGCCGACCAGAAGGTTGAGCGCGACCAGTCCAGCAACCAGGACCAACAGCCCAATGACGATGGACGCATCCCATGCGGCGGCGGCGATCACGGGCGGAATCCTGCGCCTGCGCAGGCGGTGCAATGGCGGGTGCCTGGCACTGCCTGCAGGCGACCAACTGGGACGATGGCGCCGCACTCCTGGCATTCGGTATCGCGCATCGGCTTGGGCGCTGGTTGAGGGTTGAACTGCGGGCGGCTGTGCCTGAAACGATCCCAGGCGCGTTCGGTTACTACGTCGGCCTGGTCAGCGTCGTCTGCCACTCGGGTGCCTCTTGCCTTGGATGATTTCAGTCAGGTCCACCGCCACGGCACGAAGCGTGGCCACGCGCCCTCGGTTGATGAGCCCTGCGTTGCCTGGCTGCCTGCTGCCGCTTTCGGCATCGCGAGCCATCTGCTCGTACTCGTTCCGCAAGCGGGTCAGGTCAGCGACCTTGATCGTGGGTTCCGCCTTCACGGGCACAGGCCTCCACGGGCAGCTGCAGCTGGGTGACCGCTGTGCAGTACCAGCCCCAGGCGGTCGCCTCCCAGTCCGACACTGCCTGCGTCAGCCTTCGCTGCTGGTTGCGGCAGTCGTGGTACAGCGCCGCGACCTGGTCGTGATTCCCCAGCAGGGTTTCCCAGAGATCGTCCTTGGCTGCCGGCAGCTCCGGGCATTCGGCCTTGAGCGTTGCCGGCATTGGGGGCGCGGGCGGCAGAGGCAGCGGCGCCTGCGTTACTGCGGTTCCAGTGCTGCAGGACATCAGCCCCGGCGTGACCAGTGCGCAGATCAGGGCGAGTGCGCAGGAGCGCAGCGAGCGCCTCTTGCTGCTGCAGGTTGAATTGACGTTGGTTCTCACGGTCCAGCTCCTGGAGCTCGGCAATGTGGTTGAGGCGCTGGGTTGCGCGGTAGTAATTGGCGGTTGCCTGGGCCGATTGGGTCTGCAGCGTCTTGGCCGACTGCTGCAGTTGGCGTAGCTGCAGCTCCAGGCCCTGGCGCTGCTCGATGGCCGCCGATCCGGCTGCCCAGCGATGCCCCGTCGCAAACCCGATGCCGAGCAACGCGGCAACGGTCAGGCACAGCACCAACAGCAAAGAGAGGAAGCGATAGGGGCGGGTCGGGTCTGCGATCAGGGGCATGTGGCCACCCCCGTCCAACCGGCCGCGAGATACGCTGGCTCCAGTGTCAGCAGGATTCGTTTCGGATAGCCGGTGTTCTCTCTGTGCGCCCACTCCGCTCGGGCGCGGTACGGCTCGACAGCCCGCCAGTCGTTTGCATCCGCTCCCTTGGTGTACGCCAGCGCTCGTTCGCGATTGAGCGCCTTTTCACCGCCGTTGTACGCGCGGAAGGTAAAGGCCCACCGGCTGCAGCTGCTCATACGCCCCTGGCTGTACTCGGCGACGCGGTCGAACAGCCAGCGGTCATACAGCGCGGCAGCCAGGATGGCCTGCTGCGGGTTCCAGGGATCGAATCCTGCCAGGTCGGTCGGATAGATCGTGGCGATCCAGCGGGCCGTGGACGGCATGAACTGGGCGATCCCCTGGGCACCCACAGGTGAGCGCGCATCGGCCCGAAATGCGGACTCCTGGTGCAGCTGTGCAGCCAGGCGTGCCGAGCTCGCGTTGACGCCCCAAGCGCGGGACGCTGCCTGTTCCACGCGATGTCGATACAAGGCAGATGCGGGGGCAATCTTGACGGTGGCGCGGGTGGGTGCGGCTTCGGCCGTGCCGCAGATGGCCCACGTTACGATGGCCACAAGCACCAGGCAGACCGCGATGGCCAAGCGCAGGCCGGGATCGGGGCGGCCGTGCCGGGTCATCCGATCAACCCTGCCGCAATCATGGCCGCAGCGATCAGCGTCACGCGGCGGGTTTGCGCCATCGACTTCTCGATGCCATCGAGATACCTGGGATCGGCGCCACGGAACAGAGTGAGGTCAACGCCGTGGCCGATTACCGCTGCCATTGTCAGCTTGGCAGCTGCCCAGGCGTAGGACGCCACCAGGATGGGATTGAGGATGGCCACGCTGGCCAGCAGAAACAGGCTCAGCGCCAGCCACAGCCAGATGTAGCCGATGCGGTCGAACAGCGAGCCGAGGTAGGCGATGGCTCGGGTACGGCGATTGTTGGGTTCCATGTGCACTCCGCTGTTTGGGTAAGCGGGGTGCGTCCGTGCTGCGCACGTTGACCGTCCCCCGGTGCACACAGCTTCCGCGCGCGCGAAAGTGGACGGGGACTAAAGTGCTTCAATGAAAAAGCCCCGCATATGCGGGGCCTTTGTAGGGATACTGGCAGGTCTAATCGTGTCGCGCACACGCCCGTGGGTAGTCGCGCCAGAGTATGGCATCCACACTCCCATCGTCCTGACCCGGATCAATGACCGCAGCGACCGGATCGACCATGAAACGGCGATAGCCTTCTGGCCCGAACGACACCCGTCCGCAGACAGTGCGCTTGTCCACTCCTATGCGGACATCCGTGAATGCCGCGACGGTAACGCCGGCCTTCTCCATGATCGCGCTCTTGGCAGAGGCGATCTTCCAACTTGAGTAACCCCATACGGACCAAACGAGGCACCCCAGCACCACCGCCGCAATCACTGCAACCACGGTCCACTCAATTTTGCCCAGCACCGGCCGACTCATCATCTCTCCTTAGAAATCAAAATTCCGCTGCACCCTGGCAAGGTGCAGCTGGCGTTGCTGACGAATGATCTCGTAGACCCGAACCTCAGTAAGGCCATACTCGGTCACCAGCTGCGCAATGTTACCGCGCTTGGCCCGACGGTAGATTTCCGCGTCCCGCAGGGCGTTGCGCAGGCGCATCCCCTGCGGGATGTAGATCTGACGGCCGCCGGCATACTCGGCTTGCGCCAGCATGCCGGCAAGGGCCAGCCGGGTGGCCTGTTCTTCATCCAGGCCGGCGCGACGGAATGCAGCCTCCATGACCGCGACCAACGCGACCAAGGTGCCCTCCCATTGTTTTTCGGTCAGATCCAGCGGTGCGGCCGCGATCAGCTCGGCGGCTGCATCGGCGTCCGGTGTTCCGACCCAATCGCGTTGCTCGATCATCAATGCTCTCCGTACTTCTCGCGCGCCTCTGCGCGCTCGCGCTCGGCATCGTCGTCGGACATCTGGCCCAGCGACACCATCTGGCTGATCCAGGCCAAGCGCTGATCCAGCCTGGATTCGCCAGCACCTGGATTGACGCGTGCCGTGGTGCCCAGGTGTCGGCCTGCGCGGGCGTGTTCCTCTCGTTCGCGCTCAGCGGCTGCATCGGCCTGGTCGGCCAAGCCGAACACGACCGCGCGCAGGTAGCCGTGCGACTCCAGCGGGAGGGTCAGGTTCGGACGAGCCACCAGCATCTGATCGATGCCCGCCACCCAGTGACGAACCTGCGCCGGGCGTCGGATGCCGCCGCGTTCGTCCTTGCAGACCGTGCCAGAGGCGACCAGGTCGGCGACTTCCTGGGCGAGCTTCACCGCGCGCCCCATTCGCAGGCCCTGTTTGGCCGGTTTAAACAGGCCCAGGTAGGCCAGCACCGCTCGGCCAAGCTCGGGCGGCATTGCCGCCACGGTTACTGCCAGGCGCTTGCCTTCCTCCTCCAGGAGAAACGCATTGATGTGGCCCTGGCAGCCACAATCGGGACAGGTGGCTCTCATCAGGGCGTCCGCAGATCCTTCAATGTGAAGATGGGCGGGGCATCCAGGCTACCCAGGGCTCCCTCCAGAAATTCCCTTACATACGCATCCTCTCGTCCATTGGCGCGCAGCAGCTCGATTCCGACCAGCACAACGCTGGTCAGATACTGAATCACCTGCGGCGGTGGGAGCGTCTTGATGCGCTCGAAGGTTACGCGCAGGGCTTCGCCGGTTGCCTTCTGTCGCTCTTGTTCCCGCTCGGCTTCGCTTACGGTATTGCTCATCCTTCCCTCCGGTTGCAGTCGATCTGTAGCGCAGCAATCAGGCTGTGCAGCTGGTCATGCTTGAGAAACTCCAGGCGGTCCACCTGAAACATGCGCACTGACATTGCATGCGCGTAGTTCCAGGGACGTTTGGCGCTGGCCAGCAGCGCCTCCACCTTTCGCAGCATCGGAACCTGGTCGGTGTTCTTCGGGCGGTCAGGGTGCGGCTTGCCCGGCTTTGCCTTCCAGCCAAGCCTGGTCAGCTCAGCCAGCACCGCATCGCGCTCGCTCGGCGACATTTGCGTGGATGACTGCTTGCCTGTCACGCGCTGCAAGAGCGCGCGATAGCTCGCCTCATCCATGCCGAGCTCCTTCTGCGCAACCTTGATCTTGGCGATCTGTGCGCGGCGCAGGGGGTCGGTTGCCGACTTCATAGGTGACCCTCCGGCACCCGTGCTGACCATCCAGCGCGGATCAGCTCGATGCTTGTGCACGTGCGGCTGAGGTGACGACGCAGAGCTGCTGCCGAAGGCCAGCCCGGATCGTAGATCGTTCCGGTTCCCTGCTTGACCATAGTGGCAGTGCGACGCTTGCCCAGGCTCTTGACCATCCGCGCTTGCTGAGCCCTGCTATAGAGGCAGAATTTACGGGGACGGTAGAACTTGGCGCCGATGGGGCTGCTTTCCTGCATGTACCCCTGCTTTATCTCCCCATCAACGAACACGATAACTGCGTATCGCAGCGTCTTGATCTGCCTTACCTGGATCACCAGCCGATGTTCATCGGCGATCAACTCCACGTCACCGCCGTAGGGCGTCGCAAGTGCCTTCTCGACTTCCGCCCACTGTTCTTTGCTCAGCGGTGACTTCTTATGCGCCGACATCGCGAGGCTCCTTATCGCGGAAGCAAACGAGGCTCGGGGCGCTGATGTGGCGCACCAGGCGCCAGGGGAACACGTCACTACGGGCCTCGATGTAAGCGGCCGCCCGCTGGATGTACCCCATGGCCTCTGGAGAGCGCGGATCGTCGGCGCAGCTCAGGTCATAGAAAATCAAGCCTTCGATGTCCTGCTGACGGGCAAACATCTCGATGTCAGCGCGCACGGTCGCATCCGCCACAGCCAGTGCCAGCTCGGCGAGCTCGGAAGGAACGCGGGCGGTCACAGTGCCACCGCCGACAGGTCGAGGGTGATGGGCTGATAGGCGCCATCCTTGTCCCGCTGGTACACGCGGACGTAGGACTTGCTCCCCATGACCTGGACAGCTTCGCCAATGGCGCGCATGGCTTCCTGCCAGCGCGGATCGTCAATCTCCAGACGCCGCAGCTGTAGCACCTGCCCGGTGCGGATGTTGCCCTGCTGATCGACACGGAACGCATCGTTGATGATGGTGCGGATCTCGGTGCGTGCGCCTTCGGTCCACTCTGCCAGACACTGGTCGATGAGTGCCTTGGCAGCCAGCAGGCGTTCGTCAAACTTGATCGTCTCCTGGAACTGGCGGATCACCTTGTATCGGCCATCGTAGGCCACCAGCGTGACGTTGCCCTTCTTGCCGCCGATGTGGACGCGGTACTGCTCTGCGCTCAGGGACACGAACGCGGCAATGCTGTTGAAGGCATGGCGCTTGAAGTCGGCCATGCGCTTGTGCAGATCCTGGGCGCGCTCAGCGAGCTCCTGCACCAGCTCATCGCGCAGCTTGTCGATTTCCTTGATGTGCTGTTCCGGGACCAGGTGCCCCTTGGCGTCTTGTCGGTAGCCTTCGGGAATCGCGTTCGCTTGCATGGGTGGGGTTTCCTTGTTCATCAGGGGGTGAGGTGGTTACGCGCTTCGCTGAGGGCGCCATCGCACTGCATCAGCAGTCGCAGCAGGGGCGCTGGCAGCCCGGCAGCGCGGGCATCCAGTGCCGTTTCCAGAACGTCCTTGGCAATGGCTTCCAGGCGTCGATCCACGGCGAGCGCTCGGGCGTTGTGCAGTGACCGCTCGCAACCGGCCGGCGCGGGCTCCGGCACGGCAGCAAACTCGGTGCCCGTGGAGCCACGGACCAGCCAGAGCATCTGCGGATCATTGCCTTGGCGTTCGACCTGGTTTCGGTCGATCAGCTCCTCCAGGGTGTCGTCGATGTCCAGCGGGCGCGCATCGTGCAGGGTGGTGGCCAGCTGGACGCGCGTCATGCAGCCGCCTGCCTGGTCGATTGCCTCCAGGATTCGCTGCAGCAGCTGCTGCAGCGACTTGGGAAACGGAACATGCTTCGTCATGGTGTCTTGCTCAATGCAGCCCACTGGTGGGGGTGGATTGGCACACGTCCCACTCCACCTGGCAGCCGTGGAATGGGGTCGCCATCTTCGTGCGGGTCACCAGCTGGCCCTTGCGCTCGCGGATGTGCTGGGCGCCCACCAGCGAATCGCCGCGCGGGCGGTCGATCACGATCACGGGCCGAGCGCCAGTGATCGAGACGGAACGAGCCGTGAGGCCCTTGTCGGCCAGGGCGTTGATGGCCTCCAGTGCGGCGGTCAGCTGGTGCTGGATGGCGGTGCGGTTCTTGTCGGTGGTGGTCACGGGAGACGCTCCTGGTTGTCGATTGGTGCCGTTTGAGCGGCGCTTGCGATGGCTTCATTGCTCCACTGCAGCAACTGGCCGATGGTCAGCGAATCGAATGGGGTGGCCAGCGCATAGCAGCGCTGGATGATCAGGCAGCGCGCCGGCAGTGCATCCGGTGATGCCAGCCTGGCGATGCCGCCCACAGCCGACACCAGGTCGGCCGTGAGATGGGAAATGGACGTGGTCACACCAGCACGCCCAGTTCTTTGGCCGCGTAGCGGATGGACTCGCAGCAGATCCGCTCGTTCTTGGCCTGCGAGTAGATCGAGGCAAGGCGCAGCACCTTGTTCAGGACGCGGAGTGCGCCCGGAAGGTCGGCAATCTGCCGGATCTGATCGCGGCAACCGGCATCGGCGATGTTCCAGGCGTCAATGATCGCGTCGGCGTCACCCTTGACCACCTTGTGAATGACCAGTCGCTTGCCGACCCGGCTATACAGGCGATCAAGGAACGGAGCGCGATTGCCGCCCGTCATCTGCGTGATGACACGATCATTGCCACACAGCACAAGGCCGATGCTGGTCTGATCGTTGATGGCGCGGACCATGTCCAGCGCCTGCACGGTCAGGTGCTGTGCTTCATCCAGGATCAGCAGGCCGCTGGTGTTGCGCACCTTCTGGAAGATGGCCCGCTGGATGTAGGCGGCGGAGTTAACCAGGTCGCGCAGGCCCATGACTGCGGCAATCTCCTGCAGGCAGGTAAGCACGCCGCCAGTGGCCGGGGTCAATTCGACGTGCCAGACGTTCGGGCTCACGGCTGCATAGCGCTTGTTCGTGACGGTCTTGCCCAGGCCCGCGCCGCCAGCGATCACTGCAATGTCGCCTGCCATGTGGGCGTACTGCAGGACGGCGCGCAGCTTCTCGCTGGTCGGCGTGGTGACGAACTCGGGGCCTTCGGGCAGCTTGCCGTTGCTGATGCGCTCATCGCGGACATTGAGCCAACCGGCCAGCTTGCGAGCCACGTTTTGCTGGTTGCCCGCATAGGTGCCGCCCAAGAACTGCGAAAGCGTGGCGCTGCTGATGTCCGATTCCTTTGCCAAGCGGGCCTGGCTCAGGTTCTTGTCCTCTTCCAGGGTGATGCGCAGACGGTCGCGCAGATCGGCGAGCTGCTCCGGTGACAATTCTTCGGGGGTGATCGGGGTGACGGCCAGATTCATCGTGTTGGGTTCCTTGGATTGGTGCGGGTGCAGCGGGGCAACGGGTGGAAGGGGCGGACGTTTGAGGGCGGCGAGCTTCGATCTGCGGCGGGCGATGCCACCGCCTGCTGCTGTCGCTTTCGGGTTGGTCCGGGTGTCTACGCCGGATCTGAAACGGGCTTGTGCCTGGTGGCGAAGTGGGTGCGAACCTTCATTGCGTATGCGCTGGAGGTAGGCCTGCCGACGCTGGTAGCCGGTGGCGGGGTTGCTTTGCATCAGGCTTCCCCGTCAGGCGTGGTCCACAGGCTGTTCCGGCGCTGCTGGGCCTGCATGCGATCCATCAGCGACACGAACGCGCTTTCGTTGTCGTCGGTGCCGGTGCGCAGCCGTTCGGCGGGCTCGGCTTCCTGTACGCGCGGCGGCTGCCGGCGACCGAACAGCGGCGCGATCACGCCTGCAGGCGGCAGCGATTCGGGCAGCGGCGACGGCAGCTGGTTGGCCACGCTGGCCGCTTCCATCCGGCGCTCCGCGTCCAGCTGCTTACGTGTTGCCTGGCGGTATTGCTTCTTTGCCCTGGCGTGTTCACGGGCGGCGCCTGTATCGGCGAAGCCAACGGCGGCGATGCAGTCCAGCTGGCCGATGTAGACGTTGGCCAAGGTGTACGCATGCACAGCCTGGTGCAGATGCTCGGGATCAAAGCGAAGCATCACCTTTTGACCTGCAAACGGGGCGATGGCGTCGCTCCAGTACCGATTGCCGGACAGACGAACGCTGCTATCACGGCGGTCACAGGTGACCACGTCCGTAGACAGGAGCATTTCCCGCAGCTGCTCAGGCGATGCCTTGCGGATCGTGGACTGCGCATAGCTGGACTCAAACGCGGAATCAAAGCTCCGGCCTGCAGCGGTGCGAGTGCGCCGGCCCTCGCGAGCGTTGTGGGCCGCGATTTCCTCATTCAGGACACGCACGAACTCATCCAGCGGAATGGCCTTGCTGCCGTAGTTCTCGGGCTTTGCGTCGGGCTTGTTACCCGTGTAGGCGCCAGCGAATGCCGGGTGCTTGGCAACGCGGTCGCACAGGTCACGCCAGGCGCGCTCGATGGGCTTGGCCTGGCCGTGATACGGCGTTGCCCAGTGGATCTCGCAGCCCATTGCCGTCAGGAGGCCGGTCGGATCGTCTTCTTTCACCTTGAATCGGAAGCGATTTGCGGTGCCGCCGGTCAGCATCTTGGAGGCGAAGCCGCGACCGTTATCCAGCCAGACCTTGCCGGGAATGCCGTAGCGCTCGATCACGTCACGGAACGCGAAGCGTGCAAGGTCCGACGACTCGGTTTCGGCGATGCGGTAGCCCAGCAGTTTGCCGCTGTAGAGATCCTGGACACCCACCATGATGGGGCGCGCAACCGTGCCGTCCGGCCAACGTGCGAACACGTCGAACTTGTGGCCGTCGCTGTTCACTGCCTCCAGCGCGTGGAACACGCTGCGGTCGCGCTCCTGGGCCGGGAACGTCTGATTGAATCGCTCCTGGCCTTCGCGGGCCATCACCAGGACGGCGCGCGGCAGTTCTGCCTCAACACGGCGGATGAACGTCTTGGCGCACGGAAGTGCGGGCCAATCCTTGGTGGCGGCGATGCGCTGCAGCCGGTCATAGCAGCTTTGCGCACTCGGAGCCTCGACCCGCAGATAGTCGGCCTTGAACAGATCCCAGGCCTCGGCGTGAATCTCAGCCTTGGCCTTGGTCGCGGCGTATGCCGGCACCAACAGCGCCAGGCGGTGCTGCTTCTCGGCTTTGGCCACCAGCGCGGCCCAGCGACCCAGGCTGGCCACGCTCACGCCGCCGACCTGGTCGCGCTGCATCTGGCTGGCGACGATCTGACGCGCTGCCATCAAAGGATGGCCCGCAGCCTGCAGCGCCTCAACGGCCTGCAGGGCGCGCAGGCGGCGTGCGGCTTCGTCCTTCAAATGCTGCGGGACGGCCTCGTAGCGCTTCCATGCGGACGCGATGGAATCGACGTTGGCCTGGCGAACCGCCACGGCCCGCTGCGGCGTCTCGCTGACCTGACCCGCGATGACAGCTGCGGCCTGTACGTCTGGCGGTAGCGCATCAACGGCATACAGTCGGCGACGACCACCGCGAGTGGCCTTTTCCTCAAACGCCCAGCCTTCACGCTTTGCGCGGATCTCGACGGCTCGCTTGGTCTTGCCCAGGCTGCTGGCCAAGGTGGCCAGGTCCAGCATCGAACGGGGGGGCATGTTGCCGTCCGCCATTAGGATGCCCTCACGCTCAGGCGGTGCAGCTGGCGCAGGCGCTGGCTTGCGACGACACGCTCACGGTGGGCGCGGCCGATTTCAACGTCCAAGGTTTCGGCACCCAGCAGCAGCTGGCCACCGATGACCTGGGCCTGCCACTCAGCGAGCAGCGTCCCGCCGCAGATCACTTCCAGCACGGGGGCAACCCACAGCGGAATGTTGAACGTTTCACGGCTGGGCGCGGTGTAGCCGTCGAGCATCGCCTTGGATACGTTCTGGCCAGTCAGGCGACTGGCGCGTGCGGCTACTTCGTGCCGATCCAGACCTGCAGCGTGCGCGGCCTCCAGCATCTGGCCGACCAGCATGCTGACGGACTTGCGGTAATCCATGGTGCCGTTGACCGGCGCCGAGGGGCGTGGGGTCAAGAAGAAGTCATAGGGCTGGCTGGGCTGACGATTCATCCTTGCGTCTCCTGCTCGGTGGGGGCGCCTGTGCGCCTGGGGGAAGCGGTAGATAGAGGCGCTGTTCATTGCGGGGCGCCAATTTGTGGATTGCGGCCTGTCCGCAGGCTGCTAGGCTTTGCATCGGGGGGCAGCAGCGGTTTGCGGCCTCCTGGGCCACGGTTCGGCTTACCGTCGGCGTCGTATCGGGTGGGCCAGATGGCCTGGGGCTTCTTTCCAAGGGCCTCGGCGATCAGCGCCTCCGCCTGCGGGTACGGCCGGCGGAGTGCTGTATTGAGGCTGTTAGCGTTGGTGTAGCCGTTCAGTAGTGCGAGCTGCCGCAGGGAGATTTCCTTGCGATGCAGCGCCGCTACGACATCGGCGGGATGCCAGTCCTTGGCGGGACTGGCTTTTCTCGGGGTAGTCGTTGCTGACACTTCGTATCTGTCCGTTGAGTGATGTCTACGGCGCAGATCATACGTCCAAATGGACGCGTGTCAACGTCCAAGCGGACTTCGCACTTCCCTTTTTGCGCCCATACGGAAAACGTAATGATTTTTAGCTTTACAAACAGACACTTACGGGAAGTGCGAAACCATGAATGACACGTCCACAGCCTTTCGCGCTTCACCTGATGAAAGTGCGAAGTCCGAATGGGCGCAAATTGGCGCGCGACTCGTTTCCGTTCGGGCGCATATGACCCAGGCGGAAATGGCGCATGCATTGGGGGTGTCAAAGACCACGTACAGCCGCTGGGAGCGGGGCGTCAGAGAGATCGGGTCGGATGGGCTGGGCGCACTTGTCCGGCGCGGCTGGAACGCCAATTGGCTGCTCACAGGCTCAGGCGATGAACGCCTGGATTCCGGCACGATTCCGCGTCAAAACAATGACTTGCGGCAGTCTCAGGTAGTGAGCCAGTCGTCTGTGAAGATCGCCGCGCAACTGCTCCAGGAGGCGCTTGATGACGCGGATGCTGCACTGGCCCCGGCCCAGTATGGCGAGGCGCTTGTTCTGCTGGCTCAGCTGCTGGAAAAGGGACTGCCGGAAGCGGACGTAAGGCCGTTTGCCCAGCAGACAGTCGGGATGATCGTTACAGGGGCAAAGGATGCAGGAACAGCGGCAACTGGTAGGTAGATTGAGGGCGATTCTGCGGGACGCGATCCCTCGGAATCATTGGGAGACAAGGCTTTCGGACCCGGTGCTGGCAATGCCAGTGCATCTGCGTCGCGCTCGCGCGCGCTATGAGATCCAGGATCTCGCCGCCCGCTACGGTTGGCAGCGGGAAGTTGAACGGGATCTGCTCCGCCTCGGCGTTCCTTCCCTCAAATATCTGAGCCAGGAGCAGCTCGACCAGGTGCTGGTCAGGCTCAAGGGCCTGGAGGACTGTCTGCAGAACATCTGCGATCCACCCGATGCACCGCCAGCCCGTTGAAGCCCCTTTAAACACAAGTCAAACGGCCGCCAGTGATGGCGGCCGTTTTGCATTTCTGGTGTCCAATCGGGTCAGATAGGGCTGGTTTCGCAAACCGAGCTCTATCTATCGATAGATGTCACTCGACGGGTGAAACGCTTGCCAGACGGGGCTTTCGTCCCATTTCATCCCGTTTCATCCCGTTTTTTCCCCGTTCTCAATCTCTAAGTCCCCCAACACCCACGCAGCAGGTCAGCGGACCCACGCTCAGAAGCGGAACACCACCGTTGCCGCGTGCAGCAGCAGGCCGATCAGGCCGCCAACCAGCGTGCCGTTGAAGCGGATGAACTGAAGATCGCGCCCGACGCTCAGTTCCAGCTGCTCGACCAGATGGCGCTCGTCCCAGCCCCTGACCGTCTGTGCGATGTGCGTGGTGACCCCCTCGCGCAGTCGCCCGGTCAGGCGCTGTGCGCCTTCCAGCAGATGCTGGTTCAGTGCATCGCGCAGTGCCGGGTCGGACTGCAGGGTGCTTCCCAGCGAGGCGAGGCTGCGCTGCAGGTGGCCGACCAGCGCCGAATCCTCACGCTGCAGGTCGGCGCGCAGACTGGCGTGGATGCGTGCCCAGAGCCCCTGCACGTACTCCTGCAGGGCAGGATGGTCGATCATCTCCTGCTTGAGCTGTTCGATGCGCTCGGCCAGCGCCGGGTCTTCGCGCAGGCGCTGGACGTAGTTGCCCAGCCACGCCTCGTAATCCTGCCGCAGCGGATGCTGCGGCTCGGCCAGTACCTGCTGCAGCTCCTCCAGCACGGCGCGTGCCAGCCGCTCGGCCAGGCTGTCACCGATCTCGTCGATGGGTTTCACCCAGTTCACCGTGCTTGAGAGCGTCGGCCATTCGCGCTGGATGTAGCGCACGATCAGCTGCGACGCGCGCTCCTTCACTTCCGGCTGCTCCAGCCAGCGTCCCAGTCTCTGCAGGCCCTCGTCCAGCACACGCTGGTGGCGCCCGTCGGCGGTCAGCAGGGCAAGCAGCTCGCCGGCGGTGGATGCCGCGTTCCACTGTCGCAACTGCTGCACCACGAACGCGTGCAGCTGCCGGCGCACGGCGCGTTCATCGAAGAAGTCCAGTGCCTGCAACGCCCAGCCGCGTGCCATGTCGGCCAGCATGCGTGCGCGTGCCGGTTCGGCCAGCCAACTGCCGAGACGGCCAGCCGGATCGAACACCTTCAGCTTGGCCAGCAGCACCTGCGGTTCCAGGAACTGATCGCGCACGAACAGCGCCAGGCTGTCGCCGATGCGCTCCTTGCTGCGCGGAATGATGGCGGTATGGGGAATCGGCAGGCCCATCGGCCTGCGGAACAGGGCGACCACCGCGAACCAGTCTGCCAGCGCGCCCACCGCTGCCGCCTCGCAGAAGGCGGATACCCAGGCCCAGGCGCCGCGCTCGCCCTGCCAGTGGCTGACCGCAAAACCGGCCAACATCAACACCAGCAGGCCCAAGGCGATGGCTTTCAGGCGTCGCAGCTGGGCGCGGCGCGGATCGATTGCGGACGTCATGGCGGCAGTCTAACCGCCACCGGATGATGCCGGCGCATCGGTAGCGCCGGGCCATGCCCGGCGGCTTTTCAGGGCCCGCTGCGCTCGCCGGGCATGGCCCAGCGCTACCCATTCGTTACAGCGCTTCCAGCTGCCTGCGCAATGCCGCCAGCTGCGTGCGCAGGGCATCGTTCTCGCGAGTGAGCGCGACGACGCGTCGGCGCAGCGCCGGCGCATCCTCACCCAACTGCTCCAGCGCGGACAGCACTTCCGCATCGCGCAGGGCGATCTCGTCCTCGCTGGGCTCATCGAACGCCATTTCCGCCGGTTCTGGCTTCGCCGCGCGCGGCTTGCGCTTGGACTCGCGTACGCGCTTGGCGGCCTGCTTCAGTTCGTCCTTGCCGCCTGCGGCTGCCGCGCGCTGCTCTTCCTCGGGCAGGTCGGCCACGGCCGCGGCTGCGCTGATCGAGATCACGCCGGCCTTGACTGCTTCCACGACTTCGGCGGCGGCCTGTGCGTGAATGCGTTCGATCATGCCGACCTGGCTGGTGCTCAGCTTCGCTTCGCGGGCCAGTTCCGCACGGCTGATTTTCGGCGCGGGTTCCCACGGTGGGCTGTCTTCACCGGTATCGTCGGCCGATGCGGCGGTGCCATCGCTTTCGCGTTGCAGCTGGGCCTGCTCGATCTGCTTGCGTGCCGACAGGATGTCGCGCTTGCGCAGGGCCAGCACGCCGCGCTGGAAATCGGACACGCTGCGGCGGCCCAGGTGCTGTTCGATCATCCACAGGTGCACGTCCTCCATGCTCTGGAAGCGGCTGTTCTGCACCGTGTTGAACGGCAGGCCATGCTTCTGGCAGATGCCGTAGCGGTTATGGCCATCCACCAGGACATCGCCCCACAGTACCAGTGCATCGCGGCAGCCCTCGGCGAGGATGCTGCGCTCCAGCGCCTCATGTTCGTCGGGCGTGAGCGGGTCGATGTAGGCCTTGAGTTCTTCTTTGACGACGATGTCCATGGGCATGGCAACGAGCAGGAACGGAACCGACCATTGTACCTGCTTGCTGTCGCCGGCCCGGGCTTACGCGGTGGCCCGGATCATCTCGCCCAGAGTGCTGGTGATCTGGTCGATCTGGGGCTTGTCCACGATCAGTGGCGGCGACAGCGCGATGATGTCGCCCGTACAGCGCACCAGCAGTCCGCCGTCGTGGAAACAGCGCCGGTAGACCTCGTGACCACGGCTGCCCGGAGCATCCTTGCGCGGGGCCAGCTCGACCGCACCGACCAGTCCGAAGTTGCGGATGTCGATCACGTTGGGGAGCCCCTGCAGGGCGTGCAGCCGCTCCTGCCAGTACTCGCCCAGTTCGATGGCGCGCTCGAACAGGCGCTCCTCTGCATAGACGTCGAGTGTGGCCAGGGCTGCCGCGCAGGCCAGCGGGTGCCCCGAATAGGTATAGCCATGGAACAGCTCGATGGCCTGTGCCGGGCCCTGCATCAGGCCGGCGTGAACCGCATCGCTGGCCAGCACGCCACCCAGCGGAACCGCGCCGTTGCTGACTCCCTTGGCAAAGGTCAGCAGGTCCGGCGTGACGCCGAAACGCTGCGCGGCGAACGGCATGCCGACCCGGCCGAAACCGGTGATGACCTCGTCGAACACCAGCAGGATGCCGTGCTGGTCGCAGATCTCCCGCAGCCGTTGCAGATAGCCGGGCGCAGGCAGGATCACTCCCGCAGAACCGGCGATGGGCTCGACGAACACGGCCGCAATGGTGGACGCGTCGTGCAGGGCGATCAGCCGCTCCAGATCGTCGGCCAGTTCCGCGCCCTGGCGCGGCAGGCCCTTGCTGAACGCGTTGCGCTGCAGATCCAGGGTGTGCCGCAGATAGTCCACGCCCGCCAGCTGCAGGCCGAACTGGCGGCGGTTGTTGGGCAGGCCGCCGAGCGCCATGCCGCCGAAGCCCACACCGTGATAAGCCTTCTCGCGGCTGATGAAACGGGTACGCTGGCCTTCGCCGCGCTGGCGGTGATAGGCCAGCACGATCTTCATCGCGGTATCCACCGCCTCGGAGCCCGAGTTGGTGAAGAACACGTGGTTGAGCCCGGCCGGAGCCAGCGCGGCCAGACGCTGCGCCAGCGCGAATGCCGGTGGCGAACCCATCTGGAAGGCGGGTGAGTAATCCAGGGTGCGTGCCTGTTCGACAATCGCCTCGACGATGCGCGGGCGGGCGTGGCCGGCATTGCAGCACCACAGGCCGGCGGTGCCATCGAGAACCGGGCGCCCGTCCACGTCTTCGTAATGCATGCCTTCGGCCCGTACCAGCATGCGCGGCGCGCCCTTGAACTGGCGGTTGGCGGTGAAGGGCATCCAGTACGCCTCCAGGGAGTCGGGGCGCTGGATGGCCAGCTCGTGCACGTCGCTCGCGGGGTTCTTCATGCCGGTTCCGTCGGGTCCGATGCAGGGACTGTAGCGCAGCCGTCATCGCCCGGACCATGCCCGCCGTGCACACGGGGCATGGCCTGTCACGGCGAGGTCGCGGCGGCACCGGTATAACCGGAACGACACGCACTGCAGGATCCTGTCATGGCCGATTTCCCCGACCGCAGCCACTGGCAGGCGCTGGCCGGCCAGCTCTCCATTCCCGGCCAGGCCTTCATCGCGGGCCGCTACGTGGATGCCGCCAGCGGTGCCCGCTTCGACTGCGTCAGCCCGATCGACGGCCGCGTGCTTGGCACCGTCGCCGACTGCGACGCGCAGGACGTGGAGCGTGCCGTGCAGGCGGCACGGCGCGCCTTCGAGGCCGGCGACTGGTCGCAGGTGAGCCCAGCGCAACGCAAGCGCGTGCTGTTGGCATTGGCGGCACTGGTGGAAGCGCATGCCGACGAACTGGCCCTGCTGGAAACGCTGGACATGGGCAAGCCGGTGCGCGATGCACGGCGCATCGACCTGCCGGGCGTGGTGCGTTGCCTGGCCTGGACCGCAGAGGCGGTGGACAAGCTGTACGGAGAGATCGCACCGACCGGCCCCCAGGAGCTGGGCCTGGTCACGCGTGAGCCTGCGGGTGTGGTCGGCGCCATCGTGCCGTGGAACTTCCCGTTGCTGATGGCCTGCTGGAAGATCGCGCCGGCGCTGGCCATGGGCAATTCGGTGATCCTCAAGCCTTCCGAGCGCTCGCCGCTGACGGCGTTGCGGCTGGCAGCGCTGGCCAGCGAGGCCGGTCTGCCTGATGGCGTGCTCAACGTTCTGCCGGGCGATGGTGCCCGCGTGGGCGAGCCGCTGGCGCTGCACAGGGATGTCGACGTGCTGGCCTTCACCGGCTCCACCGCCACCGGCGCCAAGCTGCTCGAGCATGCCGGGCGCTCCAATCTGAAGCGGGTCTGGCTGGAGTGCGGCGGCAAGAGCCCGCATATCGTGTTTGCCGATGCGCCCGACCTGGAGCGGGCGGCCAAGGGGGTGGCGCAGGGCATCTTCTTCAACCAGGGAGAAGTCTGCACCGCCGGCTCGCGGCTGCTGGTGCAGCGTTCGATCCGCGAGGAGTTCGTGCATCGGGTGATCGCCCATGGCCAGCGCATGCAGCCGCGTCACCCGTTGGAGGCCGACGCACCGATGGGTGCCCTCGTCGATGCCGCGCATGTGGACAAGGTACTGGCGGACATCGCCATGGCCGAAGCTGACGGAGCGCGCCTGCTGCTGGGGGGACGCCGCGCCGAGGTGGAAGCAGGCGGCTGCTACGTGCAGCCGACCGTGTTCGACCAGGTCCGGCCGGAACAGGCCCTGGCGCGCGAGGAGGTGTTCGGTCCGGTGCTGGCGGTGCTGGGTTTCGACGACGAGGCCGAAGCGGTGCGCCTGGCCAATGACAGCCGCTACGGCCTGGCGGCGGGCGTGTGGACGCGGGACCTGGGCCGGGCACACCGGGTTGCGCGGCAGCTGCGCGCGGGCAGCGTCTGGGTCAACGGCTGGGACGGCGGTGACATGACCGCCCCCTTCGGGGGCTACAAGCAGTCCGGCAATGGGCGCGACAAATCACTGCATGCCTTCGACAAGTACAGCGAGATCAAGGCCACCTGGATCCAGCTGTAGCAGCGGGCCGCGCCCCGAAGGGAGCGGCGGCACCACCGCCCTGAACACATCGCATCGCGTGTGATTGCATCCGTGTCGGCTGAAACCATCGTCACGCCTGCCGGGTCATGCGTGGCAGAATCGGACGATCCGGATTGCCTGCCTTGCCGATGTCGACGATCACCGCTGCCGCGTCACCCGTGAATTCCCCTCGCCGTGTACTGCTGGCCAGCCTGATCGGCACGACCATCGAGTTCTTCGACTTCTACATCTACGCCACCGCCGCGGTGCTGGTGTTCCCGCATCTGTTCTTTCCGGAAAGCAGTGACCAGGCCGCGCTGCTGCAATCCCTGGCCACGTTCGCCGTGGCGTTCATCGCGCGGCCGGTGGGTTCGGCGGTATTCGGCCACTTCGGCGACCGCATCGGCCGCAAGGCCACCCTGGTCGCGGCATTGCTCACCATGGGACTGTCGACTGTCGCAATCGGCCTGCTGCCGACCCATGCGCAGATCGGGCTGTGGGCTCCGGCGCTGCTGGCGCTGTGCCGGTTCGGCCAGGGGCTGGGGCTGGGCGGCGAGTGGGGCGGGGCGGTGCTGCTGGCAACCGAGAACGCACCACCGGGCAAGCGCGCGTGGTACGGCATGTTCCCGCAGCTGGGCGCGCCGCTCGGTTTCCTGCTGTCGGCAGGCATCTTCCTGGTGCTGGGCCGAAGCATGGGGCAGGACGACTTCCTGCAGTGGGGCTGGCGTATTCCGTTCGTGGCCAGCGCATTGCTGGTCGGGCTGGGCCTGTGGGTGCGCCTGAACATCCATGAGACGCCGGACTTCCAGAAGGCACTGGAACGCAGAGCGCCGGTGCGGCTGCCGATGTGGACGGTGCTGCGCGACCATCCCGTGCCGATGCTGCTGGGTACGCTGGGCGCATTCGCCACCTTCGTGCTGTTCTATCTGATGACGGTATTCAGCCTGGGCCATGGCACGGCGGTACTCGGTTACAGCCGCGAGCAGTTCCTGCTGATGCAGATGGCCGCCATGCTGTTCTTCGCGCTGGGCATCCCGCTGTCGGCGCGCTACGGCGACCGTTGGGGCACCCGCCGGACGATGATCGTCGCCAGCGTGCTGATCCTGGGCTTCGGCCTGCTGTTTGCGCCGTTGTTCCAGCCCGGCAGCCCGTGGCTGGTGCTGGGCTTCCTGTGCCTGGGTCTGTTCCTGATGGGCCTGACCTATGGCCCCTGCGGCACATTCCTGGCCGAGATCTATCCGGTGGAGGTGCGCTATACCGGCGCATCGCTGTCGTTCAATCTGGCCGGCATTCTCGGCGCGGCACCCGCCCCGTACCTGGCGACCTGGCTGGCCGAGCGCTTCGGCCTCGTCGCGGTCGGCTACTACCTGTGCCTGACCGCGATTGCGACGTTGGCCGCACTGGTGGCACTGCAGCGTCGCGTGCGCTGATCAGCCGAAGATCCGCTTGAGCGTGCGGCCCAGCCAGCCCCCGCCCTGGTGTTCACGGGTGAACTGGTTCAGATGTGACTTGACCTGTTCGGCGTAGGCCTGGTCGTCACCGCGGATGTGGTTGAACAGCCAGCGCGAGAGCATCGTGCGCAGCTCGTCGCTGATGTCCTCGCCGGCCTGGAACCGCAGCCGGTACTCGGCCACGCGCTTGATGAAGACCTCATGCACGCGCTTGTGGGCAGCGCAGAACGGATAGCCGGCTTCCTCCATCAGCTCTTCTTCGAACGCGAAGTGCGACATGGTGTAATCAACCACCTCGTCGATCACTTCGCCGACAGCCGCACGCTGCATGCTGGCCTGGGCCACATGCAGGTGATTGAGCATCTCGATGATGCGGCGGTGTTGTTGGTCGATCACATCGATGCCGATGTTCAGATCGTCCTGCCAGACCAGTAATGCCATCCCCGGCTCCCCTTCATGCGTGATGTCGGGGCCGACTGTAGGGCTGCTGCCGGCAGGCAGCGTTGATCTGGATCAAAGCGGATCGATCAGGGCAGGGCGGGTTCGCGTGGGCGCAGTGGGCTGCCCATGGTGGTGCAGCTGACCCGGTTGCGGCCACCGGCCTTGGCCAGGTACAGCTGACGGTCGGCCTCGGAAATCAGGCGATGCAGCGCATCGCGTTGCGGGCGGAGGCAGCACAGGCCGATGCTGACGGTCATGCGCAGTGTGGCGGTGCCGATATCCACTTCCAGCGCCGCGATGCGCTGGCGGAGTTCCTCGAAGTAGAGCATTGCCTCGTCCTGCTCCATGTCCGGCACCAGCAGGCAGAACTCCTCGCCGCCGAAGCGCGCGATCAAGTCCTGGCTGCGCGCATGCACGGCCACCGCCCCGGCCACGGCACGCAGGGCGTCATCGCCGGCCTCATGGCCGTGCGTATCGTTGATGTGCTTGAAGTGATCGATATCGATCATCGCCACCGCCACGCTCTGGCCATGGGTCTGCAGCTGGGGCAGCTGGCGCTGGCTCTGTTCCAGGAAGCAGCGGCGGTTGGGCAGGCCGGTCAGGAAGTCCCGGGTGGCCAGATCCTGCAGGGTGCCGATCAGCTCCAGCTGGTCCACGTTCTGCGACACGCGGCAGAAGAATTCCTCGCGCGAGAAGGGCTTGCGCAGGAAGTCGTTGGCGCCGTTCTTCAGGAAGCGCGGAATCAGTGATGCGTCGGTATTGCCGGAAATGCCGATCACCGCCACCTTGTCGCGCGAGCGCAGGGTGCGCAGGCGGCGGGTGAATTCCACGCCCTGCATGCCGGGCATCTCCTGGTCGACCACCGCAAGCCGGATCGCAGGATGGGCCTCGATCGCCGCCAGGCCTTCATTGCCATCGGCAGCCTCGTACACTTCGTGGCCGTACATGCGCAGCAGCGCGGCCGCATAGCCGCGTGCCGAGGGCGAATCGTCCACCACCAGCGCGGCGATGCGACGGTTGCGTTCCAGGCGCTGCACCAGCCACACCAGATAGTCGATGCTGCCGGGCGTGTTCTTCAGGACGTAGTCGATGATCTGCTGCTGCAGCACGCGCTTGCGCAGATCCTCGTCATACACGCCACTGACCACCACGGTGGGCAGATCGCGTTTCAGGAAGAATTCGACCACCGCGTCCCTGTCGCCATCGGCCAGAACCAGGCCGGTCAGGACCAGGAACCAGCCGCCGCCCTCATTGAGCAGGCGGTCGGCCTCGGCCAGGGTGGAGGCGACCACGACGGGCAGCTCCAGGCGCTGTTCGATCGCCTCGCGCAGCATGCCGGTGAAGGCACGGGAGTTTTCGACCAGCAGGATCCGCTGCGGAAGCGGATCGGCGAGGTCGCCATCGACGGCGGCCTGCGGCAGGACGGGCATGATGCGGAGGCTCACGTCAGGGAAGTCTTGGCACGGGTAGCGGCGGTTTCGGCCGTAACTTTAGTGGTGAGTGGTCCTGGGTCGCTGCATGCCCCTTGTTCCGGCCGCTGACAGCGGCGCGCTGTGGCACGCGTACTGCGGGTACCCACCGAGCGATGCGGCCTTCGTGCCAGCGGTTCGGGCGGACACCATTATCCAGAGCGTGACGGATGCATCATCGGAGCCAGGGGACATATAGTGCATGCTGCATGCCCGAACCATGAGCTTTGTCACGGGAGATCTGTTCACAACCGACCTCTCCGACATATCTCGACGGGTTTCGGCGTGCTCAATACTTCATTAATCGAGGAGGCAATAGTGAGAATCGCAGTTATCGCGGTAACGGTGGGGATGGTCGTGGCGGCGTACCTGCCAATGCCAGCCCTGGCACAGTCGGATGATCATGGCACCCATATGAGCCAAGCAGGATTGGGGCAGGCGTATCCGGCGACGGTCAACCTGAGCCAGGATCCCAACTGGCTGGTCTATGGCTTCCAGCGTGACGGCATCAGCTATTTCCAGGTGAACGACCTTGCCGGTCGCGTGCAACTCATCGTTGGCAATGCAGATGGCACTTTCTGGATTCTCCCGGCCGGAGAAACGCAGGTCCCGGTTTCGCTCCCCGGTCAGCCGTCCCCGGTTCCGGCCAAGGCAGTGCGGTCAGTGGTCTATCGCGGCAGCAATTTCGTGCTGGTGCGTTACAGCGCCGGATCAGGTGCGCTCTGGGCCATCGAGGGCCGTTAAGCATCGATCAGCGGGGGGCCTGCGTCGCCTGCTGATCGTTGTCCTTGCTGTGACCTGTCACCACCCGGCTGCTTAACCAGTGGTCAGGCCTGCGCTTGTCGTCCGTCCCAGACAGCAGGCGAGTGGCCCGATTCCATGGAGACGTCATCAGCGGATTCGCGCCTGGTGGTTGCTGCCGATTCCATCAGTATCATGATCAGGCGATTGTTCCTGCAATGGAATGATCCGCCAAAAGCCAGCGTCCGCCCTGCCAATCTGTCATTGGCCAGCGCTGAGGTTGCGGCGGATAGCGCGCTGTGCCGGTCGAGCAGCGACACTGTCATGACAATCCCACGCTGCTCTCGCTTCCGGAAGCAGCGTGCACGCACGACGAGCTGACCGGGCTCACATTTCAGCAGCAGCGATACAGCATCTATGAGCGTCCGATACGCTGCCAGCTGCAGATCCAGGCTGAGCTGGCACGGGTCGCCTGCAAGCTGGAGGTCGGCTACACGATGGGTGTCGGCCCAAGCCGAGCGAACACCGCCTGCTTGCAGTGCTACGTACAGCCCCAATTGTTCCAGAGCTGCGGGATAGACCATGCTGGCCTGTTCACGGAACAGGCGGGAATGCACGTTCGCGGTGTGGGTCAGGCTGCTGGCGATCGCTGAATGGCCCTGCGTGTTCAGCCAGTTGATGACCTCGGAAAGCGAAAGATCGATGCCGTCGCCAAGCTTTCGCAGATGGATTGCACGTTCACGAAGATCCGACTCGCTCGCCATATGCGAGCTGCGTGCCAGACTGATGGCGTTCTTTTCGCCTACTTCGCGAAGCCGATAGCTTCGATGGTAGTGGCTGATGCGGGAGCCGAGCAGAAGCAGGGCGACGCCGGTGATTGCCATCACTTGTTGCGTTGTGAAGGTCGACGCGTCAAAAGCAGCTGCATAAGGCTTCGGGGTTGTCAGCCCGATGATCAGGTTCAATGCCGGTACGCCGATGGCGGCACCGCGCCAGCCGTGCAGGCAGGTAAGCGCAATGGCCGGCAGGCCCATCAGCAGCTGCAGTGATGTCCTGAGCCCGCCTGCATCCGGCGGGATCAGTGCGGCAGTGACACCGAGCAAGATCATGACCGACAGCGCAACCGCTGTTGGCCCGAAAGTGCCGGTCTTCCAGCTCATTCCGGCCTTGCGCCTGGCCCATAGAAGTGCAAGGGGCGCTACGGTAAGAATGGCAATGAAGTCACCAACGCTGAAGCGCACCGCACGAGTGAGGAACGCGATTGCCGAATCAGCAGGCGGCGTGGGCCAGAGCAACTGCGAGAAGCCGACATTGAGCAGTGTGACCACGATGGAGGACAACAGGGCGATCATCAACAAGCGGGCATTTGCCGAGCTTGTCATCAGCCTCCGGCAGACATGGGTGATCAACATCACCGCAGGCATGAGCAGCGCTGATGCGAGGATGGCCCAAGCCATACCGTACTTATCCACCATCGGATATCGCATCTGCGCGAAGTAGGAATATTCCCCGAGCAGCAGATAAGGCCAGAGCCGTGGTGGACAGAGCAGAACCGCAGCTACGCGTACTCCAGCGGGAAGATAGAACTGGTCGAGCGAAAGCTGCCGTGTCGCCCAGCAGGTGAGCCCATACAGAAGGGCAAGCGCAAGCCCCGCTGGGCGGATACGCATTTTCAGTTGCAGACCTTCATTCCACCAGTTCAATCGCACTTCCCCTCAGTACGTTCCCTGTCAGCATCCATTCGTCGCGGGACCCGGTCAAAACGACGGTATCGGCATGCGCTCGATTATGCAATTGATATCGAAGTCTCCACCTTGTGTGAAGGAGATATCACGATTTCGGTGCTCAATATGTGATGTATCGCAGATCCAATGGATGACACGTCACTAACTGGCGCAATTGGCCCGCTACCACAACGCATCCCGCAGCCTGTACCACGACATCGCAGCCACCAGCAGCGGCATGCGCAGCAGGCGCCCGCCCGGGAACGGCGCGTGCTTCAGGCGCTGGAACACGTCGAGGCGCTCGCTCTGGCCAGCGATTGCCGCGGCGATCACGTCACCCGCAAGGCCGGCTGCCGCCACGCCGTGGCCGGAGAATCCCTGCGCGAAGTACAGATTGCCGTCCAGTCGTCCCCAATGCGGGGCGCGGTTGCGGGTGATGTCGACATAGCCACCCCAGACCTGATCGAGAGCGACGTCGGCCAGCTGCGGAAAAACCGCGTGCATGCGTCGCTGCATCACTCCGCGCAGCCCGGGCGGCGGTAGCGCCGAGTAGCTGGCGCGGCCCCCGAACAGCAGACGGTGGTCGTGGCTCAGGCGGAAATAGTCCAGCGCCCAGGCAGTGTCTGCTACTGCCATGTCATTACGGATCAGGGCGCGGGCCCGTTCTGGGCCGAGGCACGCACTGGCACCGATATAGGTGCCTACCGGCATGATGCGGTGCTCCAGCGCTGGCAGCAGGCCCTGCAGCCAAGCATTGCCGGCGATCACCAGATGCGCGGCGCTGACGCTGCCTTGCGCGGTGTGCAGGGCCGGGCGGGGCCCGCGCTGCACGCGGGTAACCGCAGAGTTCTCATGGATGACCACCCCGGCCGCGCGCGCTGCGTCGGCCAGGCCGCGCGCATACGCCAGGGGGTGCAGGTGCGCGCTGAGTGGATCGAACATGGCCGCGCGATAGCGCGGGCTGTCCAGCTGCCCACGCAGTGTCTGCCGGTCCCACCACTGCATCGGGTAATCGTAATGCTGTTGCAGGTGCTCGCAGTGGGCACGCAGCTCGCGCTCGTGGCGGGCACGGATGGCGACGCTGGCGTGGCCCTCACGCCAATGGCAGTCGATGCCGTAGCGGTCGATGCGGGTGCGCATGGCCTGCACGGCGTCACGTGACCAGTCGAACAGATGGCGGGCATCGTCCCGGCCCAGCTGCCGTTCCAGTTCGTCCACCTCGCAGCCATAGCCCACCAGCGCCTGGCCACCGTTGCGACCGGACGCGCCCCAGCCGATCCGGTGGGCGTCCAGCAGGACCACGTGCTGGCCGCGTGAGGCCAGTTCCAGCGCCGCCGTCAGGCCCGTGTAGCCTGCACCGAGCACTGCGACATCGGCCTGCATGTCGCCCTGCAACGGAGGCAGGGCGGCCGGCTCCGGCAGGCTGGCGGCATACCAGCTGGCTGGAAAGGCGGACGTCACTGCGGGCCTCGCGGGCGCAGGGTGGGAAGACGGGGCGGAGGAGGTTGATCGGCGTTCACGCCCCCAGTTTCGCCGATCCCCGGCCGCTCGCGCGTGATGGCGACGACTTGCCGCACTCGCGGACCTGCGGGTAACGTGTCTGCACGCCAAGGAGTTTTCCCATGCGTCGCCTGCCCTGGGTGGGCCTGCCCACCGACAGTACGGTGCTTGGCCATCATCGCTTCGCGGTGGCCGGCGAGAAGTATGTCCGCGCCCTGGCCGAGGCGGCGGAGGTCACGCCGCTGGTGCTGCCCAGCCTGCAGCCGCCGCTGCCGGCGCGCGATTGGTTGCAAGGCCTCGACGGTCTGCTGCTGACCGGTGCGGTCAGCAACATCGAGCCGCAGCATTACGACGGTGGCCGCAGCTGGCCCGGCAATGCGCATGATCCTGCGCGCGATGCCAATGCCTTCGCACTGCTGGACGAGGCGTTGGCGATGGACCTGCCGGTGCTGGCGATCTGCCGTGGTTTCCAGGAATTGAACGTCGCCCTGGGAGGCAGCCTGCATCCACAGGTCCATCGGGTACCCGGGCTGGCCGATCATCGCGAAGATCCGCAGGCGCCCGTGGACGTGCAGTACGGGCCGTCCCACGCGGTCACACTGGTGGCGGATGGGTGGCTGGCGGACTGGCACGGCGAGGGGAGGGTGCAGGTCAATTCGGTGCACGGCCAGGGCATTGCCCGCCTGGCCAGCGGCCTGCAGGTCGAGGCCCGCGCCGATGACGGGCTGGTCGAGGCGGCACGCAGCCCGCGCCACCGCTTCGTGCTCGGCGTACAGTGGCACCCGGAGTGGCGCGTCATGCAGGCGCCGTTCTATCACGCTATTTTCCGTGCGTTCGGCCAAGCTTGCCGGCAGCATCAACAGAACCAACTGGATTCCCGATGAGTTCCCGAACGCGCCCGCGCAAGACGGCAACGCCCCCCGCACCGCAGGAGAGCAGCCTGCTGCGCTGGCTGAAGGAGCGGCGTATCACCGAAGTCGAATGCCTGGTACCCGACATCACCGGCAACGCGCGCGGCAAGATCATTCCCGCCGACAAGTTCTCGCACGACTATGGTACCCGCCTGCCCGAGGGCATCTTCGCGACGACGGTGACCGGCGAGTTTCCGGATGACTACTACGAACTGACCTCGCCGTCGGACTCGGACATGATGCTGCGCCCGGATCCGGACACCGTGCGCATGGTGCCGTGGGCCGCCGATGCCACCGCGCAGATCATCCATGACTGCTACACCAAGAATGGCGAGCCGCATGAGCTGGCGCCGCGCAATGTGCTGCGTCGCGTGCTGGCGGCCTACGCCGAGCTGGGTCTGCGCCCGGTGGTGGCGCCGGAACTGGAGTTCTTCCTGGTGCAGAAGAACACCGACCCGGATTTCCCGCTGCTGCCGCCTGCCGGCCGCTCCGGTCGCCCGGAAACAGCGCGGCAGTCGTATTCGATCGATGCGGTCAACGAGTTCGACCCCATCCTCGACCTGATGTACGACTACGCCGATGCCATGAAGCTGGACGTGGACACGCTGATCCACGAATCCGGCGCGGCACAGCTGGAAGTCAACTTCACCCACGCCGATGCGATGGATCTGGCCGACCAGGTTTTCCTGTTCAAGCGCACCATGCGCGAGGCGGCGATGCGCCACGGCGTGTACGCCACTTTCCTGGCCAAGCCGATGGAGAACGAACCGGGCAGCGCCATGCACATCCACCAGAGCCTGGTGCGGGTGAGCGATGGCAGCAACGTGTTCGCCGGTGAGACCGATGCCGAAGGCGAGTTCAGCCCGGTGTTCGGCCATTATCTTGGGGGGCTGCAGAAGTATGCGCCGCAGGCGATGGCGTTCTTCGCGCCGAACGTCAATTCCTATCGCCGGCTGGTGTTCGGCGAGGTGTCGCCGAGCAACGTGCACTGGGGCTTCGACAACCGCACCTGCGGCCTGCGCGTGCCGCTGGATACACCGGAGAACATGCGGGTGGAGAGCCGATTCGCGGGCTCCGACGCCAATCCCTACCTGGCGATGGCCGCCACCCTGGCCTGTGGCCTGCTCGGCATCCGCGAGCGGCTGGCGCCGGACGCGCCGGTCACCGGCAGCGCCAAGGAGCTGGGCTACAACCTGCCGCGCTCGCTGGGCGAAGCGCTGGACGGGCTTGAGCGCTGCGGCGAACTGCAGGCGCTGCTGGGCGAGCGCTTCTGCCGGGCCTACATCTCGGTCAAGCGCAAGGAGTACGAGACCTTCTTCCGTGTCATCAGCTCGTGGGAGCGCGAGTTCCTGCTGCTGAACGTGTGAAAGCGTGGAATAGAAAAATCCGCCGCCGGGGGGTAGGCTGGCATCCGTCGCCGGCCCGAGCCGGCCCCCCTCCCCGCATTCTGGAGCACCCGATGAAGCTGCGTATCCTCACGCTCGGCCTGGCCTCCGCCATGCTCGCCGCCTGTGGCGGTGGCAACGGTGGCAGTCAGGACAGCCAGGTCCTGAACGTCTACAACTACAGCGATTACATTGCCGAGGACACCATCCCGACCTTCGAGAAGGAAACCGGGATCAAGGTGACCTACGACGTGTTCGACAGCGATGAGATGGTCGAGACCAAGCTGCTGGCCGGCAACAGCGGCTACGACGTGGTGGTGCCGACGCTGAACTTCTTCGGCCGGCAGATCCAGGCGGGCGTGTTCCTGCCGCTGGACAAGAGCAAGATCCCGAACCTGGCCAATCTGGACCCGGCGGTGATGAAGCGCATCGCCACCCAGGATCCGGACAACCGCTACGGCGTGCCGTACATGGTCGGCACCACCGGCATCGGCTACAACGTGGACATGCTGAAGGAGCGTTTCGGCGGCAGCACCGACATCGCCAACAGCTGGGACCTGGTGTTCAAGCCGGAGAACATCAGCAAGATGAAAGACTGCGGCGTGACCATCCTGGACACGCCGGCTGACATGATCCCGATCGCACTGCACTATCTGGGCCTGGACCCGCACAGCGGCGATCCGGCCGAGCTGCAGAAGGCGGCCGACCTGTTGAAGTCGATCCGCCCGTACGTGCAGAACTTCCACTCCTCGCAGTACGTCGGTTCGCTGGCCAACGGCGGCACCTGCCTGGTGGTCGGCTGGTCGGGCGACATCATCCAGGCCCGCGACCGTGCCGAGGAGGCCAGCAACGGCGTGCATGTCGCCTATTCGATTCCGAAGGAAGGCGCACCGCAGTGGTTCGACATGCTGGCGATCCCGAAGGACGCCAAGCATCCGGAAGCCGCTTACAAGTTCATCAATTACCTGCTGGAGCCGAAGGTCGCTGCGGCCAATACCAACTTCATCCACTACGCCAACCCGGTGCCGACCGCGACCCCGCTGGTGGACGAGGCGATCCGTACCGACCCGACCATCTACCCGCCGGCCGATGTGGCCGCGAAGATGTTCACCTATTCGATCAACACCCCGGAGACGGACAAGCTGTACACCCGTCTGTGGACCGAGGTGAAGACCGGCAGGTAGTACCGGCCGCTGGCCGGCAAACCGGCTCAGGCAGCGCTGCGGCACCGCTCAAGGTGCCGCAGGATGTCCGGTAGCAGGTCGCGTGCATCACGGCCTCCGTTGCACAGGAACGACGAACTCATCCGCTGCAGGTTGTGCATGCCGATGAAGAACAGTCCTGGCTCGGGTGACACCCCGAACTCGCCCCGCGGATAACCATGCGCATCCAGCGCGCCGTCCACGGCCAGCCATGGCCATTCGGCGACAAAGCCGGTGGCCAGCACCACCGACCGGATGCCTGCGCTCTGCAGGTCCAGGAAGGAGGGCGACGACGGCAGCTCCCAGTCCAGGTAGACCTCCTCGGGAATGTAGCGGGCGTCGTCCGTGCGCGGTTCCGGTCGCGTGGCGTAGTACGCACTGGCCAGCCCGTCGAGGTAGGCGAACTCGGCCCGCGTGGCGTCGATTGCACGGCGCAGTTGCGGCTGTACGTCGGCGAAGCTGCACGCATGACCGCTCAGCTGCTGCAGGCGCCCGAGCAGCGTGATGCCGTCGCGGTGCATGCTCATCAGACTGATCGAGCTGCCACGGCCACCATTGCCCTTGCCGGATATCAACGGAAATTCCGCTGTCCTGGCCTTCCGCAGCGCATCGGGTTCGCCAGCGAGCACGCCGGCCGATTCGCTCACATGCTGATGGATACGCCCGGCCATGTCCCACCAGAGCATCGAGTCCTTGCCACGCAGGCGGCGCGTATGTGATGGACGGTCGGCCAGTGACCAGTAGACCCTTCGCCCGCTGGCATGCAGGTCCTGGGCGATCTGCGCGCCCGACTGCCCCCCACCGATCACCAGCACCGCGCCTTCGGCCAGCTGGCCGGCATTGCGGTACTGGCCCGAATGCAGCACGGTGAGCGTTGCGCTGGGTGCGAAGGGAACCCGCGGCATGCGGGCCCGGCGATACTCCCCGGTGGCCACCACCACCGACCGCGCGTGGATGCGGCCCTGGTCGGTGGTGACCGCATAGCCGCCCGCAGCGGGAGCGACCCGCTGGACCGTGCAGCCTTCCTTCACCGGCAGCGCGCGCGCCTGTGCGTAGCCGGCAAGCATGTCGATGACGTCCGGAGCGGTCATGAAGCCCTCCGGATCGTCGCCGGCATAAGCGTGATCATGCAGCGCCATGGTCATGTTGGCGGTGTTGACCTGGAAGGCGTCCCAGCGCCGTCGCCAGCTGGCACCCACGTGTTCCGATTCCAGCACCAGATGCTCGACGCCGGCCTCCTGCAGGACCGCGCTTGTTGACAGTCCGGCCTGACCGGCCCCGATGACGACGACGTCCAAGGGGCGCAAGGGTGATGCAGCAGTGTGGGCAGCAGGTGCGGGCATGGAGAGGGCAGATCCTTTGGCGGATGGCCACGATTCCGCCGCGCTGGTGGGCATCGGTCAATGATTGCGACTCCAAAAAGCGTTGCAGATACCTGTACGGCTGCTGTGGTGCGGGTCTGGCGGTCATGGCGGCATGCCTTGCAGCGTCCGGGTGCAGGACTATCGCGACATGCGCCGCGCGCAGATCCGCGCAGGGCAGGGCGCGGGAGGCACTTTCACTCCGCGTCCGCACGTCCTCCCCTACCGTCCCGTATGGCACGACCACCGCCACGACGAGACAATGACCGACCACCCCTCGCGCACCGATGCCCCCACCGACGAAGCCCCCTCCACCCACGAGGACAAGCCTTCGCCGCTGAAGAACCCCAAGGTCCGCTGGACGCTGGCCATCATCGGCGTCGTCGTGGTCATCGCCCTGGTTGCCTGGCTGATCTACCACCTGCTGGTCGGCCGCTACCTGCAGGACACCAACAACGCCTATCTGCAGGCCGACGCTGTCGCGGTCGCTCCGCGCATCAACGGTTACGTCACCGAAGTGCTGGTGCAGGACAACCAGTGGGTCAAGGCCGGCGAACCGCTGCTGCGCATCGACCCGCGTACCTACCGTGCCACGCTGGACCAGGCCGAGGCCGTGATCGCCGTGCGCGAAGCCGACATCGCCGCTGCTGCCGCTGGGGTGCAGGGCCAGCAGTCCAGCCTGCTGCAGGCACGGACCCAGCTCACCGCGGCCGCCGCCTCGCTGCGTTTCGGCCGGTCAGAGCTGGCGCGCTTCACCCCGCTGGCGGCCAGTGGTGCCGACACCCATGAACACGTTGAAAGCCTGCGCCACGATGTCGAGCGCGCCCAGGCCCAGTACGACGCGGCCAAGGCACAGATCCAGGGCGCGCAGAGCCAGATCGAAGCCAGCCAGGCCCAGCTCGAGCAGGCCCAGGCCGGACTGAAACAGGCGCAGGCCGACGCTGCGCAGGCCAGAGTGGCGTTTGAGGACACCGAGCTGCGCGCGCGCATCGATGGCCGTGTCGGCAACAAGACCGTGCAGGTCGGCCAGTTTGTTGCTGCCGGTACCCGCACCATGACCATCGTGCCGGTTGCTTCGCTGTACCTCGTCGCCAATTTCAAGGAAACCCAGGTGGGCCTGATGCGCGCCGGCCAGGCGGCCGAAATCAAGGTCGATGCGTTGCCAGGCACCCCATTGCGCGGCACGGTGGAGAGCATTTCGCCGGGTACCGGCTCGCAGTTCGCGCTGCTGCCGCCACAGAACGCCACCGGCAACTTCACCAAGGTCGTGCAGCGCGTGCCGGTGCGCATCCGGGTGGACGCAGGTGCCGAAGCACGCAAGGTGCTGGTGCCGGGCATGTCGGTGGAAGTGACCGTCGATACCCGCAATGCAAAGGATGCGCGCGAGCGCACCCAGGACGAGGCCGAGGCCATGGCCGCGCCGGCGCGATGAACGCCACCCGTGCCCATGCAGCACCTGTCGCCGGAGGCAAGGCGGATGCTGCGGCCTGGCTGGCCGTGGCGGCCGGCACCATCGGTTCGTTCATGGCTACGCTGGACATCTCCATCGTCAACGCTGCGTTGCCCACCATTCAGGGCGAAGTGGGTGCCAGCGGCACCGAAGGCACCTGGATCTCCACAGCCTTCCTTGTCTCGGAAATCGTGATGATTCCGCTGACCGGCTGGTTCGTGCGCACGCTGGGCCTGCGCACTTTCCTGCTGATCTGCGCCACGCTGTTCACTGCGTTCTCGGTGATGTGCGGCCTGGCCGATTCGTTGCCGATGATGATCGCCGGACGGGTAGGGCAGGGTTTTGCCGGTGGTGCGCTGATCCCGACCGCGCTGACCATCGTCGGCACGCGGCTGCCGCCGAAGCAGCAGCCTCTGGGCACGGCGCTGTTCGGCATGACCGTCATCCTGGGCCCGGTGATCGGCCCCTTGCTGGGCGGCTGGTTGACCGAGAACGTCAGCTGGCACTACGCGTTCTTCATCAACGTGCCGATCTGCGCCGGCCTGGTTGCCCTGCTGCTGCTCGGCCTTCCGCATGAAACGTCTGATTGGGGTGGGCTGCTGCGCGCAGACTGGCTGGGCATCGTCGGCATGACCGCCGGCCTGTCCGCGCTTACCGTGGTGCTGGAAGACGGCCAGCGCGAGCGCTGGTTCGAATCGACGATGATCGTGGTTCTCAGTATCGTCTCGGTGCTGGGCTTCGCGCTGCTCGCGCTTTCGCAGTTCACCAGCAAGGCGCCGGTCATCCGCCTCAACATCCTGTTCCAGCGCAGTTTCGGCGCAGTGTTCGTGATGGTGATGGCGGTGGGCATGATCCTGTTCGGGGTCATGTACATGATCCCGCAGTTCCTGGCGATCATCGCCGGCTACAACACCGAGCAGGCCGGCTATGTGCTGCTGCTGGCCGGCCTGCCGACCATCCTGCTGATGCCGTTGATGCCGAAGATGCTGGAAACGGTCGACGTACGCATCATGGTGTTCGGCGGCATGCTGTGCTTCGCCGCTGCCTGCTTCGTCAATCTGGGGCTGACTCCGGACAGCATCGGCCCGCACTTCGTCATAGGCCAGCTGCTGCAGGGCTGTGGGCTGGCGCTGGCAATGATGGCGCTGAACCAGGCGGCCATCACCTCGGTGCCGCGCGAGTACACCAGCGATGCGTCCGGCCTGTTCAACGCCGCGCGCAATCTCGGCGGCTCGATCGGGCTGGCCATCATTTCCACTTTCCAGGAACGCCGCACCACCCTGCACATCGATGCGATCGGCAGCAGCGTTACCGCAAACTCGACCATCGCACAGGACGCGCTGCATGCCTACGGCCAGCAGCTGGGCGACGCCACCCAGGCGATGGCCGTGCTGGCGCAGACGGTGCAGATGCAGGCGATGGTGATGGCCTACAACGACCTGTTCTGGATCTTCGGCCTGATCGTGGTGGCCACCCTGCCGCTGGTCTTCCTGCTCAAGCCCCTGCCCAAGGGCGTTCCATTGGCGATGCACTGATGACTTCGACGACCTTGCCCGTTTCCCTCCTTCTGCGCCGGCTGTGCCCGGCCACCCTGCCGCTGCTGCTGGCGGGTTGCATGGTGGGGCCGGATTACGTGAAACCGGACGTGGCCACGGTCGCTACCGCGCAGGCGCAGCTCCCACGCGCGGCGCAGGCCGGCGTGCAGCCCGCCAGCCCGCCCAGCCAGTGGTGGCGCGCGCTCAACGATCCGCTGCTGGACCAGCTGGTGGACGAAGCGCTGCGCAACAGCCCCAACCTGCGCGCCGCCCAGGCCAAGCTGCTGGCCTCGCGCGCGCTGCAGCGACAGCGCCGCGCCGAGCAGCTGCCCAGCGTGGGCGCGGCGGCGGGCTACGCCAACATCAAGGCACCGGATTCGCTGGAAAACAGCGTGCGCGGTCTGGGCGAGAACATCGCCGGCGTGGCCGAGGCCAACGGCCGTCCGCAGGAGGCGGCGCAGCTGCGCCAGCAGTTCGCCGATATCGATCTGGACACCGAGCTGTACGTGGCCGGCTTCGACGCCAGTTGGGAACTGGACCTGTTCGGCCGCCGACGCCGCGCGGCCGAGCAGGCCGCCGCCGAAGCCGAGGCCAACGCCGCAGCACTGGCCGATGCGCAGGTGCAGCTTGCCGCGGAACTGACCCAGGTCTACCTCGGCTACCGCAGCAGCCGCGAGCGTATCGCCCTGGCCGAGCACAACCTCCGAGCCGCCGATGAAAGCCTGCAGCTGACCCGTCAGCGCCGCCAACGCGGTGCGGATTCGGACCTGCAGGTGGAGCGCGCGCAGGCCCAGCTGCAACAGCAGCAGGCTGCGCTGCCGCCGCTACAGGCACAGGCCGACGAAGCCCGGGATGTGCTGGCCCTGATGGTAGGCCGCGAGCCGGGGGCGCTGGATGCGCGGTTGGCGGCAGACCAGCCGCTGCCGCTGCTGCCGGCCAGCGTCCCGGTGGACGATGCGGGCGCGTTGATCCAGCGCCGGCCGGATGTGCGCAAGGCTGAGCGCGAGCTGGCGGCATCCTCGGCGCAGATCGGCCAGGCGATCTCGGCGTATTTTCCGCAGGTGACCCTGCTGGGCAGCATCGGCGCGGGCGCCACCTCGGTTTCCGACCTGGGGCGGGATTCAGCCGCCACCATCGTCGCCCCGTTCCTGCGCTGGTCGCTGTTCGACTTCGGCGTGAACAAGGCCCGTGTGGCCCAGGCTCGGGCCGGCAATGAGGCCCGGTTGGCGGCCTACGAGGGCACGGTGCTGGCTGCACTGCAGGATGCCAACACCGCGTTGGCGCGCTTCGGTGCGGCCCGGCAGCAACTGCAGGCCAGTGTCCGCGCCGAGGCTTCGGCGGACCGTTCGCTGGCGTTGATGAGCCAGCGTCGACAGGCGGGTGCCACCTCGCAGATCGATCTGCTGGAGGTGCAGCGCCAGCGGCTGCAGGCGCAGGATGCCGTCGCCCAGGCGCGGCTGCAGTTGCTGGTGCGGTACGTGGCGCTGCAGAAGAGCCTGGGGCTGGGCTGGCAGGAGGCGCCGCCGGTGGCAGTTCGCTGATCTTCTCCGCCGGGCATGGCCCGGCGCTACCAGAGCCAGGCCATTTCCGGGTATGGCCGGGCGCTACCGGAGCCAGGCGATGCGGGTAGCGCCGGGCCATGCCCGGCGGGCAACGGCCGCCCGCCATACCCCGTCATACCGTCATCGCCCCCTGGCCGGTAGAATGGCGCCCGCTGTCCACCGCCCGCTCCCGGAGCCCCCATGCCCGTTGAAGCCCAGCCGGAAGCCGCCGCCGTTGATACGGTGAGTGCGCCCGGCTATCTCTCCATTCGTGACCTGCGCAAGGAATTCGACGGTTTCGTCGCCGTCGACGACGTCAATCTGGATGTGCGCAAGGGCGAGATCTTTGCCCTGCTGGGCGGCTCCGGCAGCGGCAAATCCACCCTGCTGCGCTGCCTGGGCGGCTTCGAGACACCCACCAAGGGCAGTATCACCCTTGATGGGCAGCGTCTGGACGCGTTGCCGCCCTATCAGCGGCCGGTCAACATGATGTTCCAGTCCTACGCCCTGTTCCCACACATGACGGTCGAGCAGAACATCGCGTTCGGCCTCAAGCAGGACGGGCTGGGCAAGGATGCGATCGGCAGGCGCGTCGGCGAAATGCTGGAGCTGGTGCAGATGGGCCACCTTGGCAAGCGCAAGCCGCATCAGCTGTCTGGCGGACAGCAGCAGCGCGTGGCGCTGGCACGCTCGCTGGCCAAGGGCCCCAAGCTGCTGCTGCTGGATGAGCCGATGGGTGCACTGGACAAGAAGCTGCGCTCGCAGATGCAGCTGGAACTGGTCAGCATCATCGAATCGTCGGGCGTGACCTGCGTGATGGTCACCCACGACCAGGAAGAAGCGATGACCATGGCCACCCGCATCGCGGTGATGGATGCGGGCTGGATCCAGCAGGTCGGCAAGCCGGACGAAGTGTACGAGCAGCCGGCCAACCGGTTCGTCGCCGAGTTCATCGGCTCGGTGAACCTGTTCGACGGCGTGATCGACGAGGACCTGCCGGAGTATGTGACCGTACGATCGCCGCTGTTCCCGGCGCCGATCTACATCGCCCATGGCATCACTGGATATGAAGGGCAGCCGGTCGCATTCGCGCTGCGCCCGGAAAAGGTGATGATCGGCAAGGACGAGCCGGAAGGGCACACCAACAAGGCACAGGGTGTGATCGAGGACATCGCCTACTTCGGCAGTCACTCGGTCTACCACGTGCGCCTTCCCAGTGGAGCCAAGGTGCTGGCCAACTTCGCCAATTCGCAGCGCTGGGCCAGCGATGGCCTGACCTGGGGTGACAGCGTGTGGGTGCACTGGCGCGACAATGACGGCGTGGTGCTGACCTCATGAGTGTCGCCGGGCTGAAGCGCTGGCTGCCGGGACTGCGCGCCACGGTGATCGGTGTTCCGTATCTGTGGCTGCTGCTGTTCTTCGCAGTGCCCTTCCTGATCGTGTTGATGATCAGCTTCTCGCACAGCCGAGTCGGCTCGCCGCCGTACACCTGGCTGCTGCAGTACGTCGACGGCGGGTTCTCGCTCAAGCTCAACCTCGAAAACTATCTGGCGCTGTTCCGCGATTCGATCTACGCCCAGGCGTTCCTGAGTTCCATCAAGATCGCAGCGATCTCCACCATCCTGACGCTGCTGATCGGCTACCCGATGGCCTATGCCATCGCCCGGCTGTCGCCGGCGGCGCGCAACGTGGCGATGATGCTGGTGGTGTTGCCGTCGTGGACCTCGTTCCTGATCCGCGTGTACGCGTGGAAGGCGATCCTGGACCGCAACGGCCTGCTCGACCAGTTCCTGCAGTTCACCGGTCTGCAGACGCTGATGACCAGCATGGGGCTGCCCAGGCTGCAGCTGATCGATACGCCGACCGCGGCCTATATCGGTATCGTCTACTGCTATCTGCCGTTCATGGTGCTGCCGCTGTACGCCAACCTGGTCAAGCATGACCACCGCCTGCTGGAGGCGGCCTACGATCTCGGTGCGAAGCCGTGGCAGGCCTTCCTGCGCATCACCCTGCCGCTGTCCAGGGCCGGCATCATCGCCGGCTGCATGCTGGTGATGATTCCGGCGGTCGGCGAGTTCGTCATCCCTGAGATGCTCGGCGGATCGGAGACGTTGATGGTTGGCCGGCAGCTGTGGAACGAGTTCTTCAACAACCGCAACTGGCCGGGCGCCTCGGCGATGGCGGTGGCGATGATCCTGCTGCTGCTGGTGCCGATCCTGCTGTTCAACCGTTCCCAGCAGCGCCTGCTGGAAGGGAAGCAGGCATGAGCCCGCGTACCGCCAAGGGCCTGGGTCTGGGCGTGCTGCTGCTCGGCTTCGCCTTCCTGTACCTGCCGATCCTGCTGTTGATGTTCTATTCGTTCAACAGTTCGCGGCTGGCGATGGTGTGGGCGGGCTTCTCCACCCGTGCCTACAGCGATCTGTTCGCCGACCGTGCACTGATGGACGCGATGTGGACCAGCCTGGTGGTGGCGTTCTGGACCGCATGCACCGCCACGGTGCTCGGTACGCTGGCGGCCATGGTGATGACCCGATTCAAGCGCTTCCGCGGCAAGCCGCTGTTCGGCGCGCTGGTCACCGCGCCGTTGGTGATGCCGGACGTGATCCTGGGTTTCTCGCTGATGGCGCTGCTGGCCTCGATGGGGGCCATTCCGGGCTTCCCGGCGCGTGGACTGGCGACCATCTGGATCGCCCACGTCACCTTCACCCTGTGCTTCGTCACCGTGGTGGTGTCTTCGCGCCTGCAGGAAATGGACCTGTCGCTGGAAGAAGCGGCGATGGACCTGGGGGCCAGCCGGCTGACCGTGTTCACCCGCATCACGCTGCCGATCATCGCCCCGGCACTGGTGGCGGGCTGGCTGCTGGCCTTCACGCTGTCGCTGGATGACGTGGTGGTGGCCAGCTTCGTCGCCACGCCGGGCTCGACAACACTGCCGATGAAGGTCTTCGCCTCGGTCCGCATGGGTATCAGCCCGAAGATCAATGCGCTGGCCACGCTGCTGGTATCGGCGGTGTCGATCGCGGCGGTGATCGGCTGGTACATCAACGCGCGCGCCGAGAAGCGGCGCCAGCGCGACCTGCAGCTGGCCCGGCAGGACAACGGCTGATCCGGCAACGCGCGGCTCACGGGCAAGGGCGCACACTGGGGATCTGCCTGAAGGAGATCCCCCATGACTGTCGAGATCATCGATCCCACCACCGGCCAGGTGACCTACCGCCATGAACTGATGGGCGCTGCCGACGTCGAGCAGCGCCTGCAGGCCGCTGCCGACGCATTCCCGGGCTGGGCCGCACGTTCGCTGCAGGAGCGGGGTGCCGTCCTGCGAGGGATCGCCGCGCAGCTGCGCACGCGGCGTGACGAGCTGCAGCAGGCGATGACGCACGAGATGGGCAAGCTGAAGGCCGAGGCATTGGCCGAGGTCGACAAATGCGCGGCGGCCTGCGAGTACTACGCCGATCACGCCGCCGACTACCTCAAGCCCCAGCTGATCGATACCGAGGCACAGCGCAGCTACGTGCGCTACGAGCCGATCGGCTGCGTGTTCGCGGTGATGCCATGGAACTTCCCGGTCTGGCAGGTGTTCCGCTTCCTTGCGCCTGCCTTCATGGCCGGCAACGTGGCGCTGCTCAAGCACGCCAGCAACGTGCCCCAGTGTGCGGACCTGATCCTGGCGGTGTGCCGCGACGGTGGCCTGCCGGCCGGTGTGTTCGACGTTCTGCACATCGACAACGACCAGGCAGCCGAGGTGCTGCGCGATGCGCGGGTGAAGGCGGTGACGCTGACCGGCAGCGAACGCGCCGGGCGTTCGATCGCGTCCAATGCGGGCAGCCAGCTGAAGAAGTCGGTGATGGAGCTGGGGGGCAGTGACGCCTTCGTGGTGCTGGACGATGCCGACCTCGACAAGACCGTGGCGGCCGCAGTGAAGTCACGCTTCGACAACAGTGGGCAGACCTGTATCGCTGCCAAGCGCTTCATCGTGGTGGAGCGCGTGGCGGATGAATTCACCCGCCGCTTCGTCGAGGCGGCTGGTCAGCGCCGGTATGGCGACCCCAGCGAGCGCGAGACCACGCTGGCACCGATGGCCCGCGCGGACCTGCGCGACGAGCTGCACAAGCAGGTGCAGGCGAGTGTGGCCAAGGGGGCGCGGGTGCTGCTGGGCGGCGAGCCGATCGCGGGCACGCATGCCGGCTATCCGGCCACCGTGCTGGACCAGGTCGGGCCGGGCATGCCCGCCTACGACGAGGAACTGTTTGGGCCGGTGGCTGCGGTGATCCGGGTCAAGGATGAAGAGGAAGCGCTGCGCGTGGCCAACGACACCCGCTTCGGGCTGGGCGGCAGTGTCTGGACCGGTGACCCGGTGCGTGGCGAGTCCTTCGCCCAGCGCATGGAATGCGGTGCGGCCTTCGTCAATGCCATCGTCAAGAGTGACGCGCGGCTGCCGTTCGGCGGCAGCAAACAGTCAGGCTTCGGCCGCGAACTGGCGGACCATGGCATCCATGAGTTCATGAACATCAAGACTGTCTACGTGGCCTGATGATGCATTCCGTGTGCCACGGTAAAGAAGCAGCCGAGCCCGAACCTGGGCTCGGCTCTACAACCACCGCGCGCGCTTGAACAACCGGTACAGGCCCACGCAGACACCGCCCACGCCGACGATCATCAGCGGGTACGCCCATGGCTGGCTCAACTCCGGCATGTGACTGAAGTTCATGCCGTACCAGCTGGTGATCAGTGTCGGCGCCGCCAGCAGGGCCGCCCACGCACCCAGCCGCTTTACGGTTTCGCCCTGCGCCAGCGTCACCAGCGAGAGGTTCACGCTCAGTGCGGTACCCAGCATCTCGCGCAAGGTATCGATCACGTCGCTGATGCGCACCGCATGGTCATGCACGTCGCGGACGTAGAGCTTCACTTCGTCCGGAATCAATTCGCCCTGGTAGCGGCGCAGCTGCGCCAGCACGTCCTGCAAGGGGGCCACGGCCATCCGCATCTTGTTCAACTCGCGCTTGAGCTCGTACAGGCGCACCACGGTGCTGCGCTTGTAGCTCTCGGCGAAGATGTCCTTCTCCAGCAGCTCCAGCGTGTCGCGGAAGCGGTTGGTGATCGGCAGGTAGTTGTCGACCACGAAGTCGGTGACGGCATACAGGCAATACGACGGACCCATCTTCAGCAGCTGCGGCTCGCGTTCCACCCGGGCACGTACTGGTGCATACGACAGCGAAGCACCGTGGCGCACGGTCACCAGGAAACGCGGCCCGAGGAAGGCGTGGGTTTCACCGTACTGGATGCGCTCATCGACCATCTGCGCGGTGGTCATCACCACGAACAGCGAGTTGCCGTAGGCTTCCACCTTCGGCCGCTGGTGCGCATTCCGCGCGTCCTCGATCGCCAGGTCGTGCAGGCAGAACTCCTCCTGCAGCTTCAGCAGCACGTCTTCATTGGGGTCGAACAGGCCGACCCAGACGAAGCCGTTGCCGCTGGCGATGACGTCGCTGATGGCGTCCAGGCTGATGTCATGGCGGACGCCCTGCTCATCGTAGTGGACGCAGTTGATGACGCAGGCGGGATTGGCCGAAGCAGGTGCGGCAGCGGAGGCGGGCAGTGACATGCCCGCCATCGTGCGTCAGTGCCGCGTATCCGACAAGTGACGATCGCGCCGCAGCACCCAGGCCAGGGCAGCATGGATCGGCAGCAGCAGCACGATCCATTGCACGTTGTACTGTGCCTGCAGGCTCAGCCAGTGCAGGACCAGCGCGGCCAGGGCCTGCAGTGCCACCAGCCACAGCACGACCGTGAACATGCGGCCCGGCGGGCGACGGCGCAGCAGCCGGACCGCGCCCGGCAGCAGCAGCACGCACAACGGCGAAAGCAGCAGCAGGTTGCGGTTGGCCCAGGCGGCGTAATGGGTGCTGAAGCCCCAGAGGAACACCAGCAGGCCACCTGCGACGGCACACAGCAGCCACAACGGCAGTCCCAGTCCGGCCAGCAGGCGCGGCCGGTTGCGCAACGCCAGCACGCCGGCAGCGATGGCCAGGCCGCACAGCAGCCACGGCCACCAGCGGCGCGGGAATTCCTTGGGCTCCGGATCGATGCGGTGCGGCAGCAGTTCCTGCTCGGACTGCACCAGCGGACGACCGTCGCTGTTGCGCGCCTGGCGCAGGGCATCGGCCAGGCGCATCGGCACGAACGCTTCCTGCCAGCGTGACAGCGGCTGATCGGCGAACGGGCCCAGGCCCACGTCGAAGCCCAGCCACATCCACGGCGCGGGCGAGGCCAGGCGGACCGATTCGCTGCGGTAGGTATTGCCGCGCGAGCGTCCGGACAGCTGCGCATGCAGTCCACCACCCAGCGCCTTGTCCAGCGTGTCGCGCACCATCGTCGCGCAGTTGGCGGTGTAGTAGTCGTAGTGGTAGCGCGCGTTCTCCGGCCTGGCCCGCTCGGCCAGGTCGGCGGCCAGTGCGCGCGCCTGGTCCGGGCGCAGATCCAGCCACTGCACGCTCGCTCCGCGGCCGGTCTCGTCGTAGTACGACAGGTCCTGCTGAAGGGGCAGCGCCACCAGGTAATACATCATGTCGCCACGCACGAAACGACCGATGAAATCATCCTCGGACGGATCGAAGTAGCCGAAATTGTACGACGTTGCCTCACCACTGGCCGGATCGAGCACCACGATGGCGTCATGGCCGAAACGCTCGAAGAACACCGTGCCGGGCTGCATCGTCACCACGCCGATGCGCGGCGGCGCGGGCCCGGCGACCGCAGCCGTGGCCTGCGCGAAGGCGATGGCAGGCACGGCCGTGGCCAGCATGCACAGTGCCAGCCACAGGGTGAGGATCAGCCCGCGCCGCTTCAAGCGTCGTCCTGCGCGTCCGGTGGCAGCACCGTCACGTGGAAGGCCTGTACCCGGCGCGCATCGGCACGCGCGACGCGGAACATGAAGCGGTCCAGCGCCAGTTCGTCTCCGATCTCCGGAAGGTGACCGACCGCTTCCGTGACCAGGCCGCCGATGGTGTCGTAGTCCTCGTCGGAGAACGCGGCACCGAAGCGCTCGTTGAAATCCCCGATCGGGGTCAGGGCATCGACCACGTACTGGCCGTCGGCCTGGATCGCGATCTGTGCCGACGGATCCTCGGCTTCGTCGTGCTCGTCATCGATGTCGCCGACGATCTGTTCCAGCACGTCCTCGATGGTGACCAGGCCGGCGACGCCGCCGTACTCGTCGACCACGATGGCCATGTGGTTGCGCGACAGGCGGAACTCCTTCAGCAGCACGTTGAGCTTCTTCGCTTCAGGAATCAGCACCGCCGGGCGCAGCAGTTCGCGTACGTTGGCCGGGCCGTGGTCGGCAACCACGCCGCGCAGCAGGTCCTTGGCCAGCAGGATGCCGAGGATGTCGTCCTTGTTCTCGCCATGCACCGGGAAGCGCGAATGGCCGGATTCGACCACCTGCTTCATCAGTTCCAGGAAGGGCGCTTCGACCGGCAGCGAGACCATCTGCGAACGCGAGATCATCACGTCGCCCACGGTCAGCTCGGCCACCGAAATGGCGCCTTCCATCATCTTCAGGGTATCGGCGGCGATCAGACCTTCTTCCTGCGCGGTGTGCAGGACAGCGACCAGCTCGTCGCGGGTATGGGGTTCGCCGGAGAACGCGGACGTCAGGCGTTCCAGCCAGCCGCGCTTCTTTTCACTGTGCTCCTGCAGGGAGCTACTACTGTCGTCTTCAGACATCTCTGGAAAAAGGGCACCCGGCATGCCGGGCGTTGGCGCCAGTCTAGCAGGATGTAGCGGCCTGTCAGCGCCCCCCGCTGCCGGGGCCGGTGATCGGGGGCGGCGCCAGTTCAGGCCGGGACGCCGGTGCTTCGGGCAGGTCCAGGCTGTAGGTGCAGCCGGCCAGCGTCCGGCCCGGGTGGGAGGCCACCGTTGAGACACTGAGGATGATCGACTCGATCTGCGCCTCGCCGGTGGTCGGGTCGGTCACGTCACGGCTGACCAGTTCGCGCCCCGCCATGAACTTGCCGTCCTGGTCGTATCCGGTCTCCAGCCCGAGCCGCCTGGCCAGTGGCCGGGGGTCGGCCTCATCGAGGATGGCCATGATGCTGGCACCGGCCATCGCGACCCGGTCCGTGCGGGTGCCGAACACCGTGATGGGCTGCGCCAGCCGGTACTCGCTCAGGAACCGGTTGCCCTGCGGCAGGGGTTGCAGGCCGCTGGCGACCGCTTTCAGCGGGTCGGCCAGCAGCGGTGCCAGCGCGGCATGGGCGGCCACGTCCTGGCGGCATTCGATCAGTGCCGGCAGGTCCAGCGGAGCGGCGGACGCAGAGGTGGCAAGCAGCAGGGGCAGGAACACAGCGGCACTCCGTGGTGGCGCCGAGCCTGGGCTCGGCTGCCTTCCGGTCAGGGGGGCGGGCTCAGCGCTCGCCGGCGTAAGGGTCGGCGATGCCGAGCTCGGCCAGGATCTCGCGTTCCAGCTGCTCCATCGCCTCGGCTTCCTTGTCGTCTTCGTGGTCCCAGCCGAGCAGGTGCAGCACGCCGTGCACGGTGAGGTGCGCATAGTGGGCGTTGAGCGCCTTGCCCTGCTCGCCGGCCTCGCGCTCGACCACCGGGGCACAGATCACCAGGTCGCCCAGCAGCGGGAACTTCACGCCCTTGGGCAGGCCTTCGGGCACTTCGGCCGGGAAGCTGAGCACGTTGGTGGCGTAGTCCTTGCCGCGGTAGTGGCGGTTCAGCGACTGCCCCTCCTTGGCATCGACCACGCGGATCGCCAGGTCGGCTTCGCGGATCCGGCCCTTCAGGGCCGCGGCAACCCACCTGCGGAAGCTCACCGCAGCCGGCAGTCCGGCGCGGGGCAGGGCGTAACTGACGGCGACGTCCAGCCGTACGGGACCACGGGTCATGATGTCGCTCCGGGTTGGATCTGATGCAGGTCGCGGCGGTCGTAGGCACTGACGATGCGGGCCACCAGCGGATGGCGGACGACGTCGCGCGATTCGAAGAAGGTGAAGCTCACGCCCTCGACATCGCGCAGCACGTCGATGGCATCGCGCAGGCCCGATTTCAGGTGCTTGGGCAGGTCGGTCTGGGTCAGGTCGCCGGTGACCACGGCGGTGGAGCCGAAGCCCAGCCGGGTCAGGAACATCTTCATCTGCTCGATGGTGGTGTTCTGCGCCTCGTCCAGGATCACGAACGCGTCGTTGAGCGTGCGGCCACGCATGTACGCCAGCGGTGCGATCTCGATGACGTTCTTCTCCAGCAGCTTGACCACCTTCTCCACGCCCATCATTTCGTACAGGGCGTCGTACAGCGGCCGCAGGTAGGGGTCGACCTTCTGGGTCAGGTCGCCGGGCAGGAAGCCGAGCTTCTCGCCGGCCTCGACCGCAGGCCGCACCAGGATCAGGCGCTGCACGCGCGACTCGTTCAGCGCTTCCACCGCGCTGGCCACAGCCAGGAAGGTCTTGCCGGTACCGGCCGGGCCGATGCCGAAGTTGATGTCATGGGTGGCGATCTGGTGCAGGTAGCGGCCCTGGTTGGCGCCGCGACCGCGCACGGTGCCACGCTTGACCCGGATCGCCACGTCCTGTGCTTCGTACGAGCGTTCGGCGATCTGCTCCACGTTGGCCTGGGCCAGGCGCAGGTGGATGGCGTGGTTGTCGAAGGTGGTCTCGCCGGCTTCGGCGTACAGGGCCTCGATCAGCTTCTGCGCTTCCACGCTGGCTTCCTTCGGTCCACTGATACGGAACACGAAGCCGCGATTGGCGATCTCCACGCCGAGTTTCAGTTCGATCTGTCGCAAATGGCCGTCGAACGGGCCGCACAGGTTGGCCAGGCGCGCGTTGTCTTCCGGCGACAGGGTGAAGTCTCGATGCTCGATGTTCTTCATTGCTGGAGGTGGGGCGGAAGCCTTCCACCACAGTGTCTTCAAGGGGAAACAAGGGTAGCGCGCGGGGGCGCACACGGCCAGTACGGGGGCTGCGACGCGGTTTTCCACACGGGGTGTGGATCGGGCCTCCGGGAACCTGTGGATAGACGTTCGCAATGCTTGTGCCACAAGCTTCCTGCGCCGGTGGTGAAAAAAGCGTCACGGCCGGGTGGGGAACGGAAACCGGAAGCAGCGGTGGCCACGGGAAGGTTCACAGGCATTGAGCGTCGGGGCGGAGCGCCCGGCCAGGGAGAGGTCATGGATGTTTCACATACGGCAGCTGCGCACGCGCCGCTGGCGGGGCTCGGGTCGAACGGGCAACTGCATCGGCTGCAGGCTGAGGGCCTGCCCCCCTTGCTCGTTGAACAGTGGTGGGGCCACGAAAGCCTGGTCAACGGTTTCGATTACTGGGTAGATGCCGTGCACCCGGATGCAGGCCTGGCGTGCGCTGACTGGCCGGGACTGAGCGCCGCGCTGGTCACCTGCCTCGATGATGGCCAGGACCACCATCGCTGCGGCTACATCGCCGCCGCTCACCTCCTTGGCGCAGACGGCGGTCTGGCGCGCTACCGGCTGCATCTCGTGCCATGGACGTGGTTCCTGCGGCATGCGCGGCGCAGCCGAGTCCATCAGCAGCGGACCGTGCGGGACATCGTCGAGGACGTGTTCGGCATGCACAGCGGCCTGGCCCGCTGGCGCTGGAGCGACGATGCCCTGGCCGCTCTGGCCGCCGCACCCGTGCGCGACTGCTGCATCCAGTATCGGGAGCCGGACCTTGAGTTCGTGCAGCGGCTGTTGGCCGATGAAGGCATTGCGGGCACGTTCGAGAGCGACAGCAGCGGCCGATTGACGCTCGTGCTGTTCGCCGACAGCAGCGTGCAACCTGAGAATCCACAATCGGCCCGAGACGGCGGTATCCGTTTCCACCGTGACGACGCCACCGAGCGCGCAGATGCCCTGCAGCAACTGGGCAGGTGGCGTCGGCTGGGCAGCAGCCGGCTCTCGCTTGTCACCGACGATGGCCCGGCGGCCACCGTCCGACATGTGCAGATGCCACTGCAGGACGCCGGGCGCAGCCCGCGCGAGGTCTATGAGCCGGTGGGCACACACGCCCTGGCTGGTGCCGATGAGGGGTATCGTCGCGCGCGGCGAGCAGCTGAAGCGCACGAGGCCGGCAGTGCAGGCTGGCTGGCGGCAGGCAGCGTACGCAGCCTGCAGGTCGGTCGCTTCATCCGCGTTCTGGCCGCGGGCGCTGGTTCGACGCCGAGCCTGCTGCCGACCGAACTGCTGCATTACGGGTGCAATCCGCCGCCGATCACGCAGGGGGCGGAGCAACCACGCGCTGCGGCACCGGCCCGCTGGCTTGAGGCCGGTTCAGCCATGCCCGGCGTGGCGCTGGAGACAAACGCGCCCCTGGGTTATGCCAATCGCTTCCGCGCCGTCGATCGGAATCGACCGTGGCGGCCCGTGCTGGCCGATGGCACCGGCGAACGCATCCACCCGCGGCCGCTCGCGCCAGGCCATCAGACCGCTACGGTGATCGCTGGCGATGGCCGTGATGATGCCGCTCTGTACGCCGATCACCTGGGCCGGGTACGGGTGCGTCTGCATCTTCAGGACGCCACAGATGCCGGTACGACCTGTTGGCTGCGGGTCGCGCAGCGCTACGCTGGGCCGGGCGTCGGTGCACAGTTCCTGCCGCGTGTCGGTCAGGAGGTGGTGATCGGCTTTCTGGACGGGAACATTGACCAACCCTTGGTGCTGGGCGCGCTGTACAACGGTCGTGGCGAGGCGGGCGTTGCGCGTACCCCGGCCGGAGCAGCGGCCGCAGACGAAAGCGGCGGCCTGTTCGGGCATGCCACCGACTCCCGTCCGAGCGCACAGGGCAATGCGGCCGGCGGTCATGCGCCTGTCTGGCACGCGATGGCACCGGGGCAGGACCAGCACCGGCATGCCGGGGCGGTATGGGGCATCCAGTCACGGGAATGGTCCGGAACGGGTTACAACCGGCTGGCCTTCGATGATTCCGACGCACAGCTGCGCGTGCAGCTGGCCAGCAGCCACGCCAGCAGCGAGCTGAATCTTGGTCATCTGCTGCACATGGCTGACAACCATCGTGGTTCGCTGCGCGGAGAAGGCGCGGAACTGCGCACTGACGCGTGGGGCGCGCTGCGTGCCGAACGGGGCGTCTGGTTGACCGCGCGTGGCCACGCTGCGCTGTCACCCGCAGGCGAGGTGGCTGCGGCCGGCGCGCTGCTGCAGCAGGCCGCCCTCCTGGCCGCGTCCAGCCATGGCGTGGCCACGATGCACGGCACGGCTGGCTTGGACAGCCACGCAGTACGGGAGGACAGCACCGGCCTGGCAGGTCTGCAACGGGTTGCGCGGGCCAGTGTGACCGGACTTTCCTATGCGCAGGCCAGCGCCGATGAGGAGGGCCACCCCGCGCCCGGCGATGTTCCGCATACCGGCCAGCCAACGCTGGGCCTGCATGGGCAGGCCGGTCTGATGATGGTGGCCGGGCAGGCACTGCACTGGGGCGGTGCCCGGAATGTGGCACTGTCCAGTGGCGGGCACACCGATGCCAACGTGGCCGGCGGTGCGCGCCTGCACGCGGCGCAGGCGGTGGGCATGCTGGCGGCCAGTGGCCGCAGCTTTGCCGGTGATGCGGCATTGACCATCGTCGCTGGGCAGGAGGTACTGGACATCCGGGCCCAGTCCGAAACGATCCACCTGCAGGCGCGCAGCACCGTGCGTGCAGCGAGCGGGCAAGGGGCTGTGGAGCTTGCCGCACCGCGCACCCTGCACATCGCCACCGCCGGTGGCGCCAGCATTACGCTGGAAGATGGCAACCTGGTGCTGGTCTGCCCCGGCACGGTGACCGTGCAGGCCGGGCAGCGCACCTTCGTCGGCCCGGCGCAGCTGACCCGTCCCCTGCCGGACATGCCGTCCAGCGCGCTGGACGGGCAGGTTCCGAAGCTTGCTTTCAGGCTGCAGGACATCCCGGGCCCACAGGGTGTGCCGCTGGGCGGGCAGCCCTGGAGGATCGTGCGCACGCACCGCGCCCTGGACGATGAGCAGCGTGACAGCGCCCTGCTGCCGGAACGCTGGGCTGAGACCCTGGCCGAAGGTGAGGCCGACGCACAGGGCGATGTCAGCCTGGACGATGCGCTGTGCGCGAGGATCTGGAGTGACGCAGGCCGCCATCCCGGCTGCCTGTTCCTGGTACACGGAATCGACGTGATCCCGCTGCAGCGGCCCCGGCCATACAGCGGCTCCCCGGGGGTGCGGGCAACCCTGGATACGCTGGAGGCGATCAACTATGGCAAGAGTCTGGCCGACCTGCCCGACGATGCCGCACTGCATGCCTACCGGCAGCGCGCCGAGTACGAGTTCCAGTCCCACATCGACGCCAGCCCGGCGCGGCGCAAGGAGATCTGATCATGGCAGACGCCAACGCATGGGGCAGGGTCGAGCGCGCCTCTCTCATCTGCAGGGATGGCCAGAAAGGCACGACCAGCGGCGACTACTACGCACCACCGGACCGTCAGTTCGCGCCGGTGCGGCATGGGAACCGCGTCGACGCGTTCACCGACGGGCGCTCGGCCATGAAGGCGATGGCCGATGCCATCCGCGGCGCACAGAAGTTCATCTTCATCGCCGACTGGCAGATGAACTTCGATACCGAGATGGACGCGCGCGGTGACGCGCACTCCGCGCGGCTGAGCGAGCTGCTGTTCGACGCGATCAACCAGCGCGGCGTGGATGTGCGGGTACTGCTCTACGACAGCGTGGAGGCGGCCGCCTACACCCACGAGAACGAGGTGCGCACGGCGCTGTACAAGATGCAGGATGACAAGACGCCCGGGCAGGTGCAGGTGGGCCTGCACAACCCGGCGACCGGCCGCACCGATGCCTTCAACATCGCCTTCTCGCACCACCAGAAGATCCTGGTGGTGGACGGAAACATCGGCTTCATCGGCGGCCTGGACGTCGCCCATGGCCGTTGGGACGACGGCAACTTCGACGTGGTCTGCGACCCGACGTTGCACGTGATCAATGACCATTACAACAACTGCCTGAGCAAGTATCGGAGCATGACGGATGACGAGACGAAGCTCACGCTGGACAAGCCCGATACCAGCCCGGATGCGGCAGGCCGCGTCCGTCCCGGCTTCGCACAGGCGTATATGCCCGGCATGGCCATCGCACTGGACCAGATGAAGGCGCAGTGGGATGCCGGTGCCGCATTGGCCGAACTGCAGGACTATGCAGACAAGCTGGGCGTACCCGACGCGCTTGAGCGCGAGGGCATCCGCAAGCTCGCCGAGATGGTCATTCCGGGAATGGAACAAGCTGTCTGGGTACAGCGTTCGGTCGCCAAGACCTTCCTGGCCATTCAAGGGTGGTTGGCCGAGGTCGAAAAGGAATACGCCGACGTCATCGCCGCTTCCAACCGAACCGCTGACGAGGCGGTCAAGCTGAACGTCGGCGAGGCTGCTGCCGCCGCAGGTCGCGCACTGGAAGGCTTTAGGAAAACCCAGGCGAAGAAGTTCGGCGAGTGGGTCGACGAGCGCAAGGCCACGATCAAGGCCGCCATTCTGGGCCCGATCATGACCGCCACCACCGTCGTGGGGTACATGCGTGATCCTGACTCGCTGGTCACGGACGCCATAACCAAATATGACGAGATCGAGAGCAAGTTCAACAAGGCCAAACAGGCATGGGAATCGCTGGTGCAGTGGATCAATACACCAGTTGATCGCACCCAGCGACTGCTCGACAGTGGCCGCCAGCCTCGCATGCCCTGGCAGGACGTGCACGCGCAGATCGCGGGCCCGGCCGTATTCGATATCTGCAGCAACTTCATGCATCGCTGGAATGCCATGGTCTGGCAGAACCAGCGCGGTGACCGGACCGTCGGCTCGCTGCTGCGCAAGGGGCTGAACACGGGTCTTCGCAAGACCAATGAATGGCTCGACACAGCGCTGCCCGAGCAGACCACCCTGGCGCGTGGCATGGAACTGACGCCATTGAGCGATCAGTGGCTGCAGTCCATGGGGGGCATGCAGGCGGTGTTTGGTGATCTGACGGTGCCGGGCACGGCGGGCAAGGTCAGCGTGCAGATCGTGCGTTCCTCGGGCACCGCCCTGCATGCGCTGGAGAAGAAGGGGTGCAGGGAACTCGGCCTGAACCTGGACGACGCCAGCTGCCTGCAGCCGTACTGGGAGCGTGAACAGCCGATGCACTCCATTCTCGATGCGATGGTCAACTGCATCGCATCGGCCAGTGCCTACATCTATCTGGAGACGCAGTTCCTCATTTCCGACTGCGGCTGGTCCGACGCGGATCCGGGCAGCGTGGTGGAAACCGCAGTGAAGGGCGGGGAGCGGCGGCATGCGACGGATGCCGAGAAGGCGAAGCTTGGTCACGTGGGGCGCGGCGTGGGGATGAGCGGCCCGGTAGGCAGGGCCGACATCGTGCAGGATGTGATGAAGCGCAGGCAGGGAGTGAAGTCGGCGGCCAGCAACCCGCTGGTGGCCGCCCTGGCCGCGCGCATCCGCCGTGCGATCCTGGCCCGGCAGGGCTTCCATGTGTACATCACCCTGCCGGTGCACCCGGAGGGCAGCCTGCGGCGGACGGTGCCGTGGTGAAGCAGCAGTACTGGGTGCAGCAGACCCTGCTGCGTGGTGACGACAGCCTGATCCGGCGCATCTGCCGATCATTGATCGCACGTGACAAGGACATCCGCGAGGCCAGCGTGGAGGAGGCCGACCTCCAGGCCGAGGTCAAGGCCGGGCGCTGGAAGGAATACCTGTCGGTGATGAATCTGCGCAGCTACGGCGTGCTGGCCGAAACGCGCAGAAGCGATCATCTGCCGCCGCACACGATCGGCTCCGAGCACGGCCCCTCCCTGTATGTGGTGACCGAGCAGTGCTATGTGCATTCCAAACTGCTGATCGTTGATGACGCGGTGGCGATCATCGGCAGCGCGAACTGCAATGACCGCAGCCTGCTGGGGACGGGCGATACCGAGATCGCTGCGGTGATCGTTGATGGCGAGGCGAAGCGGATGGACCTGGGCAACGGCGTGCAGGTAATAACCCGAACGTTTGCGCGGGAGCTGCGGTTGAAGTTGTGGAAGAAGTTTCTGGGGCAGGAGATTCAAGAGCTGCCGGAGAAAAAGAAGCAGTCATACTCTGCAGCGGAAGCGGCGCGGACGTATCTGCCTTGGTTCAACAAGAACGTGCCAACCTTGACGGTGGACAGGCCAGCAAGTGCCGAGACGTGGAGAAGCATCAGAAATCTTGCCGATTCAAATTCCGCCGCATATGAACGTGTATTCACCAATGTCCCCCGTGACTCGTTCCCTCGCTACGACTCCGTGCTTCATGGATTCCCCGCCGAAGGTCTGAGTGACAAAGGGCACGTCAAACGCATCCTGTACGCGCAGCCGGCGGACCTGCAACCAGACTTCATGCTGGAGCCAAGCGTTGTAAGCAACTACGTGACCGGTGCGGTAGGTCGGCACGATGTGCGTAAGGCGACGGACTTCCTTCGAGACACGGCATCAGGGGACTACGGTGTTCAGGGGTTCTGGGTGACGATGCCACTTCTATGGGGGAGCAGCATGGACGACCCTGCTGCCATGATGCCGAACGAGATTATCGCTGCCGTGCCTTTCGACAGGAGTCGGTCAATTGAATCTGGTCACTCGAATGGGGGTATTCCAGGGAAATCCGGAGAAAAGGCATGAATGAGCATAATCTGTTGAGATGGTTGATGGCGTTGGGTGTCTTTTCTGCTGCGCACACTGCGTTGGCAGACTGCAGTTCACCAATCGGGAAGTCGCACACTTCTCAGGGGGGTAGCTTGGTGATCAAGTTCAGACCAAGCCCCAAGGGGGTGCTGAGCGCAAGTCTTAGTCGTGCGAACGAAGTTGCGCCTTATGTGCGGATCAATCTCTATCCTAAACTGGCTGAGCTGCACAATGAGCCATTCGATTCGAATGGTGGTGCGGTCTACTACTTGGAAAAGGACGTGCAAGGGCAGCGACTATGCCGCGTTGAAGAGTGGAAAAGGCGGGAATCCAAGTCGATTGGTGAAGCACCTCCTGAGCGCCTGCATCCTGCGGTGAGGCCCGTGTATCCGTATTTCGAGCTGCACAAGACGTATGAGCTCGATTATGATTCGGTCGGTCAATTGACGTCGATTCATACAACTGACGCGAAAGGGCATAGGGCGACAACGTTCTGTGCGCTCTATGATGGTGATGGCCGCATAGAAGTAGCGAATGAGAGCTCTGGGTCGATTGTCTCGGATAAGCCGGGATTCCAGTGTTCACAGCTTCGCGATGAGGCGGTAAGGAAAGTTACGAGATACTTTTCCTATCGGCCTGATGGTTTCTTGGCTTCAGATATGACCAAGAGGGCTACGCGCAAGCTCGGAGAGGATGAAGGGCAAGAAGACCTTGGCTTCGGAACCGAGGCGACGGATGGTGCTTGGTACGCACAAGGAGATTTGTTCTTCAGTGGTGCAAACTTCCTGCACCGCGTTGGTGCTTCGTTTCAGATGAGTGATAAGCAAGGCATTACTGGTATCCAGAGCAGGTCCTTTTCCATCGTTCCGTCCGACGCAACGCCCAGCTTTGAGCAACGCAGTCGAGATGGAGGTGGGAAGCTCAACTACACTTTCCCCGGCGAGCGTGTGCCACCAGAAATCGCCAAGGGGCTGTTCGAGGGAATCACCGACTACACCCGCGTCCGGGAATATCGCCATCGCTCGCATCAACGGATCTTTGAGGTATTCGGGCCCGGTGCCAAACAGCCCCACGAACGCCAGTGGCGCACGCTGGATCTGAATCGCCAGGAAAACTACGACGCAAACGGCAGGCTCACGCGGGTGATCCTGTTCGGCCCGGTTCCCGATAGTGGTGGCTACACCGAGAACCTGCGCGCATACGTAGAGAAGGGTGTGTTGAAGCTCACGCCGCTGACCAGCGGCTACAGCTCCTACCGCGTCTACGACTATGACGCAGCAGGCAACGAGACGCTCTCGTTCGTGTGCTGGCGCCATGAAGTCTCGGCCAACAAGCCGTATGCCCATTTCCCCTGGTGGGAGCCCGATCCCCGTCCCAAGCGCAGTCGTGAAGCCGAACTGCAGTACGGCAGGACGCAGGTGGGCACACGCTGCGGGACGCCGGACAGCAGGATGATCATAGAGGGCATGGGACCGGTGAAGAAGCTGATGGAGACCCGGTACGGATTCGGGACGACGAAGCTGGGATTCCTGAGCGAGTAGCCCAGTGCTTGTCTCTGAGGCTTGGGGCAGATCCGCTCTGCCCGAGCGGACCACACTGGCGGGTGGCCTGGAGCTGACGCCGTTGAGCGAGCAGGGGCTGCATTCCATGAGTGGCATGAGCGGCCCGGTAGGCCGGGCCGACATCGTGCAGGATGTGATGAAGCGCAGGCAGGGAGTGAAGTCGGCGGCCAGCAACCCGCTGGTGGCCGCCCTGGCCGCGCGCATCCGCCGTGCGATCCTGGCCCGGCAGGGCTTCCATGTGTACATCACCCTGCCGGTGCACCCGGAGGGCAGCCCGGCGGACGGTGCCGTGGTGAAGCAGCAGTACTGGGTGCAGCAGACCCTGCTGCGTGGTGACGACAGCCTGATCCGGCGCATCTGCCGATCATTGATCGCACGTGACAAGGACATCCGCGAGGCCAGCGTGGAGGAGGCCGACCTGCAGGCCGAGGTCAAGGCCGAGCGCTGGAAGGAATACCTGTCGGTGATGAATCTGCGCAGCTACGGCGTGCTGGCCGAAACGCGCAGAAAAGATCATCTGCCGCCGCACACGATCGGCTCCGAGCATGGCCCCTCCCTGTATGTGGTGACCGAGCAGTGCTATGTGCATTCCAAACTGCTGATCGTTGATGACGCGGTGGCGATCATCGGCAGCGCGAACTGCAATGACCGCAGCCTGCTGGGGACGGGCGATACCGAGATCGCTGCGGTGATCGTTGATGGCGAGGCGAAGCGGATGGACCTGGGCAACGGCGTGCAGGTAATAACCCGAACGTTTGCGCGGGAGCTGCGGTTGAAGTTGTGGAGGAAGTTTCTGGGGCAGGAGATTCAAAAGCTGCCGGAAAAGGAGAATCAGCACTTCGCGTTCTCCGAGTTGACCAAGGGCTACTACCCGTGGTTCAACAAGAACGTGCCAACTTTGACGGTGGACAGGCCAGCAAGTGCCGAGACGTGGAGAAGCATCAGAAATCTTGCCGATTCAAATTCCGCCGCTTATGAACGTGTATTCACCAATGTCCCCCGTGACTCGTTCCCTCGCTACGACTCCGTGCTTCATGGATTCCCCGCCGAAGGTCTGAGTGACAAAGGGCACGTCAAACGCATCCTGTACGCGCAGCCGGCGGACCTGCAACCAGAGTTCATGCTGGAGCCAAGCGTTGTAAGCAACTACGTGACCGGTGCCGTGGGTCGGCACGATGCAGAAAGGGCGACAAAGACGCTGAGAGGTAATGAAGAGCGCAAGGGCATTCAGGGTTTCTGGGTCACCATGCCGCTGCTCTGGGGCAACGGCATGGATGACCCTGCTGCCGCGATGCCGAACGAGATCATTGCAGTCGCGCCTGTTCAGAGGGATAGGTCAACTGAGCTGGCTTACTCCAGTCGGCAGGTCCCCGGGGAACAAGGAGAGCAGGTATGAGTGGGTATCAAGTGTTGAGGGGATTCTTCGTTCTAGGTGGCCTGTGTGCCGTACAAACTGCGCTTGCCTATTGTGATTCGTCAAAAGAGAAGAATGCGCCGATTTACGGCAATGAAGTAGTGCTCAAGTTCTCGCCGAGAGAGGTTGGTGGAGGGTCTGCAGTGGCCGCCAGTCTTGATCGTGCGAACGCGGCTGCCCCCTTTGTGCGAATTGATATTAGCCCCCAAGTCAGTGACCTGCACAATAAGCCATTCAACTCGAGTGGTGGTTCGGTCTACTACTTGGAAAGAGGCGTTCAAGGGCAACGGATATGTCGCGCCGAGCAATGGAAGAGGCGAGAGTCCCAATTGATCGACGCACAGGCTCCTGAAAGCCTGCACCCTGCAGTCAGGCATGTGTATCCATATTTCGAGCTTTACAAGACGCAGGAGCTAGACTATGACGGGTCAGGTCAATTGACGTCGATTCATGCAACTGACGCGAAAGGGCATAGGGAGACTACGTTCTGTGCGCTCTATGATGATGATGGCCGCATAGAGGTGGCCAATCAGAGTTCCGGGATGAGTGTTTCGGATGTTCCTGACTTCACGTGCTCGCAGTTACGTGAAAAGGCTTCGAGGAGAATGACCTGGTACTTTACCTATGGGCGGGATGGGTCGCTGACTTCCGACGTCATCAAGGAAGCCACGCGTAAGCCAGGTGAGGATCCCAATCGCGAGGACACCGGCTTTGGAACCGAGGCAGCCGATGGTGCATGGACTGTGAGTGGCTTCGTCAATGTCGACGATGCTGAATTGAAGCGGGTCGTGGGTATTCGCTTCCATGGCAGTGAAAAGCGTGGGCTTCGTGGCGTTGAAAGTGCTTCCTTCTCCATAGCGCCATCGGACGCCACGGCTGTCTTCGCACAACGCAGCAAAGAGCACACCAATAAGCTGAAATACAGGTTCCCCGGCGAACCTGTGCCAACAGAAATCGCCAAGGGGTTGTTCGAGGGCATCACCGACTACACCCGCGTCCGGGAGTATTACCATCGTTCGCATCAACGGATCTTCGAGGTATTCGGACCTGGTGCCAAGCAGCCCCACGAACGCCAGTGGCGCACGCTGGATCTGAATCGCCAGGAAAACTACGACGCAAACGGCAGGCTCACGCGGGTGATCCTGTTCGGCCCGGTTCCCGATAGTGGTGGCTACACCGAGAACCTGCGCGCATACGTAGAGAAGGGTGTGTTGAAGCTTACGCCGCTGACCAGCGGCTACACCTCCTACCGCGTCTACGACTATGACGCAGCAGGCAACGAGACGCTCTCGTTCGTGTGCTGGCGCCATGAGGTCTCGGCCAACAAGCCGTATGCCCATTTCCCCTGGTGGGAGCCCGATCCCCGTCCCAAACGCAGTCGTGAAGCCGAACTGCAGTACGGCAGGACGCAGCTGGCAGCCCGCTGTGGCACGCCTGATGGCAAGGTAATCGTAGAGGGTATGGGGCCGGCGAAGAAGCTGATGGAGACCCGGTACGGATTCGGGACGACGAAGCTGGGATTCCTGAGCGAGTAGCCCGGTGCGTGCTTCTGAGGCTCAGAGCAGACCTGCTAAGCGAAGGTTGCGGCCAGCAACGAGGCCCGGCGGGCTCGCCCCTGAGACCCACCGCTTTTCCACAATCACTGTGGAACGACGCGCAATCAACCTGTGGATAGGTGACGCAGAGCCTTCTGCACAGAGGGTCTGCGTGGCGTGGTGAGAAAATCACCACGCCTGCTGCGTGGGGGGCAAGCCGTACATGGCTTTCCCCACTCCGGCGATCAGCCTTCCGTCACCACCCGCCCGCGCAGCGAATTGGTCAATGCCTCGGTGATCACCACATCCACGAACTGACCGATCAGGCGTGCCGGCGCCGGGAAGTTCACCGAGCGCATGTTCTCGGTCTTGCCGGTCAGCTCGTTCGGGTTCTTCCGCGACGGACCTTCCACCAGCACCGTCTGCACGGTGCCGACCATCTTTGCGGAAATGCCGGCGGCGTGCGCGTTGATGCGCTCCTGCAGGCGCGACAGCCGCGCATGCTTCTCGGCATCGCTGAGCGTGTCTTCCAGGTCGGCGGCCGGAGTGCCCGGACGACGCGAATAGATGAAGGAGAAACTGTGGTCGAAGCCGATGTCCTCGATCAGCTTCATGGTCTTCTCGAAGTCCGCCTCGGTCTCGCCGGGGAAGCCGACGATGAAGTCCGAACTGATCGAGATGTCCGGGCGCACCGCGCGCAGCTTGCGGATCTTCGACTTGAACTCCAGCGCGGTGTAGCCGCGCTTCATCGCCGACAGGACGCGGTCGCTGCCGGCCTGCACCGGCAGATGCAGGAAGTTGGCCAGCTGCGGCACATCGCGGAACGCGTCCACCAGCGAGTCGCTGAACTCCAGCGGGTGCGAGGTGGTGAAGCGGATGCGGCCGACGCCATCGATCTCGGCGATGGTGCGGATCAACAGGCCCAGATCGGCGAATTCGCCATCGCCATACGGGCCACGGTAGGCGTTGACGTTCTGGCCGAGCAGGTTGATCTCGCGTACGCCCTGCGCGGCCAGCTGTGCCACTTCCACCACCACGTCCTCGAATGGACGGCTGACTTCGGTGCCGCGGGTGTAGGGCACCACGCAGAACGAGCAGTACTTCGAGCAGCCTTCCATGATCGACACGAACGCCGACGCGCCTTCAGCGCGCGGCTCCGGCAGGCGGTCGAACTTCTCGATTTCCGGGAAGCTGATGTCCACCTGCGGTCGCTTCTGCTCGCGACGCGCACGGATCAGCTCCGGCAACCGGTGCAGGGTCTGCGGGCCGAACACCAGGTCCACGAACGGCGCGCGCTTGATGATGGCCTCGCCCTCCTGCGAAGCGACGCAGCCACCGACGCCGATGATGACCTCGCGGCCCTGATTCTTCAGCCCCTTCCAGACGCCGAGCTGGCTGAACACCTTCTCCTGCGCCTTCTCGCGGATGGAGCAGGTGTTGACCAGGATGACGTCGGCATCCTCCGGGGTGTCGGTCAGCACCAGGCCGTCGCTGGCGGCGAGCACGTCGGCCATCTTGGCCGAGTCGTACTCGTTCATCTGGCAACCGTGGGTCTTGATGTACAGCTTGCCCTTGATCTGCTCCGGCGTGCGCGGAGCAGAGGGCAGGGCAACGAGCGGGGTGCCGCCCGGCGTGGCGGGCGGAAAGACGTCTGGCGTCCCGGTCATGGCGCTTAATCCATTCGGGTGGCGGGAAAGCGGGCAATTCTACCCGCATCCTGCGCCTCCCGCCGCCTGCCGCGCTGAGCACTAAGCGCTCGCGGGGCATGGCCCCGCGCTACCGCATCCCGCCGCGCCTGGCGGACGGCCTTACGCCGCGACTAGCTCCGCGTCGATCTGCCGCGACCGGTCGAAGGCCGTCAATGCGCCCATCCGGGCGATGTAGTCCGCCGTGGCGGGGGCGGGCTGCACCAGCCCGAAGTCGGTGGTCCATTTCAGGGCATTGCCCCACAGCACGTCGGCGGCGCTCATTTCCTCACCCAGCAGGTAAGGCCCCTGCGCCAGCTGCGCCTCGATCACCTGCAGGACGGTTTCCGCGTCGTTGTAGGGCGACATCGACTGCGGAGGCGGGTCGCGGCGCATCGCGCGATCGATCATCGCCGGCTCGAAACAGGCGCCGTAGAAGGCCATCCAGCGCAGGTAGGGGCCGCGCAGCGGCGAGCCGATCGGCGGCGCCAGGCCGGCTTCGGGGTAGAGATCGGCCAGGTACAGGTAGATCGCCACCTGCTCGGTCACCAGCGCGCCCTCATGGATGATCGCCGGCACTTTGCCCATCGGGTTGATGGCCAGGTAGGCCGGGGCCAGGTTGGCGCCGGCTTTCAGGTCCAGCACATGCAGGCGGTAGTCGGCACCCAGGGCTTCAAGCAGGGCCACGGCGCCGCTCGAGCGTGAACGGGCAGCGTGATAGAGGGTGATCTGGCGGGACGTCATGGCAGTGCTCCTTGCAGCAGAGGGGTGAACTGGGGCCCATGCTGGGGCACTATTGCGGACGACTTCTGTCCTCGATCCCTCATGCGCCATACCGCCCATCGGCTGCTCCGCCTGATCGCCCTGCTGCAGGCCCGCCGACAGTGGTCGGGGGCTGAACTGGCCGAGCGCATGGGGGTGGACCGGCGCAGCATCCGCCGCGACATCGAGCGCCTTCGTGAGCTGGGCTATCCGGTCAGGGCATCGGCCGGGGTAGGGGGCGGCTATCAGCTGGGGGCGGGCGCACCGGTACTGCCGATGCTGCTGGACGAAGAGGAGGCGACGACCCTGGCCATCGCCCTGCGTGCGGCCTCGGCCACGGTGGCCGGCATCGACGAGACCGCGCGCGGTCTGCTGTCCAAGCTCGACCCACTGGTGCCGACCCGCCGCCGCCAGCAGGCTGGCGAGGTGCACGCCGCCACCGCGACGCTGTCGGATCTGCCTTCCACCGATGCACGTCTGCTGGGGCGCCTGGCCCAGCATTGCCGCCAGGCAACCCGGCTGGCCTTCGAGTACCGCAGCGCGCAGGACGCGGTGACCCAGCGCGAGGTCGAGGCCCAGCATCTGGTCAACTACGGACGTCGCTGGTACCTGCTGGCCTGGGATCTGGGCCGCCAGGACTGGCGCACGTTGCGGGTGGACCGGATGGGCGCGGTGCGCGCGCTGGCCGAGCCCGGCCTGCATCGGCGCACGCCCGCACCGCCCGATGTGATGGTGCGGCAGGCGGTCAGCCAGGCGCCGTTCGCACTGCAGGCGGTGCTGCGCCTGGCCGGCAGCCACACCGAGCTGGAAGGTCGCATTCCCCCCTGGTGTGGCGTGCTCGAAGCCGATGGTGCCGGTCACTGCCTGCTGCGCATGGGCGCGGAAAGCCGCGGCATGATGCTGGCGCAGATTCTCAGCCTCGACCGGGTGCCGCTGGAGCTGTGGACCACGCCGCCGGCGCTGCGCCAGGAACTGGCGCAGCGCCTGGGCGGGCTGGCGCAGCTGCTGGCTGTGCCTGACGTCACAGGCTGAGCCGCACGGCTTGGCAACGCGGGGCGAAGCTGGGACACTCGCGGCCATGAAGGGGAGACTGGGGACAACGGCGATCATCATCGCTGCGCTGACCGCTGCGCCGGCCAGCGCCGGCACCCTGTACAAGTGCCAGGGGGCAGACGGGGTCACCAGCTATGTGAGCAAGCGTGTGGCCGGTGCCCAATGCAGCACCATCAGCTACAGCCGGGAGGCCGCCCGCCCGGCCCGCCCTGCAGCGACTGTTGCCAGGCCTGTGCCGGCCACAGTGGCCAGCATCGAGCGCAATCCGGTGGCGGTGGCCGCCAGTGCCGCCGTGCCCGTGCCGGCTGCACCGGCGCCTGCTTCGACTCCGGCAGTTGCTGCCGGCACGCCCCGCACCGGGCGCATGGTCAGTGGCCAGGTCTATTCCTATATGAAGGATGGGGTGCGCCACTACACCAGTGCGCGGCCCAGCCAGGTTGCCCACCTCGGGCCGGTGCGCACCATCCGCTACAGCTTCATGGAGCGCTGCTACGCCTGTGGGGCCAACCCGCGCGTGGACTTCGGCACCGTGCGTCTGAACACGACGGCCTTCCAGACCGAGATCGCTTCGGCCGCGCGCGAGTTCGGCGTGGAGGAGGCGGTGGTCCGGGCGATCATCCATGCCGAGTCGGCCTACAATCCGACTGCACTCAGCCGTGCCGGTGCGCAGGGCCTGATGCAGCTGATGCCGCCGACTGCCGCGCGCTTCGGGGTCAATGATTCCTACGATGCGGGCCAGAACATCCGTGGCGGCGTGCAGTACCTGTCGTGGCTACTGAAGCGATTCAACGGCAACCTCACCCTGGCCGCCGCCGGTTACAACGCCGGGGAAGGTGCGGTCGACCGCCATGGTGGCGTGCCCCCTTACAGCGAAACCCAGTACTACGTGCGTCGGGTGGGCCAGCTGGCCGAGCGTTACCGCAATGCCTTGAGTCACCAGTAGTCCGGCCGGTGCCGGTGCCGACTGACGGCCCATCGCCGGCTGCCGGTCGGCACACGGTACAAAGAGTTGTTGCAATGCGTTGTGTGGCGCGTAACGGTTCCGCTACACTCGCCCATGATTCAATGCGGCTCTGGCCCCCACCAGACCGCTGGCAGCCTTAAAGCTACCTAATCAATATCGGAGTGCCGGATGGCCAACGATGGGGTACACGATCCAGTCAATACCGGACGTCGGCGTTTTCTTACTGCCACCACAGCCGTGGTTGGCGCCGTCGGCGTCGGATTCACCGCAGTTCCTTTCATCAAATCGTGGAACCCCAGTGCCCGCGCGAAGCTCGCGGGAGCACCGGTGGTGGCCGATATCAGTGCCCTGCAGGAAGGCCAGCGCCTGATCGTGGAATGGCGCGGCCAGCCCATCTGGATCGTCAAACGGTCCAAGGCGATCCTCGACGCGCTGCATGGGCTCGACGACCGCCTCAAGGACCCGGAGTCCGGCGAGAAGGACCAGCAGCCCGCCTACGTGCTCAAGCAGAATCCCGAGCTGCGCTCGATCAAGCCCGATGTGTCGGTACTGGTCGGCCTGTGCACGCATCTGGGCTGCTCGCCGGAGATGGTGGCCGAGATCCGCCCCGAACCGTATGACCCGCAGTGGAAGGGCGGCTACTTCTGCCCCTGCCACAAGTCGCGCTTCGACATGTCCGGCCGCGTCTTCAAGGACGTGCCGGCGCCGATCAACCTGCTGGTGCCACCGCACCACTACCAGGACGACAACACGCTCATCATCGGTGTCGATCCGGAGGGGGCAGCCTGATGGCCAATATCCTGAGCCGTACCGCGACAGGCGTCGCCGACTGGGTCAACGCCCGCGCGCCGGGGCTGATGCCGATCTACCGCAAGCACGTCAGCGAGTACTACGCGCCGAAGAACTTCAACATCTGGTACTACTTCGGTTCACTGGCGCTGCTGGTGCTGGTCAACCAGATCGTCACCGGCATCTTCCTGACGATGCACTACAAGACCAGCGCGGCGGAGGCCTTCGGCTCCATCGAATACATCATGCGTGATGTCGAGTGGGGCTGGCTGATCCGTTACATGCACTCCACCGGTGCATCGCTGTTCTTCATCGTGGTCTACCTGCACATGTTCCGCGGGCTGCTGTATGGCAGTTACCAGAAACCGCGCGAGCTGGTGTGGATCCTGGGCATGCTGATCTACCTGGTGCTGATGGCCGAGGCCTTCATGGGCTACGTGCTGCCGTGGGGCCAGATGTCGTTCTGGGGCGCCAAGGTGATCATCTCGCTGTTCGGCGCGATTCCGGTGATCGGCAATGGCCTGACCGAGTGGATCATGGGCGATTACCTGCCCAGCGATGCCACGCTCAACCGCTTCTTCGCGCTGCACGTGATCGCACTGCCTCTGGTGCTGCTGCTGCTGGTGGTGCTGCACCTGGGCGCGCTGCATGAAGTGGGGTCCAACAACCCGGATGGCGTGGAGATCAAGAAGGGGCCCAAGGGCAACCGCTGGTCGCCCAATGCACCGGCCGATGGCATTCCCTTCCATCCTTATTACACGCTCAAGGATGGCGTCGGCGCCGGCTTCCTGCTGATCATCGCCGCCTTCATCATCTTCTTCGCCCCCGGCTTTGGTGGCCTGTTCCTGGAGCACGACAACTTCACCGAGGCCAACCGGCTGGTGACCCCGGAACACATCAAACCGGTGTGGTACTACACCCCGTACTACGCGATGCTGCGCGTGGTGCCGAACAAGCTCGGTGGCGTGCTGGTGATGTTCTCGGCGATCGCCATCCTGTTCCTGGTGCCCTGGCTGGACAAGGCGCGGGTGAAGTCGGTGCGTTACCGCGGCTGGATCTCGAAGGTGATGCTGGGCATGCTGGCCGTGTGCTTCGTGTGGCTGGGCGTGATCGGCTCCGGTCCGGGTACCGACGTGCACGAGACCTACATCGGGCGGGTGCTGACCTTCCTGTACTTCGCGTTCTTCATCACCATGCCGCTATGGACAAGGCTGGACAAGACCAAGCCGGTACCGGAGAGGGTGACCACGCATGACTGAGCGCTGGATGGTCCGGCTGGCCCTCGCGGCCGCCCTGATGCTGGGCAGTTTCCTGGCCACCGCTGCCGAAGGCGGCACCAAGCTGCTGCAGGCCGGCAACGACCTCGGTGACCGCGCATCGCTGCAGCGCGGCGCGCAGCTGTACATGAACTACTGCTCCAGCTGCCACGCGCTGAAGTACCTGCGCTACTCGCGGATGGCGCAGGACCTGGGGCTGACCGAGGAAGAGGTGATGAACAACCTCAACTTCACCGGGGCGGCAATCGGCGATCCGGTGCCGGTGGCGATGCCCAAGGAGCAGGCCGAGAAGTGGTTCGGCAAGATGCCGCCGGACCTGAGCCTGATCTCGCGTGTGCGGGGCAGCGACTGGGTCTACACCTACCTCAAGTCGTTCTATCTCGACAGCAGCCGCCCGCTGGGCTGGAACAACGCGTTGTTCGCCAACGCCTCCATGCCCAACCCGCTCTGGGAAATGCAGGGCCTGCAGCATGCCGTGCACGGCAAGGCCGAAGGGCCAGGCATGGACCCGCCGGTGACCGGGTTGCGCATCGACAGTCCCGGCTCGGTTGATGCCGGCCAGTACGACCAGGCCGTGCGGGACATCACCAACTTCCTCGAATACGCCGGCGAACCGGCCGCGCTCAAGCGGCAGCAGCTGGGCGTGTGGGTGATCCTGTTCCTGGCCCTGTTGACCTTCCTGGTGTACCTGCTGAAGAAGGAATACTGGAAGGACGTTCACTGATTCTGCCGCCGGCCGTTGACTGGGCCTATTGGCTTTTGTGATGGTCGGTTGCACACTCGGGGAGAAGTCGACCGCCGGCACGGTGCTGGCGGCGCCGATGCGGCAGGCGGTCTCCTGTCGTAGGAGAGCCTTTGATGGCGGCGAGCGTACGCATGCGCAATACACTGACGCTGTTTTCCTCGAACGACGATGTACTGTGCCACCGTGTGCGCCTGGTCCTTGCGGCCAAGGGTGTGACGTTCGATTTCGTTGCGGTCGATCCGCAGAATCCGCCCGAAGACCTGATCGACCTCAATCCGTACCATTCGGTGCCGACCCTGGTCGAGCGCGAACTGGTGCTGTACGCCGCTTCGGTGGTGAGCGAGTACCTTGACGAGCGCTATCCGCATCCGCCGCTGATGCCGGTCGATCCGCTGTCACGTGCACGCATCCGCCTGGCGATGCTGCGCATCGAGCACGACTGGGTGCCGCAGGTGCAGGCGATCCAGCTGGGCAACAAGACCCAGGCCGAGGCCGGGCGCAAGCGCTTGAAGGAGTTGCTGACCGCGTCGCTGCCGCTGTTCAAGGCCAGCAAGTTCTTCCTGAACCCGGAAATGAGCCTGGCCGACTGCGCGATGGCGCCGATCATCTGGCGCCTGCAGTCACTGGATGTGCCGTTGCCGAAGGACGGCAAGGCCATCGAGGATTACGGCAACCGCATCTTCCGCCACCCGGGGTTCGTGCGCAGCCTGACCGAGCAGGAAAAGAAGCTGCGCGACCTGCCCGTCTGAGCCGGCCGCTGCTTTCCCGTCTGCACGCCGACCGGCGTGCAGGCGATCCGCCCCGGTCGGGGCGTCGGGCGCGTACACTTCACGCATGACCGAAGACTTCTTCCACATGACCAGCCACCGCCCGTACCTGCTGCGGGCACTGGTGGAATGGATCAATGACAACCAGCTGACCCCGCACATCCTGGTCGACGCCGGCGTCCCCGGCGTGCAGGTGCCGCCTTCGGCGGTCAAGGATGGCAGAGTGGTGCTCAACATCGCCGAACGCGCGGTAGTGCGCCTGATGATCGACAACGAGATGGTGAGCTTCTCGGCGCGCTTCTCCGGTACCAGCTACCCGGTGCAGGTGCCGATCAGCGCCGTGCTGGCCGTCTACGCCCGCGAGACCGGGCAGGGCATGGCACTGCCGGATGACATTCCGGGCAGCGAACCGGCGTCGACCGGCGACGAAGTGCTGCATGACGACGACACGCCGCCGGAGGATACGCCGCCGGCAGGACCGCCGCCGAAGGGCCGGCCGAACCTGCGCGTGGTCAAGTAACAGGAGCATCCAGCGCAACTTTGCGCCTTGCCGTTCTACAGACCTGGTCGCCGGGCATGGCCCGGCGCTACCGATCCCGGATCAGGAAGATCCACGCCACGCGTGGATGTCCGGGATCAGACATCCTCGGCATCGTCCACATCCGGCCGGATCTGGCTGATCCGCGCCGCGCCCGGGCCGGTGAACGACACCAGCTGATCGCCGCGCAGCACCATCCGGCCCACATGGCGATCGATGCCATCGTAGGAATACTCGAATTTGAAGGTGCGCTCGAAACCGAGCCGGCCATCCTCGCCGCGCGACAGGCGCAGGCCGGTGGCATGCACCGCCTGGTCCAGCCACTGCACATTGGCGGCGCGGCAGGCGTTGCGTCCCAGCTCGACCGCGCGCTCGGCGGCGGAGCGGGCAGCGTTCCAGAAGAAGTAGACGATGGCGCCGGCAATCAGCAACAGCAGCAGGGTGGGCATGGTTCCAGGGCGTCGGGTGTCGATGCGGCAAAGATGGCGGCGAATGCCTGCTGGATCAAGCAGAAGATTCAGTTCATCCGCTGCGGATCACCGGAAGCCGGCTGCACTGCGGGCGCTGTGGTCATCGGTGGCGTTGCCGCTGCCGGTGCCGGTGCGATCAACGGCGCGGTCGCAGTCAGCTGCAGCAGTGCGGCCCAGTCCTGGCGGTTGAAACTGCATTCGTCCTCGCGCCCCGGCGTGCAGCTGGGCTCGATGCCGGTGCTGTCGCGTTCGCGGGCCGCAGGCAACTGGATCAGTCCGGTCCGATCCAGCGGCAGCAGCCGCATCGCCACGGTGTTCATGACGTTGCCGCCTACCAGGTACAAGGTCTGGTCACCGCCGAGATTGGCCGCGACCACCACTTCGCAGTGCGACTTCCAATGGCCGACCGAGCCATTGCCAAGCGCCTGTACCAGTCCGCTGTAGCTGAGCGTGGTGCTGCGGTCGCGCAGGAAGCACAGAAGATCACCGGGGGCCGGCTTAGCCGTGGCTGGATCGGCCAGCCGGTAAGGCACGCCGGAAGGGCCACCCTGGTAGGCAGCACGGATGTAGTCGATGTGGCGCGGCGAGGTGTTGAAGCCGGGGACACCGGCACGCACCATCACCCAGGAAATGAAGGCAGCCGACCAGGGATTGTCGATCAGGAAGGCACGGCAGTCGCTGTCGGTATAGCGCGAGCCCAGTGGTGCGGCACAACTGCTGGCACCGGCGATGCTGCCCATGGCGTTGAGCGTGCCGCTGTCACGCCAGTAGTGGGAGACGCGCTGCCAGGCAATCAGGCCGTTGTCGGCCAGATGCTCGTTCTCGGCTTCCGTGACGCTGAGGCTGGCGGCGCGGCCATCGCGGTCGATGAAGGGGCGGAACCACAGCCGATGCTCGTTGCACGCCGCGTTGCGGATGGCAATGGCCAAGGGGCTCAGGCCGAAGCGCGGCGGGACATCACAGGCCTCGGCCGCTGCGGCGGACAAGGGCATTGACGCGAGCAGCAGACAGGCAGGCAACAGCATCCGGCGCATGCGCGGCTCCAGTGGGGGATGCGCGCAGCGTCGCAGCGCCGTCGTGAACGCCGGGTGGATCCGTCAATGTCGGCCGGTCATGGCCGGGCGCTCCCCAGTGCATGACGCGTCCGGTAGCGCCGGGCCATGCCCGGCGGGCAACGCGGTTGCGTCAGGCGTTACCGGGCCTCAACCCGGCGGTGGGCCCAGCTTCAGTGACAGATCGATGGCCTGTACATGCTTGGTCAGGCCGCCGATGGAGATGCAGTCCACGCCGTCCTCCGCGATCGAGCGCAGGCCGCCAAGGCCGACGCTGCCGGACACCTCCAGCGGAATGCGGCCGGCGGTGATGCGTACGGCTTCACGGCGCAGGTCGGGGCTGAAATCATCGAGCAGGATGCGCTCGCAGCCGGACTCCAGCGCCTGACGGAGCTGGGTCAGGTCTTCGACCTCGACCACCAGTGGTAACCGTGGCCATTGCCGACGCGCGGCCGCCACCGCAGCGGCCAGCGAACCGGCGGCACGGATATGGTTTTCTTTCAGCATCACCGTGTCGTACAGGCCGAAACGATGGTTTTCCCCGCCTCCGCAGCGCACTGCGTATTTCTGTGCAAGGCGCAGGCCGGGCAGGGTCTTGCGGGTGTCGAGAATGCGCGTGCCGGTGCCGGCCACGGCGGCCACGTAGCGTGCCGTGGTGGTAGCGGTGCCGGACAGGGTCTGCAGGAAGTTCAGCGACGTGCGCTCGGCGCTGACCAGGCTGCGGCTGCGGCCGTGCAGCAGCGCAAGTACCGTACCAGCAGTGACGGACTCGCCTTCGGCGATGCGCCATTCGATGCGCACGTCCGGGTCGAGCGCGCGGTGGGTGGCATCGAACCACGGCCGGCCGGCAATCACCGCATCCTGTTTGCACAGCAGGTAGGCGCTGTCAGCCTGGTCGGGCAGCAGGGCGGCGGTGACGTCGCCGCTGCCCAGATCTTCTGCCAGTGCGCGGGCGACATCGGCGGCGACGACGGCCGCATCCGGCGTCGGCAGCATGCTCATGCGGCCGGGAAGTCAGCGATCTGCGCGGTTGGAATGGCCTCCTCGGCCAGCAGCACCGGGATGCCGTCGTCGACCCGGAACACCTGCTTGCGGTCACGGGTGACCAGGGCCTCGCGCAGCGGCTGTGCCAGCGGGTTGCCGTCGGCCTTGTTCACCGCGCCGGCGGAAATCGCCTTGTTGAGGGCTTCCAGGCCCTTGCCATCCAGCAGGGACAAGGGCTGGCGGGTGTCCGGCGACACCAGCAGGTCGAGCAGCTTGCGATCCATGGTTCTTCGTCTTGCGTGGAAGACGGCTAGAATACGTCTTTAAGGCAGGTGACGGCCAATGACCCCCAATCCGAACGCGCCGCTCGTCGGCATCGTCATGGGTTCCCGCTCCGACTGGGAAACCATGCAGCACGCCGCCCAGAAGCTTGAGGCCCTGGGTGTTCCGTTTGAAGTGAAGGTGGTGTCCGCCCATCGGACGCCGGATGTGTTGTTCAGCTATGCCGAACAGGCGGGCGGACGTGGCCTGCGCGCGATCATCGCCGGCGCCGGCGGTGCCGCGCATCTGCCGGGCATGATCGCGGCCAAGACCGCGGTTCCGGTGCTGGGCGTACCGGTGCAGTCCAAGGCGCTCAATGGCATGGACTCGCTGCTGTCGATCGTGCAGATGCCGGCCGGCATTCCGGTGGCTACCTTCGCCATCGGCAATGCGGGTGCCTCCAACGCCGCGCTGTTCGCCGCCGCGATGCTGGCCAGCGACCAGCCGGCCATCGGCCAGGCGCTGGATGCCTTCCGCACGCGCCAGACCGAAGATGTGATGGCCCACGACGACCCGCGCCAATGAACCTGACTGTCGGCATCCTCGGCGGCGGCCAGCTGGCCCGCATGATGGTCCTGGCCGGTGCGCCGCTGGGACTGCGCTTCGAACTGTACGATCCGGCGGCGGACGCCTGCAGCGGGCCGCTGGCACCGCTCACCGTCGGTGCCTTCGATGACCGCCAGGCGCTGGCGGACTTCGCCGCCAAGGTCGATGTTGTGACATTCGACTTCGAGAATGTGCCCGCGGACAGTGCGCAGTGGCTGGCCGAGCGGGTGCCGGTGTATCCGCCGCCCGCAGCGCTGGCTGTAGCGCAGGACCGCCTGAGCGAGAAGACACTGTTCCAGCAGCTGGGCATTCCGCTGCCGCCGTTCGCCGATATCCGCAGCCGCGAGGAGCTCGCCGCGAAGGCGGCCGCGTTCGGCCTGCCGTGCATCCTCAAGACCCGTCGCCTCGGCTATGACGGCAAGGGCCAGTTCCGGTTGCGCAGCGAAGCCGACATCGACGCTGCCTGGCAGGCCCTGGGCGCCCAGGTCGAGCATACCGGCCTGATCCTGGAGGGCTTCGTGGCTTTCCAGCGCGAGGTCAGCGTGGTGGCCGTGCGCGGCCGTGACGGCGGTTTCCAGGCCTGGCCGGTGACCGGCAACTGGCATGTGGATGGCGTGCTGTCGGCCAGTGTGGCGCCTGCCGTGCTGTCGGCCGCCGAACAGGACGCCGCCATCGGCTATGCCCGTCGCCTTGCCGAACATCTGCAGTACGTGGGCGTGTTCGCCCTGGAGCTGTTCTGCCGCGACGGCGAACTTCTGGCCAACGAGATGGCGCCGCGCGTGCACAATTCCGGCCATTGGACCATCGAAGGCAGCGAGACCTCGCAGTTCGAGAATCATCTTCGTGCCGTGCTCGGCCTGCCGCTGGGCAGTACCCGCATGCTCGGCCACGCCTGCATGCTCAACTGGCTGGGCGAGATGCCGGACCCGGCGCCAGTGTTGGCCCAGGCCAGCGGCCATTGGCACGATTATGGAAAGCAGCCCCGCGACGGCCGCAAGGTGGGTCACGCCACGCTGCGCGACGACCAGGCCGGCGCACTGGCCACGGCGCTGGAACAGGTGGGCGAGGCACTGGGGCGCCAGTTGCAGGTCGAACCGGCCGTGCGGTCGCTGCGCGGTTGACCGCGACGCGGAAGCGCAACGCTGTGGCGCGCCGATGCACGCATCGGCGCATCATCCAGGGTGATAGCGTGAGGCTCCTTTCCCCGGAGTCATTGTCATGCTCGACTGGAACGCATATCGCAAGGAACTGAAGGGCCGTATCGGCGAGATCGGCAAGCTCTCGCCGGATACCATCAAGGGCTACGCCACGCTGGCCAATGCCGGTGCCCAGACCCACCATCTCGATGCAAAAACCCGCGAGCTGATCGCGCTGGCGGTCGCCGTGACCACCCGTTGCGATGGCTGCATCACGGTGCACGTCGATGCCGCGCTCAAGCAGGGCGCCAGCCGTGAGGAGATCGCCGAGGCGCTCGGGGTGGCAGTTTCGCTCAACGCCGGTGCGGCACTGGTGTACTCGGCCCGGGTCATGGATGCGGTGGCGGCGCACGAGAGCGCCTGATGCCCGCCGTGTCGCCAGGCATGGCCCGGTGCTGCCGGGCCGCGCCCGGCGGATGCTCTCAGCGCAGCCGGCTCTCGGCGAATTCCCAGTTGGTCAGCTGCCAGAATGCCTCCAGGTAGCGTGCACGGTCGTTCTGGTAGTCGGTGTAGTACGCGTGTTCCCACACGTCGCAGCACAGCAGCGGCGTGCTGTCGCCGGTCAGCGGGGTGCCGGCGTTGCGGGTGGCCTGGATGCCAAGCTGGCCGCCCGGATGCTGCACCAGCCACACCCAGCCGGAGCCGAACAGGCCCAGCGCGGTGCGGTTGAACTCCTCGCGCAGGCGCTGCACGTCGCCAAACTGGCGCTTGACCAGCTCGCCCAGCCGTCCCTGCGGCTCACCGCCGCCGCGCGGGCGCAGGCACTGCCAATAGAACCCGTGGTTCCAGGCCTGGGCCGCGGCGTCGAACAGAGCGCCCTGGGCATGGCGGACGATCTCCTCCAGCGAGGCCTCTTCCCATTCGGTACCAAGGATGCCTGCATTGACCGTATCGACGTAGGCACGGTGGTGCCCGCCGTGATGCAGTTCCACGGTCTGCGCGGAAAGATGGGGCTGCAGGGAGCCGGACAGGTAGGGCAGGGCAGGCAGTTCGACGGGCATGGACAGGTTCGTGGCCAGAGGGGCGGCGGCAGCCGGTTCCATCCGCTTACAATGGCGGCTACCTTGGGCAGTCTAGCCGACCATCGCGGTCGGTTTGTCCGGCGAAGCAAGGAGTGTGGTTGTGGCGGTAATGCAGCAAATCCAGGCCGAGGTCGATCGTTACCCGCTCGTGCTGTTCATGAAGGGCACCCCGCAATACCCGACGTGCGGCTTCTCCAGCCGCGCCGTACAGGCGCTGATGGCTGCCGGCGCCGTCTCCCTGCGCACCGTCAACGTGCTGGAGGAGCCGGAAATCCGCGCGAACCTGCCGCGTTTTTCCAACCTGCCGACGTTTCCGCAGCTGTTCATCAACGGCGAGCTGATCGGCGGCTGCGACATCATCATGGAGCTGTTCGAATCCGGCGAGCTCAAGCGCATCGTCGAAGAGGCGACCCTGGGATGAGTGCGCAGCCATCGACGTCACCGACCAACGGGGCGCTCGATGGCCGTCCGTTGCAGGACCGCGTGGTGCTGGTGGCCGGTGCCGGTGGTGGCCTCGGAAGTGCCGCCGCGGTGGCCGCCGCCAGCGCAGGCGCGACCGTGGTCCTGCTGGGGCGCAAGCCGCGCCGGCTGGACCGGGTCTACGCCCAGGTGCAGGCAGCCGGTCCCGAGCCCCTGCTGTATCCGCTGGATCTGGAAGGGGCCGGTCCCGATGACTATGCCGACCTTGCCCAGGCGCTGCAGACGGAGCTGGGGCGACTGGACGGGCTACTTGTCTGCGCCGCCCACTTTCCGGGCTTGACCCCGTTCGAACTGGCCGACCCGGCAAGTTTCGCCCGCGCCGTCCACGTCACCCTGACCGCACCCGCCTGGCTGGCGCAGGCCTGCCTGCCGCTGCTGCGCCAGCGCGACGACGCGGCGCTGGTGTTCACGGTCGACGCCCCGGAACGGGTGGGGCAGGCCTACTGGGGAGGCTATGGCGCCGCCCAGCATGGCCTGCGCGGCCTGATTGCCAGCCTGCATGATGAGCTGGGCCGCAGTCCGGTCCGGGTCAGCGGGCTGTACCCGGGGCCCCTGCGCACGGCCCTGCGCGCCCGCGCCTATTCGATCGACCAGGACCCGGCTGCGCAGGGGCCCGAGGCCGCCGCCGCCGCGGCCGTGACCCTGCTGTCCAGCGCCGGCTCGGCCTGGCGGGGGCAGATCCTGGATGCAGGCAGCGCACGCCCGGCAGGGTGAAGGGCGACGTAAGGCGGGATGAAGATCCCGTCATGATTGCGTTGCGATCCGGTGCCGTTTGTCGCACAACCGTCACATTGATGGCGTAGCGTGTTAATCTAGTGTTAACCGTTATGGCTGCCTTCAGCCAACACGGTCGGGAACCCCAGATCACTGTCCAGTCGGCCACCCGCAAGGCCGCTTGGATGCGCCTTTTTTTTTCCGCCATCGCCAACTCGTATCGAGGCTACCCTAGATGACCCACCCACTCCGGATGTCCAAGCTCACCCTTGGTCTCGTGGCCGCACTTGCTGCCGCTCCCGCCTTCGCCCAGAGCACCTCTGCAGGTGTCGGCGGCCAGGTCGTGTCCGCCGCAGGCCAGCCTGTCGCCGGTGCTGAAGTCACCATCACCCACACCGAGTCGGGCACCGTTTCGCGCGCCACGACCGATGCGTCGGGTCGTTACAACGCGCGCGGCCTGCGCGTGGGTGGTCCGTACACCATCACCATCACCAAGCCGGGTGAAGGCACCAAGACCGAAGAGGGTGTCTACCTGAACCTGAACCAGGTCAACACCGTCAATGCCAACCTGACCGGCGACGTGGCGGCCACCAACCTGGACGCCGTGAACGTTGTCGCCACCGCGGGCGGCCTGGACATCTTCAGCGCCACCAAGATGGGTACCGGCTCGAACGTGACCCGCGAAACGATGGACGCGCTGCCGTCGGCCAACCGCAACATCCAGGACTACATCCGCCTGGACCCGCGCATCTCGCAGGTCAGCAAGGCTGACGGCGCGATCTCGGCTGGCGGTCAGAACACCCGCTACAACGCGATCCGTATCGACGGCATCAGTGCCTCCGATCCGTTCGGCCTGGGCTCCAACAACCTGCCGACCGAGCGTCAGCCGGTGTCGATGGATGCCATCCAGGAAATCAACATCGATCTCGCGAACTACGACACCACCATCGCCGGTGGTACCGGTGCGGTGATCAATGCCGTGACCAAGTCGGGTACCAACGAGTTCCATGGCACTGTCTACGGTTCCTACCGCGACAAGGACATGGTCCGCGAGGAACTGCGTGGCGAGAAGTTCAACGGCTTCGAGGACGAGAAGACCTACGGCATGACCTTCGGCGGCCCGATCGTCAAGGACAAGCTGTTCTTCTTCAGCAACTACGAGAAGTACGAGCGTTCGGCCGCTGGCATCAGCCTGAGCGACACCCCGATCGGCAAGGGCACCATCACCCAGCAGCAGATCACCGACGTCCAGAATTTCCTGGGTGGACTTGGCTATGACCCGGGCAGCCTGACGGCACCGAACAGCAAGACCGAAATCGAAGAGTACGCGGTCAAGCTGGACTGGAACATCAATGAAAACCACCGTGCGGCCCTGCGCTACAACAAGATGGAGCAGAACGTCGTCCGCTTCCCGCAGGTCAGCACCAGTGCGATCTCGCTGAGCAACTTCTGGTACCAGCAGCCGACCGAATACGAAACCTGGATGGGCGAACTGTTCAGCGACTGGTCCGAGAACTTCTCGACCGAGTTCAAGGTCTCGCACAAGGATTACTCGGCCAACCGCGTTCCGCTGGTCGACATGCCGCAGATCCGCATCCGTTCGGGTAACGACTCGCTGTACGTCGGTACCGAGCAGAACACGCACGTCAACATCGTGGAATCGAAGGAACTGAGCGCCTTCGGTGCCGGTACCTGGTACATCGGCGATCACACCGTCAAGTTCGGCTTCGATTACTCGAAGAACGACCTGATGAACTTCTACGGCCGCAACCTCAACGGCGTCTACGAGTTCAACAGCGTCGAGGACTTCCTGAACGGTCGCATCGCGCGCTACCAGCTGCGTGCCCCGCGCGCCGGCGGCAGCCGCAGTGATATCCCGGCAGACTTCACCCTGAAGAACACCGGTGTGTTCGTCCAGGATACCTGGGCGATCAACTACAACCTCAGCCTGATGTTCGGTGTCCGCGTCGACATGCCTGACTTCAGCAGCCAGCGCCTGTACAACCCGCGCATCGAGCAGCTCTACGGCTACAACAACACCCAGCTGGTCGACAAGAACCTGGTGCAGCCGCGCGTCGGCTTCAACTACACCTTCGACAGCGAGCGCCCGACCCAGCTGCGTGGTGGCGTGGGCCTGTTCGGTGGCGCTGCCCCGAACGTGTGGCTGGCGGGTGCCTACCAGAATACCGGCCTGAACTACATCGAGTACGACGAGCGCAACCTGACCAGCGGCTTCACCCCGGACGGCAACAATCCGTACATTCCGGCTGGTGGCCCCGCAGCTGCGCGCCAGAACGTCGACATCATCGCCCCGGGCACCCGCCTGCCGTCGGTGTGGAAGGCCAACCTGGCGTTCGACCATGAGCTGCCGTGGTACGGCATCGTGGCGTCGGCCGAAGTGCTGATGACCAAGGTCAAGGACGGTATCTACTTCGACCGTCTCGACGTTTCGGCGCCGACCGCTTACGGCCAGGACGGTCGTGCGATCTACTGGGATGCGAATGGCCGTAATCCGGCAAACAGCCGCATGTCGGGTGGCACCAACTTCGGCATGACCACCGGCACCAACCGTGCCACCGACCGTGCCAACCGTCCGAGCGACATCGGCGACGTGCTGGTCATGCGCAACACCGACAAGGGTCGTGGTACCCAGGCTACCTTCTCGCTGGCCAAGCCGCTGACCGAGAACTGGGGCTGGTCGCTGGGTTACACCTATACCAAGTCCAAGGAAGTCAGCCCGCTGACCAGCTCGCAGAACACCTCGAACTGGAACAACACGCTGATCTTCAATGCCAACGAAGACGTGGCCTACGACTCGCGTTATGCGATCAAGGACCGCATCACCGGCACCCTGGAGTGGAAGCACAACTTCTTCGGTGACAACGCCACCCGCGTCGGCCTGTTCTACGAAGGTCGTTCGGGCCGTCCGTACAGCTACATCTTCTACAACGATGCCAACGGCGACGGTGCTACCACCAACGACCTGTTCTATGTGCCGAGCGGCCCGGGTGACGTGCTGTTCGGTTCGGTGGTCGGCGGTCGCTTCGTGCAGAGCGCGCAGATGGAGCAGGACTTCTTCAACTGGCTGGCGCAGAATCCGGAGCTCGATGCCTACCGTGGCAGCGTGGTCCCGGCCAACTCGCACCGTGCCAAGTGGATCAACACCTTCGACGTCCGCATCAGCCAGGAGTTCCCGGGCTTCGTGAAGAGCCACAAGGGTGAGATCGCGCTGGACATCATGAATGTCGGCAACCTGCTGAACAAGAAGTGGGGCCTGATCGACGACTACGGCTTCTACGCTACCCGTCGCGTCGCCAACTACGCGGGTATCGACCCGGCGACCGGCAAGTACGTGTACTCGTTCACCGGTTCCACCGACAACCCCGCGATCCAGGAAAACAACAACGACAAGGGCAACACTGCCGTGTCGCGCTGGTCGATGCAGCTGACCCTGAAGTACAAGTTCTGATCCGTCGGAACATCACGCAGTAGACGGAAACGGCCGGGGCAACCCGGCCGTTTCCCGTTCGGGTGAAAGTTCTTGCAGTGGTCACGACATCGGCGTAGCATCCGGTTTCGTGCGCGGCGCCGACGCCGCAGATGCGGTCCCGGAATGGCGAACGCGGTCAGCACACATCCAACGGTCGGGATTCCCGGCCGTTTTGCTTTTTAAGGGGGCGGCAGTACAGTCGGAAACCTTGAAGGAAGCGAAACGTTGGATATGACCACGAACGAAAAGGCAGCCCGTGCGCTGCCGGTGCAGGACGCGCGGATCTACCCGCGCGGTGGGCTGGATGTGCTGTCGCGGGCAGAGGTGGCGCGCCTGCGCGACGCCTCCGGCGGCGGCATGCACGAGCTGCTGCGCCGCTGCGCGCTGGCCGTGCTGACCAGCGGCAGCGCATCGGATGATCCGCGCGCGGCGCGCGATCTCTATCCCGACTTCGACATCCAGGTCGCGCAGCAGGATCGCGGTGTGCGCATCGACCTGGTCAATGCGCCGGCGATGGCCTTCGTCGATGGCGAAATCATCCGCGGCGTGGCCGAGCTGCTGTTTGCCGTGGTCCGCGACCTCGCCTACATGGCCATCGAGATGGGCCCGGCCTACGCGGCCGAACTGGAGTCCTCCGAAGGCATCACCAACGCGGTGTTCGGCCTGCTGCGCAACGCGCGCATCCTCAACCCCGGTGACCCGAACCTGGTGGTCTGCTGGGGCGGTCACTCGATCTCGCGCGATGAATACCTGTACACCAAGCAGGTAGGCTACGAGCTGGGCCTGCGCGGCCTGGACATCTGCACCGGCTGCGGACCGGGTGCGATGAAGGGCCCGATGAAGGGGGCCACGATCGCCCACGCCAAACAGCGCAAGACGGTGACGCGCTACATCGGCCTGACCGAGCCGGGCATCATCGCCGCCGAATCGCCCAACCCGATCGTCAACCACCTGGTGATCATGCCGGACATCGAGAAGCGCCTGGAGGCGTTCGTCCGCATCGGTCACGGCATCATCGTGTTTGCCGGTGGTGTCGGCACCGCCGAGGAGATCCTGTACCTGCTCGGTATCCTGTTGCGCGACGAGAACAAGGACCTGCCGTTCCCGCTGATCCTGACCGGCCCGACCGTGGCTGCACCGTATTTCGAGCAGATCGACCGCTTCATCCGGCTGACCCTGGGCGATGCTGCCGCCGAGCGTTACGAGATCATCATCGGCGACCCGGTTGCCGTGGCCAGGAAGATGTCCGCCGGCATCAAGCGCGTGCGCGAGCATCGCCTGGCGCAGAAGGATTCGTTCTTCTTCAACTGGTCCATCGAGATTCCGTGGGAGTACCAGCAGCCCTTCGTGCCGACGCATGAGGCCATGGCTGCACTGGATCTGCACCATGGGCGTGCGCCGCATGCCCTTGCGGCGGACCTGCGTCGTGCCTTCTCCGGCATCGTTGCCGGCAATGTGAAGGAGGATGGCATGCGCCGCATCGAGCAGTTCGGGCCGTTCCAGATCCACGGTGACCCGGACATGATGCAGGCCCTGGACGCGCTGCTGCGCGCCTTCGTCGAGCAGCGCCGGATGAAGATCTCCGGCGAGTACCAGCCCTGTTACCAGGTGCTGGCCTGAGACCGTGCCGGCGCGATGGGGATCGCGCCGGCAGCGGTGGGGAAGGGCGGTTCGTCAAGCGTTTGACGCCCGTCGCCCCGGATTGACCGTTCATCCTGCCGCCGCTTGCTGGCGGCAGGGTGATGGCCCATGGTGGCGATCAATACGCTGGGGAGCGTCCACATGTCTTTGCGCCGGCAGAACGGCTTCACGCTGGTTGAGTTGATGATCGCGGTGGTCGTGCTGGGCGTGCTGGCGACGATCGCGTTTCCGAGCTTCCAGAGCACCATCCGCTCCAACCGCATCGCCACCACCAGCAATGACCTCATCGCGTCGATGGCGCTGGCCCGCAGTGAAGCGGTGAAGAACCGCAGGGGCGGCGGGGTGTGTGCCTCTGCCGGAGGCACGTCCTGTGATGGCGACAGCTGGACCGATGGCTGGCTGGTCTGGGCCGACAGCAACGGCGACGGCGCGCTCAGTGCCGGCGAAACCGTCCTGCGCTACAGCCCCGGACGTTCGGCGCTGGTCGCCGTCGGTACGCCCGACCTGTCGGTGAGTTTCGACCCGCGGGGCCGCAATCGCGCCAATGCCACGCTCGACCTGACGCTGCGCCCGGACAACTGCGGCAAGCAGCCGCTGCAGCGCACGCTGCGCCTGTCCCCGACCGGGCAGGTGCGTCTGTTGAAGGAGGACTGCAAGTGAGAACGTCCCGTTTCCGTTCCCCGCGCAACGCACAGGGCGGCTTCAGCCTGATCGAGGTATTGATCGCGATCCTGGTGCTGGGGGTAGGTTTGCTGGGTTTCGCACTGCTGCAGACGATGAACGTGCGCTTCGTGCAGAGCGCCAACTATCGCACCCAGGCGACCAACCTGACCTACGAAATGCTTGATCAGCTGCGGATGAACCGCTCGATGGCACCGTCCTACGTGGGCGACTACACCGCGACCACCGCGGCCAAGAACTGCCTGCCACCGGTCGGCAACGACATCGGCAAGGACGCGTTCACCCTGGACTGGACCTGTCGTCTCGGCAAGGCGCTGGGGGACGGGGCCACGGCCAAGGTCGCACGTGCCGGTACCCAGTACACGGTCAGCGTGACGTGGGGTGACGAGCGATGGAACGCGGACGCCAGCGATACCACCTTCAGTGCCGGGAGCCGCCTGTGATGCGTGTGTATTCCCCGGCCCGTCGCATGGCCGGCCTGTCCATGGTCGAACTGATGATCGCGCTGACCATCGGCGTGATCGTCATGCTTGGTGTCGTCCAGGTGTTCGCGGCCTCGCGTGCTGCCTATCAGCTGTCCGATGGCCTGGCGCGCGTGCAGGAGAACAGTCGCTTCGCCATGGATACCCTGCAGCGCGAACTGCGCATGGCAGGTCATTTCGGCTGCGTCAACGATCAGGCCCGGCAGTCGCCGGATGGCGTCTCGCTGTTTACGACGTTCGCGGCCACGCCTCATCCGGCGCTGGACTTCCAGCGATCCATCCAGGGCTACGAGGCGACCGATACGGCACCCGGCGATGCGGTGACGCTGCCGGCCACTCCGGCGACGGGCGGCACCGCGTACACGCCCGCATTGCCCGATGAATTCGCTGCGGCGCTGCCCAACCGGGTCAACGGCAGCGACATCGTCGCCCTGCGATACCTGATGCCGGACGGCGTGCCGGTCACGGCTTCCGGCGGTACCGTCGCGCAGCCGGTTTTCAGTTTCGACAAGGCGCGACTCGCCGTCCTGCAGAGTGGCGTTGCCGATTCGGGGCTGTACGGCGCTGCCGACTGCGCCAGCGCCACCGTTTTCCAGGCGCGCAGCATCGACAAGGCAGGGGGCACGATCACCTTCGGCGATGCACCGAACAATGCGAGCAACTTCATCCGTCCGGTGACCGCAGGCCAGGCGATGCTGCATCGTGCGGAAAGCGCTGTGTACTACGTGGGCTACGACGCTGCCAGCGCACGTTCCTCACTGTACCGTGTGCGTTTCAACGCCACGCCCAACGGTGCGCTGGTCGCCGGCGCGCCTGAGGCCCTGGTGGAGGGTGTGGAGAACATGCAGCTGCTGTACGGCCAGGATCGTCGCCTGACCAGTGCCTACCCGACCGGCTTCATTGATCGCCAGGGTACCGCTGCCACCGTGCAGGCATCGGCCAATCCCAACATCAACGCCTGGCGGCGCGTGGGCGCCGTGCAGATGGGCCTGGTGATGGCCAGTCCCGATCCCTCGGCCGCCCCTCAGGCCGACCAGAATGCGGTACTGACCTCGATGGGCGTGACGTTCACCGCGCCCGAGGACGGCCGCATGCGCGCTGTTTACCAGACCACCATCGCCCTCCGCAATCGCCTCTTCGGCAACTGAGGCCACCATGCATCCGCGCCCGCGCCCCCCCTCCTTCGCATCGCACCGCCAACAGCGCGGCGCGGTGCTGTATGTCGCTCTGATCATGTTGATCCTGCTGGCCCTGATCGGCATCGCCGGCATGCAGGTGACCGGCATGCAGGAGCGCATGGCCGCCAACTACCTGCGCTCGAACCAGGCGTTCCAGAACGCCGAGGCCGATGTACGTTCGCAGGAAGCGGCGATCCAGGCGGTCATCGACAGCGGCAAGATCTTCGAGGCCAACCAGGAAGAGTGCAGCCCGGTGTTCGACCCGGCGACCTGGGCCGATGGCAAGACCACGGCAACGGCGATCAATACCCGCCGCCTGGACAAATGCGTGCCGGTCGGGCCGCTGGGCCTGGGGCGGCGCAAGAACGAAGAGACCGAGAACATCTACCAGATCACCGTGTTGGCCAGTGACGATCCGGCCAATCCTTCTTCCAGCGCCGTCATCGACACGATCTTCATTCCATGAATACTCCGCGCCGATTCTCCCGCCTTGTCTCCTCCCCGTGGCTGCGTGCAGGCACCGCCGCTGCCGTGCTGGTGGGCGTGGGCGCACTGGTCTATCCGCTGTTCGCTGCGCTTGGCGACTATGACATCGCGCAGGAGCCGCTCTACAGCAAGAAGACACAGCCGCCGCTGATGATGATGGTGATGTCGCGCGACGAGCAGCTGTTCAACAAGGCCTACAGCGACTACAGCGATCTGGACGAGGACGGCACGCTCGACACCACTTACCAGGACAAATTCGACTACTCCGGGTACTTCGACTCCAATCTCTGCTACACGTACAGCAGCAGCCAGTTCAAGGCCACGGCCAAGGCGACCGGCACGCAGAGACACACCTGTTCGGGTACCTGGTCCGGCAACTTCCTCAACTGGGCGACCATGAGCCGCCTGGATGTGATGCGCTACGTGCTGTACGGCGGCCATCGCATCACCGATACCGCCAGCAAGACGGTGCTGGAGCGGGCGCAGATTCCCAACGACCTGCACGCCTGGGTCAAGGTGTACAGCGGCGCCGACATCAACAACTTCACCCCGTACAAGACGACCATGTCGTTCTGCAATGCCAGCATCAGTGCCACCGGCGCACCGCTGATGCGCGTTGCCAGTGGCAGCTGGGGTGAATGGGCCTCGACTGCCGGCTATCAGTGCATCGTGGGGCGCAGCGACGAGGGCAAGGATGACTCCCCCCGATCGGTCGCGGCCGACCTGAATGTCCGGGTTGAAGTCTGCGCCACCGGTTCTGGAACCTTCCAGGAAGCGTTCTGCCGCAAGTACAACGACGGCACCCGGGACTACCTGAAACCGGCGGGACTGCTGCAGTCCTATGGTGAAAGTGGCCGTCTGCGGTTTGGTCTGGTCACCGGCACCTATGTCAATCCGCGCGATGGCGGCGTGGTCCGTCGCAACATCGGCAAGATCGCCGGCAACGGCACGACCTTCTGCGCAGCCGGCGACGAGATCAACCTGTCCAATGGCCAGTTCTGCAACACGCTGACGGGCGGGGCCGAGGGCATCATCAATACGATCTCCAACTTCCGCATCGACCAGTGGAACTGGAAGGACAAATGGACTGACTGTGACGACTACAGCATCCTGAATCGCCAGGGCTTCGACGGCCGGGGCAACCTGACCGACCCGGGCAACGCATCCAAGAAGTGCAGCGCCTGGGGCAATCCGTTGGCGGAGATGTATGCCGAAGCGCTGCGCTACATCAAGGGGGAAACGAAGGGAATCTACAGCGCCAGCGGTGATCTCAGCGGCCTGCCCAATTCGGTGGCCTGGAAGGATCCGTACCGCTCGCCGAACGACGGCGGCAACTCCTACTGCGCTACCTGCAACATCCTGGTGATGTCCTCGGGCCTGCCGTCCTTCGACAGCGACAACATCGGTACGGTCACTGGCCTGACCACGGCAGCGGCGGCGACCGATGCGATCGGCAACCAGGAGAACATCACCGGTGGCAGCTACATGGCAGGCCGTGTCGGCCTGACCAATCGCTATGCCTCGATCAACACCCATGAGGACATCTGCCGTGCGGTCAAGGTGACAGGCCTTTCGCTCGTGCGCGGCATCTGCCCGGACGTGCCGTCCACGGAAGGCAGCTACCTGATCTCGGGGCTGGCCAAGGCTGCTGCCGAGACCGATCTGCGTCCGGGTGTGCAGAGCAAACCCAACACCTACAAGCTGACCGCCACCACCTACACAGTGGCCATGGCCGAGAGCCTGCCGAAGTTCGAGATTCCGGTGGGCAATGGCAAGATCACCCTGGCCCCCCTGTGCCAGGCCAACAACACCGAAGGGGCGGGCATCAACAGCAGCGGCTGGCGCAGCTGTTTCCTCGGCTCGGTCGGCGTGGGCACCAAGGCCTCGTCCGTTGACCCCAAGTACGTGTATGGCCGTAACTATCGCGCAGACGGCAAGGCCGGCAGTTTCTCGCTGGTCTGGGAAGATTCGCTGTGGGGCAACGACCACGACAACGACGTGGTCTCCATGCTCAGCTACTGCGTAGGCGACACCTGCGACGAAGGCAGTGCAACACCGTTCCGCAACATCTGCTGGCGCTCGACCAGCGCCGAGTGCCGCAACAATGCGGTGCGCAACAAGGTGGGCGCGGATGAGGTCCTGGTGCGCATCGAGAATCTGTCTGCGTATGCGGGCAACGCGATGCTGACCGGCTACACGATCGTGGGCTCCAATGCCGCTGACAACGTGCAGCGGCTGGTGTTGCGCCCCGGCAACCGCAATGGCTCGGTACTGAGCACCACCGCCGATCCGCCAAGCAGCTGGACCGGTGCGGTCGTGACGCGCTACAAGCTGGGCAGCGGTCAGGCCGGGCAGCTGGAAAGCCCGCTGTGGTACGCCGCCAAGTACGGCGTGCCGGAAGGCAAGAAGTGGGACAGCAAGGTGCCCGGTGTACCGGACAACTACTTCCTGGCGCGCAATCCGGCCAAGCTGAAGTCCGCGCTGGAATCGATCTTCGACAGCGCTGCGGCTGGCGAGGCCCCGGTCGGTGGCAGCGGCACCGGCGCCCGTGTCAACGCCGGCTCCTTCACCGTGTCCGCGCACTACACGGTGCCGTCGGGCTCGAACGACTGGACCGGTGATGTCATCGCCAGCCAGACCACGAACACCGGTGGCGCCGGCGCTGAACTGTGGCGTGCGTCGACCAAGATGAGCGCCTCCGGGCGGACCATCGTGATGTCGACCGCACCGACCTATGTAAACACGTCCAACCAGCTGGTGCCGGTGGCAGCGGCCGATTTCACTGCCGACAACGTTCCCGGGCGTGATCGCGCCGAGAAGCTCGGCAACATGGGGCTCAACACGGTGCCGAACTGGTTCGGTTCGCACAGCGTGGCGGATCTGGTCAGTTACCTGCGCGGCTCACCGGTGAGCGGTTTCCGCCCGCGCAGCTCACTGCTCGGCGATATCGTCAATTCCAGCGTGGAGATTGTGTCCAACAAGGACGACTACGGCTTCACCTCGTGGCAGGCGCAGGGCGGAGTGAGCTGGAAGACCACGCTCGGTTTGAGCTATCGGGCCTACCTGGCGACCAAGGTGGCAAACGGTGGCCCACCGTCGATGGTCTACGTCGGTGCGAACGACGGCATGCTGCATGGCTTCAATGCCAGCACCGGCACCTCGGCGGGCAGCGAGCAGTTCGCCTTCATTCCATCGGCCTCGCTGCAGCACATGGCGGAGCTGGCCAACCCTACCTATGGTCATCGCTACTACGTGGATGGCGGACTGACCTCGTCGGACGTCTACTACGGCGATGCCTGGCGCACGGTACTGGTCGGTTCGACCGGCGGCGGCGGCGCGTCGCGCGGGCCGTCGGCCACGGCAGTGGGCAACGGTTCGGTGTTTGCCCTGGATATCAGTAATCCCACCGGATTCACCGCCAGCAACGTGCTGTGGGAGATTTCCGGCAAGACCGAATCGGACCTGGGCTTCGTCATGGGCAAGCCGGTCGTGGTGCCCGTCGCCGGCCCCAATGCGGACAGTCCGCCCCGGTTCGTCGCCCTGTTCGGCAATGGCGTCAATTCCAGCACCGGCCGACCGGTGCTCTATGTGGTCGACATCCGCACCGGCGAGATCCTCAAGCGCGTATACCCTACGGCGGGCAAGTATGCAGTCGCCAATGGCCTCAACCATGTCACCGCGGTAGCGCTGCACAACAGCAGTGGCCTGGCCGACACCGTCTACGGCGGCGACATGCAGGGCAACATGTGGCGATTCGACCTGCGTGGCGGTGATCCCAGCGCCTGGAATGTGGCCCTCAACGGCACGCCGCTGTTCACCGCAGTGCGCAGCGCTGTCGCCCAGCCGATCACCGGCGCGATCGAAGTCTCGGCGGGGCCGGGCGGTGGCGTCAGCCTGTTCTTCGGTACCGGTCGCTACTTCACCGCTGACGACAATGCAGTCACCCGTAATTCGCCGGTGCAGACGCTGTATGGTCTCTGGGACAACCTCTCCACTGCCATTTCCAGCCGTGATTCGCTGGTGGGGCAGACCGTCAGTGCCAACGGTGCCGGGTTCCGTGACGTGTCGGGCAACGGCGTGGACTACGCGAGCAAGCGCGGCTGGTACGTCGACCTGATCGTGGGTTCCAATGTGGAGGGTGAGCGCTTCTTCGGCTATCCGACGCTGCAGGGCGGCGCGGTGATGTTCACCACCTATGTGCCCGGGCAGGCGGTCTGCGGCACCGGCGGCGGCACCAACTGGCGCTATCGCCTGAACATGCTGACCGGCCAGCCGGCGATGAGCGGCTTGACCGACGAGGTCGGCGGAAACGCGCTGTGCGGCGCCAACTGTGGTGCCGGTGCGCTGACCCGCGGCGGAGACATCGCAACCGGTGCCCCGGTGCTGTCCACCAATGTCAACAGCACTACCTTGAAGGGCTGCGATCCCAGCGATCCGAAGTGCACGGTCGATGGATCGCTGGACCGCTGCATCGTGGCCCTGAACACGCCGGGCGCGGATACCGCGTATGGCCAGCGTGCCTGTGGCCGCCAGTCGTGGCGCCAGATCCGATGATTACCAGGAATACGGGAGCTGCCATGCGCACATCCAGCAGACAACAGCAGGTGACGGGCTTCACCCTGATCGAACTGATGATCACCGTTGCCGTCATCGCGGTGCTTGCGGCCGTGGCGTTGCCTTCCTACCAGCGACATGTGCTGAAGACGCACCGCGCGATGGCCAAGGCTGACCTGGTCGAGATCGCGCAGCTGCTCGAGCGGCATCACACCGTGCAGAACAGCTACGACGGATTCTCGCTGCCGTTCAGCCAGTCGCCGCGGCAGGGCTCGGCCCGCTATGCCATATCGTTCGACGGCAAGGCGACCGCCGGGACCTATACCCTGCAGGCGGTTCCGGAAACCGGCCAGGACAAGGCGCGTGCGGCACGCTGAAACTCGATCAGGCGGGCCGAAAGACGCCGGACAGCAAGACCAACCCGGAGTGCTGGTAGACGGCAGCGGTGAGTGTGGAAGGGGCTTGCACCCCGCTTCTGGAATTGGCTAGAATGCGCACCCCGCCCGAATAGCTCAGCCGGTTAGAGCACTTGACTGTTAATCAGGGGGTCGTTGGTTCGAGTCCAACTTCGGGCGCCAGTTTCGAGAAAGCCGCGAGCAATCGCGGCTTTTTTCGTTGGGGCATGCCGCGCCGGATCAGCAGGGCGTAGGCACGCGTGGGCGCAGGCTCCGGATCCGCCCGGGGATGTTGATGATCACGCGGCTGTGTTCCAGGCCCTGCACGCACAGCACGATGGACTGGTTGGTGCCGGCATTGCGCCCGTCAGCACGGAATCGGATGTGGGCGCGATGGTCGCTCGCTCTCAGTTCCACATGGCGATGGCGGTTCTCATGGGTGTGCAGCAGGGTGGTCATTCCCCCGCTGGCCACCCACGGCTCAACCTGAACGCGCCAGCCCTGGCTCCAGCGGTTGTCGCAGCGGCTGCCGTCGCCGGAGCCGCACACGGTGACCGGGCGTCCCTCGGTGATGGCGGTGCTGCGCGCCAGCGACAGGCTGCCGACCAGCTGGGCACGCAGGGATTCGGCCTGCAGCTGGCGCATCGCCCGCTGCCAGGGGCGCCAGGCCACGGCCAGCAGTACACACAGGATCATCAGGACCACCAGCATTTGAGGCAGGTGGAGCCCCCGGGCCTTGCGCGCGGGGTGGTTGCAGAGGGTCTGGAGCATGCCCCCAGCCTGCCGGCCCCGCCGGCCGGTCTCCATTGGAGGTTGGCGCGTCGGGGTGTCCGGCTTCCCCTCAGCCGGCCGTCACCGGATGCCCCGTATACTGACCGCTCCCGGGATCTGGCAACATCATGAGCGACAGTTTTGAACTCGTCTCGCCGTATTCACCGGCGGGCGACCAGCCGAACGCCATCGCGAAGCTGACCAGCAATTTCGAGTCCGGCATCGCCAAGCAGACGCTGCTGGGTGTGACCGGCTCGGGCAAGACCTACACCATCGCCAATGTCATCCAGCAGATCCAGAAGCCGACGCTGATCATGGCGCCGAACAAGACGCTGGCCGCACAGCTGTACGGTGAATTCAAGGCGTTCTTCCCGCACAACGCGGTGGAGTATTTCGTCAGCTACTACGACTACTACCAGCCCGAGGCCTATGTGCCGTCGTCGGACACCTTCATCGAGAAGGACAGTTCGATCAACGAGCACATCGAGCAGATGCGGCTGGCGGCGACCAAAACCCTGCTGTCGCGGCCCGACGCGATCGTGGTGGCCACCGTGTCGGCGATCTACGGCCTGGGTGCGCCCGAGGATTACCTGTCACTGCGCCTGATCCTGTCCAAGGGCGAACGCATCGACCAGCGCGACCTGATCAATCATCTGACGCAGCTGCAGTACACCCGCAACGAATACGAGCTGCAGCGCGGCACTTTCCGCGTGCGCGGCGAAGTGATCGACGTGTTCCCGGCGGAGTCGGACAGCGAGGCGCTGCGCATCGAGCTGTTCGATGGCGAGGTCGAGAAGATCACGATGTTCGATCCGCTCACCGGCGAAACCCTGCGCAACCTGATGCGCTTCACCGTCTACCCGAAGACCCACTATGCGACGACCCGCGAACGCGTGCTCGCGGCGATCGAGACCATCAAGGTGGAACTGAAGGAGCGGCTTGAGCAGCTCTACGCTCAGAACAAGCTGGTCGAGGCGCAGCGCCTTGCCCAGCGCACCCAGTTCGACCTGGAGATGATGGCCGAGGTCGGCTACTGCAACGGCATCGAGAACTACTCGCGGCATCTCACCGGCAAGGGCCCCGGCGAGCCACCGCCGACCCTGTTCGATTACCTGCCGGCCGACGCGCTGCTGGTGATTGACGAATCGCACGTGACCATTCCGCAGATCGGCGCGATGTTCAAGGGCGACCGGTCGCGCAAGGAAACCCTGGTCGAGTTCGGCTTCCGCCTGCCCTCGGCGCTGGACAACCGCCCGCTGCGTTTCGAAGAGTGGGAAGCGCGCTCGCCGCGCAGCATCTACGTGTCGGCCACGCCGGGCCCGTATGAAATGCGCGAGTCGGGCGACGAAGTGACCGAGCTGGTGGTGCGGCCGACCGGCCTGATCGACCCGATGGTGGAGATCCGCCCGGTCGCTACCCAGGTCGACGATCTGATGAGCGAGGCCAACGAGCGCATCAAGGCTGGCGACCGCGTGCTGGTCACCACGCTGACCAAGCGCATGGCCGAGAACCTGACCGAGTACCTCACCGAGCATGGCATCCGCGTGCGCTACCTGCACTCGGACGTGGACACCGTCGAACGCGTGGAGATCATCCGTGACCTGCGCCTGGGCAAGTTCGACGTGCTGGTCGGCATCAACCTGCTGCGCGAGGGGTTGGACATGCCCGAGGTGTCGCTGGTGGCGATCCTGGACGCGGACAAGGAGGGATTCCTGCGCTCCACCGGTTCGCTGATCCAGACCATCGGCCGTGCGGCCCGCAATGTGCGCGGCAAGGCCATCCTGTATGCCGACAAGGTGACCCGTTCGATGCAGGCCGCGATCGACGAGACCGACCGCCGACGCGCCAAGCAGGTCGAGTACAACCAAGAGCACGGCATCATTCCGCGCTCGGTGGCGCGTCCGATCACCGACGTACTGGAAGGTGCCCGATCCGAAGCGGCCGAGAAGGAATCGCGCAAGGGAAAAGGCAAGGGCAGGCCTGGAGTGGCCGAGGATGTGGCCGACTACCGCGCGCTCGGGCCGGCGCAGCTGGCGGCGCGTCTCAAGGCTCTGGAACAGCAGATGTACCAGCACGCCAAGGACCTGGAATTCGAGGACGCGGCCCGCGTCCGCGACCAGATCCGACAGCTGAAGGAGGCCAGCCTGGGCTGAACGCGACAGTGCCGCACGTCTTCACAAAAGTGTTGCGCTTCCGGGCCGGCATCCGTAATATACGCGGCCTGCACCGACGCATTCGCGGACGTTCAGACCCCAAACGGGCGGTTAGCTCAGCGGTAGAGCACTACCTTGACATGGTAGGGGTCACAGGTTCGAACCCTGTACCGCCCACCACGACGTTCTCGAAAGAGGGCGGTCGTGAATTGAAAGCCCGGCCCTGGCGCCGGGTTTTTACGTAAAGAGGCCCGCTGGCGGGCCGCAGTAACACGATGGGCGGTTAGCTCAGCGGTAGAGCACTACCTTGACATGGTAGGGGTCACAGGTTCGAACCCTGTACCGCCCACCACCTGGCTCCCGGCCCTGCCGGTGCAGCGGTGGTAATACGAAAAGCCGGCGATCGCCGGCTTTTTTCATGACCGCACGCAATGGTCGCGTGATGTCACGTCCGCGTGGCCCGGTGGTCAATGACGAGCGTCCGCCGTATCCGCCAGTGCCCATCGATACGCTCCCACAGCTGGATGATGCGTGCCTCGCCGACGATTTCGCGATGGCCATCGGCCAGTTCCTGCGACAGGCATTGTTGTCCCACCCGCAGCAGTCGATCCTGCCGCAGGTGGAAGAGCCGCAGGCTGGCAGGTTCCAGTTCGCGCTGCATGGCGGGCTGCGCCACCCTCGTCGATGATCCGGACTGCAGGGGCAGATCGACCAGCACGGGCTCGTCGGCACTGGTGGCGTGACCGAACGCGCCAGCGCACAGCAGCAACAGGGCAAGCATCGGCATGGCACGGTGCTCCAGCGGGAAAGTGCAGGCAGACTGGCACTTCGCCGCCGGGACCACAGCCGGCCTGCGACGAACACCGGGATCGAGCCGCCAAACGCAGCCAGGCGCCGATGAATCCGCGCCGGGCAGGCGTAGAATTGCGGCGACCGCGCAATCGCGGCCATCACAAGGAGCAGCTGCAATGAGCGATCACGTTCCCGTTTCCAGGCCCAACCCGCTGCTCGACCTGTTGTTCGGCGGCAACATGCTGGCAGGCACGTTCAAGGCCGTGGTCTGGGTGGCCATCCTGTGTGCCGTGCTGGCCTGGACGACCTGCCGCTGATGGCGCGCCTGCGTGCCGGCGTGCCGCACACTCGGACACGCGTGGCCCGCATCGGCTGCGGACGGGTGCCGTTCTGGGGGGCGGTCAGGCGCTGAAGGCCTGGCGCAGGCTGCGCAGTGTCGCCTGGCGGTGCTCCGTCGTGCAGGGCTCACCCATCTCCAGTTCCTGCAGGCGAAGGCCGATCAGGGTCATCGACAGGGCGTAGCCGCGTGCCGCGTCGGCTACCTTCGACAGGCCCACTGCACGACGGGTCAGCGCATCGACGTGGTCCAGGTCCGGCAGAAGGCCGAGATACGCGCGTTCGGCGCTGTCCAGATCGGGGGCGCGCAGGATCGCGTGCGCATCGGCTGCGGGGCTGGGGGAGGCCATGGGGATTCCTCGTCCGGGGAGCGCTCGGTCAGAACGAACGCATCAGGGAAATGAAGGCGGATGTCTGGCTGCCACGGCGCGCCATCGGGCTGTCCTTGACCGCATCGCCGAACCATTGGTTGGCCACTACGCCGGTGGCGCGCCATCTGCTGCCCAGTGGCGTGCTGACCGCGATCTGCACGCTCGGCGAGGTGGCGCTGCCGGGGCTGTAGGCGGCCAGGCCCGAACGCAGTGCTTCCTCGTCGCTGATGCCGTAGTAGTAATCGAGCAGGCGCGCACTGGAGTGCACCACTCCGGCCCTCGGCACCCAGGTGAAACGACCGGCCTGCAGCGGATAGCTGTAGTACAGGCTTGATTCCAGGCCGCCACCATGGCCGCTGATCTCGCGCATCACACTGGCTTCGACGATGCCCCAGTCGGCGCTGTATTCGGCATTGATGCCTCCCATCGCCGACATCTGCCGGCTGTGCAGGCGGCGCAGCTCTGGATCGTTCACGTCATCGGTCTTGAAGCGCAGCGTGTAGGGCGTGAGCGCCGCCGACAGGCGCAGGCCCTCGCCCTTGTACAGGTACATGCCCAGCGAGCCGGGGCTGGCGAAGAAGCGCTCGCCCTGCCAGGAGAGGGCGGGCACGACCAATGGCTTGACGTCGTAGTGCGCGTAGGCGCCCGATGTCGCGCCGACCGTGATCCCGGCCTTCACTCCGGGTGTCTGTTCCGCCGCCTGGGCCAGCAGCGGCATCGAAAGCACGGCGGAGAACAACATCGGGCGCAGCAGGGCAGAGGGCGACAAGGGCATCGATCGACAGCTTTGCAGGGGATGAGGCTGCATGCTGCGGTGTCAACATTGTCGCAACATTGCGTCGATGCACACGGAGCGCGACCGGGCCCTGGCTGGCACAATGATCCGAACCGTTTCCCGCAGCAGAGACCTCCATGCGCATTCTTCTGGTCGAAGATGATCCCGACCTCTCGCGGGCCCTGCAGTCCGGGCTGGAGCGGCAGGGCGTGGTCGCCGACGTGGTCGGCAGCCTCGCCGAAGCCGCCATCGCGTTGCGCGAACCGGTGCACCAGCTGATGCTGCTCGACCGCCAGCTGCCGGACGGCGATGGCGCCACCTTTGTGGCCACCGCACGCACGTTGCGGCCGAATCTGGCGGTGATCATGCTGACCGCCAAGGGCACGCTGTCGGACAAGGTCGAGGGCCTGGATGTCGGTGCCGATGACTATCTGGTCAAGCCGGTGGCGATCGAAGAACTGATGGCACGCATCCGCGCGGTATCGCGTCGGCCATCGGCGATGGTCACCCCCAGCCTGCGGCTCGGGCAGCTGGAATTCGACTTCGAATCGCTGCAGGCGCAGGTGCAGGGCCAGACGCTGGCACTGCCGCGCCGCCAGGTGCTGGTGCTGCAGGCGCTGGCGATGCGGCAAGGGCGCACGGTCACGCGCAGCGCATTGGAGGCGGCGGTCTACGGTTTCGATGACGAGATCCAGTCCAACGCGCTGGATGCGCACATCTCCAAACTGCGCAAGGCGCTGCAACAGGCGGGCGCTGGCGTGGAGATCCATGTCATCCGCGGCGTCGGCTACCTGCTGGCGGAGGCCTGACATGGCGCGACCGATCCGATCGATCACCCTCGGCCTGGCCTGGCGGTTGTTCCTGGCGCAGGCGTTCACCGTGCTGTTCGCCGTGGTCGCACTGATCCTCACCTGGGGTGACAAGGATTCCTGGGGCATGGACATGTTCACCGCCGAGGCGGTGGCCAAGGCCGTGCACAGCCAGGATGGGGGCCTGGCGCTGGACGAGGCACGCTGGCAGAAGCTGGATGCGCGCGCCGGTGGCAACCTCTGGTTCGCCGCCGTCGATGACCGGGGAGCCTGGCTCGAGCGTGGCAAGGTACCGGCGATCCATGCGCCGCTGCTGGCGCGGCTGCCGACGCTGGGTGCCACCGAACTGGGTTCACTGGTGCCGCCCTATCTGGACGTGGCGCGGGTGATGATCCGCAACGAGGACGGGCGTCGCATCACGGTGATGGTGGGGGGCGCACCGAAGGGCGGCCTGCTGGATGGCGCGCTGATGGTGCTGCGCCTGATTGGCCTGTGGTTCTTCCTGCCGCTGATCGTGGTCACCCTGCTGGTGATGCCGACCGTGATCCACCGCGCGATGCGAGGTGTCCGACGCTCCGCGCAGCAGGCCAAGGAACTGGACATCGGCCAGCCGGGCGCGCGGCTGGACGCGCAGCTGGTCTCGACCGAGGTAGCACCGCTGGTGGAGGCGTTCAACGATGCCATCGACAAGGTGCAGCAGGGCTATGCGGCGCGTGACAAGTTTCTTGCTGATGCCGCGCATGAGCTGCGCGTGCCGATTGCCGTGGTGCAGGCGCGCTTGTCGCAGCTGCCGCAGGGCGAGTTGAAATCGCAGTTGCTGACCGACATTGCTCGCCTGGGCAACGTGGCCGAGCACCTGCTGGATCTGCAGCGGCTGGATCGCAACACCAGTGCGATGCAACGGTTGGATCTGGCCCTGGTGGTGCGCGAAGCGGCGGCCGAACTGGCTCCGTTGGTGGTGGGCGCTGGCTACGGTTTCGAGGTGGACGCACCAGAGACGCCGGTGTGGATCCACGGCGACAGTCTGGCGCTGGGGCGGGTCATCGCCAATCTGGTGCACAACGCCATCGTCCATGGCGGCGGGCGTGGCACGATCTGCGTACGTCTCGACCGGACCGGTCTGCTGGAAGTCAGCGACCAGGGCGCGGGCGTGCCGGTCGGCGACCGCGAGGCGATCTTCGAGCCCTTCCATCGACTGCGTGCGGCGGGCAGTGGCAGCGGGTTGGGCCTGCACCTGGTCAAGGAGATCGTCCAGCATCACGGTGGCTCGGTCAGTGTGGGTGAAGCCGTCGGCGGCGGCGCCAGCTTCCGGGTCAATTTCCATCGCGGCAGCGTGCGGCGCTGACCGCTGCGCGGGTCGTTGCCTGATAGGAGGGCAGGGGCAGCACGCGGCAGGCTGATGCGATGGCCGCCGATACTCCGTTGCCCGCTCCCATTGGCGGGGTCTGCACTGCCGCGTTCGTCAGCGGCGCCCTGGCGTGCGTGCTGCTGCCCGCGTTGCCACCGCTCTGGAGCTGCGCGCTGGCCAGCACCGTGGCCGGCCTGGGGTGGGCGCTGCCGTGGCGCGGCCGCGCGGTTGCCGCGCTGCTGTTCGGCGCAGCGTGGGCGGCCCTGCATGGTCAATGGACGCTGCAGCAGCAACTGCCGCCGGCCATGCCGGTCCGCGATGCCGTGGTCAGCGGGCGCGTCGTCGATCTGCCGGTAACGGCGGGCGGCCATACCCGTTTCGTCCTGCAGGTCGGCGATGCACCGGGGCATCCCGCACTGGCGGGCAAGCGCCTGCAGATCACCTGGAGCGATCCATGGCCCGGAACCCGCATGCGCGTTGAGGGTGGGGGCCGTCATCAGGTCCGTGCGGGGGCGCAGTGGCGGTTGCCGTTGCGGCTGCGGGCGCCACGCTCGCGGATCAATCCTGGCGGCTTCGACGCCGAACGTCATGCCGTGCTGGCGGGCATTGCCGGTCACGGCACGGTGCGTGCAGCGGGCAGTGCGCGTGAACTGCAGGCGCCGGACGGGCTGCTGGCCTGGCGCGAGCGCAGCAGCGATGCGATTGCAATGCAGGTTCCCAGCCCCGCATCGCGCTTCATCCGCGCGCTCGCGCTGGGCGATACCCGATGGCTGTCCGACACCGATTGGAATCAGTTGCGTGCGCTGGGGCTGACCCACCTGATCGCCATCTCGGGCTTCCACGTGGGCCTGGTGGGTGGCTGCGCGGCACTGCTGTGCAGCGCAGTGTGGTGGCTGTTGCCGTCGCTGGCCCGTCATTGGCCGCGTCCGCAGGCCGCTGCGTGTTCCGCCGCGCTGGCAGCGGCCGGCTATGCCCTGGTGGCCGGCGCGGAACTGCCGACCGTACGCACGGCGTTGATGATCGGGCTGATTGCCCTGGCACGCGGGGGGCGGCGACCTCCCGACGTGGTCCAGGCCGTGTCACTGGCGGCCCTGGTGCTGCTGCTGCCAGCACCACTGTCCGTGCTGTCGGCCGGCTTCTGGCTCAGCTTCGGTGGCGTGCTCTGGCTGCTGTGGTGCCTGCCGACGGCAAGCGCCGACAGTGTGGGGAGCCGCCTGCAGGCCTTCTTCGCGGCCCAGGGGGTGGCCAGTCTCGGCCTCCTGCCGCTGTGCGTGGCCCTGTTCGGAGGCGCCGCGCGCCTGGGCCTCTGGTCAATCTGCCGGTCATCCCGTGGTGGAGCCTGCTGGTGGTGCCACTGGCACTGCTTGGCACCGCCCTGGATGCCCTGTACAGCGGGGCGGGACGATGGCCCTGGCGCGCAGCGTCCTGGCTGTTCGACCTCAGCTGGCAGGCCCTGCAGCCGCTGGCAGACCACCCGCAGGCGATGTGGTGGCTGGCCGAGGCTCCGGCGTGGACTGTGCCAGCGGCCTTGGCGGGCCTGTTCTGGTGGTTGCTGCCGCGCGGGGCCGGCGGCGTGCTGGCCGGCGCGCTGCTGTGCCTGCCGCTGTCATGGCCGTCACGTGACATACCGGCTGCCGGGGAGGTGCAGCTGCTGGTGCATGATGTCGGGCAGGGCACGGCGGTGCTGGTGCGTACGGCACGGCATGCATTGTGGTACGACGTCGGCCCTGCGATCGGTGGCGATGGCGACGAACGGGTCCTGCTGCCGGCCGTACGTGCGCTGGGTCAGGTGCCGCCCGGTCGCGTGGTGCTCAGTCATGACCATCTGGATCACACCGGCGCACTGCCGCGGTTGCGCCGGCAGCTGCCGCACCTGGAGCTGCTGGCACCCCCAGGCAGCAGCCTCGACGGTGCCGGCAGCTGCCATCGCGGCGTTCGCTGGCGGTGGGACGGGGTGGACTTCGAGGTGCTGCATCCCGGGCCCGACGTGCCGACGGCCGGCAACGAGGACAGCTGCGTGCTGCGCATCGCCAGCGCACATGGCGTGATCCTGCTGGCCGGCGACATCGGCGCGGCGACCGAACGGCGCCTGGTGGAGCGGGCGCCCGGCGAGCTGCGCGCGGACGTGGTCCTGGTGCCGCATCATGGCAGCGGGGGCAGTTCGGATCCGGCCTGGGTGGCAGCGGTGGCTCCCCGGCTGGCCGTGGTCTCGGCCGGGCACCAGAACCGTTTTGGCCACCCGAAACGTGACGTGGTGCAGCTCTGGCGCGCCGTGGGCGCCGAAGTGCTGGCTACGGCCGAATCCGGCGCGATCCGCATATGGCTTGGCGCACAAGGCCTGCAGCTGCGTGAACAGCGCATCCACGCGGCCCGGTGGTGGGATGCCGCTGGGCGGGCGCGGTCGGCTGCTATCCTATCGCCGATCGAACAGGCGGCCGCTGGGCCGGAGGGTTGAAACGTGTGGGAACTGGTCAAGGCCGGTGGCTGGCCGATGGTGCCGCTGCTGCTGTTGGGCGTACTGGCTTTGGCAATCGTCCTGGAGCGCTTCTGGTCCCTGCGGCGCGCTGAAGTGCTGCCACCGGGGCTGGGCCAGGAAGTGCGCAACTGGGCTGCGCGCGGCAAGCTCGACCCTGCCCATCTGCAGACGCTGCGCGCCAACTCGCCACTGGGAGCGCTGCTCGCCGCCGCGCTGGAAGCACGCAATCGTCCGCGCGACCAGATCCGCGAGCGTATCGAGGACACCGGCCGCCACCTGGTACACCGCATGGAGCGGTTCCTCAACGCGCTCGGCACCATTGCCTCGGCCGGCCCGCTGCTGGGCCTGCTCGGCACGGTGATCGGCATGATCCAGATGTTCCTGGGCATCCTCGACCACGGCGTGGGCGATGTGAACCAGTTGGCCGGTGGCATCGGCAAGGCCCTGGTCTGCACGGCTACCGGCATGATCGTGGCGATTCCTGCGCTGATGTTCCATCGCTATTTCAAGGGCCGGATCCACGGCTACGTAGTGGAGATGGAACAGGAAGCCAGCGCGTTGCTGGATACGCTCGATGGCCGTCCCGGCGTGATGGCGCCCGCACCGGCATCGGCTGCACGTGCCGCTGCGCCCGCCCCGGCGAAGGCCTGATCGATGCGTATCGGCAACGACCGATCCCAGGATGAGCCGCATATCGATCTGGTACCGCTGATCGATGTCATCCTGGTGCTGATCATCTTCTTCGTGATCACCACCACCTTCGATGCGCGTTCGACGCTGCAGGTGCAGCTGCCCACCGCCAGCCAGCAGCACACCGATGAACCACCGCGTTCGTTGAGCGTGCTGATCAATGCCGATGGGCGCTATTTCATCAATGACCAGGAAGTGCTGCGCAGCGACGTCGAGTCGGTCAAGCAGACCATTGCCGCTGTGGCGGGCAGTGATCGCGAACAGACCGTGCTGCTGCGTGCCGACGCGCGTACTCCCTACCAGGCCGTCGTGACCGCGCAGGATGCGCTTGGTCAGCTCGGTTTCCGCCGTATTGCAATCGCCACTGCGCCAGAGGTGCGTCCATGAGTTCCAAACACGCGCCGGTGTGGCCGATCTACAAACGCCTGCTGGGCTATACCCGGGCCTATTGGGTGTTCATGGTGGCCGCGGTCATCGCGATGGTGGTCGAAGCACTGGCCGGCTATCACTTCACCAAGCTGATGGAGCCGCTGGTCAACCGGGGCTTCGTCAACCCGGAGCCGCGCATGGCGGTGATCCTTCCGCTGACCATCCTGGGCCTGTTCCTGATGCGCAGCCTGGCCACCTGGGTCAGCGACTACACGCTGGCCAAGACCGGGCGCAGCGTGGTCCGCGACCTGCGCGAGCAGGTTCTGCAGAAGTACCTGCACCTGCCGTCTTCGCACTTCGACAACGAGGCGACGCCGGTGATGGTCAGCCGCCTCAACTTCGACACCGAGCAGGTCACCCAGGCCAGCGCCGACGCACTGAAGACCGTGGTCGCCGACACCCTGACCATCATCGCCATGCTGGTGGTGATGCTGCAGATGAGCGTGAAGGTGACCCTGGCGATGCTGCTGGTGGTGCCGCTGATCGGCGGCATCGTGTCCTATGTCGGCAAGCGCTACCGCCGCATCAGCCGCGGCATCCAGGACGGCATGGGCACGATGGCGCAGACGGCGGAACAGTCGCTCGCCGCGCAGCAGGAAGTGAAGGTGCATGGCACGCAGGCGCATGAGATCGCCCGTTACTCGCGCCTGGCCAACCGCATGCTCGCGCTGAACATGAAAGTCGAAGTGACGCGTGCCGCCGCGTCCAGCGTGGTCCAGTTCCTCGCTGCGCTGGCCCTGGCGGTGATCGTCTGGGTGTCCACCCGCGAAGCACTGGCCGGCAAGCTCAATGCGGGCCAGTTCATGGGCCTGATGACCTCGATGATGGCGATCATCCCTTCGCTGCGGCGCCTGACCAGCGTGCAGACCTCGATCTCGCGTGGCGTCGCGGCGGCCGAGCGCCTGTTTGGCATCATCGACATGCCGGTCGAGCGCGACGACGGCACGCATGTCGTGCAGCGCGTACGCGGTGAACTGTCGTTCGAGCACGTGATGCTGCGTTATCGCGAAGACAGCGGCATCGCCCTGGATGACATCAGTTTCGTTGCCAGGCCCGGAACGGTCACCGCCATCGTTGGTCGTTCCGGCAGCGGCAAGACCAGCCTGATCCGGCTGGTGCCACGGTTCTACGAGCCCAATGGCGGCGTCATCCGGCTGGACGGCGTACCCCTGGATGACTATCCGCTGGCTGACCTGCGCCGGCAGGTGGCGATCGTCGGGCAGAAGGTCATGCTGTTCGACGACACCATCGCTGCCAACATCGCCTATGGCATGGATGCGACCGACGAGCAGATCCGTGCCGCGGCCGAAGCGGCCAATGCCTGGGAATTCATCGCACGCATGCCACAGCAGCTGCAGACGCCGGTGGGCGAGAACGGTGCGCTGCTGTCCGGTGGCCAGCGCCAGCGCCTGGCGATCGCCCGCGCGATCCTGCGTGATGCGCCGATCCTGATCCTGGATGAAGCCACCGCGGCGCTGGACAATGAATCCGAACGGCTGGTGCAGGACGCGCTGCAGCGACTGATGCCGGAGCGCACCACGCTGGTGATCGCCCACCGCCTGTCCACCATCGAACACGCCGACCAGGTGCTGGTGATGGATCACGGCCGCATCGTCGAACGTGGCACCCATCATGAGCTGCTTGCCATGGGTGGCCTGTACCAGCACCTGCACAGCATGCAGTTCCGCGAAAGGCAGGACTGATGGCAGGCAAGGGTACCCAGACCCCGCCGTACTGGTATGACGGCAGTTCGGTTCCATGGCCCATGCGCCTGCTGGCTCCGTTGTATGCCGGCGTCACCGCGCTGCGGCGACGCCTGTACCAGCGTGGTTGGCGCAAGCGCCACACGTTGCCGGTGCCGGTCATCGTGGTCGGCAACATCACCGCTGGCGGCACCGGCAAGACGCCGTTGACCATCGCCCTGGTCGAGCGGCTGCGCGCGGCCGGCTGGACGCCAGGCGTGGCGAGCCGTGGTTATGGCCGCGAGAACGCCGACAAGGCGCAGTGGGTAAAGGCCGATACGCCGGTTGCAACCGGCGGCGATGAGCCGGTGCTGATTGCCTGGAAGACCGGCGTGCCGGTGCGCGTCGATCGCGATCGGGTGGCGGCGGGCCGTGCGCTGATCGAGGCCGGTTGCGATGTGATCGTCTGCGACGACGGCCTGCAGCACTACCGGCTGGCGCGTGACATCGAAATCGAAGTGGTGGATGCGCAGCGCCGCTACGGCAACGGCCGGATGATCCCGGCCGGCCCGTTGCGCGAGCCGGTCAGCCGCGCTGCCGAGTGCGATTTCCGCGTGGTCAACCTGGGCCAGACGGATGAGGACGGCGCGGCGCAGGCCTGCGGATTCGGTCAATGGCCGATGGCCCTGCATATCGACACCGCACAGCCTCTCGCGGGTGGGCGTGCGCGCCCGCTGGGCTATTTCAAGGGCCAGCGCGTGCATGCCGTGGCGGGCATCGCCCATCCACAGCGCTTCTTCGACATGCTGCGCGCGCGTGGCATCGGCGTGGTGCCGCATGCCTTCGCCGATCACCATGCCTACCAGCCGCAGGAACTGTCCTTTGGCAGCCAGCTGCCGGTGTTGATGACCGAGAAGGACGCCGTGAAGTGCCGCGCGTTCGGCAATGACTGGCATTACGCCGTGCCGTTGCGCGCTGAACTGCCTGCCGCGTTCTGGGTGGCGCTGACCGATCGCCTGGACAAGCTGCGACCGAACTGAGCGGCCGGGCGACGCTTGCAATCAGGCGCCGCTGGCCACATTCCCGTTGTAACGAGCCTGCCGAGTACCGCCCGCATGACTGAATTCGTCGTTGCCATCCCCGCCCGCTATGCCGCCTCGCGGCTGCCGGGCAAGCCGCTGCGCCTGCTCGGCGGCGATCCGCTGGTGCTGCATGTGGCGCGCCGTGCGCTGCTGGCTGGCGCGCGCGAGGTATGGGTGGCCACCGACGATCAGCGGATCGCCGACGCACTGGCGGGCCTGGGCGAAGTGAAGGTAGCGATGACCGCCGCATCGCATGCGTCCGGCACGGATCGCCTGGCCGAGTGCGCGCGCATCGCCGGCTGGGACGACGACACCGTGGTGGTGAACCTGCAGGGCGATGAGCCGTTCGCGCCGGCGGCCGGCATCCGCGCCGTGGCCGAGGCGCTGGTCGATGGCGCGGCGCCGATGTCGACCCTGGCTACGACGGTCGAGGACGCCGAGACCTTGTTCGATCCGAACGTGGTCAAGCTGGTGCGCAATGTGCGCAACGAGGCGCTGTACTTCAGCCGCGCCCCGATCGCCTGGCACCGGGACGGATTCGCACGCAGTCGCGAGGCCCTGCCTGAAGGCCACCAGTGGCTTCGTCACATCGGCATCTACGGTTATCGCGCCGGCTTCCTGCAGCAGGTCGCGGCGATGCCGCCGGGCCGGCTGGAGCAGATCGAAGCGCTGGAGCAGCTGCGCGTGCTGGAAGCCGGCTTCCCCATCAGCGTCGCCATCTCGCCTGAAGCGTTTCCGCCTGGCATCGACACCCCGGAGGACCTGGAGCGGGCCGAGGCGGTGCTGCGGGCCATGACCCCGCAATGAAGCTGCTGGTCGTCTGCCTGGGCAACATCTGCCGCTCGCCGATGGCCGAGGGGGCATTGCGCGCGCGCCTGGAGGCATCCCCATTGGCCGGCCGTGTGCAGGTCGATTCGGCCGGCACCGGCGACTGGCACGTGGGCGAGCCGCCGGACCGGCGGGCGATCGCCTGCGCAGCCGGCCATGGCGTTGACATCAGCGGGCTGCGTGCCCGCCAGCTGCGCGCCGATGACTTCCAGCGCTTCGACTGGATTCTCTGCGCCGATGAGGCCAACCTGCGCGATGCCGGACGGTTGGCCACCGCGCAGGAGCGCCAGCGCCTGGCCCTGTACCTGCCATGGTCAGGCGGGCAGGGCGCGGCCGCCATTCCGGATCCGTACACCGGTGGCAGCGATCATTTCGAGCAGGTCTGGACCCTGGTTGACCAAGCGGCAGAACGTGCGGTGGCACGACTGTTGCATGACGTCGACTCCGGCATAATCAGGGCATGAACGCCCAGCCTGTCCCGGACCTGCCCGAGTTCGCCACCTGGCTCAATGCCACCCCCTGCACCCTGGCGGAACTGCGCGGCCGGCCGGTCGCGCTGCTGTTCGTCAACGCTGCCTCTGCCTGGAGCACACAACGCCTGGCCGAGTTCGGCCAATGGCTGTCGCGCCATCCGGGCAAGCTGCAGCCGCTGGTGCTGCAGGTGCCGCGCTTCGACTTCGAGCGCGACGCCGATGCCGCGTTGAAACTGCTGCGCCGCCAGGGCCTGACCGCCCCGGTACTGCTGGATGCGGATTGGGACGGCTGGCGCCGTTTCGGTGTCACCGCGTGGCCGACCCTGATCCTTCTTGACGCGCAGGGACGCGAGCGGCAGCGGCTGGTCGGGCAGGGCGCTGCCGGCGAGCTCGAGCGCGCGCTGAACGCACTGTGCGAGGGTGCACCCTCGGCCCCGCCGCGCGGTGGCAACGAGCTGCACCCCGAGCCGCGGCATGCGTTGCGCTTTCCGCTGGGCCTGGCGGTCAGCACCGAGCGCCTGTACATCGCTGATAGCGGCCATCACCGCATTCTCGAATGCAGCCACGGCGGCCGCGTGCTTCGTCAGTTCGGGCTGGGGACCGCGGATTTCATGGATGGCAATCTGGCCGAGGCCGCCTTCCACAGGCCGCAGGCACTGGTGCTCGAGCGCGACGCCCTGTACGTCGCCGACACCGGCAACCACGCCATCCGCCGGATCAACCTGTTGACCGGTCTGGTCGACACCCTGTGCGGCAATGGACGCCCGGGCGCGCCGGTGGAAGGGCCTGTCGCCCAGCCGCGGCAGGTGCCGCTGGATCATCCGGTCGGCCTCGCCATCGCCGACAACCAGCTGCATATCGCCATGGCGGGTGACAACCGGATCTGGAGCTACCACCTCGGCCAGCGCAGCCTGCAATGGCGCGCAGGCAGTGGCGCGATCGACGAGCGTGACGGCAGTGGGCATCTGGCTGCCTTCGCGCAACCCACCGCGCTTGCCGTCGTACAACAGGTCCTGTACGTGGCCGACGCGCTGGGGTCTTCGATCCGCGCGCTGCAGCTGCGTGGGGATCTGGTGCAGACGCTGCTCGGGCAGGGCACATGGCGCTTCGGTGAAGCCGACGGCCCGCGTGCCCACGCCAGCCTGCAGTTCCCGCAGGCGATTGCGCTGAGTCCGGGCGCACCGCTGCTGTGGATTGCCGATACCGGCAACGGTCGCCTGCGCACGCTGCGCCTGGGCGGCGGCGAACTGACCACACAACCGTTGCCACGGCGCCTGCATGGCCCGGCCGGCCTGGCCGTGGGCGCGGGCGCGGTGTGGATCGCCGAGACCGACGCGCACGCCGTGCTGCGTTTCGACCCTGACAGTGGCGTACTCAGCGAAGTACCGATCAGCGAATGACCGACGTTCCCGTCCCGGCCTTCGACGGCAAGGCCTTCGCGGCCCAACTCAGTACCGCCCCCGGGGTGTACCGCATGTACGCCGCCGACGACACCCTGCTGTACGTCGGCAAGGCACGCGCGCTTCGCAACCGGGTGGGCAGCTATTTCAATGGCAGCCCGAAGAACGCGCGGATCATGTCGATGATCTCGCAGATCACGCGGATGGATGTGACTGTCACGCGCTCGGAGGCCGAGGCGCTGCTGCTGGAAAACCAGCTGATCAAGTCGCTGGCACCGCGTTACAACGTCTCCCTGCGTGACGACAAGACCTACCCGCACGTGCTGCTGACCCGCGAGGAATGGCCGCGCATCGCCCTGCACCGGGGGCCGCGTGCGATCCCCGGCCGCTATTTCGGGCCGTATCCGGGTGTCACCGCGGTGCGCGAGACGCTGAACCTGATGCACAAGCTGTTCAAGTTGCGCAGCTGCGAGGACAGCGTGTTCCGCAACCGCTCCCGGCCGTGCCTGCAGTACCAGATCGGCCGCTGCAGTGCCCCGTGCGTCGAGCTGGTGCCGGCAGGCGAGTATGCCGAGTCGGTGCGCCGCGCGGCGCTGTTCCTGGAAGGCAAGAGCGATGAGCTGACCCGTGAACTGGGTGAGCAGATGCAGGCCGCCAGTGAAGCGCTGGAGTTCGAGCAGGCCGCGCGCCTGCGTGATCTGATTTCGTCGCTGCGCAGCATGCAGACCCGCCAGTACGTCGATGGCCGCGCCGCCGACCTGGACGTGCTGGCCGTGGCCATGCAGGGATCGCAGGCCTGCGTGCTGCTGCTGGCATTCCGCGATGGGCGCAACCTGGGCACCCGCCCGTTCTTCCCCCGCACCAATGGCGAGGACAGCCCGCAGGAAGTGCTGGCGGCGTTCGTCTCCCAGTACTACATCGAGTTCGAGCCACCGCGCGAGATCCTGCTGGATCGCGAGATTCCGGATGCCGATCTGCTGATGGCCGCGCTGTCTGCTTCGGCCGAGCGCAAGGTGCAGCTGAAGTGGAGCGTGCGTGGCGAGCGCGCCGGTTATGTGGAGCTGGCCAGCCGCAACGCGCAGCTGACGCTGGCCACCGAGCTCAACAGCCGCAACGCGCAGCACGTGCGCAGCGAAGCCCTGCGCGAGATGCTGGGCCTGGCCGAGCCGGTCAAGCGCGTGGAGTGCTTCGACATCAGCCACACGCTGGGTGAGGCGACCGTGGCGTCCTGCGTGGTTTTCGATGCGGCCGGTCCGGTGCGTGCCCAATATCGCCGCTACAACATCAGCGGCATCGAGCCGGGCGACGACTATGCCGCCATGCGTCAGGCCATCGATCGCCGCTTCCGCCGTGCCGTGGAAGAGCAGGGCGTACTGCCCGACGTGCTGCTGATCGACGGTGGCGCCGGCCAGCTGGCGCAGGCGCAGGCTGCGCTGGCCGACCTGGGCGTGGAGGGCGTATTGCTGGTGGGCGTGGCCAAGGGCGTGGAGCGCCGCGCCGGTCATGAGGCGCTGGTCATGCCCGACGGCCGCGAGCTCCGCCCCGGTGCCGCCAATCCCGCCCTGCAGTTCATCCAGCAGGTGCGCGACGAGGCGCACCGCTTCGCCATCACCGGTCACCGCGGCCGCCGGCAGAAGGCGCGCATGACCAGCAGGCTGGAAGACATCCCGGGCATCGGCCCGCGTCGTCGTGCCAGCCTGCTGAAGCATTTCGGTGGGCTGGTCGGCCTGAAGGCGGCCGGTGAAGCGGAGATCGCCAAGGTGGAAGGCATCAATGATGCCCTCGCGGCCCGTATCTACGCTAACCTGCACGGGTTGGCCACGCCCGATGCGGCCGATTAGAGAGAGAAGCGCGCAAGCATGAAGTTGACCCTGCCCACCTGGCTGACACTGTTGCGGATCGTGATGATCCCGGTGCTGGTGCTGGTGTTCTACCTGCCCTACACCTGGACCAACTTCGCTTCGGCGGCGATCTTCGGCTTGGCCGCGATCACCGATTGGCTCGATGGCTGGATCGCCCGCCGCTATCAGCTGGAATCCGCGTTCGGCGCCTTTCTCGACCCGGTGGCGGACAAGCTGATGGTGGCGGTGGCGCTGTTCCTGATCGTGCAGGGGCATCCGACGCCGTGGATGGCGTTCTGGGCCGCCGTCATCGTTGGCCGCGAAATCGCGGTCTCGGCATTGCGCGAATGGATGGCCGAGCTTGGCCAGCGTGCCAAGGTGCGGGTGGCGATGATCGGCAAGGTGAAGACAACCGCGCAGATGGTCGCGCTGCTGTGCCTGCTGTACTCGGTCGCGCCCAGCGTGGCGGTCGAGGACATCTGGATGGGCTGGCCCATCTTCCACATCGGTGACTGGACGCTGGCCATCGCGGCAGTGCTGACGCTGTGGTCCGGCCTGCAGTATCTGCACGCGGCCTGGCCGAGCCTGCGCGAGGACGAGCGTGCCGCACGCGAGCGCTCACGACAGAAGAAGCTGGGCAACGGTTAATCGGCGGCACACGGGATGCCCGTCAGGTTGCGAAGCGCGCTGGTTGCTGGATGCGCGCGGTTGAAAAAAGGCCTTGACGCCCCTTCCAGAATGGGTAGAATTTCGCCTCCCAAGCGGGAATAGCTCAGTTGGTAGAGCGCAACCTTGCCAAGGTTGAGGTCGCGAGTTCGAGTCTCGTTTCCCGCTCCAGATTCTGAAAGAGAGGCCTCTGGCCTCTCTTTTTTTTATGTCGTGCCGGCCCTGGATTGCCGGGCTTTCCGCTCATCCGAACCTGAACGGAAAACGGGAATCGCCGAGGAGATTTCTGTTGACGCATTGCTGCAATCTCGACACAATAGCGCTCCTTCGACGCAGGTCGAACGGAATCTGCGGGAATAGCTCAGTTGGTAGAGCGCAACCTTGCCAAGGTTGAGGTCGCGAGTTCGAGTCTCGTTTCCCGCTCCAGATTCAAGAAAGAACGCTCCCGCAAGGGGGCGTTTTTCGTTTCCGGTCAGGCCGGACCCTCCTGCCCGCCATTGCGGACCGGGCCGAATGGATATCATCCGCTGTAGTCGTCGGGGTGACGCAGGGAGCGGGGCAAGGGCTGGCAGATGGAGGCTGTGCACGAAACGAGGCAGGGCGGTGGGCAGACCGCCTACAGGGCGTACCGTAATCGGATGCTGGAGCGTTGCCGGGGACGATCCGCCGGTGCGTTCCACGACGACATCGACGACGAGCGGACGGAAGACCAGCCCGAAGCACCACGCAATCGCATCCGCAGCTTCCGCATCGCTGTGGCCGATGCGCTGCGTGGGCAGGACCCGACTGTGGTCACCGAGGAAGACATGGCGCGCCGTGCGCTGGGCATTCCGGCGGACATCGCGCTGCATCCCGGCAAGGGCCGCGGGTGGCCGCTTCTGGTGCAGGTGTTCATGCCGTTCCCATGGGTGCTCAGGTACGTGCGACATGCGCTGTCGCGGATCCGGACGTTCGAGGGCCGCCAGTACGTGTACTGCCAGTTCCACGCACGGCTGTTCCTGCATGCGGAAGCACGCATGTACAGCCGCAGCCTGGACATCGCCCTGCGCCGCTTCGAAGCCACGTCGTGGGAAGAACTGCGGGCGCTGCAGCTGCGGGATGCCGGCTGGCTCATCGCTGCCCATCGCCTGGGCCTCCGTCGGCTGGCGGACCTCGACCGGTGTGCTGGACGGTCTGAAGCGCCTGGATGGTTTGCGCGGTGGATGGTGGATGAAGGCATCATCCAGCACAAGGAAGAGCTGCAGTGGCTGCAGTCCGCGCACACCGCGCACAGGACATGGAGCGTCGGCTGGCGGCCGCGGAGAACGCTGCGCGAGCCGGTGCGTTCCGTTGTACGCCAGCTGAGGCGCGCGGGCGTGGCGCGGCCGCACCTGGCGCGCCTTCATGATGTCGATCTGGAAGAATCTGATGCGGCGCGTCTGGCCGCGAATCTGACACTGCTGGCGGGTGCCGGCGTTGCGCCCGTGCACGGGGTATTCGATTCTGCACGTGATCTGTTATGGCGCACGCCGACGAAGACGTGGGCCTGGGTGCTGGGTGCAGCCGGCGCACGCACACCTGCCGATATCCGCACGCTGCGCGGCTACCTGGGGTTTCATGCTCCACCGCCTGACTGGATCGCCCATCATCTGATCGCGTGTGGTGCAGGCCTCGATGCACTTGCCACTTGCTGTCGGTTGCTGGGCGAGCTGAGCGATGATGTCCCGGCCGAAGATGTGGAGGCCGCCATCGATCTTCTGCTGGCAGCACCTCATTGCCTCGACTTCACGCAGTTGGGGGCCTGCAGCCAGTATCTGCGACGGCCCGATCGGCTGGATCGATTCCTGCAGGTGCTGGTTCGCCATGATCTCGGTGCAGCGGGCCACGTTGTTGCGTTCCAGGCCTGCTATCGCGTCGGTGACGCCGATCGCCTGGACGCGTGGTTGACCCTCATTGCGGGGCGCACAGCGGGCATGGACGTCGATGTCCTGGTCGAATGGGTGGGTCGAATGCTTGCACAGGGGAGCCTGGACGCATTCCAGTACCTGCATTCGGCCATTGCGCCTGCTGATTTTGCAGAGCTGCGGAAGCTGGAAGTGCTGGCGTCCCTCGGTCCGGGACTGCTGCGTTACCTGGTTGAAGACAAAGGCCTGGATTCGGTAAAAGCGCTGCGCGACTGGTACTTCGCTACCCGGGGCCTGCACGGGGTGACCTGGTGGAGCGGCAGCGATCCCGAACTGTGTCGGCTGCTGGCGGATGACGCCTTCCAGCGCCACAACTTCGGCTTCATGATGCAGAACCATCGATGTGTCCTGGAGGTGGTCGAACGACGGGCGCACCAGGTGATTCCGTGCCCGCAGAGAACCGTCGATGCAGATGCCATGGCGCGCTACTCCGATGCGCTGGCCACGCAGCGTCGCGAAGAGATGGCGCGCCTCCTGCCGCAGTTGCCCGCGATGCTGGAGGGAACCGGCGGACTTCTGCTCGCATCGGTCCTTCGCGCAGGCGCAACCTCGACGACAGCACTGCAGGACAGGCTGGGCCAGTTGCAGCCCGCGGTCGATCAGTTGCTGGCCGGGCAGGGAACAACGTCAGTCGAGCTGGACGAGGTGGATGCGGAGCTCATTTCGATGGTCTACCGCACGTCCGTGGATGTTGTCCGTGGCAGTTGGGCGGCGGCACGCGGATTCCAGTCGCACCTGGATGGATGGAGGCTGGAGCCGTTCCATCCGATGGCCTGGCAACGCTCGATCAGAAAACGCACAGGCGTGCTGGAGCGCAGCAGCCTGCTGGCGCTGAAACGTGCCAGCGAACATGCAACGCGGTTCCAGCACGGCGCGGATGAGGGGCCGCGAACGTTCCGTGACCTGCGATCAAAACGGCTGCGGGATCCCGCGGGGGATCCGTGGTCGGTCTCCGCCCATCTCGGCCTGCTGCTGGCTGCCGCAGGCAATGATCCAGAGATCCTCCAGTGGCGGCGCAGCACCTTCAGCGAAGTCGCCAGCATGCCGGAGGACGGTGCGCAGACCAGCGAGTACCTGGAGCAGCTGGATCGGTTGTTCAACAGCGCATTGCCGGATGCCCTCGACGAACATGCGCAGCGTTTTCTGCATAGCCTCGCTCCCAATGACGCCGCGCGGCTGCTGCAGCGGCTGCTGCCGCCATCGCGGTCCGCTCACACTGCGGTACCGGTCATGTCACTGGATCAGGCCTTCGCGCAGATGCGCAAGCACGTTCTGGATGTCTGCCTGCGCTGGGTGAAGCGCGAGAAGGGCAGGTATGGCCGCCCGGACCCATCCGGATCGTGCACGCATCTGCAGGCGATGTTGACCAAGCACCCGGCGGCGTACTTCGCCAAGCATGCCGCCAATCTATGCTCACGCGATCGCGCTGCGATGTGGCAGGAGGCGCGTCACGCCCACCTGGTCGTGTTCGATCCGAGGCAGCGACGATTGGCGGGCATGGCCATGGTGAACATCGAGGTCGTGCCGTCCCTGCACGCTTCCGGCAGCTGCCTCATCATCCGCGCGATCAATCCCATGGAAGACATGCTTGCGACGCATTGTCTCCGGTCCATCGTGGAGTCCTTCCTGGACATCGCCATCCAGATCGCAGAACGCAACGACCTGGTTGCGGTACTGATGCCCTGGCACAACGGGGCCCATCTGTTGTCGAACCTTCCCGGGATCGAGAAGTACCTCGAGAAGCAGTACCTGCAGAAGGCTCAGGCGGCACCTGCAGACCGGTCTGGCGAGCTGACGGCCAACAACGACCTGCGCCGCCGGCCCCGCAAGGTGCAGGCCAGATTCTCGGCATTCGAGCAGGGAATGGAGATCGTCGGGACGCTGTATGCAATCTGGCAGCGGGCCCCGGCCGATCCAGCCGCGCGTCGCACGCCATCGGAAGACGGTTGACGGCGTGAAGGAACTTCGACACAATAGCGCTCCTTCGACGCAGGTCGAAGAATCTGCGGGAATAGCTCAGTTGGTAGAGCGCAACCTTGCCAAGGTTGAGGTCGCGAGTTCGAGTCTCGTTTCCCGCTCCAGATTCTACAGGGCCCCGGTTGGGGCCTTGTTTTTCTCCCGCACTTGGCAAGGCGGGGCCCGTTGAGCCACAAGGCTTTTCGCGCAGTCAGAAAAGTGAAATCAGGTATGAAATCGCTGGTGTGAGTTCCGGGCTTCCGGTATCATGACAGCCTATGCGGGAATAGCTCAGTTGGTAGAGCGCAACCTTGCCAAGGTTGAGGTCGCGAGTTCGAGTCTCGTTTCCCGCTCCATGTTCCGACAGGCCCCATCGCGGGGTTTTGTCATGTCAGGGGCTCCATTCCTGGCGCGCAGTACGTTGGCCTCATGGCAGAGTGGCTATGCACCGGATTGCAAATCCGTTTACAGCGGTTCGATTCCGCTTGAGGCCTCCAATTGAAAAGCCCTGACTTCGGTCGGGGCTTTTTTTTTGCGCCGTCATCGTGCGCTGCCAAGCGTGCCTGACATCCCAGTCTCAGCCACCCACGACATGGGAAGGGGGTATGGTCAGTGCAGAGGCCTTCGGGCGCGGCAATGGCAGGCAGGGAGACTATGGCGCGTGGCGGACAGGCGGTGGATCGGCAATGAGCAAACCCACAACGGAAGTACGCTGGCTGACATTCCGGCTGATGAACGGACAATCGATCGGACCGGAGCGCCTGCGCGATGGCTGGAGCACCGCTTCGGAAACCCGCCACTGCGGGGTCCGGCGCGAGGCCATCGAGGGGGCAGGTGTGGTCTACGCGCTGTACGGGCCTGCCAACTTGGCATCGCCGCGTCGTGCCGAGATGCGCATGCGTGAGTTCCTGATGAGCAGCGGCTACACCTTCACCATGGGTACGCTGGGCGGCTAGCGCATCGCGGCAGCCTTCAGGGCCGCGACCACCTGTTCTCCGGAGAAGCCACAGTGGCCCGTGCCTGCTGCGGGCAGTACGCGCGGCAACGGCGTCGCGCCCGCATGCGCGGCCAGTTGCGGGTAGCGCTCCTGCATGCGCGGTGCGATGGTGGGATCGTCGTTGTTGAACTGGATCACCAGCGGCCGCTTCAGCGCCCCGGTCAATCCGAGTGTTTCGCGCACACGCGCCTGTGCTGCGGGAACGGCAGCGATGCGCTGCACCCCTGCATTGAACGCAACGTCATCGCCGAATCCACGATAGACGACGCCGATGTTGCCGACTGGCATGCCGCCACTGCGCGTGGCCAGTTCGTGCAGGACCAGCGCGTGCAGGCTGATCGTTCCGGGCAGCGCATCGGATGCGACCTGCAGTTGTGCGGCCAGCAGTGCAGCGGAGTGCGGCGCGCGTTGCAGGGCGTTGACGATGCCTTGGTACAGCTCGCCCTGTGGTACCGAAGCGGCTTCGCTGGATGCCAGGCCAGCAGCAGGCAGTCCTTCGGCATGCGGGAAGAAGTAGTCGAACGCGACCACGGTGGTGAGCAGGTCGCCGGCCAGCTGCTCGCCTGACAGGTTGGCGCCGCATAGCGAAACACCACCGGCGTAGTGGGCCGGATGCCGTTCGAGACTGGCCACGGTCACCGCACCGCCCATCGAAAAACCGAGCAGCCAGGTATTGCGCACGCCCTTCAAACCGGCCAGCGTGTGTTGACGCAGGCGCTCCACATCATTGATGGCATCGGCCACCGCCCACCCCTGGCTCGCGTAGGCGCTTTGTGCGACCGCGTAGCCGGCCGCCAGCAGAGGTGCGGTCGCCTCGTTGGCGGCCATCGGCGATTCGCGTGGCGTGCCCACCGGCTCGTAACCGTGCGCCAGCATCACCAGATCGCCGTTCCAGTCCGCAGGGATGTCCAGGCGCCACGGCGCACCCTGCAGCTCGCCACTGAGCATGCGTGGTGGGGCGGGCGGCGCCGCCAGCAGCGGCACGGAAGGCAACGCCAGGGCCAGTGCCAGGGTCAGTCGGAGAAGGGCACGCATCGTGTTCATCCGGGCAGGTGATACGCCGAGCATAGAACCGGCCGCGGTGCCGTGCCCGCTGCAATGCGTCAGGTCAGGGGGCCACCACCGGCCCGCCGCAGGCGACGCGGTGCATCGGAAAATCCATGGCCTGTGCCGGATCGTCCTGTGCGATCTCGATACGTGCGTGCAGGCGCTGCCCAGTGATGCGGCGATAGGTGATCCGTTGCGGGAAATCATTGGCCGGATTCTCGAAGACGACCTCGTCGGCCTCCACCCGGACGGCACTGAAATCAGTAGCGTTGCGGCCGGAGGGCAGCGCGGTGAACACCAGCCGCCCATCGTCGTGCTGGCGCAGCTGCATGAACTCGAAACCCACGGTGCGCCCGTCGCGCAGGCTGCGGCTGCTGCCGAACATCGTTCCGCCGGCCACGGTGGACCACTGCTCACCGGCTCCAGGTGGCTGCCCGTCCAGCTGCCAGCAGCCGGAGAGCCAGCCGAGCTGTTCAATGTCTGCGGTTGCAGCGGCGTGCGCATGGGCGGCGAAAAGCAGCAGAGGCAACACGGCGCGGGCGATCCGGTTCGACATCGTGGGCTCCATGCGCGGGACGGTGGCCCCTGTATAGCGCCGCGCAGCGCCGGCGGCCAGCGCCGCACGCAATGACGTCGAATTCGATACGATCTGCGGGTTCCTCCCCCTTCTGCTTGCCCTGGAGTCCGACATGGTGGATCGCCTCGCCGTCCTGCTTGAGCGTTTCGCGGTCACTGCGTCGGTCTTCCACGCCGGTGCACTGTGCGGCATCAACAGCCTGGAGGGGGAGGACGAAGCCGGCCAGCTGCATCTGGTACGGCGTGGACCGGTGCAGGTCAGCCATGGACAACAGACCGTGCAGGTCGAGGTGCCCAGCCTGCTGCTGTACCCGAGGCCGATGCCCCACCGTTTCCAGACCGACCCGCACCTCGGTGCCGACATGGCCTGCGCCAACCTGCATTTCGAAGGCGGCCGGCTCAATCCGATCAGTGCCGCATTGCCTGATTTCATCTGCCTGCCACTGGCGGACCTGCACGGCAGCGATGCGGTGCTGGAATTGCTGTTCGAGGAGGCGTTCGAGCAGCGTTGTGGCCGTGCGGCAATGGTCAATCGTCTGTTCGAGGTGGTGATGATCCAGGTGCTGCGGCAGCTGATGGAAGGCGGTGAGATGCGCGGCGGTCTGTTTGCTGGCCTCGGTCATCCGCGCCTGCGTCTGGCATTGGTCGCGATGCACGAGGCGCCGTCGCAGGCATGGACGCTGGAAGACCTTGCCGACGTCGCAGGAATGTCGCGCAGCGTATTCGCGGCGAGCTTCCGTGAGGCGATGGGCACCACCCCCGGCCAGTACCTGCAGGGCTGGCGCGTAGGCCTGGCGCAGCAGGCCCTGCGCCAAGGCCGACCGCTGAAGCGGATTGCCGACGAGGTGGGCTACGGCAGTGAAGCGGCGCTTTCGCGTGCGTTCAAGGCGCACACCGGGCAATCGCCCCGGCAGTGGCGGGGGCAGGTGCGGACCTCCGCGGCCTGAGCGTTCAGCCCAGTGCGAGGCGGGCCAGCTTCATGCCCACGAACAGGCCGGCCAGTCCCAGTGCGATCGATCCCCCTGCATACAGCGCGGCCAGTCCGTGCTGCCCCCGTTGCAGCAGCAGGCCGATCTCCAGCGAATAGGTGGAGAAGGTGGTGTAGCCGCCCAGGATGCCCGTGGTCAGCAGCAGCCGCAGCTGCGGCGATGCGCCGTTGCGCAGGGCGAAGGCCTCGACGACCGCCCCCATCAGCAGGGCGCCGCTGATGTTGACCAGGAAGGTGGACCAGGGCCATGGACTGCCGACGGCGAACCGCGTACCGATCAGGTTGCAGGCATGGCGCAGGCAGGCGCCGGCGCCGCCTCCCAGGAAGACCAGGACGTAATTGTTCAGTGCTTGCATGGCGGGCCTCGAGTACGTGTTCGCAGATGCGGAGGCGAACGCGATGGCGGGCACGGCCTGCCATCGACGAACGCCAGGTTCGTCACAGCAGGAGCCATCAGCCATGCCTGGCGGTTATCGGGGGAGCCCCATCCCCATCGGTCACCATGCTACCAGCGCCGACCCGGTCAGGGCAGGGAGGTCATCACCACGCGCGCCACCCTGCTGCGGCTGACGCCATCCATCAACAGTTCGAATGCCAGCAGATCCAGTGCCGCGTGGCGCCGGTGGTCGATCTCCAGGCCCTTCTCGGCGACCAGCACGCTGACCAGCTCATAGGCATCCTGCCAGACATCCAGGTGCGCTTCGCTGGGCATGTAATAGCTGGTGCGTTCGCCGACGCCCCGCCCATGGATGCCGTACAGCAGTTCGCGTGCATCCAGCTTGGCTGCGTCGGCGATCCGGAACAGCTGTTCGGCCTTCACATGTGAGGGGCTGACGTGGTCGTTGAGCCAGTTGCTGATGGTCGCCGTCGTTGAAGCGGCGGCGCGGGCCAGATCGGCCGGGCGTGGGTGCCCGGCTTTCTTCATGGCAATGGCGAGTCGTTGGCCGAGAGTATTCATCTATGCAAGCCAGCTTAACGCGTGGAAGCGAAAGAATCCTTGCCGCAAGAATAAGTCTGGTTAACGACAGGACCGACCATGACCGATTTCTGGAGCAAACGGCAGGTGCGCGCGCGCCTGGGATTCCAGACCGACGCCGAGCTGGCGCAGTTCTTTGGCATAACGCGATCCGCTGTGTCGCAATGGCCCCAGGAAGCGCCCATTCCTCCATTGCGACAGTTCATCCTCCACCAGCGCCATCCCGACCTGTTCCCTTGGGCTGAGGCCTCTGAAGACGAATCAAGCTAGGTTGCGTCTGCAAATGTCGTATTTAGCACGCTTTGCGGCATGTGTTAAGCATGCTTATCAATATAGGGAAAATTGATCGAAACCCGCGTTGCGATTGATCGCGCCACGAGGCTGCCCTGGCGACGGACGCACCACGGCGTCGGGATCGGCCCCTTCTTTTGCCTGTGCCGATCACAGACCGTTATGTGAACGATTAATAATTTCAATCGAAAAAGTCGCCGCATGTAATTGACCTGTCGTGAAATCTGTGAGTAATTGAGGTCAACCGGTCGTGAAGCCCGGGAGTCTTTCAGCACGCAAGTGAGTCGGTAGACCGTCAACGATGCAGGACAAGTCCAACGGAGGTCGTATGGAATACGGCATGCATGGCTTGGCTGAACGGGTACGCCGCGAACTGGAAGCCAGCTATCACAAACACGGATGCGGCCCTGCCTTCTGGGACACGTACCAGCAGGTGCTGGACCGGCTTGTCCCGCAGGGGACCGAGCGCACGGAAGTGACCAATGAAATGGCGCTGATCATCGAGCAGCTCGGAATCGTACGGCGTGCCCAGCTGGTGCCTCCGCACGCCAACGGGTCGCGCTGATTCAGAGCAGGTGCCAGGCGCCAGCGCTCAGCAGCACCAGCAGCAACGATGCCAGAACCACGGTCCGCGGTCGCCACCCGCGCCGCGGCTGCCCTGCCATCGTCTGCGGGCTGCAGTAGCGGATCAGTCCCGGACCGAAACCGGCCCGGGACTGTTGCTGCTCGCAGGCATCCAGGCAGGCGCCGCAGGCCAGGCAGTCGGTCTGCGGGCCCTGGCGGATGTCGAGCTGCATCGGGCAGGCGTGGAGACAGGCCGCGCAATCGGTGCAGTCGCCGAGGCGGTCGGCGCTGAAGGTCGGCATGGGGCCGGCCAGCCATGGGTGCGCGGCGCGGAACACGTAGTCCTGCGCGGAGGTCGGATCGAGCAGGCCGCGACCGCGGCCGATCACGCCGCCAAGGCCAGCGGGCCGGGGCCCGCGGGGTTCGCCACGGCGCGCGTCATACAGCATCCGGGGGGTCTGGGGGTCGACCAGCAATGGCTGCGCGCGCGCGAAGGGGCACAGCGAACGGCAGACCTGCTCCCGCAGGAAGCCGGCGTTGCCCCATGTGGCTGCCGCGTAGAACAGCACCCAGAAGGTTTCCCAGCCACTCCAGCCGCCCTGGACACTGGCGGTGACGAGGCCGGTGATCGGGCTGAACAATCCCACGAAGGTGATGCCGGTCCATAGCGACAGCAGTAACCATGCGGCCTGCGTGGCAGGACGCGCCAGGGCGCGTGGCAGGCGTTGGGCAAGAAAGCTGTCGATCAGGCTGAAGGCGTAGCTCCACACCGTCTGCGGGCAGGCATGGCCACACCAGATGCGGCCGGCGAGGTGGGTCAACAGCGCCAGTGCCATCGCCAGCGCCAGCAGCAGGCCCAGCAGCAGGCCAACGTCGTCGGGCCACAGGGTCCAGCCGAACAGGTCGAAGCGACGTGCGTCCAGGTCCAGCAGCAGCGCCTGGCGGCCGTCCCAGCGCAACCAGGGCAGCCCAAGGAAGCCAACCAGCACACCGAGCCGCAGTGCGCCACGCCATCGCCACGGTGGGGAAGGGGGCCTTGGTGCGTTCATCCCAGAGGCAGCTCATCATCTGCGTCTGCCGGCATCGGCCGCAGCAGATATCCGGTGATCGCGCTGGACAGCGCCGTCACCGCCCAGAACATGAAGAAGCCGACCGTGTAGCCGAGTTCGCGACTGATCGCCGTGCCCGGAAAACTGATGGCCTGAAGGCGCAACGGGTCGACGAAAGCGAAGAACACCACGCTGGCCAGCCCGGCGGCGATGAAACTGGGCCAGAGGATGGCACCCCAATGCTGGATCAGGCGCTGACGCGGGGAGGAAGTGGGTGTATTCATGCGGTCGCGGGTCGGGAAGGGGGCGGCGCGTATACTCCGCCATGGCTGGCGCAGCATCCGCAGGGCATGTTTCCTGCTGGCATGTCAGCCTAGGCGCGCCCACGCGCGCCGACATTGATCTGGATCAACGGCGGTGCCGGCCGGTTGGCGCACTCTGCCGGCAATCGCCTGGTGCCTCAGATGAACGCAACGCCATCGCTCGTCCCGCCTGTCGCCTCGCCCACGCTGTGTACCGAAGAGGACGTGACCCGTCTGGTCCACGACTTCTACGCACGCGTGCGTGAGGAGGAGCGTCTGGGCCCCGTGTTCGACGCGCATGTGCACGATTGGCCCGGGCATCTGGCGCAACTGGTGGATTTCTGGTCCGCGATGCTCAGGGGAACGCGTCGCTTCAAGGGATCGCCCATGTCCAAGCACATGGCCATCGCCCTGGACAAGGACCTGTTCGACCGCTGGCTCGCACTGTTCCGGCGCACCACCGCCGAATGCGGCAATCCACCGATGCAGGCGTTGGCCGATGATGTGGCCGTGCGCATTGCGGAAACGTTCTGGCGCCGGTACCAGATGCTGCGCTGGCCGCAGGTGGCACTGCCGGTGCTGGGCGTTCCTGCGCGGGATTGATCTGGGTCAAGGCGGCACTGACCGTCCGGCGCGATGCTGGCGGCATGGACACGTTCTCTCCCGCTGCCGGCGGCCTGGCCTGGACCTTCGACCCCGATCTGCTGCGCCGGCATGACCGGCCCGGACCGCGCTACACCTCCTATCCTACCGCTCCGCACTTCCACGATGGATTCGGCGCGCCCGCACTGCGCCAGGCGATCGCGGACAGCGACCTGCTGGCGCGCGCACTGTCGCTGTACGTACATGTCCCGTTCTGCTCCAGCCCGTGCTTCTACTGCGGCTGCAACCGTGTGATCACCCGTGATCGAAGCCGTGGCCACAGCTACGTCTCACGAGTCCTGGCCGAGGCCGATCTGCTGGCGCCGCAGTTCCAGAAGGGCCGTGAGGTGATCCAGCTGCACCTGGGGGGCGGAACGCCGAATTTCCTGGACGCCGAGGCAATGACCACGCTGATCGACGGCCTTCGCCGGCGTTTTGACTTCAGCTGCTCGGCCGAGCGCGATTTCTCGATCGAGCTTGATCCACGCTTCATCGAAACGCGTGACGTGGCGATGCTGGCACGGCTGGGCTTCAATCGCGCCAGCCTGGGCGTGCAGGACTTCGATCCCTCGGTCCAGGCGTCGATCAACCGCGTGCAGGGCGTGCAGCAGACCCTGGACATCCTGCATGCCTGTCGTGACAGCGGCATGCGCTCGGTCAACGTGGATCTCATCTACGGGCTGCCGGGACAAAGCCAGGAAGGATTCGGCCGCACTCTCGAGCAGGTGCTTGCACTGCGACCGGACCGACTGGCGGTGTATGGCTACGCGCACCTTCCGCATCTGTTCCGCGCGCAGCGGCAGATCGACGAGCGCGCGCTGCCCTCGCCGGAGGACAAGCTTGCGTTGCTGGGACTTGCCGTGCAGCAGCTGTCCGCAGCGGGCTATCAGTACATCGGCATGGATCATTTCGCGCTGCCGGAAGAGGATCTTTCACGCGCCCAGCGCGCTGGCCAGCTGCATCGCAACTTCATGGGCTACACCACCCATGCCGATACCGACCTGCTGGGCCTCGGGGTCAGCGCGATCAGTCATATCGGTGCGACCTACAGCCAGAACCCACGCGACCTGCCATCCTGGGAGAGCGCGGTCGATCAGGGTCAGCTGCCGGTCTGGCGTGGCGTGGCGCTCAGCGCCGACGATCAGCTTCGCGCAGACCTGATCCAGCAGCTGATGTGCCAGGGAGAGGTCGATGGACGCGCGCTCGGCGATCGCCACGGCATCGTGTTCGACGACTACTTCGCCGAGGACCTGTGCGCCGTTCGACGGCTGCAGGACGATGGCCTGGTCGAGTATCGCGATGGCGTGGTCCGTGCCAGCGAACGCGGCCGGCCGCTTCTGCGCCTGCTGGCGATGTGCTTCGATCCCCATCTGCGTGCAGCGCACGAGCAGCCGCGCTATTCGCGCGCGATCTGAAGTGGTTGGGAGGTTCACGCCACTGCGTGTCGCAAACAGCCCGAAAGCCCTGGTGCCCGGAGCCGGAATCGAACCGGCATGACCTTGCGGTCGGCGGATTTTAAGTCCGATGCGTCTACCAGTTTCGCCATCCGGGCCTGCAGTGCGGCGCCGATTGTAGCCCAGCGGGAGCCCCAGCATCGGCGGCCGCGCGTTGCACGGCGTGCTTAACTGTATCGCCTATTCATGCCATAGTCCCGACCATCGTTCCCAGGGGGGGAGCCACCTGATGTCGCTCTACGCGATCGCCTACGTCAGCGATGCCCGCGCCGATCTGCGGACATCCGATCTTGACCGCCTGCTGGCCGATGCCACGGCGTTCAATCGCGTGGCTGGCGTCACCGGGGTACTGATGTTCGACGGTGCACGCTTCCTGCAGTATCTCGAAGGTCCGCAGGATGGTATCGATTCGGTGTTCCCGCGCATCCTCAATGCCCGCAGCCATACCCAGCTGAAGGTGCTGTGCCGGGCGCCCGTGCCGCAGCGGGCGTTCCCCCGCTGGAACATGGGGACGCGACGCATCGAGGCGGAGCTGCTGGCACAGATCGTCGGTGAGGCGTGGCCGGGGTTGACGCTGGGCAGCGTGGGGTTCGAGCGCCTGCTGCAGGCCTGGACCGGGGCCGACGGCGAGCTGGAGCCTGCCGCGGTCGCACTGGGCTCCTGACCTTGGCGACAAGGTCCTGACACCGTTACGCTGTAGCCCTCTTGCGAAGACTTCCCGGAGTGGGCAGCGAATGAGCGTGATGGCCGAAGCGGCGGCAGTGGGCGATCCGCCGCTGCCGGCATGGCGGGTACATTGATGAGCGTGGCGGTGTCGGCGGCGGAAGCGCCCCGGTTCGCGGTGATCGGCCTGGGTTACGTGGGCCTGCCACTGGCGGTGGCATTCGGCCGGGAACAGCCGACGCTCGGCTTCGACATCGACCCCGAACGCATCGCCGAGCTGCGCGCGGGCCAGGACCACACGCTGGAGGTGGAGGCCGGGGAACTCGCCGCTGCACGCCAGCTGGAGTACAGCAGCGACCCTGCGCGGCTGGACGAGTGCAACGTGTACATCGTCACCGTGCCGACGCCCATCGATGCCTACGAGCAGCCCGATCTGGAACCCCTGCGCTCGGCGACGCGGTTGATCGCCAGCCATCTGCGCGCCGGCGATCTGGTGATCTACGAGTCCACGGTCTATCCCGGCACGACCGAGGAAGTCTGCGTGCCCTTGCTGGAGCAGGGTTCGGGCCTGCGATTCAACGAAGATTTCTACTGCGGCTACAGTCCGGAGCGGGTCAGCCCGGGGGACCGCCAGCGCCGTCTGGCCGACATCCGCAAGATCACCTCGGGTTCGACACCGGAGGTGGCGTCGGTGGTCGATGGGCTGTACCGCCGCATCATCGACGCAGGCACCTTCCCGGCGCCATCGATGCGCGTGGCCGAAGCGGCCAAGGTGGTCGAGAACATCCAGCGCGACGTCAACATCGCCCTGGTCAACGAGCTGGCGCTGATTTTCGACCGTCTCGGCATCGATACCCAGGACGTGCTGGACGCCGCGGGCAGCAAGTGGAATTTCCTGCCGTTCCGTCCCGGTCTGGTCGGTGGCCACTGCATCGGCGTGGATCCCTACTACCTGCTGCACAAGTCGGAAAGTGTGGGTTACCACCCGGACCTCATCCACACCGCGCGGCAGGTCAACAACCGTGTCGGCGAGCACGTGGCCATGCGCGTCCTGGCCATGTTGGCCGAGCGCGGGCGGACCGCGGCCCAGGCGCGCGTGCTGGTGCTGGGCGTCACCTTCAAGGAAGACTGCCCCGATCTGCGCAACAGTCGTGCGCTGGAGCTGGCGCAGCGCCTGGCAGACGCAGGCGCCCAGGTCGATGTCAGCGATCCATGGGTGGGCCCGGCGGCCTTGGCCGATGCCGGTGTGCGGTGGCTGGCCGAGCCGAAGGCCGGCTGTTACGACGCGGTCGTATTGGCAGTGGCGCATGCCAGTTTCAAGGCGATGGATGAAGCCCGCATCCGCGGCCTGCTGGCGCCCGGCGGCCTGGTGTATGACGTGAAATCGGCCTGGCCGCGCAGCGTGGTCGACGATCGCCTGTAGGCGTCGATGATGGCGGGCGCGGTAGACTCGGCTGCAGTTGCAACCAAGGAACGCCATGCACCGGTATATCGTCTACCTGCTCGCCATCCTGATGTTCCCCGTCTGCCTGTGGCTGGTCACGATATGGCCTGCCTGGTACTGGGGCGTCGGTCTGACCGCCGCGATGGTGGCGCTGGGGACCTGGGATCTGCTGCAGAAGCGCAGCACCCTGCGCCGCAACTATCCGGTCATGGCGCACTTCAGATACGGGCTGGAATCGATCGGCCCGGAGATCCGTCAGTATTTCGTGCAGAGTGATCTGGAAGACGTGCCCTTCTCGCGCCAGCAGCGTGCACTGATCTACCAGCGTGCCAAGAACGAGATGGATACGGTGCCGTTCGGCACGCTGCGTAGTGCGTATGCGGTGGACTACGAATGGATCAACCATTCGCTGGCACCGACCACCATCGCCCGGCACGATTTCCGTGTGCTGATCGGCGCAGGCTGCGCCAAGCCCTATTCGGCGAGTGTGTTCAACATCTCGGCGATGAGCTTCGGCTCGCTGTCGGCCAACGCGATCCGCGCGCTCAATGAAGGCGCACGCCGTGGCGGCTTCTATCACGATACGGGCGAAGGCTCGATCTCGCCCTACCACCGTGAGATGGGCGGCGATCTGGTCTGGGAAATCGGTTCGGGCTACTTCGGTTGCCGCGACGAGAAGGGCGGTTTCAGCGAAGAGCGGTTCGTCGCCAACGCCACCCATGACCAGGTGAAGATGATCGAGATCAAGCTGTCCCAGGGGGCCAAGCCCGGTCATGGCGGCGTATTGCCCGCGCCGAAGGTGACGGCCGAGATCTCCGTGACCCGGGGCGTGCCGATGGGGGTGGACTGTGTATCTCCGTCGCGGCACTCGGCGTTTTCCACGCCGGTCGAACTGCTGCAGTTCGTCGCCCGCCTGCGTGAACTGTCCGGTGGCAAACCGGTCGGCTTCAAGCTGGCCATCGGCCATCCCTGGGAGTGGTTCGGTATCGCCAAGGCGATGCAGGAGACCGGCCTGTTGCCGGACTTCATCGTTGTCGATGGCGCCGAGGGCGGCACGGGCGCGGCACCGGCCGAGTTTGTCGATCATGTCGGCGTGCCGATGCACGAGGCACTGCTGCTGGTCCACAACACCCTGGTCGGGCTGGACCTGCGCGAGCGCATCCGCATCGGTGCGGCCGGCAAGATAACCAGCGCATTCGACATTGCCCGGACCATCGCGCTCGGCGCGGACTGGTGCAATGCCGGTCGTGGCTTCATGTTCGCACTGGGGTGCATCCAGTCGTTGAGCTGCCACACCGACAAGTGCCCGACCGGCATCGCCACCCAGGACCCGGCGCGCTGGAAGCACCTCGACGCGCCTGACAAGGCCACGCGCGTGCACAGCTACCACGAGCACACGCTGCATGCCCTGAAGGAGCTGTTGTGTGCCGCCGGCCTGAATGATCCGGCCGAGCTGGGGCCGGAGCACATCCTGCGCCGCGTGTCGCCGGTGGAGATCCGCTCGCTGGCGACGCTGTATCGCTATCTGGAGCCGGGAGAACTGCTGCGGCGGGTGCCGGATCACGCGGTATTCCATGCGTTCTGGGCAGATGCGCGCAGTGATTCATTCCAGCCGCCGGCGCGGATCCAGGCGCTGAGAGCCAGCAAGTCGCGGTGATGGGGTTCCACACGGAGGTTGCATGCAGTTCAGGACCGGTACGATCGACGATGTCGCGCCGCTGTGGGCCCTGCGCACGCGGTGCGTGCGCGAGACCTGCAGCAGTCACTATCCGCCGAAGGTGATCGCACCCTGGGCGGCGTCGCCGCCGCCGGCGCAGTATCCGCGGCTGTTGTCGCAGGGCGGATGCGTGGTGGCCGAAGGCGGGCAGGGCGAGCTGCTCGGTTTTGGCGTACTTGATATCGATGGCAATGAGGTGGATGCGCTGTTCGTCGATCCGGATCGTGGCGGACAGGGTATCGGCCAGGCGCTGATGCAGCGTCTGCTGGCGCTGGCCGATCCGGGGCGCGAGGTGGTGCTGTCGGCCTCGCTCAATGCCGTGTCCTTCTATCAGCGGCAGGGTTTCATCCGCGAACGCGAGGAAATCTATCCCCATCCCAGCGGGGTACCACTCGCCTCTGTACGCATGCGAAGGCCGTGGTGAGGCGCTGCTTCCGGTAGCGCCGAGCCACGCCCGCTGCTACCGCAGGCGATTCAGCGTGTGGCCAACCACTGGATCACGCCTTCGGCGGCGCGCAGGCCACTGGCATAGCAGGCCGTCAGCAGGTAGCCGCCGGTCGGCGCTTCCCAGTCCAGCATTTCGCCGGCGCAGAACACGCCGGGCAGGGCACGCAGCATCAGCCCTGCGTCGAGCGCGTCCAGCCTTACCCCTCCGGCCGTGCTGATCACCTCGGCCATCGGCCGCGGGCGCAGCAGTTTCAGCGGCAGGCGCTTGAGCGTCGCTGCGACCGCAGCAAGATCGTTGCCCGCATCCTTACCGAGGTGCTCGAACACAAGTGCCGCTTTCACTGCGTCCACCCCGGCCTGGCGGCGCAGGTGCTCACCGAAGCTGCGGCCCTTGCGTGGGCGCGACAGATCGGCCAGCAGGCGTGCCTCATCGCGGCCCGGTGCCAGGTCCAGCCACAATGGCGCACACCCCTCGCGGTTGATGGTTTCGCGCAGGTCGGCCGACAGCGCGTAGATCAGGCTGCCTTCGATGCCATAGTCGCTGGCGACGCATTCGCCCTGGAGTGACCGTGGTTGGCCTGTCAGGTCGATCCAGTGCGCCACCACTGGCTTCAAGGGGGCACCGGCATTGCGCTGGGCGAACAGGGGCGTCCAGTCAACGTCGAACCCGCAGTTGGCGGCCTGCAACGGCGCGATGTCGACACCGCGCGCCTGCAGCGGTGCCACCCAGGCACCGTCGCTGCCGAGGTGCGGCCAACTGCCGCCGCCCAGCGCCAGCACGGTGGCATCAGCGCGCACGTCGAGGTCGCCGTCTTCGGTGTTGAAGCGCAGCGCGCCGTCGCTGGCCCATCCGCACCAGCGGTGATTCACGTGCAGGCGTACGCCCTGCTCCTTCAAGCGGCGCACCCAGCCGCGCAGCAGGGGCGCAGCCTTGCGATCGACCGGGAACACGCGGCCGGAACTGCCGACATAGGTCTCCACGCCAAGATCGGCGGCCCAGTCGCGCAGTGCCTGCGCGTCGAACCCGTCCAGCCAGCGGCCGACTTCACCGGCCTGCTCGCGGTAGCGGCTGTGGAACAGCGGGCGCGCATCGGAGTGGGTCAGGTTGAGCCCGCCCTTGCCGGCGATCAGGAACTTGCGACCGGGGGAACCCTTGGCTTCATAGAGGTCCACCTCCAGGCCGGCGGCGCGCAGGCGCTCGGCAGCGAACAGCCCTGCCGGGCCGCCACCGACGACAGCCACGCGGCGCGGCGCATGTCGATCAGGGTTGGACATCGAGCAGCTCGACATCGAACACCAGCGAGGAGCCCGGCGGGATCGGGCCGGCGCGACGGCTGCCGTAGCCCAGGTCCGGGGGGATCATCAGGGTGCGCTTGCCGCCGACCTTCATGCCGGCCACGCCTTCATCCCAGCCGCGGATGACCTGGCCGGCACCGAGCACGAAGGTGAACGGCTGGCCGCGTCCGACCGAGCTGTCGAATGTCTTGCCATGCTTGCTCTCGGTGCGGTTGTCGTAGATCCAGCCGGTGTAGTGCACGGTGACCTTCCGGCCCGCCACCGCTTCGGCCCCGGTACCGGGCTGGGTGTCGATGCGCTCGAAGGTGGTCAGCGTGCCTCCCGGTGGTGGGCCGGACGGCTCCATCGAGCAGCCGGCAGCAGCAAGGGACAGCAACAGGGGAAGCAGCAGTCGGCGCATCGGGCATCTCCGTCGGGCGCAGGGCGAGGGCGGCAAGGGTAGCGCATCGGCGCCGGGTATCATGGCGCCATGGCCAAACTCCTGCTCAATCTGCGCAATGTCGGCGATGACGAATATGCCGACGTCTGCACGCTCCTGGATCGCCACGGCATCGCCTGGTACCGCACCGAGCCCAGTCCCTGGGGCATTTCCAATGGCGGGCTGTGGCTCCGCGAGGACGGCGATCATGCGCGCGCCAAGGCATTGATGGCCGAGTACCAGGCCGAGCGTGCGCCACGCATCCGGGCCGAGCGTGAGCAGGCCCTGCGTGATGGCACGGCCGAGACCTTCGGCAGCCTGCTGCGGCGCCGGCCGCTGTATGTCGTGCTGGTACTGCTGGCGATGCTGGGCGCTGCTGCCCTGGTGCTGCTGCCGTTCATGCTGCTGCGGGGGTAGGGCGCTCCAGCCGCCGATCATCGACCCCGGGTCCTGACCCGGTGGCGGCCAGGCGCTAAAATGCGCGGATGATCGCCAATACCGCCGCCTATCATTTCACTGCCATCGACGCCCCCGAGGTTCTGTGCGACCAGCTGCTGGCGCGTGCCGAAGCGGCTGGGCTGCGCGGCACGATCCTGGTGGCGGGCGAGGGCCTGAATCTGTTCCTGGCGGGCGCCCCGGCCGCCATCGAGGGCTTCTACGCGGCACTGCGTGAGGATCCGCGTCTGGCCGGAATGCGGGTCAAGACCAGCTTCAGCGAGCATCAGCCCTTCGCGCGGCTCAAGGCCAGAGTGAAGCCGGAGATCATCAGTTTCCGCCGCGATGACGGCCAGCCGCTGGCCTATCCACGCGCGCCGGCGGTCGATCCGGCCACCGTGCAACGTTGGCTGCGGCAGGGCCACGACGATGCGGGAAAGCCGGTGGTGATGCTCGATACCCGCAATCTGCAGGAGGTGGAGTACGGCACGTTCAAGGACGCGCTGGTGCTGCCGATCCACAAGTTCACCGATCTGCCGGAGGCCCTGGCGCCGCACCGCGACGCATTGAAGGACAGCACCGTGGTCAGCTTCTGCACGGGTGGCATCCGCTGCGAGAAGGCCGCACTGTGGATGCTCAATGACGGCATGGACAACGTGCTGCAGCTCGATGGCGGCATTCTCGGCTACTTCGAAGAGGTGGGCGGCGAGGGCTACGACGGGCGCTGTTTCGTGTTCGATGAACGGGTGGCGCTGGATGCGGAGCTCAGGCCGCTGGTGGATGAGCCGCTGCCGGAACCACGCCCCAGCGCCTTCTGAGCGGCTGTCCCGGGCGCCGGTCGTGCACGGCTGTCCGGTCCACCTGGGGAGCTGACCCGCCCGGCAGGAATCAGCGTCCCGCCACCGGCACTGGCCGCCGTGCCGGGCCGACCCCATCCAGAGGGGATCTTTTGACGGAAACCGCCTGATGATCCCGTTGTCGATCCTCGACCTGGCCCCGGTCTGCGAGGGCAGCGATACCACCGCCGCCTTCTCCAACATGCTGGAACTGGCCCAGCATGCCGATGCGCTGGGCTACCGCCGCTACTGGCTGGCCGAACACCACAACATGCCCGGTATCGCCAGCGCGGCCACCGCCGTGCTGATCGGGCACGTTGCCGGTGGCACGCAGCGCATCCGTGTCGGTGCAGGCGGCATCATGCTGCCCAACCATGCGCCGCTGCAGGTGGCCGAGCAGTTCGGCACGCTGGCCTCGCTCTATCCGGACCGCATCGATCTGGGGCTGGGGCGGGCGCCCGGCACCGACCAGCCGACCGCCCGCGCGCTGCGGCGCTATTTCGACAGCGCTGACCAGTTCCCGCAGGATGTGCGTGAGCTGCTGCATTACTTCGAGCCGGTCCAGCCCGGTCAGGCGGTGCAGGCCGTGCCTGGCGGCGGCCTGCGGGTGCCGACGTGGATCCTGGGTTCCAGCCTGTTCGGTGCGCGCATGGCGGCATCGATGGGGCTGCCGTACGCCTTCGCCTCGCACTTCGCCCCGGACGCGATGGATGAGGCGCTGGCAGTCTACCGCCGCGAATTCCGTCCTTCGGCCACGTTGAAGCAACCGCACGCGATGCTGGCATTGAACGTGGTGGCCAGCGACAGCGAAGCCGAATCGCGCCGCCTGTTCACCAGCCAGCAGCAGAGCTTCGTCAATCTGCGCCGGGGGCGTCCCGGCAAGATCCCGGCACCGATCGACGACATCGAATCGTTCTGGGAGCCGCACGAAAAACTGGGTGTCGAGCGGGCATTGGCGTGCACGGTGCTGGGTGATCCGCAGCAGGTGGCCGAGGGTATCGCCGCGTTCGTCGAACGCCATCAACCTGACGAACTGATGCTCACCGCCAATCTGTATGACCATCGCGCGAGGCTGCGCTCGTTCGAGCTGACCATGCGGGTGTGGCACGATCGCCACGCGGGCTGAACGATTGCATCACGGCGCATTGCAGACCTTCCGCGTCTGATGGGGGCTCCCTACCCCTGGAGCTCCCCATGTCGGATTCCCGCGCAGAACACATCGCCCAGCTGGCCGAACTGATCAAGGATGTGGAGGTGGCGATGTTCACCACGGTCGGCGTGGATGGTCGCCTGTACAGCCGTCCGCTCGGCACCCAGCAGGTCGCCTTCGATGGTGACCTCTGGTTCGCCACCGCAGCCGACAGCCCGAAGGTGGCGGAAATCGCGCTCAATCCGCGGGTCAACGTGGCCTACGCCTCGACGTCGAAGAACACCTATGTGTCGGTGGCGGGCAATGCGCGCATCGTCGACGATCGGGCCAAGGTGGAAGCGCTGTGGTCGCCAGCGATGAAGCTGTTCTTCCCCGGCGGCAAGGACGATCCGAACCTTCGGCTCATCCACGTGCAGGCTGAATCGGCCGAGTACTGGGATGGACCGGGCACGCTGCTGGGCAGGGCGCTGACGTTCGTGCTGTCTGCGGTACAGGATGAGCCAGGCCAGCTTGCCGACAACGGTTTCGTCGACCTGCGTTGATGGGCCCGGTTCAGAACCAGCGCTGGAACAGTTCGACGGTGTAGCTCACCAGTTGGCCGGAACTGAAACCAAAGAACGCGATTGCCGCCAATGCTCCGATCCAGTTGACCAGCATCAGCGCGCCGTCGCGCTCGAGCAGGGCCAGGGAGAACAGCAGCAGCTGGAAGCCGAACAGATAGTTGGTGAACGGGATCGGCAGCGACAGCAGGATGCCCAGCAGGACCAGCAGTGCGCCGGTGAACGCGTGGGCCGGCAGCGGCTTGAGCAGCTGTGGCAGGCGTGGCTTGAGCATGCGGTCCAAGCGCCGCAGCGGGCGATCGATGCGGTCCAGGAACCGGTGCATGGTGCCGCGCTTCGGCCCGCGGCGGGCAATGAAGCCCGGCAGCCAGGGGCGCCGCATGCAGCACAGCATCTGCAGGCCGATGAGGATCACCAGGGGGCCACTGACCGCACCGCCCAGCCCCGGAATCGGGATGAACGACGGCAGGATCGCCACGAACAGGAAAACGCCGAAGGCGCTCTGCTGCAGATCCTGCAGGATCTGGCCCAGCTTCATGTGCTGGGCCGGGTCACCCCAGGCGAACATTTCCAGCAGCGTGCGGATGCCTTCGTTGCGATAGGCAGGTGCTGCGTCGCGCGGGCCGGACTCAGGCGGTGAGCTCATCGGCCTGCTCGTCCGACAGCGTACGCAGCAGCAGCTTGTCCACACGTGCACCGTCCAGGTCGACGATCTCGAAGCGCCAGCCGGCCCAGTCGAAGTACTCGCCCGCGTGCGGGATGCGGCCGAAGTAGTGGATGCACATGCCGGCAAGGGTGTAGTAATCGCCCTCTTCGGCGTCGGGGAGCTCGTTGCTGCCGATCAGCTCGCGGAGGTCGTCCACCGGCAGCGAGCCGTCCACCAGCAGCGAGCCGTCCTCACGGGTCACCACCAGTGCGTCCTCGTCGGCATTCTCCACCGCCTGCAGGCGGCCGACCACTGCGCCCATCAGGTCGCTGATGGTGACCAGTCCCTGGATCTCGCCGTATTCGTCGACGACCAGCGCCATCGACTGCTGTTCTTCCCGGAAGATCTCCAGCAGCTTCATCGCATGGGTGGACTCGGAAACGTACAACGGCTCGCGCAGGGTCTGGAACAGCGCGTTGTCGCCGCGTGCCATGCGGGTCGCAAGCGATTTCAGTTCAAGCACACCAACCACATCCATGTCGTTGTCGCGATAGACCGGATAGCGCGAGAACTCATGCTCGGCCATGATTTCCAGGTTGCGGTCCAGGCCGGCCTGCGTGTCCAGCCAGGCGATCCGGTTGCGCGGCGTCATCAGGCTGTCGGCGGTGCGATCGCCCAGCCGCATCACGCGGTTCATCATGTCGCGCTCATGGGTGTCGATCACACCTGCCTCGTGGCTTTCGGCCACCAGCATGCGGATCTCCTCTTCGGTCACCGAGGCGGCTTCGTCCTTGCCCAGGCCAAGTGCCTTCAGCACCAGCTGGGTCGTCCTGGACAGCAGCCAGACGAAGGGCAGGGCCAGTTTGGCCAGCCAGCTCATCGGCATGGCCACCAGGCTGGCAATGGCCTCGGAGCGGGTCAGGGCCAGCCGCTTGGGCACCAGCTCACCAAAGATCAGGGTCACGAAGGTGATGAGGGTCACGGCCAGCGTGGTGCCGACCTGGGAGGCGTAGGTGAAGCCGGGCATCAGGCCCTGCAGCCAGCCGGCAATGGCGTCGCCGATGGCGTCGCCGCCCAGGTAGCCGGTCAGCACGCCGATGACGGTGATGCCGATCTGGACCGTGGACAGGAAGCTCTCGGGCTTTTCGGACAGCTCCAGGGCCTTGGCGGCGCGCTTGGAGCTGCCGGCCATCTGCTTGAGACGGCTCTTGCGCGAGGTCATGACCGACATCTCGGACATGGCGAAGAAGCCGTTCAACAGAACCAGCGCGAAGACAATCAGGATCATTTCAAACACGGGCGTCGTCCCCGGTTGGTGGCAGGGAGGGCGGGTGCTTGCGATGGCGGCAGGCGCTCAGGAGCAGAGTCCGGCGCGGCGCTGGGGGATAAGGGTCGTCGTCCATAAGGTGCGCCCGAGGGCGCGCTGGCATCTTAGCAAAGGGCCGTGGCAAGGTGGCAACTGCCTGTTCAGGTTGGCGGGTTCCACCCCCGGAAAGGGGGCGGGGATACCCGAGATGGTCATCTAGCCGTCATAATTCCGTCCGGTGCCGTCCTTCCCGCGACGGCTGACAGGTTTCTCAATGTTCTCTCTGCAGACCATTTTCGGTTCCGGCAAACAGTTCTACACCCTGCTCGATGAGGCTGCCGTCGCGGCCTCCGACGCCGCCAAGGCGCTGCATTCCATGCTGCGCGAGGCCGACCGCCAGCCCGCGCTGGACGCCTTCAAGCTGGCCCGCCTGCGCGAGCGCGCGGCGTCGGACAAGATCAGCCAGGCGCTGGTGGACAGCTTCATGACGCCGATCGAGCGTGAAGACATCGAAGCGCTGGGGTCGGCGCTGTACAAGATCCCCAAGCAGATCGAGAAGTTCGCCGATCGCTATTCGCTGGCCACGACCCACCTGGAGCACATCGACTTCGCGCCGCGCGCGGCGATGCTGGAGCAGGCCGCCGGCGTGGTGGTGGAGATGGTGGCCGACCTGCGCCACATGAACCTGGACCGGATGACCGCGCTCAACGAGAAGCTGCGCTCGCTGGAGAACGAGGCCGACCGGCTGATGCTGGAGCTGTACCGCGACATCTATTCCGGGCGCCTGGACAACCTGCAGATGTTCCTGCTCAAGGAATTCTTCGAGATCCTGGAAAAAGCCATCGACCGCTGCCGCGAGGCCGGCGTGGTGGCGTACCAGATCGTGCTGAAGAACAGCTGACGGACGCCGCCGCATGTTGACCCTCGTCCTGGTGGTGATCCTGGCTGCGCTCGTCTTCGAGTTCATCAACGGCTTCCACGACACCGCCAACTCCATCGCCACCGTGGTGGCGACCAAGGTGCTCTCGCCCGGCTGGGCGGTGATGCTCGCCGCCTTCATGAACCTGATCGGTGCCCTGACCGGTACGGCGGTGGCGCTGACCATCGCGTCGGGCCTGCTCAACACCAACGTGGTCGATGTCACCCCGCAGGTGATCCTGTGCGCCCTGCTGGGCGGCATCATCTGGAACCTGATCACCTGGTGGAAGGGGCTGCCGTCCTCGTCCTCGCACGCCCTGATCGGTGGCCTGTGCGGCGCCGGCCTGGCGGCCGCCCACAACAACTGGGATGCGCTGATCTGGTCCGAACGGCTCGGCAGCTGGGCGCAGAACAAGGGCCTGCTGTGGAAGGTGTTCGTGCCGATGATCACCTCGCCGATTGCCGGCTTCCTGCTGGGCATCGTGGTGATGGTGCTGCTGTGGGGCCTGATTGCCGGTCTGGCCAGGATCGGTGGTGCGATTGGCCGCCTGGCCCGTCCGCGCTGGGTCAATGCCTTCTTCGGCAAGGCGCAGATCGTCTCGGCCGCCTACATGGGCTTCGCACACGGGCACAACGACGCACAGAAGACCATGGGCATCATCGCCATGACCCTGATCGGTGCCGAAGCCACCGGTGCGCTGGACAACCTGCCGTCCTGGCTGGCCTTCATGCATCCGGACGCGCAGGCCGGTGACGGCATCGCGATGTGGATCGTGCTGACCTGTGCGGTGGTGATGGCCGCCGGTACCGCTTCGGGTGGCTGGAAGATCATCAAGACGCTGGGCCACAAGATGGTCAAGCTGCATCCGATCCACGGCTTCGCCGCGGAGACCAGCTCGGCCACCATCCTGACCCTGGCCGCCCATTTCGGCATGCCGGTCTCGACCACGCACAGCATCTCCACCGCGATCATGGGCGTGGGCTTTGCCAAGAATCCGCGTTCGCTGAAGTTCGGCGTGATCGAGCGCATCGTCTGGGCCTGGATCCTGACCATCCCGGCGGCAGGCGGCTGTGCGTACCTGATCCTGAAGCTGTTCGAGCTGTTCGGCTGGACCTGATGCCAGCAACCCCGGGGTCAGAGCCCTTTCCCTGCAGATAGGGATCTGACCCCGGAAATGAAAAAGCCCGCCGGATTCCGGCGGGCTTTTTTCATGGGCAGATCGTTTTTCCGTATCCAGCGTGTCGACCAAGGTCGACACCCACCAACAGCAGCAGGAACCTCGCCAGCCCACGGGAACCCGGCTTTTGCCGTTGCCGTTGCCGTTGCCCTTGCCGTTGCCGTCAGCGGGCGCCGGGCCGCAGGCGCGGCCGAACCCCTTAGTTGCGCTGGAACAATGCCTGCACATCCTTGCGGAATGCCGCCTGGCTGTCGGCACGGCTGTAGAACATGTGCCCGCCCGGGTAGCTGCGCACCTGCACGCGGTCCGGGTTGCTGCCCATCGCCGGCATCTGGTCCACGGTCAGGATCGAGCCCATGAACGGGCACGACAGATCATTCCAGCCGTGCGCGATCAGCACCTGCAGATTCGGATCGATCGCCACTGCCTGGCGCAGCTGGGTCACCGCACCCTGGCGCAGATCGCCATTGCGGTCCCACAGCCGGTTCACCTCATAGTTCAATGCCTGGTAGCGCGCATCGACCTTCCAGCCCACCACGCGGGTGACGAAGTCGACCATCGCGGTGGTGGTCGGCGCGATGATGCTGTCGAGCAGGGGATCGTTGGCGCGCTGTTCCGGATCGTTCGGGAACGGGTCAAACGCCGTCACGTTCGAGTCGTAGCGGCTGCCCAGCGTGCCCTTGTCGCGGAACACTTCGCGCAGGTAGGCCTGGGTTTCCAGGCGGCCGCCGGCACGACGCACGAACTGCGGGTCCAGCCCGGTCAGCTCGGTGACCCGGCGCAGCATCGCCTCGGTGGCCTGCGGATCGCTGCGGCCCTTCATCAGGGCGGTGGCGTAATCGCCGCGGGTGTACTCGACCACCTCACGCATCGCCGCGTCGGTCAGGCGGCCCTGGCGCTCCAGGTGCGCCGCTGCGATCGAGGGCAGCGTCTGCATCCACGCCATCGGCGAGACGTCGGCGTTGTCTTCCAGGGTCGGGCTCAGGTACGGCGAGACCAGCACCAGGCCGTTCATCGCGACGCCCAGCCGTGTCTGCAGGTAGTGGGTGATGCGTGGGCCGCGGTAGCCGCCGTAGCTCTCACCGGTGAGGTACTTGCGCGACGCCATGCGCTGGTTGCGCAGCAACCAGTCGTAGATCGATCGCGACAGGTACTCGATGTCGGCACTGGGGTTGTACAGCGCCTTCTTCGCTTCGTCATCGCCGATGCGGGCACGGCTGAAGCCGGTGCCGACCGGGTCGATGAAGACCAGATCGGTGAAGTCCAGCCACGTTCCCGGATTGTCGTGCAGCGTGGCCGGCGCCGACGCGCTGTCGCCCTCCGAGCCGAAGGTCACGACCTTCGGGCCGATGGCGCCCAGATTGAGATACACCGAGGACGCGCCGGGCCCGCCGTTGAGCGCGAAGGTCACCGGCCGGTCCTTGCCGGGCATCGTGTAGGCGGTGAACACCACATCGGCGATTACCTTGCCCTTCTCGTCACGTACCGGCAGCGTCCCCACGGTGGCGGTGTAGTCGAGCGTGCGGCCTGCCAGGCGGATGCTCTGGCGGGTGGAGGCGTCGGCCGGCAGCGCAGGTGCTTCGGTCCTGTCGTCCGTGGCATCGGGCTTGGATTCGGCGGCTGGCGTGGCCAGCACGCTGGCAGGAGCAATGAGCAGGCCGACGCAGAGCGCGGCAGTGTGCAGCAGGGACTTCATGGCACCGGATCGGCAGCGGAAGGGGGTTCCGATGCTAGGCCTCCAAGGTGCCGCGCCGTATGTGTCCAAAGCCATGGCCGGGCGTTGTCGTCGGTTGCGGCCAGATTGGGTCAAGTGGGCAGGGCGGTCGCGGCTTCATCATCGGCCAGCAGCCCGTATACAGCCGAGTCGGCCAACTCGCCCCGGATGCGCCAGCGTTGGCGCAGGAGGCCCTCACGATGGAAGCCGAGGCGTTCAAGCACGTGCGCGGAGGCCGCATTGCGCGGATCGATCTCGGCTTCGACGCGATGCAGGCGCAGCGTCCGGAACAGGTAGGCCAGCACCTGCTGCAACGCCTCATGCATGTAGCCCCGGCCCTGGACCTCAGGTGCCAGCAGATAGCCGATCTCGGCACGCGCAGCATCGCGATCGACGGCAAACACCACGCAGATGCCCAGCAACGGCCCTTCCAGCGATTCGCGCACGGCCAGCTTGAGCTGGGTGCCGATGGCGTGTGCGGCGAGGTCGTCGTCGATCTGTTCGCGGGCTTCGCCCGGCCGTGTCCAGGCAGGATGGTTCCACCAGCGCATCACCGCCGGATTGGATTGCAGCGTGAACAACGCAGCAGCGTCATCACGACGGATCGGGCTCAGGACCAGCCGCGTGCTGTGCAGCGGCAGGCCGGGGAACAGCAGCGAGTGGCTGGGCAATGCGGTGGTCCACGCGGATGAGCGCGCATTATGGACCCGCAGGGTTTGCCGATGGGGGTGTAATGCCCCGGTGGGCGGCCTGAACCGGTACTGCCAGGCCATGCAGCCAGAGCCGTTTCCCGACAGGAAACGGCCCTGGCCCGCGCTGGGATCAGACTTCCAGCGACGCCAGATCGCCCTTGGTCTCCAGCCAGCCCTTGCGGTCAGACGCCCGCTTCTTGGCCAGCAGCATGTCCATCAGCGAACGGGTCTGCTCGCGATCGTCCACGGTCAGCTGCACCAGGCGACGGGTGTCCGGGTGGATGGTGGACTCACGCAGCTGCGAGGGATTCATTTCGCCCAGGCCCTTGAACCGGGTCACGTTGACCGCGCCCTTGATCTTCTCGCGCTCGATCTTGTCCAGCATGGTGCGCTTTTCTTCCTCGTCCAGTGCGTAGAAGACCTGCTTGCCCACGTCGATGCGGAACAGCGGCGGCATTGCCACGAACACGTGGCCGGCGTCGACCAGCGCCGGGAAGTGCTTCAGGAACAGCGCCGTCAACAGGGTGGCGATGTGCAGGCCGTCCGAGTCGGCGTCGGCCAGGATCACCACCTTGCCGTAGCGCAGGCCGCTGATGTCATCCTTGCCCGGATCGCAGCCGATGGCGATGGCCAGGTTGTGCACTTCTTCCGAGGCCAGCACGCTGTTGGAGGAGACTTCCCAGGTGTTCAGGATCTTGCCGCGCAACGGCATGATCGCCTGGAAATCCTTGTCGCGTGCCTGCTTGGCGCTGCCGCCTGCCGAATCACCCTCCACCAGGAACAGTTCGGTACGCGACAGGTCCTGGCTGATGCAGTCTGCCAGCTTGCCCGGCAGGGCAGGGCCCTGCGTGACCTTCTTGCGGACCACCAGCTTTTCGGTCTTCAGGCGCGCGCTGGCGCGCTCGATGGCGATCTGCGCGATCTTCTCGCCCAGTTCCACGTTCTGGTTCAGCAGCAGGCTGAATGCATCGTGCGCGGCACCTTCCACGAAACCGGCGGCCTGCCGCGAGGACAGGCGTTCCTTGGTCTGCCCGCTGAACTGCGGATCGGTCATTTTCAGCGACAGCACGAACGACACGCGGTCCCACACGTCTTCCGGCGCCAGCTTCACGCCACGCGGCAGCAGGTTGCGGAAGTCGCAGAACTCGCGAAGCGCCTCGGTCAGGCCCGTGCGCAGGCCGTTGACGTGGGTACCGTGCTGGGCAGTCGGGATCAGGTTGACGTAGCTTTCCTGGACCAGCTCGCCTTCCGGCAGCCAGGCCACGGCCCAGTCCACCACTTCGGTGTCCTTCTTCAGGTTGCCGACGAACAGGTCGGCCGGCAGCATTTCGCGCTCGCCCAGCTCCAGCTTCAGGTAGTCGCGCAGGCCGTCCTCGTAGTACCAGGTGTCGACTTCGCCGGTGGCTTCGTCGGTCAGCTTCACGGTCAGGCCCGGGCACAACACCGCTTTGGCGCGCAGCAGATGCTTGAGCGCGCGCACCGCGAACTTCGGCGTATCGAAGTACTTCGGGTCGGGCCAGAAGCGCACGCGGGTGCCCGTGTTCTTCTTGCCGACCGTGCCCACCACTTCCAGCGGCGTGGCGCGGTCACCGTTACGGAAGGTGATGCGGTGTTCGGCACCTTCACGCTTGATGTGCACCTCCACCAGGGTCGACAGCGCGTTGACCACGCTGACGCCGACGCCGTGCAGGCCGCCGGAGAAGGTGTAGTTGTTGTTGCTGAACTTGCCGCCCGCGTGCAGGCGGGTCAGGATCAGCTCGACACCCGGGATCTTCTCTTCCGGATGGATGTCCACCGGCATGCCACGGCCGTCATCGCTGACCTCCACGCTGCCGTCCTTGTACAGGGTGATCTCGATCGAGCGGGCGTGGCCGGCGAGGGCCTCGTCCACCGAGTTGTCGATCACTTCCTGCGCCAGGTGGTTGGGGCGCGCGGTGTCGGTATACATGCCGGGACGGCGCTTGACCGGGTCAAGGCCGGACAGGACTTCAATATCGGCGGCGTTATAGCGGGCGTTCATCTATGTTCTAAAGCGCGGAGCGACGCGCAAGTGTGCGGTCTGGGCGGCGAATTTGCACGCCTGCGGTTCAGCCTCGCCACCGGGGAGGGGGTAAAATGGCAGCCGCTGGAATCCGGACGCCAGCGTCCCCATGTCCCAGCCATACCGCGAGGAGGACTCCATGAAGAAGTTGCTGACCATTGCGATCCTGGCCGCTGCCGCCGTTGCGGTGCCGCTGGTGATGGCGCAGAACGCCGGCCAGCCGGCCCCGCAGCAGGGTGACCAGGCCGACAAGGCACAGGCCGAAGCCGACGCCAAGGCCAAGCGCCGCGCGCAGGCCAATGCGGAGCTGAAGGCCAAGGGCCAGCCGGTTCCGCAGCAGGAAGAAGAGGAAGAGGCGCGCAAGAAGCGCTGAGCGCACGCGCACCCTCCCTTTCCCACGGAAGCCCTGTAGAAGCGGGCTTCTGGCGACGCCACGCCCCCGCAAGGGGGCGTTTTTCGTTTGGTCGGCCTGCACAAGCCTCTTGGGTTGGCGGCCATCTATCTGTAAACTATGGCTTTCCGGGAGTAGTGCGTGTCCACCATTTGCGAATGGGCTGGCACGGCCATGCGTGGCCTCCAGCAATGCGGGTCGCAGGTGACGGTCGATGTGACCGGCGCGGTTGCCCCGACCTCGCGCGATGGTTACCGTCTGGCGCCAGCCGCCGCACGGATCGGCACCTCCCTCGCTGCCCCAGCGAACCGGAAAACCCCCTTCAAGCGCCATGTCCGCCCCCAGGGCGTGCGTGGCGCTGTCGTTTTCCATTTCCAGACAGGATGCTTGCAGCCATGACTCCCTTGATTTTCGTAACCGGCGGCGTGGTGTCCTCGCTCGGCAAAGGCATTGCCGCTGCGTCGCTGGCCGCCATTCTCGAAGCCCGTGGCCTGAAGGTCACGATGATGAAGCTCGACCCCTACATCAACGTTGATCCGGGCACCATGAGCCCGTTCCAGCACGGCGAGGTCTATGTCACCGATGACGGTGCCGAGACCGATCTCGATCTGGGCCACTACGAGCGGTTCGTGCGGACGCGCCTGAGCCGCAAGAATTCGGTCACCACCGGTCGCATCTACGAGAACGTGATCCGCAAGGAGCGTCGCGGCGATTACCTTGGCGCGACCGTGCAGGTCATTCCGCACATTACCGACGAGATCCGTCGTTGCATCGACGAAGCCACCGAAGGCTATGACGTCGCCCTGGTCGAGATCGGCGGCACCGTCGGCGACATCGAATCGCTGCCGTTCCTGGAGGCGATCCGCCAGGTGCGTACCGAGCGTGGTCCGGAGAAGGCGCTGTTCATGCACCTCACCCTGGTGCCGTACATCGGCGCGGCCGGCGAACTGAAGACCAAGCCGACCCAGCACTCGGTGAAGGAGCTGCGTTCGATCGGCATCCAGCCGGATGTGCTGTTGTGCCGTTCGGAGCAGGCCGTGCCCGATTCGGAGCGTCGCAAGATCGCCCAGTTCACCAACGTTTCCGAACGCGCCGTGATCAGCGTGCCGGACGTGGATGTGCTGTATCGCATCCCTTCGGGACTGCATGCGCAGGGCCTGGATGAGATTGTCGTCAACCAGCTGAAGCTGGCCGACAAGGCCGGTCCTGTCGATCTGTCGGTGTGGGAGGACGCGGTCGACGCCACGCTGCATCCGCTCGACGAGGTGACCATCGCCGTGGTCGGCAAGTACGTCGACCACCAGGATGCATACAAGTCGGTCGGCGAAGCACTCAAGCATGGTGGCCTGCGCCAGCGCACCCGGGTCAATCTGAAGTGGCTGGAAGCGCAGGACCTGGAAGGCACGGACATGGCCGCGCTGGCCGATGTCGATGGCATCCTGGTGCCGGGCGGATTCGGCGACCGTGGTTTCGAAGGCAAGGTGCTGACCTCGAAGTTCGCCCGCGAGAACCAGGTGCCGTACTTCGGCATCTGCTACGGCATGCAGGCGGCCGTGGTCGATTACGCGCGCAACGTGGTCGGCCTCGAAGGTGCCAACAGCACCGAGAATGATCGCCAGTCGCCGAATCCGGTGATCGGCCTGATCACCGAGTGGCGCACCGCTGCCGGTGAAGTCGAGAAGCGCGACGACAAGAGCGACCTGGGCGGCACCATGCGCCTGGGCCTGCAGGAGCAGCGCCTGAAGCCGGGCACGCTGGCGCGTGAGCTGTACGGCAAGGACGTGGTGGCCGAGCGCCACCGCCACCGGTATGAGTTCAACAACCGTTATCGCACCCAGCTGGAAGACGCCGGCCTGGTGATCGCCGGCAAGTCGATGGACGACACCCTGGTGGAAGTGGTCGAGCTGCCGCGCGATGCGCATCCCTGGTTCCTGGCCTGCCAGGCGCATCCGGAGTTCCTGTCCACGCCGCGTGACGGCCACCCGCTGTTCATCGGCTTCATCCGCGCCGCACGCGAGCGCAAGGCCGGTGGCCAGCTGTTGCAGGAAGCGCGCGCCTGACTTGCGATGGGGCCCGCCAAGCCCCATCTTGGTCGCGTGAACTAAGTGCATCGGCCCGTTCGATGCAGCGGACAACTCTAAGGAAACGCCATGAAACTGTGTGGATTCGAAGCGGGGCTGGACCAGCCCCTGTTCCTGATCGCCGGCCCCTGCGTGATCGAGTCGATGCAGTTGCAGCTCGATACCGCTGGCAAGCTGAAGGAGATCACCGGCAAGCTTGGTGTGAACTTCATCTTCAAGTCCAGCTTCGACAAGGCCAACCGCACGTCTGGTACCGCTTTCCGGGGCCCGGGCATGGAGGAGGGGCTGAAAGTCCTGGCCGAGGTCAAGAAGCAGATCGGCGTGCCGGTGCTGACCGACGTCCATGAGTACACCCCGATGGACGAAGTGGCTTCGGTCGTGGATGTGCTGCAGACCCCGGCATTCCTTGTTCGCCAGACCGACTTCATCCGCAAGGTGTGCTCGGCCGGGAAGCCGGTCAACATCAAGAAGGGCCAGTTCCTGGCGCCCTGGGACATGAAGCCGGTCGTGGAGAAGGCCAAGGCGACCGGTAACGATCAGATCATGGTCTGCGAACGCGGTGCCAGCTTCGGCTACAACAATCTGGTGAGCGACATGCGTTCGCTGGCGGTGATGCGCGAGACCGGGTGCCCGGTGGTGTTCGACGCCACCCATTCGGTGCAGCTGCCGGGTGGGCAGGGCACCAGCTCCGGCGGCCAGCGCGAACATGTGCCGGTGTTGGCCCGGGCTGCGGTGGCGGTGGGTATCTCCGGTCTGTTTGCCGAGACCCATCCTGACCCGTCCAAGGCCCTCTCCGACGGTCCCAACGCATGGCCGCTGGACCAGATGGAAGCACTGCTCGAAACGCTGATGGAGCTCGATGCGGTGACCAAGAAGCACGGTTTCTCACGCTTCGCGTGAAGTCTGACCCATGGACGGCGCTGGAAACCCAGCGTCGCCGCCGGCACTGGAAACAGTGGCCGTGGGGCCTGATCGCACTGGGCCTGGCGGGGTTGTTCACGGTGGGTGTGTTCGGTCTGGTGCTGATCGGCGCAGCGTCCGTGCGGTCCCCGGGTGATGGCAGCAGCGTGCTCAATCTGCGGGCGTACTTCATGGCGCTGCTGGCCGGCGAGCTGTTGACTGCCGGCGGCTGCATCGCTGCCGCCGTGCTGGCTTGGCGCCTGAATCGCGGCAGGGTGGCCGCCGGGCTGGCGGTTGTCCTGCTTTCGCTGTGGCTCGGTGCGCTGTCCTACGGGATGCTGTGATGAATACGAGCACGTCTGCACGCGATTGGCCCAAGGGCCTGATCGCGCTCAGGCTGGCGGCGCAGGCATGGCACCGTCTGTCCGGCCATGGCCGCTGCTTTGCGGGTGCTTCTGGTATCGCTGCTGCTGCCGGGGCGGGGGCCAGCCGGGGCTGACGCCGTTCGCGCCATTTGGCAACGGGCGGGCAGCCGGGGATAATCACGCGGCATTCGTTTTGTCGCCCCCTCTCCATACAGGTAACCGGCCCGACCATGAGTACGATCCGCAGCATCCACGCCCGTGAAATCCTCGACAGCCGTGGCAACCCCACGCTCGAAGCCGAAGTCACCCTGGAGGACGGTTCGTTCGGTCGTGCCGCGGTTCCCTCCGGCGCCTCGACCGGCACCAAGGAAGCGGTGGAGCTGCGTGACGGCGACAAGACCCGCTACCTGGGCAAGGGCGTGCGCAAGGCCGTCGACAACGTCAACACGACCATCGCTGCCGCGCTGAAGGGCTTCGAGGCCACCGACCAGTCCGGCCTGGACCGCCGCCTGATCGACCTTGATGGCACCGAGAACAAAGGCCGTCTGGGCGCCAACGCGCTGCTCGGTGTCTCGATGGCGGCCGCGCACGCCGCCGCAGCATCCAGCAAGCAGGCGCTGTGGCAGTACCTGGCCGGCAGGACCGGCGTGACCCCGTCGCTGCCGGTGCCGATGATGAACATCATCAACGGCGGCGCGCATGCCGACAACAACGTCGACTTCCAGGAATTCATGGTGCTGCCGGTCGGCTTCACCTCGTTCTCCGAAGCGCTGCGCGCCGGCACCGAGATCTTCCACTCGCTGAAGTCGGTGCTGAAGGGGCATGGCCTGAGCACCGCGGTCGGTGACGAAGGCGGCTTCGCACCTGACTTCCGCAGCAACGTCGAGGCGCTGGACACCATTCTCGAAGCGATCGGCAAGGCCGGCTACACCGCGGGCGAGGACGTGCTGCTGGGTCTGGACGTGGCCTCCAGCGAGTTCTTCGAGAACGGCAAGTACAACCTGGTCGGCGAGAACAAGCGCCTGACCTCCGAGCAGTTCGTCGACTTCCTTGCCGACTGGGCCGCGCAGTACCCGATCATCACCATCGAGGACGGCCTGGCCGAGAACGACTGGGCGGGCTGGAAGCTGCTGACCGATCGCATCGGCAAAAAGGTGCAGCTGGTAGGCGATGACCTGTTCGTGACCAATCCGAAGATCTTCCAGGAGGGCATCGACTCCGGTACTGCCAATGCCATCCTGATCAAGGTCAACCAGATCGGCACCCTGAGTGAAACCCTGGAAGCGATTGCCATGGCTGACCGTGCCGGTTATGCCGCTGTCGTCTCGCACCGTTCGGGTGAAACCGAAGACACCACCATCGCCGACATCGCCGTGGCCACCACCGCCACCCAGATCAAGACCGGCTCGCTGTGCCGCAGCGATCGCGTGGCCAAGTACAACCAGCTGCTGCGTATCGAGGAAGCCCTCGGTGCCGGCGCGCGTTACGCCGGTCGTGACGCGTTCGTTTCGCTGAAGCGCTGAGGCCATGCGCGATTGGCGCTGGCTGCTGCTGGTGCTGGCCCTGCTGCTGGCATGGCTGCAGTACCGTTTCTGGTTCGGCCCGGGCAATTCGGGGGAAGTGATGATGCTCGAAGCCCAGGTCGCCGGCCAGGAACGGGACAACGAAGGTCTGCAGCAGCGCAATGATGCGCTGGCTGCCGAAGTGAAGGACCTCAAGGAAGGCCAGTCCGCCATCGAAGAGCGCGCACGCAGTGAACTGGGCATGATCAAGCCCGGCGAGAAGTTCTACCGGGTGGTTGACGACGCGCCGGTTCGTCCGGCGCAGCCGCCAGTGGCGATGCCCGAACAGGCGGGCGACCACCCGGCGGACGTGCCATGAGCGCGGCGATCTGGGTGGTCGTTCCCGCTGCCGGTCGTGGCGCCCGTTTTGGTGCGCCACTGCCCAAGCAGTATCTGCAGGCGGGCGGGCAGATGCTGCTGGCCCACACCCTGCAGGCACTGCTGGCCCATCCGGCCGTTGCCGGCGCGATGGTGGTGATCGGCGAGAATGACGCGGATTGGCCGGGCTGGAGCGAATGGGCCGGCAAGCCCGTGCTGACCTGCACGGGCGGGGCGACCCGCGCCGCCTCCGTGCTGGCCGGCCTGCTCGCGCTGCCGGAGAGCGTCCGTGCCGACGAGTTCGTGCTGGTGCACGATGCTGCGCGGCCCAATCTGTCGCTGGCCGACCTGGGCCGCCTGCTGGAGGTTGGCCGTACCGATCCGGTCGGGGCCATTCTTGCCGCGCCGGTACGCGACACCCTGAAGCGGGCCGGTGACGATGGTGGTATCGACGGCACCGAGCCGCGCGAGCGCCTGTGGCGTGCGCTGACCCCGCAGCTGTTCCGCCGCCATCAGTTGATCCGCGCGCTGACCGACGCCGCTGCGTCCGGCGTGGATGTCACCGACGAAGCCATGGCCATGGAGCGCCAGGGCCAGCGCCCGCTGCTGGTTGAAGGCAGCGAGGACAACTTCAAGGTCACCACGCCGGCCGACCTGGACCGCTTCGAATTCGTACTTTCCCGCCGCGCCGGCTGAACGCCCGCGCGGCCCTGCTGCAAGGGTTGCATCCATGAGCACTGCTCCGTTCCCGCCCGTCCGCATCGGCCAGGGCTACGACGTCCACGCCTTTGGTGAGGGTGACCACATCATGCTGGGAGGCGTGCGCGTGCCGCACAGCCACGGTGTGCTCGCGCACAGCGATGGCGACGTGATCCTGCACGCGCTGTGTGACGCCATGCTCGGCGCGCTGGCGCTGGGCGACATCGGCCAGCACTTTCCGCCCAGCGATGATCGCTGGAAGGGGGCCGACAGCAGCGACTTCGTCCGCCACTGCGACGCTCTCCTGCGTGAGCGCGGCTGGTGCGTCGGCAACACCGATGTCACCGTGATCTGTGAACGACCGAAGGTCGGGCCGCATGCGCTGGCAATGCGTGAATGCATCGCGGCACTGTTGCAGCTGCCACTGGATGCGGTCAGCGTAAAGGCCACCACGTCGGAGAAGCTTGGCTTCACCGGTCGCGGTGAAGGCATCGCGGCACAGGCTGTGGTCCTGCTGGTGGCGGCATGATTCCGCTGCCGCTCGCGTTCGGTGCGCCGCTGCTGCAGGCGCGCATCCGCACCACGCCGGAGGATTTCCAGGTCGACGAGCTGCCGGCCTTTGAGGCCACGGGCGAGGGCGAGCATCTGCTGCTGCATGTCCGCAAGCGCGGTGCCAACACCGTGCATGTGGCCAAGGTGCTGGCCAAGTGGGCCGGCCTGCCGGAGATGGCGGTCAGCTATGCCGGGATGAAGGATCGCCACGCGGTCACCACCCAGCGCTTCAGTGTGCATCTGCCCAAGCGCGTCGCGCCGGATCTGGCGCTGCTGGCCAGCGATGATATCGAAGTGCTCGATGCAACCTGGCACAACCGCAAGCTGCAGCGTGGCGCGCTGGCCGGCAATCGTTTCAGGCTGGTGCTGCGCCAGGTACACGGCGATGCAGTCGCAATCAGCGAACGCCTGCAGCAGATTGCCGATCGTGGTTTGCCGAACTGGTTCGGCGAACAACGTTTCGGCCGCGATGGCGGCAACGTTCCGGCAGCGCTGGCGATGTTCGGTGGCCGCCGCATGCGCAAGGACCAGCGCTCGCTGCTGCTGTCGGCTGCGCGTTCGGCACTGTTCAATCGCGTGCTTGCCGCACGCGTGGAGCAGGGTGTCTGGGACCAGCCGCTGGACGGTGAGGTGTGGATGCTGGATGGCAGCCGCAGCGTGTTTGGTCCGGAGCCTTATACCGATGCACTGGCAGCGCGGCTGGCCGGGTTCGATATCCATCCCAGCGCACCGTTGTGGGGGGAGGGCGAGCTGCGCAGTACCGGCGCCGCCCGCGAGCTCGAACTGCGCGCGCTCGACGACGAGGAATCGAAGGCGCTGCGTGCCGGACTGGAAGAGGCACGGCTGAAGCAGGAGCGCCGCGCGTTGCGCCTGCGTCCTGCGCTGCTGCAGCACCAGTGGCTGGCGGAAGATGTGCTTGAGCTGTCGTTCGCGCTGCCGCCGGGCTGCTACGCCACCGCGGTCCTGCACGAGCTCGGGCCGGTCGAGGACGCCGCGCAGTCCTGAGCGGATTGCATCAGCGCCGGGACAGCAGCACCAGTACGGCACCGGTTCCGCCCTGGCTGGTCGGCGCCGAATGGAAGGCAAGCACATCATTGCGCAGGCGCAGCAGCCGGTCGACCAGATTCTTCAGGACCGGCGCACCACCGTCGGACTGCAGTCCCTTGCCGTGGATGATGCGCACGCAGCCATACTCATGTGCGTGCGCCTCCAGCAGGAACTGGCGCAGCATGGCCTCGGCCTGCGCTGCGGTCGCGCCATGCAGATCCAGCTCGTCCTGCACCGAGTACTGGCCGCGCTTGAGACGCTGGAACAGCCGCGGTGGAAGGGCGTCGCGCCGGTAGCTGGCCACATCCCCGGCTTCCAGCGGTGCGCTGTCGCACAACAGCCGGGCGAACTCGCCGGCGGCCTCGGCCTCGTCGCGTTCGGCCATGCGCGCGCGCGGCTTCGGCCGGGCAGCGGCCGGCGCGGGTTCGGCCTCTTTGCGCAGCGGCGTCACTTCGCCGATGGCTGCGCGGAAGAGCGCGGCAGGGTCTTCGTCTTCTGGATGCGACATGCGCACAGGGTAAACCGGTGACGCGGGCCTGCCTATCGCAATGCGAGGCCAGTCGTGACCGCCGGCAGGGTAGGACCTGCGGCTCGCATGCGGCACAATAGACGATGCCCCTGCAGGGTCGTCGGCTTCCGCAGGGAAGCACGACGGTCCCGCCAACACCGCACGGTGACGGAATCGAATTCTTGGAAAATCAAGCGGTTAAATCGAAGATGCGAATTCTGGTCAGTAACGACGATGGCGTCGACGCCGCAGGTATCCGGATGCTTGCCTCGGTACTGCGTGACGCCGGCCACGAAGTGACGGTGGTCGCACCCGACCGCGATCGCTCAGGCGCCAGCAATTCACTGACCCTGGACCTGCCCATCCGGCTCAAGCGCATCGATCACTACACCGTGTCGGTGGCCGGCACGCCCACCGACTGCGTGCATCTGGCACTGACCGGCCTGCTGGAGTTCGAACCCGACATTGTCGTGTCGGGCATCAACAACGCCGCCAACCTGGGTGACGACGTGATCTATTCCGGAACCGTCTCGGCGGCGATGGAGGGGCGCTTCCTCGGCCTGCCCGCGGTGGCGGTGTCCCTGGTAACCCGCAATCACGATCCCCGTCACTTCGAGACCGCGGCGCGTGCCGCCGTGGAAATCGTCGCCCGCCTCAAGGCCGATCCGCTGCCGGCGGACACCATCCTCAACGTCAACGTGCCCGACCTGCCGTGGACCGAGGTCAAGGGTTTTGAAGTCACCCGGCTGGGCAACCGCCATCGCGCCGAAGGCTGCATCCCGCAGAAGGATCCACGCGGCAACGAGGTGTACTGGATCGGTCCGGCGGGCCGCGAGCAGGACTCCGGCCCCGGCACCGACTTCCACGCGGTGCGCACCGGGCATATCTCGATCACCCCGATCCAGGTGGATCTGACCCGCTATCAGGCGCTTGAGAAAGTGGCCAGCTGGGTCGGCGGTCTCAGCGCCGCGCTGGACCAGCCGGCATGAGCCCACGCCTGCGCCTGCAACCGAAAGCCGTCGGCATCGGCATGACGTCACAGCGCGTCCGCGATCGTCTCGTCGATCGCCTGCGCGAAGCCGGCATCGTCGACGAGTCCACGCTGAACGCGATCCGGGTGGTGCCCCGCCATCTGTTCATCGACGAGGCCCTGGCCTCGCGGGCCTATGAAGACACCGCGCTGCCGATCGGCCACGGCCAGACCATCTCGCAACCCTGGGTGGTGGCCCGGATGACCGAAGCGGTCGTGCAGGTGGCGCCCAAGCGGGTGCTGGAGGTGGGGACGGGCTCCGGCTACCAGGCCGCCGTGCTTGGTGCACTGGGTCTGGAGGTCTACACCGTGGAGCGCATCGGCGACCTGCTGCGGCAGGCCCGCAAGCGGTTCCGCGCACTCGGCATGAACATCCGCACCAAGCACGATGACGGCCGTGTCGGCTGGGCCGAGCACGGCCCGTTCGATGCCATCGTCGTCACAGCTGCGGCCCCGGCGCTGGTCGACGCACTGATCGAGCAGCTGGCCGAAGGTGGCCGGCTGGTGGCGCCGGTCGGCGGTGCCAGTGCACAGTCGCTGGTGCAGCTGGACCGCAGGGCCGACGGCAGCGTCGAACAGCGCGTGCTGGCGCCGGTCACCTTCGTGCCGCTGCTGTCTGGCATGCTGGACTGAATCCACGGAGCAGGGTTGCATGAAGATTTTCGGACCGCTGTACGAGCGGGCGATGAAGTGGGCGGCGCACGAACGCGCGCCGACCTACCTGACGGTGCTGAGTTTTTTCGAGGCGATCATCTTTCCGGTGATGCCGGAAGTGATGCTGGCGCCGATGTGCGTGGCTCAACCCCGGCGCGGCTGGTGGTTCGCGACCCTCAGCCTGGCCGGTTCGATGGTCGGTGCCCTGGTCGGCTATGCGCTGGGCCACTTCGCATTCGAGGCGATCAAGCCGTTGTTCGAAATGCTGGGCATGTTGCCGGCAATCGAACAGGGCATCACCACCGTGCAGGAGAAGATGGCCGAATCGCCGTGGGCGGTGTTCACGTTCCTGGTCCTGGGCGGCTTCATGCCGATCCCGATGAAGGTCTTCACGTGGGCATCGGGTATCGTCGGCGTACCGATGCCGCAGTACCTGCTGAGCATGCTGATCGGACGCGGCAAGCGCGTATATGTGCTCGCTGCCGTGATCCGCATCGGTGGAGCGCGCGCCGAAGCGGCGCTGCGTCGCTGGATTGAACCGCTGGGCTGGATCGCCACCGCGTTGGTGGTGGTGCTGATCGCCTGGCTTGTATGGAGGTCGAAGTTCGCATGAGTGCTGATCGTCTGAGCAAGGGAGTGCGCGTCGGCGCGCTGGTGCTGCTGGTTTCCGGCCTGGCTGCCTGTGGCACCGCCACGGTGGTGCGGCCCAATGGCAGTGGTGGCGGGGCGGCGGTCACCACGCCCAAGACTTCGGTGGCCAAGCCGGGGCAGACCGTGGTCGTGCGCAAGGGCGACACGATCTACGCGCTGGCCCGCATCCACGACATCACCCCGGCCGATCTGATCGCCTGGAACAGCCTGGACAACCCGTCGACGATCTATCCGGGACAGGTCATCCGCCTGTATCCGCCGGGGGCCAGCAGCGGCCGCGCACCGACCACCGTGGTCACCGCGCCGCGCAGCGGTGGCAGCACGGCACCCGCCACGGCACCGGCCGGCCCAGTGAAGAGCAACATCGCCTGGCGCTGGCCGGCCGATGGCGCGATCGTGGGCCGCTACGTGGCAGGCGACGCAACCAAGCAGGGCGTCGACATTGCCGGTACCAGCGGGCAGGCCGTCAAGGCCACCGCCAACGGTGTGGTGGTGTACTCGGGCGCCGGACTGGTCGGCTATGGCGAGCTGATCATCATCAAGCACAGCGACCAGTGGCTGTCGGCCTACGGCCACAACCGCAAGCGCCTGGTCAACGAGGGACAGAGCGTGAAGGCGGGTGAGCAGATTGCCGAGATGGGGCGCACCGGCGCGAATCGCGACATGCTGCACTTTGAAATCCGCTACAACGGCAAGCCGGTCGATCCGCAGCAGTACCTGCCAGCGCGCTAGCGCAGGCAGGTACGGTAGCGCCGGGCCATGCCCGGCGTATGCGCATCAAGGTAGCGCCGGGCCATGCCCGGCGTATGCGCATCAAGGTAGCGCCGGGCCATGCCCGGCGTATGCGCATCAAGGTAGCGCCGGGCCATGCCCGGCGTATGCGCATCAAGGCCCGTATCCATCAAGGTAGCGCCGGGCCATGCCCGGCGGTGGTCCTCAACCTTCCAGGATGAACGCGGCCGCCACCTTGCGGCCTTCGCCGGCAAGGATGTTGAAGGTGCGCGCCGCGGCAGGGTTGTTCATCACTTCCAGGCCGATCCCGCGCGACAGGCAGGCGGCCATGACCGCAGCCGACGGAAACACCTGCCGCTCGCCGGTTCCCAGCACGATCAATGCAGGACTCAGTGCCAGCACCGGTTCCAGGTCGGCCACCGTCAGCGCCGCCGCATCGGCGACTGGCCAATGTTCGACCAGCTGGTCCGGCGTCAGCAGAAAGCTGCTGGCCAGCACCGTGTCATTGACCTTGGCCGAGCGGCCATCGGCAGCGCGCAGGCTGTAGGCGTAATCGGGCGGCTCGTGGTTCAGCTGCATGGCGGAGGCGCGATCAGCCGCGCGGCAGCACGATCTGGCGCTGCTCCCTGCTCGGGCGATACAGCACGGCAACGTGACCGATGCGCTGCACCAGCGCACTGTCGGTGGCTTCGACGATCTCGCCGATCATCGCGTCCCGGGCCTCGCGGTCCTCGGCTGCGACCTTGACCTTGACCAGCTCGTGGCGCTCCAGCACTTCGTTCAGCTCCGCGATGAAGGCCGGGGTCACTCCCTTGCCGCCGGTCTGCAGCAGGGCCTTCAGGTCGTGGGCTTGGCCGCGCAGGAAACGGGTCTGGGAGGCGGTCAGGGCGATGGACATGCAGGAAAAGACGGTTGAACGGGGGGATCAGGGTATCATGACGGCCCCATCAGCCCCTATTTCCAATGGCAACCCGCAGCAAAAGCAGCCAGCGCTGGCTCAAGGAACACTTCTCCGACCCCTTCGTGAAGAAGGCGCAGGCCGAAGGCATGCGCTCGCGGGCGGCCTACAAGCTTGAAGAGTTGCTTGAACGTGACCGCCTGCTGAAGCGGAACATGGTCGTGGTGGACCTCGGTGCCGCCCCTGGCGGATGGTCTCAGCAGGTTCGGAGACAGATGGGCGATACCGGCCGCGTGCTGGCGCTGGACATCCTGGACATGCCGCCGCTGGCGGGTGTGGAGTTCCTTCACGGTGACTTCAGGGAAGAAGCCGTCCTATCTCAGTTCGAAGCCATGCTCGGGGACGAGCCGGTGGACCTTGTGCTGTCGGACATGGCCCCCAATAAAAGTGGCATGGACGCGGTCGACCAGCCGCGGATGATGCATCTGGCGGAGCTGGCGCTGGACTTCGCCGACAACCACCTGAAGACCGGCGGGGCGTTCCTGATCAAGCTGTTCCAGGGTGTGGGCTTTGACGACTACGTGCGTGAAATGCGCCGTCGCTACGACAAGGTCTCCATCCGCAAGCCGGAAGCGTCGCGTAAACGCTCTCCCGAGGTGTACGCCTTGGGTCAGGGCAAACGCGCCCACATGAAGTAAGCTCGCAACGTAAGTTTCAACCCCAACGCAACGCCCGCACTAAGAGGAACACCGGAGCCAATGAGGATGAACGACTTGACCAAGAACCTCCTGCTATGGGTGGTCGTCGCCGTCGTGCTGATGGTGGTCTTCCAGAGCTTCTCGCCCAAGTCCTCCGGGGCCGGGGTGCAGGGCGCGTCCTATTCGCAGTTCCTGGACCAGGTGGACAGCGGCAACGTGCAGAAGGTCGCCTTCGGCGGCGACATGCGCGGCGGCACCAGCCAGATCACCTACACCACCCGGGGTGGACAGTCGTCCACCATCACCGCGCCGTTCGATCGCGACCTGATCAACGTGCTGCGCACCAAGAACGTCGAGATCGTGCAGGAGGAGCCCTCCAGCGGCATCTCCCTGGGCGCGATCCTGATGAATTTCCTGCCGGTCATCCTGATCATCGGCTTCTGGCTGTTCATCATGCGCCAGATGCAGGGCGGCGGCGGCGGCGCCAAGGGCGCGATGTCCTTCGGCAAATCGCGCGCCAAGCTGCAGGGCGAGGACCAGATCAAGGTCACCTTCGCCGATGTCGCCGGCTGCGACGAGGCCAAGGAGGAAGTGGGCGAACTGGTCGACTTCCTGCGCGACCCGTCCAAGTTCACCAAGCTGGGCGGCAAGATTCCGCGTGGCGTGCTGATGGTCGGCCCGCCGGGTACCGGCAAGACGCTGCTGGCCAAGGCCATCGCGGGTGAGGCGAAGGTGCCGTTCTTCTCGATCTCCGGTTCGGACTTCGTGGAAATGTTCGTCGGTGTCGGCGCCAGCCGCGTGCGTGACATGTTCGAGCAGGCCAAGAAGCACGCCCCGTGCATCATCTTCATCGACGAGATCGATGCCGTCGGCCGCCACCGTGGTGCCGGCCTGGGCGGTGGCCACGACGAGCGCGAGCAGACCCTGAACCAGCTGCTGGTCGAGATGGATGGCTTCGAGGGTGGCGAAGGCGTGATCGTGATCGCCGCGACCAACCGTCCGGACGTGCTGGACCCGGCGCTGCTGCGCCCGGGTCGCTTCGATCGCCAGGTGGTGGTCGGTCTGCCCGACGTGAAGGGCCGCGAGCACATCCTGAAGGTGCACATGCGCAAGCTGCCGCTGGCCGACGACGTCGAGCCGCTGGTGATCGCGCGCGGTACCCCGGGCTTCTCCGGCGCGGACCTGGCCAACCTCTGCAACGAGGCAGCCCTGTTTGCTGCGCGTGGCAACGAGAAGGAGGTCCGCATGGACCACTTCGACCGTGCCCGTGACAAGATCCTGATGGGTGCCGAGCGCCGTTCGATGGCCATGAGCGAGGAGGAGAAGACCCTCACCGCCTACCACGAAGCCGGCCATGCCATCGTCGGCCGCCTGGTGCCCGAGCACGACCCGGTCTACAAGGTCACGATCATTCCGCGCGGCCGCGCCCTGGGTGTGACCATGTATCTGCCTGAGGGCGACAAGTACTCGATGAATCGCGTGGCGATCCAGTCGCAGCTGTGCTCGCTGTACGGCGGCCGCGTCGCCGAAGAGCTGATCTTCGGCACCGACAAGGTCACCACGGGTGCGTCCAACGACATCGAGCGCGCCACCAAGATGGCCCGCAACATGGTCACCAAGTGGGGCCTGTCCGAAGAACTCGGTCCGATCGCCTATGGCGAGGAGGACGACGAAGTCTTCCTGGGCCGCTCGGTGACGCAGCACAAGAGCGTGTCCAACGACACCGCGCGCCGCATTGACGAGGAAGTGCGCAACATCCTCGACAAGGCCTACGCCCGCACCACCCAGCTGCTGACCGACAACATCGACAAGCTGCACACGATGTCGCAGCTGCTGCTGCAGTACGAGACCATCGACGCGCCGCAGATCGACGCCATCATGGAAGGTCGCGAGCCGCCGCCGCCGGCGGGCTGGAACAAGTCGAACAAGGACGGTGGCAGCAACGACAAGGGCGGTGATGCCCGTCCGCTGCCGCCGATCGCCGGTCCGGCCGAATCGCACTGACGGCCCCGCCGCACGTGACATCAGACGAGGCCGGGGCAACCCGGCTTCGTCGTTTCCGGGCCCTCGGCCCATCCCGAAGAACCGATCTGACGCTGGAGCCCGCATGTCCGCCCCGAAGCCCGAACCGATTTCCCACACCGTCGAGATGGTCATCGCCACCGTGGTCGGCGTGGGTGTGGGCCTGGGGGCCGACAATCTGCTGCTGGGCTGCGTGGTGGGTATTGCGGTCGGCATCGTCCTGAGCATTGCCAGGACCCTGTACGTGGACCGCAAGCGCCGCCGCCGTTGAGGAGTGTCGGCAGGGCTGACGCCCTGCAACCGGACCGGCCCCGCCTTTCATCAGCAAACCAGCTGTTGCTCTGGCTGTTGTTGTCGCTCTGGCCTCTGCGGGTGCAGGGCGCAGCCCTGCCGAACTAAACTACCCGCCGTTGTCCCTGCAGGATTGCCCATGTTCGATATCTCGCCCCAGCTCGACTGCGCCGGTCGCATCCTGCGCCTGGACCGTGCCCGGGTCATGGGCATCGTCAACGTCACCCCGGATTCGTTCTCTGACGGGGGCAACCATGACACCACGGAGGCGGCGGTCGCGCATGGACTGAAGCTGGTGGAAGAGGGCGCCGACCTGCTCGACATCGGGGGTGAATCGACCCGTCCCGGCGCTGTACCGGTATCGGTGGATGAAGAGCTCCGCCGAGTCGTTCCGGTCATCGAACAGCTTGCGGCGCGTACCTCCGTGCCGATCAGCATCGATACCTTCAAGCCTGAGGTGATGCGCGCGGCGGTGGCCGCCGGCGCCGGCATGATCAACGACATCTTCGGCCTGCGCCAGGACGGCGCGCTGGAAGCGGCCGCTGCGGCCAACGTGCCGGTGGTGCTGATGCACATGCAGGGCGAGCCGGGCAACATGCAGGCCGATCCGCACTACGACGACGTCGTTGCCGAAGTCCACGGGTTTCTCGTGCAGCGCCTGTTCGCCGCCGAGATGGCCGGCATCGCGAAGAAGCATCTGGTCATCGATCCGGGTTTCGGCTTCGGCAAGAACACCGCGCACAACATGACCCTGTTGGCGCGTTCGGAGCGTTTTCTGGAACTGGGTGTGCCGATGCTGGCGGGCCTGTCGCGCAAGCGCAGCCTTGGCGAGCTGACCGGGCGTGACGCGCCGGCCGAGCGGGTGGCGGCGTCGGTGGCCGCGCACCTGATTGCCGTGCAGCGCGGTGCGCGTATCGTGCGTGTGCATGACGTCGCCGCCACCGTCGATGCACTGAAGATCTGGCAGGCAGTGGACGCCGTGCCGGCGCCACGCGATGACACCCGGCCGACGATCAGCTGGCCGGACGAAGACTGATGGGCGTTGACCGGCGGCCGCTGGCGATTGCCGTGATGGGGCCGACCGCCAGTGGCAAGACGGCCACCGCGATCGCCCTGGCCCGGCAGCTGGATGGCGAGATCGTCAGCGTTGACTCGGCGCTGGTCTATCGCCATCTGGATATCGGTTCGGCCAAGCCCGACGTTTCCGAGCGCGCACAGGCGCCGCATCACCTGCTGGACCTGCGTGATCCGTGGCAGACCTACTCAGCGGCGGAGTTCGCCGCCGACGCCGGCCGCGTCGTCGCCGACATCGTTGCGCGTGGACGGATGCCGATCCTGGCCGGGGGCACCGGCCTGTACTTCCGCGCCCTGCTGCAGGGACTGTCGCCCATGCCGGAGGCCGACCCGGCCCTGCGCGCCACGCTGGCAGCCGAGGCCGCCGAGCGCGGTTGGGCCGCGTTGCATGCCGAACTGGCGAAGGTGGACCCCGCCGCTGCTGCCCGCATCCATGCGACAGACCCACAGCGGATCCAGCGGGCGCTGGAGGTCTATCGGCTGACGGGAACGCCGATCAGCGAGTGGCAGCGCCGGCCCGGCGTGGCGCCGCTGCCGGTACGCACCCTGAAGCTGGTCCTGGCGCCGCACGACCGGGCAATCCTGCACCGGCGGATCGAGGCCCGCTTCGATGCCATGCTGGCCCAGGGCTTCCTCGACGAAGTGCGCGATCTGCGCGCGATGCCGGAAATGGCCGCTGTCGCGGCACCGCTGGACCTGCCGGCGGTGCGTGCGGTCGGGTACCGCCAGGCTTGGGAGCATCTGGACGGCCGGATCGATGCCGGCGGCTTCCGCGACAAGGCGATCTTCGCCACCCGCCAGCTGGCCAAGCGGCAGCTGACCTGGCTGCGGGGTGAGCTTGACGCGCGCTGGTTCGACCCCCATATCGACCACGAGCGGCTGGCCGGCGCGGTCTCGACCTTCGTCGCACGCTGAACCGCCGCCAGCCGTGTAACATCACTGTCCGGCGGGCGGCTCGGGGGCCGCGGCAGCCGCCGGCAACCCAATAAGAACAATAATCAGGAGTGAGCAATGTCCAAGGGGCAATCGCTGCAGGATCCTTTCTTGAATGCACTGCGGCGCGAGCGCGTGCCGGTTTCGGTGTACCTGGTCAACGGCATCAAGCTGCAGGGCACGATCGAGTCGTTCGATCAGTTCGTGGTCCTGCTGCGCAATACGGTCAGCCAGATGGTCTACAAGCATGCGATCTCCACCGTGGTGCCGGCACGCAATGTGAAGGTTGGGCCGGGCGGTGGTTATGTGCAGTCGGGTGAAGGTGGTCAGGCAGGTGATGAAGCAGACGAGTAAGACCGGAGCGGTGAATGTTTGACCGCTCGAAAAAGGGTGAACATGCCCTGCTGATCCAGCCGCACTTCGGCAAGCTGGAAGACGACGTGCTGGAAGAGTTCGGTGATCTGGCCCGCTCGGCAGGGGCCAGCATCGCTGCCACGATCACCGCGCGCCTGGACCGTCCCAATCCTTCGACCCTGATCGGCAGCGGCAAGCTGGATGAGATCAAGGCAGCGGCTGACGCCACCGGCGCCGATCTGGTGCTGGTCAACCATGCGCTGAGCCCCGGCCAGGAACGCAACCTGGAACGCTTCCTGGAGCGCCGGGTGATCGACCGTACCGGCTTGATCCTGGACATCTTCGCGCAGCGCGCTCACAGCCACGAAGGCAAGCTGCAGGTCGAGCTGGCGCAGCTGCGTCACCTTGCGACGCGGCTGGTGCGCGGCTGGACCCATCTGGAGCGCCAGCGCGGTGGTTCGATCGGCCTGCGCGGCCCGGGTGAAACCCAGCTGGAAACCGACCGCCGTCTGCTGCAGAAGCGGGTGGAGCAGTTGCAGAAGCGGCTGGAGAAGGTCGAAGTCCAGCGCACCCAGATGCGCCGTGCGCGCGTGCGCAGCGAACTGCCGCGTGTGGCCCTGGTCGGTTACACCAATGCCGGCAAGTCGACCCTGTTCAACGCGATGACCGGCGCCGAGGCCTATGCGGCCGACCAGCTGTTCGCGACCCTGGACCCGACGGTGCGCCGCATCGCTGTGCCGGGTGGCAACGTCGTGCTGGCCGACACCGTCGGCTTCGTCCGTGACCTGCCGCACGACCTGGTGGCCGCGTTCCGCTCGACCCTGTCCGAGGCCCGCGAGGCCGATTTCCTGCTGCACGTGGTCGATGCGGCCGATCCGCACCGCGAGGAGCGCATCGCCCAGGTTGACGAGGTGCTGGCTGCGGTCGGTGCGGGTGATCTGCCGCAGCTGCTGGTGTTCAACAAGATCGACCGTATCGAGGGCGCCGAAGTGCGCCACGATGGTCAGGATGGCGTGCCGGACGAGTCGCGCCGCGAGCGGGTCTGGATCTCCGCGCGTGACGGGCAGGGCCTGGAGCTGTTGCAGGCGGTGCTGGGCAAGCGCCTGGGGTTGCAGCATGTGACCGGGGAGCTGCGCCTGCCGCCGGATGCTGGCCGCCTGCGCGCGCGCCTGCATCAGCTGGAAGTGATCCGCAGCGAGCAGGCAGACGAGGAGGGCTGGCTGCTGCAGGTCGACCTTCCGATTGCCGAAGCCGAAAAGCTTGCGGCCAGCATTGATGGCGGGCCGATCCGCGCCCTGCTGCCGGAAAAGCTGCCGGAATGGTGAGATAGCGCCGGACAATCCCGGTACGCGCCGCTGCCTAGTCGGGCGCGTACCGGCCGGGACGCGACACGCGTCTGCGATCTGCGGTACAACAGGCGGGTTCTTCACCCCACTGTCATCTCGATGTCCATCCCTACCGACGCCGACCTCAACGCCCAGGCTGCCGCACTCGGGCAGCGCCTGCAGCAGGCCTCGCTGCAGCTTGTGACGGCTGAAAGTTGCAGTGGCGGCTGGATCGCCAAGACCATGACCGACATCGCCGGTTCCTCGGCGTTCTTCGACTGCGGCATGGTGGTCTACAGCTACGAAGCCAAGCAGCGCCTGCTGGGGGTACGTGCGCAGACGCTGGAGCAGTTCGGTGCGGTGAGCCGCGAAACGGTGCTGGAGATGGTGTCCGGCGCCCTGATCAACTCCGGTGCCGGCATCGCGGTGGCGGTTACCGGCATTGCCGGTCCTGGTGGCGGCAGCCCGGACAAGCCGGTCGGCAGCGTCTGGATCGGCTGGAAGCGCCGCGGCGGATACGCCCGGGCGGAACTGTTCCAGTTCGATGGCGACCGCGAAGCCATCCGCAGGCAAACCGTCGCTGCGGCATTGCACGGTATCGACGCCCAGCTGTGACATGCTGCTGCGGTAATCGTCCGGAGCACGCATGATGTGGGAAACGCTGGGCACCGTCCGTGACCTGGGGAGGCTGCAGGAAATTGCAGCGGTCCTGATCCGTTATGGCTTCGGCGACGTGGTGCGCCGGATCGGCCTGGCCACGGTGCTGGAGCGTGCCGGGCGCCTGCTGCACTGGAACGAGGACCGCCAGCATCTGCTGCGGATGACCGCGCCGGTGCGGGTGCGCAGCGCCCTGCAGGACCTCGGTCCGACGTTCGTCAAACTCGGACAGGTGCTGGCGACCCGTGTCGATCTGCTGCCGCCGGAGTGGATCGCCGAGCTTTCCGAACTCCAGAATGCGGTGCCGGCCCTTCCTTATGCGCAGATCCGCGCGCAGCTGGAGGCCGATCTGGGCGCGCCTCCGCAGCAGGTATTCGCCTTCCTCGACGAAACACCGATGGCGGCGGCCTCGCTGGCGCAGGCCCATCGCGCGCGCCTGCTGGACGGCCGCGAAGTGGTGCTGAAGGTGCGTCGTCCCGGCATCCGTGACGTGGTCGAAGCCGACCTGCGCCTGCTGGCACGGCTGGCCGAAATCGTCGAGGCGCGTCTTCCGGATCTGCGCCGTTACCGGCCGGCAGAGGTGGTGCAGCAGTTCACCGTATCGCTGCGGCGCGAACTCGATTTCGCGGCCGAATGCCGCAACGCGGAGCGCATCGCACGCAACTTTGAAGGTCGCGACGACATCCTTGTTCCCGGCGTGCATTGGCAGTGGACCTGCGAAAGCCTGAACGTGCAGGACTTCGTGGACGGCATTCCGGGCCGCGATCTTGCCGGCGTGGACGCAGCAGGGCTGGACCGTCGTGAACTGGCGCGGCGTGGTGCCAACATCGTATTGAAGATGGTGCTCGAGGACGGCAGCTTCCACGCCGATCCACACCCGGGCAACATCATCTATCTGCGTGACGGCCGCATCGGCGTGATCGACTTCGGCATGGTCGGGGCACTGTCCGAAGTGCGTCGCTTCCAGGTTGCGCAACTGCTGCACGGGCTGGTCGAACAGGATCCGCAGGGGGTGGCCGACGTCCTGCTGGACTGGGCCGGGGGCGTGGAGGTAGATGAGAACCGGCTGCAGCACGACATCAGCCAGTTCGTCGACCAGTACCGTGGCGTGCCGCTGAAGGATCTGCGCATCGGCCTGATGCTGGGCGACATCACCCAGTTGCTGCGCAGCTACAGCCTGACCCTCCCGGCCGACCTCGCCCTGATGATCAAGGCGTTCCTCACCCTGGAAGGCATGGGCCGGCAGCTCGACCCGGACTTCGACATGGCCAGTGCCGCACGCCCCTTCCTGGAGCGGGTGGTACTGCAGCGCTACGCGCCGCGCGCACTGCTCAAACGCGGCCGGCGCAGCCTGTTGGGAATGATCGACTTCGCCGGCGATCTGCCGCGCGATCTGCGCAAGCTGGTGCAGGCGGCGCGCCGCGGGCGCCTGCAGCTGAAGGTCGAGACCAGTGCGCTGCAGGGCTTTGGCGAGCAGGTGAACCGTGCGGCCAATCGCATGGTGATGGGCATCGTGACTGCAGCGCTGATCATCGGCTCATCGATCGTCATGCACAGCGTCGGTGGGGTCTCCAGCCGCTGGCTGCTGGCGCTCGGGGTTTCCGGATTCGTCGGGGCCGGTATCTGCGGCGTCTGGATCCTGTTCTCCATCTGGAGAAGTGGCAGGCACGACTGAGTGTCGTTCGCCGCGGTATCGCCCGGCACGCTTCGCCCTGTCGTGTCCGGCACTTGCAGTTCCTGTAGTTAGTAGTAATACTACTAACCATGGACCTGACCGACACCCAGCAGGCGATCCTGCAGTTGATCGCCGAGCGTATCGAGAGCGAAGGCGCGCCGCCGTCGCAGACTGAAATCGCACGTGCGTTCGGCTTCAAGGGCGTACGCGCGGCCCAGTACCACCTGGAGGCGCTGGAGCAGGCGGGAGCGATCCGCCGCATTCCCGGCCAGGCCCGGGGCATCCGCCTGGTGCAGGCTCCCCCCGTGGAGACCCTGGCCGAGCCCGGGCTGCCCGACAGCGTGCTGCGGCTGCCGGTACTCGGGCGGGTCGCCGCCGGCCTCCCTATCGGTGCGGATATCGGCTCGGACGATTTCGTGGTGCTGGACCGGGTGTTCTTTTCGCCCGCGCCGGATTACCTGCTGAAGGTGCAGGGTGACTCGATGATCGACGAAGGCATCTTCGATGGTGACCTGATCGGCGTGCACCGCACCCGCGACGCCCATTCGGGGCAGATCGTGGTGGCGCGCATCGATGATGAGATCACCGTCAAGCTGCTGAAGATCGCGAAGGACCGTATCCGGCTGTTGCCCCGGAACCCCGATTACAAGCCGATCGAAGTGCTTCCCGATCAGGACTTTTCGATCGAAGGCCTGTACTGCGGCCTGTTGCGGCCGAATCGCTGAAGCGTTCGAAGGTGCGTTACCCCGCGGTCTTTTGTGGCGATTCTCTGGTTCCACCGAGGTTGGTACGGATGTCCGATAATTCTTTTCAGAGCGCCGGGCAGAATCTCAGCCTGTGCGATACGTCCGCCTTAAAGTGAACCCATGGCAAAGAAGACCCCCAAAGACAGCACCCCCAACGAAATGACCTCTGCAAGGACCAATACGATGGACGAGAACAAGAAGCGCGCATTGGCTGCTGCTCTGGGCCAGATCGAAAAGCAGTTCGGCAAGGGCTCGGTGATGCGTATGGGCGACCGTGTGGTCGAGCCCGTCGAAGCCATCCCGACCGGTTCGCTGATGCTCGACATCGCATTGGGCATCGGGGGTCTGCCGAAGGGCCGCGTGGTGGAAATCTATGGACCGGAGTCCTCGGGCAAGACCACGCTGACGCTGCAGGCCATCGCCGAATGCCAGAAGATGGGAGGCACCGCTGCCTTCATCGATGCCGAGCACGCTCTCGACCCGATCTATGCCGCCAAGCTTGGCGTGAACGTGGACGACCTGCTGCTGTCGCAGCCCGATACCGGTGAACAGGCATTGGAAATCGCCGACATGCTGGTCCGTTCCGGCTCGGTGGACATCCTGGTGATCGACTCGGTCGCGGCATTGACCCCGAAGGCCGAAATCGAAGGCGAGATGGGCGACCAGTTGCCGGGTCTGCAGGCCCGCCTGATGAGCCAGGCGCTGCGTAAGCTGACCGGCAACATCAAGCGCTCGAACACGCTGGTGATCTTCATCAACCAGCTGCGCATGAAGATCGGCGTGATGATGCCGGGCCAGAGCCCGGAGACCACTACGGGTGGCAATGCGCTGAAGTTCTACGCCTCGGTCCGCCTGGACATCCGCCGCATCGGTGCGATCAAGAAGGGCGATGAGATCATCGGTAACCAGACCAAGATCAAGGTCGTCAAAAACAAGCTGGCCCCGCCGTTCAAGCAGGTAATCACCGAGATCCTGTATGGCGAAGGCATCAGCCGTGAAGGTGAACTGATCGACATGGGCGTGGATGCCAAGCTGGTCGAGAAGGCCGGTGCCTGGTACAGCTATGGCGAAGAGCGCATCGGCCAGGGCAAGGACAACGCCCGCGGTTATCTGCGTGACAACCCGACCGTCGCCGCCAAGCTCGAAGCCGAGCTGCGCGAGAAATTCCAGCCGTCCGAGGCCGTCCGTGAGGACGGCGACGACGAAGGCGACGACGAGTAAGTCTTGCTGTGGGGTAGGGTGACGCCGTCAGTGACGTCGCTCTACCCCGCAGGTTCGAACCGCCCAGGATGGGCAGGGTGCCAGGGACGGCGCCACCCCTGGAGGGATTGATGTCCGACAGCGACGAACCTACCTCGACAGGCCGAAAGCGCCGGCCTCGCGAGCAGACTCCGGTGCAGCGGGCACTGGGCCTGCTGGTCCGCCGGGAGCATTCACGCAAGGAATTGACCCGCAAACTGACTGCGCGGGGTATCGAAGACGAAGCCGCGCAGGCAGCGGTCGCCAAGCTGACCGAGGCGGGGTGGCAGGACGACACCCGGTTTGCCGAGAACCTGGTACGCATGCGGGCCAACACCGGTTACGGCCCCATCCATGTGCGTGCCGAACTGGGGACCCATGGGCTGGACAGTGCCGCGATTGCCGCAGCGATGGACAGCTACGAGGGCGACTGGCAGGAGAACGCCCGTGATCTGGTCCGCCGCCGCTTTGGCGAGGCCGGCCCACAGGACCTGGCGCAGCGCCGCAAAGCGGCGGATCTGCTGGCGCGGCGGGGCTTCGACGGTGACAGCATCCGCCGTGCGACCCGCTACGACCCTGACGATTGAGACTGGCGGCGCCGGGCCTGATACCCTTTAGGTTTTCGGCGGTCCGTCGCGACCCTGGCCCACGCGGCCGGTGGTCCGGGTCCGCCGGCCCGCAGACTGCCAGCCCCCAATGAACGCACCCGCCAAATTCACGACCTCCCAGATCCGCAGCGATTTCCTTGAATTCTTCAAGGGCAAAGGCCATACCATCGTGCCGTCGGCACCGCTGGTGCCTGGCAACGATCCGACCCTGCTGTTCACCAACTCCGGCATGGTGCAGTTCAAGGACGTGTTCCTCGGTGCCGAGAAGCGCAGCTACGTGCGCGCGGCCGATGTCCAGCGCTGCCTGCGCGCGGGTGGCAAGCACAACGATCTTGACCAGGTTGGCTACACCGCCCGCCATCACACTTTCTTTGAAATGCTGGGCAACTGGTCGTTTGGTGACTACTTCAAGAAGGACGCGATTGCGTGGGCGTGGGAGCTGCTGACCCAGGTCTGGAAGCTGCCGGCCGATCGCCTGCTGGTGACTGTCTACCAGACCGACGACGAAGCCTACGAACTGTGGCGCGACATGGTGGGGGTGCCGGAAGAGCGCATCGTGCGTATCGGCGACAACAAGGGCGCGCCGTTCGCGTCGGACAACTTCTGGCAGATGGCCGACACCGGCCCGTGTGGTCCGTGCACCGAGATTTTCTACGACCACGGCGACCACATTGCCGGCGGTCCTCCGGGGTCGCCGGATGAGGATGGCGACCGCTTCATCGAGATCTGGAATCTGGTGTTCATGCAGTTCGACCGCCAGCCGGACGGCACTCTGGTGCCGCTGCCGGCGCCGTGCGTGGATACCGGCATGGGCCTGGAACGTCTTGCGGCGATCCTGCAGCATGTCCACACGAACTACGAGATCGACCTGTTCCAGGCTCTGATCCGCAAGGCCTCCGAGCTGACCGGCACCTCCGATCTGGAAAACAAGTCGCTGCGCGTGATTGCCGACCACATCCGCGCCTGCTCGTTCCTGATCGTCGATGGCGTCCTGCCTTCCAACGAAGGACGTGGCTATGTGCTGCGCCGTATCATCCGCCGCGCCCTGCGCCATGGTTGGATGCTGGGTGTGCGCCAGCCGTTCTTCAGCAAGCTGGTGCCGACGCTGGTTGCGCAGATGGGCGAGGCCTATCCGGAGCTCCCGGCGGCAGCGGACACTGTGACCCGCGCGCTGCAGGTTGAGGAGGAGCGGTTCGCCGAGACGCTCGACGCCGGCATGAAAATCTTCGAAGACGTTGCGGCAAGGGCCGGCAATGGTGTGATCCCGGGTGGTGACGCCTTCCGCCTTTACGACACCTATGGCTTCCCCCTGGACCTGACCCAGGACATCGCCCGCGAACGTGACCTGACGGTCGATATCGCCGGGTTCGATGCGGCGATGGAGCAGCAGCGCGAGACCGCGCGTGCCGCGGGCAAGTTCGGCGGTGGCGTGACCCTGCCGGCCGAGCTGGTGGCGACGCTGACCCCGACCGTGTTCCTGGGCTACGACCGCCTGCAGGCCGGTGACCTGACCGTGCTGGCGCTGCTCAAGGAGGGGCGTCCGGTACAGTCGGCCAGTGCCGGCGACGCCGTCATCGTCATCACCAACCAGACGCCGTTCTATGCCGAGTCCGGCGGCCAGGTCGGCGATACCGGCGTAATGACCGGCAACGGCGTGCGGCTGGCGGTGGAAGACACCCAGAAGTTCGCGGGCCAGTTCCACGGCCATGTCGGTACCCTGACCGAAGGCGACCTGAAGGTGGGCGATGTGCTGGCTGGCGAGGTCGACAGTGAGCGCCGCGGCGCCACCATCCTCAACCACTCGGCCACCCACCTGCTGCACGCGGCCCTGCGCGAAGTGCTGGGCACGCACGTGCAGCAGAAGGGCTCGCTGGTGGCGCCGGACCGCCTGCGTTTCGATTTCTCGCATTTCCAGCCGATCAGTGCCGAAGAACTGGCCGTGATCGAGCGCAAGGTCAATCAGCAGGTGCGTGCCAACAATGTTGCCGAAGTGCACTCCATGGGCATGCAGGAAGCACTCGATTTCGGCGCCATGGCACTGTTCGGAGAGAAGTACGGCGAACAGGTCCGGGTACTGAAAATGGGCGACTATTCCACCGAACTGTGTGGTGGCACCCACGTCAAGCGCACCGGTGATATCGGCCTGTTCAAGATCACCTCGGAAGGCGGTGTCTCCGCGGGCGTGCGTCGCATCGAAGCGGTCACCGGTCAGGGCGCCCTGGATTACGTCGATGCCGAAGAGGCGCGGTTGTCCGAGGCGGCCGAGCTGCTGGGTGGCAGTGCTGCCGACGTGGTCGAGAAGATCCGGGCGCTTGGCCAGCGCCAGAAGCAGCTGGAACGTGAACTGGAAGCGGTGAAGGCCAAGGTTGCCGCGGGTGCGACCGCCGACCTTTCCAGCCAGGCGGTCGAGGTCGCGGGCGTGAAGGTGCTGGCGGCCCGCCTGGAGGGCTTCGACGCCAAGGCGCTGCGCGATGCCGTGGACCGCCTGAAGCAGCAGCTGGGAGACGCGGTGATCGTGCTGGCAGGTGCCCAGGACGGCAAGGCCGCCCTGGTCGCCGGCGTGAACGGCAGTGCAACGGGCCGGGTCAAGGCCGGGGAACTGTTGTCGCATATCGCCGGTCAGATCGGGGGCAAGGGCGGCGGACGCCCGGACCTCGCCCAGGGTGGTGGCGAGGACGGGCCCGCCCTTGCCACTGCACTGGCTGCCGTCGTCGAATGGGTCAGCCCCCGCCTGTGATGAAGCCTGCCGTCCCCCTTCTTGTAGGAGCGGGACGGCTGACGGTACCATTGCGAATCTTTTCCCTTTGTCGTGGTAGCGCTTCTTGACGAAGCGTCAAGCCGGTGGGGGATACCCTTCCACACGGTTCCATGGAGACTTACAAAAATGTTGATCCTGACTCGCCGCGTCGGCGAAACCTTGATGATCGGTGACTCGGTGAGCGTCACCGTGCTCGGCGTCAAGGGTAACCAGGTACGTATCGGCATCACTGCGCCGAAGGACGTCGCTGTGCATCGCGAAGAGATCTACCAGCGCATCCAGCGTGGTGACGAAGCCGGCAGCGCCGGTGGTGAAAATTCTGCGGAATAAGGCTTTACCTTCGCGCGTGATTAACGTTATGATTCACGCCCCGCTGAGGTGCGACGCACCCCCGCGGTGAAATCCCCGGAGTGATGCCCGAGTGGCCGAAGGGGCTCCCCTGCTAAGGGAGTATAGGGTCAAAAGCTCTATCGAGGGTTCGAATCCCTCTCACTCCGCCAGATATTCAGAAAAGCCCCTGGAGACAGGGGCTTTTTTGTGGGCCGGAATTCTCCCGTGCAGCACGTTGCCCATCACCTGCAGGAATCGAGTCTGCGCTGATTGCTGGACTTGGATTGCAGGTTCTGATGTGCTGAGCCGGTACGCCGACGGATCGGCGATCGATGGGACGGGAAGTGCGGATGCAGATTTCCTTGAAGCGCGCTCTGATCGTGGGCGGTGTGTCAGTTGTCGTGTTGACCGGCGGTTATGTCCTGTGGGGCCGCGCGGATTCCATGCCGCAGGCGATTGCGGCGCACGCGCCTCACACGCAAGGCCGCACTGACGTCGCACCCGCGCCCTCAAAGCAGCATCGTGCCGCTGCGCGAACGGGTCCGCAGCCGCCGCATCCCCAGGTCTTCCGCCGGGTAGGTCCGAAGGCATACGAGATTGCCGGCAACCGTGAGCGGCGGCCGCCGGGCGATGCGCTTGAGTACATGAGGGTGATGAAGCAGCGTTCCGACGCCGGTGATGCGGATGCGAGCTATCTGATGGAGTTGACGGTGCGCGAGTGCAGGAACCTGATCAAGCATGATCCGGTCGCGTCATTCGATTTCCTTCGTAATGCAGGCATGACGCCGGATCCTGCCTCGTTGGTCAATGATGAGCGTCGTCTGGGCGAGTGTGCGTCTTTGGTAGCTGCGCCTGCCTTCTATCATGGAGCATGGCTTGCCAGGGCCGCCTCGCAGGGTTCAATCGAAGCCAAGCTGCTTTACGCGGCCGATCCCGAGACCGTCATCGGCCCTCCGGCGGAGTGGCTTGCGAATCCGGAATCCCTGGTCAGATGGCGGGAGAGTGCGATGCGCCATCTCCATGATGCTGCGGCAACGGGAAGCCTCGATGCGGTCAGTCACCTGTCCAGCGCGTACGACAAGGGAAGAATCACCGCCTACGATGGCGTGAATGCCTATGCATATGCCTTGGCCGCTGCCAAGGCAAATCCGGCACATATGCCGGCGAGGAGCCTGCAGGAGTTGCAGGCGAAGTTGAGCCCTGCACAGCGCGAGGCTGCGCGCGAGCGGGCGACGCAGGTGTACGCGGACTGCTGCATCGCAGATCAATGACGCGCAGTCCCGATTCCGTCGGTTTCGATGGGGCAGGACGCGGCCTGCCGGATTTCGTCCTCGACCTCAATCGTGCTGGAACCACAAGGGTTCACTGCCCATCGCCGGATCGCTGGTGCCGGGGCGGCCATCCTCGACGCGCCCTGCCAGGCGCAGCGCACCGCTTCCTGCGCTGACATGCAGGTCGTACCAGCCTGCGGTGGGGGCTGCATCCCAGGCCAGCGATGTTTCCGAGCGCGCGGCGATGTCCAGCGTCTGGTCGGGCATGTGCCCGGCATAGGCGCCTCCCTGCACGCGGACCCGGCAGGGCTCATCGCCTGGATTACGCAGACGCAGGCGAAGCTGGCCATCGGCGCGCTCCACGTCCGCCAGCAACATCGGGGAGGTGGCATCGCCGCGGAAGTGGCGATGGAATCCATTGGGGCCCAGCAGCCACAGGTCGAAGCGGCCATCGGCAGCAAGCGGCCAGCGCGCCTGCACGGGCGTGCCCGGCACCAGCGTGTAACGCCTCGGAATCGCGTCCAGGCGCAGCCGGTCGTAGACATGCAGTACCGCTGCCGCTCCTTCGCAGGCCAGCTGCAGATCGATGCTTCCGGCGGCCAATGCGGTGATCCGGGCCTGCGGCCGATAGGGCAGGGCGCGTGCCGGTCTCACCCCGGCTTCCTGGCGTGCAGGGTGCAACCCCTCCGGCAGCGCAGGCACGGTCCGGCTCGGCAGGGCCGCGGCGCGCGCGGCCACCGCATCGACGTCAGGCAACGCTTGCACGAAGGGGCGGGTATCGCGCTGGGCGAAATCGAACGCGTGGGTCAGATCGCCACAGACCGCGCGCCGCCACGGTGAGATGCCCGGTGCGGGCACACCGAAGCGGCGTTCGATCAGGCGCAGTACCGAGGTGTGGTCATACACCTGCGAATCGACCCAGCCGCCCCGGCTCCAGGGCGAGATCACGTACAACGGCACGCGTGGGCCCAGTCCATAGGGGCGGCCACGCAGCTCGGCGGCGTCGTACTTCTCGTCGCCAGGCGCAGGATGCCGATGGTATTCGCCTTCGGTGCCGACCGACGATGCGCCGGCCCAGCCATCCTCCAGCGGTGAAGGCGGGGCGGGCGGCGGCACGTGGTCGAAGAAGCCGTCGTTCTCGTCGAACATCAACAGCAGGGCGGTACGACTCCAGACCTCCGGGTCGGCGGTCAGCGCGTCGAGCACGCGCGCGGTGTAGGCCGCGCCCTGCGCTGGGCTGGAGGGGCCGGGATGTTCGCTGCCGGCAGCGTCGGCGATGATGAAGCTGACCTGTGGCAACTGCCCGTCGACCACATCCTGGCGCAGCTGTGCCAGCCCGCGCGTGCTGACCCCGCGGGCGCGAAGCTGCGGATCGTGACCCGGTGCAGCGCGGTACGCCTGCCGGAAGGTCTCGAATCCGGCCAGCGGGTTGTCGGTGAAGTTGTCGGCCATGTCCTGGTAGATCTGCCAGGACACCCCTGCCTGCTGCAGCTGCTCGACGTAGCTGGTCCACTGATAGGACGCCGGATGGCCGCCGTGCTCCGGGAAGTTGTCGTGGGAGTTGGCGATCACCGGGCCGCCGGCGCGGGCAAAGGGATCGTTGTGGCCGGTCCACAGGAACACCCGGTTCGGGTTGGTGCCGGCCTGGATCGCGCAGTGATAGGCATCGCAGACGGTGAAGGCATCGGCGAGTGCGAACTGGAAGGGCAGGTCGCTGCGCTGGAAGTAGCCCATGGAGTGGTTCTGCTTGGCTTTGGGCCACTGCCCCATGCGCCCATGGTCCCAGGCACGCTGCGCGTCAGGCCAGGTGTGCGGCGTGCCTTCGACGCGCATGTAGCCGAAGTGCGCGGCGGTATCCAGCGGGAACGGTGCGATCGCGCGGCTGCCGCTGGCATCGGGTTGCAGCCACAGGGTGCGCGCAGCGCCACCGCCCGCCAGGGGGGCGGCGGGGGCCACGAAACGATCACCGAATCCGCGCACGCCCGGCAGGGTGCCGAAGTAGTGATCGAACGAGCGGTTCTCCTGCATGAACACCACGATGTGCTGCAGGTCCTGCAGGCTCCGGGTGCGTGCATCGGGGGCGATCGCGGCGGCCCGGGCGATGCTCGGCAGCAGCGGTGAAAGGCCGGCGGCAAGGCCGGCCTGCAACAGTCGGCGACGGCCGATATCGGTCACGGGTTCACTCACAGGTCCACGCGGAAGGAGATGCCGACGGTGCGCGGAGCGCCGATGAAGGCGCTGTCGCGGCCGTCGACACCTGCAAGATACCGCTTGTCGGTGAGATTGCTCACCACCAGGTTCGCACCCATGCCCTTCAGGCGTGGCGACAGGCCCTGCAGATCAAAGCCGATGTTGGCATTGAACACCGTGGCCGAGGGGAGGCTGCTGGCGTTGGCGGCATCGAGGTAGCGCGTTCCCAGATAGCGACCTGACAGGCCGAAGTTCCAGTTCTCGCCCTGCCAGTCAGCCGAGACCACCAGGATCTGCTCGGGCTGGCCGATCACCTTGGCGCCATCGACGATGCCCAGCTGGGCGTCACGCGCGGAATCGCCGCTGCCGAGGTACTTCGAGCGGTTGTAGGTATAGGCCGCGTTGATCCGCCAGCCGTTGTCCCAGCCGTATCCGAGCGCCGCTTCCAGGCCATTGCTCTCCACGCCCCCGAAGTTCTCGTAGACGCCGTCGGTCTCGCCCAGGTAATCGATGCCGCTGACGAAACCGGCCGGCAGGTAGACGATGCGGTTGTCGAACTTGATGTTGTACAGGGTGACCGAGGCGGTCAACGGCCAGCGGCTGATGCGCATGCCGAGTTCGATGTTGTCGGCGGTCTCCGGCTCGACGTTGCGGAAGCGCTGCGGATCGGTCTCGCCCAGTACGCCTGAGGGGATGGCCGCGAAGTTCTGCGAGAAGCCTGCGAACAGTTCCATGCCCTGAACACCGGGTGCCCAGGTGAAGCCGGTGGACAGCAGCGGATCGGACTTTGAATCGGACGTGACGTTCTCGGCGGCGCCGATCACACGCCGGCGGGACTGGTCCACGAAGAACTGCTTCACGCCCAGGCGCGCGCTGAAGGGGCCGAAGCGGGCCACGTCCTCGATGTAGTACATCTGCTCATCGACCTTGTACCGGTCTTCGAACTGGACCCAGTACGGCTGGTGATCGAAGGCGATGTCCTGCCCGACGTTGAGCAGCCGGTGCCAGTCGCGGCGTGCGGAGCGGTCCAGCTTTTCCACCCACAGGCCACCGCGGACCGTGTTGTCGATGCTGCCGAAGGTCTGCCGCCACTCGACGTCGGCAGTGACGCCCATGCGGTCGTTGTCGTAGTGGGTGTGGCGGTAGGACTGGGCGCCGAGCACATTTCCGGCGTAGCAGCCCGGATCATACTCGGCCGTGAAGCCCAGCCGCGGCGTGCAGGTGGCCAGACGCTGGGCGGCGCTGCCATCGGGATTGACGAAGTAGATCTGGCCCCGGTTGCTGCCGCCGTACACGGTGCTGCCGCCGGTGTACTCCGACTCGGGGCGACCGCTGCCATCGTCGCTGACCTGCGCCAGGTACGGCGGCAGCCAGTCGCCGCGACCCTGCATGCGATGACCGTAGGCCGCCATGGAGGCCTTGAAGCCGTTGCCACCGTCAAAGGCCGCGCGCAGGTAACCGAAGGTGTTCTCGCGCAGGGCACGGGAACCGGAACGGAAGTTCTGGTCCAGATAGGGAATGCCGGTCAGGGTGCCGACCAGGTTGTCGCGGTCCGGATTGGTGGCGAAGCCCTGTGGCGAAACGCTGGTGTACTCCGGTTCGTCGGCATCGTTGTAGGACAGATAGCCGGTGAGTGTCCAGCGGTCCAGTTCGGTGACGAACTTGCCGGCGATATGGTCGTTGCGGGTGCGGCCGCTGCCGTCGATCCAATCGTGCACGCGCGCCGAGGATGCACTGACCCAGGCACGGGTGTGGCCGCCAAGCACGCCGGTGTCGTAGCGCACGTAGTACTTGCGCGCTTCATTGTCACCGGCACCGACGACGAAGCGCAGCCGGCTGTCCTGCAGCGGATCGCCGGTGAGGAAGTTCAGGGTGCCGCCCAGCGCCTCGTTCGAGCGCGAGGAGATGTCAGCCGTGCCCTGGCTGACCTCCACCGTTTCCAGGTCCAGGGTGTCGATGTAGCGATTGGCCAGGGAGCCACCGCCGTAGCCCGAGCCACCATTGGGCAGGCCATCGATGGTGGTGCCGATCTGCTGCGTATCGCGGTTGGTGACGAAGCCGCGCATGCTGATCTGCGTGCCCCACACCGACGAACCGGTGGCATCGGCCTCGCTGACGACCACGCCGGGCACTTCGTTGAGCGCGTCGTTGACGCTGCTCATCACCAGCTGCCGGTTCAGTGTTTCCGTGCGCACCGCAGTCTTGGCGTAACTGGTTGCCTGGCCGATCACCTGGACCTGGTCCAGCGTGCGGGCGTCGCTGCGACGTGTCGTGTCACCCTCTCCCTGCGGTGCTTCGGCGAGGGCGTCCAGTGTGGGCGCGATCAGCAGGGCAAGCAGTGAGATACGGGGAATACGCGCATGCGTTGGCATCGAAACCGGACCTTCACGAGTGGGGGAAGCCCCGGAGTGTCGGCAGCGGCAGTGACGTGACGGTGACGTGCAGATGCAGCCTTCATTGCACCGGCGGCGTGGGAGGCGCCCTGCACCAAGCTGAATCGATGCTGCGATGTCATCAAGCCGTCATCGAACCGCGATAGATGGCAAGCGCAGTGCCCGCTAGGCTGCCACGCTGTCGCATTTTTTCCTTGATCGCCCATGAAGCGCCCGCTGCTGCTGTTGCTGGCGTGCGCCGGCCTATGGCTGGCTGCATGCTCTTCCTCGATGAATGCCGCATCCACCTCGCTCGCCGACCGCCTGGTCGCGCCGGGCGGCGTGTCGACGCTGCTTGACCAGCCGCGCATCGCTGCGGCCATTGCCGGGATTCCCAATCGCCATGGTTTCGCGCCGGGCCGTGATGGCGTGCCGATCTTCTGGCGCGTGTTCGATCCGGGCGACTACGGCGCCCGCTATCGCTATCTGCCGCAGCGGCACGAGAATGGCCTGCCGCTGGACACCGGACTCAGCCTGTCGGTGCCGCAGCCGTTCCAGGCACAGGCGCCGCGTGGCACCGTGGTGCTCCTGCACGGCTGGATGATGAACGGCGATTCGATGCTGCCGTGGTCATTGCAGCTGGCCGGATCGGGCTATCGCGTGGTCACGCTCGACCTGCGCAACCACGGTCAGTCCGGGGCTGGACCCTCCGGCTATGGCACCTACGAATCGGACGACGTGGTCGATGTGATCGCTGAGCTGCGCGCACGCGGCGAAGTCGCCGGGCCCCTGTATCTGTTCGGCGTGTCCTATGGCGCGGCGACGGCGGTGTTCACCGCTGAAAAGCTCGGTGACCAGGTTGCCGGCGTCGTCGCGATGGAGTCGTTCGCCAATGCCGGCGTAGCCATCCGCACGATGATTCCGCACCTGATGGCGCTGCAGCCGGAAGGGTGGAAGGCACAGGCCGTGGCCTCATATGCGCGGTGGCGTTATGGCGGACAGGACATCGACCAGGTGATTGCTGCGGCCAGCCGCCGCATCGATGTCGATCTTGACCATGTGGATGTGGCCCGTGCGCTGGCCGACACGCGCGCCTGTGTGCTGCTGCTGCACGGGCAGGGCGACCAGCACATTCCTGTGAGCCAGGGGCGCGAACTCGCGCAGGCCAACCCGCGGGCGCACTACATCGAGATGCGCGGCGAGGACCACATCACCCTGCCGCTGCGGCTGGATCTGTTGGCCGGTGTGGTCGACGACTGGATGGCGCGCGACGAACGGCACCCCCCGTCCACCTGCCCGGCGCCGCAGCTGCCGGCACAGGCCGAGTGGCTGGTGCACGATGTGCCGGCAGCGGAGCCGGCACGCGGTTGATGCATCGTCAGGACAGCCGGCGCGCCAGTGCGGGCGCCGACAGCGCGACACCGATCAGCAGTGCCGCCACGCAGAGGAACGCGAAGCCCAGGCTGCTGGCATGGGCCAGTGCGCCGATCGCGGCCGGGCCGGCGAGAATGCCGGCATAGCCCAGTGTGGTGACAGCCGTGATGGCGATGTTCTCGGGCATCGCGCGCTGCTGTCCCGCCATCGAGAACAGTGCCGGCACGATGTTGGCGCAGCCCAGGCCGACCAGCGCATGGCCCGCAAGGGCAACCGGCAACGATGGCACCAGGGTGGCCACGGCAAAGCCGGCCGCAGCGGTGATGCCGCCGATGACAAGGGTGCGGGTGCGGCCGAGACGCTCGACGATGCCATCGCCGAACAGGCGCATGGCAGTCATCGCCAGAGTGAACACCGCGAAGCCCGCGCCGGCCTGGTCGCGAGGCACCTGCCGTACCTCGGCCAGGAACACGGCGCTCCAGTCCAGCATCGAGCCTTCGGCGAGAAACACCACGAATGCCAGCACGCCGATGAACAGCACCACGCCATGTGGCAGTGCCAGCAAGGGGCCTTCGTGCAGGATCCGTTGCGGACGCCAGTGCGGTGCCGACAGCACAGCTACCAGCAGCAGTGCCGCCGCCGCGAGCAGCGCGGCCAGCCAGAGCGGTGTGCCCAGGATCAGCAGACCGGTCATGCAGCCGGCGCCGACAAAGCCACCGATGCTGTAGAAGGCGTGGAAGCCGGACATCATCACCCGGCCGGCTTCGCGTTCGACGGCCACTGCCTGCATGTTCATCGTGCAGTCCATCGCACCCACGCCCGCGCCGAACACGAACAGGGCCGCACCGAGCACGAAGGGCGAAGGCGGCACCGCCAGCAGCGGCAGTGCCAGCAGCACGAGTGCACAGGTGACCACCAGCAGCCGACGGCAGCCGAAGCGACCGGTCAGCGCACCGGCCAGCGGCATGGCCAGCAGTGAGCCCAGCCCGAGGCACAGCAGCACGGCGCCCAGACCGGCGTCGGACAGCCCTGCCTGGGCCTTGGCGAAGGGCACCATCGGTGCCCACGCGGCGGTGGCGAAACCGGGAATGAAGAAGGCGGCGCGGGTGGCGTGCTGCTGGGCACGTGGGGAAGAAGGCGTCATGCGCAGTAGGAAGCTCCAGTGAACCGACATGGAAGCGATTTCATGGGCATTCGGCAAGTGCCACCGGAGGGGGGCCGACATGCATACGATTGCAGCGCGCCAAGGGCGTCACTGCTGTTTAACGCTGCGCGGCGACAGTGGGCTCACGGTCGGCATTCCGCCTGGCCGCTGCCGGAGATCCATCCATGAGTACTGCGCCGACCATCCTCCTCGTCCATGGTTTCTGGGGCGGGGCCGCACACTGGGCCAAGGTCATTCTGGAACTGCATCGCAACGGCCATGACCGCGTGCAGGCGGTCGAACTACCCCTTACCTCGCTGGCCGATGATGCCAGCCGCACGCAGAAGATGATCCGCCAGATCGATGGCCCCGTCCTGCTGGTCGGCCACTCCTACGGTGGTGCAGTGATCACCCAGGCGGGCAGGGAGGCCAACGTCAAGGGCCTGGTCTACATCGCCGCATTCGCACCCGACGAGGGCGAGAGTGCGGGTGGCATTACCCAGCAACACCTGCCCGAGGCGGCAGCGAACCTTGCCCCGGACAGCGACGGCTATCTGTGGCTGCGCGCGGACAGATTCCACGAGAGCTTCTGCCAGGACCTCACCGCCGACGAGGGCCGCGTGATGGCGGTGACCCAGAAGGCGCCGCTGGCGAGCACGTTTGGTGACGCGATCACCGATCCGGCGTGGAAGCACAGGCCGAGCTGGTACCAGCTGTCGCGCCAGGACCGGATGATTGCGCCCCAGAACCAGGCGATGATGGCCGATCGGATCCAGCCCCGGCGTCTTCTGCAACTGGATGCGAGCCATGCTTCGCTGGCGTCGAAACCGGCCGAGGTGACTGCGTTGATTCTGGAGGCCTGCGCCGCCGTCGGCGGTTGAGGCCAGAGGTCGCCCGCGGTACCGGTCGGCACCGCGGGCGTGACTTCACAGCGGCAGGTCGAACACCAGCACTTCGGCGTCGTTGCCGTTCTCCAGCGTCAGCTGCGCTTCGTCGCTGATCTGCAGCGCATCACCGGCTTCCAGGGTGATGCCGTTGACCTGCAGCTGGCCACGAGCGACCTGCACATAGGCACCGCGTCCGCTGCCCAGGGCGTGGTGCAGCTTGTGGCTGCCGTCGAGCAGGGTGGCGAAGATGCGGGCATCCTGGTGGATGCGCAGGGAACCATCGGCGCCGTCGGGCGAGGCGATCAGGCGCAGCTGGTTGCGCTTGCTGTCCGGCGTGAAGTGGGTTTCCTCATACGACGGGGTGATGTTCTCCGTGTCCGGGAAGATCCAGATCTGCAGGAAATGCACGGGTTCGGTGGCCGAGTGGTTGAACTCGCTGTGGCTGACGCCGCTGCCAGCGCTCATGCGCTGCACATCGCCGTAGCGCAGTACCGAACCGGTGCCCATCGAGTCCTTGTGTTCCAGTGCGCCGCCCAGCACGTAGGAGACGATCTCCATGTTGCTGTGGCTGTGGGTGCCGAAGCCCTGGCCGCCGATCACCTTGTCCTCGTTGATCACCCGCAGCGGACCGAAGCTGACATAGCGCGGATCGTAGTAGTTGGCGAACGAGAAGGTGTGGCGCGAGGACAGCCAGCCATGTTCGGCCAGGCCACGGGTAGCACTCTTGCGGATCTGCAGCATGGGATATCTCCTTGTTCGATGTTTTCGATGGGGCGGGGGCAGGGCATTGATCGCCGTGTTTCCCTGTTGGAGAGAAGTATCCGCTTGCGCCGGTGCTTTGAAAAACGGATAGTTTTGAAAGCCATCATCGAAAAATTCGAATGCTCAAGCTCAGCCTCGAAGCCCTGCAGATCCTGGACGCCATCGATCGCCGCGGTTCGTTTGCGGGTGCCGGCAAGGCCCTGCACAAGGTGCCGTCCACCATTTCCTACACCGTGGCCAAGCTGGAAGAGGATCTTGGCGTGCAGCTGTTCGACCGGGTGGGCCCGCGTGCGGAGCCGACCGAGGCCGGTCGCGCGCTGCTGGATGAGGGCCGGCATCTGCTCCGTGCGGCCCGCGAACTGGAACTGCGGGTGCGCCGGGTGGCCTCCGGCTGGGAAACCGAACTGACCCTGGCAGTGGATTCGGTGTTTCCCACCTGGCTGCTGGGTCCGGACATCGCCGCATTTCGCGGCGCTGAGGCGCCGACCCGCCTGCGCTTGATCGGCGAGGCGCTGTCCGGCACCTGGGAGGCGCTGCTGGACCGGCGTGCCGATCTGCTGGTGGGCGCGCCGGGCGAGGGGCCGAGCGGTGGTGGCTACGTGGTCGAGCCGTTGGGTACGGTCGAGTTCGTGTTCGCGGTTGCCCCGGATCATCCCTTGGCGGCAGTGCCGGGCGTGCTGGGACGTGAGCAGCTGGTCGAGCACTGTGCGATCGCGGTGTCCGATTCGGCGCGGCGCTTGCTGCCCCGGACGGTTGGCCTGCTGATGGGGCAGGAGATGCTGACAGTGCCCGACATGGCCAGCAAGCTGAAACTGCAATGCGAGGGCGTGGGCTTCGGCTTTCTGCCCGAGCCGTGCGCGCGCGCGGCGGTGGCACGAGGCGAACTGGTGATCCGTGAGGTCGAGGAACACAAGCCGGAGGAGACCTTCTGGTTGGCCTGGCGGACCGGTGAGGATGGCGCGGCATTGCGCTGGTGGCGCGAGCGCCTGCGCAGGCCGGAGTTGCTGTCGCAGTGGTGGCGGGCAATGGCCGGGGGATAGGTGTGCGGCAGGGCTGCGCCCTGCACCCGCTACGGGCGGGAACACGGCAACAGCAGTAGCCACGGCCGAAGCGGGTTTGCCGGGGCAGGACGGGGCGGGTCCGGTTGCGGGAGACGCCGTAAACCCGTCCTTGGGGGCTTGGCCGCGGCATTCATGCCGCGGACACTCCCGCAACCGGGCCCACCCCGCCTTCGACAGTTTTCCGCTATCTGTCGGAACGGCGTACTGCTCTGGTAGGTGTCGACCTTGGTCGACACGGTAGATCCACGCCATGCATGGATGAATTCACTCGATATCTGACAGATGTGTCGACCAAGGTCGACACCTACCAACAGCCGCGTGAACCTGTCGAAGGTGGGGGCGGTGTCGGAACGCGCGCTGTTGCTGTTGCTCCGGCTTTGGCTTCGGCGGGTGCAGGGCGCAGCCCTGCCGAAGAACACACATAAAAAAAACAGCAGGCCGAGGCCTGCTGTTTCGGTGTAATGGTGCGCCCGGAGAGATTCGAACTCCCGACCGCCTGGTTCGTAGCCAGGTACTCTATCCAACTGAGCTACGGGCGCCAATCACATAAACCTGTTGTGTTGATCGTGTATGGTGCGCCCGGAGAGATTCGAACTCCCGACCGCCTGGTTCGTAGCCAGGTACTCTATCCAACTGAGCTACGGGCGCGCGGTACACAATCAAATTTTACTTCATTTCCAGCGGCGGATGCCGGAAACCTGTCGAGTGGTGCGCCCGGAGAGATTCGAACTCCCGACCGCCTGGTTCGTAGCCAGGTACTCTATCCAACTGAGCTACGGGCGCCCTGCGACAGGAGCGGAATTATGCGGATGTCGGCGCGTACCGTCAACCGTTTTTGTGAAGATTTTCATCCAGCTGAATGAAAAATTGGTGAGCGACCGCCTGTGGCGCCTTCATCCACGCGAAGTGGTCGGCACGCGTGCCCAGTTCCCCGTCGGACAGCACATGCAGGTGTGATGCCACATTCGGCAGTTTGTCCAGCAACGCCTGCATCGAACCGGTCGGTGCCAGCCAGTCGTGTTCCATCACCACGGCCTGCGCGCTGCCATGCACGCGTGCCATCTGCGCATCGAGATCCTCGGTCATGCCCGCGGCTGCGTAATGGTTGCTCAGGCCCACCCGCGACCAGTCGGCAATCAGGCCGCGTGCTTCGGTGCCCCCAAAGCCCAGGCGCCGGCCGTGCAGCACGCCCTGGCGGCGGGCGATCCAGGGCAGGAAGCGGTACACCAGCGGCAGAAGCCATCCGCGCGGAGGCGGAAACGTACGCCAGAACGGCGTGCCACTGGCGGCCAGCCACAGGCACTCGAAGTGCTGCGGTTGCCGTCCTGCATGCACGCAGGCCAGCTGCCCACCCAGGCTGTGCCCACCGATGATCCAGGGCAGCGCGCCTTCGCCGGCATCGGCGTTGGCGAGCAAAGCCTGGCTGGCAGGCAGGTCCTGCTCGAGCACTTCACGATAGCCCCAGTCCTGCGTGCGCGAAGGGCGCAGTGAACTGCTGCCGTTGCCACGCCACTCGTGCAGGTAGACCGCGATGCCTTTCGCAGCGAGGGCCTGCGCCAGTGGCAGGTAGTGGCGCGCGGCCACGCCGAGTGCGGGGAGCCATAGCAGCCGCGCCAGCGGCTGCTCGGGTACGCAGGCCATCACCTCGAAGCGATGGCCGTCGCCGCATTCCACGGCCAGTGTCCGTGATGGCAGGCTCATGCGTGGGGCGCTGCGCCGAAATGATCCAGCACGCGCACATCGCTGCGCCCCGGCATGTAGCCCAGTTGCAGCCCGCGTGCCACGTAGTCGATCGATGCTTCGCAGGCGTTGGCCAGGCTCAGGCCATTGCACAGTTGCGCGGCGATGGCCGAGGCCAGTGTGCAGCCGGTGCCGTGGGCATCCAGCGGCAGGCGCGCGTGACTGAATTCCTCGCTGCTGACGCCATCGAAGTAGCGATCGATCACGCGGTTGCCCTCGTGCAGGTGGCCGCCCTTGAGCAGCACCGCGCCGGCCCCGAGATCCAGCAGTGCCGACGCAGCCCGCTCGGCGTCGTCTCCATCGCCGATGGTGCGGCCCACCAGCAGTTCTGCCTCCGGTGTGTTGGGAGTGACCAGCGTGGCCAGCGGAAGCAGACGCTCGCGCATTGCCTGCAGCGCGCTGTCTTCCAGCAGGCGCGCACCACTGGTGGCGACCATCACCGGATCCAGCACCACATGTGCGGGCCGGTGACGCTGCAGCGCATCGGCCACGGCGTGGATCACCTCGGCATTGGCCAGCATGCCCAGCTTCACCGCGTGGATGTCGAAATCATCGAAGCACGCGTCGAGCTGCGCGCGCAGGAATTCGATTGGCGGCACATGCACGGCGGTGACACCGCGGGTGTTCTGCGCGGTCAGTGCGGCGATCGCGGAGAGGCCATGCACGCGGTGTGCGGCGAAGGCCTTCAGGTCGGCCTGGATGCCGGCGCCTCCGCCGGAGTCGGAGCCGGCGATGGTGAGGGCGGAAACGGGAGTGGTCGGGCTCATGCGGCGATTGTGCCGTGGTCCCCGGAATGGGGGTAGTGCCGGCTGCCGGCAGGGGCGGACGCCTCAAGCTGCGCGTGCGTGCGGCGACGCTCAGTACCGCCAGCGTACCCATTGCTGGTACAGCACATAGACCAGCCCGGTCGCGCCGGTCAGCAGCGCGGGGGCAAGCAGGGCATCGTACTGCCAGCGCAGGAACAGCCACGCACCCATCACGCCACCGGCCAGGAAGCCGCTGATGATCAGGCCGCTGAGCGTCAGCCGCCGCACCTGCAGCGGCAGCCCGCGCAACAGATGGCCCAGGCCGATGCCAAGATCGGTGAACATGCCGCTGAGGTGGGTGGTCCGTATCACCGCGCCGCTGAAGGTGGTGGCCATCGCGTTCTGCAACCCGCAGGCCATCGCTGCCGACAACGCGCCCCAGATCTGCTGCTGCTTGAACAAGGGAATGGCGGCCAGCAACAGCGCCGATTCCAGTGCCAGAGCGACGCCATAGCGCCGGCCGAGCTGCAGTGCGCTGTCCTGGATCAGCAGCCCGCTGAGCATCGCACCCAGCGAAAAAGCGATCAGCAGGCCCCACAGGTGCCCGACCGCGCGCCAGTCGCCCTGCGCCAGTGCCATGCCGAGCTGGCTGGTACTACCGGTCATGTGGCTGACGGCCTGATGCTCGAAGCCCAGAAAGCCGACCACGTTGACCATGCCGGCCACGCACGACAGCGCTACGGCACCGATCCAGACCCAGGTGGGAAGGCGTATGCCCATCGGCGCGGCCCTCAGGGACCGCCGAGGCCGCCGTTGAACTGCAGCTCGCTGAACGTACCGGTGGCCGGGTCGAACACTGCGCCCCAGAACTGCTTGCCACCATCGCAGACGCGGATGGCCTCGCGCGCCGGCTTGATGCCGCTGTCGTCAGGCAGGCGGAACGCATTGATGTAGATCAGGCGCTTGCCGGCGCTTTCGATGCCGACGTACTGGCGGTCGAAGTCCAGTACGTCGGGCACCTGCGCCTGCAGCGAAGGCAGTGCGGCTTCCAGCTGGTCCACCTGTTGCCGGCTGGGGGCCCAGTAGCCGGTGACGCGGCCGGCATCCCGGCCCGGGCTGTGCCGCGAGCAGGTGTCGAGCACCTGCGCGGCGACGATCGGCCGGGTGACCACCCACGACTGGCCGGTGCGTTCGGCGGTCGGCACGCTGGCCGGCCCGCGGGTGGTGGTGCAGGCACCAAGGACGGCTGCAAGGGTGATCGCCGCCGTCGGCAGCAGCAGGCGGGCAGAACGGTTCACAGCACCTCCGAAGCGTAATCGGCCAGCCGCGAGCGTTCGCCACGGCGCAGGGTGATGTGCGCACTGTGCGGCCAGTTCTTGAAGCGGTCCACCGCGTAGGTCAGGCCGGATGTCGTCTCGGTCAGGTACGGGGTGTCGATCTGCTCGACGTTGCCCAGGCAGACGATCTTGGTGCCGGGACCGGCACGGGTGATCAGCGTCTTCATCTGCTTCGGGGTGAGGTTCTGCGCCTCGTCCAGGATCAGATAGCGCGACAGGAAGGTGCGGCCGCGCATGAAGTTCATCGAGCGGATCTTGATGCGGCTGGCCAGCAGATCGTTGGTTGCCTGGCGTCCCCAGGTGCCGCCTTCCTGGTTGTGCGTGAGCACTTCCAGGTTGTCGGTCAGCGCGCCCATCCACGGTGTCATCTTCTCTTCCTCGGTGCCCGGCAGGAAGCCGATGTCCTCGCCGACGCTGACGGTGGCCCGGGTCATGATGATCTCGCGGTAGCGCTGCTGGTCCATCGTCTGTGCCAGCCCCGCGGCCAGTGCCAGCAGGGTCTTGCCGGTGCCGGCGGTGCCGAGCAGGGTGACGAAGTCGATCTCCGGGTCCATCAGCGCATTGAGCGCGAAGTTCTGCTCGCGGTTGCGCGCGCTGATGCCCCACACGGCATGGCTGCCGTGGCGGAAATCATCAACCAGCGACAGCACCACCTTGCCATCGCCGACCACGCGGCTGACGCGAAGCTCCACCTCGTCCTCGCCCGGCAGGTAGACGTACTGGTTCGGGTACCACTCCTCGTCGTCCCTGGCCAGGATCTCGTAATGGGTGCGGCCCTTGTCGCTCCAGCTGCGCAGGTCGTCGCCATGGAGCTTCCAGAAATCCTCCGGCAGCTCGGTGGCGCCGGTGTAGAGCAGGCTGAAATCGTCCAGTGCGCGGTCGTTTTCGTAATCTTCCGAAACGATGCCGGCGATGGCCGCCTTGATCCGCAGGTTGATGTCCTTGGAGACGAACACCACCGGGATCTCCGGGGTCTGCTCCTTCAGCGCCAGGATGGCACCGAGGATGGCATTGTCCGGGATGACCTTGCCGAAGCTCTTGCCGGCGTCGAAATGACTGGTCTGGAAACGCAGCTTGCCGGCGCTGTGCTTGCCACGCAGCTGCAGGCCCTGTGGGCGCTGCAGCGGAATGCCGTCGGCCAGATTGTCCAGGCCGGAGGCCTGCACCAGCTCGTTGAGGAAGCGGCTGACCTGGCGGGCGTTGCGGCTTGCCTCGGACGTGCCCTTCTTGCCGTTGTCCAGCTCCTCGATCACCTGCATCGGCAGGTAGACGTCATGCTCCTCGAATTTGAACAGCGCGGTCGGATCGTGCATCAGCACGTTGGTATCCAGCACGTAGATGCGCTTGCCTCGGGTCATCGTCGATTCCTGGTTACGGACAGGGAAAAACCACCACGACCTGCGGGGCAGGGTGATGGCGGACAAAGTGGGCGATGGGAATCACTTGGATTGGGCGGCCTTCAGTTCGGCAAGCACGGCGTCGGCATGGCCGGCGACCTTGACCTTGCGCCAGGACTGCGCGATGCGGCTGGCGGGAGAAATCAGGAAGGTGCTGCGCTCGATGCCACGTACCTGCTTGCCGTACATGTTCTTCATCCGGATCACATCGAAGGCGTTGCACAGCGCTTCGTCGCCATCGCTGACCAGCGGGAACGCGAAGCCCTGTTTGGCACAGAAGTTGTCGTGTGATTTCACCGAGTCACGGGAGACGCCGAGTACGGTGGCGCCGGCCTTGCGGAACTCCGGCAGCAGCGCGTTGAAGTCGATGCCTTCGGTGGTGCACCCCGGGGTGCTGTCCTTGGGGTAGAAGTACAGCACCAGCCATTGGCCCGCGAGGTCGCCGAGGGTGGTGTGTTCGCCGCCTGACAGGGCCAGCGGGAGCGAGAGGGTGGTGCGGTCCAGGGTATCGCCGTTGTTCATGAGGTCCTTGGTTCCGGAGCCTGGGGTATTTCTACGACAGTTGCATGAAACGCCGCGCGCCCGTGACGAACGCGCGAAAAATCAGAACTTCATCGGATCCATGATCGCGTCCAGGTTCAGGTGGTCGCAGAATTCGAGGAAATCATCGCGCAGGGCGGCGATGTGCATGTTGGCCGGCACGCCGATGGTGACCTGCGCGCTGAACATTTCCGCACCGGTCTGCATGGCGCGATAGCGCGTGCTCTGCAGGGTCTCGATGGTGATGCCCTGGCGGTCGAAGAAGTCGGCCAGCTGGAACAGGATGCCCGGCTTGTCAGCGGCGATCACTTCAACGATGTACGGCAGCAGATTGGACTGCGCCTGCTTGGCCTCGGTGCGGTACCAGACCAGTTTCAGGCCTTCCTCGCGCTCGAGCCGGGTCAGCATCGCTTCCAGCTTGGCGACCGAGTCCCACGACCCGGTGGCCAGCGCGGTGACCGATACGTCGCGGCCAACCGTGGCCAGGCGCGCGTCCACCAGATTGCAGCCGCTGTCGGCAATGCGTCGGGTGACGGACAGCAGTGGGGACTCCGGATGCGTCGTATAGGCGTTGATCAGGAGGTGGTTTTCGCTCGGCGCGGGGCGCGGGGTGGTGTCGGTCAAGGCGATTCCGGGTAATGCATGCGTGAGTCTGAATGCCCGCCAGAGGCGGGGATCCACCGGAGTGCAGCATACTTGCCCGTGCTTTCGCGCCGCAAGTAACATTCAAGTCGCCCCCGCCCTTTCGTGGCGGGCGTTTTCCCTTCCCAGCCAAGAGCAGCACGTCCTTGTCCCTTTCCGGCCTCATCACCGCGCTGGCGACCCCGTTCCGGGCCGACGGTGCCCTCGATCCCGACGGTTGGCAGCGCCTGCTGCATCTGCAACTGGAAGGTGGCGTCCATGGCGTTGTCGTCGCCGGCTCGACCGGCGAAGCGGCGACGCTGTCCGATGCCGAGTACGACCAGCTGCTCGCCAGTGCGGTCGAACGCATCGGCGGACGCATCCCGGTCCTGGCCGGTACCGGCCTGTCCGGCACCGCCAAGACCATCGAACAGACCCGTCGCGCTGCCGCGCAGGGTGCCAGTCACGCTCTGGTGGTGACACCGCCTTACGTGCGTCCGACGCAGGCCGGGCTGATCGCGCACTACCGGGCCGTGGCCGACCACGGCGGGTTGCCCGTGGTGCTGTACAACGTACCCGGGCGCACCGGATGCGACATGCTGCCGGAGACCGTGGCCGAGCTGGCGGATCATCCGAACATTGTCGGCATCAAGGAGGCCGTCGGCGACATCGGGCGCGTGAAGGCCCTGCTGGCGCTGCGCAGTTCCAGGTTCGCCGTGCTCAGTGGCGACGACGGCACGGCTGCGCGCTCGATCCAGGCCGGCATCGACGGGCTGATCTCGGTCGGCTCCAACGCGCTGCCTGGTGCGTACCGCCGGATGTGTGAGCTGGCTGCCGCCCACGACCATGACGCCACCGCATCCTGGGACGCGCGCCTGCAGCCGTACCACGATTTCTGCGGTATCGAATCCAACCCGATTCCGGTCAAGGCGCTGCTGCGCCGCATCGGCATCGGCCACGACCTGCGCCTGCCGCTGCTGCCACTGTCGGCAGCGCATCATCCGGCAGCCGATCATCTGGCCGGCGACATCGCCGCGCTTGAAGCCCTTTCCAGCCACTGACCTTCCGTCTTGGTCTGATCCAGGAGATCCACATGCGTCAATCCGTTTCCGCCGTCCGCGTGCTGTCCTTCGCGCTCATCGCCCTCACCACGGTCGTGACCACCACCGGCTGCTTCAAGCGCGGTGCCAAGGGCGACTACGCCCTGGCCCCGGAGATGCGTCCGCTGGAAGTGCCGCCGGACCTGAACCTGCCGTCCGCGTCGGGCGAGAACCAGGTGCCGAGGCTGGCCTCGACCACCGCCCCGGCTGCTGTGGCCGCTCCGGCTGCCCCGGCCGTGGGCAATACCGGTTTCACCATTCCGGGCAGCAAGGACGAGGCGTTCGCCAAGGTCGGCACCGCGCTGGAAGGCGTGCAGGGCGTGACCATCGCCAGCCGTGCCCAGCTGCTGGGCTCCTACGACGTGGCCTATGAAGGCAGTAACTTCCTGGTGCGCGTGGTGGCCGTCGATGCCGGCGCTTATGTCTCTGCGGTCGATCCGCGTGGTCTGCCGGCGACCGCCGAGGCCCCGGTGAAGCTGATTGCCGCACTGAAGGCCGCGCTGGCGAAGTAAGGAACCGCCGGCAGCTGCGGACCGGGCCACGCGCCCGGGTTCGGCCGGGCAGGGTCTGGCATTGCCGGAACAGGAAAAGGGCGCCCATGGCGCCCTTTTTCATGGCGGCGGGTGCTGGCGCCTCAGCGCTCGAGCAGCTTCAGTTTGTCCGGTTTGCCATCCCACTCACCGGCGTCCGCCGGCGGGTCCTTGCGCACGGTCAGTACCGGCCAGGCCTTGGCCAGTTCGGCATTGAGGGCGACGAAGCCCTCCTGTCCGGCGGGGACATCGTCCTCGGGGAAGATCGCGTTGACCGGGCACTCCGGCTCGCAGAGGGTGCAGTCGATGCACTCATCCGGGTCGATCACCAGGAAGTTCGGGCCTTCGTGGAAGCAGTCCACGGGGCACACTTCCACGCAATCGGTGTGCTTGCACTTGATGCAGTTTTCGGTGACGACAAAGGGCATGGGCTTGGGGGTGGATCGATTCCTGAACCCGCCAATTCTAGAACAGGTTGCCCCCCGGTGTCGGCGCGGGCCTGAAAAGGGGGATCTGCCGGGCTCGAGGGCACGGCCCATTGGCGATGGGGCGGCGCCTGTGCGAGGCTGCGCGCTGCTGGCTGCCGTGGCAGCCGGACTGTCCTCCCTCCTGGAATGCCCATGTCCCCAGCTCAGCCTGCCGCCGCCGATGGTGGAGAGAACACCGCGTTCATCGTCCTGATCAGCTGCGTGGCCACCTTGGGAGGCTTCCTGTTCGGATTCGACAGTGGCGTAATCAACGGCACGGTTGATGGCCTGCGGCAGGCCTTCAACTCCAGCGAGGCGGCCCTGGGCTTCGAGGTTGCCTCGATGCTGCTGGGCTGCGCGATCGGCGCGTTTCTCGCCGGCTGGCTGGGCGACCGCCTGGGCCGACGCGGCGTGCTGATCGTGGCGGCGGTGCTGTTCCTGCTGTCGGCGCTGGGTGCGGGCGCCGCGCACGCCTCCTGGCTGTTCGTGACCGCTCGCGTGCTGGGCGGCTTCGCCGTCGGTGCGGCCAGCGTGATGTCGCCGGCCTACATCGCCGAGGTCGCTTCCGCACGCTACCGGGGCCGCCTGGCGACGGTGCAGCAGATGGCGATCATCTGCGGCCTGTTCGCCGCTTTCCTCAGCAACTACCTGCTGGCCCGTGCGGCAGGCACCTCCACCGAGCCCCTGTGGTTCGGGCAGGAGGCCTGGCGCTGGATGTTCTGGATGCAGGCGCTGCCGTCGGCGCTGTTCCTGTTGCTGCTGCTGGTGATTCCGGAAAGCCCGCGCTTCCTGGTGGTGAAGGGGCGCCAGGCGCAGGCCAGGGCGGTTCTGTCGCGGCTGTATGGCGACGCCGCGGCGGCCGCCAAACAGGCGGAGATCGAGGCCAGCCTGGACCAGGACCAGCACAAGCCACGCTTCGGCGACCTGCTGGACAAGGGCACCGGCAGGCTTCGCCCGATCATCTGGGTGGGCATCGGCCTGGCGATGTTCCAGCAGCTGGTCGGCATCAACGTGGTGTTCTACTACGGCGCGGTCCTGTGGCAGGCCGTCGGCTTCTCGGAAAGCGATGCGCTGCTGATCAACGTTCTTTCCGGTGCGCTGAGCATCGGCGCCTGCCTGTTGACGGTGATGCTGATCGATCGGATCGGGCGCAAGCCGCTGTTGTGGGTCGGTTCGGTCGGCATGTCGGTTGCCCTGGTGCTGATGGTGGTGGCATTCGCCAGCGGCAGCCTGGTCGAAGGGCGCCTGCAGCTGTCCGATGGCATGGGCCGGCTGGCGCTGGTGGCGGCCAACGTCTATGTGGTGTTCTTCAACATGTCCTGGGGCCCGGTGATGTGGGTCATGCTGGGCGAGATGTTCCCGAACCAGATCCGCGGCCCGGCGCTCGCGGTGGCCGGTGCGGCGCAGTGGACGTCGAACTTCGCCATCACCGTGACCTTCCCGCTGCTGCTGGCGGGTATCGGCCTGGCCGGTGCCTATGGCATCTACACGGTTGCAGCGATCCTCTCGATCTTCTTCGTCGTCCGCTACGTCCGCGAGACCAAGGGCAAGGAGCTGGAGCAGATGGAAGGCTGATGGCGCCGCCCTGGTTTCCAGCGCCTTCCTGTTCCGTGGCGGCGGCAGGCCAGCCGCTCCAGGACAGGCAGGGGCGGCTCGCCCCCGAGGCGACCCGCTCGACGCAACAGGCAAACCCCGGGAAACAGAAAAGCCCGCACGAGGCGGGCTTTTTCGGTTCCTGCTGTGGCGACTGGCGCTCCCTAGGGGACTCGAACCCCTGTTTTAGCCTTGAGAGGGCCACGTCCTAACCACTAGACGAAGGGAGCGTATATGTGTCGCTGCCGAGGCAGGAGCGCTAGTATATGCACCTCGATGCCATTGGGCAATCCCGAAACTTCAACCGGAAGCGCCAACATCATTTCTCCTGCTCCATCACCGTTCAGCCTGCGCGTCATCCCGCGCGACCAGCACACCATTTCCCGCAAGGACATCAGCCCGAACGCCCTGCGCGTGCTTTATCGCCTGCGCGATGCCGGCTTCGGCGCCTACCTTGTCGGCGGCGCGGTGCGCGACCTGCTGGTCAATGGCCAACCCAAGGATTTCGACGTGGCCACCGATGCCACGCCCGAACAGGTCAAACAGCTGTTCCGCAACTGCCGCCTGATCGGCCGCCGATTCCGCCTCGCCCATGTGGTGTTCGGCCGCGAGATCATCGAAGTCGCCACCTTCCGCGCCAACGTCGATGACGGCAGCGGCGACCGCGAAATGGAAAACGGCATGCTCGTGCGCGACAACGTGTACGGCAGCATCGAAGACGACGCGGTGCGCCGCGACTTCACCTGCAATGCCCTGTACTACGCGATCGAGGATTTCTCGGTGCGCGACTACGTCGGAGGTTTTGAAGACGTCCAGGCGCGCCTGATGAAGCTGATCGGCGACCCCGAACAGCGCTATCGCGAGGACCCGGTGCGCATGCTGCGCGCGGTGCGCCTGGCGGCCAAGCTCGGCTTCCAGATCGAAGAGGGCACCGCCGCGCCGATCCCGCACCTGGCAGGACTGCTGAACGAAGCCGCGCCCGCGCGGCTGTTCGAGGAAGTGCTGAAGCTGTTCCTGTCCGGCCACGGTGTTGCCAGTTTCGAAGGCCTGGAGCGCTACGGCCTGCTCGACGTCCTGTTCCCTGAAAGTGGCAGGGCGCTGAAGGCGAACCGCACCGGTGCACTGCGCCGCATGCTGGTCGAGGGCCTGGCCAATACCGATGCACGCGTTGCCAACGATGAGCCTGTCTCGCCCGCGTTCCTGTTCGCGCTGCTGCTGTGGCCGGCGTTCTGCCGGGCGCAGGCCACCCTGCTCAAGCAGGGCGTGGCGCCGGAAGAAGCGCAGCGTCGTGCTGCCGACCGCGTGACGGTGCAGCAGCTGAGCACCATCGCGCTGCCGCGCCGTTTCTCGCTGCCGATGCAGGAGATCTGGCTGTTGCAGTCGCGTTTCGGCTCGCGCCAGCGCAAGCGCGTGTTCCGCACGCTCACCCACCCGCGCTTCCGTGCAGCGTTCGATTTCCTGACGCTGCGCCAGGTCGCGTCGGCCGAACACGAGGCAGATGTGGCGTTCTGGCGTGAGGCGCAGGTGCAACCGGGCCGCGAGCTGGAATCCGCGCTGGATGCGATGCATGCCGAACCGGGCGACGAGGAAGAGGGCGCACCGCGCAAGCGCCGGCGCCGCCGTCGGCGCTCCGGTGCCACGGCCGGCAGCGCTGGCGAGTAAGCCATGACGCTGGCCTGGATCGGCCTGGGCGCCAATCTTGGCGACGCGGCCGCGACCGTCCGTGCGGCGATTGCCGCACTGGACGCGCTTCCTGACACGCGGCGCTGCCAGGCGTCGCGCCTGTATGCCACGCCGGCCTGGGGCAACGAGGATCAGCCGCCGTTCGTCAACGCGGTGGCGTCGGTGGAAACGCGCCTGCCGGCCGCCGGATTGCTGCGGGCGATGCTGGAGCTGGAGCGGCATTTCGGTCGCGTGCGCGATCCAGCCGTGCACTGGGGACCGCGGGCACTGGATCTGGACCTGCTGCTGTATGGCGCGCAGGTACTGGATGAGCCGGGTCTGCAGGTGCCGCATCCCTACCTGCACGAGCGTGCCTTCGTGTTGGTGCCGCTGGCCGAGATCGCGCCGGATCTGGCCATTCCCGGCCATGGTCGCGTGCGGGATGCAGTGATGCGGGTGGATGCCTGCGGGATTGCGCCGATAGGGTGATAATGCCCGGGTTATCTCCCCCGGTTATCAGCACATGAGCACCCACGCAGACAGCAAGCCCTGGACCGTTCCCGCCTTGGCCGAGGCCAAGCGGAATGGCCAGAAGCTGGTCATGTTGACCGCCTACGACGCTGGCTTCGCCCGCACCTTCGACGCCAACGGCGTCGACCTGATCCTGATCGGTGATTCGCTGGGCATGGTCGTGCAGGGGCACGATTCCACCCTGCCGGTGACCGTGGCCGACATGGTCTATCACACCCGCGCCGTGGCCCGCGTGCTGCAGCGCGCGCTGCTGGTTGCCGATCTGCCGTTCGGTGCCGATGCAACCCCGGAACGCGCCCTCGATGCGTCGCTGCAGCTGCTGCAGGCAGGCGCGGAGATGGTCAAGATCGAGGGGGCCGGCTTCAAGGTCGATATCGTCCGTTACCTGGTCGAACGCGAGATTCCGGTCTGCTCGCATCTGGGCCTGACCCCGCAGTCGGTGCTGCGCCTGGGCGGGTTCAAGATCCAGGGCCGTGGCGATGCGGCCCGGCAGCTGGTGGAGGACGCCAGGGCCGTGGCCGACGCGGGCGCCAGCATCATCGTGCTGGAATGCGTGCCGACCCCGGTCGCGGCCGAGGTCACCGCTGCAGTGCCGGTGCCCACCATCGGCATCGGTGCCGGTCCGCAGTGCGATGGCCAGGTGCTGGTCCTGCATGACTTCCTGGGCCTGGACAGCGGCCATCGCCGACCGAAATTCGTCAAGGATTTCCTTGCCGAAGGGGGCTCGGTGGCTGGAGCCACCCGCGCCTACGCCGACGCCGTTCGTGACGGCAGCTTCCCCGACGAACAGCACGCTTACGCCCAATGATCCAGACCTTCAATGAGCTCGGCGCGTTGCGCGGGCAGATCGCCCAGTGGAAGCGCGAAGGCCTGCGCGTCGCGCTGGTGCCGACCATGGGCAACCTGCACGGTGGCCATCACGCGCTGGTGAGCCTGGCCCGCCAGTACGCCGACAGGGTGGTGGCCAGCATCTTCGTCAATCCGACCCAGTTCGGGCCCAACGAGGATTTCAGCCGGTATCCGCGCACGCCCGAGGCCGACGTCGCGGGGCTGGAGCAGGTCGGCTGCGATGCGGTGTGGCTGCCGAGCGTCGAGGCGATGTATCCGCTGGGCGTGGACAAGACCACGCGCATGCACGCGCCCGGCATCAGCGAGGTGCTGGAGGGTGCCAGCCGTCCGGGCCATTTCGATGGCGTCTGCACGGTGGTCGCCCGCCTGTTCCTGCAGGTGCAGCCGGACGTGGCTGTGTTCGGCCGCAAGGACTACCAGCAACTGGCGGTGATCCGCCAGATGGTGGCCGAGCTGTCGTTCCCGGTCCAGATCGTCGGTGCGGAGATCGTCCGTGATGACGATGGGCTGGCCAAGAGTTCGCGCAACCAGTATCTGAGCCCGGAACAGCGCCCCGTCGCGACGACCCTTCATCGGACCCTGCTGGCCATGCGCGAAGGCTATGTGGCTGGCCAGCCGCGCGAGCGCATCGAAGCCGATGCCGCCGCCGCACTGCAGGCGGCTGGTTTCCAGGTCGACTACGCCGTGCTGCGCACGCCCGAGCTGGCCGAGCCGGCATTCGAGGGCGGCGGCCGGGTGGCGCTGATCGCCGCGCGGCTGGGCACGACCCGGCTGATCGACAACCTGGAGTTCTGAGTTCCGCTGTGATGGTAGCGCCGGGCCATGACCGGCGGATGAGGGGCCGCTGCCGCTGCGCTCGCCGGGCATGGCCCGGCGCTACCTGAACGGTTTGCCGGTCGTGATGCCCCGCGTTGCGCGGGTGCTAGAATCCACGCTTTCCTCTGCGTTGTACCGTGCCATGCACCTGTCCCTGCTCAAGACCAAGATCCACCGCGCCACCGTCACCCACTCCGAGCTGAACTACGAAGGCTCGATCGCCATCGATGACAACCTGCTGGCTGCCACCGGCATCCGCGAGTTCGAGCAGGTCCACATCTGGGACGTGACCAACGGTGCGCGCTTCTCGACCTATGCGATCCGCGCCGAAGCCGGCAGCGGCATCGTCTCGCTCAATGGTGGCGCCGCGCGCCACGTGCAGGTCGGCGACATCATCATCATCGCCGCCTTCGCCAGCATGACCGAGCAGGAAGCGGACAGCTTCAAGCCGAAGCTGGTGTACGTGGATGGCAGCAACCAGATCACCCACACCAACGACACGATCCCGACCCAGGCCGCATGACAACGAACAACGGATTCGACTCGCTGCATTCCCACGCCCAGCGCCTGAAGGGCGCAAGCATCCCCAGCCTGCTCGCCGCCGAACCTGGCCGTGTGCAGGAGCTGGCGCTGCGGGTCGGTCCGTTGTACGTGAACTTTGCCCGGCAGAAGTACGACGCCGCGGCGCTGCAGGCGCTGCTGGCGCTGGCAGCAGAACGCGATGTCGGGGGCGCCATCAACCGCCTGATGCGCGGCGAGCAGGTCAACCTGACCGAAGGCCGCGCGGCGCTGCACACGGCGCTGCGTGGTGACGTGGTCGACGCGCCGGTGGCCGCCGATGCCCATGCCACTGCACGCGAAATCCGTCAGCGCATGGGAGTCCTCGTGCGTGCGCTGGAAGACAGCGGCGTGACCGACGTGGTGAGCGTCGGCATCGGGGGATCCGATCTTGGCCCGCGGCTGGTCGCCGATGCGCTGCGCCCGGTCAGCGGCGCGCGCCTGCGCGTGCATTTCGTATCGAACGTGGACGGCGCGGCCATGCAGCGCACGCTGGCCACGCTTGACCCGGCGCGCACCGCCGGCATCCTGATCTCCAAGACCTTCGGCACCCAGGAAACCCTGCTCAACGGCCAGATCCTGCACGACTGGCTGGGTGGCAGTGAACGCCTGTATGCCGTCAGCGCCAATCCGGAGCGCGCAGCGAAGGCCTTCGCCATCGCCGCAGAGCGCGTGCTGCCGATGTGGGACTGGGTCGGTGGCCGTTACTCGCTGTGGTCGGCGGTCGGCTTCCCGATTGCGCTGGCGATCGGCTTCGAGCGTTTCGAACAGCTGCTGGAGGGTGCGGCGCAGATGGACGCGCACGCACTGGATGCACCGCTGGAGCGCAATCTGCCGGTGCTGCATGGCCTGACCGACATCTGGAACCGCAACCTGCTGGGCTGCGCCACCCATGCGGTGATGACCTACGACCAGCGCCTGGCGTTGCTGCCGGCCTATCTGCAGCAGCTGGTGATGGAAAGCCTGGGCAAGCGCGTGCAGCGTGATGGCCAGCCGGTGACCACCGATACCGTGCCGGTGTGGTGGGGCGGTGCGGGCACCGATGTGCAGCACAGCTTCTTCCAGGCGCTGCACCAGGGCACCAGCATCGTCCCGGCCGACTTCATCGGCTGTGTGCACAACGATGATCCCTATACCGTCAATCATCAGGCGCTGCTGGCCAACCTGCTGGCGCAGACCGAAGCGCTGGCCAACGGTCAGGGCAGCGACGATCCGCACCGCGACTACCCGGGCGGTCGTCCGAGTACGCTGATCCTGCTCGATGCACTGACGCCGCAGGCGCTGGGTGCGCTGATCGCCATGTACGAGCACGCGGTGTACGTGCAGTCGGTGATCTGGAACATCAACGCCTTCGACCAGTTCGGGGTCGAGCTGGGCAAGCAGCTGGCCAACCAGCTGCTGCCGGCATTGCAGGGCGAGGGTGTGGCGATCGCCGACCCGATGACCCGCGAGATCCTGGCGCAAATCCGGTAGCGCCGGGCCATGCCCGGCGGACGCGACCCAGGCTCAACGGCTCGGGTCGCGTTCCGGGCTTGGCCGCTTGGCCAGTTTGCGCTGCAGCGACCGTCGGTGCATGCCGAGCAGGCGGGCGGCAGCGGACACGTTGCCGCCCGTCTCGTGCATCGCCTGCTGGATGTGTTCCCACTGCAGGCGACTGATCGGCGTCATCGCGTCGGGGACTTCCATCTCGCCGTCGTCGGCCGGGCCGTCGTCCTCTTCGCCCAGCGCGCGCAGGATCATCGGTACCGTTGCCGGCTTGGGCAGATAATCGTCTGCGCCCAGCTTGATGGCTTCCACGGCTGTGGCGATGCTGGCATAACCGGTGACCAGCAGGATCCGCATGTCCGCACGCAGGGCACGCAGGGGCTGGATCAGGGCCAGGCCGGAATCACTGCCGAGCTTGAGGTCGATCAGCGCGAAAGCCGGTGGATGCTGGCGGGCCAGCATCAGCGCAGTGGCCGCGTCCTGCGCGGTCTGCGTTTCGAGTCCCTTGCGCGCCAGGCTGCGCTGCAGGGTACGCAGGTACAGCTCGTCGTCGTCGACCAGCAGGCCCTGGGTGGAGTGGTGCAGGCTCATGGGGTGTCCTCGCGTGGGGCCAGCGGCAGGCGGAAGCCGACGCGACTGCCGGCCCCCTGGGCCGGGCGCATCCACATCTCGCCGTCGAGGCGTTCGATGGTGGCATGGGACAGGGCCAGGCCGACGCCCATGCCCTCGCTCTTGCTGCTGCCGAACAGCGTGCCCGGCAGCACGGCGGCACGGGCATCGAAGCCGTGGCCGTAGTCGCGGACTTCGCCGATCAGGTCGTCGCCGTCGATGCGCAGGCTCAGGTCCACGCGCGGGCGCCCGGCCTGCTCTCCGGCATCGGCCGCGTTGTTGAGCAGGACCATCAGCAGGTGGCCCACGCCGGGGTCCAGCGGCAGCCGCAGCGGCGCATCGTCGTTGCGGTGCAGGTCGATGGTCGGCCGCACCAGCCGCCATTGTTCCAGCACCTGCTGGGCGCTGGAGCGGCTGCGTCCGGGCATGTCGGCCGATGCCGGCGCGGCCAGTGCCAGCACCCGTTCGCGGCACTGCACGAGCAGTTCGCGCAGGGTTTCCATGTCCTCGCGTACTTCCGGCTCCTCGCTGCGCTCGGCAACGTCGTCGGCCAGCAGGGTCATGGTCGCCAGCGGCGTGTTCAGTTCATGCGCCACCGAGGCGGCGTGGGTGGCCAGGGCGACAATGCCCTCGTTGCGGGCGAAGCGTTCACGCAGTGCCGAGAGCTCCAGTTCTCGTTGCCGCAGGGCCAGGGCCAGGCGCGTGGAGAACGTCAGCACGACGGTGGCGGAGATCAGGAAATTGGCGACCACGCCCCAGCGGTTCAGGTCCTGCGCACGGAAGTAGCCGTCCGGCAGCGGCTGGCCGAACAGTCCGCTGGCGGCGTAGCCGAGCAGGCAGGCCAGGGCCACCGCCAACGCCCAGCGCAGGGGCAGGGCGAAGGCGGCCAACGCAATCAGGATCAGGAACAGGGAGCTGAACGGATTGGCCATGCCGCCGCTCCAGCTGATCATCCAGGTCAGGATGATCACGTCCACTAGGATGTGGCCGAAGGCTGTCAGTGGCGCGGTATCGGCCCCTTCCGGCCGCAGCTGGGTGTAGACATTGAACAGCGCGAGCACGGCGACGCCGGCCCACAGCGGCAGTGGCGGCAGCGGCAGGCCCAGCACCCAGGTGGCGACCAGGATGGTGGTGGCCTGGCCGGCCACGGCCAGCCATCGCAGGCTGCACAGGGTGCGGAGAAACGGGGCGTCGGGACCGGTCATTCGCGCCCATCGTATGCGTTCGCGGGCGGGTGTGCCTGCGACAATCGGCCGCAGCCGTGCCAGCGGCTGAATGCGAGTCACCCGGAAACCGGAGGCGGGCGCTAGAATGCCCGCATGCACGACGCCGTTACCCGCCCGACCCCGCCTTCCGAGCCCACCGCCTGGTCCCGTCGCCAGACCCACGCCGTCCAGATCGGCGGAGTCACCGTCGGCGGCGGCAGGCCGGTGGTGGTGCAGTCGATGACGAATACCGACACCTCCGACGTGGCCTCCAGCGTGAAGCAGGTCGCCGAGCTCTGGCGCGCCGGTTCGGAAATGGTGCGCTTGACCGTCAACACCGTCGAGGCCGCGGCCGCGATCCCGCGCATCGTCGACAAGCTGGCGATGATGGGCATCGACGTGCCGCTGATCGGTGATTTCCACTACAACGGCCATCAGTTGCTGACCGCCGAACCGGCGTGTGCCGAAGCACTGGCCAAGTACCGCATCAATCCGGGCAATGTGGGCTTCGGCAAGAAGAAGGACCTGCAGTTCGCGCAGTTGATCGAGTTCGCCATCCGCTACAACAAGCCGGTGCGCATCGGCGCCAACTGGGGCTCGCTGGACCAGGCGCTGGCGGCCAGGCTGATGGATGAGAACAACGAGCGCGAGCAGCCCTGGGACGCCGGACGTGTCCTGCGCGAGGCACTGATCCGGTCAGCGCTGGATTCGGCCGAACAGGCCGTGGAGCTGGGCCTGCCGCGCGACCGCATCGTGCTGTCGGCCAAGGTCAGTGGCGTGCAGGAGCTGATCGCGGTCTACCGTGACCTGGCACAGCGTTCGGAGTTCGCGCTGCATCTGGGCCTGACCGAAGCCGGCATCGGCAGCAAGGGCATCGTTGCGTCGGCAGCGGCGCTGAGCGTGCTGCTGCAGGAAGGTATCGGCGACACCATCCGCATCTCGCTGACGCCCGAGCCGGGCCAGTCGCGGACGCAGGAAGTGATCGTCGCCCAGGAGCTGCTGCAGACCACGGGCCAGCGCGCGTTCACGCCGCTGGTGACGGCCTGCCCGGGATGCGGCCGCACCACCTCCGAGTTCTTCCAGGAGCTGGCCAAGGTGGTGCAGAACCACGTGCGCGCGAAGATGCCGCTGTGGAAAGTGCAGCACCCGGGGGCGGAAAACATGACCCTGGCGGTGATGGGCTGCGTGGTCAACGGCCCGGGAGAATCGCGGCACGCCAACATCGGCATCTCGCTGCCGGGAACCGGGGAGGCGCCGTCGGCGCCGGTGTTCGTCGATGGCGAGAAGAAGGTGACCCTGCGTGGCGAGAACATCGCCCAGGAATTCGTCGCCCTGATCGACGACTACGTCGAACGAACCTATGTCCGAAGCGCAGGATAAGCCCGCGATCCTTGCCGCGCCGGAGCCGGCCTCCGGCTTCCGTCACTGGATGGCGCGCAATGCGTGGCGCCTGGTCCTGCTGTTCGCCGGCGTGCTGTTGCCGCTGGCCGGCTTCGTCGCGCTGGCCGACGAGGTGCATGAGTTTGAATCGTTCCATTTCGACGCGCCGCTGCTGTGGCAGATGCACGGCCTGCATTCGCCGTGGCTGGACCGGTTCTTCGTGCTGCTGTCCCGGCTGGGTTACGAGTGGTTCCTGATTCCCGCCGATGTGCTGATCGTCGCGGCACTGCTGGGCTACCGCCGCTGGCGCGAGGCCACCTTCGTGGCCGTCAGTTTCCTCGGATCGGCACTGTTGAACATGGGCAGCAAGCGGTTCTTCCAGCGGGACCGCCCCAGCCTGTGGGAGTCCATCGCACCGGAATCGACGTTCAGTTTCCCCAGCGGCCACGCCATGGGGTCGATGACCCTGGCGGCAACCCTGGTACTTCTGGCCTGGAATACCCGCTGGCGCTGGCCGGTGCTGGTGCTGGCCCCTGCGTTCAGCTTGCTGGTCAGCGTGTCCCGGGTCTATCTCGGGGTCCATTACCCGTCGGATATCCTGGCCGGATGGTGTGCAGCACTGGTTTGGGTGGTAGGGTGCTACCTGGTCATGTTCAGTCGTCGGCATCCCTGGCGACGCCGCGATTCGCCGCCATCGACGGCCAGCGAAGCATCAACACAGGGGGAGTGACGTGGATGGCTCTTCGCGGGCGTCTACGTGATAGATGAGCTGTTTCGTTGCAGTGGGTTCTGCAAGACAGGGGGTAAGCACAATGCGTGAGACTGTGATCAACCCGGCACTCTTGCCCGGTATGCACTTCGACCGCGCTTGCGAGGGTTCGGCACCCTGCCTAGCTTGACGCGCAATGGCCGCATTCGAAGAGGTACGTGAATGACGATTCGAGTCTACCTGGTGGACGACCACGCACTGGTCCGCACCGGGATGAAGATGATCCTGTCGGGTGAGACCGACATCGAGGTGGTGGGCGAGGCCGAGACCGGCGAGGACGCGCTGCGCGAAATACGCCAGCTGCAGCCGGACGTGGTGCTGTGCGACCTGCACCTGCCGGGTGTCAGCGGCATGGAAGTGACCGAGCGCATCGTGCGCGGCCATCGCAGCACGCGCGTGGTGATCGTGTCCGTCCTGGAGGATGGCCCGCTGCCGAAGCGGCTGCTGGAAGCCGGTGCGGCCGGGTACATCGGCAAGGGCTGCGACGCCCAGGAACTGCTGCGCGCGGTGCGCGACGTGGCAGGCGGGCGCCGCTACCTGGGCACCAGCATCGCGCAGAATCTGGCGCTGTCGACGGTGGAGGGGAATGGTTCGCCGTTCGACACCCTGTCTCCGCGCGAGCTGGAAGTGGCGCTGTTGCTGACCCAGGGATTGCGCCAGGAAGACATCGCGCGCCGCCTCAGCCTCAGCGCCAAGACCGTCAACACGCACAAGGCGCGCCTGTTCGAGAAGATGGGTATCCATGACAACATCGCGCTGGCGCGTATGGCCAGCCAGTACGGGCTGGTGGATCCGGCACGGCCGCTGTGAGGGTTTCAGCCAACGGCTGAGGTGCGTCGCGCGCCCGGAATCTGTCTTCCAGTTCCGGCCCGCGGTCGCGGGGCCAAGCGTCGGCCCCGCGCTCACCCATCGGGCGCTCAGGTGCCGCGCACGCGCTTGACGATGGCCGCCGCCTGCATGGCGCTGGCGCGCACCTTGTCCCAGTCGCCGTCCGCAATCCAGTTGCCGGGCACCATCCATGAGCCACCGATGCAGACGACGTTCTTCTGCTCGAGGTACTCGGCGGCGGTGTTTTCCGTGATGCCGCCGGTCGGGCACAGCTTCAGATCGGCAATTGGACCGGCCACGCCCTTGATCATCGCCAGGCCGCCGACCGCCGTGGCCGGGAACAGCTTGCACACCCGGAATCCGCGCGCATGCAGCGACAGCAGCTCGGTCGGCGTCGCCGCACCGGGCACCACCGGCAGCGGCGCAGCGGCCAGCGCATCGGCCAGCGCGGGCGGCGTACCCGGGGTCACCAGGAAGTCCGCGCCGGCATCAATCGACTGCTGCATCTGCTCAACGGTCAGCACCGTACCGGCACCCACCACCACGTCCGGCAGTTCGCGCTTGAGCATGGCCAACGCCTCCATCGCCACCGGCGTGCGCAACGTCAGCTCGATCGCCGGCAGACCGCCTTCCAGCAGCGCCGCACTCACCGCACGGGCCTGGTCCAGCGTATGAATCGTCACCACCGGCAGGATGCCCGCCGCATGCAACAGCTCCGCCGCCTTCAGCTGATGTTGTTCGATACCCATAGCTCTGCTTCTGCCTTTGCTTCCGAATTTGATTTTCAGTGATCACTTCGCGGCGTTGATGCGCCGGAAAGTGTGACGCGGCCACCAGCACACTCACCGCCGCAACACACCCGCAGCGCTCTTCAACCCTCAGGCGTCCTTCGCCTCATGCGGCGCTGCCGCAGCCGCCGCATCGTGTCCCAGTTCGTACTCGGCGTCGTAATCCCACGGCCCGCCATCGGCCGCTGCCGGCCCGCACGAAATCGAAATGGCCCCCTGATCGGCCGGCCCGACCACACGACGGTTGATCGCGAACAGGTTGCGGCCCAGATCATTCGCCGCGGGTGCGGTGTTCGGGGCCTGAGTGCGTGCTGCCCATTCGGCAGCGTCCACCAGGACGTCCAGCGTGCCCGCCTCGCCATCCAGGCGGATGATGTCGCCTTCGCGGACTTTCGCCAGCGGACCACCACGCGCGGCTTCCGGCGTGACATGGATCGCCGCCGGGATCTTGCCCGACGCCCCGGACAGCCGGCCATCGGTGACCAGCGCAACGCGTCGGCCCTGGTTCTGCAGAAGGCCCAGCAGCGGCGCCAGCGAATGCAGCTCCGGCATGCCGTTCGCGCGCGGGCCCTGGTAGCGCACCACCGCCACGAAATCCTGGGGAAGCAGCCCGGCAGCATGCAGCTTGTTGAGCACCTGGGGCGCATCAACGACAACGGCCGGTGCTTCGATCGAACGGTATTGCGGCTTCACCGCCGACAGTTTGATCAACGACCGGCCCAGGTTGCCGCGCAGCAGGCGCAGGCCACCCTGGCTCTCGAACGGAGCGTCGACGCCGCGCACCACCTCCTCGTCGGCACTGCGCTCCAGCCCGGGCAGATAGACCAGGGTGCCGTCACGCAGCTGCGGTTCGCGGGCGTAATCGGCCATGCCGCCGCGCGCCACACTGACCAGGTCGCCGTGCATCAGCCCGGCCCTGATCAATTCTCCGAACACGAAAGCCGGGCCGCCGGCCGCCGCGAAGCGGTTCACGTCGGCGTCGCCATTCGGATAGACGCGGGCCAGCAGGGGAATCAGCTGCGACAGCTCGTCGAAGTCGTCCCAGGTCAGCACGATGCCGGCGGCACGCGCGACCGCGATCCAGTGGATGGTGTGGTTGGTCGAGCCGCCGGTGGCCATCAGGGCGATGACGGCGTTGATGATCGCGCGCTCGTCGATGATCCGGCCGAGCGGACGGAAATCCTCGCCCAGCGCGGTGATCTCCAGCGCACGCTCGGTGGCCTCGCGGGTGAGCGCATCGCGCAGCGCAGTGCCCGGGTTGACGAAGGATGCGCCTGGCAACTGCACGCCCATCGCTTCCAGCAGTACCTGGTTGGAGTTGGCGGTACCGTAGAAGGTGCAGGTGCCTGCGCCATGGTAGGAGGCCGACTCGGCCTCCAGCAGTTCTTCGCGGGTGGCTTCGCCGGCCGCATAGCGTTCGCGCACCTCGGCCTTCTGCTTGTTCGGAATGCCCGGTGTCATCGGGCCGGCCGGAATGAACACCGCCGGCAGGTGGCCGAACGCGAGCGCGCCGATCAGCAGGCCGGGCACGATCTTGTCGCACACGCCAAGGTAGACCGTGGTATCGAACATGTCATGGCTGAGGCCGATCGCGGTGGCCTGCGCGATCACATCGCGCGAGAACAGCGACAGTTCCATGCCGCCGCGGCCCTGGGTGACGCCGTCGCACATCGCCGGCACACCGCCGGCCACCTGCGCGGTGGCGCCCAGTTCACGGGCGATCCCGCGGATCTGCTCCGGATAGGTCTCGAACGGCTGGTGGGCCGACAACATGTCGTTATAGGCTGTGATGATGCCCAGGTTCGGCGTCACGCCGCCGCGCAGGCGGCTCTTGTCGGTGCCGCCGCAGGCAGCGAAACCATGGGCGAGATTGCCGCAGCTCAGGCGGCTGCGGAAGGGGCCTTCGCGCAGGGCGGCGTCGACAGCGGCCAGGTAGGCCGCGCGCGAGGCAGCGCTGCGACGGATGACGCGGTCGGTGATGGCTTGCAGTTGCGGATGGAGGCTCATTGGCTACCGGCGTTCGAGGTGGCGAGAGGTGGGCGGCGGCGATATGCCGCCACCGACATCAATCTGCCCAGTGGACGCGCAGGCGCGCGCCTTCCAGGTGGATTGCGTTGAGGATCGGGTACTGCTGGGCATTGTTGCTGTCCAGCGCCTGCCGCAGCACCTGCAGCTTCTGCTTGCCGCGCAGCAGCAGCAGGCGCTGGCGGCACTGGCGCAGGCCGTGCGGGGTCAGCGTGATCCGCAGCGGCCACTGGTTGGCGCCCGGGCAGCCGGTCGCATCCAGTGCGGCATAGGGCAGGGGGCTTTCCAGCGCGCGGGCCAGGTCCTTCGAGCCGGGGAACAACGAGGCCGTGTGGCCATCATTGCCCATGCCGAGCGCGACCAGGCTGGGCGGCTGGCTGTGCTGTGCCTGCAGATTGGCGGTGTACACGCATTCCGGAAGCGGCTTGCCGATGCGCACCAGCGGGTCGAAATGTGCACCTTCGGCGCGCTTGAGCAGGTGCTCGCGTACCAGCCAGGCATTGCTGTCGCGATCCTGCGGCGACAGCCAGCGCTCATCGGCCAGGCTCACTTCCACGCGGTCCCAGTGCACTTCCATTTCTGCCAGCGCCTGGTACACCGGCGCCGGCGTGGTGCCACCGGACAGCAGGATGCGTGCGCGGCCGACTTCGTTGATGTCACGGTTGATGGTCTGTGCCATTTCGGTGGCCACCGCTTCGATCCAGCCATCGGCATCGCCGTGACTGACAAAATCGATGCGGTCGTCCTGGAAGACAGGGCTCATGCGGCAACTCCCGGAGCGTCACGTTCGGCATCGGCTGCATAGGCGGCAGCGCCCAGCAGGCCGGGGCAGGGGTGCATGATCGCCAGCGAAGGCACCCGCGCCATGATCGAGGAAAACCGGCCCTTGTGCTCGAAGCGCTGGCGGAAGCCGGAGTGCTGCAGCGAATCCAGCATTTTGGGCACCAGGCCGCCGGTCAGGAACACGCCATCCCAGGCACCCTGGATCAGCACCAGGTCGCCGGCGATGGCGCCGAACACTGCGCAGAACACATCCACGGTGCGCATCGCCTGCGGATCGCCGAGCGCGGCACGGGCGGTGACGTCGGCCGGCTGCAGATGGCCCGGGTCGACACCGGCCATCTCACAGACCGCACGATGGATGTTGACCAGGCCGGGACCGCAGATGAGACGCTCGTTGGACACGCGGCCGAACTGCTCGGACAGGATCTCCAGGATCCGCACTTCTTCCGGCGTGCCCGGCGGGAAGCTGACGTGACCGCCTTCGGTTTCCAGCGGGTAGCTGCGGCCGTGGCGCACCACCAGGCCACCGACGCCGAGGCCCGTGCCAGGGCCGATCACTCCGTAGTTGCGTGGCTGGCCCGGTGCGGCCGGCGTCCAGTGCGCACCGCCGATCTGCACCACATCCTGCGGTTGCAGCAGGGCGACGGCCATCGCCTGTGCGGCGAAGTCGTTGATCAGGTGCAGCTCGTCGAAGCCGAGCATCGCTGCGGTGCGGCTGCGCGAGATCACCCACGGATGGTTGGTGATGCGTGCCTCGTCGCCATCGACGCGGCCGGCCACGGCAAACACGCCGCGGCGCGCGCTGGCCCCGGCCTGCTCAAGGTAGTGGCGGGCGGCATCGCCCAGCGACGGGAACTCGGCGACTGCGAACTCGCGGATGCTGTCCTTCTGCAGGGGCGCATCCAGCGAAGTGTCGGCCAGTGCGAAGCGGGCATTGGTGCCGCCGATGTCGGCGACCAGAACCGGCTGCGAGCTGCCACTCATGCCGAAGCTCCGGTGTCCGGCGCATCCACGCCCTGTGGCAGGAAGTCGCTGGCATCCGCCGGACCCCACTGGCCAGCAGGGTAAGGCTGGAGCGGCAGGCCGGCTGCCTTCCAGGCATCGGCGACGCTGTCGATCCACGCCCAGGCGGCGCGCACTTCGTCGTCGCGCACGAACAGCGCATGGTTGCCGTTGAAGGCGTCCAGGAAAAGGCGCTCGTAAGCGATGCGGCGGTGCAGTCCCGTCGGCACCGACAGCTCCAGTTCCAGCGGATGCAGTTCCAGCGCGCCCCATTCCGGACCGGCCAGGCTGCTCATCAGGCCCAGCTCGATGTTTTCCTGCGGCTGCAGCTGGAACACCAGGCGATTGGGTGCGGCCTGCGCGCGCTGCGGGCGCTCGAACAGCCAATGGGTAACCGGCTTGAGGGTCACCACCACGCGGGTGGTGCGCTCGGGCAGGCGCTTGCCGGTGACCAGATGGAAGGGAACGCCGGACCAGCGCCAGTTGTCGATGTGCGCGGTGACGCCGGCGAAGGTTTCCACGTCGCTGCCTTCCGGCGGCTGATAGGCCTGTGCCGGCTGGCCGTTGATGGTGCCGGCGGTATAGCGGCCGCGCACGCTGTCGCGGGCGGCATGCTGGGCGTCGAGGGGGCGCAGGGCGCGCAGCACCTTGACCTTCTCGTCGCGGATGCGGTCGGCTTCGAGCGACGCCGGCGGTTCCATCGCCACCAGGCACAGCAGCTGCAGGATATGGCTCTGCACCATGTCACGCAGGGCGCCGGAGCGTGCGTAGTACGCGTCGCGGCCGTCCACGCCTTCGCTCTCTGCGACCAGGATGTGCACCGACTCGATGTAGTTGCGGTTCCACACCGCCTCCAGCAGGGTGTTGCCGAAGCGCAGGGCGATCAGGTTCTGCACCGCAGCCTTGCCCAGATAGTGATCCAGGCGGAACACGCGGTCTTCGTCGATCCACTGGCCGATGGTGCTGATGATTTCCTCGGCACTTTCGCTGTCGCTGCCGATCGGCTTCTCCAGCATCAGCCGGGCCGGTGCGGCGAGGGCGCCCCCCTTGGCCAGGCCTTCGCAGGTGGAGATGTACAGGCCCGGCGGAATGGCCAGGTAGCTCACGCACCGGCGGTCCACCAGGTCTGAGACGGCGGCGGCGACCGAGTCGACATCGCGCAGGTCCACCGAGCGGTAGTCGATGCGGCGCAGCAGCGCGGCGATGTCGTCCTGCGAGGCCATCGGCATGGCCTGCTGCAGGCGCGGGCGCAGGATGTCATGGAAGGCCTCGGTGTCATGGCCGGACAGGGCCAGCGCACGGATGCGGAAATCCTCCGGCAGCAGACCATCGCCAAGCAGGCGCAGCAGCGAAGGGAACAGATAGCGCTGGGCCAGATCACCTGTGGCACCGAACAGGAAGAGGGTGTCGTGCATCGCTCGAGTTTCAGATCCGGGTGACATCGTTGTCAATCGCTTCATGGCTGGGTTCGGGGGACATCCGCGCAACTGCCTGTCCGAGGTTCGCGGAACGCGATCTGCAGGGGATACCGGCAGGCCGTTCCATTCGAAACCACCGCACCGGCGAACGTTCCATTGTCCGCCGACGCAGGTCGGTGCGCACCGACCATCGGATAGTGCCACGTGAAAACGTTTACATGGCAGAATGGGCAACTGTATTCGATTGCAGTGCTCGCCGTCATGCGGCAGTCGCGCAATCATTGCTGCCATCGGGAGGGCCGAGGCAGTCCCAAAAGACAGCCCGGCGTCGGGCAGACCGGATCAGGTGATATGGCAAAAGTGCAGTTGCAGGGTGTGCGCAAGGTCTACGACAACGGCCAGGTTGCGGTGAAGGACGCCACTTTCGAGGTCGCCGATGGCGAACTGATGGTGCTGGTCGGTCCTTCCGGCTGTGGCAAATCGACCCTGCTGAGGATGGTGGCGGGCCTGGAGGAGATCAGCGGTGGCACGCTGAGCATCGGTGACCGCGTGGTCAACGATGTGGCACCGAAGGATCGCGACATCGCCATGGTGTTCCAGAGTTATGCGCTTTACCCGCACATGACCGTGGCCGAGAACCTGGCGTTCGGCCTGAAGCTGCGTGGCCACGACAAGGCCACCATCGACAGGCGGATTGCCGAAGCGGCGCAGACGCTTGGCTTGACCGAGATGATGGACAAGCTGCCCAAGGCGATGTCAGGTGGCCAGCGCCAGCGTGTTGCGCTGGGGCGCGCGCTGGTGCGCGAACCTGCGGTGTTCCTGCTCGACGAGCCGCTGTCCAATCTCGATGCCAAGCTGCGCCACAGCGTGCGTACCGAGATCGCGCAGCTGCACCGCAAGCTGGGTACGACCATGATCTATGTCACGCACGACCAGGTCGAAGCGATGACGCTGGGCCAGCGCATCGTGGTGCTCAAGGACGGCATCATCCAGCAGATCGATACGCCGATGGCGCTGTATGACCGCCCGGCCAACCTGTTCGTGGCCGGTTTCCTCGGCAGCCCGGCGATGAACGTGCTGCGCGGGACATTGCAGGGCGATGCGGGCGGCGTGACGGTGGTCGAGGGTGAGTGGCGCGCGCCGCTGGGCCAGGCCACGATCGACCCCGCGTGGCTGCAGAAGCCGATCAACGTCGGCGTGCGCCCGGAGCACCTGCAGCCGGCGACGGGAGATGACGCGCATGCGTTCACTGCGCGCATCGAGGGCATCGAGCCGGTCGGCAACGAGATCTTCGTCAACCTCAGCAGCGGCCAGCATGCACTGACCATGCGGGTGGCGCCGCAGGCGCTGCCGGCCGTGGGCGAGGACATCCGCGTGGCGATCCATCCGCAGGGCCTGCACTTCTTCAACGCGGAAACCGGCGAGCGCCTGTAAGACTTGGTGGCGCCGGGCCATGCCCGGCGTCATCGGCAGATCCCCGCCCTGCGTGGATGGGGCGCAGCCTCAGCGCGCCAGGCCATCCAGCAGTGGAATCCGCTGCGCGGGCGCATCGCCGACCTGCAGCGCAGCGTCGCTCGTTTCAAGCGGCAGCACCGCCAGCGCGAGATCGCCGGCCACGCTGGCGATCGTGCCCAGTGCCGCGCCGTCCTGCTGCACGCCGTCACCGGCCTGCGCCGGCGCATGGGTGTGCAGCAGCTGCACCGCGCGCTTGGCCTTGCCGAGGAAGTGGGTGCGGGCGACGATTTCCTGGCCCGGGTAGCAGCCTTTCTTCACGCTGTAGCCGTTCAGACGGTCCAGCCCCAACTGCTGCGGCGTCCACACCTCGCGCTGGCTCTGCTCCAGCCGGGGCAGGCCATACCGCAGGTCAGCCTGGCGCCAGGCCAATGCAAAGGCCGCGTCGTCGTCCGGCCCACCGGCCGGGAAGGTGTCAGCGGCACCGATGCGCAGCGCGCGCGGCAGCGCGTCGCTGCCCAGGTCCAGCTCCCAACCGCCTGCATTGGCGGCGATCGCCGCGCCGGTAGCCGCTTCCGGTGCGGTGAACGCGCCGGCCACGGCCAGATCGTCGCGCAGCTGCACCTTGACCTTTCGGCGGAACACGAAACGCTGCAGTTGCGACGCAGTCGCATCCGCGTCGCCATCGGCGAACACCAGCATCACGTGATCCTCAGCCAGCCGGAGCAGCTGGAACACCGCCAGGGTGCGGCCCTTGGCACTCAGCCAGGCGCTCCACTGCCAGTGCTGCTGGGGCAGAGCGAGGACATCGCTGCTGAACTGGGCGTGGGCGAAGGCAGCTGCGTCCACGCCCTGCAGGCTCACCAGCTGGTGGCCCGGAAGGCGTGGATATCCGACGAAAGCAGGGGGCAGGTTGTCAGGCACGTGAACGAGGTCTAAAATTTGTGCGTTGCGAGACCGACCATGATAGGCCAAACAACCCCCACTCCCGACGACGAAACTGAAGCCCCGCTGGTCCCTGCGGCACCCGTGCCCGTGGAACAGGAAAAGGCAGAGGAATTCGGCGGCCGCGGCGGACTCGATCCGGTGCGGTATGGCGATTGGGAGAAAAACGGACGCTGCATCGATTTCTGATCAGCATTGAGCCAACGCGGCCGCGTGCCGCCCAGCCGAGACAACGAGCCCAGCGAATGGCGACCAGACAACGCCCACTTTCCCCGCACCTTCAGGTGTATCGCTGGCAGATTCAGATGGCCACCTCGATCCTGCATCGAGCCACTGGCGTCTTTCTGTCTGTTGGTGCCCTCATCATCGCTGCGGGCCTGCTGGCCCTGATGATGGGGCCCGATTCGTGGAACTGCTTCACCGGCCATGCCGGGGCCTGGTATGGCCGCGTGTTCCTGTTCGCGTGGACATGGTCGTTCGCCTATCACCTGTGCAATGGCATCCGCCATGTGGTGCAGGACTTCGCCATCGGCTTCAGCATCCCCGCCTTCATCCGCAGCAGCTGGCTGTCGGTCATCGGCAGCCTGGTGATCACCCTGCTGGTGTGGGCCTACGTGATGTTTGGAGGTGCCGCGTGAGCAAGTTCCGTACTCCGCTGAAGAACGTGCGTGGCCTGGGTTCGGCCAAGACCGGCACCGAGCACTTCGTGCACCAGCGCCTGACCGCCGCCGCCCTGGTGGTGCTGGGGATCTGGTTCCTGGTCTTCGTGCTGGGCCTGCTGGGTTCCGACTACGCGACCGCCACTGCTGCCATCGCCAAGCCGTGGAACGCGGTGCCGCTGATCGGCCTGCTGATCGCCATGTTCTGGCACGCACAGCTCGGCATGCAGGTCGTGCTGGAAGATTACATCCACGAATCGCTGCTGGCCCTGGTGCTGCAGACCGCGGTGAAGTTCGTCGCCGTGCTCGGCATGATCGTCAGTGTGTTCGCGGTGGGCCGCATCGCCCTCGGCGTTGCCTGAGCCCAGGCACCTACACAGGAATCCAGACTAGATGTCCGCTTACAAGATCACCGAACACAAGTACGACATGGTCGTGGTGGGCGCCGGCGGCGCCGGCCTGCGTGCCACGTTCGGCCTGGCCGCCAAGGGCCTGCAGACCGTGTGCCTGACCAAGGTCTTCCCGACCCGTTCGCACACCGTCGCCGCCCAGGGCGGTATCTCCGCCGCGCTCGGCAACATGGGTGAGGACGACTGGCGTTACCACTTCTTCGACACCATCAAGGGGTCGGACTGGCTGGGCGACCAGGACGCCATCGAATACATGTGCCGTGAGGCCATTCCGGCCATCATCGAGCTCGAGCACTACGGCGTGCCGTTCTCGCGTACCGCCGAAGGCAAGATCTACCAGCGCCCGTTCGGTGGCATGACCACCAAGTACGGCGAAGGCCCGGCGGCGCAGCGCACCTGCGCGGCGGCCGACCGTACCGGCCACGCGATGCTGCATACGCTGTACCAGCAGTCGCTGAAGCACGACGCGCGCTTCATGATCGAGTACTTCGCGCTCGACCTGATCTTCGACGACGAAGGCGTCTGCCGCGGCGTGCTGGCCCTGGACATGTCCGACGGCACGCTGCACCTGTTCCGCGCCCAGGGCGTGGTACTGGCCACCGGCGGCTACGGCCGAGCCTATTTCAGCGCAACTTCCGCGCATACCTGCACCGGCGACGGTGGCGGCCTGGCCATGCGTGCCGGCATCGCCATGCAGGACATGGAGTTCGTGCAGTTCCACCCGACCGGCATCTACGGCGCCGGCTGCCTGATCACCGAGGGTGTCCGCGGTGAAGGTGGCATCCTGCGCAACAGCAGCGGCGAGCGCTTCATGGAGCGCTATGCACCGCATTACAAGGATCTGGCATCGCGCGACGTGGTCAGCCGTTCGATGACCATCGAGATCCGCGAAGGCCGCGGTGTCGGCGAGCACAAGGATCACATCCTGCTCGACCTGACCCACCTGGGCCCGGGCGTGATCGATGACAAGCTGCCGGGCATCGCCGAGAGCGCCCGCATCTTCGCCGGCGTCGACGTGCACAAGCAGCCGATCCCGGTCATCCCGACCGTGCACTACAACATGGGTGGCATCCCGACCAACTACCACGGTGAAGTGGTGCGCAAGGTCGGCGACAACCCCGATGCCGTGGTGCCGGGCCTGTACGCCATCGGCGAAGCCGCCTGCGTGTCCGTGCACGGCGCCAACCGCCTGGGCTCCAACTCGCTGCTGGATCTGGTGGTGTTCGGCCGCGCGGTGGCCAACCGCTGTGCCGAGACCATCAAGCCGGGCGCGGCGCACAAGCCGCTGCCGGCCGATGCCTGCGACAAGGCGCTGGGCCTGCTGGACAAGCTGCGCCACGCCAACGGCGATACCCCGACCTCGGTCATCCGCGACCGCATGCAGCGCACCATGCAGGCCGACGCGGCCGTCTTCCGCACCAGCCAGACGCTGAAGGAAGGCTGCGAGAAGATGGACAAGATCTTCGATTCGTTCCAGGACGTGAAGGTCTCGGACCGTTCGCTGGTGTGGAACTCGGACCTGATCGAGACCTACGAGCTGAACAACCTGCTGCTCAACGCGGTGGCGACGATCAACTCGGCCGAACAGCGCAAGGAAAGCCGCGGCGCGCATGCGCACGAGGACTTCCCGGACCGCGACGACGTCAACTGGCAGAAGCACACCCTGGTCAGCGTCGACGAGAAGGGCAAGTGCAGCTTCGACTACCGTCCGGTGCACATGTACACGTTGACCGATGACGTGTCCGTGGTGCCGCCGAAGCCGCGCGTGTACTGATCCGACCCCGCCTACCATGCAATCCGCGCCTTGAGGGCGCGGGCCGCCTGAGCCAACGAGAGCAGCCATGGCCGAGTTTTCACTCCCCAAGAATTCCAAGATCACGAAGGGCCAGCACTTCCCCGTCAAGAACGGCGGCAAGAACGTGCGTACCTTCAAGATCTACCGCTGGAGTCCGGACGACGACAGCAATCCGCGCACCGATACCTATGAGGTCGATCTGGACGCCTGCGGTCCGATGGTCCTGGACGCGCTGATCAAGATCAAGAACGAGATCGACCCGACCCTGACCTTCCGTCGCTCCTGCCGCGAAGGCATCTGCGGTTCGTGCGCGATGAACATCGACGGCACCAACACGCTGGCCTGCACCCGCGCCATCGCGGACTGCGGCAAGAAGGAAGTGCCGATCTACCCGCTGCCGCACATGAACGTGGTCAAGGATCTGGTGCCGGACCTGACCCACTTCTACGCGCAGTACGCCTCGATCAAGCCGTGGATCCGCACGCAGACCCCGGCGCCGCCGGATCGCGAGCGCCTGCAGTCGCCGGAAGACCGCAAGAAGCTCGATGGCCTGTACGAGTGCATCCTGTGTGCCTGCTGCTCGACCAGCTGCCCGAGCTACTGGTGGAACGGCGAGCGTTACCTGGGGCCGGCGATCCTGCTGCAGGCCTACCGCTGGATCATCGACTCGCGCGATGAGGACACCGGTGCGCGCCTGGACGATCTGGAAGATCCGTTCAAGCTGTACCGCTGCCACACCATCATGAACTGCGCCCGCACCTGCCCGAAGGGCCTGAACCCGGCGTTGGCGATTGCCGAGATCAAGAAGCTCATGATGGAGCGTCGCGCCTGATCCATCCCGCATGCGGCCGCATCGACGGCGGCCGCACGCACCCCAGCCGAGCCACGCCATGCGTGGCTTCGCTGTATCTGGAGGCCTGCAATGGATGAAGAAACCCTGCTGAAGAAGCTGCGCTGGCGCTGCCGGCGTGGCATGCGCGAACTGGACCAGCTGTTCGAACGTTACCTCGACCGCGAATGGAGCGCTGCGCCGACCGAAGAGCGCGAGGTTTTCCTGTTCCTGCTCGACTGTGAGGACGATAAATTGTGGCGCTGGTTCATGGGCTACGAGGTCTGCCCGCATGCGCACGCCATCCCGCTCATGGACAGGATCCGCGCCCTCAAGCCTTGAGTGGCGTCCTTCACGGCTGCAGGCGGGTGCCCAGCTGGCGGTACTGCTCGCCGCCCCCTGGCTGCTGCGCGCTTCGGATCTGCCCCGAGACGCCCTGGTTCCCGTCGTACTGCTGGTCTGGGCGCTGGGCCTGGCCGAGCTCTTCTGGCGCCTGCGCCGGCCGAAGGTGAGTGTGTGCCTGCCGGCGTTGCCCGCTCCGCTGCAGGTGGCGGGGCAGGCGCTGGACGCTCCACAGCTGGTGATCCGCGGCCCGTGGCTGTTGCTGCACGGGCGCCAGGGGCGGCGGCGGCGGCGCCTGCTGTTCTGGCCGGATGTGCTCGATGCCCGGCAGCGACGTGAACTGCGACTGGCCGTCGCCGCACGCGCCGTTTCCCGTCGAGCCCGGTCGATGGCACCATAGGCCGAATCGTCCGGCGTGCCTGCATGTTCAAACCCATTCCCGTGGCCATCGGCCTGCGCTACCTGCGCGCCAAGCGCCGCAACGGCTTCATCTCCTTCATTTCGATGGCATCGATCCTGGGCATCGCGCTCGGCGTTACGGTGCTGATCACCACCCTGGCGGTGATGAGCGGCTTCCAGAAGGAAATCCGCAGCCGCCTGCTGCAGATGACGGCGCATACCACCATCAGTCGCGACGGCGAGCCCATGCCGGACTGGATGCGCGTGGTGGACGTGGCCAACAAGGACCCGCGCGTGGCGGGCGCCGCACCCTATATCGAGATCCAGTCGATGATCAGCGGCCCGCGCGTGCAGGGTGCGATCATCCAGGGCATCGACCCGGCACTGGAGCCGAAGGTGTCGGTGATCGACCAGAAGGTGGTCAAGGGCAGCTACGACAGCCTGAAACCCGGCAGCTTCAATCTGCTGCTGGGCAAGGAACTTGCGATCTGGCTGGGCGTCGATGTCGGCGACCAGGTGCTGGTGACCTTCGCCGAAGTGCAGGGCACACCTGCAGGCGCCGTTCCGCGGATGAAACGCTTCACCGTCAGCGGTATTTTCGAGGCCGGCTACAACGAGGTCGACCGCGGCGTCGGCTTCGCCAACATGAAGGATCTCGAGCGCGTACTGCGCGCCGATGGCGCGACCGGCGTGCGCCTGAAGCTGCACGACATGGACCGCTCGCTGGAAGTCGGCGTGGACCTTGCGCAGAATCTCGGCGGCGCCTATCGCGTGAGTGACTGGACCCAGCAGAACGCCAATCTCTACCACTCGCTGCGCATGGAGAAAGTGGTGATGGGCATCCTGCTGTCGCTGATCATCGCCATGGGCGCGTTCAATCTGGTGTCCTCGCAGGTGATGCTGGTCACCGACAAGCAGGCGGACATCGCCATCCTGCGCACGCTTGGCCTGACCCCGGCCGGGGTGATGCAGGTGTTCATGGTGCAGGGCTCGTTGATCGGCATCTTCGGCACGCTGGCCGGACTGATCGGCGGCATCACCCTGACCTTCAACCTGGAACGCATCCTCGGTGCCATCGAGCGCGTGTTCAATGTCAAGCTGCTGCCGGAAGACGTGTACTACATCACCGGCCTGCCGACGGACATGCAGACCGGCGACGTGGTGGTGATCACCGTGGTCGCACTGCTGATGAGCTTCCTGGCCACCCTGTATCCCGCCTGGCGGGCGGCACGCACCCAGCCGGCGGAGGCCCTGCGCTATGAATGAAGCCTTTGACCGCGGCCAGGAAGTGATCCGCGCCGAGCACCTCGGCAAGATCTATGCCGAAGGGCGCATGCAGACCCCGGTATTCGACGGCCTGAACCTGACCGTCACCGCGGGTGAAACCGTGGCCATCATCGGCGCGTCCGGTGCAGGCAAGAGCACGCTGCTGCACCTGCTGGGGGGACTGGACGTACCCAGTGCCGGCGAGGTGTACGTGGCCGGTCAACGCATGTCGGCGCTGTCGGATACCGCACGTGGCCTGCTGCGCAACCAGGCGCTGGGCTTTGTCTACCAGTTCCATCACCTGCTGCCGGAATTCACCGCGCTGGAAAACGTGATGATGCCGCTGCTGCTGTCCCGCTCGCATTCGCCGATGTCACAGCGGGCGATGTTCGCCGGCCTGGGCGTGGTGGGGACGGCGCTGGCCAGCATCGTCAACGGGGCCACCGCCTTCGTCCGTGGTCGTCCTGAAGTGGAGGAGGCGGCCGCGCGCGCAACCTTGCTGCTGGAGTCGGTCGGGCTGGGCCATCGCCTGGACCACAAACCGGGCGAGCTTTCCGGTGGCGAGCGCCAGCGTGCGGCGGTGGCGCGCGCGCTGGTGAATCATCCGGCCTGTGTGCTGGGCGACGAGCCGACCGGAAACCTGGACGATCGCACGGCCGGCACCGTGTTCGACCTGATGCTTGAACTCAATCGTGCCCGCCATACCAGCCTGGTGCTGGTCACCCACGACCGCGGCCTGGCGCGGCGCCTGGACCGGGTGCTGGAACTGCGCGAAGGGCGCCTGCACGAGCTGGCCCACGCCGACGTCTGAGCGGCCGGGAACGTGCACCTCCCGGCGCCTGAACGGTGGCGCCGGGATTCTCGCCGCCCATACCCGGGCAGGCGCATGATGGCCCCCGGTTCCCCGTGGAGATCGACATGAAGACCCCGCTTGTGATCGCAGGGCTCTGCCTTGCCCTGGCCGCGTGCGCGACCACCGGCCGCCTGAGCAGTGCCGAGCGGCTGGACCTGTACCGCGCGCACGCCGGCGCACCGCAGAATGACATGCAGTTCTTCGGCAGCCTCAACGGCTGGACCGAACTGGGCGACAGTGCACTGGCGGTATGGACCCGGCCCAGCGAGGCCTACCTGCTGGAATTGAACGGCCCCTGCCAGGATCTGTCGTTTGCGACCGCCATCGGCCTGACCAGCCGCATGAACCGCGTGTCGGCCCGCTTCGACAAGGTGCTGGTCCGTGACCCGACCGGAGGCCCACGCCTGCCTTGCTTCATCAGCAGCATCCGCAAGCTTGACGTGAAGGCGCTGCGTGCGTCGGAACAGGAGCTGCGGCAGGCGCAGGTGCAGGAGCGCGAGGAGCCGGCGAACTAGGCCGGCGCCATCTCCGGATCAGGCTTCCGGGACGAAGCCGGCGGGCTTCTCCGCGTCCTTCTCGAACAGGAACTTGACCAGTTCCCCTTCCAGGAACGCGCGGTGCTTCGGATCGCGGGGTGACAGGCGGTTCTCGTTGATCAGCATGGTCTGGTGCGCCAGCCATGCCGCCCAGGCCTGCTTGCCGATGTGGTTGAAGATGCGCTGGCCCAGTTCACCCGGATAGGGCACGAAGTCCAGGCCTTCGGCGTCGCGTTGTTCGTACTGGCAGAAGACGGTTCGGGGCATGGCACTCACTCGTGGTTGCGGGATTTCTTGGATGTGCGTCGTGGCGGCTTGATCGCGGTGCCATCGAGCAGCTTGCGGATGGGAGCCGGCAAGCCCAGCGCCGGCAGTTCGTCGGCGGTGACCCAGCGCAGCGAGGATTCTTCCACGCGCAGGCCGCGTACCTGTCGCGACAGGATCTGCAGGTGCAGCCTGTAGTGGCTGAAGGTGTGCTGCAGCACCGGCAGCTCGTCGGCATCTTCCAGCGAGCCATCCACGTGTGCATCGAACCAGTCCTGCAGCGCTTCACCGGCGTCGGCCTGCGGCAGGGTCCACAGTTGCGCCCAGATGCCGGTCGCCGGTCGCTTCTGCAGCAGCACGCGCTGCTGGGCATCGCGCAGCAGCAGGGCCACGGCCTCGCGTTCGGGCAGGGTCTTGCCGGGCTTCGGCGTGGGCAGCTCGGCGGTCCGGCCTTCGCGGCGCGCCACGCAGTCCTGCTGCTGCGGGCAGATCACGCAGGCGGGCCTGGCGCGGCTGCACACGGTGGCACCGAGGTCCATCTGCGCCTGCGTGTAGTCGGCCATCCGGCCGTCCGGCACCTGGGCCGCATGCGCTTCGGAGATGGCCCACAACTGCTTTTCGATGGCCGGCAGGCCGGGGAAGCCTTCGATGCCGTGATACCGGCTGAGCACGCGCTTGACGTTGCCGTCGAGGATCGGGAACCGGTCGTTCCAGGCCTGGCTGAGGATCGCGCCTGCGGTGCTGCGGCCGATGCCGGGCAGCGCATGCAGCGCGTCGAAATCACGCGGCAGTTGGCCGTCATGCAGTTCCACGCAGCGCTGGGCCGCCGCATGCAGGTTGCGCGCACGGGCGTAGTAGCCCAGCCCGGCCCACTGCGCCATCACTGCATCGTTGCTGGCCGCGGCCAGCGCGGGCAGGGTCGGGAAATGCTGCAGGAACCGCTGGAAGTAGGGGACGACCGTGGCCACCTGGGTCTGCTGCAGCATGATCTCCGACAACCAGACCCGATAGGGGCTGCGCGGATGCTGCCAGGGCAGGTCGTGGCGGCCGTGGTCGTCGAACCAGTGCAGCAGGCGGGCGACGAACGGGTCGCCCGCAGGCACGACGGTGGCCTCAGGCACTGCCAAGCGCTTCGGGCAGCAGCGCGTCGACGAAGGCTTCCGGATCGAATTCACGCAGATCTTCAGGGCGTTCACCGATGCCGGCGAAACGGATCGGAATGCCGAACTCGCGGGCCAGTGCGAACACCACGCCGCCCTTTGCGGTGCCGTCCAGCTTGGTCACCACCAGGCCGGTCACGTTCACCGCGGCGTTGAACTGGCGCAGCTGCGACAGCGCGTTCTGGCCGGTGGTGCCGTCGATCACCATCAGCACCTCGTGCGGCGCAGCGGGATCGATCTTGCCGAGCACACGACGGATCTTGCCCAGCTCGTTCATCAGGCCGGACTGGGTATGCAGGCGGCCGGCGGTATCGGCAATCAGCACCGACGTGCCGCGCGCCTTGCCGGCCTGCAGCGCGTCGTAGGCCACCGAGGCGGCGTCGGCGTTCTGGCCCTGGGCCACTACGGCCACGCCGTTGCGCTCGCCCCAGGCCTGCAGCTGGGCCACGGCAGCGGCACGGAAGGTATCGCCGGCGGCCAGCATCAGGCTGTGCCCGTCGTCCTTGAAGCGCTTGGCCAGCTTGCCGATGGTGGTGGTCTTGCCGACACCGTTGACGCCAACGGTCAGCACCACGAAGGGCCTGGCGTTGCGATCGATCACCAGTGGCCTGGCGACCGGCTGCAGGATCGCGATCAGGTCGGCACGCAGTGCGCCCAGCAGTGCGTTGGCATCGGCGAACTCACGTGCCTTCATGCGTCTGCGCAGGCCTTCGACCAGCTCGGTGGTCGCACCGACGCCGACATCGGCGGTGATCAGCGCGGTTTCCAGTTCGTCCAGCAGGTCATCGTCGAGCTTGGGATTGCGCGAGAACAGGCCGCCAAAGCTGCGCGCGATGACGCTGTTGCGCAGGCGTTCGCGCCAGCCGGACTTGCCGGCGGGGGCCGGGGCGGCATCCACCAGCACCGGCAGGTCGGCGGCCGGTGCGGAGGGCTGCTGTGCGGGGATCACCGGAGCCAGCGGGGCGAGCACGGCTGCGGCGGCACGTGCCTCGGCCTCGAAGTCTTCCGGTGCCAGGACGCGTTCGGTCGCTGCCGGCGCCGGCGGGGACGCCGGGGCAGCGGCGGGCGGCGCCGGGACGGGCACCGCCTCAGCCGGAGCCACGGCTGGCGGGGCGTCGGCTACAACCGTGGTGTCCTCGACGGGCGCGGCCGACGGGAATGCCGCCGCCAGCTCTTCAGCCGAGTAGTGCTGGGTCTTGGGCGCGTCCGGTGTGGCGGCGTCCTGGGGCTTCTTGCGGCGGAAAAAACTGAGCATTGGCAAAAGGCGCTGAAATCAGAGGGATATGCTACCACCCGGGCCCGTCTGCCCGATGTGGACTCAAGGTCGCGGCCGGGCAGCCGCTAATGGCTTCGGAGGGCTGCACCGAGTGGCCTGGAGACCGCCATGGACAACGTGATGGCAACGGCCTGGAGCGGCATGCGGGCAGCAGGGCAAGGCGTGCAGGTGGCCGCGCACAACGTGGCCAACCTGGCGACAGCCGATGCACCGCGCCTGCAGTTGCAGCGCGCGGCGGTGGAGCAGGGTGGGGTGCAGACCCGGGTGACCGCTGCCGGCGCCGATCCCGCCGCGCCGCTGGCTGATCTGCTGGCGGCAAACGCGGAGGTGGTGGCCTTCGCCGCCAACGCTTCGCTGGTCCGCCGCCAGGACCAGATGCTGGGGTCGCTGCTGGATCGCCGGGCCTGAGCAGCCCGGCCTGGCAGATGACAGCCAGCGCCTGGCAGCGCCGGGCCATGCCCGGCGACCACCCAGCGTGTCAGGCCGACAGTTCCAGCAGCAGCTTGTTCAGGCGCGCAACGTAGGCGCCCGGGTCCTTCAGGCTGTCGCCGGCCGCGAGCGCGGCCTGGTCGAACAGCACGCGGCCGAGATCATCGAAACGATCACCATCGGCCTCGCCATCGAGCTTGGTGATCAACGGGTGCCCTGGATTGATCTCCAGCACCGGCTTGCTGTCAGGCACCTTCTGGCCGCTGGCTTCCAGGATCTGGCGCATCTGCAGCCCCAGATCCTGTTCGCCGATGGCCAGCACCGCTGGCGAATCGGTCAGCCGGTGCGACACGCGGACTTCGGCCACGTCGTCGCCAAGCACCGCCTTCAGCCGCTCGATCAGGGCCTGCTTGTCCTTGGCCGCCGCTTCCTGTTCCTGCTTGTCCGACTCGGTCTCCAGCGCGCCGAGGTCGAGGTCGCCACGGGCGATGTCGACAAAGCCCTTGCCGTCGAAGTCGGTCAGGTAACCCATCAGCCATTCGTCGATGCGGTCGGTCAGCAGCAGCACTTCCACGCCCTTCTTGCGGAACACTTCCAGGTGCGGGCTGTTGCGGACCTGGCTGTAGCTCTCGCCGGTCAGGTAGTAGATCTTGTCCTGGCCTTCGGCCATGCGACCGATGTAGTCGGCCAGCGAGACGGTCTGGGCATCGCCCTCGCCACGGGTGGAGGCGAAGCGCAGCAGGCCGGCCACCTTCTCGCGGTTGTTGTAGTCCTCGGCCGGTCCTTCCTTCAGCACCTGGCCGAATTCCTTCCAGAACGTGGCGTACTGCTCGGGCTTGTCGGTTGCCAGCTTCTCCAGCATGTCCAGCGAGCGCTTGGTCAGCGCGGCCTTCATCGAATCGATGACCGGGCCGGACTGCAGGATCTCGCGCGAGACGTTCAGCGACAGGTCGTTGGAATCGACCACGCCCTTGATGAAGCGCAGGTACAGCGGCAGGAACTGCTCGGCCTGGTCCATCACGAACACGCGCTGGACATACAGCTTCAGGCCCTTGGGCGCATCGCGGTGATACAGATCGAACGGTGCACGGCCCGGCACGTACAGCAGCGAGGTGTACTCCAGCTTGCCTTCGACCTTGTTGTGGCTCCACGCCAGCGGATCGCTGTGGTCGTGTGCCACGTGCTTGTAGAACTCGCTGTACTCGGCGTCGCTGATCTCGGTGCGCGGACGGGTCCACAGCGCGCTGGCACGGTTGACGGTTTCCCATTCGACCGCCGCGCCCTCTTCACCCCCTTCCTTCGGCATCTGGATCGGCAGGCCGATGTGGTCGGAGTACTTCTTGAGGATGCTGCGCAGGCGCCAGCCATCGGCAAAGTCGTGTTCGCCGTCCTTCAGGTGCAGCACGATGCGGGTGCCGCGCTCGGGCTTGTCGAGGGTCGCGACATCGAAGTCGCCTTCGCCGCGCGAGGTCCAGCGCACGCCTTCGCTGCTGGCCAGGCCGGCCCGCCGCGAGGTGACTTCGACTTTGTCGGCGACGATGAACGCGCTGTAGAAGCCGACACCGAACTGGCCGATCAGCTGCGAGTCCTTCTTCTGGTCGCCGGACAGCTGGCGCAGGAAGTCGCCGGTGCCGGACTTGGCAATGGTGCCGAGGTGGGCGATGGCCTCGGCGCGGCTCATGCCGATGCCGTTGTCCTCGATGGTGATGGTGTGGGCGGCCGGGTCGAAACTGACGCGCACGCGCAGGTCGCTGTCGTCTTCCAGCAGGGACGGCTGGGTCAGCGCCTCGAAGCGCAGCTTGTCGGCCGCGTCGGCGGCATTGGACACCAGCTCGCGCAGGAAGATCTCCTTGTTGGAGTACAGCGAGTGGATCATCAACTGCAGCAGCTGCTTGACTTCGGTCTGGAAGCCAAGGGTTTCGGTCTGGGTCGTCTCGGTCATCGATAGGGCTCCGTGTGCAATGCCGCGCCAGCGCGTGCGGCCTCGCCAAGGGGTAGGGGTGATTGTCCCGAAATCAAGGGGGTTGGTCGGGCAGGGCGGCGCCCTGCACCCGCAGAGGCCAGAGCCAAAGCAAGAGCGGGCACTCCGTGGGATGGCGGGGCACTGTGGGTTCGCGGGGGCGCCGTGAATCCGTCCATGGAGGCTTGGTCGCCGCATCCATGCGGCTCACACCCCGCGAACCCACAGTGCCCCGCCTTCGACAGTTGGCCGGTGGCCAGTAGATCCACGCCGTGCGTGGATGAAATCTCTCAGATCTCGAGATCCAAGCCAGGGTCAGATCCGTTTTCCACAGGAAAACGGATCTGACCCCAAGAGCCGTTCCGACAGATCGCAGGAAACGGTCGAAGGCGGGGTGGATCAGGTTGTGGGGGTGTCCGCGGCATGGATGCCGCGGCCAAGCCCCCAGGGATGGGTTCACGGCGTCCCCCACAACCTGACCCACCCCGCCAACCCCCAGGAAACCAGCCTTTGCCGTTGCTCCAGCCGTTGCTCCAGCCGTTGCTCTGGCTTCTGCGGGTGCCGGGCGCCGCCCGGCCGAACTACAATCCCGCTCATGCTGAAATTCTCGAACACCCTTCGCCGGTGGCCCCGATGAGCGGCCGTGGAGGCAATGACGGCCAGGTCCGCATCATCGGCGGGCGCTGGCGCAATACCCGCCTGCCGGTGCCGACCCTGCCGGGCCTGCGGCCCAGCAGTGACCGTGTGCGCGAGACCCTGTTCAACTGGCTGATGCCCCGACTGGCCGGGGCCCGCGTGCTGGACCTGTTTGCCGGCAGCGGCGCGCTGGGCCTGGAAGCCGTCTCGCGCGGTGCCGCTCACGCCACCCTGGTCGAGCGCGATGCCCAGCTCGGCCGCAATCTGTCGGCCGCCGTCGCCAAGCTGCAGGCCAGCGCGCAGATCACCGTGGTCCAGGCCGATGCCCTGCGCTGGTTGCAGGGCGCTCCCGCGCAGCAGGCGGATCTGGTGTTCATCGACCCGCCGTTCGCCGATGGCCTCTGGCAGGACGTGCTGGCCCAGCTGCCGCGGCATCTGGCAGCCGACGCCTGGCTCTACCTGGAGTCGCCGGCCGGTCACGTCCCGGTGCTGCCGCCGGACTGGCTGCTGCACCGCGAGGGCGGCACCCGTGAGGTGCGCTTTGCCCTGTACCGCCGCGCCGCTGCTACACTTTGACTTCATCTGAACATCTGCAACCGCCCATGACCGTGGCCAACCGCCGCATTGCCGTCTACCCCGGCACGTTCGATCCGATCACCAACGGTCATATCGACCTGGTGAACCGGGCCGCACCGCTGTTTGAAAAGGTCGTGGTCGGCGTGGCGCAGAGCCCGTCCAAGGGGCCGACCCTGCCGCTGGAACTGCGCGTGCAGCTGGCCCGGGATGCCCTGGGCCACCATGGCAACGTCGAGGTCTGCGGGTTCGATACCCTGCTGGCCCATTTCGTACGCTCCGTCCAGGGCGGGGTCCTGCTGCGCGGCCTGCGCGCGGTGTCGGACTTTGAATACGAGTTCCAGATGGCGAGCATGAACCGCCACCTGATCCCGGAAGTCGAGACCCTGTTCCTGACGCCGGCCGAGCAGCACAGCTTCATTTCGTCTTCGCTGGTCCGCGAGATCGCGCGCCTGGGCGGCGACGTGTCCGGCTTCGTGCCGGCCGCGGTGCTTGAAGCCCTGCGCAGGGTCCGCGAGGCGAAATCGACCCAGTCATAAGCCCCGCCGTACCCGCACCCCTTACGTACAACACCACGCACCATTCCGGGAGGAAACCATGAACACCACCATGCGCGCGATGCTGATCGCCTCGTTGGCCCTGGCCTTCACCGCCTGCAAGAAGGAAGAGGCCGCTCCGGTCGACGAAGCCAAGCAGGCGCTGGTCGCCCCGTCCAAGGACGACGACGCAGGCTGGAAGAAGTACCTGCAGGAAGTCGCCATCCAGAACATGGGCAATATCTCCAACAGCCCGTTCCTGTACTACCTCTCGCCGGAATCGGACCCGGACTTCCAGGCCAAGTACGAGCGCCAGACCGAGAGCGCGACCCAGGCCGTGGCCCGTGGCGTGCAGCCGGGCAACATGCTGGCCTTCGGTTCGTCGGCCTCGGGCAAGATGGCGGACATGATCCAGGCCGTGTTCAAGGACGTGTCGCCGGATTCGATGAAGGGCGTGCGCGTCGTCTTCATCGGCCAGTCGGCCGACAACGCCCGCGTGCAGGCGGCCGTGCAGCCGACCGGTGCCGAGTACATTTTCGTCGAAGCCAAGTAAGACCGAGCCGTGGCGGCCACGTTGCAACGTGGCCCGGGTGGCGCCTGTAGCGGGCGCCACCGATGACCTGACCGGCCCGCGCGCCCGCGCTGGCCGGTCCTTTGTCCCAAGGCGCGGGCGAGGAGTATCGCCATGTCGCTGAAAATCAATGAGCTCTGCGTCAACTGCGACGTCTGCGAGCCGGCCTGCCCGAACCAGGCCATTGCGATGGGTGAAACCATCTACGTGATCGACCCCGCCCGTTGTACCGAGTGCGTGGGCCATTTCGACGAGCCACAGTGCGTGGTCGTCTGCCCGGTCGAATGCATCGATCCGGACCCGGAGATCGTGGAAACGGAAGACCAGCTGCTGGCCAAACTGCGCCGGCTGCAGCACGATCATCCCGAACTCTACGCGGAGCCCCCATCCGAATGAAGACGCTGCTCGTCCGTCCCGTGTTGCTGCTCGGCCTGTTGCTGAGCCCGCTTGCCTGGGCCGATGCGCCGGCCCGTGCCGAACGTCCCGATGGCGCTGCCATTGCCAGCGGCCACGCGCTGGCCACCCAGGCCGGCGTGGACATCCTTGCGCAGGGAGGCAACGCGTTCGACGCCGCGGTGGCGGTGTCCTCGACGCTGGCGGTGGTCGAGCCGATCAGTTCCGGCCTGGGCGGTGGCGGCTTCTTCCTGCTGCATGACGCGGCCACCGGCAAGGACGTGATGCTGGATGCGCGCGAGACCGCGCCGGCTGCTGCCACGCCGCAGGCCTTCCTCGACGGGAAGGGCAACCTGGACCGCGACCGTTCGGTCAACGGCGCCTGGTCGGCGGGTATCCCTGGCCTGCCTGCGGCGCTGGTGGAGCTTTCGGCCCGGCACGGCAGGCTGCCCCTGGCGGTTTCGCTGCAACCGGCCATCCGCATCGCCCGCGACGGCTTCCCGGTGTACGAGCGGATGGCCAAGGGCTATGCCTCGCGCCGCGAGGTGATGGAGCGTTACCCCGGGACCCGCGAGGTGTACCTGCGCAACGGCAGGCCGATCGCCACCGGTGATGTGTTCCGGCAGCCGGAACTGGCGCAGACGCTGGAGCGGCTGGCGGCGGGTGGCTTCGATGGCTTCTACAAGGGCCAGACCGGCAAGCTGCTGCTGGCCGGGGTGAAGCAGGCCGGTGGCCGCTGGACCGCCGAGGAGCTGGCCGGCTACCGGGTGAAGCAGCGCGAGCCGATCGTCTTCGACTACAACGGCTGGAAGGTCACCACGGCGCCGCCGCCGTCGTCCGGTGGCATCGCCCTGGCCAGCATGCTGCAGATCCTCGAAGGCTGGGACATCAAGCAGATGGATCCGGCGCACCGCGCCCATCTGGTAGTCGAATCGATGCGGCGCGCCTACCGCGACCGCACGTTCTTCCTGGGCGATCCGGACTTCGTGCAGATCCCGCAGAAAGTGCTGACCAGCAAGGATTACGCGCAGGGCCTGCGTGCCACCATCCATCCGGAGAAGGCCACGCCCAGCGACCTGCTGTCGGGCAATCCGACGCCGCTGGAGGACGACGAGACCACCCATTTCTCGATCATCGACCGTGATGGCAACCGCGTCGGCGCCACCCAGACCGTCAACCTGCTGTATGGCTCGGGCCTGATACCCAAGGGCACCGGTGTGTTGCTGAACAACGAGATGGACGATTTCGCGCTGAAGCCGGGCACGCCCAATGCGTTCGGCGTGATGGGCTACGAGGCCAACGCACCGAAGCCGGGCAAGCGCATGCTCAGCTCGATGACGCCGACCTTCATGGAGAACGCCGACAAGGTCGTGGTGCTGGGCACCCCCGGCGGCAGCCGCATCATCACCATGGTGCTGCTGGGCATCCTCGGTTACGACGCCGGCCTGGACGCGCAGCAGGTCGCCGCGCTGCCACGCTACCACCACCAGTGGCTGCCGGACCTGATCGAGGCCGAAGACAACGCGTTCGACGCGGCCACCGTGAAGCAGCTGCAGGCGATGGGCCACAAGATCGATCTGCCGGGGAATGTCGCCGCCGGTGGCCGCGGCTCCAGCCACGTCTGGGGCAATCTGCAGACGGTGGAATGGGATCGCAGGAGCAACCGGTTGTTCGGCGGCAGCGATCCGCGCAACCCGGTCGGCAGCGCCCAGGTGGTGCCCGGCAGGTAACGGCCGGGCTCGCCGGGTCCCATCCGGCCGACGGTGAGCCGCAGCGCCCTGCCCGCAACGGCAGGGCGCTGCAGTTTCGTTCTAGCGATTATTTAACGGCCTGCCGACGATAATCGGCGCATGAAACTCTGGTCGATTCGTGGTAACTCGCAGCGCCTCGACGGCGGTGCGATGTTCGGCAACGCACCCCGTGCGTTGTGGGAAAAATGGGCGGCACCGGATGAGCTGAACCGTATCGAGCTGGCATGCCGCGCGCTGTTGGCCAGCCCGCTGGAAGGCAAGACGGTCCTGTTTGAAACCGGCATCGGCGCGTTCTTCGATCCGCGCATGCGCGAGCGCTATGGCGTGCAGGAAAGCCAGCACGTGCTGATCGATTCGCTGCGTGAGGCGGGCTTCGAACACGAGGACATCGACGTGGTGGTCCTCAGCCACCTGCACTTCGACCACGCCGGCGGCCTGCTGGCAGCATGGAGCGAGGGGCGCGAGCCCGAACTGCTGTTTCCCAATGCCACCTATGTGGTCGGTGCACAGCACTGGCAGCGCGCACTTCAGCCGCACCCGCGCGACCGCGCCAGTTTCATCCCGGAGCTGCCCGGGCTGCTGCAGGCCAGTGGGCGCCTGGAAGTGGTCGACGGCGAGTTCTCCCGGGCGCTGGGGCGCAGCGTGCGTTTCAGCTACAGCGATGGTCATACGCCGGGGCTGATGCTGGCCGAGATCGTCGGCCATGGGCATGCAGGCGAGGTCGCGCGCGGCGGCGTGGTGTTCTGCGCTGACCTGATTCCGGGGCGCTCGTGGGTGCATGTGCCGATCACCATGGGATATGACCGCAATGCGGAACTGCTGATCGACGAGAAGCGGCAGTTCCTGGAGGACAAGCTGGCGCGCAACGTGCATCTGTTCTTCACCCACGACCCGCAGGTCGCACTGGCCCAGCTGGGTCGCGACGACAAGGGGCGTTTCGTGACCCTGCACGAGCAGGGTGAACTGAAGGCGCGCGCGCTGGGGTAAGTGCCGGGGTCGGAGCCCTTTCTGCGAAAGGGATCTGACCCCGTCGCACCGGTCAGCCGACGCGGGTGCCGAAGATGCGGTCGCCCGCGTCGCCGAGGCCCGGCAGGATGTAGCCCTTTTCGTTGAGCTGGGCGTCGATTGCCGCCGTGTAGATCTCCACATCCGGATGCGCCGCCTTGACCGCGTCGATGCCCTCCGGAGCGGCGACCAGGAAAATGCCCTTGATGCGTCGCGCACCGGCCCGCTTGAGCATGTCGATGGTGGCGATCAGAGTGCCGCCTGTAGCCAGCATCGGGTCCAGGATCAGCGCATCGCGCTCTTCCAGGCGTCCGGTGAGGCGCTCGAAATAGGGCACCGGCTGCAGGGTTTCCTCATCGCGCTGCAGGCCGACCACGCTCACGCGGGCGGCAGGGATCAGCGACAGTACGCCGCTGAGCATGCCCAGGCCGGCGCGCAGGATCGGCACCACGGTGATCTTGGCGCCAGCGATGCGCTGCACGGTCACCGGACCGGCCCAGCCGGGCAGGGTGTGCGGCTCGGTGTCCAGGTCAGCGGTGGCCTCATAGGCCAGCAGCGTGCCCAGCTCGTTGGCCAGTTCGCGGAAATCCTTGGTGCTGAGCGCAGCGTTGCGCATCAGGCCGATCTTGTGTTGCACCAGCGGGTGGCGCACTTCGACGATCTTCATGGTCGGGAAGGGGGGAAGGGAGAGGCGATCATTCTGCCGGATCGGGGTGCGGAACCCCAAACGGAGCGCAGCCAGCGGGCGCGGATCGAGGGCGTCTGTCATGGCCATGCAACCTTGCGGACATACCGTCCAGACCCATTCTTAACAGGAATGGGGATTCCCAGTGCATATCAAGACTCCGTTGGCCGTTGCCATCACGCTGACCCTGGCGATGGGGGCCAGCGCTCCGCTGCAGGCCGCCGCGCAGCAGACGGTCGCCGCCACGGGGGCAGCGGCGGTCGATGCGATCGACCTGGACCGCGTCGAGGTGCGTGCGCAGCTCGAATCGCAGATCCGCGCGGTCGATCTGAAGCGCAGCAGCGACGCGATCGAAGATGCCGTGTCTTCCGACGCCCTTGGCCAGTATCCAGACAAGAACGTGGCCGAATCGCTGCAGCGCCTGCCCGGCATCAGCGTCACCCGCGACCAGGGCGAAGGCCGTTTCGTGGTCATCCGGGGCCTGGACGCCAACCTCAACAGCGTCAGCGTCGATGGAATCGCCGTGGGTACGCCGGAGGACTCCAGCCGCGCTGCACCGCTGGATGTCATTCCCTCCGACTCCACCGAACGCCTGCGCGTGGTCAAGTCGCCGACGCCGGACATGCCCGGCGATGCGATCGGCGGTGCGGTCCTGGTCGAATCGGCCTCGGCGTTCGATCGCGACGGGCGCAGCCTGCGTGCCAAGATCGAAGGCAGCCACCAGCAGCTCTCGGGCGAAACCAGCCCGAAGGCCGCCTTCAACTACAGCGAAGTGTTCGCCGATACGTTCGGCATCGCGCTGGGCGTGAACTACCAGAAGCGCAGGTTTGAATCGGACAACACCGAAGTGGAGTACGACGGCGAGGATGATGCTGCACCGGGGGATGTCACCGCGATCAACCTGCAGCACCGCAAGTACGAGATCGAGCGCAAGCGCATCGGCGCCAACCTCAACCTGGACTGGCGCCCGAATGAAGACAGCAAGTACTACCTGCGCACGTTGTACAGCCAGTTCGACGATGCCGAGACCCGCCAGCGGGTGATCTTCAATTTCGACGATGCCGACATGGTGCGCACCGGCACCGACCAGTACCGGCTGGATGACATGCCGGGCGATGCGATCGACAAGCGCATGCGTTACCGCACCAAGAAGGAGAACACCTTCGCAGCCAGCCTCGGTGGCGAGAACCGGCTGACCAGCGCGGTGGTCGATTACCGTATCGGCTACACCCGCACCGAGGAGCGGGTGAACGACGAGATGGAGGCGCGCTTCACGCTGGACGGTGATGACTTCAACGGCACCCTGGACCAGCGCAGCCGGCTGCCGACCTACAGTTTCGACAACCCGCAGTGGCTGGACAACGGCAACTACGCCTTCGACCGCTTCGTGCTTTCGCCCAAGCAGGTCAACGACAAGGAGCACAGCGCGCAGGTCAACGTACGCTTCGACGGCGACAGCAGCAGCCTGAAGTTCGGCCTGCTGGGCCGCTGGCGCGACCGCGATGTCAATACCGACGAGCGTGAGCTGCGGGTGGGCCCGAAGGTGGCACTGTCGAGCTGGACCACGTCGGCCCCCGAGCATCGCCATGGCAACCTGGGCGATGGCATGGATTCGGCGGCGATGCGGGCGTACTGGGCGGCCAATGGCAGCCAGTACAGCGCCCGGCCGCAGGATGCCGGCGCCAATGCCCTGGCATCGCTGGAAGAGGACTATGTGGCCAGCGAAGACATCTTCGCCAGCTATGCGATGGGGACCTGGGATATCGGCGCGCTGCGCATCATCGGCGGCGCACGCGTGGAGAACACCCGTTTCAGGGCGGTGGGCAACCAGGTCGAGGTGGCGGCCAACGGGCGCAGCTTCACCGTCACCCCGCGCGTGGCCAACAACAGCTACACCAATGTGCTGCCGGGCCTGCATCTGCGCTACGACGCAGCCGATGACTGGGTGCTGCGCGCTTCGGCCAACAAGACCGTCTCGCGCCCGTCCTTCGGCGACGTTTCGCCCCGTGTGGGCTACAGCCGCGGCGACGAGGAAGTGCGGCTGGGCAATCCCGAGCTGGATCCGTACGAGTCGAAGAACATCGACCTGTCGGTGGAAAAGTACATCGGCAGCACCGGCATCGTTTCGCTTGGCCTGTTCCACAAGTCCATCGACGGCTATATCGTGGAAACCGTGCGTACCAATGATCCGGACTACGACGGCTTCGACGTGACCCAGCCGATCAATGGCCGCAAGGCCACGGTACGCGGCGCCGAGTTCAACTGGCAGCAGCAGCTGGCCTTCCTGCCGGCAGGCTTCGACGGTCTTCTGGTCGGGGCCAGCGGCACCTGGCTGGATACCGAATTCGATGCCGGCATCGCGGACCGTGCCGGCGAGGACTTCACGCTGCCGCGTGCCTCCAAGCATGTGTACAGCGCGCATGTCGGCTACGAGAAATATGGCCTGAGCACCCGCCTGGCTGCGGTATACCGCAGCGAATATCTGGACAGCATCGGCAAGGGCCGTGCATTCGACATCTACGTGGCACCCAACACGCAGCTCGACTTCTCGCTGGATTATCGGTTCAGCCCGCGCGTCAGCCTGTACTTCGAGGCGCAGAACCTGCTGGACAAGCCGTTGGAGCTGTACCAGGGCACGCGCTCGCGCACGCTGCAGATGGAAGAATATGGCCGCACCTACGCGCTGGGCCTGAAGGTGACGCTGTGATGGGGCGGCACGTTCCGATGCTCGTGGCAGCGATTGCAACCGCATTGGTGGCGGGCTGCACGCCAGCGGCCGACCGCGCGCCGGCGGCACATGCGGCGTCGCCGACGCCTCCGGCGCGCACGGTGGCCACCGTTGCCGAGGCGTTCGTCTCGCCACTCACGCCCGCCGACAACATCGATTCGCCCGCAACCTGGCGGACGCCGGACGGGCAGATCTGGCTGATCGCCACCGCCAAGGCCACCGACAAACTGGTGGTGTACGACGGCAGCACCGGCCGTCACCTGCGCGACGTCGGTGCCACCGGTACCGGCCTGGGACAGTTTGATCGCCCCAATGGCATCGCCGTGACCGACGACCTGCTGTGGATCGTGGAACGCGACAATCACCGGGTCCAGGTCCTGTCCCTGCCGGACTTCACACCGCTGGCGACGTTCGCTGCCGAAGATCTGCGCAAACCCTACGGGCTGTGGGTCGATCGCAGGGCGGACGGCTACAGCGTCTACGTCACGGACTCTTGGGACAACGGCGAGGACGCACAGGGCCGCGACATCCTGCCGCCGCTGGCGGAACTGGACAAGCGCGTGCGCCAGTACCACGTTTCCCGCGACGGGGCGAAGATCGACGCGAAGCGCATCGCCGACATCGGCGACACCAGTGAGGCCGGTGCGCTGCGCGTGGTCGAATCGATCTGGGGCGATCCGGACAACGACCGTCTGCTGATTGCCGAAGAGGATGAGAGCTACGCCAGCGAGTTCAAGGTCTATACGCTGGCAGGCCGCTTCACCGGCACCACCTTCGGCCGTGACGTGTTCAAGGCGCAGGCCGAAGGGGTGACCCTGCGGACCTGCGGCAAGGACGGCTGGTGGATCACCACCGAGCAGGGCAAGCAGCGCAGCGTGTTCCATCTGTTCGATCGGCACACGCTGAAGCCGGTCGGTGCCTTCCAGGGCAATACCGTGGCCAACACCGATGGCATCTGGTTGATGCAGCAGCCCAGCACGCGGTTCCCGCACGGTGCGCTGTATGCGGTGCATGACGATCAGGGCGTGGTCGCCTTTGACTGGGAAAGCATTGCCAGGCAGCTGGCGCTGCCGCTGGAGTGTGGCGCATGAGGCGGCACAGCACGCGCGCGTTCGTCGCCAGCCTGCTGCTGGCCCTGCCTCTGCTGGTCACCGCGGCGGTCGAACCCAACACGCAGGTGCCTGCGGGTAGCCGCCACTATGCGGCATCGCCACTGCCGGATCGCATCGTTGCCTCGCCCTCGGCCGACCCCAGCCACGGATTCGCCGTGGCCTGGCGCACGGATGGCAGCGTACAGGCGCCACTGCTGGAGATCGCGCGTGCCGGCGATTCGCCGGCCATCGAAGGCATTCGCGCGCTGCGCGCGACCACGCAGGCGCTGCAGACCGAGAACGGCCTGTCGCACCATCACCGCGTTGACATCGATGGCCTGCAGCCGGATACCGCATATATCTACCGTGTGCAGGGCAGGGCGGGCTGGAGTGCATGGAACCAGCTGCGTACGCTGGCGGCCGCCGGGCAGCCGCTGACGCTGCTGTACTTCGGCGATACCCAGAACAAGAATCTCAGTCACGTCAGCCGAGTGATCCGGGCCGCGCAGAAGGCGGCACCGGACGCTCGCCTGAGCCTGTTCGCGGGTGACCTGGTCAGCGGCGGCGACGGTGTGGACGACAGTGAATGGGGCGAATGGTTCGCTGCCACCGCCTGGCTGGCGCAGGAAACACTGGTGGCGCCTGCCATCGGCAATCACGAGTATTTCGAGGAGTTCGAGGACACTCCGCAGGAACGCCGTGTGCTGGGCCGGCACTGGCCGGTGACCTTCGCACTGCCGGGCAATGGCGCCCCTGCCGCGCAGCAGACCAGCTACTGGTTCGATGCGCAGGGCGTGCGCGTGGCCGTGCTTGATGGAACCTCGGCACTCGATCTCGGCACCGCCCAGGCCCAGGCACACTGGCTGGACAAGGTGCTGTCCGGCAATCCGCAGCCGTGGACCATCGTAATGCTGCACCAGCCCTTCTACTCGCCGCGCGAAGGCCGCGAGAACGCCGCATTGCGTGACGTGCTGCTGCCGGTGGCGCGTCGTCACCAGGTGGATCTGGTGCTGCAGGGGCACGACCACACTTATGGCCGCCGTGGCGAAGGACAGGCCGCCACACCGCAGTACGTGGTGACCGTGGCGGGACCGAAGCAGTACCGTCTTTCCGATGAAGCCCGAAGGACGATGGCCCCTGTGGCCGAGGACACCCAGCTGTTCCAGGTGCTGCGCATCGATCCGCAGCACCTGCGCTATGAGGCGCGCACGGTGACCGGGCAGCTGTACGATGCTTTCGAGCTGCACCGTGACGCCAGCGGGGGCAAGCAGCGCACGGAGCTGACCGAAGGCCGCATCACGCCACGCGACTGCCCGCGCGCGCAGACTGCCAAGGGTCGCGCCGACCGTTGCTGGGAATAAGGAGACGCCGATGACCATGCCCCGACGCATCGTTCCTCTTGCTGCTATCGGTGCCGCCCTGCTGTTGCTGGCCGGTGCGGTGGCCGCCGCTGATGCGGTGCTGCATCCGTTCCTGGCGGCCCAGCCGCAGCAGGCACCGCAGGAGGTGAACCTGGCCGTGGAAATTCCCGCTGGCAGCTTCACCAAGTATGAGATCAAGGACGACGGGCTGGTCCACGTCGACCGCTTCCAGTCGATGCCGGTGGCCTATCCGGCCAACTATGGTTCGATGCCGCGCACGCTGGCGGGCGACAACGATCCGCTGGACGCGCTGGTGCTGACCCGTGAGCCCCTGCATCCTGGCGTGATCATCCGCTTCCGCCCGATCGGCTATCTGAAGATGATCGATGGCGGAGAACATGACGAGAAGGTCATCGGCGTGCCGACCGACAAGGTTGATCCGAGCTATGCAGGCGTCCGCGATCTGGCCGATCTGCCGGAGATCGAGCGGCAGCGCATCGAGGCGTTCTTCCGCGTGTACAAGGATCTGCCAGCCGGACGCAACCCGGTGCAGCTGCAGGGCTGGGGCAACGCGGCCGAGGCACGTACGCTGATCCGCGAAGCCATGCAGCGTTTCGACGCCGGGAAGTAGTCCGGCTGCGGACGGCGTTGCACCCCTGCGCGGTCTTCACCTGTGCTGGCTATCATGGCCGCCTTCCACAGCAAAGGCGGTGCACGTGTCGGTAGCGTTGGTCTGGTTCCGTCGCGACCTGCGGCTGCAGGACAATCCGGCCCTGCAGGCCGCACTGGATGCGGGGCACGATGTGGTCCCGGTGTACATCCACGCGCCGCACGAAGAAGGCGAGTGGGCGCCGGGAGCGGCATCCAACGCCTGGCGTCATCGCTCGCTTGCCGCGCTGGATGCGGATCTGCGTGGCCGCGGTTCTTCCCTGGTGCTGCAGATCGGCGACAGCCTGCCGGTGCTGCAGGCACTGATCGCACGGACCGGTGCCACGGCGGTGTACTGGAACCGCAAGTACGAGCCCGCCACCCAGCCACGTGATGCCTCCATCAAGCGCACGCTACGCGAGCAGGGCATCGATGCGCAGAGCTGCAACGGCAGTCTGCTGTTCGAGCCGTGGGATATCGCCACCCAGCAGGGGCAGCCGTACAAGGTGTTCACCCCCTACTGGCGCAACGTGCTCAGTCACTGGCGCCTGCCCGGGCTGCAGGCGGCGCCCGCGGCACTGGCAACGCATGCCGTCGAAGGCGAGTCGCTGCAGGCGCTCGGGCTGGCACCGGCGCTCGGCTGGGACGAGGGCTTCTGGGAGCACTGGCAGCCGGGAGAGGCCGGCGCGCTGGAGGCGCTTTCGGTGTTCGAGGACGGCGCGCTGCGAGGCTATCGCGCGCAGCGCGACCTGCCGGACCGGGTCGGCACCTCGCGGCTGTCACCGCACCTGCACTTCGGCGAGATCGCGCCCTGGCGCATCGCCCATGCGCTGGAAGGGCTGCGCAGCGCCGGTACCGACGCCGACATCGACGGCTACCTGCGGCAACTGGGCTGGCGTGACTTCGCCTACCACCTGCTGCATCACTTTCCGGAAACCCCCACCGGCAACCTCAACCCGCGCTTCGACCGCTTTCCGTGGGCCACGCCCAGCGCCGGCCAGCTGCATGACTGGCAGCGCGGCAACACCGGCGTACCGATCGTGGATGCCGGCCTGCGCGAGCTGTGGCATACCGGCTACATGCACAACCGGGTGCGGATGATCGTCGCCAGCTACCTGTGCAAGCACCTGCGCGCGCACTGGCTGCATGGCGCACGCTGGTTCTGGGACACACTGGTCGATGCCGACCTGGCCAACAACACGATGGGCTGGCAGTGGGTGGCCGGTACCGGTGCGGATGCAGCGCCTTACTTCCGCGTGTTCAATCCGGTCACCCAGGCCGAAAAGTTCGATCCTCAGGCGCGCTACATCACCCGCTGGGTACCGGAACTGGCGGCGCTGCCGGTGAAGGCGCGCTTCGCGCCGTGGCAGCATCCGCAGTGGCTGGCCGAGCACGCGCCGGAGTATCCGCGCAGCCCTCTGGTGGATCTGGCCGCCGGCCGGGATGCAGCGCTCGCCGCCTACCGCCAATCGGGAGCGGGGTAAAGCGCCGTCGCGGGGTTCCAGACAGCTAGCTGAACAAGGCCCTGTCGAGCGGCGTGTTCATCATCCCGGCATCGCGTCCTGCTGTTTATTCTCTGGGCGGCCCGCAAGCCGCCGGCCCGACCGGAAACCAAGGAGACCATCATGATCCGCAACACCACCCGCAATGTCGCACTGGCCCTGATGAGCGCGGCCGTCCTGTCGGCCTGCGCCACCGGCGGTTCCTACGTGCAGAGCGATCAGTACGGCAACCCGACCGAGCAGCAGAACCGGACCGGTCGCAACGCGCTGATCGGTACCGCCATTGGCGTGGCCGCCGGCCTGCTCAGCGGCGACAGTGCGACCGAGCGCCGCCAGCACGCGCTGATCGGTGCAGGCATCGGCGCGCTCAGTGGCGCGGCCGTGGGCCAGTACCAGGATCGCCAGGAACGCGCGCTGCGCGAGCGCACTGCCAACACCGGCATCGATGTGCAGCGCCAGGGCGACAACATCATGCTGAACCTGCCCGACGGCATCACCTTCGATTTCGGCAAGTCGGCACTGAAGCCGCAGTTCTACGGCGCGCTCAACGGCGTGGCCGGTACCCTGCGTGATTACAACCAGACCATGATCGAAGTGGTCGGCCATACCGACAGCATCGGCAGCGATGCGGTCAACAACCGCCTGTCCAAGGAGCGCGCCGATTCGGTCGCCCAGTACCTGATCGGGCAGGGCGTGCAGAGCGTGCGTATCGAAACGCTGGGCGCCGGCAAGGCGTACCCGATTGCCGACAACAGCACCGATGCCGGCCGTGCCAAGAACCGCCGTGTTGAAATCCGCGTGATTCCGCTGCAGCAGTAACGCGCGGCGCGTGCGTGCAGGTCCGGCGCAGCCGGAACGGGAATGCCGCCCTTGCAGGCGGCATTTTCGTTGGCGGCGATGCGCGGCGCCTAGCGCAGGAACGGCGGCCGGGTCATGCTGCGGCCGTCGGCCGCACCACGATCTCGTTCACGTCCACGTCGTCGGGCTGCTCGATGGCGAACCGCACCGCGCGCCCGATCGCATCCGGCTGCAGGGCGATGGCGCGATAGCCGACCATCATTTCGGCGGCGACCGGGTCGGTGATGCTGTCCGCAAGCTCGCTTTCCACCACGCCGGGGTGGATGCAGGTGACCCGCAGCTCGCGGTGTTCCTGGCGCAGGCCCTCCGAGATGGCGCGTACCGCGTGCTTGGTGGCGCAGTAGACCGCAGCGGTCGGTACGACCGACAGCGCGCCGATGGACGCGATGTTGATGATCTGTCCGCGGCCGCGTGCGCGCATATGGGGCAACACGGCTGCGATCCCGTGCAGTACACCGCGGATGTTGACGTCGATCATCCGGTCCCATTCGTCCACCTTCAGCGATGCCATCGGCGACAGGGGCATCACACCGGCATTGTTGACGATCACATCGAGGGCGCCGAATTCCTCCAGGGCTGACGCGGCGAACGCCTCGACCTGCGCGCGCTGCGTCACGTCCAGCGCATGCACGCGTACGTCGGCGCCGTGCTGGCGCAGTTCATCCGCCAGTGCCTGCAACCGTTCGAGGCGGCGCGCGCCCAGCACCAGGCGCGCGCCGGGCTGCGCCAGCGAGCGGGCGATGCCGGCGCCGATGCCGCTGGAGGCACCGGTGATCAGGATGGTTCGGGAATGGCTCATGGCAGGTCTCCGGAAGGGCTAGGGGGAAATGCCGGGTCGTGCCCGGTGCAGTCACGGTAGACGGCCTGCCTCGTCGCGATAAGATGGCGACTGCTGACTACCTTGTACAGATCCGCTAACCAATGTCCGTCGATCTCAATGCCCTCGCGGTGTTCCAGCGGGTAGCCGACTGCAGCAGCTTCACCGCGGCGGCCCAGCAACTGGGCGTGACCCGGTCGGCCGTCAGCCAGACCATCGCCCGGCTGGAACAGTCGCTCGGTGTCGCTCTGGTGCTGCGCACCACCCGCAGCGTCAACCTCACCGATGCCGGCCAGGCGCTGCTTGCGGCGGTCAGACCCGCCCTGGCTGAGCTGGGCAGCGCCGTGGAGTCCACGCTACGTCGCGGCAGCACCCTCAAGGGCCAGCTGCGCTTGGCCGTGTCCTCCATTGCCGAGCATTTCCTGGCCGGTCCCCTGCTGGCCAGCTTCGCCGCCCGGCACCCGGAGCTGCAGCTGGACATCACGGTGACCGATGAGGAGTTCGACATTGTCGAGGCGGGTTTCGACGCGGGCGTGCGTCTGGGCGAGGTGATCGCCCAGGACATGGTGGCGATTCCGGTGTCCGGCCGGCAGCGGCAGGTGGTGGTGTGCACTCCGCGGTATGGGCAGCAGCACGGCATGCCCAGGCACCCGCGCGAGCTGCCCGGGCACCGTTGCATCGGCTGGCGCGCCGCACCACGCAAGGCGCCCTATCGCTGGGAATTCGAAGAGCGCGGACGCGAGTTCAGCGTCGATGTGCAGCCGGAGATCACCAGCAATGACATGGCCACGATGACCCGCCTGGCATTGGCGGGCGCCGGGCTGGCCTTCGGCATGGAGGACACATGGCGCCCGTGGCTGCAGCGTGGGGAACTGGTCAGCGTGCTGGAGCCGTACTGTCCGTGGTTCGCAGGGTTCTTCCTGTATTACCCCAGCCGGCGCCAGGCCGAGCCGAAGCTGCGTGCACTGATCGAGCATCTGCTGGAACAGCGCGCCGCATGACGCCGGGCAGGCCCCGCTTCACGCCGCCGGCGCGGCCACCTTCTCCAGGATCCGCTTGCCGCTGATCTCAAGCGCGGCATCTTCCTGCTCCTGCTGCTGCCGCGCCAGCTTCGCGCCAGGGCACTGCGCCAGCATGTAATTGGCGTCGAAGTTGAGCTTCTCCACCAGGAAGTCGACGAATGCGCGCACCTTCGGCGAGACCAGGCGGCCGCCGGCAAAGACCGCGTTGAAATCCACCTCCGGACCTGTCCACCCGGCAAGCACGCGACGGACCATGCCTGACTCGACGAACGGCTTGGCCATCACATCGCCGGTCAGCAGCAGGCCTTCACCGCACACCAGCGCGCCGTTGAGCGCGGACATGTCGTTGGCCGTCATCAGCGGCGTCACCGGGAAGTCACGCAGTTCCCCTCCGTTCTCGCCCAGCTGCCAGGTAAAGCGCGGTGAATTGCCAGTGTGGTAGGGCTTGCGCATGGCCAGGATGCGATGGAACTGAAGCTCTTCCGGGTGCAGCGGCTCGCCGTAGCGCTCGATGTAGGCCGGGCTGGCGAACACCTGCGTGCGCAGGCTGCCGAGCTTGCGTGCGACCAGGTTGGAATCGGGCAGGGCGCCGACGCGCAGGGCCAGATCGGCTTCACCGGCGATCAGGTCGAGCTTCTCGTTGCCCATGTGCATGTCCAGGCGGATTTCCGGGTACTGCGCATGGAACTGGCCCAGCAACGGCGCGATCCAGGTGATACCGATGGAGTAGGGCACAGTGAAACGCAGCCAGCCGCGTGGGCCGGACTGCAACTGGCTCACCGCGCTCTCGGCTTCTTCCAGCTCGCGCGCGATGCGCTGGCAGTGCTCGTGGTAGATCGAGCCCGCCTCGGTCAGGCCAAGACGGCGCGTGGTCCGGTGCAGCAGGCGCGCGCCCAGCCGCGTCTCCAGCTCCTGCACCTTGCGGCTGACAGTGGTCTTGGGCAGGCCGAGCGCTTTGGCAGCTGCGATGAAGCTGCCCTGCTCGACCACTTTGACGAAGATCAGCGTTTCATTGAGATCGTGGGACATGGTCGGGAGTCCTGGACGTCGGGGGTGGGACAATCGTGACAGATCGATTGGACCGGGAACGGGATGATTATTCCCCTTAATCAGGACTAATCAAGTAAAGGTTTGAGGTCTATCGTGGCGCCATTCGTGAAATGGAGCCCCCCCGCCATGAGCCTGCGCAACATTCTTGCCCGTTTCCGGCATGCCGGCCAGAACGCCCTGGATCTGGCGATGACCGTTGAGATCCGCCCGAGTTCCTTGGTGCACAAGGATTTCCGTGAGTTTACCGCGCCCATGCGGCAGCAGCGTGGCGGTGCCATCCGCTTGGCGCCGCAGAAGAGCGATCGACTGCGCCGAATCGGGACTATCCCGGATTTGGGAGGAAATGTCCCGTGAATGGGATTCTGATGCCCGAAGTCCTGGTCCTCGGCGGAACCGGTGCGGTCGGCCAGGGCGTGGTCGGTGCGCTGCTGGAAGCCGGCAGCCCGGTGCTGGTGGTCGGCCGCGATCCAGGACGGCTGGCGTCGCTGGAAGCGCAGTTCGCCGATGAACCCGGCCTGCAGACCATGCTGGGTTCACTGGCAGACGACGGTTCGGCGCAGGTCCTGGCCGAGCGCGTCGCGCAGCGCCCGCGGCCGTTGGCGGCGGTGATCGCGGCCATGGGCGGTCCTTACAACCGTGGCCGGGTGATGGACCGCAAGGGCGACGAACTGCTCGGCGCACTGCAGGCCGACCTGATGCCCCATGTGCATGCGGTACGCCACCTGCTGCCGCTGCTGCGTGACAACGTGCATGCGCGGCGCTACGTGATGATCGGCAGCCCTGCCGGTCTCAAGCCCTGGGCCGGCTACGGCGAGACCTCGATCACCACCGCCGCCCTGCGCATGTACGCGCAGGTGGTGCACCAGGAAGCACAGGCGGTCGGTGTCCGTGCGCAGATGCTGGAGGTGTGCAGCCCGGTGTGTACACCGGCCAACGCCGCCAACGCCTGCATCGAGTGGCCGAGCTCGCTGCTGGTCGGCCGGCGCGTGGTGTCGCTGCTTGATGGCTGCCGCGACAACCGCGCCATCGTTCGCTGCGACAGCAGCGATGCGGAACTGCCGCGGGGCCTGCTGCGACTGGAAGTTCCACCACCGTGGCGCGACACCGTGGGTGTCGCTTGACCTTGACCTTGGTTGAGGTTGCAGCATACGCCGCACTTTTTGATAGCCATTTTCATTAGCTGTACCACCCCTCCGTACGGATGCATGCCATGACTTCCCCCAAAACCACCCCACATCGTTTCGGCCATCGCATTGCGATGGTCGGCGTGTCGATCCTCGCCGCGGCGGTGCTCGCTGCCTGCAGTGGCGGCCATGCCGAAGAAGCCGGTGCACCGCCCCCGCCGCAGGTCAGCGCAGCCCCGGTGCTGGTCAAGCAGATCAGCCAATGGGACGAGTTCAGCGGCCGCATCGAGGCGGTGCAGAGCGTTGAACTGCGTCCGCGCGTGTCCGGCTACATCGACAAGGTCAACTACGTCGAAGGCCAGGAAGTGAAGAAGGGCGATGTGCTCTTCACCATCGACGCGCGCAGCTACCAGGCCGAGTACGATCGCGCCGCCGCTGAACTGGCCCGCGCCCGCACCCAGGCAACCCTGGCCCGCAGTGAATCGGAGCGGGCCAAGCGCCTGGCCGAGCAGCAGGCGATCTCCACCGAGACCGCCGAGCAGCGTCGCGCTGCGTCAGACCAGTCCGGCGCAGCCGTGCAGGCCGCGCAGGCGGCGCTGGATGCTGCCCGCCTGAACCTGGAGTTCACCAAGGTGCGTGCGCCGATCGACGGCCGTGCCGGCCGCGCGATGGTCACCGCGGGCAACCTGGTCACCGCCGGCGACAGCGCCAGCGTGCTGACCACGCTGGTCTCGCTGGACACCGTGTTCGTCTACTTCGATGCCGACGAAAGCACTTTCCTGCGTTACGCGCAGATGGCACGCAAGGGCGAGCGCCCGAGCGAGCGCGACAGCGACCTGCCGGTGAAGGTTGGCCTGTCGGGTGAAGAAGGCTACCCGCACGCGGGCAAGGTCGACTTCCTCGACAACCAGGTCGCACGCAGCACCGGCACCATCCGCGTGCGTGCGCTGCTGGACAATGCCGACCGGCAGTTCACCCCGGGGCTGTTCGCCCGTGTGCAGCTGCTGGGCAGTGGCCAGTTCCAGGCGATGCTGATCGACGACAAGGCTGTGCTGACCGACCAGGACCGCAAGTACGTGTACGTGGTCGACAAGGATGGCAAGGCCCAGCGCCGCGACATCCGCCTTGGCCGCACGGCGGAAGGCCTGCGCATCGTCGAGCAGGGCCTGTCCGCAGGCGACAAGGTCATCATCGATGGCGTGCAGAAGGTCTTCATGCCGGGCATGCCGGTGCAGGCCAAGGCGGTGGCGATGCAGCCGGCTGCGGCCGCCGCACCAGGCCGTGATGCCACTGCTGCGCTGAACCGCTGATCCGCCGTCTCCTGATCCGAGTTTCCGCTTAGCTGCCGGCTCCAGCGGCGGCCTTCCCTGCCTTCGTCATATCGGCGAGGGGCAGGGTGGCTGTTGCCCGCCGGCGGCATTTCCCAGGAATTCCTCCATGGACTTTTCCCGTTTCTTCATCGACAGGCCGATCTTCGCGGCGGTACTGTCGATCGTGATCTTCGCCGCAGGCCTGATCACGATTCCGATCCTGCCGATCAGCGAGTACCCGGAAGTGGTGCCGCCGTCGGTGGTCGTGCGCACGGTCTATCCGGGCGCCAATCCCAAGGTCATCGCCGAAACCGTCGCCACGCCGCTTGAAGAGGCGATCAACGGCGTCGAGGGCATGATGTACCTCAAGTCGGTCGCCGGTTCCGACGGCGTGCTGCAGATGACCGTCACCTTCCGCCCGGGCACTGATCCGGACGCGGCGGCGGTGAAGGTGCAGAACCGTGTGGCGCAGGCGCAGGCCCGCCTGCCCGAGGACGTGCGCCGGCAGGGCGTGACCACGCAGAAGCAGTCGCCCACCTTCCTGATGGTCGTGCATCTGACGTCGCCCAATGGCAAGTACGACACCCTGTACCTGCGCAACTACGCCCGCCTGCACGTCAAGGACGCGCTGGCACGCATTCCCGGCGTGGGCGACGCGCAGATCTTCGGTGGTGGTGACTACGCCATGCGCGCATGGCTGGACCCGGACAAGGTTGCTTCGCGCGGCCTGACGGCCAGCGACGTGGTGCGTGCCATGCGTGAGCAGAACGTGCAGGTCTCTGCGGGTCAGCTCGGCGCCGAGCCGCTGCCGAACAGCCAGTTCCTGACCCTGATCAATGCCCAGGGCCGCCTGCGCAGCGAGCAGGAGTTCGGCGACATCGTGCTCAAGAGCGGTGTCGACGGCGAGATCGTGCGCCTGTCCGACGTTGCCCGCCTGGAACTGGGCGCTGGCGACTACACCCTGCGCTCGCAGCTCGACGGCAAGAATGCGGTGGGTATCGGCATCTTCCAGTCGCCCGGTGCGAATGCATTGGAGATCCGCGACAAGGTCATCGCCACGATGGACGAGATGCAGAAGACCATGCCCGCCGACGTGAAGTACGAAGCGGTGTATGACACCACCATCTTCGTGCGTGATTCGATCAAGGCGGTGGTCTCGACCCTGCTTGAAGCGATCGCCCTGGTGGTGCTGGTGGTGATCCTGTTCCTGCAGACCTGGCGCGCGTCGATCATTCCGCTGATCGCGGTTCCGGTGTCGGTGGTCGGTACCTTCGCAGCGCTGTACGTACTGGGCTTCTCGATCAACACGCTGAGCCTGTTCGGCCTGGTGCTGGCGATCGGCATCGTGGTCGACGATGCGATCGTGGTGGTGGAGAACGTTGAACGCAACATTGAAGAAGGTCTGTCGCCGACCGCAGCGGCCCACCAGGCCATGCGTGAGGTGTCCGGCCCGATCGTTGCGATCGCACTGGTGCTGTGCGCGGTGTTCGTGCCGATGGCGTTCCTGTCGGGCGTCACCGGTCAGTTCTACAAGCAGTTCGCTGTCACCATCGCCATTTCCACGGTGATCTCGGCGATCAACTCGCTGACCCTGTCGCCGGCCCTGGCCGCCCGCCTGCTGAAGGCCCATGGCGCTCCGAAGGATGGCCCGAGCCGTCTGATCGATCGCCTGTTCGGCTGGGTGTTCCGCCCGTTCAACCGCTTCTTCAAGTCCAGCTCGGAGAAGTACGAGCGCGGTGTGGCGCGCATCCTCGGCCGCCGCGGCGCTGTGTTCGTGGTCTACGCGATCCTGCTGGTCGGCACCGGAGTCATCTTCAAGCTGGTGCCGCCGGGCTTCATCCCGACCCAGGACAAGCTGTACCTGATCGCGGGCGTGAAGCTGCCGGAAGGTTCGTCGATCGCACGTACCGATGAAATGCTGCGCAAGGTCGCCAAGATCGCCCAGGAAACCGACGGCGTGGCGCATACCATTTCGTTCCCGGGCCTGAACGCGCTGCAGTTCACCAACACCCCGAACACCGGTGTGGCGTTCATTCCGCTCAAGCCGTTCAACGAGCGTCATGGCCGGACCGCGGCGGAGATCAACGCCGAGATCAACCAGAAGATCGCAGGCCTGCAGGAGGGCTTCGCGTTCGCGATGATGCCGCCGCCGATCCTGGGCCTGGGCAACGGCAATGGCTACCAGATGTTCATCGAGGACCGCGGCAACCTGGGTTACGGCGCGCTGCAGAATGCCGTGCAGGCGATGCAGGGGACCGTTGCACAGACCCCGGGCATGGCCTTCCCGATCAGCAGCTACCAGGCCAACGTGCCGCAGCTGGATGCGGAAGTGGACCGTGTGAAAGCGAAGGCGCAGGGCGTGCAGCTGACCGAGCTGTTCGACACGCTGCAGACCTACCTGGGTTCGGCGTACGTCAACGACTTCAACCAGTTCGGCCGCACCTGGCAGGTGATCGCCCAGGCGGACGGCCCGTTCCGTGAGAGCGTCGAGGACATCGCCAAGCTGCGCACCCGCAACGACCGCGGCGAGATGGTGCCGATCGGTTCGATGGTGACCATCAAGCAGACGTTCGGCCCGGACCCGGTGCTGCGTTTCAACGGCTACCCGGCAGCGGACCTGGCCGGCGAAGCCGACCCGCGCCTGCTGTCCTCGGCGGAAGCGATGAACAAGCTGACCGAGATTGCCGGGCAGGTGCTGCCGGTCGGCATGGCCACCGAATGGACCGACCTGAGCTACCAGCAGGCCACCCAGGGCAAGGCCGCGTTCATCGTGTTCCCGGTGGCGATCATGCTGGCCTTCCTCGTGCTGGCCGCGCTGTACGAGAGCTGGTCGCTGCCGCTGGCGGTGATCCTGATCGTACCGATGACCCTGCTGTCGGCTCTGTTCGGCGTATGGCTGACCGGCGGCGACAACAACGTGTTCGTGCAGGTGGGCCTGGTGGTGCTGATGGGCCTGGCATGCAAGAACGCGATCCTGATCGTCGAGTTCGCCCGTGAGCTGGAGATGGGCGGCAAGGGCATCGTCGAGGCCGCGCTGGAAGCCTGCCGCCTGCGCCTGCGCCCGATCGTGATGACCTCCATCGCGTTCATCGCCGGCACCGTGCCGCTGGTGCTTTCGCACGGTGCGGGTGCCGAGGTGCGCTCGGTGACCGGTATTACGGTGTTCGCCGGCATGCTGGGCGTCACCCTGTTCGGCCTGTTCCTGACCCCGGTGTTCTACGTTGCCCTGCGCAAGTTCGTCACCCGCAACGGCGGTGGCCAGCTGGTGCAGCACGGCGAGCCCACCATTCATCACTGATACGGAACCCCGTCGCCGCCGGTCGATGATCGGCGGCGGCTTCTCCCTCCAAAGGCATGAATCCATGAACACCCATCAGAACAAGATCGCGCTGGTTACCGGCGCTACCCGTGGCATCGGTGCCGAGACCGTGCGTCAGCTGGCGAAGGAAGGCGTGCACACGTTGCTGGCCGGCCGCAAGCGTGAGACGGCGGTGGAGCAGGCACTGAAGCTGCAGGCGGAAGGCCTGCCGGTGGAAGCGCTGCAGCTGGACGTTACCGACGCTGCGAGCATCGCCGACGCGGTCGAGCAGGTGCGCCAGCGTCACGGCCGGCTGGACATCCTGGTCAACAACGCCGGCATCATGATCGAGAACCCGGCACAGGCACCGTCGGAGCAGTCGCTGGATACGTGGCGTCGCACCTTCGACACCAATGTATATGCACTGGTGGCGGTGACCCAGGCGTTCCTGCCGCTGCTGAAGCAGGCCAAGGCCGGGCGCATCGTCAACGTGTCCAGCATCCTCGGCTCGCAGACCCTTCACGCCGACCCGGGTTCGGGCATCTATGACTTCAAGATTCCGGCCTACAACGCCTCCAAGGCGGCGGTGAACAGCTGGACGCTGGCCCTGGCATACGAGCTCCGCAGCTCGCCGATCAAGGTGAACACCGTGCACCCGGGCTACGTCAAGACCGACATGAATGGTGGCCACGGCGAGATCGAGATCGCCGAAGGTGCGCGTTCCAGCGTGCAGATGGCGCTGATCGGCCATGAAGGCCCGAGCGGCAGCTTCACCTATCTGGGCGAGGTGCTGCCATGGTGATCCGCACCCTGGCGGTGGCCGTTTCCAGCCTCGTGCTGGCCGGCTGTGTCACCGTCGGTCCCAATTACAAGGCACCCCAGCAGGAGCCTGTCGTCCTGCAGGGCGCGGAGCAGCCGGTGTTCAGCACCACGTCGCCGGTTGCCAGCTGGTGGGCGCAGTTCGATGACCCGGTGCTGGAAGAGCTGGTGCATGGCGCACTGTCGAGCAATCTCGACCTGCGCGTGGCCGTGGCGCGTGTCAGCCAGGCGCGGGCGGTGTTCGTCGAAAGCCGCTTCGACCAGGCACCGCACGTGACCGCAGGCGGCAGTTACGACCGCCGCAAGCAACCCGATCCGCAGCTGGGTGGGCAGCGGGTGTTCAGTGAAAGCTACCAGCTCGGGTTCGATGCGGGCTGGGAGCTGGATCTGTTCGGCCGCAAGCGCCGTGCTGCCGAAGCGGCACGCGCCGATCTGGGGGCCGAGCAGGCCAACCTGGCCGATGCGCAGGTACTGGTTGCCGCCGAAGTGGCACGCAACTACTTCGAGCTGCGCGGTACGCAGAAGCGCATCGCCGTGGCCCAGCACACACTGGTCAATCTGCGTGATACGCAGAAGCTGACCGAGGCGCGCTGGGAGCTGGGTGCCGGCAGCGAGCTGGATGTGCAGAGCAGCCGTGCCCGGCTGAAGGCGATCGAGGCCGATATTCCCCTGCTGGAAGTGGCCGAGACGCAGTCCCGCAATCGCCTGGCGGTGCTGCTGGGCCAGCGCCCGGAAGTACTGGCCGACATGCTCGCGCCGCATGAGGTGCCGGCGTTCGCCAAGCCGTTGCCGCTGGGCGATACCCGCGAGCTGCTGCGCCAGCGTGCCGACGTGCGTGCGGCCGAGCGGCGGCTGGCGGCCGCCACGGCACGGGTGGGGGTGGCAACGGCCGATCTGTTCCCGCGGTTGTCGCTTTCCGGTTTCGTCGGCTTCCTCGGCGGCGACGCCAATGGCCTGGTCAACGGCAACAACAAGGCCTGGTCGCTGACGCCGTCGTTGAGCTGGGCAGCCTTCGATTTCGGAACCGTGCGCGCACGTCTGCGTGCCAGCAAGGCCGAGGCCGAGGGCGTTGCCGCGCAGTACGAGCAGACGGTGCTGCTGGCACTGGAAGACACCGAGAACGCGCTGACACGCTACTCCAAGCAGCAGGCACGGCTGGCGATCGTGGTGGAGCAGGCGCAGGCCGCACGACGAGCCGAGTCGCTGGCGCAGATCCGCTATCGCGAGGGCTCGGAAGACTTCCTGACCCTGCTCGACGCACAGCGCACCCAGCTGGCCGCCGATGATGCACTGGCGGCCGCCGAGGCGGAGGTCAACGTCAGCGTAGTCGGCGTATACAAGGCGCTGGGTGGTTGGGGCCAGTCCCCGCAGGCGCCGAGCGTGGCACAGGTGAATTGACCGGACGGGGACGGAGGCAGTGGCCTCCGTCCTCGTTTCCGGTCAGGGCCACCGATGGGCGGGCGCCTGCCGCCCAGCATGGCGGCGCAGAAGCGAGTGCCTTCGTCGGCGGCTGCGTCCTGGCTGTCGATGATGAATCCGGCCGGACGGCGCGGGTGTGCCATGCCGTCCTCCACACTTTGCGAACTCAGGCAGGGCAGCGCGGCGTGAGCCGTGGACACCGTCACATTCATGACGCTTCTGACTCTCCCGGAAGCGCCTTCTGCCGTGTAACAAGTGGGGCGGGCCATCAGAGGACAGGCGATGACGGACGGCAAGCGGGATACCCAACGAATGTTGTTCGGCGATCCGGGGCCACCCGGTGCAGGACTGTCCGTCGCGGTGGTCGTTCTGCTGGTGCTGGCGATGCTGGCCGCGGCCATCGGCTTCGTGCGGCTGCCGGACTCCATGCTGGGCCTGGGCCTGATCGGCGTGGCCGTGCTGCTGGCCATCGGCGCCCGCATCTGCCAGGCGCGCGATCAGCACCAGGCGCTGTATCGCCTGTTGGCGCGGCAGCCGCCGCGGTGAACGCGGCGGCAACCCGACTCAGGGCCGGGGCCAGTCCAGCTCGACCACCAGCGGGAAGTGATCCGAGGGCAGCACGCCGTCGATGCGACGGTCATCGGTCAGGAAGCTGCGCGCACGGAAGCCTCTCACCAGTACCCAGTCCAGCTGCGTGGTGGCCTTGCCGGTGAAATCATGGAAGGTCGGGCGCGGCCCCTGGGGAGACGCCACCTGGGTGCGTGCGTCCTGCAGAACGCGGGTGAGCGTCGCGTAGGTTCCGCCCCCGGGTTCACTGTTGAAGTCGCCCGTCAGCACCACCGGCAGATCCGGCGGCAGCGTCGCCACCCGCCTGCCGATCAGCTCGGCCCCCTTGACCCGGCGCGGTTCGTCTTCGTCGCGATAGGGCAGGTGGGTGTCCATGAAGTAGAAGCGGCGGCCATCGTCAAGGCGACGGAACAGGGCCCAGGTCACCATGCGCGGGTACAGGTTGCCCCAGGTGATGCTGCCGGCGACCTCCGGTGTATCGGACAGCCAGAAGTTGCCTGATTCCTCCACGGCCAGCACCCGCGTGTCGTAGAACACGCCCATGTGCTCATCGCCGCTGCCACCGCGCCGTCCTTCACCGAACCACGCGTAGCCGGGCAGGTGGCCGGCGAGATAGTCGGCCTGTTCCTGTACCAGCTCCTGGGTGCCGATCACGGCCGGGCGGGCATCCAGGATGACCTTGACCATCGCATCGCGCCGATCCGGCCAGCGCTTGCCTGGCGCGGTGTCGGCCGGGGTGCGGACATTGAAGGACATCACCTTCAGCGGCGCAGGGGCCGCCGCCCAGGCGATGGCGGGAAGAGCGAAGGCTAGCAGCGCACACAGCGCAGGGCGACGGAAACGCGACAGCATCGTGGAATCCCTCCATTCCATGTAAACGATTCCATGAAGGATGGCACGGATTGGCAGGGGAGGGTATGCCAGGATGGGTCATTGGTGTGGCGACTGCGCGGGCGACTCGCTCAGTCTTCGATCTCGCCGCGTCGCGCGGCCGCGCGCACGGCCTGCGCCGTCGTCGCAACGCCCAGGCGCTGGCGCGCGCGGCGCAGGTGGTTCTCCACGGTGCGCGCGGACAACCCCAGCGTGGCGGCGATCTCCGCCTGGCGCCGACCGGCTGCGACCCAACGCAGAACCTCGCGTTCCCGCGTGCTCAGTTCGCCCAGGGGGCGTTCGGCCGGTGCTTCGGCCAGCCGGCGGGCGGCGCGGAATGCTGCTGTGCCGGCAGACTCCAGCAGCAGCCGGGCAGGCGCGGAAGCGTCGATGATCGTTCCGGCGAAACTGATCGCCCCTTCCAGCCCCGTGGTTCCGAATACGGGTACCTGCAGCCCATGCAGGCCGTCGCCGCGGGGGTGCCTGACCACCTGGTAGCGGGCCCCCCTTACGCCGTCGCGCTTGCTCCAGAAGAACGGGGCATCGCTGTCGAGCACGTGGCGGTTGACCGGGCAGGCATGCAGGTAGCGGGCAAGATCGGTCTCACGCCCTTCACCCAGCCAGTCGCCCTCGATCCAGTACACGCGGTGTGCGCCGCGTTCGAGCCCGGTGCCGGCCGCAAACACCAGCACGCGATCGTAGCCGAGGGGCGCGGCGATCGAGCGAAGCAGCGCCCCGATCTCGGCGATCGAACGCGCGTGCTCCAGTTCCAGCAGCATCGGCACCAGCGCGGCCACGGTGTTCAGCGACCTGCCAGCGCGTCCAGCAGGGTGCGTGCGGCCAACTGGCCGAGTGCATTGCCGGCCAACGGACTATCGCCTGTCAGCAGCAGGCGATCCTGCAGCACGCTGCCGTCAATACCCTCGTTGACGATCTGCACGCCCTGCTGCGCAAGCTTTTCACCGAAGAACCACGGCAGTTGTCCGGGCATGTAGCCGATGTCCGGCGTCTGCCGGTCCATCGCATCGGGGAAGGCGCAGATGCGGTAGCCATGGAACAGCGAATCACCGCCCGCTTCATCGATCCCGGCAGCCAACAGCGCTGCAGGGCCGTGGCAGAGCGTGATGATGTAGCGCTGCTGCGCCATCGCCCAGTGCAGCGCCTTGCTGACCGCGCGGCTCTCCGGCAGACCGATCAGTGCACCATGCCCGCCCGGAATGAAGATGGCTGCATAGTCCGACGCCGCGTCCAGCGAGGCCACGATGTCGTCCAGCACCTTCGGCTGGCGGAACCGCGCCAGGTAACGTTCGTACAGACCGCCGATGTCGCGGTCCTCGCCGGGGAACGCCCACCATTCGAACTTCACGGCGTTGCCGGACAGGGTTGCCACATCGAAGTCGAAGCCGGCCTTGTCCAGGTGATACATCGGCAACAGCGTTTCGACCGGGTGATTGCCGGTGGAGAACAGGTGGCCGTTGGCGGTCGGCAGGTAGCGCTCATCGGCGCCGATCATCAGTATCTTCCAGCGGCCATCCCGGCGTGCGTCGGCATAGTCCGCGCCGGACAGATTGCTGGTGGGTGACGTGAACTGCGAGAGCGACCAGGGCGAGGGAAAGAAGGCATCGCGCTCGGCCGGATCGGGACGGGGTTGGCGGCTGAGGTCCTGGGTGTTCATGTGGCTGGCCTGCTGTCGGGGAGGTGCGGCCAGCATAGGAGGCACTGTGCGTACGTGCGATGAGGGATTTCCCGCAACGGCAGTCGCTGTCCGATAGCGCACGGCAGATGCTGCAGATAATGCAGTGGCAAGTTGCATTGGAGGTGTGTCCATCATGTTGCGCCGCGCCAGATTTACTACTTGATTATCGCTGCCTATCAGTGATATCTAAATCTGCCGGATAATCCCGGCGAAATCACACAGCAATCAAAGGAGTGAAAATGAACAGATTCGCCCGAGCATTGCGCGTCACTCTGAACATCCATCCGAACGAGAAGAGCAGTGTGTGGAGGATCTGGCCGCTCTGGGTCGAGTTCTGATTCCGCGCGGCAAGCCACGCGATTGAGTCGTAGCAAGACGAAGGGACTCGTCTTCGAGTCCCTTTCTGCCTAAGGCGCAGCGTATGCAAGGGACATCAAATCAGGGTGGCGCGGCCGCCGAACGGTTGGCGGAGCGCGTTGAGCGCGAGGGGCCGGTTCTGAAGCTGGAGACAGGCGGCGTCGGTGTGTTCTGTCCAGAGCTGGCGGGCAAGGTCGACAAGGAGAACTCGGAGCATCTGTTCGTCGCCGAATCACTGGGCGATCTACTGCGGCGCCACGAGCGCGTGCGCTGGACCGAAGTGCGCAGTCTGATCGCTGCCCGCAGCGCGGAGCTTTCCGGAGCTGCAGTACTGCAGCCATTGCAGGCACGCATGCGGGGCGCGCTGGATGCCCTGTGCGGCGAGGAGCTTGATGCGACACCAGCGATCTGGACGGTGATGGCAACGCCCCTGATCCCGATGGTGATCGCCGGCCTAGATGCCCGGGGGCAGGCCGCAATCGAACGCGCAATGCAGTTGCGCTATACCACTCAGGTGGAACAGGTGATTCATCGTCGTCACCTTCTGCGCAACTTCATGATTGGCCGTGGCGAGTCCCGCGCCATCTACGGTGAACTCAAGCAACGCCTGCGCGGTGGCACCTCTCATCTGGACTATGCGCAGTCGTTGTTGTCACTGCACGATAGGATCGGCTTGCGGAAGGTCACCTACCTGGTGACAGTGCAGTTGATCGCTATTTCCGGCGTACCCGGCATGATGGCGGCCTGCGTGCTGCTGGCCCTGCAGATGCACCCCGATTGGCGGCGGCGCATCGAGGACGAATTTCATGCACTGACCGATCTGGAGATCCTTGCGTTGCCGATGGCACGCATTCCCTGCACGATGCGCTTCCTGAAGGAAGTGATGCGGCTGTACTCGACGCCGTTCAATAATCGACGTGTCGCCATGTGCGACCTGGATGTGGACGGGCATAGAATTCCGGAAGGTAGCGTGTTCGAGTTGAGTTCTTTCATCCAGCACCGTTCTTCCAAGTACTGGGACGACCCGCTTCAGTTCGATCCTGACCGCTGGTTGCCGGAGCGGCGCAAGCGCACTGCCGGAATCTATGTTCCCTACGGCTTCCCGTCCCGCTCCTGTGTCGGTTCGGCGGTGGGCAATGCGCAGCTGGTGCTGCTGTGCGCCATGCTGGCCCGTGAGTACAGTTTCACCCCTTCGGCCGATTACCGTCCGGAGGTCCGCATGGAGGGCTTCGCGATCCCCGCGGCGCTGCACGGCCGGTTCTCGCGCCGCCAACCCGGGCAGTGACCGGATCGCCGTCCGCTGGACCTACTCTGCTGCGTGACCATGGGCCTGCATGTCCTCATGCAGGATGCGCCTGAGCTCGACGATGGCGGGCGTGGCTTCCTGCACGCTGTGACCGGACACGATCACCTTCTCCGATTCGGCGAACGGCAGGTGCGAACTCCAGTACGGCACCAGTCCGTCGCTGGTCTGCTCCAGCGGTCCATCGGCTTTGGCGCGCGCGATGATGGAGTGATAGCGCACGCTCGGAGACATCGGCAGATCGGCGACGGCCTTGACGAAGGGGTCATCCTTGTCGAGATTCTGGATGCTGTTCATCTGGTAGCCGTGCTTGCCGTCGTCGCGATCGACGTGGCCGTCGTTGGCGATCGTCGCCACGTCCTCCAGCACGGTCAGTGGCAGCCGCACCAGACGGCCGATCCAGCGCCCGAGGCGGGTGCCGGCAACGTCGGTGCCGCGATGCGGGGTGGCAATGAATACCACCCGTGAAATCTCCGGCTCCGGCTTGAACGTGAGCACCGGCGCGCCGCGGGTGCGCAGCAGCTCGCGCTGTGCCGGCGTCATCTGCGCGGTTGCCAGCAGGGTCTCGACCAGATGGTCGCCGGACGAAGACACCATCAGCCGCGAGATCACTCCGCCCATGCTGTGCCCGACCAGCACCATGTCATGCGAGGCCGCCGCCTTTCCAGTGGGATCGAAGTGCTGCAGCACGTCGGCCAGCATGTGGCGGATCGCATCGTGGCTCATCGCGATGGGCATATTGGTCGGGTAGTAGAACTGCCACACCTGGAAGTCCCGGCGGATCTCATCGTCGCGCATCAGCTCGTTGGCGACGTTGACCCATGCCTCCGGGCTGCTTGCCAGGCCGTGGATCATCAACAGCACGCGGCGCTTTGGGTCGTAGGGCTGCATCATGTACAGATGCGGCGTATCGATGCCGCCCTTGCTGCCGAACAGCGAGCGCAGCGATTGCCGGCTGAAGTTGGAGCGTGCGAGCCACAGCGCGTAGCCTGCCGTGAAGTTGGCCGCCAGTGGCACCTGCTGGCCATGCAGGGTGACTTCCGAAACCTGGTAGGGATCGTGGATCTCCACCTCCGGCTCGTCGTCGTGCAGCACTTCCCACAGGTTGTTGCCGGAGAACCGCAGCAGCACCGACATCGAGGGCGAAGGCATTTCGCTCCAGCTGCGTTGTACCGGCGGGGGGGCGCTGGCCGCGGCAGCCGGCGTGTCCACGTCGCTGCCGGGATCATCCATCACCGCCACCAGCTCGGCGCCGAAGCCATCCCGGCGATGCACGCTGCGCAGGGTGCCGGTGAACGAGAGCGCTGCGGCGGGAACCAGCTCCCTCGGCGTACGCTCGTCCAAGGGCGAGCCGTCGTCCGATGGCGCCAGCACAAAGGTCCATCGTCCCAGCTGGAAGCGGCTGGTGTCGCCGTGCACCCGGCCGGTGGCGTAGGCCTCGAACAGCTGCACGGAGGCTTCCTGCACGGCCAGGTTGTAGTAGTCCCGCACCTGCGTCTGGCGATCCTCGAAACCCCGCTGGTTGGCGGTGCGCTCGGTGAAGAACAGATAGGCGTAGGCCTGCCTCGCAACCTGCATCCACGCATCCAGACGCGGCTGGAAGCCGGCGTCCAGTTCGGTGACCACGGCCTTGGCGCGGCCTTCGGCGGAGTACTCGCGCTTGGGGGCGGGCAGGGTCAATGCGTACTGCAGCCAGAGTTCGGCCAGGGCCGAGCGCTTGTCTTCCTCGCGCACGACGATGCTGGCCTCCATTGCATCGATGCAGGGCGGACCGGGCCTGGCGCAGACACCCTCGTCCAGACCGGCCACGCGCAGGGTCTCCAGGGTGGCCGAGCTGAGCTTGCCGGTGGTGAGGATGTCACCGCGCTTGAGCGCGATGTACTGGCCGGGGGTAACCGAGGCGACCTGCACCGAGGGCCCGAACTGGCGCAGGGTGGCGCAGCCGCTCAGCGCCAGCAGCAGGGTGAAGACGAGAGCCGTGCGGCCGACGATGCCCATTCCCGTGGTTGCCATACGATCCTCCTGCGCGGTCGCGCCACTCTAGCGGGAGGTATGTCAAGGCGGAAGCGGCGTGCGCCCGTTCCTTCAGCGGCCGGTCGTCAATCGTCCAGATCGCTGTTGCGGATTGCCAGGACCACCGCAGCAGTACATGCCAGGACACCGAGCAGGAAGCCGATGGCCATGCCGTCGAACCAGTTCATGGGTTTCGTGCCGGGAGTGTGGGAGAAGGTGGCCTGTGGATCTGACCGGCGAGCAACGCATGGCGCAGCGGCTGTGGCGGGCCGCTGCGCCCCTGGCCTCAGTTGCTGGCCTCCCTGACAGCTTCTGCGGCGTCGATGATGCCCGGACCGCAACCCCCCGGGCAGTTGGCCGCCGCGATCGGATGGGCGGTGCGGCGCAGGATGTCCTTGACCTGGCTGGTGGTCTTCGGCACCGGTGCCACCGCCTGCATCAGCGCGACGACGCCGGCCACGTGCGGTGCCGCCATCGAGGTGCCGGACATGAAGTCAAAGGCATTGTTGCCCACCGTGGACAGAACGCCCTGCGCCGGATGCTGGCGGGTCGGTGCGCAGTTGGTCGAGTTCGGTGGTGTGGCCAGGGGCAGGAACTCGCCCACCGAGGCGCGGCACGACCACGTCTCGCCACCGGGCGCGGTGATATGGATGCCTGCACCGTAGTTGGAGTAGAACGCGCGGCGCCCGCCCTGGTCGTTCGCGGCTACCGCGATCACGCCGTTGCAGTTCGCCGGTGCGAACTCGGACACATCGAGGTTGCTGTTGCCCGCCGCGACCACCACGAGGGTGCCGGTGGCCGTGATGTCGTCGATCGCATCCTGCTCGGCCGGCGAGCAGGGCCGACGGCCGCCCAGGCTGAGATTGATGACCTCGGCCGGGTTGGCATTGGCGGGAACACCCGGCACAGCGATGCCAGCGCTCCAGAGCATGCCGTCGATGATGTCATCCGAGCCGCCATTGCCCTGGTTGCCCAGCACGCGTACCGGTACGACCTTCGCGTTGTAGGCCACGCCTGCCACGCCGATCTGGTTGTTGGTTACCGCCGCGACGGTTCCCGCAACGTGGGTGCCGTGCGCGATGCCCGAGGCATCGAAGGCATCCGCATCGCGGCCATCGCCATCGTCGGAACCGCCACAACCGGGATTCAGCCCGCCCAGGATGCACTGCAGATTGCTGAACGGCCGGGTGGAGGAAATCATGTCGTAGCCCGGCAGCAGGTTCGGCTGCAGGTCGTTGTTGTCGAGATAGCCCGAATCGATCACCGCCACCACGACCCCTTGGCCGGTGGAGCGATCCCATGCCGCCGGCACGCGTGCGCCACTGACGGGATTGCTGTAGTGCCACTGTTCGGCGTAACGCGGATCGTTGGGCGTGGCGAACGCACTCATCATGAAGTTCGGCTGCACGTATTCGACGTCCGGGTCGTCGGCGATGCGCTGCATCAGGATCTCGGCCTCCGGACGATCCAGTGCCTTGTCTGTCCTGATCACATCGGCGCCGCCACCCATGCGGCGCTGATGCGCCACCGCCGCAGCCTGCGCCGCACCCACCGAGCGCTTGCTGCGCTGCTGCGCGCCCAGCCGCTGTTTCAGCGCATCCTGGGCGGTGTCGGCAGAGACGCGTTTGCGGCTGCCATCGCGGTACTTGACGATGAAACTGCTGTACTGCTGGTTGTTGTCCATGCCCCGTGTCCACACCCGTTCGGTGGATTGGGCGAAGGCAGGGGCACTGGCCAGGGCCAGGGCGATGGCACTGGCAAGGGAAACCCGAAGCGACGTACGCATGAATACAGTTCCTTTGTGAAAGGTGCGATGAGCCGGTCGTGCCCTGGGGGCTCGACTCGAGATGAAGGGGGTATGTCCGCGCGGTCTCCTTTCTGATGGCGACCTTGAACGAACGGCTTCGCAGACCGTTCTCCCCCAGTGCGGGGGTAGGAAATTTCTGAACTGATTTACCGATGTCGAGATCGACACGCGCGGCGAGCGGTGTATACCGCAGGCAATAAAAAAGCCCGGAGATCCCCTTCTGGCGGGAATGTCCGGGCTTCTCCGGTCCTTGAAGGACCGCTCGTTGGTGGAGGTGGGCGGAATTGAACCGCCGTCCGAAGGCACTCCATCCCCAGCACTACATGCTTAGCTCGCCGTTGAATCTCGTCCCCGAACAGCACGGCGTGCAAAGCGCATCCGGGAACCAGCCTGTTGTGTTCTAGTGCCGGACTGACAGGCAGCCGTCCAGCGCGATTCCATGATAGTGACTCTACACCGCGAGCATGGACACAAGCGGTTTCGAGGCTTAGGCCTTAAGCGGCCAGAGCGTAGTTGTCGTCGTTGGCAACTAGAGTTTTGCAGCTGGATTCACGAGGAAAGCTACCCCCTCGGCATGCGCCAGGCGACTTCACAACCCCCGTCGAAACCAATGCACCCCCGGTTTCTACAGTGCTGCAAGGTACAGGGCCGATTCCGTGTCACCACGGGCAGGGCCTGCCCAACGGTTGTCATGCTACGGCAAAACAGCTGAACAGTCACCTCGCGCGGCCGGTCAATCCGCAACATGTTGTACTGCCTGTGTCATAGCGGATTGCTAACGTCTCCGGCACGGATTTGCGACACACTGGTCGTGACCATCCAGGGCAGGACAGAAACGGGAGACTGTGGGTGACCGACGCGATGCAACAGCGCAGCCTGCGCCAGCTGGTGGGCCCGGTCGGGGCTGACTATCAGCGACGGGCGTTGCCTCCCGGTTGGGTCTGGGCGCTGCTGGCGGTGCTGCTGGCGGCGACCTGGCTGACCGAACTGCCGGCCACCGCAGCGGTGGCGCTGGTCGCCAGCGCAGTGGTGGTGCATTGGCCGCAGCGTGGGCGCACCCATTGGCTGGGCTGGCGGCTGCCGGCGCTGGCGGTACTGGCGGCGTTGCTGTGGGGGCCGGACGTGCTGGCGCAGTGGTTCGAGCACGGCCTGGCGCTGACCTTGATGACATTGGCCAGCCTCAGCATCGGCGTTCACGTGTGGCAGTCGCGGCAGCTGGCGCGCCAGCTGCAGGGTGCAGCCGATGCGCTCGACGATACGCAACTGCTGGCCCTGCTGCCGGCCGATGCAGCCCAGCTCGCCCAGCAGTGGCGGGCGGGCGATGATCGCCACGCGCCGGAACTGGCGGTGGTGATGCACCTGGCCGTGATGCACGCGGCCCTGGCGCCGCGCGCGCGCGGGCAGGGCATGCTGGCCGGTTGATGGCCCGGGCCGCCGGGCATCGCCCGGCGCCACATGGCGGCGGGGCCTGCCTCAGGCGTCGCGGTTGCCGCGCCGCATCACCCGCTGCTTCTCGATCGCCCAGTCGCGATCCTTGGCCGCATCGCGCTTGTCGTGGTTCTGCTTGCCCTTGGCCAGCGCGATCTCGAGCTTGATCTTGTTCTTGCTCCAGTACATCGCGGTCGGCACGATCGTATAGCCATCACGCTCGACCTTGCCGATCAGCTTGTCGATCTCGTTCCGGTGCAGCAGCAGCTTGCGCTCGCGCCGATCCTCGGCCACCACGTGGGTGGAGGCCTGGATCAACGGAGTGATCTGTGCGCCGATCAGGTAGATCTCGCCACGCTTCACGTAAGCGTAGGCGTCGATGATGTTGCCGCGCCCCGCCCGGATCGACTTGACCTCCCAGCCCTGCAGGGCCAGCCCGGCCTCGAAGCGCTCTTCGATGTGGTACTCGTGGCGGGCACGCTTGTTCAGCGCGATGGTTTTGTTGGCCGTCGCGCTCTTTGCTTTATCCTTGCCGCTGTTCTTGCTCATTTCCGTATTGTCTCCGATTCGGGCCCGCCCGGTCGATTGCCGAAACGTCCCGTATACATGCCTACTATCCGCCGCAGCGCCCTGGTCGAACATTCGGCCGCGCGCATGTTCGACCTGGTCAACGACGTCCAGGCTTATCCGCGCCGCTTCCGCTGGTGCTCCGATGCCCGCATCCTGGAGCAGGGCGAGGACCGGCTGGTGGCGCGTCTGGACCTGGGCCTGGGTTCGTTCAGTACCTGGTTCCAGACCGAGAACACCCTGCAGCGCCCGCACAGCATCGACATGCAGCTGCGCGACGGTCCCTTCAAGCAGCTTCATGGCCGTTGGGAATTCCACGCGCTGGCCGAAGACGCCTGCAAGGTGACGCTGACCCTGGAATTCGAACCCAGCTCACGGCTGCTGGGCCCGGCGCTGGCGATCGGCTTCCAGGGTCTGGCCGATCGCATGGTCAACGATTTCGTCCGGGTTGCCGACGAGGACTGAGCGATGATCGAGGTCGAGGTGGTGCTTGCCTGGCCGCAGCGGGTGCTGTCACGCCGGTTGCAGCTGGAAGAGGGCGCCACGGTTGCCGATGCGATCGCCGCTGCCGCTCTTGAGGGCAGTGCCGGCTGCCCGGCTGCCGCCGTGCATGGTGTGCTGGCCCGCCCGCAGCAGGCACTGCTGGATGGGGACCGGGTCGAACTGCTGCGCCCGCTGCAGGCCGATCCCAAGGACAACCGCCGGCGTCGCGCGCTCGGCGGTTGAGGGCCAGGGCCCGTCCGTCGGAACGGGCCGGCGGCCTCAGCGGCCCTTCTTCTTCTTGTCCTTCGGCAGGTTGCGGCCGAACTGGCGGACGGTCTGCTGGGCCAGCGCCTTGTCGTTGGCCGGGAAATAGTCACCCTCCCAGCGCGTCACGGCGTCGTTCTCGAAATACACGGTGAAGTTCTTCACTTCCGTGCGGCCGAGACGGTCGACCCGCTGGCTGGAGGTGTAGTCCCAGCGCTGGGCATGGAACGGGTCCGGCACGGAGGGCGTGCCCAGCAGCGCGTTCACCTGCTGCTTGCTTTGCCCGACCTGCAGCTTGGCCACGGCATCTTCCCGGATCAGGTTGCCCTGATAGATGGGTTGCTTGTAGATGATGCCGCACCCGGTGGTGGACAGGGCGACGGCGGCGACCAACAGGAGATTGCGCATCGGGACTGGCGGTTGGGGAAATCGAACCGATGATACACTCCCGGCGTGCCACCGCGACCCAATCCGAGGCAGCTGGCGCTAAATCGCCAATGAACGGAGACCTATGGAAACCCACGACCTGCGTAAAGTCGGCCTGAAGGTAACCCATCCACGGATGCGGATCCTGGCGCTGCTCGAGCAGCGCACTGCCCAGCACCACATGACCGCCGAAGACATCTACCGCCAGCTGCTGGAGCATGGTGACGAGATCGGCCTGGCCACGGTGTACCGGGTACTGACCCAGTTCGAGGCTGCCGGCCTCGTGCTCAAGCACAATTTCGAAGGCGGCCAGGCCGTCTATGAACTGGACCGCGGCGGCCATCACGATCACATGGTCGATGTGGACAGCGGCAAGATCATCGAGTTCGAAAGTACCGAGATCGAGGAACTGCAGCGCAAGATCGCGGCCGATCACGGCTATGAGCTGGAAGAACACTCGCTGGTGCTGTACGTGCGCAAGAAGCGCAGATAGGCCCCCCCTGCGTGCCGGTTGCGACGAGACCCCGGGCTGGCCCCGGGGTTTTTCGTCAGCGCGGCGGAGTGACCGCCGGGTGCGATGGCGGCATCAGCATCCGCAGATCCACGGCCTCGGCCATGGCCCGGTTGCCGGCATCGCCCGGATGCAGATGGTCGCCTGAATCGTAGGCGGCGGCCATCCGTGAGGGATCGGCGGGGTCGCGCAGCACTGCATCCAGGTCGATCACCGCATCGAATGGGCTGTCCTGCCGCAGCCAGGCATTGAGCTGCTGGCGCAGTGCGTCCTTATCCGGCTGGTAGTAGTCGTCCAGCGGGGTGCCGGGCAGGGCGCCGGCGAACGGCGGCAGGGTTGCGCCGACAATGCGCAGTCCATGGCGATGGGCCTGTCCGGCCAGGCTGCGATAGCCGGCCTGCAGTTCGGCGAGCCCGGGCCGGTCCTGGCCGCGCGCGAACGCTGTGCCCGGCCAGCTGATGTCGTTGATGCCGATCAGCACGATCACACTGGCGACACCAGGCTGGTCGAGGACATCGCGCGGGAAGCGGGCCAGGGCGGATTCCCCCATGCCGTCGCGCAGCAGGCGTCCGCCGGAGATGCCGGCGTTGACCACTGCGATTCCCTGCGGTGCCAGCCGTGCGGCGAGATGGTCGGTCCAGCGCTGGTCCTGGTCGAGGCTGGCCGTTGCGCCATCGGTGATCGAGTCGCCGATCACCACCACGCTGCGCGCGCGGGCTGCGGTTTCGACGTCGATGCCGGACAGCAGCAGGCGGGCCGTGGTGCTGCGGGCCCCGTCCAGGTCCGCAGCCAGGCTCTGGTCACCCGGCGCGATCCAACTGGTCTGCCGGCCCTCCCAGTGGAACGTCCGCAGCGGCGTGGGCTGTGGCAGATGGATGCTGACCTGCAGCGACTGCAGGTTGCGCGTGGGCAGTGGCAGCGCGTCGCTGAGCCGGTCCTGGCCAGGCGCGATCAGCACGCCGGGCTGGCCATCGAAGGTCAGCGCCTGCGGCACCTCGCCCGGATGTGCCGCCAGGGTGGCCCGGCCCACCCGCAGTGGCTGTGTCCCGTAGGCGTTGCTCAAGCGGACACGCAGGCGCGAGCCGCCCAGGCTGATGCGGACGGTCTGGCGGAAGGTCTGGTCGGCCAGCTCTGCGGGGATCAGCGTCGGAAACAGGAAGTCTGCCTGCCAAACCGGTTGTGGACTGGCTTGCCAGCTGGCCACCCAGTGCCGGGGAGGGGCGGCCGTGGCGCTGGCTGCTGCGGACAGGGTGAGCAGGGCAGCGGTGGTCAACGTGCTCAGGCGGTTCATCGGAAGGGTCCGTCGGAAGGAGGGGCCATGGTGTCCCTGCCGCTTTCTGTGAACTAGACTGCGCCTGGATAATCATCTGTGAACTGGATTCATCACCATGCCGCGACCCGACATCAATCGCTCCGGCGAGCTGGAAGTGTTCGTGAGGGTGATCGAAACCGGCGGATTCTCCGCGGCGGCCCGCAGCCTGGACATGACGCCCTCGGCGGTCAGCAAGCTGGTGGCGCGGCTGGAGCAGCGGCTGGGCACGCGCCTGCTGCAGCGATCCACCCGCCAGCTGCAGCTGACCCCGGAGGGCTGCGCCTTCTACGAGCGCGGGCTGCGCGTGCTTGCTGACCTGGAAGAGGCCGAGCGCTGTGCGAGCGCGCATGCCGAACCGCGCGGGCGGCTGCGGGTGAATGCCAACGTGCCCTTCGGCCAGCATTTCCTGCTGCCATTGCTGCCCATGTTCCTGCAGCAGCACCCGCAGGTGGGGGTGGACCTGACCCTGACCGATGAAGTGATCGATCTGCTCGAGCAGCGCACCGATGTGGCCGTGCGGGCCGGTCCGCTGAAGAGTTCCAGCCTAGTGGCACGACGGTTGGGGGCGACGCGGATGATGATCGTGGCCTCACCCGGCTATGCGCAGCGACACGGTCTGCCTGGCAACGTCGACGACCTGCAGACGCACAACCGGCTGGACATCGGCCATGCGCGGGCGATGCAGGGGTGGCCGCTGCTGCAGGGCGGCCAGGTGCTGCGCGTGCCCACCAGCGGCAATGCGCGCGCCAGCAACGGCGATGCCCTGCGGCAGCTGGTGCTGGGGGGGCTCGGGCTGGCCCGGCTGGCCGCGTTCCAGGTCAGGGACGACATAGCGGCCGGGCGGCTGCTGCCGGTGCTGGAAGAGGCCAATCCCGGCGATCTGGAAGAGGTGCACGCGGTATTCCTGGGGCAGAGGGGCTATCTGCCGCTGCGGGTGCGTGCGTTCCTGGATTTCCTGGTGGAAAAGGTGGATCTGGCGCGGCCGCTGGGGTGAACCTGCGGTGGGACGGACCGGGCGTCGCTCGGCGCCGCCGGCGTCAGACCTGCAGCAGCTTGCGGGCGGCGGCGCGCGCTTCCTTGCTCACTTCGACGCCACCGAGCATGCGTGCCAGTTCTTCCTCGCGTGCCTTGAGGTCCAGCTTCTCCACCGCACTCTGGGTCATGCCTTCCACCGGTGCCTTGCTGACCCGGTAGTGGGCATGGCCCTTGGACGCGACCTGCGGCAGGTGGGTCACGCACAGCACCTGGCGCTTCTCGCCAAGGGCGCGCAGTTTCTGGCCGACGATGTCGGCCACCGCGCCACCGATGCCCGAGTCGACTTCGTCGAACACCATGGTCGGCACGGCGTCCAGGTCGAGCGCGGCCACTTCGATTGCCAGCGAGATGCGCGACAGTTCGCCACCCGAGGCCACCTTGCGCAGGGCGCGTGGTGGTTGACCGGCATTGGCCGCGACCAGGAACTCCACGCGTTCGGCGCCCTGCGGGTCGGGCTTGCCGCCGTCCTGGGGTTCCAGCTCGATCAGGAACTGGCCACCGCCCATGCCCAGCTCGGCAATGATGCCGGTGGTGGTGGTCGACAGCGCGGCCGCCGCACTGCGCCGGCTTGCGGTCAGTGCTTCGGCCTGCACCCGCCAGGCGGCCGCGGCCTTGTCGATCTCGCCGGCCAGGCGCTGCAGCCGTTCGTCGGCGCCGCGCAGCTGCTCCACTTCGGCATGCATGCGCTCGCGCTGCGCGCCCAGTTCGTCCATCGGCACGCGATGCTTGCGCGCAAGGTCGTGCAGGCGGCCGAGACGGCGCTCGTTCTCCTCGAACTGCTCGGGGTCGGCATCCAGGTCGTCGTGCACGCGGTCGAGCAGGGACAGGGCTTCATGCAGCTGGATCGATGCGTTTTCGATCAGGCTGTCCACCTCGCCCAGGCGCGGGTCGTGTTCGATCAGCCGGGCCAGTTCGTGCCGCACCTGCTGCAGCTGATCCAGCGCCGAGCTGCCCTCGTCGCCGTTGAGCTGGTTGCTGGCGGCCTGGCAGGCGGTCAGCAGCGCGCTGGCATGGGCCTGGCGCCGATGGCTGGCGCCCAGCGCGAGGATCGATTCGGGCTCCAGATCCTCACGGTCCAGTTCGCGCAGCTGATGCTCGAGGAAACCGATACGGTCACTGACGTCACCCTGTTGCGACAGCGCCAGGGATTCATCGACCAGTGCCTGCCAGGCGGCTGCGGCGCGGCGGACCTGACGGCGCTCTTCCTCGTTGCCGGCATAGGCATCGAGCAGGGCCAGCTGGGAAGGACGCGCCAGCAGGGCCTGCTGTTCATGCTGGCCGTGGATTTCCACCAGCAGCGCGGCCAGTTCGCCCAGCTGGGCGAGGGTGACCGGGCGGCCGTTGATCCAGGCCCGCGAACCGCCGTCGGCGCGGATCACGCGGCGCAGCTGGCACTGGTCCTCATCGTCCAGCTCGTTGTCGGCCAGCCACTGGCGTGCGGCCTGCAGATGCTCCAGCGCGAACTCGGCCGACAGCTCGGCACGGGCGGCACCGTGGCGGACCACGCCACTGTCGGCGCGCAGGCCGGACAGGAAGCCCAGCGCGTCGACCATCAGCGACTTGCCGGCGCCGGTCTCGCCTGAAACCACGGTCATGCCAGGCCCGAATTCAAGTTCGGTAGCGCGGACGACGGCGAAATCCTTGATCGATAGGTGTCTGAGCATGGGTCTGGGGGTATCTGAGCCGCGCAACGCTAGCACGCGCACGCGGGCGGTCCAATGGCTTGCCAAGGTGATCCGGCGCCATTATCTAGTCTCCGTGTCTCACAGGTTGATTCCATGCACGGTTCCGCCGACCAACTCGCCCCGCGCGCGCGCCATCTGCTGCGCACGCTGATCGCGCGCCACATCCAGGATGGTGAGCCCGTGGGCTCGCAGACGCTGGCGCGCGTGGCCGGGCTGGAAGTCAGCCCGGCCACCATCCGCAACATCCTCGGCGACCTGGAGGACCTGGGCCTGCTGGCGTCGCCGCATACCTCCGCCGGGCGGATCCCGACCGCGCATGGCTACCGGGTGTTTGTCGACAGCCTGCTGCAGATGCAGCCGCCGGGCGAGGGCGAGCTGGCCCGCTTGCGCCAGGAACTGGCCGGTGGCGGCAGCACCCAGGCCCTGCTCGGCAGTGCCTCCGAGCTGCTGTCGGCGATGAGCCACTTCGTCGGCGTGGTCAGCGCGCCGCGGCGCGAGCAGTTCGCCTTCCGCCAGATCGATTTCGTGGCGCTGGACGGCCGCCGGGTGCTGGCGATCCTGGTGTTCGCCGACAACGAGGTCCAGAACCGGGTGATCGAAACCCGCCAGGACTTCGCCCCGGGCCAGCTGGAGCAGGTCGCCAATTACCTCAACGCCCATTTCGCCGGGCTGCCGCTGGCGGAGATCCGGGCGCGCCTGCTGCTGGAGCTGCGCGATGCCCGCTCCGAGCTGGAGCAGCTGCTGGCGCACAGCATCGAACTGGCCGAGCAGGCCCTGCAGCCCGCGGCCGACGACATGCTGGTGGCGGGCCAGACCCGCCTGATGGGGGTCCAGGACCTGTCCGACCTGGAGCGCCTGCGTGAACTGTTCGAGCTGTTTTCCAGCAAGCGCGAGATCCTGCAGCTGCTGGAGCGGACCATCCAGGCCCCGGGCGTGCGCATCTTCATCGGCGAAGAGACCGGGATGATGCCGCTGCAGGGCGTTTCGCTGGTGACCGCCCCGTATGCGGCCAACGGGCAGGTGCTGGGCGTGCTGGGGGTGATCGGGCCGAAGCGGATGGCCTACGACCGCATGATCCCGCTGGTACAGGCCACCGCCGACGTGCTGGGGGCGGCCTTTTCACCGACCGGACGCGGATCCGGTGCCGCGGACGCTTGAAACGCAGCATCCCGCCCACACTAGGGTGGATGGAGGCGGGGAGTGACCGCCAGGGACCCAGACATGAACCACGAACATCCAGATTTCGAATCCCAGCAGAGCGCCGCCGACGCGGCCGCCGCAGCAGGCGTCAATGACGAAGTGGAGCGACTGCGCGCGGAAGTCGAGCAGGTCAGGGCCGATGCGCTGCGTGAGCGCGCCGACCTGGAGAACCAGCGCAAGCGCGTGGCCCGCGACATCGAGCAGGCCCGCAAGTTCGCCAACGAGAAGCTGCTGGGCGAACTGCTGCCCGTGTTCGACAGCCTGGATGCCGGCCTGAAGGCCGCCGGCGACGACCCGCACCCGCTGCGCGAGGGCCTGGAGCTGACCTACAAGCAGTTGCTGAAGGTCGCCGCCGACAACGGCCTGGTCCTGATTGACCCGACCGGCCAGCCGTTCAACCCGGAGCACCACCAGGCGATCAGCCAGGTGCCGGCCCCGGACGCCGCCCCGGGCAGCGTGGTGACCGTGTTCCAGAAGGGCTATCTGCTCAACGAGCGCCTGCTGCGGCCGGCGCTGGTGGTGGTGGCCGCCGACTGAGCGGTCGATCCGGGAGCGGCCGCCGGGCATGGCCCGGCGCTACCCCCGGATCGTCATCGCCGGGCCATGCCCGGCGAACCTTGAACGGCTGAACACAGCGTTCGGGAGATGGCTTGAATGTTCCACGAGCCTCCCCCACATCCCATTCATCCACCGGCCGAGCGGCCGGACTGACATCCACACAGCATTTCTCAGGAGTCTCCCCCATGGGCAAGATCATTGGTATCGACCTCGGCACCACCAACTCGTGCGTGGCGATCATGGACGGCGGCAAGGCCCGCGTCATCGAGAATTCGGAAGGCGATCGCACCACCCCGTCGATCGTCGCCTACACCAAGGACGGCGAAGTCCTGGTCGGTGCCTCGGCCAAGCGCCAGGCGGTGACCAACCCGAAGAACACCTTCTACGCGGTGAAGCGCCTGATCGGCCGCAAGTTCACCGACGCCGAGGTGCAGAAGGACATCGCCCACGTCCCGTACAGCATCCTCGCCCATGACAATGGTGATGCGTGGGTGGCCACCAGCGACGCCAAGAAGATGGCGCCGCAGGAAATCTCGGCCAAGGTACTGGAGAAGATGAAGAAGACCGCCGAGGACTTCCTCGGTGAGAAGGTCACCGAAGCGGTCATCACCGTGCCGGCCTACTTCAACGACAGCCAGCGCCAGGCCACCAAGGATGCTGGCCGCATCGCGGGCCTGGACGTCAAGCGCATCATCAACGAGCCGACCGCGGCCGCGCTGGCCTATGGCCTGGACAAGGGCGACAACAAGGATCGCAAGATCGTTGTGTACGACCTGGGCGGCGGTACCTTCGACGTCTCGGTGATCGAGATCGCCAACGTCGACGGCGAGAAGCAGTTCGAAGTGCTGGCCACCAACGGCGACACCTTCCTGGGTGGCGAAGACTTCGACAACCGCGTCATCGAGTACCTGGTGGAAGAATTCAACAAGGACCAGGGCATCGACCTGCGCAAGGATCCGCTGGCCCTGCAGCGCCTGAAGGACGCTGCCGAGCGTGCCAAGATCGAGCTGTCCAGCGCCCAGCAGACCGAAGTGAATCTGCCGTACGTCACCGCTGACGCGTCGGGTCCGAAGCACCTGAACATCAAGCTGACCCGCGCCAAGCTGGAAGCGCTGGTGGAAGACCTGATCAAGAAGTCGATCGAGCCGTGCCGCGTCGCCCTGAACGATGCCGGCCTGCGTTCGAGCGACATCAGCGAAGTGATCCTGGTCGGCGGCCAGACCCGCATGCCGAAGGTGCAGCAGGCGGTGACCGAGTTCTTCGGCAAGGAGCCGCGCAAGGACGTCAACCCGGACGAAGCCGTGGCACTGGGTGCGGCGATCCAGGGTGGCGTGCTGGGCGGCGACGTCAAGGACGTGCTGCTGCTGGACGTGACCCCGCTGTCGCTGGGCATCGAAACCATGGGCGGCGTGTTCACCAAGATCATCGAGAAGAACACCACCATCCCGACCAAGGCCTCGCAGGTGTTCTCCACCGCCGAGGACAACCAGTCGGCCGTGACCGTGCACGTGCTGCAGGGTGAGCGCGAACAGGCCCGCTTCAACAAGTCGCTGGCCAAGTTCGACCTGTCCGGCATCGAGCCGGCGCCGCGTGGCCTGCCGCAGGTGGAAGTGTCCTTCGACATCGACGCCAACGGCATCCTGCATGTGTCGGCCAAGGACAAGAAGACCAACAAGGAACAGAAGGTCGAGATCAAGGCCGGCTCGGGCCTGTCCGAGGAAGAGATCGCGCGCATGGTCGCCGACGCGGAAGCCAACCGCGAAGAAGACAAGAAGTTCCAGGAGCTGGTGCAGGCCCGCAACCAGGCCGATGCCCTGATCCACGGCACCCGCAGCGCCATCACCGAGCACGGCAGCAAGGTCGGCGGCGATGTCATCGGCAAGGTTGAAGCGGCTCTGGCCGATCTTGAAACCGCGATGAAGGGCGACGACAAGGCACAGATCGAAGCCAAGTCGAAGGTGCTGGAGGAAGCCGGCCAGTCGCTGTTCGCCGCAGCGTCGGCAGAGCAGGGCGGTGCCCCGGGCGCCGATGCCGGCAATGCGGGCAAGGGCAACGACGACGTGGTGGACGCCGAGTTCACCGAAGTCAAGGACGACAAGAAGTCCTGATCCGGACCGACGCGGGACGCTGCCTGGCAGCGTCCCGTTGTCGCATCAGGGTCCTGACCGCCTCCGGCGCGTCGGGGCGCCCGACGCAAGAGCGGACCTGGTTCCGCTCTTCCGCTTTGACGAATCCCGACATTCCGGAAGCCGATTCACGATATGAGCAAGCGCGATTACTACGAAGTGCTGGGCGTGGCCCGCACCGCCAACGAAGAAGAGCTGAAGAAGGCTTACCGCCGCTGCGCGATGAAGTTCCATCCGGACCGAAATCCGGGTGATGCGGCCGCCGAAGCCTCCTTCAAGGAGTGCAAGGAAGCCTACGAGGTGCTGTCCGACGGCAACAAGCGCCGGATGTATGACAGCCACGGTCATGCCGCGTTCGAGCACGGCATGGGCGGGGGCGGTCCGGGTGGTCCGGACATGAACGATATCTTCGGCGACATCTTCGGCAACATCTTCGGTGGTGCCGGCGGCGGTCCGCGCCAGGCACGCCGCGGTGCCGACATCGGTTACGTGATGGAGCTGGACCTGGAAGAAGCGGTGCGTGGCGTCGAGCGCCGCATCGAGATCCCGACCCTGGCCGAATGCGGCGATTGCGATGGCAGTGGCTCGGAAGACGGCAAGGTGGAGACCTGCAACGTCTGCCACGGCCGCGGCCAGGTGCGCATCCAGCGCGGCATCTTCGCCATGCAGCAGGCCTGCCACAACTGCGGCGGCCGCGGCCAGATCATCGCCAAGCCCTGCAAGACCTGCCACGGCAATGGCCGTGTCGAGGAAGACAAGGTGCTGTCGGTGAAGGTGCCGGCGGGCGTCGACACCGGCGATCGCATCCGCCTGGCTGGCGAGGGCGAAGCGGGGCCGGCCGGCACGCCGCCGGGCGACCTGTACGTGGAAGTGCGCGTGCGCGAGCACCCCATCTTCCAGCGCGATGGCGACGATCTGCATTGTGAAGTGCCGATCCGCATCTCGCAGGCGGCGCTCGGCGATACCGTGCGCGTGGCGACGCTGGGCGGCGAAGCGGAGATCCGCATTCCGGCAGAGACCCAGACCGGCAAACTGTTCCGCCTGCGCGGCAAGGGCGTGCGTTCGGTGCGCAGCCGCAGCGAGGGCGATCTGTATTGCCGCGTGGTGGTCGAGACGCCGGTCAACCTGACCAACGACCAGCGCAGGCTGCTGGAGCAGTTCGAGGCCACCTTCGTCGGTGAGGAAGCGCGCAAGCACTCGCCGAAGTCCGCCACCTTCATGGACGGCGTGAAGGGCTTCTGGGACCGGATGACGTCCTGAATTTTCAACGCAAGCGTTGAACGGTAGCGCCGGGCCATGCCCGGCGTTTCTGTGCATGGGGTCAGCGGAAGAACGCCGCCGGCGTCTGCCCCAGCTGGCGCTTGAACATGCTGGTGAACGCGCTGGGGCTGTCGTAGCCCATCGCCAGTGCGACATCGATGACCTTCTCGCCGGTCGCCAGCCGTTCCATTGCTGCCAGCAGCCGCGCCTGCTGCCGCCACTGGCCGAAGGTCATGCCCAGTTCGTTGGCGAAGTGGCGCTGGATGGTTTTCACATCCACTTCCAGTGACTGCGCCCAGTCCTGCAGCGTGGCGTCATCGCCGGGGTGCTTCTGCAGGTGCTGGCAGATCCGCTGCAGGCGCGGATTGGTAGGCGCGGGCAGGTGCAGCGGCAATACGTCCATGCGATGCAGTTCGTCCAGCAGAAGGCGCACCACGCGGCCATCGCGGCTGTCTTCGATGTGCTCGCCCTTGATCAGGGTGGCCGCCTGCAGCAGTTCGCGCAGCAGCGGTGCCACCTGTACCGCGAACGGTTCGGCCGGCAGTTGCGGGGCGAATGATGGGTCGATGTAGAGGCTGCGCATGTGCACGGCGGCAATGCAGTCCACCGCGTGCACCATGCCGGCCGGCATCCAGATCGCACGGGTGGAGGGCACGACCCAGCGACCGACTTCCGAGCGCACCACCATCAGCCCGGAGATGGCATAGACCAGCTGGTGGCGCTGGTGCTTGTGGCCTGCGATACGGGTGCCGGCCGGGTACTGGGTAACCCGGTAGGTGACCGGGCGATGCAGCGGCACATCGCGCCACGGCGCAGCCGGGTCGACATCACCGCCGATGTCCTTTTTGCGATAGGCCATGACCCGAACGCGGCAGAAGGGAAGGGAAGGCAACCGTAGCATGCGGGGCTCGCCCCCAATCTGACTGCGTCCATGTCGACTCTGGCTTCCCCTGCAACGACCTCCCGCCCGGTGGCGCCCGGCGTACTGGCCGCCATCTCAACCTCGCACGTCGTCAACGACATGATGCAGTCGCTGATCCTGGCGATCTATCCAGTCATCAAGGGTGGCTTCAATCTCAGCTTCACCCAGATCGGCCTGATCACGCTGACCTACCAGCTCACCGCGTCGATCTTCCAACCGCTGGTGGGGATGCATACCGACCGTCGTCCAGCGCCGTACTCGTTGCCGATCGGCATGGCCTCGACGCTGTGCGGGATGCTGCTGCTCGGCTTCGCGCCGAACTATGCGATGGTCCTGATGGCCGCCGCGCTGGTCGGCATCGGATCGGCGATCTTCCACCCGGAAGCGTCGCGCATCGCACGGCTGGCGTCCGGCGGGCGCCATGGCTTCGCACAGTCGGTGTTCCAGGTCGGCGGCAACTTCGGTACCGCGCTGGGGCCGCTGATTGCCGCCGCCGTGATCGTGCCGTACGGCCAGCATGCGGCCTCATGGTTTGCCGGTGCTGCGCTGGTCGGCATCGCCCTGCTGACCTATGTGAGCCGCTGGTATGCGCTGCACCTGGGCGCACCCCGCCCGGCCGGCGTGGCGGCGGTGGCGTCGCGGCATCCTCCACGTACCGTGGCCAAGGTGCTGGCGATCCTGCTGGTGCTGATCTTCAGCAAGTACTTCTACATGGCCAGCATCGGCAGCTACTTCACCTTCTACCTGATCCACCATTTCGGCATCCCGGTGGCGCAGGCGCAGCTGCACCTGTTCGCGTTCCTGGTGGCTTCGGCGGCGGGTGGCTTCCTGGGCGGTCCGTTGGGCGATCGCATCGGCCGCAAGCCGATCATCTGGACCTCGATCCTGGGCGTGGCGCCGTTCGCACTGGCGTTGCCGCATGCGGATCTGCTGTGGACCACGGTGCTGGCGGTGCTGATCGGTTTCGTGTTGTCGTCTGCCTTCTCTGCCATCGTGGTCTATGCGCAGGAGATGATGCCGCACCGGATCGGCATGGTGTCGGGCCTGTTCTTCGGTTTTGCGTTCGGCATGGGCGGCCTGGGCGCGGCGGTGCTGGGCCTGCTGGCGGACAGGACCAGCATCGAATACGTCTATCACCTGACGGCGTTCCTGCCGCTGCTCGGCATCGTGGCGGCATGGCTGCCGCCGTCGCGGCCTGCTGCTCACTGAGGGAGGGTGGGTTTGCAGGGCTTGCAGCCCTGCACCTGCAGAGGCAACGGCAACAACCGAAGCGCGCTATCCGTGGATTGGCGGGGTGGGTCCGGTTGCGGGGGACGCTGCAAGTACGTCCATGTAAGCTCGGTCGCCGCATCCATGCGGCTCACGCCCCCGCAACCGGACCCACCCCGCCTTCGGTGGTTTTCCGCGATCTGTCGGAACAGCACTCTGCTCTGGTAGGTGTCGACCAAGGTCGACACGGTAGATCCACGCCATGCGTGGATGAATTCATTCGATATCTGACAGATGTGTCGACCAAGGTCGACACCTACCAACAGCCGCGCGGAACAACAGCCGCAGTTACCAACAGCCGCGTGAACCTATCGAAGGTGGGGCGGTGTGGGTGGTCAGGACCGTTGGCGCCATGGATGGCGCCATCGAGCCCCCATGGATGGGTTTACGGCGTGTCCTGACCAGCCACACCGCCCCGCCACCCCACGGAATGCCGCTTTGGCTTTGGCTTTGGCTTCGGCCGTTGCCGTTGCATTGAGCAGGTGCAGGGCTGCAAGCCCTGCCGAAAACCCCCTTGGGCGTAGAATGCGGCCATGAGCGAATCCCTTGACAACCACCTGGTCCACGGCCGCCGCCAGCGGCCCGACGGCCCGTCGCCGATCGATGTCATCTCGGTCCAGTCGCAACTGGTCTACGGCCATGCCGGCAACAGCGCCGCCGTACCGCCGATGCGCGCGCTCGGCGTGCGCGTAGCTGAAATTCCGACCGTGCTGCTCAGCAACGCGCCGTTCTACGACACCACCCGCGGTCGCGTGCTGCCCGCCGACTGGTTCGCCGATCTGTTGCTGGGCACCCACGAGCGCGGCCTGCCGCAGCGGGCGAAGATGCTCGTCTCCGGCTACTTTGGCAGCACGGCCAACGGTGCCACCTTCGCCGATTGGCTGGACGACATCCTGCCGGCCTGCCCGCAGCTGCGTTACTGCCTGGATCCGGTGATCGGTGACACACACACTGGCCCCTACGTGGAACCGGGACTGGAAGCGATCTTCGCCGAGCGCCTGTTGCCGCATGCCTGGCTGGTGACCCCGAACGCCTTTGAACTGAATCGCCTGACCGGCATGCCGGCGCTGGCCGAGGCCGACGCCATCGCCGCCGCGCGTACGCTGCTGGCGCGTGGTCCGCACTGGGTGATCGCGCACAGCGTGGGTGGCACGCCGGGCGAGCTGGTGACGCTGGCGGTGGGACGCGACGAGACCTGGCGCTGGACCTCGCCGTTGCTGCCGGTGGACGTGGCCGGGACCGGCGACGTACTGATGTCGCTGGTGGTGTCGTTCCTGCTGCGGGGAGAGTCGATGCAGCAGGCGATCTCGCGTGCCATCGCGGGTACCCATGCCGCCCTGGAGGCCACGCTGGCCAATGGTTTCGAGGAGTTCGACGTGATTGCCGCGGCGCCCGCCGCACTGGCCGAAGGCACGCGCTTCCGCGCTGAACGCGTGGCATGACGGCAGTGCAGCACTTTGCGCCGCGCACGATCGGCATCGTCGGCAGTGCCGGCGCCTACGGGCGCTGGCTGGGCCGCTTCTTCGAGCAGCAGATGCGACTGCAGGTGATCGGCCACGATCCGGCCGATGCTGCTTCGCATACACCGGAGCAGTTGCTGGCCGAGGCCGATGTACTGGTGTTCTCTGCACCGATCCGGCATACGCCGGAACTGATCGCCGAATACGTGCGCCGCTCGGCGGGTCGTGAACGCGGGCGCCTGTGGCTCGATGTCACCTCGGTCAAGGACGCGCCGGTACAGGCGATGCTTGCCTCACAGGCCGAAGTGGTCGGCCTGCACCCGATGACCGCGCCGCCGAAAGCCCCCACGTTGAAGGGCAGGGTGATGGTGGTCTGCGAAGCGCGACTGCAGCACTGGCAGCCCTGGCTGGATGCGCTGTGCGTGGCGCTGCAGGCCGAGTGCGTGCGCGCCACGCCACAGCACCATGACCAGATGATGGCGCTGGTGCAGGCGATGGTGCATGCCACGCATCTGGCCCAGGCCGGCGTGCTGCGGGAATATCAGCCGCAACTGGGGACACTGGAAGCGATGCTTCCCTATCGCTCGGCGTCGTTCGAACTGGATACCGCGATCATCTCGCGCATCCTCTCGCTGAATCCGGCGATCTATGAGGACATCCAGTTCGGCAATCCGCATGTCGCGCCGATGCTGGAACGCCTGGTCGGCCAGCTGCGCGTGCTGCAGGCCCAGGTCGACCAAGGCGACGACCTTGCGCGCGGTGCGTTCCGCGAGCAGATGCTGGTGGCGAACCAGGCCGCCTTCGGCGCGCCTGCACTGGCCTCGGGAAACTATACCTTCGAGCGGGTGGGCTACCTGCTGGCCGATCTGACCGAGCGCAACGCCGTGTCGGTCCACCTGCCGGAAGATCGCCCGGGCTCACTGCGTGAGCTGCTGAACATCTTCGAGCAGCACGGCATCAGCCTGGCTTCTATCCATTCCTCGCGCACGCCGGGCGGGGAAGTGCATTTCCGCATCGGCTTCGTCGCCGGCAGTGATCCCCGCGCCCTGGCCGACGCAGCGGCCGCCGTGGATGCCAGCGGAATCGGACGGGTACTGGCGTAGTGCATTCATCCACAGGGGATGTGGATGAATTCTGCGCAAACATGTGGATAACACTGCTCACGCCTTGCCAGCACAAGCTGTCAAGATCTGTGGCGAAAAACTGACCAGGGTGCTGCCGGTGAGGCCGGGCTATGCCCGGCTGCCCTGCGATTGACCCGCGCGACGCTAGCGCGACGCTAGATGGTCAGCCGCAGTTCGCCCCCGCTGGTGCTGAACTCGCGGCCATTGCGCACCAGATGACGCCCGTCGTCGAGCTCGTAGCGCGGGGTGGCTTCGGAATGATGCCCGCTGCCATTGGCCTCGGGCTTGAACTCGATGATGATATGGCTCTCGCCATTGCTGTCGACTGCGGGAAACTGACGGAACGACATCGTCCACCTCCTTCAGCGGATGCTGCTTCTGCGCGGCCAGCTTGGCGCCAGAGGTGTTAGCCGACCGTCATCAATCGATGAACTGCAGTCGCGCCAGCTCCGCGTACAGACCCCCTTCAGCCAACAACTGTGCGTGCGTGCCTTCGGCGACGATGCGCCCCTGGTCCATGACCACGATGCGGTCGGCCTTGAGCACGGTTGCCAGACGGTGTGCGATGACCAGCGTGGTGCGGCCCGCCATCAGGCGCTCCAGCGCCTGCTGTACACCGTACTCGCTCTGCGCGTCGAGCGCGCTGGTGGCTTCGTCCAGCAGCAGGATCGGCGCATCCTTCAGCAGCGCGCGGGCGATCGCCACGCGCTGCTGCTGCCCGCCGGACAGGCGCGCGCCGCGCTCGCCCAGCTCACTGTCATAACCCTGCGGCAACGCACGCAGGAAGCCATCGGCCTCAGCGGCACGAGCCGCTTCCTCGACTTCGGCATCGCTGGCCTGCAGGCGGCCGTAGCGGATGTTGTCGCGGGCGCTGGCGGCGAACAGCGTCGGTTGCTGCGGCACCAGGGCCAGCTGGGCGCGCAGGTCGGCGGGATCGACCTCGCGCACATCGATGCCGTCCACGCAGATGCGGCCGTTGGCCGGGTCATGGAAGCGCAGCAGCATCGACAGCACCGTGCTCTTGCCGGCACCCGAGGGGCCGACCAGGGCCACGGTCTCGCCGGGGCGCACATGCAGGCTGAAGTGGTCGAGCGCGGCCTGGTCCGGTCGCTGCGGGTAGTGGAACACCACGTCATCGAACTGGATCTCGCCTTGCAGCGGCTGCGGCAGCGCGCGTGGATGCGCGGGCGCGCGGATCTCGACATCCTCCTGCAGCAGTTCGCCGATCCGGCCCATGCCGCCGGCAGCGCGCTGGAGCTCGTTCCAGACTTCGGCCAGAGCGCCCACCGAACCACCGCCGATCAGCGCATACAGCACGAACTGGCCCAGGGTGCCGGCACTGAGGCGGCCCTCGATGACATCGTGGGCGCCCAGCCACAGCACGCCGACAATGGCACCGAAGATCAGCAGGATGGCACTGGCGGTGACCAGCGACTGTGCGCCGATGCGCCGGCGTGCGGCACGGATCGCATCGCCCAGCGCCAGGTCGAAGCGGCCGCGCTCGTAAGGCTCGCGCGCATGTGCCTGCACCGTGCGGACGGCACCGAGGGTCTCGCTGGCCAGGCTGTTGGCGTCGGCGATGCGGTCCTGGCTGCTGCGCGCGACGGTGCGCAGCTTGCGTGCGCCGATGATGATGGGCAGCACCGCCAGCGGGATGCCGAGCAGCGACCACGCCGCCAGGCGCGGACTGGTCACGAACAGCATGGCCAGGCTGCCGACCACCGTCACGCTGCTGCGCAATGCGACTGACATGGTCGAGCCCACCACGCTGCGCAGCAGCTCGCTGTCGGCGGTCAGGCGCGAGACCAGTTCGCCGCTGCGGCTGCGGTCATGGAAACCGGCACCCAACTGGATCAGGTGCCCGTACAGACGGCTGCGCAGGTCGGCCACTACCTTCTCGCCGAGCAGCGACACGAAGTAGAAGCGTGCGGAGGTGGCGATCGCCAGCACTACCGCCACCAGCATCAGCAGGGCAAACGCCCGGTTGATCTGGCCGCCGCTGCTGAAGCCGTGGTCGATCATCTGCTTGACGGCCGGAGGCAGGCTGAGGGTGGCGGCCGAGGAGACGGCCAGCGCCAGCAGCCAGGCGGCGAACAGGCCACTGTGCCGGCGCACGAACGGCCACAGCGTTCGCAGGCTGCCGAGGCGGCGCAATGGCGGGGTCGCGGCGGCCGCGTCGTCCTTGTCAGTCATCCTGGTCGTCATCTCGGATACGGATACGGTCACGGGTGGCGTCTCGCAGGCGGATTTTCAATGCGTCGGCCTGGTCGGCGGGTAATTCGATCCGCAGGCGCACGCCTTCAGCGTCGAACTGTTCATCCTGCTTCTCGGCGGAGAACGCGGGCAGGGCCGCATGCAGGGTACCCAGGTCCTCGAAGCCGGCCAGCAGCTGCAGCCGTGCCATCGCCACCAGCGGCAGCCGCGGTGCCGTGCGCAGACACTCGGCGGCGGTACCGCCGTAGGCGCGGACCAGACCGCCGGCGCCGAGCTTGATACCCCCGTACCAGCGGATCACCACCACCATGACCCGGTCGAAGCCCTGGCCATCGATGGCGGCCAGGATCGGCCGGCCGGCAGTCCCCGCTGGCTCGCCATCATCGCTGGAGCGATACTCCTGTCCATGCCGGTAGGCCCAGCAGTTGTGCGTGGCGTCGGCCACCATCACCCGCTGCAGGAACGACATCGCCGCCGCCGCGCCATCGATGGGCGCGGCATGGGCGATGAAGCGGCTGTGCTTGACTTCCAGCGTGTGGCTGACGGGCTGGGCGAGGGTATCGGGCATTCCCTTCATTCTACGGGGTTGCCGCCCCCATGCTTCAGTCGTCCAGCAGAGGACGCAGGTCGCGTGGCAGCCGCGACTCCGGATACTGCTGCACGTAGCGCTCGAGGCTGGCACGGGCGATGTCGCGCTGGCCTTCGTCGCGACGTTCGCGGATCTTCTGCAGCCACTGCCGGCGGGGCAGCTGGGCGTCGGCGGCCACTTCGGCCTGCACGGCCGTAGCGCTGAGCGCGGCATCGCTGCCGCGACGCATCACGCCCGGTGCGCTGCGGAGCGGTACGGCCCGCTTGAGCGTCGTGGTGTCACCGCGCTGTCCCGCGCTGGCCGGGGCGGCCTCCATCGCGCCGGACAGGGGGGCAACGGCGTCGCGCGCTTCCAGCGACGGCGGCGCAGGCGCCGCAGCGGGCAGCGGTGCCGAATAGGCCACAGCGGCCGGAGGTTCCGCAGCCGGCGGCGGAGCTGCGGTGTCGGCTGCGGCGCGCTCGGTGGCCTGAGCCGCCGCCTTCGCTCGTGCCGCCACCGTCGGTGCCGGTGTTTGCGGTGCAGAGGATCGGGCCGGCGCGGCGGGCCTGGGTGCCGCGACCGGCGCCGGTGGTGCCGGCGGCGCACTTGCGATGGCCGGCTCGGCAGGGGAAGGCCGGGCAGGGCCCTCGGCAGGCTGCGCGGCCACTTCGGCAGCGACCTCGTCGGCGACGCGCGGCGCAGTGATCTGTGCATCGTGCGCCGGGACCGCGGGCGGTTCCGGGCGCAGCTGCCAGGCGATGCCGATGGCGAATACCATCGATGCAGCAACGCCGAACACCGCAGGCCAGTGCCGGCGCGGCCGCCGTGCACGCACGCTGCCCGCGTCGGCCGCGTCGGCCGGTGGCGCCTGCACCGCCGCACGGGCGGCCGCCAGGATCGTGGCATCCAGCGCCGCCGGAGGCGCCTGTTCGACACGACGGCCGAGCAGGCGCGCCAGCTCGCGCTCTTCAGGCGTCAGGGGTTCGTCTCGGTTCATGCGTTCAGTCCCGCACGCAGCTTGTCCATCGCATAACGCAGCCGCGATTTCACGGTTTCCCGGCCTACGCCGGTGATCTGGCCGATCTCCTCCAGGCTCAGTTCCTGATCCAGCCGCAGCTGCAGCACTTCGCGCTGCTCCAGCGGCAGTTCTTCCATCGCGCGCTGGATGCGGCGACGTTGCTCGAATTCTGAAAGCTCTGCTTCCGGGGTCTGCCCGTCTTCCAGCGCGGCCAGACGCAGCTCGGCATCGGCCGGCGCCGCCGGGCGGTGGCGTGCGGCGCGCCAGTGATCGTTGAGCCGGTTGTGCGCGATGCGGAACAGCCAGGTGCTGAAGGCGGCATCCGGCTGCCAGCCGGACCGTGCGCTGATGACCCGTTGCCAGACGTCCTGGAAGATCTCCTCGGCCAGGGCCGTATCGCGCAGCTGGCGCAGCAGGAAGCCGAACAGGCGCTTGCGATGGCGCGCATACAGGCTCTCGAACGCGTGCAGGTCGCCGCCGGCCCAGGCGAGCATCAAGGCTTCATCGGTTGGCAGGGCGCTGGCGTCCACGCGGTACAGGTTAAGGCCTGCCGACGATGGCGCATAGCGGGGTACGGGGGCGGACAGGGCGAGGTTCATGGCTCGGAACGGGGGGCGGACGCCAGGAATAACGAACGGGCGCACGATTCGGGGTTGCCGGGCTTCCATTGCCCCCCCGGTGGCGCGCTATGCTCGACGGCTCAGGGGAGGCGACGCACAGACGGCGCCAAGAGATTGTCATTTGTCCACGCACGCTGAACCTGCGCAAACGCCATCACACGAGGCCGTGCTGAGTACGGAACTCGTGCGCGCGCTGCATGCGCTGCTGCCGGAATCGGCGGTGGTCCGGGTCGGCTGGGACGATCCTCAGCTGGGGCGCGGTGACGCCATCTGGCCGATACCGCCGGTCGCGGCCGACAGCGTGGCACCGGCTGCCGGCGATGGCCGCCACGGTTGGGACCATGATGGTGCCCGCCTGTACCTGGCGGTGGAGGGCGCGGCGCCTTCGTCCGCGTGGTGGGGTCTGGCGCGGCAGGCCATGGAACTGGCCCTGCAGCGGGGCCGCCAGGCGGGACAGATCAAGGCGCTGGAAGAGGCCGAACGGCTGCAGCAGGCGCTGTTCCAGATTGCCGATCTTGCCGGCGCCGACCTGGAGATGGGGCAGATGCTGCGCCGCGTGCACGACGTGCTGGGCACGCTGATGTACGCGGAAAACTGTTACATCGTCGAATACGACGACCTGCACGACCAGATCAGGTTCCTGTACTTCGCCGACCAGGTGGATGATTTCGTCGCCGATCCGGCGCAGAGCTTCGACGCCAGCGGAATGCCACGCAGCCTCACGGTGGCGCTGCTGCATCATGGCAGGCCCCTGAGCGGACCTTCGCGAGAACTGCTGGCCCGCGAGGTCGGGCAGGAGCATGACCCGCTTCGCGGCCCCGAAAGCCTGGACTGGCTGGGTGTGCCGATGCTGCGCGACGGCCGGGTGTGCGGTGCCATCGTGGTGCAGAGCTACGAGCAGGCAGACCGCTACGGCGAGGCCGAACGTGCGCTGCTCGGCTTCGTGGCCCAGCACGTACAGACTGCGATGGATCGGCGCCAGGCCCAGGTGCGTCTCGAGCAGCAGGTGGAACTGCGCACGCAGGAACTGCAACGCGCCAATCACAGCCTGCAGGACGAGGTGGCCGAGCGTCGTCGTGCCGAGCAGCTGCAGATCGCGCTGTACGATATCGCAGAGATGGCGATGTCCGCCGAGAGCCTGGAGCAGTTCTACGGCCAGGTGCATGGCGTGGTCGGCCGACTGCTCGACGCGCGCAATTTCTACATCGCGCTGGTCAACGAGGCGGGTGATGGACTGGATTTCGTCTACTCGGTGGATGAACGCCACGCCAGCCGCGCCTCCCGTGCGTTCAGTCGTGGCCTGACCGAATACGTGGTGCGCAACCGCCAGCCGCTGTTGGCCTCCCGCGCGCAGATCGACTCGCTGCGCGCCAGTGGCGAGGTGCGCGAGTCCGGCGCGCGCTCGCTGTGCTGGCTGGGCGTGCCACTGCTGCGGGATGACGAAGTGGTTGGCGCGATCGTGGTGCAGAGCTACAGCGAGCAGCGTGCCTTCAGCATCCACGACCAGCGCTTGCTGACCTTCGTCGCGCAGAACATCGGCACCGGACTGGCCCGCCAACGCGACCAGCAGCGCCTGCGTTCGGCGCATGCCGAACTGGAGAAGCGCGTGGACGAACGCACGCGCGAACTGGCTGAGGTCAACGAAAAGCTGTTGGGCCAGATCGGCGAGCGCCTGCGTGCCGAGCAGCGGCTGACCCACCAGGCCATGCACGACGCGCTGACCGGGTTGCCCAACCGCCTGCACCTGCTGGACCGACTGCAGGATGCGCTGGTACTGGCCAGGCAGGAGGACGGCCCGGTGTTCGCGGTGCTGTTCCTGGATCTGGACCGTTTCAAGCTGGTCAACGACAGCATCGGCCACGCGGCCGGCGATCACATGCTGGTGGAAGTGGCCAAGCGCATCGTGTCGATGGCGGGCGCCGACGACGTGGTGGCGCGCCTGGGCGGTGATGAGTTCGCGGTGCTGCTGCAGTGCCCGCTGGGCCTGGCGCAGGCCCTGGATTTCGGTCAGCGCCTGCTGTTGGCATTGCAGGAGTCGATGTGGATCGCCGGGCGCGAGCTGTTCCCGTCCGGCAGCCTCGGCATCGCGCTGTGGAATCCGCGTTACCGGACCGGAGAAGAGCTGCTGCGCGATGCCGACGCCGCCATGTACCGGGCCAAGGCGCAGGGGCATGATCGCTGTGCGATCTTCGACGAGGACATGCGCGAGCAGGCCATGCGCAGCCTCGATCTGGAAGCCGATCTGCGGCGGGCGATCAACAACCGGGATTTCGTGCCGTTCTACCAGCCGATCGTGCGCCTGTCCGACGGGGAAGTGGTGGGACACGAAGCGCTGCTGCGCTGGCAGCACGAACGGCGTGGCCTGCTGTTGCCGGGCGCGTTCCTGGAGCTGGGAGAGGAGAGCGGGTTGATCGAACAGGTCGACTGGCTGATCTACGAACAGGTCATCGCCGGCCTGGCCGCGGGCGGGCAGGGCTATGTGTCGGTGAACGTGTCGCCGCGGCATTTCCGTTCGGCCGGTTTCAGTGCGCGCCTGTTCGGCCTGCTCGACGCCTGCGGGGCCGATCCGCGCCGGTTGCGCCTGGAGATCACCGAGGTCGCGCTGCTGGATGACGGCCCGCACACGCTGCATATCCTGCAGGGACTGCGCGAGCGCGGCATCCAGGTGCAGCTGGACGACTTCGGCACCGGCTTCTCGGCGTTGTCGTACCTGCACCGCTTCCCGATCAGCACGCTGAAGATCGACCAGAGCTTCATTGCCGGCCTGCATGGACCGGAAGTTCAGAGCACCCGCGCGCTGGTACAGGGCGTGCTGTCGCTGGCGCGCACGCTGGGCATCGAAACCATCGGCGAAGGCATCGAAACCGAAGCCCAGCGGCAGACACTGCGCGAACTGGGTTGCGATTACGGCCAGGGCTACCTGCTGGGGCGACCGGCTCCCTGGGCCGACGTGGCGCCCTGAGACGCCACGCGGCGGACGATCAACGCAGGGCGGCGCGGCGCTTCTCGTCGATCCACTTGGAGGCCTGTGCCGGCTGGTAGTACTTCATCCACTCCAGCATCTGCTCGATGTCCGAGCCGTACCACAGGTCCTGGCGCTGGTCCGGGTGCAGGAAACGCTCATCCACCATGCGATCGATCATGCCGATCAGCGGCGCGTAGAAGCCGTCCACGTCCAGGAATGCACAGGGCTTGTTGCCGATGCCCAGCTGGCGCCAGGTCAGCATCTCGAAGATCTCCTCCATGGTCCCGAAGCCGCCGGGCAGGGCGACGAAGCCGTCGGCCAGGTCGAACATGCGCGACTTGCGTTCGTGCATCGAGCCGACGATCTCCAGCTCGGTCAGGCCACGATGGGCCACTTCCCAGTCGGCCAGCTGGCGGGGAATCACGCCGGTGACCTCGCCGCCGGCCGCGAGCACGGCATTGGCCACGGTTCCCATCAGGCCGACGTTGCCGCCGCCATACACCAGGCGCAGGCCGTCGCGGGCGATGCGGTCGCCCAGTGCAATGGCGCGTTCGGTATAGGCCGGCTTGCTGCCAGCGTTGGAACCACAGTACACACAGATCGATTTCATGGATCTTCCTGTCTCTTGGCCGGAAACGAAAACGCCCCGTCGCCGACCGCAGGGCGGTCAGGGACGGGGTGTCCAAGGATTATGAGGCCTTGAGAGGCCTTCTGTAGAGCCGAGCCATGCTCGGCTGCTCTTCGTTCAGATCGCGGCAATGCCCTAGCCGAGCATGGGCTATGCCGGTCGTCCTGACCGGCACCCTTCGGGCCGTCGCCAGCGACGTTGGCAGCGGCTCCTGCCGCTGCCTTCGGCTCTACAGAAAGCGGGGGCTTACGCCGCCGCAGCCTGCTCGCGTCGCGGGCCTTCACGCAGGGCGCGGCCGACCATGCCCACCAGCAGATCCAGCTCTTCGCTGTCCATGCCGAAGTGGGGCGTGAAGCGCAGCGAGTTCTCGCCGCCATGGATCACATTGATGCCATGCCGGCGCAGCCATTCTTCGGTGGAACCACTGCCGTAGCACTTGAACTGCGGCGCCAGCTCGCACGAGAACAGCAGGCCGGTACCCTGCACCTTGGTGATCAGCCCGCCAAGCTCGCCCTTGAGCTGTTCCAGCTTGCGCACGGCTTCGGCGCCGCGCTCGGCGATGTTGGCGCGCACCTGCGGGGTCAGCTGTGCCAGCGTCGCGCAGGCCACGTCCAGCGCACGCGGGTTGCTGGTCATGGTGTTGCCGTAGATGCCCTTGCGGTACAGCTGTGCGGCATGCTCGGTCACCGCCAGCACCGACAGCGGGTACTGGGCCGCGTTCAGGGCCTTCGAGTAGGTTTCCATGTCCGGCGGATCCAGGCCTTCGAAGCCCGGGTAGTCAACCACCGACAGCACGCCGTGCGCGCGCAGGCCGGCCTGGATCGAATCGAGCAGCAGCAGGCTGCCGTGCGCGCGCGTCAATTCGCGGGCCAGGGCATAGAACGACGGCGGCACCGAGCGGCCCGGATCGCCTTCGCCCATGACCGGCTCCAGGAACACCGCCTCGATGAACCACTTGTTGCGGGCGGCGTCCTCGAACACCGCGCGCAGGCCGGCTTCGTCGTACGGCGCCACGGTGATCACCGAATCCTCGCCACGGTAGCTGGCCAGATGCTGCATGTAGCTCTTGCGGCTGGAATCGGAGTACAGCGCCGGCCGGTCGGTGCGGCCATGGAAGCTGCCCTTGACCACCACACGCTTGATCGCGGCGCCGGCGTGGCGCGCACCCGGGTCGGTCTGCAGCTTGGCGTTGACGTCGGCGATGCGTGCGGCCAGCCCGACCGCTTCCGAGCCGGAGTTCAGGCACATGAAACGGGCGAACGGGCAGCCGCCACGACGGTGGCCGATCTCGGCGCGAAGGGCGGTGATGAAGCGCTGCTGTGACAGGCTGGGGGTCATGATGTTGGCCATCACCTGCGGTCGGGCCATCGCCTCCAGCACCGTGTCGGGGGTATGACCGAAGCCGAGCATGCCGTAGCCGCCAGCGTCATACAGCACCGCCCCCTTGAGGGTGACCACCCACGGGCCGCGCGCGGCCAGCGCCACATAGGGCGTAACGGCGTCGTCGGCGTAGAAATTGACGAACCCGTCCTGCATGGCATCGATCTGCGCCTGTTCGTCCTGCCCCAGCAACGGCCCCAGTTCGCCCTGCACACGGGCGAACTCCGCGGCGGCGGCCTCGACCGCGGCCACCAGCTGCGGATGGCGGACGGACAGGGTGGTCAGGGTGGCGTCGTCCAGGCCGGTGGTGAGGCGGGTGCCGGGCTGGCTGCGCAGGGGGGCGAGGCGTTCGATGAAGCTCATTGCAGATCTCCTGAAACAATGGGGCGCACGGGCCATCAAAAAGCAAAACGCGCGTCATCACGCGCGCTGGGCGGCCTCGTGCAGCGGACTTCCATCTCGATGCTAGCACTTGTTTTTTTGCGCGATAACCCCGCAGAAACCTGTTGCATAGCAGCATTTTGCGCGACGTTCGCCGCGGACCACGCCGGCTCGCAGACGCTGGCCGTACAATGCGCGCCATTGTCGACCTGTTGCCGCCCACTGCCTTGAAGAAGTCCGATTTCCACTACGACCTGCCGGCTGAACTGATCGCGCAGGCGCCGCTGGCTGAACGTTCCGCCAGCCGCCTGCTGCTGGTGCCTCCGGCCCCTGCCGCCTTCACCGACCTGCAGGTGCGTGATCTGCCCTCGCTGCTGCAGCCGGGTGACCTGCTGGTATTCAACGATACGCGCGTGATCCCGGCGCGCCTGTTCGGTCAGAAGGCCAGCGGTGGGCGGGTCGAGATCCTGATCGAGCGCCTGCTCGGCGGCCAGCAGGCGCGTGCCCAGGTCGGCGCCAGCAAGTCGCCCAAGGCCGGCAGCCGCATCGCGCTCGATGCCGGAGGCGAAGCCGAAGTGCTGGGCCGCGACGGCGAGTTCTATGTGCTGCAGTTCCATGTGCCCGAGTCACTGGAGCAGTGGCTGCTGCACGCCGGACGCCTGCCGCTGCCCCCCTACATCCAGCGCGAGCCGGGCGTGGACGACCGCGAGCGCTACCAGACCGTGTTCGCGCGGGAGGTGGGAGCGGTGGCGGCACCGACCGCCGGCCTGCATTTCGATGAACCGCTGTTGGCCGCGCTGAAGGACAAGGGCGTGGAGTTCGGCCACGTCACCCTGCACGTGGGGGCAGGCACCTTCCAGCCGGTGCGAGCCGATGACCTGAAGGACCACGTGATGCACCGCGAGTGGCTGAACGTGGGCGCCGAGCTGGTGCAGCAGGTGCGTCGGACCCGCGCTGCGGGCGGGCGCGTGATCGGTGTCGGCACCACCGTGGTGCGCGCGCTGGAAAGTGCGATGCGTGACGGCGAGCTGTTGCCGTTCGCCGGCGAGACGCAGATCTTCATCACCCCGGGCTATCGGATCCGCAGCGTTGACGCGATGGTGACCAATTTCCATCTGCCGGAAAGCACCCTGTTGATGATGATTTCGGCCTTTGCCGGCAAGGAGCGGGTGTTCGAGGCCTATCAGCACGCGATCCAGCAGCGCTATCGCTTCTTCAGTTACGGCGACGCGATGCTGCTGTTCCCGCAGGGACGATAACGGTAGCGCCGGGCCATGCCCGGCGGAGAGGGGGGGAGGTGCGACGGTCGCCGGGCATGGCCCGGCGCTACCGGCAGCCGCCTTCTTGGGAGACAATAGGCAACTATTTGCCTGAACGACCGCTCCATGTCCCGACTGCAGTTCCAGCTCAAGACCCGCGACGGCCGTGCCCGTCGCGGCCGCCTGACCTTCCCGCGCGGCACGGTGGAAACGCCGGCTTTCATGCCCGTGGGAACCTATGGCTCGGTCAAGGGCATCCTGCCGGACCAGGTGCGCGCGCTGGGTGCCGAGATCATCCTTGGCAACACCTTCCATCTGTACCTGCGTCCGGGCCTGGACATCATCGCCGACCACGGCGGACTGCATGGCTTCTGCCGCTGGGACGGCCCGATCCTGACCGATTCCGGCGGTTTCCAGGTGTTCTCGCTGGCCCACCGCCGCAAGATCACCGAACAGGGCGTGACCTTCGCTTCGCCGACCGACGGGGCCCGGGTGTTCCTCGGCCCGGAAGAGAGCATGAAGATCCAGAAGGTGCTCGATTCGGACGTGGTGATGATCTTCGACGAGTGCACCCCGTACCCGGCCACCGAGGACGTCGCCCGCCGGTCGATGGAGCTGAGCCTGCGCTGGGCCCAGCGCAGCCGCAACGCGCATGACGAGCTCGGCAACGATGCGGCCCTGTTCGGGATCGTCCAGGGTGGGGTGCATACCGACCTGCGCAGCCGCTCGGCCGAGGCCCTGCAGGCGATCGGCTTCGATGGCTATGCCATCGGTGGCCTGGCCGTGGGCGAGCCGGAGCACGAGCGCAACGCCATGCTCGACCACCTGGATCCGGAGCTGCCGGGCGACCGCCCGCGCTACCTGATGGGCGTGGGCCGGCCGGAAGACCTGGTCGAGGGTGTCGCACGCGGCGTGGACATGTTCGACTGCGTGATGCCGACCCGCAACGCGCGCAACGGGCATTACTTCACCTCGTTCGGTACCGTCCGCATCCGCAATTCGCAGTATGCGCGGGACATGGACCCGATCGAACCGGGCTGCGGCTGCGTGGCCTGTACCGGCGGCTACACCCGCTCGTACCTGCGCCACCTGGACCGCTGCAACGAGATGCTGGCGCCGATGCTGGGCACCCTGCACAACCTGTTCTACTACGAGAAGCTGATGGCCGACATCCGGGCGGCGATCGAGGCGGGAACCTTCCAGGCGTTCCGCGAGTCCTTCTATGCGGCACGCGGAGCGGTTCCGCCGCCGCTGTAACCCGGCGCCCCCCCTGTCGAACGGCCCGGGGACGAACGTCCGGGGCCATGGCATACTTCAAGGCTGACCCAGATCCGCGGTCGACACCCCGCGCCCGTGAAAGGGCCGGAGCGCCGCCCAACCAAAGGACCAAAGATGAACCTGCTTGCCTTCCTGATTCCCGCCGCCCACGCCCAGGCCGCCGGTGGCCAACCGCAGGGCATGGGCCTGACCACGCTGCTGTTCCCGATCATCCTGATCGCCATCATGTACTTCCTGATGATCCGCCCGCAGATGAAGCGGCAGAAGGAGCACAAGGCCATGCTGGAGAAGATCAAGCGTGGCGACGAAGTGCTGACCAACGGTGGCATCGCCGGCGTGGTCACCGACATCGGCGACAACTTCGTCACCCTGGAAGTGGCCGAGAACGTGCGCATCCGCGTGCAGAAGGGCGCTGTCGGCAACGTGCTGCCGGCCGGTACCCTGAAGTCGGCCCAGTAAGCCACTCCCTTTCCGATGCACAACCGCGGCGCCGGGGATGGCGCCGCGCGGGACCCAAGCAATGCTCGAATTTCCACGCTGGAAGTACGTCGTCATCCTGATCGTACTTGCGCTCAGTACGCTGTATGCGCTGCCCAACATCTACCAGAAGGACGCGGCCGTCCAGATCACCGCCAACCGTGGCGGACAGGTCGACGACGCCCTCCGCGACCGCGTGGTGGCTGACCTGAAGAAGGCCGGCATCGCCAGCCTCGGCGCGGAGAAGGAAGGCGAGAGCCTGATCGTCCGCCTGCCGGACCTCAAGACCCAGGCCGCGGCAAGCGACCTGCTGCGCGACAGCGTGGGTGAGAACTACACGGTCGCGCTGAACCTGGCATCCACCGTTCCGGACTGGCTGGCCAATCTTGGCGGTCGCCCGATGACGCTCGGCCTGGACCTGCAGGGCGGCGTGCACTTCGTGCTGCAGGTGGACCAGAAGGCTGCGCTGGACAAGCGCCTGGATGCCTATACCGAAGACGTGCGCAGCACCCTGCGCGACGCACGCATTCCGTACCAGTCGGTCGAGCGTCGCGCCGACAACAGCATCGTGGCCAACCTGAGCCCGTCCGCCGGTGACGACGCCGCGCAGCGCGCCCGCACGGCCCTGCTCAAGGCGCAGCCGACCCTCGGTTACGACGTCAGCGGTAGCCGCATCACGGTGACCGTGCCGGAGGCCGAGATCTCGCAGATCGCCAACGGCGCCATCGAGCAGAACATCAATACCCTGCGCAACCGCGTGAACCAGCTGGGCGTGGCCGAGCCGATCATCCAGCGCCAGGGCGCCGACCGCGTCGTGGTGCAGCTGCCCGGCGTGCAGGACACGGCCGAAGCCAAGCGCATGATCGGTGCGACCGCCACCCTGGAATACCGTGCGGTGGTCGAGGGCAACGCCCAGGACGCCATCAACGCCGGCCGCATCCCGCCGGAAGCCAAGGTCTACCAGCAGCGTGACGGCCGCGGCCCGATCCTGCTGAACAAGCGCGTGATCGTCACCGGCGACCAGATGGTGGCTGCGCAGGCGGTGACCGACGCCAACAGCGGTGCCCCGGCGGTCAGCGTGACGCTGAACAACGTCGGTGGCCAGCGCATGTTCGACTTCACCAGCGCCAACGTGAACAAGCCGATGGCGGTGGTGTACACCGAACGCGTGCCGACCGTGACCGTGGTCGACGGCCAGGAAGTGCGCGGCTTCAAGGTCAACGAGGAAGTGATCTCGGTGGCCAACATCAATGGCGTGTTCGGCAAGAACTTCCAGACCACCGGCCTGCAGAAGAAGGAAGCCGAAGATCTGGCCAAGCTGCTGAAGTCCGGCTCGCTGGCCGCGCCGATGGACTTCGTCGAAGAGCGCGTGGTCGGCCCGAGCCTGGGTGCCGAGAACGTCAAGAACGGCATGCGCGCCGTGGTCTTCGCCTTCCTGTTCACCCTGGTGTTCTTCAGCATCTACTACCGCATGTTCGGCATCATCACGTCGGTGGCGATGCTGTTCAACCTGCTGATCGTGGTGGCGGTGATGTCGTTGTTCGGCGCGACCATGACCCTGCCGGGCTTCGCCGGCCTGGCGCTGTCGGTCGGCCTGTCGGTCGACGCCAACGTGCTGATCAACGAGCGTATCCGTGAAGAGCTGCGGGCCGGTGTTCCGGGCAAGACCGCGATCGTGACCGGTTACGAGCGCGCTTCCGGCACCATCCTCGACGCCAACCTGACCGGCCTGATCGTCGGCGTGGCACTGTTCGCATTCGGTACCGGTCCGCTGAAGGGCTTCGCGCTGACCATGATCATCGGTATTTTCGCCTCCATGTTCACCGCGATCACCGTGTCGCGTGCGCTGGCGACGCTGATCTACGGCCGCCGCAAGAAGCTCCAGAACGTGGCCATCTGACGGGACGACACGCACATGAAACTGTTTCCGCTGCACATCCTCCCGAACGACACCAAGATCGATTTCATGCGGTGGCGCCATGTCGCCATGGTCGTCACGATCATCGTGTTCCTGGCATCGATCGCCATCATCGGCTTCAAGGGCTTCAACTATGCCCTGGACTTCACCGGTGGCACCCTGATCGAAGCCCGCTTCGAGCGCCCGGTGGACGTCGAGCAGGTCCGCACCAAGCTCGAGCAGAGCGGCTTCGACGGCGCCCAGGTGCAGAGCGTCGGTGGCAGTACCGACCTGCTGATCCGCCTGGCGCCGCACGGTGAGCATGCCCCGGGTACCGGCGATTCCGCCGCCGAGGACAAGGCTACCGCGGCGGCCGTGGTCAAGGCGCTGTCCTCGGCCGACAACCAGGCGACGGTGCTGCGCAATGAGTTCGTCGGCCCGCAGATCGGCAAGGATCTGGCGATGAACGGCCTGTACGCCACCATCTTCATGCTGGCGGGCTTCCTGATCTACATCGCCGTCCGCTTTGAATGGAAGTTCGCGGTCACCGCCAGCATCGTGGCCATGTTCGACCTGATCGTGACGGTGGCTTACGTGTCCCTGCTGGGCCGCGAGTTCGACCTGACGGTGCTGGCCGGCCTGCTGTCGGTGATGGGCTTTGCGATCAACGACATCATCGTGGTGTTCGACCGCGTCCGCGAGAACTTCCGCAGCCTGCGCGTGGAACCGATGGAAGTGCTGAACCGTTCGATCAACCAGACGCTGTCGCGTACGGTGATCACCGCGGTGATGTTCTTCCTGTCCGCACTGGCCCTGTACCTGTACGGTGGCAGCTCGATGGAAGGCCTGGCCGAAACGCACATGATCGGTGCGGTGATCGTGGTCATGTCGTCGATCCTGGTCGCGGTGCCGATGCTCACGATCGGCTTCCTGCGCGTGAGCAAGCAGGATTTGCTGCCGAAGGCCAAGGACATCGAGGCTCTGGCCCGCCGTCCGTAAGCGTTCGCGCTGCACGCAACGCACAGAGAACCCCGCGCAAGCGGGGTTTTTTGTTGGCAGGGCGTGCAGTCCTGCGGCTGACACCCCGCACTCTGACACCGCCCCACCTTCGACAGATTCCGGCGGCTGATCGAAATGAATCCGGGGTCAGATCCGTTTTCCTGTGGAAAACGGATCTGACCCCAAGAGCATTTCCGACAGAACGCGGAAGACTGTCGAAGGCGGGGTGGGTCCGGTTGTGGGGGCGTGAGCGCCATGGATGGCGCGACCGAGCCTGCAGGGACGTATTCACGGCGTCCTCCGCAACCGGACCCACTCCGCCATCCCTCAGCAAGCCAGCCTTTGACGTTGACGTTGCTCCGGCCTGCAGCAGGTGCAGGGTGCAACCCTGCAGAAGAAACACCACCCTACGCCGCCGTCGGTTGTGCAATCGTGCCCCGCACACTACGATCCTGCGGTTCGCGCGCGCAGGCGCGCCCTCCGATTCCTGCTGAGCGCCCTGCGCGCCGCATCTGCCAACCCGAGGTATCCATGGTCATCAAACCGCGCGTCCGCGGCTTCATCTGCGTCACCACCCATCCGACCGGCTGCGACGCCGCCGTCAAGCAGCAGATCGACTACATCCGCGCCCGCCCGCCGATCCAGAACGGTCCCAAGCGCGTGCTGGTGATCGGCGCCTCGACCGGCTACGGCCTGGCCGCCCGCATCACTGCCGCGTTCGGCAGCGGTGCGGCGACCCTGGGCGTGTTCTTCGAGCGTCCCGGCAGCGAGACCAAGCCGGGCACGGCGGGCTGGTACAACTCGGCGGCGTTCCACCGCTATGCCGATGAGGCGGGCCTGTATGCCAAGAGCATCAATGGTGATGCGTTCTCGGATGAAGTGAAGGCGCGCACCATCGAGATGATCAAGGCCGATCTCGGCCAGGTCGACCAGGTCGTCTACAGCCTGGCTGCGCCGCGCCGCAAGCACCCAAAGACCGGTGAAGTGATCAGTTCCACGCTGAAGCCGATCGGTGAGCCGATCACGCTGCGTGGCCTGGATACCGACAAGGAAGTGATCACCGAGACCACTTTGCAGCCGGCGACGCCGGAGGAAATCGCAGGGACCGTCGCAGTGATGGGCGGTGAAGACTGGCAGATGTGGATCGACGCGCTGGCCGATGCCGGCGTGCTGGCCAACGGCTGCACCACCACCGCCTTCACCTACGTTGGCGAAGAAATCACCCAGGCCATCTACTGGAATGGCTCGATCGGCGCTGCCAAGAAGGATCTCGACACCAAGGTGCTGGGCCTGCGCGAGAAGCTGGCGAAGATCGGCGGTGATGCCCGCGTGTCGGTGCTCAAGGCCGTGGTCACCCAGGCGAGCTCGGCCATTCCGACGATGCCGCTGTACCTGTCGCTGCTGTTCAAGGTGATGAAGGAAAAGGGCACCCACGAAGGCTGCATCGAGCAGCTGGACGTGCTCTACGACATTCTCTACGGCGGCAAGGCCGACGGCGTGGCGATCGACCGCCTGCGTCACGATCTGGTCGATGGCGATGGCCATACCGTCGCGCTGGTCGATGAAGAAGGCCGCCTGCGTGCCGACTACAAGGAAATGGCGGCAGACGTGCAGGGCAAGGTGGTTGCGCTGTGGCCGCAGGTGACCAACGAGAACCTGTACGAGATCAGCGACCTGGCCGGCTACAAGGCGGACTTCCTGCGCCTGTTCGGTTTCGGCGTTGAAGGCGTCGACTACGAGGCCGACGTCGATCCGGATGTGAAGATCAACAACCTGGTCGATATGACCTGATCAAGAAGGCCGGCGAAAGCCGGCCTTTTCACGTAGGGCGCGCCGCTATGCTCGCCGGGCATGGCCCGGCGCTACCAGGCTCGTCGTGCATGGGCCGGCGTTACCCCGGCGCCCCTTGGTAGCGCCGGGCCATGCCCGGCGATGCGGGATCACCCGAAGTCGAAACTCATCGTCGGCAGCGCCGGACCGACGAAGTCGCCCTGCACGTAGTCCACGCCTGCACTGAACAGCAGCGTCATGGAATTGGCATCGCTGACGAACTCGGCGATGGTGCGGATACCGGCCTCCTGCGCGCGCGCCGTGATCTGGCTGATGCGGTCGATGTTCTCGCGGGTCGCCGCCAGGTCGCTGGTGAATCCACGGTCCAGCTTGAGGAACTGCGGCTGGAAGTGGGCGAGCAGCTGGAACGAATCCAGGCCGGACCCGAACTGTTCCAGGCCGATGCGGCAGCCCAGCGGGGCCACGGCGGCCAGGAACTGCTGGGCGCTGCGCAGGTGGGTGAACACCTTCGCTTCCGGCGCATGCAGCCACAGGCGCTCGCCCGGAACCCCGTGCGCTTTCAGTTCACCACGCAGGGTGGCAATCATCTGCGGGTCGTCGAACGATTCGGGGGTGACCTTCACCAGCATCTGGGTGGCGCTGCCTTCGCGCGCGCGCTGCCCCAGCACCGTGATGGCCTTGGACACCACCCAGCGGTTGATCTCGGCCAGCAGCCCGTGTTCCTCGGCGATGCCAAGGAAAGCGGTGGGACTGAGCAGTTCACCGTTGTGCTCCAGTCGCAGATAGGCTTCGTACAGCTCCAGTGGCTCGCCCTGCAGGTTCAGTACCGGCTGGTAATGCAGCTGGAAGCCGTCGCCGTCCAGGGCTTCGCGGATGCGGCCGACCCAGCGCTGCACACGTTCTTCCTCGACCCGATCGACCGCGGCCGGATCGAAGATGCGACAGGTGTTGCCCAGCTCGGCGGCCGCCTGCGTGCACTCGCTGGCACGCGCCAGGACCTGGCCGATACTGGCGATCTTCTCGCCGACCTGGACACCGCCGATGCTCACGGTGACCGTGGCCGAACGCGCGCCGATGCTGAACACATGGGCGGCATATGCCTCACGGATGCGTTCGGCCAGTGCCACGGTCTGCGCATAGGGGCCGGCCTGCAGCACGGCGAAGCTGTGTTCGCCGAAGCGCGCCAGCTGCGCGTCCTCCCCCACGACATCGGCCAGCAGGGAGGCCAGCGCGCCGATGAGGGTATCGGCCGAGGCCAGCCCGATGTCCGGCATCAGCCGCGCATAGTGGTCGGGCTCGACCAGCAGCAGGCCGAACTGGCCCTCGCTGCGGCCAGCCTGGGCGACCGCACTTTCGACCTGCAGCATGAAGGTCGGCCGGTTCAGCAGGCCGGTCACCTGGTCGCGCTGGCGAAGATCCTCGACCTCTCGGGCCAGTTCCGGGTCGAACTCGATCCGGCGGCGGAACACGACCTGCAGGCAGGATTCGCCCTCATAGGTGGCTGCGGTGAATTCCATCGTTGCCGGAAACGCACTGCCATCCTGGTGGCGTGCATCGAGCTGGTACTGCGGTGGTGGCGCTTCGCCGCGGCTGAGGCTCTTCAGCAGCTGCTTGAAGTCATCAACATGCTGGGCGGCCACCATGTCCAGCAGCGAGATGCCCTCGATGTCGTCGAAATGCTCGTAGCCGAACATGTCCAGATAGGCATCGTTGGCGCGGATGTGCATGCCTTCGTGCACATAGGCGATGGGTTCGCGGGAGGAGGCAATCAGCGCGTCGCAACGGCGCTCGGTCTCGCGCATCTGTGCCTCGATGCGGCGCAGCCCGCGGCGCGCCTGCAGGTCGACCCACTGGTCGCGGACCACCGCCAGCAGATGCTCCGGCCGTTGACGGAGGGCAAGGGCGCGGATGCCATGGCTGCTGGCCTGGACCAGCTCATCCTCGTCGATGCGCTCGGCCAGCAGCACCAGCGGAATGTCCTTGCCACTGGCGGCGATGTGCTGGGCCACCAGCGGCAGCGGGATGCCCTGCGAGGGCGAGGCCAGCACCAGATCGATGGCCTGGTTGGCCAGCACCTGCGACAGCTCGGCCGAATCCTGCGGGCGCCAGGGGCGCACGGCGATGCCGCTGTTGCGCAGCGTGCTGACGATGGCTTCCGCATTCTCGCCGCTGTCGTCGACGATCAGCAGGCGGATGGTGATGTCGTTCGCGTTCTGCATGCACTGCTCCCCAATCTGCGGATCTTGATACACGATGCACGGCGAGCCGTCCATGCGTGCAGGCATCCCGCACCCCGAACGGCGATGCGGTTCACACCACGCTGCCGGCGGCGTGGCCGCTGGCCCAGGCCCACTGGAAGTTGTAGCCGCCAAGCCAGCCGGTGACGTCCAGCACTTCGCCGACGAAATGCAGGCCCGGCACGCGCTTGGATTCCATCGTGGAGGACGAAACGTCGGCGGTGTCCACGCCGCCCAGCGTGACCTCGGCGGTGCGGTAACCTTCGGTGCCACTGGCCACCAGCGGGAACGCACCCAGCAGCTGCGCAGCCTGGCGCAGCTGGGGCTCATCCAGCTGCCGTACCGGGCGGTCCGGCAGCCAGTGTTCGCACAGGCGCTGGGCCAGGCGCTTGGGCAGGACCTCGGCCAGCACCGTGCGCAGCTCGGCGGCTGGCCGCTCCTGCTTCATCCGTCGCAGCCACTGGCCGGCATCCTGGCCGGGCAGCAGATCCAGTTCCAGTGCATCGCCGGGTTGCCAGAAGGAAGAGATCTGCAGGATCGCCGGGCCGCTGACGCCACGATGGGTGAGCAGCATGGAATTCTGGAACTGCATGCCGTTGCAGCGCGCCTCGATCGGCAGGGCGACACCGCTCAGGTCGGCCAGGCGCTCCTGGTGCCTGCCACTGAGGGTCAGCGGCACGAGTCCGGCGCGGGTCGGCAGCACGGCATGCCCGAACTGGCGTGCAATCTCGTAGCCGAAGCCGGTTGCGCCCAGGCTGGGGATGGACAGGCCACCGGTGGCGACCACCAGCGAGGCGCAGTGGAACATCCCCTGCGTGGTGTGCACACGGAAGCCATCCGCCCCGTGCTCGATGCGCTCGACGCTGCAGTGGGTACGGATGTGCACACCCGCTGCTTGGCACTCGTCCACCAGCATCTTCACGATCTGCTTGGACGAAACGTCGCAGAACAGCTGCCCCAGCTCCTTCTCGTGATAGGCGATGGCATGGCGCTCGACCATCTCGATGAAGTGCCAAGGCGTATAGCGGGCCAGCGCCGATTTGCAGAAGTGCGGATTGGCCGACAGGAAGTTGGCCGGGGTGGTGCCGGTGTTGGTGAAGTTGCAGCGGCCACCGCCGGACATCAGGATCTTCTTGCCGATCTTGTTGGCGTGATCGATCACCTGCACCTGGCGGCCGCGCCGGCCGGCGGTGATCGCGGTCATCAGGCCGGCGGCACCGGCACCGATCACCACGACGTCGCAGCGCGTCGTACTCATGCCTTGGCGCGCTTGCGCCAGGTGGGGATGATGTCGAGCTGGATCTGGTCGTTGAGGATCTGCACCTCGCCGTCCTGGATCAGCACGCTGAAGCGCATGGCACGCTGGATCTGTTGGCCCCACTGCTCGACGAAGGTGCCATCGAGGTCGATCACCGACAGGTTGTCGAAGCGCGCCAGGCCCTTGCCCTGCTTGCCCCACCAGATGTCGGACGCATTGCCGCCGTAGTTGACCACCTGCACCTGGCGGCTGCGATTGCTGGCCTTGCGGATACGGGATTCATCGGGGTGGCCGAGGTCGATCCACTGCAGGATGTCGCCGGTGTAGTCGTGCTGCCACAGGTCCGGCTCGTCATCCGTACTCAGGCCCCGGCCGAATTCCAGGCGGTCGTCGGCGTTGAGGGCGAAGGTGAGCAGGCGCACCATCAGGCGCTCGTCGGTTTCCGACGGATGCTGGGCCAGGGTCAGGTTGTGGGTCGCGTAGTAGCCGCGATCCATGTCGCTGATCTGCAACTCGGCCTTGCGGATGGTGGCGGTGAGGGCCATGGGGGATCCGTCGACTAAAGAGGACAATGATAGAGGTTTGCTGCAGGGGTGTCCGTGGCCGGGGTGTCTGCCGCGTGTCAACGGTGGCACGCTTGCGGTTCCTGTTGCCGCCGGAGCGGACGCGATGACCCTGCCCAGCCGGCTGCAGCTGCCACCCGGCCATTGGCCGACCCTGCTGGACGGCCTGTGCGCACGCTTTCCGCGCATCGACCGCAGCCAGTGGCAGGACCGGTTCGCGCGCGGACGGGTACAGGATGCGCAGGGCAGGGCGCTGGCGGCGGACCAGCCGTGGCAGGTGGGGCTGGAAATCCTGTATTTCCGCGAGGTCAGCCACGAGCCGCGCATTCCGTTCAACGAGACGATCCTCTACCAGGACGAGCATCTGCTGGTGGTCGACAAGCCGCACTTCCTGCCGGTGACCCCGGCGGGTGCCCATGTCCGCGAAACCCTGCTGGCGCGGCTGGTGGCGCGGACCGGCAACGCGCAGCTGGCACCGCTGCACCGCCTGGACCGGCTCACCGCTGGGCTGGTCCTGTTCTCGCTGCGACCGGAGTCGCGCGATGCCTACCAGCGCCTGTTCCGCGAGCGCCGTATCGACAAGACCTACGAGGCGCTGGCCCCGGCACTGCCGGCGCTGGACTTCCCGTTCGAGCGCCACAGCCGCATCGGCCCGGCACAACCGTTCTTCCGCATGGGCGAAATGGAGGGCGAGCCGAATGCGAGTACCCGCATCGAGGTGATCGACGCGACAGGTCCGGTCTGGCGCTACCGCCTGCAGCCGAGAACCGGTCGCAAGCACCAGCTGCGCGTGCACATGGCGGCGCTGGGCGCGCCCATCATCGGAGACGACCTGTATCCGCAGCTGCGTCCGGCCGCGACCGGGGCGCAGGCGCCGCTGCAACTGCTGGCGCGGGCGTTGTCCTTCGACGATCCCCTGAATGGGGTACGGCGGGTGTTCAGCAGCCAGCGTCAGCTGGGCCTGGAGCTGGGCCTGGAGCTGGGCCCAGTGGTGGCGTGAGCCGGGCCCCGCCTCATCGCGCCACGCGGATGCTGGCCAACCAGCGGTCCAGCGCGCTGCCGAACGCCTGGCGGTCGCGCGCATGCAGGGGAGGCGGGCCCCCGGTCTGGACGCCGGCGCCGCGCAGCTCTTCCATGAAATTGCGTACCGACAGGCGCTGGGCGATGGTGTCGGCGGTGAACAGCTCCCCGCGCGGATGCAGGGCCAGCGCGCCTCGTTCGAGCACCAGCGCGGCCAATGGAATGTCCTGGGTGACAACCAGATCGCCGGCGGCGACCCGTTCGACGATGGCGCTGTCAGCCACGTCCAGGCCCTGCGGCACCTGGAGGGAGCGGATCCAGCGCGAGGGCGGGGTGCGGATCCACTGGTTGGCGACCAGGGTCAACTCCAGGCCGACCCGCTCGGCGGCCCGGAACAGGATGTCGCGGATGACAACAGGGCAGGCGTCTGCGTCCACCCAGATGCGGGGACGGGGCAGTTCAGCCGGGGTTTCAGCTTCAGTCATTTACCCAGTGTAGGGTAGGAAAAACCTGAATGGGTCCCCGGATCCGGGCCCGACCGACTGCCAGCCCTTGCCACGCCTAGCGGGGGCGGGGTGGCGATGAATGCCGGGGCTATCGCTTTTTGGGGAAAACACGCGTATCGTGCGACCCACTGTGTTTGCTAGGGTCACCGTGAATCGTGGCCTGGTGCAGTTGATCTCACGATCCACTCATCGATCCGCTTTACCAACGCCTGCAACTCAGTCTCGGCCCCGATACCCGGTGGCTGCGATTTTTTTCAACATGTGTTTCAGGAGTTAGTAAATATGTCTGAACGTCAGACCGGCACCGTCAAGTGGTTCAACGACGCCAAGGGCTTCGGCTTCATCACCCCGGAAAGCGGCCCGGACCTGTTCGTGCACTTCCGCGCCATCCAGGGCACCGGCTTCAAGACCCTGCAGGAAGGCCAGAAGGTCACCTTCATCGCCGTCCAGGGCCAGAAGGGTATGCAGGCTGACCAGGTGCAGGCGGTCTAATCCGTCTGCTGTCCTCGGGTAGCCAGAACGCCGGAAGCGCAAGCTTCCGGCGTTTTTTTTTTGCGTCGGCGGGAGCAGGCGCGGATCGAATCCACAGGCGCATGCGTGCAGGCGCGTTACGATGCTTGCACCCCTCTGGAGTCCTTTCATGCGCATCGTCCATCACCTCGAGAATTCCCGTTCGCTGCGCGTGCTGTGGATGCTGGAGGAGCTGGGGCTGGACTACGAACTGCGCCGTTACCCGCGCGACCCCAGAACGCTGCTGGCACCGCCGGCACTGCGCCAGGTACATCCGCTGGGGAAATCACCGGTGCTGCAGGACGGCGAGCAGGTGCTGGCCGAATCCGGCGCCATTCTTGATTACCTGGCTGACCGCTACGACACGCAGCGGCAGGTGTCGCCGTCGCCGATACCGGCCGAAGGTGCCGAGCGCATGGCCTATCGCTACTGGCTGCACTACGCCGAAGGCTCGGCGATGCCGCCGCTGCTGCTGACGCTGGTGATGAGCCGCATCCGCAACGCGCCGGTGCCGTTCTTCGTGCGCCCGATTGCCCGCAGCATCGCCGACAAGGCCGAGCAGAGCTTCGTCGGCCCGCAGCGCCGCCTGCACCTGGACTGGATGGAGCGCCGCCTGGCCGAGAGCCCGTGGTTCGCGGGTGAGCGTTTCACCGCGGCCGATATCCAGATGAGCTTCCCGATCCAGGCCGCAGCGGCGCGCGGAGGCGGACTGGACGACAAGCCGGCGCTGCGCGCGTTTCTCCAGCGCATCGGTGAACGCCCGGCCTACCAGCGCGCTGAAGCGCACGGCGGATCGCTGCAGGCGCTGCGCGGCGATTGAGGTCAGCGGCGTCCATCCCCATGTCAGGGCCATGGACAGCCCCTTCCCGCGATTCGACAACCGTCTGCTGACCGCCCTGCCGGGCGACCCGGAAGCCGGGCCCCGCCGGCGTGAAGTCCGCGAGGCGGCCTGGTCCTCGGTGATGCCGACGCCGGTCGCCGCGCCGACCCTGCTGGCCTGGTCGCCGGAGGTCGCTGCGCTGCTCGGCATCGATGTGGCTGAAGTGTCGAGCGGCACGTTTGCCCAGGTATTCGCTGGCAACGCGTTGTATCCGGGCATGCAGCCGTGGGCCGCCAATTACGGCGGGCACCAGTTCGGTCACTGGGCGGGCCAGCTTGGCGATGGGCGGGCGATCTCGCTGGGCGAGCTGGTGGCGCCGGATGGCCGGCACTGGGAACTGCAGCTGAAGGGTGCAGGCCCGACCCCGTACTCCCGTGGCGCCGACGGTCGCGCGGTGCTGCGCTCGTCGATCCGTGAATTCCTGTGCAGTGAGGCCATGCACCACCTCGGTGTACCGACCACGCGCGCGCTGTCGCTGGTCGGTACCGGCGAGCACGTGGTGCGCGACATGTTCTATGACGGCCGTCCGCGAGCCGAGCCCGGCGCGATCGTATGCCGTGTGTCGCCCTCGTTCCTGCGTTTCGGTTCGTTCGAACTGCCGGCCTCGCGCGGTGAGACGTCACTGCTGCAGCAACTGGTGGATGCCTGCATCGCCCGTGATTTCCCCGAACTGGCAGGGCAGGGTGAGGCGCTGTACGGTGACTGGTTCGCGCAGATCGCGGTGCGCACCGCCGAGATGATCGCGCACTGGATGCGTGTCGGTTTCGTGCATGGGGTAATGAACACCGACAACCTTTCCGTGCTCGGCCTCACTCTCGACTATGGCCCCTATGGCTGGGTCGAGGACTTCGATCCGGACTGGACCCCGAACACCACTGACGCACAGGGCCGTCGCTACCGCTTCGGAACGCAGCCGCAGGTGGCGTACTGGAATCTGGGGCGGCTTGCGCAGGCGCTGTCGCCCTTGTTTGCCGACGTCGCGCCGTTGCAGGCGGGCCTTGCTGCCTATCAGGCCACCTTTGCCGCCTGCACGCGTCGCGATGCGGCGGCCAAGCTTGGCCTGGCAGCTGCCGATGATGCCGATCTGCAGCTCTACCAGCGCTGGCAGCAGCTGCTGCAGGACGGTGGCATGGACATGACCCTGTCCTGGCGCGCCTTGATGCGGATCGATCCGGCATCGCCCGATCCGGCGGCACTGGCTGAGGTCTACTACGACCGGGAGCGGCAGGAGGCCGTGCAGGTGCCGCTGCGGCAGTGGCTGCAGGACTACGCCGCGCGATTGCGGGCGGATCCTCTTCCGGCCGCCGAGCGCCTGGCGAAGATGGGCGCGGCCAATCCGCTGTACGTGCTGCGCAACTGGCTGGCGCAGGAAGCGATCGACCGTGCGGAACAAGGGGACATGGGCGGCGTACACGCCTTGCAGGACGTGCTGCGCGATCCGTACACCCAACGCGCCGGACGTGAGCATTTCGCCAGCAGGCGCCCGGCCTGGGCCGACGACCGCGCCGGCTGCTCGATGCTGTCCTGCAGTTCCTGAGCGTGGGGTTCGGCAGGGCTGCGCCCTGCACCCGCCGAGGCCAGGTCAAAAGCCAGCGCGAAAGCTGGATTCCGTGGTTGGGTGGGGCGGTGTCGGAGTGCGGGGACCGTTGGTAGGTGTCGACCTTGGTCGACACATCTGTCAGATATCGACATACGAGAATGGGGTCAGATCCGTTTTCCTGCGGAGAACGGATCTGACCCCACGACCCACCCCGCATCCCGCAGGAAACCAGCTTCTGCCTTTGCCTTGGCTTGACGCCTCTGCAGGCGCCGGGCGCAGCCCAGCCAGGCAGGCCGCGCCGGGAACGGGTACCCTATGCCGCCATCAGACATCCGACGTGACATGACCGACGCTATCGTCGCTCCTCAGTGGGCCTCGCGCCTGCGCGACATCGCCGACTTCCCCAAGCCCGGCATCCTGTTCAAGGACATCATGCCGCTGCTCGCGCACGGCGAGGACTTCCGTGATGCCATCCGCGCGATGGCCGACCGCTGGCGCGACCAGAAGCTGGACGCGGTGGTGGGTATCGAATCGCGTGGTTTCATCCTGGGTGCCGCGATGGCACTGGAACTGGGCGTCGGCTTCGTGCCGGTGCGCAAGCCGGGCAAGCTGCCCGGCCAGGTGCTGCGCGAGGAATACACACTGGAGTACCGCAGCGACTGCATCGAAGTGCATGCCGATGCGCTGGCGGCCGGCGCGCGCGTGGCGATCATCGATGACGTGCTGGCGACCGGCGGCACGCTGGTGGCCGCATTGTCGCTGGTGCGCCGGTTGGGCGTGGACGTGGTCGGTGCTGGCGTCCTGGTCGAGCTGGATGGCCTGGGTGGCCGCGCCCGTTGGCAGGCGGACCTGCCGCTGCACACCGAGCTGGTGTTCTGAGACTGCCGCCGGGCATGGCCCGGCGCTACCGGCTTTGGAACTGCCGCCGGGCATGGCCCGGCGCTACCTGTCGCTGGGCCTTACATCATCCGTACGCGGAAGCGGCGGCCCTTGATCTTGCCGGCCTCCAGTTTCGCCACGGCCTTGCTGGCCTGCTCGCGCGCGATCGCCACGTAGGAGCGGGTCGGGAAGATCGCGATCTTGCCGATGAACTTGCCCGACAGGCCGGCGTCGCCGGTCAAGGCGCCGAGGATGTCGCCCGGGCGCAGCTTGTCCGTCTTGCCACCGTCGATGCGCAGGGTGCGCATCGCTGCCTGCGGCAACTCGGCGGGACGTGACGTCGCCAGCGGCGTTTTCTGCCAGTCCAGCGCGCGCCCCATCTGTGCTTCGATCGCTTCGGCGCGGGTCTTTTCGCGGCCCGCCACCAGGCTGATGGCCAGGCCGCTGGCGCCGGCACGGCCGGTACGTCCAACGCGGTGCTGGTAGCTTTCGACATCGGTCGGCAGCTCGTAGTTGATCACCGCCGCCAGCTCTTCCACGTCCAGACCGCGCGCGGCGACGTCGCTGGCGACCAGCACGTTGCAGCTGCGGTTGGCCAGGAGCAGCAGCACTTCCTCACGGTCACGCTGCTCCATGTCACCGTGCAGGGCCAGCGCCGAGAAGCCGAACTGCTGCAGCGAATGGGCGACCTCATCCACGTCCTTGCGGGTATTGCAGAACACCACTGCCGATTCGGGCGTGTACTTGAGCAGCAGGCCGGCCAGCGCCTTCTGCCGATGGGCCGGCTCGACCTCGCAGAACAGGTGGCGGATGGCCGGCGCCTGGTCAGCGCCTTCCACGGTGACTTCAACGGCATCGCGCAGCAGGTCACGGGCAATGGCACGGATGCTGTCGGGGAAGGTGGCCGAGAACAGCAGGCTCTGCCGGTCCTTGTGGGTGCGTCCGGCGATTTCGCGGATGGGCTCTTCAAAGCCCATGTCGAGCATGCGATCGGCTTCGTCCAGCACCAGCGTGCGCACCGCGCCAAGATTCAGCGCGCGCTTGCGTGCCAGCTCCTGCACGCGGCCAGGGGTGCCGACCACCACGTGCGGGTCGTGGCCTTCCAGCGAGGCGAGCTGCGGTCCCAGCGGTACGCCGCCGACCAGCAGCAGCAGCTTCAGGTTGGGGATGCCGGTGGCCAGCTTGCGGATCTGCTTGCCGACCTGGTCGGCCAGTTCGCGGGTCGGGCACAGCACCAGCGCCTGTACGCGGATCAGGCTCGGATCGATCGCTTGCAGCAGCCCCAGGCCGAACGCAGCGGTCTTGCCGCTGCCGGTCGGAGCCTGCGCGATCACGTCGCGGCCATCGAGGATGGCGGGCAGGCTCTGGGCCTGCACAGGGGTCAGGGTGGTGTAGCCGAGGGCATCCAGGCCGGGCTGCAGGGCCGGGCTCAGCGGCAGGGTCGAGAAATCAGTCATGGCGCATTGTACCTGCGCGCGCGGCCGTCCCCGTCTCCCGGGGCAGCGGCCGTATCGGCAGACCTGCGCTCAGTGCAGCATCGCCAGCACGCCCTGCTGGATCGCCAGGCCACCGAACAGCAGCCAGGCGAACAGGAGCAGCGCCAGCAGCAGCGGCTTCAGGCCCGCCTGGCGCAGCGCGGAGACATGGGTGGTCACGCCCAGCGCCGCCATCGCCATCGCCAGCAGCACCGTGTCCAGCTGCACCAGCGCTGCGTGAAGTCCGGCGGGCAGCAGCTGCAGCGAGTTCATGCCGGCCACGGCGACGAAACCGAACGCGAACCACGGCACAACGATGCGGGCCTTGCTGCCCTCAGGCGTTGCCTTGCTGCCGCGTGCCAGCCAGAGCGACAGCACGACCAGGAAGGGCGCAAGCAGCATCACCCGGACCATCTTGGTGATGACGGCGGTATCGGCAGCCGCCTCACCCACGGCACGGCCGGCAGCCACCACCTGCGCCACTTCGTGCACGGTCGCCCCGGTGAACAGGCCGTACTGCCGCGCGTCCATCGCCAGCCAGCCGTGCGACTGCAGCAACGCATACAGCGCCGGATACAGGAACATGGCAAGCGTACCGAACACCACCACGGTCGATACCGCCACTGTTACCTGTGCCGCACGACCACGCACCACCGGCTCGGCCGCCATCACTGCCGCCGCGCCACAGATGGCACTGCCGGCGCCGATCAGCATCGCCGCCTCACGCTCCATCCTGAACACGCGCGTGCCCAGCCAACAGGCCAGGCCAAATGTGCTGGCGACCACCAGCACGTCCATCAGCACGCCGGCGATGCCGACATGGCCGATGTCCTGGAACGTCAGGCGCAGGCCATACAGCACAATGCCGGCACGCAGCAGCCAGTGCTTGGCGAAGCCGATGCCTGCCGCGCTGCGCGGCGCCAGCCGCGGGTAGAGGGTATTGCCGACCGCGATACCGGCGACGATCGCCACGGTCAGCGCGCTCAGGCCATGCGCCTGCAGCCATGGCAGGTCCGCCAGATGAAGCGATGCCGCAGCGAGCAGGGCTGCCAGCAGCAGCCCGGGCAGGCGCGGCTGCCAGCGCTGCCGCAGAACGGGCAGGGACCAGGCGGAGGGGGCGGAGGTGCTCATGGCGGGACCGGTGTGGGGAACGATGAAAAGCGTGCGCCTGCGCCAATGACCTGTAAAACGAATAATATAAGTAGAATCTACCTGCTTTATAGGTAAATGCCATGCGCCTGACTCTGCGCCAGCTACAGGTCTTCGTCGCCATTGCCGACCACGGAAGTACCTCCGCGGCCGGCCAGGCCATCGCGCTCTCGCAGTCGGCCAGCAGTGCCGCCCTGCAGGAGCTGGAGGCGCACTTCGGCACGCCCCTGTTCGACCGTGTCGGTCGCCGCCTGGTGCTGAACGGCCATGGCCGCGCGCTGCTGGAACCGGCCCGCGCGCTGCTGGTCAATGCCGTTGATCTCGAGCGCCAGCTCGCTGCCGGCGGGGACCCCGCGCAGGGGGCACCGTTGCGGCTGGTGCTGGCGGCCAGCACCACCATCGGCAACTACCTGCTGCCGGCGCGCATCGCCGACCTGTTGCGGCAGGCGCCACAGGCGGAAGTCGATCTGCGCATCGACAACAGCGCCGGCGTGGTCGCCGCCGTCCAGCGGCTGGATGTGGATGCCGGCCTGATCGAGGGGCCATGCCACGAGCGGGGTTTGCAGGTGACCGCGTGGCAGCAGGATCCGCTGGTGATCGTTGCCGCCGCCGACGCGGCGGCGCGCTGGTCGCTGGAGGATCTGCGCGCGGCGCGCTGGCTGCTGCGCGAACCCGGGTCCGGCACCCGCGAGGCCGTGGAGCAGGCGCTTCTGCCGCATCTGCGCGGCTTCGCGCAGACCCTGCAGCTGGGCAATACCGAGGCGATCAAGCAAGCCGCGATCGCCGGCCTCGGCGTGGCCTGCCTGTCACGTCACGCATTGGAGGAGCCGCTGGCACTGGGTCGCCTGCGTGTGCTGGATACCCCGCTACCCGCGCTGCAGCGCACGCTGTGGCTGGTGCGCCACCCCGGCAAGCAATGGTTGCCGGGTCTGCAGGCGTTGCTGGGGGAGGTGGGCTGATCGATCTCCGGGAGCAGCCCGGCCGGCGCCCCCAACCCGTACAATATCCGGATGCCTCTGATTACTCTGCAGAACGTCGACTTCAGCGTCGGCGGCCCGTTGTTGCTGGAAAAAGCCGAACTGTCGATCGAGCCGGGTGAACGCATCGCCCTGATCGGCCGCAACGGCGCCGGCAAATCCACCCTGCTCAAGCTCCTGTCCGGCGACCACAAGCCCGATGATGGCGAAGTACGCGTCCAGCAGGGCGTCCGTGTGACCCGCCTGGAACAGGAAGTGCCGCACGGCGCGGCCGGCTCGGTGTTCGACGTGGTGGCCGATGGCCTGGGTGAGCTGGGCCAGTGGCTGGCCGAGTTCCACCACCTCAGCCATGCCGACGAGTTCGACGGCGATGCACTCGGCCGGGTGCAGGCCAAGATCGACGCGGCCAATGGCTGGGGTCTGGACCAGCGCGTGGCCGAGACACTGACCAAGCTCGACCTGGATGGCGATGCGGAGTTCGCGCGCCTGTCCGGTGGCATGAAGCGCCGCGTCCTGTTGGGCCGCGCGCTGGTCTCCAGCCCGGACCTGCTGCTGCTGGACGAGCCGACCAACCACCTGGACATCGAAGCCATCGACTGGCTGGAAGCATTCCTGAAGGGCTGGAGCGGCAGCGTGGTGTTCGTCACCCATGACCGCCGCTTCCTGCGTGCGCTGGCCACCCGCATCGTCGAGATCGATCGTGGCCAGGTCACCAGCTGGCCCGGCGACTGGGCCAACTACGAACGCCGCCGCGAAGAGCGCCTCAACGCGCAGGCGCAGGAGAACGCGCGCTTCGACAAGCTGCTGGCACAGGAAGAAGTGTGGATCCGGCAGGGCATCAAGGCGCGCCGCACCCGCGATGAAGGTCGCGTGCGCCGGCTGAAAGCGATGCGCACCGAACGGTCGCAGCGACGCGAGCTGAGCGGCAATGTCCGGATGGAAGCGGCACAGGGCGTGAGCTCCGGCAAGAAGGTCATCGACGTCAAGGACATTTCGTTCGCGTTCGGTGACCGCACCATGGTCCGCGACTTCACCACCACCATCCTGCGCGGCGACCGGATCGGCCTGATCGGCCCCAACGGCAGCGGCAAGACCACCCTGTTGAAGCTGCTGCTGGGTGAACTGCAGCCGCAGAAGGGCGAGGTCAACGCCGGCACCAACCTGCAGGTGGCCTATTTCGACCAGTATCGTGCCGTGTTGCGCGAAGACTGGAGCGCCATCGAGAACGTGGCCGAAGGCCGTGATTTCCTCGAGTTCAACGGCAAGCGTAAGCACGTGCATGCCTATCTGCAGGACTTCATGTTCACGCCCGAGCGCGCGCGCGCGCCGATCACCCGGCTGTCCGGTGGGGAGCGCAACCGCCTGCTGCTGGCCAAGCTGTTCGCGCAGCCGTCCAACCTGCTGGTGATGGACGAACCCACCAACGACCTGGATGTGGAAACGCTTGAGCTGCTGGAAGAGCTGCTCGGCGAGTACACCGGCACGCTGCTGCTGGTCAGCCACGATCGTGATTTCATCGACAACGTGGTGACGTCCACGCTGGTGATGGAGGGCGACGGCGTGATCGGCGAGTACGTTGGAGGCTACACCGACTGGCAGCGCTACGCGGCCAGTACCGCAGCGGCAGCAGTGCCCGCCGCAGCCAGGCCGGCGGCAGCGGCTGCGCCCGTGGCTGCCGCGGAACCCGCAGCGGCCAAGCGCAAGCTCAGCTACAAGGAAGCGCGCGAACTGGAGCAGCTGCCGAAGACGATCGAGAAACTGGAAGGCGACGTCGAAGGCCTCACCTCAGCGATGAATGATCCTTCGTTCTACACCCGCAGCAGCGCCGAGGTGACGGCACACACGCAGCAGCTGGCCAAGGTGCAGGCCGAACTGGACGCCGCGTACGCGCGCTGGGAAGAGCTGGAAGGCTGATCATTGACCGACGCTGACGGTGCGCGGTAGCGCGGGGCCATGCCCCGCGAGCGCGCAGCGCGGGCGTGTGGTGTTTCGCCGGGCATGGCCCGGCGCTACCGGTACGCAGGCAGTGCGAGGGTAGCGCGGGGCCATGCCCCGCGAGCGCGCAGCGCGGGCTTCTGGCGTTCCGCCGGGCATGGCCCGGCGCTACCGGAATGCAGGCAGTGCGAGGGTAGCGCGGGGCCATGCCCCGCGAGCGCGCAGCGCGGGCCTGTGGCGTTCCGCCGGGCATGGTCCGACGCTACGGATGCGGGGCGCCATGGCGCCCTGATCCTATTTGACCCCGTGCAGGTCCCGCAGCTGGCTTGGCCGGCTGCCGAAGTACGCCGCCAGGTCGGCGATGTCCTGATCGCTCAGGTCCGTCGCCTGCGGCGTCATCAACGCGTGCTGGCGGTCGCCGGAACGGTAGGCCTGCAGCGCATGCGCGAGGTAATCACCGTACTGCCCACCCAGTTTCGGGTAGGTCGGATCGATCGGGGCGTTGCCGTCGGCACCATGGCAATCGATGCAGCTCTGGTTGGTGGCCTTGCCCTTCACCTTGGCCCGGGCTTCACCGGCAGCCTCACGGCCGGTGGGCAGGCCTGCCGAGGATGAAGAGCCGTGCTCGCCGCTGGCATGGCCCGGATCGGCGGCGGATTTCTCGCTGTTCTCCACCTGTGACTGCGAGCAGGCCGCCAGCAGCAGGGCGACGGACAGGGCGATGGCATGACGCAGTGGATGCGCGGCTTTCGACATGGGCGGGCCTTACTTGACGGTGGACAGGTAAACAGAGAGATCGGCGATCTCCTGTTCGCTGAAACTCATCGACTGGGCCTGCATCGTCGGATGCCGGCGCTTGCCCTGGCGGTACTCGGTCAGGGCCTGGGTCAGGTACTGCTGGGTCTGGCCACCGATCTTCGGTACCCGGTAACTCGGGTAGGCGTTCTTGTAACCGGTGATGCCATGGCACCCCTGGCAGGTGTAGGCCAGCACCCGGCCATTGTCGTAATTGCCAGCGGGCGCGGCGGCGGCAGCGGCGGGTGCCGGGGCCGGGGCGGGTGCTGCGGTTGTGGTAGCTGGAGCGGGCTGTGCGGCGGCCCCGAGGGGCAGGAGGACGGCCAGAGCGAGACAAGCGGCGAGCGGCTGCGGGCGCATGATGTCGTTTCCGGGGATTCGGGTCTGGTCGTTCCGGCGTGGGGTACGGAACGACCCGAGTATAGCCTCAGGTTTCATCTAGCTGAAATGGGGGTGGGCCGACCAGCGGCGTGAAGACACCATGACCTTTGGGATATGGTGTTGCCGTGAAGTGGTGCATTACTTTGCTACCACACCTGCCCACGCATCCTCCAGGGACCTGACGATGTCGCACCCAATCTTCCTGCATGGCCGCCGCAGCGGACTCTGCGCCGCCGCCCTGCTGATCTCCACCACGCTGATGCTGGGCGGTTGCGCCGCGGGCCCCAACAGCGAGGCCAAGGCCGCCGAAACCAAGGATGAGAAAAAAGTCGAGTCCGTGCCGGTCGAGGTCGCGGTGGCCAGCCGCCGCGCGGTGGCGGCCAGCTACACCGGCACCGCCGCGCTGGAGCCGCGCGCCGAGTCGCAGGTGGTTGCCAAGACCTCTGGCGTGGCGCTGGCGGTGCTGGTCGAGGAAGGCCAGCGGGTCAGCGCGGGGCAGCCGCTGGTACGGCTCGATCCGGACCGCGCACGCCTGGCGGTTGCCCAGAGCGAGGCACAGATGCGCAAGCTCGAGAACAACTACCAGCGCGCACAGAAGCTGGTCGGCCAGCAGATGGTCAGTGCCGCCGACGTCGACCAGCTGCGCTTCGATCTGGAAAACGTGCGCGCGCAGTATCGCCTGGCCACGCTGGAGCTGTCGTACACCACGGTGGTCGCACCGATCTCCGGCGTGATCGCCTCGCGCTCGATCAAGACCGGCAATTTCGTGCAGATCAACACGCCGATCTTCCGCATCGTCGACAACTCGCGCCTGGAAGCCACCCTCAACGTTCCCGAACGCGAGCTGGCAACGCTGCGTGCCGGCCAACCGGTGACCCTGTCGGCGGATGCACTGCCGGGCCAGAGCTTCACCGGCATCGTTGATCGCATCGCACCGGTGGTGGATTCGGGCAGCGGCACGTTCCGTGTTGTCAGTGCCTTCGACGGCACTGCCCATTCCCTGCAGCCGGGCATGTTCGGCCGGATCCGCATCGATTACGACCAGCGTGCCGACGCCCTGGTCGTGCCGCGCCTGGCGCTGCTCGACGATGGTGAGCCGGCGGTGTTCCGGGTGCGCGACGGCAAGGTCGCGCGCGTTCCGGTCAAGCTGGGTTACGCCGAGGGGCCATGGGTGGAGATCCGTGATGGCCTGGCGGCCGGAGACCAGGTGGTCACCGCAGGCAAGGTCGCGCTTCGCGATGGAACCGCCGTGCAGGTGATCGCTGATCCGAAGGCGAAGACGGCGACGGCCTCGGCCAAGCCGGCAGACAAGGCCGGGAGCCGGCAATGAGCCATCCTGACCACGACCACGGTGCTTCGCCCCACGGCGAAAGCGCCGCCGCCGGCATGCGCGGCGGCCTGGTGGAGTTCGCTACCCGCCGCCGCGTCACCATTGCCATGTGCACGGTCACCCTGCTGCTGTTCGGCCTGATTGCGCTGGGCAGCCTCAAGGTCAACCTGCTGCCGGACCTGAGCTACCCGACGCTGACGGTACGCACCGAATACACCGGTGCGGCACCGACCGAGATCGAAACCCTGATCACCCAGCCGGTGGAAGAAGCCGTGGGCGTGGTCAAGAACCTGCGCAAGCTGAAGTCGGTCTCGCGCACCGGCCAGAGCGATGTGGTGCTGGAGTTCGCCTGGGGCACCAACATGGACCAGGCCAGCCTGGAGGTGCGCGACAAGATGGAAGCGCTGAACCTGCCGCTGGAGGCGAAAGCCCCGGTGCTGCTGCGCTTCAATCCGTCCACCGAGCCGATCATGCGCCTGGTGCTGTCCAGCAAGGCGGCGCCGTCCAGCGATGCCGACGCCATCCGCGAGCTGACCATCCTGCGCCGCTACGCCGACGAGGATCTGAAGAAGAAGCTGGAACCGGTCACCGGCGTGGCGGCGGTCAAGGTCGGCGGCGGCCTGGAGGACGAGATCCAGGTCGACATCGACCAGCAGAAGCTCGCGCAGCTGAATCTGCCGATCGATACCGTCATCAAGCGCCTGAAGGACGAGAACATCAACATCTCCGGCGGTCGGCTGGAAGAGGGCTCGCAGCGCTTCCTGGTGCGTACCGTCAACCAGTTCGCCGACCTGGAGGAGATCCGCAACCTGCTGGTCACCACCCAGGCGTCCAATGGCAGTGCGGCGGACTCCGCGCTGCAGCAGATGTTCAACATTGCCGCCTCCACCGGTTCCGCTGCGGCCATCGCCGCAGCCTCGGCCGCACAGAGCGCATCGTCCGGCGGTGGCTCCAGCGTGGTCGCCAATGGCGTTCCTGTCCGGTTGAAGGACGTGGCCACCGTACGCCAGGGCTACAAGGAGCGTGAAGCGATCATCCGCCTGGGCGGCAAGGAATCGGTCGAGCTGGCGATCTACAAGGAAGGCGACGCCAACACCGTCGCCACCGCAGAAGCGCTGCGCAAGCGCCTGGAGCAGATCAAGGGCACGTTCCCCGGCGATGCCGAACTGACCACCATCGAGGACCAGTCGCGCTTCATCGAGCATGCGATCAGCGACGTCAAGAAGGATGCGGTGATCGGCGGCCTGCTGGCGATCCTGATCATCTTCCTGTTCCTCCGCGATGGCTGGAGCACGTTCGTCATCAGCCTGTCGCTGCCGGTGTCGATCATCGCCACGTTCTTCTTCATGGGCCAGCTGGGTCTCAGCCTGAACGTCATGTCGCTGGGCGGCCTGGCGCTGGCGACGGGCCTGGTGGTGGACGATTCGATCGTGGTGCTGGAGAGCATCGCCAAGGCGCGCGAGCGCGGGCTGGGCATCCTGCAGGCCGCGATCGAAGGCACCCGCGAAGTGAGCATGGCGGTGGTCGCCTCCACCCTGACCACCATCGCGGTGTTCCTGCCACTGGTGTTCGTCGACGGTATCGCCGGCCAGCTGTTCCGCGACCAGGCGCTGACCGTGGCGATCGCCATCGCCATTTCGCTGCTGGTATCGATGACACTCATTCCGATGCTCAGCTCGCTGAAGGGGCGGCCGCCGCTGGCGTTCCCCGAAGAGCCCGCCAGCGAGGCGTGGCAGCCGGAGCGTCGCTGGCAGAAGCCCGTTGCAGCCGGCCGTCGTGGCTTCGTCGCTGCGGTGCGCTGGACCTTCTATGCGCTGGCCTGGCTGGTGGTGCGTGCCTGCCGCGGCGTTGCCGCCGTGATCGGTCCGGTCATGCGCAAGGCCAGCGATATCGCGATGAAGCCCTATGCGGGGGCCGAACGTGGCTACCTGCGGCTGTTGCCGAGCGCGCTGTAGCACCCCGGCAAGGTGCTGGGCCTGGCCGCGCTGGCGTTTGCAGCCACCATGGCGCTGGTGCCGATGCTGGGCGCCGACCTCATCCCGCAGCTGGCGCAGGACCGCTTCGAGATGACCGTCAAGCTGCCGGCCGGCACGCCGTTGAAGCAGACCGATGCACTGGTCCGCGAACTGCAGCTGGCGCACGGCAAGGGCGAGGGCGTGGCCTCGCTGTACGGCGTCAGTGGCAGCGGTACCCGGCTGGACGCAAGCCCGACCGAGAGCGGTGAGAACATCGGCAAGCTGACCGTGGTGATGGAAGGCGGTGGGGATGCGCGCACCGAAGCGGCCATCACCGAGCGCCTGCGTGGCACCATGGCCGGGCACCCCGGCGCGCAGGTCGACTTCGCGCGGCCGGCACTGTTCAGCTTCTCCACCCCGCTGGAAATCGAACTGCGTGGTCAGGACATGGCCACGCTGGAGCAGGCTGGCCAGCGGCTGGCTGCCCTGCTGCGCGGCAATGCGCACTACGCCGACGTGAAGTCGACGGTGGAGGAGGGCTTCCCGGAGATCCAGATCCGCTTCGACCAGGAGCGCGCCGGTGCGCTGGGCCTGACCACCCGCCAGATCGCCGACGTCGTGGTGAAGAAGGTGCGCGGCGATGTGGCCACCCGCTACAGCTTCCGCGACCGCAAGATCGACGTGCTGGTACGGGCACAGGAAGGCGACCGGGCCAGCGTGGAGAGCATCCGCCGCTTGATCGTCAACCCGGGCAGTACCCGTCCGGTCACCCTGGACGCCGTGGCCGACGTGGTGGCCACCACCGGTCCGAGCGAGATCCACCGTGCCGATCAGACCCGCGTCGCGGTGGTCTCGGCCAACCTGCGTGACATCGATCTGGGCGCCGCCATGCGCGAAGTGCAGCAGATGGTCGCCGAACAGCCGCTTGGTGCGGGCGTCGGCCTGCATATCGGCGGCCAGGGCGAGGAACTGGCGCAGGCGGCAACGTCGCTGATCTTCGCCTTCGGACTGGCGATCTTCCTGGTCTATCTGGTGATGGCGTCGCAGTTCGAATCGCTGCTGCATCCGTTCGTGATCCTGTTCACCATCCCGCTGGCGCTGGTCGGCGCGATCCTGGCGCTGATGCTGACCGGCAAGCCGATCTCGGTGGTGGTGTTCATCGGCCTGATCCTGCTGGTGGGACTGGTCACCAAGAACGCGATCATCCTGATCGACAAGGTCAACCAGCTGCGCGAGGCCGGGGTGGCCAAGCACGAGGCGCTGGTGGAAGGCGCGCGCTCGCGCCTGCGTCCGATCATCATGACCACCCTGTGCACGCTGTTCGGCTTCCTGCCACTGGCGGTGGCGATGGGCGAGGGCGCTGAAGTACGTGCGCCGATGGCGATCACCGTGATCGGCGGCCTGCTGGTCTCCACCCTGCTGACCCTGCTGGTGATCCCGGTGGTCTACGACCTGATGGATCGCCGCGGCGACGCTTACTACCGCGAACGCGGCCGCAAGCACGCCGGCGACGGACTGCGAATCCCAGAAGGTGGCCGCGTCGGCGGCGAGGAGCCGGCATGAGTGTCGCCGAGTTCTCCATCCGCCGTCCGGTCACCACCATCATGTGCTTCGTATCGCTGGTGGTGATCGGCCTGATCGCTTCATTCCGGCTGCCACTGGAGGCACTGCCGGACATCTCCGCGCCGTTCCTGTTCGTGCAGATTCCGTACACGGGCTCGACACCGGAAGAAGTGGAGCGGACCATCATCCGGCCGGTGGAAGAGTCATTGGCAACGATGACCGGGATCAAGCGCATGCGCTCCTCGGCCACGTCCGAAGCGGCGCTGATCTTCATCGAGTTCAGCGACTGGGACCGTGACATCGCCATCGCCGCTTCCGACGCGCGCGAACGTATCGATGCGATCCGCAGCGACCTGCCTGACGACCTGCAGCGCTACAACGTGTTCAAGTGGTCCAGCAGCGACCAGCCGGTGCTGAAGGTGCGCCTGGCCAGCACCACCGACCTGACGACCGCCTATGACATGCTCGACCGCGAGTTCAAGCGGCGCATCGAGCGCATTCCGGGCGTTGCGCGCGTGGACATCACCGGTGCACCGCCGAATGAAGTCGAGATCGCGATCGATCCCAACCGGCTCAACGCGCACGGGCTGAGCATCAACGAGCTGAGCGAACGGTTGCGCACGCTGAACTTTTCGATCTCGGCCGGGCAGATCGATGACAACGGCCAGCGTGTGCGCGTGCAACCGGTCGGCGAGATCACCGACCTGCAGGAACTGCGCGACCTGGTGATCAACGCCAAGGGCCTGCGGCTGGGTGACATCGCCGATGTGCGGCTGAAGCCGGCGCGGATGAATTATGGCCGCCGCCTGGATGGCAACCCGGCAGTGGGCCTGGACATCTTCAAGGAGCGCAGCGCCAATCTGGTCGACGTCTCGCGCGCGGCGCTGGCCGAAGTCGAAGCGATCCGCGCACAGGCCTCGATGCGCGATGTGCAGATCAAGGTCATCGACAACCAGGGCAAGGCGGTGACCTCCTCGCTGCTGGAGCTGGCCGAAGCCGGTGCGGTGGGCCTGATCCTGTCGGTGACGGTGCTGTTCTTCTTCCTGCGCCACTGGCCGTCCACGCTGATGGTGACGCTGGCCATCCCGATCTGCTTCACCATCACCCTGGGCTTCATGTACTTCGTCGGGGTGACGCTGAACATCCTGACCATGATGGGCCTGCTGCTGGCGGTGGGCATGCTGGTGGACAACGCCGTGGTGGTGGTGGAGAGCATCTACCAGGAGCGCGAGCGCATGCCGGGACAGCCACGGCTGGCCTCGATCATCGGCACCCGCAACGTCGCCATCGCGCTCAGCGCCGGCACCCTGTGCCATTGCATCGTGTTCGTGCCGAACCTGTTCGGCGAGACCAACAACATCAGCATCTTCATGGCACAGATCGCGATCACCATTTCGGTATCGCTGCTGGCGTCCTGGCTGGTGGCGGTCAGCTTGATTCCGATGCTGTCCGCGCGCATGGCCACGCCCAAGCTCGTGCACTCGCAGACCGGCCTGATCGCGCGCCTGCAGCGACGCTACGCGCAGGTGCTGGACTGGTCGCTGCACCATCGTGGCTGGAGCCTGCTGGGCATCGTGCTGGTGGTGGCCGTCAGCCTGGTGCCGATGAAACTGACCAAGGTGGACATGTTCGGTGGTGAAGGTGGCAAGGACATCTTCATCGGCTACATGTGGAAGGGTGCCTACACCTACCGGCAGATGTCCGAGGAAGTGGCGCGGGTGGAGAACTGGATCGACGAGAACCGTGAGCGCCTGCACGTCAAGCAGGTGTACTCCTGGTACAGCGAGCAGGAAGGCAGCTCGACGGTCGTCACCCTGGACGAGAAGTACGCCAAGGACATCAAGTCACTGCAGGAGGAGCTGCGCAAGGGCCTGCCGAAGTCCGCGCGTACCGACTACTTCGTCGGCAACCAGGGCGGTGATGGTGGTGGCGGCAACCAGGGCGTGCAGGTGCAGTTGATCGGCGATTCCAGCAGCATGCTGCAGGAAATCGGCCAGGAAGTGCTGCCCCTGCTGGCCCAGCGTGCGGAGCTGCGCGACGTGCGCATCGACAATGGCGAGAAGGGCGGTGAACTCAAGGTGCGCGTCGATCGCGAGCGTGCCGCCGCCTTCGGCTTCAACGCCGAGCAGGTGGCCAGCTTTGTCGGCCTGGCATTGCGCGGTGCACCGATGCGTGAGTTCCGGCGAGGCGACAACGAGGTTCCGGTCTGGGTGCGCTTCGCCGGGGCCGAGCAGAGCAGTCCGGAAGACCTGGCCGGCTTCAGCGTGCGTACCGGCGACGGCCGCAGCGTGCCACTGCTGAGTCTGGTCAGCGTCGATGTCGGTTCGTCCGCCACCCAGATCGGCCGAACCAACCGGCAGACCACGCTGACGATCAAGGCCAACCTGGCCGAGAAGATCACCGCACCGGACGGACGCAAGGCGATCGAGGCCGTACTCAAGCCGATGAGCTTCCCGGCCGGCTATGGCTACACCTTCGATGGCGGCGACTATGGCAACGATGACGAGGCGATGCAGCAGATGGTGTTCAACCTGCTCATCGCGCTGGTGATGATCTACGTGGTGATGGCGGCGGTGTTCGAATCGCTGCTGTTCCCGGCGGCGATCATGAGCGGCGTGCTGTTCTCGATCTTCGGCGTGTTCTGGCTGTTCTGGATCACCGGCACCTCGTTCGGAATCATGTCCTTCATCGGCATCCTGGTGCTGATGGGCGTGGTGGTGAACAACGGCATCGTGATGATCGAGCACATCAACAACCTCCGGCGCAGCGGCATGGGGCGTACCCAGGCCCTGGTGGAGGGCTCACGCGAGCGCCTGCGCCCGATCATGATGACCATGGGAACGGCGATCCTGGCGATGGTGCCGATTTCGCTGACCAACACGCAGATGTTCGGCGACGGCCCGGAGTACGCGCCGATGGCCCGTGCCATCGCCGGTGGACTGGCGTTCTCGACCGTGGTCAGCCTGCTGTTCCTGCCGACGATCTACGCGGTGCTGGACGACCTGCGCAATGCCGTGACGCGGCTGATCCGCCGCGCGCGCGGCCTGGAAAAGGTGGCGGCAACGGCCGCCTAGCATCGAGCTTGCCCGACTACGGGGAACGACAACGTGTTGTGGTGTGGGGAGGCCGGTCGTAGTGGGGCGGCCTCCCTTTTTTTTCGCCGGGCATGGCCCGGCGCTACCATCACCGCCACACGGTATCGCCGGGCCATGCCCGGCGGGGCGTTGCAATCAACCTGCGACCTTGCCCCACACCTGGAAGCCGGTCAGCCACAGGCCGAGCATGCTGCCGAGATTGGTCAGCATGAACGTCAGCACCACGCGGGTGACCCGATTGCGGTACCAGCCCTTCAACGACTGTGCATCGTCGCGCAGCTGCAGGAAATCCTGGTACGCCGGCTTGCGCAGGCGTGCCTCGACCAGCGCCGAGAACGCGCCGGTGGGAATGCTGAGCCGGAACGGCTTGAACGGGGCGACCACGATCGCCGTGAGAATGCTCAGCGGGTGACTGCCGGCCAGCAGACAGCCGAGGCCGGCCAGGCCGCCGGTGTACATCGCCCACGTGGCCAGCAGTTCGGTGCCCACGCCCAGGCCTCCGCGGTAGAAGCCGACGGCGATGCCGGTGATGACGATGGCAAGGATGCCCAGCGTGAACCACGGGATGTTGCGCTTCTTCGGCACGGCTTCGAGTTCGGCGCGCAACGGTGCCGGTGCATCGGTATCCGTTTCGAGGTATCGCGCCAGGCCTGCCAGATGGCCGGCGCCGACCACCGCCAGCACTTCGCGCTGCCGCGGGTCGTGTTCTTCGCGCAGGCGCGTGGCCATGTAGCGGTCGCGCTCGCCGATGATGGTTTCGTACAGCGCGGGATTCTCGGTCGCGAACTCGCCGAAGCTCGACTCCAGCATGTCGCCCTGCTTGAGCTTCTCGATTTCGTTTTCGCCCACCTCTTCCGATGAGAACAGGCCGGCGCCCAGGCCCGCAACCAGCTTCAGCTTGCCGAAGAAGCCCAGCCGCTGCGAGGCGCGGCGGAAGGTCAGGCCCACCTCGCGGTCGATCAGATGGACGGGCAGGCCGCGCTCACGCCCCAGTTCGACGGCGCGCTTCAGTTCCGCACCCGGCTCGATGCCGAGCTGTTCGGCCAGACGACGCTGGTAGGCGGAAAGCGCCAGGTTGGCGGCGAACAGGGCAACTCGACCCTTGCGGATCACCTCGACCAGGTCCAGCTTGGCCAACGTGTCCGGATCGCTCAGGGCCTGCAGGCGCTGGGGGTCCAGTTCGACCGCGACGGCATCGAAGCGGCCGCTGTTGATTGCTTTCTCCACCGCCTCGACGCTGGCGTGGGAAACGTGGGCGGTGCCCAGAAGGGTGTAGCGCACGTCGTCGCGTTCAACGACGCGCACCGGCTGGCCGGCGAACAGATCGTCGCCGGTCTCGGGAAGGATTTCGGTCATGGAGTCATTCATTGGAAGGTGCGGTGTCGGCGCCGTCGCCGAGCGCGCGTTGCATCTGCACGGTGTCCAGCCAGCGGCCGTGCTTGCGGCCGAGGCCGCGGAACACGCCGACCAGCTCGAAGCCGAAACGCTCGTGCAGCCTGATCGAAGCGGTATTGGTCGGTTCGCCGATCACCGCCACCATCTGCCGGAAGCCACGTGCGACGCATGCGTCGATCAGCGCCTGCAACAGGCCGGTGCCGACGCCCTGGCCTTGGAACCGTGCATCGACATAGACCGAGTTCTCCACGGTCCACTGGTAGGCAATGCGCGTGCGGTAGGTGTTGGCGTAGGCGTAGCCGGCGACCTGGCCGTCGATCTCGGCGACCAGATAGGGAAAACCGCGGTCGATGATGTCGCGCATGCGGCGCAGCATCTCGGCCTGGTCCGGTATGTCGTACTCGTACGTGTTGACGAAGTCGGTCACTTCGACCGCGTAGATCGCGGTGATCGCGGCGATGTCGACCGGGCCGGCATCACGGATGAGGACGGCCATGCGCGGCTCCGGTTCAGTCGATGTAGCGCTTGAGCAGATCGCCGTAGGCATCGATGCGGCGATCGCGCAGGAACGGCCAGATGCGGCGCACGTGCTCGCTGCGCTGCAGGTCGACGTCGCATACCAGCACAGCGGCATCGGTGCCGGCTTCGGCCAGGAACTCGCCCTGCGGGCCGAGCACGTGGCTGTTGCCCCAGAACTGGATGCCCGACGCGCCCAGCGGCGAGGCCTCATGGCCGACGCGGTTGCAGCTCAGCACCGGCAGGCCGTTGGCGACGGCATGGCCACGGTGGCTCAGTACCCAGGCATCGCGCTGGCGGGTCTTCTCGTCCTGCACGTCGTCCGGGTCCCAGCCGATCGCGGTCGGGTACAGCAGCAGCTCGGCGCCGGCCAGCGCCATCAGGCGCGCCGCCTCCGGATACCACTGGTCCCAGCACACCAGCACGCCCAGGCGGCCCACCGAGGTGTCGATCGGGGTGAAGCCGATGTCGCCCGGGGTGAAGTAGAACTTCTCGTAGAAGCCCGGATCGTCCGGGATGTGCATCTTGCGGTACTTGCCGAGCAGGGTGCCGTCCTTCTCGAACACCACCGCGGTGTTGTGGTACAGGCCGGCGGCGCGGCGCTCGAACAGCGAACCGACCAGCACCACGCCATGCTTCTTCGCCAGCGCACCCAGGCGCTCGGTGCTCGGGCCCGGGATCGGTTCGGCCAGATCGAACTCGTCAACCGACTCGTGCTGGCAGAAGTAGGGGCCGTTGTGCAGTTCCTGCAGCAGCACCAGCTTGGCGCCCTGCGCTGCCGCTTCGGCCACGCGTGCCTCGATCACCGCCAGATTGGCGGCGGCATCGCCGTGGTTGCGCTCCTGGATCAGGGCGACGGTAAGCGGGCTGCGCGAGTTCATGCGGGTGTTCCTGCGGGGGAAAACCCGCATGTTAGCGCGTATGCGATGCCGCAGCGTGTCGGCCGCTGAACAGGTGCACGCAGCCGGTATCGCCGGGCCATGCCCGGCGTACGAACCGAATGCCGCTGTGCTCGCCGGGCGTGGCCCGGCGCTACCGCATCGTGCTACGCCTTCAGCAGGCCTTCCGGCAGCTGCATGGTGATGCAGTGCAGGCTGCCGTTCTGCCAGATCAGCGAGCGGCAGGGCACCTGGACGATCTCGCGGCCCGGATGGGCCCTGGCCAGCACGTCGCGGGCCAGATCGTCGGCCGGATCACCGTACGCCGGCATCAGCACCGCGCCGTTGACGATCAGGTAGTTGGCGTACGAGGCCGCCAGGCGGCGGTCTTCGTCGATTACCGGCTGTGCCCACGGCAGCGGGAACAGGCGGTATGGCTGACCGTCACGGGTGCGCAGCGCAGCCAGTTCCCTGCCCATCGCCTGCAGCTCGGCGTAGTGCGAGTCGTTCTCGTCGTCGCAGGCCTGGTAGACGATGCTGTCCGCCGAGGCGAAGCGGGCGAGGGTATCGATGTGGGCATCGGTATCGTCGCCTTCCAGGTAGCCGTGGTCGAGCCACAGCACGCGCTCCTGCTGCAGCCAGTCGGCGAGGTCGGTGCTCAGGCTGGCGCGGTCACGATCCGGGTGGCGTTCGTGCAGGCACCTCCAGGTGGTCAGCAGGGTGCCTTCACCGTCGGTTTCGATGGCGCCGCCTTCCAGCGCGAACGGGATGCTGCGCACCGGCGCGTTGTTGAAAACGCCGGCCTGGTCGAGCGCGCCCACCAGCTGATCGTCGAGGGTGGCATCGAACTTGCCGCCCCAGCCGGTGAAGCGGAAGTCCAGCAGCTGGAAACCGCCGTCGGCACGGCGCAGGGTGATCGGGCCCGAGTCGCGCAGCCAGGTGTCGTCGTAGGCCGCCGTGGTGAAGTGCACCCTGTCCATGTCGATGCGGTTGGAGCGCAGCCGCATTTCGGCATAGGTCTCCACATCGTCATCGGCCACGCAGATCAGCACCGGCTGGAAGCGGGTGATCGCTGCAACCAGTGCGATATAGGTTTCCTCCACCTGTCCCAGGCGGTCGGCCCAGTCGGTATCGGCGGTGGGCCAGGCAATCAGGACGCCGCTCTGGGCTTCCCACTCGGCAGGAAAACGAAGGGTCTGGTTCATGGTCTCGCTACACAGGCCCGCCCGGGGCGGGTAAAGGGGTCAACGGATCGGCGGTTTCGGGCCGATTTCGTTCGGGTCCGCCTGGTTGGCCACCACGTCGATCACCTTCTGCTTCTCGAAGTAGACAGTGAACTGTGGGTACACCCAGCGGTTGATGGTCGGCCATTGCCGCTTCTGCCCGCCGCGCGGCTGCAGCTGCTCGCTGGGCGCACCGAACTGGCTCTGCACCTGCTGCATGGACTGGCCACGAAGGGGCAGGGCGCCGGCCGGCTTCTCGCGGGCGCGGTCGACAAGCAGAGTGTCGGCCAGGGCCGGCGTGGCGGCAGCCAGAGTGGCCAGCACGGCCAGGGTGGACAGGTAACGCTTCATCTCGATCTACTCCCCAGTGGTCAAGAAAGGCGATTACAGCAAAATCGGCAGGAAAAAGCCGCATAAACAAAAAACCGCCCGAAGGCGGCTTTTTGCATCGGGTCGGTCCCGCGCGGGACCAGCCGCAGCCACGAAGGCTGTTGGGCTCAGCGCTGACGCGCCTTGAAACGCGGGTTCGACTTGCAGATCACGAAGATCTTGCCACGGCGACGGACGACCTTGCAGTCACGGTGACGGGCCTTCGCCGACTTCAGGGAGGACAGGACTTTCATGGCATACCTCGGCGTAAACAGTAGTTGTTCGGGTGGAGCGTGGCCGCGATATGCGAAAGACAATCGGCAGTTGACGCTCGTTCAAGCCCGCCATTCTACCGGGCTTTTCCTCATGGTTTCAAGTGGTTGCACAAAAGATCCGTCGCGGGGTGTCTGGCAGGGGCTAGAATGCCCCCTTCACACGTACTGGGACCCCCATGAATCCACTCGCTCCCGTCCTGACCATCGACGGCCCATCAGGGGCCGGCAAGGGTACCATCAGCCGCATCGTGGCGCGCCGGATGGGCTGGCATTACCTGGATTCAGGCGCCCTGTACCGGGCGGTGGGCGTGGCCGCCAGCTGGGCCGACATCGATACCTCCGACGCCTCGGCACTGGTGCGGTGCACGTTCGATACCCATGTTCAGTTTGTTGAACAGGGTGACGCGATGCGGGTCCTGGTCAATGGCAGCGATGCCACCGACGAACTGCGGCTGGAGACCACCGGCGCGCTGGCGTCGGCCATCGCGGCCATTCCCGAAGTCCGGGCGGCCCTGAAGGAGCGGCAGCGCGCATTCAGGGAGCTGCCGGGCCTGGTCGCGGACGGTCGCGACATGGGTACGGTGATCTTCCCGGATGCCCCCTACAAGGTGTTCCTGACCGCCAGTGCCGAAGAGCGCGCCGAGCGCCGGCATAAGCAGTTGAAAGACAAGGGGGTTTCTGTTAACTTTGATGACCTCCTGCGCGAGATCATGGCCCGCGACGCCCGTGATGCTCAGCGTACCGTGGCGCCCCTGAAGCCGGCAGACGATGCCGTCCTCATTGACACCACAGGCATCGGCATCGCAGATGTCGTTGCCCGAGTGATGGATCTGCTTCCGGTTCCGGCTGCCTGATCCGTTCGCGCGGGAGCACTGCCAGCCGCATCGGTGGTGGTCGCGCAATAGCAGTGCTGTACAAGCTCCGTCGCGCAATGATGCGTGGCGGTTTTCCTACTTCACACACGACCTGCTTTTCCGGGGTCGACCAACAGGCGGGCGGTCGCCCATCCCCGAAGGGACGCCACCGACCCATGTGTCCAACAGAGTAAATCTAATGACCGAATCATTTGCCGAACTGTTTGAAGCCAGCCAGGCCAATCTGGCCAAGCTGAAGCCGGGCGCCATCGTCAGCGGTACCGTTGTTGAAGTCCGCGGCGACGTCGTGGTGATCAACGCTGGCCTGAAGTCCGAAGGCATCGTGCCGATCGAACAGTTCCGTAACGACGCTGGCGAGATCGATGTCGCCGAAGGCGATATCGTCAAGGTCGCCCTCGACTCCATCGAGAACGGCTTCGGCGAAACCGTCCTGTCGCGCGAGAAGGCCAAGCGCGCGATGGTGTGGGACGAGCTGGAAGAAGCGTTGGAAAAGAACGAAACCATCACCGGCCGCATCAGTGGCAAGGTCAAGGGTGGTTTCACCGTGGACATCAAGGATGTCCGCGCCTTCCTGCCGGGTTCCCTGGTCGATGTGCGCCCGGTGCGCGATCCGGCCTACCTGGAAGGCAAGGAGCTGGAATTCAAGCTCATCAAGCTGGACCGCAAGCGTAACAACGTCGTGGTCTCGCGCCGCGCTGTCGTCGAAAGCGAGCACTCGGAAGAGCGCGAGCAGCTGATGGACAAGCTGCAGGAAGGCGCGATCCTGAAGGGTGTCGTCAAGAACCTGACCGACTACGGCGCGTTCGTGGACCTGGGCGGTATCGACGGCCTGCTGCACATCACCGACATGGCATGGAAGCGCGTGCGCCATCCGTCCGAAGTCGTGAACGTCGGCGACGAGCTGGACGTGCGCGTGCTGAAGTTCGACCGCGAGCGCAACCGCGTTTCGCTGGGCCTGAAGCAGCTGGGCGAAGATCCGTGGGACAACATCGCCCGTCGTTACCCGGCCAACAGCCGCGTCTTCGGCAAGGTCTCCAACGTCACCGATTACGGCGCGTTCGTCGAGATCGAGCCGGGCGTCGAAGGCCTGGTGCACGTCTCCGAGATGGATTGGACCAACAAGAACGTCAACCCGTCCAAGGTCGTGCAGGTCGGTGACGAAGTCGAAGTGATGGTGCTGGACGTCGATGAAGAGCGTCGCCGCATCTCGCTGGGCATGAAGCAGGTTGCCGCCAATCCGTGGGAAACCTTCGCTGCCACCCACAAGAAGGGTGACAAGGTGTCCGGCCAGATCAAGTCGATCACCGACTTCGGCATCTTCATCGGCCTGGACGGTGGCATCGATGGTCTGGTCCACCTGTCCGACATCAGCTGGAACACCACCGGCGAAGACGTCGTTCGCAACTTCAAGAAGGGCGATACCCTGGACGCCGTCGTCCTGGCCGTCGACCCGGAGCGCGAGCGCATCTCCCTGGGCGTGAAGCAGCTGGAGCAGGATCCGTTCGGCCAGTACATGGCGGCCAATCCGAAGGGCTCCAAGGTCGAAGGCGTGGTGAAGGAAGTCGACGCCAAGGGCGCCGTGATCGAACTGGCCGACGGCATCGAAGGCTACGTTTCGGCTCGCGACATCGCCAACGAGCGCGTTGACGACGCCACCCAGCACCTGAAGGTCGGCGACAAGGTCGAAGCCAAGTTCGTGGGCATGGACCGCAAGGGCCGTACCCTGCAGCTGTCGATCAAGGCCAAGGACGACGCGGAAATGCGCGAAGTGCTGGAGGAATACCAGTCCGCTTCGGGTGGCACCACCCAGCTCGGCGCGCTGCTGCGTGCCCAGCTGAACGGTAGCAAGTCCGAGTAATCGGGCCCGTTGTTCGTTGTTTCCTGGACGGCCCGGGCACTGCCCGGGCCGTTTCAGGCTGAAATGCCCCTGATGTGAGCCGGTGATGACCAAATCCGAACTGATCGAAATCCTTGCGCGCCGTCAGGCGCACCTGAAGGCCGATGATGTCGATCTGGCGGTGAAGTCGTTGCTGGAAATGATGGGCGGTTCCCTCTCTGTCGGGGATCGCATCGAAATCCGCGGTTTTGGCAGCTTCTCGCTGCACTACCGCCCGCCGCGCCTGGGTCGCAACCCCAAGACCGGTGAATCGGTTGCCCTGCCGGGCAAGCACGTTCCCCATTTCAAGCCGGGCAAGGAACTGCGCGAGCGGGTCAGCAGCGTGCTGCCGCTGGACGCCGATCCCGCCTGAGCGTCCCGTCGCGCCACCGCGTGCGAATCCAGCCGCGAGTCGGATAAGCTACGGTCTCCCGCCCCTGGAGCTGTCGCATGAAGGTCTTTCGTCTGCTGGTCCTGCTGGCGGTGCTGATCCTTGGATTGATCATCGGTGCGGTCAACATGACCGCGATGTCGATCAACCTGCTGTTCACCGAGCTGCATACCTCCGTCGGCGTGGCATTGATCGCCGCCCTGCTGGTGGGCGTGGTGGTCGGCGCCGGCCTGGTGCTGGTGAGCGTGGTCGTTCCGCTCTACAGCCAGCTGCGCCGCGCCAACAAGTCCGCTGCCGCGACGCCGGCACCGGCCGCTTCCCCCCAATCTTTTGACGGACGTTGATCGAAGATGGATTTCGTCACCGAGTGGTTCTGGTTTTTCCTGTTCGTGCCGCTGGCCGCCCTGGCCGGCTGGGTGATCGGACGGCGTGGCGGTCAGCGCCACGGTGACAACCAGGTCAGCCGACTGTCCAGCACCTACTTCCGTGGCCTGAACTACCTGCTCAACGAGCAGCCGGACAAGGCCATCGAGCTGTTCCTGCACATCGCCGAGCTCGACAAGGAAACCTTCGAGACCCAGGTCGCGCTGGGTCATCTGTTCCGTCGCCGCGGCGAAGTGGACCGCGCCATCCGCCTGCACCAGGGCCTGGTCAACCGCAACGATCTGAGCGATGCGCAGCGCGTGCAGGCGCTGCTGGCGCTGGGCGAGGACTACATGAAGTCCGGCCTGCTGGACCGCGCCGAAACCGTGTTCACCGAGCTGGCCCAGCTGGACCAGCGTGCGCCGCAGGCGCTCAAGCACCTGATCGGGATCTACCAGGCCGAGCGCGACTGGGAGAAGGCGATCGACAACGCCACCCGCTTCGAGGATGTCACCGGCGAGCCGATGGGCAAGCTGATCGGGCAGTTCGAGTGCGAGCTGGCCGAACGCTTCCGTGGCGCCGGCAAGCTGGAAGAGGCGAGGGCGGCCATTGCCCGTGCCTACCAGGCCGATGCGATGTCGGTGCGCGCCGGCATCATCGAAGGACGCCTGGAGAGCGATGCCGGCAATCCTGAAGCGGCGGTGCGAGCCTTCGAGCGTGCTGCGCGCAATGACCCGGAGTATCTGCCGGAACTGCTGCCGGCGCTGATGCAGAACTACCGCAAGGTCGGCGACCTGGGCGGCGCCCGCGCCTTCCTTTCGGAAATGACCGAGCACTACCGCGGTATCGCGCCGGTGCTGGCGCTGACCCGGCTGATGGAGGAACAGGAAGGTGTCGCCCCTGCGCGCGCCTATCTGGGCCGCCAGCTCAAGGACCGCCCCTCGGTGCGCGGCGAATCGGCGTTGATCGACCTGACCCTCGCCGAAGGTGCCGATTCCACGGCCACCCTGCACGATCTCAAGCACATCACCGACCAGCTGCTGGTGCGCAATCCGGCCTACCGCTGCACACGCTGCGGCTTCGGTGCGCGCACCCACCACTGGCAGTGCCCGAGCTGCAAGGAATGGGGTACGGTCAAGCCGCTGCTGAACTACGCGGTGCTCTGAATCATGCCCTGGCTCGTGATGGGCGCGCTGCTGGCGTTGGCCCTGCTGAGCGCCGCCCTGACCTGGGCGGCGCGCGGCTACGCGCTGCGCCGGCAGCTGATGGACCACCCCGGGGAACGCCGCAGCCATAGCGTCGCCACGCCACGTGGCGGCGGCATCGCCATTGTCATCAGCCTGCTGGCCACCGCAGCCGTGGCCATGTGGGCGTGGCCGCAGGCCATGCCGAGCCTGCTGGTCGCCGCTGCCGGCCTGCTGCTGGTCGCGGGCATCGGCTGGTGGGACGACCATCGCCCGCTGCCGGCCATGCGCAGGCTGCTTGTTCATTTCATTGCTGCCGGCCTGTTGGCCGGGCTGGTGAAGATCCACGGCGGCAGCTGGCTGCTGGCCCTGCTGGTGCTGTTCTTCACCGCCTCGTTGATCAACATCTGGAACTTCATGGATGGCATCAACGGCATTGCCAGCAGCCAGGCCATCGTGGTCGCGCTGGGGTTCGCTCCGGTGCTGCCCTGGCCGTGGTCATTGCTGGCCATCGCCCTCGGGCTGGCCTGCGTGGGTTTCCTGCCCTTCAACTTTCCGCGCGCACGCATCTTCCTCGGGGATGTCGGCAGCGGAGCGCTGGGCTACGCGGTGGCGGCCGTCGTGGCCGTGGCCAGCCTGCGCACGGACATCAACTGGATCCTGCTGCTGGTGCCGCTGTCACCGTTCCTCGTGGACGCGGGCTTCACACTGCTGGCGCGCATCATTTCCGGACAACGCTGGATGGAACCCCACACCCAGCACGTCTACCAGCGCGCTGTGCAGGCAGGAGCCAGCCACGCCCTGGTGACAGGGATGTACTTTGTTTTGGGCCTATTCAGCATTACAGTGTTCAATGTCAGTTCGAATCTGCAGCCGAGGTGGGAGGCTGTCGTGGCAATTGCTTGGTTCATCACGCTGAGCATGCTGTGGCTCCTCCTGCGCAATGGAATGCGCCACCGACAAGGAACTCCTTGAAATATGTCTTCACCCTGGCGGGATAGAATCCTCGGCCTGTTGCCGCGTACGGCCATTGTCTGCCACGACCTGTTCATGGTCTGGGCATGCTGGCAGCTGCTCCACGCCGGTCGTTACTCGATCCTGCCGGACGCGCCTGCGCTGCCGTTGTGGAATGTCGATACCACCCTGGTCCTGCTGCTGCAGGGACTGGTGTTCTGGCGCGTCGGCCTGTATCGCGGCCTGTGGCGGTTTGCCAGCGTCAGCGACCTGCTGAACATCTTCAAAGCCAGCTTCATCGGCATGGTCGCCATCGTCCTGGTGCTGATGTGGAAGCGCTTCAACGGCGTGCCGATGTCGGTGCTGGTGATCTATCCCTTCGCGCTGTCGGCCCTGCTGGGCGCGCCGCGCCTGCTGTATCGCGCATGGAAGGACTACCAGGCGCTGCAGTCCGATTCGAGCGCGCGCCGGGTGCTGATCCTGGGTGCCGGACAGGCCGCCGAAACGCTGGTCCGCGATCTGCGTCGTTCCGGCAATTTCGAGCCGGTCGGCCTGCTCGATGACGCCCCGCACTTGCGCGGCGCGAAACTGCAGGGCCTGCCGATCCTGGGCACGCTGGACGATGCGCCGGCCGTGGCCCGCGAAACCGCAGCCAAGCTGCTGGTCATCGCCATTCCGTCGCTGGATGCCGCCGGCATGCAGCGCGTGGTCGCCATCTGCGAGAGCACCGGGGTTCCGTTCCGCACCGTGCCCAAGCTCAGTGACATCCTGCAGGGGCAGTCGCTGCCGGGCCAGCTGAAGGAAGTGGCGATCGAGGATCTGCTCGGCCGCAAGCCGATCATGCCGGACTGGAACCTGATCCGTGGCTGGCTGGGCGGGCGCACCGTGATGGTGACCGGCGCCGGTGGTTCGATCGGTTCAGAACTCTGCCGCCAGTGCGCGCGCCACGGTGCAGGCCGCATCGTCCTGCTGGAGATCAGCGAACTGCTGCTGTTGACCATCGAAGGCGAACTGCGCCGCAGTTTTCCCGACATCGAGATCGAAGCCGTGCTGGGTGACTGCGGTGACCCCGCGGTGATCCGCCATGCGCTGTCGCTGCACCCGGTGGATACGGCCTTCCATGCTGCCGCCTACAAGCATGTGCCGGTGCTGGAACGGCAGCTGCGCGAGGCGGTGCGCAACAACATCCTGGCCACGGAGAACGTCGCCCGTGCCTGCCTGGAGGCACACGTCGAGCACTTCGTGTTCATCTCCACCGACAAGGCGGTCGATCCGGTCAACGCGCTGGGTGCCAGCAAGCGCTACGCCGAGATGATCTGCCAGAGCCTGGACCAGAAGTCCACGCATACCCGCTTCGTCACCGTGCGTTTCGGCAACGTGCTGGCGTCGGCGGGCAGCGTCGTGCCGTTGTTCCGCGAGCAGATCCTCAAGGGCGGGCCGGTCACGGTCACCGACCCGGAGGTCAGCCGCTATTTCATGACGATCCCCGAGGCCTGCCAGCTCATCCTGCAGGCGGCCGCCTCGGCGTCGCATGGCGCCATCTACACGCTCGACATGGGTGAGCCGGTGCCGATCCGGGTGCTGGCCGAGCAGATGATCCGGCTGGCCGGCAAGCAGCCGTACAAGGATATTCCGATCATCTACACCGGGCTGCGCCCGGGTGAGAAGCTGCACGAGACGCTGTTCTATTCCGACGAGGACTATCGTTCGACCGCGCACCCCAAGATCCTCGAAGCCGGCGTGCGCGCGTTCTCGCGTGACATGGTGCTCGGCAACGTTCCGAAGCTGCGCGAAGCGATCAGCAGCTACGACATCGACACCATCCAGGAGATCCTGTTCGCGACGATGCCGGAGTTTTCTCCAATCGAACAGGATGCTTACATCTCATCCGCTAAAGTCGTGCCGTTTCCGACACGCGAGGCCAACAGGCACTAATGAGCAAGCGAATTCGTAAAGCAGTTTTTCCCGTGGCAGGGCTCGGGACGCGCTTCCTGCCGGCGACCAAGACGGTGCCGAAAGAAATGCTGCCGATCATCGATCGTCCGCTTATCCAGTACGCTGTTGATGAGGCCATAGAAGCCGGCTGTGACACGCTGGTGTTCATCACCAACCGCTACAAGCACGCGGTCGCCGACTATTTCGACAAGGCGTATGAGCTGGAACAGAAGCTCGAGCGCGCCGGCAAGCAGGAGCAGCTGGAGATGATCCGCCACGTGCTGCCCAACGGCGTGCGTGCGGTCTTCGTGACGCAGGCCGAAGCGTTGGGTCTGGGCCACGCGGTGCTGTGTGCCAAGGCCGTGATCGGTGACGAGCCGTTCGCCGTGCTGCTGCCGGACGATCTGATCTGGAACCGCGGCGACGGTGCGTTGAAGCAGATGGCCGATCTCAATGAGGCCAGCGGTGCCAGCGTGATCGCCGTCGAGGACGTGCCGCACGACAAAACCGCCAGTTACGGCATCGTGGCCACCGAGGCCTTCGATGGCCGCAAGGGCCGTATCTCGCAGATCGTGGAGAAGCCGAAGCCGGAAGACGCCCCCAGCGACCTGGCGGTGGTCGGCCGCTACGTGTTGAGCCCGAAGATCTTCGATCTGCTGGAGCAGACCGGCAGTGGTGCCGGTGGCGAGATCCAGCTGACCGATGCGATCGCGCAGCTGCTGAAGACCGAGCAGGTCGATGCCTACCGTTTCGAGGGCACCCGTTTCGACTGCGGCACGCACCTGGGGCTGGTCGAGGCGACGATCCGCTTCGCGCTGGACAACCCGAAGCTGGCGGGCCCGGCGCGCGAGAAGCTGGCGGCGATGCTGGCGGAATAAGGTTTATCAAGCGCTCCGTTCGCGGCGCCTTGATTGATACGTGGTGGGCGGTACGGGTGGGCCTTTGCAGGACACGCCGTAAACCCATCCAGGGGGGCTCGATGGCGCCATCCATGGCGCCAACGGTCCTGCAAAGGCCCACCCGTACCGCCTGTCAGATTTCCTGCGGGCGCGGACGGGAAGGGCGGAATCAAAGACAAGAGCAAAAGCAAAAAGGCAGCCATCGGCTGCCTTTTTGCTTGTTGGGGTCAGATCCCTTTGCGCAGCAAAGGGATCTGACCCCAGCTCTTGCTCATCCCTCCGCCGCGGGGAGGCTGGAAGGGCCGGGTTGGCAGGGCTGCCTGGGACCGTTGGCGCCATGGATGGCGCCATCGAGCCCCCATGGATGGGTTCACGGCGTGTCCCAGGCAGCCCTGCCAACCCGGCCCACGCCATGAAGCCCAACGAGGCAACGCTTTGAACCTTACAGCGCCTCGAAAATACCCGCCGCGCCCATGCCGGTGCCGATGCACATCGTCACCACGCCGTACTTCTGCTGGCGACGACGCAGGCCGTGCAGCAGGGTCGCGGTACGGATCGCACCGGTGGCACCCAGCGGGTGGCCCAGGGCGATCGCACCACCCAGCGGGTTCACCTTGTCCGGGTCCAGGCCGCAGTCACGGATCACCGCCAGCGACTGCGCGGCGAAGGCTTCATTGAGCTCGATCCAGTCCAGCTGATCCTGGTTCAGGCCGGCCTGCTTGAGTGCCTTCGGGATCGCGGCGATCGGGCCGATGCCCATCACTTCCGGGCGCACGCCGGCCACCGAGAAGCTGACGAAGCGCGCCAGCGGGGTCAGGCCGTAGTCCTTGATCGCCTGTTCCGACGCCAGCAGCACGGCACCGGCGCCGTCGCTCATCTGCGACGAGTTGCCGGCAGTGACGGTGCCACCGAACTGGCCATTGCGGAACACCGGGCGCAGCTTGGCCAGGCCTTCGGCCGAGGAATCCGGGCGCGGGCCTTCGTCGGTATCGGCAACCTTGTTGCGGGTGATGATGCGCTGGCCATCGGCCAGGTCCGGCAGGTGCGAGACGATCTCGTACGGGCTGATCTCGTCCTTGAACTCGCCGTTCTGGATCGCAGCCATCGCCTTCTGGTGCGACGCCAGGGCGAAGGCATCCTGCTCTTCGCGCGAGACCTTCCACTCTTCGGCCACCTTCTCGGCGGTGATGCCCATGCCGTAGGCGATGGCCACATGGTCGTTGTCGAACACGCTCGGTGCCATCGCGATCTTGTTGCCCATCATCGGCACCATCGACATCGACTCGGTGCCGCCGGCCAGCATCAGGTCGGCGTTGCCCAGGCGGATCGCATCGGCGGCCTGCGCAACGGCCTGCAGGCCGGAGGAGCAGAAGCGATTGACGGTCTGCGCCGCGATGGTGTTCGGCAGGCCGGCCAGCAGCACGCCGATGCGCGCCACGTTCATGCCCTGCTCGGCTTCCGGCATCGCGCAGCCGATGATCGCATCATCGATGCGGTTGACGTCCACGCCCGGCGCCTGCGCGACAACGCTGCGCAGCACGTGGGCAAGCATGTCGTCGGGGCGGGTATTGCGGAACATGCCCTTGGGCGCCTTGCCCACCGGGGTGCGGGTGGCGGCGACGATGTAGGCGTCCTGGATTTGCTTGGTCATTGCAGTGATCTCTCGAATAGGTTTTGTAGAGTCGAGCCATGCTCGACTGCCACAGCAGGTGATGCCGGCCCGGGGCCGGCATCCGCCATCAATCAGTTGCGCAGCGGCTTGCCGGTCTTGAGCATGTGCGCGATGCGGGCCTGGGTCTTTTCCTGCTGGGCCAGTTCGACGAAGTGCTTGCGCTCCAGGGTCAGCAGCCACTCTTCATCGACCAGGGTGCCGCGATCGACCTTGCCGCCGCACAGCACGGTGGCGATGCGCTCGGCAATCTCGTAGTCGTACGGGCTGATGAAGCGACCTTCCAGCATGTTGACCAGCATCATCTTGAAGGTGGCGATGCCGACGTCGCCGGCCACCTGGATGCGGCGTGCCGGCAGCGGCGGACGGTAGCCGGCTTCGGCCAACGCGCGGGCTTCGGCCTTGGCGATGTACAGCGCCTCGTAGCTGTTGAACACCACCTTGTCGGTGCTGCGCAGCAGACCCAGCTCCTTGGCATTGACCGCCGAGTTGGACACCTTGGCCATGGCCACGGTCTCGAAGGTCTTCTTCAGTTCGGCAAACACGTCGCCGCCCGGGCCGGCCGCCTGCGAGGCGCGCACGGCCAGTTCCTTCAAGCCGCCACCGGCCGGCAGCAGGCCGACGCCGGCTTCGACCAGGCCGATATAGCTTTCCAGGAAGGCCACGGTCTTGGCGCTGTGCATCTGGAACTCGCAGCCACCGCCCAGGGCCAGGCCGCGCACGGCAGCCACCACCGGCACCAGCGAGTACTTGATGCGCTGGCTGGTGCGCTGGAAGTTGGCGACCATCTGCTCGAACTGGTCGACCTTGCCGGCCTGCAGCAGGCCCAGGGCGCCGGCCAGATCGGCACCGGCGGAGAACGGTTCCTTCTGCTGCCAGATCACCAGGCCCTGGAAGTCCTTCTCGGCGCGCGAGACGCATTCCTGCAGGCCATCGAGCACCTGGTCGGAGACGGTGTTCATCTTGGTCTTGAAGCTGACCACGGCGATACCGTCGCCGTCGTGCCACATGCGCAGGCCATCGTTCTCGAACACGGTCTCGCCCGGCGCGAACGTTTCGCCCAGCAGCGGATCCGGGAAGCGCTGGCGCTGGTACACCGGCAGCGACGAGCGCGGCAGCTTGGCGTTGCGCGACGGGCTGTAGCTGCCCTCGGCGGCGTGCACGCCGTCGCGGCCATCGAAGACCCAGTCCGGCAGCGGGGCGTTGCTCATGCTCTTGCCGGCGACGATGTCATCGGCGATCCACTGCGCCACCTGCTTCCAGCCCGCGGCCTGCCAGGTCTCGAACGGGCCCAGCGACCAGCCGTAGCCCCAGCGGATCGCGAGATCGACGTCGCGCGCGGTCTCGGCGATGTCGGCCAGGTGGTAGGCGCTGTAGTGGAACAGATCGCGGAAGGTCGCCCACAGGAACTGTGCCTGCGGATGCTGGCTCTCGCGCAGCTTGGCGAACTTCTCGGCCGGGTTCCTGATCTTCAGGATCTCGACCACCTCCGGTGCGGCGCTGCGGTCGGCCGGACGGTAGTCCTGCTTTTCCAGATCGAGCACGACGATGTCCTTGCCGACCTTGCGGAAGATGCCGGCACCGGTCTTCTGGCCCAGCGCGCCCTTGGAGATCAGCGCATCCAGCCACTTGGGCGACTTGAAGAATTCATGCCACGGGTCGTTCGGCAGGGTGTCGCCCATGGTCTTGATCACGTGCGCCATGGTGTCCAGGCCGACTACGTCGGAGGTGCGGTAGGTCGCCGACTTCGGGCGCCCGACCAGCGGCCCGGTCAGGCCATCGACTTCATCGAAGCCCAGGCCGAACTGCTGGGTGTGGTGGATGGTCGACAGGATCGAGAACACGCCGATGCGGTTGCCGATGAAGTTCGGGGTGTCCTTGGCGTAGACCACGCCCTTGCCCAGGGTGGTGACCAGGAACTCTTCCAGGCCTTCCAGCACGGCGGCATCGGTGGTCGAGGCCGGGATCAGCTCGGCCAGGTGCATGTAGCGCGGCGGATTGAAGAAGTGCACGCCGCAGAAGCGGTGGCGCAGCTGTTCCGGCAGCACGTCGGCCAGCTTGTTGATGCCCAGGCCGGAGGTGTTGGACGCCAGCACGGCGTGATCGGCCACGAACGGAGCGATCTTCTTGTAGAGGTCCTGCTTCCAGTCCATGCGCTCGGCAATGGCCTCGATGATCAGGTCGCAGTCCTTCAGCTGCTCCAGCCCCGACTCGTAGTTGGCCGGGGTGATCGCTTCGGCCAGCGACTTGCTGGCCAGCGGCGCCGGGCTGAGCTTGCCCAGGTTGGCGATCGCCTTCAGCACGATGCCATCGGCCGGACCTTCCTTGGCGGGCAGGTCGAACAGCACGGTGTCGACGCCGGCGTTGGTGAGGTGGGCGGCGATCTGGGCACCCATGACGCCGGCACCCAGCACGGCGGCGCGGCGGACTAGCAGGGAATTGGACATGGTGTAAGGGCCTTTGTTGGTCAGCAGTTACTGGGTGGAATCAGGCGGAGGCGGGCAGGGCGCTGCCGCTGCGTGCGGCGGCGCGGAACCCGGCTTCGGCGAAATGGATGAGCTCGTGGGCTGCCTGGGCACGATGCGCCGCTTCGGTGACACCGGCGGGACGCTTGATCAGCCCGAAATCGGCCATGGCGTAGGTGAGCGAGCCGGCCAGGAAATCCAGCCGCCAGTACAGCTCTTCCTTGCTCAGGTCGGGCACGCACTCGGCGATGGCCTTGCCGAACGCACGCAGCACGTGGCCGTAATGGTCGGACAGGAACTTGCGCAGGTTGTCGTTTTTCTCGGCGTAGGCGCGGGCGATCACGCGGACGAAGGCGCCGCCGCTCTGGCGGTCCTGGGCCAGCGCCAGCGCCGGCTCCACGAAGGCGGCCAGCACCGGGCGCAGTTCACCGGGGTGTTCGCTGCGGGCGCGTTCGAGCTGGGCCATGCGGGCGCCGGTCATCTCGTCCATGCGACGGCGGAACACCTCGTTGACCAGGTTTTCCTTGGAACCGAAGTGGTAGTTGACGGCGGCGATGTTGACGTCGGCCTGGCTGGTGACCTGGCGCAGCGACGTGCCGGCAAAGCCGTGCAGGGCGAACAGCTCCTCCGCGGCACCGAGGATCCGGTCCTTGGTCGAGAAGTGGGCGGGCTTGGCCATCGGCAGGCGGACCTTAATCAAACGATTGTTTGATACTAGAACCAGACGGTAGCGTATGGCATTTTGCAGTGCAGCAAAACTGCCGGGCCAGTCAGAGGGCATTCACCCCCGGGTGCGGGGTCGGATCCCCGAAGGGGCTCCGATCCCTGTCGGGCTGGGGGATGGGGTCAGGGCCCCTGCCGGGGCCTGACCCCGGCCGGCATGAGGCCGGCCAGCCATGGGCTGGCACTACTTAGTGGGATCTCTTACAATTCGCCTACGTTTATCAGGCTAAGCCCGCGTTCCGACGCGGGTTTTTTTCATGTACCCTTCGGGCCATCAGCGGCCCGATTCCATTGGAGACATCCCATGGCGCTGGAGCGCACCCTTTCGATCATCAAGCCGGACGCCGTTGCCAAGAACGTCATCGGCGAAATCTACGCCCGCTTTGAAAAGGCCGGCCTGAAGGTCGTCGCCGCCAAGTACAAGCAGCTGTCGCGCCGTGAAGCCGAAGGCTTCTACGCCGTGCACCGCGAGCGTCCGTTCTTCAACGCCCTGGTCGAGTTCATGATCTCCGGCCCGGTGATGATCCAGGCCCTGGAAGGCGAGAACGCCGTGCTGGCCCACCGCGACCTGCTGGGCGCCACCAATCCGAAGGAAGCCGCGCCGGGCACCATCCGTGCCGACTTCGCTGAATCCATCGATGCCAATGCCGCCCACGGCTCGGACTCGGTCGAGAATGCCGCGATCGAAATCGCCTACTTCTTCGCCGCGACCGAAGTCGTCTCGCGCTGAGAGTGATGCCGTGAACGAGGTCGTACAGACACCCGCCATCCAGCCGCTGCCGAAGTCGGCACCCACGGCCGGCAAGCAGAACCTGCTCGACCTCGATCGCGCGGGCCTGGAGACGTTTTTCGTCGAGGTTCTCGGCGAGAAGAAGTTCCGTGCCCACCAGGTGATGAAGTGGATCCACCACCGCTACGTCACCGACTTCGATGAGATGACCGATCTCGGCAAGGTCCTGCGCGCCAAGCTGCAGGATCATGCCGAGGTCGTCGTTCCCAACATCGTGTTCGACAAGCCCTCCGCCGACGGCACCCACAAGTGGCTGCTGGCGATGGGCGTGGATGGCAAGAACGCCATCGAGACCGTGTACATCCCGGACAAGACCCGCGGCACGCTGTGCGTGTCCTCGCAGGTTGGCTGCGGGCTGAACTGCACGTTCTGCTCCACTGCCACCCAGGGCTTCAACCGCAACCTGACCACCGCCGAGATCATCGGCCAGGTGTGGGTGGCTGCGCGCCACCTGGGCAACGTGCCGCACCAGATGCGCCGTCTCACCAACGTGGTGATGATGGGCATGGGCGAGCCGCTGATGAATTTCGACAACGTCGTGCGTGCCATGAGCGTGATGCGCGACGATCTGGGCTATGGCCTGGCGAACAAGCGCGTGACGCTGTCCACGTCCGGCCTGGTGCCGCAGATCGACCGCCTGTCCAGCGAGAGTGATGTCTCCCTGGCGGTGTCGCTGCACGCACCGAACGACGAGCTGCGCGAGACGCTGGTGCCGCTGAACAAGAAGTACCCGATCGCCGAGCTGATGGCCTCGTGCGCGCGCTACCTGCGCGCCAACAAGCGTCGCGAGTCGGTGACCTTCGAATACACCCTGATGAAGGGCATCAACGATCAGCCCGAGCATGCCCGGCAGCTGGCCCGGCTGATGCGCCAGTTCGACAACGCGGTGCAGGCCAAAGACTCGGGCAAGGTCAACCTGATCCCGTTCAATCCGTTCCCGGGCACCCGTTACGAGCGTTCCGAGGAAGCCGACATCCGCGCGTTCCAGAAGATCCTGCTCGACAGCAACGTGCTGACGATGGTCCGCCGCACGCGCGGCGACGACATCGACGCCGCCTGTGGCCAGCTCAAGGGCCAGGTGATGGACCGCACCCGCCGCCAGGCGGAGTTCAACAAGACGCTGCAGGCGGGGAAGGGGAGCGATGCGGCCGCCTGACCGCTTCCGGCTGGCGCTGCTTGCGGGCGTGCTGGCCATGGCGGTCGGTGCCTGCTCCTCCACGCCCAAGGGCCGGCTCGGTCCCAGCGAAGCGCCGGTCTATTCGGTGCGTGACCCGGACGGCGTGCGTCGCCAGGTGCGCGTGAACGACCTGCTGGTGCTGGCCTCGCGCGACATGCAGCTGGGCAATCTGGACGGTGCCGAGAGCAAGGCCCGCCAGGTGCTGAAGCTGCAGCCCGACGAGCCTGACGCACTGGTCCTGCTGGCCGGCATCGATGACCGCCGCGGCCGCACCCGGCAGGCGGGCGAGGGCTTCCGCAGGGCCGCAGAGCTGGCCCCGCAGCGCGGTGACGTACTCAACAACTATGGCGCCTGGCTGTGCCAGCAGGGGCAGGCCGCCGAGTCGCTGGTGTGGTTCGATCGTGCGCTGCAGGCGCCGGGCTATGCCACGGCCGCCGAGGCGCAGGCCAACGCGGGGGGCTGTGCGCTCGACGCGGGGCAGCCCGAACGGGCCGAGCGCGACCTGCGTGCCGCACTCGCGGTGGCTCCGGCCAACCCGGTCGCCCTGGAGGCGATGGCCCAGCTGAGCTTCCGCCAGGGCCGCTACATGGAGGCCCGGGCCTTCGCCGAGCGCAGGATTTCGGCTGCACCCGCAACACGTTCCGTGTTACAACTTGCGTCTCAAATCGAGGCGCGGCTGGGCGATCACGCAGCATCCGATCGCTATCTGCAGCGGATTCGACAGGAATTTCCGCAGGATGCGGGCTCCTAACTCCAGGGTTGATGCATTGTGATTGATGACCAGACTGTGAGCGCTCTCGAGACTGCGGCCGGCTGTGGCACCCGCCTTCGCCAGGCCCGCGAGGCGGCCGGACTGACCCTTGACGACGTCGGACAGCGGCTGCGCATGCCGGTCCAGGTGGTCAGGTCGCTGGAAGAAGAACAGTGGCAGAAGCTTGGTGCGCCGGTGTTCGTCCGCGGCCAGCTGCGCAGCTATGCGCGCCTGCTGAATGTGGATGTGAGCGAACTGCTGGAGCAGGCCCAGGTGGGCCCGGTGGTCCCGCCGACCCTGGTCAGCCATACCCATACCCCGCGTGCGCGCCGGATCGCCGAGAACCTCGGCCGGCGCGTGCTGTATGTCGGCATCACCGCGGTGCTGGCCGTGCCGGTGTGGTTCGCCACGCGCGGCCATTTCGATGGCGGCACGCCGTCGCCGAACACCGCCTCGCTGGACGTGATCCCGGCGACCGTGCCGGTCACCCCCGCCGCCGACGGCGCCGAGCCGGTGGCATCGACGGAGACCTCGGTGGCGTCCACCGCCAAGCCGGCCGCGACCCCGTACGTCGCCTCGCTGGCGCCGGTACCGCGTCCGGCCGCCACTGCGGCGGGTGCCGGCACCACGCTGGAGATGCAGTTCAACGGAGACAGCTGGGTCGACATCGGCGGCCCCGATGGCAGCACCGTCGAGAAGGCGCTGATCCGGTCGGGCGAGAGCCGAAGCTTCACCCCGGGCCAGGTGACCCGGGTCACTCTGGGCAACGCCTCGGCGGTCCAGGTTCAGCAGAACGGCGCTATCGTCGATCTGGCGCCCTACCAGCGAGCCAACGTGGCACGCTTTCAGGTATCCTCTGAAGGCTCCGTGGTCCCGGTTTCGCACTGAGGCGCGGTTTCACCACCTTCGATAATCCCAATGGTCCCTCCCGATGGGCGGGGCGAGAGTACGCATGGCGATCGACGATCTGCTCGACGAGCACGAACAAAGTGAACGCGTCCGCAGCTGGCTGCGGAAGAATGGCGCCAGCATCATCGGTGGCGTGGCCATCGCCATCGGCGCCATCGCCGGCTGGCAGTGGTGGCAGACGCAGCAGGGCGGCAAGCTGGCCTCGGCCAATGTCGAATACCAGAAGGCACTGGTGGGTCTGCAGCAGAACAAGCTCGACGACGCCGCCAAGGCGGTGAAGGCGCTCGAAGCCGGTCCCTCCAGCATCTACGGCGACCTCGCGGCGCTGCAACTGGCCAAGGCCCAGGTCGACGCCGGCAAGAATGAAGAAGCCCTGGCGACGCTGCGCAGCGTGAAGGTCGAAGGAGACCTGCAGCGCGTGGTCGACCAGCGCGTGGCCCGCCTGCTGGTCGCCACCGGCAAGGCCGACGAGGCGATCTCCCTGCTGGGCAGCGCCACCGACAGCGGCAGCCTGGAGATCCACGGCGATGCGCTGATGGCCCAGGGCAAGCGCGATGCCGCCCGCGAACAGTACGAGAAGGCGTTGAAGACGCTGGACGTGGCGGCGCCGCAGCGGCGCCTGCTGGAAACCAAGGTTATGGACGCCGGCGGCACCGTCGCCGCCCCTGCGGAGTCGGTTTGATGAGTCAGAAGGTCATGATCACCCGCGTCGCCACCGTGCTGCTGCTCGGCGTGGCGCTGTCCGGCTGCAGCACCATGAAGGGCTGGTTCGCCGGCAAGGACGCGGAAGCGAAGAAGGCGCAGGAGCCGGCCGAACTGGTCAAGTTCGAGCCGACCCTGAAGGTCAACAAGGCCTGGTCGGTCAATCTGGGCAAGGGTGAGCGTCGCATCGGCGTGCGCCAGGGCCCGGCGGTGGCCAACGGTCACGTGTTCGCTGCGGCGATCACCGGTGGCGTGCACGCCATCGACCTGCAGACCGGCAAGAAGGTCTGGACCTGGGAGCCGAAGAAGGAAAAGAAGAAGGACAAGCTGCGCCTGTCCGGTGGCCCGGGTGTTGGCGAGAACCTCGTCGTGATCGGCACGCTCGACGGCCAGGTCATCGCGCTGGACATCAATGACGGCAGCGAGAAGTGGCGCGCCCGCGTGCCCGGCGAAGTGATCGCCGCGCCGGCGGTGGCCCAGGGCATGGTGTTCGTGCGCAGCAACGACGGCCGCATCACCGCCTTCGACGTGGGCAACGGCACCCAGCGCTGGTTCAACCCGAGCGAACTGCCGGCGCTGACCGTGCGTGGCAATGCGCCGGTGGTGACCGGTCCGGGCGTGCTGTTCATCGGCAGGGATGACGGCGCCATCGCCGCCCTGGCCATGCAGGATGGCCGCACCCTGTGGGAACAGAACGTGGGCAGCGCTGAAGGGCGCACTGAGCTGGAGCGCATGGCCGACATCGACGGTGCGCCGGTGCTCGATGGCAACACGCTGTTCGTGAGCAGCTTCAAGAACCAGACGATGGCCATCGAAGGCCCGACCGGTCGCCCGCTGTGGGCGCGCGACCACGGCGGTGCCGGTGGCGTGGCGGTCTCGTCGGGCAATGTGTTCGTCACCGACAACAAGGGTGGCGTGTTCGGCCTGGACAAGGCCAGTGGCGCGGCGATGTGGTCGCAGACCGGGCTCGCCCGGCGCCTGCTGACCGGCCCGGCACTGCACGGCGACTACGTGGTGGTCGGCGACTACAAGGGATACGTGCACTGGCTGCAGACGTCCGATGGCGCGATGGCGGCGCGGGCCAAGAGCGGCGGTGAAGCTCTGCTGGCCCAGCCGATCGTCGTCGACGGGGTGCTGCTGGTGCAGAACGTGGATGGCAAGCTGACCGCCTTCCGGTTGGCAAATTAATACGGAGTAATCGCGATGCTGCCTTTGGTCGCCCTGGTTGGACGGCCGAATGTCGGCAAGTCGACCATTTTCAATGCGTTGACCCGCACCCGTGACGCCCTGGTCCATGACCAGCCCGGCGTCACCCGTGATCGCAACTACGGCGTCTGCCGCCTCGACGAGGACAATCATTTCCTCGTCGTGGACACCGGCGGTATCGCCGGGGAAGACGAGGGCCTGGCGGGCGCAACCACGCGTCAGGCCCGGGCCGCTGCCGCCGAAGCCGACCTGATCCTGTTCGTCGTCGATGCCCGTGAGGGCACGTCGGCGCTGGATGACGAGATCCTGTCGTGGCTGCGCAAGCTGTCGCGTCCGACCCTGCTGCTCATCAACAAGATCGACGGCACCGACGAGATGGCCGTGCGCTCGGAATTCGCGCGCTACGGCTTCAGCGAGATGCTGACGGTTTCGGCCGCGCATCGTCAGGGCCTGGACGATCTGCTCGATGAAGTGATCCAGCGCCTGCCGGAAGAGGGCAGTGGCGAAGAGCTGGACAACGATCCGAACCGTGTGCGCATCGCCTTTGTCGGCCGCCCCAACGTGGGCAAGTCGACCCTGGTCAACCGCATCCTCGGCGAGGAGCGCATGATCGCCTCCGACGTGCCCGGCACCACCCGCGATTCGATCGCGGTGGACCTGGAACGCGATGGCCGCGAATACCGCCTGATCGACACCGCCGGCCTGCGTCGCCGCTCGCGGGTGGACGAGGTGGTCGAGAAGTTCTCGGTGGTCAAGACCATGCAGTCCATCGAGCAGTGCCAGGTGGCCGTGCTCATGCTGGACGCCACCGAAGGCGTGACCGACCAGGACGCCACCGTGCTGGGGGCCGTACTCGACGCCGGCCGCGCCCTGGTGATCGCCATCAACAAGTGGGATGGCCTGACCGAGTACCAGCGCGAGCAGGCCGAAACCATGCTGTCGCTGAAGCTGGGCTTCGTGCCGTGGGCGGAATCGGTACGCATCTCGGCCAAGCATGGCTCGGGCCTGCGTGAGCTGTTCCGTGCGGTGCACCGCGCCCACGAATCGGCGAACAAGACGTTCACCACCAGCGAAGTGAACAAGGCGCTGGAAGTGGCCTACGAGACCAACCCGCCGCCGACCATCCGCGGCCACGTCTCCAAGCTGCGTTACGTGCACCCGGCCGGGGCCAACCCGCCCACCTTCATCGTGCATGGCACGCGCCTGAAGGAGCTGCAGGAGTCGTACAAGCGCTACCTGGAGAACTTCTTCCGCAAGCGCTTCAAGCTGATCGGTACGCCGGTGGTGTTCCTGTTCCGCGAAGGTGCCAACCCGTACGAGGGCAAGAAAAACGTGCTGACCGAGCGGCAGATCAAGGCCAAGCGGCGCTTGATGAAACACGTCAAGGGCAAGTAACCGGAAAGGCGGCCGCAGGGCCGCCTTTTTCTTTTGACGGGGAATGGGGTCAGATCCCTTTTCCTCCGGAACAGGGATCTGACCCCTGGGACGCTCGGCGGGCAGGGCCTGCGCGATAATGGCGCCATGAGCATCCGAGAGCTTTCCCCCGCGCAGGCGCATGACCGCCTGGCCCATGGCGCCGTGCTGATCGACGTGCGGGAGGCGCACGAGCGCGCCGGTGGCATGGCCGAAGGCGCCCGTGGTGTGGCCAGGGCGGAACTGCAGGCCGACCCGGCCGCGCACCTGCCACGCCCGGAACAGGAAATCCTGCTGATCTGCCAGACCGGCAAGCGTTCGGCCGACGCCGCGCAGGCCCTGCTCGACGCCGGCTACGCGAACGTGGCGTCGGTCGCCGGGGGCACCGTGGCCTGGCGCGAGCAGGCGCTGCCGCTGGTGCAGCCCGTGGCCAGCGCTGCCGACCGCGATTTCTTCGACCGCTACTCGCGCCACCTGCTGCTGCCGCAGGTGGGTGAGGCGGGCCAGCGTCGCCTGCAGCAGTCGCGTGTGCTGGTGCTGGGCGCGGGCGGCCTGGGGGCACCGGCCGGCTTCTACCTGGCCGCGGCCGGGGTCGGGCACCTGCGCTTCGCCGACCACGACCGGGTCGAACGCAGCAACCTGCACCGCCAGATCGTGCATACCGAAGCCAGCGTCGGCCAGCTCAAGGTCGACTCCGCACGCGAGCGTCTGCTGGCGCTGAATCCCGCCATCGACATTGAAGCCGTGCCGCAGCGGGTCACCTCCGACAACGTCGACGCGCTGCTGGACGGGGTGGACGTGGTGCTGGATGGCTCGGACAACTTCCCGCTGCGCTACCTGCTCAACGATGCCTGCATCAAGCACCGGCTGCCGCTGGTGTATGCGGCAATCGAGCGCTTCGACGGCCAGGTGAGCGTGTTCGACGCCGGCCGCCAGCGCGGCGTCGCGCCCTGCTACCGCTGCCTGTTCCCGGAGCCGCCGCCGCCAGAGTTCGCGCCGAACTGTTCCGAGGCCGGCGTGCTGGGCGTGCTGCCAGGGTTGGCCGGCGTGCTGCAGGCCACCGAGGTGTTGAAACTGCTGCTGGGCATCGGCGAGCCCCTGGTGGGGCGTCTGCTGCGTTTCGATGCACTGGGCATGCGTTTCCGCGAAACCGGCATCGGCCCGGACCCACAGTGCCCGTTCTGCGCGCCGGGCGTGCCGTTCCCGGGATACATCGATTACGCCGCCTTCTGCCGGGGCGGGTGATCGCGGTAGCGCCGGGCCATGCCCGGCGAGCGCAGCGGGGGCCGGCACGCATATCCGCCGGGCATGGCCCGGCGCTACCGTTGATCGTTTCAGAATGATCTAAGGGGTGGCTGCCGGCATCGTTCCACCTTCAAGACAATCCGGCGCAACATGCGTGCTATTGCCGTCATCCACATTGCTCTATCGTGGTGAGCGATTCTGGGCTCCGGGGAAAGCACCGCATGGCGGTAGAAGCAGCGACCAGCGAGCTGGTCAAGGTGGTTGCCCTGCTGGGCGCGGCGGTGGTGATGGTGCCCTTGTTCCGGCGGCTGGGCCTGGGGTCGGTACTGGGCTACTTCGCCGCCGGCCTGGCGATCGGACCGTTCGGGCTGGGCTGGTTCTCCGATCCGCAGGCCATCCTGCATACCGCCGAACTCGGTGTGGTGATGTTCCTGTTCGTGATCGGCCTGGAGATGCGGCCCTCGCACCTGTGGAGCCTGCGCAAGGAAATCTTCGGGCTGGGCACGCTGCAGATCGTCACCTGCGCGCTGGTGCTGACCAGCATCGCCAAGTTGTTCGGCTTCCCGTGGCAGGTGGCCTTCATCGGTGCCACCGGCTTCGTGCTGACGTCCACCGCCGTGGTGATGCAGCTGCTGGCCGAGCGCGGTGATATCGCGCTGCCTTCGGGGCAGAAGATCGTCTCCATCCTGCTGTTCGAAGACCTGCTGATCGTGCCGCTGCTGGCCCTGGTGGCGTGGATGGCGCCCAGCGCGGGCAGCGCCGATGGCGAGGGCTCGCGCTGGCTGTCGGTGGCGATCGGTGTCGGTGCCATCGTCGGCCTGGTGCTGGTCGGCCGCTTCCTGCTCAACCCGCTGTTCCGCCTGCTGGCCGAATCGAAGGCACGCGAGGTGATGACCGCCGCCGCGTTGCTGGTGGTGCTGGGCGCGGCACTGCTGATGCAGCTGTCCGGCCTGTCAATGGCGATGGGCGCGTTCCTGGCCGGCGTGCTGCTGAGCGAGTCGACCTTCCGCCACCAGATCGAAGCCGATATCGAACCGTTCCGCGGCATCCTGCTCGGCCTGTTCTTCCTCAGCGTCGGCATGGCGCTGGACCTGGGCGTGGTGGCCTCGCACTGGCAGCTGATCGCCGGCCTGGTGCTGGCGCTGATGGCGGCCAAGGCACTGTGCATCTACGTCGTTGCGCGTCTGATGGGCAGTGACCACGCGCAGGCGCTGGACCGTGGCGTGCTGATGGCGCAGGGCGGTGAGTTCGCCTTCGTGCTGTTCTCCGCGGCGGCGGCCGCTGGCGTGATCGACGTGGACATCAATGCCAACTTCACCGCCGTGGTGGTGCTGTCGATGGCGCTGACCCCGCTGGTGGTGCTGGTCTACAAGCGCGTGGCACCGAAGCCGACGGTGAACCTGGAGGGCGTGGACGAGGCCGACGGCCTGTCCGGCAGCGTGCTGCTGATCGGCTTCGGCCGCTTCGGCCAGGTGGCCAGCCAGTCGCTGCTGGCGCGCGACGTGGACGTGACCATCATCGACAACGATGTGGAGATGATCCAGAGCGCGGCGCGGTTCGGCTTCAAGATCTACTACGGCGATGGCACCCGCCTGGACGTGCTGCATGCTTCCGGCGCGGCGACCGCGCGCGCGATCGCGGTGTGCGTGGACAAGGCCGACGCCGCCGACCGCATCGTCGAGCTGGTCGCGCACGAATTCCCGCAGGCCAAGCTGATGGTGCGCTCGTTCGACCGCGAGCATTCGCTGCGGCTGATCCATGCCGGCGTCGATTTCCAGATCCGCGAGACCTTTGAATCGGCCGTGCTGTTCGGTCAGGCCGCACTGGTCGAGCTGGGCGCTGACGAGGACGACGCGATCGAGATCGCCGAACAGATCCGTCGCCGCGACGCCGAGCGTTTCGAGCTGGAAATCGCCGGCGGCGGCCTGAACGCCGGCGCCAAGATGGTGTTTGGCAACTCCGGCCAGGGCGTACCGACGCCGACCCCGTTCACCGCGCCGAAGCGGGCAAGCAAGACCTTGAACCCGCAGGACGTGCCCGAAGAGGAAGAATGAGGGATGCGACCCGTAACGTCACCCGGGGTCAGCGTTCCAAGGTAGCGCCGGGCCATGCCCGGCGAGCGCAGAGGCCGCATTGGCGGTGGGCGAGGGGGCCTGAATCGGGGACAATAGCCTCCCCACCGCCGCCGCCCCCGCATTCGATGAACGATTCCGCCGCCCCGCATCCTGCCCGCATTCTCGATGGCCGCCGCATCGCCGAAGACCTGCTCGACAGCCTGAAGGTGCGTGTCGATGCCCGCATCGCGGCCGGTGGCAGCCGTCCGGGGCTGGCCGTGGTGCTGGTGGGCGGCGACCCGGCCTCGACCGTATACGTGCGCAACAAGCGCCGTGCCGCCGAGAAGGTCGGCATCGAAGCACACGATTACGACCTGCCGGCCGGCACCACGGAGGCCGAACTGCTCGACCTGATCGACCAGCTCAATGCCGATCCGAAGATCAACGGCATCCTGATCCAGCTGCCGCTGCCGGGCATCCCCGATGCACGCCGGCTGATCCAGCGCATCGACCCGCGCAAGGATGTCGATGGCTTCCATCCGGAAAACGTCGGCCATCTGGCCCTGCGCGAGTTCGGCCTGCGCCCGTGCACCCCGCGCGGCATCACCACGCTGCTGGGCCACACCGACCAGCCGGTGCGCGGCCGCAACGCCACGATTGTGGGTGTCAGCAACCACGTCGGCCGCCCGATGGGCCTGGAACTGCTGATTGCCGGCTGCACCGTGACCAGCTGCCACAAGTTCACCCCCAAGGACGTGCTGGAGCAGGCCGTGCGCAACGCCGACATCCTGGTGGTGGCGGTGGGCCGCCCGGGCATCGTGCCGGGCGAGTGGGTGAAACCGGGCGCGGTGGTGATCGACGTCGGCATCAACCGCCTGGACGATGGTCGGCTGGTGGGCGACGTCGGCTTTGACGCGGCGGCGCAGCGGGCGAGCTGGATCACCCCGGTGCCGGGCGGTGTCGGCCCGATGACCGTGGCCACGTTGATGCAGAACACCCTGGAAGCGGCGGAAGCCTCCTGACGTGTGCGCGCCGGGCATGGCCCGGCGCTACCGATGGGTGATGCGCAATGCTGTTTCGAGGGTAGCGCCGGGCCATGCCCGGCGGCTGTCTGCTGTGCCGCTGCGCTCGCCGGGCATGGCCCGGCGCTACCGGTGGGGTGGCCTGGGGCCTTGCGCTACCGGCTGAACGCGGCTTCGCCCGCGCGACACTGCGTCGCATCCACCCCCTGCCACGCGGCGCGAAAACAAGGTAAAATGTCGCGCTTCCCCACATCTCGGGTATGCCGATGCTGCGCATCCAGGCTGAAGCACTCACTTACGACGACGTCTCGCTCGTCCCCGCCCACTCGACCATCCTGCCCAAGGACGTCAACCTTGAAACGCGGTTGACCCGAGACCTGAAGCTCAAGCTTCCGATCCTGTCCGCAGCCATGGACACCGTCACCGAAGCCCGCCTGGCCATCGCCATGGCCCAGCTCGGCGGCATGGGCATCATCCACAAGAATCTCAGCCTGGAACAGCAGGCCGCGGAAGTGGCCAAGGTGAAGAAGTTCGAGGCCGGTGTCATCCGCGACCCGATCACCGTCGGCCCGGAAACCACCATCCGTGACGTGCTGGCCCTGACCCAGGCACACAACATCTCCGGCGTGCCGGTGGTGGGCAGCGACGGCCTGCTGGCCGGCATCGTGACCCACCGCGACATGCGCTTCGAGACCGAGCTGGACGATCCGGTCCGCCACATCATGACCAAGAAGGATCGCCTGATCACGGTCAAGGAAGGCGCCGCGTCCGACGAAGTGCTGCAGCTGCTGCACCGCAACCGCATCGAGAAGGTGCTGGTGGTCAATGACTCGTTCGAACTGCGTGGCCTGATCACCGTCAAGGACATCCAGAAGAACACCGACTTCCCGAACGCCGCCAAGGATCTGTCGACCCGCTTGCTGGTCGGCGCCGCCGTCGGCGTGGGTGGCGATACCGATCGCCGCGTGGAAGCGCTGGTCGCCGCCGGCGTGGACGTGATCGTGGTTGATACCGCGCACGGCCACTCGCAGGGCGTGCTGGACCGTGTCAGCTGGGTCAAGAAGAACTTCCCGCAGGTTCAGGTCATCGGCGGCAACATCTGCACCGGCGAAGCCGCACTGGCGCTGCTGGACAGCGGCGCGGACGCGGTCAAGGTCGGCATCGGCCCGGGCTCGATCTGCACCACCCGCGTCGTCGCCGGCGTCGGCGTGCCGCAGGTCACCGCCATCGATCTGGTGGCCGAAGCGCTGCAGGACCGCATCCCGCTGATCGCCGACGGTGGCATCCGCTACTCGGGCGACATCGGCAAGGCGTTGGCCGCCGGTGCCTCGACCATCATGGTCGGCGGCCTGCTGGCCGGTACCGAGGAATCGCCGGGCGAGACCGAGCTGTACCAGGGCCGTTCGTACAAGAGCTACCGCGGCATGGGTTCGCTGGCTGCGATGGAGAAGGGGTCCAAGGACCGCTACTTCCAGGACGCCGCCACCGCCGACAAGCTGGTGCCGGAAGGCATCGAGGGCCGCGTGCCGTACCGCGGCCCGGTGGGCGGCATCATCCACCAGCTGATGGGCGGCCTGCGCGCCACCATGGGCTACGTGGGCTGCGCCACCATCGACGATATGCGCAGCAAGCCCAAGTTCGTGAAGATCAGCGGCGCCGGCCAGCGTGAGAGCCACGTCCACGACGTGACGATCACCAAAGAGCCGCCGAACTACCGCGCCTGACGCGGGCCGAGCAAAGAGGAACGAGGAAGCTGATTCCCGTTCCTCTTTCTCCATCTGCCGCCGCAAATTCCGACTTCGTTTTCCCTACTGCATTGCCAGGGCGCCATGACCAACATCCATAACGACAAGATCCTGATTCTCGATTTCGGCGCGCAGTACACGCAGCTGATTGCCCGCCGCATCCGCGAACTGGGCGTCTACTGCGAAATCTGGGCGTGGGACCACAACCCGGCCGAGATCGCCGGCTTCGGCGCCAAGGGCATCATCCTGTCCGGTGGACCGGAATCGACCACGCTGCCGGGCGCCCCGGCTGCACCGCAGGAAGTGTTCGACAGCGGCCTGCCGATCTTCGGCATCTGCTACGGCATGCAGACCCTGGCGGCCCAGCTGGGCGGTGCCACCGAAGCCGCTGACCAGCGCGAGTTCGGCCACGCCGAAGTGAATGTCATCAACCCTGATGCGCTGTTCAAGGGCCTGAGCGACCACGGCGGCGAGCCGAAGCTGAATGTCTGGATGAGCCACGGCGACCACGTCTCCGTTGCGCCGCCGGGCTTCACCATCACCGCCACCACCGACCGCATTCCGGTGGCCGCCATGGCCAACGAAGAAAAGCGCTGGTACGGCGTGCAGTTCCATCCGGAAGTGACCCACACCCTGCAGGGCCAGACGCTGCTGCGCCGCTTCGTGGTGGACGTGTGCGGCTGCCAGACCCTGTGGACCGCCGCCAACATCATCGACGACCAGATCGCCCGCGTGCGCGAACAGGTGGGCGATGACGAAGTGATCCTGGGCCTGTCCGGCGGCGTCGATTCGTCCGTGGTGGCTGCGCTGCTGCACAAGGCCATCGGCGACAAGCTGACCTGCGTGTTTGTGGATACCGGCCTGCTGCGCTGGCAGGAAGGCGACCAGGTGATGGCGATGTTCGCCGAGCACATGGGCGTGAAGGTCGTTCGCGTGAACGCCGCCGACCGTTACTTCGCCGCGCTGGAAGGCGTGAGCGACCCGGAAGCCAAGCGCAAGATCATCGGCAACCTGTTCGTTGAGATCTTCGACGAAGAGTCGAACAAGCTGAAGAACGCCAAGTGGCTGGCGCAGGGCACCATCTACCCGGACGTGATCGAGTCGGCTGGCAGCAAGACCGGCAAGGCGCATGTGATCAAGAGCCACCACAACGTGGGCGGCCTGCCAGAGCACATGAAGCTGGGCCTGGTGGAGCCGCTGCGCGAGCTGTTCAAGGACGAAGTGCGCCGCCTGGGCGTCGAGCTGGGCCTGCCGCGCACCATGGTCTATCGCCATCCGTTCCCGGGCCCGGGCCTGGGCGTGCGCATTCTGGGTGAAGTGAAGCCGGAATACGCCGAACTGCTGGCCAAGGCCGATGCCATCTTCATTGATGAGCTGCGCAAGGCCGACCTGTACGACAAGACCAGCCAGGCGTTTGCCGTGTTCCTGCCGGTGAAGTCGGTGGGCGTGGTGGGTGACGCGCGGGCTTATGAGTGGGTGATTGCGCTGCGGGCCGTGGAGACGATCGACTTCATGACGGCGCATTGGGCGCATCTGCCGTATGAGTTCCTGGGGACGGTGAGCAATCGGATCATCAATGAGTTGCGGGGGGTGTCGAGGGTGGTTTATGACATCTCGGGGAAGCCGCCGGCTACTATTGAGTGGGAATGAGTTGAAAGAACGAGGGCGCCGAGAGGCGCCCTTGTTGTTTCTGTGGGATATGGAATTGCTAAAATTCAAGCGATAGACTGCCCGTTATCCCTTTAGGATGTGATCTGAATTCAGCCATAAGGGAGGTAGTAAACCCGATTTATTGCTGCTTCTTAGATTAGGAAAAACGGGGGGGGGGGGGATGAGTCGACACCTGAGTGATCTGGACTCCACGCTGATGAAAATCGCAGTTCCAGCTGCGGTTGCTGGAATTGGAATATTGGCGCCTGGCGCTGTGGACGCCGTAATTGGAGCCATCAACTCAATCTTCCACCTTGGATTGGATCTGGTAGTACCAGCTTGGGTAGGGTGGACGTTACTTGCGATTGGCATCCTGCTGGCCGTATTCGTCTATTGCTCGGCCAATGGCTGGCTTCCTTCGCGTCAGCAAAACTACTTCGCCGTGACGCATACATCATTTCCCACCCCTGCGCCCATGCTTGGTCGGGAGGTTGCGGATAGCGGTCGAGACACTGTAGTCCAACGTATATGTGATCTTTCTCCCTTCTTCGGTCAACATTTGGATGTCGTAGGAGCTCTCCGCCAGCAGGCGCTAATGATCAATGATGTTCGAGCTGCACAACGTTCAGGGCACGTAGTGTGCTATGGCGGCCTGGTGCACATTCCCCTGCAACTTCATTTGGGTAGCGCCATTTCGACAGGGGCCAAAGTTAGGTTTTTTGAGAAGAATAGAAATAGTAATAGTTGGATGGAGCTGCTCATGAAGTCGCCACCATTAGGTGTTTCCACGGAGTGGAAAATGGCCGATAGCCCGACAAGTGCGGTGATTCGTATAAGTATTAGTTATCTTGTTGATGAGTGGGCGATTCGATCATTTGTTGATGATGAAAGTATTCAGGTGCACATAAAGGTGCCCACTCCATGCGTTGATTGTGTCGTCTCATATTCTCAGCTCGATGAAATATCTGCTGAGTTTCGGAGATCTCTGGATCGTCTGCAGTCGCTATTGCCGAAAGATGCCGAAGTTCGCCTCATGTTCGCCGGACCTTCTTCACTGGGCGTTTCAATTGGGCGCCAGATAAGCCACAGCATACACAACAAGGTCTGGGTCTATAACTACAATAGGCAGTCTGATCCGCCATATGCGTGGGCTGTCTTTGTTAACTCGGATGGATTCGAAGTCCGCCACTTGTGAAGGGGGGGGTATGTTTGATGTAACGGCGCTTCTTCAGCGATTTTACGACGAACACGTTCGCCTGGGTGGCGATCGCCGCAATAGGCTGCAGCAGGTGCGAGACTTAAATCTCGCGAAGTTAAATCGGGGCTTGGATGACCTTGCTCTTGAGAGCGGTAGAGCCAAGCCGCACTTCGTGGAGGCAATTACACAGGGTGGATTCGCGATGCATACCCTGAATCAAGATCCTGCAGGTCTGAATGAATACGACATAGATGTAGCAGTAATTTTTAACTCAGATGATCTGCCTGTCAGCTCTCTTGCCGCGCGTCAGAGAGTGCGAGACGCTCTGGGGAAGAGGACTGAACATATGAAGGAGGCCCCCGACCTCCGCACCAACGCAGTCACACTATGGTATCAAGAGGGATATCACGTGGATTTTGCGGTGTTTCGACGGAGAACGGAGCTATCTGGGCGAACTGTTTTAGAGCACGCAAGTACGGATTGGGTCGAGCGCGATCCAAACGCGGTCAATAGGTGGTTCAATCAGTCCGTGTCGCTACTTAGTCCAAAGAATGAGAATGGCCAGCCGGACATAAGGGTTCGTCCAAATCAGTTCAGGAGGATTGTTAGGTTTATTAAGTGGTTCTGCAAGTCCAGGGAGTCGTGGAGCCTGCCTGGAGGTATGGTGGTTTCGAGTCTTGCGGCGGAGTGCTATCAGTTCGATCGCTTTCGCGATGATGTATCTCTTTATAATACTTTAGTTTCAATTGTCCAGAGATTGCAGCGATCATTGGAGATCGAGAATCCTGTTTCAGCTGGAGTCTGGCTTACTGGTCGTGAAGAAAATAGGAATCAGGTTGCACGATTGAAAGCTCAGTTGGAATTGATTGTGCCTAAGCTCAATATCCTATTTGAGCCAAATTGCACGGTTGAAAAGGCCAGAGGTGCTTGGGACTGGGTTTTCAATCACCAGTACTGGGGTGAGGTGAGGGAGGAGGCTCTGGCTGCCTCAGTTAGAGAAGATGTTGAGGCGCCACAAATATATCAGCTGCGGATTCGTTGCGAATTGGCACGAGGAGGGGAGCATGGAGAGATCTATGGCCAGTACCGTACCGCGCAGTATCCCCTTCCGAAGGGGGTTGGATTGAAATTCACGGTGGCGGCAACGAATGTTCCACAGCCCTATGAGATCGCGTGGCACATTCAGAACTCTGGCGACGAGGCATCGGCGGCGGGGCAACTCACATGGGATAGATACAATCAGGCCGAATGCTGGACCAGTACGAAGTACAAGGGGCTTCATAGAATGACGTGCGAGATAAGGCGTCACGGCGCTGTGGTTGCGAAAGCCCATCATGTTGTTCGTGTGAGGGGGATGTGGCGCTAATAGAGCTAAGCTTGTTCGCTATGTGTGGGGGTAATTGCTCATTGCGAGCAGATGTTTGTTTGATAGCTGAGGTTGGTATTAATGGGTGATCATTACATTCCTCGTCACTATTTAAATGGATTCTCGATTGATGAAAGATTGTATGTGTATGACTTGAAGAATAAGATGGTTAGGCGTGGAAAGTCAAAGTCTGAGGCTAATGTTAATGGCTTGTGGTCCAGTGATCTAGAAAGGCATCTTTCTGAAAATATCGAAGGTCCAGCGCAGAGTGCAATAGAAAAAATAAGGCAATTTAAAGGAATATGCGATTCCGAGAAGCATGCTCTTGCAGTCTATCTGCTCACCATGTGGAAGCGTGTGCCGGCCGCTCGTGATAGAACGGCGTCACACATACCTGGGCTCGCGGCGGCGCACAAGATCGAGTATTTTCGTGAGATTGACGCCATGCTGGCTGAAGGAGCGCTTTCCTCCGATGATGCCGTTGAACTAAAAGGCACGATATCTGGGACGCTGGATCGACTTGTCGCAGGATCACCCGACTACTATTGGCACCACACGTTGAAGGAGGGGGCTACGCCGAGAATGATGCAGGCTCTTCGTGCGATGGATTGGACCTTCTTGGTAACCAATTCCGATCCCTATATCACTTGTGATGATCCGGTGTTTTTCTTCCGGGAAATTGGTGTCGGAAGATCTAATTCTGAGCTTAGCATTCCGCTATCGTCATCGGTTACGTTGTTGGCCCACCGGAGTGGACGTTACTCAGGCAAGTTCCGGGATGCGCGTAAGGGTATGGTTGTTCAGCTTAATCGCCGAACGGCATATAATGCCAGAAGATTCATTTATTCGGATCATTTGACGCCTTGGGTTCTGAAGTTGGGGTTGAGAAAGACTTTTCCAAATTTTCTGATTCTGAAGTAGTTGCGATTTAATTTTTCCGCAAGATCAATTTCATTGGCGCGAGTTCTGATTGTTTGCTGTTTGGCTTCGGGCGTGAGCTGAAGAATGAGTAATGATCCGCCGTGTAGTTGGCTCTCGGCGAGTCAGTCACATTGCCTACGTGGCCGATTGCACTTGCTGTTGTGTGTATATGGAATGGATGATTCTCGAGCAGCGAACAGTGCGTGTCGGCATGCTCACTCCGGCCTAACCTCCCGACAAGCCCACTCAAGCAACCCCCGGCAAGCCAGAAACAACCCATCCACCACCCCCTCATCCAAATGCCGCTCCGGATCCGCCGCCACCCGGCAGCGGTCCGCAGCATGCAGCACCTCCAGCACCGTCAGCGCCCCCACCATCGCGCGCTCACTCCTGGCGAGGCTGACTCGCCGTCCAGGCGACACATCGTTTTCCGGCCAAGGCAATCCATCGGCGCCTTCGCAGCGGCGGATGCGCTTGAGGATGCCGATCAGGGAGTTGAGGTCGGGCGGCGGGGTGTCGTCGTTGATGGGCTCAACGGTGGTGTACGAGGAGAAGTTCTCGGAATCGTTCATGGCGTCGGTTTCCCTGGCTGTGCTTGACAGCGCCACCGCGTAAACGGGGTGGCGGACGATGCGTGGCTGCAAACCGGGACGAAGTAGTGCCATGACCGGTGGGTCCGAAGACCCCCACGCACCGCCCGCCATAAAGGCCGACGGATTGCCCGCCGGCACCGTTCAAATACGGTGCCGACGGGCAAGCGTAAACAACAGGCACAGCAATCGTCACGGGTTTGCAGACCCGTAGCCACCCGTTGTCGGTGGCGCGCCATGGTGTTTACGCCGTCGCTCCGAATGCCAATAGAAATTCCCGAAGAAATCGCAGGAATCGAGAGCGAAGAACTATTGTGGCACGCACCATTCGTGCAGCACGCGACATCGCCAGACGCATTCGCGCAGTCACCCTGCTGATTGCGAATCAAACTGGCGTAATCGCCCACGCCACAAGCGAATAGCGCGACAGCCTTCTTAACACCCCTTTCGTCTCAAAATCGGATGGCGACGCTGCCCGATCACCCGCGCACCTGAAAAATCGGTTCAATCACGACACCGCCAGCAGGCAGCGCTCCTCAACGAACACCTTCCTCAACCGCGCCCGCATTCCCCACCAACAACTCAATCATCGCCCGCGCCGCCGCCGACTGCCGCCGATGCGGCGCATAGATCACCGAGAACGGCCGTGACCGCCCCCGGAGCTGCGGCAGCACCTCCACCAGCTGCCCGCGCTGCAACCGCTCGCGCACGATGAACTCATAGCTCTGGCAGATGCCGATGCCCTGTTCGGCCAGCGACACCACGCCCAGCACATCGTCGGAGGTCTCGATGGACGAACGCGGCAGCCAGTCCACGTCGCGCCCCTCGTCGCGGAAGATCCACGGCGCCAGCCGCCCGGTGCGCGGCATCACGAAGGGCAGGCACAGGTGCTGCTGCAGGTCGTCCAGCGTCTGCGGCGTGCCACGGCGTTGCAGGTAGCCCGGCGCGGCCACCAGCAGCAGCGGCGCGTCTTCCAGCTTCCGCCCCACCAGCCCGCTGTCCGGCAGCTGGCCCAGGCGGATGGCCAGGTCGAAGCCTTCGGCCACCAGGTCCACGTTGCGGTTGGTGATGTTCAGTTCCACCTGCACCTGTGGGTACTGCTGCGCAAAGCGCGCCAGCACCGGGGGCAGCCGGTAGTGGCCATAGGTGGTCGGCACGCTCAGGCGCACGCGGCCGGCCAGCGCGCCGTCCTGACCCTGCACGTCGCGCTCGGCGTCGTCCAGCAGGCCGAAGGCCGTGCGCACCTGTTCCCGATAGAGCCGCCCGGCGTCGGTCAGGCCCACGCGGCGGGTGGTCCGCTGCAGCAGCTGCCGGCCCAACCGCGCTTCCAGGCGCGTGACCGCGCGGCTCAATACCGACGGCGTGGTGGACAGCGCCACCGCGCCCGCCGTGAACGAGCCGTGCTCCACCACCGCCAGGAACACCTCCACATCGCCCAGGTAGTCGAACTTGCGGCTCATTTGGCTCTCCGGGGAACAGATGTTTTGCGATGAGGCCAATTTATCGCCGCTGGGGTGATGAATAAAGTGGCCGCCATTCCCCGAACAGGAGCTCCCCATGAACCTGATGACCCGGCTGGCCGCAGCGCTGGCCCTGACCCTGGCCGCCACCGGCGCGCAGGCCGCCAACGTGCTGGTGGTGCTGTCCGACGAAAACCAACTGGACCTGAAGGACGGCAAGGTGCTGGCCACCGGCTTCTATCTCAACGAGCTGATGCAGCCGGTCAAGCTGCTGCTGGACGCGGGCCACGCGGTGACCTTCGCCACGCCGCAGGGGCGGGCGCCGACGGTGGATGCGTCCTCGGTGACGGCGGCGTACTTCGGCAACGATGCCGCGCAGCTGACGCTGCACAAGGACCTGCTGGAGAAACTGGCGCTGACCTCGCCGACGGCCTCCCCGGTGGTCAGCCTGGCGCGCATCGAGCAGCAGGGTTACGCGCGGTTCGATGCGGTCTACATTCCCGGCGGCCACGCGCCGATGCAGGACCTGCTGAAGAGCCAGGCGCTGGGCAGGCTGCTGGCCGACTTCCACCAGCGCAACAAGACCACCGCACTGGTCTGCCACGGGCCGATCGCACTGCTGTCCACGCTGCCGGATGCAGCAGGTTTCGTGGCAAAGCTGGACGCGGGTGCGATGCCGGCCACGCCGAACTGGATCTACAGCGGCTACCAGATGACGGTGATCAGCAACCAGGAAGAAGAACAGGCCAAGCCGCTGCTGGGCGGCGGCGAGATGAAGTTCTACCCGCAGACCGCATTGCAGCGGGCGGGTGCGAAGTTCAGCAGCAACATCACGCCGTGGACCGGCCATGTAGTGGTGGACCGCGAGCTGATTACCGGGCAGAACCCGGCCTCGGCGCTGGAAGTCGGGCAGCGGTTGCTTGAGCGGTTGAAGTAGATATCGACGGTCGAATCAGGTAGAGGGGAATTGTCCATACTGCGCATGGCTGGCACCACAGGGTCTCCTGCGGCAGCGGCGTCGTGGCGGTTTGGTGACGCAATTGGCTCGCTTGGCTGATGGGGCGGTGTAGCAGTTGAGTGTAGGCGTCTGGACGTTCTTGTTCCTAACCCGTACTTTGAAGGTAATTCATTCTAGAGTCGGGAGGCATCGGGCGATTTGGCCCGTCAAGGTGACGATGATGGTCCGGGACGGCTGTCCGTACTTCACAGTGGCAATATATAGAGGGGCTTTTGGCACCGAGCATGTGGCGAAAGCGTTGAATGCTTTGGTCGAAGACATTCGCATCATCAATACGCCTGCTTCGGCGGAAGGCGGAGCGGCTTCGCTTTCACCCAGCGTAGTGGCGGATACCTCAGCGCCGAGAAACTCTGGACTATTACCGCATGCGGCATCTTTTGGCTCAATGGCTTGATAGTAATGCTGTAAATTTTTTGTCCCTTATGCTGCTTAGCATTGTGGTCGGCTGACATCTGGAATCGGAATTCCCTGGTACTTGACGTTCATGAATCAATCCGACGACTATCGGAGGTCAAGGATGTATTGGCTTTGCGGTCTCTACAGAGGGCTCGATCGTGACTGATGCTGACAGTTCGGGGGTTGGTTACCTAAAGTTGTATGGCGAGGCGGTACCCACTGGGATAATTTCGGCCTCTGCTGCGGGAAATGTGCTACTTGGTCTCGACGATTGCATTAAGTATTTTTGCAGGAGGCAGGCTCCTGGTTTGGCCGCAGTTGACTATGAGATCCCCGTAAAGACTGCTGAAGGTTCCTGGGTCGTCTGGATTCAAGAACACGGGATGCTTGTGGCTTCCGGGGTAGTCACCATAGGCGCAGGGGCCTACGTAAAGAAGGCTGCTGAGAAGATGGCGGAAAAGGACTTCAAGGACATCGGTCTTTCAGATGTGGTGCGAAAGTCTCTAGATGCGTTCAAGAAGCTCATTGATGTGCTCAAGCACACCAAAGGAAATCGTGAGTGGGCTAGTGACCTTCACTGGCCCGGAGCTGGGGTTGTCGGAATTAAGAATGAATCCGGCGAGATCATCTATGTTCCGATTGAATACCTAAAGTGGTACATGGAAATACCATCGGCCATGTTGAAGCGAATTTCATCAACGGTTCGGGAGGGGCGTTCCTTGGAAATTGGCGTTAGGAATGGCGATGGTGGCAATTTTGAAGCGACCACGATCACCGTTGAAGAGAAGTCATTCTTCGGCCACCAGCCGGCAGCCAATGACGATGGAGAGTTCCTGTTTCCAGAGTTGGAACATGGCGATGAAGTGCGCCTGGAAGGGAGGCTTACGCGAGGCAATGAGAACGCAAACTCATTGGGCCTTGAGTATCACGGGCATGTATTGAATTGTGTTCCCGGTGTTGGGAATATCAAGAAATACAAGCCGGCGCTCTTTCTTCATTGCGTTGTCGAAGGGACAGTGTCACGCCTCTACAAGCAATCTCACGTCGCAGAGCGACGGCCGACCATCATCGTCTATGACATTACGCCGCTTGAGTCAGACGACCAACTTACTCTCCTGTAGTTCAGTAGAGCAGATGGAAGCCAATCTGGCAGGTCTAGAGTGTTTCCTGCGTACAAGCAGAGGGGACTTCAATGAGCCAACGCATTGATGACGCAGTTGACCTTTTGCACGCCATTCTTTTGGCTCACAAAGCAGCTCCATGCAATAGCTCTGGTGATGTACGCCGGATTCGAATCCGAGCGGTTAAGGATGTTGCTGAGGCACGCGGTGTCACTCATCAAGACATTGCGGACGTATACATTCGCAGGCTGATTCCTTACGTCAAGCAAACCAGGCACTTCGATGCGCTGGTGAGTAAATGGATACAAGGAGACTCGATAGAGCTAAAGGCTGCACTGGAGAAGAGCTGTTTGGATTGCGGTGACTCTAGACGAGTTGAAGCATTTTTTGCAGTCAATCATCTGCCATTAGGAGATGAGGCGTGACTGCGTTCTTGGCAATCTGGGGTGCATTGCTGTCCTCACTCATGGCCGGATTTGAAGTGTTCCGCTTCATCAATCGCGCCCGACTCCGAGCAATGGTTCAAGATGGGCTTCTGATTTTTACGCCAGGGCAACGAAATGATGGCGTATTGCATCTTGGTTTTACCGTCAAAAACATTGGTAGTCAGGCAACAACGCTGGAGAGTGTTGCGGTATACGGCTTCACTCGGATGCCTTGGAAATGGCGAAGGCCCTTTAGCAGGTTTGAACGGACCAAAGCTGCAGTCCTCAACGTTGAATCGATTCCATTTGTTCTACAGCCCGGACACAAGTGGAGTGCTCACCTGCCACAACAGCGAGTTCAAGAGGCATTTGCGGTATGTGACCGTGTATCGTTCGTCATCAATCACAGCATGGCGAGAACAGAAATTCTTTTGCCGCATGTCTTTAAGCACAAGCAGAGCGATGATGACTAGAACAGAACGCCCCGGCCATCTTGACGGATGACCGGTGTGAGCTACTTTGAAGGGAAGGTTTGTGGGTGAGCGAAACCCAAGGACGATCTAAGGCAGGAATCAGCTACCGAGCCCAGGCGGTGGCCTCATGGTGTCAGCCTGCCAAGCCAGGGTTCGATCCTGTAGTTAGTGACAATTGAACTGGCGTTTCGCGTTTGTTCTCGAGGAAGTATGCGCAGACGTCCTTGCCGCTGAATTGAAAGTGTCCCTCTTCTACTGGAAGGATACTTCCCGGGTTCACCTCCGTTTTACCCGGATACCTACAAGAAGGCCGATTCAGACCTTGAGGAGTACTCATGTCAGCACGTAGGAGGTTCAGTGCCATCGAGCGACGCCACAATCCGAGGATGCGGCAACGGGGCGTCAGGCAGGATCAGAGGGTAGCCGCTCTTCTAGAGCCGTCCGTGATGCCGGGGTAGAGCCCAGTAAGGCGCGTTCCGCATCGCATGCGGCGCCGTGGCATCATGGCGGACTGGCCCCGTCCTTTTGGGTGAGGCCGGTTTTCCAGGGAAGCCCTTCAATACGACATGCGAACGTCCTTCTTCATTCTTTCCGCCCTGTGCCTGGGCCTGCTGTCCGGGTGCGCCAGCGGCCCGGAGCAGCACACCTCGATCCGCGAGATTACCGGTGCCTTCGTGGCCGACGATGGCCAGCTGTACCTGCTGCCGCGCTACGACGAACCGATGCGCTTCGATGCGGCGCCGTTCCGTGACTACCGCGCCCTGATGGACAGCCCGCTGCGCGAGGCGGTGGTGTGCGCGCAGATGTACTTCCACGAGGATTGGCGCGACCCGGCCAACAAGGCCAAGGTGCATGGCAGCTACGCGCTGCTGCTGCGGCCGGAGCAGGTGACGCCGCAACAGGCGGCGCAGTTCAGGCTGGAACGGATTGACGTCACACCGCGAGAAGCCAAGGTGGTCGATGAGCGCGCGCGCTACTACCTGCCGCTGGAGCGGAGCCGTTACTCGCTGGCTTTTGATCGTGCCTGCGCTCTTTCAAAGAAGGGTGGCAGCTATTACAGCGCCTTGTTCGAGGGCGATGGCGAACGCGTGCAGCTGCCGGACGCTGCGGTGCTGGCGGAGAAGGCGGCGCTGGCGCAGCCGATCAACGCGCGCGCCGAGCGTATCCTGCCGGAGCGGGAGGACGGGCCGGGCGTGGGGTCAGCGGCGGGCAAGGTGCTGGGCGCCGCTTTGATTCCTGTGGCGGTTCCGGTGTTTGTGTTGAGCCTGCCGTTTCTGGGGCCGGATCACTGGAAGTGATGGGTTGAGGGGGAGCATCTTCGCCCCGCGTGAATCTACCGCTGATGGCCTGTCAGGTGGAGGCGCTCAGGCCTCCACCTCTACAGCGTGCTCAACGCTGGCGACGGACTGCAGTCGGGCCCTGAAGTAGGCGGCAACCTGCGGATCGGTCGCGTAGACGTAGCAGCCCTTCATCCCTCGGGTCATCAAGGTGCGGTAGGTGTTCTTGATGATGGTGTCCGCGAGTTCAGCGGCGTGGGCGGGATGAGCCTTTGACAGCTTCACTAAACCCTTCATGGTTTTGTCGTGCCGGTCCCGCGCGCGCGGCACGGTCTTGAGCGCGCCGTCCTGCATGACGAGGTCCGGCCTGATGATCACCCCGATGTAGTCCACTTCCAGACCCTGGCAGGTATGGATGCATCCCACCTGGTCGATCGAGTCCGGCGAGATGATCCAGAGGCTTCCGTCGTCATTGAGGTTCCATTGGCGCTGGTAGCTGCCGATGACAATGTCCATCTCCTTGCTGTTCTTCTTGCTGTTCCAAGGCCAGCAGTAGCCGGCCACAACGCGCGCACGGTTGCCGGTGTTCCTCGCTTCGATGGCGGCATGCAGCGCGGACGGATCATCGAATACCTGGAAGTCGTAGCTGTTCTCGTCCAGCGTTGTGTTTGCGGTGGGCCGGATCTGCAGCACATCGTCCAGCCACGCCAGATAGCCGTCTGAACCCGCGCAACGGAACTGCGAAGACAGTACGTATTCCTCCACCGTCGCTCCACGGGCAATCGCGAAGTCCCGGATGGCCTCTTTGGTGCCGACATCCTTCAGCGTGACGCGCTGGTCTTCATCGATGAAGAACACACTGCATAGTGCGGCATTTATCAGTTCCTGGATCTGGTGCGTGCCCAGGTTCCCATAGAACCCGCTCTTCTCGGTAAGGCGGTGTGCCTCGTCCACGACCAACACGTCATACGCGTTCTGTGCCGACTCGGTAAAGGAGCCGGACCCGCCGAAAAGATGCACCAGATGGGCGTTCTCGGGCTTCTGGATGAGCGTGTTGCTGTAGACGGCGCGAGGTGCCGCATTCTTGGAGATGTACTTGACGGTCAACCCATCGCGAAGCGCGGCAAGAAGATTCACCGCGACAATGGACTTGCCCGTGCCTGGACCACCTTCGACGATGACGACGCGGGGCTTTCCGCTGGCGTGCGCTTGGGCACACGCGGCCTTGGCGGCTTCAAATACCTGCTTCTGCTCATCAAGCAGCGCAAAGGCACTGTTTCCCCTCAACAGCCGATGCACATCGTCGGCGAGCGCCTTGGAAGGGCGGATTCGCCCATTCTCCAGCTCGGCAAGCACGAACGCGCCATCGCCTTTGCTGGTGTGCTGACTGATGAAGCCACGCAGCTTTTCGAGGTCCCCGGTGCTCTTCAGGAAGAGCGGGGCACGTTCGATGTAGGGCTGATAGTGGGGCGAATCGATCACACCGTCCGGCACATAGTTGTGCAGGTAGGCGCAGGGGTGGAGCTGGAGTTTTCCTTCATGGACCGCTTCGTTGAAGCCTTCCAGGAATGCAGCATAGGACCACGCCTGATAGCTGGGGTGAACGAGTGCTTGCCCTTCGCGAAGCTCCACGATGGCGTCGCGTTTGGTCGGCTTGATGGCGGACCATTGCTTGAGCTCGACAATGATAACGTGGGGTGAACCGTCCTCGGAGCGACCGGTCAGGACGACGTCGATGCGCTTCTTCGACTGGGGAAGAATGAACTCCACCGCCACGCCGATGTCATCGGGAATGGAGTGATGGGTGATTGCACGCGCGACGTACCGAAGCGACTCGCGCCAGGAACGGATCTCGGACTCGCCTACGTCGCCCTTCGTCGCCGCCTTGAAGCTGGCGCGGATGACCTCCTCGATCTCCTCGTCGTTGCATTGGCGAAGGAAGGACGCCTTGTCTGCCTGGTAGACGATCATGGCTGCGACAGCTTGTTGTACTTGGTGCTGACGCCCCGCGAGAGGTCCACCGGGTACTTGGCGGCATTGGTGGCCAGCTTGCTGCTGACGGCTTCGTTCAGATCGATGCCGAGCACGTCCGACAGCCGGATGAGGTACAGGGCTACATCGGCAACTTCATCGCGTACGGCCTTGGCGGTGGTTTCCGAAGTCGCCGCCTTGAACGAGTCGGCCTCTGTCATCCACTGGAAGATCTCGTTCAGCTCTCCAACTTCGCCGGAAAGGGCCATGACAAGATTCTTGGGGGAGTGAAACTGGGCCCAGTCACGGGCTTCGGCGAACTCCCTGAGCGCTTGGGCAGCGCCCCGAACCTCGACAAGAGGGTGTTCCATGGCATGGCCTTATACGACAGGGTTTGGCCAATTCTACCCATGCCAGTGGGGCGTAAGCGACATTTCGGCCTTGCCCTGCAATCAACAAGGGCGCCAATGGGCGCCCTTGTTGGTGATGCGATCAGGCGATGATTGCCCGTCCCGGCATCAGCCCCGACACCTCGGCCTGCCCCCTGCCACACAGCTGGCCTGCCAGTGCTGCCAGGCCTCGGCATCGATACTGGCCTTCAGTGCAATGGCCTGCAGCTCCGCCCAGTCTTTCGGTGAAGGCGCGGCCAGCAGCCCGCGCATGAAGGCCTGCATCTTCGCCTCACCCACCTGCTTTTCCAGCGAAAGTAGCAGCAACGGACCATAGACGTAGCGATACATCTCGCCCAGGTCCGAGTGGCCATCGACGGCATCGAACGCCGGCAGCGGCGTATCCAGCGCATCGACGGCCGCCTGCAACCTCGCAACATAGCGGTCCGCCGCAGCGTCACCACTGATCTGACGCAGCGCCTTGATCGACAGGAATTCGGCGCTGGATTCCAGCAGCACCCAGTAGTACGGCCCCTGCGGACGGTTGAGCGTGCCGAAGTAGTAGTGGCCCATTTCGTGCGCGATGTACTGCACGCGCCGCTCGGCCTGTTCACCGCCAGCCAGCAACGAATCGGCCACATTGCCGATGCTGCCGCTCATGGCGATGGTCGGCCAGGTGGCGAAGCCCCATTCGCTGCCGTCGCGGTCGCGCTCGGCCTGGTTGAGCGTGACCATGCGCAGGAAGGTGGGGCGGTCGGCCAGCGGCACGCCCATGTAGCGCGCGTGCACGTCGGCCACCTGCTGCACGACGCGGGACAGCGCGTCGACCTTGGGCGTGGGCAGGCTCTCGTTGAGGAGGGTGACCTGCGCGGTGTGGGTGATCGGGCCGCTGCCACCGAACAGCAGGATGGGCCGCGCGTTGTCGCTGCGAAAGCGGCCCTGCGTGCCTTCGATGGCGGGGCTGCCATTGAGGTACAGGAAGCGGCAGCCGCGGCAGTCCACCTGCAGGTCGTAGCGGCTTTCGCTGCCGCGCACGCGGGCCTTGGGGTCGAACGCCTGAGGCAGCCATGCAGACTGCTCGGTAAAACGGGCGCTGTCGCCGTTGAAGGCCATCATGCCTTTGAAGTCGCCCATGGCATCGTGCTTCGGGTACAGCGGGAACGCGCCCACGTACTGCACGCAGAGCGTGGCCGTGGGCTCGGCCAGAGTGTAGACGCGCGCCTCGCCATCCACGCCCGGGTCGTACCAGCCATCGAACCCGACCGGCTTGCCCTCGTCATCGGTGACCCGTGCGACGTTCAGACCGGCATTGAGCACGAAGTGGCCCTGTGCGTCGGCGGGGCGATTGGACAGGCATGCATCGCCCTCCACGCGGCCACTGGCGATATCCAGGCGCACACTGCCAGTGGTGAGCGGCGTTGCCAGCTGCTCGGGCGATGCGGCTTGGCTGAGGGCAGGAGCGAGCAGTGCGGCGAGGGCCGCCGGCAGCAGGGCCTTGCTGGGGTTCATCGAGCCATCCTTGGGTGGATGGCGCCGACTATAGAGCCAATATGAATTCCTGCCGAGAGGGGCGCATCCACGCGTGGCGTGTAGTTGCGGAGCTACACTGGCCCCCTGCACGTGATGGAAGCTTGCCCATGTTGAACGGAAAGGTCGCAGTGGTTACCGGCTCCACCAGCGGTATCGGTCTTGGCATCGCCACGGCGCTGGCGCGACAGGGCGCCGACATCGTGCTGAACGGCTTCGGCGATGCGGCGCAGATCGAGAGCCTCCGCGCCAACCTCGAGGCGGAGTTCGGTGTGCGGGTGGCGCATGACGGCGCCGATCTGTCCCGGGGCGAGGCCGTACGGAACATGATCGCCAACGCCGTCGCGAGGATGGGGCGTATCGACGTCCTGGTGAACAACGCGGGCATCCAGCACACCGCATCGATCGAGGAATTTCCCGTAGAGAAGTGGGACGCGATCCTGGCGCTGAATCTCTCGGCGGTGTTCCATGCCACGGCGGCGGCCTTGCCCTACATGAAGCAGCAGGGCGCCGGCCGCATCATCAACATCGCCTCGGCGCATGGGCTGGTGGGCTCGGTGAACAAGTCGGCCTATGTGGCAGCCAAACATGGTGTGGTGGGATTGACCAAGGTGACCGCGCTGGAAAATGCCGGCACCGGCATCACCGCCAATGCCATCTGCCCCGGGTGGGTTCGCACGGCGCTGGTGGAGCAGCAGATCACCGCGTTGGCCGAGCGCGAGGGCATCGATCAGGAGTCTGCCACGCGTGCGCTGCTGGCCGAAAAGCAGCCCTCTTTGCAGTTCGTCACCCCCGAGCAGCTGGGAGAAATGGTGGTGTTCCTTTCCTCGGACGCCGCCGCCCAGATCACCGGCACAGCGTTGCCGGTGGATGGGGGCTGGACCGCGCGCTAGCGGGCCGGCGCCGCAAGCCGCGCCCGCAGCGCGTCCCAGTCGGCCACGAAACAGCCCTCGCGGCCGCGATTGCACTCGGTGATCCACGCATCCAGTGATTCGCTGCGCGCCCGGTGGGCGCTGACATCCCCCAGCACGGCAAAACGCAGGCGGTAGTTCACCAGCATCTGCATCCATTGCCCGGCCACGCCCGAACGCAGATCGAAGAAGTCCGGCGAGAGGCGCTGCACCGGAACCACGATCCACTCGGCAGGGTGACCCAGCGCGTCGCCGACGAGGTCGCGCAGGCCGTTGGCATCCAGCACGGGGCCTTGGTCATGGACGCGCAGGAGGGTGGTGTCGCCGATCTTTTCCAGGTGCGGGTGCATGGGGGGAAGTGGGAGGTTCTGAGCGGAGTGGGCAGTGAATACATGCAGTCTAAGCCGAATGTCGCAATGCGCTTGGTATGGCGGTCGGCTGCTCCGCCAACGCGGAATAAATTGCCTTTGCTTTCATTGGTTTGGCAGGTCGCGGCGTCATGCCTGTTGCCTCTGCACCGCCTGATGGGGCTTGAGTGTCGCCGACACCGCCTTGGTTTCATGGTGCACGTTGAGATGATCGCTACATTGACCGTGAAGTTCGTCCCACAGAGGCTGTCTCTCTCAGAGGCATACGCCTATTCGGCTGCATTGATCGAGAATCTTGGAGAGCTCACGCCTGATTTCCGGCAATGGTGGGGCATGCCGAAAGGGCCGAAGGACCATTTCGTGTCATTCGTAGAGCGATCGAGGATCATCGCCCGAACGGAAGCGGACGATGCCGAGTTTCCAGAGCTTCGGCATGCCGGCGCTCCCGGCCTGCTGTTGACGAACGCGGGAGATGAGGCGAGCTGGAGGGCGCGCGGACGGGTTGGGCTGGCGATCTCTCCAAGCTTTGGCTCGATTCGGATCAGCATCAGCGATGTGGAGGTGGTCTTCGAGCGGCCATCGCGCGTGCTGTGGACGATTCTGGATGCGATGTCCAAGCGGCCCGATGTGTGTTTGATACAGACGAACGTGAAACAGCGTGTGGGTGCTGATCTACTGCTTTACAGCCTGCATCGAGCACCGTTTCCCCATCGTGAGTTCCTGGGCTGGATGGGATACGTGGATGAGGCGCTCACCCGTGATCAGGTTCCTGCTGCGGAAAAGCTTGAGCGACGGGGCAATGGCACGCTCATCCTCGCCACCGACGTACTCGACCTGTCCGACCCGCATGCCGTGCAACAGGCCAACCAGGTCGAGATGAGCCTGGTCGATCTTGGGTTGCTTCCGGTCATCGACCCTGCGTTGAAGTAGCACTCGTTGCTGAGGAGATGCCGTGAATATCACCCTGGTCTGCCGTTATCCCCATCGGGCTCGCACTGCCGAGCAGGTGTGGGACGACCTGTCGATACTTATTCTCAACCTGTCCAGTGCCGACCCGCTCTTCAGACAATGGTGGGCAAATCCACGATCTGCCAGAGACCCCTATGTTCCCCTCAGCGACAGCCGTGCATTCGTGGCGCGTGTCGAGGAAGACGATCATCGGTGGGCCAGGGAGTTCCCGGGCCAGCCGTCGGACGGCAGCAACGGAATCATGATCACCAACTCCGGAAACGATAGCGACTGGACGAAGCGTGGCGGCGCAGGAGTGAGCTACCAGCCCAATCTTGGCGTCCTTCGGTTCCACGTTGACCGTATCGAGAAGGCCTACCGGTCTCCCGGAAATGTAGTGGGCACCATGTTGTCTGCGGTACTCAGGACTTTGCCGATAAGCTTCGCCCAGACCAATGTCCAGCAGCGGGTGGATGGCCAGTTGCTGCTCTACAGCCGCGATCGCGCGCCCTTCCCGCACCGCGAGTTTCTGGGCTGGATGGGGTACGTGGACGCCCCTCTCGCTGCAGACCAGATTCCCGCGGCTGCCCGGCTGGAACGCTGTGGCAACGGAACACTCATCCTCGCCACCGACGTACTCGATCTTGCCGACCCGCATGCCGTGCAACAGGCCAACCAGGTTGAGATGAGCCTGGTGGATCTCGGGCTGCTTCCGGTCATCGACCCGGCGTTGAAGTGACTGCGGCCAGACACCTCACCGGTCAGCTCGGCTTGGCAAACACGTCCAGACCCTTGCCGGTCTCCAGCAACGATTTCAGGCTGGACAGCACGATCGGCCAGCCCTGGCGGATGCCGGTATCCATGCCGCTGCCGGGTTCCAGATCGTCGTGGGTGACGGTCAGCCGCACCATGTCCTGGTAGGGCACGATCTCGAAGGTGACGCGGCTGTAGCTGTCCGGGTTGTCGGCCTGCGAGGCCGCAGCCCAGGTGATGACCAGTCGCGAGGGTGGGGTGCTTTCCACCACTTCGCCGACCAGCTCGACCGAGCGCGTGTCGTTGGCGCGCACATGCTGCCAGCGCGAGCCGGGTTTCCAGTCCGAGACGTTCTCGTGGCCCCAGTAGCGGCGGGCGATCTCGGGCCGGGTGATGGCCTCGAACACCTTCTGTGGCGTGGAAGCGATGTAGATCACGTGGATGAAGCGGGTGGACGCTGCGGACATCGTCATTCTCCTTCCAGTTCTCGTTTCAGGTCATGCAGCAGGCTCAGGCGCTGCTGCTCGAACTTGCGTACCCAGCGCTCGTAGACGTCATGCAGCGGCACCGGGTTGATGAAGTGCAGCTTCTCGCGGCCACGGCGCACCGTGCTGATGAGGTTGGCGTCTTCCAGCAGGCCCAGGTGCTGGGTGACCGATTGCCGGGCCATGTCCAGGTGTTCGCACAGCTGGCCCAACGTCTGACCGTTGTCTGCGCAGAGCAGGTCCAGCAGCGTCCTGCGCGTGGGGTCGGCCAGGGCCTTGAACACCTTGTCTGCATCCATGGCGGACAGAATAGGCAGGTAAATACCTGCATGTCAACCGCCGTCGGTGGATCGGCTCACGACCTCCCACTGGTCGATGCGGCTGGACATGGCCTGCAGCTTGTCACGCACACGTTGCACGGCATCGCTGCCCAGCAACAGGTGGCTGGGCGGTGCGTCGCTGTTGATGATCTTCAGCATGGCCTGCGCCGCCTTTTCCGGATCGCCCAGCTGATGACCGCTCTTGGCCTCGCGCGTACGGCGGATGGGGTCGAACAAGGCGTCGTAATCCCCAATGCTGCGCGGTACACGCATCATCGAACGGCCGGCCCAGTCGGTGCGGAACGATCCCGGCGCAACGGCCGTGACGTGGATGCCGAACGCGGCCACTTCCTGGCCCAGCACCTCGCTGATGCCCTCCAGTGCGAACTTGCTGCCGCAGTACCAGGCGATGCCGGGCAGGGTGATGAAGCCGCCCATCGAGGTGATGTTGAGGATGTGACCACGGCGGCGCGCGCGCATGTGCGGCAGCACGGCCTTGATGAGCGCGGCGGGGCCGAACACGTTGACCTCGAACTGGTGGCGCAGTTCGTCCAGCGTGGATTCCTCGAGGATGCCTTCGTGGCCATAGCCGGCGTTGTTGACCAGCACGTCGATGGCGCCGATGCCGTTTTCGATGGCATCGACCAGCGCGTCGATGGAGGCGTGGTCGGTGACGTCCAGCAGGCGGCCGAACGCGCGGCCGGGGGCGAGGGATTCAAACGCCTGGCGGGCCGGTTCGTTGCGCACGGTACCGACCACGCGGTGGCCGGCCTGCAGGGCCTGTTCGGCGAGGGCGCGGCCGAAGCCGCTGCTGACGCCGGTGATGAGCATCAGACGGGAGGGAGACATGGTGATGGCCTCATGGAAAGCGGGCTTGCACAGTAGTGCTTGTGGGGGATGCCCTACAGGCCTAAGCTTCGGCCGATCTTGCCTATTCCTCTGAGGTGTGCGGTGCGGTCTGGCGATGATCCGGTGCAGCAGGATGCGCAGGCGCGCATGGTGGGGCTGCTGCAGGCGTTGGCGCCGGAGGAGGGCTACACGCTCACCGCCGTGCCGGGCGTACGCCTGCTGCGCTCGAACCGGCCGCTGGCGCGCACGCCGGTGCTGTACGACCCGGGCATCGTGATCGTCTGCCAGGGCGTCAAGCGCGGCTACCTGGGCGGGCAGGTCTACCAGTACGACGCGCAGCACTACCTGGCGGTGTCGGTGCCGGTGCCGTTCACCATGGAAACCGACGCGTCGGCGGATGCGCCGTTGCTGGCGATCTACCTGCACCTGGACCTGCAGCTGGCGGCGGAGCTGCTGCTTGCGCTGGATGCGCATGAGGCGCCGGGGCAGACACACGCGCGCAGCATGATGGCCAGCCCGATGGACCCGCCGATGCAGGCCACGGTGATACGGCTGCTGCATGCGCTGGGCGACACACGGGAAGCGGCAGTGCTGGGCCCGGCGCTGGTGCGCGAGGTGTACTTCCGCGTGCTGACCGGCGCGCAGGGCGCTGCGATGCGTGAGGCGCTGGCCATGCGCGGCCGTTTCGGCAGCATCGGCCGGGCGTTGCGGCAGATCCATGCGGCCTATGCCACGGCGCTGGACGTGGCACACCTGGCGGCGGAGGCGGGGATGAGCGTGGCGACCTTCCACGATCACTTCCGTGACGTCACCGGCACTTCGCCCATGCAGTACGTGAAGTCCACGCGCCTGCACCAGGCGCGGTTGCTGATGCTGCGCCAGGGGATGACCGCCGAGGCGGCGTCGCTGGCGGTGGGGTATGCCAGCCCGTCGCAGTTCAACCGGGAGTTCAAGCGTCTGTTCGGCCTGCCGCCGGCGGCGGAAGTGGCGCGGATGCGGCGCAGCTTCGCGGTGCCGCCCGCGCCAGCCGGTGCGCTGTATGTGTCCTCCCACTGAACGGCGCGGGTCGGCCCGTTGACAGGCCTGTCTACCTACTAGTAGGTTTACGCCCATGAAAGAGTCGCTGTCCCCGAAGGCGCTGGAGATCCTGGCGCAGGCCCGTTCCCTGCTGGAAGCCGGTGGTTACAACGGTTTCAGCTACGCGGACGTGTCCGCGCGGGTGAACATCAGCAAGGCCAGCATCCATCACCACTTCCCCAGCAAGGCCGATCTGGTGCGCACGGTGGTGGTGCTGTACCGGGCCGAGGCGCGCGAGGGACTGGCGCTGCTGGACCGGCAGCTGGGTGATCCGCTGCTGGAGCTCAACGCCTATGTCGATTACTGGTCCAGCTGCATTGCCGGCGGAACGGCGTCGTTCTGCATCTGCGCGATGCTGGCCGCGGAAGCACCGATGATCCCGGTGGAGATTGCCGAGGAGGTGCGCGGCCACTTCGAGGACCTGACCGAGTGGTTGACCCGTACCCTGCTGAAGGGCGCTGCGCAGGGGCAGCTGCGCCTGCAGGGCCCGGCGGACGACGAAGCCAAGGCGTTCATGGCGTCCGTGCACGGTGCGATGTTGGCGGCGCGGGGGTTTGGCGATGCGGCCACCTTCGCGGCCCTGGCGCGGCTGGCGATCGCGCGGGTGAGCGCCGCCTGAGAACTGTATGCGGAAGGCCTGCGGCAACGCGGGTCTTCTTTTTACCCACCATGCCTACCTACTAGTAGGTTTGTTTAATCCCAACGGAGCACTCCCATGCCACACCCGCTGTCCGCCCTCGGCGTCATCCACACTGCCGTCAGCCTGCTTCCCATCGTGGCCGGTCTCTATGGCTTCGTCCGCCACCGCGCCATCGATCCGGCCACGCGTGCCGGCAAGCTCTACCTGCTGGGCCTGGTGTTGTCGGTGGCAACCTCGTTCACCGTGTCCAGCACGGGCGGACTCAATCCCGGCCACGCCTTTGGCGTGATCGTGCTGCTGGTTGCTTTCGGCGGCGTGCTGGCCGCGCGCCTGCGCTTCCTGGGGCGGGCGGCGCGGTATCTGTCCACCTTCGCGTTGTCGTTCAGCTTCCTGCTGTCGCTGGTGCCGGGCGTGAATGAAACGCTGACCCGCATCCCGGTGGCACATCCGATTGCGGCCGCGCCGATGGCTCCGGTCGTGCTGCAGACCTTGCTGGGGTGTTTCGTGGTGTTCGTGCTCGGTTTCATCGCACAGTGCTGGCGGATGCGTGGCCGCCGCTGAGAACAGGCGCTGCGGCGACGCTGCTCAGTCTGCCAGCGGCGGCGGCGCGTCTTCGCCATAGGTGGCGTAGGCGCTGCCGCAGGTGGCCACCGCAGCGGCCGCCGCGGGCAGGCCGGTAGCGCGGATGCCGCGCCGCGTATCGCGGTCGAATATTTCCGCGTAGCGTTCGGCGGCCAGCGCGTCATCAGGCAGCACATACAGCAGCACGCGCTGCAGGGTTGACTGGCCCTCCAGGGGCTGCGGCGTGCGGAACGCCGGTACCTGCACGCGGGCGCTGTGCCAGCGCATCGGCTCGCTGCTGGTCTGCCAGCGGACCTGCAGGGGCTGATCGAGCGGAAGCAGCGCGGCGCCGTCCGGGTAGCCGTACGCGGTGCAGTCCGCGGGCGGCGTCCGGATGCTGGCGATGGCGCCGTCTCCGATGTCCAGTGCGATGCCATTGACCTCCATCCGCACGATGGGCGCGCCGCCGTAGTTGTGGACCTTGAACAGCACCAGGCCTTCGAAGCGGCTGCGCTGCAGATCATCTGCGGTAGCGCCGCTGAGGCGTGCGAGCGCGGGCGCGACCTCCACATGATCGCGGTAGTGGTAATAGAGGTGCACCAGTTCCGGCGTGCCCGGGCGCCTCCATGACGCGTTGAAGGGCGCAAGGTCCGGATAGGGGCGGCGCAGCAGGGGCACGTCGGTGACGGCACGATCTCCAGAGGGCGTGGCGTAGCGGTAGTGGTCCACCGAGCGCTTCAGGCGCCGGTCTTCATACGGGAATGCCCTGTCTGCATCGGACTGCGCGTTGGGGTAGCGGTGGAAGGTGATGAAACGTTCGGGCGTGTCGCCCTGCATGGGCAGGTCCGGGCCAGCGCCGGAGCCGGTGGATGCATACGGCGAGGTGTCCAGCCACAGCGGCTGCCCGCTGAGATTGACGTGCAGTTCCGCGATGGCGTCACGCGAGCCGCCGGCGAGGCTGTCCCAGGTGTTCTGCAGGGACTGCCACAGCGGAACGATGAGCATGGCTGCGGCGGTGGGCACGAACATCACGGCGTGCACGCGGCCGGGCACCTGGCCACGGTCCCGTACCATGTAGCGCAGCCACGCCAGCACAAGCACCAGCAGCAACGGTACGCCCACCCAGATCGCCAGGGTGGCCAGCGCCACAACGCCCCAACCCAGATTGGGGGTGGCCACAGCGATGAGCGAAAGGGTGGCGATGAACGCCGCCAGCACCAGCGACACGCCTATCCCGAAGCGGTAGTTCCTGTAAGGGCGGTCAGTCATCACCGTTCCATCGGCCTGCGGGACATGGCGTTATCTTGCCGGTCCGGTGACGGAGTGGAAAGGCGGACGTTGCCGCAGGCGTACCTCAGCAGCCGACCAGTCGATCGGCTGCGATGCCCTGCCGATGCAGGCTGCGGTACTCGGTGGGGCTGGCATCGACCAGCCCGCGGAAATGGCGGCGGAACGATTCCTGTGAGCCGAAACCGGCCTGCTCGGCGACCCAGTGCAGGGGGCGGTCGGTGGTTTCCAGCAGTTCGCGGGCGAAAGCCACGCGCTCGCGGATCAGCCAGTCGATGGGTGACAGGCCGGTGGCGTCGAGGAACTGCCGTTGCAGGGTACGCTGGCTCAACGCGGCCTGTTCGGCGAGGCTGCCCAGCGAGTGCGGTTCGCGCAGGTTGCGCCGCATCCATTCCATCAGCTTGGCCAGGCGTGTCGGCTCGCCGCTGGGAATGGCGCGGCTGACGCGCTGGCTGCGGCCGGCATCACGCCAGGGCGCCAGCACCAGGCGCTCGGCAACGAGGTTGGCCACGCGCGCGCCGTAATCTTTGCGCACCATGTGCAGCATCATGTCCATGCCGGTGGCCGAACCGGCCGAGGTGATGATGCTGCCGGCGTCGACGTAGAGCACGTCGTCGCGCACGCCGATGCGGGGGAACTGCTGCGCAAGCGTTTCGGTGAGCCGCCAGTGGGTTGTGGCCTGGCGGCCATCGAGCAGGCCGGCCCAGGCCAGCACGAAGGAGCCCGAGCAGATCGAGGCGATGCGGGCGCCGCGCGCGTGGGCGCGGACGAGCGCATTAAGCAACGCCTGCGGCGGGCGTTCACTGGGTTCGCGCCAACCGGGAATGACGATGATGTCCGCATCGTCCACCGCGTTCAGATCATGCGGCAACTGCACCTGCGTATTGCCGAGCATGCGCAACGCACCGGGTTCGCCCGCGCACAGCTGCGTGCGGTACCACGCCACGCCCAGTTCCGGACGCACCGGTGCGAACAGGCCCACCGCACAACCGAACTCGAACAGGCCCTGGCCGTGGCAGGCCACGATGGCGACGGTCGGCGCGGTGGGATCGGCAGCGTGGATGGGCATGGCCTGATGCTACCGGTGATGGTGCATGCCGCCGCGTGGCATGCGGTCATGAGGTGATGCCTGCGGGATATATGGCGGCTGGGGTCGGATCCGTTTCCTTCGAAAGGGATCCGACCCCATGCAAGCGCGCTGCCTAACGTCATTACCAGCGGTCATGTGGGTGGCCGGATGTTACGGCTGGGTGACGCGATCACGCCTGTCGTGGCGGGTGAACAGGCCCTTGAATGGAACCGTGTTTCCGGCCCACCCCACGAGCCCCCATGCCTGCCGCCTACGCCCCTGTCCTGAGTCCTCTTGCTGTGTTGATCGCCGCCGCCCTGGTTGCGGCCCCCGTGCATGCGGCAGACGCCGATGCGCAGCCGGCAACCACAGCGGCTGCCGCCAACGTCGCTGCATCCACCCTGGACGCAGTGGTGGTGACCGGCTCGCGCACCAGCACGCGCACGGTCAAGAACAGCTCCACGCCCATCGACGTGATCTCCGCCGAGGATCTTGCTGCGACCGGGCAGGCCAACCTGCTCGAAGCGCTGCAGCGCAGCCTCCCGTCGCTGAGCCAGATCGGTGGCTACCAGAGCGACCAGGAGAGCCTGATCCGCGGCTATCAGCTGCGCAATCTTTCACCGGGCTACACGCTGGTGCTGGTCAACGGCAAGCGCCGCAACGCCAGTGCCTATGTGAGCGGTGCCAACGGCGGCGGCTTTCCTGGCCACGCCTGGGCGGATCTGGCGCTGATTCCGGTGTCGGCCATCGACCACGTGGAAGTGCTGCGCGATGGTGCCTCCGCCATCTACGGCTCGGACGCAATCACCGGTGTGGTCAACGTCATCCTGAAATCGCAGGCGCAGGGCGGCGAGGTGTCGGTGGAGAGCGGGCAGAGCATCGATGGCGACGGCACCCGTACCAGCGTGCGCGCCAACGTCGGCCTGCCCTGGGGCGAGGACGGCTTCGTCAACCTCTCGGGTGAGACCACGCGCCAGCACCACGCGATCCGGACGCGACGCTACATCGATGGCTATCTGAGCTATCCGGCGATCGATGCCAATGGCAACCGGGTCGCGCTGCGGCCGAACAACCGCCTGCCTGCCGGTGCGACGCCGGACCCTGCCGAGGCCACGCGCGATGCCGAAGCCAACACCATTCTCAGCTCACCGTCGTATGCGCTGAAGGCGTTTGCGGTGAACGTGGGCCATGGCCTGGGTGAGAGCGCGCAGTTCTACGCCAACGCCACTGCCAGTGACCGCACCGCGCAGGCGATCCAGAACTTCCGCCTGCCGGCCACGATCTTCACCACGTACCGGACACCGGGGGTGCTGAGCGTGTTTCCCGACGGCTTCCTGCCGGTGCTGGAGACCAAGGAGAAGCAGTACACCGGCACCGCCGGCGTGAAGGGGCAGCTGGCCGGCTGGGACTACGACGCCAGCCTGACCGGCAACCGCAGCACGGTGCGCACCTATACCCGCAACTCGGTGAACTACTCGCTGCCGTACCCGGGCTCGCCCACCGACTTCTATGACGGCAAGCTGGATTACCAGCAGGGCATTGCCAACCTGGACCTGCGCCGGGGCTTTGAGGTGGCGGCCTTTGCCTCACCCCTGGAAGTGAGTGCCGGTGCCGAGTACCAGCACGAGCGCTACGAGCGCGGGGCAGGGCAGTGGGAGTCGTACACCGGATTCGGTGCCGCTGCGTTTGTCGGCTACTCCACCGCCGACGCGGTGAAGGCCACGCGCAACAGCAAGGCGGTGTACGTGGGGGCGGCGACCAACGTCACCTCGCGCTGGTACCTGGATGCGGCCGCGCGCTGGGAAGACCATTCGGACTTCGGCAGCGTCTCGACCGGACGCTTGACCAGCCGCTTCGACATCACCGACGCACTGGGCGTGCGTGCGACGGTCAGCAACGGCTTCCACGCGCCAAGCCTGGGCGCGCAGTTCTACCAGGCCACGGGCAGCTGCCCGTGCGGTACGACGCTGGTGGCGCAGGTGTCCTCGCCCGCTGCGGTGGCACTGGGTGCCACCCCGCTGAAACCGGAGAAGGCCACCAACTACAGCATCGGCGTGACCTGGGACCCGAGCCCGGCCTTCCACCTGGCCGTGGATGCCTACCAGATCGACATCCGCGGCCAGCTCGGCCAGTCCAGCCAGATCGGCTACAACGCGCAGGATCCGGCGCGCATCACCGACAACAGCGGCACCGTATTGACCGCCGCGCAGAAGAACACGATCGATGCGCTGCTGGGTTCGGCCGGCATCAGCATCCTGCCGGGCGACGCGTTCTATGCCAGCTACTTCACCAACGTGGGCGACACCCGCACGCGCGGCGTGGAGCTGACGCTGGAGGCGAACCAGGACACTTCGTGGGGCAAGCTGCGCTGGAGCTACGCCGCCAACGTCGGACGCACCACGATCCGCAGCGTCAGCGCCATTCCTGCGGCGCTGCAGGGGCTGCCCAACATCAACCTGCTGACGAAGTCCGGCGAGTACGCGTTGCGCTTCCGTACGCCCAGCTACACCCAGGTGGCCGGACTGGGCTGGCAGAACGGACGCTGGCGCTCGAATGTGGACGTTACCTACTACGGGTCGATCAAGCGCCTCAACAACGGCGTGGAGTACAGGCAGCCACCGGTGCTGGTGACCAACCTGTCCGGCGGTGTGGAGCTGGGCGCGGGCTGGAGTGCGGCGCTGGGCATCAACAACGTGTTCGACAAGCGCACCCGCAAGGTGCCGGAGTACGCGCGCAGCGCCACCGACGTGGCCAGCATCGAGACCACCTGGGACAGCGGTGACGTGCTCAGCCGGATCGGCGCGTTCTGGTACGGGCGGGTCAATTACCGGTTCTGAGGTTCAGGCATGGCGTCGCCGGCCAGCGTCCGGCGTTACCGAGGAGAGTGGCATGTCATCTGGGTTGAAGATTGTTGCGTTGATCGGATCGCCAACGGCATCGGTGAATTCGCGCACGCTGTTGCTGGTACGGCACCTGCTGGAGGCGCTGCAGCAGCGCCTGCATGCCAGCGTGACACTGGTGGAGCTGGCGCCGATAGCGCGCGCGCTGGGGCAGACGCTGTCGCGCAGCGAGGCCGAGCCCGCGGTGGAACAGGCGCTGGCCACCCTCGAGGATGCCGAGCTGCTGGTGGTGGCCGCACCGGTCCATCGTGGCTCGTACCCGGGATTGTTCAAGCACCTGGTGGACTTCATCGACCTCGAGGCGCTGGTGGACACCCCTGTGCTGCTGGCGGCCACCGGGGGCAGCGAGCGGCATGCGCTGGTGATCGACCATCAGCTGCGACCGTTGTTCAGCTTCCTGCAGGCGCATACGTTGCCCATCGGCGTGTACGCCACACCAGCCGATTTCGATGGCGAGCAGATCAACAGCGCGGCGTTGCAGGCGCGCATCCAGTTGGCTGCCGAGCGCGCTGCCGGGCATCTGCTGCCGCATGCCGCCAGCGGGCCGGCGCCCCTGCGCCGCATCGCCTGAGCTGCCCATAACGGCCAGCAGTCTGCTTATTGCCAACCTGCATCTGCGTGGCCGGATCCGACCGGCGATTGTCGCCAGCAGGTACGGGCGCGGCGCACAGCTTCTCTAGCATCGATAGCGAAACGGCACTTCATTGCCGGCCCAGACGAGGACGAACCCGTGGCTGCAGCTGCCTCCCCCAAACCCATCCTGTTCCTGCTTGATCGCGAGTTCGTCGACGGCCAGTTGCCGGGCCAGCGCTTCTTCTGCCGGCACAGCCTGCTGCTGGAAGGCGCGCTGTCCAGCATCGACGGCCTGGATGCACAGCTGGACGTGCGCCGCATCGGCTTCGCGCGGCCACGCCGCGAGGTGATCGCGGCGGTGGGCGAGCAGGACCAGTCGCTGCCGAAGCTGGTGCTGCCGCAGGGCGTGCGCAGCGAACACGCCAACGGTGCCTACCAGGACCGGCAGTACGTGACCGGTGCCGAGCCGATCCTGGCCGCACTCAATGGCCTGCTTGGCATTCCTGTGGCCCACCCCTGAGCGAGGACGCGGACATGAGCTACCTCATCAGCGTGCTGGACAAGAGCCCGGTGGCCGAAGGCGCAGGCGCCGAGCAGGCGCTGCGCAACAGCCTGCAGCTGGCCCAGCGTGCCGAACAGCTGGGCTACCACCGCTACTGGTTTGCCGAGCATCACGCGGCACCGACCCTGGCCAGTCCGGCGCCGGAGGTGCTGGCGGCATGGGTGCTGGCACAGACCCGGCGCATCCGCATCGGCAGCGGTGGCGTGATGCTGCGCCACTATGCGCCGTACAAGGTGGCCGAGAACTTCAACCTGCTGGCGGCGCTGGCGCCCGGACGCGTCGACCTGGGGGTGGGCAAGGCACCCGGTGGCCTGCCGGCGTCCACCGCAGCGCTGGCCGCGGGGCGGCCGGCCTTCGCCGATTTCGATCAGCAGCTGCGCGATCTGGAAGGATTCCTGTCCGGCTCGCTGGCCGAAGATCATGCGCATGCCAATGCGCAGGCGCGGCCGGTGCCGCAGGTGGCGGCCGAGCGTTTCCTGCTGGGCGCCAGCCCGCAGAGCGCACGGCAGGCGGCGGAGCTGGGCTGGCGCTTCGTCTATGCCGCCCATTTCGACGGCGACCCGAAGCACATCGAAGCGGCGTTCGAGGCCTATCGCGCCGTATCCACGCAGCCGCCGTTGCTGGCCACCGTCGCTTTCGCGGCGCCCACCAGCGAAGCGGCGGCGCGCCATGTCGGCGCATTGCGTGTCTACAAGCTGCACCTCGGCCCGGGGCAGACGGTGAACCTGCCCAGCCCGGACGCCGCGGCCGAGTATGCCCGCCAGGTGGGCGTGACCGACTTCCGTATCGAAGAGACGCGGCCCAGCGTGCTGTCGGGCGACGCGCAGCAGGTGCGCGGGGAACTGGACGCACTGCACCGCCGCTTCGGCGTGGGCGAATTCATCCTCGATGCGCCGGTGGCCGACCTCGACGCACGCCTGGCATCCCTTGAACTGCTGTCGCCCGCGCCACGCGCGGCGGTGGCCTGACCTGCAGGAGCGATACCCATGAGCAAGACACCGCGCCCCATCCCGTTCGGCATCATGCTGCAGGGACCGGGCAGCCACATGCATGCGTGGAAGCATCCGTCCAACCCGGCCGATGCCAGCGTGAACCTGGACTTCTACATCGACATCGCGCGCACGGCCGAAGACAACGGCATCGCGTTCGGCTTCGTTGCCGATGGGCTGTACATCAACGAGAAATCGATCCCGCACTTCCTCAACCGCTTCGAGCCGATCTCGCTGTTGTCCGCGCTGGCCACGGCGACGAAGAAGATCGGCCTGGCCGGCACGCTGTCCACCTCCTACAGCGATCCGTTCACCGTGGCCCGGCAGTTCGCCTCGCTGGACCTGATCAGTGGTGGGCGCGCCGGCTGGAACGTGGTGACCTCGCCGCTGGAAGGATCGGGCCGCAATTACGGCCGCCCGCATCCGGAACATGCGCTGCGCTACCAGATCGCCGACGAATACCTGGAGGTGGTGCAGGGCCTGTGGGATTCGTGGGACGACGATGCCTTCATCCGCGACCGCGAACAGGGCACCTTCTTCGCCGCCGACAAGTTCCGCCGCCTCGACCACAAGGGCCGCTTCTTCCAGGTCGAAGGCCCACTGAACATCCAGCGCTCGGCGCAGGGCCAGCCGGTGATCTTCCAGGCGGGCTCGTCCGACGACGGCATCGCGCTGGCCGGCAAGTATGCCGATGCGGTATTCACCCACTCGCCCTCGCTGGAAGAAACCCGTGCCTTCACCCAGAAGGTGAAGAACTCGGCCATCGCCCACGGGCGCAGCGGCAATGACGTTAAGATCTTTCCGGGCATCGGGCCGATTGTCGGCCACACCGCCGAGGAGGCCGAAGCCAAGTACCAGGCGATTGCCGCACTCGCGGGCCTGGACGATGCGCTGGCCTACCTCGGGCGCTTCTTCGACCATTACGATTTCACCCAGTACGATCCCGACGCGCCGTTCCCCGAGCTGGGCGAGATCGGCAGCAATTCGTTCCGCTCCACCACCGATCGGATCAAGCAGGATGCCCGCGAGCAGGGCTTGAGCCTGCGCCAGGTCGCGTTGCAGGCGGTGAGCCCGCGGCCCAACTTCATCGGTACACCCGAGCACGTGGCCGACGAGTTGATCCGCTGGTTCGAGGCGGGCGCCAGCGATGGCTTCATTCTGGGGTTCGCGGCGCAGCGCGAGGGGCTGGACGATTTCGTGACCCTGGTACTGCCGATCCTGCAGGCGCGCGGGTATCACCAGCGCGAACTGGAAGGGAAGACGCTGCGCGACCACCTGGGCCTGCCGTACAAGGCCAGCCGTCATTCGACGGCCGCCGAACCGGCGCGGAAGGTGGGGTGAGGCGATGAACGTACTGCGCCGGGCATCGTTGACTGTGGCGCCCACCGGGCCGACGGGCGTGCTGCCTGAAATAGCCGCACGCGCCGATGAGGCCATCGCCATCCGCCACGACCTGCATCGACAACCGGAGCTCGCCTTCGAGGAGCATCGCACCAGCGCACGCGTAGCCGAACTGCTGCAGCAGTGGGGCTATACGGTGACCACGGGCGTCGGCGGAACCGGTGTGGTCGGAACGCTGCAGCGGGGTCAGGGCAGCCGAAGGCTCGGGCTTCGCGCCGACATCGATGCGCTGCCGATCCAGGAGGCGTCCGGGCTGCCTTATGCCAGCCAGAACGAAGGACGGATGCATGCCTGCGGTCACGATGGACACACCGCGATCCTGCTGTCGGCGGCGCATTACCTGGCCCGGCACGGGCGCATCGATGGCACCCTGCAACTGGTGTTCCAGCCGGCGGAAGAAACCGGCTCCGGTGCGTCAAGGATGCTCGCCGACGGTCTGTTCGAGCGCTTTCCGGTGGATGCGATCTACGGACTGCACAACTGGCCGGGTGTGCCGGTGGGGCACTTCGGCTTTGTCGACGGACCGGCGATGGCATCGGTCGACTGGGCACGGTTGAGGGTGATCGGCAAGGGCGGGCATGGTGCGGAGCCACAGGGAAGCGTGGATCCGATCCTCGCCGCCGCGCACATCGTCACTGCACTGCAGAGTGTGGTGTCGCGCAATGTGGACCCGCGGCAGATGGGCGTGGTGACGGTCGGTTCGATCCACGGTGGGCAGGCGGCCAACGTGATTCCCGATGTGGTGGAGCTGACACTGACCGTACGCGCCTATCTGCCCGACGTTCGCGACACGCTGCGCCGTCGCGTGACCGAGCTTGCCGAGCAGACCGCCGCCGCGTTCGGGGCGCGCGCCGAGATCGAGTTCCCGCGTGGCTTCCCGAGCGTGATCAACCATCCGCAGCAGACCGCCTATATCCGTGAGGTGGCGCTGCAGGGATTCGGCGCAGGGCAGGTGCTGGATGCCTTCGCGCCGCGCACCGCCAGCGAGGACTTCGCCTTCCTGCTGCAGGCCCGGCCCGGAAGCTTTGTGTTCGTCGGCAACGGTGACAGTGCGCCGCTGCACAGCCCGCGCTACGTGTTCAACGATGCGGCCATCGCCCCTGCCGCCAGCCTCTGGGCGCGGCTGGCCGAACACTATCTGGTGGAGGACGCAGCATGAGTACGGCACCGTTCGAGGAGCGCTTCCTCTACACCTCGGTGGACGATCCACTGGCGCGGCCGCTGTTCGATGGTCTCGAACAGGAGTACGACAGTCGCTACGCCGATGTGCGGCGACGCATCGGTGGCAGTGCGCGCGAGGAGTTGCAACGCTACCCGGCGCAGGCATTCGCTGCGCCGGTGGGAGCATTCGTGCTGCTGCTGCGTGAGGGTGTGGCCATTTCCGGCGGCGCGTTCATGCCTCACAGCGACCCGGATACGGCCGAGTTCAAGCGCATCTGGACACTGCCTGGCCTGCGCCGCCAGGGCATCGCCCGGCGGGTGCTGCAGGAGCTTGAAGACCAGGCCGCACGCCAGGGCTATCGCCGCGTGTACCTGACCACCGGCTTCCGCCAGCCTGAGGCGGTCGGCCTGTACCTGAGCCATGGCTACACCGCACTGTTCGATCTGTCTGCCGACCCGGAATCGATCGCCCATCTGCCGTTCGAGAAGCAGCTGCGGGCACCGGCGCGTCCGCCGGCATCAAGCACTGCCGCCGTGCAGGGAGTCCACGCATGAGTACGCCGTCCACCGCGATCGAGGGTCTGGCCGCGCGTCCGGCACCGGCATTGAAGATCGTGCCGGCGCGGCATCCGCTGCAGGTGTTCGGCACGGTCCTGGCGCTGGCGTTGATCCTGATCGGGCTGCAGTCGGTACTCGGCAATCCACGTTGGGGCTGGGGCACCTTCGCCGAGTGGTTCTTCGCCCGCCCGGTGCTGGAAGGGCTGGGCCGCACGCTGCTGCTGACCGCGCTCGGCACCGGCCTGGGCTTCGCGCTGGGCACGCTGCTGGCGCTGGCACGGGTATCCGGATCGCCGTTGCTGTCGGCGGTCTCGTGGGGCTACGTCTGGTTGTTCCGTTCGATTCCACTGCTGGTGCTGTTGCTGCTGCTGAACAATCTTGGCTATCTGTACAGCACCATCGAACTGGGCATTCCGTTCACCGGCATCAGCCTGTTCTCGTATCCCACCACCCAGCTGATCGGTGTATTCACGGCTGCGGTGCTGGGCCTGACACTGAACCAGGCGGCGTTCTCGGCCGAGGTGATCCGCGGTGGCATCCTCTCGGTCGATCACGGCCAGTATGAAGCAGCGGCCGCGCTGGGCCTGCCGCGTGGCCGCCAAGTGCGGCGCATCATCCTGCCGCAGGCGATGCATTCGATCCTGCCGGCCGCCTTCAACGATGTGATCGGCCTGGCCAAGAGCACGTCGGTGGTCTACGTGCTGGCGTTGCCGGAGCTGTTCTACACCGTGCAGGTGATCTACCGCCGCAACCTGGAGGTGGTGCCACTGCTGATGGTGGCCACGGTCTGGTACCTGGTGATCCTGACCGTGCTGTCGCTGCTGCAGCGGCGCGTGGAGCAGCGCTTCGCGCGTGGCCAGCTGCAGCGTGAGCGCAGCGTGTCGCGGGTATCCTCGCCCGCGCCGCGTGCGGCATCGCCGGTTGCGGTGCGGCCGCGCATCGCGGGCGCGACCGAGGCCGGACAGGGAGCGCCGATATCGCTGCACGGTGTCGGCAAGGCGTTCGACGGGCAGCCGGTACTGGAGGACATCACCCTGGAACTGCGCGGCGGCAGCGTAACGGTGCTGATCGGCCCGTCCGGTGCCGGCAAGTCGACCCTGCTGCGGCTGATCAACCACCTGGAGCGCGCCGACACCGGCTTCGTCAGCGTCGGTGGCCAGCTGATCGGCTATCGCCGTGACGGCGACACCCTGTACGAGCTGCCGGAGCGCGAGATCCGCCGCCGTCGTGCCGAGGTGGGCATGGTGTTCCAGGGCTTCAACCTGTTCCCGCACCTGACCGCGCTGGAGAACATCATCGAGGCGCCGATGGCGGTGCGCGGTGTGCCGCGTACGCAGGCCGAACAGCAGGCGCGCGTGCTGCTGGAGCGCGTCGGTCTGGCGGACAGGGCCGATGCGTTCCCGCGCCAGCTGTCAGGTGGCCAGCAGCAGCGCATCGCCATCGCCCGTGCACTGGCCCTGCAGCCGAAGGTGCTGCTGTTCGATGAGCCGACGTCGGCGCTGGACCCGGAACTGGTGGCCGAAGTGCTCAGTGTGATCGAAGAGCTCGCCCGTTCCGGCACCACGCTGGTGATCGTCACCCACGAACTCGGCTTCGCCCGCCGCGTTGCCGACCACGTGGTGATGATGGACCAGGGCCGGGTGATCGAGCAGGGCACGCCCGAGGCCATATTTGAACACCCGCGCCAGCAGCGCACCGCCGATTTTCTCGCCAAGACCCTCTGATCCGGATGTGACCCCCATGAGTCCTGCAACGTCCCGTCGTCCCTCGCGCAGCACCCTGCTGGTCATCGCTGTGCTGGTCATCGGCATTGCCGGCATCGTCTATTCCCGTGCACGGCAGGGACCGGAGGCCGTGCCCGCAGCGACCAGCAGCCTGGCCGGTGCCGGCGCGCCAGCGCTGCGGGGGACCGTGGATCCGAAAGCGCAGGCGCTGGTTCCGGCGGACTTCCGCTTCGTGACGCCGGGCACGTTGACCGTTGCGACGCATCCCGGTCAGTTGCCGCTGGCCGACTATGGCGCCGACAGCAAGGAAGTGATCGGCATCGAGCCGGACATCGCACGGCTGGTGGCCGATGCGCTGGGCCTGAAGCTGGTGGTGGTGCCGGTCGCCTGGGCCGACTGGCCGCTGGGACTGGAGTCGGGCAAGTACGACGCAGTGCTGTCCAACGTAACCGTGACCGAAGAGCGCAAGAAGAAGTTCGACTTCTCCAGCTACCGTTATGACCTGCTCGGCATCTATACGCGCACCGACGGGCCCATCCAGAAGATCGAGAAGCCGGCCGATGTCGCTGGCCTGAAGGTGGTGGTCGGTGCCAGCACCAACCAGGACCAGATCCTGCGGCAGTGGGATGCACAGAACATCGCGGCCGGGCTGGAGCCGGTGCAATACCAGTACTTCGATGATTCGGTGGTCGGCCGCCTGGCCGTGATCACCGGCCGAGCCGATGTGTCGTTCGAGCCCAACGCCACCGGCGCGTACTCCGCGCGCGATGGCAAGGTGCGGCGCGTTGGCCTGTTTCCGGGCGGTTGGCCGAACGCTGCTGCGATCTCGGTCACCACGCGGAAGGGCAGCGGCCTGGCCGATGCGGTGACCCAGGCGCTCAATACCCAGATCGGCAGCGGCACCTACGCACAGGCACTGGCGCGCTGGAACGTGACCGAGGAAGCCGTGCCGCAGTCGCAGACCAACCCGCCGGGCTTGCCGGATCTCTGACGCCGGGCATGCCCCGGCACCAAGGCGGCTTCTGTAGAGCCGAGCCATGCTCGGCTGCTCTACCAACGCGCCTCCAGCGTCCTGAACGGCTTCGCCAACCGCACACCCTCGGCATCGAAGTCGGAAACGCTATGGCCGTCCACGCGCACCTGCTTCGGTGCCGTGCGCGCGGGCCACCAGACCTTGACGGCCGTGGCGCTGCGCAGCCCTTCGCCGAGCGTCACGGTCAGCGTACCGTCGCGTTGCTGTGCCTGCATCCGCAGCGTGCCGTACGCCGTCGGCAGTCGCTCCACCGCAAGGCCATCGCCGGCCAGCCAGGAGGGCGGCGTGCCCGGCAGCAGTGACAGGGCATCGTCGTCCTCGCGCATCAGCATCCCGAACAGGGTGCGGCCGTATTCGGCACCGATCCAGGTGTGCGGCATGTCGCCCAGGTAGCGCGGAAAACGCAGCCGTGAGTGCACGACTTCGGCCAGCACCTGCCATTGCAGCGGGCGACGGTCGCGCAGCAGGCCCTGCAGCAGCTCGTCGGCCGCTGCGGGCTGGCCCAGATGCACATAGCTCAGGACGTTGCGGATTTCATAAGGGGTGTACGCATACAGCGCACCGGGCTGGTTGCGCTTGCGGACGTCGTCAAGATAGCGGGCAAAGGTGGTGCGCAGCGCATCAGCCGGCAGCACGCTCTGCGCACCGGTGGGATCCAGCGCGATGGAGACGCCGGTCGGGTCGCCATCGCCAAGATCGGCGGAGGAGGGAATGAAATCGATGCCCTTCCACGCCATCGTCGCGCGGATCGAAGCGTGCAGTGCGTCATACAGCGCCTTGTACTGCCCGCGTGCCCAGGTGGCGGTGGCGTGGTCGCCGAGTGATTCAGCCAGCCATGCGCCGTCATGCCAGCCCTTCAGGCCCCAGTAGTCGTCCCAGTAGCTGTGGGTGGGAGAGGGATAGCCCTCGTGGCTGATCGACGGTGCCAGGATGCCGGCAAAGCGTTCCGGCGCCGGTTGATCGGCCTTGTAACCGGGTACCAGCGTGCGCTCACGCAGTTCCTGCAGGAAGCGCAGCGCGGCCTTCACTTTCGGCAGGTATGCACGCACGGACTCGGGGCCACCGTCGAGGCGCGCGACATCGGCCACCAACGCGACGTACTGCCCCTGGCTGTCGTACTCGATGTCCGATCCGAAGCCGGTGTTGACGCTGCCATCGTCATTGAGGATCGGCGACACCAGGCCGTTGGCATGTACCCCGTGTTCGCTGTACCACGCCAGGTAGTCGCGCGCGACCTTGGCTTCGCCCATCCGCAGCAGTACCGCCGAGGTGGCCATGCCGTCGCGGATGAAGGAGCGGTTGTAGTTGCGTGGGCCGGGTTGCATGGCCGGGCCGGTCTGGTTGATCAGCATGTACGCGGCCTGGGCACGCAGCATGTCGACCAGCGATGGATCGGGCAGGCGCAGGCCGACCTGGCCCAATCGTGCCTGCCAGTCCGCGGAGGCTTCGGCGGCCAGCGTCTCGAAGCCGGCATCGGCATCGCCTGGCAGGCGCGCGAGGTCCAGTGCCGGTGGCTCCGGAAGTACACCCTTGGCGTCGGCCGCCGCCGTACCCAGCGGGAAGGCGACGACCACGGATTGGCTGGCGCCGGGTGCCAGTGTGATCCGGTAGTCCAGCGCTGCCGCCGCCAGGCCACGCGCATCGGTGGCCTGGCGTGCGCCGGGCAACCGGCCCGACGCGATGGCGGAGGTGATCTCGGTTTCGCCGTTCGGGCCGAACGGTGCCGCGCCGGAGGCGCTGACCGCCGACAGCGAGTGCAGCAGGGTACGACCATTGACGCGCACGCTCTGGCCGTCGATGGCCACGTCGCGGATCGGCGACAGGCCACCGTTCTGCCACGGCGGGTTCATCTGCATCGGCCGCACCACCAGGCTCAGCGTGCCCTCGACCGGCGTGGTACCGGTATTGCGCAGTCGATGCCGGAGGAAGGTGACGGGCTGGCCGTCGCGCTCGATCGCGAACGCTTCGCTGCGCAGTTCCAGACCGGGCTGCGGCGACCAGGTGGCCGAGGGCATCGGCTTCCAGCCGTCGCGCAGGGCATGCTGCACGGTCTGTTCCGCGGCACCGGCGGCACGACCATCGGCATTGCGCCAGATCGGCTGCACCAGCGGCGCGCCCTTGAATGCCTCGATATTGCCGTATTCGTCGAAGATCGATTTCTGCCGTCCGGCATGCACACCCACCGCGGTCCAGTACGTCTGCTGCATCTGCAACGACGCCGGGAACAAGCCACGCTGCGCGCCGCTGGCGGCGATCTGGTACTGCTTCATCGGCGTCATCACGGCCTTCGGGCCGAGCAGGCGCAGGCGCGTGACCTGTGGCGAGGGCCCTTCGACGATGAGCCGCAGGGCACGCACATCGTGCACGGTATCGCTGGCCAACCAACTCTGGGCATGGCTGGCGGCCTGCGTGTCCTGCGCCAGCGGCTGCCAGCGCCCCTGCGCATCCTGGGCCTGCAGGCGTGCGGCGCCACGCTGGCCCGCCCACTCCACCGCCAGGCCGGTGCCCGGCTGAGCGCGCGGCAGGGTGATTTCAAGCACATGGCTGCCCTTGCCATCGGTAGGGAGGGCGACGCCGCTACCGCCTTGCCACAACGCGGCTGCCTGTGCGCTGTCGAGTCCGTGCACGCGTGCACTGAGCGTGGCGTCCAAGGGTTCCATCTCGAAGATGGAGACCCCCCAGTCCGACGTGCGCTGGGGACTGGCCAGCCTCAGATAGCGCGCCTGGCGCGGTTCGAAGTACAGCGTCTCCACATCGCCCAGCGAGTCGGCCATGGTGTATGCGGTCTGCCACTGCCGGCCGTCCATCGAGGTCTGCAGCGTGTAGCCCTCGGGATTGGAGACATCCCAGGTCAGGCGCGCGCCCCCGAGCAGGGCAGGCGCGCCCAGATCGATCTGGAACCAGTGTCCGGGGCTGAAGGCGCCGCCGGTGACCGTCTTCGGGTCGTTGTCGATCAGATGGCCGATGGCCATCGCCGGGACCTGCTGTGATGAGCTGCTGGCCTGCCACTGGCTGCGCGGTGGCAGTGTCTGCGCCTGCGCGGCGGAGGCCATCACGGCCAGTGGCAGCAGAGCGCGCGCGACGTAGCGCAGGCAGGCCCAGGAGGGGCGGAAGCGATCAGCACGCAGCGTCATGTCGACAGCCTTGGATGTTCGGCCAGGATCGGGCAGGCGCTACGCTAGCAGGGGGTGTAATCGTTTACATGACGCGCTGCAATAGGGGAGAGTGCGGACGCGTGGCGCGACGCCCTGCAAGGCGTCGCGACAGCCATCGTCCTTAAGGTCACTGCCTGCACGAACCGGCGCCCCGTGACAGCAGCGCCCAGGCAAGCTCAGCGCAGCGCCACCTGTTCCCACCAGCGCGTGCCTGCCTGCGGCGCCTGCATGTCCAGCGCCTCGCCCATCATCGGCGTGGCGATCGGCACATCGTGCGCGGCTGCCAGCGCGGTGATGCGCTCGAAGGGCTGTTGCCAGTCATGCAGGGCCAGGTCAAAGGTGCCGTTGTGGATCGGCAGCAGCCACTTGCCGCGCAGGTCCAGGTGGGCCTGCAGCGTCTGCTCCGGCTGCATGTGCACGAATGCCCAGCGCGGATCGTATGCGCCGGTTTCGATCATGGTCAGATCGAACGGGCCGTACTTCTCGCCGATGGCCTTGAAGCCATCGAAGTAGCCGGTGTCACCACTGAAGAAGATGCGGAAGTCGCCGTCCTGGATGACCCACGAGGCCCACAGGCTGCGGTCGCTGTCGCCCAGGCCGCGGCCGGAGAAGTGCTGGCCGGGTGTGGCGGTCAGGCGCAGGCCATCGGCTTCGGTCGATTGCCACCAGTCCAGCTGTTCGACCTTGTCCGCGTCCACGCCCCAGGCGATCAACTGATCACCCACACCCAGCGGCGCGATGAAGCGCGTGGTCTTGCCCGCCAGCTGCATCACCGCAGCGTGATCCAGGTGGTCGTAATGGTTGTGCGAGAGGATCACGCCGGCGATCGGCGGCAGCTGTTCGATGCTGATCGGCGGGGCGTGGAAGCGCGCAGGGCCCATCCACTGCACCGGTGACGCCCGTTCGGAGAAGACCGGGTCGGTCAACCAGTACTGGCCGCGCAGCTTCAGCAGGATCGTCGAGTGCCCCAGCCGGAACAGGCTGCGATCCGGCGCGGCTTCCAGCGCGGCACGATCCAGCGCCTGCACCGGTATGGCGCCCGCGGGTACGGTCCCCTTCGGCTTGTTGAACAGGAACGTCCACCAGATCTCCAGCCCGTTGCGCAGGCCCATCGCCGGCCGCGGCAGTACGTTGTGGAACTTGCCCTCGCGGTACTGCGGGGAGTCGGGGAAGTCGGGGAGGGACCAGGACTTGCAGAAGGTGTAGGCGGTCACGGCGAGGATTCCAAGCAGGAGGACAAGGAGCAGGCGCTTCATGGGTGACGTCCGCAGGGTACACTGCACAGTGTAGTTTCCTGCTGCGGAAAAGTATACTCATCGGTGTAAAATGGGGGTATCCGTTCAGTTATCTGGTGTCGCCATGTCCCGTCCGCCGCAGCGCCTGACCGACCGCAAACGCGAGGCCATCGTGCGCGCGGCGGTGGAGGAATTCCGCACGGCCGGCTATGAAGCCACCAGCATGGACCGGATCGCGGCAGCGGCCGGTGTATCCAAACGCACGGTCTACAACCACTTCCCCAGCAAGGAAGAATTGTTCTCGCTGATTCTGGAGGAACTCTGGGAACGCAGCATGGCCGGCGTCGAGCTGCCCTACCGTGCGGAGCAGCCACTGGAGCCGCAGCTGCTCGCGTTGCTGGAGCAGAAGCTGGAACTGCTGGGTGATGCCAATTTCATCGACCTGGCCCGCGTTGCCATGGCGGAGATCATCCATTCACCCGAACGTGCGCAGGCAATCGTCTGTCGCATGGGCGAGAAGGAGAGTGGGGAAAGCGCCTGGATCCGTGCAGCGATCGCCGATGGCCGGCTGCGTGCGGTCGATCCCGAATTCGCTGCCCATCAGCTGCATGGACTGGTGAAGAGTTTCGCCTTCTGGCCCCAGGTAACGATGGGGCAGGCGCCGCTGGATGCCGACGAGCGTGCGCGGGTGGCGGCATCGGCGGTGGCCATGTTCCTGGGCCACTACGCGCGCTGACGCCATGGCAACCGCGTCGGCATGGCTCGCCCGGCCCGCAAGCACAGTGCTGTGACGGACATGTCTGTGCCGTCGATGCGCCATCTGCGATAGTGACGTCGGGTATCAATGCACGATTGCTTCCATGTCATCCGCTTCGGCGCGCCATATCGGCGAAGTCCTGCAACAGTCCTATGGCATCACCACCGCCGCCGTGGTGCCTCGCGCGGTTGGCGCAGACGCCAATGCCAGCGTTTACCGCATCGATGCGCGACGCGGTCAGTGGTGGTTGAAATGCCGCACCTACCAGGTGCAACCGGCGGTCTGGGACACGCTGCATTGGCTGCGGGGCACCCTGGGCATCGAGGAGATCGTGGCGCCCTGGCCGGCATTGACCGGCGGCGCGTCGGTCCAGCGCTGGGGCCTGCAGTTCACGCTGTTTCCCTACATCGAGGGCCAGTCCGGTTTCGAGGCGCCGCTCAGCCATGCGCAGTGGCTGCGCCTGGGCAACGTGCTGCGCCGGCTGCATGACGCTGAGGTGCCCGAATCGCTGCAACGCGCGCTGCCGACCCTGCGCCTTGAAGCGGATGCGTTGACCACCGTTGGGCGCTGGTTGCAGCCGGGCGATGCCTTGCCGGTCGCGCAGGATCGGTTGGGCAGCGCGTTCCTGGCCGTCTGGGAGCTGCGCCGCGAACGCATTGCCGAGGTCCACCGCCGCGCGTCGGAACTGCACGATGAACTGCGCGACGAACGGCCGCCGCTGCGGTTGTGCCATACCGACCTGCATGCGGGAAACCTGCTGATGGGTAACGAGGGCAACCTGCACCTGATTGATTGGGATGGCCTGTCCCTGGCGCCCCGCGAGCGTGATCTGATGTTTCCCGGCGCGGCGGTGGGCGGACGCTGGGGGCGCGAACGTCCGCTCGGTTTCGTGGAAGGGTATGGCCCGGACCTGGGGGACCCACGCTGGATCGCCTGGTACCGGCACTGGCGGATCCTGCAGGACCTGATCGAGTTCGAACAGGTGCTGCTGGGGGGCGACGCGCTGGAGCGCTCGCCGCAGCTGCGCCGTCAGTCGCTGCACTACCTGGGCGAACAGTTCGCGCCGGGCAATGTGTTCGACGCAGCCGAACGCGCGTATCGCGCGCTGGATGCGTCGCCGCTGCAGCGTTGACGGTGGATCATTCGGCGGGCTTGGCCGCCGCTGACGCCGCCGCCGTCGCCGCCCGCCGCGACAGCACGGCCTCGCGGTGGGCGATGTAAGCGTTGGCGGCCAGAATGATGCCCGCACCGACGATGGTCCAGCGGTCCACGGTCTCGTTGAACAGCAGCCACCCGCACAGGGTCACCAGCGGCAGCTGCAGGAAGCTGATCGGCGTCAGCGCCGACACTTCTCCCAGGCGCAGCGCACGCGTCCACAGCAGCTGGCCGACCGTGCCCATCACGCCGGTGACCAGCAGCCACAGCCAGGCCACGCCACTGGGCCAGACCCAGACAAACACTGCCGGAACCAGCGAAAGCGGCACCCAGAAGACGTAGGTATAGAGCACCACGGTATCGGCGCTGTCCACGCGGGTGAGCTGCTTGATCTGGATGGCCACCAGTGAACTCAGCACCGCAGCGGCGACGGCGACCAGGCTGCCAGCGGTGAAGCCGGTGGTGCCCGGCCGCACGATCACCAGCACACCGATGAAACCGACCACCACTGCGGCCCAGCGGCGCACACGCACGGTTTCGCCCAACCACAGCACGGCGGCGATGGTGACGAACAATGGTGTGGAGTACGAGAGCGATACCGCCTGCGCCAGTGGCAGATGGCCCAACGCCCAGAACGCGCACAGCATCGAACCCAGGCCGATCGCACTACGCACGAAGTAGCGTGGCAGCTGCTGGGTCTTCAGCGGCGCATGGCCCGGCCGCAGCAGCATCGGCAGCAATGCCAGCAGGCCGAACGCGTTGCGGAAGAAGGCGACCTCCTGGGTCGGTACGTAACGGGTGGCGTAACGGATCGCCACCGCCATCATGCCGAACGCCAGGGTGCTGCCGAGCATCAGCAGCGCCGCCCGCATCGGGGTGGCGCCGGTGGAAAGGGCGGGGGTGTTCACCACTGTGCGCCGAGCAGGCGCGGCTCCGGTTCGATCGGTACGCCGAATTTCTCCAGCACTGACGCGGAAATGCGCCGCGCCAGCGCAAGCAGCTCGGCCCCGGTGGCGTTGCCATGGTTGACCAGGACCAGCGCATGGCTGGCAGCAACGCCTGCATCGCCCTCACGGAAGCCCTTCCAGCCGCAGGCCTCGATCATCCACGCTGCGGAGACCTTGCGCCGGTCCTCACGATCGGCCGGGAACACCGGCAGGTCCGGGAAATGCTGCAGCAGCACGTCGACCTGCTCCAGGGGCAGGACCGGGTTCTTGAAGAAGCTGCCGGCATTGCCCAGCACCTCCGGATCGGGCAGCTTGCGGCGGCGGATCGCGATGACTGCGTTGGCCACGTCTACGGCACTGGGCAGCTCCACGCCCTGCGCCTGCAGTTCTTCGCGGATGCCGGCATAGTCCATGCGCAGGTCGTGCAGCAAGGGCAGCTTCAGCTCGATGGCGGTGATCAGGTAGCGGTCTGCCTGCTGCTTGAACACGCTGTCGCGGTAGGCGAAGCCACACTGTTCATTGTCCAGCCGCACCCAGGCCTGCTCGTGGCAGTCCCAGGCTTCCACTGCCTGGATGAACTCGCCGACCTGTGCGCCATAGGCGCCGATGTTCTGGATCGGCGCTGCACCGGCCGTGCCTGGAATCAGGGCCAGGTTCTCCAACCCGGACAGGCCTTCCTGCAGCGACCACATCACCAGGCCGTGCCAGGGCACGCCGGCACCGGCGCGGATCACCGCATGATCGGCGCGATGCTCCAGGAAACTGATGTCGCGGTTGCCGAACACCAGCACGGTGCCAGGCAGATCGTCGGCGATCAGCACATTGCTGCCGCTGCCCAGTACCAGCAGCGGTCCGGCGGAAACCTCCGGTAGCGCCAGCACTTCCGGCAGCAGCGATGCGTCATGCAGCTCCAGCAGCTGCGCGGCATTGGCACGCACGTGGAAGGTGTTCAGCGCCTGCAGCGGCGCGTTCCGGGTCAATGTCCAGCGCAGCGGCGCGGCGGTGTCGAGTCCATCCATGGGGGCGCTCACAGCGGCGCCACCGCGCCACGGCTTGGCGCTTCGCGGCGGCGGCGGATCGCCTCCACGCATTCCGATACCAGCGCCGGCCCGCGGAAGATCAGGCCGCTGTAGCACTGCACCAGCGAGGCGCCCGCCGCCATCTTGGCCACTGCGTCGGCGCCGGACAGGATGCCGCCGACACCGACCAGCGGCACCGACTCGGGCAGGTGCGAGCGCAGCCGCCGCAGGACCAGGGTGGACTGTTCCAGGACCGGGGCACCGGACAGACCGCCGGCTTCGTTCGCCAGCGGATCGCCGGCCACCTTGCTGTGGTCGATCGTGGTGTTGGTCGCGATCACGCCGTCCACCTGCAGCTCGCCGAGCACGCGCGCAGCAGCGTCGATGTCGCGCTCGCTGAGGTCAGGCGCCACCTTCACCAGCATCGGTACGCGCCGGCCATGCCGCGCGGCCAGGTCTTCCTGGCGGTCACGCAGCTGGCTGACCAGCTGGCGCAGTGCGGTCTCCTCCTGCAGCTCGCGCAGGCCGGCGGTGTTGGGCGAGGAGATGTTGACGGTGATGTAGTCAGCCAGCGGGTACACCTTGTCGAGGCAGGCCACATAGTCGTCGACGGCCTGCTCGTTGGGGGTGTCCTTGTTCTTGCCGATGTTGATGCCGAGCAGGCCGCGACGGTTGCGTGCACGCTCGACGTTGCGCACCAGTGCATCCACGCCGGCGTTGTTGAAGCCCATGCGGTTGATGATGGCGTTGTGCGCCGGCAGCCGGAACAGCCGCGGCGTCGGGTTGCCCGCCTGTGGCCGCGGCGTGATCGTGCCGATCTCGACGAAGCCGAAACCCAGCGCGAACAGCGCATCGATGTGCTCGCCATTCTTGTCCAGGCCGGCCGCCAGGCCGACCGGATTGGGGAATGTCAGCCCGAACACGGTGCTCGGCAGCGGCGCGATGCGTGCGGCCAGCAGCGGCGTGGTGCCGGTGCGGTAGGCCACGTCCAATGCGGACAGGCCGAGGCCGTGGGCGCGCTCGGCGTCGAGCGAGAACAGGAAGGGGCGGGCAAGCGAATACATGCGTCGGTTCAGTCCAGCGTGCCGAGGAAGGCTCGGGTTCGATATTCAAAGGCGACCTGGCCGTTGACCGCGTGGGCCGCGAACAGATCCTGCAGTGCCGCCAGCATCGGCGCATGGCGCGGATGCCCGGGCTGTGGCGCATAGGAGGACGACAGCAGGCGGCCGCGCAGGGCGTCCAGATCCAGGTGCTGCACGTTCGGCAGTTCCACCTGGCCGCGCAACCCGGCGCCAAACCATGCCTGCATCGTGGCGTCATCCTGGTAGCGTTCGGCCACGGCGGAATAGTCCGTGCCGTAATCGAGCAGCAGCTGCTCATAGCCGACCAGGAACGGGCTGGCATCGAGCAGGCGTGAGTTCCAGTAGATCAGCGCCAGTCCGCCGGGGCGGAGGATGCGCTGCCATTCAACACGGACGGCGTCGGTGTCGAACCAGTGGAAGGCCTGCGCGGCACTGACCAGATCGACGCTGTGCTCTGCCAGGCCGGTGGCCTCGGCACGCCCATCGACGGCCTGGAACAACGGGAATGCAGCCAGCCAGCCTTCGGCGGCGGCGCGCATGGCGGCGTTGGGCTCGACCGCGACCACAGGATGGCCGGTGTCGAGGAACAGACGGCTGGAAATGCCGGTACCGGCGCCGATGTCGGCCACCCGTGCATCGTGGCCGACGCCCATCGGTCCATGCAGCCATTCCATCAACGCCGGCGGGTAGTCAGGCCGGTAACGGACATAATCGGCGACGCGGCTGCTGAAGCGTTCGGTGCTGTCGGAGGAGGTCATGGCGGTCAGTTCGACAGTGCGGCGAGCCAGGCCAGGCCACCGAAGAAGAGGATGAAGGCCAGGACTGCCGCCAGGGCGGCTGCCACCATCACCCAGCCCAGCACCAGCCCGGTGACCGCCAGGCCATCGCCCTCAAGTTCATGCGGGCGGCGGCGGATCTCGGCGCGGGCCATGTGGCCGGTGACGATGGCGACGATGCTGGCCACGAAGGGCAGGACAGTCCAGGCGGCAATGCCCATGACCAGGCTGACCACGGCCAGGGCGCTTGTCTGTCGGGGTGCCACGCTCATCGGGTCCTCCTTGCAGTACGCACATGATAGTGCCTCCGTCCGGGCAATCCCATGGGCAGTGCCCGGCCCGAGCGGTTCAGCCCATCAGTACCTGGCCACCATCGACGTTCAGCACGTGACCGGTGATCCAGCGCGCCAGCGGCGAGCACAGGAACAGCGCGGCATCGGCAATCTCGCGTGGCTGGCCGAAGCGGCCGAACGGAATTCTTGCCAGGGTGCCGTGATACAGCGCCGGGTCGCTGGTTTTGCGCCGGTCCCACAGACCGTCGGCAAACTCGATAGAGCCCGGGGCGATCGCGTTGACCCGGATCCGGTCCGGAGCCAGTGCCAGCGCCTGCGACGTGGTGTAGTGCGAAAGAGCGGCCTTGGCAGCCGCATAGGGAGCGCCCCCCGGCCGGGGTTGCTGCGCGGCGATCGAGGAGAGATTGAGGATGCAGGCGTCGCTCGATTCGCGCAGCCAGGGCAGGGCGAGTCGCGAGGCCCGCACCGCGGCCATCAGGTCGACCTGCAGGCTGGCGGCCCAGCCGTCTTCATCGTCGGCCATGCCGTATCCCGTGGCATTGTTGACCAGCACGTCGATGCCGCCCAGGGACGCTGCGGCCGCATGCAGCCAGGCGTCGATCTGGCCGGGGTCGGCCAGGTCGGCGGCAAAGGCGTGCAGTGATGCCCCCTGGGCCGCTGCGTCGGCCAGCAGGGCGTCGAGCCCCGCCTGACCTCGTGCGCAGACCGAGACATGGGCGCCGGCCGCAGCGAAGGCCAGGGCCATCTCACGGCCGATGCCTTTGCTGCCGCCGGCAACCAGCACCCGGCGGCCGCTGAAGTCGAGGATTGGAGCCCCCGCCGGGGCCCCACTCTCGGCGACGTCCGGGCCGGGATGCATCACAGGTCGAACTTGATGCCCTGGGCCAGCGGCAGCGAATCGGAGTAGTTGATGGTGTTGGTCTGCCGGCGCATGTAGACCTTCCATGCGTCCGAGCCCGACTCGCGGCCACCACCGGTGTCCTTCTCGCCACCGAACGCGCCACCGATCTCCGCACCGGAGGTGCCGATGTTGATGTTGGCGATGCCGCAATCCGAGCCCGCAGCCGACAGGAAGCGTTCGGCGGTCTTCAGGTTCTGGGTGAAGATCGACGAGGACAGGCCCTGCGGTACCCCGTTCTGCATGTCGATGGCTTCGTCGATGCTGTCGTAGGGCATCACGTACAGGATCGGCGCGAAGGTCTCGTGCTGGACCACGGCATCACTGTTCTTCAGGCCGCTGACAATGGCCGGCAGCACGAAATTGCCGGCGCGGTCGATGCGGGTACCACCGGTCTCGATGGTGCCGCCGGCGGCCTTGGCCTGGGCAATGGCATCGAGGAACTGCTGCACGGCACCCTCGCTGTTCAGCGGACCCATCAGGTTGGCGGCATCGGTCGGATCGCCGATCTTGCCTTCCACCTGCTTGTACGCCTTGACCAGCGTGGCCAGCACGTCGGCGTAGATCGAGCGGTGCACGATCAGGCGGCGGGTGGTGGTGCAGCGCTGGCCGGCCGTACCGACGGCGCCGAACACGATCCCCGGCACAGCCAGCTTCAGGTCGGCGGTCTCGTCGAGGATGATGGCATTGTTGCCACCCAGTTCCAGCAGGCAGCGGCCCAGGCGGCGCGCCACCTTTTCATTGACGGTGCGGCCGACCTGGGTGGAGCCGGTGAAGCTGATCAGCGGCACGCGACGATCATCAACCAGCTTTTCCGACAGTGCGGTGCCGGCATCGTTGACCAGGAAGAAGATGTCCGGGAAGCCGGCTTCGCGCAGCGCGTCGTTGCAGATCTTCATCGAGGCGATGGCGGTCAGCGGCGTCTTGTTGGACGGCTTCCAGATGCACACGTCGCCGCAGATCGCCGCCAGGAATGCATTCCAGCTCCACACCGCGACCGGGAAGTTGAAGGCCGAAATGATGCCGACCAGGCCCAGCGGGTGGTACTGCTCGTACATGCGGTGGCCGGGGCGCTCCGAGTGCATCGTGTAGCCATACAGCATGCGGCTCTGGCCGACGGCGAAGTCGGCGATGTCGATCATCTCCTGCACCTCGCCATCGCCTTCCGGCTTGCTCTTGCCCATCTCCAGGGCAACCAGCGAGCCCAGCGCATCCTTGTGCCTGCGCAGCGCCTCGCCGCACAGGCGCACGGCTTCGCCACGGCGCGGGGCAGGGGTCGTGCGCCACTGCTTGAACGCTTCCTGGGCGCGGGCGATCACCGTTTCGTACTCAGTCTCGGTGGTCGCACGTACCTGTGCGATCGGCTCGCCCGTGGTCGGGTTGACCGGGGTGATCAGCTCACCACTGGTAGCGCTCGACCACTCCCCGTTGCCCAGGTACGTGCCAGCGTTGATCGCGTCCAGGCCAAGGGACTTGAGCAGCTCGGAAGACATGCAGACTCCTGTGTTTCGTTACGTTGTTTTGGCGTCATCGCAGGCGCTGTGGGGGGGGCGATGAACAGAACCGCCGATGGTAGCAGAGGGCGATGAGCGGCCTTGGTGCAGTGCAGGGTGCCAAGCCTGGCGGACGTGCAGGGGACGGGGGGGCCGGCGGCGCCAATCGGATGGATCCTTCGGGGCGTAATGGGATGATTCCGTGCACCAAACGTCAATTTCTGGACGCTATCGGACGCAGTGCGAATCATTTTGACGCATTTTGAAATATTAAAAAATGGGAATAGTTCTAATGACTTAGGGTGGGTCGGCCGGGTGAATGGGCGCACGACGGGCCGCCGCTTCCTACCAATTGCCTTTCACATCATTCACAATCACGTTCGACTTATTGACGCAATTCCGTCTGTTCGCACCGGCTTGGGGAGGCTTGGTATGCGACAGCCATCACATTGTAGTGCTGGATCGGAACACAGCTTGGAGAAGTACAGTGCTACATGGATCGGTAGATGACCTCCCCGCAGAGCGTGCCGATGCCGGCCGCCGCCGGGTCGAAGCCCGGGCGGCCCTGGAACTGGGGCTTCGCCTCGGAGACCTGTTACTCCTGCCCGGCATGGCTGCATTGGCCCACGTCGTGTGCTACGGGACGGCGGCGCCCAACCAGTCCCAGCGCATCGTCTTCGGTGCGGTGATTCTCAGCGCCATCGTCTGCTTCTCCATCGCACCGGTCTACCGCAACTGGCGCCTGCGTGGCCTGCTGGCCGACCTCTGGCTGCTGCTGCTGGCCTGGTCCGGAAGCTTCGCCCTGTTCTCCCTGTATGCCGTGCTGGTGGGGCTGGCCGATGCCGTTCCGTCGCGCTGGCTGGTGGGCTGGTACATCGGCGGTCTGGCCTCGATGGTCGGCCTGCGCGTACTCCTGCGTGTCCAGCTGCACCGGTTGCGCTCGCGTGGACTGGATCATGAGCGGATCCTGCTGGTCGGCCTCCGGGCCCCGGCGCTCAGGCTGCATCGCCTGCTGCGCGGCAAGCCCGAGATGGGCAAGGAAGTGATCGGCTACTTCACCAGCAAGGGCGACATCGCCACCCGGCGTGGCGGCGATGCCCCGCAGCGCCTGGGCGCACTGGATGATGTGCCGCGCTACCTGGATGCGCACCGGGGGGAGTTCGACCAGGTGTGGGTGTCCCTGCCGCTGGGGGATACCGCGCCCATCCGTGACATGCTCAAGCAGATCGAGCGGTTCCCGGTGCCGATCCGCCTGATTCCCGATACCACGGGCCTGGGGGCACTGAATCCGGGCGTGCACCAGGTGGGCGATGTGCCGATGATCGGCGTGCGTCAGGGCCTGGTGGACCACAACTTCCGCCTGTTCAAGCGCATCGAGGACATCCTCGTGGCTGGCGTAGCGGTCATTCTGCTGGCGCCGCTGTTCGTGGTGCTGGCGATCGGTGTGAAGCTCAGTTCACCTGGGCCGATCCTGTTCCGCCAGCGCCGCCACGGCCTGGGCGGCAAGGAGTTCTGGATGCTGAAGTTCCGCTCCATGCGCGTGCATGAGGAAGGGACGGGGCAGATCACGCAGGCGACCCGGGGCGACCCGCGAGTGACCCGGTTCGGTGCCTTCCTGCGGCGCAGCAGCCTGGACGAGCTGCCCCAGTTCTTCAATGTACTGGGCGGCAGCATGTCGGTAGTCGGTCCTCGTCCGCACGCGATCCAGCACAACAATCACTATGAACGCGTGATCGAACGCTACATGCACCGCCATTACGTCAAGCCGGGCATCACCGGCTGGGCGCAGGTGCACGGGCTGCGGGGCGAGACGCCGGAACTGCGGTCGATGAAGAAGCGTGTGCAGTACGACATCGACTACATCCGTCGCTGGAGCCCGACCCTGGATGTTCGGATCATTGCCTTGACGGCGCTGAAGGTTCTCGGGCAGAAGTCGGCTTATTGACGCCTTCTGCTGTAGACATCTGCCGTAATGTGATGAATTTCCTGACGTTTTCATCCCTCGTCATCGCCGTGTAAGGTATCCTGTAAGGCTGTCACCACCCTTGATGGGCTGGTGCCGCACGGAATGCCACAGGATTCGAGTCAGTGTTCAAGAACGTTCTTTTTGTTTGCGTTGGCAACATCTGCCGCAGTCCGTCCGCCGAAGTCATGCTTCGTCAGGCGCTGCAGGGCAAAGATATCCAGGTGTCCTCCGCCGGCCTGGGGGCACTTGTAGGCCATGGCATCGATGCCACGGCACAGGAACTGTTGATCGAACATGGCCTCACCGGCGACTCGCATCGCGCCCGTCAGATTGACGACGCCATTCTGGCGACGGCTGATCTCGTGCTCACGATGGAGCGCAAGCATGTGCGCCGGATCGCCGAGATCGCGCCGCAGGCCTCCGGAAAAACCTTCCTGCTGGGCAAGTGGCAACAGGACCGGGAAATCCCCGACCCGTACCGCCAGCAACGCCCGGCATTCGAGCATGTCTATACATTGATGGCCGAGGGTGTCGAGAGCTGGGCGCGGCATTTCTGACTGCAGTCAGCTTCACCAAATCGAGCCTCCATTCCTTTTACTTGAATTCAATTGCACATGACCACTGATTCGCGCTCCATCCCGCAGGACGATGCTGAAGAGATCGATCTGCGTCAGTTGCTTGGGACACTGGTTGACCACAAGTGGTGGATACTGCTCATTACCGGTGTGTTTCTGCTTGTGTCCGCAGCCTATGCCTTCCTGGCAACACCGATCTATCGTGCAGATGCAATCGTGCAGGTGGAACCGAAGACGCCGTCGTTGCCGGGTCTGTCGGATCTGAGCCAATCGTTAGGGATCAACACTGGAACTGCTGAAGCCGCGACTGAAATCGCGCTGATCAAATCTCGTGCGGTTGTCGGTAGTGCCGTCACCGCCCTACGTCTCGATATCGAGATCGTCCCAAAGAGATTTCCACTGATTGGCGGCTACTGGGCCAGACGTGCGGAGAAGAAGGCTCCTGGCGATCTGGCATCTCCATTCCTGGGTCTGTCTAGTTTCGGTTGGGGTGGGGACCAGTTGCGGGTCTTTCAGTTGGACGTACCCGAGCGGTTGCTGATGACAGAACTAGAACTGGTCGCTGGCGATAGTGGTCACTATGAGCTGTTTGATGAAGACGGTGAGCCGCTCCTGAAGGGCGTTACAGGAAGGCCTGCTACAGGCAGTGGGGTTACGATGCAGGTCGAGTCCCTGAGGGCGAATCCCGGCATGCGTTTCACCGTGATCCGCCATCGTCATCTCAGCGTGGTCAGCGACCTTCAGCAGGAAGTTGGAGTGGGCGAGGCGGGTAAGGACTCGGGAATCCTTACTTTGACCTACGAGAACGCCAAGCCGGAAATGGCGCGGGATTTTCTGCAACAGGTGGCGCAGGCTTACGTAAGGCAAAACGTCGAGCGGAACTCGGCTGAGGCGTCGGCGCAGCTGACCTTCGTAAAGGAGCAGCTGCCGAACGTGCGGAACCAGGTGGACGCGGCACAGAAGGCGCTGAGCGCCTACCAGATGCGCGCCAATTCGGTGGATCTGACCCTCCAGACCAAGGGCCTGCTGGATCAGGAGGTTGCCGTCGAGACCAGCATCCAGCAGCTGCGCCTGCAGCAAGCTGAGATGGACCGCAAGTTCACCCGCGATCACCCTGCCTACCAGGCGTTGATGCGTCAGATCGGAGACCTGGAGTCCCGCAAGAGTGGGTTCCAGGGGCAGGTGAAGCAGCTTCCGGAAGCCCAGCAAGAACTGCTGCGTTTGACCCGTGATCTGCAGGTCAGCAACGAGATGTACACCGCGATGCTGAACCAGGCTCAGCAGTTGGACGTGGCGCGTGCCGGCACGGTCGGCAACGTGCGCATCGTCGATGCTGCCGAAGTCGACGCCACCGAGCCGGTCAAGCCCCGCAAGGGGATGGTTGTGCTGGTCGGGGCTCTGCTGGGCGCGTTCCTTTCCATCGGTCTGGTGCTGCTGAGGCAGGTCTTGAACCGTGGCGTCGAGGATCCCTCCCAGATCGAGGAGATCGGCCTGCCGGTCTACGCGTCGATTCCGGTCAGTCCTGGCCAGCAGTCGGATTCCGTGCGCGGCAAGTTCCGCGCCGACGGCAAGCTGCACCTGCTTGCAATGAAGGATCCGGCCGATCTCGCTATCGAGGCGGTGCGCAGCCTGCGTACCAGCCTGCACTTCGCGCGGCTGGAGGCAAAGAACAATATCGTCCTGATCTCGGGTTCGAGCCCGAATGCAGGCAAGACGTTCGTTTCCTCCAACCTGGCTGCGGTGATTGCCCAAGCCGGCCAGCGCGTGCTGATCATCGACGCTGACATGCGCAAGGGCACGCTGCACAAGGCACTGGGTGCCTCCCAGACGCCGGGCCTGTCGGACGTACTCGTCGGCAAAGCACCGCTGGACACCGCCATCCGTACAGTCCAGGGCCTGGACAACCTGAGCTACATTTCCCGCGGCGACGTACCGCCGAATCCGTCGGAACTGCTGATGCACCGCAACTTCACGGAGTTGCTCGAGCAGGTCGAGAAGCGTTTTGATCTGGTGATCATCGATACGCCGCCGATCCTGGCGGTCACTGATGCGGCGATCATCGCCCATCACGCCGGCACCTGCCTGCTGGTCGCGCGTTTCGGCCTGAACCAGCCCAAGGAGCTGGCACTTGCCCGCAAGCGCTTCGAGCAGAACAACGTTCAGCTGAAGGGCGCCATCTTCAACGCGGTCGAGCGCCGTGCAACCGGCTACTACAGCTACGGCTACTACGAATACAAGTCGACCCGATAAACGGGAGGCGGGCAGGGTGCGACCAGGCATCCTCGCCGACAGGGAAGTCACGGCAACTGCGACCTGCAGGCCCGCGACGCAATCGAGATACAGCGGAGATAGGCATGAAAGTACTGATCACGGGTGGCGCAGGATTCATCGGCAGTGCACTGGCGCGCGCGCTGGTTGCGCGGGGAGACCAGGTCACGGTCCTGGACAATCTTTCGCCACAGATCCACGGCGAGAATCCGCAGGACTCTGCACTGCTGGCCTCTCTGCCTGCCGAAGTCACGGTGGTCAGGGGAGATGTGCGCCGGCGCGAGGACTGGCTGCAGGTCCTGCCGGGCCAGGATGTAGTGGTTCATCTGGCCGCCGAAACAGGTACCGGGCAGTCCATGTACGAGATCGACCGCTATGTCGACGTCAACGTTCGTGGCACCTCGCTGTTCCTTGATCTGATCGGCAACAAGGTACAGGGCTGCGAGTCGGTCAAGCGCGTGGTGGTTGCATCCTCCCGCTCGATCTACGGCGAAGGCCGCTACCAGGGAGCCAACGGTCCGGTTTACCCCGGGGCACGTGTCGATGCCGATCTGCGTGATGGCGTGTTCGAATGCCGTGATCCACAGACGGGTGATCTGGTTGCGCCGCTGCCCACGGACGAGGACTCGCGCATCCACCCCAGCTCGATCTATGGCATCACCAAGCAGGTCCAGGAACAGCTGGTCCTGGTTGGCGCGTCCGCCATCGGCATCCAGGGTATCGCCCTGCGTTACCAGAACGTCTATGGGCCAGGCCAGTCCTTGAAGAATCCGTACACGGGCATCCTCTCGATCTTTTCCACTCTGCTGCTGCAGGGCAAGGATGTGAACATCTTCGAAGACGGCAAGGAAACCCGTGATTTCGTTTTCATCGACGATGTGGTCGCGGCCACCGTTGCGGCAATCGATGCGGATGTCAGCGGTCAGGCGTTCAATGTCGGCACCGGCGAGGCAACCGACGTCATCGCCGTTGCCAGCGCGTTGAAGAATGCGTACGGCAAGGGCGGAGAGATCAGGATCTCCGGCAACTACCGTATCGGGGATATCCGGCATAACTTCGCCGATCTCAGCCGCGCTGAGGCGGCCTTGGGCTACCGTCCGCGTGTCACTTTCGCAGAGGGCGTGAAGCGCTTTGCCGCATGGGTTCTGACACAACAGATCGAAGACTCCGGTTACCAGCGGTCGGTGGACGAAATGCGCGCGAAGGGACTGCTGAAGTGAATTCCGCAGTACAGCCGGGGCGTGCAGTATGAGCGAGTCACTCGCCGGCAAGCGCGTGCTTTTCATCGCGCCGATGTTCTTCGGCTATGAGAAGTTGATAAAGGCGGAGCTCGAGCGTCAGGGGGCACGCGTTGATTTCCACCCTGATCGCCCGGGCGTGGATTTTCTCACAAAGGCCCTGATCCGCGTTGACAGGCGCCTACTGGCGCGGCGGATTGCAAGATACTACTCGGCGATCGTCGAAGCTGCTTCTGCTGAGCAGTACGATTACGTGCTTGTTATCCGTGGGGAAGCGATTTCGGCGCAGATCATCGCGCGAATTCGTGAAACACAGCCACTAGCGAAGCTGACGCTATACCTCTGGGATTCGATGCATTACAACCCGAATGCTCGGGTGGTTAGGAAGTACTTCGACTCGGTGCTCTCGTTCGACAGGGCCGACGTGGCCGCAAATTCTGATATGGCCTTCCTGCCGCTCTTCTTTGCGGATGAATACTCTCGAGCTGCGGAGTGGGGGGGTGAGTACGAGTACGACGCCTGTTTTGTTGGAACCATCCATACGGACCGCTACCGCATCCTGGAGAAACTCTTGGATTCGCTGGAGCGTGATGGTCGTCGCGTCTTTGTCTACTGTTACTATCCGTCAAGATTGTTGCATCGACTCCGCTCATTCGTGGATCCGGGATTTCGCAGATTTTCTAGAAAGTACGTTAACTTTGTCGGTTTGCCGCTTTCCAAAGTGGTTGATTACATCTGTGCGTCGCGATGCGTCATTGATATCAATCGACCAGGTCAGAAAGGGCTTACGATGCGAAGCATCGAGGCGTTGGGTGCTCAGCGGAAGCTAATTACCACAAATGAAGATGTGAGTTCTTATGACCTGTACAACGGGGCCGGCGTGCGAATAGTCGACCGGAATGAACCTACGATCGATGCCGCGTTTCTGGAGAGTAATGAGCGGCCGTTCGACGACGTAGTGAGAATGCGCTATTCGGTGCGCAACTGGGTTGCTCAGGCATTGCTGGGGCGGCCTGCCGTCGACGAGCGCTGAGGTCACCGCGCAGAATGAGAATTACAGTGACGTCGCCACCTCGTGGAATAGGACGGAGAGTTGAAGAGCAATGGCTCTCGAGGCTAGCTCTGTCGACAATCTTCATCTCGGGAATTTTTGTCCATACGCCTGCCGGCAACTTCTATCTCTCGTACCTATGCATGATCGTGACCTACGCGCTGATTGTACTGAGAACGGGCAGTCTCGGACTCAGACGTGAGTATGTTGGGCTCGCCGGCGCTCTCGCGTTGCTGTCTCTTCTGGGGGCGCTCTTCAACGACGCGGCAGCAGGGGCTCGAGCGACGGTGTTTCTGATCTCTGTAGCAAAAATAGCGTTGCTGATCTTTTTCGTTGTCTTCTTCACCTCGATATATAATCTCCAAGGGCGATCAGTAGAGAGTCTATTCTCAGCTTACCTGCGCGTGGCGTATTTCTTTGCTGTCCTTGGTGTTCTTCAGCAGCTAGTTTTTTTGACTTCGGGTGTTGATATCCTGGCGGTTATCTCGCCTGGCTCCAAAAAATTAGGTTCGCATCTCGGAATCGCCGCTCTGAGCGTTGAGCCGGCGTTCTATGCCTGTGCTCTTCTGCCTGCCGGCGCGTACCACGTTTCGAAGTTTGTGCAGAAGCTCCGAATGTCATTTCGAGGAGTGGCCATCGTTCTTGCCATTGTTCTCTCGACTTCGGCCTTGGGTTACATCGGGTTATTCTTTGCCGCGGCCGCAACCTTTGTTGTCGGCTTCAGTATCCGGCGCTTCTGGATTCTTATTCTCTCGGTTCCTATCATGCTGGCTCTTGCTGTCCAGGTCAGTAGTCTGGAGTTCTTCCAGATTAGATGGAATGACACGGTATCCGTGCTGCAGGGTGGGGAGCTGACTATGGAGGATGGTATGAATCTCAGTACCTACTCCAACGCGGTGAATTCATTAATTGCGTTCCGCTCCTTCGCTGATAACTACGGCGTGGGTGTGGGTTTTGGGATGTACAGTTCGGTGTTCGATCAATACATTTCGGGATACGAGCTGCCGGCCTATCGCGACGATCTGCCCGGGCGCGGCTCGGCAACTTCGTTGTTTGCCCGTGTTACCGCCGAACTTGGCCTCGCAGGTTGGCTTATTCTGCTTTCGGTCCTGTACTGGGCGTGGAGGAGTATGCGGGTCGCAGGCGACAGGTCTATGGCGATTGCATACCTGGCAACATTGTCGATCATTATGCTGCGTATGGGTGAGTATTATGCCAACGGCGTGGTGCTTGTGTTTGTGATGATCTACCTGTCGCGCGTTGCAAATACAACAAGAGCGCGAAATGGTGGTGTCGGTGACGTGGATGCTTCGGGATGAAGATCCGGCATCTCATGGCGGTGCTCAGAACACTGGTTCTGCGTGGACTGGGTTCCGGTGTGGCTGTACTATTCACCGTGCTTGTTTCCCGCTACCTCGCAACGGCGGACGCTGCGCTGTTCTTTATCCTGTTCAATGCGAGCGTCATAGCTGCCGTTTGCTTTCGCTGGGGTATGGACGAAGTCGTAATTAGACAGGTAGCCTCCGCTGATGTTGGCGAGCGCGAGCGAATCGCTGTCCCGCTGGTAATCCATACGCACCGCCGTGTCCTCTGTTGGACTGTAATCGCCCTGTTGGTTGGGGTGGTATTATGGGTGCCGTCAGTAGCTAGACGTTTTGATCTTAGCTATTTTGACTTCGTTCTAATGGTGGTTGCATCCTCCCTAATCGCTTGTGCTTCATCCGCAGCTCGAGTTCTGCAGGGGGAGGGAAGAATAGATTCTGCAACCTTTTATCTGAACATTTGTGTGCCTGCGCTGGCTTTGGTTGCACTCGTGTTTCTGAGTAAGACGATCTCCGAAATCAGTGCCCGCCAACTGATGTGGTGCTATCTGTTCGCGGCGGCCTTGATGTATTCAAGAGTAGTGCTTCTTCGATATGGAGGCGACCTTTTGCGGTCGCTCTCGTCGAGGAGGCAGAGCGGTATGGCTGCCTCAGAAGTTGCCGCGGCCAATCGCTTGGGGGCGGTGGTCCTTGCACAACAGGCGCTGGGATGGAGTGCGGTTGCGATTGTGCCTGGCTTCTATGGCGATGCCTCCTACTCTGCGTTCGTGGTGTCCCAGAAGTTGGCGACGCTGATCAGCCTTCTGATGCTCGCGATCAATTTTACTTTTTCATCCAGGTTCGCGGCGTTGCACGCTCAGGAGCGGCTTGCGGAACTCTGGAACCTCGTACGTCTTTCGGTGGTCGCAATTGCTCTGGCGAGTCTGTTCATCTTGGCCGGAACTTGGTTGTTCATTGGGGAGATTCTGGATTACGCCCATGTTCCACTCGACTACGGAAACGTGGTAATCATCATGATGATCGGGCAGATCGGCTTTTCCATCGCCGCGCTTTTTGCTCTCGTCCTGAGTATGTGCCGAATGGAGGTTTTCCTGCTGCGTGCGCAGTTGACGATTGGGATGCTCTCCATCGCGGCGCTGCTGATCGTCTGTATCTATTCATCGCTCAATGCTGCGGTGCTGGTGTTCCCGGTTTCCTATTTTGCGCTCGCTTGGATCCTCTGTGCGAGGATTCGAACTCTTATCCACGAACAGCGGGCGACCCGATGAACGACGTGTGCGCGACAGTGTTCAGCGGTTCACTCGGTGGAGAACGACTTACGGAGGCTGTTCGTGGACACGAATAGCTATGATCGCCATCTTAGGATCCAGGAGTTCAAAAGGGCAGGGACCGCGCTCGTCGACGGCATAAATTTCGCTAATGTTGTCGCCACGTTGTTATACGACTCTGGAGTCAAGGGGTGGCTGAAGCGGGTGGCTCATGCTCTGTTGATGGGGGCTCGAGTCACCAGCGACAGTTCGGCGACGGCTCGTCATATAGTGTTGTACTCGGCGCGGGGAAAGCTTCGTGCGGACTACGATTACATAGTTGACCGTCTGATGAGCATCATGGCGGGCAAGGCGCGTCTGGTGGAAGTCAGGGATAGTTTTTCCTTGCTTCAGCCTTTCAGGACACTGGCGGGACTGATGCCCGCCTGGCCATTGGTTCGAGGCTACAAAGGCACAGTCATGGAACGCTTGCTCTGCGCTCTGCTTGTTTCCAGGGCCCGCAGCGCACTTCTACCGATCGCAGCTCGGGAGCTGAAGGGGGTTGAAACCCTTGTCACCTTCTGCGACGCACATCCGATCGAGAATCTTGCCACGCAGATGGCAAATTCTAAAGGTGTGTTCACAATTACCAATCAGCATGGTCAGTATAGAGTTCTTGATCATACAAACATGAGTGCTGACGCCGAGGCATATGCGAACTTTCAAAGTGATCGAATGCTTGCATGGGGCGGGGCGACTGTTCGGGAGTTTGAGAAGGCCGGCATTGCGACATCGAGATTGAGTGTCACTGGATGGATCAGGTTGCCCCGCACCGCGAAGGTGCGAGCGACTGCAGCGCAGCCATGCTTTGGTGTAATGTTTAATGGCGAAAATGGAAGAGAGTCCAATGCGAATCTTCTGCGAGCCGCAGATAAGATTGCGGAGAGTCTCGGCCTCGAGTACGTGGTCAGGCTCCATCCGTGGAGTCGTGCAGCCGATTATGCCGGGATGGTCAGTGCGCGTTGCGTGGGGCTTTTTCATCTTTCGCTTGAACAGTATCTCTGTCGAGTGCGATTCAGTCTGGGGCACATGTCGGGCGCGGTGGTGGAGGTCCTTGATCATGGCGCGCCGGTCTATCTTCTAGACGATGGATGCTTGGCTTCCGTGTTCCGTTTGGAGGGTCTTTCATGGCCTGACGCCGACGCGATTTTGAATGTGGTCGAGCAGGATCTTAATGATCCGCAGGCGATGATCGTCCGCATTGAGGGCCTTGCTCGGTGGTTCAACGATGCTGAGAGGCAGGTAGATCGACTTGCTTCTGCACTCGGCCTAAAGGATGCGGCGCCGAGCGGGATTCGCGAAGTTGAGTGATTGTTCGACTTCTCTAGTTGTTCTGGGGCGTCGCGGCGCGTCCCGCGCATGCGTGGTTAGCCGCGAGTCATCGATAATGCATACAGGAGGTACGCTGGTGGGAACGCTCTACAAGCTGGCATGGGTCCTGCGCGCCTTCCTGGTCGCGCCCTTCTTTGGTCGATTCGGGCGGGGGGGCTATCTTGGACCGCCGGCATTTATTTCTGGATCCCGCCGTATGTACTTTGGACGCGCGGTTCGGATTTTTCCCGGCCTACGAGCCGAATGTATAGGCACGGGTTCGCTAACAGTTGGCGACGACGTTTCCATTGGTCAGGGATTTCACGTAATTGCAAGTGGCTCGGTCGAAATTGGCGAGGGTGCGCTCATATCGGCCAACGTGTTTGTTACTGACACGGATCACGGTTTCGACAATCCTGATCTGCCGATTCTTCGTCAGCCCAATGTGATTCGTCCGACATTCATTGGTCGCCGCTGTTTCCTCGGCGTAGGCGCGAGAATTCAAGCCGGGACGCAGCTGGGGGACGGTTGTGTGGTGGGAGCCAACGCTGTCGTCAAGGGGGCGTTCCCACCGTACTCGATGCTTGCTGGCGCACCGGCGCGTGTGGTCAAGCATTATGACTTCGAGCAATCGGCTTGGGTCAGGTCCGGGTCCGTAGCCATATCGGAGAATCGTCCATGAGTTGCCTTCTTAAGTTGGGCTGGGTGATTCGCGCTTTGGTCTACGGCCTTCTGATGAGGTCATTTCGTTTTCCGGGGTACATTGGTCGCCCATTTTTTCTCCTTGGACTTCGCCGAATGTCGATGGGCCGACGCGTCCGGATATTTCCGGGATTGCGGGCCGAGTGCCATGGTCAGGGTGAGCTGGTGATCGAGGATGATGTAGCCCTGGGTCAATGCGTACACATAACGTGTGGAGAGCGACTGGTCATTGGGCAGGGCACGGTGATAGCTGGATTCGTATCAATCACCGATATCGACCATGATTACCAGGAGGTCGGCGTCCCCGTGATGTCGCAAGGCCATACAACCCGGGAGACCCGGATCGGGAAGAACTGTTTCATTGGAATGGGGGCGCGGATCCAGCCTGGCACCCGGCTTGGAGACGGCTGCGTGGTTGGCGCGAACTCCGTGGTCAGGGGAGAATATGCTCCCAATTCGGTTCTTGTCGGCTCTCCCGCGAGGGTCGTGCGGTCCTATGATCCAGGCCAGCAGGCATGGGTGCGAACGGTTAACCATTGATGAGAGGTTGTTTGATGAACGTTTCAATTTCCGAGAAGGTAGTCGTCGGCAACGACCTCCCCTTCGTTCTGTTCGGTGGTCTGAATGTCCTTGAAGACCTCGACTCGACGCTGTTCGCAGCGGAGAAGTATGTCGAGGTCACCCGCAAGCTCGACATTCCCTACGTCTTCAAGGCCTCGTTCGACAAGGCGAACCGCTCGTCGATCAACTCCTTCCGTGGGGTGGGCCTGGACGAGGGGCTGCGCATCTTCCAGGAAGTGAAAAGCCGCTTCGGCGTACCGGTGATCACCGACGTCCATGAGGTAGACCAGGCGGCGCCCGTGGCCGAAGTGGTCGACGTGCTGCAGATTCCTGCGTTCCTGGCGCGCCAGACCGATCTGGTCACCGCCATTGCGCGTACCGGCCGCGCCATCAACATCAAGAAGCCGCAGTTTCTCAGCCCGACGCAGATGAAGAACATCGCCAGCAAGATCCGCGAGGCCGGCAATGAGCGGATCATCCTGTGTGAGCGCGGCGCCCAGTTCGGTTACGACAACCTGGTCGTGGACATGCTCGGCTTCCGCGAGATGATCGAGGCCACGGGTGGTCTGCCCGCCATCTTCGACGTGACACACAGCCTGCAGCGTCGCGATGCGGGTAGCGAAGCCTCCGGTGGTCGCCGCCGTCAGGTGGTGGAGCTGGCGCGCTCGGGTATGGCGGTTGGCCTGGCAGGTCTGTTCCTGGAGGCGCATCCGGATCCGGACAATGCGCGTTGCGATGGTCCGAGCGCGTTGCCGCTGAGCGCTCTCGAACCGTTCCTGGCGCAGATCAAGGCGGTCGATGATCTGGTGAAGTCGTTCCCCAAGCTTGATATTGCCTGACATGTCATCGGCGAGGTACCAGGGACCGATCAAGCTGGTCCTGTTCGATGTGGATGGTGTATTGACCGATGGCGGCCTGCACATCGATGGCAAGGGCGAGCAGTTCAAGACCTTCAATGTCCGCGATGGTCTGGCGGTCGCATTGCTGCGCGTGCATGGCATCCGTTGTGGCGTGCTGTCAGGCAAGGCCAGCCCGTCCCTGGATTTCCGGATCCGGCAGCTGGGCATGGATGTGGCTGTGACGGGCCGGCTGGAGAAGCTCGACGCGCTGGCTGCCATCTGTGGTGACGTGGGTGTCTGCGAAACCGAGATCGCCTATGTCGGGGATGATGTCGTAGACCTGCCGTTGGCCGGCAGGGTGGGGCGCTTCTATGCGCCTTCCGATGCGCATCCTCTGGTGTTGGCCGCCGCCGACGTGGTCACGGATGCTCGAGGTGGCCGCGGCGTGGGGCGGGAAGTGGCCGAGCGTGTCCTTGCCGAGGGCGGCGTGGATCTTCAGGCAGCCTACGCGCCGCTCATAGCAGGATGGAGCGCCGCTGGAGCGGTGCAGTAGCCGGCGCAAGGTTGCGCGGGTAAGCGCGGCGTAGCGAGGTTCGCCGCGAATTATCATCAGAAGGAAACAAGGTATGTCTTCCGTGGTATCAGTCGCCGATCACATCGCATCGGCCAAGCGTGTCCTGCAGATCGAGGCGTCGGCTGTCGCCGCGCTCGCCAGCAGGCTAGATGGGCAGTTCACCCAGGCAGTCGAGCAGGTGCTGGGTTCTCAGGGCCGGGTCATCATCTGCGGCATGGGCAAGTCGGGAATCATCGGGCGCAAGATCGCCGCCACGCTGGCCAGTACGGGAACGCCCAGCTTCTTCATGCATCCAGGTGAGGCTTTCCACGGCGACCTGGGTATGGTGACAGCCACCGATGTGTTCGTTGCGATTTCCTACTCCGGTGAAACCGAGGAAGTGGTGAAGCTGCTGCCGTTCCTCAAGGACAACGGCAATTTCCTGGTGGCAATCACCGGTCGGGCGACATCGACGCTGGCGCAGGCTGCCGATTGCCACCTGGACGCGGGTGTAGCGCAGGAAGCGTGTCCCCTTGCGTTGGCGCCCACCGCATCGACTACGGCGACGCTGGCGATGGGGGACGCGCTGGCGGTTGCGCTGATGGAGGCCCGAGGCTTCCAGCCGGAGAACTTCGCGCGCTTCCATCCGGGAGGTTCGCTGGGTAGGCGCCTGCTGTCGCGTGTCGAGCATGAGATGGTCGCCGGCGACCTGCCGGTAGTGGACGCAGCCGCATCGATGATGGATGTCCTCCAGGCCATCACCCGGTCCAGTCTGGGCTTGGCGATCGTACGCGCCGGCGCGAGCTACGCGATCATCACCGATGGTGATGTTCGCCGGGCGCTCGAGCGTCATGGTCGCGAGGTGTTCGACAAGTCTGCGGCCGAGCTGATGACGGCCTCACCGGCGCAGGTCAGCGTGGGTACACGGGTCGAGGATGCGCTGGTACTGATGGAGCGACGCAGGATCTCGTCGCTGCTGGTCTTTGACGGCGACGTACTGGTCGGAGTCTTCAAGAAGTAGGAAGAAAAAGGCGCCCGTGCGGGGCGCCTTTTTCTTTGTCAGCATCATTTCGCGATGGCGTCGAAGTTCCGATAGAAGAACTCCGAATCGCGTTCCGATGTCAGCTGGTACAGGCTGTGGGAATGCGCCAGGCGCGCGCCACCGTCGCGATACAGTGGGTTCCACATGAAATCGGCGCGTGCGCGCGTCGACCGAGGCAGCATGAAATCGAACGGCACCGAGAAGTAGATGCCCTTGTCGAAGCTGCCCTCACCGAAGTCCCGCGATGAAACGTCGGTCTTGGTGGCGTAGGCACCCATCGTCACGCCATTGTCGAACATGCGGGCTACTGACACGGTCGCACCCCAGTCCTTGGCCAGGTATCGGCCTGCGCTGACCGCGCTGATGATGCGGCGCTGGTCGCCCCACAGGTAGTAGAGCGTGGCATGACCGGTGGCGACGCTGTAGTCGCGGAAGCTGAAGCGCTGGTTGAAATCCCGCTGCCTGACCCAGTTCAGTTCAGCACCCAGCGCCCAGCGCTCGTCCATCGGCCGATACAGGATCTCGCCGCCGACGCCGCCGTACATGTACTCCAGCAGGCCGGCATAGGCCATGCCGTACAGGTCGCGGCCCAGCTGTTTGGTGCCAGTCAACTGCAGGTTGGGCAGGGTGAAGTCGGAGGTTGTCAGGTACTGGCGCACGTAGGTGCGTACCCGCGGCAGCCTGCTGGGTGCGTCGTACTTGAACTTGTCGTAGTTGTTGTACGCGTTGTAGCTGGCGGTGCCGCTCAACCACAGGTTGTCGTTGAAGCGGAACGTCGCGCCATACATCGCCGCAACCTGGAACAGGATGAAGCCATCCGGGCCGCCGACGGACTGCCGGTAGCCGACATTGAACGCACCGTCGAAGCGCTTCAGCGGCGCTTCGTACAGCGTTTCCGACCGCCGGGCATAAGGAACGGTCATTTCGACATGGCGGCTGACCGCGGCCAGATCGGTGCGGTCGTCCAGGTAATCGTTGAATGTCTTGCGTTCGAGGCTGGTCTCGACGACAGGCAGCCCGAGGCGCACATTACGCAGCGTCCACCAGCTGACATCCGGCGAAGCGTGCCCGTCGAGGATACGCGCAGCGCGGCCAATGCCCTGCGCGGGATAGATGAAACGGCGCTGTTCGGCACTGACGATCAGCTCCTGCCCACTGCGATCGATGCGCTTCACTCGCAGGCCGGCATTGTCCTCCAGTTCGCGCGCGATGGCTGGCCAATCCGTGGTGGCGGTGACCGCCTGGGCTTCTTCCACACCCGTTGCCTGGCTCACCGTAGCGCCGCGGGGTACTGGCGGTGGGTCCAGGAGCTTGGTCATGGGCGTGGCCTGGGCCAGGTTCGAGCGCAGCGTGATGCCCACCATGGCGGTGTTGCCACGCTCCCAGCCCAGATGCAGCAGCACGTTGTTGTTGACCGTGAACACCGCGCCGAGGTTGATGGGCGATGACTGTTTCTGGTTGTTGCGCTGGGGCTCGTTGCGATAGTCGTTACCGTCGTACTCGAGCTTCAGCTGCAGGCGGTCCCACGGCGTCTGGTAGCTGATGCCACCAAATATGCCGAGACGGCCGCGGAACATGGCGCTGGTGTTGAAATCACCAGGGGTGTTGACGCCGGGACGTTCCTTGAAGCGGTCGTCGATGGCGCCGAGCGGATTGGCGATGTCGCCACGGTTGCCGATGTAGCCGGTGGCCACGCCAAGGCTGGCGTCCACCGGTCCGAATCGCTTGTTGGCGACGAGGTACTCGCTGGAAAACAGTCCGGTGCCACCGAGATCGCGCGCACCGACGGAGACTTCCGGGAGCCAGCGACCTTCCTGCCACAGCCGCAGCTTGAGATCGATGGACTTGTCCTTGTAGTTCTGGTCGCCACTGAGGCCTTCAGAACCATAACGTCGATTGGCGACCGAGATGTAGCGGAACGCACCCTCCACCCAAGGCAATGGCTGCATCACGACCGTGTACCGGCTGTAAGGCGATGTGTGGCTGGCAGTGAGGCTGAGTTCGCCTTCATCGCTCATGCGCGCACTTGGCGTCTGCAGAAGGCCGACGCCGCCCCAGTCGCTGGCGGTGGGGGCGGGGCCTTCCTGGGCGTGCAGGGCAGCGCTGATGCTCAGGCTCAGCAGGGCCACAGCGGCGCTCGCCAGCGGCATTCGATTACGGGACATCAGTTTGAAACTCCCGGCGCGTCCAGCACCTGGGTGGCGAGGAAGCGGGCGGCTTCGTCGTTGATATCGGGGGCGATCGAGCGCACGGCCGATCCCGCGATGGGGACGTAGATCATCGCACCCGGCGCGAGCGCCACGGGCGCACTGCGGTTCCACAGGGCGATGCCGATCTTCGCGGCGCGGCCGTCGGGTTGGATCACATACAGATCGTCAGGGCTGGCTGCCGGCAGCAACGCGCACTGGCTGCGATAGATCCGGGCATCCTGCATCGCAACGTGCGGTATCGCGCAGGGTTGCGCTACGGCGCCGGTGACGGTGACCGTCTGCGGCCGCGAGGGATAGATCAGCCGATCGCCTGCGCGGGCCGGTCGGTCCTGCCTGCGGGCGGCCTCCAGCGAGCGCGGTTCGAGAAGCTGCACTTCGCGGCCAGTGACGGGCAGGTCGCTGAACTCACGCGCCATGCGATCGGCAGCCTCCGCGACGTCGGTGTCATCCTGCAGGGCCGCAAGCGTCTGCAGGTCGAACAGCAGCCCTGCCTTCAAGCGTGTTTGCGGCACCACGGCATCGGTGCGCAGCAGGGCCGCGCCAAGCATGTAGGCTTGCTCGTCCGGGGCCGCAGCCAGTGCAGCAGCGCTGATGCGCGCGCCGGAGGCCAGACTGTGCACGCCTGGCGCGCGGACGTGGCCGGAGACATCCACGGAAATCGGGGGGGCCGCCAGGGCGGAGTTGGCAAGTGTCAGGCCAAGCGTCAGGCCGATCAATCGCTGCTTCATCGGGGCTGCAGATCCGGCGAATAGGGTTTGAGCTGGATGATTTCCAGGCGGGTGCCCGGTGCGATGGCCTGCACGCTCTTCCAGATGAATCCGTTGGAAGGATCGACCCAGTAATGATTGTCCTGCTTCCAGCCCTGGCCACTCAACCGTTCGCGGACGTGCAGCAGCTCACGCGTGCGTCCCAGAATTTCGACCTTTTCCTGGCCCAGGGGATGCAGCGTTCCGGTGACGCGCTGACCGAACTGGTAGCCGGGCATGACGTCATAGAGTCGCTGCACGGTGTCGCCATCGCGCGCCCTGCGCAGGTCGACGAATGGATCTGGACCCGCAATGCGCATGCTCTGCAGTTCCGGTGAGCCACCATGCGTTGCTTCAACCAGGCCGTTGCGCAGGAACACGATGCTGCGCTCGTTGCTGTACCACGCCTGGCGGCCGCCATCCAAGCCGCCCAGGACGAGCACGGCGCCGCCGGCCGGGCCATTGACCTTGATCTGCGGATAGCGGTTGCGTGCAACGTCCTCTGCCGTGGGCTCGACATCGGGCTTGCCCTGGATGGCGAGTTGGACTGCCTTGACACTGCTGCGGCTGACCACGCCGCAGCCCGTTGCTGCGGCGACGGTCAGCACGGCCAGCACGCCTGCACGAAGACTCTGGAGGACGAGCGTCGCCCGAGCGTTGCTGCTCATGCCGACCTCGTCAGTTGTTGTCCAGATCGTTGCGAGCGCTGGCCGCGTTGCTGATGATGGCAGTGAACGGCAGCAGCTGGTTCACGAAGCGGCTCCAGCGGGTCACGCCGGCAGCGCCGACGAACACGACGTCGCCCGGCTGCAGATTGAACTGGCTGGCCACCGCGAAGGCGGTCGGTGACTTCGCTTCCAGATGGAACACCTGCGACGGCCGCTCCTGCAGATCGTTGGAGCCACGAATCACGTAGACGGCGTTGCCGTTGGAGGTGGTCTGCAGCAGGCCACGGGCGCGGCCCAGCGCCTGGCTCAGCGAGATCTCGCCGGTCTTGAAATTCATGGCGCCCGGTTGGTTAACTTCGCCTACAACGAAGACTTCCTTGCGGTCGAGATAGGGCACGTACAGATGGTCGCCGGCCTTGAGGAACACGTTGGTGTCGCCGCCACCGTTGCGACCCAGCCGGTCAAGATCAAGTGTATAGGTGGTGCCTTCGCGGGTGAGGCGCACACCGGACAGATCCGCCTGGGTCGGGTCCAGCCCCGCCTGGCTGATCGCATCGCCCAGGGTCAGCGGGGTGACGGTCAGCGGAACGGTGGCCGGTTGGCGCGAGGCGCCCGTGACCCAGACACGCTGGCTGGCATAGGTCAGGATGGAAACATCAACCTGCGGCGCTTCGATGTAGCGGGCCAGCCTGCTGGTGATTTCCTCGCGCAGCTGCGCGGGGGTCTTGCCGGCAGCGGTGACCTTGCCGATGTAGGGATAGAACAGGGTGCCGTCGGAGTTCACCAGGCGGCCTGCTGCGCTGAGCTGCTGCTGCGGGCCTGCCGGTACGGTCAGCTCGGGGTGGTCCCAGACCGTGATATAGAGAATGTCGCCCGCGCCGATCTGGTAGGGGCCAGGCTGGTACTGGGCCAACGCGGCAGGGAGGCCGGGAGCGACCTGGGTCGCGCGATCCATCGCGATCAACTTGGGCGTGATCGGAATCAGTTCAATCTGATCATTTCCAACCTGCTGGCTGTCGCGCACCAGTGAACTCGAACGCATGTGCTGGCCAGGGGCCCACACACAGCCAGACAGGGTGAAGGCGAACGCCATGGTGGCGACGAGACGCTTGCAGTCCATCGTTAATCATTCCTGGCCCGAGCGGGCATGAAAAAGCCCTCGCCGAACTGCCGCCCGGCGAGGGCGTGGGTACTACAGCGGCGTTCCGATCAACGGGTGCCGGTAGTGCCGGTCGAACCGGTGGTGCCGCCCGGCGGGTTGGTGGTGCCGCCGCCGTTGTCGTTGCCTGCGTCATCGCTGCTGCTGTCAGCAGCGACACTGTAGATCACCGCAGCCGCGGCGACGCCGAGGCCGATCGAGGCAGCGGTGTTCAGGGTGCCGGAGGCGGCAGCGCTGGCGCTGTCGGTGGTGGCCACTTCGTTGCTGCCGTCAGTGGAGGCCGGAGCATCCTGAGCGAACAGCGGGGAGGACAGACCCAGGAGGGCCAGAACGGCAATCATCTTCTTCATCTACGGGGTCTCCTACTCCGTGAGGGAAATTTTCCAAGGCTATAGTCCCAGCCACATTGAGGCCTGTCAAGGAAACTGGCGGTTTCTTCCGGGGGGATTCATCTGCCTGATGGTCGTTCAGATCAGAAGTGCTCGAAGACCGTCGTGCGACCGGAAAGCAGTTTGGCCAGCGCGATGACAAACCTGTGGGTGTGGAGCTCCGGAACGGCAAGGGGCAGCGCTAGTCCGGCCATCACGGCAGCACCCATCGCCCACGTCGGTATGCGCTCCGTAGGGAGGCCGCAGCGCAGTACCCATGCGCTGCTGGCCAGGCCGAGCGCCAGGCCGGCCATCACCTCGGCCAGGCTGTGGGCGTGAAGCGGCAGGCGTGAAGCGGCGATCGCCACCGCAAGGCCAACGCCGGCCGCAGCGCCAAAATAAGCCCTGCTCCTGAAGGCGGTCGCCAAGAGTATGCCGACCACCGGGTAGACGGCGCTGGACATGGCGGCGTGCCCGGAAATGCCGGTGAAGTCCAGACGCTGAATGCCCAGCCCCCAGCCCATGAACGCGAGCTTGGAGGCCAAGGTCAGCCCGGCGGTTGCGGCGATTGCCAGCGCCCACCTTCGCTTGAAGCGCGCCTCGCTTCGCGGCAATGCCAGCAGCAGCACCATGGCCATGGGCAGCAGCCAGCGGCTGTCGCCCAGGTTGGAGAGGAAAAGCCAGAACTCGGACATCCGGTGGGACTGATGTGGGGGCGGCCAGCATACCTGCCGCCGATGGCGCGGCGATCGTCGGTGGCTTGGTCCATTCAGCTGGACGCGGTATGCTTTACCGCTTGCGCAAGGCCCCGTAGCTCAGCTGGATAGAGCGTCCCCCTCCTAAGGGGAAGGTCGCCCGTTCGAATCGGGCCGGGGTCACCATCGGTCAATTGCCCGCAGATGATCAGGCGGGTGCCGCTTGTGCTTGCGGCGTGCTGTCTTCGCTGCGGCGTGCTTGCCACCCGCCACAGTGCGTTGGAAAAGGGCGTGCGGCGGCCATGTCTGCCTTTCGCCAGGCCCACCTAGGGGCGATCCAGGTCCTCTGGCAACAGGCCAGCGAGTGCGAGTATTCGATCGTGCCTGATCTGCTGCACCCAGTGGCCCCAGGCATCCGCCGCCGTCAAGACATCGATCGAGCCGCAGGCGGGACACCTCAGTTGCACACCCCCGTGCACATCGGTGAGCCCGCACCCGTGCGACATCCGTGATTCGTCCCCACATGACTTGCACTTGGCCTGCACGGAATCCAGCCGTTCGATGGTGGCATCCAGGCGCAGAAAAGGGCGGATCCGCAGGATCCGGAATGCAACAGGAGTGGTCATGTGTCTTGCCGGTCAGGGGCTGGACACGGAGGCGAGGAATTTCGCGCCGAAGAGAAGCCGAATGCAGTGACCATACAGCATGAACTGTTAAGACTCTCGTTCTTGACAGCCCTTATTTCGTTCTGGTGAGGGCCGAGGGTTCGCGAGAGGGGCGGGGAGCCTGAACATCCAGTCAGGTAAGCAAGCCGTTTTCACACAAGGCTAACTGCTCAGCGCCCAGTTTCACTGCAGCGTGACGGGTCGGCAGGGGGACTCGTGGCAGGCCTTGAGCCTGCCGTGCGCAGCGCTTCCCCCATGACCAGCAGGATCCGAATGAATCGCAATGCCGTGACGTCCGTTGGCGTCGGACCGGGCGCCGTCCCCCTGTGCTGCCGGGTGGGCCATGCCGTCTTCCCTGGACGCGCACGCCGCCCCGCCTTCCCGATCATCCCCCCGGCGGCCGGGTGATGGGGCGTTTCCAGTACGCCTTCCGCAAGGCGCGGGGCTGGCAGGCCTCCCTGGTCGCTGCCGCGTGGGCAGCGCTGCGCTATACCGTGAGCGGGGACACCGGCTACTTCCGTTCCCACGGCGGCTGGCGAAGATCACGGATCAGCCGGAGACCGGGCGAGGCCGACTCTCTGGATGACTGAGTCCGCGGGTGATTCTTGCCGGAAACGCATAGCAGTCTGCGGGCTGCATGGGTTTGCCGGGCCTACAGTGGCCCCCAATGCCGGGCGGGGTACCCGGCCACCTGCACGCCTTCGGTCCAGACGGGAGTCGCCATGCACCTGCTGATCGCCCTTGGCAAAGTGGCCGCGGTGTTCGCCTGCGTGCTCGGAATTCTTGAAATCTGCAGCCGGGTTCACCGTCGGCGCAGGGGCCGCAGCAGGCGTGCGGACAGGGAAAAACTCCCCTGACGCACTTGGCGAGGCTCAGTCCTGCCTGAGCAGCTCCACCAGTTGCCGCAGTCGATAGGGTTTGGGCAGGAATTCGACCTGTTCGGGCAGGGGGGGCAGCTGCGAACGCGCATAGCCGGAAGAGAGGATCATGCGGGCGTGCGGCTGGTCGCGCGCGACGTGTTCGCTCAGTTCAATGCCGGACATGCCATTGGGCATGCTGACGTCGCTGAACACCACGTCGAAGCGGGTATCGCCGCGCAGCAGGGCCACTGCTTCATGACCGTCGGCCGTGGTCGCCACGTCGATGCCGAAATCGCGCAGGGCCAGCCCTATCATTTCGCGCAGGTCGGTCTGGTCCTCCACCATCAGCACGCGGATCGGATCATCGGTCATGGGGCGGGTTCCTCTAGTGCGGGTAACAGCAGGCTGACTGTGGTGCCGACGCCTGGCGTGGTGGAGACATCGACGAAGCCGCCGCTCTGGGTGGTGAATCCGAACACCTGGCTCAGGCCCAGTCCGCTGCCTTTGCCGATGTCCTTGGTGGTGAAGAAAGGCTCTGTCGCGCGTTCCGCCACATCGACGGGCATGCCACGCCCCTGGTCACGCACGCTCACCGTCACGTATCGGCGCTGCTGGCCAGCCTCTCCATCCGGATCAAGGCGATGCTCCAGTGCGGTGGCGATCAGCACGTGGCCGCCATCGGCCGTGGCTTCGACAGCGTTCGCGACCAGGTTCGCCAGGGCGGTCTGCAGCTGCAGCGCGTCGGTGCAGACCGGCGGCAGATCGTGAGCCAGTTCCGTGCCCAGCAGTGTACCCGAGGCATGCGCGCGCCGCAGGCCCGGCAAGGACTCGACGATCAGTTCGTTGACGTCCACCGGTTCACGGATCAGGGTCTGCCCGGTGCTGAAGGCAAGCAACTGGCGGGTCAACAATGCGCCGCGGTCGGTCGCCGTCTGTGCAGTGGAAAGCAGTTCGTGGGCCCGCGGATCACTGCCCACGCGCAGCGCCAGCAGATCCAGTGCGTTGCCGATGGTGGTCAACAGATTATTGAATTCATGCGAGAGCCCACGACTCAGCCGGCCGACCGTCTCGAACTGCTGGGTCTGCCGGAGTGCACGCTGTGCGTCACGCAGCAGGCGCTGCGCCTGCCATTGTTCGGTGATGTCGCGGGTGATCTTGACGTAGCCGAGCAGCTCGCCGTTCTCCAGGACCGGCTCGATCACGATGCTGGCGCGGAACGAGGCACCGTCGCGCCGGACGCGCCAGCCTTCGGCGGAGCAATGACCCTGCAGCGCGGCCAGCCGGAGCAGGCGCTGCGGCTCGCCGGCGTCGCGGTCTGCAGGCAGGTAGAAGCGTCCGAAGTGGGTGCCGATGACCTCGTCGGCTGCATACCCCTTGATGCGTTCGGCCCCGGGGTTCCAGCTGCAGACGATGCCCTCGGGATCGAGCAGATACAGCGCATGGTCCCGCACGCTGTCTATCAGCAGGCGCAGCTGTTGGGAAGTGTCCGTCAGAGCGGACCTCGTAGAAGCGGGTGCGTCCACGTGGAAATGAGCATTACCCCTGTGAGGGCCGGAAAGCTAGGCACTGCAGTGTGAAGGATGTGTGCAGGGATTGCCCGTGCCATTGGTCGTATGCGGCTGAATACGACACGGGGTACCATCACGCACTTCTTTGCCTTCTGGAATCGCCCCGTATGCGTCCCGGTGCAACCTCGCGCGACCGCTGGATATGGATGACTGCCGCCGCATTGCTGGCCGCAACCATCGCGTTGGAACTTGTCGTGCCTCTGGGTTATGCGGTGTGGCTGGCCTACTTCCTGGCCGTTGGCGTGACGGTGTTCCAGCGGAGTGCACGCGCACCGTTCGTGGTCGCGGTGCTGGCCTGCGCGCTGCTGATGGTGGGCTATCACATTGCCCCGGCAAGCACGAATTCGGCGTTCTCGCTGGTGAATCGCACCATCGGCGGTGCGGCCTTCCTGATGATCGCGCTGATCGTGTCCCGCGCCATCCAGGCGCGCCGGCAGGCCATGCGCGCCCTGTGGCTGCAGGAGGCGGAGAACGCCGTGGCCATGAGCCTGCGGGGAGACCTGGGGCCGGAGCAGATCGCCGAGGCGGCGGCGACCAGCCTGGCCTCGCAGCTGCAGGCCGATGTCGGCGCCGTGTACCGGCTTGAGGGCGGCCGCCTGCAATTGACGGGCGGACTGGCGTTGCCGGCCGGCATGCCGGCGTCGCTGGCACTGCAGGAGGGGCTGGCCGGACAGGTCGCGCGCGACCTGCGCACCCGCCACCTGCAGGGCGATGAGGCCTCGGTACTTGAACTCCAGAGCAGCCTGGGGCGGGTTCCGGTGCGTGAGCGGATCCTTGCACCGATCACCAGTGACGGTGCCGTGGTCGGCATCGTCGAGCTGGGTCGATCCAGCGTCGGCGAACAGCGTGATCTGGACCGCGAACTGCTGGAGCGCTGTGGCGACACCATCGGCATGGCCCTGCGGGCGTCGCTGCTGCGCGCGCAGCTGGTCGTGCTGCTGGAGGAGTCGCAGCGCCAGGGAGAGGAGCTGCAGGCCCAGCAGGAAGAACTGCGCGTGGCCAACGAGGAGCTGGAAGAGCAGAGCCGCAGCCTGCTGCAGTCGCAGACCCATCTGGAACAGCAGCAGGCCGAACTGGAGCAGAGCAACGTACAGCTTGAGGAGCGCACGCACGAGCTGGAGGCGCAGAAGCAGGCCCTGCTGGTTGCGCAGAGCCAGCTGGTGCGCAATAGCAACGAGCTGGCGGCGACGTCGCGCTACAAGTCCGAGTTCCTGGCCAACATGTCGCACGAGCTGCGTACGCCGCTGAACAGCTCGTTGATCCTGGCCAAGCTGCTGGCCGACAACAAGGATGGTACGCTCACCGAAGAGCAGGTGAAGTACGCACGGGCAATCCTGTCGTCGAACAACGATCTGCTGGCGCTGATCAATGACATTCTCGACCTGTCGCGCATCGAAGCCGGGCATGTCGAACTGAGCGATGAAGTGGTCGCGGTCGACAGCGCGCTGCAGCGGCTGCGCGAGACCTTCGATCCGATCGCGCGGCAGAAGGGGCTTGCCCTGGAGATCAGCGCCGATGCGCTGGCGCCGGGTCAGCTGGTGGTGGACAGCCAGCGCCTGCAGCAGATTCTGAAGAACCTTCTGGCCAATGCACTGAAGTTCACCGAGCACGGCAAGGTCAGCCTGCACGTGCGTCCCGGCGGCAGTGGCCGCATCCGCTTCGAGGTCTGTGATACGGGCATCGGCATCGCGCGCGAGCAGTTGCAGGTGATCTTCGAGGCTTTCCGCCAGGCTGATGGCAGTACCCGCCGGCGCTATGGCGGCACCGGGTTGGGCCTGTCGATCTCGCGCGACCTGGCTGCCCGCATGGGCGGCGAAATCCAGGTGGACAGCGAACCGGGGCGTGGCAGCTGCTTCGTGCTGGAGCTTCCGCTGCAGGGCGCCCCCGTGTCCGCGCCGGAGCCGGGAGCGGAGCCCGCGCGCGTGGCCACTCCGGCAGCGCGTCCGGTGGTTGCACAGATGGCGCCCACTGCGCCTGCGCCCCCGCCCGCAGCTGCCACACACGTTCCAGATGATCGTGGCCGGCGCCAGCGCATGGGACGCCTGATCCTCGCGGTGGAGGACGACGTGGCATTCGCCGAAGCGCTGGTGGTGCTGGCGCATGAACTGGACTTCGACTGCGTGGTTGCCGGCACGGCAGAGGAAGCGCTGGCGCTGGCTGCCGAACTACGGCCGAACGGCATCCTGCTCGACATCGGCCTGCCCGACGTGTCAGGTCTGAGTGTGCTGGAGCGTCTGAAGCGCAACCCGGACACGCGGCACATCCCCGTGCACGTGGTCTCGGCGATGGACCGCAGCCAGGTGGCCCGTGAGCTGGGCGCGATCGGCTATGCGATCAAGCCGACCACGCGCGAGCGGCTGGCGGCGGCCATCGAGCAGCTCGAGCAGACCAGCCAACGCGATGTCAGGCGCCTGCTGATCGTCGAGGATGACAGCGAGCTGAGGCGCAACCTGGAGCTGCTGCTGGGACGTGATCAACTGCAGATCGTCGCCGTCGGTACACTGGCCGCAGCGCTGGAGCAGCTCAGCAGTGTCACGTTCGACTGCATGGTGATGGATCTTTCCCTGCCGGACGGCAGCGGTTACGACCTGCTTGAACACATGGCCGGCAATGATGACGTCGGCTTCCCGCCGGTGATCGTCTACACCGGACGTGCGCTCAGCCGCGAGGAAGAACAACGGCTGCGTCGTTATTCCAAGAGCATCATCATCAAGGGTGCGCGCTCTCCCGAGCGCCTGCTGGACGAGGTCACCCTGTTCCTGCACAGCGTGGAGGCGAGCCTGCCCACCGATCAGCAGCGCCTGCTGCGCGAGGCGCGCCGGCGCGACACCATCCTTGATGGGCGCACCGTACTGCTGGCCGAGGATGATGTGCGCAACATCTTCGCGCTGTCGAGCGTGCTCGAGCCGCTGGGTGTCAACCTCGAGATCGCGCGCAACGGCCAGGAGGCGGTCGATCGGCTGGCGCAGCGCGAGGTGGACCTGGTGCTGATGGACATCATGATGCCGGAGAAGGATGGTCTGACGGCGATGCGCGAGATCCGTGCGCAGCGCCACCTGCAGGATCTCCCGATCATCGCGTTGACCGCAAAGGCCATGCCCGATGACCGCGAGCGTTGCCTGCAGGCCGGCGCCAACGACTACATCGCCAAGCCGATCGATGTCGACAAGCTGGTTTCGTTGTGCCGGGTGTGGTGCTCGCGTCAATGAACGAGCAGGCCTTGTTCGACCTGGAGCTGAAGGTGCTGCTGGAGGCGATCTATCAGCGCTACCACTACGACTTCCGCAGCTACGCGGTGTCGTCGCTGCGACGGCGCATGCGTCAGGCCATGCAGCGCTACGAGTGCGAGAAGCTGTCGGACCTGCAGCATCGCCTGCTCCACGAGCCGGAGCTGTTCACTCAGGCGATGCAGTTCTTCACCGTGCAGGTCTCGGAAATGTTCCGGGACCCGGCATATTTCCGCACCCTGCGCGAGCAGGTGGTGCCGGTGCTGCGCACCTATCCTTCGGTGAAGCTGTGGGTGGCGGGCTGCAGCACGGGCGAGGAGGTGTGGTCGTTGGCGGTGCTGCTGCACGAAGAAGGGCTGCTGGAGCGCAGCATCGTCTATGCCACCGATATCAATCCCGGGGCCCTGGTGACCGCCGAGGCCGGCGCATACCCGATCGATCGCCTGGCCCAGTTCAGCCGCAATTATCTGGCGGCGGGGGGCAGGGCGTCGTTGTCGGACTACTATTCGACGGCGTATGACGGGGCCGTGTTCGACCGTCACCTGCGACGCAACATCATGTTCGCCGACCACAGCCTGGCGACGGACACGGTGTTCTCCGAGGTGCACCTGGTGTCGTGCCGGAATGTGCTGATCTATTTCAACCGGGACCTGCAGGACCGGGCCGTGGGGTTGTTCCGGGAAGCGCTCGTGCATCGTGGCTTCCTCGGCCTGGGCAGCAAGGAGTCGCTGCAGTTCGGTTGCCATCACGACGCGTTCGACGTGTGTTCGCGCGAACATCGGCTGTACCGGAAGGTCGCCTGATGAATGACGCCGGTCTGCCGGAGGTGATAGTGGTCGGTGCATCCGCTGGCGGGGTCGCTGCCCTGCAGGCCATCGTGCAGGCGCTGCCGGCGGGCCTGTCGGTGCCGGTGCTGGTGGTTCTGCATGTGCCCCGTGACCGCAACAGCCGCATCGTCGAGGTGCTGGCGCCGCATTGCGCGGTGCCGGTGCGCGAGGCGGAGGACAAGCAGCCGATAGAGCGCGGTACGGTGACGTTTGCGCCGCCGGACTATCACCTGCTGGTGGAAGACCGATCCTCGGTTGCCCTGTCGATCGATCCCCCTGTGCTGTATTCGCGTCCGGCCATCGACCCCCTGTTTGAATCGGCCGCGGCGGTGTTTGGTCCGCGCGTGCTGGCACTGCTGCTGACCGGCGCCAGCAGTGACGGCTCCGAAGGCGTGGCGGCAGTGCGCGAGGCGGGAGGTCGCGCCTGGCTGCAATGCCCCGAAGAGGCCGAAGCTTCGATGATGCCGGCCTCGGCCCTGCAGCATGCCGGCGCCGATGCGGTGCTGCCCCTTGAACTGATGTGTCGCCGCTTGAAGGAGTTGTTTTCATGAACCTGTTGCCACCGGACCCTGCGCAGGCCCAGGCCCCGGTCAACCTGTTGATCGTCGATGACGTTGCACAGAACCTGGTGGCGATGCAGGCACTGCTGCAGCGCGAGGGCGTCAACCTGCTGCTGGCCAGCTCCGGCGCCCAGGCGCTCGAACTGCTGCTTGAGCACGAGGTGGCGCTGGCGCTGCTGGATGTGCACATGCCCGAGATCGATGGCTTCACGCTGGCGGAACTGATGCGGGGCTCGCTGCGCAGCCGCGACGTGCCGATCATCTTCCTCACCGCGTCGCCGGATGATCCGGTGCGCGCGTTCAAGGGATACGAGACCGGCGCGGTGGATTTCCTGCACAAGCCGGTGGCGCCGCAGGTGATCCTCGGAAAGGTCAATGTGTTCATCGAGCTGTACCAGCAGCGGCAGCTGCTGAAGGTGCGCAACGAAGCCCTGGAGCGCGCGCTGAAGTTGAACGAGACCATGGCCGCGGTGCTTACCCACGACCTGCGGACGCCGCTGTCAGCCATCCTGCTCTGCGCGGACAAGCTCAGCCTGGAACTGCCTGCGGGCAATTCCGCTGCACAGCAGACATTGCAGCACCTGGAAGCAAGCACGCTGCGCATGGCACGGATGGTCGAGCAGCTGCTGGACTTCTCGCGCATCCGCAGCGGCGGCCTGCGATTGCAGACCACGACCTGCGACCTCGACGCCCTGGCCCGCGCGGTCATTGCGGAGGCGGGCAGTGCCCACGGACTCGAGCGGATCCGCTTCCAGGCGCAGGGCGATACCGTCCTGCAGGGCGACATGGACCGGTTGGGGCAGGTCGCATCGAACCTGATCGGCAACGCACTGACGCATGCCGGCGAAGCACATGTCCAACTGGACGGGCGTGACCCGCAGCGGGTGGTGTTCCGGGTCAGCAATGCCGGCCACATCGACGCGGCGCTGCTGCCGCGGCTGTTCGAGCCCTTCAAGGCCAGCTTCCACCAGAGCAAGGGCCTCGGCCTGGGGCTGTACATCGTCGATCAGTTCGTGCGCGCTCACGGCGGTCGATTGACCGCGCGCAACGACGCAGGGCAGGTTGTGCTGGAGGCGGCACTGCCACGGCGGTGCGGTGGACCGGACATGGCCTGAATCTGAATTCTTCAGCAAGCGGGGCGCAGCCTTATGACGGGCTCATCCGCAACTGCTACCGTGGCTGCATATCTTGCCAGGGAAGCGCTATGCCATTGCGAGCCATCGCCTACGTCAGCCAGGCGCTGCCGGATCTTTCCGCAGATCGCCTGAAGGCGCTGGTGGACGACGCCGCCCGTTTCAACAAGCTGGCTGGCGTGACCGGGGTGCTGCTGCATGATGGCGGGCGCTTCCTGCAGTACATCGAAGGGCCGCCGGATGGCATTGATTCGGTTTATGAGCGCATCCTGCAGGCCGGCAGCCATGTCGACATCGTCGAGCTGGCGCGCAGCAGGCTTGGCCAGCGCCAGTTTCCCTATTGGGCGATGCGTGTCCTGCAGGTGGAGGCGTCCATGCTGCATGGACTCACGGTGGGCGACTGGGCCGGATTCAGCCGTGCGCTGCAGGGCGACCGCGCGGCGCCGACGGCGGTGGACCTGCTCGCCGACATCGTGCAGCCGGCGCTCCACGCCGGCTGAGTCGCGGCAGGGGCGCCGGGCTTCACCGCTGTCTCACCCTGCATGCGCTGAGATTGGACCTCCAGGGCATGGACGGGGGCAGCATGGTACGGATGATGAAGCACACAGGGGCCGCGCTGCTGGTGGCGGCCCTGGCAGGCGCTGCAATGCCTGCCTTGGCCTGCACACGTGCGGTCTATCTGGGTGAGAACGGCGATGTGATCACGGCGCGGTCGATGGACTGGAAGGTCGATGTGGCGACCAACCTGTACGTGTTGCCGCGCGGAATTGCACGGACCGGCGAGGCCGGGCCGAAGTCGTTGGCCTGGACTGCACGGTACGGCAGCGTGGTGGCCACCGGCTACGACGTGTCGACCACCGATGGCATGAATGAGAAGGGGCTGGTCGCCAATCTGCTATGGCTGGTGGAATCGGAGTATCCGCAGCAGCGCGGCAGCAAGCCCGGCCTGGCCATTTCATTGTGGGCGCAGTACGTGCTGGATAATTTCGCGACAGTTGCAGAGGCCGTGGCGGCGCTGCAGCGCGAGCCGTACTCCATCGTCACCGACAAGGTGCCCGGCGAGGACCGGCAGGCGACCCTGCATCTCTCTCTGTCCGATGCCAGCGGCGACAGCGCGATCGTGGAATACATCGGTGGCCGTCAGGTCATCCATCATGATCGCCGCTACCAGGTGATGACGAATTCGCCCATCTTCGAGCATCAGCTTGCGCTCAACAGCTACTGGCAGCAGATCGGCGGCACGGTGATGCTGCCGGGCACCAACCGATCGGCCGACCGTTTTGCACGCGCGTCGTTCTACATCAATGCGATTCCCAAGGCGGAAGACCCCGTGGTGGCACTGGCCAGTGTGTTCAGTGTGATCCGCAATGTCTCGGTGCCGTACGGAATCACCACGCCGGGCGAGCCCAACATCTCATCCACGCGCTGGCGCACCGTGGCCGACCACAAGCGACGCCTGTACTTCTTCGAGTCCGCGATGACGCCGAATACGTTCTGGGTGGACCTCAACAGGATCGACTTCGGTGGCAAGGTGCTCAAGCTGGACCTGGGCAAGGACCAGCGCAACACCTTCTCCGGCGATGCGCTGGAGCATTTCGTTCCCAGCGCACCGTTCACCTTCCTCGGTGTCGGGAGCTAGTTCGACGCCTGGGTCGCGGCCGGGTAGACCGCCTGGATCTGGCAGCTGCCGCGGGTGTACAGCGGCAGCGGCCCCAGGCCGCGCTCGTCGCCGGGCTCGAACTCGGCACTGAGGATGCGATCGCCGGGATTGCCGCAGATCAGGCCGTTCTGCAGCCCGGACTGGAAGCTGACCTGAGGCGCGCGGTCCAGCTGGCGGCAACTGCCGCCCAGTTCGACGCGGTAGTAGCGGTGGCCGCCATTGCGGCGTGGATTGGTCTCCACCAGCAGCCCCTGCTGATCGGAGGACCAGGCACGGACGTTGCGGGTTGCAAAACAGTAGGCGGGCGATCCGCCGAAGCTGCGGCGCTGCTCGCGCCGCTCGCTGATGGTCACCGCAGGCAGGGTCGCGGTGCTCAGGCGGTCACTGTCACGGGCGACAGTGGCGTAGTCGCGGTTCTGCACTGGACTGACCGCGCTGACCGCGCAGCTGTGCCCGTCCACGACAACACGTTCGCTGGGGCGGCCGCAGGCCCAGCCTGCCGGCGCTTCCAGCTTCAGGGAGGTGGCGGCACGCACGTTCGGGCAGTCTTGGCTGAAGTCGATCCGGTAGGCCTGGCCGGAAGCGGCACGGACGGCGATCGAGCGCGGCGAGGCCTGCTCCACCTCCTGCACGCCCACGGCGTCGAGGCAGTGCGGTGCCGGCGCCCGGCGTTCCTGCCCGCTGGCGGTGACGGAAAGGGACAGGCCGATGCTCGCGGCCAGAGCCAGGGAAACCTGTCGATATGCCATGACCTGCACTCCTTGCTGGATAGACGGCCCGACTATAGCAGTCAATTGCACCGCCGGTGTCAGGCGCGCAGACTTGCCGAATGGGCGCCATTTTCCACCTCCGGCACTATGGCCAGGCCACCGGCCTGGATCGCCACGACTACGCGCAATGGGTGCTGCCACTGCAGGGCGAGCTGCAGTTCGAGCTGGAAGGGCGGGGCGGCCGGCTGGACCTTCTGCAGGGCGCATTCGTGGCCGCCGGCGAGGCGCATGACCAGATGGCGGAGGGTCCGAACGGTTTCGTGATCGTTGATTGCGGTCCGGATGTTCTGGACGACGACACGCAGGAGCACTTGTGCAGGCAGCGGTGGCTGCATCTGCCGCTGGCCCTGCGCCAGGGGCTGGCCGAGGTGCGGCAGGGGCAGCCGCTGCCGTTGCTGCTGCCTGCCTTGCTGAGGGTGTTTGCACCGGCAGGCAGTGGCGCGCGCATGCAGGGGCTGTGCACGGCGGTACAGGCCGACCCGGGGCAGCCCTGGCCGGTCGCGCGCATGGCGGCATTCGTCGGCGTCAGCGAAAGCCGGCTGCATGCGTTGTTCCAGCGCGAATTCGGCTTGAGTCCGCAGGCCTGGGTCAGTGCCTGCCGCCTGCGCTGGGCCAAGCACCAGCTGCGGACCAGTGCGCTGCCGATCAGCGAGATTGCGCTGGCCGCGGGGTATTCCGAACAGAGCGCATTGACCCGAGCGCTGCGCCGGGAGAGCGGCGTAACCCCTGCGGCCTGGCGGCGGGGCAGCCTCTGATCCATGGCGCTGCGGGAACGCCGCCGAGTGCGTCTGGCTCTGCCGGGACAGCAATAGCCTGGGTCAAGAGAGGTCGTCCGGTGGGCGGCTACACTGCGCGGCCTCTTCTCCCCCGAAGAATCCGCAATGCGCAACAATCCGATGGTCCTGGGCATCGCCAATGGCGTAGCCGCGGGCGCGCTGTGGGGCGTGGTGTTCCTGGCGCCCGCCGTGCTGCACACGTTCAACGCCCTGCAGCTGTCTGCCGGCCGTTATCTGGTCTATGGCCTCATCGCCGTGATCCTGCTGCTGCCGCGCTGGAGGCGGCTGGCGCCGAGGCTGGGGCGCGCAGAATGGTACGGCCTGCTGTGGCTGAGCCTGGCGGGCAACCTGGTGTACTTCCTGCTGCTGGCCACGGCCGTGCAGTGGGCCGGTGGCGCTGCGGCCTCGCTGATCGTTGGCCTGATTCCGGTCGTGGTGACCCTGGTGGGCGTGCGCGAGCAGGGGGCGGTGCCCCTGAAGCAGCTGTTGCCCGCCTTGGCGCTGTGCGTGCTCGGCGTGGCCCTGGTCGGGTGGGAGGCGCTGATGTCCGAACACCTGGCGACGCCCTGGCGGCAGCGCCTGATCGGCCTGCTGTGTGCCTTCGGCGCACTGTTCTCGTGGGCGTTGTACTCGATCGGCAACAGCCGCTGGCTGGCGCGGCGCCCGGATCTGTCCAGCCATGACTGGTCGTTGCTGACGGGTGTCACCACCGGCGGGTTGTCCCTGCTGCTGGTACCGATGGCCTTCGCCGGGTCCGCCGGCAGCCATACGGCCGCACAATGGGGCGCATTCTGGGCCATCAGCGCAGGTGTCGCGGTCGTGGCGTCGATCGTGGGCAACGCATTCTGGAACCGTGCCAGCCGTCTGCTGCCGCTGACTTTGACCGGGCAGATGATCGTGTTCGAAACCCTGTTCGCGCTGCTGTACGCATTTGCCTGGCAGCAGCGCTGGCCAACCGTGCTGGAGGCACTGGCGATCGTGTTCCTGGTGGCGGGAGTGATGCTGTGCGCGCACGCTCACCGCGCGCCACGCGCGATCGCCGAACATGCCGGCTGAATGGCCATCTCAGAGTCGACGATCGCTGCTTTGTCTCAGTTGCAACCAAATGACGGCACGTTGGCAGATGATCGGCGCAGGGAGTTTTTGCGCTGCAGCACTTGACAGCAGCGGGCTGAACAGTGTTTTCTGTCCGTCATGGTCCTTGATGCCGCCACCGTCAGTCTGATTGCACCCGCTATCGCGGGGCGTCCGACTGCACCGGCCGCCATCACCACCATTACCACCACCACCGTCACCACTGCCCTGGTGCGGCCCGTCGTCTTCGTGTAACTCCCGAAAACCACGGCCCCGCACCATCCAGGTGGCGGGGAAACTCGACACCTGCATGCGACGGGGCCTCCTGCCGAGGTCTGCATGTCTTCCCACGTTCTCCCCCCTCCTGTTGCCCCGGCCGAGCTGGCCGCGCCGTCCACGGTCGTGCACAAGTTCGGCGGCACTTCGGTGGCCGACGCCGAGCGCTACCGCCATGTCGGCAGCCTGCTGCGGGCCCGCCCCGAATCGCAGCAGGTCACCGTTGTCTCGGCCATGAAGGGCGTCACCGATGCGTTGATTGAACTGGCCCAGCTTGCGGCGCGGGGAGACGAGGGGTGGCGCGAGGCCTGGCATGCGTTGCGTGCCCGCCATCGTGGGGCTGCGGTGGCCCTGCTCGGCGAACAGGTGGGCGACACCGTGGAGTGGATCGACGCGCGTTTCGAGCAGCTGTCCGAAGTGCTGGCCGCGCTGACCGTAATCGGGGAGCTGCCGCGTGAAGTGCTCGACCGCGTGCAGGGCCTGGGAGAGGTGTTCTCCGCGCAGCTGCTGGGGACGTACCTGCGCGCATGCGGCGAGGACTGCGCCGTTCTTGATGCACGCGACGTGCTCGTGGTCGGCCACGGCGAGCTGGGCGTGGATGTGGACTGGGAAGCCAGCGCCGACCGTCTGGCGAAATGGCGCCTGCAGCATCCGCAATCACGCGTGGTCGCCACCGGGTTCGTCGCCCGGGACCGCAACGACCGCATCACCACGCTTGGCCGCAACGGCAGTGACTATTCCGGCGCGATCTTCGCCGCGCTGTTCAATGCCGACGAGCTGCACATCTGGACCGATGTCGATGGTGTGCTGTCGGCCGACCCGCGACTGGTGCCGGAGGCGGTGCAGCTGGAGTCGCTGAGCTACGACGAAGCCTGCGAGCTGGCGTACTTCGGCGCGAAAGTGGTGCACCCGCAGACGATGTCGCCGGCGATCCGGCTGGGGCTGCCGATCTTCATCCGCAACACCTTCCAGCCGACCCATCCGGGTACGCGCATCAGCGCCGAGCGCTCGCCCCGCGGACCGGTGAAGGGGCTCACGCTGAGTCCCGACCTGGCCCTGCTGAATCTCGAGGGGACCGGCCTGATCGGCGTGCCTGGCACCGCCGAGCGCGTATTCGCAGCGTTGCGCCAGGCGCAGGTGTCGGTGGTGATGATCTCGCAGGGTTCTTCGGAGCACTCGATCTGCTGCGTGGTGCGGGCTGCCGAAGCGGGCCGTGGCCGCGGGGCGTTGCTGCAGGCCTTTGCCCATGAACTGTCGGTCGGCCAGGTGCAGCGCGTGCAGGTCCACGAAGGGGTCAGCGTGCTGGCGGCGGTGGGCGATGGCATGGCGGGCCAGCCCGGTGTGGCTGCGCGCCTGTTCGAGGCGCTCGGCCGGGCGCAGGTCAATATCCTGGCGATCGCCCAGGGTTCCTCCGAGCGCAACATCTCGGTGGCCGTGGACAGCGCTGACGCGACGCGCGCGCTGCGCGCCGCCCACGCCGGATTCTGGTTGTCGCCGCAGACGTTCGCGGTGGGCGTGATCGGGCCGGGCAACGTCGGTGCCGCGCTGCTGGATCAGTTGCTGGCGGCGCGCCCGCAGCTGCTGGCCAAGGCCAATGTCGATCTGCGCCTGCGTGCACTGGCATCGCGTTCGCGGATGCGGCTGGAGGCCGATGGTCTGCATGCCGACTGGCGGCAGGCGCTGCAGGCGGGCGGTGAGGCCAGCGATCTCGACCGCTTCACCGAGCATCTGCTGGCCGCGCACCTGCCGCATGCGGTGGTGATCGACTGCAGTGGCAGCAGCGAGGTCGCCGAGCGCTATGCCGATTGGCTGGCCGCGGGCATCCATGTGGTCACCCCGAACAAACAGGCAGGCGCCGGCCCGCTGTCGCGCTACCAGCGGATCCGTGCGGCGGCGGCTGCCAGCGGCGCGCGCTTCCGCTATGAGGCGACGGTGGGCGCCGGCCTGCCGGTGATCACCACGCTGCGCGACCTGGTCGATACCGGCGACGAGGTGCTGGCCATCGAAGGCATTTTCTCCGGCACGCTGGCCTGGCTGTTCAACCGCTTCGACGGCAGCCAGCCGTTCTCCTCGCTGGTGGCGCAGGCGCGTTCGATGGGCTACACCGAGCCGGATCCCCGCGATGACCTGTCGGGCGTGGATGTCGCGCGCAAGCTGGTGATCCTGGCGCGCGAGGCCGGCCACGCACTCAGTCTTGAACAGGTGCAGGTGGAAAGCCTGGTGCCGGCGCTGCTTCGCGAAGGCAGCGTCGAGGACTTCATGGCCCGCCTGGGCGAGTCTGATGCATCACTGCAGCAACGCCTGCAGGACGCGCGCGAGCGCGGCGCAGTGCTGCGCTATGTGGCCAGGCTTGACGCGGACGGCGCGTCGGTGGGTCTGCACGAGCTGCCGGCGGCACACGCGTTCGCCAACCTGCGCCTGACCGACAACGTGGTGCAGTTCCGCACCCGCCGCTACTGTGAGAATCCGCTGGTGGTGCAGGGGCCCGGCGCGGGACCGGAGGTCACGGCTGCAGGCGTGTTTGCCGACCTGCTGCGGGTGGCGGCCGGTGAAGGGGCGCGCCTGTGATCGCACGTGCATTCGCACCGGCGTCGGTGGCCAATGTGGCAGTGGGGTTCGACATTCTGGGCCATGCCATCGCCGGTATCGGCGACACGGTCAGCGTGCGCCGCATCGATGAGCCTGTGGTGCGTATCGCGGCGATCCGTGGCAGTGCGGTCGAGCTTCCACTGGAGGCAGCGGGCAACACGGCTGGCGCGGCACTGCTGTCACTGCGCGAGGGCCTGGGCCTGGGCTACGGGTTCGAGCTGGAGATCGACAAGGGCATTCCGTTCGGCTCCGGCATGGGTGGCTCAGCAGCATCCTGCGTCGCGGCACTGGTTGCAGCCAACGCGCTGCTGGATGCGCCGCTGCCACGCGCCGCCCTGTATCCGCACGCGCTCGACGGCGAAGCGGTGGCCAGCGGCGGTCGCCATGGCGACAACGTCGGACCCTTGCTGGCGGGCGGGCTGGCGCTGTGCACCGCCGACAGGGTGGTGTCGGTGCCGGTGCCTGCGTGCTGGCACAGCCTGCTGGTGCATCCGCATGCCGTGCTGGAAACGCGCAGGGCACGGCAGGCGCTGCAGGGCAGTTACGCGCTGCGCGAGTTTGTCGCCCAGAGCGCGAATCTGGCCCTGGTCCTCAGCGGCTGCCATCGCGGCGATGCCACGCTGGTGCGCGCAGGCTTGCGCGATGTGCTGATCGAGCCACGACGTGCCGGCCTGATCGCGGGATTCGAGGCAGCGCGTGACGCCGCGCTGTCGGCGGGCGCAATGGGCGCGGGTATTTCCGGTGCCGGTCCCAGCGTGTTCGCCTGGTTCGAAGATGCGGTGCAGGCGCAGGCTGCCGCAGGGCAGGTCCGCGCGGCATTTGCGGCTGCGGGCTTCGACAGTGACGCGTGGGTCTCTCCGTTGGACGCGGCGGGAGCACGACTGTGCTGACTTCTTTCCTCTCACTGGATGCCGATCCCATGCAATTCGTTTCCACCCGCGGCCAGTCGCCGGCCGTCGGCCTGAGTGCCGCCATCGCCGCCGGCCTCGCCCCCGATGGGGGGCTGTATGTGCCCAGCGCCTTGCCTGCGCCGCATCATGTGCAGCAGGGCGAGACCCTCGCCGAAACCGCTGCCGATCTGCTGGCACCCTTCTTCGACGGCGACGCGCTGCAGGAGGCGCTGCCTTCGATCTGCCGTGAGGCGTTCGATTTTCCGGTGCCGTTACGTCCGCTTGGCGGTGGCGACTACGTCCTCGAGCTGTTCCATGGTCCCACTGCGGCCTTCAAGGACATCGGCGCACGTTTCCTGGCAGGCGCGCTGTCGAGGCTGCAGGCGGGCAAGGGACGCGACCTGACGATCGTCGTTGCCACGTCCGGTGATACCGGTGCCGCCGTGGCGGCGGCCTTCCATCGCCAACCGGGCGTGCGCGTGGTGGTGCTGTATCCGGATGGCCGGGTATCGCCGCGCCAGGCGCACCAGCTCGGCTGCTTCGGCGACAACATCCAGGCGCTGCGCGTGGCGGGTTCGTTCGACGACTGCCAAGCCATGGTCAAGCAGGCGCTGGCCGATCGGGCGTTGCAGGCGGACGTGCCGCTGAGTTCGGCCAACAGCATCAGCCTGGGGCGTCTTCTGCCACAGATGAGCTACTACGCGCATGCGGCACTCGTCCATCATGGGCAGCATCGGCGCCGGCTCAATCTGGTGGTGCCGACCGGCAACCTGGGCAACGCGATGGCTGCGGTGCTGGCACGCACGCTGGGGGTTCCCATCGGCCAGATCGTGCTGGCCACCAATGCCAATGATGTGCTGCCGAAGTACTTCGAGGGCGGCGCGTATCAGCCACAGGCCAGTGTCGCCACGGTTGCCAATGCGATGGATGTGGGCGCGCCGAGCAACTTCGAGCGCCTGCGCTGGCTGTACGACGGCGACGATGCCGAACTGCGCGCAGCCTTCCGTGCTTTCGCGGTGGATGATGTGACCATCCGCGCCACCATCGCCAGTGCGCACGCCAGCGGGGGCGAGCTGTTCTGCCCGCATACCGCGACGGCAGTGAAGGTGCTGAAGGACCTCCGCGCGGGCGGGGCGAAGGGCGACTGGGCGGTGGTGGCAACCGCGCACCCGGCCAAGTTCGAGGCGGTGGTGGAGCCATTGATCGGCGAAGCAGTGCCGGTGCCTCCGGCGCTGGCGGCGCTGCTGCAGCGTCCCGCGCATGCGGAACCGCTGGCTGCCGACTATGCGGCGCTGCGCGAGGTGCTGCTGCGCTGACGGACAGGTGCCGGGCATGGCGCGGTGTCGTCTGAAGCAAGGGGCAGGGTGGGGCGCCCGGTACCACCGGGCGCAGGTCGTGGCGCGACGCTCAACCCTGGACGTCGCCCGCCAGCTGGCGCAGCCCGTCCTCGTCGAGGATCTCCACGACGTTCAGGTGCGGCAGCGCGATCAGCGCCTGCTGACGCAGCTTGGTGAAAGTGCGGCTGACCGTCTCCATGGTCAGGCCGAGGTGGTCGGCGATGTCGCCGCGCCCCATCGGCAGCGAGACGCGCAGGCCGTCGCCGCCCAGCCGCGCCTCGCGCGCGGCCAGGCGCAGCAGGAAGTCAGCCAGCTTTTCCGCGGGCTGCAGCCGCGCCAGGGCGAGGGCCGCATCCTGCGCAGCGTCCAGCTCCTGGCAGGCGCGTTGCAGCAGCTTGCGCTCCAGGTGCGGATAACGCCCGCGCAGCGCCTTCATCTGCGGCAGCGCGACGCGGCAGACCCGGCTGTCGGCGATCGCCTCGATGTCGTAGCGGTGATGGTCGCTGCCGCTCAGGCCCAGGTAGTCGCCCGGCAGCACGAAGCCATTGATCTGGCGGCGGCCGTCGGCCAGCGTCCGCACCAGGCGCAGTGCGCCGGCGGTCAATGTATAGACATGCTGGCGCTCTTCGCCGGTGCGGGCGAGGGTGCTGCCCATCGTCACCGCCTGCGAGACGGTCACCTGTTCAAGTGCCTGCACTTCGTCAGGAGACAGCGCCGAACACACCGCCAGGTGGCGGACCGAGCAGTGCAGGCAGTCCAACGTGGAGCAGGACTGCCCGGCGGTGTCGTTGTTGGCGGACGGGGCGCCGGAAGGCCGGGACATGGTGCGTGGGCGTATCGCGGGCGGGGAGGGCCTTATGATACTTCAAGCGGCTGTTCGACCCTGCGTCAGGCGGCCGCGCGCTCCAGGGCGCTAGAATGTCGCCCCCTCCCACGTCCCGTTCCAGCAGGAGTTGCTCCCGTGATCAAGCCCCGTACCCCGCCCGGCACCCTTGAGCTGCTGCCGCGCGAGCAGATTGCGTTCCAGCGCATGCTGGACGTCATCCGCCGCAACTACGAGCGCTTCGGGTTCCTGCCGGTGGAGACGCCGGTGTTCGAGCTGTCCGATGTGCTGCTGACCAAGTCCGGTGGCGAGACCGAGCGCCAGGTGTACTTCGTGCAGTCCACCGGTGCGCTGGCCAATGCCGCCGAGTCGGGTGACCGCTCGCTTCCGGAAATGGCCTTGCGCTTCGACCTGACCGTGCCGCTGGCGCGCTATGTGGCTGAGCATGAGCACGAACTGACGTTCCCGTTCCGGCGCTACCAGATGCAGCGGGTGTACCGTGGTGAGCGTGCCCAGCGCGGTCGTTTCCGCGAGTTCTACCAGTGCGACATCGACGTGATCGGCAAGGACAGCCTGAGCGTGCGGTACGACGCCGAAGTGCTGGCGGTGATCCACGCGGTGTTCTCGGAGCTGCGCATCGGAGACTTCAGCATCCAGTTGAACAACCGCAAGCTGATGCGTGGCTTCTTCGAAAGCCTGGGCGTGGCCGAGGGCGAGCGCCAGCTGGCGGTGCTGCGTGAAGTGGACAAGCTGGACAAGCGGGGCGCCGACTACGTGCGCGAGACGCTGGTGGGCGACGGGTTCGGCATTCCGGCCGGACAGGTCGAGAAGATCCTGGCATTCGTGGCCGTGCGTTCGCAGGGGCATGCCGATGCGCTGGCCCAGCTTTCGGCGCTGGAGGACGCTGCGGGGTCCTCGGAAACGCTGCGTGCCGGCGTGGCAGAGCTGCGCGAAGTGCTGCAGCTGGTGCAGGCGCTGGGTGTGCCGGAGAGTGCCTACTGCCTCAACTTCTCCATCGCCCGTGGCCTGGATTACTACACCGGCACCGTCTATGAGACCACGCTGACCGACCACCCGCAGATCGGTTCGATCTGCTCCGGCGGCCGCTATGAAGACCTGGCCAGCCACTACAGCAAGTCGAAGCTGCCCGGCGTCGGCATTTCGATCGGCCTGTCGCGCCTGTTCTGGCAGCTGCGTGAGGCGGGCCTGATCGACGGAATCGAGGCCAGCAGCGTGCAGGCGCTGGTGGCGCTGATGGACGAGCAGGGCATGGCGCAGTCACTGGATATCGCCCGCCGCCTGCGGGCCGGTGGCATCAACACCGAAGTGCAGATGGAGCCGAAGAAGATCGGCAAGCAGTTCCAGTACGCGGCCAAGGCGGGCATCCGCTTCGTGGCGCTCGCCGGCGAGGACGAACTGGCGCGCGGGGTGGTGGCGGTGAAGGATCTGCTCCGCGAGCAGCAGTTCGAGGTATCCCGCGAGGAGCTGGCCAGCACCCTGCAGGTGGAACTGGAACAGTCGAAGGTGATGGTGTGAACTGACATTGCCGTGCCGCCGCTCTCCCGGTGGGGCGGCGCTGACCTGGATGACGCCCGCCTCTGGCGGGCGTTTTTCGTTTCCGGAACCTGAATGCTCGGGTGGAGGCGATGGGGTGGTTTGACGCACTGCGCAAGAATGCGCTAATGTACTAGCGCGCTATTACATTGATGCAAGAGAACCGCCCCGTGAAAGCCCGCCCCGACATCGCCGCCAAAGACCCCCAGGCCGATCTGGAAGCCCTGGCCCAGGCGTTCGCGGCCCTGCGTGAGCCGGAGCAGGTCATGGCTTTCCTGCGTGACCTGTGTACTCCGGCCGAGCTGGAGGCCATGGCCGACCGCTGGAAAGTGGTGCCGCTCCTGCAGCAGGGGGTGCCGTACCGCGAGATCCACGAACGCACCGGGGTCAGCGTGACCACCACCGGGCGGGTGGCGCGCTCGCTCGAGCATGGCCATCGAGGCTATGCCGCTGCCATCGACCGTCTGGCCTCGCGCTGATCCGCGCCCCGTACCGAACTTCGAGACCTTCCCATGAGTGCAACCCAGGCAGCCCCGGCACGAGACCGGCTGCGTATCGCCATCCAGAAGAGCGGGCGGCTTGCCGAGCCCGCCCGCAACCTGCTCAGTGCCTGCGGCCTGAGCTGGCGCGAAAGCCGTGACAAGCTGTTCTGCTACGGAGAATCGTTGCCGGTGGACCTGCTGCTGGTGCGCGACGACGACATTCCTGGCCTGATTGCCGACGGTGTCTGCGACCTGGGCATCGTCGGTCGTAACGAACTGGACGAGCAGGCCGCCGCGCGTCGCCAGATCGGCCTGCCGGATGCCTATCAGGCCCTGCGGGGGCTGGGTTTCGGCCAGTGCCGGCTGATGCTGGCGGTGCCGGAGGACTGGCAATGGCAGGGGCCGGCACAGCTGGCCGGCATGCGGATCGCCACCAGCTATCCCGCCATCCTCAAGGCATGGCTGGTTGAGCAGGGCGTGGACGCGCAGGTGGTGGAGCTGTCCGGTTCGGTTGAGATCGCCCCACGGCTGGGCACGGCCGACCTGATCTGCGATCTGGTGTCGAGTGGTGCCACCCTGCGTGCCAACCAGCTTGTGCCGGTGCACAACCTGCTGGACAGCGAGGCGGTGCTGGCCGGTGCGGTGCGCGTGCCCGATGACGCTCGAGCGGGCCTGCGCGCCATGCTGCTGCGCCGTCTCGATGGCGTGGTACAGAAGCAGGACCGCAAGCTGCTGATGTTCCGCGCCAGCGAAGACCGTGTTGATGCCCTGGCCCAGCTGCTGGCCGATGCCGAGCCGCTGGAGCGCCTGCCGGCTGACGGCGGCACGCTGCGGCTGCAGACCATGTGCCCCGGACCACTGAGCTGGCAGCGCATGGAAGAGCTTGAGCGTGCGGGCGCGCAGGGCCTGATGGTGTTGAGCGTGGAGCGGTCGCTGGCATGAATCGTCTGATCTGGTCGCAACTTGATGAGGCTGCGCGCAGCGCGGCACTGACCCGCCCGGTGCAGGCCGTGGCCCAGCAGACGCGCGATGCGGTCGCGACCCTGATCGCGCAGGTGCGCGCGCAGGGCGACGAGGCGCTGCGTGTGATCACCGCACGCTTTGACGGTGTGCAACTGCCGTCTTTCGAAGTGTCTGACGCCGAATTCGCGACTGCCGAAGCGGCGGTGCCAGGCGATCTGCGCCAGGCCATGGTGGAAGCGGCCGGGCGCATCGCGCGCTTCCACAGCGCAGGCATGGGCCAGGGCTATGCGGTGGAGACCGCGCCGGGCGTGGTCTGTGAACGCATGCTGCGGCCGATCGGCCGGGTCGGCCTGTATGTGCCGGCCGGCAGCGCACCGTTGCCGTCCACGGCGTTGATGCTGGGCGTGCCGGCGCAGCTGGCCGGGTGCCCGCAGGTGGTGCTGTGCACACCACCGCGCGCCGACGGCAGCGCCGATCCGGCGGTGCTGGTGGCTGCCCGGCTGACCGGCGTGCAACGCGTTTTCAAGCTGGGCGGCGCGCAGGCGATCGCTGCGATGGCCTATGGCACCGCCAGCGTTCCGGCCTGCGACAAACTGTTCGGGCCCGGCAACAGCTTCGTCACCGAAGCCAAGCAGCAGGTCGCGCAGAACGGTGCAGCGGCGATCGACATGCCTGCAGGGCCGTCGGAAGTTCTGGTGATTGCCGATGCCGGTGCCAATCCGGCGTTTGTGGCTGCCGATCTGCTGTCGCAGGCCGAACACGGCCCCGATTCGCAGGTGCTGCTGCTGACCGATGATGCCGCGATGCTGGCCGCGGTCGAGGCCGAAGTGGAACGCCAGGTCGCGCTGCTGCCGCGGCAGGATATCGCCCGCCAGGCGCTTTCGGCGTCGCGCCTGATCCTGGTCGACACGCTGGCCGATGCCTTCGCGATCAGCAACCGCTACGCCCCTGAGCACCTGATCCTGGCCCTGCGCGAACCACGCGGCTGGCTTGATCGGGTGCAGGCCGCAGGCTCGGTGTTCCTGGGTGATTACACCCCCGAGGCATTGGGCGACTACTGCAGTGGTACCAACCATGTGCTGCCCACCGCAGGCGCCGCACGTGCGTACAGTGGTGTCAGCGTGGCCAGCTTCCAGAACTTCATCAGCGTGCAGAGTGCCAGCGCCGCCGGGTTGGCGGCGATCGGCGGCTGCGCGCGCACCCTTGCCAGCGCCGAAGGGCTGGACGCGCACGAGCGCGCCGTTGCCCTGCGCATGGAGGTGGCTGCATGAATGCCGGGATCGACGAGGTACTGGCGCTGGTGCGCACCGACCTGCAGGCCTTTGCAGGTTACAGCTCGGCGCGCAGTGCGGCAGTGCAGGGCGATGTCTGGCTGAACGCCAACGAATCGGCCTGGGCCAACCCCGCGGACGCCGAGGGTCGCAGCCGGCGCTATCCAGAGCCCCAGCCACAGGCGTTGCGCGATGGACTGGCTTCGCTGTACGGCGTGCAGCCGCAACAGGTGCTGGTTGGGCGTGGCAGCGATGAAGCCATCGACTTGCTGGTGCGTGCGCTGTGCGTGCCGGGGCGCGATGGTGTGCTGGTCACGCCGCCGGTGTTCGGTATGTATGCAGTCTGTGCACGGCTGCAGGGCGCGCCTCTGATCGAAGTGCCCCTGGTCGATGCCGCCGACGGCCTGCACGCCGACCTGGATGCGGTGATCGAATCGGCCAGAGCACGCAATGCGAAGCTGGTGTTTCTGTGCGCGCCCTCCAATCCGGCCGGCAGCGATATCGCCCTGGCCGACATCGAGCGTGTGGCCGAAGCCTTGCGCGGTCGGGCGCTTGTCGTGGTCGATGAAGCCTATGTCGAGTACGCGCAGCGTCCTTCGGCGACCTCCCTGCTTGCCACGCACGCCAATGTGGCAGTGCTGCGTACGCTTTCAAAGGCCCATGCGCTGGCGGCCGCACGGATCGGAACGTTGATCGCCGCAGCGGAACTGATCGCGGTGCTGCGTCGCTGCCAGGCACCGTATCCGGTGCCGACGCCGTGCGCGGAACTGGCGGTGCAGGCGCTGCAGCCGGGAGCGCTGGCACGCACACGCGAGCGCGTGGCCACCGTGATCACCGAACGCGAGCGCCTGCGTACTGCGCTGCAGGGCCTGCCTGGCGTACGTCAGGTCCATGCGTCCGCAGGCAACTACCTGCTGGTGCGCTTTGCCGATGCCCAGGGCGCGTTCGATGCGTTGCTGGCGGCCGGCGTGGTGGTGCGCGACCAGCGTGCAGCCCCGCAGCTGGACGATGCGCTGCGGATCAGCATCGGCAGCCCCGAAGAGAATGACCGCGTGCTTGCGGCCCTGTCGGCCCGGAGGGCCGTTGCATGACCCCGATCCTGTTCATCGACCGCGACGGTACCCTCATCGAGGAACCTTCCGACTTCCAGATCGACGCCTACGAGAAGCTGCGCTTCGTGCCGCAGGTGATTCCGGCACTGCTGAAGCTGTGTGATGCCGGCTACCAGTTCGTCATCGTCACCAACCAGGATGGCCTCGGCAGCGAGGGCTATCCGCGCGCCAGCTTCGACGGACCGAATGATCTGATGCTGCAGATCTTCGAAAGCCAGGGCATCGTGTTTCGTGACGTGCTGATCGACTGCAGCTGGCCGCAGGACAATGCCCCGACCCGCAAGCCCGGCATCGGCCTGATGACGGCCTACCTGCAGGACCGCAGCATCGACTGGGCACGCTCGGCGATGGTCGGCGACCGCATCACCGACCTGCAGTTCGCCGACAACCTCAACATCCGTGGCTTCCAGCTGCGCACGGCGCAGTTCGGCGGTGACTGGGACTGGCCGGGCATCGCCCACGCGCTGGCCGATGCGCCGCGCACGGCCGTGGTCCAGCGCAACACGAAGGAAACGAAGATCCGCGTCGAGCTGGATCTGGATCGCGCCGGTGACGCCAATATCCGCACCGGGTTGCCGTTCTTCGATCACATGCTGGAACAGATCGGCAAGCACGGTGGTTTTGCGCTGGACATCCGCGCCGAGGGCGACCTGCACATCGACGAGCATCACACCATCGAGGACACAGGGCTGGCGCTGGGCCAGGCGCTGCGCGAAGCCTTGGGTGACAAGCGCGGCATCGGCCGATACGGGTTCACCCTGCCGATGGACGAGACCCTGGCCAGCGCAGCGCTGGACTTCAGTGGCCGGCCCTATTTCGTCTTCGAGGGCGAGTTCAAGCGTGAGCGCGTTGGCGACATGCCGACCGAACTGGTGCCGCATTTCTTCCGCTCGCTGTGCGATGCAAGTGGATTGAACCTCAATCTGCAGGTGCGCGGTGACAATGACCACCACAAGGTGGAGGCCTGTTTCAAGGCGCTGGCCCGCGCGCTGCGCCCGGCACTGGCGCGCCAGGGCACGGCGCTGCCCTCGACCAAGGGGGCCCTGTGAGCGAAGTCGCGCTGATCGATGCCGGCGGCGCCAATCTGGGTTCCGTACGCTATGCGCTGGAACGGTTGGGGGCCAGTGTCCGGCTGGTGCGCGACGCAGAGGGGCTGGCGGGCGCACGGCGGGTGATCCTGCCCGGCGTCGGTGCGGCAGGGCCGGGCATGCAGCGCCTGCACGCGCAGGGACTGGTGGAGCCGTTGCGACGGATCGAGGTGCCGTTGATGGGCATCTGCCTGGGCATGCAGCTGCTGTTCGAGCGCTCGGAAGAAGCCGGTGTGGAAGCGCTCGGCCTGATTCCCGGGGTGGTGCGCAAGCTGGTACCGGCGTGCGGCATCCGCGTGCCGCACATGGGCTGGAACCGCCTGCTGCCACTGCGGTCCTCGCTGCTGCTGCGCGATGTGCCTGATCGCGCAAGCGCCTACTTCGTGCACAGCTATGCGGCGCCATTGAACAGCCACACGGTGGCCGCCTGCGATCACGGCGGCCTGTTCACTGCCGTGGTGGAGCAGGGGCGCTACTTCGGTGCGCAGTTCCATCCCGAACGCTCCGGCGATACCGGATCGCTGATGTTGCGCAACTTCCTCGAGGGCACCGCTGCATGAGTTTCACCGTCTACCCCGCACTGGATATCCGCGAAGGCCGTGTGGTGCGGCTGCGGCAGGGGGATTACGCGCAGGAAACGCACTACGGCGACGATCCCCTGCCGCGCGCGCAGGCATTCGCCGCGCAGGGCGCGCGTTGGATGCACCTGGTCGATCTGGACGCAGCGCGTGCCGGTGGCTACACGCTGGCCCCGCTGCTGGCAGCGGTTCGCACGCAGACGACGTTGCAGGTGCAGACCGGCGGCGGTGTGCGTGGGCGTGATGATGTGGCGCGCATTCTCGATGCGGGCGCGAGCCGGGTGGTGGTAGGGTCGCTGGCAGTGCGCAGACCCGATGAAGTGGTCGGCTGGCTGCAGGAGTTCGGTGCCGATCACATCACCATCGCGCTGGATGCACGCCAGGACCCTCAGGGCCAGTGGCAGCTGCCGGTGCATGGCTGGACCGAGAACGCGGGCGTGACCCTGGATGACCTCGCGCTGCGGTATGCACGGGCGGGCATGTGCCACCTGTTGTGTACCGATATCGCCCGCGACGGCATGCTGGCCGGGCCGAACATCGGCCTGTACCAGCACCTGGTGTCGCTGCTGCCGGGCGTGCAGGTGCAGGCCTCCGGTGGCATCCGCGATGTGGCCGACGTGGCCGATGCGCGTGCTGCCGGCTGTGGCGGTGCCATCCTTGGCAAGGCGCTGCTGGAACAGCGCATGGACCTGGCGGAGGCGCTGGCATGCTGAGTCGCCGCATCATTCCCTGCCTGGACGTGCGCGAAGGACGGGTGGTCAAGGGGGTGCGCTTCCGTGAGCACGTGGACATGGGGGATATCGCCGAGCTGGCGCAGCGTTACCGCGATCAGGGGGCCGATGAGCTGGTGTTCTACGACATCGGCGCCAGCCCCGAGGCGCGTTCGGTCGATGTGGCCTGGGTCGAGCGCATCGCACGGCTGATCGATATCCCGTTCTGCGTAGCCGGTGGCATCGACAGCGTGGAAACCGCACGTCGGGTGCTGTTTGCCGGTGCCGACAAGATCTCGATCAATTCGCCGGCACTGGGCCGTCCCGCACTGATCGACGAGCTGGCTGCCGAGTTCGGCGTGCAGTGCGTGGTGGTCGGCGTCGACTCGGTGCGCGAGGCCGATGGCGAATGGCGGGTGCGCCGCTTCAGCGGCGACCCGGACAAGACCCGGGCGGTACCCATACGGACGCTGGATTGGATCGTCGAGGCACAGCGCCGCGGCGCAGGCGAGATCGTGCTGAACTGCATGGACAGCGATGGGGTGCGCCGCGGCTACGATGTGGCCCAGCTGCAGCAGGCGCGTGCGTTGTGCCAGGTGCCGCTGATCGCGTCGGGCGGTGCGGGCACGATGGAGCATTTCGCCGAGGCCTTCGACCGCGCCGACGTGGATGGTGCGCTGGCCGCCAGCGTGTTCCACAGCGGCGCCATCGCCATTGCAGACCTGAAGCGCTACCTGCGCGAACAGCAGATCGAGGTACGGGATGTCTATTGAGGTGCGACCGTCGCTGGAGGCCCTGCAGGGGCTGGACTGGAGCAAGGGGGACGGCCTGCTGCCCGCGGTGGTGCAGGACGCCGATACCCTGCAGGTGCTGATGCTGGGTTACGTCAGCGCGGAGTCGCTGGCCGCGACGCTTGCCGTCGGGCACATGACCTTCTACAGCCGCAGCAGGCAGCGCCTGTGGACCAAGGGCGAGCAGTCCGGCAACGTGCTGGCGGTGCAGTCCATCAGCGTGGACTGCGATGCCGATACGCTGCTGGTGCTGGCCCGCCCGGCAGGACCGACCTGCCACACCGGTGCGGAGAGCTGCTTCGACCAGGCGCCGAAGGATTTCCTGGGCGGGCTGGGGCAACTGGTGGCCACGCGTGAAGCACAGCGTCCACCCGGCAGTTACACCACCCGCCTGTTCGAGGACGGCATCCGCCGTATCGCGCAGAAGGTGGGCGAGGAGGGCGTGGAAACCGCTCTGGCCGCGGTCGCACAGGATGACGCGGCGCTGCTGGGCGAGGCTTCGGACCTGCTGTACCACCTGCTGGTGCTGCTGCGCGCACGCGGCCTGTCGCTTGACGACGCGCGCCGGGTGCTGGAAACGCGCCATCGTTGATGGCTGCATGTGGCCTGCGGTCCGCACGCGCTTTCGGCGCCGGCGCCGGCCCGGCTGCATCCGCGCGGCAGACAGCCATGGCTCCGCTCTACAATAGGCAGTCCTCTTCTTTGCCGGATTGCCCATGAAATCGCCCGCTGCGTGGCTGTGCTGCCTGTTGCTGACCTCGCCGGCCTGGGCTGCGGATACGGTTGTCAGCGGCAAGGTCTACCTGGAACGCGACGGCAGGCCCGGCCGTGGTGCAACCGACCCGGGCCTGGCCGGGGTGCAGGTGTCCAACGGCGAGCGCATCGTGAAGACCGCGGCCGATGGCAGCTACAGCCTGCCCGTGCGCGAGGGCCAGACGGTGTTCGTGATCAAGCCGGATGCATACGCGTTCCCGAAGGCGAGCGACGGGCTGCCGTCATTCTGGCGTCATTTCCAGCCCAACGGCTCGCCTGCACTGAAGTACGGTGGCATCGCCGCAACCGGCGACGCCACCCGCAACTGGGACTTCGCGCTGCAGACGGATCGTCATGACAACCGGCGTGGTTTCCAGATGCTGGTGTTCACTGATTCACAGACGGCCAGTCTCAAGGACATCGGCTACTACCAGCAGTCCATCGTGGCGCCGCTGGTCGGCCAGACCCGGGCGCGGCTTGGCACGACGCTCGGCGATATCGTCAATGATGACCTGACGCTGTATCCGGCCATCAACAAGGTCACCACGCAGCTGGGCGTGCCGTGGTTCCATGTGCCGGGCAACCACGATCTCGATTTCGATGCCGCCGTCGACGAGCATTCGCTGGACAGCTGGCGCAACGTCTACGGCCCGGACACGTACGCCGTGGAGGAGGGCGGTGCCAGCTTCGTGTTCCTTGACGATGTGGTGTACGACCCGAAGGCGAGGCCGAGCTATGTCGGTGGCCTGCGCGAGGATCAGTTCGCGTTCCTTGCCGCCTACCTCAGGGGTCTGCATCGCGACCGCCTGCTGGTGCTGGGCATGCACATTCCGCTGTTCGATGCAGCGCCGGGTCGCGAGAGCTTCCGGCACGCCGACCGGCAGCGCCTGTTCGACCTGCTGAAGGACTTCCGCAACGTGCTGGTCCTGAGCGGCCACAGCCACACCCAGCAGCATGTCTACCATGGCAAGGCCGAGGGCTGGCACGGCGAAAAGCCCCTGCACGAGTACAACGTCGGTGCCAACTGCGGTGCGTTCTGGTCCGGTGTGAAGGATGCTGCCGGCGTGCCGGACAGCACCATGAGCGACGGCACGCCAAAGGGCTACGCGTTGCTGGATGTGGCTGGCAACGGCAGCTATCGCCTGCAGTATCGCGTGGCCGGCGCGCCAGCCAGCGAACAGATCGGCCTGCATGCGCCGAAGGTGCTGCGCCGGGGCGCGTATCCGGCGTGGGGCGTGTACGCCAACGTGTACATGGGTGAGGACGCGAGCGTGGTCGAGTACCGCGTGGACGGTGGGGCATGGCAGCCGATGAAGCAGGTCCGCCAGCCCGACCCGCGGCTGCTGGTGGAGAATGCGGCGGACGACCTGTCCAGCGTGCTGCGCGGTTACGATCGCTCGCCAGAGGCCACCGCTTCGCCGCATCTGTGGCGCGGCGCGCTGCCCACCCACCTGGCCGTGGGCGACCACAGGATCGACGTGCGTTCGACCCAGCCGGATGGTGCGGTATTCACCGCCACCACCCGTTATAGTCTGCAGACCGCAGAGCCCTGATCCGCAGGCGCCGCTGCGCGCAGCGTCCCGGCTGCCGCCACCCGGACGCTGCGGACAAGGCCATGGCAGGGTGGGCTGCCGGCGCGGCGCCGTGCTAGGCAAAGCGACCCTGATGCCTGAGAATCGGTGCGATTCAATCGATTCAAGCAGGCCAGAGTGACCATCGCAGCAGTGCCCCCGGTTTCCACCGACTCCCCCCGCGGCGGTCTTCCGCGAAGCCTGGTCGTCGCCGATGTCGGCGGTACCTTTGCCCGCCTGGCGCTGGCTGAAACCCTGCCGGGGCAGGCGCCACGGCTGGGCAGTCATCGCACCTACGCGTGTGCCGATCATTCCAGCCTGGCGGCGATTCTGGCCGACTTCACCCGGAGCCTCGCACTGCCGGTGCGGTCGGCGGTGGTCGCCATCGCCGGCCTGCTCGATGGCGATGTGCTGATCAATGCCAATCTGCCGTGGACGGTGTCGTTGTCCGCCACCCGCGCACAGTCCGGTCTGGACGATCTGCAGCTCATCAATGATTTCGAGGCGGTGGCACTGGCCATTCCCTACCTGCAGGCCGACACCCTGGTTCCATTGAACGGCGATGCCGACCCGGCGATGGCGTTCCCGGCGCTGGTGCTGGGGGCCGGTACCGGCCTGGGCGCGGCGCTGCGCTTCGCCGATGGCGGGCGTCCGGTGCTGCCCAGCGAGATCGGCCACGCTGCCCTGGGGGCCGGCAACGCGCTGGAGCTGGAGGTGCTGGGCAGGCTGCTGCAGCGGTGGCCACATGTGGACAACGAGCGTGTGCTGTCCGGCAGCGGTCTGATGAATCTGTATCCGTGCCTGTGCGAGCTGCGTGGCGTCACTCCGGTGTGGTCCAGCACCGAAGCGCTGATCGGCGCCGCACGCAGCGGCGAAGACGCACTTGCAGTGGAGACGCTGCAGGTGTTCTGCGCCTGGCTGGGCAGCCTGGCCGGCGATGCCGCCATCGCCGTGGGGGCCCGCTCGGTGTACCTGGCGGGCGGCATTTCCACCCACGTGCAGGATTTCCTCGCCGATGGCCGCTTCCGCGAGCGCTTCCTCAACAAGGGCGTGCTGGCCGACGTGCTGCGGCAGGTGCCGGTATGGCGGGTCGAACACGGCCAACTGGGCGTGCTGGGCGCCGCCGTCTGGCATGCGGCGCGGTACCACGTACACGATTGATCGGTGCTGCCGGCATCGGGCCGGCGACACGTTGCGGACTGGGAGGCAACATGGTGGATCGCAGGCAGTTCCTGCAGGCCGGAGCGCTGGCGGCTGGCATGGCCGCCCTGCCGGGCGTACAGGCACGTGTGCAGGGCGGAGCGAAGGTGGTCTCGACCTGGGACTTCGGTGTGCCGGCCAACCAGGCGGCATGGAAGGTCCTGGCGCAGGGCGGCAGTGCCCTGGACGCAGTGGAGGCCGGCGCACGCTGGGCCGAGAGCGAGCTGTGCAATCCCACCGTGGGCCATTGCGGCAATCCGGATCGGGACGGCGTGCTGAGCCTGGACGCGAGCATCATGGACGGCGATGGCCGCTGCGGTGCGGTGGCCGCGCTGGTCGACATCCCGCACCCGGTGTCGGTGGCCCGCAAAGTGATGGAAAACAGCCCGCACGTGTTGCTGGTGGGTGAAGGGGCGCAGCAGTTCGCCGTGCAGCAGGGCTTCGAGCGCAGGCGTCTGCTGACGCCGCAGGCCGAAGCGGCCTGGCGCGAGTGGTTGAAGACCGAGAAGTACCAGCCCCAGATCAACGCCGAGCGACGTGGCCTTCCCGGCAACAGCGACAACCACGACACCATCGGCATGCTGGCGCTGGATGCCCGGGGCCATCTTGCCGGTGCCTGCACCACCAGCGGCATGGCCTGGAAACTGCACGGCCGGGTCGGCGACAGTCCGATCATCGGCGCCGGCCTGTACGTCGACAACGAGGTCGGTGCTGCCACCGCATCGGGCGTGGGCGAAGAGATGATCCGCAATGCGGCCTCGTTCCTGGTGGTCGAGCTGATGCGCCAGGGTCGAACGCCCGCCCAGGCCTGCCGTGAGGCGATCGACCGCGTGGTACGCAAGCGTCCCGAGGCAAGCAGGACCCTGCAGGTGTGCTTCCTGGCCATGAACAAGCAGGGCGAGGTGGGCGCCTATGCGCTGCATCGCGGTTTCGTCTATGCCGTCTGCGATGCGCAGCGCCAGGACGACCTGCGCGATTCACCGTCGATCTACACGAGCACGCAGGCGTGAGCACGCGGCTCACCCTGGAGATCGCCAGCAACTCGCTGGCTTCGGCGTTGGCCGCGCAGGCCGGTGGTGCCGACCGCATCGAACTGTTCGACAACCTTGCCGAGGGCGGCACCACACCGTCGTTCGCCAGCATCGCCATGGCCCGCGAACGCCTGTCGATTCCGCTGTTCGTGCTGGTGCGGCCGCGGCCGGGTGATTTCCACTACGACGCCCTGGAGGCCGAGCTGATGCTGCGCGATATCGCACAGTGCCGTGCGCTGGGCTGCGATGGCGTGGTGATCGGTGCGTTGGACCGTCAGGGCGATATCGATCTGCCCCTGTGCCGCGTGCTCATCCAGGCGGCGGGTCCGCTGCAGGTGACGTTCCACCGTGCCTTCGACGCTGCGCGTGACCTTCCGGCGGCGTTGGAGCAGGTGATCGCTCTGGGGTGCAGCCGTGTATTGACGTCCGGGGGACAGGCCAGCGCGGCTGCCGGTGTCGACGTGCTGGAAGGCCTGGTCGCCCGGGCGGCGGGGCGCATCAGCGTGATGGCGGGTGCTGGCCTGGACCCGGCCAACATCGCTGCGGTGGCGCGGCACAGCGGCTGTGTTGAGCTGCACGCGTCGGCCAAGAGCCGCCAGCACTCGGCCATGCAGTTCCACAACCCGGCACTGCGCGGGCTGGACCCGCACTGGGATCAGACCGATGCCGCAATCGTGGCGGGGCTGCGGCGGGCACTGGACGGCGATCTGTCCTGATACCGGGCGAAGTCGGTTCCGCGCGGGTCTGCCGCTCGCGTGTCATCAGTTCATCTCCGGCCTGCGGCGGCCAACCTGCGCAAGCCACTGATTCATCTACTTTTCAAGCGGGGACGGCAGCGGATCCGCAGCGGCGTGTTGCGCCGCGGAATGCTCTCTCCGGTTCAGCCGTGCTTTAGTTTGGATCGATCCACAGGGGGGCGCCGGAACCGGCTTGAACCGACCCGGCACCTGGATCTTCCGTAGTGCCGCGCCACCACCCATCCGTGCGACCACACCCTCCGAGAGCGACCACATGGCTCAGTTCGTCCGCAATCGTCTTCACCTGCTGTCCCAGGCCCTGGTCCTGGCCCTGCTTCCGCTGGCTGCCAATGCACAGGAAGTCTCAGGCTCGTCCACCAAGGATCTCGACGCGGTCACCGTCACTGGCTCGCGCATCAAGCGCGCCAGCGTCGAAGGCCCAGCTCCCGTCAACGTGATCACCGCGCAGCAGATCCAGAAGGAAGGCTTTGTCAGCGTGTACGATGCGCTGAAGACATTGACCGAAGCCACCGGCACCGTGGAGGCGGCTTCGCAGTGGGGCTCGCACACGCCCAACGCCAGCGGCCTGAATCTGCGCGGGATGGGCCCCAACCGCTCACTGCTGCTGGTCAATGGCCGTCGCGTGGCCGACTACCCGTTGCCCTATGGCGGGGAGACCAATTTCTCCAACTACGGCAACATTCCCGCCGCTGCGGTGGAGCGCATCGAGGTCCTGACCGGCGGCGCCTCTGCGATCTACGGCTCGGATGCCATTGCAGGCGTGGTCAACGTCATCCTGAAGACCCACTACGACGGCGACGAAGTGCGCGTGCGCGGCGGCACCTCCACTGAAGGTGGTCGCGATACCTGGGATCTGTCGTGGGCGGGTGGCAGGACCGGAGACAACTGGAGCGTGACCTACGCGCTGCAGTACACCAAGCGCGATCCGCTGTTCGGCCGTGACCGGCCGCAGATGGATGATGCCGATGATGCGCCGCGCCCCTCCTGGAACATGGAACAGCGCAAGGTCGGTTTCCGTCCTACCGCCGGCCTGGCCCTGATCGACCCGGGTACCGGCCAACGACTGGCGCCGCCGACCGGCACCTGCGAGAAGTTCGACGGCGAGTACTACACCGCCGATCGACTGGTCTACAACTACAACACCGATACGATCACCAATACCGGGCGGTTGTGTGGCATGACGGCCGACTATGCCAACTGGCTGCTGACCGGTGGTGCCGAGAATGTGTCCGGCAATCTGTATGCCACGTTCGATTTCGACAGCGACCTGCAGGGCTGGACCAACCTGGCGGTGTACCGGTCGGAGGCGATCTGGGGGACCAATCCGCCCGGCGTGACGCTCATCGATGATGACAACGGCTACTACTGGGATGCCAACCGCAACCGCGCGATCCTGGGCGTGCGCCAGTTCACGCCCAACGAAGTGGGCGGCCTGGACACCCTGCGCAACACCAACCGCGAGCTGTCCTGGGACTGGAGTGCAGGCCTGCGCGGGCGCCTGGCGGACCGCTTCGACTGGAGTGCCACCATCGGCCGTTCCTACTACCGCGTGGAAGAGCGGCAGAATGTAGTGGACGAGCAGAAGTCCTATGACTTCTTCCTCGGCCCGCGCCTGGGTACGACGGCGGATGGTGAAGCGATCTACGCACTGGACGAAGCACGCTGGTGGAACCCGCTCACGCCGGACCAGTACTGGCAGATGGGTACGGTGGCGAAGAACCGCGCGTCTTCCTGGGTCAACCAGGCGTCGGCGGACATCACCGGTGAGTTGTTCCAGGGCTGGGCGGGGCCTGTTTCGTTCGCGGCGGTGGCCGAGGTGGCGCAACAGGGATATCACCTCGCTCCCGACCCTCGCGCCGGCATCGATTTCGACCTGCAGAACGTTGATCGCGGTGGCGGCGAGCGCACGCGCTACTCGGCGGGCGTGGAGTTCAAGATTCCACTGCTGGACAGCGTGATCGCCACCGCGGCGGCACGCTATGACCGTTACGGCAGTTACAAGGCCGACGCCAATGTAGAGGCGCTGGACATCGGCAGCCAGAAGGAGACCACCTGGAATGTCGGTCTGGAATGGCGGCCGGTGGAGTCGCTGCTGGTACGCGGTTCCTACGCCACCAGCTTCCACGCGCCTGACATGCACTACCTGCTGGGGCAGCCCAGCAGTTCCGAGGTGCAGACCTATGACCGCCTGCGTTGCATCGAAAGCGGTGCCTATCTGGTCAACAACTGTGGAGTGGGCAATACCGATGTCTGGTACACGTTCGACGTGAATCGTCGCGGTACTCCGCTGCTGCGCTCGGAAACGGGGGATTCATGGACGGTCGGATTCGTCTGGGATGTGATGTCCAATCTTTCGATCAGTGCCGACTACTGGGCGATCAAGCTGGAGGACATGATCGTCGATGTCGGCGCCGACGAGGTGCTGGCCAGCGAAGCGGGCTGCCGCACGGGACTGAACATCGACGGCACGCCGTGGGCCAATCCGGCCGGTGCGGACTACTGCGCCGGCATCCTCGCGCGCGTGAACCGCGACAGCAATGGCCGCCTGGTGTCGATCGAGCGGGGGCCGTTCAACCTGGCCAGCCGGGAGGTCCGCGGTATCGACCTGACCGCGCGTTACCGGTGGGACAGCGCAGCATGGGGAAGCTTCCAGTTCGGCGTGAACTACACCAACCAGCTGTCGACCAAGGAGCAGCGCTATGCCGCGGATCCGAATCCGCAGCGCCGTGATCGCGACCTGCGCAGCAAGCTGCGAGCGAGCCTGGCCTGGCAGCGTGGTCACTGGAACGCGAATGTGTACGCCGACCGCATCGGCTCGGTGCCGGGCGTGCGTTACCACTGGGGCACCGACCGCCTGGACAATCCCGGCGGCTGCCTGCCGTTCGCCGATGGCTACGTACCCAGCGACAGTCCTTCGCTGGACTGCCTGGAACCTGCCACGCGTCCCGATGGTTCGCCGAATCCGAATCCGAACGCCGGCCAGCGCACGGCGCGCTACTACGGCCGGGTTGGACCGTTCATCACCTGGAACGTCAATGTGGGCTATCAGGTGACTGAACGCGCCAAGGTCAATGTGTACGTCAACAACGTCTTCAACTCGGCCAGCTGGAACCACAAGGATCCCTACAAGCTGGACTACGATTTCGCGCCGACCCGGTTGCTCGGTGCGGTCGGCCGCGAGTTCGCGCTGGAATACGTGTTCACGTTCTGAGCCTGCGCCATGGATCCACCCTCGACCGGTGGATCCATGCCCCGCGGATGAACTGACCGCTGGGCCGCCGGACAGGACAGGCTGGATTTGACCTTCCCACGATGGCAAGGTTTAGCCTGTTCCGGTCCAGAAGGAACCCGGGAATCCAGTCATGAGCCTGCCGCACGCCACCACCGCCGCTTCCGTGCCTGATCCGATCAGCCTGCCCATCGAAGGCATGACCTGCGCGAGCTGCGTAGGCCGAGTCGAGGCCGCGCTGGCCAAGGTGGAGGGGGTCGGCAGCGTCTCGGTGAACCTGGCCACGGAACGTGCCGATATCCGTCCGTCGGGGCCGGTGGACCGCGCCGCCTTGATCCAGGCGGTGCACAAGGTCGGCTATGAGGTTGCGGCCACGACCGTGGAGCTGGCCGTGGAGGGCATGACCTGCGCGTCCTGCGTGGGCCGGGTCGAACGCGCACTGCTGGCCGTGCCGGGCGTGAGCGCGGCGAGCGTCAACCTGGCCACCGAGCGTGCCACCGTTCGCGGCGCAGCAGACGTGGAGGCGCTGCTGGCGGCGATCGACAGGGCGGGCTACGGCGCTCGTCTTCTCGATGGCAGCGCGCAGGCCGATGACGGCGGGGAGAAGAAGGACGCCGAGCGTGCTGAACTCAAACACGCGCTGATACTGGCCAGCGTACTGGCCCTGCCGGTGTTCGTACTGGAGATGGGATCGCATCTGATTCCGGGCATGCACCACTGGGTGATGTCGACCATCGGGTTGCAGGCCAGCTGGTATGTGCAGTTCGTGCTGACCACGCTGGTTCTGGTGATTCCCGGCCGGCGCTTCTACCAGAAGGGCATTCCGGCACTGCTGCGTTTGGCACCGGACATGAACTCGCTGGTCGCGGTGGGCACCGCGGCGGCGTTCGGCTACTCGGTGATAGCGACCTTCGCACCGCGGCTGCTGCCGCCCGGCACGGTGAACGTCTATTACGAAGCCGCGGCGGTGATCGTCGCGCTGATCCTGCTGGGCCGCTTTCTCGAGGCGCGTGCCAAGGGCCGTACGTCGGAAGCCATCAAGCGGCTGGTCAAGCTCCAGGCCAAGGTCGCCCACGTAGTACGCGATGGTCGGGTGGTCGACGTCCCGGTGGGCGAGGTGGTCAGTGGCGACCTCGTGGAAATACGTCCTGGCGAACGCGTCCCGGTGGATGGCGAGGTGGTCGAGGGGCGCAGCTTCGTCGATGAGTCGATGATCAGCGGTGAGCCGGTTCCGGTTGAAAAGGCATCGGGCGCGGCCGTGGTCGGTGGTACGGTCAACCAGCAGGGAGCACTGACCGTGCGTGCCACGGCGGTAGGTGCGCAGACCGTGCTTGCGCAGATCATCCGCCTGGTTGAACAGGCACAGGGGTCGAAACTGCCGATCCAGGCCGTGGTCGACAGGGTCACGCTGTGGTTCGTGCCTGCGGTGATGCTGGCCGCGTTGGCCACCTTCGTGGCGTGGCTGCTGCTCGGGCCGTCCCCGGCGCTTACCTTCGCCCTGGTCAATGCCGTGGCCGTGCTGATCATTGCGTGCCCCTGTGCGATGGGGCTGGCAACGCCGACCTCGATCATGGTCGGCACCGGGCGGGGCGCGGAGATGGGCGTGCTGTTCCGCAAGGGCGAGGCACTGCAGTTGCTGAAGGATGCGCGGGTGGTGGCGGTGGACAAGACCGGAACCCTGACCGAGGGCCGCCCGCGATTGACCGATCTGGAACTGAGCCACGGTTTTGCGCGAGCGGCGGTGCTGGGCGCGGTCGCGGCCGTTGAATCGCGCTCGGAGCATCCGATCGCACGCGCGATCGTGATGGCCGCCGAGGAGGAGGGCATCTCCGTGCCGGCCCTGCAGGCGTTCGAATCGGTCACCGGCATGGGGGTGCGTGCGATCGTGCAGGGAAGCCGCATTGAAGTCGGGGCCGACCGGTTCATGCGAACGCAGGGCGTTGATATCGATGGCGTTGCCGCGCTGGTGCAGCGTCTGGGAGGTGAAGGAAAGTCGCCGCTGTACGCCGCCTTCGATGGCCGGCTGGCAGCGGTGATCGCAGTGTCCGACCCGATCAGGACGAGCACGCCGGCCGCCATCACCGCACTGCATGAGCTGGGACTGAAGGTGGCGATGATCACCGGCGACAATGCGCGCACCGCACAGGCGATCGCACGCCAGCTGGGCATCGACGAGGTCGTGGCCGAAGTGCTGCCCGAAGGCAAGGTGGAGGCGGTGCGACGCCTCAAGGCTGCGCATGGTCACGTCGCCTTCGTCGGCGACGGCATCAACGATGCGCCGGCGCTGGCGGAGGCGGATGTGGGCCTGGCCATCGGCACCGGTACCGATGTGGCGGTGGAATCGGCCGATGTAGTGCTGATGTCCGGCAGTCTGCTGGGCGTGCCCAATGCCATCGCGCTGTCCAGGGCCACCCTTGGCAACATCCGGCAGAATCTGTTCTGGGCCTTCGCCTACAACACCGCTCTGATTCCGGTGGCCGCCGGCGTGCTGTATCCGGCTTTCGGCATCCTGCTGTCGCCGGTATTCGCCGCCGGTGCGATGGCACTGTCCAGCGTGTTCGTGCTGGGCAATGCACTGCGCCTGCGTCGCTTCCGGGCGCCGATGGCCGACGCCGCCAGCCACTGAAAAGGAGACTGTCTTGAACATCGGTGAGGCCGCGAAGGCATCGAGCGTTTCGGCGAAGATGATCCGCTACTACGAGCAGATCGGGCTGATTCCTGCTGCCGACCGTACGGCATCCGGCTACCGGGCCTATTCGCACGCCGACGTGCATCGACTGCGGTTCATACGCCGCGCGCGGGACCTGGGATTCTCGGTCGCCGAGATCACGGATCTGCTGGGTCTGTGGAACGATACCTCGCGCCACAGCGCCGACGTCAAGCGCCTGGCCGAGCAGCACATCGATGATCTCGAGCAGCGCATCGACCACATGCGGCAGATGGCCGATACGCTGAAGTCGCTGATCAGCTGCTGTGCGGGCGACGAGCGGCCGGAGTGCCCGATCCTGCAGCGGCTGGAGGAGGGCGAGGAAGGCGCGGAGCCAGTCGCGGCGCGGCGGCGGCAGGCGCGCCGGAGCTGAGCCGCGGGGCGCAGGGGCCTTCGCACCTGCGCGGCGGGAGTGCTGTGGCTCCTTCAGAAGGACGTGAGCATCGCCCGGAGCCGGGCGATCAGGCGGTGCGCGGCGGGAAGCCTGCGTCCTTCACAGCGGCGAAGATCTCTGCTTCGCTGGCCGTGGTCTGCACCTGCACGCGGCCTGTCGGCGGATCGGCGACCACGCAGGCCTGCGGATCAACGCTCTGGATCGCGCGGGTCACGCTGCGCGCGCATCCGCCGCAGGTCATGCCGTCAACATGGAAGTCCATCTGTAGCTCCTTCGGTTCCGGGGAATGCAGCCAGTGTGCACCTTCCAACGATGGCAGGGTCAAGTGATGCCTCCGCGGTGCCCATGAAAAACGGCAGCCACCCGTACCAGCGTGGCTGCCGTGGAGGAATGTCCCCGCGCCGGGCGGGGCGACTGCCTTAGAACTTCCAGGTCGCGCCGAAGTACAGCTGGCGGCCCGCGTAGGTATTGGAGATCAGGCGGGCCTTGGTGTCATTGCCCAGATGCACGCGCTGCTCGGACTTGGTGGCGTTGATCACCGACGCGGTCAGGGTCCACTCCGGGGTGAGGTTGTAGGCCACGTTGAGATCAAGCTGGTCGTACGGCTCGGTGTAGACCGTCATGCCGTTGTTCAGTCCGCCGACCACCTGGCCGCGACGGTTGTACGAGGCGCGGGCAAGGAACGTGTCGTTCTCGTAGAACACCGTCACGTTGGCCTGGTTCTTGGCGCTGCCGACCAGCGGCGACGAGCCGATGTTCTGCCCATCCAGCACGATCGAGGCCAGGTTGGTGTCGTTGTAGGTGTAGTTCGCCTGCACGCCGACGCCGAAATCGAAGGTGTACTGGCCGTACAGCTCCACGCCCTGCGACACACCGTCCTGGCCGTTGGCACGGGTCTCGTAGTCCTGCACGGTCACGGTTTCGCCACCGACCTGCATCTGCATGTCGCGCACGACGGGCACGGTGAAGTTGTCCACGTTCTTGCGGAACAGGCCCACGCCGGCCACCGCGCCAGGCTGGAAGTACCACTCCAGGCCGAGGTCGAACTGGGTGGCCTCGAAGGGTTCAAGCTGCTTGTTGCTGCCGTCGCCGGTCCAGCCCGGGGTCGGTGCACCGCCGGCCACGCGGCGGTCATTGACGTACTCCTCGCTGTAGTAGCGCAGGCTGCCCGGAGCGCCGATCTCGGTGTAGCCGGGGCGTGCGATGACCTTCGAGGCGGCACCGCGCAGCAGCAGGGTATCGGTGATGTCCCAGGCGATGTTGAAGCTCGGCAGGACGTCGGTGTAGGTGCGGTCCACGCCCAGCAGCTCGAAACTCTTGCTCTGTGCCAGGTTGTACGGCAGGCGCACGAAACCGCTCTCGCAGCTGTAGTTCGGGTAGGCCGCCGCGGCCGGGTCGGAGCACGCCATCGGTGCGCCTGCGGCGTTGTCGAGGAAGTAGTCGTCGAAACGCTCGATCGAATCGGTGGACTGCGCCAGCTGCTTGGTGCGCACCACGCGCACGCCCACGTTGCCGCGTACCCGCTCGGTGCGGAAGTTGGCCTGGAAGTAGCCCGAGTAGATCTTCTCGTTGACGTTGTAGATGAAGTCGTCCTCGACACGGTTGTGCGAACCGCCGTAGGTCTTGTTCAGGTAATCGATGTAGGCCGGATAGTTGATGCCCGGGAACACGTTGGTATTGAAGCCGCCGGGGATGTTGCTGATCGGGTTGGACAGGAAGAAGCCGGGCTGGGCGATAGTGGCCGTCGGGTCGCAGCCGCTCTGGTAGCGGTTGTTGTCGTAGTCCGACGGATCGCGGCCCTGGCACACCCAGTAGGTGTTGCCGGTGTTGCGGTGCACCGTGCCGTCACGATACTTGGCGCCGAACTGGATCGAGTCCAGCCAGCCGGATTCGAACAGCTTGGTGACATCGGCCTGGAAATAGTTCTGCTTGATCTCGGTCTGCTTCCAGGACGAGTCGGTCGAACCGGTGTCGATCTCGGCGATGCCGGCCATGAGCTGCTGCTGCAGGTCGGGAGCGAAGGTGCCCGACGGCGTGCCGGTCAGGTCCCAGGAGGTGCTGCTGGACGATTCCCACACGCCATTGGTCTGCCGACGCGGTTTGGCCGACATGCGGAAGTTCATCGAGGGACCGCCTTCGGACCAGGTGCGGCCGCCGGTGAACGACGCCTTCCACAGCGGGCTGATATCCCAGTCGATGCTGAGGTCGGCGGTCTGCGAGAGCGCCTTTTCGCGGCTGTAGCCGCCGGTGAGCTGCGGGGTCGGAATGGTGCAGTCATCGGGGCCCCAGCCCCCCGGCTCGAGCCCGGCCGCTTCGGCCTCGGCTTCATTGCAGTAATAGGTCTTGCCGGCCAGCTTCTCGAACTGCGCGCCGGTGACGACGGTGCCGCTGGGATCGAAGTCCAGCCCGTTGAGCATGCGGCCGCCGGCCCAGTTGCCGTCACCATTGAAGCGGGCCATGCTCCACTCCGGCACCTTCAGCATGTGCTGGGCGTAGTTGCCCTCCAGCTCGAAGCGGAAGTAGTTGGCCGTCATGGTCACGTTGTCGACCGGCTTGAACTGGAAGGTCAGCTGCCCGCCCTTGCGCTCGCGCGTTTCCTCCTTCACCGCGAAATTGACCGAGGTCGGCATGAAGAAGTCGGTGTAGTTGCGACCGTTCTGGTTGTTGAAGCCGGAGTTGCCCCACCAGTACTCGATGCCGTCCTGCAGCATGGGGTTGCCATGCACGTCGCGCGCATCGGTATCGGTGCCGTACCACTGATAGTTCTCGGTGGTGACTTCCATGGTGCGGCTGGTGCGTTTCTGCTGGGTCACGCCGACCAGCACGCCGAAACGCTCGTCCTTGCTGTGCCACGAGTACAGTGCGGAGGCCTGCGGATCGATGTCGTGACTGGTATCCGACGAGGTGCCTTCAAGGGTGACGAAGCCCGAGTTGGACTCCATGTCCAGAGGGCGCCGGGTGTGCAGGATGACCGTGCCGCCGATGCCGCCTTCGTCGATGCGCGCTTCCGGCGATTTGAACAGCTCGGCGCTGGACAGCATGTTGGACGGCAGAAGGGTGTAGTTGAAAGAGCGGGTCGCCTCGTCGTTGGTCTCGGAGGTGGCGACGTAGTTGCCGTTCAACTGGGTCAGCGTCAGGTCTGCAGCGAGGCCGCGCACGCTGACCGTCTTGCCTTCGCCGCCGTCGCGGGTGATGACCACGCCCGGTACGCGCTGCAGCGCGTCGGCCACGTTCTTGTCGGGGAACTTGCCGACGTCTTCGGCCGTGATTACTTCGACCACGGCGTTGGCGTCGCGCTTCTGCTCAAGGCTCTTTTCGATGGCGTAGCGGTAGCCGGTGACCTGGACGCTGTCCAGGGTGGTGGCATCGGGCGTGCCGGTGGTGGCCTGCTGCGCCGCGGCGCCCGCCGGCAGGACGGCAGCGGCCAATGCCAGCGCGATGGCCAGCGACAGTGCGTCCTGGCCATGCATGCGTTTTGAGTGACTCATTCCCATCTCTCCCTCTCTCCTGGATTGATCCGCTGACGTGTGACGTGGTGCGGATGACTTGAATCGATCTAATCTGTGGTGATGCCGGTGCGGTCGCCACGCAGTTGCAACTGCATCCTGTGTCTGTGCCGGCCCGTCCTGTCGCTGCTTCCCCAAACTCCCGGCCACCGCAACGTCGTCTTGGATCGATCTAAGCGATGGGCCGGCGTTTTTTAGCATGGGTTGCCCGTCGGCGCATGCTGCTGCGCAATATGGTATTGCCGTGGCGGGGGCATGACGTTTTTCTGAATCGGCTGGAAACGTTTTCTCGCGCGATTCCCCGGCAGGCCGGCCAAGAGGCCGCGCGGCGGGACGTATGCTGCGGCGCAGAATGCATTGGCGCGAATCGCCATGCTCTACTTGAATCGATCTAAATTCACGGTTGCGCGGGTCTCGCGCCATTCCACGGGGAGCAGGCTGCCTGCAGGCAGCGCTCAGCGGAAGGCGTTGCAGGCTCCAGCCGTCTGCCACCGCACCATCGACCACAGGAACCCGACATGCGCCCAGTGCCGTCCGCTCCCGCTGTCCCCTCGACGCCGCGCCCGTTGACGCGATTGGCCTGGCTGCTCGCACTGGCGATGTCGCCGGTGCTGCAGGCCGCCCCGGCCGCACTCGAGCGCGAGGTGAACACCTTCATCGGCAGCAAGGACGATGGCAACACGTTCCCGGGCGCCTCGGCACCCTTCGGCCTGATCCAGGTCAGCCCCATCGGCAGCCACTATTCGGGATGGCGCTACGACGACGAGAAGATCCGTGGCTTCGGCCATTCCTTCCTGTCCGGTGCCGGGTGCTGGGAGCAGGGCGGCCAGGTCTCGGTCCTGCCCGTGACCGGCAGCATCGGTCCCGGTGGCGATTTCGACACCGCCGACGCCAAGAGCTTCAACCACAAGACCTATGCCGCGTCGTACACGCATGACGGCGAAATCGGCCAGGCCGGCTACTACAAGGTGCGCCTGACCAGCTACGGTGGCGTCGATGCCGAGGCGACCGCGCGCACCCGTGCCGCCGCCGAGCGCTACACCTTCAGCCAGCGAAGCGGCGATGGCCACGTGCTGGTGAATGTCGGCCAGGCGAATGAACGCCATTCGGTGATCGGCAGCGTGATCGACGTGGTCGGCGACCGCGTGGTCGAGGGCAAGCTGGTCACCAAGAGTTTCTGCGGTGGCCACCAGTACACGACGTGGTTCCGCATCGAGTTCGATCGCCCGTTCAAGGCGCACGGTACCTGGGGCGAGGCCGGTGGCCTGCCGGGGGCGCGCCACAGCATGGAAGGCGAGCAGAAGCCGAACGGTGCCTGGTTGAGCTTCGACCTGGCCAAGGGGCAGTCGGTCACGGCGGTGAGCGCGATTTCGCACGTCGATGCCGAAGGCGCGCGCACCAACCTGCGCACCGAGGGCATGCAGGGCGGAGCGCTGATGGGGTTCGACCGCATGCGCGCGCTGTCGCAGCAGGCGTGGCGCGAGGAGCTGGGCCGGGTGCGCGTGCAGGGCGGCAGTGCTGATGACCGCACGGTGTTCTACAGCGCCGCCTACCACGCGCTGCTGCAGCCGCTGACCGGCAGCGATGCCGACGGCCGCTACCGCGGCTACGACGATGGCATCCATCGCGCGGATGGCTGGACCTACTACGAGTACTTCTCGCTGTGGGATACCTACCGTGCACAGAACCAATGGCTGGCGCTGACCCGCCCCGATGTGGCGCGTGACATCGGCCGCACGCTGCTGGCGATCGACGAGCAGGGGGGCTGGCTGCCACGCTGGGGTTACGCCAACTTTGAGACGAACATCATGACCGGCGATCCGGTGACCCCGTTCATGGTCGACCTGTGGCGTTTCGGTGCGTTCAAGGGCCGTGAATCGCAGGCGTGGGATGCGCTGCGCCGCAATGCGTTCGGCACCCCGCCGTTGAATTCCCGTCATGCGGGCCGGTCGGGCAATCCGACCTATCTGGACAAGGGCTACGTGGTCTACGACCGTGCGTTCCCGTCCAAGGGCATGGACGTCGATCCGCATCACGGCGGCTCGGCCACTCTGGAATATGCACTGGCCGACTGCGCGCTTTCGCAGATGGCCGATGGCCTGGGTCACGCCCGGGATGCGGCGACGCTGCGAGAGCGCGGCCGCAACTGGCGCAAGGTGTGGGACCCGCAGGTCCGCGACGCCGAGACCGGCTTCAGCGGCTTCCCGCGGCCTCGCACCGAGGACGGGCAGTGGTACACCCCGGCCGACGGGCACTACAGCCCACGTTCCCACCACGGCTTCCATGAAGGCACCGCGTGGCAGTACCAGTGGCTGGCGCAGCAGGACATGCCGGGGCTGGTCGAGGCGATGGACGGTCGTGAGCAGGCCGGGCGCCGGCTCGATGCCTTCTTCGCGATGGATGCACTGCAGGCCGACCCGCTCAATGCCGCGCGGCGCGAATGGGTGGTCGGGCCCTACAGCTACTACAACCAGTTCCGCTACAACCCGAACAACGAACCCGATCTGCACGCGCCGTGGCTCTACACCCTGATCGGCCAGCCGTGGAAGACCGCCGCGGTGGTGCGGGCCGCGCAGCAGCTGTTCACCAATGCGCCCAATGGCGTGACCGGCAACGACGATCTTGGAACGATGTCGGCGTGGTACCTGTTCAGTGCGATCGGCATGTACCCGGCAGTACCGGGCAGTGGCCAGTTCCTGCTGCATACGCCGCGCTTTGCCCGGGTCGAGGTCGACATGGGCAATGGCCGCACCCTGCGCATCAATGCCCCGGGGGCAGACGGCCGCCGCCTGCAGTACGTGCAGGGCGTGCAGGTCGATGGCCAGGCGCATGCCCCGGTCTGGCTGGACTGGGAGCGCCTGCAGCAGGGCCCGCGCCTGCACTTCGCCCTCGACGCGCAGGCGCCGACCCAGGGGTGGGGCACGGCGGTGAAGGATCTGCCGGTGTCCTGGTGCGCGGCACCTGGCAGCCAGCTGCGTTGATCGGGGCTGTGCCGTTCGCGGCGACCCAGCGAACGGCACGGCACGAGACGGCCGCGATCCATTAGGCTTGAGCCCTCAGCGGAGCCCGGGAATACGATGAACGACAACGGCAGCAGCACTTCCAGCAAACGCGCCGGCAAGGCAGTGACGGTGACCGACATCGCGCGCGCCATCGGCGTATCGCGGGCGACCGTGTCGCTGGTGCTGCGCGGCAGCCCGCTGGTCAACGTCGATACCCGGGCCAAGGTCGAGGCCGAGCTGCGGCGCCAGCGCTATGTCTACAACCGCGCAGCAGCCAACCTGCGGCGGCGCACGTCCTCCAGCATCGCACTGGTGATCAACGACCTGTCCAATCCATTCTTCGCCGAATTCGCCTCCGGCGTCGACGAGGCGCTGGGTGGGCGTGGCTACGTGACCCTGCTGGGCAGCACCGGCGAATCGCCGGAACGCCAGCAGGCGGTGCTGTCCACGCTGATGGAACACACCCCGGCGGGGCTGATCCTGTCGCCGGCCGAAGGCAGCGATGCCACGCAGCTGCGCCAGGCACTGGGAGCCAATGCCAACGTCCTGCTGTTCAACCGTGAGCTGGACGGGGCCGATTGGGACTTCCTGACGCTGGACAACCAGCATGGGGCCTATCTGGCCACCCGCCACCTGATCGAGCGCGGCCATCGCCATATCGCCTTCTTCGGCGGCCACGCGGCGTCCAGTTCCTGCCACCAGCGCCGTGCCGGCTTCCAGCAGGCGCTGGCTGAGGCTGGACTGTCGCTGCCACCCGGCTGGATGATCGAATCGGCGCCGAACCGGCTGGAGGCGGCTGCACGCACCGACGAACTGTTCGCCGATGGCCATCGGCCGAGCGCAGCGGTCTGCTACAACGACACCGTCGCGCTGGGGCTGATGCTGGGCCTGAACTCGCGCGGCATCCGGCCGGGCGGCGATTTCGCTGTCACCGGCTTCGACGATATTTCCGAGGCTTCGGTGGCGGTGCCACCGTTGACGACGCTGACCGCCGACCCGCGCGAGCGTGGCCGGCAGGCGGCGGCACTGCTGCTGCAGCGCCTGGACGAACCGGATGCGCCGCCACGGCGCACGGTGGCTCCGGTGCAGCTGCGGATCCGCGAAAGCAGTGCCGCCCGGCCGACCTGATTTCACTGCCGTTACTCCTTCCACGCAACAACGATTCCGCGCAACGAGGCGCGTTCCGCATGCCGATCTCAGCAACGCCCCGTCCGTCGGGTTCCCCGGGCAACGCACCGGCCGTCACCAACGGCAAGGCCCTGGCCGTGGTGACCACCATCTTCTTCATGTGGGGCTTCCTGACCTGCCTCAACGACATCCTGATTCCACACCTGAAGGCGGTGTTCGAGCTGAACTACGCGCGGGCGATGCTGGTGCAGTTCACCTTCTTCGGTACGTACTTCCTGATGTCGCTGCCCGCTGGCCGCCTGGTCGCGGCTCTCGGCTACAAGAAGGGCATCGTGGCCGGCCTGCTGATTGCAGGTGTGGGTGCGCTGGGCTTCTGGCCGGCGGCCGAACTGCGGATCTACGGCGCTTTCCTGGGTGCATTGTTCGTGCTCGCCACCGGCATCACCGTGCTGCAGGTGGCGGCCAATCCCTATGTGGCGCTGCTGGGCCCGGAGCAGACCAGCTCCAGCCGGCTGACCCTGGCGCAGGCGTTGAATTCGCTGGGTACGGCGATCGCGCCGATCTTCGGCGGCATGCTGATTCTTTCCAATACGGTCAAGAGCGCCGATGAAATGGCGGCGATGCCGGCCGCCGAACAGCTGGCCTATCGTGCTGCCGAGGCGCAGGCCGTGCAGGGCCCGTATGTGGGCCTGGCGGTGGCGCTGGTGCTGCTGGCGTTGTTCGTGTTCCTGTTCCGCCTGCCGGCGCTGAGCGATGCGACCGAACAGGCCGACCAGGGGCATCACCACAGCTATCTGGATGCGCTGCGCCAGCGTCATCTGCTGCTGGGCGTGCTTGGCATCTTCTTCTATGTTGGTGCGGAAGTGTCGATCGGCAGCTTCCTGGTGAACTACCTGTCGATGCCGGACATCGGCGGATTCAGCGAGCAGGAGGCCACACACTACGTTTCCGCCTACTGGACGATGGCGATGGTCGGCCGCTTTGCCGGCTCGGCGCTGCTGGCTCGCTTCTCGCCGAGCCGCCTGCTGGCGATCTTCGCACTGGTCAACGTCGGACTGCTGGCGCTGACCATGGCCAGCGCCGGCAGCGTCGCGCTGTACTCGGTGGTGGCGATCGGCCTGTTCAACTCGATCATGTTCCCCACCATCTTCGCGCTCAGCATCGAGCGCCTGGGGCCGCTGACCAACAAGGGCTCGAGCCTGCTGATCATGGCCATCGTCGGCGGCGCCGTGGTGCCGTACCTGCAGGGCGTGCTGGCTGACCACATCGGGGTGCAGGCCAGCTTCATCCTGCCGCTGCTGTGCTACGTCTACATCATTTTCTACGGACTGGTCGGCGCACGTACGCCGGCCTCCGCAACGCAGGGAGGCTGAGTCCGGAATGGGTGCGATTGTCTGCTTCGGCGAAATTTTGATCGATCTACTGGCGCAGCCGCCGGCCAATGCGGACACGCCGCGCGCGTTCCTGCAATACGCCGGCGGGGCACCGGCCAACGTCGCGGTGGCTGCCGCGCGGCTGGGCGCGAAGACCCAGTTCGTCGGCATGCTGGGCCGCGACATGTTCGGCGACTTCCTGGCCGAAAGCCTGGCCGAGCACGGTGTCGGTACCGACTACATCGTCCGCACCGATGCCGCCAAGACCGCGCTGGCGTTCGTCGCTCTCGATGCAGAGGGGGAGCGCAGCTTCAGCTTCTACCGTCCGCCGGCGGCCGATCTGCTGTTCCGCGACAGTGATTTCCAGGCCGCCTGCTTCGACAGTGCGCAGTGCTTCCACGTCTGCTCCAACAGCCTGACCGAGGCGGCCATCGCGGACGCAACCTTCGCGGGCATGGAGCGCGCGCGCGCTGCCGGGGCTGTGGTCAGTCTCGACCTCAACCTGCGGCCGGCGCTGTGGCCGGCCGATGTCGATCCGTCGCCTCGCCTGTGGCAGGCGCTCGAACGCGCGGACCTGGTCAAGCTGTCGCGCGAAGAACTGGACTACCTGGCGGCGCCCCTGGGCGACGGCGGCGACGACGCGGTGCTGCAGCGTCTGCTGGCTGCGCAGGCGCGCTGGGTGATCGTGACCGATGGTGCGGCCACGCTGCACTGGTACACCCGCCAGGCGCAGGGCACGGTGACCAGCTTCCAGGTCGCCGCTGTCGATACCACCGCAGCCGGTGATGCCTTCGTGGGAGGCGTGCTGGTGGGACTGCTGGAGCGGGGTGGCGCAGGCGCGGGATTCAGCGCGTTCTGCCAGGACCCGCAGGCCATCGACGCCACGCTGCGCTTCGGTGCCGCGGTCGGCGCGCTGGCCGTTACCCGCAAGGGCGCGTTCGCCGCGATGCCCTCGCTCGACGAAGTGCAGCAGCTGCTGCAGGCACAGGACATTACCGCATGAGCACCTCGCCCGACTTCCGTTCGCCCGCGTTCCTGCGCGCGCATATCGCCGATACCCTGGCGTTCTATCATCCGCGCTGCATCGATCCGGCCGGTGGTTTCTTCCATTATTTCCGTGACGACGGCAGCGTCTACGATGCCAGCCATCGCCATCTGGTAAGCAGCACCCGTTTCGTCTTCAACTACGCGATGGCCTATCGCGAGTTCGGCAAGGCCGAGTACCGCGAGGCCGTCGAGCATGGCGTGCGCTATCTGCGTGAGGTGCACCGCAATCCGGCCACCGGTGGCTATGCCTGGACCCTGCGCGATGGCCAGGTCGAGGACGACATGAATCACTGCTATGGCGTGGCGTTCGTCCTGCTGGCCTACAGCTGCGCGTTGAAGGCCGGCATCGAGCAGGCCCGCGCGTGGATGGATGAGACCTGGCAGCTGCTGGAGGCGCGCTTCTGGGAGCCGCAGCACGGTCTGTACCGGGACGAGGCGGACGGCCAGTGGAACTTCACCGGTTACCGTGGACAGAACGCCAACATGCACATGTGCGAGGCCATGCTGGCTGCGTTCGAGGCCAGTGGCGAACTGCGCTATGTGGAACGTGCCCTGCAGCTGGCCGACAACATGACCCGTCGCCAGGCAGCCAAGGCCGGTGGCCTGGTATGGGAGCACTACGATTCCAACTGGGAGATCGACTGGAACTACAACCTGGACGACCCCAAGCATCTGTTCCGTCCCTGGGGTTTCCAGCCGGGCCACCAGACGGAGTGGGCCAAACTGCTGCTGATCCTGGATCGGCACGTGCAGGCCGACTGGCTGGTGCCGACGGCGCGTCATCTGTTCGACGTGGCCGTGGAGCGCAGCTGGGACGAGGCCCGTGGTGGCCTGTACTACGGTTTCGCGCCGGAGTCACGGCGGCAGCCGGGCATGGACGGCGCGCCGATCGGCGGCGACAGCTTCGTCTGCGACGACGACAAGTACTTCTGGGTACAGGCCGAAACCCTGGCAACCGCTGCGCTGATGGCTGCGCGCACCGGTGATGACCGCTACTGGCAGTGGTACGACCGCATCTGGGCCTATTCCTGGGAGCACTTCGTCGATCACCGCTACGGCGCCTGGTTCCGCATTCTCGATGCAGACAACCGCAAGTACAGCGATGAAAAGAGCCCCGCAGGCAAGGTGGATTACCACACCATGGGTGCCTGCTACGAAGTGCTGAACGTCGTGCGTTGAGCATGATCGGTAGCGCCGGGCCATGCCCGGCGAAGCATGATCGGTAGCGCCGGGCCATGCCCGGCGGAAGCATGATCGGTAGCGCCGGGCCATGCCCGGCGGACACAACAGGAGTCCCGCCCGTGCATCGCCCTTTCCGTGCCGTTTGCCCATTCGCCTCTCTGGCCCTGTTGTGGATTGCCACTCTCGTATTCCCGGCAGCGGCCGCTCCGTTACAGGCAAGCTGGGAGTTCCGCATGCTGCCGGGCGACGCGCAGGGCGCGGCGCATCCCGGCCTGCAGCATTGGCGCAGCGCGCAGGTGCCGGGCAGCATCCACACCGACCTGCTGGCGCATGAACTGATCCGTGATCCTTACGTCGGCGCCGCCGAGGCCGAGCTGCAGTGGATCGGCCTGGCGGCATGGGAATACCGTGCACGCTTCGATGTGGACGCCGCGACCCTGGCCAGGCCGAACGCGGAACTGCGCTTTGACGGTCTGGATACGTACGCGGAAGTCACCCTCAACGGCAGGCCGCTGCTGCGCGCCGACAACGCTCACCGCAGCTGGCGCGTGCGCGTGGATGGCCGCCTGAAGGCGACGGGCAACACGCTGCAGATCGTGTTCCGTTCGCCGATCCGCAGGCTGCTGCCCGCTGTCCAGGCGATGCCGCACAGGATCGCTGGCAATTATCCGTCGCCCTACGGTGACGAGCCGAAGGATGCGATGGTCGGTAATTTCGCGCGCAAGCCGGCCTACCATTTCGGCTGGGACTGGGGTCCGCGCTATGTCACCGCCGGGGTCTGGCGTGGCATCGACCTGGAGTCCTGGGGGGAGCGACGCCTCGGCGATGTGGCCGTACGCACCGACATGCTGGACGCGCAGCAGGCGAAGCTTGCGGTAGTGCTGCAGGTGGAACAGGACGCTGCCGCGGGTACCGCGGCCGTCGATGTGGAGGTGTTCGATCCGCAGATGCGCAGTGTCGCGCGGGTGCAGCGGCACGTTGCAGTGGCCCCGGGAGCGAATACGGTGGAGCTGCCGGTGGCGCTTGCCCAGCCGCGCCGCTGGTGGCCGGTCGGCTACGGGGCACAGGATCGCTACGTGGTGGCGGTCCGCCTGGACGGCGGCGACAGCGGGTCGCTCGCGCGCGAGCAGCGCATCGGCCTGCGCACGGTCGAACTGCGCCGCGACAAGGACGCTGATGGCGGACAGGGCTTCGCATTCGTCATCAACGGCGTGCCGGTCTTCGCCAAGGGCGCGAACGTGATTCCCTTCGACGCGTTCCCGGCCCATGTGGATCCCGCGCGCGTGCGCCAGGTGCTGACCGCCGCGCGCGACGCCAACATGAACATGCTGCGCAACTGGGGCGGCGGCTACTACGAAAACGATGTGTTCTTCGATATTGCCGATGAACTGGGCCTGCTGGTCTGGCAGGACTTCATGTTCGGCGGCGGCATGCAGCCCGGCTACGACCCGGCATTCCGCGCCAGCGTGGTTGCCGAAGCGCGCGACAACGTGCGCCGCCTGCGCCATCACCCCAGCATCGTGTTGTGGTGTGGCAACAACGAAGAGGAAACCGCGTGGAAGGACTGGGGCCATGGCCGCGACCTGAAGGCCGCAGATCCGGTCTTCGCAGCAAAGGTCTGGCAGGGCTATGTGGACCTGTTCGGCAATGACCTGCGTGCGGTGGTCCGCGAAGAGGGGCTGGGGGTGCCGTACTGGTCCAGTTCGCCCAGCAACGACCTCGACGAGAAGGCCAATGATTCCACCCGTGGCGACAAGCACTACTGGCAGGTGTGGGGCAATCCGGCATTGCCGGTGCAGGCCTATCTGCGCGAGACGCCGCGCTTCATGTCCGAGTACGGCCTGCAGGCGTGGCCGGCCGTGGCGACGGTGGACCAGATCGCAACCCGCGCCGAGCAGCGGATCGACAGCCCGGTGATTCGCGCGCACCAGAAATTCATGGCGGGCGAGGGCAACAGCCGTTTGCTGCACTATATCGAGCGGGGTTACGGTACGCCGAAGGATTTCGGGGACTTCGTGTATCTCAGCCAGGTGATGCAGGCCGATGGCATCGCTCTGGCAGCGCTGCACCATCGCGCCTCACGCCCCTACACGATGGGCTCGCTCTACTGGCAGCTCAATGACGTATGGCCAGGTGCGTCCTGGTCGAGTGTGGACTACTTCGGGCGCTGGAAGGCGCTGCACTACCAGGCGCGGCGCTTCTTCGCTCCCGTTGCCGTGGCGGCGCTGCGTGACGAGGGCACGACACGCGTGCGTCTGCTCAACGATGGCGACGCCGGCGAGGCGCGCTGGCGGCTGCGGGTGATGGATGTCGACGGCAAAGTGCTACGTCGTCGCGAACAGGCGGTGACCCTGGCGGCCGCGGGCGTGACGGCGGTCGGCGATTTCAGTGATGCCGAACTGCTGGCGGGTGCCGATCCGAAGCGCACGATTGCCGTGTTCGAGGTGCTGCAGGGAAGGAAGACGACTGCGCGTCAGGTCGTGGGATTCGTCGAGGCCAAGGATCAGGTGCTGCCCCGCCAGGCGCTCAGGGCCACGCTGGACATCGAGGGGGACCACTACCGGCTGCGGCTGCAGAGCAGCGCATTCGTGCGCGCGGCATGGGTGGACTTCGGTGCCCTGGAGGTGCAACTGGAGGACAACCTGCTCGATCTGCTGCCGGGCGAGAGCCGCGACATCAACGTGCGCGGCCCGGTGGATCTGGCCACGCTGCGCGAGGCGCTGGAGGTGCGCAGCCTCAACGATCGTTGAGGCTGCGCCGTCGGCGGTACCTGGCCTGGGCCGGTGCCAACCCGGGTTGGCAGCGACCAGAAAGGGATCGTGTTACAGCTGGATCTGCTGGAAGTTCTCGACCCGCTCGTGACCGTGGGCGGCGTCGCCGACGCGCGGCATCGGGTAGTCGTCCAGACGGTCCAGCAGGCGGGTCTGCAGACCCGCCTCGCGCGCGGCATCAAGCTCTTCCACCACGTCGGACAGGAACAGGATCTCGCCTGCCGGCACGCCGATGGACTGGACGATGCGGCGGTAACTGTCGGCCTCACGCTTGCCGCCGATCTCGGTGTCGAACCAGCCTGACACCAGCGGGCTGAGATCGCCCGCGTCGCTGAAACCGAAAAACAGCTTCTGCGCCGGCACCGAACCGGAGGAGTAGACGTACAGCGGCAGGCCCGAGGCATGCCATCCCTTCAGCACCGGCGCCACTTCCGGATAGAAGTGCGCGGTGTAGTCGCCACGGCGATAGCCGGCGTCCCAGATCAGGCCCTGCAGCGCCTTCAGCGCCGTGTGCTTGCGGTCCTGGTCGATCCAGCCCTGCAGGGTCTCGGCGACCACGCTGTCCTGGCAGGCGCCGCCGATTTCGCTGGCCACCGTATCCAGCCAGCGGCGCACGTCCGGTCGCTGGCCATGCTCGGCCACGAAGCCGGGCAGGGCCTGGCGCGCATAGGGGAACAGCACGTTCTTGACGAACGAGATGCTGCTGGTGGTGCCTTCGATGTCGGTCAGGATGACGCGGGGCTGCATGGATCAGGATGCCTGGGTCGGAACGTAACGGGGGAATTTCTGCGCGATGTCGGTGCCGGTGAAGTGGCCGACCCAGCCATCCGGCTCGGTGAAGAAGCGGATGGCCACGAAACTCGGCTCCTCGCCCATGTCGAACCAGTGCGTGGTGCCATCGGGCACGGCGATCAGGTCATCTTTCACGCATTCGATCTCGTAGACCTTGTCACCCACGTGCAGGGTGAACAGCCCCGAGCCGGCAACGAAGAAGCGCACTTCGTCTTCCTTGTGGAAGTGCTCGTCGAGGAACTTCCTGCGCAGCTCGGCGCGGTTGGGGTTGTCCGGCGCGATCGACGCCACATCCACGCTCTTGAAGCCGCGTTCGGCGACCAGGCGATCGATGTCGGCGCGGTAAGCGGCGAACACCTCGTCCTGGCTGGCGCCCGGCGCGACCGGTGCGGTGGCCTGCCAGCGCTCGAAGGTCACGCCGATCTTCTGCAGCTCGGCAGCGATGATGGCGCCGTCCTGGCTGTCCAGCAGCGGGGATTCGGGGCGGGTGTCGTCGTAGATGCGCAGTCGGCTCATGGCGGCAGCTTGAACGTCTCGGGGGGAGGACAGGGTAGCAGGGTGGCGGGCGGGCGCAGATTGCGGTTTGGAATCTGCTCAGCCACGCAGCCTGCGCAGTTCCAGTTCGCAGTGCAGCAGGAACTCGAATGCCTCAAGGTGGCGGCGCGCTTCGGCCATGTCGCGGCCCCAGGCGTACAGGCCGTGGCCATCGATCAGGTAGCCCCACAGCGTCTGGCGGTCCAGCAGATCCTCGACCTGGGCCGACAGCACGTTCATGTCCTGGGTGTTGGCGAACACCGGAACGTCGATGGCCATCTCGTGCGTGCTGTTGCCGGCAAAGGCTTTCAGCAGCTCATAGCCTTCCAGGCGGATGTGCCCCTGCGGTGCATACAGGCGCGAGGCGACGGTCTGCACCGGCGAATGCGTGTGCAGGACGCAGCCGACTTCCGGGAAACGCCGGTACAGCTGCGTGTGCAGCAGCGTCTCGGCGGACGGGCGCAGCGGTCGGCCGACGGCCTGGCCATCGAAGTCCACGACCATGATGTCGTCCTCGATCAGCCGCCCCTTGTCCTTGCCGGAGACGGTGATTGCCGCATGGCGGTCGTCGAGGCGATGGGAGAAGTTGCTGCTGGTGGCCGGGGTCCAGCCGGCCTGGGCCAGTTCGCGGACGTTGTCGATCAGCAGCTGGGCGAGCTCGCTCAGGCGCGCGGTGTCGTAGGGGAGGGGGGCGGCGTTCATGCGGGCGATTTTACTGGATTCGGCCAACGGCTGAGCCCCTCGTGGCTGTCTCGCCGGGCGGGATTTCTTGCTTTGGCCGGGCGGGTGGGCTGTGCAGGGGACGCCGTAAACCCATCCTTGGGGGCTTGGCCGCGGCATCCATGCCGCGGACACCCCTGCACAACCCACCCGCCCGGCCACGGACAGGTTCCGTGCGCGTCAGCCACGGAGTGAAGAAGGAAAAGCGAAAAGCGGGTCGCTTCGCTGCGCTTGCTCGGAGCGGAGCATGGCTCCGCTCTACAGAGGATTCATCGACCTGTGAAAATTCATTCCCTGGACGAATTCATCCACGCAAGACGTGGACCAACCAGACGCGCCGGGAGACTGCCGGAGGTGGGGCGGGTTGGGTTCGCGGGGGTGTCCGCGGCATGGATGCCGCGGCCAAGCCTCCAGGGATGGATTCACGGCGTCCCCCGCGAACCCAACCCGTCCCGCCAAACCCTCGGCCCCGCTGTTGCTGTTGCCGTTGCCGTTGCTCCGGCTTCAACGGCGGGTGCAGGGCCGCAGGCCCTGCAATGCAGAACCCCTTACTTCACCCGCAGGCGGCTGTGCCGGAAGCCGTAGCAGAAATAGATCACGAACCCGAAGAACGTCCACACGCCCATCAGCATCCAGTTGTGCATGGTCATCGCCGACAGCAGCGCCAGGCAGCTGAGCACGCCCAGGCTGCAGATCAGCCACGCCATCGGCATGCGGAACGGGCGCGGCAGGTCCGGTTGGGTGCGGCGCAGGATCAGCACGCCCGCACACACCGCCGCGAAGGCGATCAGCGTGCCCATCGAGGTCAGTTCGCCGAGCACATCCAGCGGGAACAGCGCAGCCAGCAGGGCGATGCCGATTCCGGTGATGACCGTATTGATATGCGGAGTGCGGTACTTCGGATGGATCCGGGTGAACACGGGCGGCAGCAGGCCATCGCGACCCATGATCATGAAGATGCGCGGCTGCGCGATCACCATCACCAGTACGACCGAAGAAAGGCCGACCAGTGCCCCGATTTCCACCACCACCCGCAGCCAGCCCAGCTGGGGATGCGCCGCGACGGCGGTGACCACCGGCTCATCGGTGCCGAGCAGGGTGTACGGTACCAGGCCGGTCATGACGGCCGCCATGGCGATGTACAGCACCGTGCAGACCACCAGCGAGAGCATCATGCCGATCGGCATGTCGCGCTGCGGACGGTGTGACTCCTGTGCCGCCACCGAGACCGCCTCGAAACCGATATAGGCGAAGAACACCATGGCAGCGCCACGCAGCACGCCCTCCATGCCGTACTTGCCGGGCCCCTGGTTCTCCGGAATGAACGGGGTCCAGTTGGCCGGATCGACGTACTTCCAGCCAACCACGATCACCAGCACGATCAGGCCGGTCTTGAGCACCACCATGGCCATGTTCATGGCCGAGGACTTGCTGATGCCCACGTAGCACAGCCAGGTCAGCAGCAGCACCAGGATGGCCGCGGGCAGGTTGGCGATCGCGCCGGTCGGGCGCAGCTGCCCGTCCAGCGGTGCGCTCACCAGCGCGGCCGGCAGGTGGATGTCGAAGTGACTGAGCAGGCTGAGGAAGTAGCCGGTCCAGCTGACCGCCACTGCCGAGGCGGACACGCCGTACTCCAGCACCAGCATCCAGCCGATGAACCAGGCCGAGAGCTCGCCGAAGGTGGCATAGGTGTAGGTATAGGCGCTGCCCGAGACCGGCACCATCGAGGCGAACTCGGCGTAGGCCATGGCGCAGAACGCGCAGCAGATGGCGGCCAGCACGAAGGACAGCATGATGGCCGGGCCGGCATGGTTGGCTGCGGCCTGCCCGGTGATGACGAAGATGCCGCCGCCGATCACTGCGCCGATGCCCAGGGCGGTCAACCCCCAGGGTCCGAGGTGGCGGCGCAGGCTCAGGCCATTGGCGTCTTCATGGGCGGCATGCGGGTGCTTGGTGGCCCAGAGTTGCTTGAACATGTGTGGGGATCTTGTCGATGCGCGCCGGGTGGGCGCGCGGGCGGAAACACTGGCAGGAGCAGACGGGCCGGCGCAGGGCCGGCCCGCAGGTTCAGGCGGACTTGGCCAGCTTGCTGTTGCGCATGCCGTAGCCGAAGTAGATCAGCAGGCCCAGCACGGTCCAGCCGACGAACAGATGCCAGTGCACCACGAAGGCCTGCCAGAACAGGAACAGGCAGGCCGCCGCGCCCAGCGGGCAGATGATCCACACCACCGGGACGCGGAACGGACGATGCAGCTCCGGACGGGTGTAGCGCAGAACCAGCACGCCGATGCATACGGTCGCGAACGCCAGCAGGGTACCCATCGAGACCAGTTCGCCCAGCACGTTCAGCGGCATCAGGCCGGCCAGTGCCGCAGCGATCACACCGACCACGATCGTGGCCCAGTACGGGGTGCGGAAGCGGGCATGGACCTTGCCGAAGAACTTCGGCAGCAGGCCGTCGCGGGAGATCGTGTAGGCGATGCGGGTCTGGCCCATCATCATCACCAGCACCACCGAGGACAGGCCGGCGATGGCGCCGATCTCGACTGCGGTCTTCAGCCAGGACAGGCTGGCATAGGGCTCCAGCGCGGTGGCCACGGGCTTGTCGGTGCCCAGCAGGTGATACGGCATCATGCCGGTCAGCACGGCGCAGACGATGATGTAGACGAGGGTGCACACGGCCAGCGACCCGAGCAGGCCGATCGGCATGTTGCGCTGCGGGTCCTTGGTTTCGCCGGCTGCGGTGGAAACCGCGTCGAAGCCGATATAGGCGAAGAACACGATGGTGGCGGCACGGAACACGCCGCTCCAGCCGAACTCGCCGGATACGCCGGTGTTTTCCGGAATGAAGGGCTGCCAGTTGGCCGGATCGATGTGGGCGGCGCCGAAGCCGATGAACAGGCAGATCACGGTGACCTTGATGGCCACGATGATGGCGTTGACGAAGGCCGACTGGGTCACGCCGACATACAGCAGGCCCGAGACCGCAGCGACGATCAGGACCGCCGGCAGGTTGAACAGCTTGCCGGAAGAGATGAACTCGCTGCCGGTCCATGCGATCGGTGCCGCACTGAGTGCGTCAGGGAACGGCATGTGCAGCGTGGTGGTGATGAAACTGATCAGGTAGGCCGACCAGCCCACCGCGACCGAGGCCGAGGCGAACAGGTACTCCAGTACCAGACACCAGCCGATGAACCAGGCCATGCCCTCGCCGAGCGTGGCGTAGGAGTAGGAGTAGGCGCTGCCCGATACCGGCATCATCGCGGCGAACTCGGCGTAGCACAGGCCGGCGAGTGCACATGCGATGCCGGCGAAGACGAACGACAGCATCACTGCCGGGCCGGCGTGGTTGGCCGCGGCCTGACCGGTCAGTACGAAGATGCCTGCACCGATCACCGCCCCTACGCCAAGCAGGATCAGGTGTTTCGCCGTGAGGGTCCGTTTCAGCGTGGCTTCGCCGTCCAGGCTGCCTTCGATGGGTTCGCCGGCATCGACGTGCCCGGCCGGTTGCACCGGCTTGACCCTCAACAGAGCTTTCAGCATGCAGTACTTCCCTAATGATCGGTTTGGGGGCCGTCGATACGTTGCCGGCAGCCCTGAATGGTGAAGGCCGCGCGAACGGCCCGCTGTACCTTAGCCAAAGCTGAAGCCAACGCACAAGCGCAATCGCAACAATGAGCGGCGATAATGAACAGTATTTTTCCGAACCACCCCCATTCATGAGCCACACCGCCGAAACCCTTGCCGCGCTTGATGATCGCCTGCGCAGTCTGCTGCGGGACCATGCGCGCCTCGAGCCCGCCCACGACGCCCTGGCTGCCGAATTCGGCACATTGCTGGACGATCCGGAAGATCCGTTCCGGCGCGAGCGGTTGGCCGGCCACTTCACCGCCAGCTGCTGGCTGGTCAGCGCCGATGGCCAGCGCCTGCTGCTGACCCACCACCGCAAGCTGCAGCGCTGGCTGCAGCTGGGCGGCCACGCCGACGGCGACCGCGACCTGGCCCGGGTGGCGCTGAAGGAGGCAGAGGAGGAGTCGGGGCTGTCCGGGCTGGTGCTGGACGATCCGGCGATCTTCGACCTGGACAAGCATTGGATCCCCGAACGCGGGGACGTGCCGGGGCATTGGCACTACGACGTGCGCTTCGTGATCCGGGCGCTGGGGGGCGAGGACTTCGTGCTCAGCGAGGAATCGCTGGACCTGGCCTGGCGGCCGGTGACCGAAGTCGCGGCCGATCCGGAATCGGACGAATCGATGCAGCGCATGGCGCGCCGGTGGTTGGCGCGCTGACGGGGACGTCCACCTCATGCGCGGGCCGCCGGGCATCGCCCGGCGCTACCGTGATCGCGTGGGTAGCGCCGGGCCGTGCCCGGCGAACCTTGATCGCGTGGGTAGCGCCGGGCCGTGCCCGGCGAACCTTCAATCAATACAGGATGCGGGTGCGCAACGTGCCCGGAATGGCCGCCAGTTCTTCGCGCACCGCGGCGGCCTGCTCCTCGCTGGCGGTGATGTCGATCACCACGTAACCCACCTTCGGGTCCGTGCGCAGGAACTGGCCGTCGATGTTGACGTTGTGGCGCGAGAAGATCTCGTTGACCTTGGACAGCACGCCCGGCACGTTCTGGTGGATGTGCAGCAGGCGCAGGCTGTCTTCGTGTTCGGGCAGGGTCACTTCCGGGAAATTGACCGCCGACAGGGTGCTGCCGTTGTCGCTGTAGCGCACCAGCTTGGCGGCGACTTCCACGCCGATGTTGTCCTGCGCTTCCAGCGTGCTGCCGCCGACATGCGGGGTCAGGATCACGTTGTCGTGGCGGGTCAGTGGTGATTCGAAGATGTCGCCGTTGCCCTTCGGCTCCACCGGGAACACATCCAGTGCAGCCCCACCGACATGGCCGCTGGCCAGCGCTGCGTCCAGCGCATCGATGTCGACCACGGTGCCGCGCGCCGCATTGATCAGGTGCGCGCCCTTGCGCATCTTCGCCAGCTCGGTGCTGCCGATCATCCACTGCGTGGCCGGGGTCTCCGGCACGTGCAGGGTAACGATGTCGGCACGTGCCAGCAGGTCGTCCAGGCTGGCCGCGGCACGCGCATTGCCCAGCGCCAGCTTGGTTTCCACGTCGTGGAAGATCACCTGCATGCCCAGCGATTCGGCCAGCACGCCGACCTGGGTGCCGATGTGGCCGTAGCCGATGATGCCCAGCGTCTTGCCCCGTACCTCATGGCTGCCGCTGGCGGACTTCGACCAGCCGCCGCGGTGGCATTCAGCGTTCTTCTGCGGGATGCCACGGGTCAGCATGATCGCCTCGGCGATCACCAGTTCGGCCACGCTGCGGGTGTTGGAATAGGGCGCGTTGAACACCGGGATGCCGGCCAGCTCGGCCGCGTCCAGATCGACCTGGTTGGTGCCGATGCAGAAGCAGCCCACCGCGATCAGGCGCTTGGCCTCGGCCAGCACCTCGGCGCTGAGCTGGGTGCGCGAACGGATGCCGACGATATGCGCCTCGGCGATGCGCGCCTTCAGTTCGTCCTCGGGCAGCGCCTTGGTGTGCGCCTCGATCTGGCTGTAGCCGGCGGCGCTGAATACCTCCACGGCGGTCTGGCTGACCCCCTCCAGCAACAGCACGCGGATATCCTGCTTCGGGAACGAGGTCTTCTTCGGCGACATGGGGCAACACGGCCAGTGGGACAGGGGCTGACCACTATGCCAGATCGGACCGCCCATGGTGCAGTGCGCAATTGGTTGCATCCGTAGCTATCTGTGCGGCACTGCGGGGCTGGACGCTGGCGCGTGCCACTGGCACGCTTGCCCGTTCGTCACGCACCGCGCTGGACCGACATGACCGATTCCCGCATTGCCTCGCTGCTGCAGGCCTGTCCCGGCCTGAAGCTGAAAACCGACCCATCCGACCTGGAGCATTACGGTCGCGACTGGACCCGGCGCTGGACGCCGGCGCCGCTGGCGATCGCGCTGCCGGCCACGGTCGAGGAGGTGCAGGCGGTGATGCGCTGGAGCGCGGCCGAAGCGGTTGCGGTCGTGCCCTCCGGCGGCCGTACCGGGCTGTCCGGCGGCGCGGTAGCCGCCCACGGCGAACTGGTGCTGAGCCTGGAACGGATGAACAAGGCCCTGGCCTACGACGCGGTCGACCGGACCCTGGTGGTACAGGCCGGCATGCCGCTCGAAGCGCTGCACAACGCCGCGCTGGAGCATGGATTGATCTATCCGGTCGACTTCGCCGCGCGCGGATCGTGTTCGATCGGCGGCAACATCGCCACCAATGCCGGCGGCATCCGCGTGATCCGGTACGGCAACACCCGTGAATGGATCGCCGGGTTGAAGGTGGTCACTGCCAGCGGCGAACTGCTGGAATTGAACAAGGGCCTGATCAAGAACTCCAGCGGCTACGACTTCCGCCAGCTGCTGATCGGTTCAGAAGGCACGCTGGGCGTGATCGTCGAGGCGACGGTGAAGCTGACCGATCCCCCGCCGGCCAGCAACGTGATGCTGCTGGCGCTGCCCAGCTTCGAGGTGCTGATGCAGGTATTCGCCGCCTTTCGTGCGCGCCTGCAGCTGCAGGCGTTCGAGTTCTTCACCGACCGGGCGCTGGAACACGTGCTGGCACATGGTGCGCAGGCGCCGTTCGACGAAGTGCATCCGTACTATGTCGTGACCGAGTTCGCTGCCAATGACGAGGCACAGGAAGCCGCGGCCATGGCGGCCTTCGAGGACTGCATGGGCAACGGCTGGGTCAGCGACGGCGTGATCAGCGCCAGCGACGCACAGGCGGCCCAGCTGTGGCGCCTGCGGGAGGGCATCACCGAATCACTGGCGCGCTACAAGCCCTACAAGAATGACGTCTCGGTGCGTATCTCGGCGATGCCGGCATTCCTGGCCGAGACCCAGGCGCTGATCGGCCAGGCTTATCCACACTTCGATGTGGTCTGGTTCGGCCATATCGGCGACGGCAACCTGCACATCAACGTGCTGAAGCCGGACGACACCAGCGACGCCGAGTTCCTTGCCCAGTGCGAGCAGGTGACCAAGCTGCTGGCGCAGGTGCTGGCGCGTTTCGATGGCAGCATTTCGGCCGAACATGGGATCGGCCTGGTCAAGAAGGGTTACCTGGACAGCACGCGCGGACCGGCGGAAATCGCGTTGATGAAGGCGGTCAAGCGTGCGTTCGATCCCGAAGGGCGGCTGAACCCGGGCAAGCTGTTCGACGCCTGATCTGGGCAAACCCTTCACGCACCCGTTACGCTCCACCCATTCCTTCAACCGGCCTGCGACCGATGATCCGACCGTTCCTGCTGATTGCCCTGCTGTCCCTGCCGCTGGCCGGCTTCGCTTCCAGCTTCGCCGGCACCTCGGCCGGTTCGGCAACCGGTGCATCGTCCGGCTCGTCGGGCAGCAGCTCGGGTGACGACAAGGTCGTGCGCGCTGCGCGCGATGATGCCGCGGCCTTTGTCGCCAGCGACGGCCAGATCCGTGGCGCGCGCCTGCAGGCCGCGCTGGTCCATCTGCGCGAGCAGGACGCTGCCGCGCAGCAGCAGAGCGATCTGGAACTGGCGCGCGCCCTGCTGGCGCGTTGATCCGGGCCGCATGCCGCCCGCGGTTTCGCTTGCCGTGGCGCCGGCCGATGCACGGCTGAACGTCCAGCGTAAGCGGGCAGCAGCAGATGCCGGGCGCGACCCGGCGCTGTACAAGCGCGCCCTGCATGCAGGATGGGGTATCGCATTGGCGTGGCTGGCGATACCGGTGGCGCATGCGACCGACCGCCTGCAGCTGGACCCCGCAGGCCTGGACCCAACACAACAACGGCTGGCCCGGCAGACCCTGGCCGACGTGCAGTCGCTGCTGCCCGAGGGGCTGCTGCGCGCGTTGCCGCCGCAGGTGCAGGTGCGCTGGAGTGAGGCCCTGCCGGCCGATGTGCACGGTCGGGCCTTTGGCGGACGCGTGTCGATGCGTCGCGACCTGCTGGATGAGGAGGTGCCTGGCGCCCGCCGCGCGCGACGCAGCGCGCTGGTGCACGAACTGGCCCACGTTGCCGACCGCAACGGTGCAGGCTGGTCGCGCAGCGCGCGCTGGCGCGATCTGTCCGGCTGGCAGCGCAGGCCGTGGCATCTGGGCCGCGGTGACAATGATTTCCGTGACCGCAGCCCGGATCCCTACGAGCTGACGGATGCGGCCGAGTACCTGGCAGTGAATGCCGAGCATTTCGTGCTCGATGGTGCGTTCGCCTGCCGCCGTCCAGCCCTGGCGCAGTGGTACCGGGCGCATTTCGGCACGCCGCCATCGCTGCCACGCCCGCACTGTGAGGCAACCCTCCCATTGCTGCAGGCCGAAGCGGAGGAGGGGGCAGCCTCGTTGCTGCAGCTGGATCCCGCGCGCGTCTATGCGGTGGACTACCTGTTTGCTGAAGGCAGCCGGCAGCCGATGAGCCGCTGGGGCCACAGCATGCTGCGGCTGGTCATCTGCCGGCCGGGCCGGACGCCGGGACCGGCGTGCCGACTGGATCTCGAACATCACCGCGTACTGTCCTTCCGCGCGTTCGTGGGTGATGTGCAGATTTCCAACTGGCGTGGCCTGACCGGCGACTATCCGTCGCGCTTGTTCGTGCTGCCGCTGCAGCAGGTGGTGGATGAATACACCAAGGTCGAGCTGCGTGGCCTGCAGTCGCTGCCCCTGCGCCTGCAGCGCGAAGAAATCGCCAGCCTGCTGGAACGCACCGCGCAGGTGCATTGGACCTATGACGGACGCTACTACTTCGTCAGCAACAACTGCGCGGTGGAGACTGCGAAACTGCTGCAGGCCGGCGTGCCCCGGCTCGGCCAGGCCGGGCTCGCCCAGCTCACCCCGCGGGGACTGCGGCGTCGGCTGGCACGGCTGCATGTTCTGGACGACCAGGTACTGGCGGATCGGGCGGGTGCGCAGGCCCAGGGGTATTACTTCGCCTCCGCGCGTGATCATTACCAGCAGCTTTTTTCCGTGGCTGCCACCCAGCTCGCCTTGCCGGCGCGCGACGTGCGCGCATGGCTGAATCTGCCCGCGCGCGAGCGCGGCCCCTGGCTGCTGCAGGGTGATCTGCGCGCAAGTGCTGGACTGCTGCTGCTGGAACAGGCCGCGCAGCGACGCGCGGAGCTGCGCGCGCGTGACGTGCTGAAGCGTAGTCTGCTGGCGGCGCCGGAGAGCGCTGAAGCACGCAGTCTGCGCGAACTGCTGGACCTGAGCGGGCAGTGGCTGCGTCCCGGGGAGCTGCTGGCGGACGGCGGCTACGGCTTGCCGCTGCCTGAGGAGCAGGTACTGCTGGCCGACCGCGTTGCGCTGGCCAGCGCCCAGGCGGTGCCGGCGTGGCGAACCCTGCGCATGCAGCTGCGGCAGCAGCTGCCGGCATCGCAGCGGGGGGAACTCGATGACATCGACGCGAACCTGGTGGCGCTGGGTGAGCGCCTGCGACGGCAGGCGACGCCTACTGGCGCGGCAGTTCGATGACGAAGCGGCTGCCGCCGCTGCCACCGGGCGCGCAGTAGACCTTTCCGCCATGTGCATCGGCGATGGCCTTGACCACGGCCAGGCCCAGGCCGCTGCCACCACCCTGGCGCGAACGTGAACCGTCGGCGCGCATGAAGGGGCTGAAGATGTCCGCGTGCAGTGCCGGATCGATGCCGGGGCCCTCATCCTCGATGGCAACCTGCACGTGCCCCGGGGTGTCATGCACGGCGATCCGCACCCGGCCCGGGCTGGCGTAGCGGCGTGCGTTCTCCAGCAACGCAAGAAGCGCCTGCCGCAGGCGGGTCGGATCGCAGTGGGCGTTGTGCTCCTCGCGGCTGGTCTCCAGTTCCAGCACGAAGCCGGCCGCGCGGAACTGGGGATCGACCAGGGTCATCACCGAGTGCACTTCGGCCACCACATCGGTACGGGCGCGGCGCACGTCCAGCCGGGCGTTGTCCGCCAGGCTCAGCACGCGCAGATCCTCGATCAGCCGCGACAGCCCTTCCACCTGCGCCAGCAGGCTGCGGAACTGCGATTCGTCGGGGTGGAACACGCCTTCGGCCAGGCCCTGCAGGCGACCACGCAGGATGGTGACCGGCGTGCGCAGTTCGTGGGCGATGGCGGCGTGCCACATCATCCGTTCGCTTTCCATGTGCTGCAGGCGGCGCGCCATCGCGTTGAAGTCGTCGACCAGCGCGGCGACCTCGCCGGGAGAGTTGCCGTCGGCGCTGGCGCGTGCGCCCAGGTCGCCGCTGGCCAGCGCGCGCACGCTGTCGACCAGCGAATTCAACGGGGACAGGATACGGTGGGCGAGGCGGAACGATGCGGCGATCGCAAGGGCCAGCCCGGTCAGGATGACACCGACCATCCAGGCCAGTTCGGGTCCGGTGGGCAGCCAGCTTTCCGGCTCGACCGTACTGGCCGGCGAAAACTCGACCAGCACCGCATACAGCAGCCAGGACGAGAGGATCATCATCACAATGACACCGATCACCATCAGCGACATCGAGACGACGATGTGCCGGCTGAGCCCGGACCGGCGCATCAGCGGTCGGCCATCAGGCGGTAACCGACGCCGCGCACGCTGGCCGGGATGTTGACCATGCCCACGTCGTCCAGCTTGCGGCGCAGCTTGCTGACATGGCTGTCGACCGTGCGCTCCAGCGCTTCACTCTCAGGCAGGCATTCATGCATCAGTTCGCTGCGGCTGAAGATGCGGGTCGGTGCCAGGGCCATGCAGTGCAGCAGCTTGAACTCGGTCAGCGTCAGCAGGACTTCATGGCTGTAGCCATCGCCTTCCACATGCACGGCATGGGTTGCCGGATCGATCAGCAGCTGCCCGATGCGCAGTGCCGCCGGTGCATCCACGCGTGAGGATCTGAGCGTCCGCCGCAGCACCGCGCGCACGCGCGCAGCCACCTCGGCCGGGTTGAACGGCTTGACCACGTAGTCGTCGGCGCCCATGCGCAGCGCGGTCAGCTTGTCCAGGTCCTGGTCGAGTGCGGTCAGCATGATCACCGGCGTTTCCCCGCGCTGGCGCAGCTGGCTCAGCACGCTCCATCCGTCCAGCCGCGGCAGTTGTACATCCAGCAGGACCAGGTCCGGACGCATGTTGCGGTGCAGGTCCAGTGCACTGTGGCCGTCGCCGGCGCGCAGGGTGCGCAGGCCCTCACGTTCAAGATAGGCAGTGAGGATGTCGGCGATCTCGGCCTCGTCCTCCACGATCAGGACCAGGGCGGCGAGGGCGGTGGAGGCGTGCATGCGTGGATCAGGCCATAAGGTGCTTGCCTCCATCGTATCTCCACACTTCCTCCATCGAAACCCCATCATCGCCGCGCAGACTGCGCGCTTCATGACCTATCCGCCGCGCCCGCGGCATTGTGCACAGCAATGAGAACCTTCAGGACTCCGGCCGCGTTGATCGCGGTCCTCGCCTTGGCCATGACGGCCTGTTCCTCCCCCGAAGCCAGCCCCGAACCCGCACCGCGCGTGAGTGTGGTCACCGTCGGCCCACAGGTCGTGCAGCGCGACGATGAGCTGCCGGGCCGCGTGACGGCCGTGCGTACCGCACAGATCCGTGCGCAGGTCGGCGGCATCGTGCAGCGTCGCCTGTTCGAGCAGGGGGCCGAAGTCACCGCCGGGCAGGCGTTGTTCCAGATCGATCCGGCAGCCTTCCGTGCGGACGTCGATTCGGCGCTGGCGGCCCTGCAGCGCAGCGAGGCGGCGCTTGCCCGCAGCCGTGTGCAGTCGCAGCGGCTGCATGCCCTGGCGGCGGCGCAGGCCGTCAGCCAGCAGCATCGCGACGATGCGAGCGCCGAGTACGAGCAGGCGCGCGCCGCGGTGAATGAAGCCCGGGCGATTCTTGCCCGCCGCCAGCTGGACCTGCGCTATGCGACGGTCAGCGCGCCGATCACCGGTCGCATCGATCAGGCATGGGTGACCGAGGGCGCGCTGGTCGGCGTGACCGATGCCGAGCCGATGGCAGTGGTGCAGCAGATCGACCAGGTCTACGTGGATGTTCGCCAGCCTGCGTCCCAGCTGGAGTCGCTGCAGCGCAGCGCCTCCAGCGGTGGACAGTCGTCGGTGGCGATCATCGGCCCGGCGGGCAGGCCGTTGTCGGAACGTGGCGAGCTGCTGTTCTCCGGCATCAGCGTCGATGCGCGTACGGGCGATGTGATGCTGCGCATCCTGGTGAACAACCCGCAGCGCCAGCTGCTGCCCGGAATGTACGTGCGGGCGAGAGTGCCGCGCGGTGCCCCGTCCAGTGCGCTGGTGCTGCCGCAGCAGGCCGTGCTGCGCAGTGCCGGTGGCCAGGCCTATGCCTGGGTGGTCGGCAGTGACGGCAAGGCGGTGATCCGCACGCTGGAGATCGATGGCAGCGTGGATCGGCAGTGGCTGGTCCGGCATGGCCTGAAGGCGGGCGAGAAGGTGGTCGTCGAAGGCCAGGAGCGCCTGCAGGAAGGCGTGGTGGTCCAGATGCACGACTGGTCACGGCCCGTCGCCATTGCCGGGGCTGCACCGTCAGGTCGTCAGGGCTGAGTCCGCCAGGACCCGGCCGATCCAGGAAAATCCAACATGACACGTTTCTTCATCGATCGCCCGGTGTTCGCCTGGGTGCTGGCGATCTTCATCATCCTTGCCGGTGTCCTGGCGATTCCGCGGTTGGCCGTGGAGCGCTACCCGGCCGTCGCTCCGCCCAGTGTCAGCATCTATGCGAGCTATCCAGGCGCAAGCCCGCAGACATTGAACGATGCGGTGGTCGCGCTGATCGAGCGCGAACTGTCCAGCGTCAAGCACCTGCTGTACTTCGAATCGTCGGTGGATACCTCCGGGGAGGCGTCGATCACGGCGACCTTCCAGCCGGGAACCAACCCCGAACTGGCCCAGGTCGATGTGCAGAACCGGATCAAGGCGATCGAGCCGCGGCTGCCGCGCAGCGTGCGCCAGAACGGGCTGTACGTGGAGGCGGCCGATTCCGGTTTCCTGATGCTGGTCGGCCTGCGTTCGCCGGATGCCAGCGTCAGCGAGGCCGCGCTGGGTGACTTCATGGCGCGCAACATCATCGAGGAACTGCGCCGCATCGACGGTGTCGGTCGCGTGCAACTGTTCGGCGCGGAGCAGGCGATGCGCGTCTGGCTCGATCCGACGCGGCTGACCGGGTATGGCCTGACCATGGGCGACGTGGCCAGCGCCATCGAGCAGCAGAACCTGGAAATCGCACCGGGTCGCATCGGCGACTCCCCCGGCCTGCCCGGCCAGCGCCTGACCGTGCCGCTGAGCGCCGATGGCCAGCTGTCCACGCCGGCGCAGTTCGCGTCGATCGTGCTGCGTGCGCGTGCGGATGGCTCGCGGGTGCTGCTGGGTGACGTCGCCCGGGTCGAACTGGGGGCGCAGAGCTACGCCTGGGGTACCCGTGAGGATGGTCAGCCTGCGACCGCCGCGGGCGTCCAGCTGCGGCCCGGTGCGAACGCCGTACGCACTGCCGCAGCGGTGCGCGAAAGGATGGCCGAGCTGGCGCCGCTGCTGCCGCGTGGCGTGGAGTCGAGCATTCCGTTCGATACCGCGCCTTTTGTCAGCATCTCGATCCGCAAGGTGGTGCAGACACTGCTGGAGGCCATGCTGCTGGTGTTCGCGGTGATGTACCTGTTCCTGCAGAACTGGCGCTATACGCTGATACCTGCCGTGGTCGCGCCGATCGCGCTGCTGGGTACGTTCGCGGCGATGCTGGCGCTGGGATTCTCGATCAACGTCCTCACCATGTTCGGCATGGTGCTGGCGATCGGCATCATCGTCGATGATGCGATCGTGGTGGTCGAAGGCGTGGAACGGATCATGGCCGAGGAGGGGTTGCCACCCCGCGAGGCGACGATCAAGGCAATGCGCGAACTGACTGGCGCGGTGATCGGCATCACCCTGGTACTGACCGCGGTGTTCATTCCGATGGCGTTCGCCAGTGGTTCGGTAGGCGCGATCTACCGTCAGTTCACCGTGGCAATGTCGGTATCGATCCTGTTCTCCGCGCTGCTGGCGCTCAGCCTGACGCCTGCACTGTGCGCCACGCTGCTGCGCGGGAACACACGCGGGCATCATGGCCGCAGTGGCCTGTTCGGCACCTTCAACCGCGGCTTCGAGCGGATGACCGGCCGCTACCAGCGTGGCGTGGCCGCTGTGCTGCAGCGAAGCGGGCGCGTGATGGCGGTGTTCGTCGCACTGGTGGCAGCGCTTCTGCTGGGCCTGAACGGGTTGCCCGGGGCATTCCTGCCGGAGGAGGACCAGGGGTACTTCATGACCTCGATCCAGCTGCCGGCCGAGGCGACCACCGAGCGCACGCTTGCCGTCGTTGAAGCGTACGAACGTCACGTGGCCTCGCGCCCCGGCGTGGCATCCAACCAGTCGATCCTGGGGTACAGCTTCTCCGGCTCGGGGCCGAGTGCTGCACTGGCCTACACGATGCTGAAGGATTGGGGGGAGCGTGCCGGTGCGACGGCTGCCGGCGAGGTGGAGGCGGTACGGAAGGCGATGTCGACGCTGGTCGAGGGCGAAGTCATGAGCGTGATGCCGCCGGCCATCGACAGCCTCGGCCGCTCATCAGGCTTCTCGCTGGCGCTGCAGGCGCGGACCGGGCAGACCCAGGCCGAGCTGCGCGCTGCCCTCCAGCAGCTGCTGCAGCTGGCCCAGGCCAGCACACTGCTGTCCGATGTGCATGCCGATGGAATGCCCGCAGGTACCAGCGTCCGGCTTGACATCGATCGCGCCAAGGCCGAGGCGATGGGCGTGGCGTTCAGCGAGATCAGCGGAACGCTGTCGGCGGCAATGGGCTCGCAATACGTCAACGACTTTCCGAACAAGGGACGGCTGCAGCAGGTCATCGTCCAGGCCGATGCGCCGTATCGGATGGAGCTGGGCGACGTGCTCAAGCTGTATGTCCGCAACAGCGAAGGGGGCATGGTGGCGCTGTCGGAGCTGGTCGATCCGCAGTGGACGGAAGCGCCCCTGCAGCTGCAGCGCTATCTCGGCTTCCCGGCATTGAATCTGTCCGGCGCGCCCGCGTCGGGCGTTTCCACCGGGCAGGCGATGGACGAGATGGAGCGCCTGGCCCGGCAGCTGCCGGCGGGCTTCGCGCTGCAGTGGACCAGTCAATCGCTGCAGGAGCGCGAGTCTGGCGCACAGGCCCCGTGGTTGCTGCTGCTGTCGATGCTGGTGGTATTCCTGGTCCTGGCGGCGCTGTACGAGAGCTGGTCCATACCAATGGCGGTGATGCTGGTGGTGCCGCTGGGTCTGCTGGGAGCCGTGGCGGCGGTGCTGCTGCGGGGCATGCCCAATGACGTGTTCTTCAAGGTCGGCATGATCACGGTGATCGGCCTGTCGGCGAAGAACGCGATCCTGATCGTCGAGTTCGCGCGACAGCTGCAGCAGCAGGGACGCGGGCTGGTGGAAGCGGCCGTGGAGGCAGCGCGCCTGCGCCTGCGACCCATCGTGATGACGTCGCTGGCGTTCGCGCTCGGCGTGGTGCCCCTGATGGTGGCGCAGGGTGCCTCGAAGGAAACACAGCAGGCAATCGGTACCGGTGTGTTCGGTGGCATGGTCAGCGCGACCGTGCTCGCGGTGTTCTTCGTGCCGGTGTTCTATGTGGTGGTGCAGGGGGTGCGGCAACGGATCGCGCGGCGCCTGCGCAGGCGCCGGCCACTGCCGGAAGGATCTGTGGATGGGAACGGATAACGGTAAAACGCTGCACGACGTACAGCTGAAAGCGCTGGAACGGCGCCTGTGCCAGGCCCTGATCGAGGGTGATCGGCAGGCACTGTCGCTGCTGTTGTCGCCGGCGATGTTCATGATGGATGGCGATGGCGGGCGTCTGTTTGATCTGCCCTGGCTGGATGACTGGTTGGGCGGGCACCTGCAGGTGCGGGCGCTGCATCTGCAGGCGGTGGACACCCTGCTGTGCGGTCGGCTGGCGCTGCTGTCCAGCCCGGTGCAGATGGTGGTCGTCCGGCACGGGCAGGAGCAGGCATTGCGGGTGCGTCTGTTGCGGGTCTGGGCCTGTAGTTCCGGCGGGGAGGGCGCGCAGCTGCTGTCGATGACGGTGCTCGCGGCGTGAACGCGATCACATCGGTTTCAGCGCCGGCTCATCGCCGGATGATAGGGTGGTTTTTTCAGTACGGTCGACAAGGAGTCGAGTCATGCGTGTAGTTTCCAGTCTGTCGACGGCTTCGCTGGCCCTGGTGCTGGCGGCCTGCCAGCCCTCGACGCCGCCTGCCGCAGCAGGTGGCACGGCTGACCCGGCGCCGCCGGAGCCGCAGCCGCTGTCCACGAACTCGACCGCCAGCCAGACGGCCTATCAGTGTGGCGATCTGGCCGTGCGTGCGACGTTCAACGGCGAGGACGCAGCCACCGTGGTGATCGGGGATCGCACGTTCGCCATGACCTCCGAGCGTGCTGCTTCGGGGGCGAAGTACGGCGACGGGCAGGGCAACAGTTTCTGGACGAAGGGCCACGATGACGGGCTGCTCAGCCTGAAGGGCGAAGCGGACCGCGAGTGCCGCGCTATGGAGGCCACGGAGGGCGACGGCCGTGCCGGTGCTGCCGCGTTCAGGGCGACCGGCAACGAACCGGGCTGGCTGGCGGTGGTCGACGGTGACACGCCGGGCCTGCAGGTGCAGGTCGATTATGGCCAGCGGCACTTCGACGTGGGCGCGCCCAACCGGGGGGCGGACGGGTGGAGTGGCAAGGCTGCGGACGGTACCGACATCAAGCTCACCTTCCAGCGCACGACGTGCACGGACGACATGAGCGGCGAGCCGTTCGAGGCGAAGGCGATGCTGACCGTCGGCACGCGCCAGTACCATGGGTGTGGCAATTTCGGCGCCAGGCAGCCGTAAGCTGGTCGGCAGAGCCGAGCGGGGCTCGGCTCTGCCAGGCGCGTGCGGTCAGCTCAGTCCGCGCGGCCTGCGAACTCGCCGGTGGCAGTGTTCACCAGCACGCGTTCGCCATTGACGATGTACTCCGGCACCATGATCTCGATACCGGTATTGAGCTTGGCCGGCTTGGGACGCTTGGTGGCGGTGCCGCCCTTCAGTTCCGGCGGGGTCTCGATCACTTCCAGCACCACCGAGGCCGGCAACTGGATGGCCACCGGCTGCTCGTCGATCACCTGCACGTAGATGCCGGTCAGGCCATCGGTGATGTAGCCGGCGTCGTCGCCGATGACGTCCGCATCCAGGGTGTAGGGGGTGTAGTCCTCGTCATCGAGGAAGACGAACGCATCGCCATCCTTGTACGAATAGGTGGACTGGCGGCGCAGCAGTTCGACCTCGACCAGATTGTCGTCGGCATCGAAGCTGGCATCGAGCTTGTTGCCGCCCGGCACGCTGTACATGATGAAGCGGAAGCGGACGTTGCCGCCCCGGCCCTGCGGGGAGCTGCGCTCGATGTCGCGGATCTGGTAGACGCCGTTGTTGTACTCGACGACGTTGCCCTTCTTGATGTCGTTGGCTTTCATGGTGATCTGGGTCGTTGGGGGTGGACGCCGTCCCGGCGCCCGGGGGAATCACTTCGGAGCGAGGCGGGTAGCGCCGTCCAGGCGGATGGTCTCGCCATTGAGGTAGGTGTTGCCGAGGATGAAGCCGACCAGGCTGGCGAAATCCTCCGGCTTGCCCAGCCGCGACGGGAACGGGATCGAGGCGGCAAGCGACTGCTGTACGGCTTCGGGCATGCCATCGACCATCGGTGTCCAGAACACGCCCGGGGCGATGGTGTTGACGCGGATGCCGAAGCGCGAGAGCTCGCGGGCCATCGGCAGCGTCATCGACACCACACCGCCCTTGCTGGCGGCGTACGCGGCCTGGCCGATCTGGCCCTCATAGGCGGCGATGCTGGCGGTGTTGATGATGACACCGCGTTCGCCATCGGCGCCGGCCTCGTTGTGCTGCATGCGGTTGGCGGCGGCCTTGGCCACGTTGAAGCTGCCGACCAGGTTGACCATCACCGTGCCCTGGAAGCCGGCCAGCGGCATCGGGCCTTCCTTGCCGAGCACACGGCCCGCGCCGAGGATGCCGGCGCAGTTCATCGCCACGTTGAGGCCGCCGAGGAAATCGTGGGCCTGGTCGATGGCCGCCGCCACGGCAGCTTCATCACTGACGTTGACGTTGAAATAGCGGGCGTTGTCGGCACCCAGCGCGGCGACGGCGGCGCTGCCTTTGTCGTCGTTGAGGTCGAACAGGGCCACCTTGCCGCCTTGGGCGACGAGGTGCTCGGCCACGGCCAGGCCAAGGCCGGAAACGCCGCCGGTGATCACGGCACGTACGGAAGACAGCTGCATTGCACGGTCCTGCAGGTTCGAGAACCGCCGATTCTAACGGAAGCCACGACCGCTGCCGTTGTGCACCGCGCCGCCCGGAGCCCGGGCGACGCGCCCTGATGGATCAGACGGCCGCGAGCGCCTGGCCGGTGCGGCTGGCGGTCGCACGCCCGAGCAGGCCGGCCAGCCAACGACCGGTTTCCGCCAGCGCCGGCAGGTCCACCCCGCTGTCCAGGCCAAGGCCCTGCAGCAGATAGACCACGTCCTCGCTGGCGACGTTGCCGCTGGCGCCTTTCGCGTAAGGGCAGCCGCCCGCGCCGGAGACGGCGCTGTCGACCACGCGCACGCCTTCTTCCAGGCAGGTGGCGATGTTGGCAATGGCCTGCCCGTAGGTGTCATGGAAGTGCACGGCCAGCGCGCTCATCGGGATCTCCGCGGCGACTGTCTGCAGCATCGCCCGCGCCTTGCGCGGCGTGCCGACGCCGATCGTGTCGCCCAGCGAGATCTCATAGCAGCCCATCTGGTGCAGGGCGCGCGCCACCCGCACCACATCGGCCAGGGGGACCTCGCCCTGGTAGGGACACCCCAGCACGGTGGAGACATAGCCGCGCACCCGTACGCCATCGGCGGCGGCGCGGCGCAGGATCGGCTCGAAGCGTGCCAGCGACGCGTCGATGCCGGCGTTGGTGTTGGTGCGGTTGAACGCCTCGGATGCGGCCGTGAACACCGCCACTTCCTCCACGCCGACCGCGAGCGCCCGCTCGTAGCCCTGTTCATTCGGTACCAGCACTGGATAGTGGATGCCGGGCCGGCGCTGGATGCCGGCATAGACCTCAGCGGCATCCGCCAGCTGCGGCACCCACTTCGGGCTGACGAAACTGGTCGCTTCGATGCTGCGCAGGCCGGTGGCCGACAGGCGGTTGATCAGCTCGATCTTGTCGGCCGTAGAGACCGGTTGCTTTTCGTTCTGCAGGCCGTCCCGCGGGCCGACCTCGACGATGCGGACGTAGTCGCTCATGCCTCCGTCTCCGCAGCGGGGCGCTGGCAGACCGCCTCGATGTTGTTGCCGATCCAGAAGAACGGCTTGCCATCGCGGCCGAAGCCGACCTGGTCGTGGGTGCCGGTCTGCTCCGCGGTGACTTCCATCACCACGCCGATCTGCAGTGGGGCCAATGCCTGGCTGAAGAACGCCCTGCTGCGCGCCAGGTCGGCGCTGGTCAAACCAAGATGATCGAGCATGTTCAGGCCTCCGTGACCCAATGGGGGGCGCGCTTGTCGAGGAAGGCGCCCAGGCCTTCCTGACCCTCGGCCGAGACCCGCAGGCGCGCGATCAGGGCGGCATTGTCGCGGTCGAGCGCATCGCGGTCATGGCTGTCACGGACCTGCCGGACCAGGCGCTTGGCCGACGCCGAGGCGATCGGGCCGGCCTTGTCGAGCAGGGCCAGCTGGCGCTGCACCGCCTCGTCCAGCCGCTCCGGTTCCACCAGCTGGTGCACCAGGCCGATGCGCAGGGCGGTGTCGGCGTCGAAGTGCTCGCCGGTCGCGAACCAGCGGCGGGCCTGACGCGGCCCGATCGCCTCGATCACGTACGGTGAGATCACGGCCGGCAGCAGGCCAAGGCGGCTTTCGGTCAGGCCGAACCGGGCGCTGGTGCTGGCGATGGCGATGTCGCAGCAGGCGACCAGGCCGACACCCCCGCCGAAGGCGGCACCGTGGACCCGGGCCAGGGTCGGCTTGGGCAGTTCGTCCAGTGTGCGCATCAGGCGCGCCAGGGCCAGCGAATCCTCGCGGTTGTCAGCCTCGCTGGCAGCGGCCATGCCCCGCATCCACTGCAGGTCGGCACCGGCCGAGAAGGATGCGCCGTGGCCGGCCACCACCACCGCGCGCACCGCGTCTTCCCGCCCGGCCGCCTCCAGCGCAGCGGTCAGCCGGGCGATCAGGCCGGCATCGAAGGCGTTGTGCAGCTCCGGCCGGTTCAGCCAGAGGGTGAGGACGGCGCCACTGCGCTCGATCTGCAAAGCATCGTTCATGGGATTCCAGGGTCACTCCATACCTGTATGGATCATAGCGGGCCATTGGTCATGGGCCATGACGCGACGCGGGAATGTTAGAATCGAGAACCATTTACATCCAGCAGAGAACAGGCTAGATGACGCTGTCCGAACTGCCCCTGCATACCTCGGCCGTGGTCGACTCCGTGCAGGACCTGCATGCCAACGATGCCATTGCCCGCCGCCTGCGCGAGCTGGGCTTCGTCAAGGGCGAGGAGGTCCGCCTGGTGGCCAAGGGCCCGCTGGGGGGGGAGCCGTTGCTGGTGCAGGTCGGGTTCACCCGTTTCGCACTGCGTATCAGTGAAGCCAAGCGCGTCGTGATCGACGCTGCCAGCCAGGAAAGACGTGCATGACCGCATCCGCCACTGCCGCCCCCCTGCGCATCGCGCTGGTCGGTAACCCGAACAGCGGCAAGACCGCCCTGTTCAACCAGCTGACCGGCAGCCGGCAGAAGGTCGCCAATTACACCGGCGTGACCGTCGAGCGCAAGGAAGGACGCCTGCGCGCACCCTCCGGCCGCGAGTTCGCCGTGCTTGACCTGCCGGGTGCGTACAGCCTGCACCCGGCGAGCCTGGACGAGGCGATCACCCGCGACCTGTGCCGGGGCTTCTATCCGGGCGAGGCCGCGCCGGACGTGCTGCTGTGCGTGATCGATGCCACCAACCTGCGCCTGCACCTGCGCTTCGCACTGGAACTGCGCGAGTTGGGCAAACCGATGGTGGTGGCGCTGAACATGGTGGATGCGGCCGAGCGCCGTGGCATCCAACTGGACGTGGCAGCGCTGGAGCGCGAGCTGGGCGTGCCGGTGGTCGAGACCGTGGCGGTACGCAAGCAGGGCGCGCGTGCGCTGGTCGAGCGCCTGGACCGCATGGTGCCGCACCTGGATGCGCCGATGCCGCCGGCCGAGGACGGCATCGACTACCACGCCCGGGTACGTGACATCCTGGCGGTGGCCGTGCGCATGCCGGCACGCACCGCGAAGATCGACGACACGCTTGACCGCTGGCTGCTGCATCCGGTGTTCGGACTGGTGACGCTGGTCGTGGTGATGTTCCTGATCTTCCAGGCGGTGTTCGCCTGGGCGACACCGCTGATGGATGGCATCGAGGCCGGCTTCGGCTGGCTGGGCGAGGTGGTCGGTGGCGCGCTGCCGGAGGGGCCGCTGACCAGCCTGCTGACCGACGGCATCATCGCCGGCCTGGGAGGCGTGGTGGTGTTCCTGCCGCAGATCCTGATCCTGTTCGCGTTCATCCTCGCGCTGGAAGAGTCCGGCTACCTGCCACGTGCAGCGTTCCTGCTCGATCGGCTGATGGCCGCGGCCGGCCTGTCGGGGCGTTCGTTCATCCCGCTGCTGTCCAGCTTCGCCTGCGCGGTGCCGGGCATCATGGCCACCCGCAGCATCCAGGATCCACGCGACCGGCTGGCGACGATCCTGGTGGCGCCGCTGATGACCTGTTCGGCCCGCCTGCCGGTGTATGCCCTGCTGATCGCCGCCTTCATTCCCGATGGCAAGGTCGGCATCTTCAACCAGCAGGGCCTGGTGCTGTTCGGACTGTACGTGGCCGGCATCCTCAGCGCGCTGGCGATGTCGTGGGTCATGAAGAAGTGGCGCCGCGACAAGAGCGAGCATCCGTTGATGCTGGAGCTGCCCTCGTACCGTATTCCGCATCCGCGTGATCTGGCAGTCGGCCTGTATGAGCGCGGCATGATCTTCCTGCGGCGCGTGGGCGGCATCATCCTGGCGTTGACCGTGCTGCTGTGGTTCCTGCTGTCGTTCCCCGGTGCGCCCGCCGACGCCACGCTGCCGGCCATCGATTACAGCTACGCCGGCCGCATCGGCCATGCGATGACCGCGGTTTTCGCTCCGCTGGGTTTCAACTGGCAGATCTGCATCGCACTGATTCCGGGCCTGGCCGCGCGTGAAGTGGCGGTTTCCTCGCTGGCGACAGTGTACGCGCTGTCCGCGGCCGACGACGATGCGGCGATCTCGGCGCTCACGCCGGTGGTGGCCGATGGCTGGTCGCTGGCCACGGGCCTGTCGCTGCTGGTGTGGTTCATCTATGCGCCGATGTGCATCTCCACGCTGGCCACCATCAAGCGTGAGACCAACTCGTGGAAGAAGATGGGTTTCGCGGCGTTCTACCTGTTCGCAGCGGCCTACGTTGCAGCGCTGATCACCTACCAGGTGACCGTGGCGCTGGGAGGCGGCTGATGGACGCAGGACTGCTGCTCCAGTACCTGCTCGTTGCGCTGGCCGTGCTGGTCAGCGCGTGGGTCGTACTGAAAAAGCAGTTCCCCGGCACCGTGCGCAGGATGCGCGGTGCCTTGGCACTGGCGCTGCTCAAGCCCGGCCGCGCCGGCTGGCTGCAGGCGCTGGGCCGCAGGATCGCGCCGCCTGTCAGTGGCAGCGGCGGTGCCTGTGGTGGCTGCGACAGCTGCGGGCCGACGCCGCCGAAGCAGCACTGACGATGGCGGGAGAGAGCGGGGGCTGCTGCGCTCGCCGAAGCGTCAATCCCGCACCAGCCCACCGTCCACCACCAGATTCTGGCCGGTGACCGCGCGCGCCCAGGGGCTGGCGAAGAACAGCGCGGCGTCGGCGAACTCGGCCGGCGTGGTCACGCTGCGCAGTGGCGTGTTGGCGGCGATGTAATCGAACACCGCCTGCGGTGTCGCCGCGCTGGCATCGGTGCTGCGCAGCAGGCCGCCGGACAGCATGTTGACGGTGATGCCCTGCGGCCCCAGGTCGCCGGCCAAGGTGCGGGTCAGCGAAAGCAGGGCGGCTTTGGCGGCCGTGTAGTCGTGATAGGGCACCACCGGGTTCTGGAACAGATTGGTGCCGATGTTGATGATGCGGCCGAAACCGCGCGCCTGCATGCCGGGCAGGGCGGCCTGCACGGTGTTGAGCGCGCCGCGCACGCTGCCTTCGAACTGCGCCTGGAACGCCGGCCAGCCAATGTCGGCAGCGCCGTCGCGCGCATCACCATTGAAGGAGAAGTCGGCCAATGCATTGTTGACCACAGTGGTCACGCCCTGGCCGAAATGCGCCAGCGCCTGCTGCAGGAGTGCCTCGATCTGGCCCCGGTCGGTGACGTCGGCGCGGAGCGCGAGTGCCTGCCCGCCCAGCTCTACCGCCAGCGCACGTGCGGCCGTCTCGCTGCGGTGGTAGTTGATGATGATCCGGGCACCCTGCGCGGCGAATGCGCGGGCGATATGCTGGCCGAGGCCGCGGCCAGCGCCGGTGACCAGTACCAGCTGTTCGCTGATCTGCATGGGAAATGCGGTCCATTGCATGAAGAGTCCTGCAGCGTAGCAGCGATGATGCTTGCCGGACCGGGCATGCTGCCGCTAGCCTGCGGGGCATGAACCAGACTCCCCTGCGATTGCTCATTCACGGCGCTTCCGGGCGCATGGGCCAGGCCCTGCTGCGGCTGGCCGCCGATCATCCCGAAACCCTGCAGATCGTGGCAGCGGTGACCGGCCGCGCGCCGGCCCAGCGGGTGGTCGACGGAGTGCCGTTCTTTGCCGCCAGCGAGCTGGCAGGGGCGCCGGCATTCGATGTGGCCATCGACTTCAGCCTGCCGGAAGGCTTCGATGCGATGCTGGCCCTGTGCGTTGAACGCGGCGCAGGCCTGGTATCGGGTACCACCGGCATCTCCAGTGCGCAGCGCCAGGCGCTGGACGCCGCCGCGGCGCGCATTCCGCTGGTGTGGGCTTCGAACTTCAGCCTCGGTGTCGCGGTGCTGGACGAGCTGGTCGAGCGCGCTGCGCAGGCCCTGTCGGGCTGGGACTGCGACATCGTGGAATCGCACCATACGCAGAAGAAGGATGCGCCCTCGGGAACGGCACTGACCCTGGGCGCAGCCGCGCAGCGGGGTGGGGCGGATCCGCAGTACGCCAGCCTGCGGGCCGGCGATATCGTGGGTGAGCATCTGGTGCAGTTCACCGGCCTGGGCGAGCGCATCGAACTGGTCCACCGGGCGACCAACCGCGACATCTTCGCCCGCGGTGCGCTGTTTGCCGCCCGCCAGCTGCAGGGGCGGGCGCCCGGGAGCTACCGGGTGCGCGACCTGCTGGACACCCCGGCGGGCTGATTCACGGGGTCGGATCCCTTTCCAACGGAAAGGGATCTGACCCCTCGCCGCGATTGGGATCAGAGCCCTTTTCCCGCATGAAAAGGGATCCGACCCCGGCCATCGCGCTTTGCACACGCGGGCGTATTGAAATGAATACGCAGTCGCCTGTTCATGAAACGATTCAACCGCTGGCGCGAGCGCTCCGGCAGCGCTACAATTCGCACTCGCCGAATCACCAAAGCCGGACCGGTCCTGAACCGCACGTCCGCGCTTTTTTGCAACCGGATTTCCGTGAAGCACAGGCGTGACTTCGGCACCCCCTCGGTAGCCAAAGTGAGATTTCCGTGACCCAAGCCGCAATCCTCGTCCTCGAAGACGGCACCGTATTCGAGGGCGAATCCGTAGGCGCGCCCGGCCTGTCCGTCGGTGAAGTGGTGTTCAACACCGCCATGACCGGTTACCAGGAAGTGCTGACCGATCCGTCCTACGCCCGGCAGATGGTCACGCTGACCTATCCGCATATTGGCAACACCGGCATGACCGACCAGGACGACGAAGCCTCCAAGGTGTGGTCGGCCGGCCTGATCGTGCGCGATGTGCCGCGCCGCCCCAGCAACTGGCGCAGCCAGGTGTCGCTGCAGGACTGGCTGATCCAGCGTGGCGTGGTGGCGATCGCTGGCATCGATACCCGCAAGCTCACCCGCATCCTGCGCGAGAACGGTGCCCAGAACGGTGCGCTGATGGCAGGTGACATCGATGTTGAGAAGGCGCTGGAAGCCGCCCGCAAGTTCCCGGGCCTGAAGGGCATGGATCTGGCCAAGGTCGTCACTACCGAGAAGACCTATGTCTGGACCGAGGGCCAGCTGGACCTGGATGCCAACGCCTTCGTCAGCGTGCCGGCCCGCTTCAAGGTCGTGGCCTACGATTTCGGCGTGAAGACCAACATCCTGCGCATGCTGGCCGAACGCGGCTGCGAAGTGACCGTGGTGCCGGCGCAGACCCCGGCGGCTGAAGTGCTGGCGCTGAAGCCCGACGGTGTCTTCCTGTCCAATGGCCCGGGTGACCCGGAGCCGTGCGATTACGCGATCGCCGCGATCAAGACCTTCATCGACGTGAAGATTCCGACCTTCGGCATCTGCCTGGGCCACCAGCTGCTGGGCCTGGCCTCGGGCGCGCAGACCGTCAAGATGGGCCATGGCCACCATGGTGCGAACCATCCGGTGCAGGACCTGGACAGTGGCCGGGTGATGATCACCTCGCAGAACCATGGTTTCGCGGTCGATGAAGCCACCCTGCCGGCGACGCTGCGCGTGACCCACCGGTCGCTGTTCGATGGCACCAACCAGGGCATCGCACGCACCGATGTGCCGGCGTTCTCCTTCCAGGGCCATCCGGAAGCGTCGCCGGGCCCGCACGACGTCGGTCCGCTGTTCGACCGTTTCGTGACCCTGATGGAACAGGCCAAGGCGTGATCCGCAGGCCACCGGCCACCGGTGGCACCGCGATGGACCGTAAGCCCCCGCATTGCTGCTGCCTCCCGGCGCGGCGCTGCGGATCGAGATTCCTGATCGACAGCGTGCGATCACTCCCCCTTGTCACGCTGTACTGACTTAGAGAAGAAAATGCCCAAGCGCACTGACCTAAAGACCATCCTCATCATCGGTGCCGGCCCGATCGTCATCGGCCAGGCCTGCGAGTTCGACTACTCCGGCGCCCAGGCCTGCAAGGCCCTGCGCGACGAGGGTTACCGCGTGGTGCTGGTCAACAGCAACCCGGCCACGATCATGACCGACCCGGAGATGGCCGACGCCGTCTACATCGAGCCGATCAACTGGCAGACGGTCGAGAAGATCATCGCCAAGGAGAAGCCCGACGCGCTGCTGCCGACCATGGGGGGACAGACCGCGCTGAACTGCGCGCTGGACCTGGCCGACAACGGCGTGCTGGAGAAGTACAACGTCGAGCTGATCGGTGCCAAGCGCGAAGCGATCCGCATGGCCGAAGACCGCGAGCTGTTCCGCGTGGCGATGGGCGAGATCGGCCTGGAGTGCCCGACCGCCGCCGTCGCTCACACGCTGGACGAAGCGCTGGAGATCCAGACCCGCGTCGGTTACCCGACCATCATCCGTCCGAGCTTCACCCTGGGCGGCAGTGGCGGTGGTATCGCCTACAACCGCGAAGAGCTGGTGGAAATCGTCAGCCGCGGCCTGGAACTGTCGCCGACCACCGAAGTGCTGGTGGAAGAGTCGGTGCTGGGCTGGAAGGAATTCGAGATGGAGGTGGTGCGTGACACCGCCGACAACTGCATCATCGTCTGCTCGATCGAGAATCTCGATCCGATGGGCGTGCACACCGGTGACTCGATCACCGTGGCCCCGGCGCAGACCCTGACCGACAAGGAGTACCAGCGCCTGCGCGATGCCTCCATCGCCGTGCTGCGCAAGATCGGCGTCGATACCGGCGGCTCCAACGTGCAGTTCGGCATCAACCCGAAGACCGGCCGCGTGGTCGTCATCGAGATGAATCCGCGCGTGTCGCGCTCCTCGGCGCTGGCCTCCAAGGCCACCGGCTTCCCGATCGCGAAGGTGGCCGCCAAGCTGGCCGTGGGCTACACCCTGGACGAACTGAAGAACGAGATCACCGGTGGCCTGACCCCGGCGTCGTTCGAGCCGTCCATCGACTACGTGGTCACCAAGATCCCGCGCTTCGCCTTCGAGAAGTTCCCGGCCGCCGATGCGCGCCTGACCACCCAGATGAAGTCGGTGGGCGAAGTCATGGCGATGGGTCGCACCTTCCAGGAATCGGTACAGAAGGCGCTGCGTGGCCTGGAAACCGGCAAGGTCGGCTTCGACCCGACCGGCCTGGACCTGGCCAACGAGGAAGACCTGCAGACCCTGCGCCGCGAGCTGAAGGCACCGGGTCCGGAGCGCCTGTTCTACGTGGCCGACGCGTTCCGCGCCGGCATGAGCGTGGAAGAGATCCATGCGCTGTCGTTCATCGACCACTGGTTCCTGGACCAGATCGAGGAAATCATCGCTGCCGAAGGTGAAGTCGCTGCCGATGGCATCGATGCACTGGACGCCGCCCGCCTGCGCAGGCTCAAGCGTGCCGGTTTCTCCGACGCCCGCTTGGCCCAGCTGACCGGCACCAACGAAGCGGCCATCCGTGCGCTGCGTCGTGCCCACAAGGTGCGCCCGGTCTACAAGCGCGTGGACTCCTGTGCTGCCGAGTTCGCCACCGGCACCGCCTACCTGTACTCGACCTACGAGGACGAGTGCGAGGCCGCGCCGAGCAATCGCGACAAGATCATGATCCTGGGCGGCGGTCCGAACCGCATCGGCCAGGGCATCGAGTTCGACTACTGCTGCGTGCATGCGGCGCTGGCGCTGCGCGAGGATGGTTATGAAACCATCATGGTCAACTGCAACCCGGAAACCGTTTCGACCGACTACGACACCTCCGACCGCCTGTACTTCGAGCCGCTGACGCTGGAAGACGTGCTGGAGATCGTCGAGCTGGAACAGCCGAAGGGCGTGATCGTGCAGTACGGCGGGCAGACGCCGCTGAAGCTGGCCCGCGCGCTGGAAGCCAATGGCGTGCCGGTGATCGGCACCAGCCCGGACTCCATCGACCTGGCCGAGGACCGCGAGCGTTTCCAGCAGCTGGTGGACAAGCTGGGCCTGAAGCAGCCGCCGAACCGTATCGCCCGCAACGACCAGGAAGCCCTGCTGCTGGCCCGCGAGATCGGCTACCCGCTGGTGGTGCGTCCGAGCTACGTGCTCGGTGGCCGTGCGATGGAGATCGTGTACGGCGAAGCCGATCTGGCCCGCTACGTGCGTGATGCGGTGAAGGTGTCCAACGATTCGCCGGTGCTGCTGGACCGCTTCCTCGACAACGCTGTCGAGTGCGATGTCGACATCATCGCCGACAAGGATGGCAACGTGCTGATCGGTGGCGTGATGGAGCACATCGAAGAAGCCGGCGTGCACTCGGGCGACTCCTCGTGCTCGCTGCCACCGTACTCGCTGTCGGCCGAGACCCAGGCCGAGCTGCGTCGCCAGGTGGTGGAGCTGGCCAAGGCGCTGAACGTGGTGGGCCTGATGAACACCCAGTTCGCGATCCAGACCAGCGACGAGGGCGACGACACCGTCTACCTGCTTGAAGTGAACCCGCGTGCCTCGCGCACGGTGCCGTTCGTGTCCAAGGCCACCGGCATGCCGCTGGCCAAGATCGCCGCACGCTGCATGGCCGGCAAGACCCTGGCCGAGCAGGGCGCGACCGAAGAGATCGTGCCGGACTACTACTCGGTGAAGGAAGCGATCTTCCCGTTCGCCAAGTTCCAGGGCGTCGATCCGATCCTCGGGCCGGAAATGCGGTCCACCGGCGAGGTGATGGGCGTCGGTCGCAGCTTCAACGCCGCCTTCGCACGCGCGCAGGAAGCCGGCGGCATCAAGGCCCCGCCGATCGGCAAGGCCTTCGTGTCGGTGCGCGACCCGGACAAGAAGCGCGTGCTGCCGGTCGCCAAGGCGCTGCTGGCGCGCGGCTACAGCCTGGTGGCCACCCGTGGCACCGCCGCCTGGCTGCAGCAGCATGGCATGCAGTGCGAGATCATCAACAAGGTGGTCGAGGGTCGTCCGCACATCGTCGATTCGATCAAGAACGGCGAGATCGTCTACATCGTCAACACGACCGAAGGTCGCTCGGCGATCAACGACTCGTTCTCGATCCGTCGCGAGGCGCTGCAGCACCGCGTCACCTACTCGACCACCATTGCCGGCGCCAAGGCGCTGGTGGATTCACTGGAATTCCGCGGCACCGGCCCCGTCTGGTCGCTGCAGGAGCTGCACAAGGAGTTGAATGCATGAGAGCCCCCATCACGATGAAGGGCGCGCAGAAGCTGCGCGACGAACTGGATCACCTGAAGTCGGTCAAGCGGCCGAAGGTGATCGCCGCGATCGCCGAAGCGCGTGAGCATGGCGACCTGAAGGAGAATGCCGAGTACCACGCCGCGCGCGAGGAACAGGGCTTCATCGAAGGCCGCATCAAGCAGCTGGAAGGCGAGCTGTCGCACGCCGAGATCATCGACGTGAGCAAGCTCAATGCCGGCTCCAAGGTGGTGTTCGGCGCCAGCGTGACCCTGGCCGACGTGGAAACCGACGAAGAGAAGAAGTACCAGATCGTGGGTGACCTCGAAGCGGATATCAAGCTGGGGTTGATCGCGATTTCCTCGCCGGTGGCGCGCGCGATGATCGGCAAGCTGGAAGGCGATTCGATCGTGATCGACGCCCCGGCTGGGCAGCGCGAGTACGAGATCGTCAGCGTCAGCTACGTGGACTGAGCACGTGGCGACGGCGACCCTGCTGTTGCCCGCACGCAGCCGCTTTGCCGCGGCTGCGCTGCCGGACGATGTGGCACGTGCGCTCGGCCGTGCCACAGCGGTGCAGGTCGAGCCGGGTGAACGGGCGCAGCTGATGCGCCATTTCACGGTCGCCGCGCCGCACTGGCCGGTGGCCGCGCTGACCCGCCAGCGTGACGTGGGCGATGCGGCCGGTGCCAGCTGGCTGCGCGCCGATCCGGCCTGCATGGTGCCGGACATGCATGGCGCGCGGATGATGGCCTACGGCGAAACCCTGCGACCAACCCTGGCAGACAGCCTCGCCCTGCTGCCGGTGCTGCAGCCGTTGTTCGCCGAGGCCGGCTTCGTGCTCGACGCGCCTGATCCGTCGCGCTGGTATCTGCGGCTGCCGATCGATACCGCACTGCCGGCGTTCGACGGTCCCGACGAGGTGCTCGGCGATGACCTGTTCTCGCACCTGCCGGAAGGCGAGGGCGGCCGCCGCTGGCGGGCGCTGATGACCGAGGCGCAGGTGCTGCTGCACAACCACTCCTGGAACCAGCAGCGCGCCGCGCAGGGCCAGCAGCCGATCAATTCGCTGTGGTTCTGGGGCGGTGGCGTGATGCCGGTGTCGGTCAGCACGGTGCATGCGCAGGTGCGCAGCCGCGATGCGCTGCTGCAGAGCCTGGCGCAGGCCGCTGGCGTGGCGGTGGATGGTGAGCAGGCTGTCGATGCGCTGGTTGACCTGCGCCAGCTGCGTTCGCTGCAGCAGTTGGGCAACGAGGCGATCCGCCCGCTGCTGGCCGCGTTGAAGCGTGGCGAACTGCAGCGGCTGGTGCTCGATTTCGAGGACGGCCTGCAGTTCCAGCTGGACCGCGGCCAGCGCTGGCAGTTCTGGAAGAAGCCGCGCCAGCTGCACGACTGAGCGGGGACTCGGCCGAGCGGGGTCGGATCCGTTTCCCGTCGGGGAACGGCTCTGCCCCCGATTGTATGCCGGGGTTGCCGCCAGCGGCCGGCATTACCGCAGGTGCCGGGCGCAATCCCGCCAGCCTCTCCCACGCGCGGTATCATCCCTCTGTCTTTCGTAACCGGCGATGCCGATGTCCCTTGCCGCCGATCCAGCGCTGCCGTCTTCCGATACGCCGACAATCCGACGCCGTGAGGCAGCTACGCCGGCTGCATGGCCGGAGGGAACGCTGCCACTGCTTGCACGTCTCTATGCCAGCCGTGGCGCGGGGACGCCGGAACTGGCGCTGCCGAAGCTGGGCAATCTGCATGCCCCCGAACTGCTGACCGGCATCGACGCTGCGGTCGACCTGCTGGTCGAGGCCATCGCCAATGACAAGCGCATCCTGGTGGTCGGCGATTTCGACTGTGATGGCGCTACCGCCTGTGCGGTCGGCGTGCGCGGCCTGCGCATGCTCGGCGCGCAGCATGTCTTCCACGCGGTGCCGAACCGCATGGTGCATGGCTACGGCCTGTCGCCGTCCCTGGTGGAGGAACTGGCCGCGCTGCAGCCGGACCTGCTGGTCACCGTCGACCACGGCATTGCATGCCATGCCGGCGTCGCGGCCGCAAAGGCGCGTGGCTGGCAGGTGCTGGTCACCGACCATCATCTGCCGGGCCCGCAGTTGCCTGCGGCCGACGTGATCGTCGATCCGAACCTGGATGGCGACGCATTTCCCAGCAAGTCGCTGGCCGGTGTCGGCGTGATCTTCTACGTGCTGATGGCGCTGCGCCGGCGGATGCGCGAGGCCGGCGTGTTCGCCGATGGCAAGGGCCCGGACCTGACCACGCTGCTGGACCTGGTGGCGGTCGGCACCGTCGCCGACCTGGTGGCGCTGGATCCGAACAACCGCGCACTGGTCAGTGCGGGCCTGCGCAGATTGCGTTCGGGGCAGGGCTGTGTCGGCCTGAAGGCGCTGATCGAAGCCAGTGGGCGCGACGCGGCGCGGCTGACCGCGACCGACATCGGCTTCGCCCTGGGCCCACGCCTGAATGCCGCCGGTCGGCTGGAAGACATGGCGCTAGGCATCGCGCTGCTGCTGACCGAGGACCCGCGGCAGGCGCGGGAGATCGCGCAGACGCTGGAGCAGATCAATGCGGAACGCCGCGCCGTGCAGCAGTCGATGACCGACGATGCCGAGCAGGCGCTGACCCGAGTTGTGCTGGACATGGCCGGGCAGCGGCCGGTGGCGGCGTGCCTGTTCGATGCCGAGTGGCATCCGGGCGTGGTCGGTCTGGTGGCCTCGAAGATGAAGGATCGCCTGCACCGACCGGTGATCGCCTTCGCGCCGGCCGAGCCCGGTGCCGACACCCTGCGTGGCTCCGCGCGTTCGATTCCGGGCCTGCATATCCGTGACGCGCTGGCATTGGTCGATTCACGACATCCCGGCCTGATCGAACGCTTCGGCGGTCACGCCATGGCGGCCGGCCTCAGCCTGCGGCTCGATCATGTCGACGCCTTCAAGGCGGCCTTCGTTGCCGTCGTGCTGGAGATGCTCGACCCAGCGGCACTTCAACAGCAGGTGCTCAGCGACGGCGAACTGGCAGCGGACGAGCTCGACCATCGCCATGCCGATGCGCTGCGCCTGGCCGGTCCTTGGGGGCAGGGCTTCCCGGAGCCGCTGTTCGATGGCCATTTCGAGGTGGCCAACTGGCGCGTGCTGAAGGAACGCCACCTCAAGCTGGAACTGCGCCTGCCTGGCGTGCCTGGCACGATCAACGCGATCCATTTTGGCGGCTGGCACGGCAATGCGCCGAGCCGCCATGTGCATCTGGCCTACCGGCTGGCCTGCGACGACTATCGCGGTGGTAGCGCCATCCAGCTGATTGTCGAGCATTGCCTGCCGGCGTGAGGCAGCGTTCGCGCACTCCCGCCGGGGCCAGCGTTGGCGACGGGGTCGCGGGGAAGGAAATGTGAGGAAATTCGCAGTTCCTTGAATTTCCTTAATGAATTCATCTCTTTATCCAGAGGCAAAAGCGTCAAAAAGCTGGCGCATGTCACCTGCCGGTGGCAAAGTCGGGCCACGACCAACATGGGACGACGGAACGCCCGATGTACGCCGAATCACTGCTTCCCGGCGCCGCACTGCAGCGCCTGCACCAGGACCGACGCCTGATCCGCGTCGAAACCGCTCTGGATCCGGACACTTTCCTGGTCAAGCGTTTCGAGGGCAGCGAGGCGGTGTCCAGCCCGTTCGCCTACCGTATCGAACTGCTGTCGGTCCAGCCGCGGCTGGAACTGAAACAGCTGGTCGGGCAGCCGCTGCGCCTGCAGCTGGGTGATGAATTCGGCAACCGCAGCGTGCACGGCTACGTTCGCGAGTTCGCCAGTACCGGCCAACAGGCCCAGTTCAGTGCCTACCGGGCCGAGCTCGCGCCCTGGTTCGCCTTCCTCGATTACACCTGCAACTGCCGGATCTTCCAGGACCGCAACGTGCTGCAGATCATCGAGGAGGTGTTCCAGGGCTACGCACAGCTGGCGAAGTTCCGCTACGACCTCAATGCCGGCAAGCTGCCGCCGCTGCCGTACTGCGTGCAGTACAACGAGTCCGATTTCGCCTTCGTCAGTCGCCTGCTGGAAGATGCCGGCCTGTACTACAGCTTCGTCCATGACGAAGAGGGCCATACGATGGTGATCAGCGACGATTCAACGCTGAGCACCGCGCACGGCGAGCCGCAGCCCATCGCGTTCGTGTCCGACCAGGGCACGCTGGCCAGCACCGGTCTGCACCGCTGGGGTGCACGCCGACGCGTCGGGCCCAGCGTGCAGACCCTGCGCAGTTTCGACTTCAAGCAGCCGGGCCAGACGCTGGATGGCAACCAGGGCAATCAGGTGCCGCTGGGCCTGCTGCCGCCGCTCGAGCAGTACCGCTACGACGGTGCGGCGCGTTTCACCAACAGCCGCATCGGCCAGGCGCTGGCGGCGGTGCGCAACGAGGAAGTGGCGTGGCCGACCAAGCTGTTCGAGTGCGCGGGCAACGCCGGTGAGCTCGATGCCGGCGCCTGCTTCGAACTGGAGCGGCACCCGGATTTCATCGGACGTGACGATACCGACCGCAGCTTCTTCGTGGTGAGCGTGCAGCGGGAAGGCCACAATAATTTCGCTGCCGATTTCGGCAGCGCTGAAGCCCCGAGTGTCGAAGTGCAGGCCGAGGTGCTGCGCCGTCGCATCCCCTACAGGCCGCTGCGGCGGACGCCATGGCCACGCATGCCGGGTCCGCAGACCGCCACCGTGGTTGGTCCGCCGGGGGAGGAGCTGCATGCCGACCGCTACGGCCGGGTGAAAGTGCAGTTCCATTGGGACCGCCAGCTGGATCGCCGCGAGAATGCCTCGTGCTGGATCCGCAGTGCGAGTCCGTGGGCAGGCGCCGACATGGGTGGCGTGTCGCCGCCGCGCGTGGGCCAGGAGGTGATCGTCGATTTCCTCGATGGCGACCCGGACCGCCCCATCATCACCGGTCGTGTCTACAACGAGGACAACATGCCGCCGTTCGGCATGGAGGTGAGCGGCCTCAAGTCGAAGACGGTCAAGGGCGCGGGCTGGAATGAGATCACCATGCATGATGGCGCCGGTGGCGAGCTGCTGAACATGCGGGCGCAGCGTGACATGGTCACCACCGTGCTCAACGACCAGAACGCCAGCGTCAAGAACAACAAGTCCACATCGGTGTCGGTCAACCATCGAATGGACGTCGGCGCCAACCAGGACATCAGCGTCGGCGGCAACCGTGGCATCACGGTCACCGGCACCGACACGCTCGGCGTTACCGGCACCCGCACCACCAATGTGACCGGCGCGGTGACCGAGAAGTACGAAGCAGGCGAAACCAAGACGATCTCCGCAGCCGGCTATACCGAAACCATCACCGGCGACTTCAAGACCACCCTGACCGGCAACTTCACCAGCCAGCGCACCGGCACGTGGACAGAGACCGTCACCTCGACCTCCAGTCGCACGGTTGGCGGACTGGTGACGGAGACGCTGAACGCCGCGCGGGAGGTGACCATTACCGGTCATGACAAGCGCAGCGTGCAGGGCAAGGTCGACGACAGCAATGTCGGCGAGCGGGTGATCGACGTCACCGGCAATTTCAGCCAGGACGTGACCGGTACGCACAGCCAGGGCTCGGATGGCGCGATGAGCCTGGAGTCGGCGGTCAAGCTGTCCACCAAGGTGGGTGGCTCGGTCATCGAGATCACCGACAGCGCCATCAAGATCACCGCCGGTGGCTCGGAAGTGGTCATCGACGCAGGCGGTGTGTCAGTCAACGGCAGCGAGATCAAGCTCAACTGCTGAACAGCACGGGAGATACACCATGCAGGACACCCCCATGCTGCGCGGCCTGAACGCATTGCGCGACGCCTGGCTGGAGGCCAGCGCCGACAGCAGCAGGCGCCTGTTGGTATGGCGTCTGCCGGCTGCCGCCAGCCGCCTGCTGGCCGCGTTCTTCGAGATGCAGCGCAACGACGCAGGGCGTGATACGCCGGACTGCTTCCTGCGCATCGATACCGCCTATGAGCTGGGCTTCCGTTACAGCCGGCAGGTCAAGCAGGATCTGCTCGACCGTTATCTGGCCAGCCAGGACGATCTGCGCGCGCAGCAGGTGCCATTGGGCTGGCGTGGCCCGAGCGAGGCGCATCCGGACAGCGCGCAGGGTGTGGTCGATGTGCTGGAGAGTTTCGTCGACCATCACGGCGAGCATCTGCGCCTGCTGGCTGCCGTGCTGGAACCGGAGCGTTGCGTGCCCGGTGAAGGCTTCGAGCGCTGGCTGGATGCGGCGCTGGCCGCTGCGCCGGGAGAGCGCCTGCGACTGGTGCTGGTGGATACCGAAGAGGACCCGCGCTGGCAGCCGCTGCTGGAGCGTCATGCCAGGACCGCACGGGTGGTCACCGCACCGGTCGACATGTTTGCGATTGCCCGGGATACCGCCGCGCAATCCGGTGGTCGCGGTCCGGAAGTGCTGTACCGGCAGCTGCTGGCGGACCTGATGCTGCTGCTGGAGCGAGGCAGTCCGTCGCAGGTGGTGGCCCGCGCCGGACGCGCGCAGGGCCTGGCGCTGCGGCATGGCTGGCAGGACCAGCAGTCGGTGGTGCAGATGATGGTGGCTGGTGCCTGGCTGAAACATGGCGATCACAGCCAGGCGATCAACAGCTACCGGCAGGCACGCAGCGCCGCCGAAGGTGCACGTGCCAGCGGCAATCCTGTCGCGCCGGAACTGGTGATGCAGAGCTGGTTCGGTGAAGCGGGCTGCTGGTTGGCGGCCAAGCAACCCGAGCGTGCGGCACAGACCTACCTGCAGGCATCCGCTTCCGCAGCCAGCATTCCGCACCCCATGTTCGCACTGGAGGGCCAGCGCATGGCGGGCTGGTGTCACGTGCAGGCGGGCCAGCGAGAGGCGGCGCGCACGCAGCTGCTGGAGGCGATCCGCATCGCCAAGCCGCTGGCGCCGGCCGACCGCAAGGCGACGACGCTGCCCCAGGCACTGTGGGATCTGCTGCAGCTTCAGGACGCACGACGCTGCGAACAACTGCGGCAGGTCGCCACTGACTACCTGCAGGCCAGCACCGGCCTGCTGGAGAAGGCGGACGCGCAGGGGCGCGCACTCGGCCCGCGTCCTCCGCGTCCGGCGCTGGATGCCATCGACGCCGAGCTCGATGCCGCGCTGGAGCGCGGCTTTCATCGTGCGCAGCAGGAACGCGAGCGGCTGATCCAGGGCGGTGACGAATTCTTCCGCAAGATCGTGGCCGTCGGCCGTGATTTCCTCGACCCGGGCTGGAACGGCCTGCCGACGATCGAACACCCGCTCGACCACGAGATTCCGGTGTGGAGCGAGCCCCCGGCGATGCAGCCGCTGCCCGATCCCAGTGGCCTGCTGCAGCCGCCCGTGGCCGCGCCTGCCGGGTCCGCCGTTACAGGAGTGGCTGTTGCATGAAGTCGAACAAGACCGTGGTGATGCTGGTGGCCATCGTGCTTGGCATCATCGTCGTGACCTGGATCAGCGCCGAGTACCGTGACGAAGTAAAGGCGTTCCTGCGCGCGTTGTTCCGCGCCTTGTAACGCAACAGGGAGTGTTGCCGTGAGCATCGCCGCCAAGCATTTCGATCCGCAGCTGGGTATCGACATCCACATGTATGCGGTGCCGCCGTGCCCGCTGCCGACGCCGCACATCGGCCTGGTGCTCGATCCGTTCGACTACATCCCGTTCATCGGTTCGACCATCAAGGTCAACGGCGTGCATCGCGGCACCGCCGGTACCGGCGGCCTGGATATCCACATCCCGCTCGGTGTGTGGGGGCCGCCGTTGGCGGCACCGATGGGCCCTCAGTTCGACGGCGAAGAGATCTTCATGGGCAGTCGTACCGTGTCGGCCGATGGCGAGCCGTTCTCGCGGCTGGCGATGCCGGTGCTGGACTGCAATCTGGCCGGCATGATCAACCCGTTCCGGGTGAAGAAGCCGAAGAAGCCACTTCGGGCGATGTCACTGCCGACCGGCCTGAACGTGGCCATTCCCACCAGCGTCAAGGTGGGAGGACCGCCGACGGTGTCATGGACCGCGCTCGCGTTCCGCGCCGCCTTCGCCGGACTAGGCAAGCTGCGCAAGAGTGCGTTCTTCCGCAAGAAGATGGATGCCTTTGCCAATTGGCGGCGGGGCAAGTGGGGAAACCTGCCCTCGGGTTTCCTGAAGTGCAAGGTGCTTCGCGCCGAGCCGGTGGACATCCGTGATGGCAGCGTGGTGGTCAACCACCAGGATTTCGATGTTCCGGGCCGCTTGCCACTCACCTGGCAACGCAGCTACGGCTCGCGCCACGCGGGCGCGCCGGGTCTGTGCGGCGCGGGTTGGCAGACGCCGGCAGACATCCGCCTGGAGCTGCTGGCCGACGGCAGCGTCTGGCTGTCCGGCCCCGACCAGGTCGCGTTCTTCCCCGAGCTGCCGCCCGCCGAGGGAGAGGCCGGGGCGATTCTCGATTTCGTCGATGGCGCGCGCCTGCTGAGGCGGCGCGGGCAGTGGCGGGTGCGCTTCAAGAACGGCCTGCAGTACGTGTTCGGTGGCGAGCTGCCTGCAGGTGTCAGCGCGTTGCCGGGCCCGCAGTCCTGGCCGATCGAGCGCATCGAGGATGCGCATGGCAACCACTGGCGCTTCGAGCGTCGCGACGGCCATCTGGTGCGCATCGTCGAGAGCGGTATCGGTGACCTGCAGGGCCGCTTCATCGAAGTGGAGGCGCGCCACGGCCACATTGATCGCATGGCCCTGCACGATCCCGCCACCGGCCTGGCCCATCCGCTGGTGAGCTACCGGTACAGTGCCGAAGGTGACCTGCTGGCGGCAGTCGACGCACTGGGGGCACCACGCACGTTTGCCTATGAACGTCACCGCATGGTGCGGCATACCGACCGCGTGGGCCTGTCCTTCCACTATGCGTTCGATGCGCAGGGCAGGGTGGTGCATTCGTGGGGCGATGGCGGTCTCTACGATTATCACTTCGAGTACGACGCGCTGCTGCGCGAAACCCGGGTGACCGACTCGCTGGGGCACCTGAGCGTGGTCAAGTTCGACGAGAACCAGCTGCCGCTGTGCGAGATCGATCCGCTCGATGGCGTGACGCTGTTCGAGTACGACGATTTCGGGCGGACCGTGGCGGTGACCGATCCGGAAGGACTGAGAACGGCGTTTGCCTATGATGCGCATGGCAATGTTGTCGAGCTGCTACGGGCTGACGGCAGCCGCATACTTCACGAGTACGGCGATCTGGATCTTCTGACTGCAGTGCATGTTCCAGATTCTGGAACATGGACCCAGAGCTACAATGAATTCGGAGATATCGTCGCGCAGACGGATCCTCTGGGCGCAGTGACTGAATTCGCCTATGACGCCGCGGGGCAACTGCTGCAGCAGACAAGCGCAAGAGGAGGTGCGACGAGGCTCACCTATGACAGGCATGGTGCCGTCGCGAGCGTCATCTCTGCCACGGGTCGGGAAGTCAAGTTCGAGCACGATGGCAGGGGCCTGCTCATGCGGCAGGTGGATGCTGGAGGGAATCAGACCCGGTTCCGATATGACGTGAAAGGTCGATTGACGGAGTGCATCGAGCCGGATGGTCGGAGTGTCGCCTATTCGTTCGATGCAGAAGATCGGATTTCGGTTTATGTCGATGCGCTGGGAAACCGCACTCTCTTGGAGTACGCAGGCCTGGGGCAGGTTTCGCGGAGGCGGTCGCCGGATGGGTCGCGGGTCGAGTATTTCTACGATACCGAAGAGTGTCTGGTTGGGCTCATCAATTCCGATGGGCAGCGCTACGAGATCGTGAGAGATGCTCTGGGCCGGATTGTCAAGGAAATCGATTACTGGGGGCAGGCCCGGAGCTATCGATACGACGGTGCGGGGCGGCTCGAAGAGTGCGTCGATTCTGAAGGCAGGGTTGTTCGATACACATCCGACAAGCTCGGCCGTGTGTCGCGGCGCTCCGTGGTGTGCGCTGGATATATCGAAGAGGATTACTTCACCTACGACGCCTGCGGAAATCTCATCGAGTGCGGCAATGCAAGTCGGGTCGTCAAGCGCGTGTTCGACGCTGTGGGGAATCTGGTGGAAGAGTCCCAGGACGGCTTCCGCGTACTCAGCAGTTTCGACAGGTCAGGCAACCGCGTGTGCAGGAGCACATCGACCGGAAACACGATTGAATATGCTTACGATCTTGACGATGAGCTTGTAACGCTTGCCATCAATGGAGAACGTTGTCTGAGTGTTGCCCGGGATGAATCCGGGCGTGTGGTCGAAGAGAAGATCGGGCGGTTCAGCCGATATCTGCAGTACGACCCGTCCTCGAACGTGAGCTCGCAAGCGGTCAGATGCGGGGATGCGCCGCTGTTTGATGTTGCCTACGAATATGATCGCGCCGGAAATCTGATCCGACGCATGGACAGCGTGCAGGGGACTGACCAGTATCGCTACAACGCCTTGGGCAGACTCAAACAGCGGATTGATCCCCAGGGCCGACTGCACAATCTGCTCGACGGATCTTCCGCCTCACGACTGAAGACGGACATCCGAAGACATGTGCCGGCAAAGCGTGTGGGTGGGGCTGAGGAGGATGAGCTGTGGACGCGTGAGGGCGTGCTCGATGGCGTGAGTTACGTTTTCGATCGAAACGGCGCATTGGTCTGCAAGCGTAGCCTCGACGGTGGTCGGCACCTCGAGCTGACCTGGGATGGCCATCAGCGTCTGGCAGCGGCGACGGTTGGCGGCTCCCGATGGGTCTATGGCTATGACTCTTTGGGGCGTCGTGCATTCAAGTCGAACGGGAAGAGAACGGTCTGGTTCTTCTGGGACGCGAATGTACTGCTGAGTGAGGTCGAGGAGGTCAGGGCTGATGTCGGGCGGATTGTGTCGGAGCCCGGCAGTCGAACAAGCCTGGTGGAATCGAGACGGCGCCAGCGTCGTCTCGTCGCGCTATCTGGCAAGGCAAGGGAGTACATTCATTACCCCGACGGGTTTATCCCGTTCGCTATGGTTGATCCCAAGACAGAGCCTGATGCGGCAGATGGATCAAGGGGCCGAGAAGGCGAAGGGCCGGCTGATCGGCGTCCGCGTCTGGAACTGCTGCAAGGTACCGGGCCGGTTCAAGCCGGGGACCAGGGTGCGCTCGGTATGTTGGGAGGGGCAGTTCTGGGAGGAGCAAAGCCAAAGGATGCTTCAACCGGGATGATCCTTGGCGGCGCGGGTTCGCAGCTTGGTGCAGCACGTGCCGGACCTTCCCGCGATGTTGGCGCACCCGTAAGCGCTCCGGATGCGGAAGTCGCAGCGGCAAAGGTCTACTACTTCTTCAACGATCTCAACGGCCGACCGGTCAGGCTGCTGGATGCTGACGGCACCGTGGTGTGGGAGAGAGCTGCAGGCGCATCGTTGAGTGATCAGCCTTCCGTCCGGCAGATTGCTGTCAATCTTGGCTACCAGGGGCAGTACCTCGATGAGGAGACGGGCCTGTGTTACAACCGGCATCGGTACTTCGATCCCGCAATCGATGAGTTCGTGTCGCAGGATCCGATGCGGCTTGCCGCGGGAGAGAACTTGTATGCGTACGCGCTGAACCCATTCGGCTGGGCTGACCCGCTTGGGCTACACTCCACCCAGGTGGACTACGGCAGTACCGACCTCAGCCAGATGGCTCAGATGCATCGCTTGGAGAACGGCATCAAGGGAGGGCGGAACATCGCGGTTTTCGAGTATGTCGATGGTGCGGGGAATCCAAGTTACATCGTGGATGCCAGTGGGGGTGGTCTGCACTCTGAGAGGAGGATCGCGGCCAAGTTGACCCAGATGAACATTCCTCCTGAAAATGTCAAACGTGTCTATACTGAACTCGCTCCCTGTCCGCCGGTCAGAGGAATGCAGTACTGCGGAAGAATGCTGTCCAGTGTTTTCCCCGGTGCAGCGGTCACGCACAGCTTTGATTACGGTGTGACGCGCGCATCCAGGCGATCAGGTGTCAAGGCGCTGAAGGCGGCGGTCAGGAAGCTATTCAATGGTTGTGGCTGATGAGGTTCATGCGTGACTGAAACTGCATTCTCCCGCGTTTATGGCTCGGGTTCGTTGGAGGTGAGTGCCCAGGTCCTTCGGGATTTCGGACTGGAGCCGTCGACGAGTGAGCTGATGTTGCGGCTGGGGCTTCCTTCAAGGCTGTCCGGCGATGTGCCTATTGTTCAGTTCGAAGTGCCCCACGTGGTCGAGATCGATGGCACCGGACTTCTGGCTATCGCGCGGGAGCCATGGGGCGAGGATCTGCTGCTGTGCCTGTCAGCGAGTGGCGAGGTACTTGCCGCGGGCGATGGCGGACGTCAGATCGTGAATGGACGCCTGTCGAGCTTCCTCGGGTTTCTCGAAGCGTATGAGGCATTCCAGGCCCAGGCAAAGGTGGAAGATTCCGGTCCCGTTGTCTACTCCCAGGCGGAGATGCAGGCCCGGCTGGAGGCATTCAAGCGGGGTGAGATTCCCAAGCGCTCTGCAAAGCCGCGATTCGATCGCAGTGAGGCGATCAAGGCCATGGTGTCGGAGTGGAGGAGCCTTGATGCCGCTGCACTGACGGAAGGGTCATGGTGGTCAATCGTTCTGGAGCAGATCCAGGACGGCCTTATTTGAGGTGTCGGCCCCGTGAGGCGGCATCTGGTTGTCGCGGCACAATCGGGACGGCGCGGATCCGCCTGGCCCCGCATACCTACATCGCACATGGAATGTGACTAGGTCGTCGCTCCGATGGTGCGTTTCTGAAGCGATTCGATCTTTGCCTGTATTCTCTCCAGGCCCACCTTTCCGCAACCTACGAGCGTCAACTCACGAAGAGCGGAAAGATCATTGATGACCTCGATGTTGGCCATCTTCTTGCAGTACTGGATATCCAGTTTCTGAAGCTGCTCAAGTCCGGTCAGTGCTTGGATGTCCGTCAGCGAACTCAGATTCTTCAGCCACACCGACGTCAACGCGGCAAGTGTCTCGATGCCATCGAGGCTTTTCAGCTTTGAGCCACCCAACAGCCCCAGGCGTTCAAGGCCACCAACCGATGCAGACAGGATGTTGAAGATCTCACCATCGACGGGGACATTCAGAATGTTCAGTTCTTCCAGAGGCAGGGCCAGGGCCTGCCTGAGATTCCTCAGTGACTTGTCTGGATAGAGCGAAAGTACTTTCAACGCGGGGAAGCTTGGCCAACGTCCCCGTGCCAAGATGGATGCTCAATGCCTCAATGCTCTCGGGCAGAAGTCCTTCCTCGAGTCCATCCATGATCGACGGTGCGATTGATCCCGGCCCGATGCTGAGCGTCTTGAGACCTCGCATTTCCCTGAGGATCTCCGGAAGCGCTTCGAGCTTGTCGCCGGGAGGTGACCAGAGGTGAACCTGCTCGATCCGGGCAAGCCTCTCAGTGTTGAAGGGGGCATTGAAGAACACCAGCTCAGCACCCGGGGTCGGGAATCCTGCTTCGTGTCTGCCATGCATCAGGACAACTTTTTTGTTCATATTCTTTTCACTACCACTGGCTGGCGTCCGGCAGCAAGATCTCCCAGTCACGTCGAGTAACGAACAGCCGCTGTGACCGCTCTTCCTGCTCCGGCCTGCCTCTTTGAGAGGGCATCTTCTGCGGAGCTTGGCGCGGGTCATGACAAGCCTGCATCCGGTCTGCACACGCAGCAGCCATCGCGGACGATCACCCGATCAACCCCGATCCGGCCTGCCATGCGTTGAACAGTTCGTCCTCGCTCTGGAGACGTACCATGTCGCCCGTCCTTCGTCGTGTGCTGTGCCTGCTGGCCCTGCTGCTCTGTGCCTTCACCACGGCCGCCCAGACCCACGGCCGTCCGGCCGTCCGCCCGGTTCGTGCGGTCCCGTTGCTGCAGGTCGCGGGCGCCGAGCAGCCCATCGTGCTGCGTCGGGCCTCGATCGAAGGGGAGGTCCAGGCGGGTATCGCCCAGACCCGCGTCACGTTGGAGTTCCATAACCCCAACCGCCGGGTCATGGAGGGCGAGCTGCAGTTCCCGCTGGCTGATGGCCAGCAGATCACCGGCTTCGCCCTGGATATCGATGGCCAGTTGCGCGAGGCGGTGCCCGTGCCGAAGGACCGGGGGCGTCAGGTGTTCGAGGACATCGCGCGTCGCGGCGTCGATCCGGGCCTGCTGGAGCAGACCGCCGGCAATCAGTTCCGCCTGCGCGTCTACCCGTTGCCCGCCGGCGGCAGCCGCCGTGTGCAGCTGGTGCTGCGCGAACCGCTGGCGTTTGCCGCCGACGGCTGGCAATGGACCTTGCCGTTACAGTTCGCCGCCAGCGCGGCCTCGGTCGAGCTGACGCTGCAGGCGCCGGATGCGGCGACCACGGGCGCAGGTCCGTTCCGCTTCACTGAGGGGCAACTGCATTGGCAGGGCCGGGGCGCCCTGTTGCCGGCGCAGCTGCAGTGGACGCTCCCGGCATCACGTCAGGCACGGGTACAGGTCGCACCGTGGCAGGACGGTCACTATCTGCTGGCACAGCTGCCGGTGCCGGTCGATAACGCGCCGCGTACGCTGCCGACCGATATCGGCCTGCTGTGGGATGGCTCCGGCTCATCAGACCGGCGTGACCGTTCGCGGGAGTTTGCACTGCTGGACCGTTACTTTGCTGTGCTGGGAAACGGCACGGTCGCGTTGACGGTCCTGCGTGACCGGGCCGAGCCGGTGCGTCGCTTCCGTATCCGCGGCGGTGACTGGTCGGCATTGCGGCAGGCGTTGCAGGCCGTCCGCCCGGATGGCGCCAGCGCGCTGGCGCAGTGGCAGCCGCAGGCAGCCGTGAAGGAGTATCTGCTGGTCAGCGACGGTCTGTTGACCTATGGCCCGCAGGTGTTGCCGACGCTCGCCGCCGACCAGCGCCTGTTCGCGGTCAGCAGTGCGGGCGCGCATACCGATGTCGTTCGGTTGCGCGGTTGGAGCGAATCGCATGGCGGTCGCTTCGTCGCCCTGGGAACGGATGTCGATGCCGCTGCACGCGAACTGCTGTCTTCGCCGCTGGACGTGCAGGTCGATGCGGGCCGCGGTGTACAGGACGTGGTGATCGATCGTCGCAGTGAAGCGCAGGGCTGGCTGTGGCTGCACTCGCGGCTGGCGGCGGACGGCGTGCCGATGCGGGTCCGCGTCGGCGGCCAATGGCTGGCGCTGCCCGCGACACAGACGAGCGGCAATGGAGAACTGCTGGCCGGCCTGTGGGCGCAGGCGCGGCTGCAGCAGCTGGCCGCCGACCGTCGCGGCAACCGTGAGGCGATGCAGCGCCTGTCGCAGCAGTTCGGCCTGGTCGGTCCGGATACCTCGTTGATCGTGCTGGAGACGCTGGACGATTACCTGCGCTACGCGATCCGGCCTGCCGGCGCGCTGCGGACCGAGTACGACGCCCGCTTTGCACGCGTGGTCGCTGACCGCAGCGCCGCCGAGCGCCGTCGCCTGGACGACATCGCCGCACAGTGGCAGGAGCGCCGGGAGTGGTGGCGCCGCAGCTGGCCGAAAGACACACCGCCGCAGTTGCAGGGAAAGGCGTTGGACAGGGTTGCCGTCTCTGCTTCGGCCGCCGCGCCGGTAGCGATGCTGGCGGCCGCACCTCCCGCGCCCGCACCGATGCTTGCGGCCGCGGAACGCGACGTCCAGGTGTCGCGTGCACGCGCCCGTCGCTCGGCACCTGCACAGGAAGCCGCACGCGATGCGAGCACAGGGAGCGGCGCTGCCGCAGCGGCAGGGGCGGCAGCGAACAGCGGTGCGCTCGGCATCCAACTGGCCGCATGGCAGCCAGATTCGGCCATTGCCCGGCGCCTGCGCCAGGGGCCGTCCTCGCAGCTGTACGACCGCTACCTGGCCGAGCGCGCCGCGCATGCCGACAGCAGTGCGTTCTTTCTCGACGTGGCCGATCTGTTGCTGGAGCAGGGGCAGCGGGACCTGGCCCTGCGCGTGCTGTCCAACCTGGCCGAGATGGACCTGGACAACCGCCATCTGCTGCGCGTGCTCGGCTACCGCCTGATGCAGGCCGACGAACCGATGCTGGCGGTGCCGGTGTTCGAGCAGGTGTTGGCGATGGGCGAGGAGGAGCCGCAGAGCTTCCGTGATCTCGGCCTGGCCCTGGCGGCGGCGGGCCGGCCACAGCAGGCGCTGGCGCCGCTGTACCAGGTGGTGACGCGGCCCTGGGACAGCCGGTTCAACGGCATTGCACTGATCGCGCTGGACGAGCTGACCCAGCTGGTTGCACGCAGCACGCCAGGGCTTGATACCTCCGCCATCGACCCGCGCCTGCTGCAGCCGATGCCGCTGGACCTGCGGGTAGTGCTGTCGTGGGATGCGGACAACAGCGACATGGATCTGTGGGTGACCGACCCGAACGGCGAGCGCGCGTACTACGGCAATCGTCTGACCTACCAGGGAGGACAGATGTCGCAGGACTTCACCGGAGGCTATGGACCCGAGCAGTTCTCACTGCGTGATGCCAAGCCGGGCAGGTACAAGGTGGAGGCCAATTATTTCGGCAGTCGCCAGCAGCTGGTGACCGGTGCCACGACCCTGATGCTGCGCCTGACCACCCATTGGGGCACGCCGAAGCAGAAGGACCAGAGGGTGACGATGCGGTTGAAGGATCGTGCCGAAACGGTGCTGGTGGGCGAGTTCGAGGTCAGATAGCGCCGAGCTCAGTTCGGGCAGGCTTGAGTCGGAGCCGGGCATGACCCGGCTCCACGCGATGGTGTCACGGTGCCGTCGCCGCGCCTGCCACCGAAGGCGATGGCGGATGGGCGCGCAGGCCGAACAGGGGGCGCAGCCAGCGGACACGACGGATCAGCAGCTCGTGGATCAGCAGGCAGCCGGCGACGGTGCCGGCAACCAGCAGAGCCGGTTCCAGCCAGGGGCCGAGCTGAAGGGGCCGCAGCCAGTAGAGCAGGACGATCAGCACGGTCTGGTGCAGGATGTACCAGCTGAAGACCGCCTCTCGGCAGTAGTCGAGGCCACGCCACGGCTGGTCGAGCAGCACGCGGGCCCAGCCGAACATCGCCAGCAGTGCGCACCAGGTGTACAGGGCCCGGCCGACGCGCTCGGTCTGCGCCCATGGCATCCCTGCTGGCCGCGCCGGGTGTCGGTCCGCCGGTCGAGCCGGTCGAGCGCCCGCAGCACTTCCTGGTGCGCAAGCTGGGCAAGGAATTCCTCGTCGCCACCGAGGACGTCGAGTACGCCCAGGCCGCTGGCAACTACGTGAATCTGAGGGTCCGCGGCCATGACTATCCGCTGCGGATCACCATGGCGGTGCTGGAACTGCGGCTGGATCCGCTGGTGTTCCTGCGGCCGCATCGCAGCTGGCTGATCAACCGCGGGCAGCTGCGCTCCATCGAGCCGCTGGATGGCGGCGAGGCCCTGCTGCACATGGCCGATGGGGCCAAGATTCCCTGCAGCAGGCGCCAGCTGCCGCTGCTGCGGCAGGCGCTGGCGGGAGGATAGGGGCGGGCGGACCTGAGGAGCGCCCGCCCCCTTCGTGCTTACTTCCTGTCCTTCTTGATCATCGCGTCGATGCGCGCGGCGCGGGCTTCCGAGCCGGGGTGCGACGACATCAGGCCGCCTTCGCTGGACAGCTTGCGGAACATGCTGGCCAGGGCTGCCGGATCATAGTTGTGGCGCTTCATGAACTGGTAGCCGTACTCGTCCGCCGCGCTCTCTTCCTTCTGCGAGAACTGGGCGTTGACGAAACCCTCGGCGAGGTCGCCGAGCTGGCCCTGGCTGAGCTGGGTCAGGTTGCCGTTGCCCGACGCTGCCAGGCCTTCGCGGCCGGCCGATGCGAGCAGCGCGGTGCGCATCTTGGTCTTGCTGTGGCCCAGCTTCACGTGGCCGATTTCGTGGCCGATCACGCCACGCACCTCGTCATCGCTGGCCATGTCCATCAGGCCGGTGTAGACGCGGACGCAGCCGTTGGCCATCGCCCAGGCGTTGACATCGGCGGTCCGGTAGACCTTGAAGTTCAGGTTCAGGCCGTCCTCGTTGGCGAGCCCCTGGGTGATCTTGGCCAGGCGCTGGGCATAGGGATCGTTGGCGGGTGCCAGCTGGTTCTCCTTGTCCATGTAGGTGCAGGCCTGGTCGGCGGCCGCCGAGACCTCTGCGTCGGACAGGGTCAGCGCCTTGCCGGCCTTCAGGCCGGTGCTGGTCAGGCCCTTCAGGTCGATGGCCGAGGCATTGGCGGCCAGCAGGCAGGCGGCCAGGCACAGGGTGGAACGCATGATCTTCATTGAAATGGTGCTCCTTGGATTGGGATGGGCCGCGCGTCCCCCTGTTGCCGCGGCGGCCGGGAAGTCTACCGGCTTCAGCCCGGCCCGTGTCCAGCCGCCGGCCGGGCCGCTGGGGGTGCCTCGCCGCCTGCCGGGCGCCTGCGTTATCATTGGCAGTCATTTTTTGAACGCACGACCGCCGACATGATCGAACTGAATCCTGTCCGCCAGCGCATCACCGATCTGACCGATCGCGTGCTGTCGCTTCGGGGGTATCTTTGACTACGACGCCAAGAAAGAGCGTCTTGAAGAAGTAACGCGGGAGCTTGAAAACCCCGACGTCTGGAACAACGCCGAGTACGCCCAGAACCTGGGGCGCGAGCGATCCAGCCTGGAAAAGACCGTGGGCGGCATCGCCTCGGTGCTCGATGGCCTGAAGGATGCGACCGAGCTGCTGGAGCTGGCCGAGTCCGAGCAGGACGAGGACACCGCGCTGGCCGTGGTTGCCGATCTGGACAAGCACCAGTCGCACGTCGAGAAGCTGGAGTTCCAGCGCATGTTCTCCGGCGAGATGGACAATGCCGCTGCGTTCGTCGACATCCAGGCCGGTGCCGGTGGTACCGAAGCCCAGGACTGGGCCGAGATCCTGCTGCGCATGTACCTGCGCTGGTGCGAATCGCGTGGCTGGAAGACCGAGCTGATGGAAGTTTCCGGCGGTGATGTGGCGGGCATCAAGTCGGCCACCCTGCGCGTGGAAGGTGACTATGCCTATGGCTGGCTGAAGACCGAGACCGGCGTGCACCGCCTGGTGCGCAAGTCGCCGTTCGACTCTGACAACCGTCGCCACACCAGCTTCACCTCGGTGTTCGTTTCGCCGGAGATCGACGACAACATCGACATCACCATCAACCCGGCCGATCTGCGCACCGACGTCTACCGTTCGTCCGGCGCCGGTGGTCAGCACGTCAACAAGACCGAGTCGGCGGTGCGTATCACCCACATTCCGACCAACATCGTGGTGGCGTGCCAGACGGGCCGCAGCCAGCACCAGAACCGCGACAACGCGATGAAGATGCTGGCCGCAAAGCTCTACGAGCTCGAGATCCAGAAGCGCAACGCGGAGAAGGATGCCGTGGAAGCGACCAAGTCCGACATCGGCTGGGGCAGCCAGATCCGCAATTACGTGCTTGATCAGAGCCGCATCAAGGACCTGCGCACGGGCATCGAGCGTTCCGATACGCAGAAGGTGCTCGATGGTGACCTCGATGAGTTCGTCGAGGCCAGCCTGAAGGCCGGCCTGGCGGTGGGGTCCAAGCGCGTCGATGCCTGATGCGCACGCCTGCGCCGATATCATCGCCTTCCGCAACGGAGGGCGATGATGCGCAGCGAGAGTGAACGCAGGGAGCTCGGCGGTTTCCTCAAGGCCTGCCGCGCCCGTGTCGACCCGGCCACGCTGGGCCTGCCGGCCGGGCGCAGGCGTACCCCCGGCCTGAAGCGCGAGGAAGTGGCGCTGGCGGTGGGGGTCAGTGTCAGCTGGTACACCTGGATCGAGCAGGGACGTGAAGTGCGTGCGTCGCCGGAAGTGCTCGAGCGCCTAGCCCGGGTATTGCGGATGAGCGATGACGAGCGTGCATATGCGTTCGCGCTGTCCGGCTATGGCGTTCCGCTGGAGTCTCCAGATGAAAGCGTGACCGATGGCCTGCGCCAGCTGGTGGACGCGATGCAGCCGATCCCGGCCTACGTACGCAACACCCGTTTCGACATCCTGGCCTGGAATCCGGCCATTGCCGAACTGTTCGTCGACTACAGCCAGCTGGCGCCGCATGAGCGCAACACGCTGCGGCTGATGTTCCTGTATCCGCCTTATCGCACGTTGATCCTCAACTGGGAGGAGATGGCCCGGGGCCTGCTGGCCGGCTTCCGCGCGGCGATGGCGCAGGCGCAGGACAAGGCGCCTTTCCTGGCGCTGGCCGAGGACATCGCTGCCCACAGCGATACGTTCCGGCAGTGGTGGCCGGAGCATGATGTGCGCCGCTTCGACGAGGGGGCGAAGAAGCTGAACCACCCCACGCGCGGGTTGCTGGACCTGCAGTACGTGGCGCTGGTGCCGGAGAGCCGGCACGACCTGTCGTTGGTCACCTACCTGCCGCGAAAGTAGGTGGGTCGGCAGGGCTGCGCCCTGCACCCGCAGAGGCTTCAAGCCACGGCAACGGCAACGGCGTGCATTCCGTGGGATGGCGGGGCGGCGTCGAAGTGCGGGGACGCCGTGAACCCCTCCATGGGGGCTTGGCAGCCGCATCCATGCGGCTGACACCCATGCGGCTGACACCCCGCACTCCGACGCCGCCCCGCCTCTGACAATTTCCCGCGGCTGTGGGTGGGTGTCGACCTTGGTCGACACATCTGTCAGATATCGAATGAAATTCCGGGGTCAGATCCGTTTTCCTGCGGAAAACGGATCTGACCCCGAGAGTACTTCCAACAGATCGCGGGAAACTGTGTCCGCGGCATGGATGCCGCGGCCAAGCCCCCATGGATGGGTTCACGGCGTCTCCCGCCATCGGCCCCACCCCGCCATCCCGCAGGAAACCAGCTTCTGCTGTGGCTTGGCTGTGGCTTGGCGTGGCTTGGGGGGCAGGGCACAGCCCTGCCAGCAACCCCATTCAGGCAGGTAAGTGCAGGTCACAGGATAAGCAGACGCCTTGTTGCGCGGCAGCTTCGGGTCCACATTCCTGACAGGAGACGGGCAATCGGCCCGTTGCCGAGACAACAGGAGCCCTGCATGTCCGCTGCCCCCGCCATTGCGATTTCCCTCGATCCGGCCACCGGCCAGGAAATCGCCCGCCATCCCTTCGTTACCGACGCCGAGCTGGAGGTGATCCTCGATCGAGGCCAGGCCGGCTTTGCCGCCTGGAGTGCGCAGTCGCTGGAGCAGCGCGCCGATGCCCTGCGTGCGATGGCCGCGGTCCTGCGCCGCGACCGCGAATCGCTTGCGGCGCTGGCCACCGCTGAAATGGGCAAGGTCCATGCCGAATCGTTGGCCGAAATCGAGAAGTGCGCGGTGCTCTGCGAGTGGTATGCGGATAACGGCGCACAGTACCTGCGCGACGAGCCGACGCTGGTTCCCGATGACAAGGCCTACGTGTCCTACCTGCCACTGGGCGTGGTGCTGGGCATCATGCCGTGGAATTTCCCGTACTGGCAGGTGATGCGCGCAGCCGTGCCGATCCTGATGGGAGGCAATGGTTTCCTGCTCAAGCCGGCCGAGAACATCGTCGGTACCGCCCATCTGCTCGATGCCGCCTGGCGCGACGCGGGCCTGCCGGAAGGCACCTTCATCGCCGCCAACATCAGCCGTGAGGGCACCAGCCGTGCCATCGCCGATGACCGCATCGCAGCTGTCACCCTGACCGGCAGCGTCGGCGCAGGGCGCAGCATTGCCGCGCAGGCCGGGCAGGCATTGAAGAAGGTCGTGCTGGAACTGGGGGGCTCGGACCCCTTCATCGTGCTGGACGATGCCGACCTCGACGCGGCGGTGGATGCGGCACTCGCCTCGCGCTTCCAGAACACCGGACAGGTCTGCATCGCCGGCAAGCGCATCATCGTCGAGGACGGCGTGTACGACCGTTTCGTGGCGCAGTTCTGCGCGAAGGTGCAGGCGCTGACCGTCGGTGATGGCCGTGAACCCGGCAACCGCATCGGTCCCATGGCCCGGCAGGACCTGCTCGAGCAGCTCGATGCGCAGGTGCGTGCATCGGTAGAGGCCGGCGCGCAGCTGCTGGTCGGCGGTCATCAGCTGGATCGTCCGGGCAGCTTCTATGCCCCCACGGTGTTGGCCGGTGTCGAGCCGGGCATGCAGGCGTTCGATACCGAGACCTTCGGCCCGGTGGCTTCGATCAGCCGCGCACGCGATGCCGATCATGCGGTGGAGCTGGCCAACCAGAGCGAATTCGGTCTCAGCGGCAACCTGTGGAGCGGCGATCGCGAGCGCGCGATGCGGCTGGCACGCAGGCTGCAGACCGGGGGCGTGTTCGTCAACGGCTTCTCCGCGTCCGACCCGCGCGTGCCGATCGGTGGCGTGAAGAAGAGTGGCTTCGGCCGCGAGCTGTCGCATTTCGGCATCCGCGAGTTCGTGAACGCGCAGACCGTGTGGTTCGACCGTCGTTGACGCGCGGCTTGCATCCTTCCTGTAACGATCCACCACCAGTCCAGTGAAGAGGGACGGCATTCCCATGTCCAAGGGTTCAGATCTGCTTGTCGCGGCGCTCGAGAACGAGGGCGTCGAACGTATTTTTGGTATTCCCGGCGAAGAGAACCTCGATGTCGTCGAGTCGCTGCGCCATTCCAGCATCGAGCTGGTCATCACCCGCCATGAGCAGGCGGCGGTGTTCATGGCGGCCACCTACGGACGCCTGACCGGCAAGCCGGGCGTGTGCCTGGCCACGCTCGGCCCGGGTGCCCTCAACTTCACCACCGGTGCGGCCTACGCGCTGCTGGGCGCGTGGCCGGTGATCATGATCACCGGGCAGAAGGGCATCGTCGCCAGCAAGCAGGCGCGCTTCCAGATCGTCGACATCGTCAGCACGATGAAGCCGCTGACCAAGCAGGCGCGGCAGATCGTATCGGCGCGCACCATCCCGACCATCGTCCGCGAGGCATTCCGTGTCGCGCAGGAAGAACGTCCGGGCCCGGTCCTGCTGGAACTGCCGGAGGACATCGCGGCCACTGAAGTCGAGGATGTGGCAATGATCCCGACGCATGCGGTGGATCGACCGATCGCCAGTCCCGAGGCGCTCGATCGCGCCGCGCAGATCATCCGCAATGCGAAGCGTCCGCTGCTGATGATCGCCTCCGCGGCGTCACGGCCGCAGTCCAGCGACGCGCTGTCAGCCTTCGTGCTGCGTGCCGGCATTCCCTTCTTCACCACGCAGATGGGCAAGGGTGCGGTGGCGGGCGGATCAGGCCTGTACATGGGGACCGCCGCGCTGACCGAACGCGACTACGTGCATATGGCCATCGACCAGGCCGACGTGATCGTCACCATCGGCCATGAAGTGACCGAGAAGCCGCCTTTCGTGATGCGGCCGGGCGGACCGACCGTCATCCACATCGGCTATTCGCAGGCGGCGGTCGAGCAGGTCTACTTCCCGCAGGTGGAGGTGATCGGCGATATCGGCCGCTCGCTGACCCAGCTGGCCGACCGCATCGAAGGCCAGGTGGCCCATGCCGATGCGCTGCTGCCGCTGCGGGCCACCATCCTCGACCATCTCGCCGACCGTGCCGAAGAGGCCCGGTTCACCCCGCAGCGGCTGGTCCACGACGTGCGCCGGGTGATGCCGCCCGACGGCATCGTGGCGCTGGACAATGGCATGTACAAGATATGGTTCGCGCGCAATTACCGCACCCAGGTAGCCAATACGCTGCTTCTGGACAATGCGCTTGCCACGATGGGCGCGGGCCTGCCTTCGGCGATCATGGCCTCGATCCTGTACCCGCAGCGCCGGGTGCTGGCGGTGTGTGGCGACGGCGGCTTCATGATGAACAGCCAGGAGCTGGAAACCGCGCGGCGGCTGGGGCTGAACCTGGTGGTGCTGATCCTCAACGATGGTGCCTACGGCATGATCCGCTGGAAGCAGGCGGTGGATGGCTTCACCGACTATGGGATGACCTTCGGCAATCCTGACTTCGTCAGGTACGCCGAGGCCTATGGTTGCAAGGGCCACGAAGTGACGGCCATCGAGCAGTTCATCCCGACGCTGGAGGCGGCGTTCAACGAAGGCGGGGTGCACCTGGTGTCGGTGCCGATCGACTATTCGGAGAACGAGCGGGTGCTGGTGGATGAATTGCGGCAGGCGTTCCCCGGGAATGCCTGAGGTAGCGCCGGGCCACGCCCGGGGATTCCTGCCGACTGACCGCCGGGCATGGCCCGGCGCTACCGGGCCGTGGGCGCCGGCCAGGGCCGGGGCAGGGTGGTTTTGCTATGCTGTGCAGCCGGCCGTGCCGGGCGCAAGACTCCCCCAACTACACGATTCCCGCAGATCCATGAGCGAAGCTACCGAAACCCCTTCCGTCGACGAAAACAAGTTGATCGCCGAGCGCCGCGAGAAACTCAAAGCGCTGCGCGGGCAGGGGATCGCGTACCCGAACGACTTCCGTCGCGAGGATTTCGCCGGGCAGCTGGAGGACGAATACAGCGACGCCGAAACCTGGACCGCCGAGGCCCTGGAAGCCAATGGCCGCCAGGTGCGCATGGCCGGACGCCTGATGGCCAAGCGCATCATGGGCAAGGCCAGCTTCGCCCAGATCCAGGACGAGTCCGGCCGCATCCAGCTGTTCCTGCAGGGCGCGGCCCTGGGCGATGACTACGCTGCCTTCAAGGGCTGGGACGTGGGTGACATCATCGCCGTCGAGGGCGGCCTGACCCGTACCCGTACCGGCGAACTGTCGGTCAAGGCCGCAACGATCCGACTGCTGACCAAGTCGCTGCGTCCGCTTCCGGACAAGTGGCATGGCCTGGCCGACGTCGAGCAGCGCTACCGCCAGCGTTACGTCGATCTGATCGTGACCCCGGAGTCGCGCGCGGTGTTCATCAAGCGCTCGAAGATCATCCGTGCCATGCGCGCGTGGCTGGACAACCGCGACTTCCTCGAAGTCGAGACGCCGATGATGCATTACATCCCCGGCGGTGCGGCGGCCAAGCCGTTCACCACCCATCACAACGCGCTGGACCTGGACCTGTACCTGCGCGTGGCGCCGGAGTTGTACCTGAAGCGCCTGACCGTCGGTGGCCTGGAGCGGGTGTACGAAATCAACCGCAATTTCCGCAATGAAGGCGTCAGCACCCGGCACAACCCGGAGTTCACCATGATGGAGCTGTACGAGGCCTACGCCACGTACAACGAGATCATGGACCTGACCGAAGGCGTGATCCGGGACGTGGCCAGGACGGTGAACGGCACTACCGAAGTGGAGTGGGACGGCGCGAAGATCGATCTCGGCCCGGCGTTCCGCCGCTGGCGGATGGACGAGGCCGTGCGGCACCACAATCCGGAGATCTCCGCTGCCGACTGCACCGACCGCGAAGCGCTGCTGCGGCACTGCGAGCGCCTGAAGATCAAGGTCAAGCCGTCCTACGGCTGGGGCAAGCTGCTGCTGGAGATCTTCGAAGCCACCGTCGAGCACACCCTGATCCAGCCCACCTTCATCACCGATCATCCGGTGGAGGTCTCGCCGCTGGCGCGTGCCAACGACAACGACCCCGGCTACACCGATCGCTTCGAGCTGTTCGTGAACGGCAAGGAGCTGGCCAACGGCTTCTCCGAGCTGAACGACCCGGAGGATCAGGCCCAGCGTTTCCAGGCCCAGGTGGCCGCCAAGGAGGGGGGCGATGACGAGGCCATGCACTACGACGCCGACTACATCCGCGCGCTGGAGTACGGCATGGCGCCGACCGGCGGCCTCGGCATCGGCGTCGACCGCCTGGTGATGCTGCTGACCGGCAGCAGCTCCATCCGCGACGTGCTGCTGTTCCCGTACATGCGTCCGGAGCACTGAGCCGGGGTTTTGTGACTCCCGTTTGTGCGCGCCGTCCCGAAACGGGACGGCGCAATTGACGTCTCTGGCACTCGGCGTATCGTAATTGCACTACCTTGACGCCGGCTATGGCTTGATCGGTGACGGGGAAGAGCGCAATGTGGAGAGCCCGCTTCACAATGTGACCACGATCATGAACCGGGACGCATGACACGGGAGTCAGTCCGATGCAGGGTGCCAGCGTGCGCAGCGGCAGCGTTTCCACGCCTGCTGATGACCAAGCGTGGTCGAGAAACCAGGCGGAGTACACGTTGAACATCGTCATCGTCGATGACCAGACCTCCGCGTGGACGATGCTGCGGCACGTCATCGAGGACATCGCGCCGGAACTGAGCGTGCATGACTTCGGCAATCCCCTGACCGCGCTGGCCTGGTGCGAATCGCACCCGGTCGACCTGCTGCTGCTCGACTACCGCATGCCGGAAATGGACGGGCTGGAATTCGCCCGCCGCTTCCGGCGCCTGCCCAAACATCGCGACATCCCCGTGATCCTGATCACCGTGGTGGGCGACGAGCCGATCCGGCAGGCCGCGCTGGAGGCAGGCGTGATCGACTTCCTGGTCAAGCCGATCCGCCCGCGCGAACTGCGGGCGCGCTGCTACAACCTGCTGCAGCTGCGCCAGCAGACCGAGAACGTGAAACAGCGCGCGCTGTCACTGGAACAGCGCCTGCTCGCCAGCATGCACGAGGTCGAGGAGCGGGAGCGCGAGACCTTGTCGCGATTGGCTCGTGCGATCGAGTTTCGTGACGCCGGCACCAGTGCCTACCTGGAGCGGATGGCCCGCGTGGCCGGGCTTATCGCCGAGCAGCTGGGCCTGCCGGAAGACGAGGTACGGCTGATCGAGATGGCGGCGCCCCTGCACGACATGGGCAAGATCGCCATACCGGATGCGGTGCTGCTCAAGCAGGGCAAGCTCAATGAAGAGGAGCTGGCGATCATGCGCCGTCACCCGCGCATCGGCCATGAACTGCTCAGCGGCAGCCAGAACCGCTTCATCCAGGTCGGTGCGCTGATCGCGCTGCGTCACCATGAACGCTACGACGGCAGCGGTTACCCCGATGGGCTGGTAGGCGAAGCGATTCCACTGGAAGCGCGCATCGTTGCCGTCGCCGATGTCTTCGACGCCCTGATTTCCCCGCGTCCATACAAGGAAGCCTGGACGATGGAAGCAACGCTGGCCTATCTGTATGCCCAGCGTGGCCGCCTGTTCGACCCCCGCTGCGTGGATGCGCTGCTGCGGGGCCGCCAGCAACTGCTGGACATCTGCGCGCAGCACTCGACGGCCTCCACGCGACCGGGTGGATGAGATGCAGGACCTGTTCGCACGGCTGAAGCGCCGGCTGTCGCAGCGGCCCGACTCCGAGCACGGGCAGGTGATAGTGCGGATCGCGCTGATCTCGCTGATCCTGGTTTACGTACTGCTGTCCGGGGCCCGGATGCATCGCCTGGAGCAGTACCAGGGCGTGCTCGTGACCGTGCTGACCGGGCTGTCGATATCCCTGCTGCTGTTCGCCTGGTTGCTGTGGAAGCCGGGGCGCTCCGATGCGCGCAGGGTGGTCGGCATGGTCGCCGACTATGGGTTGATGACGGTCGGCATGGTGCAGATGGGCGAGCCTCTGGCCTGGGTCTATGCGCTGGTGATGTGGGTCACGGTGGGCAATGGCCTGCGCTTCGGCAACCGCTACCTGGGCGTGGCGATCGCCATGGCCCTGGTCAGCTTCGGTACCACCGTGCTGTTGACACCGTATTGGCGTGACAACCCCAGCCTGGCCGTGCCCCTGTGGCTGGGCCTGGTGGCGGTTCCGCTGTGCTGCTCCTCCCTGTTGCGACGACGGATGCGACATCCCCCCATGGACACTCCTGCCGTTGAATCCTCCCCGGCCCGGTCGCTGCTGGCCCGGGTGAAGCAACGGCTGTCCGGACGCGAGGACAGCGAGCACGCGCAGAACCTGATCCGCATCGTGATCACCGCGCTGTTCATCAGCTATCTCGGCTGGCGCTACCTGAGCGCGGGTGGCGAGACGCTGACCACGACGTGGCTGATCCTCGCCTTCGAGCTGGCCATCTCGGCGGGCCTGCTGGTGGCGATCCTGGTCGATCCCGGGGTGTCACATGTCCGCCGCGTGATCGGCATGCTGACCGACTACACCTGCATGGCCTGGATCATGACCATCCAGGGTGAGCCGGCAGCTCCGCTGTACGCGGTGATGCTGTGGGTCACGATCGGCAACGGCATGCGCTACGGCAGCACCTACCTGCGGGTGGCCACCGCAATGGGGTGCCTGGCCTTCCTGTGCACCGTGATGCTGTCGCCTTACTGGCGCAGTCACGACTACCTCGGCTGGGGCCTGCTGCTGGGCCTGGGCGCGATTCCGCTCTACTTCGATTCGCTGCTGCATGCCTTGACCCGTGCGGTGGCCGAAGCGCGCCAGGCCAACGAAGCCAAGAGCCGTTTCCTGGCGAACATGAGCCACGAATTCCGTACGCCACTCAACGGCCTGGCCGGCATGACCGAAGTGCTGGCCACCACGCAGCTGGATGAGGAGCAGCGCGAGTGCCTCAGCACCATCCAGGCATCCACCCGCAGCCTGCTGGCGCTGGTGGAGGAGGTGCTGGACATCTCGGCGATCGAGGCCGGCAAGGTGCGGGTGGAATGGCATGAGTTCGCGCTGGCCGACGTGCTGCAGGCGATCAACCTGATCCTCACCCCGCAGACGCGTTCCAAGTCATTGGAGTATCGCGTCGACGTGGACGACAACGTTCCGCCACGGTTGTTCGGCGACGCCGGCCATCTGCAGCAGATTCTGCTGAATCTGATGGGCAACGCGGTGAAGTTCACCGACAGTGGCTTCGTCCATCTGCGTGTCAGCAGCCATGACGAGCGTGGCAGCGAGCGTGCCCGGCTGCGTTTCGAGATCCTCGACAGCGGCATCGGCGTACCCGTGGCCCTGCGCAGCCGCCTGTTCAACGCCTTCGAGCAGGCCGACGTCGGCCTGGCCCGCCGCCATGAAGGCACCGGACTGGGTACGGCGATCGCCAAGGGGCTGGTCGAGTCGATGGGCGGGCAGGTCGGTTACCTGCCGAACACGCCGCGCGGCAGCGTGTTCTGGGTGGAAATCGCGCTGGACGTGGCGCCGACGCCGGACGTGCAGGGCGAGCTGCCGGAGGGCGGCAACGTCATTGCGTTCTCCAATCCATTCCTGCGCCATCGGGCCCGTGTACGCAGCCTGCGGGTGCTGGTTGCCGATGACCATGCCGCCAACCGCATGGTGCTGCAGCGGTTGCTCGAGAAGGCCGGCCACAAGGTCACATGCGTCAATGGTGGGGTCGAGGTGCTCGACGCTCTCGAGCAGGCCAATTACGACGCAGCCATCGTTGATCTGCACATGCCCGGCATGAGCGGCCTGGACCTGCTCAAGCAGCTGCGGGTGATGCAGGCCAGTGGCCTGCCGTATGTGCCGGTGATGGTGCTCAGCGCCGATGTCACCCCGGAATCCATCCTGCGCTGTGAGCAGGCAGGTGCACGTGCATTCCTGGCCAAGCCGGTCGTCGCGACGCGTCTGCTGGAGGTGTTGGCCGATGTGGCCGCCAACACGCGTACCGAGCCGGGCATCCAGTCGGTACCGGCCATGGAGGTCGGTGACGGCGTACTCGACACCGCCGTGCTGGACGAGCTGGCGTCACTGGGCATGGGCGATGGCTTCGAACGCAAGTTCATCGACCAGTGCCTGGTCGATGTGGACGCGAGCATGGCGCAGATGCAGGCCTGTGGCGAGCGGCTGGACTGGGAGGACTTCCGCGAACACGCCCACGCCCTGCGTGGCGTGGCGAGCAACCTGGGCCTGGTCCAGGTTGCTGCCGCCAGTGGCGAGATGATGCGCATGGCCGACTGGCAATTGAAGGCCGAGTGGACAATGCGCCTGTCCAGCCTGGTAGGTGCACTGCGCATCGGCAGGAAAGCGCTGGCGTCCCGCGTCGCAGGCATCCAGCAACGCGACGACGGGGAACGCACGCCCTCCTGACCGCGAGGTCTGTCAGCCCACCTCGCCATTGCGGCGGGCCTGGGCGCGGACCAGCCGGTCCATGGTCCGCAGCGACTTCTCGCCCAGCTGCATGGCGGTGTCGACCCAGATCTCGGTGATGCGCATCATTTCGTGCAGCGGCACCATGGTGGCGATCTCGTTCACTTCGCGCATCGCCGCCCAGGCGTGCGGAATGCGCCGGCTGTCCCGGATCACCTGTTCGACCGCCGCAACGCCTTCGCCCACCGGCACGACGACATCCACCAGGCCCATGTCCTTCAACTGCCGGGCGGTGAAGAGGTTGCCCTCCAGCATGATCTTCTCGGCCAGCCGCGGGCTGACCCGCTGGCACAGGAAGGAGTAGGCGCCCATGCCCGGGAACAGGTCGAACAGCACCTCCGGCAGTCCCATCAGCACGCCTTCTTCGGCGACGATGGTATGGCAGCTAAGCGCGGCCTCGAAGCCGCCGCCCAGTGCATTGCCCTGGACCAGCGCGATGCTGTGGGCGCGTGCGCCCAGCCCGGCGTGGAACGCATGCACGCCGCGCACGCAGCGCTGCGCATAGTCGAGCAGGCGGGCACGGTCGCCCTCGCGGATCAGCCGGCAGAACAGTTCCAGGTCGCCGCCCAGGTTGAATACGTCACTATCGGAGGCCAGGACCACGTGAGGCGAGAGAACGTGGGCGGCACTGAGACGGTCTCCCAGTTCACGCTGATAGTCGACGATGTCGTCTACCAGGCGTGAGGCAAAGCACGGGCGGCCCGGCTGGTTGACCAGGTTGGCATGCATGTGGATCCAGTAGACATCCCGTTCGGTTTCCTCGGTGATGCGCAGGGTCGGGTGCTGCGACGGACGGGTGATGATGGGGCGTACTGCAGACATGGGTTTTCTCCGAGTGACCGTCCGGCCAACCGCAGAGCGGACGGAGAGATGGAATGTGAGGGAGTGGGCGGAACGTGCGGTGGCGAGTGATTCTATGCACCGCTCGTGAACCGCCTGCAAGCGGCCGCCGCCCGCGCTGGCCGCCAACGAAAAGGGCCCCGCCGTCGCCGGCGGGGCCCTGATCTGCGTCGAACCGTGGAAACCCTTACTGCGCGGGCGTATCGCGCAGCTCGCGACGGAGGATCTTGCCGACATTGGTCTTGGGCAGTTCCTTGCGGAACTCCACGATGCGCGGGTGCTTGTAACCGGTCAGATTTGCCCGGGCATGCTCCTTGACCATTTCGGCGGTCAGGTTCGGATCCTTCTTCACGATCACCACCTTGACCACTTCGCCGGACTTCTCGTCCGGCACGCCGACCGCGGCCACTTCCAGCACGCCCGGCATCATCGCGATGACGTCTTCGACTTCGTTCGGATACACATTGAAGCCGGACACCAGGATCATGTCCTTCTTGCGGTCGACGATGTAGAAGAAACCCCGTTCATCCATCTTCGCCATGTCGCCGGTATGCAGCCAGCCGTCGCTGTCGATCGCCTGGGCGGTCTCTTCGGGGCGCTGCCAGTAGCCCTTCATCACCTGCGGGCCCTTGATGCACAGCTCGCCCACCTCACCCAGCGGCAGGATGTTGCCGTTGTCGTCCTTGATGCACGCATCGGTGGACGGGATCGGCAGGCCGATGGAGCCGTTGTACTCCGGCAGGGTAAGCGGGTTGATGCAGGCGGCCGGCGAGGTTTCGGTCAGGCCGTAGGCCTCGACCAACGTCACCCCGGTAACCTTCTTCCAGCGCTCGGCCACAGCGCGCTGCACCGCCATGCCGCCGCCCAGGGTGAACTTCACCGACGAGAAATCGATCTCATCGAAACCGGGCGTATTGAGCAGACCGTTGAACAGCGTGTTGACGCCGGTGATGGCGGTGAAGCGCGTGCCCTTGAGCTCCTTGACGAAGCCCTTCATGTCGCGCGGATTGGTGATCAGATGATTGCAGCCGCCGAACTTCATGAAGACCAGACCGTTCGCGGTCAACGCGAAGATGTGGTACAGCGGCAGCGCGGTGATGATCACTTCCTTGCCCGGCTCGATGCCGGAGGTCGACAGCCATGCCGAGGCCTGCTGCATGTTGGCGATCAGGTTGCGGTTGGTCAGCATCGCGCCCTTGGCCACGCCGGTGGTGCCGCCGGTGTACTGCAGGAACGCCACGTCGTCGTGGTCGATCTCGACCTCGGGCAGGGTGTGGCGGCTGCCGAGCTTGAGTGCCTGCTTGAAGCGGATGGCACCCTTCACGTGATAGTTGGGCACCATCTTCTTGACGTACTTCAGCACGAAGTTGACGATCGCGCCCTTCGCGCCGAGCAGATCGCCCAGGCCGGTGGTGACCACCTGCCTGACCGGCGTGTCGGCGATGACCTGCTGGACGGTATCGCCGAAGTTGTCGACCACCACCAGCACCGAGGCGCCGGCGTCGACCAGCTGGTGCTTGAGTTCGCGTGCGGTATACAGCGGGTTGACGTTGACCACGGTCAGGCCCGCACGCAGCACGCCGAAGGTGGCGACCGGGTACTGCAGGCAGTTGGGCATCATCAGGGCGACGCGGTCGCCCTTCTTGAGCTTGAGCTCACCCAGCAGGTAGGCCGCGAACTGGTCAACCAGCGCATCGGTCTCGCCATAGGTGAGGACCTTGCCGAAACTGGAGTAGGCGGGGCGGTCGCGGTACTTGGCGACGGAGGCGTCGAAGACGGAGGCTACCGAATGGAATTCGTTGACGTCGATCTCGGCGGGAACGCCTTTCGGATAGCTCTGCAGCCAGGGACGATCCAGACTCATATTCCCCCTCCAGGAATCGTGATTGTTGGGTCCGACCCTGAGCGTACTGACAGCGGCCGGTCATTGCAGCATACCCCGCCGTAGGGGAAACGCGAAGAGGGCATCGCGCGACGGCCTGTGCGATCGCGTCAAATGCCGCCGGGCATGGCCCCGCGCCACCGAACTGGCAGCGCTGGGCCATGCCCGGCGGGTGTTTCAGGGTGCGTGCGGTGCTCAGCCCTGCCTGCGCACCGGCGCACCATTGGCCTTGTAGTAGGGCGCGGTGCTGCGGGGCAGCGGCGCACGGCCGCGGATCACGTCGGCGAGCTTTTCGGCGATCATGATGGTCGGCGCGTTGAGGTTGCCGGTCACCACCTGCGGCATGATCGAGGCGTCGACGATGCGCAGGGCCTCCAGACCATGCACGCGGCCCTGGCCGTCCACCACCGCCATCGGATCATCGGCGTGGCCCATCTTGTTGGAGCAGGACGGGTGGTATGCCGTTTCAGCATGCTCACGGACGAACGCGTCGATCTGCGCATCGGTCTGCAGTGCACTGCCCGGCGAAATCTCGCGGCCGCTGTATGGAGCCAGTGCCGGCTGCGCGAAGATCTCGCGGGTGATGCGGATCGCCGCGCGGAACTCGCGCCAGTCCTGGTCGTGCGACATGTAGTTGAACAGGATGCTCGGATGCTCGCGCGGATCCTTGGAGCGGACATGGATGCGGCCCCGGCTGGGCGAGCGCATCGAGCCGACATGCATCTGGAAGCTGTGTGCCTTGATCGGATTGGACCCGTTGTAGTTGATGGCCACCGGCAGGAAGTGATACTGCAGGTTGGGCCAGTCGAACTCGGCATCGCTGCGGATGAAGCCGCCGGCCTCGAACTGGTTGCTGGCGCCGATACCGGTGCCCAGGAACAGCCATTCAGCGCCGATTGCCGGCTGGTTGTACAGCTTCAGCGCCGGCGCCAGCGAGACCGGCTTCTTGCATTCGTACTGGAGATACATCTCCAGGTGATCCTGCAGATTGGCGCCGACGCCCGGCAGGTGATGCACCAGGTCGATGTCGAGGCTGCGCAGCAGATCGGCCGCGCCCACGCCGGAGCGCTGCAGGATCTGTGGCGAGGCGATGGCGCCGCCGCACAACAGCACCTCGCGGCGGGCAGTGGCACGCTGCGGCTGGTCGTTGCGCAGCCACTGCACGCCCACCGCGCGCTTGCCGGAGAACAGGATGCGGTCGGTCAGCGCGTGGGTGACGATGGTCAGGTTCGGGCGCGGCCTGGCCAGATCCAGATAGCCGCGGGCGGTGCTGGAGCGGCGGCCCTTCGGCGTGACCGTGCGGTCCATCGGCCCGAAGCCTTCCTGCTGGTAGCCGTTGAGGTCATCGGTGCGCGGATAGCCTGCCTGCACGCCGGCTTCAACCATGGCTGCGAACAGTTCGTTGTTGCCGGCCTTGGGGGTGGTCACCCGCAGCGGGCCATCGCCCCCGTGGTAATCGTTGGGGCCGATGTCGCGGGTCTCGGCCTTGCGGAAGTAGGGCAGGCAGTCCAGATAGGTCCAGTCGTCCAGGCCGGGCATGCTCGCCCAGTTGTCGTAGTCCATCGCGTTGCCGCGGATGTAGCACATGCCGTTGATCAGCGACGAACCGCCCAGGCCCTTGCCACGGCCGCAGTCCATGCGGCGGTTGTTCATGAAGGGCTCTGGATCGGTCTTGTAGGCCCAGTTGTAGCGCTTGCCCTGCAGCGGAAACGCCAGCGCCGCCGGCATCTGGGTGCGGAAGTCGAGCCGGTAGTCCGGGCCACCCGCTTCCAGCAGCAGTACGCTCACATCGGCATCTTCGGTCAGGCGGGTGGCCAGCACGTTGCCGGCCGAACCGGCGCCGATGATGATGTAGTCGTACTCGTTATGGGTGCTCATGGTTGTTCTCCTTCAGGCCGGGACACGCTGCAAACAGGCGTCCCGGCGGAATGTCGGATCGGCGCGGTGGCCGGACGAGGGGCGCGGCTCAGAACACGCTGGCGTAGTCGCCCAGTTCGACCTGCACCGACTTGATGCGGGTGTAGTGGCCCAGGGTCGAGAGGCCGTTCTCGCGGCCGACACCGGACTCCTTGTAGCCACCCACCGGCATTTCGGCTGGCGATTCGCCCCAGGTGTTGATCCAGCAGATGCCGGCTTCCAGGCGATGGATGATGCGGTGGGCGCGGCTGATGTCCTTGCTGACCACGCCGGCGGCGAGGCCGAAGGTGGTGTCGTTGGCGCGGCGGACCACTTCATCTTCGCTGTCATAGGCAAGGATGCTCATGACCGGCCCGAAGATCTCTTCCTTGACGATGGTCATGTCGTCGCGGCAGTCGGAGAACACAGTCGGCAGCACATAGGCGCCCTGGGCCAGCGTGCCGTCGGTGGCACGGCCGCCGCCGATCAGCAGGCGCGCGCCTTCGGTCTTGCCGCTTTCGATGTAGCGCAGCACGTTCTCCATGTGCGGGAAGCTGGTCAGCGGGCCGAAGTTGGTGTCCGCGGCCATCGGATCGCCGATGCGGATGCGCTTGACGCGCTCGACCACGGCGGCCTCGAACGCGGCCAGCATGCCGCGCGGCACAAACACGCGGGTGCCATTGGTGCACACCTGGCCGGAGCTGAAGAAATTGGCCATCACCGCGATGTCGGCGGCGCGGTCGAGATCGGCGTCATCGCAGATCACCAGCGGCGATTTGCCGCCCAGTTCCATGGTCACTTCCTTCAGCGAGGAGGAGGCGGCCGCAGCCATCACCTTCTTGCCGGTGGCCACACCGCCGGTGAAGGAGATCTTCTCGATCACCGGATGTTCGGTGAGCCAGTTGCCGATTTCGCGACCGGGGCCCTGCACGACATTGAACACGCCGGCCGGCACGCCGGCTTCGGTGTAGATCTCGGCAAGCCGGATGGCGGTCAGCGGCGTGACCTCGGACGGCTTGAACACCATCGCATTGCCGGCGGCCAGTGCCGGCGCCGACTTCCACAGGGCGATCTGGATCGGGTAGTTCCAGGCACCGATGCCGGCGACCACGCCCAGCGGTTCACGGCGGGTGTAGAAGAAGCTGGATTCGCGCAGCGGCAGCTGGATGCCTTCGATGGCGGTCGCCAGGCCGGCGTAATACTCCAGCACATCGGCGCCGGTGACGATGTCCACCGTGGTGGTTTCCGCCAGCGCCTTGCCGGTATCGAGCGTTTCCAGGCGGGCCAGTTCGTCATTGCGCTCGCGCAGGATCTCCACGGCGCGGCGCAGGATGCGCGAACGTTCCATGGCGGTCATTGCCGCCCATGCCTTCTGGCCTTCGGTGGCGCTTTCGACGGCGCGTTCGACGTCGGCCTGGCTGGCGACCTGCACCTCGGCGATGACCTCACCGGTGGCGGGGTTGACCGTGGCGAAGGTCTTGCCGCTGGTGGCATCGACCCGGCGGCCATGGATGTAGAGCTGTTGGACGGGCAGGGTGGTCATGGGGCGTACTCCTCGAAAGGGGGCGGGAAGCTGAAAGCGCTTATAGCGCGTCGGCCTGCAACTGGAAGTCGATGTAGCCGTAGGCGATGCGTCGGGCCTTGTCAGCATCGAAGGCGCCGCCGACCAGGCTGCCGCGCAGCCAGAGGCCATCGATCATCGCGGCCAGGCCGCGGGCGGCGAGGCGTGCCTGTGGGCGTGGCAGCACGCGATTGAACTGGTGGCACAGGTTGGAAAACAGGCGCTGGTCGTTGGCATGCTGCAGGCGCGCCAGTTCCGGCTGGTGCATGCTCGCGGCCCAGAAGGTGAGCCAGACACGCATCGCGGTGCCATTGATCTGGCTGTCATCGAAGTTGCCATCGACGATGGCGCGCAGCTGGTCGCGGGGATCGTCGCCGACCCCGGCCCGGCAGCGGGCGACCGCGTCCCGCAATTCGCGCAGGATCTGCCGCATCGCAGCGTTGAGCAGGCCGTCCTTGTCGCCGAAGTAATGGGCGACGATGCCGCTGGACAGCCCGGCCTTCCTGGCGATGGTGGCGACGGTGGCATCGGCCATGCCCATTTCGTCGATGGTCTGGAAAGTGGCCCGGATCAACTGTTCGCGACGGACCGGCTCCACGCCCTTCTTCGGCATTGTCTCTCCACGGATTGCGACCCGAGGCATCGGGTTGGCCATCATTATGCTTTTTATTGATTGAACGTTCAATCAATAAACCCTAGGATGCGCTCGCGCCCCACGCCATGGGCCCGGTTTCCCGGTCCGGCCCCGCCCATGTGCTCCTTCGGACTGATGAGACGATCCCATGTCTTCCCAGGCTCATCCCAAGCGTTCGCCCCTGCGCTTGAACCGCTTTGTCTTCCTCAGCTCCTCGGTGTCGATCGGCATTCTCGGGCTGCTCACCGTCCTCTATCCCGATGCCAGCGAGCACTGGCTGCAATGGGCGCAGGCCGAGATCTCGGCTGCGTTCGGCGCGTGGTACATGCTGCTGGTCGTGCTGTGCCTGGGATTCGTACTGTGGCTGGCGTTCTCGCCCTATGGCCGTATCCGCCTGGGCCACAACGAGGAATCGCCGGCCTTCGGCTACGTCGCGTGGGTGTCGATGCTGTTCTCGGCGGGTATCGGTATCGCATTGCTGTACTACGGTGCCTACGAGCCGCTGGACCATTTCCTCAACCCGCCGGGCCAGCCGGGCGGCACGGTGGCGGCCGGCCGCGAGGCGATGGTGCTGACCTTCCTGCACTGGGGCCTGCATGGCTGGGCGCTGTACGCGCTGGTCGGGGTGGCGCTGGGCTATTTCGCCTATCGCCGCAACCTGCCGCTGGCATTGCGCTCGGCGCTGTATCCGATCTTCGGTGAGCGCATCCATGGCCGCATCGGCGACATGGTCGATGGCTTCGGCATTCTCGCCACGCTGATCTCCATGGTCACCAATCTCGGCATCGGTGCGCTGGTGGTGCAGTCCGGCCTGGTCTATCTGTTCCACATCCCGGACACACCGCAGGTGCTGGTCGCGATCGTGCTGGTGATGATGGTGGTGGCCACCATCGGCGTGGTGGCGGGGGTCGAGAAGGGCATCGCCTGGCTGTCCAACCTCAACGTGCGTCTGTTGTGCGCGCTGTTGCTGTTCGTGCTGGTTACCGGCCCGACCCTGCATCTGTTCGATGGCCTGGTGCAGAACACGGGCGACTATCTCGGCGCATTCGTGCGCAAGAGCTTCGACATGTATCTCAACGATCCGCAGGGCCGCGCCTGGATGGGTTCCTGGACGCTGTTCTACTGGGCGTGGTGGATCGCCTGGGCACCGTTCGTGGGCTTGTTCGTGGCACGCATCTCGCGCGGCCGCACCATCCGCGAGGTCGTGATGGGCGTGCTGTTGATACCGCTCGGCTTCACGCTGGCGTGGCTGTCGATCTTCGGCAACACCGCCATCGACCTGGTGCTCAACCATGGCCAGGCGGTGCTGGGGCAGGTGGCACAGCACGATGCAGCGATGACCCTGTTCAAGCTGCTGGAGTACCTGCCCGGCGCACCCTATGTAGCCGGTGCCGCAGTGGTGATCGGTTTCGTACTGTTCCTGACCCCAGTCGATTCGGGCACGCTGATGATCGCCAACCTGTGCACCCGTCGTGTCGACGACGGGGTGGAGGATGGTCACGATGCGCCGATCTGGCTGCGCGTGTTCTGGGCGGTGGGCATCACCGTGGCCAGCATCGGCCTGCTGCTGGCGGGCAACTTCAGCGCGATGCAGACGGCGGTGGTGCTGTGCGGTCTGCCGTTCTCGTTCACCCTGGCGTTCTACATGCTGGGCCTGCTGCGCGCATTGCGCACCGATCCGGACGCGCCGCGGCGCTGAGCGGACTGCCGGCCCTTGGCATTACAGGCGCAGAGCGGCTTCCAGCAGGACTGTCGCCCATGGGGGCGTGCGCTGCAGCTGCTGCAGGTCATCGGCGGCCGGCCATTGCAGGTGGCCGTCCTCCATCTGCAGCAGCAGCTGTGGATCGGGCACGGCCTCGCCCGGCGCGGCGTCGGCGCTGTTGTCGTAGACCTGCAGCTGCGCCAGCACCGGCATCAGCCCGATCAGGTTCTGCTGCGCCAGCGGCCAGCGGCGGCGGATGTCGACTTCGGAAATGGGGTGGCCACCGGCCTGCACCCGTGCGCGTACCCGGGCGATGTGCTGCTCCGGGCTGGACAGTCCACAGAACCACATCAGCACGTCATGGGTGCGGCTGGCCTCATGCAGCAGGGCGGTGATCGAGTTGCCCCCCAGCGTGGTCTCGAAGGCATGGTTGCGGGCGTGATCCAGGGCGTCGCGGATACGGTTGACACCCTCCTGCCAGGCTTCGGCATTGGCCTCCATGGCGTCCAGGCCGGCCCGCTCGCGCAGCCCGCGGGCGAACGTATCGGGGTTGAACCATTCCAGGCCGGCTTCGCGCAGCACGTGGCCACCCACCGAACTCTTGCCGGCGCCATTGACGCCGGCAAGCACATACAGGAACGGGCGTGGCATCAGTGGCCCGTGCCCGCCTTGACCTGGCCCTTCAGGCGGGCAGGGCGACGCAGCAGTGCGCGTGCGGCATCACCGGCCTGGGCGTGCTGCAGCACCGCCAGGCGCTGGTCGAAGCCGGCACGCAGATCCGCCAGGGCCGGGTCCTGCCCACGCAGCTCCTCCAGCGAGCTTTCCAGCGCTTCGACCTTGGCCTGCAGCGCGCGGTACTGCTCGATGGAAACGATCACCGCCTGCGGTTCGTTGTGATTGGTGACCACCACCATGTGCTGGTCGCGCACTTCCTGCATGACCTTGCGCCAATGTTCCTTCACCGACGAGGCGGTGGTGTGGGTCAGCTCGTTGATCGGGTCGAAGCGGACGGGGGCGTGCAGCATGGCGGTGCTCCAGGGGACCTGTGCGATCACCTTACGCCTGTTTCATGCAAATTGCATGAATGGTGAAAAATATCAAAAATATGATTCATGGGCGATTCGGCCCCGGCGGTGACGCCGGGGCCGGGCTTCCGCCCGCCGGATGCCGCGCGCCGGGTCAGCGGGCAGCCAGCTGACGCAGCACGTACTGCAGCAGGCCACCGTGGTGGGCGAGGAGGCGCGGTTGCGAACCACCGGTTCGCGCGCCTCCGCAGCGCCCCGGCGGTAACGCCGGGGCCGGGCTTCCGCTCGCTGGATGCCGCCCGCCGGGTCAGCGGGCAGCCAGCTGACGCAGCACGTACTGCAGCAGGCCACCGTGGCGGAAGTATTCCACTTCCTTCGGTGTCAGCAGCATCACCGACACCTCGAAGCGCTTCTGCGTGCCATCGGCCCGGGTCGCGGTGACCGTGGCGCGCTTGCTCGCACCGTCCTCCAGGCCGGTGATGTCGATGACTTCCGAGCCATCCAGCCCCAGCGACTGCGCGTTCTCACCATTGCGGAACTGCAGCGGCAGCACGCCCATGCCGACCAGGTTGGAGCGGTGGATGCGCTCGAAGCTCTCGGCGATGACCGCCTTCACGCCCAGCAGCAGGGTGCCCTTGGCGGCCCAGTCGCGCGACGAACCGGTGCCGTACTCCTTCCCGGCCAGCACGACCAGCGGCACCTTGTCGGCCTTGTACTTCATCGCCGCGTCGTAGATCGCCAGCTTCTCCGGCTGACCACCGCCGGCCGGGTAGTACAGGGTGTTGCCACCCTCCTCGCCGCCGAACATCAGGTTCTTGATGCGGATGTTGGCGAAGGTGCCGCGGACCATCACGTCATCATTGCCGCGGCGGCTGCCGTAGCTGTTGAAGTCGGCGGGCTGCACGCCCCGGGCCTGCAGGTAACGCCCCGCGGGCGAATCCTTCTTGATGTTGCCGGCCGGCGAGATATGGTCGGTGGTGATCGAGTCGCCGAACAGACCCATCACACGCGCGCCATGCACGTCGTCGATGCTGCCGGTCTGCATGGTCATGCCATCGAAGTACGGTGGGTTCTTGATGTAGGTGGAGTCATCGCTCCACTCGTACAGATTGCCGTCCGGCGAGGCGATGGTGTTCCAGCGCGTATCGCCCTTGAACACGTCGGCGTAGTTCTGCTTGAACATCTCTGGGCCGATGGTGGCGGCGATGACATCGCCGATTTCCTTGTTGCTCGGCCAGATGTCGCGCAGGTAGACCGGCTGGCCGTCGCTGCCGGTGCCCAGCGGCTGGGTGGTCAGATCGATGTCGGTGGTGCCGGCGATGGCGTAGGCGACCACCAGTGGCGGGCTGGCCAGGTAGTTCATTTTCACTTCGGGATGCACGCGGCCTTCGAAATTACGGTTGCCCGACAGCACGGAGGTCACCACCAGGTCACCGGCGGCGATGCCGGCACTGACCTCGGTCGGCAGCGGGCCGGAGTTGCCGATGCAGGTGGTGCAGCCGTAGCCGACCACGTAGAAGCCGATCTTCTCCAGCTCCTTCAGCACCCCGGCCTTTTCCAGATAGTCGGTGACCACGCGCGAGCCTGGGCCCAGCGAAGTCTTCACCCAGGGCTTGCGATCCAGGCCCTTGGCCGCCGCGTTGCGCGCCAGCAGGCCGGCACCGATCATCACCGCCGGGTTGGACGTGTTGGTACAGGAGGTGATCGCGGCGATGACCACCGCGCCATCCTTCAGGCGGACCTTCCGGCCTTCGATCTCGATGTCGGCGAAGCCCTTGGCCAGCTGTTCGTTGCCGACCGCGGTGCCGCCGCCCTCGTTGAGGAAGGAGGCCACATCGTCGCTGCGCTTGTCGCGGTTGCTGGTCAGGCCGACCAGCGCTTCGCGGTAGTTCTTCTGCACGTCTTCCAGCAGCACGCGGTCCTGCGGGCGCTTCGGTCCGGCCAGCGATGGCTTCACCGTGCCCATGTCCAGCTCCAGCGTGGTGCTGTACTGGGCATGGGGGCTGTCCGGTTCGTGCCACAGGCCCTGCGCCTTGGCGTAGGCCTCGACCAGTGCGATCTGTTCTTCGCTGCGACCGGACAGGCGCAGGTAGTTCAGTGATTCGGCGTCGATCGGGAAGATGCCGCAGGTGGCGCCGTATTCCGGTGCCATGTTGCCGATCGTGGCGCGGTCGGCCAGTGGCAGGTGCTGCAGGCCATCGCCATAGAATTCGACGAACTTGCCGACCACGCCCAGCTTGCGCAGCATCTGGGTGACGGTCAGCACCAGGTCGGTGGCGGTGGCGCCCTCAGGCAGCCGGCCGGTGAGCTTGAAGCCGACCACCTGCGGGATCAGCATCGACGACGGCTGGCCCAGCATGGCCGCTTCGGCTTCGATGCCGCCCACGCCCCAGCCAAGCACGCCGATGCCGTTGATCATCGTGGTGTGGCTGTCAGTACCGAACACGGTGTCCGGGTAGGCCACGGCCCTGCCATCCTTGTCCGCGGTCATCACCACGCGGGCCAGGTTCTCCAGGTTCACCTGGTGGACGATGCCGGTGTTGGGCGGCACCACCTTGAAGTTGTCGAACGCCTTCTGGCCCCAGCGCAGGAACCCGTAGCGTTCCTGGTTGCGCTGGAATTCGATCTTGCCATTGAGATCGAGCGCGTCCGGCTTGCCGAACACATCGACCTGTACCGAATGGTCGATCACCAGTTCCGAAGGGATCTGCGGGTTGATCTGTTCCGGCTTGCCGCCCAGCTTGACCACCGCATCGCGCATGGCGGCCAGATCGACGACACACGGTACGCCGGTGAAGTCCTGCAGGACCACGCGCGCGGGCATGAAGGCGATTTCGGTGTCCGGCTCGGCCGCCGGGCTCCAGCGGGCAACGGCCTCGATGTGCTCCTTGCCGACGGTGACGCCGCCGTCTTCGTGCCGGAGCAGATTCTCCAGCAGGATCTTCATCGAGTAGGGAAGGTGGGAGATGTCGAAGCGCTGGCCCAGTGTGGGCAGGCTGAAGTAGTCGTAGGTCTTGCCGCCGACGTCCAGCTGGCTTCGGGTGGAGAACGAATCGCTCATGCGGGATGACTCCTTCTTGCGGATGGCTTGCAGTGGCCCGTGCATGGACGGACCTGCTTGCGTATGCCGGGGCTCTCCGCCACCGGATCCCCGCCAGTATGGCGGAGCCGGCGCGGCCGGGAACGTCCTCGGCGCAGGACGCAAGGTTACATGGCTGTATGTAGTGCCGATGTCACGGCTTGCCCCGCCACTGGCTCATCAGCATCTGCAGGAAGCGTTCGGCCGTGGGCGAGAGCAGGGCACCACGGCGGCGCACGATGCCGATGGTGCGCGAGACCACCGGATTGCCGATCGGCCGGGTCACCAGGATGGGATGGTCGCCGTCCGGGGTAGCCATCTTCGGCAGCACCGACACGCCGATCCCGGCCTCGACCATGCCCAGGGAGGTGGACAGGTGGGTCACTTCGTAATGCCAGCTCAGCTTCAGGTTCTCACGGGCGAGGGCGCCATCGAGCAGGGTCCGGTTGCCACTGGTGCGATGCACGGTGATCAGCTGGTGCTGGGCAAGATCGGCCCATTCCACGCGGCGCTTGCGAGCCAGCGGATGATCGCGGCGGCAGGCCAGCACGAACGGGTCCTCGGCCAGTACATCGAAATCCAGGTTGGGATCGTTGGCACCCATGAAATTGATGCCGAACTCCACTTCGCCGCGTTCCACTGCCTGCAACCCCTCGGTGGCGGGAATGTCGAGGATGCGGAAGCGGACGTGCGGATGCGCATCGTGGAAGCGTGCCATGACACTGGGCAGGAAGTAGAACGCCGCGGTGGGCAGGCAGGCGATGGTGACCGTGGCGCCGCGCGTGTCGTCGTGCCCGCGCAGCGAGAACAGCGAACCATCGAATTCCTCCAGCATGCGCCGTACCAGCGGCAGCAGGTTCTCGCCGACCGCGGTGGTGCTGACGCTGCGGGTGGTGCGTTCGAGCAGCGGTGAGCCGACGGCCTGCTCCAGCTTCTGGATCCGGCGGCTGAGCGCGGGCTGCGAGACGTGCAGGGTTTCAGCGGCGCGATGGAAGCTGCGCGTCTCGGCGACGAGCAGGAACGCGCGCAGATCGAGGATTTCGCAATTGATGCTCATACGGTATCAATCATCCAAAAATCAGCAATTCACAGATCAATCCGGCTCATGCCAGTATCGAATCACAGAGGGGTCATTCATCCCCTATACGCATCAATCTAGCACACGTATGTCGAACGATCTGCTCAGTATCCCCTGCGTCCTCATGCGTGGCGGCACGTCCAAGGGGCCGTTCTTCCTGGCCTCGGACCTGCCGGCCGACGCCGGCCTGCGCGACCAGCTGCTGCTGGAGGTGATGGGCTCGGGCCATCCGCTGCAGATCGATGGCATCGGCGGTGGCAATGCGCTGACCAGCAAGGTGGCGATCGTCAGCCCCGCCAGCCGCGCCGATGCCGATGTCGACTATCTGTTCGCGCAGGTCCGGGTCGAGCAGCGGGTGGTGGATACCACCCCCAACTGCGGCAACATGCTGGCGGCGGTCGGTCCCTTCGCGATCGAACGCGGACTCGTTCCTGCGCGCCACCCGCGCACCGAAGTGCGCATCCACAACGTCAACACCGGCAAGCTGATCGTGGCCACGGTGGAAACCCCGAACGGCCAGGTGGCCTACCGGGGCGACACGCGTATCGCGGGCGCGCCTGGCGCTGCCGCGCCGGTCCGCCTGGCCTTCCTCGATGCGGCCGGTGCACGTACCGGCCGGCTGCTGCCCAGTGGGCGGCCGCAGGATATGATCGACGGCATCGCCGTCAGCCTGGTGGATTGCGCGATGCCGATGATGATGGTGCGCGCGGCCGATCTGGGTGTCCGCGGTGACGCCTCGCCGGCGGAACTGAATGCGGATCACGCGCTGCTGGCACGGTTGGAAGCGATGCGCATCGAGGCGGGCACGCGGATGGGCATCGCCGATGCGGGCAGCAAGGTGATTCCCAAGCCGGTGCTGCTTTCCGCACCGCAGCAGGGCGGCGACCTGCAGGTGCGCTACTTCATGCCCCACCAATGCCACACCGCGCTTGCCATCACCGGCGCGGTCGGCCTGGCCACCGCCGCAGTCACGCCCGGCACCCTGGCCAACACTTTCGTCGGATGCCTGCCGATGCCGGGCAGCATTACCCTCGAACATCCGAGCGGCCTGCTGGAAGTGGGCCTGAGCCGCAGCTCGGACGATGCGCCGGTCGTTGCCAGCGTGGTCCGTACCGCGCGCCGCCTGTTCGAAGGGCGCGTGTTCGCGACTTCGCCTGCCACTGCCGAAGCCCATTCCACCGAAGCCCGCCAATGGACCTCAGCGGCATGACCTGAAACCGGTCGGGGCCGCGCAGATGCGCGTGGCCAGGCCACTACAACGCAGATGCTTCACTCCTGGGAGGGATGATGTACAAGCAGTTCTTCATGGCCGCGCTGTGCGCGGCGAGCCTGGCCGTGTCCGGTTGCGGCAAAGACGATGCCAGCGGGGCCTCGGCGCCCGGCGGCGACAATGCGCCGGTGCGGATCAGCGTCGGTTCCTACAACCTCAACAACCTGCCGTTCTTCATCGCCGACGCCAAGGGCTACTTCAAGGACGTCGGCCTGCAGGTGAAGACCGAGAACTTCGCGCAGGGCGGCTCCAAGGTGCTGCAGGCCCTGGTCGCCAACTCGACCGACGTGGCGGTCGGCTTCTACGACCACACCATCCAGATGCAGGCCAAGCACAAGGACGTGGTCGGCTTCGTGCTGCTGTCGCGCAATTCGGGCCTGGTGATGGCCGGCCGCGAGGATGCCAGCTTCGATCCGGCGCGCCCGCAGACCATCAAGGGCCAGAAGATCGGCATTACCGCCCCGGGTTCGTCATCGGACTTCTTCGTGCGCCACTTCCTGGCCCAGCACGACATCCCGGTGGACAGCATCTCGCTGATCGGCGTGGGTTCTGGTGCTGCGGCGGTGGCGGCGCTCGAGCAGGGCAAGATCGACCTGCTGGTCAACTACGATCCGGCCGCGACCCTGATCACCGAGCGCAAGGTCGGCAGGATCATCATTGATGCGCGCAGCGACGAGGGGGCACGCCAGGTGTACGGCGGTCTCTATCCCACCTCGGTGATGTACGCCAACCGCAGCTTCCTGGAAGCACGTCCCGAAGCAGCCGAGAAGATCGCCCGCGCCGAGCAGATGGCATTGAAGTTCATCGCCGACAACAGTGCCGAGGACATCGTCGCTGCGCTGCCGGACAGCTACGTCTCCGGCGACCGCGCCACCTACGCGCGCGCCGTGGAGAACGCCCGCGCCATCTTCACCACCGATGGCCACTTCACGCCCGCGGACCTGGAAACGCCGTTGAAGGTGCTGCGCGAGTTCAACAAGGACGTGGCCAACGCGGACATCGACCTGTCCCGGACCTACACCAATGCCTTCGTCGAGCGCGCCAGCGCCGCGACGCAGGCAACCCAACCGTAAGCGGAGATAACCCATGGCCCTCAATGCCACCGTGCGCCAGTTCAATGGCGCACCGCAGCTGGAGCCCGCACAGACCATGGTCGCCATCAACAAGGTGACCATGTCCTTCGGTGACTTCACCGCCGTGCGCGATGTCGATATCCAGGTCGGTGATGGCGAGTTCCTCGCCATCGTCGGTCCCACCGGGTGCGGCAAGAGCACCATCCTCAATTCCGTGGCGGGCCTGCTCAAGCCCAGCGCCGGTGACGTGAGCATCGACGGACGCGCCGTCAATGGCGTGCAGGCGTCCGTCGGCTACCTGTTCCAGCAGGACGCGCTGCTGCCGTGGAAGACCGCCTTCCAGAACGTGGAACTGGGCCTGAAGTTCCGCGGCGTCGATGAAGCCGAGCGCCGGCAGAAGGTCACCACCTGGTTGGCCAAGGTCGGCCTGACCGGCTTCGAGCACCGCTATCCGCACCAGCTCTCCGGCGGCCAGCGCAAGCGCGTGCAGATGGCACAGGCACTGATCGTGGAGCCCAAGGTGATCCTGATGGACGAGCCGTTCTCGGCATTGGACATCCACACCCGCCATCTGATGCAGAACGAACTGCTACGCCTGTGGCAGGAAGACCGTCGCTCGGTGATCCTGATCACCCACGACCTGGAAGAGGCCATCGCGCTGGGCGACCGCGTGGTGGTGCTGTCCTCGGGTCCGTCAAGCCGCGTGGTGCGCAGCTTCGATGTGGACCTGGAACGCCCCCGCAACGTTGCCGAGATCAAGCTCGACGAACGTTTTACCGACCTGTACCGCGACATCTGGGCCTGCCTGCGCGGCGAAGTGGAGAAGAGCTATGCACGCCAGGACTGACCGTTTCATCCAGATCGCACTGGTCATCGCCGTGTTCGGTGGCTGGGAGGGCGGCATCGCGCTGGGCTGGATCGACCCGTTCTTCTTCCCCGCGCCCACGGCCATCGCCCAGCAGGCGTGGAACTGGTTGTCGGATACCTCGTTCTACCAGCACGTGTACATCACCCTGACCGAAACCGCGCTGGGCTACCTCATCGGTACCGGGCTGGGCGTTGCAGGCGGTGTGTGGCTGGGCCTGAGCCGGCGCTCGGCGCGCATCCTCGATCCCTTCATCAAGGGCTTCAATGCCATCCCGCGCGTGGTGCTGGCGCCGATCTTCGTGCTGTGGCTGGGCCTGGGTCTGTGGTCGAAGGTGGCACTGGCGGTGACGCTGGTGTTCTTCACCACGTTCTTCAATGCCATGCAGGGCGTGCGCGAAGTGAACCCGGTGGTGCTGGCCAATGCCCGCATTCTCGGTGCCAGCCGCAGTGACCTGCTGCGTCACGTGTACTTCCCGGCGGCGGCGAGCTGGATCCTGTCCTCGCTGCGCACCTCGGTGGGCTTTGCCGTGGTCGGCGCGATCATCGGCGAATATCTGGGTGCCTCGGCGGGCCTGGGTTACCTGATCGCGCAGGCAGAAGGCAACTTCAATGCCGTGGGTGTGTTCGCCGGCATCATCATTCTGGCCGCCTTCGTGCTGGTCATCGATGCACTGCTCGACGTGGTCGAGAACAAGCTCATCACCTGGCGTCCAAACGCCCAGGCCCAGGCCCAGGCCACCAGCTGAGCCTGCCTGGCGCGCCGCTGGAATGATCCGGCGGCGCGCCCTTCCGTAATTCCCCCGCATCATCGCAACGGGCCAGCGCCAGGCCAGGGGGCCGGCTGGCTGGAGAGAACACCATGCATAGCCATCCCGTGCTGCCGCGTGCAGCGCTGACGGTCGCCCTTGGCCTGCTGCTGGCCAGCGGCCATGCCGGAGCACAGGCCGCCACAGCCCCACCGGCCCCGCTGAGCCAGGCCGAACTTGCCGCGCTGGTGCAGCAGCAGGCGCAGCAGATCCAGCAACTGCAGTCGCGACTGGATGCGCTGGAAGGCGTCGGTACGACCGCCAGCAACGCAGCGGCTGCCCCTCCTGCGTCTGCCCTGGAAACCCGTGTTGCGGCGCTGGAAACCCAGCAGTCCAAGGCGCCGAAGGTGTCGTGGTCGAAGGGCGCGCCGGAATTCAGCAGCGCTGACGGCAACGTGATCTTCCGCCCGCGCGGTCGTCTGTTCGTGGACGGCTCCAGCACCGACGGCTCGTCCAGCAGCGACCGCAACATCTCCGGTACCGAGATCCGTTCGGTGCGCCTGGGCGCGGAGGGCCGCTACGGCACGCTCGGCTGGGTGGTGGAGGGCGACTTCGCTGACAACGAGGTGGCGTGGAAGTCGGTGTATGCCACTGTGGACCACAGGCTGTTCGGCCTGCCTGCCGACCTCACCGTGGGCAACCGCCTCAACGACCGCGGCATCGATGGCTCCAGCAGCACCTCCAACACGCCGTTCCCGGACCGCAACGTGGTGGGCACGCTGATGCTGCCGCAGCGGGGCCTGTTCGGCGTCGGCCTCACCGAGCGCGTGTACGGAAAGGGCTGGCACGCCAGCCTGTCGGTGGCCGGCAACGACCTCAACAATGCCGGTGACAACAACGACAGCCAGACCTGGGCCACCCGCGTCCACTGGAACCCGATCGACAGCAAGGCCGCGACCGTGCATCTGGGGGCGTGGGCGTTCCACGAAGAGATCGCCGCAGGCTCCTCGGGCGTGCTGCGCAGCTCCGCCATTGCCGGCCACTTCAACGACCTGGTCAAGATCACACCGGGCGCGCTGGTCGGCACCGATCGCAGCACCGCCTACGGTGTGGAGGCGGCGGGCTTCTTTGGCCAGGGCTGGGCCACGGGCGAGTGGGGCACGCGTAACCTGCGCGGCGCCGATGCCAGCGGCCGTTACGACCTCGATCACCAGGCCTGGGCGATTTCCGCCGGCTGGTTCCTTGGCGGGGCCAGCCCGGCGTACTCGGGCAAGACCGGCACCTGGGGCCGGGTCAAGGTGGCCGATCCGGTCACCCGTGGCGGGCGGGGCGCATGGGAGCTGCGTGCGCGCTATGAAGACGTGGACTACTCGGAACTGCCGACCGGCGGCACCGGACATGCGTGGACGGTGGGTGCCAACTGGTATCTCAACGACTACAGCCGGGTGATGCTCGACGTGATCCGCTGGCAGACCGACAACCCCACCGGTGCGGTGCGCGGCAAGGACGAGGGCACGACGGTCAATACCCGGCTGCAGGTTGCGTTCTGAGTGAAGGCATCAAGCTGAACGGACAATGCCGGCCACGTGCCGGCATTGCCGTAAAGGGGGGGGGCGGCTGGCGGTATGACGCCTTGAGTATGTATAATTCGTACATACCGAAGAGGGCCTACCCATGGAAGCCACTGTCGCCGAACGCGGTCAGATCACCCTGCCCAAGGCTGTGCGTGACGCCCTGGGCCTGACCAAGGGCACCCAGCTCAAGGTCGAACTGGACGGCAGCCGCATCATTCTGCGCAAAAGTGTCGACGACGCGATTTCACGGGCGCGTGGCAAGTTCGCGCTGGACGGCTTTGATTCCGCCGACGCCGCCGTACGCGCGGTGCGCGACGAGGACTAAGCCGTGATGATCGCCGTCGATTCCCCTGTGCTGGTCGAACTGCTGAGCAATGGCCCGCAGGCCGACGCCGTCGAGGCCTGCCTGCGGCAGAGCCTGGTCGGCGGCAAGGTGGTGGTGTGCGGGGCGACCCTGGCCGAAGTCTGCGCCAGCCTGCGTGGCGGGGCCGAGGTGCTGGAAGCGCTGGAAGAGATGGGCGTCCACTTCAACGCGCTGGAAGCCAAATCGGCATTGCGCGCCGGCGAGATGCATCGCCGCCACCGCCAGCGTGGTACCCAGCGCCGCAGCCTGGACGACTTCATGGTGGGGGCCCATGCACTGCTGCAGTGCGACGGGCTCATCACCTGGAACGACACGTTTTACCGCGACTACTTCAAGGGCCTGAAGCTGATCGTGCCGCACGCCTGAGCCCGTTGCATTCCTTTCACTGTTCCATAACCGCATTACCCGGGAGTTGTCATGTTGGAAGCCTATCGCCACCACGTAGCCGAGCGCGCCGCGCTTGGCATCCCGCCGCTGCCGCTGACCGCCCAGCAGACGGCAGACGTCATTGAACTGTTGAAGAACCCGCCGGCGGGCGAGGCCGAGTTCCTGCTCGACCTGCTGACCCACCGTGTGCCGGCCGGCGTGGACGACGCCGCCAAGGTCAAGGCCTCGTACCTGGCCGCGATCGCGCTGGGCAGCGAGCAGAATCCGCTGATCAGCCGCGAGCGCGCCACCGAGCTGCTGGGCACCATGCTGGGCGGTTACAACGTGGCCCCGCTGGTGCAGCTGCTGGACGACGCCAGCGTCGGCACCATCGCCGCCGACGGCCTGAAGAACACCCTGCTGGTGTTCGATGCGTTCCACGACGTGCAGGACAAGGCCAAGGCCGGCAATGCCAATGCCCAGGCCGTGCTGCAGAGCTGGGCCGACGCCGAGTGGTTCACCAGCAAGCCGGAAGTGCCGCAGAGCCTGACCATCACCGTGTTAAAGGTGCCGGGCGAAACCAACACTGACGACCTGTCGCCGGCGCCGGACGCCACCACCCGTCCTGACATTCCGATGCACGCCCTGGCGATGCTGAAGAACAAGCGCGATGACGCGCCGTTCACTCCGGAAGAAGACGGCAAGCGCGGTCCGATCCAGCAGATCCTGTCGCTGAAGGACAAGGGTCACCTGGTGGCCTACGTCGGCGACGTGGTCGGCACCGGCTCTTCGCGCAAGTCGGCGACCAACAGCGTGCTGTGGTGGACCGGCGACGACATCCCCTACATCCCCAACAAGCGCGCCGGTGGCGTGTGCCTGGGCGGCAAGATTGCCCCGATCTTCTACAACACCATGGAAGATGCCGGCGCGCTGCCGATCGAGCTGGATGTCTCGAAGATGGAGCACGGCGACGTTGTCGAGCTGCGTCCGTATGACGGCAAGGCACTGAAGAACGGCGAAGTGATCGCCGAGTTCGAAGTGAAGTCCGAAGTGCTGTTCGACGAAGTGCGTGCCGGCGGCCGCATTCCGCTGATCGTCGGCCGTGGCCTGACCGGCAAGGCGCGCGAAGCGCTGGGCCTGGCCCCGACCACCCTGTTCCGCCTGCCGGTGCAGCCGGCCGACACCGGCAAGGGTTTCTCGCTGGCGCAGAAGATGGTCGGCCGCGCCTGTGGTCTGCCGGAAGGCCAGGGCATGCGCCCGGGTACGTACTGCGAACCGAAGATGACCTCGGTGGGCTCGCAGGACACCACCGGTCCGATGACCCGTGACGAGCTGAAGGATCTGGCCTGCCTGGGCTTCTCGGCCGACCTGGTCATGCAGTCGTTCTGCCACACCGCCGCGTATCCGAAGCCGGTGGACGTGAAGACCCACCACACGCTGCCGGAGTTCATCTCCACCCGCGGTGGCATCTCGCTGCGTCCGGGCGACGGCGTGATCCACAGCTGGCTCAACCGCATGCTGCTGCCCGACACCGTCGGCACCGGCGGCGACTCGCACACCCGTTTCCCGGTGGGCATTTCGTTCCCGGCCGGCTCGGGCCTGGTGGCCTTCGCCGCCGCCACCGGCGTGATGCCGCTGGACATGCCGGAATCGGTGCTGGTGCGCTTCAAGGGCCAGATGCAGCCGGGCGTGACCCTGCGTGACCTGGTCAACGCGATTCCACTGTACGCGATCAAGTCGGGCCTGCTGACGGTTGCCAAGGCTGGCAAGAAGAACATCTTCTCCGGCCGCATCCTGGAAATCGAAGGCCTGCCGGAGCTGAAGGTCGAGCAGGCGTTCGAACTCTCCGACGCCTCGGCCGAGCGTTCGGCCGCCGGTTGCTCGGTGCGCCTGAACAAGGAACCGATCATCGAGTACCTGACCAGCAACATCACCCTGCTGAAGTGGATGATTGCCGAGGGTTACCAGGATCCGCGTTCGCTGCAGCGTCGCATCGAGAAGATGGAAGCCTGGCTGGCCAACCCGCAGCTGCTGGAGCCGGACGCCGACGCCGAGTACGCCGCCGTCATCGAGATCGACCTGGCCGACATCCACGAGCCGATCGTGGCCTGCCCGAACGATCCGGACGACGTGAAGACCCTGTCCGAAGTGGCCGGCGCCAAGATCGACGAAGTGTTCATCGGTTCGTGCATGACCAACATCGGCCACTTCCGTGCGGCCGCGAAGCTGCTGGAAGGCAAGCGCGACCTGCCGACCCGTCTGTGGGTGGCCCCGCCGACCAAGATGGATGCTTCGGAGCTGACCAAGGAAGGCGTGTACGGCACCTTCGGTGCGACCGGCGCGCGCATGGAAATGCCGGGCTGCTCGCTGTGCATGGGCAACCAGGCCCAGATCCGCGAAGGCTCCACCGCGATGTCGACCTCGACCCGCAACTTCCCGAACCGTCTGGGCCGCAACACCAACGTGTACCTGGGTTCGGCCGAGCTGGCCGCGATCTGCTCGCGTCTGGGCCGCATCCCGACCAAGGAAGAGTACATGGCCGACGTCGGCGTGATCGCCGCCAGCGGCAGCGAGATCTACCGCTACATGAACTTCGACCAGATCGAGGAATACCAGGACGTGGCCAATACGGTCGCCGCCTGATGCGATGAAACGAAAACCCCCGGCGAAAGCCGGGGGTTTTTTCATGCAGGGCGGAGCGTGCGTTCGTCGCTATTGCCCGCGGGCGAGGGCGAGCAGGCGCTCGGCGATCCGTTCCAGCGGCACCTGTTCCTCGGCCGCGCCGAGCTTGAACGCGGCGCCGGGCATGCCCCAGACCACACTGGTGGCTTCATCCTGCACCAGCGTCGGAGCGCCTGCCTGGCGCATTTCCAGCAGGCCGCGCGCGCCGTCATCGCCCATGCCGGTGAGAATGGCGCCGATGGCATTGCCCCCGGCACTCTGGGCCACCGAACGGAACAGCACATCGACCGCAGGCTTGTGCCGGTTCACGGCTGGGCCGTCATCGACGCGGCAACGCCAGCGCGCACCATCGCGGATGATCCGCAGGTGCCTGCCGCCCGGCGGCAGATAGGCATGGCCGGGCAGCACGGCTTCGCCGTCGCTGGCCTCGCGCACGGCCATCGCCGAATGCCGGTCCAGGCGTTCGGCGAAGGCGCTGCTGAAGCTGGCCGGCAGGTGCTGGGTCATCACCACCGCCGGTGCATCGGCGGGCAGGCCTTCCAGCACCACGCGCAGGGCTTCGGTGCCACCGGCTGACGAACCGATCGCGATCAGGCGGTCGGTGGTGCGGAACTGTGGTGCCACCGGGCGCGATGCCGGTGCCGCATCCAGGGTGAGTTTCGGTGCCGCAGCCCGCAGCAGCGGCCGCACCCGCGAGCGTGCGGCCATCTTCACCTTGCCGATGATTTCTTCGGCATAGCCCTGCAGTCCGCGCGCCACATCGAGCTTCGGCTTGGAAACGAAATCCACGGCACCCAGTGCCAGCGCCTGCAGGGTCGTGTCGGCCCCCCGCTCGGTCAGCGAAGAGATCATCACCACCGGCAAGGGATGCAGGCGCATCAGGTTTTCCAGGAAGGCCAGCCCGTCCATGCGCGGCATCTCCACGTCCAGGGTGATCACGTCCGGGGCGAGGCGCTTGATCTTCTCGCGTGCCAGCAGCGGATCGGCGGCGGTGCCGACCACGTCGATGGCCGGATCGCTGGAGAGGATTTCGGTCAGCATCTGCCGCACGACGGCGGAGTCGTCCACGATCAGGACCCGGCAGGGGGCGTTGCCGGTCAGGGTCATTCGAACAGCTCCACGCCACCGGTGACCGGGGCCCTGGACAGACGGGCACGCACTGCCGATTCGGTGGCGGCCACTTCCGCTTCGTGGGCATGTGGCAGGCGCTGCACGACCACGCGGCCGGTATCGGCAAAGAACCAGATCTTGCGTGGATGGATGCCGCACAGATCTTCGGCGATGATCGGAATGTGCTCGGCCTGCAGGTACTGGCGCACGAACTCGGCGTTGCGGGTGCCCACGGGATTGCTGGTGAAACCCTTGAGCACGTTGGCGCCGCCGAACACCTTGGCTTCCAGGCGCTTGCGGTGCGCACCGCGCTTGAGCATGTCGTTGATGAGAAGCTCCATCGCATAGCTGCCGTAGCGTGCGGGCGCGCCGTCACCGGCATTGCCCTCCGGCAGCAGGAAATGGTTCATGCCGCCTATCTTCAGCACCGGATCGCGCAGACACGCAGCTACGCAGGAGCCCAGCGTGGTGGTCAGCGCAGTGGTGTCGTCGACCACCAGGTACTGGGTCGGCAACAGCTTGGCGGCGAGGGTCTGGAAGCGCGCGTCCTGGTAGCGCATCACCTCGTCGGTGCGCAGCGAGGCGTTCATGCCCCGGCCCCCTGCGCGCGGCGGTACAGGGTGCGGCCACAGGGCTGGATCAGATCGGCCGCGTGCAGGTAGTTCTCCGAGTGGCCGGTGTAGAGCAGTCCGTCATCGGTGAGATGCTGCACCAGCCGGCCAAGGATGGCGCGTTGGGTCGGCTTGTCGAAATAGATCATCACGTTGCGGCAGAACAGCGCATCGAACGGGCCGCCAACGTCGTAGCGCGGGGCAAGAAGATTCAGCGGGCGGAACTCGATCAGTTCGCGCAGTGCGGGCAGCACCCGGCACTGGCCCTCGTTGGGGCCACTGCCACGCTGGAAATACCGTCGGCGGAGCTCCGGATCGAGGCTGGCGACGCGGTCGATGGCGTACACGCCACGGCCTGCGGTGGCCAGGACCTGTGTGTCGACATCGGTGGCGATGATGCGGACCGGCGGCTTCAGGCTGCCGAACGCCTCGCACGCGGTGATCGCCATGGAGTAGGGTTCCTCGCCGGTGGACGCGGCGCAGGACCACAGCAGCAGCGGGGCGTGGCCGGAGCGCTGCCGCAGTTCCTCGCGCAGCTTGTCGAAATGGTGGGGCTCACGGAAAAAGGAGGTGAGGTTGGTGGTCAGGGCGTTGGTGAACGCCTGCCATTCGTCACCGCCCTCCTGTTCCAGATGGTCGAGGTACTGCTGGAAGCTGCGCATGCCGAGTGTGCGCAGGCGACGCGACAGGCGGCCATAGACCATGTCGCGCTTGGCGGGCGCGAGGGCGATGCCCACCCGCTGGTAGATCAGGTCGCAGACACGGCGGAAATCGCGGTCGGCGAACTCGAACTCGCGCGGACCGGTGACGATGGGGCTGGGACTATGCACGGGGGACGTGTCCATCGGCGTGGGCGGTGGCCGCAGCCACCGCGGGTTCTCAGAATTCCTGCCAGTCGCTGGCGACGACGGGGGGAGTGTGGGCGCGGCGGACCGGCGCGGCCGGCGCATGCGCGCGTGCCGTGTTGGCGGTCACCGTTGGTTCCACCCGTGCGGCCACCGCCTTCACTGCGGCGGCCACTTGGTTGTCGAGGCGGAAGATCGCCACGGCATCGGCCAGTTGCGCGGCCTGTTCCTCCATCGCCCGTGCAGCGGCGGTGGCTTCCTCCACCAGCGCGGCGTTCTGCTGGGTGGTCTCGTCCATCTGCACCACGGTCTGGTTGACCTGCTCGATGCCCGCGCTCTGTTCCTGCGAGGCCGCGGAAATCTCGGCCATGATGTCGGTTACGCGCTGCACCGAGGCAACGATCTCGCCCATGGTGGCGCCGGCCTTGTGCACCAGCGCAGAACCATCGGCGACCTTGCCCACCGAGTCGTCGATCAGGCCCTTGATCTCCTTGGCGGCGGCGGCCGAGCGCTGGGCGAGGGTGCGCACTTCGCTGGCGACCACCGCAAAGCCGCGGCCCTGCTCACCGGCACGGGCGGCCTCGACCGCGGCGTTGAGGGCCAGGATGTTGGTCTGGAAGGCGATGCCGTCGATGACGCTGATGATCTCGGCGATCTTCTTCGAGGAGGCTTCGATGGCGGACATGGTGGTGACCACCTGGCCGACCACTTCGCCGCCCTGGGAGGCGACGCCATGGGCACCGATGGCGAGCTGGTTGGCCCGGCGGGCGTGCTCGGCGTTCTGGCGCACGGTGGAGGTCAGTTCCTCCATCGAGGCGGCGGTTTCTTCCAGGTTGGCGGCCTGCTGTTCGGTACGGCGCGACAGGTCGTTGTTGCCCGAGGCGATTTCGCCGGCGGCCAGGGTGATGCTGGAGGCGCTGGCCTGGATCTGGCCAACGATGCGGGTCAGCTGGGTGACGGTGGCATTGGCATCGTCACGCATCCGTGCGAACACGCCCTGGTAGTCGCCCTGCATGCGGGCGGTCAGGTCGCCTTCGGCGATGGCTGACAGCAGCTGTGACAGCTTGCCGAGGTTCTCATCGCTGACTGCCATCATCGCGTTGAGGTTTTCCAGCATGGTGCGGAAATCGTGATCGAAGCGCTGTGCGTCGCCGCGACGGCTGAAGTCACCGGCAGCGGCGGCGCCGGCCAGCTGCTTGATCTCGGCATTGATGCGGCCGAGGTTGTCCTTGACGGTATCAACGGCATGGGTCATTGCCGCCTTCTCGCCCGGGTAGCGGGCGATATCACGGCTCAGATCGCCGATGGCGTATTGCTGGACGACATCGAGCACATCATGAAGGGTCTGCACGTGGCCGCCGACCAGCGCATTGGTCTCCTGCACCATCAGCCCATACTCGCCGGGGAATGCGCTGGCATCGATGCGGTAGCTGAGTTCACCGGCGTCGTGGCGACGTGCCATCTCGCGTTGGCCGCCGATCACGGCGTGCAGCTGCCGCTGCATGGCGGACATCGCATCCAGCAGGCGGCCGGGCTCGTCATGCGGCTGCGGGCCGATATGGCTGTCCAGTCTGCCAGCGGCGATGCCTTCGGCCACGGCCGTAGCCTGCTTCAACGGTACCGCGATGCGGTTGCCGATCAGCCAGCTCAAGGCCAGCACGATCAGAACCACCACGCCACCGGAGATCGCCATGATCGTGGTGAACACCAGGGCCTGCTTCTGCACGTCGTCCGTGTAGACGCCACTGCTGATGACCCAGTTCCACGGCGCGAACAGCCCGGCATAGGCGATCTTGCCGACGGTGCCTTCGCTGCCGGGCTTGGCCCAGCGGTAGTCGACGAAGCCGCCCCCGGCCTTGGCTGCCTCGACCTGCTGGTAATAGATGCGCACCCCTTCATCGGTGCGGAAATCCTTCATGTCCTTGCCGACCAGGTCCTTGCGGAACGGGTGCATGAGTACCCGGTAGCCGGTGTCGTAGACGTTGTAGTAGTAGGTGTCGTTCTCGGCACGCATCCTCTCCAGCGCCTGCAGTGCGGCGGCCTTGGCTGCCTCTTCGCTGAGTTCGCCGGTACCGGCCAGGCGGTGGTAGTGCTGGACAATGCCGTAACTCAGTTCGACCTGGGTCTTCAGCGAGGTCTTGCGCGTTTCAGTCAGGTCGAGGTACTGCATGCGGGCGGCGATCACCGACAGCGCGACCACGCCCAGCGCGATGAGCAGCGTGAGCAGATTGAGCTTGCGCCGGACGGAGAGATTGCTGAAGTAGTGTTGCCAGCGATGCATGAGGTTCATCGAGCAGGACCAGTTTGAAGCAGGCGGGCGGCGCCGAGCCGGCCACGGCGGAATACACCATGACACCCCCGTTATCGGCCGCGGGCGCGCGGGATTGAGGTGGAGTGCCGGAACGCATTCAGGTTTCCTTGCAGCGGCGGCTGTGGCGCTGCCTGTGGCAGGCTTTTGAAGCGACGGCAACGGCAACGGCAACGGCAACGGCAGGTCATGGCGATGGGGTGTCATGGATTGGCCGGGTCGGGGTGGGCAGGCAGGACACGCCGTGAACCCATCCATGGGGGCTCGATGGCGCCATCCATGGCGCCAACGGTCCTGCCTGCCCACCCCGACCCGGCCCGCCAGGGCTTCACTTCGACGGACGGCGAAGGCGTTGGGTTTCCAAGTGGAAAGAGGGGTCAGATCTGTTTTCCCGCGGAACACGGATCTGACCCCGGAAGCGATCCATGGCGCCAACGGTCCTGCCTGCCCACCCCGACCCGGCCCGCCAGGGCTTCACTTCGGCGGCCGGCAAAGGCGTTGGGTTTCCAAGTGGAAAGAGGGGTCAGATCCGTTTTCCTGCGGAAAACGGATCTGACCCCCGAAGTGGCCTGGCTTTTGCTTTTTGCTTTCTTTCTTCAATCCGGGGTGGACGCGCACGGAAACTGTCCGTGGCCGGGAGGGTGGGTTGCGCAGGGGCGTAAGCGCCATGGATGGCGCGCCCGAGCCTACAGGGACGTATTCACGGCGTCCCCTGCGCGACCCACCCTCCTGGCCCAAACGAAGGAAATCCGCAGCTCTCCGCGGCCACTCCGAGGGGCTTCGCCGTTGGCTGGACAATCAGATACCCCGTAAACGAAAACGCCCCGGCGCAGGGCCAGGGCGTTGTCGTGCGTCAGGTCAGGCAGGAATCAGAACTCCTGCCAGTCTCCGTCGGCCAGTTCCGCGGCCATCGGGCGACCGCCGCTGCTGCGGCGGGCCGGCGGTGCAGCCGGCGCCGGGGCGGCGGGTGCAGCGGTGCGCGGGGCGGGGGCGGCGACGCGGGGCGCGACCACGGTTTCGGCTTCATCGAGCACGAAGATGGAAACCGCTTCACTCAGATGGCCTGCCTGTTCCTCCATGGCCCGCGCAGCGGCGGTGGCTTCCTCCACCAGCGCGGCGTTCTGCTGGGTAGTCTCGTCCATCTGCACCACGGTCTGGTTGACCTGCTCGATGCCCGCGCTCTGTTCCTGCGAGGCCGCGGAAATCTCGGCCATGATGTCGGTTACGCGCTGCACCGAGGCAACGATCTCGCCCATGGTGGCGCCGGCCTTGTGCACCAGTGCAGAACCATCGGCGACCTTGCCCACCGAGTCGTCGATCAGGCCCTTGATCTCCTTGGCGGCAGCGGCCGAGCGCTGAGCGAGGGTGCGTACTTCGCTGGCGACCACCGCAAAGCCGCGGCCCTGTTCACCGGCACGGGCGGCCTCGACCGCGGCGTTGAGGGCCAGGATGTTGGTCTGGAACGCGATGCCGTCGATGACGCTGATGATCTCGGCGATCTTCTTGGAGGAGGCTTCGATGGCGGACATGGTGGTGACCACCTGGCCGACCACTTCGCCGCCCTGGGATGCGACGCCATGGGCACCGATGGCGAGCTGGTTGGCCTGGCGGGCGTGCTCGGCGTTCTGGCGCACGGTGGAGGTCAGTTCCTCCATCGAGGCGGCAGTTTCTTCCAGGTTGGCGGCCTGCTGTTCGGTGCGGCGCGACAGATCGTTGTTGCCGGAGGCGATCTCGCCGGCGGCAGTACTGATTGCCCGGCTGGACTGCTTGATGCGGGTGACGATCTCGCTCAGCTGCGCGGCAGTGGCATTGGCATCGTCACGCATGCGAGCGAATACGCCCTGGTAGTCGCCATGCATGCGCACGGTGAGGTCACCCTGCGACAGCGCGGCGAGCAGGCCGGAAATCTGTTCGATGCTGCCGGCGTTGGCGTCGAGCAGGCCGTTGATCTGCTGGGCCAGCTGCAGGAAGAAGCCTTCCTTGTCGCTGGTTTCGATCCGGCCGGACAGATCGCCGGCGGCGGCGCGGGCGATCACCCGGGCCACTTCGGCCTCGACCTGCGCTTCCTGGGTACGGTCACGCCATTCCACCACGCAGCCGACGGTGTCGCCGTCCTCGTTGCGGATGGTCGACACGACCTGGGCGAACTGGGCATCGCCGTACTGCATCGGGCGACGGGCCACGCCGTGCTGCTTGAGGTTCGCCAGCAGGGACGGGTCCATCTCGCCACGGTGTTCCAGCACCGTGACCGGCTTGCCGATCAGCGAGTCCTGTGCATCGAAGTCAGGCAGGTCGCGGCGCACATCGTCCTGGTACTGGCTCAACGTCTGCTGCAGGGCACGGTTGCTGTAGACGATGGTGTTGTTGGCATCGGTCAGGTAGACGCCGGTCGAACTGTAGTCCAGCGCGGTCCGGATACGCAGGTTCTCGCGGGCGATGGCCTGGTCGGTCTCGATGCGCTCACGCAGATCACGCTGCATGCGCTGCATGGCCTGCATCAGTTCGCCCACTTCATCCTGGCGGCTGACATCGATGTGACCGTCGAGCTTGCCGCCGGCGACATCATTGGCCACCGAGACGGCACCACGCACGCTGCCGACGAGGGCGCGGGCGAACAGCCACACCAGCACCAGGCCGAGTGCGGCGCCACCGAGCAGGGCGATCACGGTCAGGACGGACGAAGCGGCATAGGTGGATTCGGCCTGTTCGCGCGAGGCGCGTGCGAGGCGGTTGTCTTCGGCAATCAGGGCTTCCAGCGCCGCGGCGGCCTTGCGGTGCTTGGTGCGGGTCTCGCCGACGAAGGTATCGATGGCGTCGTCCGGCAGGTCCAGTTCCAGCATCTCGGTGACGCTGTCGTAGGAGGCCAGGGCGTCCTTCCAGTCCTTGGCGAAGGTGTCGAACAGCTTCTTCTGCTGGGCGTTGTCCACCAGCTTCGGATAGTCCTTGATGGAACTGTCCATGCTGGTACGCAGCGCGGCAGCCTGCTTGCGCGCGTCGGCCTTGACGTCATCGCTGGCACGGATCAGCTGCTGGTAGGCACTGTTGCGGTACTCGCCGAGCATGCCGCGCATCTCGCCGGCCAGGCGGATGCTTTCCATGCGCGAACCGGCCAACTCGGTGGTGACGTTGTTCAGCGAATGCAGGCCACGATAGGCGACGATGCCCTGCAGCAGCATCACCAGCAGGATGACGCCGAAGGTCACCATCAGCTTCGGCATCAGTTTCAGGTTGTTGATCCAAGGCATGGGCGTTGCGATCTCCTAAGGCAGACGCGCACGGGCATCGGGCCCGGTTGCGGCGGCGGCCACGCCGGCACCAGGACCGGCGTGACTGCGACGGACAGCGGATTACTTGATGTTGGCCAGCTTCAGGCCGGCCGGCGAGCTGACTTCGATCTCGGCGCGCGAGGCATCGCGCTGGATCTTGCCGATCACGCACACGGTCTTGCCTTCCAGCGTTTCCAGCGGGAACGAGAACTTGCTGCGGTTTTCACCGGCGATGCGCGCCGAGAAGGTGTGGCGCGGGAAGGCGCCGCCCATGTACAGGAACGTCGGCTGGCCTTCGGAACCTTCGGCGAAGCGGGCCTTCTCGACCTTGCCGCAGACCATGCCGTCCTTGCCCACCGAGCGCGGGGCCAGTTCCGGCGGGATCATGTCCGAGGACTGGGCGAGGGCGGACGACGCGGTGGTGGCCAGGGCGGCAGCCGAAACGAGCGCGAGCAGGGACTTCATCGGGGTGGTTCTCCGGGAGGGTGATGGTTTTTTGCCGGTGGTACGCGTTCCCGCGCGGCCGGCCTCTGTCCCCCTATCGGCACCGCCGCAGGGAACTGAAGGGTTTCGTGACAGCAACGTGAAGCGGTACGCAGACTCAGGCGGCGGCGTCTTCGAGCAGGGCCGGCTGGCCCATGTCCGCGCTGTCCAGCAGGGTCTCGATGTCCAGCAGGATCAGCATGCGGTCGTCCTGGGTGCCGATGCCCGAGATGAACCGGGTATCGACCGCAGCGCCGAATTCGGGGGTCGGGCGGATCTGTTCGGACGACAGCGGGATGACGTCCGAGACGCTGTCCACCACGATGCCGACCACGCGGTCATCGACATTGAGCACGATCATCACGGTAAAGGCGTCGTAGCGCGCGTTTTCCAGGCGCAGCTTAAGGCGCAGGTCGATAACCGGCACGATGGTGCCGCGCAGGTTGATCACGCCCTTGATGTAATCCGGTGCGTCCGGCACCCGGGTGACGGCATCGTAGCCGCGGATTTCCTGCACCTTGAGGATATCCACGCCGTAATGCTCGGCGCCGAGCGTGAAGCTGAGGAATTCGCCGCCGGCGCTGGCGGCGGAGCGGGTCTGGTCGTTCATCGAGGGGTCCTGGTTCTGCCGGAAGTCCCGGTGTCAGGCTCGATATCGGCCCCGCGCGGGGGGACTTTAGGCAGGGCCGTGACAGGACATTCCCGTCTGGTGAGGACCGGATGGCGCCAGGCCACGGCCGGCGCCAGCTACATCTCTCCGTTCCGGCGTGCCTTGCGCTGGCGGTCGATCCGGAAGATGTAGCGCTGGATGGCGCTGTCGCCACCGCGAGGCAGGCTGTCGAAGCGCATCCCCACGCGCTTGATTTCGGTTCCGTTGGGCTGGCGCTGCGGCAGCAGGTTGCAGACCACCAGTTCGATATCCAGATCCGGCCCATCCGACAGCGACAGCACCGCCGCGTAGCGCTGCTGCAGGCCGAACACGGCGCAGTCGCTGGGCACCGCGACGGCAAGGCCACCGCCGCTGATGTCCACCACGCGCATCGACAACGCCTCGGGGCGTCCGTCCGCAGCCGGCAGCAGCAGCTGGGGCGAGTCGGTGATGGGGGTCTCCAGCCGGTACAGTTCGCGCCGCTGCAGATGCATCAGTTCCTCTGGCAGCGCAGCGCGGAAGGCGACGTGGCCGTCGTTGTCCACGCGCTGCAGCCCCTGCAGACGGAAGCGCACCAGCACGCGCTCAAGCTGGGCGAAACACAGCACATGATCGGCCTGCTCGGCTGCCCGGTTGGACGCCTCCTGCGGGCTGCCATCGATCAGCAGCACGTCCTCGTCCTCGTCCAGTTCCAACAGCGCGGTCGGGAACGAGCGATCGCGGCCGTCGATATGCGCGTTTATCAGGGAGCGCTGCTCGATCAGCGAGCGCAGCAGCTGCCGCAGCTGGCGCGGATTACGGACCAGGAAGCGTTCATCCGCGGCGTCGGCCGCATGGACATCGTGCACTGCTGTGTCGTTGCCGTCGGACATGGAATCTGTGGTCAGGGGCGGGCGCCTGCGCGCGCCGGCGCGTGGCTCGATGGGGATATCGGCCACCGCGCCGGATTATGAAGTGTGAGTTTCATCACCTTCCATCGGCCGGGCCGGGATCGAAGGAATGGGCCGAAGGCATCATTCCTCGATACCGGCGATCTGCCGCACACGCTGCATCACCGCCGGATTGTCGTCCCCTCCGTGCAGGTGGAAGCGCGCTACCGCGGCCGCCAGCAGCTGTGCCTGTTCGGCCATGCCGTGGGTGGCCGCGGTGGACGCCTCCACCAGCGTGGCGTTCTGGCGGGTGCTGGCGTCCATCTGCGCGATGCTCTGGTTCACCTGCTCGATGCCCATGCTCTGTTCCTGCGAGGCGGACGAGATCTCGCCCATGATCTGGTTCACCTGCTGCACCGCGGCCACGACCCGCTGCATGGTGCTGCCGGCCTGTTGCACCAGTGCAGCGCCATCGCTGACCTTGCCGACAGAGGCGTCGATCAGGCCCTTGATCTCCTTGGCAGCACCCGCCGAGCGTTGGGCGAGGGTGCGCACTTCGCTGGCGACCACGGCAAAGCCGCGGCCCTGCTCACCGGCACGGGCGGCTTCGACCGCGGCATTGAGGGCCAGGATGTTGGTCTGGAAGGCGATGCCGTCGATGACGCTGATGATCTCGGCGATCTTCTTCGAGGAGGCTTCAATGGCGGACATGGTGGTGACCACCTGGCCGACGACCGTGCGCCCCTCGCCGGCGATGTCGGCCGCATCGGTGGCCAGCTGGTTGGCCTGCCGCGCATGTCCCGCGTTCTGGCGCACCGTCGCGGTCAACTCCTCCATGGTGGCGGCGGTTTCCTCCAGGCTGGCCGCCTGCTGTTCGGTACGGCTGGCCAGGTGGCCATTGCCCTGCGCCAGTCCGGCGGCAGCGCCGGTGAGGCGGCTGGAGGCGGCCTGGATGCTGCCGACGATGCGGGTCAGCTCGGCGATGGTGGTGTTGGCATCGTCGCGGATGCGGGCGTAAACGCCGTGGAAGTCGCCCTGCATCTGCACGGTGAGGTCGCCGCGCGAGAGCGAGGACAGCAGCTGCGAGATCTGCTCGATGCTGCGTGCGTTGGCATCCAGCAGGCCGTTGAGGCGTTCCGCCAGCTGCAGGAAGAAGCCTTCCTTGCCGGCGGTGCCGACGCGGCCGCTGAAGTCGCCCTGCGCGGCGGCATCGACGATATGGCCGAGTTCTTCTTCGACCTCGATCTCGGCTGTGCGGTCGGCCCACTCCACCACGAATCCCTGGCGCTGTTCGTCGTCGCCGATGATCGGATTGACGATCAGCTGCAGGGCCCGGCCGCCGACGCGGATCTGCGTGCGGTAGGTGCCGCTGAGGCGGTCGAGCAGGGTGGCCTGGTGGGCCGGATTGCGGTGGAAGATGTCGATGTTGCGGCCCAGCAGATCGGCGGCGCTGAACTGTGGCAGGTCACGGCGCAGGTCGGCTTCGGCGGCGGCCAGCATTTTCTGCAGTGGACGGTTGACGAAGACGATGTTGCGGTCACGGTCGGCGATCATCACGTTGGTGGTGACATCGTCCAGCGCGCTGCGGATGCGCAGCGATTCGCCACCGGCCGCCAGCTCGCGCTGGCGGCGCTGCAGCAGCCGGGTGCTGGCCTGGACCAGGGCGGCGGCCAGCGAGTCCTGCGGGAACTGGCTGGCATGCAGCGCCTCGGGCAGGGGCTGGTCGTCGGCCAGGCCGCGTGCCAGGTGTGCCAGTTGCTGCGGGTCGTGGCCGAGCAGCAGAAGCTGGCGGCGCATCTGGACGGCCATCACCGACAGCAGGCCGGCCTCGATGGTGACGTACAGGGCGTGCAGGACCAGCACGCCCAGACCACTGCCGGCGGCGAATACCGGGTACGGCAGGCCGCGCGTCTGCAGGGCGAAGAACAGCACGTGATGCACGGCGATCGCCACGGCGGCCACCACGATCGGCAGCCAGTCGCGGTAGTACAGCAGCAGTGCGATCAGCACGATGACCGTGAAGTGGGTCTCCAGCTGTCCGTGCGTCTGGTGGATCAAGGTGGCCGACAGCACCATCCACGCCAGCGCTGTCGTGCAGCGGCTGAGGCGGCTGCCGGGTTGCAGGTGGACCTGCACCGCGCTGACCAGCAGCGCAGGCAGTGCGACCAGCAGCCACGGTGTCCATTGCCCATGGCGCACGGCCAGTGCCAGCGAGGCCAGGACCAGCCCTGCACTGACCAGCAGGAACAGGCGGTCGGCACCCGCGGCCAGCGTGCGCAGGTAAGGCGGTGTCGGCTGACCGGTCGGCGCGGCGGTATTACGGGTGGAGGCATGCATGCGCTACTCCTTGTGGCATGGGCAATGATGGGAAAGGATCACGGGCGCCTGTGCATTGCGCAGCAGCCCCGCAACCAGTGGAGCGGCTGCGAGCGGACGGCCGCCGCAGCCCGCGTCGAGAAGGGAGGGCCCGGCATAGACAAGGCGCTGCTGGTACAGCACCAGCCATTCGAAGGGCAGCGGCGTGCGGGCCTCCCGCAGATCGATGCCGTCGGGTGTGCGCGCCGGTGGGGCGCAGCCACAGACGATGGACTGCCGCAGCAGCAGGGGATGCTGGTGGCTGGCGGCAAGCACGGCGGGCGACAGCTGCGCCAGCACGTCCGCGGCGCGCCAGCGGCCGGCCGGTGGCTGTGAAGCATCGGCCTGCGCCCACAGCGCGGCGAGGGTCCATCCGAGCCACGCAGCGAGCAGCAGCACGCCGGCCAGCATTCGCCCACGCTGTACCGGTATCGGGTCGGGGTCGTTGCTGGCTGGCATCGCTGGCTCGCGTAGGACCGTGTCCCGTTAGCGGCGAGCGGCGGCTGAACCTGAAGAAAAATTCAATCAGTTGGCCGGGGCAACGCTGGAACTGTGATGCGTTGCGACGACCGGCGAGGAGTCACGGCGATCAGACCGGGCCGGTCGAGGGTCGGATCCCTGCCAGTGTGCAGGAATCCGACGCGTCCCGGTTCCGATGAGGTCAGAACTCCTGCCAGTCGCCGTCGAGTGCCAGCGCCGGCTGCGCCGCCGCGGCGCGTGCGACGCGCTGGGGGGCCGGCCTGGCCGCTGGAACTGCCGCTGGCGTTCTGCGCTGCGCCGCCACGACCACCGCCGGTAGCGGTGCTTCGTTCTGTGACTCCAGGCGGAAGCGGGCCACGGCCTCACCCAGCTGCACAGCCTGTTCCTCCATTGCCCGCGCAGCGGCGGTGGCTTCCTCCACCAGCGCGGCGTTCTGCTGGGTGGTCTCGTCCATCTGCACCACGGTCTGGTTGACCTGCTCGATGCCGGCGCTCTGTTCCTGCGAGGCCGCGGAAATCTCGGCCATGATGTCGGTTACGCGCTGCACCGAGGCAACGATCTCGCCCATGGTGGCGCCGGCCTTGTGCACCAGCGCAGAACCATCGGCGACCTTGCCCACCGAGTCGTCGATCAGGCCCTTGATCTCCTTGGCGGCGGCGGCCGAGCGCTGGGCGAGGGTGCGCACTTCGCTGGCGACCACCGCAAAGCCGCGGCCCTGCTCACCGGCACGGGCGGCCTCGACCGCGGCGTTGAGGGCCAGGATGTTGGTCTGGAAGGCGATGCCGTCGATGACGCTGATGATCTCGGCGATCTTCTTCGAGGAGGCTTCGATGGCGGACATGGTGGTGACCACCTGGCCGACCACTTCGCCGCCCTGGGAGGCGACGCCATGGGCACCGATGGCGAGCTGGTTGGCCTGGCGGGCGTGCTCGGCGTTCTGGCGCACGGTGGAGGTCAGCTCCTCCATCGAGGCGGCAGTTTCTTCCAGGTTGGCGGCCTGCTGTTCGGTACGGCGCGACAGGTCGTTGTTGCCCGAGGCGATTTCGCCGGCGGCCAGGGTGATGCTGGAGGCGCTGGCCTGGATCTGGCCAACGATGCGGGTCAGCTGGGTGACGGTGGCATTGGCATCGTCACGCATCCGTGCGAACACGCCGTTGAACTGCCCGTCCATGCGCGCGGTGAGGTCCCCGGCAGCGATCGACTGCAGCAGCTGCGAGAGCTGGCCGAGATTGCTGTCGGCGACTTCCATCATGGTGTTCAGGTGATCGATCATCACCTTGAAATCATGCTGGAAGCGCTGTGCGTCGCCGCGCTGGCTGAAGTCGCCCGCGGCGGCTGCGGCCGCGAGCTGCTGGATCTGCGTATTGATCGCCAGCAGGCTGGACTTGGCCGCATCCATCGACTCATGCAGGATGGCGCGGCTGCCGGGCAGGCGGCGCGCGTCCGGTGCGAGATTGCCGACGGCATACTGGTTGAGTACGTCGATCGCATCGCGGATCGCGTCCAGGTGCTCGAAAATGACCGTATTGATGCCGCTGGCGAGCTGGCCGTAGACACCCGGGAAGTCTTCCGGGATGCGATGGCTGATATCCGGTCCGGCATGCATCTGCGCCATCAGCTGCGTCTGCTCGGAGAAACGGCGCAGCATTGCGGTCATTTCCGCGGTGGCGGACAGCATCTGGCCGGCCTCGTCGTTGCTGGTGGCGCGGGTGCTGACGCTCAGGTCACCGCGGGCGACTGCCTGGATGGCCTGCACGGCCTTGCCGAGCGGACCGGTCACGGCCCGCGAGATGACCGTGGCCAGCGCGGCGGCCAGCAACGACAGCAGTACGATGCAGCCGATGATGGCGATCATGCTGGCGCGATGCGTGGCGTTGGCATCGGCGATCCGCGCGTCCATCAGGCCGGCGATGTGGGCACCCAGTGCCTTCAGGGCGTCGAACAGTTCACGCCGTGCCGGGCGCGACTGCTCGTCGGAAATCTGCTGCGCCATGATGCCGTCGCCGGCGGCCACTGCGTCACGCATGGCCTTGTTGGCGGCGAAGTAGCGATCCACCTGCGCCGAGGCGGCGCGATACAGTTCGCGTTCCTTGTCCTGGGCCGGCAAGGCGGCATAGGCCGCCAGTTCATCGCGTACGGCCTTGGCGGTGGCGTCCATGCGCTTGTTGTAGTCGGCCACCTTGTCCGGTTGGTCCAGCATGGTCAGCTGGGCCAGCTCGTAGGTACGGAATTCACCAAGCTGCGAGCGGGCTTCGCCCAGATGCTGCACCGACGGAATATCGTTGCTGGCCATCGCCCCCAGCTGGTCGTTGGCCTGGCTCAGGCGCAACAGTGCGAACGCACCCAGCAGCAGGGTCATCAGGGTGGTGAGGGTGAACCCCACGGCCAGCTTGCGGGCGATGGGCAGATCGTGGAACCACTTCATGCAGGTGCTCCAGGTGGGCAGAGTGGCGGGCGTGCGCGCCGGCCGGGGAGTGCAGCGTGAACCGGAGCCGATGCGAGTCCGGTCACGACTGTCACTGCGAGATAGCGGCGCACGGCCGGCGGACTTTATGGATGGGCGTCACATCCGGATGCGTAGGGACGGCGGCGCGGACGCGTTGCAGGGGCCGTGTTCCGGCCTGCACGCGGGTGGTTTCCTGCGGCGCCGTGGGCCGACGGAGTTCACGAAATGGAGCGGGAGGCGCACACTCGCCTTGCTACCGGGCTGCACACAAACGAAAGCCGCCGCCCGTGTGGGGCGGCGGCCCTGGATCACCTGCGCTCGGACTCAGGCGGCCTGCGGCACGCGCAGCGAGCGCACCAGCCCACCGATGTCGACGATCAGTGCAACGCGGCCATCGCCGAGGATGGTGGCGCCGGACACGCCGCCGATACGCCGGTAGTTGTTCTCGATGTTCTTGACCACGACCTGCTGCTGACCGACCAGTTCGTCCACTTCCAGTGCGATCTTCTGCCCGTCGCCTTCCACCACCACCACCAGCGATTCGCTGCCGGGCATGCGGGCGCCGTACCCGTAGTACTCGCTGAGGGACAGGATCGGCAGGTACTCGCCACGCACGCGCAGCACGCGCCCTTCGCCGGCCATGCTGCGGATGTCCTCCGGCTGCGGCTGCAGGGCTTCCAGCACATAGGCCAGCGGCAGGATCAACGTCTCGCCCGCCACCGCCACGGTCATGCCGTCGAGGATGGCCAGGGTCAGCGGCAGCCGGATCAGGGTACGCGTTCCAGTGCCCAGGCTGCTTTCGATCTGTACTTCACCGCCCAGTGCCTGGATGTTGCGACGGACGACGTCCATGCCCACGCCGCGCCCGGAGAGATCGGTGACGGCGTCGGCGGTGGAGAAGCCCGGCTGGAAGATCAGGTCCCAGACCTGCGAGTCGGTGGGATTGTCGGGCACGCTCAGGCCGCGTTCGGCCGCCTTGGCGAGGATCCTGGCGCGATCCAGGCCGCGTCCGTCGTCGCTGACTTCGATGACGATGTGGCCTCCCTGGTGCGACGCCGCCAGGGTGATGGTGCCGGTCTCGTCCTTGCCTGCGCCCTTGCGCACGTCCGGCATTTCCAGCCCGTGGTCGATGGAGTTGCGGACCAGGTGGACGAGCGGATCGGCGATCTTCTCGATCAGGCCCTTGTCCAGTTCGGTGCCTTCACCGATGGTGCGCAGGCGGACCTGCTTGCCGAGGCGGGTGGAGAGGTCGCGGACCAGGCGCGGGAAGCGGCGGAACACGGCGTCGACCGGCAGCATGCGCACGCCGATGACGGCTTCCTGCAGGTCGCGGGTGTTGCGTTCGAGCTGATCCAGGCCGGCGAACAGGCTCTCGGCAAGCACCGGATCCAGCGCATGCGAGACCTGCTTGAGCATGGCCTGGGTGATGACCAGTTCACCGACCAGATTGATCAGCGCGTCCACCTTGTCGACACTGACGCGGATCGAGGTTTCCGCATCCTGGCTGGTGCCAGGGGTGCCACTGGCGGCAGGGGCGGCGGCAACGGGGGGTACTGCAGCAACGGGCGTGGAAGGGGCGTTGGCTGTTGTATCGGGGGCGCGGGTGGCCAGGCTCGGCGGCGCGGCCGGACGGATGTCCAGTTCGCAGTCGTCCAGCACCCACGCAAAGGTGTCTTCGATCTTGCTGCGCGGCACCTTGCCGACCAGGCCGAGGTCCCACGCAAGATGGGCTTCGAGAGGGTCAAGCTGGGCGAAGCCGGGCAGGCGTTCGAGCCGCGCAGCGACCTGCAGCGAGCCGAGATGTTCCAGTTCGCGGATGATGCGCAGCGGATCATTGCCGCTCATGAACAGTGAGGGCGCGGGGGTGAAGCCGATCTGCCAGGCTTCGGGCGTATCGTCCACCGGTGCTGCGGCGGCAGCCGCGGCCGGGGCGCTGGCTGCCGGCTGGCCGGACAGCACTGCCTCCAGCCGCGCCTTCACCGCGGCGACGGCCGCCGGATCGGCCGCCTGGCCGTGCTCGGCCTCGCGCAGCAGGGCGCGCAGCACATCCACGGACGACAGCATCGCATCGACCGCGTGGCCTTCCAGCGCGCGCTTGCCGGCGCGCAGCTCGTCCAGCAGCGTTTCCAGTACGTGGGTGAGCGCGGCGATGGCATCGAAGCCGAACGTACCGGCACCGCCCTTGATGGAGTGGGCGGCGCGGAACACCGAGTTGATGATCTCCGCGTCCTGCTGCCCCGACTCCAGGGCCAGCAGGCCGGCCTCCATCGCGTCGAGGCCTTCGCGGCTCTCTTCGAAGAAGGTGGCGTGGAAGCGTTGCAGGTCCATGCTCATGCAGTGGTGATCCGGAAGCGAAGAAGGGGAACGGTGCGGGGCGATCAGCCCAGCACTTTCTGCACGGTAGCGACCAGCTGTTCCGGGTTGAACGGCTTGACCAGCCAGCCGGTGGCGCCGGCGGCCTTGCCTTCGGACTTCTTGTCGGCGGCGGACTCGGTGGTCAGCATCAGCAGCGGCGTGAACTTGTAGTCCGGCAGCTGGCGCAGCTCGCGGATCAGCGCAATGCCGTCCATGTTCGGCATGTTGACGTCGGTGACCACCGCGTTGAAGCGCTGTCCCTTCGCGCGGCCGAGCGCGACCGCGCCGTCTTCAGCTTCTTCGACGGCAAAACCGGCCGAGGTGAGGGCGAAGGACACCATCTGGCGCATCGACGCCGAATCGTCCACCACCAAGATACGTGCGCTCATGCAGCGTTCTCCACAGATTTCAGGTTGTCATGGGGTACGTCCAGGCCCAGGGCCTGGGTGACGCCCAGCAGGCGCGCGGCGTCACGGAAGGTTGCAGTGCAACCGTGGAAGCCGGTGTCCAGGCCCGCCTCGCGGCGTGCCTGCACGAATGCACACAGCACCTGCACGGCGGCGGTGTGGACGCGGCCGACCTGGCTTGCATCCAGGGTCAGCTCGCCAACCTGCGCTACCAGCGGGGCGAGGCGGTTCTTGAGCTCGGTGCTGGTCTCGATGCCGAGATCCTCACCCAGTTCGACAGTGCTCATCGTTGCTCCGGACAAACGGTTCCGTCATCCATATCGGCACCCGCCAGGGGTTCTTTAGGGGGCGGTGAGGCCCTGCGTGCCCGTTCCGACGGGCCCGGGCAACGCGTGGCCCCCGCCTCAGTTGAGCAGGCGGGTGGCGTCGAGCAGGATCATCGGCCGTTGGCTGACGCGGGCCACACCACGGAAGAGGTCGTTGGAGATCTGGCAGATGCGGGCGGTATCCGGTGGCTCGATCTGCGAATCAGTGAGATTGGCGACGTCTTCCACGGCCGAGACGCGCAGGCCGATGGTCTCGCCGTCTTCCTCCAGCACCACGATGCGGGTCTGTGCGTCGTCCTCGGCCGCCGCTGCGCCCAGGTGCAGCCCAAGGTCCATCACGGGCACCACCTGGCCGCGCAGGTTCATGATCCCCAGCATCGCCGGCGCAGTGCCGCGCAGCGGCAGCAGGGGCACCGGCAGTACCACTTCCTGCACTTTCAGCAGTTCCAGTGCATAGGCCTGGCTGCCACAGCGCATCCGCAGCCAGCGCGAGGTGCGCTCGTTCGCGCGGCGGTGCTGCGGATGCGGGCTGTTGGCGGGTCGATGGGCCTGCGCCTGCAGTTCCTGCCAGCTGGCAGGGCGGCTGGCGGCGGGTGCTTCGAGGGCGACACGCGGCGGTGCAGCCGCTGCCGGCGGCGCAGCGGCGGGTGCCGGGGGCACGATCCGCGCGGGCGCCACCGGATCCACCCCGTCGCCGCTGGCGGCGGCCTCGAAGGCAGCCTGCAGCGCGGGGCTGTCGGTGTGGGCCAGCAACGGGCTTTCCGCGCCGTCGGTCTCGTAGATCACCTCATCGGGCAGATCGTCCCAGGTCGGCTCGCGTTCGGCGATCGCCGCCGGAAGCGCCGTGTTGCCTGCATCGGGGCTGGCCGCCACCGGGGCGATCGCTTCGCCCAGCAGCTCGTCCAGATAGTCGTCCAGCACGCCGGTGGTGTTCATGCGGCCTGCTCCAGCGCGCGCGCATCCTCGCCAAGGATCCAGTTCAGCGCGCGACGGTAGGCCGCGAGCCCGCGGCCGGGATAGTCCTCGCCGACGCTCGGCAGGGTCAGGCCGGCCGCGTTGCTGACCCGCGTGTCGATCGGAATCGCATCCTCCCAGACGCGTGCGCCGTGACGGTCCTGCATGCTGCGCAGTGATTCGTTGCCGGTGCGGGTGCGGCGGTCGAACAGGGTGGGCAGGATCGAGATCGGCAGCGGGCGCCGGCGCGAGCGCTCGACCATCTCACCGGTGCGCACCATGCCGTCCAGCCCGTGCAGTGCCAGCGGCTCGGCCTGCGTCGGAATGATCAGGCGGTCCGCTGCCGCGAGCGCATTGATCATCAGCAGGCCGAGTGTGGGCGCGCAGTCCAGCAGGATGTAGTCGTGCTGGCCCTGGTGCCGTGCCAGCGCGTTCTGCAGCGCCAGGCCAAGGCCCGGCTGGTTGGCGCTGCGGCGCTCCAGCGTGGCCAGTGCCGGCTGTGCACAGACGTAGTCCAGGCCGCTGAGGCTGCTGGTGTGGCAAAGGCTGGACAGCTCGGCCGGAGGTGCGCTGAACAGCTCAAGTACGCCGGTCGGTGGCGGGTCCACCGGCACGCCGAAGGCGCGGCTGAGCGAGGCGTGGGGATCAAGATCGATCAGCAGCACGCGATGGCCCTGCGTGGCCAGGTTGCGGCCGAGGGCCAGGGTGGTCGTCGTCTTGCCGACTCCGCCCTTCTGGTTGGCGACTGCCCAGATGCGCATGGGTTTACTCCTTCATTGCCGGGGGAGCGGCGGCGCCGACACGGCTGCCAGCCGGCACCGGTGGCAACTGCACCGGTGCGATGGGGGACGGGGAGGGCACTGTGGCGGGTGTTGCCGCAGGCCCGGCGGACGGGTCGGCCGCGCCGTTGGCGGCGTTCAGGCGCTGGCCCAGCGGGTCGACCGAGTGCGAGGTATCGGCCAGGATGATGACCATCACCCTCCGGTTGCGGTTGCGACCCTGCGCACTGTCGTTGTCCTCGCGCGGGCGGAACTGGCCGTAGCCGACCATGGCCAGACGCGAGGGCTGCAGGCCCTGGTCGGCGAACAGGTGGACCACGCTGGCGGCCCGCGCGGCCGACAGTTCCCAGTTGGAGGGGAAGGTGGCGGTGGCGATCGGCACGTTGTCGGTGTGGCCTTCCACCCGCACGCTGTTGGGTACGTCGCGCAGCACACCGGCCAGGCTGGACAGCGTGCCGCGCGCGTGCACGTCCAGCGCCGCCGAGCCGGTCGGGAACAGGATGTCGCTGTTGATCTCCACTTCGATCCACAGCTCGGTGCGGCGCACGCTGATCATGCCGCGCTCGATCAGCGGCGACAGCGCGGCGGTCAACCGGTCGGCGATGCTGCTGAGCTGGCGCTCGGCACGGGCGATCTGCTGCTGGTCGTGCACCGAGACCGGCATGCGCATCTGCGAGGCCATGGCCGGCAGCAGGGTAGGGTCGTGCGAGGGTGCCGGTGCGGACGGGCCGATCTTGGTGCCGGACTTGATCACCGAAGGACTGTCCCAGCCGCCCCCCTGCACCTGCTTGTTGCCGACCTGCACCGGATTGATGGTGCGCGGCGCGCCACCAAAGGCATCGGTGAGCGCATCGGCCATGATCCGGTACTTGCCTTCGTTGATCGAGGAGATCGCATACATCACCACGAAGAAGGCCAGCAGCAGCGTCATCAGATCGGCATAGGGGATCGCCCATGCTTCATGGTTGGCGTGCTCTTCGTGGTGTCTGCGGCGGGCCATGTCAGTGCAGGAAGCCGGACAGGTTGGTTTCGATGTTCCGCGGGTTCTCGCCCTGCGCGATCGAGATCAGGCCTTCGATGACCATCTCGCGGTCGCGGCTGTTGTGGGCAATCACCCCCTTCAGCTTGGCGGCGATCGGCAGGAACAGCAGGTTGGCCGACGCGATGCCGTAGATGGTGGCGGTGAAGGCGGCGGCGATGCCATGCCCCAGCTTGCTGGGGTCGGCCAGGTTCTTCATGACGGCGATCAGGCCCAGCACCGCACCGATGATGCCCAGCGTCGGCGCATAGATGCCCATGCCCTCGAAGACCTTGGCAGCGGCCTGGTCACGGTGTTCCTGGCTGCCCAGCTCGATCTCCAGCATGTGCCGGATCGATTCGGGCTCGACGCCGTCGACCAGCAGCTGCAGGCCTTTGCGCAGGAACGGATCCTGCTGCGCTTCCACCTGCGCTTCCAGGCCCAGCAGGCCCTGGCGGCGGGCGATGTTGCTCCACTCGACGATCTGCTGGATCAGCTCGCGACGATCACTGTGCGGCGGGCGCACGACCCAGCGTACGATCCGGAAGGCGTGCCTGAATACGGCGGGTGCGGTGTGCAGCAGGATCGCAGCGATGGTGCCGACGATGACGATCACGAACGCCGCAGGCGACCACAGGGACGCCAGTCCGGCGCCCTTGAGGATGCTGCCGCCGACCAGCGAGGCCAGGGCGAGAAAGAGTCCGATGAGGCTGAGTCTATCCATGGGTCCGGTATCGGCGTGTGTGAATGGGACTTGAGACACCGGTCGATCGCGTACAGACGGTAGTCACAGTTTCTGGTTCGCCAGGCATGGCCCGGCGAGCGTCATCGCAGGCCATCCACGTCGAGGATGAGGGCCATCCGGCCATCACCGATCAGCGTCGCACCGGCGTAGCCGCGCAGGCCGCGCAGGGCCTTCGGCAATGGCTTGATGACCACTTCCTCGCGCCCACGGACCTGGTCCACGACCAGGCCGAAGCGCGCCTCGCCGGCCTGCAGCACCACGATGGTGAGCAGCGCCGAGGCGGCCGGCGTCACATCCAGCCACTGGCGCAGATCGACCAGCGGCAGGGTGTGCGAGCGACGATCCAGCACCGCCCGGCCATCGAACCAGCCCAGCGAGGTGCGCGGTGCATGCAGCACTTCCATCACGCGCGCCAGCGGCAGCGCATAGACGTCCTCGCCGGCCTGCACCAGCAGGGTTGGCAGGATCGCCAGGGTCAGCGGCACGCGGATCAGGAAGCGGCTGCCCCGACCCAGTTCCGACTGGATCTGGATCTGCCCACTGAGCTCGCGGATGCGCGACTGCACCACATCCATGCCGACGCCGCGGCCGGAGATGTCGGTCACCTGCTGCTTGGTGGAGAAGCCGGGCAGGAACACCAGGTGCAGACATTCCTCGCTGCTCAGCCGGGCCGCCGCCTCCGGGTCGATCAAGCCCTTTTCGCGTGCTTTCGCGCGCAGTTTTTCCGGATCGATGCCGGCGCCATCGTCCTGCACCTCGATGCTGACGTAGTCGCCTTCCTGCTGGGCCGACAGACGCACGTGGCCCATGCGTGGCTTGCCCTGTGCTTCGCGCAGATCGGGCATCTCCACACCATGGTCGATGGCGTTGCGGACCAGGTGCACCAGCGGGTCGGCCAGGGCCTCGACCAGGTTGCGGTCAAGCTCGGTTTCGGCGCCGACCAGCTCCAGGTCCACTTCCTTCTTCAGCGAGCGGGCAACATCGCGGGCGACCTTGGGGAAGCGCGAGAACACCTTGCCGACCGGTTGCATGCGCGTGCGCATCACTGCCGACTGCAGGCGCGCGGTGGCGATGTCAAGGGTCGACACGGCGCGGTCCAGTTCCTCGTCGCGCAGGCGCGCACGCAGGGTCTTGAGCCGGTTGCGCGACAGCACCAGCTCGCCGATCAGGTTGACGATCGCATCCAGCCGCTTGGTATCCACGCGCACGGTGTGCTCGGCCTCGGCCACCGGCTTGTTGGCCGCGGGCTTGACCGCGGCGGCCGCGGGGCGCGGTGCGGGCAGTGCAGGCGCCGGCGGGGCAGTCACGGGTTTCGCGCCCGGGGCGGCGCCGCCGTGCAGCTGGTCAAGCAGGGCTTCGAACTCATCCTCGCTGATCAGGCCATCGTCGGCCTTGGCCGGCGTCGCCACCGCGGTGGGGGCGTTGCTGCCGTGCAGCTGATCGAGCAGGGCCTCGAACTCGTCGTCGGTGATCAGGTCACCGGCAGCGGGCGCGGCTGCTGTGGGGGCGACAGCAGCCGGCGCAGCAGTGCCGTGCACGTCGAACTGGGCGATCAGGTCCGGCGGGGCATAGCCGGGTTCGTTGCCGGAAGACACGGCATCCAGCATCGATTGCAGGTAGTCCAGTGATTGCTGTGCGGCATCGAAGTGATGCGGCTGCAGCACCGCTTGGCCAGCGCGGGCGGCGCCCAGTGCCTCTTCGGCGGCATGGCACAGCTCGACCATGGCGGTGATGCCGAGGAAGCCGGCGCCGCCCTTGAGCGTGTGATAGCCACGGAACACGGCGTTGAGCTGGTCGGCGTCCTGCGGCGCCTGTTCCAGCGACACCAGCTGTTCGCCGAGGCGATCCAGGATTTCCTGTGCCTCGATGATGAAATCGGCGGTGATGTCGTCGGATACCGCGCTCATGCTTACAGTCCCAGGTCCGACAACAGGTCGTCGGCGTCGTTCTGAGAGACCGCGTGGCGGTCCAGTCCCTTCAGTGCCGGTCCGGCCAGCGCCGGATCGGTGCGATGCTGCTCCGGTGGCAGGCCCAGCGCGCCAAAGCCTTCGTGCACGCGGCGGACGATGCCGACCACGCGACGGATGATCTGTCCGGTCAGGTCCTGATAGCTCTGGGTCAGGGCAATCTCGGTCAGGTTGTGGCGGATGCGTTCCAGCTGCGCATCCTGCCCCGGCTGGAGGCCTTCGGCGCGCAGCTGTTCGGTGAGGCTGCGGCACTCTTCGGCCAGGTCCAGGGTGCGGTGCGTGGCCTGTTCGGTCATCGCCACCACATGGTCCAGGCGCGCGCAGGCGTCGTCCAGCTCGCCCGCCTCGCTGGGGACGGTCGGCAGTTCGCCCAGGGCCTGGCCCAGTTCGCGGGCCAGCCGTGACAGGCCGCTCATCATCGGCTGCGTGCGTGCGGCCACCAGGGCGTCGATGCGCTGGCGCCAGGCGCTCTCGTCGCCGGATTCGAGCGCGTCGAGGGCTTCCTGCAGGCGCAGGGCGAGAGCGTTCTTGTCGACCGTGGCGTCCATCAGGCGCTGGCCGCCAGGCGTTCGAAGATCTTGCCCAGTTTCTCTTCCAGCGTCTGCGCGGTGAACGGCTTGATGATGTAGCCGTTCACGCCGCTCTGCGCCGCTTCGATGATCTGCTCGCGCTTGGCCTCGGCGGTGACCATCAGCACCGGCAGGGTCTTGAGCTTGGCATCGGCGCGGATCGCCTTGAGCAGTTCGATACCGGTCATCACCGGCATGTTCCAGTCGGTGACCACGAAGTCGAACGGCTGGCTCTGCAGCATCGACAGTGCGGCATGCCCGTCCTCGGCTTCGGCGGTGTTGGTGAAGCCCAGATCGCCCAGCAGATTCTTGACGATGCGACGCATGGTCGAGAAGTCGTCGACGATCAGGATGCGCATGTTCTTGTTCAAAGCGGAGTTCCTTTGTTGTTCAGTCGCCCGCGGTGGCCGTGGCCGCCGCAGGCATGTTCATTCTTCAAGCCCGGCATCCGCAGCCTCGAAGATCTTCAGCCGGCCGCGCAGGCGCAGCACGGCCTGGCCGTGGATCTGGCAGACGCGCGATTCGCTCACGCCGAGCACCGCGCCGATCTCCTTCAGGTTCAGCTCCTGCTCGTAGTACAGCGAGAGCACCAGCTGTTCGCGTTCGGGCAGATGGCCGATGGCCTTGCCCAGTTCGCGGCCGAATTCGCCACGTTCCAGGACCTGCTGCGGTGTGGGTCCGCCCTGGGCGACGGTGTCCAGCTCGCCCTGGTCTTCGATGCGCGACTCCAGGCTCAGCACCTGGCCGCGCGAGGCGTCCTCCATCAGCCGTAGGTATTCGGGCAGTGGCATGTCCATGGCCGCCGCCACCTCGGTGGCACTGGCTGCACGGCCCGTGGTCTGCTCCAGGCGGCGGATGGTGGCGGCCGCATCGCGGGCGCGCCGATGCACCGAGCGCGGTACCCAGTCGCCACGGCGGATCTCGTCGATCATCGAGCCGCGGATGCGGATCGAGGCATAGGTCTCGAACGAGGCACCCTGGTCGGCGTCGTAGCTGCGCGAGGCTTCGATCAGGCCCATCATGCCGGCCTGGATCAGGTCGTCCACTTCGACGCTGGCCGGCAGGCGTGCGGCCAGGTGATGGGCGATGCGCCGCACCAGGTCCGAGTGCTGGGCGATGACCTCGGTCGCCGCCGAGCGCTGGACTTCCCTGTACTGGGCCGCGCCTTTCATGCTGCCACCCCGCGTTGCTTGAGGATGCGCTCGAGGAAGAATTCAACGCCACCGCGTGGCTCGGTGGGGGCCTGCCAGCGGGCGGTGCGACGGGCGATCTCGGTGATCGCCAGCGCCGCCGGGCTGGATGGATAGGCCTTCACCACCGGCTGCTGGCGCTGCACCGACAGGCGCAGCCAGTCATCCTGCGGCACGCAGCCCAGGTAGTTCAGCGAGACATCGGCAAGGAACTTCTCGCAGACCCGGGTCAGCTTTTCATACAGCACGCGGCCCTCGTTGGGGTCGCGCACCATGTTGGCCACCACCTGGATGCGGTCCACGCCGCGCTCGCGCGACAGCACCTTGATCAGTGCGTAGGCGTCTGTGATCGAGGCCGGTTCGTCGCAGACCACGACAACCGTGTCCTGTGCGGCCTGACAGAAGGTCAGCACGCCGTCGGTGATGCCGGCGGCGGTGTCCACCACCATGATGTCCAGCTCGCGTTCCAGTTCGGAGAACACGTTCACCAGGCCGATGTGCTCGGCCGGGGCCAGCTCGGCCATGTGCCGCCGACCGGACGCGGCCGGCACCACCAGCACGCCGTTCGGACCTTCGACGATCACGTCTTCCAGCGAGCAGCGGCCGGCGACCAGATCCGCCAGGGTGTGGGTGGGATTCAGCCCCAGGATCACGTCGATGTTGGCCAGACCCAGGTCGGCGTCGAGCAGCAGCGTGCGCTTGCCCATGCCGGCCAGCGCCACGGCCAGGTTGGCCGAGACGTTGGTCTTGCCGACGCCGCCCTTGCCGCCGGTCACGGCGATGGTGCGCACAGGGCCGAGCGGCTCGCTGCGGGTGGCCGACAGCGGGAAGGTCTTGGTCAGCTTGGCGTACTCACGCGACGGCATGGTTCAACTCCGGGTTGCAGGGCATATCGGCCGCTCGGCGCAAATCTTCAAGGCGAAGTACAAGATTGGCCGCGCTGGCCCGGTGCAGGTCGTCCGGAACGTCCTGGCCATCGGTCACCCAGGTGATCGGCAGCGCGTGGTCTACCGCCACTGACAGGGCGTTGCCGAAGCGGCCGGTTTCATCCAGCTTGCTCAGCACCAGGCCCTGCAGGTTGGCCGCGCCGAAGCGGCGCACCACCTCGTCCATGTCACCAAAGCTGGTATTGGCCGGCAGCACCAGCAGAGTGCGGACCTGGCGGGCGGCACGCAGCCACTGCAGCTGCGCGGTCAGGGCGCGGTCGCGCGGGCCCAGGCCGGCGGTATCGATCAGCACCAGCTTGTAGTCCTTCAGGCGCTCCAGCAGCTGGTCCAGGTCGGTACCGCTGTTGGCTTCATGCACCGCGATGCCGAGCTGGCGGCCATAGCCGTACAGCTGCTCGCGGGCACCGATGCGCAGTGTGTCGGTGGTGACCAGGGCCACGTCGCGCGGCGCGTGTTTTTCGGCGAAGCGCGAGGCGAGCTTGGCGATGGTGGTGGTCTTGCCGGCCCCGGTTGGACCGACCAGAGCGATCACGCCGCCTTCTTCCAGCGGATCGACCGGCGCGATCGGCAGCCTGCGCGAGATCAGGCCCAGCATCAGCCCGCGGCCCCGGTGGGCTTCGGTTTCCAGCGGGATCTGCATGGCCACATCGCGGGCCAGCCCGGCATCGAATCCGTACTCGTCCATCAGGTCCAGGGCGGTTGCCCGCACCGGGCAGCCGCGCAGGCGCTCGTCGGTGAAGCGGTTCATCTCGCGCTCGATGACCTGGCGCATGCCGGCCACTTCGTGGCGCAGCTGGCGGATCTCGGCATCGTCCTGTGCAACCACCGTCAGTACCGGCGCCGGGGCAAGGAGCGGCGCCGGGGCCGGCGCGGTCTCCGCTTCAGCGGCAGCGGCAGGGGCTGGCGTGGTCTCGGCAACGTCCTGCGCGTACGGCGGCTCGGGGTGCACGGACTCGGCCTGCGCAGTGGCCGCAGCGGTGATCGGCAGCGGCGGCGGCAGCACTGCCGGCGCGGGGGATTCGTGATGCTCGTCCTGCGGCGGGTCGATCAGGAAACGGGCGCGGTTGGCGGGCGCCGGTGCGGGAGCCACGACGGCGCTCGCGAACGGCGCGAAGATCTGCTCCGGCAGTGCCGGATCGTTGACGGTGGCACGCGCCAGGGTGGCAGCGAAGCCGGAACTGCCGCGGGTGGGCACGATCTCGTCCGCACTGTCCAGGGTGCGGCCGGTGGCACCGACGGCCGCGCGGGCGAGGGCGGCCACGGCCGATGTGGTGGCGGTCACCGGCTGCTGGGCCGGTGTCGTGGAGCGGCGGCGGGTGACCGCGGCGATCACTGCATCCGCGGCGGTGCGCGGTTTCGGCGGCGGCGGAGCCACGTCGCGCCGCGAGGCTTCCAGCGCGCGTTGCACCGCGCTCTCGTCATAGTTGGCTGCGGCGACGATCTCGACGCCTTCCTCGATCCGGCGGTTGGACAGGATCACAGCATCGGGACCATGTTCCTTGCGCACCAGGTTCATGGCCGAGCGCATGTCGGCGGCGACGAATCGTTTGATTTTCATGCTGTGGTCACGGGACGGGGACGGCGGGGTGGGGGTGGGAGAACGCGGGTGGTCGGTGGTCTGCACGGAACGGGTTCCCCTTGGCATCTGTCTGTTGCGGTGGTTCGAAGGTGGTGTCTGTTTTCTGACGCATCGGTGGGCGGCGTCAGCTGATCGTTCCGACCAGCTTCAGGCGCTTGTCCTCCGGCACTTCGCTGTACGCCAGTACCGACAGCGACGGGACGCTGTGGCGGACCAGGCGTGCCAGCGCGGCACGTACCGGGCCGGGTACCAGCACGACCGCGGGCTCGTTGCGGGCTTCCTGCTTGCTGACACATTCGGCCAGACTCTGATGCAGTCGCTCGGCAAGCCCGGGTTCCAGCGCGGCGCCGTTGCCCTGCGTGGACTCCTGCAAGACACGTTCCAATTGCGGGTTGAGGGTGAACACCGGCAGCTCCGCCGACATTCCGGCGATCTCCTGCACGATGAAGCGGCCGAGCGCGGTGCGCACTGCGGCGGTGAGCGTGGCCGGGTCCTGGCTGGACGGCGCGTGCTCCACCAGTGCTTCGGCGATCTTGCGCAGCTGGCGGATCGGAATGCGTTCCACCAGCAGGTTCTGCAGCACCCGCACCACGGCCGACAACGGCAGCGCCTTGGGCGTCAGATCTTCGACGAGCTTGGGTGCGCTCTTGGCGAGGTTGGCCAGCAGGTGCTGCACCTCTTCGTGGCCCAGCAGCTCCGGCGCATGCTCGCGGATGAGGTGGGAAAGATGGGTGGCGACCACGGTGGCCGGGTCGACCACGGTGTAGCCCATGGTTTCGGCCTGGGCGCGCTGGTGCGGCTGGATCCAGGTAGCGTCCAGGCCGAAGGCGGGATCCTTGCCGGCGATGCCGTCCAGCGGGCCGAGCGCACTGCCGGGGTCCAGCGCCAGTTCGCGGTCGGGATGGATCTCGGCGGTTGCCACCGGCACGCCATGCACCAGCACGCGGTAGCCGTTGGCCGGCAGTTCCAGGTTGTCGCGGATGTGCACGGATGGAATCAGGAATCCCACGTCCTGGGTCAGCTTGCGCCGCACACCCTTGATGCGTGCCATGAGTTCGCCGCCCTGATTGCTGTCCACCAGCGGAATCAGCCGGTAACCGACCTCCAGCCCCAGCGGGTCGACCGGGCGCAGTTCGTCCCAGCTCAGTTCCGCGGTAGGGGCCGGCGCCGCCGGTCGGCCCAGCGCATTGACCGCGCCGGGGTCGCTGCCGGCAGCGTCGCTCGGGGCCGGTGCCTGTCCCTTCCGGTACAGCTTCCAGGCGATGAAGCCGAGAATGGCGGCAAGCGTCAGGAAAGCGACGTTGGGCATGCCGGGCACCAGGCCGACCAGGCCGATGATGCCGGCGGTGATGGCCAGGGCACGGTATTGGCCGAATACCTGGCCGGTCATCGCCTGCGCCATGTCCTGCGAGCGCGAGGCACGGGTGACCAGCATCGCCACTGCGCTGGAGACCAGCAGGGCCGGCAGCTGCGCCACCAGACCGTCACCGATGGACAGCAGGGTGTAGGTCGCAGCGGCATCGCCGAACGGCATGCCATGCTGCAGCACGCCCACGGCGAGGCCACCGAGCATGTTGATGAACAGGATCAGGATGCCGGCAATCGCATCACCCCGGATGAACTTGCTGGCGCCGTCCATCGCGCCATAGAAGTCGGCTTCCTCGCGGACCTCCTCGCGGCGCAGCTTGGCTTCTTCGCGCGTCAGCAGGCCGGCGTTGAGATCGGCATCGATGGCCATCTGCTTGCCGGGCATGGCGTCGAGGATGAAGCGCGCGGTCACTTCCGAGACACGGCCGGCGCCCTTGGTGATGACCACGAAGTTGATGATGGTCAGGATGGCGAACACCACGATGCCGACCGCGTAGTTGCCACCGATCACGAATTCACCGAACGCGGCGATGACCTTGCCGGCCGCGTCGTGGCCGTTCTGGCCATTGAGCAGGATGACGCGGGTGGAGGCCACGTTCAGTGCCAGCCGCAGCATGGTGGTGACCAGCAGCACGATCGGGAAGATGGTGAAATCCAGCGGGCGCTTCACGTACACCACCGCCAGCAGCACCATCAGCGAGATGGCGATGTTGAAGGTGAACAGCGCATCGAGCACGGGCGCCGCCAGCGGCACCACCACCATCGCCAGCAGCGCCAGCACGATCAGCGGCGCGCCGAGGCCCTGGCGGATCATCTCCAGCAGCCGGCGGGTGTTGAATCCGGACGAGGCCTGCGCGCTCATGCCCGGCCTCCCTTGCCGAATTCATCCACCTCGATGTGCGGGGCGCCCGGCATCGGGCCGGTGCGCCAGGCGCGCAGCTGGTAGACGTAGGACAGGACCTGGGCCACGGCCGAATACAGTCTCACGGGGATTTCCTTTCCGAGTTGGCCTTCCCGATACAAGGCGCGTGCCAAAGGCGGGGCGGAGACGATGGCGACCTTGTTGCCATCGGCCACTTCACGGATGCGCAGGGCGGTCTCGTCCACGCCCAGCGCCACCACGGTGGGCGCGTTCATGGCGCCGCCCTCGTACTTCAGGGCCACGGCGTAGTGGGTCGGGTTGACCACCACCACGTCCGCGGTGGGCACCGCTTCCATCATCCGGCGGTTGGCCATCTGCTGCTGCAGCTGGCGGATGCGGCCCTTGACCTCCGGGCTGCCTTCGCTTTCCTTCATTTCCCGCCGCAGTTCCTCGCGGGTCATCTTCAGCTTGCGCATCCAGTTCCAGCGCTGGTAAGGCGCGTCGATCGCCGCCAGCACCAGCATTGCCCCGGCAGTGGCCAGCAGCAGTCGCAGGGTGAAGCCCAGGCCATCGGTGATGGCAGTTTCCAGTGGGTGGTGGATCAACCCGCGCAGGCTGTCGAAGCCGCTCCATACCACCAGTCCGGCGGCCACGCCCACGAAGGCCACGCGCAGCAGCGACTTGGTGAATTCGGCGATGGCTTCCGGCCCGTACAGACGTTTGAGGCCGGTCAGCGGGTTCAGCCGATTGATGTCGGGCATCATCGCTTTGGCCGACCAGCGCAATCCGCCCATCACCAGCGGGGCGACGAAGCTGGCCAGCAGGCAGACCAGCACCAGCGGGGTGATCACCAGCATGAACTGCAGCAGCAGGTCGCCAAAGTGGCCGAACAGTTCCTTCGGGTTCTGCCGCAGCCCCTGCTCGGGACTCAACGCCTGTTTCATCCATTGCGTGGCGCCACGGCCGATCGAGCCGCCCATGGCCATCACCGCCAGCACGCCGCCACCGAACACCGCGGCGGTCCCCAGTTCGCGGGAACGCGGCAGGTTGCCCTGTTCCCGGGCCTCGCGCAGGCGTTTTTCGGTGGGTTGTTCGGTCTTTTCGCCGGCGGATTCGTTCTCGGACATCACGGGCACTGCGGCAGGGGATGCCGGGCTGCCTGCAAGAACTGTTCCGCGGCGTGTGGTTCACCGCCGGGGCAATGCCCGACGCTAGCCGGGCAGGGCCGGCCGCAGCGGGATGCTCAGCGTGCTGTCGCTGTGCCAGTCCACCTGCAGGGGCTCACCGGCATCGGCGGCTGACTCGTCGCTGACATCGCGTCCGGTGCCGTGGTTCACCTGGTGCATGGCGTCCTTGAGCACGTCCACCTTCACCAGCAGCCGGCTGCCCGCGCCCACACGGCGGGCGACCATGCGGGTGCGATCGAAGGGCAGGTCGGTCCATCGCCCCGGCACCAGCAGCTGCCGCGTGGTCGGGTCGCGTACGTGGCTGGCCCGGCCGACGTAGTAGGACAGCTGCATCCGGCGCCCATCGGGCAGCAGCTCGTACAGGGTGACCGTGAAGTCCATGTCGCGCTTGTTGATGCGGACCTTCAGATCGCCCGAGAAGCGTCCGATCAGGTCCATCGGTGCTGCGAAGGGCTCGGAGAGGAAGGTCAGTGCCGTGTCCGGCTCGTCCCCGGCGGCCACGATCGGGAACGGATAGTAGCCATGCCGGACTTCCTCGCGGTCGGCAAGGTCCACCGTCTGCCGCAGTGTTCCCGGCGTTGGCCGCTGTTCCTGCAACGGGTGACGGTCGCCCTCAGTGGCCGCTGACAGGTAGTACGTGCGATGGCCGCCGGCAGCGGCATCCAGGGTGGCTGCATGCCCCCAGGTGTTGCTGCCCATCAGCTGGAAGTTGACCTGGTCGGCCAGAAGCGCCGGGCGCGGGGCACCGCGAAGTACATGGTCCAGCCACTGGAAGGTCAGCGCAGGCGTATCGAACTGCGCGACCGGGTCCACCGTGTAGCCGCGCAGCTGCATCGGCTTGCTGGCGGCCTGGGCGCCGCCGTGGTCATACGGCCCGATCAGCAGGACATGATCGGCGTCCGGCCGGTAGCGCATGTGATCGGTGAAGTACTGCAACGCGGAAATCTGGCCGTCGTCGTAGTAGCCGGTAATGGTCAGCACCGGAATGCGGATGTCCCTGAAGTCTTCGGCGTACGGCACCATGGCCTGCCAGTAACCATCATAGGCCGGGTGGGCGAGCCAGCGCTGCAGCCAGCGATTGGGGGTGCCGTCGATCTGGTCGATCTGCCGGTACGGCCGGCCGGAGGCATACCAGCGGCCGGGCAGCTGTGACCACCGGTCCTGCTGCCCATAGGTGTCGGTATCCAGCATCGGGCCATTGGCCACGTAGAAGGCCCAGCCGTAGTTGGCGCTGAGGAATACGTTGTTCTCCATCGGCAGGCCCTGGCCCGGAATGGCAGCCACGTAGGGCACGATGGTCTTCAGTGCCGGATGGTGATGGCGCGCTGCCGCCCATGCGGTGAATCCTTCATAGCTGCCGCCATACATGGCGACCCGACCGTCGCTCCAGGGCTGGCGGCTGACCCAGTCGATCGCGGCATTGGCGTCCACCCCGTCGTGTTCGTAGGGGGCGATGGTGCCGGTACCCTGACCTTTTCCGCGTGCGTCGACCACGATGCCGGCGTAGCCGTGGGCTGCGGCCAGCAGCATCTTCAGACGGTTCTTGGGCGGGTCGGTGTAGATGGTGAACAGCATGGCCGTCGGCAGCGGCGCGGACGCGCTGCGGGGCCGTGCCAGCTGTGCGGACAGCACCACCCCTTCGGCCACGGGGATACGCAATCCGCTGTCGATCACGAAGCGGCGTTGCTGTTCTGCGTCAAGCAGTGCAGGGGCGAGTGCCGCAGCCAGGGTCTGCGCGCGCAACACAGCCTGCAGACGCACCAGCTCCAGCGCGGCTGACTGCGGCACGGTGGCGGCATCGGCCTGTGCCGCAAGCGCCTGCGTCAGCTGCGCCTGTACCGCAGCGGGAGGCAAGGCAAGCGCTGCATCGGCCTGCACGGCGGCAACATCATCCAGGCCAGCAAAGGCCGAATGGAAGGCGCGCGAATACGCTTCCGCATCCCGCGCGCCAGTGCTTGCCAGCAGCATCGGCATCCAGCGCTGGGCCGCCGCGCCATCGCCGGCAGCGGCCAGCGTCGCGCGCAGCTTCTCGATCATGGTGCGTGCCTCGGCGTAGCGACCCGTGGCCAGCAGCGCATGGCAGCGCTGTGCATCGGTCAGCGTTGCCGACTGCAACAGCTTCGTACCCAGCGCCTGCAGTGCCGTATCCACCTGTGCTGGCGGCGCATCGCGGGGCAGCGACCACCGCAGATCGCTGGCGGCCACGCCGGTGCAGGTGAGCGCCAGCAGCAGGCCAGCAAGAAGAGCGCGTAAGGTCACGGGGTGTTCCTTGCAATGGCGGGCGCGTGGCCATCATACGGTGGGTGGCCGCCCGCCGCGGAGAGTCCGACCTTACCCTGGCGGGGCCGGTGGGGGCGGGGTCTGCGCCAGCTCCACCCGTGGCCGCGGCAGGTCGTGCAGTTGCATGAAACGGCCCGCATCGACCGGGCGGCCGAGCAGGTAGCCCTGCAGGTAATCGCACCCCAGCCGCTCAAGGTAGGCACGCTGGGCAGCCGTTTCCACGCCCTCGGCAACAATGTCCATGTCCAGTGCATGGCCCAGCGCCACGATCGCCGATACGATCACCACGTCCTCCGCGCTGTGTTCGAGATCGCGCACGAAGGCGTGGTCGATCTTGATCTCGGTGGCCGGCAGGCGCTTGAGGTACAGCAGACTGGAATAGCCGGTGCCGAAATCGTCGATGGAGATGCCGACCCCCAGCACCGACAACGCCTGCAGCAGCCGCAAACTGGTGTCGGTGTCGCGCATCACGGTGCTTTCGGTGATCTCCAGCACCAGGTTGCGCGGCGTGATGCGATGCCGCTCGATCACGTCGCGCACATCGCGCAGCAGGTGCGGCGAGCTGAACTGGACCGGCGACAGGTTGACCGATATCGACCAGCCCTCGTGGCCGGCGTCGTGCCAGTGCCGCAGTTGCAGGCACGCCTGGTCCAGCGCCCAGCGGCCGATCTCGTTGATCGCGCCGCTGCGCTCGGCCAGGCGGATGAAGCGATCCGGTGGAATCAGGCCCTGTTCCGGATGACGCCAGCGGATCAGCGCCTCGGCGCCGGCGACCTTCTGGGTGGCCACGCGGATCTTCGGCTGGTAGTGCAGGAACAGCTGTTCGCTGCCGATCGCCCGGCGCAGGTCGGCCAGCAGGCGGAACTGCTGTTCGGCGCTGTCGTTCATCCAATCCGCGAACAGGACAAAGGAGTTTCGGCCGGATTCCTTGGCCTGGTACATCGCAGCGTCGGCGAAGGCCATCAGCTGGCGTTCGCTGGCGGCGTGGTCGGGGCAGATGGCGATGCCGATGCTGGCAGTCACCTGCAGTTCGTTGTCGGGCAGCAGCGGGCCGCTTCCCACCGCCTGCAGGATGCGCCGGGCCAGGGTCGGTAGATCCTCGTCATGGTCGATGCGCACCACCAGCACGAACTCGTCGCCGCCCAGCCGCGCCAGCAGGTCGTTCGGCCGCAGCAGCTGGCGGGTGCGCTCGGCGACGGCCACCAGCAGGGCATCGCCGGCCTGGTGGCCATAGGCATCGTTGACCTGCTTGAAGCCATCCAGGTCCATGAACATCACCGCGAAGCGGCTGCCGCCCTGTTCGGCTTCGGCCAGTGACTGCACGATGCGCCGTTGCAGCAGCAGCCGGTTCGGAAGGCGGGTCAAGGGGTCGTGCAGCGCGGCCTGGGTCAATTCCTCCTGCGCATCCGTCAGCGAGGTGCTCAGCATCGCGTTGCGAAGGCGCAGCAGCTGCGCTTCCACCCGCTGGTCCAGCCAGGACACCACCAGCACCACCGCCAGGATCGCGACGGTCAGCACCACCACCAGCATCGCCAGCCAGGTGCTCTGCAGGCCATCGCCCACCGCAGCGCCGCAGATGCTGCCCTGTGGAAAGCGTGCGGCGGCCATGCCGGTGTAGTGCATGCCCACGATGGCCAGACCGAGCAGGCCGGCGGCGGCCAGCCGGTCACCGACCCGGGTGCGCTGCGCGCGCAGGCGGAAGGCGACGTAGAGGGCGGTCCAGGATGCAGCGACCGCAACCAGCAGCGACAGCAGCAGCCAGCCCGTGTGGTAGTCGATGCCGGGTTGCATGCGCATCGCGGCCATGCCGACGTAATGCATGCCGGCAATGCCGGTGCCCATCAGCAAGGCGCCCCCTGCCAGGCGGGGATGTGGCAGGGTGGGCAGCGAGACCAGCCAGAGCGCGAACACCGACGAGGCGATGGCCAGGGCGAGCGACAGCAGGGTGATCGGCAGGTCGTAGCCCAGCGGAATGGGCAGGTCGAAGGCCAGCATGCCGATGAAGTGCATCGACCAGATGCCCAGGCCCATCGCGAAGCCGCCACCGAGCCGCCACCACCAGGTCGCGCCCCTGCCGGGTGCCGTGACCGTGCGTCCGGCCATCGCCAATGCCGTGTAGGAAGCCATCACGGCCACCAACAGCGAGACTGCCACCAGCCATGCGTTGTACGTGCCTACCAGCATTCGTCAGTCTCCCGGACCTGCCTGTCGACGGAAACTACGGTGGGGCATGCATGTGGCAGGCAGCCAGAAGCGGCCGCCATGTGCGGCATCCCCCCGGTTGCCGCGTATTCACTCTAACGCGCGTCCCCGGGGGGACGGCAAGCAGCAAAGCGTGATGGAAGCGTCAGTGTGTGACCGCGTCCGCAGCCTGGAACGCCGCATCGAACAGTCGTTGCACCGGGGGCCCCATTTCGCCGGCCAGCAGGACCAGCAGGAACAGGCCCAGCAGCAGCGACACCGGCAGGCCGAGCTGGATCGGATTGAGCGCAGGTGCCGCACGGGCGAGCACGCCGAACGCCAGGTTCACCGCCAGCATCGCCACCGTCAACGGAATGGCCAGTGTCAACGCACCGCGCAGTACGGTCAGCAGGAACGTCGGGGCGATGCTGAAGAACGCGTGCGGATCGGGCAGCGGCGCACCGATCGGCAGTGCCCGGTAGCTGTCCACGACCAGCGAGATCAGCGCGAGGTGGCCGTTCGCGGTGAAGAACAGCAGGCCGAACAACAGGTAGAACCACTGCCCGATCACGCCGGAGGTGCCGCCGCGCAGGGGGTCGCTCATCTGCGCGAACGCCAGGCCGGTGCCCTGAGCCACCAGTTCGCCGGCCATCGCGCCGGCTTCGAACACCAGCCGCAGCAGGAAGCCGATGGCCACGCCGATGGCCAGCTCACGGGCGATGGTCAGCACGGTGGCCGCATCGAAGCCGGTCCACTCCGGCACGGGCGGCAGCAGCGGGGCGAGCGCGATGGCCAGGGTACCGGCCAGTACCACGCGGATCCGCGCCGGCACTGCACGGGTGCCGACCATGGGCATGGCCATGGCCACCGCGCCGATGCGCAGCATCGTCCACAGCACGGTGCCGATCATGCCGAAGGCCTGCAGGCCGTCGGCAGCCATCTGGGTGGCGGCATCCATCGCGGTGCGCGTCCTAGCCGATCAGGTGCGGAATGCGCTGGAACAGCAGCGTGGTGTATTCGACCAGATGGCCGATCAGCAGGCTGCCCAGGGCGAACAGCACGGCGGTCAACGCCGCCGCCTTGGCGACGAAGGCGATGGTGGGCTCATTGAGCTGGGTCGCGGCCTGCACGACACCGACCACCACACCTACCACCAGTACGGTCAGCAGCAGCGGGCCAGCCACCCACAGTACGGCAATCAGGCCGCCACGCAGTTCGGTCAGGGCAAGTTCGGGAGACATCGTCTTTCCATCGGTAGCGCCGGGTCCTGCCCGGCGGTGGTCAATGCGGCCGCCGGCAATGGCGGGCGGCCCCTGCAATCACGCCGGTCCGGGTCACGCCGGATTGAAGCTGGCCGCCAGCGTTCCCACCGTCAGCACCCAGCCGTCGACGAGCACGAACAGCAGGATCTTGAAGGGTGCCGAGACCAGCATCGGCGACAGCATCATCATGCCCATCGACATCAGCACGCTGGCCACGACCAGATCGATGATCACGAACGGGATGAAGATCAGGAAACCGATCTCGAAAGCGGTCTTCAGTTCGCTGGTCACGAACGAGGCGACCAGGACAGGGAACGGGATCGCATCCGGGCTGGCGTAGGTGCCGTGCCCGGCGATGCCGGCGAAGGTCATCAGGTCGGTCTCGCGGATCTGCGCCAGCATGAAGCCGCGCAGCGGCTGGGTGGTCAGTGTCCACGCGGTCTGGAAGTCGATCTGGCCGTTGAGGTAGGGCGCCATTCCGCTGCTCCACGCCTTGTCCCAGGTCGGCATCATCACCATCGCGGTGAGGAACAGGGCCAGGCCCAGCAGCACCTGGTTGGACGGGGTCTGGCCGGTGCCCAGTGCCTGCCGCAGCAGGCCCAGCACGATGATGATGCGGGTGAACGAGGTCAGCACCAGCAGCATCGACGGGATCAGGGTGATCGCCGTCATCAGCAGCAGTGTCTGCAGTGGCAGGCTGACCGGCTGGCCACCGATCCTGCCCACGTTGACATCCGGCAGTGGCGTGGTCGGAGCAGCGCCCGGCGCGGCAAAGGCGAGCGCGGGCAGCAGGCACAGGGCAATCAGCAGCAGCCACGCGATCAGGGTAGCTGGACGGGTACGGATGACACGCATGTCAGGGGTCCTTGCGCAACCGCTGCTGCAGCAGCTGGGCGAAATTCGGCAGGTTCTTCAGGTCCGGCACGCGCACCGGCGCGGGCGGCGGCAGCGGTTCGGAAAGGGTGTGCAGGGCGTTGATGCTGCCGGCGGTGACGCCCAGCAGCAGTTGCTGGCCGTTGACCTCCACCACCACGACGCGTTCCTTGGCGCCGACGCTGAGGCTGGCCACCAGCTTCATGCCGTCGGCCGGGCGGAAGCCGCTGCCGGGCAGGCGCTTGAGCAGCCAGCCCAGGCCGACCACCAGGGCCAGCACGGCCAGCAGCGCCAGCACCGCGCCGAACAGGCCCGGTGCCGAGGCCGCGTGCTGGCCGACCGGGGCGGCGGCCTTGCCGACGCCCAGCAGGGTGGACGCCAGCAGGCTCAACGCAGTCTCCGGATGCGTTCGCTCGGGCTGACCACATCGGTCAGGCGCACGCCGAAGCGGTCATTGATCACCACGACCTCGCCATGCGCGATCAGGGTACCGTTGACGAATACGTCGAGCGATTCACCGGCGCCACGCTCCAGCTCCACCACCGAACCCTGGTTGAGCTGCAGCAGGTTGCGGATCGGCAGGCGGGCGCGGCCGACTTCCAGCGACAGGGTCACCGGCACGTCGAGGATCACGTCCAGATTCAGATCGACCCCGGAGGCCTCGTCGGCGTGCAGGGTGCCGAACTGGGCCGGAGTCGGTTCGAGGGCGTCGGTATCGTTCATTGCGGGTCTTCCTGGATGACGGGTACGCGCGGGCGGGTGCCCGGCGGATGGGTAGCAGTGATCTTCACGGCATTCATGCCGTTGGCGATGCCGAATTCGCCGGTGAACACCGGGATGTTCTCCACGCACAGCGGCACCTGCGGGCTCAGCTCGATCGGCAGGATGTCGCCGACCTTCAACCGGGTCAGGTCACGCAGGGTCATGCGCTTGCTGGCCAGCACGCTGGACAGGGTCACTTCGGCGATGTTGAGCTGCTCGCGCAGGGTCTGGCCCCAGCTTTCGTCGCGGTCGTTGCGATCGCTCTGGATGCCGGCATCGAGCAGCTCCCGGATCGGTTCAAGCATCGAGTACGGCAGGGTGACGTGGATGTCGCCGCCACCGCCGTCGAGCTCGACATGCAGGCGGCACACCACCACGTATTCGCGCGGGGTCACGATGTTGGCGAAGTGCGGGTTGATCTCCGAGTTGATGTACTCGAACTCCACGTCCATCACCGGTGCCCACGCCTCGCGCAGGTCGGCGAAGGTCTGCTTCAGCAGCAGATGGATCACGCGCATCTCGGTGGCGGTGAACTCACGGCCTTCGATCCGGGTGGGGTAGCGCCCGTCGCCGCCGAAGAAGTTGTCGACGATGGCGAACACCAGGGTCGGCTCGAACACGATCAGGCCGGTGCCGCGCAGTGGCTTGAAACGGATCAGGTTCAGGTTGGTCGGCACATACAGCGAATGCATGTAGTCGTTGAACTTGATCAGCTCGATGCCGCGCACCGACAGTTCGGCCGAGCGCCGGATCAGGTTGAACAGGCCGATGCGCCACAGGCGTGCAAAGCGCTCGTGGACCATTTCCAGCGTCGGCATGCGGCCGCGGATGATGCGGTCCTGGCTGGCGAAGTCGTATGAACGGGCTTCGCCGGACGGCGGCTCCGGGTCGGTCTCGACCGCGCCGCTGTCCACGCCGTGGAGCAGGGCATCGATCTCGTCCTGGGACAGCAGATCATTCATCGGTGGGCCCTTACTGGGTCACGAAGCTGGTGAACAGCAGATCGTCGGCACCATTGCTGCCGGTCTCGGCCTTGAGCACCTTCTGCACCTCGGCCAGCGAATCGGCCTGCAGCTTCTTCTTGCCGGCGATATCGGCGATCTGTGCCGGCTCGACCTGCGAGAACAGCATCAGCAGTCGTGCACGCAGGGCCGGGGCGTGGGTCTTGATGGCCTCCAGCGCGGCCGGATCACGGGTCATCAGCTGCACTTCCAGCTGCAGGTAGCGCGGGCCGTCGATGGGACCATTGAGGTTGACCACGAATGCAGGCTCCAGCGCGAAGTACTGCGCCGGTGCCGGCGTGGCGTTCTTCTTCTTCGGCGCCTGGCTGGTCTTTTCTTCCTGCGTGGACTGGGTGAAGAACCACACGCCGCCACCGGCGGCAGCGGCAGCCAGTACGGCCACCAGCGCGGTGATCAGGATCGGACTGCGCGGCGTGCGGGCCTTGTCCTTTTCGACGTTCTTCTTGGTTTTGTCAGCGGCTGCGGCCACGAGGTGAAGCTCCTGAGGGTTGCTTCACCGGGATATGCAAGGGGTGTGCCGATGCACCGGGAACAGGGTGCGACGGAATTCCGTCGGCAGGGCCTGCGCCGGTCGCGCACGGTCAGGCGTAAGCGTCCAGCAGGCCACGCTGGCGGATCAACGGGGTGGCCGGCAGGCTGGCATCACCCCGCGTCGGTTCTCCGTCACCCCGACCGGCCTCCTGCCCGGCCTGGCCGGCAGGTGCGCCACCGCCGCCCGACTGATGGCCGACATCGGCGTGGGCCAGCTGGAAGCCTTGTTCGCCCAGCAGTTCACGCAGGCGTGGCAGGCTGCTTTCCAGCGCTTGGCGGACATCCACGTGCGGGCTGCTGAAACTGGCGTGGACCTTGTCACCGTTGAGCTGCAGGCGTACGTCCACCGGCCCCAGATCGTCGGGGCTCAGTCGGATGTGGGCGTGGCCGATCTTCTGGTCGGCCAGCCAGCCCAGGCGGGCGCCGATGGCCTGGTCGAAACCGTCGTCGCCAAGCACCGGCTTCGGCGTCGGTTCACCGTTGAAGACCGCGTTGCTGGACAGCGCCGCCTTCAGATCCTGCAGTGCGGCGGGCAGGGGCGCCTGCAGGGGGGCAGGCGGGGCACGATCACCCTGCAACGTGCTGTCGGTGTCAGCGCTGCGCTCCAGCGCGGCGTCGCCCATCGGCAGAGCGGGCAGGGGCAGTGCGCCGTCTTCGCCATCGACGCCCGGGGCGGGTGGCTGCACTGCGGCGGCAGGCGACGCGGCAACCGGCGATGGCGGTACGGCGGTTGCCGCCAGGGCCGGCGGCGCTGTGCCCGTGGCGGACGGTGGGACGCTGGCCGCAGGGTCGGCGGGCAGTGGAGCGGCCAGCACCAGCCCGGCCAGACCGAATGGCGGCCAGGGCGCCTCGTCGGTTTCCGTCGTCGCGTCCTGGTCGGTCGCAGCCTTGCCGGCCGGTGGCGCAGCGGCCTCGCTCGCGACCTGCTCGCTGGCGGGTGGCCGCACGCTGGCGGTGTCATCGCTGCCGGTGGCCGCAACGCCGGTCGGCGCGGGGCTGTCCGTGGGCGGGACGGGCGCGCCGCCCTGCAGCAGCTGACCGAAGTCCTTGCCGCCTTCGCTGCGTGCCGTGCGCGACGGGCTGCTGCCCACGCCGGGCGGAGTGGCCGTCGTGCTGCTGCCGGAAAGCGCGGCGGGCGTCACGAACGGCCTCCGGTGTCTGCGCCGTCCTGGTCCTCGGCCTGCGCCAGGCGGGAGCGGCGCGCGCCGATGTCATCCATCTCGCGCTGGTCGCGGCGGTCTGTCACCACCTTTTCCTGTGCGCGATAGCTGGCGGCCAGCTGCTCCAGTACCGCCTTGTCGCGGCTGGCCAGGATCAGGCGCGCGCGTTCGGCTTCGACCTTCTCGCGGTTGCCGTCGACGGTGCGCTGCTGTTGCTCCACCGCACTGTCGAGGCGGTCAAGGAACGCACGCCGGTTCAACAGCTGGGCGGGACTGGTCGCGGCCATCTGTGCGTTGGCGTACTCCTCGGCATAACGTCGCAGTTCGTCCAGACGCGACAGGTGAGTGTCGAGAAGGCGCTGGCGCTCGGCCAGGTCGCGGGCGACCGCATCTTCATGTTCCTGTGCCCGCCTCAGCAGAGGGTCGATACGCTTGGACTGGTTCATCGCTTACACCTCGTTTTCCACCAGGCGCTGCAGCGCCGCCTGGCTGTGCGGGAGATCCGCGGCCTTGGCCACGTCCTGTCCCAGGAATTCCATGATTTCCGGCCAGCGTTCCAGGGCTTCGTCGGTAGCTGCGTCGTTGCCGCGCTGGTAGGCGCCGATGGCGATCAGGTCGCGGTTGGCCGAGTAGGCCGACACCAGGCGCTTGAGCTTGCGGATGCGCAGGCGCCACGGTTCGTCGGCGATTTCCGTGACCACGCGGCTGACGGACGATTCCACGTCGATGGCCGGGTACAGGCCGCTGTCCGCGACCCGGCGCGACAGCAGGATGTGGCCGTCGAGGATCGCGCGTGCGGCGTCTGCGATCGGATCCTGCGGATCGTCGCCTTCGGTCAGCACGGTGTAGAACGCGGTGATGGAGCCGCGCCCCTTGGCGCCGTTGCCGGCGCGTTCGACCAGCGCGGGCAGCTTGGCGAACACCGACGGCGGGTAGCCGCGCGTGGTCGGCGGTTCGCCCACCGACAGGCCGATCTCGCGTTGTGCCTGCGCGAAGCGGGTCAGCGAGTCCATCAGCAGCAGGACGTTCAGGCCCTGGTCGCGGAACCATTCGGCAATGGCGGTGGCACGGTAGGCGCCATGCAGGCGTGCCAGCGGTGGCCGGTCGGCCGGGCTGGCGACCACCACCGCGCGGCGCAGGCCTTCCTCGCCCAGCGTGGTTTCGACGAAATCGCGCACTTCGCGGCCGCGTTCGCCGATCAGCCCGACCACGATGACGTCGGCAGCGGTGTAGCGGGTCATCATGCCCAGCAGTGTCGATTTGCCGACGCCGGAGCCGGCGAACAGGCCGACACGCTGGCCACGGCCGATCGGCAGCAGTGCGTTGATGGCGCGCACGCCCACATCCAGTGGCTGGGTGATCGGCTCGCGCGCGAGTGGATTGATCGACACACCGGCCATGCCGACGTGGCCTTCGGCACGGATCGGGCCCTTGCCGTCCAGCGGCACGCCATCGCTGTCAATCACCCGGCCGAGCAGGCCTTCGCCCACTTCCACGCCGCCGCGCCGTGCCGATGGCACGACCCGCGCGTTGGGCAACAGGCCATGCAGTTCGGCGCTGGGCATCAGGTAGGTGCGCTCACCGGCGAAGCCGACCACTTCGGCATCCACCCAGCCACCGTCGACCACTTCGACCTTGCAGCTGGCCCCCAGCGGTGCTTCGCAGCCGACCGCTTCCAGGGTCAGCCCGACCGCGCGGCGCAGCACGCCTTCGCGGATCAGGCCACGGCCGTGCGCGGTGTCCACGCGCAGCCCGTCCAGGCGACGGGCCAACCGTAGATTGCGGGCCAGGGCCCAGTCGGCCGCAGGCGGCGGCAGTGGCGTTTCGGCCGTCATGCGTTCGCTCCGGTCTGGCGGATCACTGCGTCCAGCGCGCCACGCAGGCGGGCTTCGAGAGTGCCGTCGATGCGCACGGCCTCGGCATGCACGCGCAGGTCGCCGCGGCTGAGGCTGGTGTCGGCCACCAGCCGCTGCTGCGGTGGCAGGGTGAGCAAGGGGGCGAGGGCAGCGATGTCGTCCGGGTGCAGGCGCACTTCCACTTCGCGCGTGCTGCCGCCGACCGCATCGATGGCTTCGCCGACCAGCTGTGCCAGCAGCGCCGGTTCGGCCTCGTAGGCGCGACCGACCAGGGCACCGGCGATGCGGACCGCCAGCTCTCCCAGCGCACCGACCACCTCGTTCTCCAGGCGGACCAGCGGGCGGCTGAAGTTGTCCAGGATGCCCTCGATCTGCGCGGCAAGCCGGCGCACCTCGGCCTGGCCCTGGCCATAGCCCTCCGCATGGCCGTGCTGGAAGCCTTCCTTCTCGGCACTGTCCTGGATGGCCTGTATCTCTTCCAGGGTCGGCAACTGCAGCGGCGGTTCCGGCTCGTGCTCCGGATCCGGCCCGGCGTGCCCGGACGCGTCCTCCTGTTCCAGCACGGGTTCCGGCTGGGCCAGCAGGTCAGGGGCGAGCCAGCGCACGACCGTGCTCACAGCATGGCCTCCGCGCTGCCGCCGATGGTGATGGTGCCTTCATCGGCCATGCGCTTGACGATGGCCAGGATCTCGCGCTGCGCGCCTTCCACGTCGGACAGACGCACCGGCCCACGGGCCTCCATGTCCTCCAGCAGGATCTCGGCGGCACGCTGGGACATGTTGCGGGTGATTTTGTCGCGGACCTTGATGTCGGCGCCGCGCAGGGCCAGTCCCAGCCGCTCGCCGCTGACTTCACGCAGCACCAGCTGCATCTCGCGGTCGTCCAGATCCACCAGGTCGTCGAACACGAACATCAGGTCCTGGATGCGGCCACTCAAGGGCGCGTCGATGCGTGCGATCTCGCCCAGGATCGCCTGGTCCTGGCCGCTGTCCATGAAGTTGAGGATGTTGGCCGCGCACTGCACGCCGCCGATGTTGGATGACTTCAGGTTCTGGTTGCCGGCGAACTGGCGCTCCATGATCTCGTTGAGTTCATTGAGTGCGTTCGGCGGAATGCCATCGAGGGTGGCGATGCGCAGCAGCACGTCCACGCGGGTGCGGTCGGGCAGCAGTTTCAGTGCATCCGCGGCCTGGTCGGTTTCCAGGTGGGCCATGACGATGGCGATGATCTGCGGATGCTCGTTGCGGACCAGGTCGGCGACCGCACGCGGATCCATCCACTTCAGCGCATCCAGGCCGGTGGTGTTGCGGCCCAGCAGGATGCGATCGATCAGGTTGCCGGCCTTTTCGCTGCCCAGTGCCTGCACCAGCATGTTGCGGATGTAGTCGTCCGACCCCACGCCCAGCGAGGTCTTGGAGCCCAGCTCCTGGCCGAACTGGTCCATCACCCGTTCCACCTGTTCGCGGGTGATGTCGGACATGGTGGCCATCGCGATGCCGATCTTCTGGACTTCCTTGGGTTCCATGTGACGCAGCACTTCGGCCGCGTCCAGTTCACCCAGCGACAGCAGCAGCACGGCGGCGCGCTGCACTCCGGTCAACGGTACCTCAGTCATTGGCCACCCAACCCTTGACCACCTGGGCCACGCGCTTGGAGTCGGTCTTCACGGCTTCACGGGCCATCCGCAGTCGTTCCTCGTAGGAGTCCACCGGCAGGGCCAGTGCCTCCGGTCCACCCAGGCCAGCGCGCTCGGCACCCAGGGCCGGCAGCGGGCTGCCATCGTCATCGACCAGCTGCACGTCAGCGGTATGCGGTTCCAGTGCCAGCGGGTCGTGCTTCTTCGCCTGGCCGGTGATGGCACGCAGCGCCGGACGCAGTACGCCGAACAGCAGCGCCAGCACCACCACGGCCCCCAGCAGCATGCGGCCGGCATCGTGCACCCACGGCAGTTCCCACCAGGCCGGGCCTTCCACCGGTGTGGTCTCGCGCACGAACGGGGCATTCATCACCGAGACCGTATCGCCGCGTTCGGCGCTGAAGCCGACGGCCTGCTTGACCAGCGCCTCGACGCGGGTCAGTTCGGCGGCCGACAGCGGCTGCGGGGTAAGTGCGCCATTGGCGCCGGGGCGCGGCACGTTGTCCACCAGCACCGCCACCGACACGCGCTTGATGCGGCCGGCCGGCTGGCGGGTGTGCTGCAGCGTGCGGTCCAGCTCGTAGTTGCGCGTGGCGTTCTTGCTGCTTTCGCTTGGCGTCTGCGCGGTCTGTGGCGGCGCAGCCTGGCCCGGAGGCGTGTTGCTGGTTGCGCCAGGCACACCCTGCGGTCCGGGCGTGCTGGTGGTGTTCTCGCTCATCTGTTCGCTGCGCAGCTTGGCCGGCTCGCCGTTGTACAGCTCACGCGCCTCCTCGGTGACCGAGAAGTCCATGTCCACGCTGACTTCCGGATTGACGCGGCCCGGGCCGGTCATCGGTTCCAGCAGCTCGCGGATGCGCTGGTTGAAGGAGGTCTCCTGGCGGCGGACCTGCTCGAACTGGGCGGCATTGACCGCCGCTTCGCTGTTCGGGTCGCTGATGCTGAGCATGCGCCCGCTCTGGTCGACCACGGTCACCCGTTCCGGCGACAGGTCCGGAATGCTGGCGGCAACCATGTGCACGATCGCATCCACCTGGCTGCGCTCCAGCTGCTGGCCACCGCGCAGTTCCAGGGTCACCGAAGCACTGGCGACGTCGCGCTGGCGGGTGAAGGCGCTGGGCTTGGGGATGGCCAGGTGTACGCGTGAATCACGCACCGGCCGCAGCGTATTGATGGTGCGCGACAGTTCGGTTTCCAGCGCGTGCTGGTAGCGCGCGCTTTCCACGAACTGGCTGACACCAAAGCCCGGGTCGCGCTCCATCAGCTCGAAACCCAGCTTGCCGCTGTCGGTCAGGCCGGAGCCGGCCAGCTTCAGGCGGGCGTCATGCAGGTTCTTCTCCGGCACGGTGATGCCACCGGTTGCCGGGTCCAGGGCAAACGGGATCTGCGCTGCACGCAGCAGGTCGGTCGCTTCAGCGGTGGCCTTCTGGTCCAGGCCGGTATACAGCGGAACCATGCCGGGCTTCTGCGACCAGAAGAACACGAACAGGCCCGCCGCCACCGCCACTGCGATCATCGCCATCAGCCCCAGCCGACGGGTGATCTGCAGGCTCTGCAGGCGGTCGAACCATTGCCCCGCCTTCTCGGCGTTCAGGCTGTCCTTGGAAAGCGTCAGTGCCATGCGTCAAGTTCCTTACAGCGGCATGTTCATCACGTCCTGGTAGGCCTGGACGAGACGGTTGCGGACTTCCACGGTGGCGCGGAAGGCGATCTGGGATTGCTGCGAGGCGACCATCACCTTGGCCAGGTCGGCGCCGGGTTCGCCCATCTCGAACGCCTTGGCCAGCGCGCCGGACGTCTGCTGCGCATTGTTGACGCCGGCAATCGCACCGCGCAGGGTCTCGGTGAAGCTGGCCGGCTGCACCTGCGGCGCATCCAGCACCGCACCAGGAAGGGCATTGCTGCGCGGCGCTTCAGCCAGCGGATTGAGCACCGGCTGTCCCATCTGGGACTGGTAGGTGCGGATCTGCGAAAGGATCGAAGTGACGGAGTGGGACATCTGCAACGGTTCCAGGAACAGGGATGGGGAATCTGCAGGGATCACTGCAAGTGCCGTGCCGGAACGCCTGAGCGGTTCAGAAACGTGACGGAAGTTTGCGTTCGGCGGAGGACGGGCGAGCTGGCGTGCCGATACGCTGTCGTCATCTGCCGGTGTCAGTGAACCGGCGTCGGTTTTTTGGCCTTGCCGGCGGCCGCCGGATACACGAACGCCCGGGCAAGCCCAGGCGTCCGTGCCCCCTTCATGCTGGCGATCACGCTCAGCTGGCCAGTTCGGCCTGCTCGCGTTCGATGCCGTACTTGCGCAGTTTTTCCACCAGGGTGGTGCGGCGCAGGCCCAGCAGCTGCGCGGCGTGGGCGACCACCCCCTGCGTCCGCTCCAGTGCTTCATTGATCAGGCCCAGCTCGATGCTGGCCATGTGGTTGCGCAGGTCCAGGCCGTCGTCGGGCAGGGCCGTGGCAGCCGCAGCGCGGTTGACCGCGATGCCGTGCTCCAGCGACGGCTGGCCGCCGCTGCCGGGGGTGTGGAAGGAGAAGCTGCGCAGGTCCAATCGCTCTTCGCTGGGTGCTGCCGGTACCGCCGCCGGGGTACTGACGGGGGCCAGCATGGCGTCGCCCCGGTAGCGCGCGGGAAGGTCCTGCACGCGGACCGAACCACCCGGATGCAGCACCGCCAAGCGTTCGACCAGATTGGTCAGCTCGCGTACGTTGCCCGGCCATTCGTAGCCCGCCAGCGCCTGCAGGGCTTCGGCAGTGAAACGGACTTCGCCGCGGCCGGTGCGCGCCAGCTGCGCGGCAATGGTTTCCACCAGTGCCGGCAGATCCTCGCGCCGTTCGCGCAGGGCCGGCACGTCGATCGGGAACACATTGAGGCGGTAGAACAGGTCTTCGCGGAACTTGCCGTCGGCGATCCGGCTCTCCAGATCGCGGTGGGTCGCTGCGATCACCCGCACGTTGCAGCGGATGGTCTGGTTGCCGCCGACACGCTCGAAGCTGCGCTCCTGCAGCACGCGCAGCAGCTTGACCTGCATCGGCAGGCTCATGTCGCCGATCTCATCCAGCAGCAGGGTGCCGCCCTCCGCCATTTCGAAGCGGCCCTTGCGCGCGGTCAGCGCGCCGGTAAAGGCACCCTTCTCGTGGCCGAACAGTTCGCTCTCGAGCAGGTCGGCTGGAATGGCGCCACAGTTGATCGCCACGAATGGCCCGTCGCGGCGCGGCGAGCGCTGGTGGATGGCGCGCGAGACCACTTCCTTGCCGGTGCCCGACTCGCCCAGCACCAGTACGGTGGTGTCGAATGCCGCGACCTGGTCGATCATCGTGCGCAGCGCGCTCACAGCGGCACCATTGCCGGTGGGTCCCTGCTCCTGCACGGCGCCCGCCTGGTGCTCGGCATCCAGGCGCTTGAGGCTGGCACGGCGCAGCAGGGCTTCCATCTGCGCATGGCGCAGCGGCGTCTCCAGCGGCCAGATGTTGGCTTCATGCAGGCCGTGGCGGTGGGCGAAGGCACTGGCCTCGCCATCGGCCAGCAGCACCGGCGGCGGCAGGCTGCTGCCACCCAGCCATGCGTAGAGGGCGGTGCTGGCGGCGCTGTCGTCGAGGCTGCCGACGATCACCGCCATCCAGTCGCTCTGGCGCTGCCGGCCCAGGTCGAAGTCTGCCGCGTCGGAAACCCAGCGCGGATTGAAGTCCATGAATTCCAGCAGGGCAACGGTGCGTTCGGCACGCACGGCGTCGTTGTCCAGCACCAGGATGCGCGACTCGCTCACGATCGATCCTCCCTGAGGCCTTCCAGGATTGGCATCACTTCCTGGATGTAGGACAGCTTGCTGACGAAATTGTCGGCGCCGGCGCGCAGTGCATGCTCGCGGTGCTCGGCGTCATCGAAGTGGCTGGCGATGACGATGTACGGGGCGTCATCCTGCGACTTGATCAGGCGGGTCGCCTGCAGGCCACCCATTTCCGGCATCGCCAGGTCCATCAGCACCACCTGCGGGCGCAGGGTCTCCGAGCGCTCGATCGCTTCCAGGCCGTTGCCGGCACTGCCGACGATCTGCAGCCAGTCGATCTTGCGGAAATGGCGCATCGCTGCGTTGATGAAACCTTCGTGGTCGTCGACCAGCAGGACCGTGAGCGTGTTCATGTCCAACATCCTTTTCAGCCCACCCGGGCCAGCTGCGGTTGCCTGGCGCTGAGCCGGCGCCGTTCTCGGGCCGGGGCGATATCCAGTTGTTCTCGGTATTTTGCGACGGTTCGGCGGGCAATGTTCACCCCCTGGCGCGAAAGCAGGGCGGCGATGGCCTCATCGGCCAGCGGCCGACCGGCCGGCTCGGCATCGATCAGGCGGCGCACCATGGCCTTCACCGCCTGGCCGGAGACGCTGGCGCCTTCCAGGCGCACCGCGAAGAAGTGCTTCAGCTCGAAGGTGCCACGCGGGGTCTGCAGGTACTTGCCGGTGGTGATGCGCGAGACGGTGGACTCGTGCATGCCGATCTCCTCGGCCACTTCCTTCAGGGTCAGCGGCGCCATCGCTTCCTCGCCCCGGACCAGGAACGCAGCCTGGCGCTCGACGATCACCCGCGCGGTACGCAGCAGGGTGTCATAGCGCATCGACAGGCCACGGCTGAACCAGCGCGCTTCCTGCAGCATCTCGCGCAGCGCCGGTGCAGCCTCGTTGCTGTCGGCCAGCGCCTGTTCGTACTGCGTGTTGATCGATACGCGGCGGCTGGTCGCCGGATTCAGGGCCACTTTCCACTGGCCGTCGGCGTGCCAGGCGACCACGTCCGGTACCACCACGGCATTACGTTCCGGCAGCAGGTTGTCACCCGGGCGGGGTTGCAGCGAGAGGATCAGTCGCACTGCTTCGCGCACGTCACCGATCTCGGCGTCATGCAGGCGGGCGAGGGCGGGGTAGTCGTGCGCGGCCAGCGGCTCAAGCGCGCCCGCAAGGATGCGGGTGGCCAGATGCCGCGCGGGAACCACGCCGTCCAGGCTGCGCAGCTGGGCCTGCAGGCTTTCGCGAAGGTCCCGCGCGGCCATGCCGGCGGGCTCGCCATGCAGCAGGCGCTGGCGGACCGCTTCGACACCATCGGCGGCGATGTCGAACTGGGCGCTGGCCAGCAGTTGCAGCTGTGCCAGCGGTGCCTGCAGATAGCCGGCGTCATCGCAATGCTCGAGCCAGAAGGCGGCGACCGCCAGCTCGCGGTCGTCCAGGTCCAGTGCCAGCCGCTGCAGCACGCGCAGCTGCGGATCACTCGATTCGCCCGCCGCGATGCGTGCCATCCGGTCGTCGTCGCCGTCCTGCCAGCTGGCGCCGGCAACGTCCCACATCGAGGACTCCGGCAGCTCGTCGAACGCCGCGGTTTCCAGCGTGGTGGCGCCGGCGTCGCCGGGTTCGGGTGCAGGTGCTTCGGCATCCTCGATCTCCAGCATCGGGTTGGAGTCGAGCAGGCGCTGGATTTCCTGTTCCAGATGCAGTCCGTCCAGCTGCAGCAGCCGGATCGACTGCAGCAGCTGCGGGGTGAGGTGAAGTTGTTGGCCCAGCTGGGCCGAGAGTGAAGCCTTCATCGTGGTTCCCCGGCGTCGCTCCCCGACGCCTTGTGGAACGCATCTTGCTTCTGATCCGGCAGGTGCGGAATCAGGGGGTTCCTGAGGTGGTTGGTGAATTACCCGACAGCGTGTAGGGGTTTTCCCGACATCGGCGCGGGATGTTGACGTTTCCCGGTCGCAAGCCCTTGATTTCCTGTTGCGCACGCGGTCGGGGCGTCGTGCCGGCGTGTACGGGATTCCGTCAGTGCCTGTGGGGGTGACGGGAACCCGTCATCCGGATGGCGCGGTCACTCCAGCTCGTGCTGGTGGCGGGCGGCGAGCAGCAGCAGGTCGTTGGCGCGGCGGCACCCCAGCGACTCCATCATGCGCGCGCGGTGGGTTTCCACGGTCTTGACGCTGATGCCGAGATCGGCGGCGATTTCCTTGTTGCTTTCGCCTTTGCCGATGCGGCGCAGGATCTCGCGCTGGCGGGGTGACAGCGCGGCGATACCGGTGGGCTTCTCGCGGCCCAGCATGGGCGCCAGCATCTTCGCCGAGATCTGCGGGCTCAGGAACACCTGGCCTGCGTGTGCAGCGCGCAGCGCCAGTTCCAGTTCCTGCGGAGCGGCATCCTTGACCACGAAGCCGACGGCACCGCGATCCAGTGCGTCGCGCACGTGGGCGGCATCATCGTGCATGGTCATCATCACCACCCGGGTGCCGGGTGCGCGCATGCGGATGTCGCTGAGTGCTTCCAGGCCGGTGCGTCCGGGCAGGGACAGATCCATCAGCACCACGTCCGGCGCGTGCTGCAGGGCCAGTTGCAGCGCCTGCTCGGCGTTGCTGGCCTCGGCCACGAGCTGCACGTCGGCAAACCCCTGCAGCAGCCGCGCCAGGCCGGCGCGGACCAGGGTGTGATCGTCGACGATGAGAACTCGCACAGGCACGCTGGAGGTCCGGGAGGGGAGTCCACCTTAACTTAGCTGAACGGGCGAGCCAAGCGTCGTCCGTTGCGGGCGGGCGTGCCAGGGTTCAGCGCGCCCGCCTTGCTTCGGCCACCTGACGTCTGTGCAGGCGGAACAGATGCCGCTCCATGGCCATTTCCAGCCCGTCGCCGAGGCGATGGAAACGCAGCCAGAGATAGTGGCCTCCACTGCCGTCGGCGGCCTCGGCAACCACTTCCACCGGCAGATCGATATGGTCGGGCAGCCAGTCGCTGGGCTGCACGCGGACCACGCCGGCCTGGCCCGGGGCCGCGCCACTACGGGGGCCCAGCTGCAGGCGGATGCCGCGCCGGGACCAGCGCACCGGGCGCAGGGTCAATGCCGGGCCCTGCTGGCGCACGAGCCGGCCCAGCAGCACCATGGCCAGATCCAGCTTGGCTTCCAGCCGCTGCAGCGGAAGGCTGGCCTCGCTGCGCTCGTCGTGTTCATCGACACGGCTGTCCTCGACCAGCGCCAGGCTGCGCAGCAGGCCTTCGGCGCTGCTGGTACGTCCCGCCGCATTGCCGGCCTGGAACTCGACCGGCAGCGCCAGTTCGCAGCTGAGCGTCTCGTCGAACAGCTCGCTTTCGGCCGGGTGATGCAGCGACGTGGTCGGCAGGAGGGTCATGCCAGCGATTCTGCCTGCAGGTAGGCGTGCGCGGCGCGAAGGGAGCGCCGTCCATCGTGCAGCTGCACGGCCACCGCGTCGCGGCGGTGGCGCAGCAGGGTGAGCAGGTTCTGCTGGCGTTCGAACAGCGCGGTCAGGGGCGCATGGTCGGCGGCCGCCAGCGGTTGGCTCAACAGCGCGTGCAGCTTGCTGTCATGGCCTTCGAGCAGGCTGTCGGCGGTGTCGAAGGCATCTTCACCCAGCGCCTTCTCGAACGCGTCCAGCTGCGCATGCAGTGCCTGCAGGCTCATGGTGCCACCGCTGCCGTACGGCGCTGCTCGTGCGGAATTGCGTTCCAGGCGCTGTCGATCTCGCCCAGCAGCTGCAGCGATTCGTCCAGGGCGGCGCGGTCGTTGTGCAGGTTGGCCTCGGTCAGGCGCTGCAGCACGTAGTCGTAGAGGGACGAAAGATTGCCGGCAATCTCGCCACCGGCCTCATGGTCCAGCGAGCCGTTGAGGTGGCCGACGATGGCGCAGACCTCGCCGATCGCCTTGCCCTTGCCGGCATGGTCGCCGCGCTCGAGGCTGGCCAGTGCGCGCCGCACGCGCTCCAGCGCGCCCGCCAGCAACAGGGCCACCAGCTTGTGCGGATCGGCATCGGTGACCGCACTGGTCACACCCACCTGGCGGTACTGCTCGGCGTACTGACGGCTGGAACCGTACATTCGTGATTCTCCTTGCGCTGGGTGCTGCAGCAGGATCGTGACGATCACTGCCGGCAGTACCGCGATGATTGCTGTTGCGTCCGTTATCGGTGCGTTCGGCACCAAACTTGAGTGCCGCGCACGTCCGTCAACCGTTCAACTGCGCCAGCTGCTGCTGCAGCGCCGAACTGCTCTGCTGCAGCTTGCCCATCAGGCTGTCCAGTGCGAGGAACTGCTTCTTGTACCGTGCCTCCACGCCGACCATGCGTGTATCCAGGTCCTTGCGGCGCTTGTCGATGCTGTCCAGGGTGTTGTTCAGGCCCTTGGTGCGGGCCACGAACGCACCCTCCTTGCCGACCGTCGTGCTCACGTAGCCGTCGACCAGCGAGTACAGCTGGCCCGCACCGCCGGCATCGCCGGTGATCGCCTGGCGGATCTTCTCCGGCTGGCTGGCAAGCGCGGCAGCGAACTTGGTGGTATCAAGCACCAGGCTGCCATCGGCATTGGGGTAGCCACGGGTCTGCAGGCCGATGGCCTTGGCGTCCAGGCCATCGCCGGACAACGACTTGAGCACGCCCGACATCACCGAGCGCAGCTGGCTGGCGGCGCCGCGCATCTGTGCGTCGCCGGTGAGGGCTGCCGCTTCCTTGGTCTTGGCGTCGTACTTGGTTTCGGTGTTGATGGCGGCGATGGCCGCGTTGTACGCGGTCACGAAATCCTGCATCACCTTGGTCGCCGCGGCCGTGTCGGTGCTGATCGTGACCGTGCTCTGTCCTTCCTTCTTCAGGTTCAGGGTCAGGCCCGGCACGGCGTCGGCCACGGTGTTGCTGGCGCTCACCACTTCAACGCCGTCGATGGTCAGTTTGGCATCGGCGGCCGCGGTGTTCTGCTTCAGGCTGCCGACCAGCGCTCCCAGCTTCGGGTCGCTGCCGGCGTATTCGAGCTTGATCGCGTTTGCCGCGCCGGTCTTTTCCTGTGCGATCGACAGGTACTGGTTGTCGCCGGAGCTGATCAGGGTGGCCTGCACGCCTTCCTTGCGGCCGGCGGCGTCGATCTTGTTGCGGATCGTGGTCAGCGTGTCGCCTTCCTCGACCTCCACGTTCATGGTCTTGGCCTTGTCGCCGACGCCGACGGTCAACGTCAAGGTTCCGGCGGCGAACGTATCGGTCTTGGGCACGGAGGTGTCGGCGATCAGCTTGTGTGCGGTCGCCAGCGACTTGACGTCGATGATGTGCGTGCCGTTGGACGCGGCCGCCTTGGTGGTGCCGACGTCATACAGCGCCACGCTGGCCGTCAGGATCTCGTCGGTGCCGCCGCTGCCGCCCTTGCTGGCGGTGACCGTGCGGGTGTCGAAGGCCGTGGTGGCCTTCAGTGCCGTGAGTGCGGTCTTCAGCTTGTCGAAGGCCGCGGTGACGGTGCCGATCGACGACAACTGCATCTTGGTCTTGGACTGCTGCAGGTTCAGCGCATTGTCGGCGGGCTTGCGGTCGGCCGCGACCAGCTGGCTGACGATGCTGGAGATGTCCAGGCCCGAGCCGATGCCACCGTATCCAAAGTCTGCCACGTCGTTTCTCCTGGTAAGCCGGGCGCCGCGCTGCGGCCGCCCGTCGTCAACGAAAATAGCGGCCTGCGCCGCTGGGTCTTGAGGACTTCGTTGATGCATGCGCCGTGCCAGTGCCGGACGGCAGGTTTGGCATGCAGGTTGCAGGAGTGACAGGGCAGGATGCGGTCGGGACGACGCAGGCTGCCGGGAGTCTGCAAAAAACCCTCCCCCAAAGCAGGGGAGGGATCAGGCTACTGACAATCGGGGGGAGACGAAGCCGCCCGGTGCGTACAGTCAAAGGTACAGCGCTGAAACAGAGGTCCGCAGGGGCGGGCGATGCCAAGCCGGTTCGGGAAGCGTCCCGGGCCGGGCATGGCCCGCGCCTGCGTGCGCCGTGGCTGTCGGGTTGCCGCTGCCGCCGGTTCGACCGGCGGCAGCGGTACCTTCTTGCCGTGGATCAGCGCAGCAGGCTGAGTACGCCCTGCGGTACCTGGTTGGCCTGGGCCAGCATGGCCGTACCGGCCTGCTGCAGGATCTGGGTACGGGTCAGTTCAGCGGTTTCCTTGGCGAAGTCGGTGTCCTTGATGCGGCTGCGCGAGGCGGACAGGTTCTCCGTCGAGGTCTGCAGGTTGGCAACCACCGAGGTGAAGCGGTTCTGGATCGCACCCAGGTCGGCGCGGGTGTTGTTGATCGAACCCAGTGCCTTGTCGACCACTTCCAGCGCCTGCTGGGCGCCGAGCACGGTGCTCACGTCCAGCTTCTGCACGCTGGCATCGGTGGCGGTGCCAGCCGCGTAGGCGGCGGTAGCGGCCTTGGCGCCCCAGGTGCCCGCGGTGGCGTCGAAGTCGCTGCGCTCCAGGGCGATATCAGCAACGACGACGTCCTTGCCTTCCTTCACGGAGCTCAGCTTCAGGGTGCCGTTGCTGTTGGCTTCTGCGTAGATGCCGGCTTCACCGATCTTAGCATTGATGGCGGTGGCCACCGCCTTGGCGGCCTCTTCGGTGGTCGCGCCGGCCTTGATCTCGACGGTGCCGATATCCACGTCCATCACGGTACCGGTGATGCGTGCGCCGTCGCCGCCAGCTGCAAGGGCAGCCGTAGTGCCGGTGGCGAAGGTCGCGGTGCCCAGCGATTCGGTCTTGGCGTCCACCACCTTGTCGATGGCAATGGCCTGGCCGGCGTTGGCACCGACCTGGAACAGCTGGCTGGAGAACGAGCCGTCCAGCAGCTTGGTGCCGTTGAACTCGGACTGCTTGGCGACGCGGTCGATTTCGCTGACCAGCTGGGTCACTTCGGCCTGCAGGGCCTTGCGGTCGCTGGCCGAGTTGGTGGCGTTGGACGACTGCACCGACAGCTCACGGATGCGCTGCAGGTTGTTGCCGATCTCGGTCAGCGAACCTTCGGCGACCTGGGCCAGCGAGATGCCGTCGTTGGCATTGCGGATGGCCACGTCGGTGCCGCGGATCTGGGTGCCGAAGCGCTCGGAGATCGCCAGGCCGGCGGCATCGTCCTTGGCGCTGTTGATGCGCGAGCCCGAGGACAGGCGCTGGATGGTGGTGGCCAGCGAGGCGCCGCTGGTGCTCAGATTGCGCTGAGCATTCAGCGACATCGTATTGGTGTTGATGACTTGTGCCATGGTGCATTTCCTTTGGCGGAGGTGGTACGTGGTTCAGGGTCCGGGCGCCGGCCTGACCGGCGCCCGGGAGTCGATCGCGGTGCGGATCAGCGCAGCAGGCTGAGCACGCCCTGCGGTACCTGGTTGGCCTGGGCCAGCATGGCCGTGCCGGCCTGCTGCAGGATCTGGGTACGGGTCAGTTCAGCGGTTTCCTTGGCGAAGTCGGTGTCCTTGATGCGGCTGCGCGAGGCGGACAGGTTCTCCGTCGAGGTCTGCAGGTTGGCGACCACCGAGGTGAAGCGGTTCTGGATCGCACCCAGGTCGGCGCGGGTGTTGTTGATCGAACCCAGTGCCTTGTCGACCACTTCCAGCGCCTGCTGGGCACCCTTCACGGTGCTGATGTCGACGTCCTTCAGCAGCTTGCCCGCTGCGGCGCTGGGGCTGGCGGTGGCGGCGGCGCTGTCGAAGCCGGTGACGCCGGCGCTGGTGCCCGCGGTGGCCGACATGGCGACGAACTTGCCGTCCTTGTCGACGCTTTCCTTCACCGAGGTCAGGTTGATCTGGCCGGCGGTGGTGCCGTCGAGTTCGGCGTAGACGCCGGTCTCACCGATCTTGGCGTTGATCGCGGTCACGGTCGCCGCGGCCAGGGCGGCCTGGTCCTTGGCGGCGTCGCCGGTGGAGGTGATCTTGACGTCGGCGATCTTGATCGCCGAGGTCAGGCCGCCGCCACCGATGGTCAGGCCGGAATAGGTGATTTCCTTGCCGGCATCGGCTGCGACGCTATCGCCTTCGTCGATGGTGACGGTGTTGGCGTCGAAGACGGCATTGCCCAGCGCGTCGGCCTTGGCATCGACCACCTTGTCGATGGCGATGGCCTGGCCGGCATTGGCACCGACCTGGAACAGCTGGCTGGAGAACGAACCGTCCAGCAGCTTGGTGCCGTTGAACTCGGACTGCTTGGCAACGCGGTCGATTTCGCTGACCAGCTGGGTCACTTCGGCCTGCAGCGCCTTGCGGTCACTGGCCGAGTTGGTGGCATTGGCGGCCTGCACCGACAGCTCGCGCACGCGCTGCAGGTTGTTGCCGATCTCGGTCAACGAGCCTTCGGCGACCTGGGCCAGCGAGATGCCGTCGTTGGCATTGCGGATGGCCACATCGGTGCCGCGGATCTGGGTGCCGAAGCGCTCGGAGATCGCCAGGCCAGCGGCGTCGTCCTTGGCGCTGTTGATGCGCGAACCGGAGGACAGGCGCTGGATGGTGGTGGCCAGCGAGCTGCCGCTGGTGCTCAGGTTACGCTGAGCATTCAACGACATCGTGTTGGTGTTGATGACTTGTGCCATGAGGAGAGGTCCTTGAGCGGTTGCACGTGAGTTGGGTCAGACGCCCCCGACGTGCCCCGGGAGCGGCTCATGTCAGCGCTGCAACAGGCTGAGCACGTTCTGCGGCACCTGGTTGGCCTGGGCCAGCATGGCCGTGCCGGCCTGCTGCAGGATCTGGGTGCGGGTCAGTTCGGCGGTTTCCTTGGCGAAGTCGGTATCGCGGATGCGGCTGCGCGAGGCCGACAGGTTTTCGGAGGAGGTCTGCAGGTTGGCGACCACCGAGGTGAAGCGGTTCTGGATCGCGCCCAGGTCGGCGCGGACGCTGTTGACCGATTCCAGGGCCTTGTCGACGATCTCCAGGGCCTGCTGGGCGCCGGCGACGGTATCGATCTGGATGTCGGCGACGTGGGCGGCAGCAGTGCCGGCGGCGGGGGCGTTCAGATCGGTTGCGGTGGCGGTCGGCCCCATCTTCACGGTCACACCGGCCACGGTGTTGTCGGCCTTGACCGAGGTCAGGGTGACTTCGCCCGCGGTGGTGGACTGCGCGGCATGCAGGCCGGTTTCGCCGATCTTGCCGTTCAGGGCAGCAGCCAGCGCCTTGGTGGCATTGTCCTGGTTGACCTTGCGCACTGCAGCGATCTCGGCGGCGGTGGCCGGCGCGCCCGGCGGGGTGGTGTAGTCGAACGTGACGTCGCCGATGCTGACGTCGCCCACCGTGATGTTGGCCAGCGTGCCGGCGGCGGCATCGACGGCTGCGTCATCCAGGGTGGCGCTGCCAGCGTTGACGAAGGTCGTCGCGCCCAGCGAGTTGGCCTTGGCGTCGACCACGCTGTTGATGGCGATGGCCTGGCCGGCGTTGGCGCCGACCTGGAACAGCTGGCTGGTGAAGCTGCCGTCGAGCAGCTTGGTGCCGTTGAAGTCGCTCTGCTTGGCGACGCGGTCGATTTCGCTGACCAGCTGGGTCACTTCGGCCTGCAGGGCCTTGCGGTCGCTGCTGGAGTTGGTGGCATTGGAGGCCTGCACGGCCAGTTCGCGGATGCGCTGCAGGTTGTTGCCGACTTCGCTCAGCGAACCTTCGGCGACCTGGGCCAGCGAGATGCCGTCGTTGGCGTTGCGGATGGCCACGTCCAGGCCGCGGATCTGGGTGCTGAAACGCTCCGAGATCGCCAGGCCGGCGGCGTCGTCCTTCGCGCTGTTGATGCGCAGGCCGGACGAGAGGCGCTGGATGGTGGTGGCCAGCGAGTTGCCGCTGGTGCTCAGGTTGCGCTGAGCGTTGAGCGACATCGTATTGGTGTTGATTACCTGTGCCATGGGGTCGTCTCCTCTTATTTGGAACCCGTAGGTGAATGGAACGAAGCGCCGCCTGTTTTTTGTTTGGCTGTGTGCTTCGCCGTTGCCAAATGAATAACGGCGCTTTGTCAACAACCTTTAGGCGTGAATTCCGGTGAACCGGAAAAAGCCCGCGGGACGCTGTTTTTCCGGGGTTTCACCGGCCTGGAAGGGGGGCGGGCAGGGGGGCGGGCGCCGCTGGCGGCGCCGGGTGGGGCGGACCTGGGCGCGCGGGTCGTCAATGAACGCGCGCGGCGCACCCGCGGGCGAGGCAGCAGCAACGCCCTGCGGAAACGAAAAAAGGCCGCGATGCAGGGCATCGCGGCCTTCATGGGCGTGTGCTGGAAACGGATCAGCCGATCTTGTTGAACAGCGACATCGACTGCATCTGCGAGAAGATCGTCTGTGCAGCCTGCAGCGCGGTGCTCTGCAACTGGTACTGGCTCAGGGCATCGGCGTAGTCCAGGTCGCGCATCTGTGACAGGGTGGTCTTCAACGTCACGCTGTTGGCTTCGCGCATGTCCGCTGCATTGTCCAGCGCCTTGAGCTGCGATCCGCCGGCAGCACGCGAATCGATCATCCGCTCGGACGCGCGACCGACGTCGCGCAATGCACTCTGCAGCTGGTTCTGCTGCGCCGCCAGCTGCGCGGTGCTGCCGGTATCGGCGTCGAGTGCGGCGATCAGCTTGTCCATCGTCGCGAAGATGTCGCGGCTGCCGGCCGGCTGCACGTTGAAGGTATCGCCGGGCTCGGCAGCGCCGGTGATCTGCAGGCGCACGCCGTTCACTTCCAGTTCGTCGCCGGGCTTCAGGGAGCCGGTACTGGTCACGTTGCCCGTTGCGTCCAGCACCTCGTATTGGTCGCTGGCGGTGAAGCGCACGCTGAAGGCCTGGCCGTTCCAGCTGTCGCTGCCGTCGCGGGTGATGTTGGTCAGCACGCCCTTGCCGGTGTTGCCTGCGGCGGCGCTGCCGTCGACGAAGCCATCGCCGGTCGGAATGCGCATGAAGATCTCGCTGCCGGGCAGGGCGTCGAGCACGTAGGTGTCCGGCCCCACTTCCACCTGGCGCTGGGTCTGGTCGCCGCGATAGACCACCTTGCCGTCGATCTTGGCGAACGGCGGATCGCCGTCATGGGTGCCACCGAATACATAGCGGCCGGTACCGTCGCTGCTGTTGGCCAGCGACAGCAGGCCGTCGCGGATCTGGTTCAGCTCGGTGATCAGGGTCTTCTTGTCCGCGGCGCTCAGCGCCGGATTGCTGGCCTGCAACGTCAGGTCGCTGACGCGGCCCATCAGGTCATTGACCTGGGCCAGCGTGTTCTCCTGCACGCCGAGCCGGTTCTGCACGTTGCCGGCGTTGAGGCCCATGCGCTCGAGTGCCGCCAGGCTGCGGTCCAGGCCCACGGCGGTGCCCGCGGCCACGGGATCGTCCTTGGCGCTGACGATCTTGCTGCCGGTGGCGATCTGCTGCTCCAGGTGATTGAGCTTGGCCTGCTTGGCCAGCATCAGCGTCACCGACTGGTTGAACATCATTCCGGTGGAGATGCGGCTGCTCATCGGCGGACGGCTCCCAGGATGGTCTGGAACATGTTGTCGGCAGTGGAAATCAACTGCGAGGCGGCCTGGTAGGCCTGCTGCAGGCGGAGCATGTTCGCCGCCTCCTCATCCAGGTTGACGCCGGAGATTTCGTCGCGCGCGTCCTGGGCCTTCTCGTTGATCACCAGCTGCGCTTCAAGCGAGTACTCGGCCGAGCGCGCGGCCGCGCCGACCTGGGTGGTCAGCCCGCCCAGTGCGCCGTTCAGGGTGACGGTGCCGCTGCTGAACGCCTTGGCGCTCTCCACCTTGGCCAGCCTTGCCGCGTTGCTGTTGTCCGAAGAGCCGGCCGGGGTCGGGGTGATGTTGAAGGTGTCGCCGGTGCGCGGTGCACCGTCGAGAACGAAACTCCAACCGTTGGCGCTGATGGTCTGGCCCGGGGTGTAGGTCTGCGGTGGGCCACCATCGATGGTGTAGGTGGTGGCGGAAGTGAAGACGATCGCCGCAGGATTGCGCAGGTCCGCATGGCCGGCATCGGTCACGGAGACGCCGCTGAGCTTGCCCGTACCGGTATTGGCGGTGGCGGCGGCGCCCTTCACGGCAGCCGCGGCTGCGATGCGCGAGGGATCGGTGATGGCGATCTCCAGGCTGCCGGCCACGCCGGCAGTGGGCTGCAGCAGGAAGCGGTCGTTGATTGCCGGCGTGCCGCCGACCACCAGCTCGACGCCGTTGATCACCAGCGGATCGGCGGCGGTGCCGGTGCCGGTCAACGGAATGCTGGCGCCGGTGTCGGCGCGGCTCGCCTTCCACTGCGTGCCATCGAACTGCAGGACGACGTTCTGCGCGTCCAGCTTGCCGAGATCGCCGAAGCTGGCACTGATGCTGGCCGTCCCGCTGTTGCCACTGTTGGCCGTCACCCGCGGCGTGCCGATGTTGAAGAAGTCACCGCCGAGCTGGCCGTAGAGATCCACGCCCTGGTGGTGGACCTGGTTGAAGCTGTCGGCCAGGCCGATCGCCAGCTTGCCCAGTTCCGCCTGCGCCGGGGTCAGCACGGTGTCGCGGAACTCCATCAGCCCACCGATCTGGCCGCCGACGGCCTTGGGATCCAGGGTGATGGTGTTGCCCTGCGTTTCCAGTGCCAGCTGCAGGCGCTCGGGCTGGTACGGATCGGCCACGGTGGTGACCCGGGTGGCGGTGGTGCCGACCACCAGTGCGTTGCCGCCGGCGGTGTAGACGTTCATCACGCCGCCGTCCTGGATCACCGCGGTGCCACCGGTATAGCCGATCAGCTGCGAGATCAGCTGGTCGCGGCGATCGAGCAGGTCCGGGGCCGCGCTGGCGATGTTGGTGCCGATGGCGCCGTTGATCTGGGCGATTTCCTGCGCCAGCCGGTTGACCTCGGTCGCTCCGGCGAGCAGGCCGTTGTTGACCTCGCTGTTGAGGTTGTTCAGATGGGTATTGAGCTGCACGAAACGGTTGGCCAGGGCCTTGCCACCGTCCAGCATGCTCTGCCGGTCGGCCGTGCCGGAGGCATTGGAAGACAGGCCGCTGACCGAATCGAAGAAGCTGGACCAGACGCCTGCGACGTTGGTGGCGGCGTCGGAGAACAGCGCGTTGACTCGGTCGGCCATGCCGGACAACTGCTTCAGGCGTGCCAGCTCACCGCTGCTGTCGAGCAGGCGCGAGATCGCCAGCTGGTCGGCAGTGCGCCGGATGTCGGTGATGCGCGTGCCGTTGCCCACCGTGCCGTAGCCGAAGTTCTGCGGATCGGCCGTGGCGAAATTGACCTTCTGCCGGCTGTAACCCGGCGTGTTGAGGTTGGCCACGTTGTGGCTGGTGGTTGCCAGGGCGCGCTGGAAGGCGAGCAGGGCACCGGTACCGGTGGAAAGTACGCTGGACATGGGGTTCCTCAACGACGGGTGATACCCAGCGCCGCTGTTGCGGTGCTGGCGAAGGTCTGGCCAAGGCGACTGCCGGCATCGGTCACGGCGGCGACGGCACGCTCGATGGTCGGGCCGCCGGCGATCGCGGCGATCTTGGCGGCGTAGCGCGGATCGGTGGCATAGCCGGCCCGCTGCAGGCCCCGGGCGAAGCCCTGCACATCGGTGCCGGCCTGCAGGGCCTGCTGGTAGCGCGGGCTGGTCTTCAGCAGGCGCACGTAGTCGGCGAAGCTCTCGGCCGGCGAGGAGTAGGCGCGGAAGCTTGCGGTTTCATTGCGGCGCACGCCATCGACGTACTCATGGGTGCCGGCCACCGCACGCTGCCCGTTCCAGCCATTGGCCTTGATGCCGAACAGGTTGTGCGAGGTGCTGCCATCGGCGTGCTTGATCTGGCGCTTGCCCCAGCCGGTTTCCAGTGCGGCCTGCGCAACCAGCGCGCGGGCGTCCACGCCCAGCTCCCTGGCTGCGCTCTGCGCGTGCTGCCAGATGCTGGCGACGAAGCCTTCCGGGGTATGCGCACCCAGCTGGGCAACCGCGTTGCGGGTCGCCAGCGCATCGGTCGTAGTGCCGCTGCCACGGTTGCTGGCAGTGGCGGCCCACTGGTCGTTGCGGGCTGCCCAGTCGGGGCCGTCAAGCCCGGCGATGTACGGATCATCGGTGCCCAGCGACCGGTGGACGCTGCTGCTTTCGCGGCCGGCGATCAGGTCCAGGGCCTGTTCCATCGGCGCGATGGCGGCCGATGCATCCTGCTGTGCACCTGCGGCCATCTGCTGCAGCATGCGTACGGCCTGGCCGGCGTCCTCCAGCGGCAGCGACGGCGCCGCCTTGGCGGGCGCGTTGAGCTGATAGGCCCGGCTGGCCTTCGCAGCGCCGATGCCGGTATCCAGCGCCGGTCCTTCGGCGGTCGCTCCGGACAGCTGGCGGGTGATCATGGCCGACAGCCCGAGTCCCTTGCCACGGGTCATCGCCTCGGCGATCTTCTGGTCGTACATCTCCCGGAACATCTTGTTCTCACCGGGAAAGAGCGAGTCGCCGAAACTGGCATCGCGCATGCTCTTGACCAGCATCTGCGCGAACTGGCCTTCCAGCTGCCGCGCGACCTTGTCGATCCTGGCCGGGTCGTTCTGCTGCGCCGGATTCAGCTCGAAGGCGGGGGTGATGCGCATGTCAGATCACCTCGAGTTCGGCGCTCAGCGCGCCGGCCTGCTTCAGTGCTTCCAGGATCGCGATGAGGTCGCCCGGCGCGGCGCCGACGGCGTTCACCGCGTGCACGATCTCATCCAGTGTGGTGCCGCCATTGAACTTGAACATGCGGCTGCCATCGTTGGTGGCGGTGATGGTCGACTGCGGGCTGACCACCGTGCTGCCGCCGGCCAGTGCGTTGGGCTGGCTGACGTTGGTGTTCTCCTGGATGGTCACCGTCAACGAACCGTGCGAGATCGCCGCAGGGCCGACGCGGACCTGCTGGCCGATGACCACCGTACCCGTACGCGAGTTGACCACGACCTTGGCCGGGGCGCTGCCCGGGGTCAGCTCCAGATTCTCGATGCGGGCAAGCAGGCCGATGCGTGCACCCGGGTCGGTCGGCGCGGCCACCGCCACCGTCACGCCGTCGACGGCACGCGCTGCACCTTCGCCGAAGGCGTTGTTGAGCGCCGCGACCATCCGCGAAACGGTGGTGAAGTCGTTGTTGTGCAGGTTCAGGGTGATTTCGCCGTTGGCACCGAACACATCCGGCAATGCGCGTTCGACCGTGGCACCGTTGGGAATGCGGCCGACGCTGGGCACGTTCACCGACACCCGCGAGCCGTCCTTGCCCTGGGCACCGAAGCCACCCACGATCAGGTTGCCCTGTGCGATGGCGTAGATCTGGCCGTCAGCGCCGCGCAGCGGCGCCATCAGCAGCGAGCCGCCACGCAGCGACACCGCGTTGCCGATCGAGGACACGGTGACATCGATGGGCTGCCCTGGCTTGGCGAACGGTGGCAGTTCGGCGTGGATCGCCACGGCGGCGACGTTCTTCAGCTGCGGATTGACGTTGGCCGGCACATTCACGCCCAGCTCGCCCAGCAGGTTCTTCAGGCTCTGCACGGTGAAGGGGGCCTGGCTGGTGCGGTCGCCACTGCCATCCAGGCCGACCACCAGGCCGTAGCCGACCAGCGCGTTGCCGCGCACGCCGCCGACCTGGGCCAGATCCTTGATGCGCTCGGCATTGGCGGGCGCAGCCACTGCCAGCAGCACCAGGCAGCACAGCGATGACAGGCGGTGCCAGGAAGAGAAGAAGGTAAGCGTCATGGCCATGCTCAGAACGGCGTCAGGCCGGAGTTGAAGAAGCGGCTCAGCCAGCCCATCGCGTTGGATTGCGCGACCGGACCGCGGCCACCGTAGACGATGCGGGCCTCGGCCACACGGCTGGAGGGAAGGGTGTTGTCCGGGCTGATGTCACCCGGGCGCACGATGCCCTGCACCTGCACCAGCTCGTCGCCCTGGTTCAGGCGCAGATTCTTCTGTCCCTGCACGACCAGGTTGCCATTGGGCAGGCGCTGGATCACGGTGACCGTGACGCTGCCCTGCAGGCGGTTGCTCTGTGCGCTGTTGCCCTTGCCGGTGAAGTCGCGCGCGCCCTTGGCGCTGGCGCTGAGGATGTCCTTGCCGCCCAGGGTGACCGGCGCACCGAAGATCGATGGCGTCCCCAGGCTCAGATTCGATTCCTTGTTGGTGGCAGTGTTGGCGCTGGTCTGCGCGGTGGTGTTTTCCAGCAGCGTGATGGTCAGCAGGTCGCCGACATCACGCGCGCGGCGGTCCGAGTACAGCTGCAGGGTTGGCCCTGCCGCATAGATCGCACCGGCCGTCGGCTCAGCCTGGGGCGGCATGATCGGCTGCAGCGGCGCCATCGCGGGGTAGGGGCGCACGTCGCCGGCGATCACGCAGCCGCCGAGCAGGGCGGCCATCGTGCTGGCGAGGACAGTGCGGGCGAGGGTGGAAATGGGCGACATGGCGTTATCCCGGTTGGGCCGGTCAGATCTTGTTGTTGAGGTAGGCCAGCATGGAGTCAGTGGTCGAGATCGCCTTGGCGTTCATCTCGTAGGCGCGCTGGGTTTCGATCATCGACACCAGCTCCTCCACCACGTTCACGTTGCTGCCTTCGAGCGCACCCTGGACCACGTTGCCGAGCCCGTTCAGGCCCGGATTGCCGCTCTGCGCCGGCCCCGAGGCGGTGGTTTCCAGGAACAGGTTCTCGCCGCGCGCCTGCAGGCCTGCGGGATTGACGAAGTCGGTCAGGGTCAGCGCACCGATTTCCACCGATGCGGCGTCGTCGGCCATCTTCACGCTGATGGTGCCGTCGCTGCCGATGGTCACCGACTGCGCGCCTTCGGGAATCTGGATGCCGGGCTGCACCGGGTAACCGCTGTTGGTGACCAGCTCGCTGTCCTGGTTGATCTTGAACGAGCCGTCGCGGGTATAGGCGGAGCTGCCATCGGGCAGCTGCACCTCGAAGAAGCCCCGGCCATTGACCATCACGTCCAGCGCGCGGCCGGTCTGCTGCTGGCTGCCCTGCTCGAAGTTCTTGGCGGTGGCCACCACGCGCACGCCCGTGCCCAGCTGCAGGCCGGTCGGCAGCTGGGTCTGCGCCGACGATGCGCCGCCCGGCTGGCGGACCTGCTGGTACAACAGATCCTCGAAGCTGGCCCGGTCCTGCTTGAAGCCGGTGGTGTTGGTGTTGGCGAGGTTGTTGGAAACCACCGACATGCGCATCTGCTGCGCATCCAGTCCGGTTTTCGCGATCCACAATGCCTGGTTCATCTTCGGAGTCCTGTCTGGCTGAAACCGGCCGCGTGCTGCGGCCCATGGGGTACGGCGTGCAAGCGGTGTGCCAGTGCCGTTACGCGGCGCCGGTGGAATTCCGTCAGCTGCCCAGTCGCAGCAGGCTGTTGGCGCTGCGTGCGTTGTCATCACCGTGCTTGATCACCTGCACCTGCATTTCGTACTGGCGCTGCAGCTGGATCATCTGCACCAGTGCACCGGCGGCATCGACGTTGCTGCCTTCCAGCTGGCCGCTGTGCACGGTGGGCCCGAGGGCCTGGGCGAACGGCTGCAGCGGATCGGTGTTGCGGAACAGGCCATCAAGACCGCGCTCGAGCCGTTCGTCCGGTGCCTGCACCACCTTGATCCGGCCGATCATGGCCATGGTCTGCGGGCCTTCACCCTGCGGGATGATCGAGATCGTGCCGTCGTTGCCGATTTCCATCGCCTGGTAAGGCGGAATGGCGATCGGGTTGTTGTTGTCATCCAGTACCGGGCGCCCACCGGAAGTCACCAGCTGACCGTTCGGTGTCACCGACAGTGCCGCGCCGCGCGTGTACGCTTCGCTGCCGTCGGTGGACTGCACGGCCAGCCAGGTGCCGGTCTGCAGCGCCAGGTCCAGCGGCTTGCCGGTGATGTGCTGCGCACCGGGCCGGCGGTTGAAGCCGGCGTCGACGTGCAGCGCATCGACCCGCGAGGCAAAGCCCTTGCCCTGGATCGGGAAGGCTTCGGTGTTGGCCAGCGCTTCCTTGAAGCCGGGGGTATCGGAGTTGGCGAGGTTGTGGCTGAGCGTTCCCTGCGCCTGCAGGGAGGCGCGGGCACCGGTCATCGCCACGTAGAGGGCTTTATCCATGCGGGGAGTTCCGTGACAGGGTCAGCGGCTCATCAACGGATGTTGATGACGGTCTGGGTGATCTGGTCCTGGGTGGTGATCATCTGTGCGTTGGCCTGGAAGTTGCGCTGCGCGGTGATCATGTTGACCAGCTGCTCGGTCAGGTCGACAGTGGACGCCTCCAGCGAGCCGGCCTGGATCTTGCCGAGGTTGGAGGTATCGGGCATTCCGGTACGGGCCGTACCCGAATCGAACGTCTCCGCCCACACGTTGTTGCCCTTCTGCTCCAGGCCCTGCGGGTTGTTGAAGGTGGTCAGCGCAACCTGGCCGAGCGGCTTGTCGTCGCCATTGGAGTAGCGTGCGTAGACCACGCCGGTGTCCGACACCGTGATTTCGTTGAGCTTGCCCGCGGCGTAACCGTCCTGCTGGGTGTTGCGCAGGGCGAACTTCTCGCCGTACTGGGTCGAGCCGCTCACGTCAAGGGTCATGTTCAACTCGCCCGCGCCGGTGGTCGGGGTGAACGTGCCGAGGCTGATCCTGCCGTTGGCCGGTGCGGTCAGCTTGCCGCTGTTGTCGAAGGTGACCGGCGTCGGGGTACCTGCGGGTTCGCCATCGACGAAGTTGTGCACGGTCCACTGGTTGACGCCGGCTTCCTTGACGAAGTACGACACCTGGATGTGGCTCACGCCCAGGGAGTCATACACGGTGATGCCGCCGCTGGAGTGGTTGTAGCTGTTGGAATTGGTGGCATCGAACGGCTGCACCGTCGGTTCCTTGGCGTTGGCCGGCAGGGTGAAACCAACCTTTACATCGCTGGTCTGCCGGGGCGGGCTGTCGGTGGTCAGCAGCTGCAGGTCGATCATGCGACCGGCGTCGAAGTTGGTGCCGTCGGCGTTGGGCGCGAACACCTGCAGGCGCGCGCCCTGCGGGTTGGTCACGTAGCCTGCTGCATCGGTCTGGAAGTTGCCGGCACGCGAGTACACCCGCTGGCCGTTCATGTTCATGGTGAAGAAGCCCTCACCGGAAATCGCCATGTCCAGGCTGCGCCCGGTCTGCTCGTTGTTGCCCTGGATGAACTGCTGGGCCACGTTGGAGACGCGCACGCCCGAGCCGACCGCGTTCTTCGACAGGCCGTAGCTGGTGGCGGCGAACAGGTCGGCGAACTCGGCGCGCGACTGCTTGAAGCCGGTGGTGTTGACGTTGGCGACGTTGTTGGCGGTGACGCTCAGGTCGGAGTTGGCGGCATTGATGCCGGACAGCGAGACATTGAAGCCCATGGGATGCTCCTGGTAGATGCGGGTAGGCGGCTCAGCTGACGCGGAGCACGTAGTCGATCGGGGCCGTGCCCAGGCCCTTGAGGTTCAGGTACAGGCCATCGGAACCGACGGTCACGCTTTCCACCGGTGCCTGCACATAGGTGGACAGCTTGGTGCTCTTGCCAGCGGTATCGACATGGTTGGCGACCACGCTGTACTTGCCCGGCTCCATGCGGTTGCCGGCGGCATCCTTGCCATCCCACTGGAATGCGGTTTCGCCTGCGGCCTTGGCTTCGACGCTGATCGAGGTGACCTTGGCACCGTTGGCATCGGTGATGTCCACGGTGATGATGCCGGCGCCGGGCGCGGCCACGGTGCCTTCGACGCTGCCTTCGTTCTCCAGCACCAGCTTCTCGGACGGCACCAGCACCTGGTGCCCCACCAGCGCGGCGCCACGCAGCACCTGGTCGCTGGCCATCGACTGCTGGAAGCCCTGCACCGTGGTGTTCAGATCGGTGATGCCCTGCACGGTCGACATCTGCGCCATCTGCGCGACCATCTGCGTGTTGTCCATGGGCTTGAGCGGGTCCTGGTGCTGCAGCTGCTCGGTCATCAGGCGCAGGAAGTCGGCCTGGTCCAGAGTGTTCTTCTTCTTGGTGGCGTTGCTGTTGGGAGCATTCAGGCCCAGTGCGGAGTAGACGTCCTGGCTGGTCTGGTTGTTGACGGCAGTGGTCATGGCGGTATCCGGTACTGCGGGCCTCAGCGGCCCATGGTCAGGGTGGCCAGGGCCAGTTCCTTGGCGGTGGTCAACATCTCCACGCCGGCCTGGTAGTTGCGCGAGGTCGAGATCAGATTGACCATCTGCGCGACAGGATCGACGTCGGGCTGGTAGATGTAGCCGTCGGCATCGGCGAGCGGGTGGCCGGGCTCGTAGCGCTTGATCGGCGCCGCCTCGCTGCGGGTGATTTCCTTCACCTGCACCGAGGTGATGTTCGGGTCGTCCTTGCTCGTGACCGCCTGGAAGATCGGCTCCAGCGGCTTGTAGACGGCCTCGGCCGAGCCGGCAACGGTGTCGGCGTTGGACAGGTTGGAGGCGATGGTGCTCATGCGCACCGACTGCGCCTGCAGCGCAGAGCCGGCGATATCGAAGATCGGCAGGTTGCTCATGGCTTATTGCCCCGTGATCGCGGTCAGCATGGAACGGACCTTGCTCTCGACGAAGCTGAGCGATGCGCGGTACTCCAGCGCGGCGCGACCGTAGGCGGCGCGCTCTGCATCCGGATCGACGGTATTGCCGTCAAGGCTGGGTTGGACACCCTCGCGCGCGATCTGGAACGGATTCAGGCCGTTGTTGATCGCGTAATGCTGCTCGTGGGTGGTGGCCATCAGGCCGTTGCCATCCTGTCCCTGTGCGCTGCGCAGGGCGGCGTCGAAGTCCAGGTCCTGGGCCTTGTAGCCGGGGGTGTCGGCATTGCCGAGATTGCTGGCGATCAGCTTCATCCGCTGTTCGCGCAACGGCATGGCCTGGGCATGTACGCCCAGGTAGTCGGTAATCAGGTTGCGCACGATGCACTCCCACAGGAACGTTGCCGGGGAAGCTGCAAGCGGTGTGCCAAAAGGTCGTGGGCGGGGCGGGGCGCCGCTACGCTCGCCGGGCACGGCCCGGCGCTACCCAAGGGGCGGCCAACATCCGGTAGCGTCGGGCCATGCCCGGCGGGGAACCCCAGCGGCCTCAGGCCGCCATCGCCACCTTGCGCAGGCGGTCCAGCACGAAATCGGCCAGCTCGTGCGGGGAGTACTTGGCGACGAAGGCATTGGCGCCCACGCGCTCGACCATCGCGTTGTTGAATACGCCCGACAGCGAGGTATGCAGCAGCACGTACAGCCCCGCCAGCCCCGGATGGCGCCGGATTTCCGTCGTCAGCGTGTAGCCGTCCATCGCCGGCATCTCGATATCGGAGATGACCATGGCGTAGCGGTCGGCGGGATTCTCGCCCGAGGCGTGGATCTGCAGCAGGTGGTCCAGCGCCTGCCGGCCATCGGAGAGCAGGGTGGCGCCGACCCCCAGCTGGTCCAGCACGCTGCGGATCTGCTGGCGTGCCACCCGCGAGTCGTCCACCACCAGCACCTGCAGCTGCGGGCCGTCGGCGGGCATGGCCATCTGTGGATCGAGCACGGCCTCGCCCCGGATCTGCGCGATGTCGGCCAGCACGCTTTCCACGTCGATCACCTGGATCAGCTCGCCCTGGAAGCGGGTGACCGCCGTCAGGTAGCTCGATTCAGCGCCGAGTTCCGGTGGCGGATGGATGTCCTCCACTGCGATGTTGACGATGCGCTCCACGCCGCTGACCAGGAAGCCCTGGATCGAGCGGTTGAATTCAGTGACGACCAGGTAGCCGGGCGAGGTATCGGCATCCGGCTCGCGCTCGGGATGGCCGATCGCCAGGCCCAGGTCCAGGACCGGCACCGAGCGTCCGCGCACATCGGCCACGCCGGCGAACTGCCCGGGCAGGCCGGGCACCTGGAACAGCTCCGGGCGCCGCAGCACTTCCTGCACCTTGAATACATTGACGCCAAAAAGCTGACGTCCGCCGAGGCGGAACAGCAGCAGCGCCAGTCGGTTGTGGCCGGCCAGGCGGGTCCGCTGGTCGATCCGGTTGAGCAGGTCATGGGACATGGCTGCTGTATCGGCGTGCGGCGGCGGGAACTTGAGGGTCCGATCCAGCGGCGCCGAGTGTTGCGCCGCGCATCGCACTGGCACGCCGCTTGCACGCGTCCGGGCCAGGTCCCATCGACAGGAGGCGCCATGCGCCCGATCTCCTCCATCCTGGCAGTCGCACTGGCCGTTGCCTCGCCCTGGGCAGTGGCCGCCGACTGGCAGCCGGTGGCCAGCATCCGTGCGGCGGCGTTGTCGAGCCTGCCTGCCGGCAGCGAAGGCGAGGCCCAGGTGGCTGACGCGCTGCGTCTTCCCCGGTGCGGGGGAGCGCTGCAGGTGCAGCCGACAGCGAACACCACGGTCGAGGTCAGCTGCCCCGATGCGGGCGGCTGGCGCCTGTTCGTACCGGTGAAGGTGCGGCGCAACCAGACGGTGCTGGTGCTTGCACGCGGCATCGCTGCTGGAGAAACGCTGACGGCTGCCGATATCAGTACCGCCCAACGCGATGCTGCACGCATTGCCGGGGCCGTGCTGGCCGATCCCAATGCAGCGATCGGCCGCATCGCCCGGCGTCCGCTGCAGGCTGGAACGCTGCTGTCGAGCAACGACCTGGTCACCCAGCGTCTCATCAAGCGCGGAGACAATGTGGCGCTGGTGTCACGGCGCGGCTCGGTCGAGGTGCGCATCGCGGGCCGGGCGATGGGCGATGCCGGCGAGAACGAACGCATCTCGGTGGAGAACCTGTCCTCGCGGCGCATCGTGCAGGGCACGGTGGATGCCCGTGGTGACGTAATCGTGGCGCGTTGAATTCCCGCAAGATTTCCCTAAAGATCACGGCCCTGCGGCCGTTATCCCTTGTGAACGGCAACTCCAGGACACCCCATGAGCCAGAAAATCGACGGCAACCTGCAGGTCCCCCAGGCACTGCGCAGCGTGACGAACCCGGCCAGCAAGCCCGGCGTCAGCAGCGACTCGCCGGCGCGTCCGGTGGAGGCGGCCGACAGCCTGCGCCTGACCGGCGAGGCCACCAATCTGCAGGCCATCGAACGCGAACTGACCACGGCGCCGGCGATCGACGCCCAGCGCGTGGCCGCCGTGCGCGAATCGCTGCAGAACGGCACCTATACGATCAATCCGGACGCGATCGCTTCGCGCATGCTTGAGCTGGACCAGCAGCTGCACGGATGACCGCGGCGATGAGCGAGCCGTTGCAGCGCCTGGCGCTGGCCCTGGACGTCGAACGCCAGGCCCTGGTCGAGCATGACGTGCACGCATTGATCCGCGCCACCGGCGCCAAGCTGGAGGCGCTGCGTGCGCTGGAAGGCGCACCGCCGGTGGGCGAGGGCGAACAGCTGCAGGAGCTGGCCGAGCGCAATCGCGCCAACGGCGTGCTGCTGTCGCGCAGGCGCCGCGAAGTGAACTGGGCGCTGCGCCAGCTGGGCCGCAGCGAAGAGGCCTCGGCCTACGATGCCAAGGGGCAGGCCCACGCAGTCACCGCTGGCCGTCCTCTGGCGGTGGCCTGACGCAATTTCGCGCGGACCTCCCGGCTCGCAGGCTGTCGCCTGCGGCACGACCGCGTATATTGGGCGCCTGTTCGAATGCCCCTGAGCCGCCGTGTCCGCTGCCAACGTCCTGGTTACCGCCCCCCTTCCACCACAGCCGGTGCTGCAGGCGTTGCTTGAACGCCTGCGCGAGGGCCTGCTGCTGTTCACCGAAGACGGTCAGGTCGCCTTGGCCAATCCGGCCGCGCAGAACCTGCTGGCCAGCGACGAAGGCCTTCTGCCGGCACCACAGCGCCTGCGTCAGCTGCTGCCGCCGGACGCGCTGGAGCACGCCCGCCAGAACGGTCACTGGAACGGCAGCCTGCCGCTGGGCGAGGGCGTGGTGATCGCGCATCTGTACCATCACGGTCCGCCCGGGCAGGGCCACTACCTGGCACTGTTCCGCCACATCGAGGGCCAGGAAGACTACGAGCGCGAGCTGCAGCAGCGCCATGCCGAACTGCGCCAGGCCTACCTTCGATTGAACGGCACGCAGGAAAAGCTGCTGCAGTCGGAGAAGATGGCGTCCATCGGCCAGCTTGCCGCCGGCGTCGCGCACGAGATCAACAACCCGATCGGCTACGTGCACTCCAATCTCGGCAGCCTGCAGGAGTACCTGCGCAGCCTGTTCACCGTGATCGAGGCCTACGAGCGCGCCCTGCGTGCGCCCGACCCGAAGGCGCTCATCCCGGAGATCGACGACATCCGTGACCGGCTGGACATCGACTTCATCAGCCGCGATCTGCCACAGCTGATGGCCGAGTCACGCGAGGGCATCGAGCGGGTGACGCGCATCGTGCGCGACCTCAAGGACTTCTCGTACTCCGGCCGCGATGAGTCGTGGAAGCTGGTCGACCTGCACGCCGGCCTCGAGTCCACCATCAACATCATCTGGAACGAGCTCAAGTACAAGGTCACCCTGGTGCGTGAGTTCGGCCAGCTGCCGCTGGTCGAGTGCCTGCCGTCCGAGCTCAACCAGGTCTACATGAACCTGCTGCTCAACGCCGGCCATGCCATCGCCGAGCGCGGCACCATCACCGTGCGTACCGGCGTGGAGGGCGACCATGTCTGGGTCGAGTTCGAGGACACCGGTGGCGGCATCTCGCCCGAACTGCGCCAGCGCATCTTCGATCCGTTCTTCACCACCAAGCCAGTGGGCAGCGGAACCGGCCTGGGCCTGTCGATCTCCTACAGCATCATCAACAAGCACCACGGTCGCATCGATCTGGACAGCACCCCTGGCGTCGGCTCGCGCTTCCGCGTGGTGTTGCCGGTGAAGCAGCCGCGCTGAGCCGCCGCACGGCACAGGTGCACGGTAGCGCCGGGCCATGCCCGGCGGCCTCCATCACCGCAACGGCGGGCGATCCTCGCCACCGTCACCTGCGTCCATCGCCACCGGGCCGGCGTTGCTGCGGCGCTGTTCCTCGTAGGTACGGAAGGCCTGGTGGATGTGCTTGCGCAGCTCGTCGTCGTTCCATGGTTTGGTCAGGAAGCGGTAGATCGCGCCGCGGTTGATCGCGTCGGTCACCGTGTTCAGATCGGTGTAGCCGGACAGCACGAGGCGGATGGTGTCGGGGTACAGCATTTTCACCCGGCCCAGGAACTCGGTGCCGCTCATGTCGCTCATGCGCTGGTCGGACAGGATCACCTGCACATCGTTGATCGCCAGCAGATCGAAGGCGTCGCGCACGTTGCCGGCGGCGAGGATGCGGTAGCCGTCGCGACGGAACAGCCGCACCAGCGAGCGCAGCACGTTCTCTTCATCGTCCAGCAGCAGCAGGGTGCGGTCCGGTCGGGTCTCGGCGAATGCTTCCGGGCGCAGGTAGCGCCGGCGCAGGGTCATGCCCGCGGCATCGGCCGACATCGGTTCGCCGAACAGATAGCCCTGGAACACATCGCAGTCGTTGCGGCGCAGGAAGCCCAGCTGTGCCTGCGATTCCACACCGTTGGCGATCACCGTCATGCCCAGCTGGTGGCCCATGGCGATGATCGCACGGGCGATGGCGGCCTCGCGGTTGCCGGCCGGTGCGCTTTTGATGAAGCTGCGGTCGATCTTCAGCTTGTCCACCGGATAGCGCACCAGCGCGCTCAGGCTGGAGTCGCCGGTGCCGAAGTTGTCCAGGCTCAGGCTGATGCCTTCGTTGCGCAGGTTGGCCAGGGTCTCGTGCACGAAATTGACGTTGTTGGTCAGTGCGCTTTCGTTGATCTCCAGCGTCAGCATCTGCGCCGGCACGCCCGCTGCCTGCAGCAGCGACATCACTTCGGCGAAGAAATTCGGTCGCAGCAGCTGCAGGGTGGAGACATTCACCGCAATGGTGAAGTCGTCGAAACCCTGGTCGCGCCACAGCCGGGCCTGCTTGAGCGCACCCTCCAGCACCCAGGTGCCGATCTGCACGATGATGCCGAGCCGCTCGGCCGTTCGCATGAAGCGCTCAGGTACCAGCATCCCCAGCGTCGGCGACTGCCAGCGCAGCAGGGCTTCCATGCCCACCACATGGCCATCGCGTGCGCTGACCAGGGGCTGGTAGCGCAGCTTCAGCTCGGCATTGGGGATGGCATCGACGATCTGGCGCGCGATGATGCTCTCGCTGTGCGCGCTGGGCGGTGTGTCCACGGCATGGATGCGCACCGCGTTGCCACCCTCGCGGGCGGCCTGGTACAGCGCATCCTCGGCATGATCGAGCAGGCGCGAGGTGCTGCTGGCATGTTCCGGGCACAGGCTGACGCCCAGCTTGCCGGTCATGAACAGGGTGTAGGGCAGCACCGACAGCGGCAGTTCCATCTGCTGGCGGATCTCTTCGGCGAAGTCCTCCGGCAGCGGCAGGTCGGCGTCACGCGGCACGGCGATCAGGAACTCGTCGCTGCCATGGCGCCACAGCTTGCCGCGCCCGCGCAGGTAGGACTGCAGGCGTTGCGCCACCAGTACCAGCGCCTGGTCACCCACTTCCGCACTCATGTTCTCGTTGACCGACGCGAAGTGGTCGATGTCCACATGCATCAGCATCAGCGGCGTGCCACCCGAAGCGGCTTCGGCCACCATCGCCTGCAGCTCGGGATTGCCGGCGCCAAGGCGGTCAGGGGCATCGTCGATGCTGACCAGCGGCAGATTGGGATTCCACATAGGCTCAGTAATCCGGTGTTTCGACGGCAGCCGCGCAGGCCGCCTGGTAGGGAAGATGGACATCGACCAGGGTGCCGGCGCCGTGCGCCGACTCGATGCGCACGTGGCCGCCCACGCTCTGCGCACGTTCGCGCATGACGATCAGGCCCAGGCCGCGCGGGCCGTCAGGGTCGAAACCCTCGCCGTCGTCGCGGATCTGCAGGTGCAGCCCGCGCTGGCCGACATCACGCAGCTGCAGCTGCACCTGGCTGGCGCGGGCGTGGCGCAGTACGTTGGTCAGGCTTTCCTGGGCGATGCGGAAGCAGGCCTGCTCGATGCTGTTGTCGGGCCGATGCGGCAGGGGCTCGATTTCGGCCAGCAGTTCCACCGGTGAGGAGCGGAACAGTACCCGTGCCTGCCAGCTCAGTGCCGCCTCCAGGCCCAGCGCATCCAGCTGTGGAGGCCGCAGCAGGGTGGAGATGTCACGCAGCTTGGCCACCGTGGTGTCGGCCAGGCTGACGATCTGTGCCAGATCCTCGCTGCGGCGCTTCGGATCGTCTTCGTCCTGCGCGGCATAGGCGGAGAGCTTGATGGCGGTGATGGCCTGCCCGATGTCATCGTGCAGGTCGCGCGAGATCGCGCGGCGCTCGTCCTCCTGCAGCGAGAACAACCGGCCGGCCATGGCCTGTAGTTCGCGGTTGCTGGTCTCCAGCGCACTGCGGGTGCGCTCGGAATCGCTCAGGTCACGCACGATCAGCAGCTTGCAGTCGCGACCGCCGTAGCGGACTTCGCCCACGGCCAGGCCGGCGTGGAAGCTGCGGCCATCGGCACGCTGCATCGCCACCACGCTGCTGTGGCCGGGGCCGTGCTGGGGCTGGCCGGCCCGGAGCTGCACGCGTACCCGCGCCAGATCGCTGTCGGCGACCAGAGCCGCCAGCGGCTCGCCGAGCAGGGCATGGCCGCCATAGCCGAACAGACTCGCGGCCCAGGCGTTGGCGTACAGCACGTGCTCCTCGAAGAGGATGACCACGCCGTCCGGCAGTACACGCACCAGTTCGCGGAACTGTTCCTCACGTTCGCGCAGCAGCCGCCGCGACTGCTCGCGCTCGGTCACGTCCTGCAGGGTGCCGAGCACACGGTCTCGGCCGGCCTCGTCAACGCCGCTGGCCGCGCGCAGGTGCACCATCAACGCGCGGCCATCCATCGACAGCAGCGGCAGCAGCACGTCCACCTGCACCGGTTCGCCGGAACACAGTTCGGCCAGCAGCTGGTCGGCCTGCGCGGCGGTGGCCGGATCGGCCGCCACCAGCAGTTCGTCGAAGCGATGCCAGCGGCGGGCTTCCGGCGGGCGCCGGCCGAGCAGGCGATAGACCTGGCTGGAGTACCGGCCCAGCCCACTGGAGGGGTCCAGTTCCCAGGCGCCGATCTTCGCCAGCTCATGCGCTTCCTCCACCCGTGCCAGTGCCTGGTCCCGGCGCAGCTGTGCAAGGTCCTCGGCGGTGCGATCGATGGCAATCAGCAGGCGTGCGTTGTGGCCGTCGTAACCGATTGCGTTCGAGCGCAGCTCCATCTGCCGCAGGCTGCCATCGCGCAGCTGCAGCTGCGCCCGCAGGATGCACAGCTGCTCGGGCGCCTCCCGGATGGCTTCGAGCTTGGTCTGCAGCGCCTGGCCCTGGCCGGGCGGCCAGAGCACGTCGATGGTGCGCTCAAGCAGTTCCTCGCGCTCCCAGCCGAAGGCGCTGCAGGCCGCAGGATTGGCATCGAGAATGGCCAGGCTGTCCAGATCGTAGACCAGGATCGGCCCGGGATTGCCCTCGAACATCTGCCGCAGGCGCAGCTCGGAGGCCTGCAGGCGGGCATGGGTGAGCAGCACGTGCTCGGCCAGCGGCCGCAGCAGCAGGTACAGCAGCCCGGCGCTGGCCAGGGCGAAGAACGACCCTTTCAGGCTTTGCCACAGTGATGCCTGGTACGGATCGGGTACCAGCAGCTGCACGGCGCTGTCGGTGGCGATCATCCAGGCCAGGGCCATCGCCAGGTAACTCAGCACGATCCGCCGACGATCGCGGCCCAGCGATTGGGCCATCCGCGGGTCGGGAACAGGGGCGGTGCCGGTCGGTTCTGCGGGCATGGACAGGGCAGCAGGTAGGGGCGCCGGCCATCTTACCGCGCAGGTGCCCCGTAGCCACTCAATTATCCGCCGCAGGCGCCGTTAACCACTGCGTGCCCCGCTGTCGGGCGTTTCATCCGGAGCAAGATCGCGTGGACCAAGGGATCATCGCCAGCCTGCTGCAGCATCCGCTCGCGTCGGCGCTGGTCATCGTCGACCGCACTGGCCGTCCGCTGGCGGCCAATCCGGCCGCGCGCGAGCATGGCCTGCCGGCGACGGTCGCGGCCTACGCGCCGATGCTGGAGGACCTGCGTCTGCTGGCCGCCGACGGTGGCATTGTTGCGTGCAGCCTGCCGGGAGGGCCGCGCGGGCATTACGACGGCCACCTGCGCGCCGTGCATGACGGCGCCGGCAATCTGCTGGCCTTCACCCTGAGCGTGCCGGAACCGGTGCCGCTGGCGGGTGGCGGACGCTGGGAACTGGCGCTGGACAGCGCTGGCCACAGTCTGTGGGACTGGGATATTCCCAGCGATCGCGTCACCCGCACCCCTGGCCTGGGCGAAGAGACCGCCAGCGGAATGCTGGCGCGCGTGCACGGCGAGGACATCGGCCACGTGCGCGCCGCGCTGGATCAGCACCTGCGTGGAACCAGCGACCAGTACAGCGCACAGTTCCGCTTCCGACAGCCCGACGGGCAGTGGCGCTGGGTGCTTGATCGTGGCCGCGTGGTCGCGCGCACTGCCGACGGCCAGCCGCTGCGGATGGTCGGCACCCACACCGACATCGAACAGCAGAAGCAGCTGGAGGCGTTGCTGCACGAACAGCAGGTGCACCTGAGCGAGGCGCAGCGCATCGCCAGCATGGGCAGCTGGTCGTTCGATCCAGGCACGGGCTCCTTCTGGTGGTCGCCCGAACTGCGTTCGCTGCTCGCACTTGAGCCCGGCAACGTGCCCGGCCAGCGACGCTGGCTCAAGCAGCTGCATCCGCGTTCACGCGGAGCGCTGCGGGCAGCCTGGCGCCGCTTGTGGCGCGATGGCCGCTCCGCCAGCCTCGAGCTGGAGCTGGCCCGCGGCAGCGGCGAACCATCGCTGCATCTGCGGCTGTGGATGCAGCCGCTGCTGGACGGCGAGGGCCAGCCCAAGCGGCTGCTGGGCCAGGTGCAGAACATCACCGAACAGCACCAGACCGATGCGCTGATCCGCTGGCGTACCGAGCTGCTCAACCGCGTTTCGGCCCTGGGCCGCATCGGAGGGTGCGAGATCGAGGTGCAGACCCGGCACATGCAATGGACCGAAGAGTGCTATCGCATCCACGGACTGCGCAAGGAGCCGATCACTCTGGACCAAGCGTTGGCGCTGTACACCGAGGACTCGCGCAGCGCGTTCGAGGCGGCGCTGGGCCGGATTGCCGGTGGCGGCCTGCCCGAGCAGCTGGATCTCTGCTTCTATCGTCAATCCGGCCTGCGCGTATGGGTGCAGGTGCTGATCGAGCTGGATCGGCGCGATGGCCTGCCGCCACGTTTCGTGGTGCTGTTCCGTGACATCACGCGAGAGCGCGAGGCCAATGAGCGCATCGAGCTGCTGGCCCATTACGACCTGCTGACCGGCCTGCCGAACCGGGTGCTGCTGGGCGAGCAGACGGCTGAAGCAATCGAGGAAGCGCGTGATCGCGGCACCTCGCTGGCGATGCTGTTCATCGACCTGGATGGCTTCAAGACCATCAACGACAGCTTCGGCCATGCCACCGGTGATGCGCTGCTGAAGGCGGCGGCCACCCGGCTGCACCAGAACCTGCGCAACAACGATCTGTTCGGCCGCTTCAGCGGTGACGAATTCATCGTGGTGCTGCGCGACCTGGCCGAACCGGAAGACGCTGGCCACGTGGCGCGCAAGCTGATCGGCTCGCTGGCCGAGCCGCTGCGCCGCGGCGATACCACGCTGAAGGTGGGGGCCAGCGTGGGCATCGCCATGCTGGGCGATACCCAGACCGATTTCGATTCACTGCTGCGCGCCGCCGATGCCGCGATGTATGCGGCCAAGGAAGCCGGTCGCAACACCTACCAGTACTACAGCCAGGACGCGCTGGCCCGCATCCAGCGCCGGCTTGAGCTGGAGCATGCACTGCATGGCGCGATCGAGCGCGAGGAGTTCAGCCTGGCCTATCAGCCGCTGCTGCACGCCCACCTTGGCGAGCCGCCGGCCATCGAGGCACTGCTGCGCTGGCATCGACCCGGCATCGGCTACTGCAGTCCGGCCGAGTTCATTCCCATCGCCGAGAAGTGCGGTGAAATCGTGCGCATCGGAGACTGGGTACTGAACGAAGCCTGCCGCCAGGCCACTGCCTGGGACAGAGCCGGTCTGCACTTCGACCGCATCGCGGTGAACGTCTCGGCCGTGCAGCTGCGTGATCGCGGATTCGCAGAGCGGGTGATCGAGATCTGCCATGCCCATGGCTGGCCGCCACAGCGCCTGGAACTGGAGCTGACCGAGTCGGCGCTGATCCGTGACACCGACATCCTGCGTCATTGCTTCGACGTGCTGGAACGGCACGGTGTGCCGCTGGCGGTGGACGATTTCGGAACGGGATTCTCCAACCTCAACTACCTCAACCGGTTCCCGGTGGGCCGCCTGAAGATCGACCGCAGCTTCGTGCAGGGCATGCTGCACGACTCGGGTACGGCCGAGGTGACCCAGGCCATCGTGCACCTGGGCCACGCGCTGGGCATGAAGGTCGTGGCCGAAGGTGTGGAAACGCACCAGGAAGAAGACATGCTGCGCCGCCAGGGCTGCGACGAGATCCAGGGCTACCTGTACTCGCGGCCGCTGAGCCCGCGCGACCTGGCGCAGTGGCTGCGCCAGCAGCATCAGTCACCGTCGCGCACGGACGCCGGCAACGAAGCGTTGCTGGTGCGTTGACGATTTGCGCTGTCCGGCACGTGCTCTGGTAGGTGCCGACCTTGGTCGGCATGCACGCAGGTACATCCCTCCATGTGTCAGCAGTCAGCGACGCTGCGCAAGCTCTGCGAGCACATCCAGCGCCTTGCGTTTCACCAGGCGGTCTATCCGCCAGCCGTGCTCTGGCACGGGCTCCGTCGAGGTGTAGATCTCTCCGTCGCCCAGCGGCCCCAACATCTCACGGACTCGCCAGAACATTGGCTCCTCGTCCTCGGTCAGGACATCCAGCTCAGGATCATCCAATGTCAGCAGGAAGTCGTGCAGGCTCCTGTTGCGGACGGCGTTGCTTGCTGGGAGAGTCAGCGCTGCAGGCGCGCATAGGTAGCCTTCGTGTGGTTCAAGCGTGAGGTCGACGCCAGTCTTCTCGCCACAGATCAGCATCTGGCCGAATGGCGAGATCGCATATACATGAAGGTTGTCCTTGTCCCGCGGCGGACTGCCTGCCAGAAGGGCAGCCAGGACGGTTTCGTATTGGGCAGGATCGACCATAGTCAGTCGATCATCGTGATAGCGCGCCAGGCCGTCGCGCTGCCACAGTGCAAGTAATGCATCCGGGAGCCTGCCCTTCCAGAGGGCCAGGGCGGTGTCAGTGACAGGTGTACCTGGAGTGCTGGCGCAGAGCTGATCCAGAATGCTCTTCACGAAGGGATCGGATGTATCGGAATCCGAGACTGCCGAGCAACTCTCCAGCTGGTCCCTGGCTTCCGAATCTCCAGGCAGCAGGTCGAGAAACGTCAGCATGATCTCGGCTCTTGCAAGCTCCCGGCTCCAGTCCTGAGCTGAAATGACGACCGCCCTGTCTCCGCAGACGAGCAGCAATGTGCCCGCTGGAAGGCTCTGCCATGGCTCGTCCAGTACCAGATAGCGCTCGGGTGTCTCGTCGCCATCATCGTCCAGGACGATGACCTTGGGACCCTCCTGCAGGCAGCCCGCGGAGACCTCGACCGTTGCGTCGATCACCCCCGCGTCAGGGTCGTATGCGTCGATTGGAGCAGAATAAGGGTGCTGGAACGCTCCGAATGTCTGCAGCGCCTGCTGAAGCGTCGCGAGGGAATCGGGATCCAGGGTCAATGGGTCGGGGGCAACCGGAAGCTGCAAGGCAAGCGAAAGGCAGAGGGCGGCGCTGGTCATCGGGCTGGGCTGATTTGAACCGAAATGGGTCCGGCACGATGAAGGGTGCGTTGATCGCATTCCATGCAAGAAATCCGAAACTCATGAATCCCCGGAACCATCCATGCGTGGTGGGGAACTGTCATCGTACGCAATCGTCAGCTGCATCCGCAGCGCCTGTACGGGGCCGCTCCAGCTCCGCTAGAGGAGGAAAGACGCAGGGCCAGAAGCATCGGCCCGAGCACGCGTGCCTTCTGGCCGTCGCACATTGAGCTCGCCCCATCCACGCACGCCCCGGCACTACTTCAGGGCATCTCCATCCAACCCCAGGTCCCAGGCCATGCCCAGCAGTTCGCTGGCGGTACCGGGCGAGGGCGGGCGCGCATCGGCGAGCTGCTGCAGCTCGCGGATCTCCTCATGCGCGACCTTTTCCAGCTGCTGCAGCTGTTCTCGCACGCTGGCGTTGCGCGGGCGTTCGATGTCGGTGAGGGAGGAGGGCGGGGCGCTGATCAGGGCCATGGGGCGCGTACAGGATGCATTCGGCGGTGGATCACAGGCAAAGGCCCCGGTTGAGCCGGGGCCTTGCAGACTGCCGGAGAGGGCAGCGGACACGCGTGTCAGAACAGTTCGACGGTACCGGCGCCCATGTTCTGCTGGGCGACCGGCTTGTGCGGCGGGCGCTCCCATTCGTTGCGAAGTTCGCGCAGACGGTTGCCGGTGCGCTGCAGCGCGCTGGCGATCTCTTCGTCGAAGACGCCGCCATTGCGGTGCAGCAGTTCCTGCAGGGCCACCGCTTCGCGGTTGATCGCGGTCAGGCGGTCGAGGTGGGTATGTACGCCACCCAGCGCCTGTGTGGCGATATCTTCGAACTGCAGTGCGCGCACGGCCTCGGCGACGCTGCCGTCGATGGCACGCGCACACTCGGACACCTCGCGCATGCCTTCGCCCAGAGAAGCATTGATCTGCGCCACGTTGTCCAGCATGGCCGCTGCTTCCTGGCGTGCTTCGCGGGAGCGGTCCATGTCGCGCGAAGCCATGTGCGAGACCGTCTCGCGGACCTTGGCGATGGCGTCCTTGGAGCTGTGCGCCAGCTTGCGGATCTGTTCGTTGAAGGTGGTCGAGCGCTCGGACAGGTTGCGCACTTCGTCGGCGACCACCGCGAAGCCGCGGCCGGCCTCGCCGGCACGGGCCGCTTCGATGGCGGCATTCAGTGCCAGCAGGTTGGTCTGGTCGGCAATCGACTTGACGTCTTCCAGCAGCGCGAAGATGCCGTCCAGGTGCTGTGCCATCTGGTCGATGTGCTGCACGGTGGTCGAACTCTGGCCGCTGACCTGTTCCAGCGCTTCCACCAGCTGCTCCATGCGATGGCTGGCATGCTGGGCGAACCGCGCAACGTCGAGGCCCGCACTGCCTTCATCGCCGGCACGGTCGACGATGCGCGACAGCGCCTGGCTCTGCTGGCGTGACTTGCGGTTCATTGCATCGAAGCTGCCGCCCAGGCTCGATACCGCCTGGCGGATCAGGTCGCGGGCGCGTTCCACTTCACCACGCGAACCGTCGATTTCGTTGCCGACGAAGCTGCGCAGTTCGGTCAGCAGCTGGTCCTGCTCACGCAGGACGCGGGCCTGTTCCGGTGAGCGGTGCGCCTGGGCGCGCGCGGTCCACCACGCAAAGCCCAGCCAGCTCAGCGTCATCGTGGTCAGGATCGCCCAGCGCAGGGCGGCCGGCCATTCGAAACCGATGGCGAAGGGGAGCAGCAGGGTCAGGGCCAGGGGGGTGGCCAGACGGATGAAAATGCGTGAGTACATGGACGTTCTCGGGAGGTGCACGGAGGATGTATCGGCCGTGTGCCCCTTCTCTTTAACGTCGATGCGCTTTCTGAATGCGCCGGATTTCCGGCGCCGGACGCTCGCCGGGCATGGCCCGGCGCTACCCTGGCGGCGCCCCGACGGTCAGGCCATGCGGTAGCGCCGGGCCCCATCCCCGGCGGGTGAAGCAGTCAGGCCATGCGGTAGCGCCGGGCCATGCCCGGCGGATGCATAGGGTCAGGCCCCCGGTAGCGCCGGGCCATGCCCGGCGGATGCAACGATCAGGCCAGCAGGCGGTCCACGGCCTCGACCATCGCCTTGCGGCCAAACAGGAAGTCCCAGTAGCTGCCGCCCACCTGCCGCCACAGCACCGCAGCGCGGACGGCGGCCAGCAGCAGGGCACGGATCTCGGAGACCACACCGGCCTGGCCCAGGTAATGCGGGTTGCCCTGCACCATCACCCGCGGCTTGAGATGGCTGATGGTGTCCGCATAGACGCCGCCGAGGCTGGCCAGCACATCCGGGTGACCGCTGTCGCCCAGTTCGGCGGCCTTGCGCTGCGCCTGCTCGATGCCCGCGGCAACCTTGTTGACGGTTGCGCCGTCCTGCACGAAGCGGCGCTCCAGCTGCAGCACCGACAATGCCAGCTTGGGCAGGATCGGATCCTGGCCCTGGTTGCGGAAGTAGTTGTGCAGCAGGCGCAGGCCCGACTTCAGCGCGTGGCGGTCGCCGAACACCTCCTGCGGAGAGGAGGCGTCGACGCGGAACACGCTGTCCACCGCGGTACGTACAGCGGCGGCGTCGGAATGGCCGGTATCGGCGATGCGGCGCACCTGCTGCAGGGCCTGGGCAATGCCGGCCAGGGCCAGGACGCGGTCGTCGACAGTGAAACTCATGCAGCGATTACCTCAAAAGGAGAAGGGGTGGTGCGCAGGCGCTGTTCCAGCGGCGCATCGGTGGCGGCGATCACCGCACCGCCCAGGCAGATCTCGCCGTCATACAGCACCAGCGACTGGCCGGGCGTGACGGCCCGCTGCGGGCGGGCAAAGGTGACCAGCACGCTGCCATCGTCCAGCACATCGACCGTACACGGCTCGTCGGGCTGGCGGTAGCGGGTCTGGGCAGTGCATTCGAAACGCCGGGCCGGTGGTGCGCCGGCGATCCAGTGCGCGGTTTCCGAACGCAGGCGTTCGGAGAGCATCCACGGGCTGTCGCGGTCCTGATCGACATACAGCACGTTGCTGGCCACGTCCTTGCCGACCACGTACCACGGCGCGGCCGGGCGGCCACGCACGCCGCCGATGTTCAGGCCCTCGCGCTGGCCGAGCGTGAAATAGAACACGCCCGGATGCTCGGCAATCACGCTGCCGTCGGCCGGGTCGAGGATCTGTCCCGGCCGGGCCGGCAGGTAGCGGCCCAGGAACTCGCGGAAGTCGCGCTCGCCGATGAAGCAGATGCCGGTGGAGTCCTTCTTGGCATGGGTCGGCAGGCTGACGTCACGGGCGATCCGGCGCAGGTCGCTCTTTTCCAGGTCGCCGATCGGGAACAGGGTGGCGGCCAGCTGCTCCTGCCCCAGCTGGTGCAGGAAATAGCTCTGGTCCTTGGAGCGGTCGGCGCCGCGCAGCAGCAGCCACTGGTGGCCGCGCTGGGTCACCCGCGCGTAATGGCCGGTGGCGATGCGCTCGGCGCCCAGTTCACGCGCCGCGTCCAGGAAGTGCTTGAACTTCACCTCGCGGTTGCACAGCACGTCCGGATTGGGGGTGCGGCCGGCGGCGTACTCGGCCAGGAAATGCTCGAACACGCCTTGCCAGTACTCGCTGGAGAAGTCGCGGAAATGGAAGGGAATGCCCAGCAGGCCGCAGACCGCCACCGCATCGCGGCGATCATCCTCGGCGCGGCAGTCGCCGCTGCCGTCGTCGGCCCAGTTCTGCATGAACAGGCCGGCCACGGCCTCGCCCTGCTGCACCAGCCGCCAAGCGGCGACCGACGAATCGACGCCACCGGAAACGCCCACCATCACGCGCGGGGTGCTCATGCGACCTCCCGGACCAGCGAAAGCGGGTGGCGCTGGCCACCCAGATAGTCCGCCACGACCTGCCATACCAGCGGGCTGCGCTGGCGCTGCCCGGCGGCCTGCAGCTCGGCCGGGGTCATCCACAGCGCGCGGTCGATGCCGGTGTCGAGCGGCTGCGCCGGATCATGCGAGACCGGGCGCGCCGCGTAGCAGAAGCGAAGGAACGTCGTACCGTCGCCCGCCGTCCACTGGTAACAGCCGATGAAGTCGGTCAGCTGAACCGTCCAGCCGGTCTCCTCGCGGGTCTCGCGCAGCGCCGCCTCGGCCAGGCTCTCGCCGGGTTCGAGGTGCCCGGCAGGCTGGTTGAGCACGGCGCGGCCATCGATGGTCTCCTCGACCAGCAGCACGCGGCCACCGTCGACCACGACGGTGGCGACGGTGGCGTGCGGTGCCCAGCGCGGGTCCGGCGTGGCATTCACCTCAGAGATCGTCCTTCTTGGTCAGTTCCAGTTCCATCGCGTCGGCGGTGCGGATCGCGGCATCGATGGCGTCGCTGAGCTGGTCGGCGGTGGCATCGGCGTCGATCTTCACCACGAACATCGCGGTCGCCTCCTGTTTCACCCAGCCGCCCATCTTGGCGTCCTGCGAGTCCTCCAGCAGGCGGTTGGCGACCGCGACCGGGAACTGCTTGGTCTTGGACGTGTAGCCTGGCGACCAGATCTCACGGATGTTGTGGCTGCCGAAGTCTTCCACCGCCGAGCGCACGTACACCATCTGGGTGCGGTCGCCCTCGACGTCGAACACCAGGCGGTAGTCGCCATCCTCGTCGACCTCGTAGTTGTAGCCCAGCTTGTCCAGCTGGCGACCGACGGCAGCGTCGGCATCGGCTGCGCTCGCCGGACCGGCACAGGCCAGGGCGATCAACAGGGCAGGCAGAAGGGTCCTTTTCATGAAAATCCTGTGAAACCGGGGTGGGAAGGACAATTGTGACGGCGGCCGTCCGTGCCGTCCATTCCGGGAGGGCCGACGCGGGCGCGCGGCAACCTCTATAATGACCGGATGCCCCGCGAGTCTTCCCCCGATTCCCACCACGAGCACGGCATCGCCGTGGAGCCCGCGCGCCCGGAAGTGGCGCCGCCGCCGTTCTACCAGGTCATGCTGCTCAACGACGACTACACCCCGATGGATTTCGTGGTGGACGTGCTGCAGCAGTTCTTCAACATGGACCTGGACAAGGCGACGCAGGTGATGCTGCATGTCCATACCCGCGGTCGCGGCGTCTGTGGCGTGTTCACCCGCGAAGTGGCCGAGACCAAGGTCGGCCAGGTCAACGAGTATTCACGGATGAACCAGCATCCGCTGCTGTGCACGATGGAAAAGGCCTGACGGGCCTCCTGTAGAGCCGAGCCCATGCTCGGCTGCTGTTCGTGCAGGCATCCTGATCGCTGTCAGCGCAGCCGAGCCCATGCTCGGCTACAGCGGGATCACCCCTCCGCCAGCGCCTCCAGTGCCATCGCCGCGACCGTCTCGTCGATATCGGCCGGGTCGCCATCATTGCGGAACCATACGGCCGACAGCCCTGCGCTGGCAGCGATCCAGCGCAGCAGGCGCGTGCGATCCAGGTCCGCCAGGGCGCTGACCTCGGTCACCCGGGCCGCAAAGCGCTCCGGCCGGGTGGCCACGTGGATGCCGGGACCGCACAGGTCGGGGTTGCTGAACAGCGTGGTGTAGTCGAACGCGCGATCACCGATCAGCCGTTTCGGGTCGATCGCCAGCCAGCCGCGCGCGCCGAAGTCGAGCACGTTGTCGTGGTGCAGGTCACCGTGCAGCGGCCGGACCTCCTGTTCGGCCTCCAGCAGCGCAACCGCCAGTGATCTGCACTGTTCCAGCAGTGGCGGCAGCGAGCCCCTTGGCTGCAGCAGGTCGGCGAACCATGTAGGCAGGCAGACCAGCTCCGCTGGCGGTGCGCTCCGTGGCCGGTGCAGCCGCTGCAGGACCTGGCACAGGATCGTGGTACAGGTGCTGTCATCGCCGCCGATCGAGCGCTCCCGCAGCGATTGGCCGTCGGCGCGCTCGATCAGGATGGCCGGCCCCTCGTGCGCCAGCAGGCGCGCGGCACCGTCGCCGCCCCACCAGCGCAGCAGGCGATGGCTGTTCTGTTCTTCGGTTTCACTGCTGATCTTCAGCATTGCCGGCAGGTCGTCGGCGGTCAGTACCGGCCAGAGCCGGGCGTGCGGGGTACGGATGGCGGGACCATCACGTCGCAATCGCCAGCGGCTCAGGTAGGGTTCGCTCATGGGGGCTGTCCGGGAGTGAATGAAGATCAAGCAATCCGCACTGCTAACGCCATCTGAACGCAGCAATCCGCTAGGGTGATGGAAATCGCGTAGTCAGGCCGCATATTGTCCCCATCTGCCGCCGGAGTAATCCATGTTCAGCAAAGACCTCGAACACACCATCGGCCAGTGCTACAAGCGCGCCCGTGAGGCCCGGCATGAGTTCATGACGGTCGAACACCTGCTGCTGGCACTGCTCGACAACCCGTCCGCCCAGGCCGTACTGAAGGCCTGTGGTGCCGATGCCGACCGCCTGCGCCAGGAGCTGGAGCAGGCCATCGAGGCCTCCGTGTCCCGCCTGGCGGAAGACGATGGCCGCGACACCCAGCCGACGCTGGGCTTCCAGCGCGTGCTGCAGCGGGCCGTGTACCACGTGCAGTCCTCGGGCAAGAAGGAGGTCACCGGCGCCAATGTGCTGGTCGCCATCTTCGGCGAGAAGGACTCCCATGCCGTCTACTACCTCAACCAGCAGGACGTGACCCGCCTGGACGTGGTCAATTACCTGTCCCATGGCATCGCCAAGCTGGGCGAGGAGGGCGAACAGCCTTCCTCCGAAGGCGAGAGCCGGGCCGAGGGCGGGGAGGGCGAGCCGAAGGGGGATGCCCTGACCGAGTTCGCCAGCAACCTCAACGAGCAGGCCCGGGCCGGACGCATCGACCCGCTGGTCGGGCGTGCCGACGAGATCGAGCGGACCATCCAGGTCCTGTGCCGCCGTCGCAAGAACAACCCGCTCTACGTGGGCGAGGCCGGCGTCGGCAAGACCGCGATCGCCGAAGGCCTGGCCCGGCGCATCGTCGAGGGCTCGGTGCCGGAGGTGCTGGCCGATGCCGTCATCTATTCGCTCGACCTGGGCGCACTGGTGGCTGGCACCAAGTACCGTGGCGACTTCGAGAAGCGCCTGAAGAGCGTGCTGACGGCCCTGAAGAAGGTGCCCAACGCCGTGCTGTTCATCGACGAGATCCACACCATCATCGGTGCCGGTTCGGCGTCGGGCGGCACCATGGATGCGTCCAACCTGATCAAGCCGGCGCTGGCGTCGGGCGAGCTGCGCTGCATCGGCTCGACCACGTTCCAGGAGTACCGCGGCATCTTCGAGAAGGATCGCGCCCTGGCGCGCCGCTTCCAGAAGATCGACATCGTCGAGCCGACCGTGGGTGAGACCTACGAGATCCTGCAGGGCCTGAAAGGCAAGTACGAAGCCCACCACGGCGTGACGTACTCCGACGAGGCGCTGCAGGCCGCGGTGGACCTGTCGGTCAAGCATATCGGTGACCGCCTGCTGCCGGACAAGGCCATCGACGTGATCGACGAGGCAGGTGCGCGCCAGCGGCTGTTGCCGGAGGACCAGCGCAAGGAACTGATCGACGTGGAGGAAGTGGAGGCCATCATTGCCAAGATGGCGCGCATCCCGACCAAGCAGGTCAGCGCCACCGACAAGGATGTGCTGCAGCACCTGGAGCGCAACCTGAAGATGGTGATCTTCGGCCAGGACCCGGCCATCGAGACCCTGTCGTCGGCGATCAAGCTGGCGCGCTCGGGCCTGGGCAATCCGGAGAAGCCGATCGGCAACTTCCTGTTTGCCGGCCCGACCGGTGTCGGCAAGACCGAGGTGACCAAGCAGCTGGCCCTGCAGCTGGGCATCGAGCTGGTCCGCTTCGACATGTCCGAGTACATGGAGCCGCATTCGATCAGCCGCCTGATCGGTGCGCCCCCGGGATACGTCGGCTTCGACCAGGGCGGCCTGCTGACCGAGAAGATCGTCAAGACGCCGCATTGCGTGCTGCTACTGGACGAAATCGAGAAGGCGCACCCGGACATCTTCAACATCCTGCTGCAGGTCATGGACCGTGGCGTGCTGACCGACACCAACGGACGTGAAGCGAACTTCAAGAACGTGGTGCTGGTGATGACCACCAATGCCGGCGCGGCCCAGGCCTCGCGGCGTTCGATCGGCTTCACCAAGCAGGACCACGCCACCGACGCGATGGAGACCATCCGCCGCAGCTTCACGCCGGAATTCCGCAACCGCCTCGATGCGGTAGTGCAGTTCCAGGCGCTGGGCTTCGAGCACATCCTGCGTGTGGTGGACAAGTTCCTGATCGAGCTGGAGATGCTGCTGCAGGAGAAGCATGTCAGCCTGTCGGCCACGCCGACCGCGCGCGACTGGCTGGCCCACCATGGCTTCGACCCGCTGATGGGCGCCCGTCCGATGGCGCGCGTGATCCAGGACAAGATCAAGCGTCCGCTGGCCGACGAGCTGTTGTTCGGCAAGCTGGTCAACGGCGGCAAGGTCAGCATCGATGTCCGCGACGACGAACTGGTGGTCGAGACCCAGGCCGAACCGGAGCGGCTGCTGCCGGCCACGGTGGAGTGAGCTGACGCCACGGGCTGTGGCGTGAAGGACTGGAAAGGGCAAGGGCGGCTTCGGCCGCCCTTGTCGATTGCGGGGGTGTGTTCAGGGTGCAGGTGGGATCTGCCACGCCCCTGTGGCGCGCAGTTCGCACAGAGCGTCGGATGGAACGACCTCGACCTTCCAGTCGAGGCGATCGGCCGATGCTGCCTGCAAGACGAAGGAGGCCAGGCGGGCGCGCGAGCAGTCTGTCCATAGCCAGTTGACAATGAGCCGGGTACGCCCGGCCGCGTCCAGCTGGAACAGTTGAGCGTTGGCGGCAGGATTTCCTGTGTCCGGAGCCTGTCCGGCAGGAGGATTGGCCAGGTCGATCGTCCAGGCCAGGATGGTGCCATCGGCCGCATTCCGTGCGTGGCTGGCCAGCATGGCGTCGAGGATGGGCGCGACGGATGAGGTGGTCGCGTCTGCCGTCGCGTCGTCCAGGCGACGCCGACAGCGTTCCGGCGTGGCTTCCAGTACCACATATCGACCATGGAAATGGGCGAGCCAATCGTCTGCTGCGTGCAGGTGGTCTGCCGCCGGCAACGACAGTGTCCAGCGCCGCCGCCCGTCCGTACCGGTCACGAAGCTGGCGCCGCGCTCGCTCCAGCGTCGCTCCAGGGTCTCCGGTGCAACTGTGGTGGAGACCACCAGCAAGGTGTCGCAGCGGTCGCGCCGCTCAAGCAGGGTCATGCTGTTGATCGGTCCGGCGAAGGCTGCGTCCTTGCCGCTTGTCCAGCTTCGCAGCGGGTTGGTGTCCGGGTTCTGCTCGGAGAACGACCGGTAGTGCAGCTCGTCCAGGCTGTCGACCGGTGCGATTGCGGCGGTCGCCGCGAGCATTGCCGGCAGCTCCGCAAGTGTGCCTGCAGGTGGTGTGGGGGCGGCGGCCAGGGAGGCGGCCAGGCCCAGGATGAGGAGGGCAGGCGGCGTGGGCATGTTGATCACACATCAATGCCGCATGGAGCGGCGGGCGTGCCATGCTGCGGGCGGGGCACGGGGCGGGCCATGCAATGAGTTGCAAACGTGCGCCACCGATGTCAGTCAGAATTTCCAGCGCCCACGACAAAGGGCCAGCAGCAAGGCTGGCCCTGTCTGAGTCAGGAGAAGCATGTCAGCCTGCCGGCCACGGTGGAGTGAGCTGACGCCACGGGCTGTGGCGTGAAGGACTGGAAAGGGCAAGGGCGGCTTCGGCCGCCCTTGTGCTGTCGGGTGTCAGCGGCTGCGACGGCGCGCTTCGCGCGTGAACCGCTCGGCATCGATCGGCTCGATGCGCGCCACCTCGCAGGAGCCGCGACCGGTGTCCAGCTTGCTTCGGCCCTCGCTGCACAGCGTGTCAGCCTCCTTGCCGTCGGTCGTGAAGCCGAGGCGGGTGGCCCGCACGGCGGAAGGGCAGCTGTTGCGGAAATGCACGACATAGTGCGCTTCGCCGGAGCGGAGCAGGATGTTCCTGTCGGCGCCGGCGCGAACGATCTGCTGTTCGCCGGACAGCGGCACGCACTGTGCCGCCGGGGTATCGGCCGCATGGGCGGACGGGGCCACCAGGGCGATGGCGGACAAGGCCAAGGGGCCGAGCAGGGAAGCGAGGTTCATGGCGGGGCAGGGGTGGCGATCCGGAGTGGATCGGATCCCAGAATGCTGCCGCTGTCGCAACTGCGAATCTGCCGCAAGCAGGGCTGACTGACGTCATGGTGAGATCGGTCACGATGACCTCCGGCAGGGCCGGAGAGCGGGCATGACAAAAGGCCAGCAACCCAGGCTGGCCTTGTCGAAGTGGCGCGACGCGCCGACCGCTTACTTCATGCGGTAGGTGATGCGACCCTTGGTCAGGTCGTACGGGGTCATTTCAACCTTGACCCGGTCACCGGTGAGGATGCGGATGTAGTTCTTGCGCATGCGGCCGGAGATGTGGGCGATGATCTCGTGCCCATTTTCCAGACGAACGCGGAAAGTGGTGTTCGGCAGCGTCTCGCTGACGGTGCCCTCGAACTCGATGGAATCGTCTTTCGACATGTAGTCCTGTGCGGTTCAGAAAACGGCCACGCTGGGCCTAAGGCGCAGTATTTTACGCGGGACGCGGCCGGCTTGCAAAGTTTATGTTAACCCCCCGCCAGGACGCGGGCCGGCAAGCGGCCCATGTGCCGGGTCCACGGGCCTTCACGCCCCGGGCAGCGCACGGCCTGCCGCACGTGGTCCAGAAACGCGGCGCGTGGCAGGTGCACCGCACCCATCCGCAGCAGATGCGGATTCTCCACCTGTGCATCGATCAGTTCCCAGCCCCAGCCATGCAGGGTGGCCGCCAGCGCGGCCAGCGCGATCTTGGAGCCGCCGCTGGCGCCGCTGAACATGCTTTCGCCGAAGAACACCGTACCGATGGCCACGCCATAGATGCCACCGACCAGGGTCTGCCGGTCCCAGACCTCGACGGAATGGGCGAACCCGAGGTCGTGCAGCCGGCTGTAGGCCTCGACCATTGCCGGGCTGATCCAGGTGCCGTCCTGTCCGGGGCGCGGCGCGGCAGCACAGGCGCGCATCACCTGGCTGAAGGCGGTGTCGGCAGTCACCTCCCAGTGGCTGCCGCGCAGCTGGCGGCGGAAGCGGCTGGACAGGTGTACGCCGGAGGTGCGGAACACCATGCGTGGGTCCGGTGACCACCACAGGATCGGCTCGCCGTCGCTGAACCACGGGAAGATGCCGCCGGCATAGGCATTCAACAGGCGTGCAGGATGCAGGTCGCCGCCTACGGCCAGCAGGCCGTCGGGACTGCGCAGCGCGGTTTCAGCGGGCGGGAAGGGGGCGTCCGGCGCATCGTCCAGGCGCCAGGGCAATTGACGGGTCATGCCGGGAGTGTAGCGATGCCGGCGCATCCATTCTGCGGCGGCGCTAGTCCTGCGTGCGGAACGGGCTGTGTTGCTGCAACGTCTGCTCATAGCGCCGCACGTCCCTGCGCTCCTGCCGGCACCAGTCCTGCAGAGCTTCTGCGAAATCCGCATCGGCCACCCAGTGCCGGCTGCGCACCCGCGTCGGCAGGAAGCCGCGCGCCAGCTTGTGTTCGCCCTGTGCGCCGGGCTCGAAGCGGGTCAGGCCTTCGCGCAGGCAGTACTCGATGCCCTGGTAGTAGCAGGCCTCGAAGTGCAGGCCAGGCAGGGTAGCGCCACCCCAGTAGCGGCCATACAGCGTGTCGCCCCCACGCAGGCACAGGGCGCCGGCAATCGGTTCGCCGTCCTGTTCGGCCAGGAACATCACCAGGCCGCGCCCGAGGCTGCTGGCCAGGTGGCGCAGGAAGGGCTCGGTGAGCGCCGGTGCATTGCCGTACTCGACGAAGGTCTGCAGGTAGAAACGGTACATCGCCTGCAGGTCGGCACGGCTGGCCTCATCGCCGTGCACGACGCGGAAGCCGATGCCCTGGCGGGTGACCCTGGCGCGCTCCTGGCGGATGTTCTTGCGGTGCTTGTGGTCCATGGCGCCAAGGAACTGATCGAACGTCGTCCAGTCGCCCGGGTTCTGCCACTGGAACTGGATGTCCTCGCGCAGCAGCCAGTCATCGCCGAACAGCACTTCATCCGCTGCGGTGTGGAAGTTGATATGCGCCGAGGACACGTCCAGCGCGGGCAGCGCCCCGCGCAGGGCCGACAGCACGCCCGCGCGGGCTGGATCGTCCCGGGCCAGCAGCCGCGGCCCGGTCACCGGCGAGTACGGCACGGCGCCGAGCCATTTCGGGTAGTAGTCGCTGCCATGCCGGGCATAGGCATTGGCCCAGGCGTGGTCGAACACGAATTCGCCGTGGGAGTTGGTCTTCAGGTAGCCGGGAATCGCCGCGACCAGGACGTCGCCCTCCCACAGGGTGAAATGCCGTGCCTGCCAGCCCCAGTCCCCGCGCAGGCAACCGTGGGCTTCGAGTCCGGCCAGGAAGGCGTGGCTGACGAAGGGATTGCGCCCATCATGCAGCGCGTCCCAGTCGGTGGCGGTAACGGACTGCAGCGAGTCGAGGAAACGGGGGGAGGGCATGGGCCAAGGATAGGTCAGAAGAAAACAGAAAGGCCGGCGCTTCCGCGCCGGCCCCCAGGGTCAGTCATGGCGTGAAGCAATCCTCAGCCGGCCTTGCCCTGTGCATCCAGGTAGCGCTCGGCATCCAGTGCGGCCATGCAGCCGAAGCCGGCGGAGGTGATGGCCTGCCGATAGTGCTGGTCGGCCACGTCACCCGCGGCGAACACGCCTTCCACCGAAGTCTGGGTGGCGTTGCCGCCCAGGCCCGAGCGGATTTCCAGGTAGCCGTTGTTCATCGCCAGCTGGCCATCGAACAGGGTGGTGTTCGGGTGATGACCGATGGCCACGAAGAAGCCGTGCGCGTCGATGTCGCGGGTGCTGCCGTCCAGGGTGGACTTCACGCGCACACCGGTCACGCCGGCATCGTTGCCCAGCACTTCCTCGACCTGGTGGTGCCAGACGGTTTCGATCTTGCCGGCCGCGACCTTGGCGAACAGCTTGTCCTGCATGATCTTTTCCGCCTTGAGGGTGTCGCGGCGGTGGACCAGGTAGACCTTGCGGGCGATGTTGGACAGGTACAGGGCCTCTTCCACCGCAGTGTTGCCACCGCCGACCACGACCACGTCCTGGTCACGGTAGAAGAACCCGTCGCAGGTGGCGCAGGCGGACACGCCGCGGCCCTTGAAGGCCTCTTCGGTCGGGATGCCCAGGTACTTGGCGGTGGCGCCGGTGGCGATGATCAGGGCGTCACAGGTGTATTCGTGACTGTCGCCGATCAGCCGGAACGGACGCTGGGACAGGTCGGCGGTGTGGATGTGGTCGAAGATGACCTCGGTCTCGAAGCGCTCGGCGTGAGCCTGCATGCGCGCCATCAGGTCCGGGCCCATCAGGCCATGGGCGTCACCCGGCCAGTTGTCGACCTCGGTCGTGGTCATCAGCTGACCGCCCTGCTGCAGGCCGGTGATGACGACCGGCTTCAGGTTGGCGCGGGCGGCGTAGACCGCAGCGGTCCAGCCGGCCGGGCCGGAACCGAGGATGACAAGCCGTTGGTGGCGGGAGGGCAGGCTGGTGCTCATGTAAACTCGCGAAAAGGTAAGTGGGACAAGGCGCTGGCGATGTTTGCGCAGCATCCATGGCAGGTCATAGAGTGGCGGCTGGGGCAGGGCGATTCAAGCCGATGAACAGAACGCCGTCACCCATCGGCGGTTTCCGGCCCCGGAGGGCGCCTCGCAGCGTCGCATAACTGAAAACTGACGCCGTCTCATTTATTATCAATCACTAACAGCGCATTCCAAAGGTATGGTCTAAGGTGGCGAAGCAGGTCCCCGAACGCTCCAAGTCCGACGACAGCAAGGCGTCACGTCGCACGGCCGCGGCGGCAGCGACGACCGACAACCCCCGCCGCCAGCGCCTCTGGCGCGACCTGGGCCTGATCGCGATCGCGCCGGCCCTGCTGTACCTGGCGGCAAGTCTGTTCACCTACTCGGCGTCGGACCCCGGCTGGTCGCATACCGGCAGCGTGGTCGCGCCGGTGCACAACATGGGCGGCCGCGCCGGTGCCTGGATCGCCGACGTGCTGCTGCAGTTGTTCGGCTACATCGCGTTCCTGCTGCCGGTGGTGCTCGGCGCACTGGCCTGGATCGCCATGTTCGGCCTCAAGCGGGAAAGCAAGGGCGAGAACGACCTCGATCCGGCCCTGCGCCTGGTCGGTCTGGTCGGCTTCCTGATCGCCGGTACCGGCTTCCTGCATGTGCGCCTGTTCAATGGTGACGTCTCCAGTGCCGGCGGCATCCTTGGCAAGCTGGTGGGCAACTCGCTGACCGTCGGTTTCGGGGCGCTGGGCGCGAACCTGTTCGTGCTGGTGCTGCTGCTGGCCTCGATCACCCTGGCCACCGGCCTGTCGTGGTTCACGGTGATGGAGAAGATCGGCCGTGGGGTGATGTCCCTGGCGCCGCTGCTGGAGCGCAAGAAGGAACAGGCGACCGAGTGGAAGCAGACCCGTGCCCTGCGCGAGGAGCGCCAGGAAGTCCGCAAGGCGGACGCCGAGGTGCGCGCCAAGCGCGAGCCGGTGAAGATCGAACCGCGCCCGGAACCGGTGATCGAGAAGAGCGACCGGGCCAAGCGTGACAACCAGATACCGATGTTCCGCGGCGTCAACGGCGATGGTTCGGACCTGCCGCCGCTGGCCCTGCTGGATGATCCCAAGCCACAGCCCAAGGGCTACGACGAGGAGACGCTGGAGACCCTGTCGCGGCAGATCGAGTTCAAGCTGAAGGATTTCCGCATCGACGCGCAGGTGGTTGGCGCCTATCCGGGCCCTGTCATCACCCGCTTCGAGATCGAGCCGGCGCCGGGCATCAAGGTCAGCCAGATCAGCTCGCTGGACAAGGACATCGCCCGCGGCCTGTCGGTCAAGTCGGTGCGCGTGGTCGATGTGATTCCCGGCAAGTCGGTGATCGGCCTGGAGATTCCCAACGTCACCCGCGAGATGATCTTCCTGTCCGAGCTGCTGCGCTCGAAGGAGTACGACAAGGCCTCCAGCGTGCTGACCCTGGCGCTGGGCAAGGACATCGCCGGCCGCCCCACCGTGGCCGATCTGGCGCGCATGCCACACCTGCTGGTGGCCGGTACCACCGGCTCGGGCAAGTCCGTGGCCGTCAATGCGATGGTACTGAGCCTGCTGTACAAGGGCTCGCCGAAAGATCTGCGGATGCTGATGATCGACCCGAAGATGCTCGAACTGAGCGTCTACCAGGGCATCCCGCATCTGCTCGCGCCTGTGGTCACCGACATGAAGGAGGCCGCCAACGGCCTGCGCTGGTGCGTGGCGGAGATGGAGCGCCGCTACAAGCTGATGAGCGCGGTGGGCGTGCGCAACCTGGCCGGCTTCAACAAGAAGGTGAAGGACGCCGAGGACGCCGGCCAGCCGCTGATGGACCCGTTGTTCAAGCCGAACCCGGAGCTGGGCGAGGCGCCGCGCCCGCTGGAGACGCTGCCGTTCATCGTCATCTTCATCGACGAATTCGCCGACATGATGATGATCGTCGGCAAGAAGGTCGAAGAACTGATCGCACGTCTGGCACAGAAGGCACGTGCAGCCGGCATCCACCTGATCCTGGCCACCCAGCGTCCGTCGGTGGATGTGATCACCGGCCTGATCAAGGCCAACATTCCCACCCGCATCGCGTTCCAGGTGAGCTCGAAGATCGACTCGCGCACCATTCTCGACCAGTCCGGCGCGGAGACGCTGCTGGGTCACGGCGACATGCTGTACCTGCCGCCGGGCACCGCCATGCCCGAGCGTGTGCACGGCGCGTTCGTCTCCGACGATGAAGTGCATCGCGTGGTCGAGCATCTCAAGGCGATGGGTCCGGCCGATTACATCGAGGGCGTGCTGGACGAGGTTCAGACCCTGGGGGACGGCGTGGTGGTGGGTGCCACCGGCCTGCCGGAAACCAGTGCCGGCGGCGACGAGTCGGATCCGCTGTATGACGAGGCACTGAGGGTGGTCACGGAGACCCGCCGCGCGTCGATTTCCGGCGTGCAGCGCCGGCTGAAGATTGGCTACAACCGTGCGGCGCGACTGATCGAGGCCATGGAAGCGGCCGGCGTTGTCAGTGCGCCCGAGCACAATGGCGACCGGACGGTGCTGGCACCGCCGCCGCCGAAGTAAGGCCCGACGTACCCCCACGACGTCCAAGGATCCGACGAATGCTTCATCCCGTACCACGCGCGCTGGCGCTGGCGCTGGCTGGCCTGGTGGCCGCCAGCCCGGCCCTGGCGGAGACCGCCACCCCCGCGCCCGCTACGGCGCCGCCTTCCGCCAGCGGCGATACCGAAGCCAGCAACAACTTCAGCATCGTCCGCTATCGCGCCGACTACCAGGTGCGGCCCGACGCAGGCAATGTGCAGACCGAGACCTACGAGGTCCTGCTCAAGACCAAGGCCTCGGTCGAGCAGTTCAGCCAGGTGCGGCTGAGCTACAGCGAGAAGATGGAGACGCTGGAGGTGCTCGACGCCTACACCATCACCGCCGATGGCCAGCGCCGTGACGTTCCGGCAGATCGCATCTACACCCAGGAAAGCTATTCCAGCGCCTCGGCAGCGATGTACGCCGACCGCAAGGTGCGGGTGATCGTGTTCCCGAACCTGGCGCCGGGCACGCGCCTGTATTACCAGGTGCGCCGCACCCAGGCCACGCCGTACTTCCCGGGCTACTTCGGCCTGTGGGAGACCTTCAATGTGTTCACCGAATACGAGGATGCCGAGGTGACGCTGAGCGCGCCGGCCAACCTGCCGATGTTCGTCGACAGCCGCGGCGTGCAGGGCAGCGATCGCCCGGTGGTGAGGAACGGCCAGGCGCAGTGGCGCTGGCGCTACCAGCGCGGCGAGGCGATGCAGGCGCAGAACTGGTCGGCCGCCGGCTGGGAGTTCGGCCCGAACATCATGGCCAGCACCTATCGTGACTGGGCGCAGATGGGCCGGGCGTACCAGCTCAAGGCCGGTCCGGCGGCCGAGGTGACCCCGGCGCTGCAGGCGCTGGCTGATGAGATCACCGCTGGCATCAGCGACCGGCGCGAGCAGGCCGATGCACTGTACCGCTGGGTGGCGCAGAACATCCGCTATGTGGCGGTGTACCTGGGCAATGGCGGCCTGGAGCCGAACAGTGCGCAGAGCATCCTCGACAACCACTACGGCGACTGCAAGGACCATGTGACGATCCTGGAGGCGCTGCTGGCGGCCAAGGGCATCACCAGTTCACCGGTGCTGATTGGTGCCGGTGGCGGACCGACGCTGCCGAAGATCCCGGTGCTGGGCCGCTTCAACCACGCCATCACCTACATTCCCGAGTTCGATCTGTACCTGGATTCGACCACCGCCTGGGCGCGCTTCGGCCAGTTGCCCGAGGGCGACCTGGGCGCGCCGGTGATGCGCACGGCCGACGCGAGCCTGGCACGCACGCCGGCCAATGGTCCGCAGCGCAACGCAACATCGATGGAGGTGCGCTTCACGTTCGACGCCAACGGCAATCTGCGTGGCGAGACGATTCCGCAGCTGGGCGAGAATGCCGAGATTGGTATGCGCGCACAGTTCGCCCAGCTCAACGCGCAGAATCGAGCGCGTGCCGAGGAGTCGATCATGGCGGCGTCCGGTTTTGATGGCCGCGGCCAGCTGCAGCTGCTGGGCGTCCCGGTCGATCTGACCCGGCCGTTCGGCTACCGCATGGCCTTCCAGGCGGAAGACTACGTGGACTTCAGCGTGGCCGGGGGCATGGCGGTGCCGGATCCGCCGGGCGGCGAGTCGGTGCGCGGGCTGTACGCTACCGCGTCTGCACCGGCCAACGAGACGCCGTTCTACTGCAACGCGAGCCTGCGTGAAGAAACCTATCGCCTGCAGTTCCCGGCCAACGCGCCGATCATCGCCATTCCGGCCAGCCAGCGTTTTGCCAATGCCGCGGGCGAGTACCGGGTGGACTGGAGCCGGCAGGGCCAGGAGGTGATCGTCCACCATCGCCTGCAGCAGAATGCCGTGCGTGGACCGGAGGCACTGTGCCAGCCCCAGGACTACACCGCGTTCCGCGCGCTGTATCGCGAAGTGCGCCGCGGCTTCCGCGGACAGGTTCTGTATGGAAGGCTGCCTGCGCCGGCCAACTGAATCGCCGGTGGACGTGCGGGGCGGCATAATGTCGCCCTGATCGCCCATTCATCTTTGCCCGGGCACACTGACATCCACCTTTCCTTGCGCCCGCGCCCACAGGATTCCCGCATGAACGTCCGCCTCCGCCGTATTCTTGCCGCCAGCACTCTCGCCATGGCCTGCGCCGCCGCGGGCAGCGCGTGGGCGGGTGCCCGCGATGACCTGAAGAACTTCACCAGCGGCCTGAAGGGCCTGGATGGCCAGTTCAGCCAGCAGGTGTTCGACAGCCGCGGCAAGGTGAAGGAATCGACCAGCGGCCGCGTGGCCCTGTCGGCGCCGCGCCTGTTCCGCTGGGAGTACGTGCGGCCGCATGAACAGCTGATCGTGGCCGACGGCAAGAAGGTCTGGATGTACGAGCCGGATCTGGAGCAGGCCACCGTGCGCGAGCAGGGCAAGGAAGAGCAGAACAGCCCCTTGACCGCGCTGATCAACCCGGCGCTGCTGGAGCAGCAGTACGACCTCAGCGAGGAGGCGGCACAACGGGATGGCCTGCAGTGGCTGTCGCTGTCGCCGAAGCGCGATACCGAGGCCAGCTTCCAGTACGCTGCACTAGGCTTCAATGCCCAGGGGCTGGCGAGGATGGAGATCACCGACGCGGTCGGCCAGCGCACCGTGATCAATTTCAGCGGCTGGAAGCGCAACCCGACGTTCGCGGCCTCGACCTTCCGCTTCAGCCCGCCGGCCGGCACTGACGTCATCGGCAACTGATGGGTGACGCCGGGCATGGCCCGGCGCTACCGATGTGCGCATTTCGCCGATCCGCCGGGCATGGCCCGGCGCGACCGACGGGGGGCGCGGTACAATGAGCGGGTGCCAAGACAACGCTCCACTTCCTTCCCCGGCCCCGATCTGCTGAGTGTCGATCGGGATCATCTGCGCCCGCTCGCCGAGCGCATGCGTCCGCAGACCCTCGATGAAATGGTCGGGCAGAAGCGCCTGCTCGCTCCGGACAGCGCACTGCGCCGGGCGGTCGAGTCCGGTCGCGTGCATTCGATGATCCTGTGGGGCCCGCCGGGCTGTGGCAAGACCACGTTGTCGCTGCTGCTGGCCGAGTATTCCGATGCCGAGTTCCGCGCCATCTCCGCCGTGCTGTCCGGCCTGCCGGAGGTGCGCCAGGTCCTGGCAGAAGCGGCGCAGCGTTTCGCCGAAGGCCGGCGTACCGTGCTGTTCGTCGATGAGGTGCATCGCTTCAACAAGGCGCAGCAGGACGCGTTCCTGCCGCATATCGAGCGCGGCACCATCCTGTTCGTGGGTGCCACGACCGAGAACCCGTCCTTCGAGTTGAACTCGGCGTTGCTGTCACGCTGCCGTGTGCACGTGCTGGAGGCGGTCTCGCCCACCGACATCGTCGAGGCACTGCAGCGGGCGCTGGGCGATCGCGAGCGCGGCCTGGGCCAGGAGTCCATCGAGGTTGCGCCCGAGCTGCTGCTGGAGATCGCCACCGCTGCCGATGGCGACGTGCGCCGCGCCTTGACCCTGCTGGAAATCGCCGCCGAACTGGCAGGGGGTGAAGGCGGGCACATCACCCCGCAGACGCTCACCCAGGTGCTGGCCGACCGCACCCGTCGTTTCGACAAGGGCGGCGAGCAGTTCTACGACCAGATCTCGGCGTTGCACAAGTCGGTGCGAAGTTCCAACCCCGATGCGGCGCTGTACTGGCTGACCCGCATGCTCGACGGCGGCTGTGATCCGTCGTACTTGGCGCGCCGGCTGACCCGCATGGCGATCGAGGACATCGGCCTGGCCGATCCGCGAGCACAGAGCATGGCGCTTGAAGCGTGGGACATCTACGAACGGCTGGGCAGCCCTGAAGGCGAGCTCGCGTTCGCCCAGCTGGTGCTGTACCTGGCCAGCACCGCCAAGTCGAATGCAGGCTACGCGGCGTTCAACCAGGCCAAGGCCGACGTGCGCCAGAGCGGTACCGAAGAGGTGCCGCTGCACCTGCGCAACGCGCCGACCAAGCTGATGAAGGAACTGGGCTACGGTGCCGAGTACCAGTATGACCACGATGCGGAAGGCGGGATCGCGCTGGATCAGACCGGCTTCCCCGATGCGATGGGCGAGCGCGTGTACTACAACCCGGTGCCGCGCGGACTGGAGATCAAGCTGAAGGAAAAGCTCGACCGGTTGCGCGCCGAGCGCGAGGCGGCGCGGGCGGCGAAGCGGCGTTGATCGCCGTTATGCAACCAATCCGATTGTCGGGTCCACGCTGATTCGAGAGAATCCCCGGTTCACTTCTCAAGGATGACGTTCATGCAGGACATGACTCTGGCGTTGAAGCGCTACGCCCAGTTCGAGGGTCGGGCCAATCGCCGCGAATACTGGATGTTCCAGCTGTTCCTGTTTCTGGTGGCCACGGCGGTGTCGCTGCTGGCCGGCGTGCTGGCGATCCTCATGCGCTCCAGTCCGGATGCACTGAGCGCCATCCTGATCGGCATGATGGTGCTGCTGGGCCTGATGTGGCTGGCGACGATCGTGCCGCTGATCGCCGTCACCGTGCGCCGTCTGCATGACTGCAACCAGTCCGGCTGGCTCTATCTTCTGGCATTGGTGCCGATGGGCGGCCTGGTGATCCTGGTGTTCGCCCTGCTGCCGGGCACGCCGCAGGAAAACGCGTATGGCCCGGTGCCGGCGGGCCCTTGACGCCGCACCCGCCGGGCAGCGCCCGGTCCTGGATCGGCCTTCCCGCCTTGGCGGGAACAATGATGATGCGTCCCATGACGCCGCGGTATCGCGCGCGTGATACACAGTGTGACGTTTGATCGTTGTGATAATCATTCGCGTTTAAGGTAGACTGCGGTCCCTTGTGAAACAGCGGCCCAGGCCGCTGACGTCGCCCGCCGATGAAGCATTTCGTCCTGCCTCCGCACCGTGGTCCGCTGGCCCGCGGCCTTGCCGTCCTGATGATGGGTCTGCTCCTGGCTACCCCGTATGCGTACGCGCAGCAGCGCAATCCGCTGCAGAAGATCGGCCACACCGTGCTGGATGAGCCGGCCGCCAGCTATCGCTTCGAGCATTTCGTGATCGACAGTGCCGACACGCAGCGCCGCTGGCGGGTGAATCTGGCGATTCCGGTCCGCGCCTCCAGTGCACCTTCGCCGGTGTTGTACGCGCTGGACGGCAATGCGGTGGCGATGGTGCTCGACCAGCCGCTGCTGGCTGAACTTGCAGCACTCAAGGCGCCTCCGGTGCTGGTGCTGATCGGCTACGACAATGATCTGCGCATCGACTCGAAGGCGCGGACCCGTGACTACACGGCATGGATCGACCGCGCCGACGATGAGAGCGGCGCAACCCAGGCGGTCGGCGGGGGCGCTGCGGCGTTCCTTGATGTGATCGAACGCCGCATCAAGCCCGAGGTGGAGCGTCGCGCGCGCGTCGACACCGGGCAGCAGGCGCTGTGGGGGCACTCGCTCGGTGGCCTGTTCGTGCTCAACGCGCTGTACACCCGGCCGGCCGCGTTCCAGGCCTATCTCGCCGCCAGTCCGTCACTGTGGTGGGCGCAGGGCGCGGCGCTGGGCGATCCCGAACAGCAGTTCGTGCAGAACGTGCACGGGCAGCCGGCCAGGGTCTGGTTGATGCTGGGAGGCGCCGAGCGCGTCGGCGACCGCGGCAAGCGCGACCTGAACAACCCGCGGGTGGTCGCGCACCTGCGCCGCATCGGCGGCGCCACGCCTGACGCGGCGATGCAGTTGTCCGAGCGGCTGCGCCGGGTGCCGGGGCTGAGCGTGCAGTACCGCGAGTTTCCTGGCCTGGGCCATGGCCCGATGCTGCCGGCGTCCTTCCACGCGGCGCTGCATGAGCTGTACGGGGTGACCGATCGCAGTGCAGGCGATGGCGCCAGTGCAACGGATGGGCCGTCCAGCGAATGAATCCCTTCGCGCGGCCTGCCGTGCGACCCCACTACCCAGGCGAGGCTGCCCGCGTGCAGCGGCCCAGGCAACCGATGAATCCCGCGCCACGTGGCGCGGCCTACGTGTGCAAGGAGCCTGTCATGTCGTTCCGTTCCTCCCTTCGTCCTTCGCTTCGCTTCACCACTCTGGCCACCGGCCTGCTGCTGGCCGTCGCTGCCACCGCACAGCCGGTATTCGATCAACCGGCCAACGCCACGTTCAAGGGCCAGGTGGTCTCGCGCGGCGACAATGTGGTGCCGGGCAGCACCGCCGATGTGGTCGGTCGCGGCTTCGTGCCGGGCCAGAAGGTCAGCCTGCTGCGCGGCGACAGCGTGTTGAACGCCCAGCCGGTGGTGGTTGATGCCGATGGCAACTTCAAGACCCAGCTGGCCATTCCCGCCGATGCCGTGCCGGGCACCCATCCGGTCGTGGTGCGGGCGAGCCAGCCGGCCGCCGCGACGGTGCTGAAGCTGCGCGTCTCGCCGCAGCTGCCGCTGTCGGGCCAGGCGCAGTTCACCACCCAGTCCAACAAGCTGGTGCCGGGCCTGTACCAGTCCGCCTACAGCGCCGCCAGCAATGCGCTGTTCGTGACCTCCGCGGTCGGCCGGCCGCCGGTGACCCAGTCGCAGCTGCTGAAGATCGACCCGGCGTCGCTGAAGGTCAGCAAGGCGATCACTCCGGCGCAGGTGCCGGGCAGTACCAACGGCGCGGTCTATGCGGTGTACGGCGTGGGCGTGGATGATGCCAACGGCAACGTGTGGGTGACCAATACCCGTCAGAACAGCGTGGCCGTCTATCGCCAGAAGGATCTGTCGCTGGTGCACCAGTTCCCGGTCGATGCGGTGCCGCATGCGCGCGACGTGGTGATCGATGGTACCCGCGGCAAGGTGTTTGCCTCGGCCACCGGTGAGGATCACCTGTCGGTATTCGATGCGAAGACGTTCAAGGAGCTGCCCGCGGTGACGCTTGAATCGGGCGTGGATGACGGCAAGTTCACGCCGATGAGCCTGGTGCTGGACGAGAAGGGCGGCAAGCTGTTCACCGTCAGCATCGGCACGCCGGAGGCGGCGGTGATCGACGTGGCCAGCGGTGAGGTCGAGAAGGTGATCGATCTGGGCAACTCGATCAGCGCGTCGGGCGTGGCGTTCGACGCGGCGCGCAACCGGTTGTACGTGGCGTCGCAGGGCACCGACAACCTGCTGATCGTCGACGTCGCAGCCGGCAAGGTGCTGCACGATGTGCCGGTGGGCGCGGGTGCGCTGAACGTCGCCTTCGATGATGCATCCGGCCTGGCCTATGTCAGCAACCGTGGCGCCGGCACCGTGACCGTGGTCGACCGCGAGGGCAAGGTGGTCGCCAACCTCGACGGCGGCACTTTGCCGAACCACGTCCGTGCCGATGGCAAGGGCAACGTGTTCGCGGTGAACAAGTCGCGCGGCGCTGAAGACCCGAAGGGTGACCGCATCACCCGCATCACCCCGAAGCAGTAAGTCAGACGGCAGGGCGGCGCGCGCGTCGCCCTGCCAGCAAGGAGAACGTCCATGAACATCGTGCCCCGTCTGCGCCTGTGCGCACTTCCGTTGGCTGTTTCGCTGGCACTGGCTGCCTGTGGCGGCTCGTCGGCTCCCTCCGATGCCAAGAAGCCTTCCGAAGCGCCGCCGGCGGCAATGGCGGCCGCCGCGGACACCGCGTTGCCGGCAGGCTGGAAACGCGTGGCCGGTGCCGAGATGCCGGCCGTGCATGACCAGAAGGCCGTGCTGCCGGCCAAGGTGCATTCCGATGACGGCGCCGATATCGCAGTGACCGACACCCGCCGGATCATCGCCGGTGGCGACGACGTCATCGCGGTGATCGAGGCGCTGGGGCTGGGCAAGCAGGTATTTGCCGCCCCGACCAACACCACCACCGAGGCTGGCCGGGCTGCGCCGCACCAGTTCCTGTTCAACCGCACCACGGGTGTGGAGGGTGTGCTGAGCCTGCAGGGTTCGCTGTTCCTGGGCAACAGCCTGCGCCGCCACACCGAGCTGGCGAAGAAGCTGCGCGAGGTGGGGGAGCCGGCGGTGGTCATCGACGATCTGCAGCCGGCGCCGGACAAGGTGCGCAAGGTCGCCGCCGCACTCGGGCTGGCCGAAGCAGGGCAGACGCTTGCCACGCAGGTGCAGCGTCAGCTGGATGAGGCCGCAGCGATCGGCCGGGGCCTGGGCCATGCGCCGCGTGTGATCCATGTGTCGGCCACCGGTGCCGGCGGCGCACCGACCGTTGCGGGCGCCGACAGCGCATCGGCGCAACTGATCGCGCTGGCCGGCGGCGTCAACATCGGCACCGAAGCGGGAGTGAAGAACTACTCGCAGCTGAGCAATGAGGGTGTGGTCGCCGCGGCACCGGAGGTGATTCTGGTGACCGAGCACGATCTGCAGCTGTTCGGCGGTGCCGAGGGCCTGTGGAAGTCGTACCCGACGCTGAAGCAGACACCGGCCGGGCAGGCCAACCGGGTCTGGGTGATGCCGGATGTGCAGCTCAAGTACACCAGCGTAGGTTCCGGGGCAGGCGCGCTGGCGCTGGCACGGGCGCTGGCGGCGCTGCCGAAGGCATGAGTCCGGCGGACCGGCGCCGCCGTCGCGGGCGGACGATGTTGATGGTGGTGTTGCTGGCACTGCTGGGGGCAGTGCTGGCGTCGTTCGCCGTGGGCCCGCTGCGGCTGCCGCCGCTGGAGGTGATGCAGGCGCTGGCGGTGAAGATGGGGTTGCTCGATCCGCAGGCGGTGAGCAGCCGCGATCTGGCGGTGGTCTGGCAGCTGCGCATCCCGCGCGCCCTGTTGGGCGCGGTGGTGGGCGCATCGCTGGCGATGGCCGGTGCCAGCCTGCAGGGGCTGTTCGGCAATCCGTTGGCGGACCCGGGCATTGTCGGTGTCAGCCAGGGCGCCGCGCTGGGCGCGGTCGCCGCCATCGTGCTCGGTGCTGCAGGTGCGGCCGGCTGGTTGGTGCCGGTGGCCGCGTTTGCCGGCGGTGCGCTGGCGATCGGCCTGACCTACGCCCTTGCCCGGCCGGGCAAGGGCAGTGGCAATGCCACGCTGTTGCTGGTCGGCATCGCCATGGCGGCGTTCTGCTCGGCGCTGATCGGTTTCCTGACCTACATCGCCAGCGAGAGCGAACTGCAGTCGCTGGTGTTCTGGCAGATGGGTTCGCTGGCCCGCGCCAGCTGGAGTGATGTCGCCGCCGTGGTGCCGTTGTTCGCCATCGGCGTGTTCGCGCTGCAGCGCCTGGCAACGCCACTGGACATGCTGGCGCTGGGGGAACGCCAGGCCCAGCATCTGGGCCTGGACGTGGCACGGACCCGCCGCCGGCTGGTGGCGTTCAGTGCCCTGCTGGTGGGTGCGGCCGTCGCGTTTGCCGGTTCGATCAGCTTTGTCGGCCTGGTGGTGCCACACGTGGCGCGCATGCTGGTGGGGCCGGGGCACCGCTGGTTGCTGCCCCTTTCCGGCCTGCTGGGGGCGCTGCTGATCGTGGTGGCCGATACGGCCGCGCGCACGCTCGACCCGCCGGCGGAGATTCCACTCGGTCTGTTCTCGGCTGCACTGGGTGCACCGTTCTTCCTCTGGCTGGTGCTGCAGCAGCGCCGCAAGGCAGCCCCATGACGGCCCTGCTTCATCTGCGCGACGTCGTGGTGCGACGCGGGCAGCGCGAGATCCTGCACGGCATCAACCTGGCGTTCGAGCCGGCGACGGTCACTGCCTTGGTGGGGCCCAACGGCGCTGGCAAATCGACGCTGCTGGCAGTCGCTGCAGGCGATCTGGGTGCCGATGCGGGTGAGGTGAGCCTGCTTGGCAGGCCGCTGGCCGGCTACAAGGCCGGTCCACTGGCGCGCGAGCGCGCGGTGATGCCGCAGGAGCACGGCGTGCGCTTCGCATTCAGCGTGGAGGAGGTGGTGGCGATGGGGCGCCTGCCACACCCGCCCGATCCCGTACGCGATGACACGCAGGTGGAGGCCGCGATCGACGCGACCGAACTGCAGGCGCTGCGCCTGCGCGAGGTGCAGCAGTTGTCCGGTGGCGAGTCGGCCCGGACCACGTTCGCGCGCGTGCTGGCGCAGGATACGCCGCTGCTGCTTCTCGACGAGCCGACCGCTGCGCTGGATCTGCGCCACCAGGAGCGTACGCTGCGCAGCGTGCGTGCCTGTGCCGAGGCCGGGGCCTGCGTGATCGTGGTGCTGCACGACCTGAATCTGGCCGCCGGCCATGCCGACCGCATCGTGCTGCTGGAACAGGGCAGGGTGGCCGCCGACGGCTCACCCGCGCAGGTGTTGACCGTGGACACGCTGCAGCGGGTCTACCAGCAGGACGTGGTCGTGCTGGAGCATCCGAAGCGGGGCGTGCCGCTGGTGGTGGTCACCTGATCCGGGCGGCGAAAGGAATCCTCATCGTTCCACTGGTGCGCGCAATCAGCACTTTCGCGCCAGATTGGCAGGTCTAGAATGCGCCCCATGAACCGGATGCCGCTCCTGAAGTTTTTCACCCTGACCCGCGCAAGCGCGGAACGGGCGTGTCTGCCTGGAGCTCGACGGGGCCGCTGAATCGGCCACCGTTGGACCATCCACAGAGCGCCCTCCGGGGCGCTCTTTTCGTTTCCGCAGTCCCTTTCATCCACCCGCTGCACCGCAAGGAGAACGTGCCATGCACCAGATCGCCGAGACCGAACGCTAGCCGCGCACCCTGTCGCCAACCGGGGTGCGCGGCCCCCGAAGTTGGCTTGCAGGAACCCATCACATGAACACCCAGATCCTTTCCCGTCGTCGCAACCTCGGCATCATTGCCCACATCGACGCCGGCAAGACCACGCTCACCGAACGACTGCTGTGGAAGAGCGGCGAGATCCACCGCGTCGGTGAGGTCCATGACGGCAACGCCACCACCGATTTCTCGGCGATCGAGCGCGAGCGTGGCATCACCATCGGCGCAGCAGCCGTGCAGGCGCAGTGGGCGCCGCGCGATCTGCCGCCGCATCGGCTGACCCTGATCGACACCCCGGGCCACATCGATTTCGCCATTGAAGTCGAGCGTTCGCTGCGGGTGCTCGACGGTGCCGTCGCGGTGTTCTCTGCCGTGGATGGCGTGCAGCCGCAGTCGGAAACGGTGTGGCGCCAGGCGCGCCGGCACCGGGTGCCGTTGATCGCCTTCGTCAACAAGATGGATCGTGTCGGCGCCTCGTTCGAGCGCGTGCTGGAGCAGCTGCGGGACAAGCTGCAGGCGCGGCCGTGGGCGCTGGGTGTGCCGCTGGGCAGCGAAAGCGACTTCAGCGGCTGGGTCGATCTGGTGGATGAGCGCGTGCTGCAGTGGCGCGACGGCGGCGTGGTGACCATCACGCCGTGGGATGACGCTGCACGCAGCCAGTGGCAACCGCGGCGCGACGCGCTGGTGGAGGCCGTGGCCGACCATGATGAGGGTCTGGCCGATGCGTGGCTGGAAGGCCGGGTGATCGATGCGGAACTGCTGCGCGCGGCACTCCGGCGGGCGACGCTGGCCGGTGCGGGCGTGCCGGTGCTTGCGGGTGCGGCGTTCAAGGACAAAGGCATCGAGGCGCTGCTGGATGCGGTGGTCGATTACCTGCCTTCGCCGTTGGATCGGCCTGCCGTCACTGCCGAAGGCGAGGCCGGCGACGTGCTGCTGCCGCCGGATCCGGAGGGTCCGCTGGCGGGCCTGCTGTTCAAGATCACCCATCAGCAGCACGGTGCGCTGAGCTTCGTGAGGCTGTATTCGGGAACGCTGAAGGCAGGCGACGCTGTGGCCAGCTCGCAGCATCCGCAGGGTCGGCGCGTGAGCCGCCTGGTGCGGGTGCAGGCAGACCAGACCCATGACATCGAGCAGGCCGTGGCCGGTGACATCGTCGCGGTGCTGGGCTGGAAGGATGCAGTCAGCGGTGAAACGCTGAGCGCACGCGATCAGCCGTTGCGCCTGGAGAGCATCCAGGCACAGGCGCCGGTGCTGGCGTGGCGCCTGGAACCTGCGCGTGCAGCGGACCTGATCCGCATGGCGCAGGGGCTGGCCAGCCTCGCCCAGGAGGATCCGTCATTCCGCGTGGAGACCGATCGCGAGAGCGGCGAAACGCTGGTATGGGGCATGGGCGAACTGCACCTGGAGGTGATGGTCGAGCGCCTGCGCAGCGAATGGAAGGTCGATGTCGGCATCGGTTCGCCGCGCGTTGCCTACCAGGAAACGCCGTTGTGCGCGGTCTCCGGCGTGGTCGGCAGGGTCGTCAAGCAGAGCGGTGGCCAGGGCCAGTTCGCCCATGTGGTGCTGGACGTGGCGCCGCGCGAGGATGACCAGGTGGTGTTCAACGATCGCATCGTGGGAGGCGTGATCCCCCGTGGTTTCATCGCAGCGGTGGAGAAGGGTGTGCGTGCGGCGCTGTCGGAGGGACCGCATGGGCATCCGGTCGTGGGCATCGAAGTGACCCTGGTGGACGGCCAGACCCATGCCAAGGATTCCTCGGACATGGCGTTCCACCGGGCCGGCAGTGAGGCCGTCAGGGCCGCGCTGGCCAGTGCCGGCACGCAGGTGCTGGAGCCGGTGATGGCGGTAACGGTGCATTCGCCCTCGGCGTCGGTGGGCGACGTGGTCGGTGACCTCAACCGTCGCCACGGTCGCGTCGCGCGCATCGAGGACCAGGAGGGCCGTGCCGAAGTGATCGGCTTTGCACCGTTGGCGCAACTGGTGGGCTACACCACTGCGTTGCGCTCGCTCAGCCAGGGGCGCGCCAGCAGTGAAGCGCACCTGCACGGTTACGAGCCGGTACGCGCTGCCTGAAGTGTGCAAGGGGCCCGTTCGCGGGCCCCTCTTGCTGCCGGCGAGCGGCGGCAGGGCGCATTGCAGTGCAACAAAAGTGTAGAAAAAGCTGGATTAAAGTGATGCCTCACGATAAATTGCGCACCCGTCGTTGCTTGCCGCTGTCAGCCCCCACTCATGCGTGATGACAAAGACCCCGGAACCCTGGAGCTGACCCTGCCGCGCAAGCGCGGTCGTCCGCCCAAATTCGGGTACGCGATGAGCGATGCGCAGCGCGCCGCGCGTTACCGCGCACGCAGGTCGGGCCAGGCCAACCACGCCGATGTGCGCTCCTGCAGTGACATGGTCCTGCTGGACAAGATCCGCGCCGCGGTCAGTGCGCGCGACACCGAACTGGCGGGCTTCCTTGTCCACGTCCTGTGGCAGCGCTATCCGCTGCAGCTGAAATAAGTCAGTGCCGGGGTGGTGGTCGTCACCCGGCTTGTTGATAATGCGGGATTCAGGTTGTTCCCGCTGGCGCGCCCGGGATGGCAGGCGCGCATGATGAAACGGTTCCTACGATGACCACCAGCGACACCACCACCGAAGCGGCGCAGGCCGGCACCCCCCTGTTCTACACCCGTCCGGTGCCGCTGCAGGCTGATGTGCACGCCGACCTGCGCATCCTGCCGGGCAAGCTTGATTTCGCCGCCGGCAACAACGCCATTCCGCTGGTGCTCGGCGAGTTCTCGCTGGCACTGCACCATTTCCCGATCCTGTTCGCCGGCCCCGGCGCCGTTCCGATGGCCGCCGTCGGCGTGACCAACGAGAACCTGTTCATCAAGGACGGGCTGTGGGAAGACGAGGCCTACGTTCCGGCCTATCTGCGTCGCCACCCCTTCATCTTCATCGACACCGGCGCGGACAATGATTTCCTGCTCGGCATCGATGAGGCGAGCCCGCGCGTGGTCAAGGGAGGCGACGAAGGCCAGGCGCTGTTCGCCGACGGCAAGGCCACCGACATGGTGCAGCAGGCGCTGGAGTTCTGCGGCCAGTACACCCGCGAGCACGAACAGACCCAGGCCTTCTCCAAGGCGCTCATCGAAAAGGGACTGCTGGTCGAGCGCAACGCGACCGTACGCGCTCCGAACGGCCAGGAGTTCAACCTCAACGGCTTCCAGGTGGTCGACGTCGAGAAGTTCGTCGCGCTGCCCGAGGAAACCGTGATCGAGTGGCACCGCAGCGGCTGGCTGGCCCTGATCCACCAGCACCTGATGTCGCTGGGCCGCTTCAACGACCTGACCCGTCGCCAGGTCGAACGCCTGGCAGCCTGAGCGGGCTGAAGGGCCGGGCTCCCGCGCAGCGGGGCCCGGTCTGCGCGCTTTGTGTGGCACCTGGCGCGAGCAACATCGGGCGCTTGGGGTGTTGGTTGCCGGAGTGCTAGGCTGGGTAGGAGGAGCAGTCTCCCTAGGGGCGTTGAAGGGGGCTAAGGCGCTGTCGGCAGGTCCGGAGATGACGTGCATGGGGATGAACAAGGCAATGGTCATCATCGCCGTATCCCGTTACATGGGAGCGTACGGCGACCTGCCGGGGACGGTGAATTCAGCGCGCCGCCTGCAGGATTGGGCGTTGCAGGAGAGCTATACCGTTCTCTATCTGGGAGACGATGACGAGAGCCCGGAGATCGCGCAGGATGGCATCACCGTGGACCTGTTGCGGCGCCGGATCGGGCAGTTTCTTGCCACGAATTTCATCGACCGCCTGGTGGTGTATTTCGCCGGACACGGCGCGATTGCTTCGGATGTCAACGAGTTCTGGCTGCTGACCAATGCTGGCAACGACCGGCGGGAAGCGATCGACGTGGAAGCGCTGCGCCGCAGCCTGGCGGAGTACAACATCGGCGGCAGCAACCAGCAGGCGCGCGCGGGTCAGTTGTGCCTGGTCGGTGACGCCTGCCGCATGGTCGGCAGTGACTCATTGAAGCTGACCGGCGACTCGATCGTGAGCAAGAAGGGGACTGCACGCCCGCTGCAGGTGGACCGTTTCCTGTCCTGCCAACAGGGCCAGGCGGCTTTCCACATCGATGCTACCGGTGAAGCGCCTGCCTATTGTCTTTTCTCAGACGTGCTGATCGATGCGTTGTCCGGCAATGTCGCCGAAGCCGTCGAGCACGACAACCACGAGTTCAGGCCGGTCGTGACCAACCATCGGCTTGCAGACTATCTGGAGTTCGAAGTACCTCGCCGGGCCGAGCTGCTCGGCGAGGCATGTTCCCCGACAATCGACACGCAGATCCGGCCGCCTCACAATGACTACAAGCGGCTGCAGGGTCTCGCGCCAGTGACGGCTCTCCCCGTTGCGGCAGGTCGCTACGGGCCTCCAGCGGACAACCACCCGGGAGCGGAGCCTCCATCGAGGAATGCCCTCGAGCTCGCGGCGCGACGTCCGCAGATGATGGTCGCGCACATGCAGTTTTCGTTGCAGATGCCCCTTGCGTCTCGTAGTGGGTTGGAGCGGGGTGTGAGGCCGCCCTGGCGGCGCGATGGCTTCGTGGATCGATCACGGGATGATGAACCTTTGGCTGTTTTCTGCGATCACCTGCCGGCGTCCGTGGCCGTCGGGACGAGCAGTCGCGTGGATACCCTGCGCGTCGCCGGTATGCGCGCGATCCGTACCTCGCAGTTTGACGGCATGCCGATGCTTATGCCTGCAGGAGACGACTTCCTGCTGCTGTCCAGCTACCCGGGCGTGGCTACGGCAGTCCTGGGAGAGGAGCCGAAGCAGGCCGTTCTCTACCGGCCCGACACCAACGAATGGCAGCCCGGCCTGAACGAGTCGAGCCAGGGCGAGAGGCGTGCGCGCCGCCCCCTGGCGCGCGCCGATGCATTGGCAGCGGCCTTTGCCAGGGATGGAGAGGCATTCCCGCACCTGGCGGTGCTGGCAGGCTACCTCTACGAGTATTCGGGACGGCGCGATCGGGTCATCCAGCTCGCGCAACGTCTGGCACGACGGGGGCTGGACGCGGGAGCAGGGCAGCCCGTTCTTCCATTCGATCTGGCCCTGCTGTGTGCCGACAAGATCGAATGGGTGCAGGAGGGTTCACGAAAAATCGCGTTTGCGGCTCTGCCTGGGGTGGAGGGAGAGCGCGATGGCGATGGATTCAAAGCTGTTTCGCCGCACATGGGCTGGCGCGGCTACAGCGGCTTGAGAGGGGTGCCGCTTTGGGGGACGCTGCCTGCCCATCGCTCGGGCTGGAGCCTGCTGCGCTCAGCGGATTCCTACGTGCCACGCGATATCCGGGTCATCGCCGAACACATCCATGGCGGCGCTACGCCCCGCCTTTTCGGCAAGGGTGTGCCCGTCTTCCTCAAGGCCTTCAACTATCGCTTTGTCGAGCTGGGGCAGGGTGGCGGTGATGACGTGCTGATTGATGTCCCAACGGAGGTTCTGCTGTGACCAAGATTCTGCTGATCCATGGAATCAACAACCAGGGAAAGTCCGAGGAGATCATCCGCAGCAGCTGGGGCGATGCCTTGCGCAAGGGGGCGGTGGCGGCGGGCATGAGCATTCCTGGCGACGTGACCTTCCACGCGGCCTTCTACGGCGATCTGCTGCATGAGGAGACCGAGTCGTGGGGCAAGAGTGGGCCGGCAGTCACGCCGATGGGGCCGGATGCACTGGACTCGGACTATGTGGATGATCGGATCGCCGAACTCTATATTGAATATCAGCGGGGCAATGGCATCTCCGATCCGCAGGTTGCGCTGGCCCTTGATCCCGGCGATGAACCTTTGTCCGCAAAGCGCATGGCAAAAGGAGTCCACAAAAAGTGGCTGAAGGCGATCGCACGCGCTTTGGAGAGCATCCTGCCGGATCGAGGAAAGGCGGTTGCGCGTCAATTCCTGCGGCAGGCGTCGGCGTACCTACAGAAGCCCGGATTAAAGGCGCGCATCGACGCAAAGGTCCGTGAACAGTTGTTCGATTCACTCCGGACAGATGAAGAGGTGGTGGTGATCGGGCATTCGCTCGGATCGGTCATCGCCTATGACCTTCTGCGTCGCTTGCATTCCGTGGTCGGCTGCCGGCTCCTGCTGACCTGCGGTTCGCCGCTTGGGGTGAATGTGGTCAAGGTCGGAATTGGCCCGCCGCTTCGATGCCTTCCGAATGTGAAGCATTGGTTGAACGTTTCCGATGAGGAGGACTTCGTCGCCCTGCACCCGGAATTGACCGTCAAGAGCTTTGGCTGCGACCAAGTGCACAACATGGCGGACGTCGACAACGGTGTTGAGGATGCACACGACGTGCTTCGATACCTGGCACATCCAGCTGTGTTCCGGGAGCTGCGGAAGGCTCTCTAGCAGGTGATGGAGCCTCCGCTGAGTCGTTGGACTAGCGCAGTGACTGCGGCACGCGCCGCAGCTCGCGGGTGTCATATCCCATCGCGGCGATGCGTTTCACCGCCTGCGCATAGTCCTCCGCAGAGACCTGCGGGGTGCGGGCCATGTACCACACGTAGTCGCGCTTGCTGCGCGCAACGATGGTCTGCTGGTAGTCGCTATCGATCCAGGAAATGACGTACTCGGCCTGAATGGGCCATACGAACTGCATGCCCCAGATGGCGCCGTTGCCTTCCTTCTCGACCCTGCCGATCGGGTGCATCGATCGCTGTGGTGCGTCGAAACTGCCCTTGCGATAGGTGAAGGTGGTCTGGATACGGCCGTCCGGCCGCGGCGCGTAGCTTTCAATGGCGTCAAACGCTTCGCGTTCTGGCCAGGAAGGGATATGGGCGATGACGTACCAGTCGCCCATGAAGCGGGGAACGTCGACCGCCTGCGGCCGCGGCAGGGGGCGCAGGTCACTTGAACTGCAGCCGGTGCCGAACAGGGCGATCGCCAGGAACGAGAGCAGCGGAAGGGGGCGCATGGTGACCTCAACGTGGCCGGAACAGGTAATGGGCAACCAGCCACTGCTGGCCGTTGTCGTAGCCGAACAACTCGGCGCAGGCCATCCAGAACATGCGCCAGCGGTTCCACCATTGCCTTGCCGCCGGCCTGCCATAGGTTGCCTCCAGGATCGGCATGATGCGTTCACGCGCGGCATCCTGGTTCGCCAGCCAGTGGTCAGCCGTACGCTGGTAATGCGTGCCATCCAGCAGCCAGCGCCGCTGCAGGCGCAGGTCCTGCTGGAAGTGCAGCAGAGTGTCGGCAGCGGGCATCAGCCCACCCGTGAAGAAATGCCGTCCCATCCAGTTGTCGCCGCCTTCGGCTTCAAAGGGGTACATCAGGGTGCGGTGGGCGAAGATGTGCACGAACAGCGCGCCGTCGGGCTTCAGCCACTGCGCGATGCGTGACATCAGCTGCGCATGGTTGCGGACGTGCTCGAACATCTCCACCGAAACGCAGCGGTCGAAACGGCCGGCGGGCAGCTCCAGCCGGTTCACATCGCAGGTGATCACCTCGACATTGCCCAGCCCGCGCAGCCTGCACTGTTCAAGGATGTGCTGGCGCTGGCTGTGCGAATTGGACACCGCCGTGATGCGCGCGCCCGGGAAGCGCTCGGCCATCCACAGGGTCAGCGAGCCCCAGCCACACCCCAGTTCAAGGATGTGCTGCCCGTCAGCCAGGCTGGCACGCTCGCCGTAGAGCTCGAGCATGGCGACTTCGGCTTCGTCCAGGGTCTCGCGACCGCTCGGGTAGTAGCAGCTGCTGTATTTCAGGCGCTTGCCCAGGCAGGCCTGGAAGAATGCGGCGGGGACTTCATAGTGTTGCCGGTTGGCGGCATCGACATGAAGCGCGACCGGGCTGCCGGCCAACTGCTCAAGGCACTGGTTGAAGCGCGCGGACTGCGCCTCGATGCCCCCGGCACTCTCTTCCTGGAGGCGTTGGGCGCACAGCCGGCGGATACCTGAGCGCAGGGCCACATCCGGAATGAGGCCGCGCTCGGCCCAGGCGATCAGCCCGGTTTCCGGATCGGCAGGCGTTGCGAGCGATGTGGCGACAGTCATGGCAGGTGCTCCTTGGACGAACGCGGGAACCACGGGAAGAACATCGGCGTGCTGCGCTGGTAGTCGCGGTAGTCCTCACCACGGCTGCGCAACGCCTGCTTTTCGGTGAAGGGAATGCCGCTGAGATAGCGCAGGAACAGGTACATCAGCACCGGTCCTGTCCAGGCAAGCCAGCCCAATGGCGAGCCGACCGCGAGCAGGACGTAGGTGAACCAGTGCAGCCATTCGAAGAAGTAGTTCGGGTGCCGCGAGTACCGCCAGAGGCCGGTGCGGCAGGTGCGCCCCTTGTTGGCCGGGTCGGCGCGGAACCCTGCGAGCTGATGGTCGGCCAGCGCCTCGCCGCCAACGCTCAACAGCCAGACTGCGGCAGCGGCGGCAACCCAGCCCGCCGCGGCGGGCGAGTCGTTGCTGGCGACGGCCACGAATGGCAGGGAGAACAGCACGATCAGCAGCGCCTGGGCGATGAAGAAGCCGAAGATCTTGCCCTGGTGGCTCTGCCAGTGATCTCGCAGGTATCGGTAACGCCCGTCCTCGGCCTCGCGCCGCACGCGGCTCCACAGGTGCAGCGCGAGTCGGCCGCCCCACAGGCCGCCCAGCACCGCAAGGGCCACACGCGGCAGCGCGGCGCCGTCACCGAGCAGGGCCAGTATCAGCGCTGACGCAGCGACGCCCTTCGCCCACAGCACATCGACGATGCCGATGTTGCGGTGACGGCGTTGCCATGCCCATCCCCAGGCCATGATGAGCAGGGCATACAGGGCAACCCAGGGTAGGGCGTTCATGGTCGGGCTCCGGCAAACGGTGGGCGGATGGCCAGCCTCGACCAGCGACGCGCAGCGATACAAAGCAGCGGCAGGGCGATGCTCCAGCCGATACCCAGCGTCAGCAGGCCTTTCCAGGCCGGGGGCGAAAGCTGCACGGCGTCGAAGCCGCGGCTGGCGGACAGGTACGCCAGCGGGGCAAGCAGCAGGCCAAAGCACACGGGGAGCGCCGTGTTCCGCTGCAGGAAGGCCATCGATGCATTGATCGTCATCGCGAAGGACGCCCAGAGTGCGAGGATCCAGGGCGGTGGCATCCAGCCCAGGGGCGCAGCGGCATAACGCACCACGCCCGCGGCGGCAGCGGCGCCGTCGACCAGCCACGCACAGGCCAGGGCCAGGACCAGCAGGCGGAGCTCGACCCGGGGCAGGGGACTGGTGCTGAGCTGGCTGGCCACGAACAGTGTGGCGGCCAGCAGTGCTGGCCATTGCAGCCCGCGCCCGGCGCCAGCGACCGCGCACAGCCAGACCGCCTGGTTGCCGAGCAGATTGAGCCAGGTGCGGCGCATGTCAGTGTGCGCCTGTGGCGTGCGCGCTGCCCCGATGGCCGGGGCGTGCCAGCAGCAGGTGTGAAACGCCGATCGAACGTTCCAGGAAGCCGCCCTCGCAGTAGGCCAGGTAGAACTCCCACAGACGGCAGAACCGCGCGTCGAACCCCTGCGCATGCACTGCGGGAAGCTGTGCGAGGAATCGCTGGCGCCACGCCCGCAGCGTGAGGGCATAGGAATGGCCGAAGTCCTGCTGCGCCAGCAGCTGCAGATCGCTGGCACGGGTCTTGGCGGCCATGATCGCGTTGATGGAAGGGATGAAGCTGCCGGGGAACACGTGGCGTTTGATGTAGTCCACGCTTCGGCGCGCCTGCTCGTAGCGGTGGTCTTCAATGGTGATCGCCTGCAGCAGGGCCAGCCCGTCCGGCTTGAGCAGCCGTTGCAGGGTGGCCATGTAGGTGTCCAGATACTGGGCGCCGATCGCTTCGATCATCTCGATCGAGACCAGCTTGTCGTACTGCCCGTCGAGGTCGCGATAGTCCTTCATCAGCAGGGTGATGCGATCCTCCAGGCCCGCGGCACGCACCCGCGCCACGGCGAGCGCATGCTGCTCGGCGGAGATCGTGGTGGTAGTGACGTGGCAGCCGTAATGCTGCGCGGCATGCAGTGCGAATCCGCCCCACCCCGTGCCGATCTCGACCACACGGTCTCCGGGTGCCAGGCCCAGCTGCTGGCAGATGCGGTCGAGCTTGCGCCGCGAGGCGTCCTCGAGCGTGTCCTGCTCGCTGGCGAACAGCGCCGATGAATACATCAGGTCCGTTGACAGGAACAGGGCGAAGAAGTCGTTGCCGAGATCGTAGTGAGCCGCGATGTTGCGCCGGCTGCCTTCGCGGCTGTTGCGGCGCAGCCGGTTCCAGCCGCGCAGCAGCCAGCCGCCGATGCGTGCAGGGCCACGTTCCATGCCGTCCAGCAGATCGCGGTTGCGCACCAGCAGGCGCACCAGCGCAACCAGGTCGTCGCACTGCCAGTCGCCATGGATATAGCTTTCGCCTGCGCCTACGCTGCCTTGTGCGGCGACTTTGCGGTAGAACGCCGGGTCATCGATGGTCACAGTGACATGCAGTTCCCCCGCAGCGTCGCCCAGCAGTGTTTCGCCGAGGGCATCCCGTACCCGCAGCTGGCCTTCGCGCAGCGGCGCAAGCTGGGACAGCAGGCGTTGGCGCAGGTATGCGTCGAGCGCGCCTGCCCGGGGCATGGCTGCCGATGGAGTCATCTCGTTCATCGCGGTTTTCCGGCAAGTGAGGGGTGGTCATGGACCGGGTTGCGCTTGAGCCACAACCGCAGCGCATGCCAGTGAATCGCCGCAACGACCTGCACGGTCATCAAGGGATACAGGGTGAGCACCTTCGCCAGGCCGCGCCCGTCCAGCGGTCGTCGCTGCATGTGCTGCGTGGCGTCGAACTGGCGCACGCCCTCCTGCAGAACCTGCATGTGGACCCTGAGGTCCTCGCCGGGCGTGCTGAACCGCCAGTCGTAGGTGCAGTCCATCGCCATGAAGGGCGACACATGGAAGCGCTTCTGGAACTGCCAGCGCAGTGAGCCCGGCTCGCTGGCCGCTTCTGCCACTGACAGGACGTAGGCGTGGCGCTCTTTCCAGGGCGTATTGGTGATGTCGGCCACGATGCAGTCCAGTGTGCTGCCGTCAGGCTGGTAGCAGTAATAGAAACTGACCGGGTTGAAGACGTGCCCGCCGAAGCGCAGATGGGTCAGCAGGCGGATGGGGCCCGCCGGGCGATGACCCCGCACGCCTGCGACATGGCGGCGGACCGCCTCGGCAAGCGGCATCGAGGGGTCGCCGAAGTAGTCGCTGCGTCGGAACTCCGCCAGATTGCGGCGGTTCAAGGACCACAGCCATCGTCCGGCAAAGATCGTGTCCAGCTCGTCGAGATCAAGCAGCAGCTGCGCGACCGGGTAGCGGAAGGCGTGCGCGTGCGGCTGGTGCCTGCGGTGTATCACGTGGCCGAAGTAGAGGGCGCTGGCGCTCATGCGGCGGCCTCGTCCTGTGTCATGGGACGTGGCTGTGGCGAACAGGTCCGCATTGCGTCGACGACACGACGGGCACTGCGGATGCCATCTTCGTGGAAACCCCACCCCCAGTAGGCTCCGGCAAACCAGGTGTGGCGGCGGCCCTGTACGTCGGCCCAGCGCTGCTGGGCTCGGACTGCAGCATGATCGTGCACCGGGTGTGCATAGCTCATACGACGCAGTATGCGGCGTGGGTCGATCGCCTCGGTGCGGTTGAGCGTCACGACCAGCGGGATGTCGCCGGGCAGTCCCTGCAGCAGGTTCATGCAGTAGCTCACGGTGCAGGGAGCGGCGGGATCGCGCGGCACATGCGCGTTCCATGCAGCCCATGCCTTGCGGTTGCGGGGCAGCAGGGACGCATCGGTGTGCAGTACGACGTCGTTGGGCTGGTAGCGGATGGCGCCGAGTACGTCACGTTCGATCGGATCGGCATCGGCCAGCAGTGCCAGCGCCTGGTTGCTGTGGCAGGCGAGGATCACTTCATCGAATCCTTCCACGCCCGCAGCGCTGTGCACGCGCACGCCCCAGGGCATCCGCTCGACGGCGAGGACGGGACACTCCAGGCGCTCGTGCACCCGCCAGCGGCGGCGCAGGGCGTCCACGTAGCGCGCCGAACCACCTTCCACCACGCGCCACGGCGCGCGGCCGGTCATCTGCAGCATCTGGTGGTTGGCCATGAACTGGGCCAGGTAGCGTGCGGGGAAGTCCAGGACGGTCGCCGTCGGCGACGACCACAACGCCGACGCCATCGGCAGCAGATGCTCGTCGACGAAGGCCTTGCCATAGCGCTGGCTGCGCAGATAGTCGCCCAGCGTTGGGCCTTCCTGCTCGGCCAGCAGCAGCGGCGCATCGCGATAGAAGCGCCGCAGGTCGGAGAGCATTCCCCAGAAGCGCGGTGAAACGAGGTTGCGTCGCTGGCAGAACAGGCCGTCCAGCGAGGTGGCGTTGTACTCCACGCCCGAACGCTCGCTGTGCATGGAGAAACTCATGGTGGTGGGCCGCGAGGTGACGCCCAGCTCGTCGAACAGCGCACTCAGCAGCGGGTAGTGCAGCGGATTGAACACGATGAACCCGGTGTCCACGGCCATCCGCGTCCCGCCCAGCTCGATGTCGTGGGTGTGGGTGTGTCCGCCGAGATAGTCGTTGGCCTCGAACAACGTGACGTCATGTTCGCCGTCCAGCCACCATGCACTGGCCAGACCAGAGATTCCCGAGCCGATGACTGCGATCCGCATGTCAGTATCTCGCCTTGTCCAGGACCCACGCAGGGATGGGTTTGAGTCCGCTGACCAGCCGCAGGGCGGCCATTGCGCGCAGCCCGTACCAGGTCATGTCCACCTCCCACCAGCGGAAGCCCTGCCTGACCGAGCCGGGAAAGAAGTGATGATTGTTGTGCCAACCCTCGCCGAAGGTCAGCAGTGCCAGCCACAGATTGTTGCGGCTGTCGTCACGGGTATCGAAGCGGCGCCGGCCGAAGCGATGCGCCAGCGAGTTGATGGTGACCGTGGCATGGAACAGGACGACGGTGGAAACGAAGAAGCCCCAAACCAGAAGCTGCGGCCCGGACGTGTGCAGGCCGGGCGCTGCCCGTTCGAGCAGTTCGCCCAGTGCATAAAGGCCTGCCGCCAGCAGTACCGGCACCGCGATGTCGAAGCGGTCCAGCCAGCGCAGTTCCGGGAACCGGGCCAGATCAGGCACCCGGGCAAGGTCGGTGGTGAATGCCTCGCGGGTCAGGAACCAGCCCATGTGACTGCGCCAGAATCCGCGCTGGCGTGGGGAATGGGGGTCCTGCGGCTGGTCGGCGTGGCGGTGGTGATGCCGATGGTGCGCGGCCCACCACAGCGGGCCGCGCTGCACGCTGGAAGCGCCGATCACCGCGAATACGAACTGCACCCAGCGCGGCGCCTGGAAGGTTCGATGCGAGAAGTAGCGGTGATAGAAGGCGGTGATCGCAAACATCCTGATCGCGTAGAGCGCAGCTGCCACGGCCACGGCGATCCAGGACACCCCCACCCAGATCACGCCGAGGCAGGCCAGGTGCATCAGCGCGAATGGCACCGCGCGCAGCCAGTCGATCCGATCCGCACGCCCACTGTCGGTGTCCATTGCAGTGCCGGCGTCGAACCAGCGCCGGATGGTGCTCAGAAGGCGTTCGCGTCGGCTGCGGAGGGGCGCTGCGGAAGCCATGGGGCGGATCTCGAGAGAGGCGTGTGTTTCTCTACGCAGCAGGGCGGGAAATGGATGCGCCTCGTTGCAGATTCTTCGTCTTCCTGTTTGTCTTCACTTCGCCGTAACGGCGCACCCGGCGACCAGAGGCCGCGCCCACGCCTGCTGCCACTGGCTGTCCGGCTGGGGCGCAGGCGGGCTGTCGAAGCGCACCACCACGGCGGGGTAAGTGCCACGTGCATCGCGCAGGTTGCTGGTGCCGCGGAACTCCAGCAGGCGACGATCGGCCTCGGCGTAGACCAGTGACAGGCGTGGGGCCACGCCGCCATACCAGGTGTCCAGCTGGACCTCGAATGACTGTGCAGCCAGCCCGCGCCAGCGGTTCGCACCACGCCAGCTGACCTTGACCGGATAGAAGCGCTGGCGCCCGGGGACGAGAAAGGGCAGGGTCACCTCGGCTCCCTGCAGCAGCGGTGTCCAGTGCTGGCGCACGGCCGCATCGAAGCCGGCATCGACGACTGCACCGGCAGGCGCTGGCAGGCGTGCCTGCCGCGATGTGGACGAGGCACTCTCCTTCCACGAGATGCGGACTGCATCGCTGGACATCTCCACGTCAGCCTGCTGACCGGAGCGCTGGTCGAGCAGCCGGTAGCCGCGCGCCAGCGGTCGATCCGTGGCCGCCATGTGTTTTCTTGCAAAGGGCTGGCCGTCCGGGCACAGGTACTGGACCCAGCGCTCGGCGCCTTCCGTGGCGCCCCGCTGCCAGTGCATCTCGCGGTAGGCCACCCGGCCGTCCGGCAGGGTGGCGATGCCCTCGTTGTGCAGCAGGGTGGCCGAGAGTGCGTGGCAGGGCAGGCACAGCAGCAGGAGAGTGATGCGCATCGAAGGCGCTCCGGCGGGGGGACGTCCTGGCATACGCGGCAGGGCCGTTGCTGGATGCAGGTCGGTGCTGCATCCAAACGGGCCCGTGGCCCGTACTCAGGACAGACCTTCACCAGCCCGCCGCGACCGCAGATGTACCCTGACGCCGCCAGCCCTCCCGTTCCCTTCGACACCGCCCGCCTCGTGTCCAGTTCCCAGCAGCCCAGCACTGACGCACTGAACTGGACCGGTGACATGGACGCGGTGGCGCGGTTGCGCGACCGCGACTGCTTCATGCGCATCTATGACCACTTCATGCCCAGGTTGTGCGTCTATCTGCGCGGACTCGGCGTGCCGGATGCCGTGGCTGAAGAGCTTGCGCAGGAATGCCTGTTGAAGGTGTGGCTGCGCGCTGGAGACTACGATCCGGCGCAGGCGGCACTGAGTACATGGCTCTACCGGATCGCCCGCAACCTGCATATCGACCGGGTCCGGCGCGAGCGCAGCTGGATGCAGGTCCAGGCGGCCGTCGAAGAGGCCGCTGCCGCGGACCTGGTCGAGCGCAGCAGCGCCGAGCAGTTTGCCGACCATGCACGGCTGCGCCAGCGCATCAACGAACTGCCGGCCGTGCAGGCGCGCATGGTCCGGATGTCGTACTTCGAGGCCAAGAGCCACGGTGAGATCGCCTCCATTCTGGGCATGCCGCTGGGGACCGTGAAGTCGCATCTCCGCCGCGCATTCCTGCGCCTGCAGTCGCGGATCGGAGGTGCGCAATGAGCCCGCAGCACCATCTGCACGAATCGACGTTGATGAGTTATGCGGCCGGCGCACTGCCGGCGCCACTGAGTATCGTCGCCGGCACGCATCTGGAGCGCTGCCCGGTGTGCCGGCAGCGCCTGCGGGAGGCTGAGGCGATCGGTTCGGCGCTGCTGGAACACACCCAGCCTGCGCTTGCCGAAGACCGCCGGGACGCCCTGCGCGAGGCCATGCTGGCCCATTTGTCCTCGCAGGCGGTCTCGGCAGCGGCCGAGCCATCATCGCCGCGGGAGGTGCCGCATGAACGGCCGGAGGCTGATCCGGACTACCTGCCGGCGTCGCTGCACCCGTATTTCGGCAGGTCACTGGCAGCGCTGCGTTGGCGCTGGATCGCGCCTGGCGTGCACTGCATCCGGGCCGAACAGATGCCATCGTTGATCATGCTGAAGATCGCCCCCGGAAAGTGCCTGCCGATGCACAGCCACGGACAGAGCGAACTGACGCAGATCCTGCGCGGTTCCTACAACGATGCGTTGGGCCTGTTCGCGCCTGGCGATGTCGCGGATCTTGACGAGGACGTTGAGCACCAGCCGGTGACGGCGCCGGGCGTGCCATGCATCTGTGTATCCGCGCTGGATGCCCCGCTGGTGTTCAGTGGTTGGCTGGCGCGCCGCATCCAGCGTTTCGTGAAACTCTGAGCCTTATGGACAGCCACGCCGCCCCTGGCCGCATGAAGCTGCTCGTTGCCGGCGCAACGGGGCTGGTGGGGCAGGGCGTTGTCCTGGCCTGCCTGGAATCGCCCCGGGTGCAGCGTGTCACGGCACTGGTCCGCAGGCCGGGCAGCCGGCCGGGGCAGCAGGTCGCCGAACTGCTGCTCGCCGATTTCCGGCAGGCCGCCGGCAGTGTTGACCTGTTTTCGGGATTCGACGCCTGCCTTTACTGCGCCGGAGCGCCGCCGGTGGGAACCCGCGAAGCCGAGTACCGCGCGGTGACCTTCGATGCCACGCTTGCCGTGGCTTCGGCGTTCGCCCAGGCATGTCCGCAGGGGCGCTTCCTGTACGTGTCCGGGGCGCATGCCGATCCGCAGAGCCGCATCATGCCATTGCGGGTGAAGGGGCAGGCCGAACAGGCACTGGCCCGCTTGCCGATCCGTACGGTGATGCTGCGGCCAGGCGGTGTCCAGCCTGTTGCAGGTACGGGCACGGTGCATTCGTGGATGAAGCCACTCTATGGTGTCGGCGCCCCGGTGCTGGGGCTGATTGCACGCATGGCCCCTTCCATCGCGACCAGCAATCTGGCCCTGGGGCGGGCGATGGTTGCACTGGCCGACATGCCACAGCCGCCGGGCGTCGTTGAGTGCGCGCAGATCAACCGGCTCGGGGACGCGGACGGCCCCTGAGCCGGCGCGTGCCCCGCTCGATCAACTGGAAGGCGCCAGCACGCCGCGGATCGATTCGGCCAGATCGGCGCGCGTGAATGGCTTGCTCAGCAGCGCCGCAGAGCGGCCCGCGCCCCCCGGCGCGTCATGATCACGCGGATAGCCGGACGTGAACAGAATCGCCACCTCAGGCCAGCGCTCCCTGACTTCGCGACCCAGCTCCCAGCCGGACATGCCGGGCATCACGATATCGGAGAACAGCAGATCGATGCGCGCGTCCGGGCGTTCCAGCAGGCGCAGGGCGGACGGCCCGTCATGTGCCTCCAGCACGCGGTAGCCCAGCTGGCGCAGGGCGTCGACGGTGTACGCGCGGACATCATCATTGTCTTCAGCGACCAGGATGGTCTCGCCGCGCTGTTCATAGCCGGCCAGTCCCACTGCCGGCGCAGGGGATTCACAGGGCAGGGGAAGCGGCGAGCGCGGGAACATCATGGTGATGCTGGTTCCTCCGCCCTCCACGGAGTCGATCAGCACGTGGCCGCCGGACTGCTTGACGAAACCATGCACCATGGAGAGCCCCAGGCCCGTGCCACGCCCCACCTGTTTCGTGGTGAAGAACGGCTCGAACACCCGCGCCAGCGTGTCGGCCGGCATGCCGTGGCCGTTGTCGCGGACACGCAGCATCACGTACTCGCCCGGAGCCGCATCGGGGAACAGGGCGGCGTAGTCGCCGTCGAGATGGCTGTTGTCGATCTCGACCCTCAGCCGGCCGCCGCTGGGCATCGCATCACGTGCATTCACCGCGAGATTGAGCACGGATGCCTCCAGCTGTGCGACGTCCAGTTCCACGCACCAGATGCCGGCAGCCGTGCTGATCTCCAGTCGCACCAGCTCGCCCAGCGCCCGCTGCAGCATGTCCTGCATTCCGAGCATGCAGTCGTTGAGATTGACGGCCTGGCTGCGCAGCGGCTGGCGGCGCGCGAAGGCGAGCAGCCGCTGGGTCAGGCTTGCCGCGCGCGAGACGCCCTTCAGGGCGTTGTCCAGTGCGCGTGTGGTCGCCTCGGCCGACGCTCCGGGATGGCCACTCAACAGCATCGCGTGCTCGACGTTGCCGGAGATGACCGTCAGGATGTTGTTGAAGTCATGGGCGATGCCGCCGGTCAGCTGCCCGACGGCCTCGATCTTCTGTGCCTGCCGGAGTGCATGCTCTGCCTGTAGTCGTGCGGTGGTCTCCACGGCTTCGGACACCACCGCAGTGACCTCGCCGGCGCCGTCCTGCAACGGACGGAATGAAACGTCGAAACTTCGCCGGCCGGTGGGCAGCTCCAGTTCGAGCGAGTGCAGGGAGCTGCGCCCACTTACGGCATCGGCAACCGCCTTGTCGATCACCTCGCTCATTCCGGGCGTGGTGGTGAACCAGGGCGTCTGCCAGTAGGGGGTATCCACAACCTGCGCCTTCTCGGCCAGCACCGCGGCCAGCGAGGCGACGTTGGCGTCGACGACACGCCCGGACAGGTCAAGCAGCACCTGATGCTGGAAGCTGGACTCGAAGATGGACTGCAGACGTCGCTTGCTGGCCCGGAGCTCGGCGGTGCGCGCCTGAACCTGCCGCTCCAGCGACTGGTTGTCCTCGCGCAGGGCCAGTTCGGCGCGCTTGAGCTGGGAAACGTCGCTGCCCACGCAGATGTAGCCGACCACGCGGCCATCGGCTGCGCGCTCCGGTACGCAGTCCATCTGTACGAAGCGCGTCTCACCGCTGCGATGGGCAAGACGTGCCTGGAAGTTGGCGCGCTCTCCCTGGAGGACCTGCTGCAGGCTGGGCAGCGCCTCCTCGAAGGCTGAAATCCCACTGATCTCGCGCGCAGTCCGCCCCTGCACTTCGGCCAGGCTTACCCCGTGCCAGTCGAGAAACGCACGGTTGGCGAAGCGGAAGCGGTGTTCGTGATCGAACTGCGCGATCAGCGCCGGAACCACGTCGGTGATCTGCTGCAACTGCGCCTGGCTGTCATTCAGCGCCGCCTGGGCCTGGGCCAGCTTGCCACGCTCGTGCGCCTCCTGCCGTGCACGCCGTATCGCGTCCGGCAGTCGTTGCAGCCGCTGCTTCACCACGTAGTCGCGCGCGCCACGGGTCAGGGCCTGCACCGCCAGTTCTTCGGTAAGCGTGCCGGAAACAAAAATGAATGGCGTATGGGGGACGCGTTCGCGCGCCAGGGCCAGGGCCGCATCGCCATCGAAGCCGGGCAATACATGATCGGCGAGGATGACGTCATGCGTGCCGCTGTCGATGGCATCGAGGAAGCCCCGACGCGTCCATACGCGCTCCGCCTCGAAATCCAGGCCGGCCCGCAGCAGCTGGGCGGAGATCAGCTCCGCATCGAGTGCGCTGTCCTCCAGCATGAGGATGCGCAGGCGCTCGCCGCGGTCGGTGATATCACCCATGGTGGTGTCCCGAGCCGTTCGGGCGATGGGGCGGTGGTTGATTGGTGATTCCCCAGAACATGCCAAGACCCTGGATCGCGTCGAAGAATTCCTTGAAATCCACGGGCTTGACCACGAACGCGTTGACCCCCAGTTCATAGCTGCGGATCAGATCCTGCTCCTCCCGCGACGAGGTCAGCATCACGATCGGGGTGCTGCTGAGAACGGGATCGCCACGAACCTGCTCGAGCACCTCCAGTCCATTGACCTTCGGCAGCTTGAGATCGAGCAGCACGACCACGGGGCCGCCATGGCGGGCACCGGAAAAGGCGCCCTCGCATCGCAGATAGTCCAGCGCCTCGGCGCCGTCACGCACATGGATGACATCGTTGAGCAGCTGGCAACGCGACAGCGCGGCCAGGGTCAACTCAGCATCCTTGGGGCTGTCCTCGACAAGCAGGATCGGCCGCAGGTCCCTCATTGAACATCTCCAGAATGCAGGGGCAGGGTGAAATGGAGGGTGGCGCCTTTGCCCGGCTCGCCCTCGGCCCAGGTGCGGCCGCCATGGCGGCCGATGATGCGGCGCACGTTGGCCAGGCCGATGCCGGTGCCTTCGAACTCCTCGACATGGTGCAGCCGCTGGAACACGCCGAACAGCTTGTCCACATAGCGCATGTCGAAGCCGCAGCCGTTGTCGCGCACAGTGAAAACATCCTCGCTTGCCGAACGCTCGTGCGCCACTGCGATCACCGCGTGCATGCGCTCGCGGGTGAACTTCACTGCATTGGACAGCAGGTTCTGCCAGACCAGGCGCATCATGGTGGGGTCGGCCTCAACCTGCGGCAGGTCCCCGATCTGCCATTGGACATCGCGTCCGTGGTATTCGAACTCCAGCATCTTCCGCACGTCCTCCACCATGGCTGCCATGTCGATGCGTGCGCGACCCAGCGTCGAGCGGCCCATCTGGGAGAAGCTCAGAAGATCATCCACCAGCGTGCCGGCCGATTTGGCCGAATCAACGATGGTGTCGAGGAAACGCCGCTCGGTCTCGTTCAAGCGCTCGCCTGCCGAGCTGCCGAGCAGTTCGGAATAGCCCACGATATGCCGGAACGGGGCGCGCAGATCATGGCTGATGGAATACGAGAACGCCTCCAGCTCCTTGTTGCTGCGCATCAGCTGCTCGTTCAGTTCGGCCATCTCTTCCGCCTTGCGCAGCACGATGTCGACGATGGCGTTGCGCATCTCGAGCGCCGCATCGCAGTCGGCCTCGTTCCACGGCAGGCTGCGCTGCTGCACGGTCTCTTTCCATGCCTCGAATGAATGCCGTGGCGACAGGGCGTCGCTGCCGCCTGCGCTCTTGCGTGGATCGCCACCCCATCTGACCGTGCGTACCACCTCTGGGCGGAACCACATCAGGTAGCTGTCATGCAGCTGGGAGATGGATACGGCGATCACGCCGCTGGCGACATCGCTGAACTGCTCCGCAGGCGGCCAGGCCGCGGTCAGATGATCGGTGAAGTACATTTCCTCGCCCACGTGCGCGGTCGCGAGCCACTGTGCCAGCGCAAGTACCTCCGGATTCCCGGGGCATTGGCCCAGGCGCACGCAGTCGTTCCTGTGCACGATGGCCGCGCCCTGCGCGCCGGTCAGTGAAAGCAGGCTGTCGGGGTCCCGGCGGAGCGCGGCCATGAAGTCCTCGTCGCCGGCCATGCGGCCCAGCAGCTTGACCAGCAAGGACCGGCGCCCGACCCGTTCCTCCACGGCGCGTGCGCGCTGCTTCAGTGCGATCTGCAGCGACAGGATCTGCCCCATGAACTCGCAGGCCGTGCGCACGTGATAGGGCAGCCGGCGCGGCTGTGCGCTGTGGCACGACACCAGCCCCCACAGCTGTCCCTCGTGGATCAGCGAGACCGACATCGATGCCGCCGTGCCCATGTTGCGCATGTACTGCAGGTGCACCGGCGAGACGCTGCGGAGCGTGGAAAGGCTCAGGTCGGTGGGCGGGGCCTGGCGATGATGCCCGGCCCGCACCAGGGGCACGGGCGTGTAATCGCAATCGGCGATCAGCCGCACCCGGTTATGCAGATACAGGGCGCGCGCCTGCGCCGGAATATCCGATTCCGGGAAGCGCAGATCAAGATACGAAGGCAGGATGCCGTTGCCATCTTCGGCCACGACGGTTCCATTCCAGCCGGCGTCGAACTGGTAGACGAGCGTACGGTCGAATCCGGCGATCCTGCGTATGTGCGCAGCCGCCAGCTGGCAGAGATCCTCCACCGTCGCAGCCCCCTCGATGGCGAGCATCAGCTCGCGGATCGCAGGGTAGAGTTCCTCCAGGGAGCCGGGTTGCCCGGCAACGGGAGCTTCCAGCTCGATCAGAAGATCGTCATCTGAACGATGCGCGAGCAACTGGTGGCGCCCCAGCCCATCCAGGTGGACCGCGCCCAGGTGCAGGGTGCCGCCCGGTGCGATGTGCCGCAGGCGATGCACGAAGGGGCCGATCACCCCGCCCAGTGCGTTCTCGACATGCTGCATCAGCGGATCACCGTACTGGCGCAGCGCGATGGGCTGGCTAACGGCACATTCCCGCACCAGCAGCGTCAGCGGATCCAGCACCAGCAGCACGCCATAGGGCTGGATGGCGCCCGGTGTGTGGATGGGTTCCCGCGCACAGTCCGACAGTGCATCGTTCCAGGTGCGATCAGCGGAAGGCATCAAGGGCGGTACTCATGATTCGTGACGGGCCGGGCGGAATGGAATGGTGACGGAAAATGCTGCGGCCGCATACCGTCCGGTCGATGTGAATGCTTGTTCACGCTTTGCTGAACACTTCAGCTGCGCAACGCCGCACGAATGCAAACGCCTGTTGCGCCGCGCTGCAGGCCTGTTGGCGTTGCCGCTGCGTTAGGGGCTGCGCATCCAGATGCGCGCGGGTGATCCGCCATTGCTCGGCCACGCCTGCAGGCGAAGGTGCAAGGTGACGGGCGCCATGGCCGGCACCCAGCCCCAGCGCGGCGGCGTACTTGAGCAGGACAGCCGAACCCAGGGCAGAACCCTCGACGGTGTACAGCCAACCCAATGCCGACGCACGGGATGCGTGCTGCAGCCTGGGACGCCAGGCATGCGCTGGGGGGAGCGGGGCGCCGGTGTCCATCAGGTCCTGCTCAACCAGCCCCAGTCGTGACGTCAGCGGAAGCGCGAGCCGGTCCCTGTACAGCGGTGCTGCGGCGTGGTGGAAATGCCATTGGACCTGGAGAAAGCGCCCGTAGCGCAATGTGGATTCGAACAGGCGTTGCCCGATCAGGAACGCATCGAGGCTGCCGTGCACCGACCGCGTGGCGTCCCTCAGGTACACGCTCAACGGACTACCGGCAGACTGCTCGCAGCGGGCGGGTGGATCGGAGGACGGCAATGGACTGTGCATCTGCGGCACCCTAGCAGAATCGGTCCGCGGCCCGCAGAAGATTTCGCGGTCACTGCATGTGCACTGCACACCCGCTGCACGCTGGTTTCCATAACGTACGCAGGTCACCTCCACTGGCGCTCCGTCGTGAACCTGCAGACATCCCCGAACACGTCCTACTCCATGCGCGCGATGCCGGACAGCTGCCAGTTCCAGCTGCTGGACGTGGATCTTCTGCAGGACCCCGGCACCCGCCGCATCGTTCACCTGTATTCCATGGTGGCACGCTGCCTGCGCTGCGAGACGGTGTTCAAGGCGGTGGAGGGGCAGGGCCTGGTCAGTATGTCGGCCATCCGTGTGCTGCGCTGCCCGACCGGCTGCGGGCAGCAGTCGCTGAAGGGCGCGACCCTGCGCAGCTGGCAGCCTGCGCCTGAAGCAACCGCCTGAAGCGCGCACCGCTTTACAGGGCCCCGGGGTTGGCCTGCCACACCGCGTAGTTGAGTACGGCGGCGAACCCTACCCACAGCAGATAGGGCAGCAGCAGGATCGCCGCCAGCGTCCGGATGCGCGCGAAGGCAATCACGGTGGCGATGATGAGCGCCAGCAGGGCCAGGATATCCACGAAGGCGAGCGCACCCTGTTTCCATCCAAAGAACAGCCAGCTCCATGCGGTGTTGGCGGCCAGCTGCACGACGTAGAGCACCAATGCCACCATGTTGGGGCGCCGTTCCTTCTCGCGCCAGACCAGCCACGCGGCCACTGCCATCAGCGCGTACAACACCGTCCAGACCGGTCCGAACAGCCCGGCGGGAGGCGCCCACGCGGGCAGCGACAGGGTGGAGTAGAAATCCGATGCCGAGATCGAGGCCCGTGCGCCAAGCGCCGCTGCCACGAAGGTCAGCGTAAGCCAGCCGGCCAGTCCAAGGGCCTGCGTTGTTCGTTTCATCGGGCATCCTCGCGTGGGTCTCGAACCAATACGAACGAGTGGCACGTTTGGATGCAGCGCCGGCCGTCAGTCCCCAGGCGCTTGTTGCGCAGGGGCCGCCGAGGCGGGCAGCAGGGAGGGGCGCTCATCAAACCACTCGCGGGCCTTTGCCAGGTGCCAGCGGCGCTGCTCGCCGTCGAGCTCGAGGCCGGCGCCGAGCACGCCCCAGCGCAGATAGAGATCGCCGCGCTTGTGCTGGCCGGGAAGATCGAGGCGGGCGCGGACGGACCACCGGTCATTCTCCGCGGTCAGCTCGTCCAGGGTGAGATGCCCTGGCCGCCAGCGCAGTGCGGTCTGCGCATCGACCTGGCCAGCGTCGAGCAGCGACAGCACCCAACGCGGATAGTCGCCGCGCTCGGCAAACACCGCCAGCAGGGGCGAGGCATCGCTCATTGCCAGGGCCCCACGTGCGTCCACCTGGAAGGGTGACTGCGCATCGATGCGCCCGGACTGGATGTCGATACGCCCACGCCACGGCGTCTTGCGTGCGACACCGGCCATCTGGATGTTGCGCAGCTCGACGGTGCTGCCCGAGACGTCGAAATGGCGGTCAGTGAAGTTGCCGCGGCGCAGGGCTGCATCCAGCTGCACGTCGCCGGTCAGTGACAGCCCGGCGACCTGCGCACGTGCCTGCCGGCCCAGCAGGCGGGCGCTGCCCTGGCCGATGCGACCATTGGTGTCCAGCCGCATCTCGCCGCTCACCTGGCCGGTGCCGCCGAGCAGCCGTACCTGGTCCGTGCCCAGATAGCGGTTGTAGGCCGCCAGGTCCGGAATGGTGGCGTCACTGAAACGCAGGTGCGCGCGCACACCGTTGCGCAGCTCGCGGATACGGCCGTCACCGCTCAGCGTCACCTGCAGATCGCGGCCATCGAACAGCCGTGTGTGCGGCGCGTCCGTCGGGTTGGCAGTGAAGCGGGGCAGGCGTACCGACAGCTCGGCGCGGGTGGGCGATCCGTCCTTGAGCTCACCATGCGCGCTGGCCGTGCCCGCCATCGTCACGCCGGCAATACCGGCAACCGCTTTGGCGGAGGGAATGTCGACCGTGCTGCCCGCCACCAGTTCACCGTTGCGGAGCTTCAGATCCGCCTGCAGGACGCCGCCGCCATCGAGCTGCAGCCAGGGTTTGCGAACGAACAGCGCGGGGATCCAGTTGAGCGAGGTGAAGGTCCACTCGCCGCGCACCGTTCCCGAGGTCCGTTCGATCAACTGGTCGATCTGGCGGAAAGGAATCTCACGGCCAGCAATCCGAAGATCGGCGTCCAGCGCTGCGCCCGTTCCTTCCTTGGGAGGCAGCCGGGCCTGCAGCCGAATGTCGTCGGCGGTGTTGAGCTGCAGGGCCAGAACGCCACGGCCGGGAGCGCCGTCACCGAGCAGCAGGGGCACGTGCCACAGCGCGTGGCTGCCGGGCTGCAGGCGTCCATGGTCCATGCGGATGTCCATCTGCAGTCGCCCCGGCACCGGGGCACTGGCGATCCGCGGCTGCGCCAGGCCGGTATCCAGGCGCAGCCCCTGGCTTCGTGCGTTGACCTCGAGCGCAGCCCGCAACAGGCCCAGTTTGGCCAGGCCGGGCGCCTGGTCGCGGAAATGGCGGGGATAGCTGAAGCGGGACGTGAGTTCTGTGTCCCCCAGCAGCTGAACGCCGTCATAGCTGACGTCGGCGGCATCGAAGCGGACCTGGGAATCGAACAGTTCCGACGGACCGCCGCGCAGTTGCTTGAGGAAACCGACCGTTCCGGCTCCCTTGCCGATGATCAGCAGCTTGCCCAGCCGGGCACTGCGGATGCTGTCGCTATGGATGGCGTTGAAGCGCAGCGTCCACCCGCGGGTGCCGCGGGGGGGCGAGGGGACGACCTGATCGACGCGACTGACGTCGGCCGAAACACCGGTCGCTTGCAGCCGCGGCACCCGGACTTCGCGCCGGAACAGGGGGAGGAGGGCAAGGCGCGCACTGGCACGTTCCGCATGCAGCACATAGACCGTGTGGTTGACGTGGCCGCGCATGTGCACGTTCCAGGCGATCACGTGGCCCGGCACCAGTGTGATCGCCGGGCCCGTGGTCATCACGAACTTCTGCGGCTTGCGGTTGGTGACGTTGTCGAACAGCGGCGTGTTGAGGAAGACGTTGCCCGCCAACAGATAGGCTGCGTAGAGGCCGACCAGGATGTAGAGCGCTGTGCGCCACCGGCGAGGCAACTGCTTGAGGTGCGCGCGGACTGCTGCCATGAACGCTCAACATGATGACGAACTCCGGCCACTATGGCCGAGCACCGTGGTTCACCATGTGAAGTGACTGGCGACGTTGGTGCAGCATGGCCCAGTGCGGAAACCGCATGAAGGTGGCGGCGTTCCGCTCGTGCAGGCAGCCGCACTGAACCCTGTGCCGGGCCGGCGATGGCTCAGAGCAGCAGCAATGCCCCGAGCAGCGCGGGCGGCATCACCAGTACGCCGATGCGCAGGAAGTCGAGCCCGCTGACATGTTCGCCTTCGCGACGCAGGGCCACCAGCCACAGCAGGGTCGCCAACGAACCGGTCACCGACAGGTTCGGGCCGAGGTCCACACCAATCAGCAGTGCCGCGCGCGTCGGCGCCGGCAGGTCGGCCATCTGCCCCAGTGAGCCTGCGGCCAGGCCCACCGGCAGATTGTTGGCGAGGTTGCTGAGCAGAGCTGCGGCCGGGCCGGCCAGCCACCCGGCCTGCTGCGGCGAGGTGCGGGCAAGGGATTCCAGCGCACTGGCCGCCATCTGTATCACGCCGGTCTTTGCCACACCTTCGACCAGCACGAACAGACCTGCCACCAACGGCAGCACGCCCCAGGACACGTTGCGCAGCAGCGGCAGCGGACTCCGGCGCTGGCCAAGGGCGACGGCGACGACGCTCGCGCTGCCTGCGCAGAAGGTCACCAGACCCAGCGGGCCGTTCAACGCCGACGTCACCAGCAGCGCTGAGCCGGTGAACAGCACGCCGTAAGCACTCAGGCGACCGCCAGCAGACAGGGGGCGATGTTCCGGCGCCGGGGCCAGTGGCTGCGCGATCTCGCGGCGGTGCACCCAGCGCAGGACCAGGTAGGTCGCACCGATCGCCGCCAGCGACGGCAACGCGAACTGCGCCAGCCACTGCTGCAGCGGTGGCATGTGCCTGCCATACACCACCAGGTTGGCCGGATTGGAGATGGGCAGCACGAAGCTTGCCGCATTGGCGATGAACGCACAGACGAACAGGTAGGGCAGGGGATTGGCGCGGGCCGCCCTGCAGGCGGCATAGACCGCAGGGGTCAGCACGACCGCGGTCGCGTCGTTGGAGAGGAATACCGTCACCAGCGTGCCGACCAGGAACACCAGGTCGAACAGCCGCCGCCCGGAGCCACCCGCGTGCCGCACCGCGTACAGCGCCAGCCAGTCGAACAGCCCTTCCCGCCGCGCGAGCTCTGCCAGAACCATCATGCCAACCAGGAACAGATAGACATCACCGCCTTCGGCGACCGCGCCCAGGACCGTGCCGGCCTGCATCACACCGGTCAGCGGCAGCAGCGCCGCCGCCACGACGGCCCAGACATACTCGGGCAGGCGGAAAGGACGGAACAGCAGACCTACGGTGGCGAGCGCCACTGCCGTCCAGATAATGGCGGAAGAGCAGGGGGCGGGCATGGGGAGGGGGAGTGGGAAAGGCGGCATCATACCGTGCGGGTCGCGCCGAGGCCGCGTGTGCCATGCGCACAAAGCGCCAGTCAATGACCCATACCGATCAGCCTCCAATTATCGTGACGCATCACGGCCGCTGTGTAATATCTGCTGACGGAGTTGCTGCTGGCAACCGCGTCGCACGCGCAGGCCATTCGCTCTGCGACGGGTCCGCAGCCGCTGCCCAGGCAGACGCCATCGCCGCCAAAGGCGAGCAATCTCGGCGCTGAACCACTCAGATGCCAGCAGCACATCGATCCGCGTGTGCGGCGCTATTGCACGGACATTGAGCGGGCGTTGATCCAGGGCGAGGCGCGTCGCCAAGGCATACCGACGCCGTCGAGCGAGATTGTGCACATGCCGGCTTACGGCAGCGCGGAGGCAAAGCAGTTGGGCGCTGCCTGCATGGGTGGGACCGCAATGCGGCGATTGAGCAACGGCTGGGAGCAGCTGCGCAACGCAAAGGGCGAATGGCTGCGCTGTCGTGAATAGCAGAGCAGGCATCAGCGGCCAGGCTGACGGTCATTCCGGCGAGCGGCGGGCCCGGCGACGGATCGCCTCGGCCAGATCAATGATGACGGCCCGACCAAATGGACGTTTCTGGCGGGCTTGTGAGGTCTCCATCAGGCGGCGCCATTCCTGGGCCTGAGCGGCCAGCAGGGAAAGCCACGCCAAGTCCTCAGGGAGCAGTTCACGACCCTCAGGCGTGACCAGTCGGCCACTCTTGAACGAGAAGCCGGCCCAAGCACCGGTGAGTTTCCGATCACGCATCATCTTGGCTCGATGTCAGAGTGGGAGCCGGGATGCGGCAAGACACGTGCCGGGACGCTCTGAACATAATATACATTATGCGAAATGCTATGTCTGGCCTGATCCGGTTCCTAGGCTCGGCTTGGCAATGGCTCCGGCTCTGGTGACTGCCACAACGGAAACGCCCCAGATCCCACAGCTGTCCGCCCGTATTTCCCCACAAGGACGCCCGCGATTTCCAGATCTCCCCCAAAGATGCCCTTGATTCCTGGATCCGCACCTAAGACGCCCTCGATTTCTGGCTCCACATCCAGCTCGCCCTTGAGTTCCCAACTGCGCACCTGATCGGTCAGAGCTTGTCGCCTGCACTTCCCAGTTCCGCCAGTCGCGACATTGGTCGCAAGAACAATTAGACGAGATCTCGGGCCTGAACGTGCGAACAGTTCAGCGGGTTGAGCAGGACTACAACACCGCGACTTCCCTGGGTGACGCGCCACGCCCCGCTCCACCTGCTCAAGCGCGTCGCTCGCCCCCTGACCAAGCTTTGACCTTAACTGGGCGTCGGTGACTCCCTCCCGTTCTGGTCGGCATCTGGGCCTTGTAGCGGCTCAAGCGCTGAGCTATAACGCCTTAGCCAGTCGCTATAAAGCGCCGGTGTTGTGCCCGCATAGCCAATAGGCTCCGGGTGCCCGAGGTCCACCCAATGGGGGCACGGGAATCCTTCGATTCCGGAGCCATCCATGACCGCCAAACGCCGCAGATCCCTTCGCACTTCTGCCTTCTACGCCCAATCGGGCCGTTGCTTCTATTGCGGCCTGCCGATGTGGCTCACTGCACCCTCAGAGCTCGGGCTGAAGGCCAGTAAGGCCCGAGCCTTTCAATGCACCGCCGAGCACCTGGTGGCCCAACAGGACGGGGGCAGAGACGTGTCCGGGAACGTGGTGGCCGCGCATAGCCGGTGCAACCAGGGCAGGCACCAGCGGAAGGGACCAGCCCCTTCCGCTGAAGCGTTCCGGGCGCTGGTTCAGACGCGGCTGGCAATGGGGAGATGGTGGTCCCGACTGCCATCAGGGATTGCACGTGCTTCCGTATGGCCAATTGAATTGAATCTTTGCAAGGAATCGGCAGCTGCTTGCCTGATTCGCTAGTCCACACTAGTGGCGCCCGGTTGCGGTGCTAGAACGGCGAGTCTGCTGCGAAATGGTCGCGCATTGGGCCTAACAAGGTCTGCGACCCTGTCAACACGTCCGAGAATTCCACCTGTCGCCACCTTCTCGTTCCAATATCGTTCCATCCACTCGGCTTTATCCAGGATCTTACCCGGAGCGCCTAGCAGCCTCTTGGCGATGAAATGCCGGATGAGAGCGGCCTGGCTATCGAGAATCACGACGCCCGCCCTTGGATTAGAGTCATAAGCGCTGTACGAGATCAGATAGTGGACATAGTGGCGGTCTGGCTCTTCGTCATCCCACGTCAACAGGTTGCTTAACCCCGCAGCGCGAGCATCCGATCGCACCTCTTCGCTCACGAGCACCATGGGATTGCGTGCTTCCTTACATTCCATGCGATAGGCGTCCAGCATCGCCGGTCCGAAGATCATCTGAGAATCATGATGAATGCTTCCAACTGTGAGCCCTCCACGTATCAATATATCAACCACTAGCAGGTTCTCGGCCAACATTCTGATGCAGCTCAGGATGTCGGCAAGGCCAGCAGGAGAGCGGCTGCTTGATATGACGATGCAGTCGCTGAAGTAAGTGAACAAAAGTGCTGTTGCTGGGTTGCAGCACGCTGTGTTCTTTAGTCTGTCGATGGCCTCTGCTATTTCATCAAGCTTGCTCATGTCGGCTGCCGACTCTTGGACAAGTGCGGAGAACCCGAGCATGTCGATGAAGGCGACGTACTTATCTTGGTAGAGCATGAAGAACTCCTTAGATGGTCGTGCCCATGGTGCCGAGGGCGGTTCCATTTGACCAGCGGGTGCGGGGCACGTCATAGGCCATGGAGCAATGTCAGCGACCTGGCTCGCGCACTAGTCTCGCAGAGGCTTGTTACGGCGCATCTTCGCATCGGATAGAAGCGAGCGAACGAGAGAGTTGAAGTCCATCCTGGCCCTAAAAGTTTCCTTCACCCTTGGTTAAACGAATGTCCGCTTTCGGTCAGAAGCGGACCAAAGTAGCCGGTGCTCTTCGCAGCCCGTACGCGACTTGGAGTCATATCATCAATCTGTATCAGGGCTCAGACCTAAGTGCCTGATGGTCCAATTCAGCGACACTATCCAGCTTCGGCGTCATCGCACACTTCGGGATACAGCCAGCGCGATCCGCTTATGGAACCAAACCGCACTGTGCCTTACTCTTAAGGAACATTGCCAACGGCAACCTTCGGCAATTGAATTTAGAGAATCCGGGCGGTTCATCCCGCGCGGCCCGTTAATGTCTACAGCTGTGGAGTTGTGAATGGCAGAAGATCAAGGTGGTGAAGAGGTAATTAGGGAGATAGGGAAGGCGCTAGCCCTTGCGTCTGAGCTTGATCCACAAATTGTTAGATCGCTTCGCTCCGCGATTGTTCAGGCGATGTCTGATTACGAGGACGACACGAATGCACAAGCTGCAGCCGCACTTGCGGCGGTTCTCGATTTTAGACCTGTGACGACCCAAGACGCCCTCTCGCAAACCTTGGGTGAGATCGGGAAGCTGGTCCAAGGTCTCACCGGACTGGAGGACGTTCATTACACTGTTGAGACACCAGAAGGTCGCCGAGTTCGCTCAATCCGGTCACATCTACCAACTGTATCACCCCAGCGTTTGACGGATCACGAGCAGGCAGATCTTGAGGCCTATATCGCTCGATATCTGCCACCGGACGACCCTCGCGAGGAACACGCGCCACGAGGACCGCGACTGTGACGATCAGTAAGTTAGCAATCCTCAACGCTGTGAAAGCAGCCATTTCGCGTGCTAAGGCGAGCGGGTCTCCCTACGCGCAAGGAAAGGCTTACGAACTTCGGGTGCTGCTTAGGCTTCTGCGAATCATCGATAGTGCGGGCTACAAGCTCACGTGTACCCCCAAGATGGCAGGCGTCCTGACGTTTGGAGGATCTCCATGCAAAGCAAACCATCCGGATCACGATTACATCAGTGGATCTACGTCTACTGAGAAGCTCGAGATTAGGATTTCAGTGCAGGTCACCACACTAAGCCATAGCTGGAAAGGCACGACGGTGGTCAAAGCGGCTGACCGTCACGAGATTGACGTCGGTGTATATCGTCCGATTAAGACCCGTCGCTATCCCGCATTTACGGAGTTACTTCTTGGGGTCTCGTGCAAGACTGGCGGCTGGAACAAGGCGTACGTCCGCGAGGCGCTAGGTATGCGTAGGGAGCTAGGATTCCTCACATCACCTAGGACGAGCTTGACGAGCTCAGCTCCGTGGTTCATCGCAACAGTTCCCTGCGATCCTCCGGTTCCCTTTGCCTTGTACGCGACCAACGCTGGGTCCGCCGTGTATGCGTCGTTGGCAGCTTTGGGGCTCTACGTCGAGCACTACAAGGGGTAGCGGAAACAGGCTTTGGAGTACGGATCAACTCAGGTGTGTCGAGAACGATGCCCGCTTTGGGTCGAAGGCGGATGCCATCACCGGGCCGGTCGCCGCCCAATGTCCGCTTCCGGCCAGAAGCGGACATCCACCCTGCCCTCGATAAACATCCCAAATCCACGGACGACCTTGGTCTGCTTTGGCCTTCTGCCTTAGGGCCAGACCTGAACTTCGATTTCAGCCCCTAGCGTATTTGACTCCCGCGACCTAGATCTCTCCTAGATCCTTGAGCAGGGCTTGCCCCTTCTGCAGAAACCCAACTAGCAGTCGACCTCCTGCTACTTTCCGGCCCAATTGCCCATTGAGGTAGCTGACCTGGAGACGCGCATGGGCCAGCAGATCCACCTGGGCCATGCTAGGGGTCGCGGCCTGGAGCGGTTCGCCCGGCGACGCCATCTGCCCCCCGATCGGCTGGACAACGCAAGGGCGCCGGCTGTCACTCTTCGCATACGCCGTGGCCATCATCCGGCCGTTCTTCAACGACCATCCACCAAGCACCAACTCGGTCCCGAGTTGCTCGATCGGCAATCCCGCTTCGCTAACCGCTTTCTCAAAGTTCGGCCAGAGTTGGTCCACCACCAGCCCTAGCTCGGCAGATAGCTGTTCTATTGTGAAATCTGCGCGGAAGCTGGCCTGCAGTGCAAGCTCGTAGATGCGGAGGAAGGGGGAACCGCAGAATTCGGAAAAAATCGTACGCTAAGCTAACGGTGTTCTCGTGACAGCTCTTTGACTAGGCTTTCTAAGGGGTCGTCTCAGAAAACGGAAAATAAAGCACGCTAAGGCATAGCCGAACCTGCCAAGCTTGCTCCACCCTGTAGTGACGCGATCAGCGGGCAGGAAACGTTCCCCCTTCGCGCATGGCAGGCGCGCACCAACTCAGACAGCACGGCCTCCATGCGCGCCAGGTCAGCCATTTTCTCGCGCACGTCCTTGAGCTTGTGCTCGGCCAGACTGCTGGCTTCCTCGCAATGGGTGCCATCCTCCAGCCGCAGCAGCTCGGCGATCTCATCCAGGCTGAAGCCCAGCCGCTGGGCTGATTTCACGAAGCGCACCCGCGTTACATTCGCCTCGCCATAGCGGCGGATGCTGCCATAGGGCTTGTCAGGCTCCAGCAACAAGCCCTTGCGCTGATAGAAACGGATGGTCTCCACATTGACCCCGGCCGCCTTGGCGAAAACGCCAATGGTCAGGTTCTCCAAATTGTTTTCCATATCGCTTGACTCCGTACATGAGTACGGAAGTAAGGTTACGCTATCCAATTTCAATTCGAAAGGACAAGCGCATGTCTGAACCAAAAACCGGGCGCGGCGCGCTCTTCACTGGAGGGCTTGCCGCCATCCTCGCCTCGGCTTGCTGCCTCGGGCCGTTGGTTCTGATCGCCTTGGGGTTCAGCGGCGCTTGGATCGGCAACTTGGCGGTGTTGGAACCCTATCGCCCCATCTTTATCGGCGTGGCGCTGGTGGCGTTGTTCTTCGCCTGGCGGCGCATCTACCGGCAGGCAGCGGCCTGCAAACCGGGTGAGGTCTGCGCGATTCCCCAAGTGCGAGCTACTTACAAGCTCATTTTCTGGATCGTGGCCGCGCTGGTTCTGGTCGCGCTCGGATTTCCCTACGTCATGCCATTTTTCTACTGATCGGAGTTCACCATGAAGAAACTGTTTGCCTCCCTCGCCCTCGCCGCCGTTGTTGCCCCCGTCTGGGCCGCCACCCAGACCGTCACGCTGTCCGTACCGGGCATGACCTGCTCCGCCTGCCCGATCACTGTCAAGAAGGCGATTTCCAAGGTCGAAGGCGTCAGCAAAGTTGACGTGACTTTCGAGACACGCCAAGCGGTCGTCACCTTCGACGATGCCAAGACCAGCGTGCAGAAGCTGACCAAGGCAACCGCAGACGCGGGCTATCCGTCCAGCGTCAAGCAGTGAGTCACTGAAAACGGCACCGCAGCACAACGGACGTCATTGTCTGGCGCCACAAACGATAAAGGATCTGTTGCATGACCCATCTAAAAATCACCGGCATGACTTGCGACTCGTGCGCGGCGCACGTCAAGGAAGCGCTGGAAAAAGTGCCAGGCGTGCAGTCGGCGCTGGTGTCCTATCCGAAGGGCACAGCGCAACTCGCCATCGTGCCGGGCACATCGCCGGACGCGCTGACTGCCGCCGTGGCCGGACTGGGCTACAAGGCAACGCTAGCCGATGCGCCACTGGCGGACAACCGCGTCGGACTGCTCGACAAGGTGCGGGGATGGATGGCCGCCGCCGAAAAGCACAGTGGCAACGAGCCCCCGGTGCAGGTAGCGGTCATTGGCAGCGGTGGAGCCGCGATGGCGGCGGCGCTGAAGGCCGTCGAGCAAGGCGCGCAGGTCACGCTGATCGAGCGCGGCACCATCGGCGGCACCTGCGTCAATGTCGGCTGTGTGCCGTCCAAGATCATGATCCGCGCCGCCCACATCGCCCATCTGCGCCGGGAAAGCCCGTTCGATGGCGGTATTGCGGCAACTGTGCCTACGATTGACCGCAGTAAGCTGCTGGCCCAGCAGCAGGCCCGCGTCGACGAACTGCGGCACGCCAAGTACGAAGGCATCCTGGGCGGTAATCCGGCCATCACCGTTGTGCACGGTGAGGCGCGCTTCAAGGACGACCAGAGCCTTACCGTCCGTTTGAACGAGGGTGGCGAGCGCGTCGTGATGTTCGACCGCTGCCTGGTCGCCACGGGTGCCAGCCCGGCGGTCCCGCCGATTCCGGGCTTGAAAGAGTCACCCTACTGGACTTCCACCGAGGCCCTGGCGAGCGACACCATTCCCGAACGCCTTGCCGTAATCGGCTCGTCGGTGGTGGCGCTGGAGCTGGCGCAAGCCTTTGCCCGGCTGGGCAGCAAGGTCACGGTCCTGGCGCGCAATACCTTGTTCTTCCGTGAAGACCCGGCCATCGGCGAGGCGGTGACAGCCGCTTTCCGTGCCGAGGGCATCGAGGTGCTGGAGCACACGCAAGCCAGCCAGGTCGCCCATATGGACGGTGAATTCGTGCTGACCACCACGCACGGTGAATTGCGCGCCGACAAACTGCTGGTTGCCACCGGTCGGACACCGAACACGCGCAGCCTCGCGCTGGACGCAGCGGGGGTCACTGTCAATGCGCAAGGTGCCATCGTCATCGACCAAGGCATGCGCACGAGCAACCCGAACATCTACGCGGCCGGCGACTGCACCGACCAGCCGCAGTTCGTCTATGTGGCGGCAGCGGCCGGCACCCGTGCCGCGATCAACATGACCGGCGGCGATGCGGCGCTCGACCTGACCGCAATGCCGGCCGTGGTGTTCACCGATCCGCAAGTGGCGACCGTGGGCTACAGCGAGGCGGAAGCCCACCACGACGGGATCGAGACCGACAGCCGCACCTTGACCTTGGACAACGTGCCGCGTGCGCTCGCCAACTTCGACACACGCGGCTTCATCAAGTTGGTTATCGAGGAAGGCAGCCATCGGCTGATCGGCGTACAGGCGGTCGCGCCGGAAGCGGGTGAACTGATCCAGACGGCGGCTCTGGCCATTCGCAACCGCATGACGGTGCAGGAACTGGCCGACCAGTTGTTCCCCTACCTGACGATGGTCGAGGGGTTGAAGCTCGCGGCGCAGACCTTCAACAAGGATGTGAAGCAGCTTTCCTGCTGCGCCGGGTGAGAAAAAGGAGGTGTTCAATGAACGCCTACACGGTGTCCCGGCTGGCTCTTGATGCCGGGGTGAGCGTGCATATCGTGCGCGACTACCTGCTGCGCGGATTGCTGCGCCCGGTGGCGTGCACACCAGGCGGCTACGGCTTGTTCGATGACGCCGCCTTGCAACGGCTGTGCTTCGTGCGGGCGGCCTTCGAGGCGGGCATCGGCCTCGACGCGCTGGCGCGGCTGTGCCGGGCGCTGGATGCGGCGGACGGCGACGAAGCGGCCGCGCAGCTTGCCCTGCTGCGTCAGTTCGTCGAGCGTCGGCGCGAAGCGTTGGCCGATCTGGAAGTGCAGTTGGCCACCCTGCCGACCGAGCCGGCACAGCACGCGGAGAGTCTGCCATGAACAACCCCGAGCGCTTGCCGTCCGAGACGCACAAACCGATCACCGGCTACCTGTGGGGCGGACTGGCTGTGCTGACTTGCCCCTGCCACCTGCCCATCCTCGCTGTCGTGCTGGCCGGCACAACCGCCGGTGCTTTCCTCGGCGAGCATTGGGTCATCGCGGCGCTCGGTTTGACCGGCCTGTTCCTTCTGTCCCTGTCGCGGGCGTTGCGGGCATTCAGGGAAAGAGAATGAGCGCTTTCCGGCCGGATGGATGGACGACGCCGGAACTGGCCCAAGCGGTCGAGCGCGGGCAGCTTGAACTGCACTACCAGCCCGTCGTCGATCTGCGCAGTGGTGGGATTGTCGGCGCGGAAGCCCTGTTGCGCTGGCGTCATCCGACGCTTGGACTATTGCCACCGGGCCAGTTCCTGCCCGTGGTCGAATCGTCCGGCCTGATGCCTGAAATCGGCGCTTGGGTGCTGGGCGAAGCCTGCCGCCAGATGCGTGACTGGCGAATGCTGGCATGGCGACCGTTCCGGCTGGCCGTCAATGTTTCGGCGAGCCAAGTGGGACCGGACTTCGACGGGTGGGTAAAGGGCGTGCTGGCTGATGCCGAGTTGCCCGCCGAGTATCTCGAAATCGAGCTGACCGAATCGGTCGCGTTTGGTGATCCGGCGATCTTCCCCGCCCTGGACGCCTTGCGGCAGATCGGTGTGCGCTTCGCCGCCGATGACTTCGGGACGGGGTATTCCTGTCTGCAACATCTGAAGTGCTGCCCAATCAGCACGCTCAAGATCGACCAATCGTTTGTCGCCGGGCTCGCCAACGACCGCCGCGACCAAACCATCGTGCACACCGTGATTCAGCTTGCGCACGGGCTGGGCATGGATGTGGTGGCTGAAGGCGTGGAAACATCGGCGAGTCTTGATCTATTGCGACAAGCGGACTGCGACACAGGACAAGGCTTCCTGTTCGCGAAGCCAATGCCGGCGGCGGCATTCGCCGTCTTCGTCAGTCAATGGAGGGGTGCCACCATGAATGCAAGTGACTCGACCACCACCAGTTGCTGCGTGTGCTGCAAGGAAATCCCGCTCGATGCCGCCTTCACCCCGGAAGGCGCGGAATACGTCGAGCACTTCTGCGGGTTGGAGTGTTATCAACGCTTCGAAGCGCGTGCCAAGACAGGGAACGAAACCGATGCCGATCCGAACGCCTGCGACTCGCTACCGTCAGATTGAGGCATACCCTAACTGGATGTCAGGCAGGGCCGCGCCGCTTAGTCAGAATAGAGTCATCTTTCGCATTTTTTGACACATGCCTGCGAAGGTCATAGATTTCAGCCTGACAGAAACGGGGTTTGAGGCACAACGGAACAGAAGGAGCACTTAAGCCGCCTTCAACCAAGGAGACATCGTGCAGGGGCACCGCATCGGCTACGTCCGGGTCAGCAGCTTCGACCAGAACCCGGAACGCCAGCTGGAACAGACACAGGTGAGCAAGGTGTTCACCGACAAGGCATCGGGCAAGGACACCCAGCGCCCCCAGCTCGAAGCGCTGCTGAGCTTCGTCCGCGAAGGCGATACAGTGGTGGTGCACAGCATGGACCGGCTGGCCCGCAACCTCGATGACCTGCGTCGCTTGGTACAGAAGCTGACTCAACGCGGCGTGCGCATCGAGTTCCTGAAGGAGGGCCTGGTGTTCACTGGCGAGGACTCGCCGATGGCCAACCTGATGCTGTCGGTGATGGGGGCCTTCGCTGAGTTCGAGCGCGCCCTGATCCGCGAGCGGCAGCGTGAGGGCATCACCTTGGCCAAGCAGCGTGGCGCGTACCGGGGCCGCAAGAAAGCCCTGTCCGATGAGCAGGCTGCTACCCTGCGGCAGCGAGCGACGGCCGGCGAGCCCAAGGCGCAGCTTGCCCGCGAGTTCAACATCAGCCGGGAAACCCTCTACCAGTACCTCCGCACGGACGACTGACACATGCCGCGTCGCTTGATCCTCTCGGCCACGGAGCGGGGCACCCTGCTCGCGTTGCCAGAAAGCCAGGATGACCTGATCCGCTACTACACCTTCAACGACTCCGACCTGTCGCTGATCCGTCAGCGGCGCGGCGACGCCAACCGCCTCGGCTTCGCCGTGCAACTCTGCCTGCTGCGCTACCCCGGCTATGCGTTGGGCACTGACAGCGAGCTGCCCGAACCGGTCATCCTGTGGGTGGCCAAGCAAGTCCAGACCGATCCGGCGAGTTGGACGAAGTACGGCGAGCGCGATGTGACCCGTCGCGAGCACGCCCAGGAACTGCGCACCTACCTTCAACTGGCCCCGTTCGGCCTGTCCGACTTCCGCGCCCTGGTGCGCGAGCTGACCGAACTGGCCCAGCAGACCGACAAGGGCTTGCTGCTGGCCGGCCAGGCGCTGGAGAGCCTGCGGCAGAAGCGACGCATCCTGCCGGCGTTGAGCGTGATCGACCGGGCTTGCTCGGAGGCCATTGCACGGGCCAATCGGCGGGTCTACCGCGCCCTGGTTGAACCGCTCACGGACTCGCATCGGGCCAAGCTGGACGAGCTGTTGAAGCTCAAGGCCGGCAGCAGCATCACCTGGTTGACCTGGCTGCGCCAGGCACCGCTGAAACCCAACTCTCGGCACATGCTTGAGCACATCGAGCGGCTGAAGACATTTCAGCTGGTGGACTTGCCCGAAGTCCTGGGCCGGCACATCCACCAGAACCGCCTGCTCAAGCTGGCCCGCGAGGGTGGGCAGATGACGCCCAAAGACCTCGGCAAGTTCGAGCCGCAGCGGCGCTATGCGACCCTGGCCGCCGTGGTGCTGGAGAGCACTGCAACCGTGATTGATGAGCTGGTGGATCTGCACGACCGCATCCTAGTCAAGCTGTTCAGCGGCGCGAAGCACAAGCATCAGCAGCAGTTCCAGAAGCAGGGCAAGGCGATCAACGACAAGGTGCGCCTGTACTCCAAGATCGGCCAGGCGCTGCTGGAGGCCAAGGAAGCCGGCAGCGACCCCTATGCCGCCATCGAGGCGGTGATCCCCTGGGACGAGTTCACCGAGAGCGTCAGCGAAGCCGAGCTGCTGGCCCGGCCGGAGGGCTTCGACCACCTGCACCTGGTCGGCGAGAACTTCGCCACCCTGCGCCGCTACACGCCGGCTCTGCTGGAGGTATTGGAGCTGCGCGCCGCCCCGGCCGCGCAGGGCGTGCTGGCAGCCGTGCAGACGCTGCGCGAGATGAACGCCGACAACCTGCGCAAGGTGCCGGCCGATGCTCCCACCGCCTTCATCAAGCCGCGCTGGAAGCCACTGGTGATCACCCCGGAAGGCCTCGACTGGCGCTTCTACGAAATCTGCGCCCTGTCCGAGCTGAAGAACGCCCTGCGCTCCGGCGACATCTGGGTCAAGGGCTCGCGGCAGTTCCGCGACTTCGACGACTACCTGCTGCCGGCCGAGAAGTTCGCCGCGCTCAAGCGGGAACAGGCCCTGCCGCTGGCGATCAACCCGAACAGCGACCAGTATCTGGAAGAGCGCTTGCAGCTGCTGGACGAGCAGTTGGCCACTGTCGCCCGCCTGGCCAAGGACAACGAGCTGCCCGATGCCATCCTCACCGAGTCCGGGTTGAAGATCACCCCGCTGGATGCGGCGGTGCCGGATCGGGCGCAGGCGCTGATCGACCAGACCAGTCAGTTACTGCCGCGCATCAAGATCACCGAACTGCTGATGGACGTGGACGACTGGACGGGCTTCAGCCGCCACTTCACCCACCTGAAGGACGGGGCCGAGGCCAAAGACCGGACGTTGCTGCTGTCCGCGATCCTCGGTGATGCGATCAACCTCGGGCTGACCAAGATGGCCGAGTCGAGCCCCGGTCTGACCTACGCCAAGCTGTCCTGGCTGCAAGCCTGGCACATCCGCGACGAGACCTATTCGGCGGCCCTGGCCGAGCTGGTCAACCACCAGTACCAGCATGCCTTCGCCGCCCACTGGGGCGACGGCACCACCTCATCCTCCGATGGCCAGCGTTTCCGGGCTGGCGGCCGGGGCGAGAGCACCAGACACGTCAACCCGAAGTACGGCAGTGAGCCGGGACGGCTGTTCTACACCCATATCTCCGACCAGTACGCGCCGTTCAGCACCCGCGTGGTGAATGTCGGCGTGCGCGATTCCACCTATGTGCTCGACGGCCTGCTGTACCACGAGTCCGACCTGCGGATCGAGGAGCACTACACCGACACGGCCGGCTTCACCGATCACGTCTTCGCCCTGATGCACCTGCTGGGCTTCCGTTTCGCGCCGCGCATCCGCGACCTCGGCGAAACCAAGCTGTACGTGCCGCAGGGCGTGCAGACCTACCCGACGCTGCGGCCGCTGATCGGCGGCACCCTGAACATCAAGCACGTCCGCGCCCATTGGGACGACATCCTGCGCCTGGCCAGCTCGATCAAACAGGGCACCGTCACTGCCTCGCTGATGCTGCGCAAGCTCGGCAGCTATCCGCGCCAGAACGGCCTGGCCGTGGCCCTGCGCGAGCTGGGCCGGATCGAACGCACGCTGTTCATCCTAGACTGGCTGCAAAGTGTTGAGCTGCGCCGCCGCGTGCATGCCGGCCTGAACAAAGGTGAGGCGCGCAACTCGCTGGCCAGGGCGGTGTTCTTCAACCGCCTTGGGGAAATCAGGGATCGGAGCTTCGAGCAGCAGCGCTACCGGGCCAGCGGCCTCAACCTGGTGACGGCGGCTATCGTGCTGTGGAACACGGTGTACCTGGAGCGCGCCACCCAGGGGTTGGTCGAGGCCGGCAAGCCGGTGGACGGCGAGCTGCTGCAATTCCTGTCGCCGCTGGGCTGGGAGCACATCAACCTCACCGGCGATTACGTCTGGCGGCAGAGCCGCAGACTGGAAGACGGGAAGTTTCGGCCCCTACGGATGCCCGGAAAACCTTAGCGTACGATTTTTTCCGAATTCTGCGAGCCCCCCAGGAAGAATTGCGTAGACCCGCGCGCAGCAAGCACTACGTTGTGCTGAGGGATCAGCAGCAGCTTTGCCCCCGCGGAATACGCCCCTGTGAGAGCATCCTCTGCCAGGGTATCCGCTGCGACGACGAGGTGGTCACGAGTGAGGAGAACGTTGAGGATGCTCATTGCGGGATCGTCTAGACGTTTGCAGACTATCGCCTTCCCCTCCCCTCCTGTCCAGACTGCTATGGCCTCCGCGATCACACAAATTCTTGGTCGCCCCAATGCTTGCGAGAACGCACTTGAGATACGCCGCGGCTACCTCAAGGCGATGGAAGATGCGCTGCGGGTTTCGCTTCTGATCCACCAAGATCCAAGGCTTCTGTTCGACACGTGGGCCAGACTGCTCCCCTTGATCGCTCAAAGCCACGAGAGTGACGGCAGCCAGCCATTTGCGACCGGGATCGTCCGCTCGCGCGATCATGGATCCCGGCGGTTGGCTGGCTGAGCGTATGGTTGCAATATAGGAAGCAATCGCGCGCGGACCAGAACGCTGTTCATCGCAGACATTCTTAGGGTGCCATTGCAGAGATTTCAGCTTTTGAGGAATAAAATTTCAGTGCAAGACGGTCCATTGCAGAAAAATTTGACTTGCGACTGACGCAACGCAGAAATTGCTGATGCACGGATGATGCAATGCAGAGATTACCGGCTAACAGATGCTGCAGCCCAGCCGGCCAACTGAGGGCTTTGCCCGATGGACGAGCCGTTACTCTTGCCTGCAGATCACGATTCTAGGATGACTTGTGCCTCAATCGGCTGACCAGGATCGGGCGTCTGTGCTGGAGGGCTCCTTAGAGCTCTTGGGTGAAATTCGAGCCGCTTGGATGGAGATAGAGCATGGACGTGACCGAAGATCGACGGCGGTGGCGGCACTTTGCCAGATGTCCCTTGATCACGCCGTGGCAGTACAGTCCCTGATCGCTACTCTGCCCCAGTCAGCAATCTCGCTGGTCCGGCCCCAGTATGAGGCCCTCGTGCGTGCAACCTGGGCATGTTATGCAGCTACCGACACCGACATCGAGAAGCTTCTTGCGCCCCTGACTCTGGAGAGTCAGCAAGCGGCAAAGAGGCTCCCTGGCGTTCAGGACATGCTCGTAAAGCTTGAGTCCTCTGGGCCCCGAGGAGCATCACAGTTGTTGGGCAGAGCCAGACAATGCCTTTATGTCGGCTTGAACTCCTATCTCCATGCCGGGATTCACCCCTTGGCAAGGCAGTTAAATGGCTACCCGGGCGCGCTTCTGGCGGGGGTGGCCATGAACAGCAATGCGCTTGCCATGCTAACCCTTCTGAATCTGGCGCACCTGTGGCCAGGCGAACCAGTTCTGGCATGGATGAATGCACTGCATCATCAATTTGGGGGTGTTTTGCCAGAGTTGGAGCCATTGACCCCCCATCAGCCCTCGCCATAGAGCTGTCCCGGATCGCCTGCGCGTCTAGGGTGGGGTCTGTGGTGAGTGACTAGGCAGTTGGGCCTCGCCCCCCTCTGGGGGCACGGGGAGAACATCACGGGCGCATAAGCAGTTGCCCCGGATTTCTCGTTGGGGCAAGTCCTGGCAGTTGATCTGTGTCGGGGGCCTGTCGGGCGACTGTCATGTTTCCAAGTTCGGCACCCTCCTAATCTGGGCTCCCTACCCCTCCGGAGTTATCTTCTATGACCACCAAGACCCCGCCTCGCCTGCTTACCGCTGCTGAGGTTGGCGCCTGCATTCGCCAGTTCCGCCAGTTGCGTCATTGGTCGCAAGAACAATTGGCCGAGATCTCGGGCCTGAACGTGCGAACAGTTCAGCGGGTTGAGCAGGGTGACTCGGCCAGTTTCGACACCCGTCGCGCACTGGCGCGCGCCTTCGATTTCAATGACATCGATGCACTCAACAAGCCTTTCTCGCTGCCGACAGACGAGGAACTGCAGGCGGCGCAAGCGCAGTTTGAGCGCGACTACATCACCCTGGCGGTGTCCCCGCTTGCTGCTGGGCGCGAGCTGGCCAGCCTGATCGTTTCGTGCGACATGGATCTGTCCGAACCGGCTTTCGAGCTGTCGCGCGAGGCGGCGAGCGAGTTTGCTGCACTGGTCGACTACTACCGTGAGTATCGCGACTGCCAAGACCTGTATTCAGAAGTCGACAAGCTAGACATCTACGACGGGCTGCAGCAGCGCATTGAGGTCCTGCGGGAACTGGGAGTATCACTGTCGCACGGTCAGCGTAAGGTCGTCATTCGGATGGGCTCAGGTATGCCGATGGATGCCACGGTCCTGTACGTCGTGGCGTTTCGCCTCGGCCACGAGTGCAGTCAGATCGTAACTCCTAAGGCAGCACGCATCGGCTGAGTCAGCATTCATTAGATCGATAGTGGTGGCGATACATCTGACAGATGTCTATTGATCGCGCCGTCGCAGTACAGTCCCTGGAGGTTGCCCTGCCTTAGTCAGCGATAGCGCTGGTCCGGCCCCAGCACAAGACCCTGATTCGTGCGACAGCAAGGTTCTTAGCTTTCGAGGCAGCGAATTTTTGATGTGCCCTGAACCCTCGCGAAGATCCACTATGGAGACGCCGTCGATTTCTGGATCCAGACCTAAGAAGCCCTCGAGTTCTGGATCCACAGGCAACTCGTCCTTGAGTTCCTGACTGCGCACCTGAGTGGTCAAGCTCCGCCCGGGTGAAGGCTCTGCGCCCAGTACTCTAGGAACTCCTCTTGAGCAATCGTTTCGATTGCGCCTGGCCTGGCATGCCGCACCATGTGGATGGCATCCGATGCCCGCTTGGCCTCGCCAGACTGCAGCAAAAGCATGGCAGCGACCGTTCCCGCGCGTCCCAACCCCCCCTTGCAGTGGACCACGATCCTTTGACCGCTCAGCATGTCAGCGACGAGCTCAGCACTTAGCTGTAGCCAATCTTTGAGGAGTCTGTCGTCTGGTGCGGCTCCATCAGTGATTGGCAGTCCATGCCAAGAGATGCCCTTCCCCGCCACTATCGCCGGTAAGCTCTCGATTCGAAGGTCCTTGAGCTCCCAAGGCTCAAGCAAGGTGACTAGGTGAGTGGCACCCCAGTCCTGAATAGCCGAGACGTCCACATCTAGGTCTCTCGCCCATGCTCCAGTCATGGCGACTTCCTGGTACTTGCCTGGCGCAAATGTCACCCCTATGCCGCCTCCATGGGCTCCAACAGGCAACTCTGCAATCAGTAACGGGTGGCTAGCGCTGGTGCGCATCATTTCGGCTCTCCCAACATGCGGTAACGTTCTGCGTCGTGCGCCGGGGCGCTCCCCGCTCATTCGCTGCACGGCTAGGATATCGGATGTTCAGATATCGTTGAACTGGAGAGAACACCTAAGGGTCAATATCGGAAAGTCAGATAGACAGTCTGTGGGCAGGTTGATATCCTGACAACTGGTATCGCGATTTGAGGGCTGTGTGGCCTATGTCGTTAGCCAACCGACCCTCATCGCGCCCTGGCCAGAACTGGACAATTTCGTTCGTTCAATAGGTCCCTTTCTTGCGTGCGCGTGGTGCGCGCTAGAGCGCTCAAGAACGGCTAGTTCGCCGGTAGCTGCTGAGGGGTTGGCCTCGCAGGCACTTGACACGCTTGCGACGCTGCGCGTCCTCCATCGCGAACCAGTCGAATGTTCTCGGCTTGCCGCAAGATCTCTGTATGAGCCCCTGGCTTGGTCCTACAAATCTCCGTGGTCTCGCAGTGACTTGAACCTTGAGTCGGCATTGACCCGGTCGCTCACCCAGTGGGCGGCTGAGTGCACGCCCAGTGCGAGGCGGAATCTCGGAATTTCACTGGCATCCACCGAAGCTCGAGCGTACTTGGCAAACCTTCTGCGGAAGCATCGGTTGGACCCGAAGCTAGGCGACGGGCTTCAGTCGATTGGATCGCCTGAATGGAATGCGCTCAGCTTGGGGCGTAAGCGCTACGTGCTGTGGGCGAGCATGCGAAATTCTGCCTCGGAGTTCATACAAAGCGGTTTGGATGAGCATGCCGCGAGGCGAGCACTTGATCGCGAGATAAAACGCAGATGCATCTGGTTAGCTGGACGCGAGCAAGCTGGAACCCTCGCCCGGAAGGATTTTTGCTTCTTGCCTGGTCAGGGTTGGCGTCAGCCGTTGATCCTGGACGTTGCAATGGAGACTTTCCTGCCGCTGGGCATGGCGTACTGGCTGGAACCTAGCGGCAGTTGGCAGCTTTAGCTTCTAGTCTGAGTAGACCGACCAGCTGCCACGGGTCCATGAGATGGTTTGAGGGGGCTCAGGACTCTATCGCGGTAAACGCCCCCCCCAGGTCTATATCGACGGTTCTCCAACGAAGCGCTGGACCTTGGTTGACCGGCGAGCCTGTGGCCCATTGGACGCTGGCCAAGAGATGGCCCTCTAGTACTCGTTCAGTCGCTTACGGATTGCCTCGATGGCATCGTCCAGTCCCGCGTCGTCCTCGGGGTAAGGAGAACAAAACAGTTGAACCGGGACCCAGCAATGTTCCTGTCCCGGTTGTACATAGGGGGCGTAATCATCTAGTAGCCATGCAGAGCCGATGGGCTGGGAAACGTTGGCAAGATCCTTCGTCGGCCCAGTCCAGTCTATGTATGGCAAGCGGGCAAACCAACCCGGGGCCGCTCCTTCGCAAGCCAATAGGTCGGCAATCTCGCGAAATCTAGGCTCCGGAACTGTGGTGAAGATGACTAGACCCTCAAAGAGCGACTTTGCCGACTCCAGAAATTCGTAGAGGCCCGGGCGCGGGATCTGGCTTACAGCGTTGGAAATCAGCGTTCCTTCTAAGTCCAAGGCGAGGATGGACGGGCGCATTGTGTAATGGTCCTCTTTGGCGGGGGTGAACGTCGGTACCGCTACCAAGCCCCGCCGGAGGGTGATCCGCCGGCGGGGCTTGGTAGCATCAGACATCTTCGAACTCGCTCGCTTGCTTGAGTTGGTTCTCAAGGAAATCAATGCGCTTCTGAAGATCGGCACTTAGATAGGCTTTGTCCGTAAAGTCCATTGCTGTCTCAGGGATCATCTCCAGCTCGACGCGTGTGGATGTAGCTTGACGAATTGCCAAGGTGGTCCAGGCCTTATCGCCCTTGACGAATCCGACAGTGAATCGAGCCGTAACATGGTGTTCGGGCTTGAGGCCTTCGATGGAACGGAAATCGCTGCGCACCTTCGACGTGGCTACAGGCTGTACATCGCCATTGATGTACAGCGCCGCATTCCAGCTCGCTTCGCTCAATGGCAGTGTTGAGCGGTTGATGATGCGGGCGGTGATGACTGGCTTGGGCCCAAAGAAGCTGTTTTCCATCCGGAACTCTGGATCAACCGCACTGACCCTCTTTAGCTCGGCGATAGTAGGAAGTTGATCGTTGGCCTCCTGTCGTAGCGCTTCTATCTCCTTGGGATTGCTATCCCTGATGTGCTTAACCTGCCCTCTCACCACCTGCCTTACGGAAGCGTTTGGGTAGGTCTGGTTCAGTTTTTCAAGAAGGTCGGCAGGGATTCGTGAGAAAAACAGCCGAATCGTCTCTAACACCATGATTCAACGAGGAAACACCCCTCGACGTCAGGCAGTTCGTGGATTACAGACCTAGGCTTGATTGAACCAGAAGCCGCGTGACACAGGCATTCCTGGAGTACTGCTCAGGCACGCGTGCCCTTCTTGAATATTGGATTCAAGAGTTTCCACGCTCCTGACCCAACGGAAACCTTCAAGAAGGCTCTGACCGTCGCCTGATCCATTGCAGTAGTTCCTCGTGCGGGATCGTACGTCCAGCGTCGACGTCGGCCATACCCTCGCGGGTCCGCCGTTCCTTCTCTTCCTCGGTCAATCCCGGAAGGAGTGCTAGTAGCTTATCTTCAGGGCTCATAGGCCGATGAGCTGTGCTCAAGTTGGCTTGATTCTCGTGAAAAAATATGGGCAGGATCTGGGGATCATCCAAGCCCGCCGGCAAAGGCAGCGATACGTCGTGGACCGCCAAGTCGATGATGACGTCCAAATCTGAGCATAAGGGCTGTATGGCGGTGGTCACCAGACGAGCCGCCCGCTCGGCGAAAGCCAGGTCCACCACCAGCCAGATCAACAGACCGGGAGGCTGTTCGACGCCCCCTGACGAGTGAGTTTCCAGGAGATAGGCCGACGAGACGAAGTCGGCGTGCTCAAGGCTGCCGCTGATGGCCGGAGCGAGCCAAGCCGGCGCGGCCTGGGCAGGTCTCACCGCGAACTCCGCCGGCGCCAGACGTTCCACCCTGGCCAGAAAGCCCGTATCCAACAATGTCGCAACCTCTTCCGGGTACAGGACAACGCCGCCGTAGTTGGGATTGAGCATCAACGTCGCGCCGCGAGTACCGGTTAGCAGCTCACGGCCTGAAACTCCCAGAATTCTGACAGCAGACGAGCTGGCCGCCTGCGCCTTGTCGAGCGAGGTAAAGAAAGGGATCGCATCGAAACCGTCAGGATGGCGGAACTGGACCAGCCGCAGTGTCTGCGCGTCGTCCGAGATGGGCGCATGCACGTACACGATCGCATCCATCAGTCGCTTGAAGAATGCGCGTTCCTCGGCCGCACTGTCGCGGGCCCGTTCAAAGGAAGCCTCCAGCGCTGTCTCCGCAGACGTAGTCCCTCTTCCACGCGGCCTGCTCGGTTGCTTCATGGTCAGATGCGATGAGGGCCGAGCGGGTACCCGGAGAACCAATCCGCCTCGATCTCGCTGCTCAGGTAGGGTCGTACGAAGGCCGACTGGGTCAGCGCTCGCAGCCGCTCTTCGTGCTCAGCAATCGCCTCGATGTCGCTGACGGTTGGATAGTGCCGCAGCAGTCGATATGCCTCTTGCCGCACCTCTTTAGGCACGGCTTGGCTGGCCGCTAGCTGCCTGAGGAACGCGCCCGCCTGCAGCACATTGCGGGTGCGCTCAGATGGCATCGTCATGACATCAAGAATGACTAGCACTAAGGAATGCTTAGCTTATCGCGTTTGTGGCCGGCCAGGGCACGGTGCAACTACAGACCTTGCGATTCCTGTATTAATGTAATATAATCAATAACTTAATTCGCATAAGTGAGCGTTATGTCCATGGAGTGAGGGCCAATAGGAACGAGCAGGTAGCCTGAGCCTTCCCATGATGGGAAGGTCAACAACGCGGGACGGATTACCACTCAACTTGCCTGTCGTTTGACCTTCCCACCGTGGGAAGGCTCATCGTCACGCCGTCGGCAAACCGCCGATGCTTTTGGAGGGTTGTCCATGAATCTCGTTGTTGAAGGTATGACCTGTGGTCACTGTGTCCGAACGGTCACCCAAGCCATTCAGGCCCTTGACCCCCACGCCCAGGTGGACGTCGATCTGGGCAGTGGCGTGGTCAAGATCGAGGGCCTGCTTGCCGTAGAACAGGCGGTTGAGGCTATCCAGCGGCAAGGCTATGTGATCGCTGCGGTGCTCCCTTCTGAGGCTGGTACGCCGGCCGCCCCGGCCGTCGCATCCTCCTGCTGCGGCGGATGCCACCGCTGAGTCCGCGCGAGGGCTTGATCCTGATCAATGACAGTCGGCCCCAAGAGGGCTAGACTGGCCATCATGAGAGCTCGCACGTCCCCTGCCCTGATCTGCCCAGCGTCCGCAGGCGCTGCTTCGGGCGTGCGGGAGCTGTCATGGTGAGGCTGCTGAGGCGATGGCGGCGACCCCGTTCTCGTGCCCGACTGGCATGGCTGGGACTGTGGGCGCTGCTGCTGCAGCAACTCGCGCTGGTGGCTTACGCCTGTCCGCTGGAATCGGTGGAAGCTGGACAAGCGACCCTGATGGTCGGTTGCGAAGAGATGTCCACGCCGGATCCCGATGCTCCGGCGTTGTGCGACCAGCATTGCCAGCGCGATCACATCGCCACGGCCGATGCGAAGGCCCCTCAAGTGCCTTACCAGCCCGCGCTGGCCGCCTTCGCGCTGGTGCAGGCTCTGTTGCCACCGGTACACGCGCAGTTGTATCGGGATGTTCCGGTGTGCGTGTCCGATCCGCCTCCCCTGCAGCGCTTCTGTAGCCTGCTGATTTAAGCCCCCTCCTGGATTGACCCGTGCTCGTGCTGCATGCGTTGCAGCGCGCTCGTTGTCGTTTCCCGGAGGTCTTATGGAGATGTCTTTCTTCTTGCGTGCAAGGCGCAAGATGGCGTGTGGGTTCGTGTTTGCCCTGGCGCTCAGTGGTCCTGTGCTGGCGGCATCGCCCGCTATCCCGATCAGCTACACAGAAGCCCTACAACGGGCGCTTGCTAACGCCCCAACCCTGCAGGTGCGCCGATCGCAGATCGATGCCAGTACCGAAGAAGCCGCGCGTGCTGGCGCGCTTCCCGACCCACGTTTGATCGTGGGGCTGGCGAACTGGCCCGTCAGCGGACCCGATGCCTTCAGCTTGCGGGCCGATGAGATGACCACCCAGCAAATCGGTCTGATGCAGGAGTTTCCTGCGCGTGCGAAACGACGTGCCGAGCACGCGTTGGCGCAAGCGACGCTGGCGCAAGCGCGCTCACTGTCGATGGCCGAACAGCAGATGGTGGCCCAAGCGGCCGCGCTGGCCTGGATCGAGCTGTGGAGTACGCAGCAAGCCGTAGATGCGTTGGAAGGTCTGCGCGAGCCGGCCCGTATAGCCGAGCGTGCGGCGCGTGCTCGCTTGGCAGGCGGCACGGCCGGGGCCAGTGATGTGCTTGCCGCCCAGGCCGCCCTACTGCAGTTGGACAATCGCCTGGAGCAGGTACATGCGGAGCACGCCGCCGCGCAGGCCGGCCTGGCGCGGTGGTTGGGTATTGCACCAGAGGCGATCTTGGCCAGTGGTGCGGCACCGGATTTTTCGCAGTTGCCATTGGAGCCCACCCAACTGCTGGCCAAACTGGACCAACACACGCCACTACTGGGCTGGGAGGCACGCGAGAGCTTAGCCCAGGCCCAGGTGGATGCGGCCGTGGCCGAAACCCGCCCGGATTGGAGTGTGGAGCTCACCTACGGACGTCGCGAGCGCGCACCCGACGGCATGGCGCGCAGCGACATGCTCATGGTGGAAGTGGGTGTGGGCCTGCCGCTGTTCCAGAAGAACCGCCAAGCACGAGGCATCGCGGCACGGCGGGCCGAGCTGGAGGCGGTGTCCGCAGAGCGCGATGAGGCCCGGCGCATCCAAGCCGAGTCGGTGCAACGCGCGATAGCGCGATGGCGCGGGTTAACCGGCCAGTTGGAGCGCCAGAACACGCAGAGCCTGCCTTTGGCGCGCGATCGTGCACGCACGGCGTTGGCCGCCTACGGCGCCGGTGCCGACCTGCAGCCGTGGCTGGAAGCGCGGCGCGATGAGATCGAATTGCACCTGGAGAACGCCCGTCTGCTGGGCGAACAGGGCCGTGCCTGGGCGGCACTGGCCTATCTGCTACCCCATGAGGAGAACACGCCATGAGCCCGACCAAGACGCGTCTCACACAGCTCGCCGTGGCCCTCGGGTTGCTGGCGCTCGGCTTTGCCGGCGGCTACGCCTGGATGACTCGAACCTCTGATACCACCCCGCCCCCCGGCACGAGCGTCGCAGATCAAGCACGCAAGGTGCTGTACTGGTACGACCCCATGGCGCCGGAGCAGCGATTCGACAAGCCGGGCAAATCTCCGTTCATGGATATGGAGTTGCTGCCCAAATACGCAGATGAGGCCATAGGGGGCGGAACGCAGATCGATCCGCGCCTGCAGCAGAACGTGGGCATACGCACTCAGGAAGTGACGGTAGAGTTACTAGGGACTGCCGTACGCGTGCCGGGCACACTGACGTGGGATCTGACCCAGGAAAGCGTGATCAGTGCGCGCATGGAAGGCTTGATCACCCACGTGCAGGTAAAGGCGCCGTTTACCGAGGTTCGTCGTGGTCAAACGCTGGCCACCGTGCAGGCCCCGGCATGGAACGCGGCCATCGCCGAAGCACATGCCCTGAGCCAAGCTCAGTCCGCGGGCGCGCGTGAGCTGCAGGGTGCGGCGCAACAACGGTTGCGTTCGTTGGGTGTTCCTTCTGGCGCCTCGGCCAGAAGTGGCGTCGTGCTTAGCGCAGACCACAGTGGTGTCGTGACCGAGATCCTGGCACGCGAGGGACAGACGGTGATGCCCGGTACGCCACTGTTCAAGATCAATGGGCTGGACACGTTGTGGCTGGAGGCCTCGGTACCCCAGGCAGCGCTGGGCACCTTGCGGCCGGGGACCTCAGTGCAGGCCACGGTCAGTGCCTGGCCGGCAGAGCGCTTTGCCGGACAGATCCAGGCGTTGCTTCCCCAGGTCGACATGGCTAGTCGCACGCAGCGGGCGCGAATTGTGCTGCGCAACCCGCAGCGTCGGCTGGTGCCGGGCATGTTCGCCGAGGTTCTGGTGCAGCCCGACGCCGAGCAGGCCCTGCCAGTCGTTCCCACGGAGGCGCTGATCGCCACCGGGCGGGACAGCCGGGTCATCGTGCAGGATCCGGACGGGAGCTTCCGGCCAGTGCGGGTGAGTGTGGGACGTAGCGTGCAAGGGCGCACGCAGATCGTGGCAGGCTTGGCCGGTGGTGAACGCGTGGTCGTCTCGGGTCAGTTCTTGCTCGACTCCGAAGCCAGTCTCTCCGGTGCGTTGGAGCGCCTGGGTGCTGCACAACCGACACGCCCTGCCAGCGCATCAGGTGTGCACGAGCGCCATGACGCCGGGCACGAACCACGCACTGTCGTGCCGTCACCGTCCAGACAGCCGGCGCCTGTCGCGCCAGACACCTCCACCTCTACGCCGCCGCGCTGCCCGGTGCAGTACTGGTATGACCCGATGGTGCCGGAGAAGCATTTCGACAAGCCGGGCAAGTCACCGTTCATGGATATGCAGTTGGTACCCAAGTTCGGCCCCGCCGCAGCCGCTGATTGCCAGGCAAGCGAGGTCATGTCCGAAGCGATGGAGGGCACACCATGATCGCGCGCCTGATCCATGCTTGCATCGCCAATCGCGTGCTGGTGCTGGTTGCCGCCGCGCTGCTGGCGGTGGTCGGTATCTGGTCGGTAAAGAACACGCCGCTGGATGCGCTGCCGGACCTGTCCGATACCCAGGTCATCATCCGCACGCAATGGGCGGGGCAAACCCCGCGCATCATCGAAGACCAGGTCACCTACCCGTTGGCCACCACGATGTTGTCCGTGCCGGGCGTGAAGGCGGTACGCGGCTTCTCCTTCTTCGGTGATTCATTCGTCTACATCCTGTTTGACGATGCCACTGATCTTTACTGGGCGCGCTCTCGAGTGCTCGAGTACTTGAGCCAGGTACGCGATCGACTTCCGCCGAATGTGAATCCGGCGCTGGGTCCTGATGCGACAGGACTGGGCTGGATCTACCAGTACGCCTTGGTGGATCGGACAGGTCAACGTGATGTGGGGCAGCTGCGTGCGTTGCAGGACTGGTTTCTTCGTTATGAGCTAAAAACCGTGCCGGACGTGGCTGAAGTAGCCAGTGTGGGCGGTGCGGTGCGCGCCTGGCAGATCCAGCCCGATCCGCAGGCGTTGGCGGCCCGTGGACTGACGGTGGCCGAGCTCATCGAGGCGGTGGATGCGGCCAACGGCGCTACCGGGGGCTCGGTGATCGAACAAGGCGAAGCCGAACTGATGGTGCGCAGCGAAGGCTACCTGCGCACACAGGAGGCGTTCGAACAGGTGCCGGTAACCGGCAACGACGGCATCCCCGTCCTGCTCGGCGAGGTGGCCACGATCAGTCGCGGGCCGGTCTTCCGTCGTGGTATCGCAGAGTTGGATGGTCAAGGTGAGGTGGCCGGCGGCGTGATCGTCCTGCGGACCGGCAAGGATGCCTTGGGGGCCATTCGGAACGTCAAAGCGCGACTGCAGGCGTTGCAATCCAGCTTGCCCGAGGGCGTGGAAGTGGTGCCGGTGTACGACCGCTCCGAGCTGATCCAGGATGCGGTACGCAACCTCACCCACAAGCTTGGCGAAGAGTTTCTGGTCGTAGCGCTGGTATGCCTGCTGTTCCTGTGGCACCTACGCTCGGCGTTGGTGGCCGTCATCACCCTGCCTTTGGGTATCCTGGCGGCCTTCATCGTGATGCACGCCCAGGGGATCTCCGCCAACTTGCTGTCATTAGGCGGCATCGCCATCGCCATTGGTGCGATGGTCGATGCAGCGGTGGTGATGATCGAAAATGCACACAAGCATCTGGAGCACTGGCGGGAGGCGCACGGCCGGGAACCTCAGGGTGAGGAGCGCTGGCAGCTGATGGCCCGCTCGGCGGCCGAGGTCGGACCGGCCCTGTTCGCCAGCTTGCTGGTCATCACCCTGTCTTTCGTGCCGGTTTTTGCCCTGCAGGCGCAGGAAGGGCGATTGTTCTCGCCTCTGGCCTACACCAAGACCTACGCGATGGCCGCCGCAGCAGGGTTGTCGGTGACCTTGATCCCCGTCTTGATGGGCTACCTGATCCGCGGCCGCATCCGCCCGGAACAGCAGAACCCCATCAATCGCATCCTGATCGCTGGCTATCGGCCCATCCTGCTGTGGGTCCTCAAACATCCCGGTGTCACCTTGCTGCTCAGCGGCCTGCTGCTAGTGCTCACCTTGATCCCCTTTAGCCGGTTGGGCAGTGAGTTCATGCCGCCCTTGGAAGAAGGCAGCCTGTTGTACATGCCCACGGCCCTGCCCGGCCTGTCCGCCGACAAGGCCCGTCAGTTGCTCCAGCTCTCGGGCCGGATGATCAAGACCGTACCGGAGGTTGAGCACGTGTTCGGCAAGGCGGGCCGTGCCGAAAGTGCGACCGATCCGGCACCGATCGAAATGTTTGAGACCACCGTGACCTTCAAGCCGCGGGATCAATGGCGCCCGGGCATGACCCCCCAGAAGCTACGCCAGGAGTTGGACGCAGCGGTCAAGATTCCCGGTCTGACCAACCTATGGGTCCCGCCCATTCGCAATCGCATCGATATGTTGGCCACCGGCATCAAGAGCCCGATTGGGATCAAGGTCTCCGGACCCGATGTGGAGCAGATCGAGCGCCTGAGCCAGCAGATCGAGCAGGTGGCCAAGACTGTGCCCGGCGTGAGTTCGGCACTGGCCGAACGCGTCACGGGTGGGCGCTATGTCGATGTACAGGTGCGCCCGGAAATCGCTGCACGTTACGGATTCACTCAAGGCCAACTCCAGCAACTGATTGCCACGGTCGTTGGCGGTGATCCAATCGGGGAAACGATCGAGGGGCGCGAACGCTATCCCATCGTCTTGCGCTACCCCCGTGGCCAGCGTGACTCGTTGCAGGCCTTGCAGGATCTGCCGCTGATCGCGCCAGGCGGTGTGCAACTGACCTTGAGCCAGGTGGCGGAGCTGTCAATCAGCCCAGGCCCGCCGATGCTCAAGAGCGATAACGGCCGGTTGGTGGGCTACATCTACGTGGATGTGGCCGATCGCGACTTGGGATCGGTGGTCCAGGACCTGCAAGCCGCGGTGCAGACCCAGGTGAGTTTGCCTGCCGGCTATGGTCTGGCGTGGTCGGGGCAGTACGAGTATCTGCAACGGGCTTTGGCACGCCTGCAATGGGTGGTGCCCGCGGCGTTGGCGATCATCTTCCTGGTCATCTGGATGGTGTTTCGCCGGCTTAGCGATGTATCCATCATCCTGCTCAGCTTGCCCTTGGCGTTGGTGGGCGGTTTCTGGTTGATCTGGGGGCTGGGCCATGCGATTTCGGTGGCCAGCATGATCGGATTCATCGCCCTGGGCGGCGTTGCGGCTGAGTTCGGCGTCATCATGCTGCTGTACCTGCGTCATGCCTGGGAGCAGCGCTTGGCCAGCGGTGCGCCGGAAGATGTGTCTACCCTGCAAGAGGCTATCTACGAAGGCGCCGTGCAACGGGTGCGCCCGAAGGCGATGACGGTAGCCGTCATCCTGGCCGGGTTGTTTCCGCTTTTCGTCGGTGCCGGTGCCGGCTCGGAGGTCATGCAACGTATCGCCGCGCCGATGCTGGGTGGCATGCTCACCGCACCGGTGCTCTCTATGGTGGTGATTCCCGCAGCGTTCTATCTAGTGCGGCGACGTGGATTGCGCGCGGCGCGGGGCGACCAATGAGAGACAGACTGAGCACTTGAGGTAAGTCCCCACAAAAAGACGCCAGTCATGGAAGAAGTCATGACTGGCGTCAAAGGGGAGAGTACCGCCTACATGCTTACTTATCAGTGCCCGGCGTGCGGGGAAATCTCAAAGCTCAGCGACGCCCGATCCGACACAAAATCCAAACCCTTTTGTGTAGAGGGCACAATGTGATTGGTGTGGATGTACCAGGTCTTGGCGGTGGTCACCTGGAAACTGGCTTGGCCTTGGGCATCGGTGCGCAGGAGCGTAGCGCTACCGTGCCCACCCTTGACCGGTGCGTCAGCACGATGACCGACGTACACGCGTAGGTTGGGCACTGGCGTGCCCTGCTGCAGCACCTGGAACGACAGCTGTTCGCCGACCTTCACGCTTCCAGGATTGCGGGCCAAGCGGATCTCCAGCGGATAGCCCAGCGAGGCAGCGAAATCGTCGGTCAGTTTTGTGCCCACCTGTCCAATGGTACGAGCATGCTTGGTATAGCTATAGGTGACCCCTTTGGGAAACTTGCTCGCATCATAGGTGGCCAGGGTATCGGGCAAGTCTTCCAACTCCAGGTACTTGCCGAACTCGCTGGCCGTACGCGTGCTGGTGGAGGCCATCGTCGAGACCCCCAGCAGATAGGTGCCCTCGCCCGCCGGATGCACGGTGAGCTGGCTCTGCTTGCCGACCTCTTTCCAACTGGCCAAGTCCGGTGCAGCCTTAGCGCCGCCCTGACTCAGCGAAACGTCCTGTAGACGCGCTCGGGTGACTGCACCTGCACTTTCATCGAAGGTGCCATTGTTCACCAACGCTGTGTTCGCCTCGCCCGCTGCGGTGCCAGGCTTGGAGAAAGCGACAAACAGGTCGTGCGCACCGGCACTGCCGGCCACAGCGAACAGCAGTAGTGTGGCGGATAGTTGCGTGTTTCTCATGATGTGTAGCTCCTCGTGATCGTGGCTTACCAGTGGTAACCAAAGCGGACATTCCAGCGACGACCCAGCAAGTCGTACGTCATGGTGTCGGTGTCGGTGTTGGGGTTGTTCTTCACGAACGGCGCCTTCTTATCGAGCACTTTTTCAACGCCGGCGGAGATATCCCACTTCTTCTTGATGCCGTAGCTCAGTTGCAGGCTGTGGTACACCACGCTGGACACATGCGAGCCGATCGTGTCGGGCACGGCGATGATGTCGTCCGCGCTGCCGATGTACTGCGCCGAATAGACGCCGGTCCAACGGTTCTTGCCCATACGCAGTGAGCCCAAGCCACGCCACTGGGTGTAGCTACCCAAGCCGCTGGTGATCTTGCCGGCGTACTCAATGGTGGTGGCCCCGGGCGTGAGCGCCCCCAACCCACGCGGGGTGAGTCTGGAGGTCCTGGAAGCCCTGCTGGATCTGGTCATGGCCTCGGGCAAGGTACGTGTGGTCGACGTGGCGGAACTGTGTCCGCCCCTGGATCCGGATCAAGCCACCGCACGTGTGGCCGCGCGTTTGATCCACCGAATGGTCAGTGCGCAGGCTCAGTGAAGTGATATCGGCTGGCAAAAGGCAGTGAGCTAATGGGAACGCTCAGCCAGCAACTGCTTCATTTGCGCGATCTCCTGTGTCTGCGAGGTAATAATGTCCTGGCAGAGCTTCACCAACTCAGGATCCTTCAGACGATTCTCCTCACACATCAGGATGGCGCCAGCGTGGTGGGGAATCATCGAACGGATGAACTGTTTGTCAGTGACCGCTGCTTGAGTGCGAATGCCCCACCAGCAGAACAGCATGAACGCCACCGTCAGACCAGCCAGAATCAGATTGCGTCGGCGATCGGGGTACATGCTGGACATTAGCCACAGCTCGATCAGCAGCATGGGAGCGGCCATCAGGCCCGCCATGTAGAACTGGTTCACGTTGTTATAGACGTTAGCCCACTGATCGACCATTGCGTACATCAATGCGTACATGGCCACGAAAGACAGGCCCATCATCAACAACAGGCGGCCGTAATGGCCTTGATGCCCTTGTTGTGCCTGGTGGGCAGGTTGGTGTGAGGCGTGCGGTTTTGCGTGCTGGGACTGCGGGTCTTGCGCGTTTTCGTGCGTACCGTGCGAAGAGGACATAACAATCTCCGTGGGAATGGCAGAACGGCGGAAGAACCCGCGAACTGTTGGAACAGCTCCCGGGCTGAGAACACTTACATACCCTTGCCGGCAGCGAATTCCTGCGGGCTCAGCTTGCCATCTTTGTTGCTATCGAGCATGCCAAAGTGCGGCGCCAGCTTGTGCTTGGCCAGTTCTTCCTTGGACAGCGAGCCGTCCTTGTTGGCATCGAGCTTGGTGAAATCGGCATCGGCCGCCGCCGGCTTGTGCTGACCGTGGTCGGTGGTGGGCGTGGTGGTCTGGCCGCCGGCGAAGGCCGCGCCCGCCATCAGGAACAAGGCCATCATCGAGAGGGAGGCATAACGCTTCATTGCAGTACTCCTTGTGGGATATGAGCCATCAGTGACAGGAATGGCCGCGCGCAGGCTCATCGGCGCGGTCAGGGTGGGGGGTGGCAACAACGGTGGAGCCGGACAAACGCAGGGCATTGGTGACCACCGAAACCGAGCTCAGGCTCATGGCCAGGGCCGCCATCATCGGACTGAGCAAAAGGCCGAAGCTGGGATACAGCAAGCCGGCGGCGATAGGCACGCCGATGGCGTTGTAGACGAAGGCGAAGCCCAGGTTCTGCTTCATATTGGCCACCGTCAAAGACGAGATGGCACGGGCTTGCACGATGCGCCTCAAATCACCCTTGACCAGGGTGAGCTGGGCGCTGGACATGGCCACATCCGTGCCCGTCCCCATCGCGATGCCCACATCGGCTGCCGCCAGGGCCGGCGCATCGTTGATGCCATCGCCAGCCATGGCCACGCGACGACCCTGGGCTTTGAGTTGCTGGACCAGGTCGGCCTTGTCCTGCGGCTTGACGCCACCACGCACATCCTCGATGCCCAGCGTGCGCCCCACGGCCTCGGCCGTCGCCTGTGCGTCACCGGAGGCCATCACCACGTGCAGGCCATCGGCACGTAGCAGGTTCAAGGCAGGCAAGGTCGTGGCTTTGATGGGATCAGCCACCGCAATGGCGCCGGCCAACCGACCATTGACCGCCAGGAACATCACGCTAGCGCCTTCTTTCCGAAGACGCTCGGCGCTGCTTTGCAAAGGTGCTACATCGGCGCCAACCGACGCCATCAGGCTTTGGTTGCCGAGCACGACATCCTGATCGGACACGCGCCCGCGGACGCCTTGGCCGGTGAGCGAATCAAAATCTTGGGCGGCCACCAGGTTCAAGCCACGTCGCTGGGCTTCAGCCACGATGGCCTCGGCCAAGGGGTGCTCACTGCCCTGCTCCAAGCTGCCGGCCAAACAAAGGATCTGATCGGCGTCGAAGCCGGCGTTGGAGAGCGTGTCGCGAAAGGCTGGACGCCCCTCGGTCAACGTACCGGTCTTGTCCACGATCAACGTGTCGATCAGACGTAGCTGCTCGATCGCCTGAGCATCGCGGAACAGGACCCCGACCTGCGCAGCGCGGCCAGTGGCGACCATGATCGACATGGGGGTAGCCAAACCCAAGGCACACGGGCAAGCAATGATCAGAACCGATACGGCATTGAGGACGGCAAAGGTCCAGGACGGTTCGGGTCCAAACAGACCCCATCCGAAGAACGTGAGCACCGCCGTGGCCAGCACGGCCAGGACAAACCAGTACGCCACCTTGTCCGCCATACGCTGCATCGGCGCGCGGGAGCGCTGGGCTTGGGCTACCAACTGCACAATCTGCGCCAGTACCGTCCCGGATCCGACTTTGTCCGCCCGGATGACTAAGGCGCCCGTCCCGTTGAGCGTGGCGCCTATAACGTGATCACCGACAGCCTTCTCCACCGGAATGGGTTCACCGGTCAGCATCGACTCATCGACACTGGCGCGGCCTTCGATGACTTCCCCATCGACCGGCACCTTCTCGCCCGGTCGTACGCGAAGCAGATCACCCACGTGCACGTGATCCAGCGCAACGTCCTCTTCGCCCCCATCGGGTTTGACGCGGCGAGCCGTCTTGGGCGCCAATCCCAGCAGGGACTTGATGGCCGCCGAGGTTTTGGAACGCGCCCGCAGTTCCAGCAGCTGTCCGAGCAGGGTGAGCGAGACGATGACCGCTGCCGCCTCGAAGTAGACCCCTACCCGTCCATGCTCGCGGAAAGAGTCCGGAAACAGGTCCGGTGCCACGGTGGCCACCACGCTGTAGCCAAACGCGGCGGCCACGCCGATGCCGATCAGCGTCCACATGTTGGGGCTGCGATTGCCGATGGACTGTAGGCAGCGCTCAAAGAAAGGCCACCCCGCCCAGAGCACCACCGGGGCGCTCAGCACGAGCTCAATCCAGGTGCGCGCCTGCGTGGACAAGCCGGGCAGACGGTGTCCCAGCATGGCCAAGACCAGGACGATCAACGTCAAAGGCAACGTCCACCAGAACCTTCGGGTGAAATCGCGTAACTCTGGATTGTCGTCCTCCTCCAGCGAGGGCATCTCCGGCTCCAGCGCCATGCCGCAGATCGGACAGGTGCCGGGACCTGGCTGACGAATCTGCGGATGCATCGGGCAGGTGTAGACCGTGGCGTGGGTACCGCTGGGTTGGGCCACCGCTGCTGGGGCGGTCACTTCAACTTGCTGGGGAGCATCGTCCGTATAGCGGACGGGATTGGTGATGACCCGTCCATCCGCAGCCTCGACAGGGGCTGCGCCTGCAGAATGGTGATGGTCATGGGACGACGGTGAGTTCATGCCGATGCTCGCTTTAGTGGGGATGGACTGCCAAGGCAGTGTGCCATTGCGGGTTACACAGCTATTCGGGGCTGAGCGTCCCGAGCACTGAAACAACAATCAGGATCAAGATGGCCAGCGCGGCCTCAGCCGTAACACTCTGCCGCAAAGCCCGCACCTCCTGCGCGGGATCTCCGCTGGTCAGCGCTCGTTCCAAGCGCGGCACCAGCGTCCATCGGTGCAGCGCTCCCAAACCCAGCATTCCAGCGAACAGGGCCAGTTTGAAAAGCAGCAACTTCCCGTAGGTGCTCTGGAACAGGGCCGAAAACGACCACGCGGTGAGATCCCCGTAGTGCGCGATGCCGGACACGATGAGCGCACCAACGAAGATCGTTCCCAGCGTCGAAAAACCATGCAGAAAGTCATGCGTTGATCGCAGACGCCCGCTGCCGTTCGTCTCTTTGCCGCGCAGCAGCATGGCAAGGAACATCAGGACCGCTGCGATCCAGCCGCCTGCCGCGAGAAGATGGACGATGCCTGCAGCAAGCCGGACCGCGCCTGCCAAGCCCTCGCCAGCGGCGGCGTGGCCGTTCCACGCCAGCGAAGCGAGTGCGCCGCCCGCCAGCATCGCCCCCAGCGGGAAGGCGGTCTCCACCTTCCCGCGGCGACGATGCCATCCGAGCACGAACATCAGGGCGACCAGCAGCGCGCCTCTCGCCATGGCTGCCCGGCCCGCGGACGTCTCGAGCAGATACCAGCCAAGCGATGCGCGATCAACCTCGGCAAGCGGCATTCCCATGATGCCCGCGGTCTTGAAGACGACATCGAGCCCGGTGAGCACGAGACCGGCTACGGCACCCGCCAATAGAACGCCCATGAGTGACCACCCGGCCAAGGCGTCGGCGAGTGCCGATCGACGCGACCCGTACCAACCGAAGAGTGGAACCCCGAAAAGAACCATGATGACAAGGTATTCCAAGAATCTCAGTGCATAAGCCGACAGGTCGAACATTCGCGACTCCTCAGCGCACCGTGAAGCTGAAGCTGCCCGGCATGGGGTGGTTGTCACCACCGACGGCGCGGTATTCCACGGTATAGACGCCCGGAGCCAGCGGTCCAGGCAACTTGGCACGCAGGGTCTTGCCGTTGTTGACGATCTCGGTCGTGAAATTCTCGATCGGCATGGTGGAACTGCCGTGCTTCATGAGCAACTTGAGACGCGACGCCCGCGGAATCAATGTCTCGTTGAACACGAGATCGATCTGGCCTGGCGAGGCCACCACCGCATTTGCCGCCGGTGTGGACTGCTGCAGCGCGGCGTGGGCGTGCGCGACCTGCAGCGAAAACTGCCCGGCCGCGATTGCGAGGACGAGCGCGAAGGAGCGAATGACGTTGGACGACTTCATATGGATAAATCCTCATTGGAATGTGATGCAAAGCCCGTTCGGGAGGGGCCGCGCTGTGTTCGATGCGACAAGCGTTAGATGTCGGACTGTCACTGAAACCACGATTTGTCGGATTTTCTTGATACTTCCGCTTTCGCGAGACGAGGATCCCACCGGCTCAGGCGGGATCCTCGACGCATTACGCTGCCATGGCGCTGCAGCTTTCCGCGCAGCGGCGACAAACTTCGGCGCAGCGCGTCATCTCAGGGTCGTTCATGGCGTCGCATGCATCGGCGCACTGGCGGCAGATCTCCGCGCAGGCACCGCAAACCACGTCGTGAACGCTGGCACCGCGCAGCATCGCGTCGGCACTGGTTGCGCAGGTATCGGCACACGTCGCCAACAGGGCGATGTGCTCCGGGGCCGCGTGAACACCTCCTTTGGTCAGGCAGTAGTTGATGGTCTCCAGGCAGATCGCATGGCATTGCGTGCAGTTGTCGATGCACTCGTTCATGGCCTGGGGCCGGTGTGCTGCGGAATGGTGAGTCATGTAGTTCTCCTTCTTCCTCGCGGGCGAGAATCGGCGCGCCCGCAACACCGTCCCCTGTTGCTGCGACGGATCAGTGCTGTGCGAACGGTTCAGTGGTTCCGTCGCGATGTATCAGCTCGACCGTGAACGGCTGCTGGCGTCCCTCCGGGACCTCCATGCCCGGAGAACCAAGCGGCATCCCTGGGAGGACCAGGCCGCGTGCGTTCGGCTTTTCTTCGAGGAGACGCTTGATGTCCGCGGCCGGAACGTGGCCTTCGATGACGTATCCGCCGATCTCGGCCGTGTGGCAGGAGCCCTTTGCATAGGGGACACCCAACCGCTCCTTGACCAGACCCAGGTCATCCATGTCGTGCACATCCACGGTGAATCCCGCCTTCTGCACGTGGTCGATCCAGACACCGCAGCACCCGCAGGTCGGGGTCTTGTGGACGGTCATGCGTGGCAGGGCTGCTGGAGTCGCGTCGGCTGATTGGACGACAACCTGTGCGGAGGGCGAGGTTGTGGGTTGCGCGGATGAAGCATCCTGGGTGCAAGCACCCAGACCAGCCACGGCAAGGACCACAAAAGTCAGACGGTGCAATGTGAGCGTAGTCATTTCAATCTCTCGACTCAGCGCTTGGTCCGCGAGGACCAGTGGATGTGGACGATCCGCCAGCCGTCCGCGGTCTCCTTCAGCACCATCGTCTCGTCGCTCTGGACGGTCAGTGGCTGGCCGTCCTTCTGGGCATGCAACTCGCTTTCGGTTCCGACCCACGCGAACTCGCCAGCGGCTCGTGCGCGCTGACGGAGCAGCTGGCGATGGGCGCCCTTGAGGAACGCCGCATCGCTGACTGCGTGATGGCCCATGTATTCCTCGCGGCTGCGTTCGGCGCCCCCGGACTCGAGGATGAGAACGTCGGCAGCGAGCAGGGCTTCGACCGTGGCCAGATCGCCGCTAGACAGGGCCCTGTTGAAACGCTCCGCTACGGCGACCGCGGCCTCTGCAGTGACTGGGACGTCGACGTCCGCAGATGCCGCGGCAGCGGGGTGATGTGCGTGCGGCTGTGTCGCCTGCGCCATTGCGGGGGACACGACGGCCAGTGCCAGTGCGAGGGTGAACGAGATTGCTGTTGCGTTCATTGCGTGGGCTCCAAGAAGATCAATGGGGGTGCGCATGGCCGTCATCGGCCACGGGCGTGTGTGGTGCAGGGTGCGACTCCACCTTGCCGTCGGGATGGCCGTGGCTCACCAACCCGACTTCCGTGTCGCTGGGTGTCGGGCCGTGGTGATCGTCGTCCACGCCCGGCGGGTGCGCATGCGGCATGGAGTTGTTGCCCGGCTCGAATAAGGCAGGGTGATCCTCGGCCTTTTCGTCGTCATGGTGGCCTTGCGTCTCGCCGCCGCCATGCGAATGGCCCTCGCTGCTGTCGACAAGTTCCTTGTACGCAGTCGCGTCCAGCGTGGGCAACTTCTGCAGGAAGGCCGACATGTTCCATATGAACTCATCGTCCATGCTGCCGCCCCAAGCGGGCATGCCGCTGGCCTTGATGCCGTGCTTGATCACCCAGAACGCCTCAGCTGGAGCGACCGGCTGTTTGCTTAGGTTCGGTGGCGCGGGGTACAGGCCCTTGCTCATCTCGGTGGCCGCCGCGTCTGGTGAAAGATGGCAGGTCACGCACATGGCGTTGTAGTTGCCCGCACCCTGGCGGATACGCTCAGGATCATCAAGGTTCGTGGGTAGCTGAAGCTTGGCGGCGCGCACCTCAATGGAACGCTCGCGCGCCGTTTCAAGTAGCGCATACACCGGGCGACTATGCGGATCGTCGGCGGCCACGTTGTACACGCCCAGAGAGAGCGTGGCGGTTGCGACCACCGCAACCAATGCCACGCCGGCACCGAGCCATACCCACATCTTTTTGTTGGATTTCATTGTCAGTTCCCCTTAGAACCAGGTACGAAGGCCGATGACCAAGCGCGTGTCTTCAAAGGACTCGCCATGCTCGCGTCGCATGTCTGCGGTATTGCCAAACGCGCGCTCGTACACCACGCCGATGTAGGGAGCGAACTTTCGGGTGAACTCATAGCGAAGTCGTAGCCCCGCCTCAGCGGCACTCAGACCCGAACCTATCCCGCGCAATGGATCGTTCTTGCCATAGGCGGTGACTTCCACCAGCGGCTGCAAGATCAGCCGGTTGGTTAGCAGCAATTCGTACTCGGCCTCGACATTGGCGGCAGTCTGGCCCCCTTCGCCGAGATAGGCTGTGGCGGACACTTCGAACTTCATCGGCGCCAAGCCCTGTACACCGATAGCGGCGAAGTTCTGCGATGCCCCAGGCTTGAAGTCATGACGCACACCGGCCACCACATCCCACCACGTGGAGATACTGCGGCCGTAAAGCACTTCCAGATCAGCCGACTCGGTCTGACCATCCGTGCGTTCGCCTTCACTGCGGAGCCAGACGCGATTGAGGTCCGTACCGATCCAGCCCTGGCCCTCCCAGCCCAGCCCGGTGCCCGGATCGGCATCCCAGGTTTCCAGGCGATTGAGCAGCACGTAGCTCTTGATCGAGTTGTCATGCACCGGATGCGCGTGTTCCGGCGCGATGGCCGCCTTGCGATCCGCGTCCGTCACCGCGGGAATCGGGGTGCGCGGCTGCGTTGGCGCTGCAGGCCCGTGTCCCATCTGACTGTGGTCCATGCCCTCCATCGATTGCATTCCCGCTTCTGGTGTAGCGGGCGCGGGCGAATCATGGCCCATCTGCGAATGGTCCATCCCCTGCATCGCAGGCGTGGCCGTGCCGGAGGTGTCGGCTGCAGCGGGCTGTGCCATCTGACTGTGATCCATGCCCTGCATCGACTGCGCCTGCGCTGTGGGCGCCGCAGGTGTGCTCGCGGGCGAGCCGTGCCCCATCTGCGAATGGTCCATGCCCTGCATGGCAGGCTCGGCTGCGTTAGCCTGCGGCTCGGCGTGGCCCATCGCCGCATGATCGATCGTCGCTTCGCTCGTCTTGGCCGGTGTTGCAGGCTTTTGGGCTGGCGCAGGTTTTGATGTCGGTGCCTGATGTGCAGAGTGATCCTGAGTCTGGGTCTGCGCGCCCTGCTCCATCTGCATGGAGCCGTGCTGCATAGATTGGGCGCTGGCCGCATTGGCCAGGGCCAGCGAGATAGCCGTCAGCGCAGTCAGGGTGGTATCGCGTCTATTGATGTTCATTCGTCGACCCTCACCGTGCGCATCATTCCGGCTTCCATGTGATAAAGCAGGTGGCAATGGAACGCCCAGCTGCCCAACGCATCGGCACGCACGCGATACGTGCGTCGGCTACCTGGCGGCATATCCACCGTGTGCTTGCGCACCATGAAGTTGCCGTTGTCGTCCTCCACGTCACTCCACATGCCGTGCAAATGGATGGGATGGGTCATCATCGTGTCGTTAACCAATACGATGCGCATACGCTCGCCGTAGTTCAGCCGCAGCGGCTCGACATCGGAAAACTTCTGACCGTTGAAGCCCCAGGAGAATTTCTCCATGTGTCCGGTCAGATGCAGCTCGATCTCGCGACCGGGGTCGCGTCCGTCAGGGTCTTCAAAGGTGCTCTTGAGCATGGAATACGTCAGCACATGACGGCCGTTATCGCGCAGGCCATTGCCCGGATCATCCAAGCGCGAACTCACGCTCATGGCTTGGTTGTCCAACAGGGGATTGTTGGTCTCGCTAGCAGGGTGTGATTGCATGCCCCCGTGCTGCATGCCTGCCATGGCACCATCGCCGGCGGCGGGCATCGCATGGCCTGCATGGGCCGAGGTCGCGTTACCGCTGACAGGTGGGGTCATGCCAGGCATGCCCATGGCCGCACCACAGCCGCCTTCCATGCCCTTGCTGCCGCCAGACATATCCATCGACCCATGATCCATGCCCATGTCTGCCATCGTCAGCAGCGGCCGGGGATCCACAGACGGAACGGGCGCGCGTAATCCTTCGCGCACAGCGAGCGTGCCGCTGATGTAGCCGGTGCGACCGGAGTCTTGGGCAAAGATGGTGAATGCGTCCTGCCCGGAGGGCTCCACGATCACATCGAAGGTTTCTGCTACCGCGATGCGGAACTCGTCGACGGAAACCGGATGGACATACAAGCCATCTGCCGCCACCACGGTCATCTTCAGCCCCGGAATACGCACATCGAAGTACGTCATGGCAGAGCCATTGATGAAACGCAGGCGCACCTTCTCGCCACTGCGGAACAAACCGGTCCAGTTGCCCAGTGAGGTCGTGCCGTTCATCAGGTAGGTGTAGGTGTTGGCGTTGACGTCGGACAGGTCCGTGGGCGTCATCCGCATCACGCCCCACATCTTGCGATCTTCCAACGTGGCCGACAGGCCGTTGCGCTTCACATCGCGCGCAAAATCGCCGACCGTGCGCTTGTAGTAATTGTCATGGCCCGGCATCTTCTTCAAACGATCGAACAGGGCCGTCGGGTCCAGGTCTGTCCAATCGCTCAGCATCACGACGTAGTCGCGATCGAAACTGAAGGGCTCCGGCTCCAATGGGTCGATGACGATCGGGCCATAGAGCCCGGCTTGTTCCTGGAACCCTGAGTGGCTGTGGTACCAGTAGGTTCCGCCCTGATGCAGGGTGAACCGGTAGTGGTAGGTCTCACCACGTCCGATACCGTCAAAGCTCAGACCCGGCACGCCGTCCATGTTGGCCGGCAAAATGATGCCGTGCCAATGGATGGAGGTGTCCGCGCCATGGATGGAGTTAGCGGGCAATGCATTAGAGACGCGCAAGTTGACCGTGGTGCCTTCCCGCCACCGCAGCAACGGCGCCGGAACAGACCCGTTGACCGTGATCGCGGTGCGGGTCTTGCCGGTGAAGTTCATCGGCGTCTCGCCAATGGTCAGGTCAAACTCAGTGCCCGATAGTACGTTGGGTTGTCCCGGCCCCTTGAGCGCCCAACTGGCTTTGGGCCAGAAACCTAATCCTGCGACTGCGCCTCCCAAGGCCAAGCCTTGGACAAATCGCCGCCGCGAAGGCAGCAGCGGTCCACCGCGTGGACCACGAAAATCATCATGCGACATGAAAATGCTCCAAGCGTCGTGTTGCCACCGGCGGGCGGTGGTACAGAGCGGGCGGCTGGCCTAAACAGGCATGCAAGCCACACCAACGGCGCCATTGCGGCGCCTAGGGACGCTTAGCCGATCGGTGGTCGGATCAGATGAGGCAAGGCAGGTGCCGCATGCCCTAGGGGCAGCGGCATGACATCCAGGCCCAAGGCCAGTTGCACCGAAACATGCAGGCGCGCAGGAAGTGCGCTCGCGCAAGCGTGTACGCAGGCGCACCGGCACGCAGAAGACTTGCAACAGTCGGGACCGGCATGGTCGCCATGCCCAGTGCCAGCCTTTTCAATCGATGTGGCATCGGGATGATGCTCAGCACTGTGATGGGCGAAGCAGTCTTCGTCGACTTGCACCGCGGCAGCCACTTCGCTGGCCTGCTCTTCCATGACCGGGTTCATACTGACGGACGCAAACGCCGACCACGCGCCGTTAAGCACGAGCATGGCGATCAGGAACAGTCGCAGTAGAAGTGAGGAGGCTGACACGGGCGACATGGTATATCACTTTAGACAAGGCGCGTGTGTATCGGTCGTGAACAAAATCTCAAGTAAGCCTGAGATGTCGCGACTTGTCAGTCGCACTAGCCGCGGACACTGCAGCTCCCTCCAGAAGCGCCCAAAGGGCGGGTTGAGGCGAAGAGTTGCCCATAGGGCGAGCGCTTGTTCGGTTTACTTCTCGGGCGTGGCCTCGATCAGCTTCACCAACTCGCGCTTCTGCTGCTTGCTTAGCGAGCCCCAGCGCAGGAGCAACTTGGCCAGCAGATCATCGTCGGTGTAAAGGAAGGCGGCGGGGATCCCCAACGCTTGGGCCAACCGCTCAGCAATCTCCAGCATGGGCTCGTGCTTGCCACGCTCGTACTGGTTGATTCGGGGGCTGGCCACGTGAGGATCCAGACCGGCCCGGATGCCCAACTCCTTCTGCGACAAACCCGTGTGCAGGCGGGCTTGTTTGAGGCGTCGAGCGAAGGTCGGTGTTGAGTCGACGGACAAAGTCACGCGCGCACCCCATGGAGACCCCATAAGGATGGCGGATGTACCCAGCCTTGCATACTAAGATATTCTTAGCTTTGAGGCAACCGGCGACACCGGTAGCGCCGCCCCCCCCCCCAGGAGCCACGCCGCTCCCTCATCCCCGGAAACCGCATGCCCGGAACCTCGTCAATGACGCCATCTGGGGTCGCCAGCATCGAGGAGTTGGGCCTTCGTGGCACCCTTTTCCTAGCCGCACTGTTAGCCGCGCAGCTACGACGCCTACCGGTGGCGCCCACACGCCGCTCCACCTTGCTGGTGCTGGACACGCTGCGAGACTTGGCCTTGATCCAAGTTCCCTGGCCAGCGGATCGATGGCAGATCCGCCCCGATGCCGAGGTCACGCCCATCGAAGATCTGCAATGGGCTTTCGCCTGGTCTACCCACGAGCGCAGGCACCTGCTCCCGGTGCTGGAAGACCAACTCGGCGATATGGCACACGATGTAGACTTGGCGGACGCGAAACTGGAGCTGTGGGATGAACTTGCACTCTGGGAGACCGAGCAGTTTCTGGAGCAGCAATTGCTCAAACATCACTTCGACCCAGGCTGGGCACGTGATGTGGGGTTCGTCTTTCAATCCGGACCGCGGGGCTTGCCGATCGCGCGGTGGCGTTACTGCTGCTGGGCGGCGGTACGCCAAGGTGCCTCGGTGGCGATGCGTCTTGGCGTGCACGACAGCGCCCATGTGCGGGAAGCCATCTTTCAGGAGGTCCAGAAGCGCCTGCGCTACCTGATGACCAGTTCGCCCGAGCAAGGCATGTTCAAGCCCTATCATTTGGCACCGGAGTCCTCAGTAGCCAAACTGTTTGTAGATTGGGTCGTCCCTATGGAATGGGCGTACTGGACAGGTGAGCGCCACCCCAGCCGCTAGCAGACAAACGAGCAGCCTCGTCAGTCGGCTCCCCCATCTTGCGCATGGCCGCGCCGAGTTTTCTTCACCGCATTTTGTGCTGGCGTCAGTTGATTCAGTAGAGGCTCTAGCGCTTCAAGACGTGCATTGGCACGCAACGCATCGGCTTCAGCGCTCTCGCGGCGCTCACGCTCCCGCGCAAGGGTGTCTTGAACTTGAGCTAGCTCGTTGCGCATGGTATCCAAGGTCTTGGCGTCAGTCTTCCAGCGCTCCTGCAGTGCCAAATAGTCCGTCGCGGTCTGGCGCAACGCCACGACCTCGCTGTGTTGGCCTTCGTGGGCCTGTCGTAGCTGGGCAAGCTCACGCTCAATCCGCCCGTGGCGCTCCAGCCATTGACCATTGTCGCGGTTCAGCACCAACAGCTCCTGATTCTTCGCGCCCAAGGCTTCATTGGCCTGACGTAAGGCTACTTGCAGCTCTTGGACCTGATGCTCGTGACGGCGAAGCTCTTGCTCACGCTGCTCTTTGGTTGAAGTGCGGTAGTGCTCAAGCGCTTCCCGGGCATGGGCATGCTTGTCCTCCAGAGAACGCGTATGCGCCTCATGATCAGCCAGCCGCACCGTCATGCCAGCGATGCGCTCGTTCAACTGGGCGATTTCCGCGATCCTGTCACCTAGATTCTGTTGAAGGAGGGCGTGAGCAGCTTGCTCTTGGTGCAGGCTTGCTTCGGTGCGCTGCAGCCGACTGCTCAAGGCGGCAGCCTCCTCTTGGGCACCGGAAAGCGCCTGTTGCCGACTGTGGAGCTCAGCCTGATGGCGCTCACGCTCCTGGGTGAGGATGGCCTCTGCTTCCTCCTGGAGCCGCGAGGCCAAGCGCGCAACCAAGTCCTGCAAAGCATCACTAACGGCTACCGTCCTCGCCGGACCGCCGCCTTCCTCTCCTTCCAGTTCACGCAAGTAGCGGTGGATCGTGGTCTTGGAGCCCGTGTTGCCCAAGGCCACTCGCACCGCGTCGACTGACGGCTTCTTGCGTTGGGCCAGCAGCGCGTCGCGCGCCTTCTGGACGTCACTCTTATAGAGTCCTGCGCGCGCCATCGTGCCACCTCACTTTATTTCGTAATGTATTACATACCATGTAATTACATACTATTAAAGCAGGTAGACGACCGCTCGTCGGCGAAAATAGTTATACGGGATAATATTGAATTATCCCGCGTAAGGCGGATTCTGACCCTTCCCGGCGTCCCAAGCAGTACGAAACCGCCCAGGGCCGGCGATCGCTGGGTAGTATGGCCCAGAGCGGAAAGGAGGCCAGCCAGGGTGCAGGCAGGCTCCGCCACCGAGCCCGTTGGCCATCATAGGACTGTGCATGCCGATCGAACGTATCGTCATCGACAACTTCAAGTCGTTTCGCCATCTGGACCTGCCCCTCAATGCCCACATGAACCTGGTGGTGGGCGACAACGAGGTCGGTAAATCCACCCTGCTGGAGGCCATCCACGCGGTGGTCACCGGCCAGCTGCATGGGCGCAATCTTGCCTACGAGCTCACGCCCTACCTGTTCCACCAGCCCACGGTGCAGGAGTACTTGGGAGCGCTTGCCACGGGCACGCCGGCCTCGCCGCCACGGATCTCCATCGAAGCCTATCTGGGCGCCGACGCCGCGCTGGCGTCGTTACGCGGCACCAACAACTCCCTGCGTCTGGATACCGCCGGCATCCGGCTGCTGGTCGAGCTCAACGACGACTACCGCGAGGAGTTCAACGCCTACCTGCAGCAGCACCAGGGCGCGGTCAGCCTGCCGGTGGAGTACTACACGGTGCGCTGGTACTCCTTCGCCAACAATGGCGTCACCGCCCGTAGTATTCCGTTCGACTCGACCATCATCGACACGCACGGCATCAAGACCTTGTCCGGTGCCGATCGCTATATCGCCGGCATCATCGAGCAGGCACTGACGCCTGCGCAGCGCGTCTCGCTGTCGCTGAGCTTCCGCCGCATGCGGCAGAGCTTTTCCGAAGAAGCGGATGTGGCAGCGATCAATGCCTACTTGACCGAGCACACCGGGGACATCAGCCACAGGGCATTGACGGTAGGCGTGGACACATCGCCGCGCTCAACGTGGGAAACCAGCCTGTCACCCTACCTGGATGAGCTCCCGTTCACCCAGGCCGGCAAGGGCGAGCAAAGCGCGGTGAAGATGAAGCTGGCGATGCACGCGGCCGGCGCGGCTCACGTGCTGCTGATCGAGGAGCCGGAGAACCATCTGTCCTATTCCAGCATGACCCAGCTGATCGACAAGATTGCGGCCCTCTCCACCGCCCAGCAGGTGATCATCGCCACCCACAGCAGCTTCGTGTTGAACAAGCTGGGCGTGGACAACGTGATCCTGTTCAGCGCGCAAGGCCAGATGAAGCTGGACCAGCTGCCCAGCGATACCCACGACTATTTCATGAAGCTGCCGGGCCACGACACGCTGCGGTTGATCCTGGCCAAGCAGGCGATCCTGGTGGAAGGCCCTTCCGACGAACTGATCGTGCAGCGTGCCTACAGTGACCATCACGGCGTGGCGCCGATGGCTCACGGCGTAGACATCATTTCGGTCAAGTCGTTGGCATTCAAACGCTTCTTGCAGATTGCCGATCGACTGAGGATTCAGGCCAAGGTGATCACCGACAACGACGGTGATATCGCAGTTGTGCAAGAGCGCTATGCCGAGCACATCAACGCGATCTATTACGATTCCGACGAGAGCGCCCCTTCGCTGGAAGAGCAGCTGATCAAAGCCAACTCGCTGGCCGAACTCAATACCGTGCTGGGCAAGGCCTTTGCCGATGAGGTGGCGCTGCTCAAGTACATGAAGGGCCATAAGACCGATACGGCCTTGGCGATTTTCAATAGCCCGCACTCGATCAGGTTCCCGGACTATGTCCAGCGTGCCATCACCTAACCGGGTCCTGCTCTCGGCAGCCGGCTCGGGCAAGACCACGTTGCTGGTCCGGCAGGCCTTGGAGCGACCTGAGCGCCGCATCGCGATTGTCACCTACACGCTGGAAAACCTGGAAGAGATCCGGCGCTCGTTTGAGGCCCACGCAGGCGCGGTCCCCGCGCATGTCACCTTGCACAGCTGGTATGGCTTTCTGCTGCGCCAGTGCATTCGCCCGTACCAGGCTGCGCTTTGCCCTGAGCCTCGCATCGAGACCATCCTGTTCGTAGAAGGTGTCACCAACAACCGCGCCCCACGCACCCAGGTGGCGCGCCACTACCTGGCGGGCAACCGGATGTATTCGGACCGAGCGGCCGATTTCGCTGTGCGCTGCGATGAGCTGACCCAAGGCCAGGTCGTGGCGCGATTGGCGGCGATGTACGACGAGCTCTACATCGACGAAGTCCAGGATCTGGCCGGCTTTGATCTGGATCTGGTCGAACGGCTGTTGAAGAGCGAGATTGCCATCACGTTGGTAGGCGATACGCGCCAAGCCACGTATGCGACCAACTATGCGCAAAGGTACAGCCAATACCGTGGTCCGAATCTGGCAGCGCTGTTTCAGATTTGGGAGGCCGACGGCTTATGCCGGCTGGATCACCGCCTCACCAGTCTGCGCTGCGTCCAGGCCCTGTGCGATATGGCTGACACGCTCTATCCGCAGATGCCGCGGACCCAATCAGGCAATGGCGAGGTCACCGGACACGATGGCATCTACCTCGTCGCTCCAGGGGATGTGGCCGCGTACATGCAGGAGTTCGCCCCCACCGTGCTCCGGCATGACCGGCGGCAGGCGTGCGACGGACTGCCGGCGGTGAACTTTGGGCAGTGCAAGGGCCGCACCTACAGTCGGGTCCTCATCTTTCCGAACGGGCCGTTGACGCAGTACCTGCGCACGGCCGATGCAGCGCGTATCACCGCGCCGCCGAAATACTACGTGGCCTTCACCCGGGCGCGGCAAAGCGTGGCCTTTGTGTATGCCGGCGCGTGCGCGTTGCCGGGTCATCAGCTCTATGCGCCTGCCAGCGCAGACGCATAGAGCCAGGGGCTGCGATCACATCTTCTTTAACGGCGCCGCGGTGGGCGGCGGCGGTACCGGGCCCGGGTCGTTGAAACACAGCATGATCTGATCGATGCCGAATTGATCGGCCAGGACCTGGGCAATCACAGCATGCACCAGGTCCAGGTCGACCGAGGGCGCCGCGACCGTGATGGTGGCCGCGATCGCACGGCCATGCTCACCGGCGACCAGGCGCAGGTCGTCCACCGCTTTCACGCCCGGGTCGGTAAACATCGCCGCACGGACCTGTTCCAGGTTGAGCTCGTTCATGGGGACTCCAAAGCAGTGCTACCGGCGCGGGGAGCTCGGTCGCGATGCAGCCAACGATAGAGCACCGGCAGCACCAACAAGGTCAATGCGGTGGATGAGACGATGCCGCCGATGACGACAGTGGCCAGCGGCCGCTGCACTTCCGAGCCAGCACCGACATTCAAGGCCATGGGTAGGAAGCCCAGCGAGGCTACCAGGGCGGTCATCAACACCGGTCGCAGGCGTCCAAGGGCGCCGTCGCGCACAGCGTCGTCTAGCGGATCGCCCTGTTCGCGCAGACGGCGGATGAAGGCGATCATGACCAGCCCGTTGAGTACGGCCACGCCCGACAGCGCGATGAAGCCCACGCCGGCAGAGATCGACAACGGAATCCCGCGCAGAGCCAGTGCCAGCACACCGCCGGTCAGCGCCAGCGGCACGCCACTGAACACAATGGCCGCATCCTTGGCCGAGCCGAAGGCCATGAATAGCAGAGCGAAGATCAACGCCAGTGTCACCGGAACGACCACGCCCAGGCGTTGGGTGGCCGAGATCAGCTGCTCGAAGGTGCCGCCGTAATCGATCCAGTAGCCCTCTGGAAGCGCGATATCCTGGCCGATGCGTGTGCGCAACTCGCCGACGAACCCGCCCAGATCGCGCTCGCGCACGTTGGCGGTGATCACCACGCGGCGCTTGCCGTTCTCGCGGTTGATCTGATTGGGCCCGCGCTCTACCTGGATCTTCGCCACTTCCCGCAGCGGCACCGTGCGAGGCCCCCCATTGGCGCCGGCGGCCAGACGGCTGGACTCATCGACACTGGTGCTTGCCGGCAGCGGAATGGGCAGATCTGCCAGCACAGCGGGGTCTTGGCGCTGCGCTTCGGGCAGGCGCACGACCAGGTCGAAGCGGCGGTCGCCCTCGATCAACTGGCCGGCAACACTGCCCCCAATGGCGGTGGCCACCGTTTCCTGCACATCGCCCGGGTTCAGGCCATACCGTGCCAATGCCGCCGGATCTGGCGTGATGGTCAGCAGCGGCAGGCCGGAGACCTGCTCGGCCTTGACGTCTTCGGCGCCGGGGACGCTACGCATGACCCGCTCGACCCGGCTGGCCAGGCGCGTCAACTGGTCAAGGTTGTCGCCGTAGACCTTGACCGCCACGTCCGAACGGACGCCGGAGATCAACTCGTTGGTGCGCATCTGGATGGGCTGGGTGAACTCGTAGTTGCTGCCCGGGATTTCCTTGGCCGCCGCCTCCAGCTCTTCCACCAGCTCGGCCTTGGGCTTGCGCGGGTCGGGCCACTGGTCGCGGGGCTTGAGCATCAGGAAGGTGTCGGCCATCGACGGCGGCATAGGATCGGTGGCCACCTCGGCGGTGCCGATCTTTGAGAAGATGTTGGCCACCTCCGGGAACTGGGCCAGGCGCTTCTCCAGCGTTTCCTGCATGGCCACCGACTGCTCCAAGCTGGTGCCGGGAATACGCATGGGCTGCAAGGTGATGTCGCCCTCATCCAGGCTCGGCACGAACTCCGAACCCAAGCGGGTGGCCAGCACGCCACAGCCCACCACCAGCACGGCCGCGCCGGCCAGCACCACCACGCGCCGACGCAGGGCCCAATCCAGCAGCGGCGTATAACGGGCACGCGACCAGCGCATCAGGCGGTTGTCGTGCTCAGCCACACGGCCGCGCAGGAAGCTGGCGATCGCCGCCGGCACGAAGGTCAGCGACAACACCATGGCGCCGGTCAGGGCCAGCACCACCGTGATCGCCATCGGGTGGAACATTTTTCCTTCTACCCCGGACAGCGAGAAGATCGGCAGGTAGACCGCGGCGATGATGCCCAGGCCAAACAGGCTGGGACGGATCACCTCGGCGGTGGCCGAGGCGGTCAGGTCATAGCGCTCTTCATCGTTGAGCTGGCGGCCTAGCGCGTGCTGCGCCTCGCCGAACCGGCGCAGACAGTTCTCGATGATGATCACCGCCCCGTCCACGATCAGGCCGAAGTCCAGCGCGCCCAGGCTCATCAGGTTGCCCGACACGCCGCCACGCACCATGCCGATGATGGTGAACAGCATCGCCAACGGGATCACCGCCGCGGTGATCAACGAGGCGCGCACATTGCCCAGCAGCAGGAACAGCACCACCACCACCAGCAGCGCGCCCTCGATCAGGTTCTTGGACACCGTGCCGATGGTGCGATCCACCAGCGCGGTGCGGTCATAGACGGCCTTGGCATGGACGCCGGCAGGCAGGCTGGCGTTGGCGGCATCCAGCTTGGCCGCGGCCGCCTGGGAGACTTCCCGGCTGTTGGCGCCGAACAACATGAAGGCGGTACCGACCACGACCTCGTGGCCATTCTGGGTGGCCGCGCCCGTGCGCAGCTCCTTGCCTTCGCCCACGCTAGCGACGTCGCGCACCCGAATGGGCACGCCATCGCGCCGGTCCAGCACGATGTTGCCGATTGCCTCCAGATTGGCTAGCTGGCCCGGCACGCGCACCAGGAACTGCTGTCCGTTGCGCTCGATGTAGCCGGCGCCGATGTTCTGGTTGTTGCGCATGACCGCGGCGACCACGTCGTTCAACGTGAAGCCCAGCGCCACCAACTGAGCTGGATCGGGAGTGATGTGGATCTGCCGCTCGAAGCCGCCGATGGTGTTGACCTCGGTGACGCCGGGCGTGGTGCGCAGCTGCGGCCGGATCACCCAGTCCTGCAGGGTGCGCAGGTCCGTGGCCGTGTACGGGGTGCCGTCGGGCTTGCGAGCGTTGGGCTCGGCCTCCACGGTGTACATGAAGATCTCGCCCAACCCGGTGGAGATCGGCCCCATTTCCGGGTCCAACCCTTCGGGAAGCTGGGAGGCGATCTGCTGCAGGCGCTCGGCGACCTGCTGGCGGGCAAAGTACAGGTCGGTGCCGTCCTTGAAGACGACGGTGACCTGCGAAAGCCCGTAGCGCGACAGCGAGCGGCTGTAGTCCAGCTTGGGCAGACCGGCCATGGCCGTTTCGATGGCAAAGGTGACCCGTTGTTCGGCCTCCAGCGGCGAGTAACCCGGGGCCTGGGTGTTGATCTGGACCTGGACGTTGGTGATGTCGGGTGTGGCGTCAATGGAAAGGTGACGGTAGCTCCACACGCCCAGCGCAACCAGCGCAGCGGTGAGCACTAGCGTCAGCCAGCGATGGCGGATGGACAGCCCAATGAGGCGTTCGAGCATGGCGGGCCTCATTCTTCTTCCACGGTGGACTTTTCGATGTCGGCCTTGATCAGGAAGCTTTGGGCCACCACCACCTGTTCACCGGCCTTGAGGCCTTCCAGCACTTCGGCGCGTTCGGCGTCGCGGCGCCCCAGCTTCACCGGCCGGGTGTGGTAGGTTTCGCCCTGCTGCACGTAGACCACGTCCTGGTCTTCTGCGGTCTGCAGCGCCGTGATCGGCACCACCAACGCTGCCGATTGGCGATCCACGGTGACCCGCGCCTTGACCGCCGACCCCGGCCGCCACAGGCCATCGGTGTTGGCCACCGTGCCGCGCGCAATGGTGCTTTGGCTGGCGGTGGCGGTGCCGGGCAGGACGCGCTCCAAGGTGGTCTGTGCGGTGACGCCATCGCTCAAGCGGGTAACCGTCACCGGCACGCCAGCACCGATGTGCTGGGCGTCGGCGCCGAAGATGTGCAGGTCCACCCACAGCGTGGACAGGTCGGCGACCTCAAACAGCGGCGCGCCCTCAGCGGCGGCCATGCCTACGGCGGCCGTGCGCGCCATGACCACGCCACTGATCGGCGCGGTGACGGTATAGGTGGTCAGGCTCAGGTTGCTCTCTACCGTGGCCAGTGCCTGGCCGGCCCGTACCTGATCACCCACGCCCGCACGCACGGAGCGGACCGGTCCGGGGAAGCGTGCCGTGACCTGCGCGATGCGACCGTCAATCGGGGTCAACAGCCCTTGCACCTCATGCTCGTCAGCAATCTCACCGGGGCCTGCCGGTGCGACCTGGATACCCGCTGCCTGCGCAGCTTTGGCGGCAATCTTGGTTTCCAGCGGCGCTTCCTCGTGCTCGCCGTGCTCTTCGCCCTCAGCGGCGGCGCCGCCTTCGGACGCTTCGTTGGGGGCCGACGCGTTGCAGGCGGCCAGCATCATCAGGGCCATGCCCAGTGCGGTCCAAGAAAAGCGATTCATGGGGTCTCTCCGGTGGAAGCAGCCGCCGGCGGCGCGACAAGCGCTTGGCCGGTCAGGCGTTGAATTTCGATCAGGGCGCGCTGCGCATCGAGCGCCACGTCCAGCTGCTGCTGGGCCATGGCCGTGCGTTCGGACTGCAGCTGTGCCCATTCCAGGTAGCTGATCGCGCCGGCGCGATAGGCGCGCTCGGCGGCCTTCTCAGCCCGGGCCAACTTCGGCAGCACCTCGCCTTGCAGCCGTGCCACCTCGGCCTGCGCCACGGTGTAGCGACCATGGGCTTCGACCAGCGTGGAATACAGCGACAGGCCCTTGGCCTCGCGCTCGATCGTCAGAACCTCCAGCTCGGCTTCGCCGGCGCGGATCTCCGGCTGCGCGCGGCTGCGGCTGCCCAGTGGCATGGACAGGCTGGCCACCAGCGCGGTGTCGTCAGTCTCCTGCAGGCGGCGCACGCCCAGCTGCCACGACAAGTCCGGCGAGGCCGCCGAACGCGCCAGCTGCAGTCGTGCCTGCGCGATCCGGCGGGCATCGGCAAACTGCGCCAACTCGGGAGTGCGCTCCAATTCCTCGGCCAGCGACTGCATGGACGCGATCGCCGGCAGGGTCATGGGATCCGCCGCGGCCACCTCGAAGCTCGGAGCACGTTCGCCCCAGAGGGCAGCAAGGTGCTGCCGGGCGGCAATGCGCTGCTGCTCGGCCCGATCACGGGTCAACTCTGCTCTCGCCAGTGCTGCTTGTGCGGTGAGCATCACCGATTCGGGAGACGCGCCAGCCTGCAGGCGCTGCCGGGCAGCGGCGACGGTCCGCTGGCGCTGGCCGACATCCATGTTCGTCAGGCTGCGTTGCCGGTCGGCACCGACAACGGCCAAATAGCGCTGCGCCGTCTCGGCGAGCAGGTCCAGCCGCCTGGTCTCGCGCTGCACGGCCAGTGCATCAATCCGGCTTTGGGCCAAGGTGCGGCGGGCGTCGAGCTTGCCGCCGCGCTCCAGGACCGAGCTCAGGCTCAAGGTCAACTCCGCGCTGTCCAGGCCACGGGCCGCGCCCGTGCCCAGCGCATTTTCAACCTCCGCCCCCAACGTCCACGGTGGCCGCTGCACGGCCTGGTCGCGCTCGGCAGCGAGCACCGTGGCTCGCGCATCGACCAGGCGCAGCTCGGGGTGGGTTTGGGCCACGCGTGCAAACGCGTCGTCCAAGGTCATCAGCTCTTCTGCTGTCGCCGGCGTTGCCGCCGCGCTCAACAGTAGCCACGCGGCCAGGGCCGCCAATCGCACATGCATGAAGTACTCCAGAATTTTCGATAGCCAACAGGGATCCGGCGCACGCCGGCGCGCATCACCCTGCGATCGGCGGCCGGAACGGCGCGAGCAGGTGCTCATGCCGATATCTGTCCGCATGGGCTGTCGCCGACGGCCAATGCCGGCCGATATGAGCAATGGCCAACACTATTTCTGGAGCCGGCGCGGCCTGGCTACAGCACAGCACCAGCTGCTGTAGCCGGTGCAGCGCGGCGTCTACGCCACGCTCGGAAGCTGGTGATGCCACTGCCGGGTCATGGTCGGCCGCGGCCAGATGGGTTTGAGCATGGAGCTCGCCAACCACTGCCAGCACCGGCTGCGTCACAAGGCCCACGGCCAAGTGCGCCAGCAGCAGCCAGCGCAGGCCACAGCTCAGCCGGCCAAGCGCTGTCATGCAGGCGTTTTGCGCGCGTCGGCACGCGCCCGGCGAGCATCACCCAAGATCTCGAAAGCCTCCTTGATCACATACAGGCCGATCAGGGCGCCGATCACGAAATCCGGGTAGGGGCTGGCCAGCCACCACACCAACAGGCCGGCCAGAATCACCCCAACGTTGGCCACCACATCGGCGCGGGTAAACAGCCAGGTCGCTCGCAGATGCACTTCGCCAGACTTCAAGGGGGCGAGCATACGGAGCACCTTCAGGTTCACGGCCAGCGAGACCAGAGCGGTACCGATCATCCAACCGCTGACCGGCTCGGCGCCGTACATCACCCGGCGGCCGACTTCGACCAGCACGCCTACGCCCAGCACCAGCAGCACGCTGCCACTGACCCACGCGGCGTTGGCCTTGAAGCGCGCCGTGCGCCCGATAGCGACCAGGCCAATGGCATAGGCGGTGGCGTCAGACAGCATGTCCAGCGCGTCAGCCAGCAGCCCGGTGGAATGGGCAATCCAGCCGGCAATGCCGCCGATCACGGCCATCGCTGCATTCAGGACCAAGGCGATCCAGAGGATGCGTCGCTCCTCCTTGTTCTTGGCTTCGTGGTGGCACCCGCAATCACTCATGTCTTGGTCCTCTGCTGTGTTGTTTCATTGCTTGTTTGCGCCTGGCTGTCTACGCACACCGGAACGGGCATTGGCGAGGAACGCCACGATGGCGGCGGTGCCTACCAATACCTGCGCCAGCAGCGACTGCCAGGTGGGATACAGGCCGATCCACTCGATGCGCGGCAACGCGAGCGGTGTTTGAGAGATCCAGCCCGCTTCCTGCAACGCGGCCACGCCTTTACCGATCAGGATGACCGCCATCACCGCGATGAGAATCGAGCTGATCGAAAAGAACCGGCCAATCGGCAGCCGCCTGCTCATGCGCAGCATCCAGTACGCCACCGCAGCCAACACCGCGATTCCCGCCGCCAGGCCTGCGAGGATGGCGGTGGACGCCTGATCGCTCCACATCGCGATGTAGAACAAGATCGTCTCAAACACCTCGCGGTACACCGCGACAAAGGCCAGCATGAACAGGAAAACAGCCGAGCGCCGTGTCAGCGCAGTCGTCAGCTTGGCGTGCAGGTACTCCTGCCACCGCCCTGCAAGGCTCTTTTGGTGCATCCAGATGCCTACGCTGAGCAGGACAGCGGCAGCGAACAAGGCCGAGACGCCCTCAGTGACTTCCCGGTTCGCACCGCTGATATCAACAAAGTAAGTGGCCACCGCCCAGGTAGCTGCGCCTGCCAACAACGCGCAGATCCAACCCGCATGCACATACGGCAACACATCAGACCGCTCGGCTTTACGCAAGAACGCCACGATACCAATCACGATCAGCAGCGCTTCCAGTCCTTCGCGTACCAAGATGGTAAAGCTGCCTAGAAACGCGGTGCTGGCGCCTATTCGGGTGTCCTGCAGCGCCACGTCCGCGCGATCAAACAGCTGGGCAATTTGCGCTGCCTGCCCGGCAACGTCAGCCGCGGGCGCATGCTGATCCAGCTGCGCGCGGTAGCCTGCCATGGCCGTCTCGATCTCTCGCAGCAATGACGGATTGCGCGTGGCCAGCGTGGGTTCAAGCGGCTCTACACCATCCAGATAGGACGAGAGCGCAAGCTTTTTGGCTTGAGCCAGGTCCTCATCAGCGTAAGCGCGCTGGCTGGCGGCCAGTCGCTGCCGCGCCACCGCAAAGCGATCGGCTCCTGGTACCGCTTCGTTTACTACCTGTGGCTGCGAACGCAGGTAGGCGATGATCGCGTTTGCCTGATCGGCGGGCATCGTGGTGGCAAGATCGGCCTCTCGCGTGCGTGTCAGCGCTTCGAGCGAGGGAATGTGCGTATGGGCCTCGGCACTGGTGCGCCATAACGCCTCACCTTGAGCCTTGGCTTGCGAGGAGTACCCCAAGCTGCCCACATAGAATGCCAACGCCCAGCGATCACTTTCTGACAGCCCAGAGAAGCTGACCATGCCGGTACCCGGCACACCCTGGGAAATGACCTCGTACAACGACAGCGGCGTTCGCTGCGCGGCGCGAGTGGCATCGGTGAACGCGATCGGCGGCGGACTTAACGCTTGCGCGGCGGGGCCATCACCGTGACCTGTGGGGCCGTGACAGGCCGCGCACTGCTGGCTGTAGATGGACGCGGCCTGGGAGGTCTTCGGCGCGCTCGCCGGAACAGCGCCGATCGGGTAGCGGGCCAACAGCGTCGTGCCGAGCCCGCGCGCCAACGTTGCCACTTGCGCCGGGTCGGCCTTCTCTGCCACCGCCTGGACCAGGCGGTCGGCCTGGGCCGTCAGCTCCTGCTGGTTCTGGCCACTGGGCAATGCTGCCAGCTGACTGCGCACGGCGCCGGCAAACTCGCTCATTTCGGCGTATTCGTTGGGGGCAATTACGCGACCGGCCTGGACCGCGCCGGGGTAGTCGACCGCGATGTAATCGAGCATCTGCCAGGTTTGGCGCAGGTCTGCTGCGGCAGGCTCCGCCTGAGCAGAAGCGGGCAGAACCCAGCCGATCAGCAAGGCAATCAGGCAGTAGCGAATCAAGGCGATGGGCAGTGGCATGGTCGTCACATGCAGCGCCGCGGCCGGAGTGGCGGCGGATACGGGTTCAGCGTAAAGTCCGTAGCTACTACGGAGTCAAGCGTACTACGAATGAAAATCAGTGAGGCTGCCGACGCCAGCGGATGCCACTTGGAGACGATTCGCTATTACGAGCGGATCGGGTTGCTGCCGCGCCCGGGGCGCACGGGCAACGGCTACCGGGTCTATGGCCCGGCCGACATCGAGCGGCTGCGCTTCATTGCGCGTGGCCGGGACCTGGGCTTCAGCCTGGAGGAGGTCCGCAGCCTGCTGCAGCTGGCCGGCGATGAGGAGCTTTCGTGCGGGGACGTGGACCGGTTGGCCCGCAGCCATCTGGCCGACGTGCGCGCCCGCATGGCCGACCTGCAGCGCATGGCCAGCGAGCTGGAACGGGTGATTGCCAGTTGCCATGGCGGGCAGCGGGCGGAATGCACCATCCTGTCGACGCTGCGCCAGACGACCTCGGTGGAGGCCACGCGCCAGTGACCGAACTGGACCGCTACCTCGATGCGGCCACGCGCCAGAACACGGTGCGCAGCTATGCGTCGGCGCTGCGGCACTTCGAGGTTGAATGGCAAGGCCACCTCCCAGCGACACCTGACAGCGTGGCCCGGTACCTGGCCGCTTATGCGCAGACCTTGGCGACCAGCACCCTCCGCCAACGTCTGGCGGCCATCGCCTCTTGGCACCGCGACCACGGCTTTGTCGACCCGACCCGATCGCCGCTGGTGCGCAAGGTGCTCAAAGGCATCCAGACCCTGCACCCGGGCCAGGTCAAGCAAGCCGCGCCGCTCCAGATTCGGCGGCTGGTCGAGCTCGATGACTGGCTGGCCGCGGCGATCGCTGCGGCACATGCCCGGGGCGATGGGCCGGCGGCGCTGCGCCATCAACGAGACCGAGCGCTGGTGCTGCTCGGGTTCTGGCGGGGATTCCGTGGCGATGAACTGCTGCGTCTGGACGTGGCCCATCTCACGCTGGTGCCGGGACAGGGGATGACCTGCTTCTTGCCACGCAGCAAGGGTGATCGCCAAGCAGCCGGCGTCACCTACAAGGTGCCGGCGCTGTCGCGGTTATGTCCGGTGGAGGCGACCCAGGCGTGGCTGCAGGCGGCCGACCTGCAAGAAGGGCCGGTGTTTCGGGCAGTCAACCAATGGGGCCAGGTGAGCGCCGAAGGCCTGCATCCCAACAGCTTGGTGCGCCTGCTGCGCGAGTTGCTGACCAGTGCAGGCTTTGCCGATGCGGGGCTCCACAGCAGCCATTCGTTGCGCCGCGGCTTTGCCAGCTGGGCCAACGACCAAGGCTGGGACATGAAGGCCTTGATGGAGTACGTGGGCTGGCGCGATGTGCAGTCGGCCATGCGTTACCTGGACGGGCGTGACCCGTTTGCCCGGGACCGCATTGAAGCAAGCCTGCCCAGTCCAACCGTGCCGGTACCGGCGATGGCACTGCCGGCGCCGGAGGGCAAATCGGCCCTGCAGCTGCGCCTGCGCATGGTGCTGACCCCGTTTGCCCGCACGGGCCGCGGCGCGGCCAAGGCCCGAGGCCGAATTGAAGAGATCTGCTTGGCCCCGTTCCAGGCTGTGCGCCTGAACACCGCCAGCAGCGAGTACCAGTTGACTGCTCCCACCGATCCCGAAAGGGATCTGGATGAAATCCTGGCCACGTTGCTCGATGACATGCACCGCATGGCCGATACGCACCAGTGCTTCCTGGAAGCGTCGCTCAGTACAGACGACGGCCGGCACTGGGACTGATCCCCCTCACACCCTCCGGATCCAATGGCTACCCTTCACGAGACCGCCTACCCGCGACTGAAGCCTGATCCCACCGCCAAGGAACTGGAGGAGATCTATACCCCGACCGCCGCTGAGATTGCATTCGCCAAGCAGCTGACCACCCAGCCGGGTCCGCAGCTGGCGGTACTGATTCATCTCAAGCTCTTCCAACGCTTGGGCTACTTCACGCTGTTGGCCGACGTACCCGAGCGGATCCGGAAGCACATCGCCAAGGCCGCCCGACTCGGGCGCGTATTGGACACCGACCAGCTCGAACGCTACGACGCTTCCGGCAGCCAGCGCCGGCATATGCCGCAGCTTCGGCAATTCATCGGGGTACGTCCCCTGGATAAATCGGGCTTGGCTTGGCTGGACACAGTGGCCACCGGAGCAGCCCAGACCAAGCACACCATCCCGGACATCGTGAACGTCCTGCTCGAAGAGCTGGTGCACCATCGCTACGAACTGCCCGGTTTCCGCACTCTGGAGCTGGCCGCCATCGGCGCCCGTGAGCGGGTCAATCTGGGCTACTACCGCAGCATCAGCCACGCGCTGACGCCTGCCACGCGCACGCTCATCGACGAACTGCTGCGCGCACCGGAAGGGTCCAGGTTCACCGGCTGGCAATCACTCAAGCGCGAGCCCGGCCGGCCCACCAACAAGGAAGTTCGGTTCTACCTGCAGCACATCCGCATGCTGCAGCAGTTGGCCGACCAGCTGCCTCCCATCGATGTGCCGGTGCCCAAGCTCAAGCAGTTCCGTGCAATGGCTCGGGCCTATGACGCCAGCGAGCTGGCCGAACTGGCTCCGGACAAGCGCTATGCGCTGGCCACCATCTTCATTCGCGCCCAGCATGCCAAGACACTGGATGATGCAGCCGAGTTGTTCATCAAGCAGGTGCGCGGGCTGGAGAACACGGCCCAGCAGAAATTGCTGGCCTACCAGCTCGAACATGCCAAACGGGCCGACTTCCTCATCGGCCAGCTCAAGGAAATCCTGCAGGCCTATCAGCTAGACGGCAGCGATAGTCAGCGCGTGGATGCCATCGACAACAGCCTGGAAGCGGAAGTGTCGACCTTGCTGGCCGAATGCGAAGAACATATGGCCTACGCCGGGAAGAACTACCTGCCTTTCATGCTGCAGCCCTATGGCGCGGTCAGGCCGCTGCTGTTCAATGGGCTGGAGCTGATGAAACTTCGGGCGACCAGCCACGACGCCGGCATGGAGCCGCTGATCGCAGCGGTGCTCTCGCTGCGCAACCAGCGCCGTGAGCTGATCGAGGTCGCCTCCCTCGGTTTGGACCCGGAAAAGGACTTTGACTGGATGTCCAAGCTCTGGTGTCAGCACGTGTTCGGCAAGCGGGCCAGTGCAGCCGGCGCCGGCTGGATGCACCGTAAGTACTTCGAGCTGGCCGTGCTGGTGCAGGTCAAGGACGAACTGAAGTCCGGAGATCTCTTCATTCCCAGCAGCGAACGGTTTGATGACTACCGTGAGCAGCTGGTCGATGAAGCCACCTTGGCCCAGGAACTGGAAGCCTACGGCCAGGTGTCAGGCCTGCCCACCGACGCCGAGTCTTTCGTGGCGGGATTACGTGCACAACTGACCTCCCTGGCCGATGAGGTCGACGCGCGTTTCCCGGAGAACGTACATGCGGACATCCTGGATGGGCGCCTGGTGCTGCGGAAGGGGCAACGCGCCGAAGTCTCCAGCGCGATTACCACGGTGGATCGCCTCATCGCCGAACGGCTTCCAGAATCCAGCATCGTCGATGTCCTGATCGATGCCAGCCAATGGCTGGATCTGCACCGTTTCTTCCGCCCGATCGCCGGCACCGAGAGCCAGGTCGAAGATCTGCCCCGACGTGTGATCACCACGCTATTCTGCTATGGCTGCAACCTGGGGCCGACGCAGACGGCGCGGTCGATCAAGGGCTTCAGCCGGCGCCAAGTCGCTTGGCTCAACCTGAAATACGTGACCGAGGATGTGCTTGAGAAGGCCATCGTGGAGGTCATCAATACCTACAACAGATTCGACCTGCCTGGCTATTGGGGCAGCGGCAAGAGCGCATCAGCTGATGGCACGAAGTGGAGCGTCTACGAGGACAACCTGCTGTCGGAGTATCACATCCGCTACGGCGGCTACGGTGGCATCGGCTACTGCCACGTGTCCGACAAATACGTAGCGCCGTTCAGCCACTTCATTCCCTGTGGCGTGCACGAGGGCATCTACATCCTCGACGGTCTGTTGGCCAACACTTCCGACATCCAGCCTGAGATCGTCCATGGCGACACGCAGGCCCAAAGCTATCCGGTCTTCGGCCTGGCCCACATGCTGGGCATCCAGCTGATGCCCCGGATCCGGAACATCAAGGACCTGACATTCTTTCGGCCCGAACCGGGTAGGGCTTATAAGAACATCCAGGCACTGTTCGGGGACAGCATCGACTGGCAACTGATCGCCACCCATCTCCACGACATGCTGCGGGTGGTGATCTCAATCCGATTGGGCAAGATCACCGCGTCCTCGATCCTGCGCCGGCTGGGCACCTACAGCCGGAAGAACAAGCTGTACTTCGCCTTCCGGGAACTTGGCAAGGCCGTTCGAACGCTGTTCTTGCTGCGCTACATTGATGACAATGAGATCCGCAAAACGATCCATGCTGCCACCAACAAGAGCGAGGAATACAACGGCTTCGTGAAATGGGTGTTCTTTGGCAGCCAGGGGATCATTGCTGAGAACGTCCAACACGAGCAGCGCAAGATCATCAAGTACAGCCAGCTGGTGGCCAACATGATCATCCTCCACAACGTGGAAGGCATGAGCCGGACCTTGGCCGAGATGAGGAAGGAGGGGATTGAACTGACGCCCGAGATCCTGGCCGGCCTGTCGCCTTATCGGACCAGCCACATCAATCGCTTCGGCGACTACCACCTGGATCTTGAAAGGGAAGTGGCGCCGCTGAGCTACACAGCCAAGGTGCTTGAACAGACCCCATAGATGGGGAGAACCTGATCGAGAGACGAGCAATCAACTTTGAAATTCAGTCGCTTAGGCAGCTTTTGGCCCTGTACGTAATGATTCCCTGCCGACCCTCTTCAAGGTTCATCCCAGCGACTGCCCAGTTGAAGGCCGCTCTTTCGTGGGCATTGAGTTCCGCGTCGATAGCGTCAATTGACTGCCGGTATTGCTGCTGGGTTCCATTCGTAACCATCTTCTTGTCTGTCGGACCGCTGCAGGCAGCTAGCAGTGCTGATGCTGCCAGGATCAGTGTTGCTCTGCTTCTGGCCGCGGTGATGAAGCGGTATGGCTGTTCGCTCATGCGTCCCCCTGTCAATGAAGAAGACAGAATATCTGGTTTTTAGATATCGGAGAACTGGATATAGCTTTCTAGGCCGCTCAGCCAAGGCGCGGTCGTGTCGAAGTCCATCCATCGAAAAGAGTACGCTGCCCTCATTGAGGCTGTTCGCGAGGCGCGGCTAGCTGCCGGTCTGACCCAGGCCCAGGTGTCCAGCATGCTGGGCCGCAGCCAGTCATTCATCAGCGACGTCGAAACAGGCAAGAGAAGGGTTGATGTGGTGGAGCTGAGAGATATCGCCCGCCTGACAGGCCTTTCGCTGGGCAAGTTGATCACAAACTTTGAGAAGCGAATCAAAGACTAAAGCCCCTTAGGGTGTAGCGGTAGGTTCGCGCTTCTTGCCGGCCGGTCGGGACCAGGCGCACACGCCAGTGACAGACGGCCAACCGGATGGAAGGGGCACGCCCTGCCGGAAATCCGTGACGTAGATCGGCCTCGGCGTGCCGGGTCGAAACTTTAGGCTGTTTTGTGGAACCGTGGGGTCTGAACCCTCGTGTAGATCCGGGTGAAGCGACGTCTTTACAGTTGTTGATGTGAAGACATTTCTCCGGCCCACTCCACAGCAGCTCCACAGGTCGCTAAAGCGAACCCCTAAATGCCTCCGATGGGCTTGTCGCGGGGCCTATACCCTTTCGGCGCGACTGTCTGACGTGGAGGATTGCGCCCTACACAAGCTTCGAGACGCAAAGGCTATCGCTTGGCGGCGGCAGCGCAAGATGCGCAGCTGGGCCGCGAAGCATCCCCGGTTCCTACTGTTAGCCTTTCCGCTTTGGGGTGATCCCCGGTCATTCGCTGAGTTACCGGAACAGAAGCTTTGGCCGCGCATTCTTGGCGTTTTCGCGCTTGTTAGCCCCCATCATCGATGCGCTACAAGCCGATCCAGGAAGTGGCCAGTCACTAGTTCAATGGGCAGAAGTTGCTGGCGTATCCTCTCGGACTCCTGCAAGACGCTGGGTTGCCGCTACTGGCCTGGGATGTTGTGAGTGGCGCCAGAGGCTGAAGCTTGCTGCGTCCCTCCCTCTCCTCCAGAGCGACTGCAAAGTTGGTGATGTTGCCAAGCGGCTGGGCTATAGCGGCCCCTCCCCTTTTATTGCAATGTTTCGCCGACTAACCGGCATGTGCCCAACTCAGCTGAAGAGCGCTGTCTAGATGCAACTTCACCTTGAGGAGAGGGCCCTTTGAACCTGGCTAGCCGAAGAAGCGTTCCCCGAACAAGGAGAACGGGCCTCAAGCGGCCCGTTTTCATTTGAACTGCAGCTATGCAATTGTCTTTCAGCGCTTGGTCGAGGTGTCATCCACGACCATGACCTCGTCAGGCTTCTTGCGAGCTGCGTACTCCGCCAGTACCACACCAAATACTGCCATCAAACCGCCACCCACGACCCAGGTGCTCAGAGACTCTTTGAGGACCACCACCGCAAGCAATGCAGTGACGATCGGGACGAGATTGAAGAACCCGGCCACGCGAGCAGAGCCCAGCCGATGCAGGCCGGTCATCCATGCCAACGGTGCCATGATCGAAGCGCCGATTGCTGCGAATGCAATGCAGCCGATGGCTGCGCCACCCTGGACGCCAGTGCCTGCGACAAGGAAAAGAGGTAGCAGCAGGATCGTTGCAGACATGGCTTGAAGAAACAGGGATTCGATCAGCGTTACGGGAATGCGCCACTTGTGCATCAGCAAATTGTAGGTGGCAAAAGCCAAAGCGCCCAGCAGCATCAGGGCGTCACCTTTGTTGATTCCATGGGAAACCAAGGCTTCAAAGTCACCATGGGACACTACCGCTATCACCCCAACCAAGGAGATGATCGAACCAATCACTGCGCCACCGCGGACTGCGTGACCCATGAAGATGCGCGACAAGGCAAGAGCGATCAACGGGATGAGTGCCTGGATAACGCCCATGTTGGTCGCAGAAGTGAAATGTGCGGCGTAGTACGCCAGGCATTGGAACATGACACCGCCCAAAGCACCGAGCACGAGGAAGCGTGCCCAATTGGCTTTCAGGACCGCTAGGTTCGACTTCAGGCGCGGCAGGGCGAATGGGAGCAAGATGATGGCCGCAGCAAGCCATCGCCAGAAGCTAATATCGACCGGGCCGACGGTCCCTGCAGCGAGCTTTGTAACGATGGTGTTGGCGCCCCAGAGAAGGCAGGCCAGGAGGGGGAGCAGGTAGTACATGGCATCCTCAGATACTGGATATCAACAGCCAGTAGCGTAGACTTGGCGGAATTTCGTTACATCCATAATTTGCGCCAATCTTCATCTTGAATGCGACATGGCAATGGACCCCGTCCCCTCGTTCAGCTCCATCCCTGGAGACATCTACGTTCGGCAAGGGACTTTGCCTCCCTCCGACTGGGATGCTCGTGTGCATCCGTGGGGGCAGTTCAACTATGTTGCGCAGGGTGTCATGGAGTTACAGGTAGGCGAGGACTGGATGGTGTCCCCTACCCACTATGCGATATGGATTCCGCCTGGTGTTCACCACTCATCCCGAAACCGTGGTGCGGTTGCTTATCGATCCGCATACCTTTCGGTCGGCGCGTCGGCGCAGATGCCCAGCATTCCGACTGCGTTAGCGGTTAGCTCGTTGCTTAGGGAGATCTTGGACGAACTGGCCCGTCGTGACATCGGCGAGGCCGTTAAGCCAGAAGACCGGCGACTCTCCGCGGTCGCCCTTGACCTGATTCTGGCCGCGCCGGTGATGTCGAGCTTCCTGCCGCTGGCCAGCGGTGACGTGCTAAAGCGGATTCTGAGCTATGCCGAGACCTCCCTTCAGGACTCTCCGTCGGCACTTGAGGTCGCAGAGCGCCACCACATTAGTGTTCGATCACTTGAGCGCTTGGCAAAGCGCGAGCTAGGGATGGGGTTCGGAGAGTGGCGCAGTCGGCTTCGTTTTCTGAGGGCAATTGATGCCTTGGGTTCAGACCGATCAATTACGCAGATTGCAGACGATCTGGGCTATGCAAACTCAACGTCTTTCAGTGAGATGTTCAAGCGACACTCTGGCCGGACCCCAGACCAGTATAGAAGGGGCCTCAGTCCGCTCCAGCGAGAGGTGGAGCCCTCCTCCCGCTGAATCGAGGCAGGCCTCGAAGCTGTTGGGTCAACCATTTAGCTGGCCCAGACAGTGGCCATTCGGATCGATGGATCATCCAGAGGGTGTCAACCACCGGAGATCCACAGTCAACCACCTCAATTGCGTCTTGCCGAGCGAAGGATTCACGGGCGTGTCGCGGAATGACAGTGAATCCCAGCCCGAGCGATACCGGCTCAAGGATGAGCGCAACCTGATTGGTGAAGCCGTGTATAGGAAGCGCGCGTACGCCTGGATTTCCTGGGAACTTGCGGGCGAGAAGGCGGGTGGCCATAGCCTGGCCATCTGGATGATCAACGAAACCCAACTTTTGAAGATCCGCCCAGCTGTCCGCGCAGGCACCTCTCGGAACTACCAGCTCAAGCGCCTCCTCGGTGAAGGGCTCAGCCCGCAGCCGAGGGTCATCCGGCCGAAGTGCAAGTAGACCCACCTCGTACTTCTTCTCCAGTACCGCCGATAGGATTTCTGGGTCCGGCGAGAAGCGATGACGAATGATCAAGCCGGGATGGGTGCGCTGGAAGTCCAGCAACACCGGGTAAAGAGCAAGGCCAACACTCCCGGGGGTTATCAGCGCAAACTCCCCCTGATCGCTGTCCGCGCTCGCGAGCTTGGCTTGAAGCCGGCGATCGGCCGAATCCATCTCTTGGCAGTACTGCAATAGAGCCATTCCCGCCGGCGTCAGCTCAATAAATCGTGGTCTGCGCAGAAACAGGGCACCCAGCTGTTGCTCAAGATGACGTACATGCTGACTGACCGCAGCCTGGGTGAGCTGCAGCTGGCCTGCGGCCCTGGTAAAGCTCCCGACCTCTGCGATAGCCCGAAAGGATCGGAGCCAATGCTCATTCAGCATAAGAATATTTTATCAATCTGATAAAAATGGATCAGATCATGGTTGAGTTGCAGGGTCTAATCTTGCGGCTACCCCTCTCTTCAGTGGTGTGCCGTGCCTGCCCTACCCCCTCCCTACCCTCGCGCCTTCTCCCACATCGGCCTGTCTGTTACCGATCTCGATGCCGCGGTTTCCTTCTATACAGAAGTCTTGGGCTGGTACCTCGTCATGCCGCCGACCAGGATTGCTGAAGACGAAAGCGCAATTGGCGTGATGTGCACGGATGTGTTTGGGCCTGGATGGGGCAGCTTCCGCATTGCACATCTATCCACTGGTGACCGGGTTGGAGTCGAAATCTTCCAGTTCAATAACGCCGAGCGTCCCGCGAACAACTTCGAGTACTGGAAGTCGGGCGTCTTCCACTTCTGTATTCAGGATCCGGACGTTGAAGGCCTGGCCGCTCGGATTGTGGCAGCTGGTGGAAAGCAGCGAATGCCGGTTCGAGAGTACTTCCCAGGGGAGAAGCCCTATCGGATGGTTTACATGGAGGATCCGCTGGGCAACATCCTGGAGATCTACAGCCACAGCTACGAGCTTACGTATTCAGCTGGCGCGTACGTCTAGCTCCACGCACACCCTCAGCCAGCTTTCGACTGCCAGGCAGTCCTCGCCAAACTGAGACACGACGGTACGGAGCAAGTGTCTCGGCTGTAGAAGTCAGAGGTCTGCAAGTTAGAAGCTGGCGAACGTAATTTTAACGATTCATCGGCGAGCCGCGCCGCTAGCCCTAAGGAGCATATGATGAAAATGAACGGCATTCGTTGGCCGGAAGGCTACCTTCCTGGTTACACCGAAAACTTTGTCTCGAATGAGCTGATCGTCCTCGGCCTTGCCGCAGCTGATGTTTGGCCGTTGCTTGAAGAGCCACGTCTGTGGCCGACCTACTACGGAAATTCAGCCAATGTGCGCTTCCACGATGGCGCCGGCCCTCTGTTGCGAAACGGGGATCGATTCTACTTTGAAACCTTTGGCTTCCCCGTGGAGGCTCAATGCGTCGAGCATGAGGCTCCTACCTCCGAGGGTCCGGGCCGGATCGCTTGGCATGGCTGGGCCGGTGAGCCCGGGTCTGCCGATCGACTTGACGTTCATCATGCGTGGATTGTCGAAGACCTTGATGGTGGCCGAGTGCGGATCCTCACGCAGGAGACGCAGAAGGGACAGCCTGCAGAAGCCCTGCGTCTGGCCAAGCCGAATCCAATGATCAATGGTCACCAGGATTGGCTGGACGGCCTGGTGGAAGCAGCTCGAGCCGCCAAGTCAACGTCCTAAGCCGGAGTAAATCCCCGTGCTTGCTCCTCTTGCTCTCCCCAAAGCCCCGTTTATGTCTGCCCTGTTTAGCCCATTCGAGCTCAAAGGTGTCACTCTTAAGAATCGTATCGCGGTGCCGCCCATGTGCCAGTACAGTGCGGAGGACGGCCGTATCAACGATTGGCATCTCAGCCACTATGCCGCGCTTGCGCGCGGAGGCGCTGGGCTCGTGATTGTCGAGGCTACCGCCGTGTCTCCGGAAGGACGCATCACCCCGGGATGTGCTGGCCTGTGGGGTGATGAGCAAATTCCAGGAATGGCAGCCATCGCTTCTGCCATCAAGCAAGGCGGTGCCGTAGCTGGCATCCAGATCGGCCACGCAGGGCGCAAGGCTAGTGCAAATCGGCCATGGCAAGGCGATGACCACATCGCAGCCGATGATCCCGCAGGATGGGCGATCCTTGGTCCCTCGCCGATCGCCTTTGGCGGCTCGCTCGATAGAGTTCCCAACGAGATGACGGTTGAGGACATTCATCGCGTTCAAGCGGATTTCGTCGCTGCAGCCAAGCGTGCGCTTGCTGCAGGATTTGAATGGCTGGAGCTTCACTTCGCTCATGGCTATCTGGCGCAGAGCTTCTTCAGCCCCGACAGCAACAAGCGGGAGGATCGCTACGGTGGCAGTGCGGAGAACAGAGCACGCTTCCTGCTGGAGACATTGGCGGCCGTCCGTAAGGTTTGGCCCGAGCATCTGCCGCTGACCGCGCGCTTTGGAGTTGTGGAGTACAACTCGCGCGATGGCCAAGCACTGGTCGACTCCATTGAGATTGGCAAAGAAATGCGAGAGTTGGGGCTTGATCTGCTCAACGTGAGCATTGGCTTCAGTGCTCTTGGTGGCCGCGTCCCATGGGGTACACAGGCGTTCCTGGCACCCCTTGCTGAGCGATTTGCTAATGAAACTGGGCTTCCGGTGGCCACAGGTTGGTGCATCGATGATCCACAGACTGCCGAGCGCGTTGTAGCGGACTGTCAGGTTGACCTAGTGATGATCGGGCGGGCCCACCTATCCAATCCGCACTATCCGTACCAAATGGCCATTGCGCTTGGCCAGGAGCTCCCAGCCAGCGTGCTACCCACGCCTTACAGCTATTGGCTGAGCAGATACAAAGGCCCGGGCAAGGCGTCGGCTCAATAGGAGCGAGCCAGCCCCCTCCTCCATCGAGCAATAGGGGCAAATGATCTGGCTCCCATCGAGAATCCCTAACGCCATTGCAAGCTGCTACCCCGCCTCAACACAGGCGGGGACAGGCACCATTAAAGTTGCTCCGCCTTGTCCGCCAGGGGTCACCGAAGCGGCTGCGTGAGCGAGACGGGATGGGAGGTCTGACTAGGCGCCGAAGAAGACTCGAGCTAGCGAGAGGCACTTGGCCGACGCTGCCTTGCCGGCATGCTCAAGCGCGAGCGCTCCGCCGCCGACAAGATGACCATCAGCACAAAGGGGTTGGCTACCTGAATCATGACTACGGACGTCTCTGAGATTGCACCTTGCAGCAGGAGAATCATCGGAATAGTGAGTAGGGCATGGAACAACACTCCCGCACCAACCAAAAGGGCTAGTGCTCGATAGCTCATACGACCCGCGCCAAAGGATGTGTAGATCATCCAAGCGCAGAGGGGGATGAAGATGATGATCGCAGTTAGCGTTCCCGCGCCGTAGCCGACCCCGAGAATCAGCGGGATCACGTGGAAGACAACGTTGATCATGATGATGCTGTAGATCGCATAGCCCCTTGAGCCAGGGCAAGGCTGGAAAGATTGAAGGCGGCGATCGCCTGCCCTGGGTGAAGACGCGTGGTGAGGACAACTACGCGATCTCAGAGCAAATCGGCTGGCAGGTCCATGTCTATGGACGAGCCAGTACTGAACTAAAGGGCTGGTGCGACAGCCGCGGCATGGCTCTTCGCGAGTTTACCTGGCACGAAGAACATGGCCGCGCTGGACGTCAGCAGGACGCTGTCTACGTTCTGCGGCCTGACACTTGGGTGGGATTGGCACAGCCAACGCAGTCCCTAGACGAGCTGCAGCGCTATTGGGATTCCCGCATGGGCAAGAGATTGAGCACGTGAGCGAGATGCAACCTAAGTGGAGTCGTCGCAAGGAGGCGCGGCCGCTCGAGATTGTAGACGCTGCGGTAGATGTTTTCCTTGAGAACGGCTTTGCTGCCGCAAAGCTCTCTGATATCGCGAAGCGCGCACGAGTCGCGAAGGGCACGATCTACCTCTACTTTGAAACCAAGGAAGAGCTGTTTCGAGCCGCAGCGCGCCAGTTGATCTCCACAAATCTGGAAGGCCTTGAGACGGCACAGGCGACCTTCGACGGGTCGATTGAGGAGCTAATCCCGACGCTCCTCCAGCGAGCGGTCTCATCAGGTGGCGATGCCCGCTTGTCTGCAGCATTGCGAATGGTGCTATCGGAGAGCCGAATGTTTCCTGAGCTTGCGAGGATCTGGCATGACGAAGTTGCATCTCGCATGATCCGGCTGGTGGCAAGCGCTGTCGAGCGGGCGCAGGCCAAGGGGACCGTCCGCGCCGGCGACTCAAATCTCATGGCCTTTTCAATCACGGCTCCGATCGTAATGGGTGTGCTGTTCCACGAGCTGTTCGGGACCTCGAGTCCGCATGCACCTGCGCTGGACAAACTTGCGTCCCAGCATGCTTCAATGATCCTTCATGGCATCACTGTGGATGCGATGTAAGCCGCCCTCACGGAGTTGTTAAGGGTTAGGCCACATCTATCCCTCCATGATTGAGATCAGTTGTCCTAGCCCTGCGACTTCGAGGGTGATCGTCTGCCGGCCAGAAGCAGATTCAGCGCGGCACAATCCTAGCCAGCGCATGCGCCCAAGGCATTGCTACTTGAAGGATGGGCAGCCATTGGCAAGCCACCAGCAGGCTACCGTCCTTCGTCGCCCCATGCGCACCGTCACGCAGTTCGAGCAGGGCATCCGGCCCGGGTTAGTCGTCCATCCCGCTGCAGACGATCAGGTCGAAACGACCCGTCGGCCACTCCTGCAGTTTCTGGGCGCAGGCCGCCGGAAGCGATAGAACGTTGAGTGTCGGTCCGAGGGCTGGCGCACCTCGTAGCCGCTGCCTCGATATCCCCCCGAGAACCGCTGGCCGAACGCAAGCGTCAGCGCCTCCACGCTCAGCACCACGTTCCAGATCCTTCGTGGCCCCACTTGCCGCTTCGCTTCCTGCGTTACGACGGCCAGCGCAACGGCCCCGATGACCGCGGACTGGTACCGGAGTTCAGGCACCACTCGCCGAGCTCCCGCGCGCCTGCGATCAGACGAAGACCTCATCGAGCAGGTCCCGCAGCGCGCCGTTCAGCCTCGGGTCGCCCTGTCCCTGCAAGGACAGGTACAGCGACAACGGGTCCACGACGGTGCCCGCGCCACCCAGGCGGGTGGAGTACGCCCAATGCTGCACGTCTGCATAGCCCTCGCCGGCCACGGGAAACCATTCCGGCTCCGGATGCCGACGGAAGCAGTCTCGTCCGATCGCAGCGATCGGACGCGATGGCGCCGCCAGTTCGGTGAGAACGGACAGGCCGGTTTCTCCCGCAGCACGACAATGATCGGCCAGCAGCATGTCCAAGCCACTTTTGCCGATGCAAGTGGTGCGCAGCACCGGCGAGCGCAGCCGCGGCAGCGCGACCGCCCACAAGGAGCGGCGCGCTTTCAAGAACCGTAGCTTCGTCTCCCGCCCCTCGCGCTGGGCGCTGACGAGGTTAGCCGCCACCAGTTCACGGGCGACCCGCGAGGCAGTCATGCGTGAGTAGCCTGCCTCGCGCGCCAGGTCGAGCGGCACCCACGGGACGCTGCCAGGGATGCCGCGCTCCTCCAAGTCGGGCCGCAACAGGGCCGCGATCAGAACCGCTTGTGCCGGATGGCTCAACCGCTCCCCAGCGGATGTGAGCACCCTTGGAGACGAATCGCGCTCGCGTAAGCTCATCAGGAAGCTCGGAGCGAACAGTTGGCTACCAGGCACAACGAAATCCACCCGAGACTCGATGAGCTTGGAGCGAATGTAGGGCGAAACGCCGGAGAGCACGAGAATGACCCTCAAGCCGGCCTTTTCCGCCAATCGATGCACCTGCGCGATCAGCCGCAAAGGTGGCAACGGTTCCGTCTGCGCCGGGACGGTGGCCAGCAGCACCCTGTGGCCGAGCAGGTCAAGCTCGGCCAGGCCGAATAGGGTGGCGAGGAAGTGGGGTAAGCCGCGCGTCTTGGAGCTGGGCCAGGGCTCGAGCTCACCGACCATGTCGGGTAGTAGACCCTGAAGATAGCGGGCTGCGGCGTCGAGGTCGTTCATAGCAGCGAATGTAACGGAGGTTCTTTACCGTAACAAGGCGCGGTGACAGTGAAACTGCTCTGTTACAGTCCAGTGCACCAGGCCCCTGCTACATCGCCAGGCGAGTTCCCCCGTTCAGACGCCAGCTACTCCCTCCGACTCCGCACGATTTGCCGGATAGCCCTCGGCAGTGGATTACTAGAGAGAGGTTTGTGACTATTACCGCGTAGTTGTAACGAACAGCATTTGCATGGGCTATTCATTAGGCAGCACGATTGTGTCGTAGTTGAAGTCTCGAGGCCGCTGACCGGTTGCCTTGATTGCTTCTTCGACGGCTCTATCGAGCATGAGCAGGTACTTTTTAACGATCTCGCTCCCCCGCCCCTTTTTCATCTCTTCTTTTCTCAGAAAGAGTTCCTGGATCTCCTTAAGTGCACTCACAGCCGTTGCTGATTGCTGCAGCGCAATCGCCAAGGATCGGTTCGGCACGTCAACATAGTTGACTGAATCGAAAGCCTTATGAAGCTGGGTCAGATGCGCCAAGATCAGCCGGGGGCCGCCGAATCCTCCCTCGAACTGCGCCAGCATCAGTGTCGCTGGAAATCGCGCATAGGAAATCAGCTCTATGAGGGACTGTGTGACCTCCCGTCTCCTGACTCTGGCGTGCCAAAGGGGGATCAGTCCCGCGGCGATGATGGCTGCGATGCTGCCGATCGCTTGCACCCACGCCGGCCAGTCAAGCGCTAACGTGGCGGATTTGGGACTCGGCTTGCTCATGAGTGCCCAAGTCAAGACGGCTCCTGCGGCAAAGGTCATCACAGCGACCACCGCCCAATCTCTGTCAGTTCTTCCCTGCTTCATGGCGTTCCTCCTCCGGCGTGCTGGTTTCTACCGTTCGTACGGGGCCTGTCGCGCCGTGCTCTCGGGCGCGGTCGAGGATGAACTTTGGGGGGGGGCGTGTACGTCCTCCAAGTCTTTCGGGGAAAGAAGCCTTGATCGAATGGATGGCCTCAAGTCTTAGATTTCCTGCTATTGGGTTCTTGTGTCGGCTCGCCCACTCTTCTGGGCGCGGTGCGGCGTGGCTTGCTTTGCCTGCTTGGCGTTGCCGTGTTCGCTCTCCCTTGTCGGAGTGCCTCGGTAACTTGCCGAGTGGTTTCCTTCAGTGACGTCAGCTGCGCCTCCAAGCCATCAGCCCGCGCGTTCACGCCTTCCAGTCGGCGCAATGCCTGTTGCTCGCGGTTGGCAGCAGCAATGGCTTGTTGCTCGCTCTCTCGCAATGAGGTGGCCAAGGCCATGCGCTCCCGCCCCCACTCCTGCTCGGCTGACCGCAACGCCTGGCGATGCCGGTCAACCTCCGTATGGGCACGATCCTCCACTGCCCTGACGTGCGCCTGGAGCGCCCTCCTCTCTTCTTCGTGAGCGGCCGCGGCCTCGCCCAGACTGCGGCGTACGGCATCCAGTTCCTGCTCGAGTCGCTCCGCCCGTCCATAGGCTCCATCGCGTTGGCGCAGCAGGTCTTGTACTTGTGCCGTCATCTGGGAGACCTGTGCCGCCAACTGCTCCGCGGTGGTGGCGGCGGCCTGAGTCTGGACCTGAGCCTCCCTTTCGCGCTTCTGGCTGGCCTCAATCGCCAGCGTCAGGGCCACCCGGTCCTCCTCCAGCAGGCGCTCGCGTTCCTCCAGTGCGTGCCTGGTCGACTCCAGCTGGGTCTGAGCGAGCTCGCCGGCATCCTGCAGCGCGGCCTGCCACAAACGCTGGCTCAGGTGAGCTACCCGCTCTGGGATGCCTGGAACCGCCGCCTCAATGGCGCGCTGGCGCAGGCGAAAGCCTACGGTCTGCCACCAGGTCTCCAGCCAACGCGTGACGGTGTTGGGCGAGCCGGTGCCCAAGTGGGCTCGGATTCGCTCGACGGTGGGACGTTCGCCGGCGGCGATGATGTCGTCCGCTGCCTGGTGCACATCCAGTTCGCTGATGCCCTTGGCCATTGGGTGTCCTTCTGCGGAACGGTGAGAATTGGCAGGCCATGTCTGATAAGGCATATTTATCAGATGTAGCTCAACCTAATCATAGTGCACAATACATAGTACATATGAATAATATCACTGCTGCGTCAGGGGAACTCGTTTCGGGGCTGGTTCCGGAGCGGCTGGCCACTTCCGCCGCAGAAGCGGTGCGAGACATCCTGCAGGAGGCCGAAGCGCCTAACACCATTCGCAGCTACGCCGGCGCCCTGCGCTATTGGGCGGGCTGGTTCGAAGGGCGCTATGGCAGGCCCATCGCCCTACCCGTCCCCCCGGCGGCAGTGGTTCAGTTCATCGTGGATCACATGGGGCGCTCAGGCGATTTGGGGCTTCGTTGGGATCTGCCTGCAGACTTGGATAGTGCCTTGGTGCATGCGGGCCTGAAGAAGAAGCCTGGGCCGCTGGCGTTCTCCAGCCTGGTCCACCGGGTGGCGGTCTTGTCGGCGGCCCACAAGCAGGCCCGCCAAGACAACCCTTGCGAGGATCGCGCCGTGAGGACCCTACTGTCCAAGGGGCGCAGGGCTTCTCACAAACGAGGCGAGCGCCCGGCCAAGAAGACCGCGCTGTCAGCCGCAGATCTGCGCGCAATGGCGGCCACCTGCGACACCTCGCTCAAGGGGAAGCGCGATCGCGCCCTGCTCTACTTTGCCTTTGCTAGCGGCGGGCGCCGCCGCAGCGAAGTCGCCGAGGCGACGGTGAATCACCTCACCCGACTGCCCGAAGGCGGCTACACCTATCGCTTGGATCACGGAAAAACCTTGCAGTCCGGGCCAGTGGTTGGCAGCAGCCCCGACAAGCCCATCCTGGGAGAGGCAGCCACCGCACTGCAGGACTGGCTGGACGTGGCCGAGATTACCGACGGCCCCCTGTTCCGGCGCGTCTGGCCACGGTCATTGGGCGGCGCGCTCAGCGGCAAGGCGGTCGCCGCCATCGTTAAGGACCGGGCGCGGTTGGCCGGTCTGGACGGGGACTTTGCCGGCCACAGCCTGCGCTCGGGCTTTGTTACCGAAGGTGCGCGGCGTGGGGTGGCCCTGCCGGCGCTGATGGCGATGACCGATCACCGCTCCGTGGCCAGCGTGATCGGATATTTCCAGCAGGGCGGCGTCGGCAGCAACCCCGCCGCGCGCCTGATGGATGAGGACTGAGCCTCCGGCCCGAGCGGCCAGCAGTGCGCGTTGAATGTGCCCCGCTCGGGCCCTATCCTGCACAAGACGCGCACCATCCACGGCAGGAATCAGGGGGCAGCATGAAGCTAGTCAAGGCACGGATCCGAAACTTCCGTTCTGCAGAGGATTCCGGAACGTTCGATGTCGGAGAGCTGACCTGCTTGGTCGGTAAGAACGAGGCGGGCAAGACTGCAATTCTCACGGCGTTGTTTGGTACCCGTCCCATCGCCGACCAGTTTGCTTACGACACGGTGCGCGATTACCCCCGCCGCTTCCTCACGCGGTATGAGGAACGCCACGACGACGAACCCGCACCGGTTGCCACCCTGACCTGGGAGCTCAGCCACGAAGACCAAAAGGCGGTCGCCGACGTCCTGGGTGCCGGCGCGTTAAGTAGTACGACCGTTGACGTAACGACAGATTACAGTGGCCACAGCACTTGGAGCATTCACGTCGATCCCAACGTGGTGCGCGCGTTTCTGCTCGACCAGCACGGTGTGGCAGGCGAAGAGCGGGAGAAGTTTTCCAAGATATTGCTGGATCGACTCGTGGTCGAGATAGATGCGCACCCCGAGCCGTCTGACCAATTGCAGGCGGTCAAGCGGTCCATCAGCGGCTTCCGCAAGGGGAAACCAGTGCTGGCGGCCATCGATATCCTGCAGAAAAGGATGCCGGCGTTCTTCTATACCTCTCACTTTGATCGCATGTCCGGGGAGATATCGCTGGACAAGCTGTCTCGTGACACCCAAAGCGGCGCGACGATCTCCCCGGGTGACCAGATTTTCCTCGACTTCCTCGAGTACGCCGGGACGTCGGTCAGCGAATTGCAGTCCAGCACACGCCTGGAAGAGCTCAACGCACGTTGCCAAGCCGCCTCCAATGAAATTACCGATGAGATCTTCGAGTTTTGGAGTCAGAACGACGCGCTCAGTGTAGAGATAGCGCTTGCCCAAGGCCTCTCCGAGGATCCCGCCCCCTTCAATAGCGGGACTGTTGCCAAAATCCGCATTCGGAATGACAACCACAAGGTTTCGGTGCCCCTGTCTGAGCGCAGCGCCGGATTCGTCTGGTTCTTCTCCTTCCTGTCGCAGTTCAAGCAGATGCGAAAGAGGAACCCCGGTGCGATCATCCTTCTGGATGAGCCTGGATTGACGCTACATGGAAAGGCGCAAGCTGATCTGCTCCGCTACATCATTGAGCGTCTACTCCCCGACCACCAGGTCATCTACAGCACCCACTCGCCCTTTATGGTGCCGGCCGATCGTCTTGCGGACGTTCGCGTCGTCGAGGACGTTGTCACCTACGACCAGCGTCGCCGCCCCACCGTTAAGGGCACACAGGTCTCCGCGGACGTCCTGAGCGTCGATCAGGACACGCTGTTCCCCCTTCAGGCCCATCTCGGTTACGAGGTTACCCAAAGCCTGTTTGTGGGAGCGCATACCCTGTTGGTCGAAGGACCTTCGGATGTGCTCTATCTTCAGGCGGCATCGCACGCGCTCAAGCAACGCAAGCGCCAAGGCTTGGACAGCCGGTGGGTGATCTGCCCCACAGGCGGCATAGACAAAGTGCAATCGTTCGCCTCGCTCTTCTCTGGCAAGGGCATCCACATGGTCGCCTTGTGTGACTACGGCAATGGCGATAAAGGCAAGGTGCAGCGGCTGAGGGAGTCTCAGATCATGAAGACTTCCGGCGTCTTGGTAGCCACGGATTTCACCGGAAAGGCGGAGAGCGACATTGAGGACTTCTTCGCACCCGCCGTCTTCGCCGACATCCTCAACGGTGCCTACGGTCTGAAGGGAAAAGGGCAAATTTCCGCCCGGCAGTTCAGCCAAGACGGTGCCCTGACGCGCCAGGTCAAACAGGCCGAAGCACTGTTTAATGTCATGGGGGCTTCCGTTCCGCCCCTGGATCATTTCACTCCCGCCAACTGGCTCATCCAGAATCAGCACGTGCTGGCCGCGGAAACTACGGCCATCAATGAAACGCTGGAGCGCTTTGAGAAGGCCTTCGCTGAGATCAATGCGGCGCTAGGGGCCGGTGCGTAGATGAACCTCTGCCAGAGCTCCGCAATGGCAGCGGGTTCCTCTCCCGGCGCGCACTCATCGGAGGGCAGGACTCGGCTGCCTGACTCCCGCGCCATGAAATCGGCCTCTAACAGTGCGCCCTTTCCCTGCCATGCTGGCCCTGCGAATGCCGGGTCCGCAGAGGGCGCTTTAGACGCGCCAAGCCCAGTCTGATCCGTGAATGCGGCGACCACCCTGCCGGTTCCAGCGGAACGCCTCCCACATCAGAGTCGGCGGCGTTCCACCGTACTTCAACTCATCAGCCAACCGGATGAACACCTCATCGGTAATCCAGGTTGACGGGGCAAGGTCCAGGTCCGTGAGCTTGGCCGCATGATTGGCCGCGCGTCCAACCCAGACGATGTCGTTGCCGCCTCGAATGCCCGTGCGAGCAGCTCGGATTGGGCTGCTGTCGATTCCGACGACATGCCTCACGGTACCTGTCCAGTCGGGGTACTGCTGTTTCAACGCTGGCATGACGATCATCTTGACCGCATAGTTGATTTTCAACCCGGCCTTAGCCGCCGGCGTGGCTTGCCGGTCACCCACCCAGATGCCCATGAAACGATCTCCGTCGTAGGAGGTGATCTTGCCGCCCTCTTTCCTGATGATCGTCGCTGCACAGTGCAGGAACGCTTTGTAGATCTCTGCACTCAACTGCCAGGCTTCGGTGTCGACCATATTCGTTGAGCCGTTCAGGTCCGCGTACAAAACAGTGGCACGATCAAACTCCACTGCGTCATTGCCCAATCGCAGATCTTCTGGATCGGGTACAACTTGACCTCTCCGTGTAGACCATCGGGTTTGTGCTATCGCCTGCACGGCGGCCGTCATCTCTTCCAGCAGTGCCACCGTCAGTCCCTCGGCCCAGCTTCGAGAATGCGGGAGCGAATTTGTTCGCATGCCGGTGCAATCAAAGCCCGGGCGTCCGGGCCAGGGGTGTATCGGTAGGGGACGGTCGTGAGCCCCGTGAGATCACTGGGAAGCTTCAGCTTGTCTTCGCGCGGCTCCATCAAGAAGGCGCGCCGACGCCCCAGGAATCCAATGAACATACCCAGTTCAAAGACGACGTTGTCGCGCATGACAGGCCACTCGTCACCGCGGCTGATGACCATGTCATCCGCGTGGGCCACGGCAATGGCAAAGTCTGCCTGTTCCAGCTGGCGCTCGAGCTCGTCAAGTGTGTAGTTGGCGGCGCGGAACACCCCGTGGTCCCATACCACCGTCAGGAACGGGTCGTGCTCGAAGTGCTGTACCAGCAACCGCGTGACAGGGAGCGCCTCCACCGACGACATCACAAAGACCCGGACCTGTCCGCGAGGTTGGGTAATCATGTGATTGCGCTCTTTTAGACGGCGCGAAAGGGTCGCGGCCAGCCGCCGCCAGATGACGGGGTGTGAATCCGCAATCCTGCTGAAATCGATTTCCGGCACCTTTAGCACTACGGTCGGCTCGCGTGCAGTAACAGTTGCCGCCCGCAGTTGCGCCGGTTCGATGGCTGCCATTTCGCCGACGTGGTCCCCAGCCCTTCGGGTATTAACCACTTTGCCGTTGACCAGCACGTCCACGGAGCCGGAGACAATGAAGAAAACGTCGGTCTCTGGGGCGTCCTGAGTGATAAAGGCCTGCCCTGTCCCCACGTCGAGCAATTCCCCGGCCTGTGCCAGCTGGGCTGCGGCCGCGTCCAAGCCGGCCAGCAGGCGGAACTCAGCCAAGGCGGCGATCAGTCGCCTGCCATCATCCGCCGCGAGGCGCTCGACGATCCCAGTCCCCATACTGCCCCCTTGAAAGTGTGAACTGGGTCCCAATATACGCCCAAAGGAGCTGGAATGAATCCGGCTGCCAGCCACGCCGTAGGCGACGCGACCCGCCCGGCCTGGCCTCCTCTTGGGCGCAGGGAGTAGCACGATGGGACACAGCTGGAAAAAAGATCGCACCAAGAAGCGCATTGCCACCCGTTACGCCGAAGTCCGCGACGTGGACATCCGCGATTACAAGCGGGAAACCTCGCTGGTGGATATTCCAGTCAATCGCGCCTATCGCGTCCAAGGGGCGCATGTCTACATCGACATCGTCAATCTGGCGGACATGCTTAGCTGCACTGACATCGAAGGCGAAACCTGCCACAAGCGGGCCCTTCGATTCCTGAATCAGCACTACCGCGCCGTCCATCGCATCCTCGTTGAAAGTGATGCCATCCGTGTGGACTTTCACAACCAGCGGCTGCATGCGGTTGTGACCAAGCCGTACGGCGATGCCAACGAACGCGCCCGGATCGAGCGCGCGGTTGCGATCGCCCAGCTCGCCATCGATGTGCTGGCTGAAACGGGCGACTCGGACGCGCACATCCCCAATGCCCAGGTTCGTGTCGGCATTGACAGCGGGATGGCGTTGGCCGTCAACAATGGTCGTCGCGCCAGCCGAGAACCTCTTTTCTTAGGCTCCCCAGCCAATCAGGCGGCCAAGTGTGCCGGGCATGGAGGGGCTGAAGGCATCTACCTGACGCACGGCGCACGTGCCGTGCTTGAACTGCCTACCTTGACCGGCAACAAGGACCGCACCACTTCGCTGACCGATGCTCAGATTTCCGCATGCGTCGAGGCCGCTGCACTCGGCATTTCCAAGTCGCGCATCATCGAACTCTGGAAAGATGAACAGGCCGAGCTCCCTATCGGCGAATTCAAGTTCAGTCGACCGACGCCTCCGCTTTCTGATCTGGACTTCTCCCTGCTCAGCGCGGCGAACTCAAGGCGATTTGATGGCGTTTCGATCTATGCCGACATTGACGGATTCACCGACTTCGTGGACAAGCACTTAGAGGAGGATCCCGAACATCTGGTTCGAACACTGCACGTATTGCGCTCTGAGCTGGATGCGGTCGTACACGAGGATTTTGGCGGGCGTCGTGTCCGTTTTATTGGCGACTGCCTTCATGGGGTGCTGCTGGAGGGCACGTCACGGACGACAGATGCGCAGGACACGGTCAGCACCGCTGCCCAGTGCGCGGGTGCATTGCGCAGCAGTTTCTCCACTGCCCTGGAGCAACTGAGCGCCGAAGGCGCGGAAGTGGCAGAGCTGGGATTGGCCATTGGCTTCGAACTTGGCCCCCTTGCCATTTCCCGCCTGGGCATGAAGGGGAGCCTTCTGCGGTGTGCCACGGGGCGAGCGGTGTTGGAATCTGAAGCCCAACAACGACTCTGCGACGGTGTGGAGACGGCCATTGGTGAAAATGCCTACAAGGCCGCCAGCGCCGCGATACGGACCGTCTTTACCGACAAGCGAAAGGCGGCGAACCTAGACTATGCCGCAGCGGTGGAGGAACTCGCCGCATCCGGGGACCGCGTGGCGAAGGCAACACTGGAGGCACACTACGCTGAAGTGGCACCCGCAGTGGCTCCTGCGCTCGCGCAGCCGATCCGTCCTCATGTGGCCGCGACGTGACGCCAAGGCCTTTGGAGCTGCTGCAGCGCGTGGCACCGGACTACGGTGCCACGTTGATCGTAGACCCTGTCGGGGGGCTGGTTGGGATCACAGTGGTTCGGGCCGGCGGAGCCGAGTACGCATTTAGATTGCTCGTCTCCGTTGCAGGCGAGCACGTCTCAGTGCGCGAGATCGCCGACCCCGGCATGCTGCCGGGGTTCTGTCCCGATCGGCATATCAACGGTGACCGTAGCTTCTGCCTCGGCTGGGGAGAAGACAATCCGAGCCGGATCCAAGACGAAGCAGCAGCGAGGCATTGGTGGGCCACGGTCTACCAGTACCTGACCTACCAGATCGGCGCGAACGCCCGCCGGGTCTTTCCTGGAGCGGAGAACGGCCGCGCGCACGGTCGTGCTGCGCAGCATCAGGCCAATGCTGAGCAGGCAGCCGAACGACTGGGTCCGGCATTCAAGGCAGATGTGCTCGCGGGGCAGTTCATGGTCCGCAAGGATTCGCGCCCTCAGAAGCGGAGGCTCGAGCTCTGGCACGGCAAACTACTCCTTGCTCGGGTGTCGACGCGCACTGAAACCTTGGTCGGGAGACCCCCAGTCTGCCCATGTGGCCGCGATCCTGACGGTGCGATCACTGCATGTGGCGACCACGCTGCGGCCCTGGTCACTTTCATCTTGGAACAGCACCGATGTGCGCTGGCCGACACAGCTTTCCTTGAGGATTGTGCGGCTGCAGGAGCGCGCTGCTGCGGAACGCTGGACATCTGCGGTCTTCGATCTGCCATCAAACGAACACAAACCGTATCCCTCAAGACAGAGAACTCACCCCGTGCAAGAACCTCAAAATTCTGGCGGCCACCCGCCAAATCAAAGCGACCGCGTTAGTGCCGCTTGGCAGCAGCTGAATTTGGTCTTGGGCTTCTTCTCCCGTGTAGACACAAAACTCTCGGTCGGCCTGGGTATCAACCTGGGCATGCTTGCCATGATCGCGACGCGGCTGCCGAAACTTGATGAACTAACGGCCCTGATCTCGGTTGTGGGCGTTTTGTTCCTTACACCGCTTACTGTTAGCTTCTGGCACCTGTGGTACGGATATTTTCCGGAACTGCGAGGCGGGTCAAATTCGCTCATCTTCTTTGAACGGGTGTCGAGCATGGCCGAGCACGAGTTCTTGCAGAAGTGCGCGGAGCGTACGCTGATGGAGTTCGAGGAAGACCTCCTGGGTCAATGTTGGCGCAATTCCAAGATTCTCTCGTCAAAATTCAGCTGTTTGAAGTACGCGTACATTGCCACTGTTCTGGCAATCGCCCCATGGATGGCACTCATCGTTGTGCTGCCTCCGCCGGCAAAGTGACACACAAGTGGCTTCTGCTCATCCAGTTGTTGAGCCGGAGCCCCGGGCAGCGCTGACAGGGCCGGGCCTTCCGGCCCAAGTCGGCCCAAGGTGAGAAACGGTGCTGGCCATTGCCGGAGTTTGGCCATCGGCTATCACACGCACGTCGCAGTTAGCTCCCTTTCGGAAGGGGATGCCAGCCTAGACGTGCAGCAAACTCACGACGATAGACGGTGTCAATCTGGGGCGGGGCTCGCCGGACGTACTCTTCTGCGAGCGTCGCAGTTTGCCCTGAGAGGCTTGCGAGGTAGGCAACTGCTTCTTCCACTGATGGGACGCGTTGATTTTCCCCGTTGAACTTCGGTGGCAGCGCCGTCCATAGCACAGTGGTAATCCCGCGAGCAGCGGCCCAGTCAGCGAGCCCAGGAATACTCGCCGGTGCTGGACAGCCATGTGTCCAGACCCCCAAGTGTCGCTCCATGTTCTTTGAGGGAATGGCTTCCCGCTCACGCAAGGCTCGCTTGGCGTCGCCCTCGTCGTCGGTACCAGCCTCAACCCAGAAGGAGGTGACAGCAGACGCGGCCGCATGCATGACCAACGTAAGCCGTCCATTGCCGGATTGCCTTAAAAACTCTACGCAAACCGTTGGCCCGTCTGCCAGCCACTGTCCACGAACCGGTAGACCGTCGGGTTGCCATACCAGCGACCCCCAACCAAGATAGGCAATCATCTTGAGCCTCTACTCGACTGCGACAGCCGTGCCGCCCACCACAAGCGGCTCATTTCGTAATCGGTCGAGCCTTTAGTCTCTGCGCTCACCATCCTGGATGCCTCCTCGTCTCAACAAGACTCTGTATTGATAGCGCTACCGCGCCATCTGCCGCGATGTTGCGCTGCAGGGTCCGACGCCGGGCGAGAAGAAGCGCGAAGACGGAGCATGCTGCTGATTGCGGACTACCCGCAAGAGCGGGTGACGCATGCCTGGGAGATAGTCGAACCCGCTGTCTTCAAGCTCAAGTACGAGGCGGGAGAGAACCTCATGCTGCAGGAGCAAGCGGCGTCGCGACGATGCAATCCGAACACCCCGGCACCCTGTGAAAGGAAGCACGAAATGGCTGAAGTACCAGAACAGCTCTTCGGCAATAAGCTGGATGGGACTATCCTGCCCCACCAGTAGCAGGCAATCGTGCAGTGCACGCCCCAAGGCAAAGCAGTCATGCCGTCTGCCCTGCTCATGGGCGACCCTCAACATCACCACTAGTGCCGCCAGGCTATCCAGAGTGCCCAGCCCGCACAAGCCCTCGGTGATCTCTCGTAACCGACGGTCTCGGCGGACAAACATGCCGGCTCGCAAGCTCGCTCCGCTGAACACTTCCAGTTGCACAGGTGCACTGAGCGACATGAGTATTGATTCTCCACAACCGCCAAGTGCCTCGTGGACATTCAGAGCGGCCCAGACCGGTGAACATAGAACCATGCGGGAGCCGGGATAGCGCGCCTCGGCTGCTGCCTGCGTCGCCTGGGACGGGACGTGTTCCGCATGGGCATATTTCACCCACACATTGGAGTGGCAGCCGGGACGCTCCGGGGATATCGACTGTCCGAGCGCGTATGCGCTGGATAGGCCCATTCGGCTTCGCAAGCATTCAAACCACAATCCGACACTGAGTGATCGCAGGCAGTACGACACGGCTCGGTTGGCGGGAAGTATGCTCGTGCTTGCACGCATGCGGGCAAGTCGCGCCTCGCCGTAAAAGGGTATCTCTTTGAGCGCCATGGCCGTGCCCCTCCCCATTCACCTTTGATGGGTAACGAAACGCGAGTTTGTTACTCCTTCCACCATCCGTATTAGAGGGGCAGAATCAGGAGGACACAAGCGACGGGGTGTGACCACGCCATGACGGAGCGGACCAACGAATCAATCCTGGCCCCGGAACGCCGTGAGATCGAAAGAGAATTGACCTTTCATTTCGGGCCTCTCATCGGCTATGAAAACTTGCCGCGAGCTCTTGGCTATCGCTCCAGCCACGCGCTCCGCCAAGCAGAGGCACGCGGAACCTTGCCCGTGAAGATATTCAAAGTGCCCGGCCGCCGCGGCAAATTTGCCTTTGCGATGGACATCGCCGACTGGATGGTTGGGCTGAGGGCCGCAATCAGTCCGCCGGCAGTATCTGGCACCCCGCAAGATGAAGCGGCTGCTCTGAAGCCCAACCAGGAATGACGCCCCACAACCCAAACTCAAGGGGCCGGGCTTGTAGCGTTTCAAGAACAGACTCAAGACGTCCCCGAAGATGCGCTCGCCGAGCGCCGAGGAGAGTACCAAGAGCCGGAAACTAACATCTCCGAACCCTGGAAATGACTTGCCCCCGTTGGCGCGGGGGCAAGTGACATCTGTTGGAGCAGATGGTGGTGAAACTCAGCCTGTACCCTGAGGCTCACCCTTTTCCTTGACAAAGTCAAGCGACTTCCCGTTCGCGCGGAGGGGTGCGCCCATTTCCTCCCCATCTCATATGGCGGAGGCGAACCTGAATGGGCACCTTGTTCCAATCTCGAGACCGGGCAGACGTTCGCAAGCCGACGGCTGAGGAGCAGGATGATGACCGCAGGAAAAAGCGCGACCGCCAAACCGACGGACGAAGACCGCCGTGAGGGGCATCTGCCCCATTCCCCTCTCGAGCTAGCACGCGGCAAGCGCGACCGCCGCGAAATCTTTGTATTTCAGTCCCCGAAGAATGGGCGGACCGTAACGGTGGCCGACCTGGTCAACTTTTGCCAGGCGCTGATGCTCGAATTTGACCCCCAGGTGGAGATGTATGTTGAGAGGCCGCGTCGAATCACGGTAGGCGAGAAGCGCGACCTTGAGTTGAGCTTCTGGGTCGGGCGGAGGGATGGCACCCAGCACTACCAGTTTGTAATCCCTACAAAACGGGTGGCTTCACTGAGCGTTGGCTTAGTCAAGCTTCCCGCAGATGACGAGCTCATCCACATGGCCTTGAATCAAGGGCTCGTATTGCGACTTGTCCACGAAAACTCTCTGGCATCTCGCGCCAGCGAGGTCGCTGTTGCCTACGAACTACTTCCGCTTGTCTGGGCCAATGCAAAGATCGCGGGGGCCAGGCAGTTGGAAGTGAGGATTGAGGACATGCTCCAGAACGTTGAGCGCCTCACCATGAGCGCATTACAACTGCAGACGGGCCAGGCCCGGTTCGCAGTGGCTTGCGCAGTGGCAAGCCTCGTCTACACCGGCCGCGTACAACTCGTGGACTATCGCCCAGGGGATCCGGATGCCCTCGTGGAGGTGCGTCATGGCTAGGTACGAAATCTATGATCAGGCGACACTCGACGAGTGGTACTCCCCACATCCGGTTGATATTGCACCAGATCATCTCTCCAAGTTCCGCGTGGCCAAGGAAGCACTCACCGCCTTGCTTCTGGGCCGTTCCACCATCACCGCTATATCCCGGAGATATGGAATCTGCCACAAACGCCTGAAGCGCATGGCAATGAAAGCGCCCACGATAGCCCACGATGGCATGCCGCACGGATTTCGCGTATGCATTCCATGGGGCAGTTACTCGACTGAGCTTTCCTTCGAACCCGCGGAATTGCCGCTGGTTCCAGGAAGATTTGCGTGGCACAAAGTCTCCGAAGCTGTGCCGAGTGTTAAAGCCTTGATCGATGGCTTTGCAACCCATCTGCCGCCGGGCCGCCCTCCAAGCGCGTTCGTAAAATTGCACCAACGAGTCCTTGCGGAGCTGAAGCAGCACAACCTGGAGGACAAATTCCCCCTGAACGATCCTGGCAAGGGGAAGCGCTCGCTGCTTGCTTTGCTCAAGCGGCGGCAGTCGGCAGTAGCCGACGTGGACCTTTATGAACCTCAATCGGCATCGAACGCTCCTGTCGCTTTGGAGCAAGCAGTACGGATGGGCCTGTTCGCCAGAACGGAGTTTGACGCGCACCAAATCGATGTTGAATGCAAGATCTCCATCGATATGCCCAATGGCGCGCGTGTTACGCGCAAAGTGTCACGGCTATGGCTTCTCATCGAAATAGAGACTGAATCCAGGGCGGTAACGGGATGGCTTCTCTGTGTCGGCCAGAGCTATGACAATCTTGATGTAGCGCTCTGCTTGTCCAAGTCAATGGAACCCTGGGCTCCCAGGGACCTGACGATCCCGGACCTCTTCTACGCACCTGGCGCTGGAATGCCCGTCTATCAGGCAGCAACGCCGATAGTCACGCGCTCGGCCGCTGTCGCACTGGACAACTTCCTTGCGCACTCGGCCCATGCACTCGAAGCAGCATTCTGCAGGGCTCGGGGAGGTGTGATGATCTTCGGAAAGTCGCACACACCGCGCTCACGACCCATTGTAGAGCAATTCTTCTCGCGCTTGGAACGTGGTGCGCTGCGTAAGATCCCCGGCGGTTTTGAGCCCGCCAAACGGCTGGGGGAAAACAAGATCAGGATCAGCAACTTCTCTCCGGATGCCCATCCCATCCAGATGCACCTTCTCGAGGAGCTCCTGGACGTCATCATAGCCAACTACAACGCGACGCCTCACTCCGCACTCGGACAGATGACGCCGCTAGCGTATCTCACGAATCGCAAAGAGTCAGCGTTTGCGTTTGCGCCGGAAACCTGTGGCCTGGATGCTGCAGATATGGCTTCGACAATCGTAAGCCTGCCCGTAAAAGGCAACAAGGATAATGGGGAGTTGCCCCATGTCACCTACTTGTATGCGGACTACCGATCCCCTTCCCTTAACGATAAATGGGGACTGATTGGCACCAGGATTCTTGCGCGCGTGAATAGGCGCGATCTTCGTTCAATCGTGCTACTTCAAAGTGCCACCGTGCCATTCGGAGTGGCTACCGCGCGAGCGCCTTGGTCGCGCGCGCCGCATGACGAGAGGACGCGAAGGATCATCTGTCGTTGGTCCAAACAGCGCAGTGATTTCTCAATCGCTGGCGTGGAGTGTGCAATTGAAGCCTTCATAGCGCATCTTCGATCTACTGCAGACACGTCCCAACCCGCAGTCGACCAACTTGCGCGCTTGCAGCAGTTGCACTTCGGCCGTCTGCCCGACATTCGGTCCCAGCCAGCTCACATCCCGGTAAGAGTCCCCCGGGGAGGCAAGGTGAATCTTGATGACTAGATCGGACCTTGCGGAGGCCATCATGGCCGTCCGTCGCCTTGACCCCGACCATCCACTTTTCATTGAGTCTGGCTACCGTATCAACACGAAGCCTGTCGAACGCATGGCGGATTTCGTTCTGTACAACATTCAGCAGGGTCATCATGGATGCTCTCTTTATTCAGAGAGCGGGGTTGGCAAATCCACGGCGCAAGACTATCTAGTCGAAACCGACTGGCGCTGGCTCGTGGAGGACGGACGCCGCGCAGGTGTGGCCAGGGCAATCGTCGCAACCTCAGATGCATGCAGGAGCCCGCTGAGCTTCTGGCACGCGCTTTCACATCAACTGGGAATGCCGCGCTGGTCATCGGCCAGGCCTCACGAGCTGAGGGCACGAGTACACAATCACATGCGCGCCGCGTGTGGGCACGCCGACGTACGCAGGTACGTATTGTTCATCGACAGTGCTCAACGGCTCACCAATCTTGAGTTTCAGTGCTTAGAAGATCTTGATAACTTGATGAGCAAGGACAGGCTTACTCTCTTTTTGGTCTTTGTGTACCAAAGTGACCAGCAGGGCATCGAGCTTGGCGACATGTGGCAGCACCATCCGTCACATGTTGTTCGCCGGTGGTTTCTGGACTCAGCCCCATTTCTTCCTCTTGCGGCGCGAGATGAAGTCAGGCATGCCCTGTCGCGCTACGACGGCGCAGCATGGTGGCCGACAGAGGACATGCCATTTTCTAGATACTTCGCCACCGACGCATTTGATCGCGGATGGCGGCTGGAATCTGAAACGGAGATGATTTGCGATGCTGTGTCCGCCCTCCGGAGGGAGGTGGGACTTCCCGAACATAGTGGCTGGCCGATGTGCTCCTTCACATCGACCGTGCGGAATCTGCTAACGAACGCTTGGTTTCAGCAGAGTTTCGAACGCTTCACTCCATCTGACGTCCGTGCTGCGCTTGTGCATGTCGGGTACCTGCGAACCGAGTTCATTCGCATGCGCGAGAAGATGTCCGACAAGGCAATCGCCATCATTGAGAAGATACAGAATACGGCAAACCAGGTAGGGGGAAGCAATGAATAGCTCTCGCGCCGTAAATCCTTCTACGCCTCGGATTGTCGGCGCAGAGCATGAGTTCTATCCATACATATCGGGCTACGGCGTGCTGCAGCGGATCGTTGCACTGGGCATGCCAACAAGTGAGCAACTCATGATCATGGGGGTGAGGCGTAAGACTGGGCGCTCCATGCTCCGCCCTTTGCTTCTGCCGGGCCGGGTGCAGGATACTTTTGCGTCAGCCATCGAAGTCCGTGACGTCACAACGAAGAATCTATGGAATCCGGCCGCGTGGCTTCCAGTTCAATCACTTCGACTTCTCGCGGGTAGTGAGCTTCCATATATGCGGTGCCCCGCATGCGCACTTCACGGCTACCATTGTTCACTATTTCTCCTTCCTTCCATCTCTGCGTGCCCTTGGCATGGCGAGAAGCTCATCAGCCACTGCGAGGCATGCGGAAGGACGCTGGGCACCAGTTTTGACCACTCCGGTGGTCTCGGGACTTGTACTTGTGGATTTCAGCCAATCGACGCCCACACAGCGCTACTGGACGTCAGGCAATTTCCCGCTCGTGAAGTGTCGCAGTGGGTGGATGACTACCTTCATTGGGCATCACGCCAGCGGGCAGGCCGAGTGATTCACTTCCCCAGTGATGCGCAAAGCTGGCCTTCAGCTCTGGCGCGCCTGATTGATAGAACGACTCCTATGCCGCCCGTCCACCAGGACGATGGCAATGCTCACGTAAGGTATGAGGCTTTCCAGCCATCCGCTGACGATCCGGAGCCAGGGGCGTTCTGGGGCTGGGCAATGATTGGCGGCAACTCGGGCCTCATGTGCGCTCCGCTCCCATTGATGGCCTACGATGCTTTGACGCGGGCCACTGCAGCGGCATGCGCCAGGGTCGGACTTGAAGGCCTATCTGTCCTGAGCTTCCGCTCAACGCACTACGACACCCAAGGACCCACTGAGGTAGAGCGGCACGAGTCGTTCCTAGCTCCCTATGGTGTTTCTGCCAGCGGCGCGACTTGGCTCAATCTCTCGGTTGTCGACCCGATGGTAACGTTAGCGTGCGGCACAGCGCTGGAGCTGGCCGCTGCGGCCTTTGGTATCGCGAACGACAAGCCGGATAGGTCCCCTTCCGTAATCGTCGCTTCGGTATTGGACAGCATTAAGGGAAGATCCGCCTTGGTCGACGCGCTTGTGTGGGTTCTGGCAACCGCTTATGAGGAAGGCTTGGCGTTGACGCTTGCAAGGGTGTTCAAGCTGAATCCGAAGGATGTACTGCCTTCAGGTGGGTATCCGGTCATCGAGCTTCAGGGTTCCGCCCGTTCCTTGAGAGAAGTCCGGGTCGCCTGGGTGACACCTCGAAAAACAGCTAGAATCCAGCAGAAATCCTAAGGCAGGCAGTTCTTAGCAATTTTTGCCATCATTGGGGCAACGGCACTGTCTCGTGCCGGACTGCGAACGGCAGTAGCCTTCATGCGAGTACGCAACACAAGGGGAGGCTTTGCCGCCGCGTGGGCTAATTGGCAATTCTAATGAACCCCCGGCAGTCGTGGGCGTGTTTTATGGGCTTCCGGAACTGTTGGGCGTTATTTATGTACTTCTGGAAATGCCGGGCGTCTTTGGTGAACTTCCGGGAATATCGGGCATCTTTGGTGGACTTCCGGAAATATCGGGCATCTTTGGTGGACGGAAGCTGCCAGGAAGAGGCTAAGCTCACCCCATCCATATCTTCTAAAATCAATGCGTTAGAGGCCGGGCGTTTTCGGTGCGGCAGACATCTGGCTTGGCTCTTGCCTGCCTGCTGGCTCCCCCGACAAGGATGAGCTTGCAGCATGATCAAGATGGATCCGCACGACAGAATTGACCTGACCGGCCCTTGGGCCGGTTTCGGCTTCCAAGCTGGACACATGTTCACGCCCGAAGGTCACCAGCTGGAGCCCTCCGACATGGCCTGGTGGTCCCTGACCTGCAACATTGCGCGGGAATGGCGACTGATGATGGCCGAGGCTCGCGCAGACTTGGCTGCACGATCGGCTCCGGCCTCCACGGGATCCGCCAAGGCGAAATCCGGCGTGATCTACCTTGCCGAAGTCCTCAGAATTCGCCGAGAACGGCGGTTGGGCGTCGGTGATCCCGGCTCCGGCGCCGAAACCTCCAATGTGGTCTACATGAGCCGTGGGCCGAGGCCCCGCCAGCGCGTGTGAGGCGCTTCCGTAGGGGCGCCGCCCCTACACCCCGGCTACTTGCATGATTCATACACCAAGTCGTCCATTTGGCGGCTCAGCGCGAAGGTGCGTCGGTGCCCCGCAGCCTCGAAGGCGGCGGCACGTTGGGCCTTCGCCCAAGCGCAGCGATCCGGATTCTTGTACTGGGAGAACTGGATTGCGGTGCCGCGAGAAGCCGGTGTAGTGCGTGTGCGTTGTGTCCTGGCGGCAGATTCTTGGCGGATCAGATCGAGGCGACGCTCATTGGCGACTACTTCGGGCGATCTTGGGGCAACCTCCGCAGACCACGTCTTGGCCGCAACACCATCATCGCAAGGTCCGGATCGATATTCGGTACCGGTCTTGGTAACGCATTTGTTGACCTGCTGGGCGTGCGCGCTGCACGCGAACAGCAGAAGACCTGCTGAAATCCATGTCTTCATTGCTTCCCCCTCTGCAGGCGGAAGCTTACCTCGCGGAGCGTGTCAGGCCAATCGGGCGTGACGCGTCACGTTAATCAGAAGCTTGGCGGGTAGGGTTTGGATTCCGGGAACGTGCCCATGGGGCGCTCACCTACGCGCACGATGGCGCCTCCACTACTTGCCGCCATGACCGCGCCCGCGCCGCCGCCGCTTCCACTCGCTACGCTCGCAGAACCAGCGGCAGCACGGTCACTGTCCAGGCGGTACAGCGTTGGCTCTTCTTCGCGCCGGGGTGCCTCCCTCGGCCACGCCGTTGCAACCGTCTCAAAAGAACCCGCCGTGAGGCGAACTCCGTAGACGGCAACCCTGAGCCGGTAGCCCATCGCAATCAGCGCATCGAAGCTCAACTGATCGACCGTGTTCCCTGAGCCATCGACCCATTCGACCATGCCGACCGAACGGTCTCCGAACTGAGCAGTGAAGGCCAACCGAATTCGATTCGCCTGCGTCATGGCGGCCACGTAGCGCTGCTCGACGGTCATCCCGGCCAATGGATCCGAGGCGGGCACCGCAACGGCTGCGGCCGGCACAGCGCCGGTGCTGATGGCCTTGTGGGCGCCCTGCCCCTGCGTTGCCTTGGCGCCTGCCGGTGCCTCCACGGTCGCTTCCGGCTCGTCGCTGTGCATCATCCTGATGAAGTAGCCGCCGAATGCCCATACGCCGAAGATGAGCCCCACGGCTGCAATAGCAATCTTGGGTGCAAGCTGTTTCCAAATGTTGGTGCCGCCTTCCTCATACACCTCTGCATTCTCGGCGCCGACTGCATAGCCGTGGTAGAGCGGATAGATGGCCGGATCGTACTTGAGCGTCTTCCCGCCGACGACCTCGAATTTGCCCGGGCTGGTGGTGTGGTAATAGGTGACGCGATATCGCGATTTCAGGCCCACAGCCGTGAGCTTCTGGAAGACATTCTTGCGCTCGATACGCGCCCTCACCGCCTGATGCACGCGGTTGATCCACTGCGTCATGATCAGCACGTCGCCGCCGTTCTGGCCGATCAGTGCGAAAAAGTTCTCCACTTCCTCCGGCAGCTGGTTGCGCTGTGCAACGTAGAACTCGTGCACCTCATCGATCACCGTGAGCGCATCCTTGAACTCATCGGGAATGCACCATTGGCCGGTTTCCGGATGCCTGGAGCATACGAAGGTTGTTGCAACGTCCTTGGTCTCCACCAGCGTCAGCAGCTTGTAGACCTCATCCACGGGCATGTTCAAATACTCGGCGATGCGCTCATGGTTCAGGCCATTGAGGCGCGCAAATACCCGGCGCCCCTTCTTGAGTGTGGGCAGAATGTGATTCTTGACCGCATCGTAGCTCTTGCCTGCACGCGGCACGCCCTCGTTGAAAACCAGCATGTCACCACTTCCCCAAGGTCAGAATTTTCCGGGTGATGAAGAACACGATTCCGAGCGACACCACGGTCATGCACTCGGGAATCTTGAAGATGTTGACGAACCACGCGATGGTCGGCCCCGCGTTTGCGAACAGGGTTCCGAGCTTGTACTCGGTCATGAACTCCGGTACCGGCAGCTTCTCCAGCGCGTGTGCGGCCAAGTCCAGGACTTGTTCGATCGCGTACAGCACGAGGTCACGAAAGAACTCAACGATGGCATTCCACAGGCGTTCCACCTGCTTGCGTATGTACTCGGTCAGGTCGTTAAGCCATCCGGCTTGAAGCGTCACGAATGCGATTAGGTTGATCATGTGAGCGCGATCTTGATTGCGTGGAAGGCGGCGAACGCGAGCAGCAGCCAGCCCAGCAGTTGAAGGATGGCGACAATCTCAGGCTTGCACAGGAAATCAAATGTCATGGCATCCCAATACGCCGTCGCCGGGAAAGTGAAGATCGGGCAAGAGGCGCTGACGCTGATCTCAAAGAAGCTCTTGGTGGCGTCAATGATCGGGGCCTTGCTCACCCGCTCGGCGAAGTCGTCATAAAGCTTCTCGACGGTCTTGCCTTCCGACTCATACAGCGCATCACCATCGCCGCCCGGCTGCCCGGGGCCGTCCCCATCACCATCACCGTCGCCGGGACCCGGTCCGGGACCAGTGCCGCCACCGCCACCGCCATCCCCGCCATCGCCGTCGCCTTCGCCGTCGCCCGGTCCGGTGCCCCCGCCTCCATCGCCGTCACCACCGCCGGGATCGGTGCCGCCCCCGCCATCGCCGCCGCCGTTGTCGCCGCCCCCATCGCCGCCGCCCGGATCGGTGCCCCCGCCATCACCGCCTCCGCCCTCGCCCGGATCACCTCCGTCACCAGCAGGCGTCGGAGCGGGCGCATCGGTCTCTGTGCAGGCGCCCCCTGTTGGGTAGTACGTGAACCCAGATGGGCTCGATGGATCAAGACTGCTGCTGTACATGCAGCCGGTATGACAAACATTCACCGTTGCAGCTGTCTCGCCGCCCTGCCAGCCAGACTCATCAGGCCGCTTATCGCAGCTCTTATCTTTCGACCACGAGAACCATTGCCAGCCCACATCACGCCCGTTCTTGTCCCAAGCGGCGTAATTGCCACTGCCATCGCTTGATTTACTCTCTCTGCACCTCATCGGCTGCCACGCCGCGGTGCCCTTCGCAATTGCAGCCATGCAAGCGGCATACGCCGCCCCCTGATCCGCATACATCGCCGCTATCGCGCGTGGTGACGTAGTCAGGATCATCAAGAGGACGCCGGCAATAAGCGGATGACGAATCACGCACGGATCCCCATGACTACAGCGATGCCGCACAGCGCGCTGATGAAGCCGGCGAACAGGCAGAGGATCATTTGACACCCCGCGTCAAGAACAGCCGGGCCACCTTCGGGCCCGCCCACAGGCCGAACTTCAACTGGGCAATGACGGCACAGCCGCCCAGCACCGCAAGAACCACCATGCCGACCTGGAGGCCGCCGATGATCATCTGATAGTCCATATCACTCCCCTGAAATAGAAAGGGGAGGCATGGCCTCCCCTACCCCACCACTGCTCGGCTTACGACTTGCCGAACAGGCCCGCCACCTTGCGGCCACCCCACAGGGAGAAGCCGACGACGGCGATCAGGGCGAAGCCACCACCCAAGGCGGTGAGCGCAGCAGCGACGGACAGGCCGGTCAGAATCGAATCGAAATCCATGTAAATCCCCTTTCATTGTTGAGTTAATGGCGGCCTACGATTTGTCGAACACAGCTGCAACACGGCCACCGATGTGCGCAGCCAAATACAGGGTCATGATCAGAATGAACGGCCCCGACGCCCATCCTGCGAGTACGTCTTTGTCCGGCACCTTGAACGCCTCAGCGAACATGGCGACGGAGGAAGCCTCTGCGCTGCTCATCAGCACATACCCCGTGCACTGATCGACGGGCTGACCGGTTGGGATCAGCGTTCCGTTCTCCCCTAAAGCAACGCAGAGGCTCATGACTTAGGCCTTCGACGTGGCCGGCGCAGCCTTGAACCCGATGGGAGTCAGGTCCACGTAGCGCTTGAGCACCAGATCGCCATACGGCGACAGCGCGAACGACTTGGGATCAATGTCGTACTCGCCAGCCGGGTACGGCGGACGCTGGCCGAGGCCGACACGGAACGGCAGTTCAAAGCCGTTGCCCAGGTCGAGGCCGACCATCTGGGAACGGATGATGGAATTGGTCTTGGCGTTGTGCTGTTCATCGACAGCAGCCGACTTCACGCGGCAGATAGGCATAGTTCTTCTCTCACATAGCGATGGAGTGGTTCACCCTTTGCAATGCCGCGAAAACGTCCGGGGTGACCATCACGGACGACGCGGGCCAGCAGGAAGTCGGTAAACGAATCACCGAAGGCTCCGTGCAGAACACCGATAGCTGGGCCAGCCTGACGCTCCAACCAGAGCACCATCGCCTCAGCGGAAACTTCAACGTGCTTGCGAATCGTGCGCAGTCGGGTGCACACGCCCTTGATGAGGTCCTGCAGCGCGCTGTACGAACCGCGCAGGTACGCGCCCGGGTTCAACAGCACATCCAGCGGGATTTCCATGTGCTTGCCGTACAGGCGCACTTCCGCGCGCACCCAGCGCGAGGACGGCAGGCCCTCGGCCTTCCCCTTCTCGTATACGCACAGTTCCTTGTGGCCTTTTCCGCCGACGTACAGCGTGCAGCCGGTGTTGTGGCCTTCATCGGAAATGAAGCGGTGACGCGGCGGGCAACCGCCTTCGGTGAAGCCGCCCTGAGCAGCAACCTCGCGGAGCGCATGCACGTCCAGGCGTTCGCCTTCGTAGTCGTCGTGCGCGCAGTCAACGCGGGTAATCTTGGCGTCGAGCATGGAGCACTGCTTGTAGACGCGCGGCCAGTCACGAATCCACTTGCAACCCATGCCAGTGAGGCTGAGGCAAACAGTGTTCTTCTTACCCCCGATGCCAACGCGGCCCACTACCTCGTTCTCTCGGTCGATGAGCACTGCCGACTGCTCATAGAAGTTCCAACTCTTCTCACGGATGGCACCGGCAACGACCTCGCCACGGAAGCCGAAGATGCGGAACAGCAAGAGGTCGAGCTTCTTGCAATTCACTTCCTCAAGTGCAGAGAGCGGGACCACAATGGTCAGGTAGTCGATGATTGCGTCTTCCTGACCCTTTTGGCCCGTGTTACTCCCCGGGCCAATTCCCGCCGCCGCCCGCTGACCCTTTTCACCGGGCGAAAGCGGGGAAAAGCCCCCTGCCCCGCCAACGACAGCCATGCGAAACCGTGCGCGATCAACGGCCATCGTCCGCCCCCTCTTGGTCGACAAGGCGGCCCTCATCCAACAGGGCATCCATGCACCACTTCCAGGCCCCCACGAATGCCCAAAGACCGAGAACAGCGCCGACGAAACCGGCGATGGCGAGCCAGATCGCGCGAAAGGCAGTCCAGAAGTCGTCGCCGAGCAGCGCCCCGACGCCAGCCAATGCGCTCACGACAACGCAAACGAGGATGAGCAGGCCAGCAGCCCCAGCCGTCTTGCGCGCGGCCACGCGAAGGGGCGAGCGATCAACGGCCATTGCGCATGCTCCCCATCACGTAATGCAGGAAGCCGAAGACGACCAGCACGAGTGTTACCGGGTTCGGGACGGCTGCGAAGACGCCGATAGCGAGAAGGACCCACGGGAAGGGGCTGTTACGGAACATGGCAACCCTCCTGCTGATTGATGAGGCAAACCGGCGCCAGCGATGCCGTGCGATGATTCGTGTCCAGGCAAACGGAGACGCCCATGCGCACACCCATGAAGTTCAGCGGCAAGCCGCAGTCGTACGTAAAACAGCTGGAGGCCCGTATTGCGGCACTCGAATCAGCAGTGACGGCACTGGTGATGGTCAACAGATCACCGGAGTTTGCGAAGGCGCTTGGCGCGTCCGCAGACTGGAGCGAGGGATTCATGAGCGCCCCCGAGACGCGAGCAACTCCGGAGTTTGTGCGCGACTGGCGGACAGCCCTGATGCACGTCCTGACGGAGCCCCCGGCACCAGAGGCCCGCTCACCTGACGCCAATCGCGGCGAATCCGGCGATCCGCAGAGGAGTTCGACAGACTGAGGTCTTTCCGAAGCCCGTCACGCACGGCGCACCTCCCGCAGATGCCTCAGGGAAGCGCCCTGTTGGGCGCGAATGGATTGGAACGCAGCTTCTTCCTCAGCGGTCCAGCCTGATGCGGCCAGTTCGGCGCGTGCCTGGGCAACGACGGCCGCTTCCTTGGCGCGCTGGACGGCGGCATGGTCACGCCGGTCCAGCAGCCACGAAACGATGCGAGCGCCGCCAATGGAGATGGCCGCGATGGCCCCCAGAAGCGCGAGGGCAAGGAGGGGCTCTGTCATGGCAGAATCCCCGGCGTAGGACTCATCGCAAAGGGGCGAAGATGGATCTGGATCGCAAGTTTTGGGGTCGAATGCTCATTCGGATGCGAAGCATTACGCCGCATGGCGTCACGACGTTCGCCCTCGGCCTCGCCGTGGCGGTGCTGATCTACCTGCTTCTTAAAGCGCCCGCGCTCCCTCCCCTCTCCAGTTCCGATAGTGCCTCTGACTGGGTCTCCGCACTGGCCGCCGCAGTCGCTGCTGTTGCAACAATCGTAATCGGGCGCTTTGCGCACCAGTTCACCAAGGAGGCAGAGGAAGGCCGAGCGATTGAGGCGCGCAAGCAGAAGAGGCGCATTCACGAAACGATAGTCGCGCGACTGCGCGTAATGAGGAACACCGCGAGAAGAGCTCAGTACCCCGTCGAGGCAATGGAGCGACTTTTCGCAGCCATCGCGGGGGACGGCCAAGCCAATCGAGGCGAAGCGCTTCCAGGATTCGAACCGATGACAAATGAGGTGAGAAGGGAGAGGTTGGCCGTCGTTCTTCAGCTTGAGATGACTGAGCGATATCTGGACAGCATCAGCTGGAGCGATGAGTTCAAAACGACCCTTGATGCGGCCTGCATTGATGCACTCTTTGAACTTGAGAAGAAGGTCCTTTGGTATCGGACTGTAATTTCGCTCAAGATCAAGGAGCTTCGATCGCAGGAGGAGCGAGGAGGACACGAAGCCGGCGCTTACGACGCCGCTCAAGACGCTCATCTGCTCGGCATTCGACAAATAGCGAGGGATCTTGCAGGTGCTGCTGCAACGTTCATGGTTGCACTGGATGAGCGAATTGCCGTGTTCATCGTCGATTAGCATGACCCTGCCCGTTAGCCCCAAGAGGACCCGCCAGCGGCCTTGGGGTGCCGATGGCGGGGATGTTCAAGGTCAATGAACATCGGGTGCATGTATATTCCCCTTGAACACAGCCTGTCAAGGGGCATGAACATGCAAGACATCAATTCGCTGCTGGACGCGTGCAAGGTCGCAGCCGGGGTAAGCAGCGATAACCAGCTGGCGGCAGCCCTTGGCGTAGGCCGCTCAGCAATCAGCAACTACAGGCACGCAAGGGCGCTTCCGGACCCTGTCGTCTGCGCAACCATCGCCGGATTGAGCGGAATTCCGTTGGCCCGTGTGTTGGGAGTTGTCGGTGAGGCGCGTGCCATAAGCCGGGAAGAGAAGGCTGTCTGGCGAAAACTCGCCGCTACCGCGATGGCGCTATGCCTGGCTGTTGGCTTCGCCCTACCCCACAAGGTTCGGGCGGCGGTGCCGGGCTTCGACAAGGCACAAGCTGTATACATTATGCGAAATCACGTACCCACCGAATCTGGGCCTTTATTGGCTCCGCATGGCAATGGCTGGGCCTCTGGCTCGGCTCCTGCCTCCGCCCCGAGACTGCCCAGCCAAGTATGAGATCGCGGCATGATCGTGTTCGACCCGCACCACCGTATTGACCTGACCGGCCTTCGGGCGGGCGTGCCGGAGCCTGCTCTGATGGACCGGGTGCTGCAGCTGCTGGCTGGTGAGATACCTGATGGGGTGCGATGTGGCATGCCGTAGCCGAGCTTGGCTCGGCTCTACTGTGGCGCTGGTTGCGGGGGCTCGGGCTCGTGGGTGGAGCCCTCGAGCAGGGCGACGTAAGTATCCAGGCGGGTGCGGAGGCTGATCAGCATCCAGCCCAGTAGGTACAGCAGCACCATGGCGAAGATCAACAATGCGCCGAGCAGGCTGACGTCGAACGCGCTCGCCCAGTCACCCCATTTCCATTCGCGGAATTGCAGGTAGAGCGCGATCAGCAGTGGAAACGGCCCGAGCCGCTGCAGGCCGCCATACATCATGCCCATGCGCTCGATCATATTGGTGCGCAGCGTGCTGACATAGCGAAGGCGTCGCTCACGCTCGATGCGGGGGAAGCGGCGAAGCTCGGTAACCACCGTTTGCCAGTGCGCGAAGTCGCCGTCCATCTCCTTGGCGTGCGAGAGCCGTGGCTGGCTGAACTGGTGAATTCCTCTGCAGGCGGCCAGGGCGACTCCAACGATGAAGCCGCCGATCTCGATGGCCAGGCACGCAACAACCACTTGCAGCACCACACTCACAGGTAGCCACCGATCAGGCAGCTGGCCACAGAGAATGCCAACGATTGCGGCGGCCAAGCCAATGCGAAACGCCCACGTTTCCACCCTGCCCGCCTTCGGATAGATGCTGTGCTCAGCCAGCCCCTGGACCCGCTGGTAGAGCCAGTGGAAGGTCAGTTCCTGCGAATCAGTCTTTGCCGGCGAATCGAGTTCGCCCGCTGCCTGCATATCCATTGCGTCCCCTGCCACCGGCTACGATGCCGACCGTAGCATCTCAGAAATAGACCCCGATATTGAGGTTCAGCCGTGAATGCCAGCGCGACGGGCCGCCATTGTTGATGCCGATGCCATCACCGCCGGCAAACCACATGTTGCGGCCGGCAATCCAGTCGACATGGGTGAGCATCCCGCCCCTTCTGCAGGCTGCAGCCGGTGACGTTCTGCCAGGAGTCGCGCCCCCCCCGCTGCTGTGCCCCACCAGACGGGTCATGCTGAGGTTGTTGCAGCAGGTCAGGTCGTCCAGCCAGGCGCGCGGGCCAAAGGAATAGGCAACGTTGGCACTGGGCACATCGGCCTCGGCCGCGATTTCAAACGGGGCCGAACCCGCGTGCGACTCACTCAGTATCGACCCAGCCCGCATCGCGCGCACGCGCAAGATCTTCTGGCGTGTCGATGTCCAGGGCCAGTTCCGGTGCCCGTAGGACATGCACCGTATCGGCAGGAAGTTGCCGCAGGCTCGCTCCGAAGCCGCGGTCACCGGCTGCACCCACAGGGATGAACCAGGCGCGCGGTACTACCGCGGGAACGCCAAGCGCACTCCCATGACGGGTGCCAGCGCACCCTGACGCCGAGACGCGGGCACCTGAAAGCAGCGCCTGCAGATGGGAGCGCTCGATTGCGGGCTGGTCACATGCCACGACCATCACGGCGCTCACCGTCGGCGGCAGGTGTGCGCCGGCGACCTGCAGACTGCTCGCCAGGCCGCGTTCCCAGTGGTGGTTGGTTACCGGGGTGGCATCCAGCCCGGCAATGCTGGATGTCACTGCCTGTGCGTTCGCGCCTACCACGACCAACACCTGCGCTGGCGCGAGCGCCAGCGCCAATCGGACCACGCGATGTACCAGGGTCTCGCCCTGCCGGGTCAGAAGCTGCTTGGGCTGACCAAGTCGGGTGCTCCCGCCGGCAGCAAGCACGACGACCGCATGCGGGTCAGTCACCTGCCGTGCGCGCTTCGCCATTGCTGCAGCTGCGCGGCGATGCTGAGCGAAATCGCCTCTGGCCCTCTGCCGCCGATTTTCAGGCCAACCGGTGATCGAAGTCTCGGGGACAGGCGGTGGCGCTGATCCGGTGTCAGCAGTTTGAATAGGTCCTCGCGCCTTCGCTGCGGACCCAGCAGTCCAATGAACGCGACTTTGGTATCAGCCAGGGCCACCAGCGCCTCCCGGTCAAGTTCGAAATCGTGATGCATCACCAGTACCGCGTCGCACGGGTCGCCATGGAGGGCCTCGGCCGGGCTGGTCTGCAACTGTGCATCCGCGCCCTGCCCCGCTGAGGCCCAGCGCGCTCGCCGTTCGGCCACGCTGATCCGCCACCCCAGGCCACGCAGCAACGGAACCAGGAAGGGCGTTTCAGGACCGCCCCCCAGGATCAGGGCCCGCGGAAGCCGGGGCAGCGTCAAACACCACGCACCCTCACCAAAGGGCTGCATACCGTCCATCGGATGCAGCTGCCACGTCCGCTCGCGATGGCCCGCGCGGAAAACGATCTGCCCCGATGCGCGAAGCTCGCGCTGTAGTGGCACACCCTCGCGCAGCCATGCCTCGATGACAACGTCGATGCCGGCCATGGCACGCAATGGCAGAAGTGCAATCCGCAGACGACCACGGCACCCAAGCGCGGACCCACTCAGCAGGTCCTCGTCACTGCGCGTGTCGATCTCGATCCAATCGACCTGCCCTGCCGCGCTCACCTGCTCTGCGCGTCGCGCGAGCTCGGGCTCCAGGCATCCGCCGCTCAGCCAGCCGACCTGGCTGCCGTTGCAGAACAGCACCATGTCGCCGGCACCGGCGTAGGTGGAGCCATCGGTTTCCAGCACCAGCGCCAGCACGGCGTGCTCCCCCGCGCGCGCGCGCGTCAAGGCCGTCTCGAGCACGCTCCGCGGGCTTCCTTCGGTGAGGAAGCCCGGTGCTGCGGACAATTGCCCGGCAGCATCCCTGGGCCCTCCTCCGCCTATCGCGGAGGCCTCCAGAGTGGCTGAGGCCGCGGGTTGGTCCATGCGCAAGGGTCAGCCCACGTCGGGCAAGCCGGGCAACAGCTTGTCCAGGGTGATGGGATAGTTGCGTACGCGCACCCCGGTTGCGTTGTAGACCGCATTGGCGATCGCGGCGCCGACCCCACAGATGCCCAGTTCACCCACGCCCTTGGCCTTCATCGGAGAGATCACCGGATCCAGCGTATCGAGGAAGACCACTTCCTGGTACGGAATATCGGCGTGCACGGGAACCTCGTAGCCGGCCAGGTCGTGGTTGATGAACAAGCCAAGCCGCTTGTCGACCACCAGTTCCTCCATGAGGGTCGCCCCCGCGCCCATCACCATCCCGCCGATGACCTGGCTGCGCGCGGACAGCGGATTGAGGATCCGGCCGCCATCGCATACGGCAAGCATGCGGCGAATGCGCGTCTCTCCAGTGTAGGCATGCACGGCGACCTCGCAGAAATGCCCTGCATAGGTGCCGACGTCGTAGCCTTGTTTGAAGTCGCCGAAGGCAATGCCGTCCTCCGCCGACAGTGTCCCCGCCTCCGCCAGCTTGATGGTCCGCCCACCCGCCTGGATGCTGCCATCGGCGAAGTTTGCGGTGTCGCCGTCGAAGCCCAGTTTCTCGCCCACCTTGCGGCGCAGGCTGACACACGCCGCGTACACGCCTGCGGTGGAGCTTGCCGCGCCCCACTGGCCGCCGGAACCGGCGGAGGCGGGATGACGGGAGTCGCCGAGGGTCACCTGTACCCGGTCCAGCGGCACGCCCATGGTCTCGGCTGCCGTCTGCGCGATGATCGTGTAGGAGCCCGTGCCGATGTCGGTCATGTCGGTTTCCACGATCACGCCGCCTTGGCCGTCGAGCCGCACCCGCGCCGCCGACTTCATCGTCGGTGCGCCGCGATAGCCCGCGGACACGCCCATGCCGACCAGCCAGTGCCCTTCCCTTACCTGCGCCGGCCTGGGATTGCGCTTGTTCCAGTTGAAGCGCTTCGCGCCTTCGCGCAGACAGCGGACCAGGTTGCGGTCGGAGAACTTCTTGGACGGGTCGCCGGGTACGACCTCCGGCTCGTTGAGGATGCGGAACGCGATCGGGTCGAGGCCCAGCTTCTCGGCCATCTCGTCCATCGCCACTTCCAGCGCCATGTGGCCTGGCGCTTCGCCCGGCGCGCGCATTGCATTGCCTTCGGGCATGTCGAGCGTGGCGATGTAGTTGGCCACCAGGCGGTTGGCGCCCGCATAGAGCTTGGGCGTCTGCAGGGTGCCGTTCTCGCCGTCCTCGCCGTTGATGTTGCCCGACCAGTTCTCATGGGCGATGGCAGAGATCCTGCCGTCTTTCGCGCAACCGATCCGGACGCGTTGAATGGTTGCGTGCCGGTGGGTGGTGTTGTTGGCCATCAAAGGCCGTTGCAGCGCGATCTTCACCGGTCGCCCGACCTGCTTGGCCGCCAACGCGGCCAGCACCGCGTCGGCACGGATGAACAACTTGCCGCCGAAGCCGCCGCCGATATAGGGCGAGTCCACGCGCACCTTGGCAGGATCGATGCCGAGGATCGCCGCCATGCCCTGCCTGGCCCAGTCGATCATCTGGTTCGCCGTCCACAGCGTGAGCGTGTCGTCCTCCCAGGCGGCGATGGTGGCGTGCGGCTCCATCATCGAATGACTTTCGTCGGAGGTGTGGTAGGTCTCGTCGAGTTTGACCGCGGCGCTCGCGTAGGCGGTGTCGAAATCGCCCAGCGCCTGCCGGTCGGGCTTGCCATCGCGCCCCTTTGCCAGCGGCGCGGACGGCGCCAGTGCGGGAAAATCGAAGCGGCCCTTGCCGCGCTCATAGCGGGTGCGGATCAGAGCCGCGGCGGCGCGGGCCTGCTCGAAGGTCTCGGCCACCACGCAGGCGATGGCCTGGTGGTAGTGGGCCACATCGGGGCCGCCGAACAGCGGCGCATTGTTCCAGTTCGATTTTCCGACCGGCTTGGTCTCCGGTGCGGTGATGACCGCCAGTACGCCTGGCGCGGCGCGTGCGCGGGAGGCATCCATCGAAATGATGCGGCCCTTGCCGATGCCCGCGCCGACGATATAGCCGTAGGCCTGGTTCGGTGCCACGTCATGGCGCTCGTACGCATAAGGGGCGGTGCCGGTGGTCTTGCGTGGACCGTCGATGCGCGGCGTCGACTTGCCGACGACCTTCGCCTTGTCGAACAGGTTGTCACCGGCGGGGGCGTTGAATTCAAGGGGCATCAGTGCTCTCCTTCCACCAGCACGGCTGCAAGGGTGCGCTCGGCGAGAGCGATCTTGAACGCGTTCTCCCGCGTCGGACGGGCGCCGGCGAACACCTGCCGGGCCGCGGCCTTTACGCCGTCGCGCAGCAGGGGTTCGGCTGCCTCGATGCGCCACGGCTTCGGCGCAACTCCACCGAAGGCGAACCGCGCCGAGCCGTCTTGCTGCACGACCGCGGCGACCGACACCAGTGCGAACGCATAGGACGCGCGGTCACGTACCTTGTGGTACACGTGCCGACCGCCCAGGGGTTCCGGCAGCGTGACGTGGGTGATCAGCTCGCCGCGCTGCAGCACGTTGTCCTGCTGCGGCCTGTCGCCGGGGGATCGATGGAAATCGGCGATCGGGATGCTGCGCGTACTACCGTCACCCCTGACGGTCTGGATCGAGGCGTCCAGCACCCGCAGGGCCACCGCCATGTCGCCCGGATAGGTCGCGATGCAGCTGTCCGAGGTGCCGATCACGCCCATCTGGCGGGAGAACCCTTCGAGCGCGCCGCAGCCTGATCCGGGCAGGCGCTTGTTGCAGGGCAGATGGGGGTCGTAGAAATACGGGCAGCGCGTGCGCTGCAGCAGATTTCCGCCGGTGGTGGCTTTGTTGCGCAGCTGCCCGGAGGCGCCTGCCACGATCGCGCGGGTCAACACCGCGTAGTCGCGGCGCACGCGCTCATGCGAGGCCAGTGCGGTATTGGTGACCAGCGTGCCGATGCGCAGGCCGCCCTCGTCGGTGGGTTCGATCCTGTCCAGGCCGATGTCCTGCACGTCGACCAGGTGCGTTGGCGTCTCGACCTCCAGCTTCATCAGGTCGAGCAGGTTGGTCCCTCCGGCCAGGAACTTCGCGCCCTCGGTACCGGCGACGGCCTTGGCGGCCTCGGCCGGGGATTTTGCACGTTCGTAACTGAAGGCCCTCATGAGCGCCTCCCTGCAGAGGTCACGCCAGCGACCTCCTGCATTGCCTCGGCAATATTGGAATAGGCGCCGCATCGGCAGAGGTTGCCACTCATGCGCTCACGCATTTCCATGCTGGTGGTCCGGGGCCGTGCGCTGACGTCCGCCTGCACATGACTGGGGACACCCCGCTTGATCTCGTCCAGTACCGCCACCGCCGAACAGATCTGCCCCGGCGTGCAATACCCGCACTGGTAACCGTCATGCTTGATGAAGGCGGCCTGCATCGGATGCAGGTCATCGGGGGTTCCGAGGCCTTCGATGGTGGTGATGGCATCGCCCTGGTGCTGCACCGCCAGGCTGAGGCAGGCATTGATGCGCTCACCGTTGACCAGCACGGTACAGGCGCCGCATTGACCGTGGTCGCAGCCCTTCTTGGTCCCGGTCAGCTTCAGATGTTCGCGCAGGGCATCGAGCAGCGTGGTCCGCGTGTCGAGCTCAAGCTCCCGGCGCACGCCGTTGACGGTCAAGGCCACCGTGCTGATGACCGGCGGCCTGGGCGGCGGGGATGCCGCCAGTTCGGCGGCGAGCGATGACGCCCCCGGTGCGGCGGACATCGCCACGGTCGTGGCGCCGCCGGCGATCACCTGGCGACGCGTCAACTTCATTCCTTCATCCCAACTTGGCACAGTGACCTCCTGGCGTTCGGGGAAACCCCGTGGCTGGATGGACGCGCTCACACTACTCAAAGGGCACTATGCCCGTCTGCGGGGTACAGATTTGTGAAACCGGCCCGAGGCGTGCCGGAATCGTCGGTCGAGCCTACTGGCCGGTCATCTTCAATGCTGCCTCTGGCAAACGTGCGCCACTGACACTGACCGCCGCCACTTGCTTACTGATGCGCGCCAGTTCGGTTCCATCCAGCGCCAGATCCACCGCGCCCAGATTCTCATCCAGCCGGTGAAGCTTGGTGGTGCCTGGAATCGGCGAAATGTACGACCCTTGGGCAAGCAGCCACGCCAGAGCGACCTGCGCGGGCGTAGCCTTCTTCGCTGCAGCCAGCGTTTTCACCGCGTCGACCAAGGCCATGTTGGCCCGGCGTGACTCCGTGGAGAAGCGGGGTACCGAGTTGCGGAAGTCCGTCGCATCGAACTGCGTGTGCTCGTCAATCTTTCCGGTCAGGAAGCCAGCGCCCAGTGGACTGAAGGGTACGAAGCCAATGCCCAGCTCCTCAAGCAGCGGCAGAAGTTCTGCTTCCGGCTCACGCCAGAACAGCGAGAACTCGCTCTGCACAGCCGTCAACGGTTGCACTGCATGGGCCCGGCGGATCGTCTGCACGCCGGCTTCAGACAGGCCGAAATGCGCAACCTTGCCCTCTGCAATAAGGGCCTTCACCGTATCGGCAACCTGCTCGATGGGCACCGCCGGGTCAACGCGGTGCTGGTAAAGCAGATCGATGCGATCAATGCCAAGCCGTTTCAGGCTGCCCTCCACGGCGGCCCGGATATGCGCGGGCTGGCTGTTGGTACCGGCGCCACGGGCACCGGTCGCAGGATCGATGTCGAAGCCGAACTTGGTGGCGATCACCACATGGTCGCGAACCGGCGCCAAGGCCTCGCCCACCAGCACTTCGTTGGCGAAGGGGCCGTAGGCTTCGGCGGTGTCGAAGTGGGTGACGCCACGCTCCACCGCCGTGCGGATCAACGCGATCATTTCCCGCTTGTCGGCGGCCGGGCCGTACGCCGAGCTCATGCCCATGCAGCCAAGGCCGAGGGCAGAGACTTCAAGGCCTTGTCCAAGCGTGCGGGTCTTCATGCTCGAATCCTCATCGGGGAGTGTGCGGAGCTGCCAACCAGGCGTTGACGCTCTCCATGGTTTTGCGCTCCTGGTCGGCCTGCATCACGAATGCCTGCAATATGCGTGCATCAGGCGCGTGGCGAGCAAGCACGCGTAGGCTGCTACCCACGCCGTAGCCGCCATGGGTTATGAACGGCACGATGGTCTTGCCACTCATGTCGTGCTGCGACAGTAGTGATCGAATGATCGGCGGCGTGGTTTCACCCCAGATCGGGAAACCCAGGTACACGGTGTCATAGCGATCAATGCCGGTAATACGCGTGCGCAGCGCAGGTTCCACGTCGTCGTCGCGCTCCTGCCGCGCCTTCGCCACCGTTTCCAGGTAGTCCGCCGGGTAGTCCACGGCAGTCTGTATCTCAAACAGGTCGCTGGGCATGCTGCGATGAATGAGCCCGGCGACAACCCGGGTGTTGCCCGAGCGTGAGAAGCAGGCAATCAAGGTCCGTGCACTTGATCGGTCAGCGACCATACCCTCCTCCGGCACTGTGGCGGAACATCCCAGCGGGAGCGAGGCCAGGGCGGCGATGACGGCCCGGCGACCAAGGTTGGGGTTTGGAATCGTCATGGCGCCAATCTACGCCCCCAAAACAAATTCTTGCAGAGGCATAATCGGATATCGCTTATATCCGGTGCGCATCAATGAGCGTCGAGAATTACGATCAGCTGGCCATGTTCGTGCTGGTGGCCAGGGAACGCAGCTTTACCCGGGCTGCGGCCCAGCTCGGCATGTCCCAGCCTGCCCTGAGCCGGTCGATGCGTCAGCTCGAAGAGCGCCTGGGGGTGCGCTTGCTTGCCCGGACCACCCGCAGCGTTTCGCCCACCGAGGCCGGAGAGCAGTTGCTGCGGGTGATTGCACCGCGCTTCGAGGAGATCGACAGCGAGCTTGCGCAGCTGAATGCCTACCGCGACAAGCCCGCCGGGCGCCTGCGCATCACTGCCGGCGAACATGCGGCGATTACCGTGATGCAGCCGGTACTGGGCAAGCTGCTGCCGGCCAATCCTGATCTGAACATCGAGGTGATCGTCGACTACGGGCTGACCGACATCGTGGCCGAGGGCTTCGACGCCGGCATCCGCATGGGCGAGCAGGTGGCCAAGGACATGATTGCCGTGCGCGTTGGGCCCGACCTGCGCATGGCCGTGGTCGGATCGCCTGCCTACTTCCAGCGTCATCCAAAGCCGAAATCACCGCACGACCTCACCCGGCACAACTGCATCACCATCCGCCTGCCGACCCACGGCGGCATTTTCGCGTGGGAGTTCGAAAAGAAGGGCCAGGAGTTGAAGGTGCGGGTGGAAGGCCAGCTGGTGTTCAACAACATTGCCCTGCGCCTGGGAGCTGCACTGGAGGGATTGGGGCTGGCCTACATGCCCGAGGATCTGGTGAGCCCCCACGTGCAGGCAGGCACCCTGGTCCACGTGCTGCAGGACTGGTGCCCCTCCTTCCCCGGCTACCACCTGTACTACCCCAGCCGCAGGCAGTCGTCGCCTGCGTTCACCGTGCTGCGCGATGCTCTGCGCTATCGCGGTTGAACGGCGGCACGGTCATGGCGAAGGCGCGGGGGTTTGCTCCAGTGTCTGCACTGCGCGGGCTGACGCGGCCGCATGACCGCCATGTGCCAGCAGCCGGGCCAGGTGTTCCAATTGCGCGCGACTGAGGCCTACGCGCTGGCTGGCCGCCATGTGCGAGCGCAGTTGCGCCTCCACGCCGGGCATGGCCGCCAGCGCACCCACCGTGGCCAGTTCACGGCTCTGCCAATCCAGGTTGTCGCGCTCGAAGATGTCACCGAACAGGTGGGTCTGCAGGTATTGGTTGATGATGGGCGCGAAGTCCATGACCGGCCCGGTGACCGGGGCGCCGGAGATGCGGGTCTGGTTGGCGGTGCCCACGGCGCGCAGTGCATCGCCCACAGGCACTTCAGCGGTGGGTGGCTGCCCGGCTGCGGTGGCGATCCTCTGCGCCTCGCGCTCGCGTACCACGCTCAGCAGTTCGCCCAGCGCATTGAGGCTCTTGGGGAAGCCTGCATAGGCATACAGCTGCACGAGCACTTCCTTCGCTTCGCTCACGGTCAAGCCGGCATCCAGCCCTCGATTCAGTGCGGCGTTGAGCTGGGGCATGTTGCTGCTGGCAGCTGCGGCTGCAATGAGCGGGATCGATTGCTGCCTGGGCGTTAGCGGCCCGGCCACGGGGGCGTCGACACTTGCTGATGCCTCGCGATACTGGTCATCGGTTACCTGCTCCAGCCAGTCCACCGATTTCCCGCCTGCCACGCCGGTGACCGTGAGGTGGGTCATCGCACTGTGTGGCGCCGCGCCGTGCCAGTGCTTGACGCCGGCTGGGCATACCACCACATCGCCGGCCTGTATCTGCTGCACCGGCTTGCCCCATTCCTGGGTCAACCCCACACCTGAGGTCACCACCAGACGCTGCCCGGCAGGATGGGTGTGCCAGGCCGAACGTGCGCCGGGCTCGAACGTGACGTAGGCAGAGGCGGCCTGCACGTCATCGTTCGCCGGGAACAGCGGATCGACGCGAACCTGGCCAACGAAGGTCTCGGCGGGGCCGGCAACCGACGCCTGGGCCCCTGCCCGGGTGATCTGCTGCGTGGGCGTCTCGCCGGCGTCGGCAAAGGGTGCCGCCACGCTCAATGCAGCGCCCAGCAGCGCGGTGTGCGCGGGTGATTTACGAGGTGTAGTCATAGCGCAAGCGTCCGGCTGTAGAACGTGGTGAGCGAAGCAACGGCGGCATCCACGTACTTGGGCACCCAGTACGTCTCGATGTGCGTGGCACCGTCCAGCAGCACCAGTTGCTTGTCGGTGGTGCCGGTCGCCTTGGCGAAGGCGTCCTGGCTCATGTACAGGCTGTCGGCCTTACTGCCGGCAATCATCAGCAGCGGCTGGTTGATCAGTTCGATCTGGTCGGTGGCGTCCCAGCGCATCAGGTCCAGCAGGCTGCTGGTGGTGTAGCGGAAGGTGGAATTGGGATGGGCATGCGTCTTCCAGTAGTACTCATAGCCTTGCCGATACAGATCGAAGGGTAGTTTGGCGATCTGTTCGTCGCTGAGGTTGGCGTCGCCGGAGTACATCACTTCGCCGCCAGCGGCTTCCTGCGCACGGGCCTGCGAAGCCTGTCGCAGGCGTTGCTGGAGAGTGTCGCGCTGTGAGTCGCCATAGCCGTTGCGGCGCACACGGCCGGAATTGAACATGCTGATGGTGGCGATGGCCTTGAAGCGCTTGTCGGTCTGCGCGGCGGCCAGCGAATAGCCGCCACCGCCACAGATGCCCAGCAAGCCCAGGCGCGAGGTATCCACCCAAGGGAATCGGCTGATGAAATCCGCCATGCCATGGATGTCTTCGATGCGGTGCGACGGCGTGTCCACGTTGCGCGGCTGGCCGCCACTGGCGCCCTGATAGGCCGCGTCGGCGGTAATGGCGATGTAGCCCTGCTCGGCCAGGCGCTGTGCGTAGAGGCCGGCGACCTGCTCTTTCACGCCGCCGTTGGGGTGGGCCACCACGATGGTCGGGTACTTCCGCGAGGCATCAAAGTTGGCGGGCGTGTAGAAGTTGGCCGCGATCTCGATTCCATTCAGCGGATAGGACACCGAATGGATGTTGACCTCGCTGGGTACGTTGCGGGTGATGGCACCTTCATAGGCCAGTTTGAAGGGATTGAGCCTGTAGTCCGCAGCGCAGGCGTTGCCTGTCGCCAGGCCGAGCGATATGGCCAACAGCGTGGCGTGCACGATGTGCTTCATTCAAGTGCTCCCAGTCTGGATATTCCCCGACCGGAGCGCACTGGGCGCCTGCGTTGGCGGGGATCAGAAGTAAAGCTAACCGTCGCGCACTCATGGAAACAGGGCATCATCCGGATATCAGTCATGCACGCATGTTATGAATGGCAATTCGGCTCAGTGATCCAGATGCTTCTTCTCCAGAAATGCACTCACCAGATCGGCGATCTGGACGTTGTTGAGGTCCGAGAACGGGAAGTGACTGTTGCCGCGAATACCCAGGTCTGGCAGATGGACAAGGGTGACATCCCCACCCTGCCGATTGACGGCATCACGCCAGGCGCGGGCCATTTCCAGTCGCGCCCGCCAGCTGTCCTGCGCGGGCAGGTCAACGGGCGTGTCGGGGATGTTGTCGCCATACAGCACCAGAATCGGAATGCGGGTCAGCGCCTTGAACTGTTCGGGCGAAACCACTGCGGGTGCTACGGTGTCGAAGGCACTGGGAATCGGTGCGGGCGCATCACCCTCTGCAAACACGAAGCTGCTGCCTGGCTCGAAGGCAACGATTGCGCGAACGTTCGGGCTCTTTATGGCCGTCATCCAGCCAGGACCACCTGCCTGCGAATGGGTAAACAGGATGGCAGGTCCTGTCTTCTGCAGTAGTGCCGCTACGCCGTCGGAGACCACATCCAGGTCAAACGGCCCGGTGTTGGGAGTGACCGAACGGAAGAACTGCTCAAGCACGGCCTCGCCTTTCGGGAACTGGCTGCCACTGAAGTAGTTTGGCCAGAGCCCGATGCGGAACTGGTTGAACCACATCTGATCGTCTGCCACGGGTGCCAGCGAGGCCTCCACCATGCTTCGGCCGGCTTTGCCTCGGCGTGGCTGATCGATCAGGTAAGTCGTGAAGCCACGACGCAGGAACAGATTCTGGAAGCCCTCGCGCCCATCGGCGGTCGTTTCCCAGCTCTTCGATGACTGCCCTGCCCCGTGCCACATCACGATCGGCAGCGGACGCGCATTCACCGGCTTCTGGTAGAAGGCGTAGACGTGGTCACCGTGGTAGCTCTGCCCGGCCGGGTTGGAGGGCTTGAGCGGATCGAACGTGCCAGGTTCCGTCTTTTTCGTGCCGCCCGCGAGAAGGCTTCCTTGCGATTCGATCTGCAGTGGCTCGCTGGCAAGCGCAGCGGTGGCGCAGAGGGAGGCCGCAATCCAGATCAGTGTGGCGGGAAAACAAGGCACCAGGGTGCGGAGGCGGGTGCGAGTCTGCATGGGTCACTCCGTGACGGATTGTCAGGGGAATCTAGCCTCCGCGCCGTGCCGGAAGAAGCACGTGTGTGCATATGACTGATGCATGCAAGGTATATATGCATGTGTACGCTGCAGTGGTTGCGTGCGAGCGAGGATCTTCAATCGGCAGCTAGTCGGACTGGATGCGAATCTCCACCGGCCCCTTCTTTCGAAGGTGCTGCAACCCGCCTTCTACTCGACCCAGTCTGACCAGGCCTTTCGAGTAGGCAAACGGCCTATGGAAGATCGCCAAATTTCCCCATGGCGCATAGAAGGCGATGTCACCCGCCAACGGCGTGATTCCCTCCGGCTCGCCCGTCACGTTGAGACGGCGCGGAAGCTGCGCGATCTTCTCGGTCTCTGCGTAGTCTTCAAGCTGCAGGGTCAGTGGCAACTGGGCGATGAACTCGCGTGCGGGAAGGCTGTCTTCCAGGGTGGCCGACAGCCGTTGGTCGTTGATGATCAGTCGAATCTTCATGGGATGAACCTCTTGGTTGGCGCTAGTCCTGGTGGTCGCGACAACTTGATGATCGGGCGCGGCTCGGCATGCTGCTGCCGTCGCAGATGCTACGAGGAGCAAGAGAAGTTTCGCGGAAGGCGACGTAAAGCGTGTCATCGCTTCGGAACATCCCTGGGAATCGCCGCTGCTGACGTGTCCAGATCTTCCGAAGCCGTGAGGTAGGCAAGCAGCGCGGCAAACAACAGGAAGCCCGCACCGGCCAGGAAAGTACTGGCAAAACCGCAACTATCGAACAGCAGTCCGCCAAGGGCGGCGCCCAGCGCGATGGAGCACTGCACCACGGCAACCATCAGCCCGCCACCGGCTTCGGCATTATCGGTGAACGTGCGCGCCAGCCAGCTCCACCAGCCAACCGGTGCAGCCGTGGCCAACAGCCCCCAGGCCGAAAGCAGTACGGTGGTCGGCCAAAGGTGCGCCCCCAGCGGAATCAGGCCGACGGCAATCAGCGCCATCAGGGCCGGAAGGGTCACCAGTGTGCGATAGAGCCCGCGGCTGACAAACGCACCGATGGCCAGTGTGCCCACGAAGCCACTCACCCCGATGGCCAGCAGCACCCATGGAACATCAGATGCCCCCGCAAGGGTCACCCGCTCCAGGAACGGCCGCACGTAGGTGAACAGGGCGAACTGCCCCATGAAGAAGGCGGCGCAGGCCGTCATGCCCAGTGCCACCACCCGCCGCCGCAACAACACGACCACCCCGCTGCGTGATTGACCTTCCTCCGCAGCCATGGACGGCAGACAAAACCACTGCCACGCCAGGGCGACAGCAGCCACCGGCAGAAGGCACAGGAAAGCGCCGCGCCATCCGATCATGCTGCCGAGGTAGCTACCCAGTGGCGCCGCAATGACCGTTGCAAGCGCGTTGCCGCTGTTGAATACCGCCAAGGCTCGCGGGACCTCGGCCTCCGGCACCAGCCGCATCGCCGTTGCGGCGGACAACGACCAGAAGCCACCGATCACCACGCCGATCAGCGCACGGCCTGTCATGTAGACCGGATAGTTCGGGGCCAGCGCTACCACCAGTCCCGATACCGCCATCAACGCCGTGAGGATCAACAGCAACGTTCGCCGGTTCACGTTGCCCGCCAACCGGGAGATCGACAGGCTGGTCAGCACCGCAAAGGCACCCGAGATCGCAATGCCGTAGCCGGCAAGGCCTTCGGTCACGCCCAGATCTGCTGCCAAGGGCGTGAGCAGGCTCACCGGCATGAATTCCGAGGCGATCAACGCGAAGACGCATAGCGTCATTGCGAGCACCCCGCCCCAGTTCGCGCGATCCGGGAGGGCCTCGGTGCTGCTCATTTCGCCGCCAGACTGCGCTGGAAGAATGTGGTCAGCTTGTAAAAGGGAATCAGCGGGGTGCGATCGTACAGATCCACGTGGCCGGCGCCCTTCACCCAGTAGAGCTCCTTCGGCTGCCCTGCCCTTCGGTAGGCGTCTTCGCTGAACTCACGGGAATGCGCGGCGTCGCCGGAGATGAAGAGCATTGGCCGAGGCGAGATCGTCTCAATGTCGTTGAAGGGATAGAAGTTCATGAATTTGACCAGGCTGCTGAAGAGCGGCTGGGTTGTCAGTTCGGCCTTGTCACCCTTTGGCGTGTAGGCGCCGCGCGGGGTGCGGTAGAAGTCGAAGAACTCACGCTGGATGGCGGGCGTGTCAGCATCGAGTTGGTTCACGGTGCCAGGCACGAACACCGGCGCCCCGCCCTTGAATTCGGCCAGACGCTGGTCTGTCGCGGACTGGATCACCGCCTTGCGCTGCTCCAGCGACTGGCCATTGTTCAGCCCCTGCCGTGCCGCCGCGCCCATGTCGTACATGCTCACCGTGGCGATGGCCTTGATGCGCGAGTCGATCTTGGCGGCACTGATCACAAAGCTGCCGCTGCCACAGATGCCCAGGCCGCCGATGCGGTCGGGGTCGACAAAGGACTGAGTGCTCAGGAAATCCACGGCCGCACTGATATCGTCCGAGTAGATTTCCGGCGCCACTAGGTGTCGGGGGGCGCCAGCACTCTCGCCCCAGAAGGAAAGGTCGATCGCCAGCGTAACGAAACCCTGCTCGGCCAACTTCTGCGCGTAGAGCTGCGAGCTCTGCTCCTTCACTGCGCCCATCGGGTGGCCAACCACCACTGCGGGGGCGCGGCTGCCGCCAGGCAAGCCTTGAGGGCGATAAAGCGTGCCCACCACCTCCATCTGGTACTGGTTGTGGAAGCTCACGCGCTCCCCCTTGACCGTTGGGCTGCGGTAGAAGTTGTCGGCTCCAAGAGCCCGGGCCGGCACCGGTGCGTCAGCGGCCATGGCCGAAGCCGGAACATTGAGGCTGGCGAGCAGTGCCAGCAGCAGCGTGGTGCGTTTCATGGGCGTGTGGCCTCGGTTGGGGGACTTGGGTCGCCACGATAGGCCCCGGCCCCTATATCGATAAGCCGCTTGAAAGTTGATGCATTGCTGAGTTGAGCTCACAATTGATCCATGAGCACCGTGAAGACTCACGATCTGCAAGCGTTCCTGGTTGTGGCGCAGGAGCAGAGTTTCACCAAGGCGGCTGTTCGTCTTGGGGTAACGCCCTCTGCGCTGAGCCATTCGATGCGGTTGCTGGAAGAGCGCCTGGGCATTCGCCTCCTGGCCAGGACGACGCGCAACGTATCGCCCACGGAGGCAGGCGAGCGACTGATGCGCTCGATCGCGCCGCATTTCGAAGCTATCGGCGCCAGCGTAGAGGCGTTGGGAGACCTGCGCGACCGACCCGCCGGAACGCTACGGATCTCCTGCACTGACGATTCCATGGAAACCGTCATCCGCCCGCGGCTTGCTGGGTTCCTGGCCGAGTACCCGGACATCACGCTTGAGTTCTACGTGGATTACGGCTTCACCAATGTGGTGGAGCAACGCTTCGATGCGGGCATCCGGCTCGGGGAGGCGCTGAGCAAGGACATGATCGCTGTCAGGGTTGGCCCCGATTGGCGTCTGGTCGTGGTGGGCTCGCCCGACTACTTCGAGAAGCATCCGAAACCGAAGAAGCCCGCCGACATTACGCACCACCGCTGCGTCCACATCCGACACCGCCCAAACGGTGCCATCTATGCATGGGAGTTCGAAGAGAAAGGCAAGGAATTCACCGTGCGCGGCGACGGGCCGTTGGTCTTCAACAGCATGACCCACGTCATCAATGCCGCACTGGATGGCCTGGGCTTGGCTTACGTGCCGGAACCGCTGGTGGCCGAGCACATCGCGCACGGCAGGCTGCTGGCCGTGCTGGACAGGTGGTGCGTTCCTTTCCCCGGCTACCACCTCTACTACCCGAACCGTCGGCAGCCGTCGCCCGCATTTGCGGCACTGGTCGCGTGGTGGAAGCTGGATAGGTGATGTGGAGGCCGATGCCGGGTGCGGTCCTAATTCCCCCTTTGTGCCCTGTATCGGCTGGAAATGGACATCCGCCCCACCCTCGATAAACATCCCTAATCACACCTGACCCTTCGCACGTTGCCGAGTGACCAAGGCCCGGGCAAACCAACAACGCACATCCAGGGGCAGCGTCAGAACCCCCTCCTGATAGATGTCAACGCGTGCCCATGCTGACACGCCACTCCATACCTGCAGATACTATCGCCTGTCTCGATTGCCCTGAATTTCTGCAACAACGACTCAGGCAGTCGTCACCACGACAGCCCAAGCCTGAAATCACGCCAAACCCTTGCACGACGGGCGCCTCCCTGCCCTTGCCTGCCATGCGACAACGCAAGAAGCGTCGAGGGCGTTGTCGGCATCTACCCCATGCCCTTGGCCTCCCACATGACCGGGAGTAATTCTTGGCGCGCCACCGAAAACGGGTTCCGGGCTTCGAAGCCTCGGTTCTACGCCGAAGTACACGCTTGCCAGCCAGCTATGGCGGGCGGTGCGCGGAGGCCTTGTGCCTGCCGGTTCCAGCGTAGACCGGGTTTTCGAGCCTCGCACCGTCCGCCACCTTTATCGGTGGCGGCTTCCGTTTATCTGTTCGGAGCCCTGCAACGCCTACTCCCCTCCTCCGCAGCCGATCCGCCTGCATCCCGCCAACGAGCCCACACCGGATCGCAACGCCTTCGTTTCGCTACTGCACAGCATCGGCGCAGGTGCAGCGTCCAACGGCCGGCCCTGGCCGGAGGGTCATCTGCCGCAAGGGCGACGCATGGCGCTGTCCGACGCCGACTGCTCTCTCAACCGCCTGCGCGTGGTGATGGAAATTCTGCTTGCCGCAGAGCGCGCACGGCAGCATGGAGAGCGTGACCAGTATGTCGGCAACCGCGTGCTGGAGCAGCCGGCCAGACCGGCAGGCGGCATCCATTAACGTGACGCATCACACCCAACCACGTACCGTTAACAGCCGCGCACTATCCTCGAAGCCCCTGAACCTTCACGAGCCGAGTCCATGACCAAGCTCCACACCGTGCTGATTACCGGCTGCCTGCTGGCCCTGAGCCCGCTGGCCTCGGCCGAGACCGTGAACCTGACCAACAGCGCCGAAGGCGCCAACCGCGATGCCGGCATTGCTGCGGTCAAGAAGAAGCTGCAGGACGCCTGCACCGATCGCAAGGGCTCGCCGGATACCGACTCGTTCGAGGTGGTCTTCGACAAGACCAGCGACAACCCCAACGTGCCCAAGCCGTACTACGTGGACGGAAAGATGAAGTGCGAGCTGCCGGGTTGAACCCGGCGACCGCTATCGACCGGCGTCGTCCCCGGACATGACGCGGTCGATCCAGTCGGCGTAGCGTGAGATGCGCACGTTGAACACCACCTGGCCATAGAAGCCGGCCTCAAGGGCGTGCTCGGGAACGGCGGTGATCCAGGAGCCCAGGCCGACCAGCTGCCAGCGGCCCTGCGCATTGATGACCAGCGGGCCGCCGCTGTCGCCGTTGCCCAGCACGCCTTCCAGCGGCAGGGCGCTCGGCGGCGGATCGAACCGGTACCAGAGATAGCGGTCGTTGCCGCCAGTGATGGCGTTGCACGCCCGCCGCAGGGCGGTGCGATGCGACCCGCCGGGAATCAACCCCTCGGCGCCATTACCGGTGGCGCCCTTCCCTATCAAGGTGGCCACCTGCGCAACCTCGCCCGCGCCCCGATAAAGCGCGACCGGCTCGACATCCGCGACAGGCGTGGCCAGCCGGATCAACGCAATGTCATCCGATGCCGCCAGGAACACGTGGATGTTCGCGGCACTGCCCGTTGCCAGGGCTTCGTCGCCCAGCGCGGCCGGCATCCGCCTGAAACCGGGGTGCAGATACACACCCGCGACGGCGTAGTTGCGCCCACCGACGGTGACCTCGGCACCCATGCCGTCCATCGGTGCCGCGTGCGCGGCGGTGACCACCCAGCGCGGAGCGATCAGTACGCCGTGCCCCTCTCCCGGCAGGTCGGTCAGGGCCGGGAAGGCAGATCCATCGATGCGGTAACGGGCATCGTCCACGTCGTCACGGATGACGATGGCCCCGGCAGCAAACGGGACCGTTACAAGCATCAGGAAGAGCCAGCGTTTCATGTATTTCTGCATCCCCGTGTTCAAGTGCCCACGCTAGCCGAAATGCACCTGCCTGGTGAGCGGCATGCGACCAGACCCGAAGAAGGCCGACGAAGACCGGCAAACCGGGCGCGGAGTCAGGGCTGTGCTTGCACCTGCTGCGCAGCCGACGGGTTCTCTGCGGCGCTTCCGAAGCATTCAATCAACATCTCGGTCAGCACGCGCACCTTGCGCGCCGGGTGCGGCGTTGGCGGCCTCACCACGTACATGCCCGCGGGCCGCACCGGGTGGTGTTCCATGAGCGACACCAGTGCGCCCGAGGCAAGGTGTTCGCTGACCAGGCCCTCGGGCACCATTGCGATGCCCAGGCCCGCCAGCGCAGCGGCCACCAGCGCCGTACCGTTGTCGCCCTTGAAGCGCCCCTGTGGACGCACAGCGATTACGGTATCCCCGTCCATGAACTGCCAGCTCTCCGTGCCCTGCATCAGGCATTCGTGGGAAAGCAAGGCATCCGGTGTCTGCGGCGCGCCGCGCGTGGCGACATAGCCGGGTGTGGCCACCAGCTTTCCGAAGATCGGCCCGATACGCCGCGCGATCAGGTTGGAATCGGGAAGGTGGCCAAGCCGTATCGCACAGTCGTAGCCCTCGACCACCAGGTCCACATGCCGATCGCTGTAGCAGGCATGCACGTGCAGGTGCGGATGGCGCTGCGCCAGCCTGGCGAAGATGGGCGCCAGATGGGTCGGTCCGAACGACAACGGTGCGGCGATGCGCAGGCGTCCGCGCAGTTCGCCCGCCGGAAGCAGCGTTTCCTTGGCGATATCGATTTCGGCGGTGACCCTGGCCGCATAGTCGCGGAAGGTGGCGCCGGCTTCTGTCAGCGACGCGCCACGGGTTGTGCGGGCCAGCAGCTGGATGCCGAGATCCGCTTCGAGCCGTGCCAGCCGCCGGCTGACGATCGACTTGGCGATGCCGAGCCGCTGCGCCGCCGCGGTGACGCCACCGGCATCGGCCACTTCGACAAATGTCCGCAGTTCCTCGATGTCCATGGCGCGTTCCCCGATGTGCGACACAGTGTAGCCCGGTCGGTGGCTACTGTCCCGAAACGCGGAATGCCAGTATCGATCCCGGGTCGCACCCGCATACCGGCCCTCACATCCATCCGCATCTCACTGCCAGAGGAACAGTCATGACGTTTCGCAACGGTCTGGATTCACTGCTTCGCCCGGAAGATTCCGTCCTCGTGCTGATCGACCATCAGCCCTACCAGCTCGCGAACGTGAACAGCCACGACCCGCAGGCGGTGGTGAACAACGCCACGGCGCTGGCCAAGTCGGCCAAGGTATTCGACGTGCCGGTCATTCTGACCAGCGTGATCGCCGAGCGCGGCGGACTGCTGTTCCGCCACATCACCGATGTGTTCCCGGGCCAGGAGGTCATCGACCGGACCTCCATCAATACCTGGGAAGACAAGGCCGTTGTGGACGCAGTCAAGGCGACGGGCCGCAAGCAGCTCATCATCGCCGGCCTGTGGACCGAAATCTGCGTTGCGATGCCGGCGATCCAGGCTGCGGGGGAAGGCTGGGACGTCACGGTCATTACCGATGCCTCAGGCGGCGTCTCCACCGAAGCGCACGAGGTAGCCATCCAGCGGATGATCGCGGCCGGCGTCAACATGATGACCTGGCTGGCGCTTGCCGCCGAGTGGCAGCGCGACTGGGCACGCGTGGCATCGGGCGAGAAGCTGACGCAGGTGATGATCGATCACGTCGGCGGCAGCGGCATCGCCTACATGTGGGAACAGCAGCTGCTCAATACGCCGGTGCCTGCCAAGGCGGGCTGATCGAACAGTGCCGAGGGTGCGCTCAGGCACCCTTCGTTCTGCCCAGCTCCACCACCCGGTCGGCGTCGGTGACGACACTGCGCCGATGGGTGATGGCCAGCACGGTCACCTCGCTGGCCAGCGCCCGGATATGGCCCATGATCTCGCGTTCGGTCGCCTCGTCCAGGGCGGAGCTCGCTTCGTCCAGCAACAGGATCGCGGGCTCGCCATACAGTGCGCGTGCGATGGCGATGCGCTGCCGCTCGCCGCCGGAGAGCTTCAGGCCACGCTCGCCAACCGTGGTCTCGAAGTGCTCGGGCAGCGCTTCGATCAAGGCGAGGATGGCAGCCTTGCGTGCGGCGTGCCGGAGTCGCTCGTCATCGCGCGGGCGCCCCAGCAGGATGTTATCGGCCACGCTCTCGTTGAGCAGCATCACGTCCTGCGGAACGACCGCGACGGCCGCGTGCCACGTCGCGCGATCAATCCGCGCCAGATCGGTACCGTCCACCCGTATCCGGCCGTGCTGGGGCTCGATGGATTTCAGCGCCAGCTTGAACAGTGTCGACTTGCCGGCACCGGTCTCTCCCATCAGGAAGGTGATGCCGCCGCGTCCGGCGTGGAAGGTTGCATCGGTGACGCCGCGCCCGTTGTCATAGCGGTGGCTCACTCCGTCGAACTGGAGCAGGCCAATGCGGGCGGAGAACCGTTCGGCATGGGCCACCTGCGGTTCCTCGGGCGCGGCCCACAGGGCAGAGAGCGGCGCCAGCATGCTCCACGAACGGGCGACGTCATCGATGGAGCGCGCGATCATCTCCAGCGGCAGATTGAGCTGGAGCAGCAGCAGATTGAACAGGACGATGTCGCCCACGCTCAGCTGTCCATTCTGGTAGCGCGGCAGCAGCAGGCTGAAGGTGACGATGAACTCGATGGCCAGGCCGATGCCCAGCAGGGCAATGAAGCCTACGCGCTGCAGTACGTAGGCGCGCCAGCTGTCGCGCACGCTCTGTGCCTTCTGCTCGAAGCGCTGCACCATCCAGCTGCTGCCGCCAAACTGCCTGAGTGTTTCCATCGCATTCATGGCATTGCCGACGAAGCGGGCGTTCTGCTGGCCGGCCTCGACGGCCGCTTCGCGGTGGATGCGTGCACGTCGGGTAGCGAGCGCGGAAAGCGCGACGGCCACCGTGCCGTAGCCCAGCACGATGGCGACGATCTGCAGGTTGATCAGCGCGCCCAGGGTGACCAGGGTCAACACGATCTGCAGGGCACTGGGAATGAAGGCCACCAGGCCCAGCTGCACGACGATCTTGAGCGCCCCCCGCCCCTTTTCGCCGGCCACTTGCAGTTCCGCTGCGTTGTATTCCACGAAGAAGCTGCTGGTCTTCTTCAGCAGGCGCGCGAAATAGCGGGTACTGGTGATGAAGCTCAGATTCTCGCCGCTGAGGAATGACAGGTACTGCACCGTGTTCTGCAGCACGCTGCCCACCCCGAGCAGCACGGCGTAGAGAACGAACCACCCGGCCAGGACGGCTGCGCCCTGCCCGGGCAGGCGGTCGATCAAGCGAGAGAACAGATAGGGCGCGGCAACGGTGGCCAGGCCGGAGAGCAGCACGGTGCCGGCGATGAGTAGCAGCAGCGTGCGATCGGCTTTCCAGTAGGCCGTCAGTATTTCGCTGACAGGCGCGGGCACAGCGAACGGCTTCATCACTCTCGGTCCCCGGCGTCTCGGCGGTCCACAGGGCAAGGCAGTCCCTGTACAATTGAATGATATGATATAACATCGCCATCAAGCGCACGTGACCGTGCTGCAGGCCGATATCGGATGAGAGTGATGGACCGGGGAATGGAACAGGTATTCAAGGGCGGTAGGCGCGCGTTGCTGGCGGCGAGCATCGCCGCCGCGCTGCAGATCGGAGCACCAGCCCAGGCGCAGAACGCGGGCACCGACGACGACGCACCCACGGCCACCCTGGACAAGGTGCTGGTGATTGGCAGCAACATCCGCGATGCCGTCGGCGCTGGTGCGTCGCCGGTCATCGTGATCGACCGGGAGGCCATCGACCGCACTGGCGTGGCCTCCCTGCAGCAGCTGTTCGAGAAGCTGCCGCAGAACTTCGGTGGCGGCGCCAATGGTGCCAATGTGGCCAATCTCGGTGTTGACCGTGATACCGGCAACAACTTCGGCCAGGGCACCGCGATCAACCTGCGTGGCCTGGGTACGGGCACTACGCTGACCCTGGTCAACGGCCATCGCGTGACCTCATCGAACCGCTACCAGTATGTCGATGTATCGCTGATTCCACTCAGTGCGGTCGAACGCGTGGAGATCCTCACCGATGGTGCCTCTGCCATCTACGGCACCGATGCCGTCGGTGGCGTCGTCAACATCATCCTGCGCCAGGACTTCACCGGCTATGAGTCGTCGCTGCGGTACGGCACGGTCACCACCGGCAACATGGACGAGTACCAGGTGTCGCAGTCCGCAGGGTGGGCGTGGGACCGCGGCCGTGTGCTGGCAAGTTACGAGTTCCTGAAGCAGGGCAACCTGCCCGCCACCGACAAGGATTTCTCCCGGAACGTCACGGTCAGGCCCTACGATCTCTATCCAGGATCGAAGCGGCACAGCCTGTATATCGATGGCGTGCAGGAGCTCAGCGATGTGCTGACGCTGAATCTCACCGGCTCGTTCGCCAGGCGTGAGATGGACACCACCATCTCCGGCACGGCCGACGAAACCCGGTTGTTCCCGCACACGCAGCAGTTCGATGTGTTCGCGGGCCTGACCCTGGAGCTCCCGCGCCAGTGGCAGGCACGCCTGGACGCTGGATTCGGCAGGAACGAGGTGTCCTACGAGCGCACGACCATTACCGGCAGCACCGTCAGCACGGCGCCGCCAACGGATACGAACTCTGAATCGCGCTATCTGGACGTGGTGGCCGACGGCGAGGTGTTCAGCCTGCCCGCCGGCCCGGTACGCGCAGCGGTCGGCGTCGGTTACCGCCGCGATGGCTATGAGCTGCTCGATCACCGTGGGCTGGAAAAGCCGCTCGATCTGCAGCGCACGATCAGGTCCGCCTTTGCCGAGCTCAACATCCCGCTGCTCAAGGAGATGCCCGGCGTTCGCAGCCTGTCGCTGACCGCGGCGGCGCGCTACGACGACTACAGCGACTTCGGCTCCACCTTGAATCCCAAGCTGGGGCTGCTGTGGGAAGCCACCGAGGGACTCTCCTTCCGTACCAGCTACGGCCGCTCTTACCGCGCGCCGGTCTACCAGGACATGCAGCTGAACAACACCGTGGTCGTGGCGAACGTGCCGAACCCGAACGCGGCCAACGGCAGCACCGTCCTGATGATGCTCTCCAACGGCAATCCCGATCTCGGCCCCGAGCGTGCGAAAACCTGGACCGGCGGGTTCTCGTTCGCGCCGCCCTCCGTTCCCGGCCTCACGGTTGATGCCAACTACTATCACATCGACTATGCGGACCGGATCGGCAGCGGCTTCGGCGGCAGCTTCCCGTCCCTGTTCCTGCAGTCCACGGCCCCCTACGCGGACATCCTGACCGTCGATCCATCGCAGCAGCAGATCCAGCAGGCGCGCCAACTGGGCGTGTCGGGCCTGGGGCTGTTCGTCTCACGTGTGGGGCCGTATGCACTCCCTGCCGGCCTGGATGAGACCAGCAGCCAGGTGATCCTGGACAACCGCTTCCGCAACAACGCATACACCTCGCAGCGCGGCGTCGATCTCAACGCGTCCTATCGCGTCGATGTGGGCCAGACGCGGATCGCGATGAACCTGGCCGGGCAGTACATCCTCGAATCGACGCGGCGCGTGACCAGCACATCGCCCGAGCTGGACGCGGTCAACGCGGTGTACTACCCGGTCGACCTCAAGCTGCGCGGCGGCCTGACCCTGGACCGGGGCCAGGCCGCAGGCGGCGTCTTCGTGAACTACGTGGACAGCTACCGCGATCCGGCCAACATCGCCCACCCACACGTCAGCTCCTGGACGACCGTCGACCTGAACCTCAAGTACCACTTCGGCGCCCCGGCCGGCGACCACGAAGGCACGTCGCTCGCCCTCAACGTGCAGAATCTGCTCGACCGGGATCCGCCCTTCATCATCAACAGCATCAACACCGGCTACGACCCCACCAATGCGACCGCGCTGGGGCGCTTCCTGTCGGTGACCCTCACGCATCGCTGGTAAGCCGGATGAGCCCTCCCTCCCCCGCCCGCTTCCGGCCTGCGTCGACGCTTCGGCAAGCTGCCGGTGTCGCGGCAACCCAGCTGACCTTCATGTGGCGTGAGCGGCGCCTGCCGTGGCTCGCCCTGGTCCTGCTGCTGCTTGCGGGCGCATCCGTTGCCACGGGTGCCGCGCGCCTGTCCCTGCAGGCGCAGGAGCGCCAGGCCGTAGCAGCGGAGGAAGCGCGGCTGTGGGACGGCCAGGGCGTGATCGATCCCCATGCCGCGGCGCATGTGGGACGCGCCATTCCCGCACCGGTGCGACCCCTGGCCGCGCTCGATCCGGGACTGACCGATGTACTGGGCACCTCGGTGTTCATCGAAGGTCACGCACAGAACCCGGCCAGGCATCGCGCGATGGACGCGGGTACCGCCCTCAGCCGGTTCGACGGTTTCTCTGCCGCCTGGGCGCTGCAGGTAGTAGCGCCGCTGCTCATCATCCTTGCCGGCTTCGCCACGCTGTCCGGTGACGTCGCCCGCGAAACCCTTCGCCAGGAACTCGGCACCGGGGCGTCGCCTGCGGTGCTGATCATCGGCCGATTGATTGCTCTGGCAAGTGCTTCCCTGCTGCTGGTGCTTGCCATGCTGGCGGCGACGGTTCCCGCTGTGGCGGGACAGAACGCCGGCTGGATGGACATCGCCGCGCTGCTGGCCATGTGCGCGGCCTACGGACTCTATCTGCTGGTGTTCTGTGCCCTCACGGTCGGTGTCTCGGCGTTGTCCAGCTCGGCGCGGACCTCGCTGGTGGTGCTGATGGGGTTGTGGGTGGTGGCCACCGTGCTGGTGCCACGAATGGCGCCAGCGGTGGCCGAATCGCTGGATCCCACGCCCAGCGCGCCGGCGTTCAGGGCCGCCGTGACGGAAGAGGCGGAGAACGGTGTGGATGGCCATGACCCTGCGGACAAGCGGCTGGACGCCCTGCGACACGCGCTGATGGCGCGCTACCAGGTCGACACGGTGGAAGAGCTTCCCGTCAACTTCCGGGGCGTGGCCCTGGAGTTCGCAGAGAGGAACTCGACGGACACCTACAACCGCCACTTCGAGCGGATCCATGCGACCTATCGGCAGCAGCAAGCAACACAGCGCGCATTCGCCGTTGTTTCTCCTGCCATCGCGCTGCAGTCATGGTCACGCGCATTCGCCCGCACCGATTTCGCGGCGCACCTGGCCTTCCTGCAGAGCGTGGAAGACTACCGCTACCGCCTGATCCAGGCACTAAATGCGGAAGTGAAGCAGCACAAGGCGCCGCAGGGGGAGAAGCATCGTGCCGACATCGCGACCCTCACCCGGTCCGTGGCCTACACGCCGGGGCAACAGTGCCTGGCCGGCATTGCCGCGGCACAGGCGGCGAACCTGGCCATTCTGCTGGCCTGGGTGCTGCTGGCGCTTGGACTGGTGTTCTTCTCGGCCCGGCGCCTGGGGACGACTCCATGAGCAGTCTTTCCGTTGCCGGCCATGAGGTGCGCAGGCTGCTGCGCGATCGGGCGCTGCCCACCCTGCTGGTGCTGCTGCTGGCGCTGGCCGCCTACGCCGCGTGGAATGGCAGGGCGTGGGTCGAACAGCGTAACGCCGCCATCGGCGTGATCCAGCTCGAAGAGCGGCAGACCCATGACCGCAGCCGGGTGTTCGTCGGCAAGGCGCCCTCGGTGTTGCCGCGCGTCCAACCCGTGCTGCCGTCCGCTGCGATGGCGTCGGTGTCGATCGGGCAGGCGGAGGCCTATCCCTATACGGCCGATGTGGTGGCGCTGGGCGATCGCACCCAGCTTTTCAGGAACGTGTGGGCCGACATCGGCAATCCGGCAGCGCGGGCCGCAGGCCGGTTCGATCTGGCGTTCGTCATCGTCTTTCTGCTGCCCTTGGTCATCCTGGCAGCCAGTTATGACCTCTGGTCCCGCGAGCGCGAGCGTGGCATCGCTGCGCTGGTACTGTCGCAGCCGGTCGCGGTGGGACGGCTGATTGCGGTAAAGGCGCTGGCCCGGGGCGCAGTGGTGCTGCTGCCTGCGGGAGTGATCCTGGTCGGCGCGGCGGCGTGGTCCGGTGCGGAGAGCCTTGCCGGCCTCGGCCTGCTCTCGCTGGTCATCCTCGCCTATGGCGGCTTCTGGCTGGCGGTAGCGGTACTGATCGGCTGTTTCGCCCGGCGCACCACGGAGGCGGCCATTGCGGCCGGCGGAGTGTGGTTGCTGATCGTGGTGATGGCCCCGTCGTTGACCCTCGCCGCAGTGAATCTGGCCGTTCCGCCGCCATCACAGATGCAGCTCGCGACCGACGTGAAGGCGCGGCTGGCCGCAACGGACAGGCAACAGACACTCCATCGCCGCAGTGTTTCAACGGCTGTACGTTCTTCGACACCGGTGATTCCGGACCACGTGCGCGAGGCCTATGCCGACCTGCTGGCGACCGATCTCGACCTTGCGCCGCTGATCGAATCGCATGAGCGGGCGCAGGATGCACGCCGCCGGGTGCTGGACAACGTGCGGTTGCTGATGCCCGCGGTCGCAGTACAGGACGCGCTGGACCGCATCGCCGGCTCGGACGCGGATCGCGCGCTCGCCTTCCAGGACCAGGTCCATGCGTTCTGGCAGGCCCGTCGGTTGCTGCACAAGGCGTACCTGGATCGCGACGCGCCGCAGACACTTGCCGAGTATGAAGCCCTGCCCCGCTTCCGGTTCGTGGAGCCGGCCGGCGTGGGCCGGCGTGGAGTGCGTGCCGATCTCGCGGCGTTGCTCGCCGCCACCCTGATTCTGCTGATCGCCGCCGGATCGATGCGTCGCCGGTTGGCGGCCCCTTGAGGAGCCCACATGCTTTCTGCAAAGAACCTGGTCAAGGAACACGGCACCCACCGGGCACTCGACGACGTCAGCTTCGAGGTGGGACCCGGCGAGATCTTCTGCCTGCTCGGAGCCAACGGTGCGGGAAAATCGACCACGATCAAGCTCTTTCTGGGCTTCCTCACCCCTACCTCCGGATCCGCGGAAGTCGATGGACTCAGCGCGCACCGGCACCCGCAGGAGGTGCGACGCAGGCTGCTGTACATCCCGGAGACCGTGGCGCTGTACGACGAGCTGTCCGGTCTTGAGAACCTGGACTACTTCGCGCGTCTGGCCGGCGTGGACGACCGCTCACCCGCCCGGCTGCGGGATGCACTGAGTACAGCGGGCCTGGCGCCGGATGTCTTCGGACGACGCGTGGGCCTCTACTCCAAGGGCATGCGGCAGAAGGTCGGCATTGCCCTGGCCATCGTCAAGGACGCCAAGGCACTGCTGCTTGACGAGCCAACCTCCGGCCTCGACCCCACCGCGTCGGCCGAGTTCCATGACCTGATCGTGCGGCAGCGTGATCGTGGCACCGCCATCCTGATGGCCACGCACGATCTGTTCCGCGCCCGCGAGGTGGCCACCACGATCGGCCTCATGCAGGCCGGACGGCTGCGCAGGACATTGGATGCCACCACCATCACCGCCAACGATCTTGAGAGCCTGTACCTTGAGGAGATGAGCCGGAGCGCCTAGGCGACTCCGGCTCCCTGCCCTGCGGGCCGCCCTGCCCAGCGCCTGAGCCAGGCTTCGATATTGACCTGCGGGCCGAAGATGCCGAGCACCTGCGACGAATGATCCGGGCCGACCCGGCGGATGCCGGCGTCGGCCGACGCGCTGTCGATGTACCCACGCCGGGCCAGCAGCCCATCGACAAGCAGGCTGCGGATGAACGCCTGATGGCCCTGGGTGAGCGCGACCGAATGATCGTCGAGGTAGGACTTCACCTTCCGCGACAGCAGAGCGTCCGGCAGCAGCCCCTGCAAGGCACGCCGTGCGATCGTCCGGTCCTCCGCGTCCGCCATGAGCAGACGCAGCGGCATGCGCGCGAACAGTTCGACCAGCGGTTGTGCGCTGATCGGAGAGACACCGTGCCAGCGACCCGCGCCCTCGAACGGATCAAGGACGCTGGTCGGAAACACCATCCGGCTGATGTGCGCAAGCTTGTACGGTGACACCTCATGGCCTTCGTTGCGCGCATGGCGCAGCCAGGCCGGTGGCGTGACGTCCTGCTCGGTCGCGTCGACCTTCACCCATTCGCAGGGGTTGCCCCAGCGACCGTTGATGCTGGCCGGCCGCCTGAGCAGCCCATGGAGCACCGCATCCTTGAGGACGCCATAAAGCGAATCGCCCGACTGTGCGGTTTCAAAGGCGACCCGGAAGAAGTGGCGGTCGATGCCGCGCCGCCAGGCATGGTCGATCGCCGCAGCGTTGCCCTTGAAGCGCAGGAAGACCGCGTCGCCGCCGACGCCGGTGAACTGCACGGTATCTGCGTCAAAGGCGACATCACGGCGATGCAGAAGGTAGCCCGAGCAATGTGCCGGCCGCGCCGTCCGCGGGAAGGTCATGATCTCTTCCAGCGCGCAGTGGGGTTGCCGCCGGTACTCGACGAACCCGCAGCGCCGGCCCGACGACTCACTGGCACCGGCCACCGCCATGCGGGCGAACATCCGCTCATCGGCACCGATGCCGTCGTCATAGTGGTGGACACAGTCCACTTCCGGCATGGAAGGTGCGTGCAGCAGGCCGGCGAGGATGATGGAGGAATCCAGCCCACCCGACAGCTGCAGCTGGATACGCCGGTGTCGGCTGGCCAGGGCACCGATGCAGCCCAGCAGCGTGGAGCGCGCGAGCTGCACCGCCTCCTGCAGGTCTTCGATCGGTTCGTCGCGGGCCAGGCGCACGATGTCCCACTGGCACTGCCGGCTGACCGGCTCGCCATCGCGGATCGAAACGGCCTCCCCGGCCTCGATGGCGGTGACCTCCCTGAAGCCGGTCTGCAACCCGTCACGGAACGGAAACAGCAGCGAGTAGGACAGGAAGGGCCAGTCGATGCTGAAGTCGCGCAGGCCCAGTGCAAGGCAGTCTTCCATGCTGGAGAAGACCACCGTCAGCTGATCCGCCGTCGTCATGTAACAGGGAATTTCAGCGGTGGGATCACGCAGGACGAACCAGCTCGATGACTGCGGCTGGTAGCCGAACGCTACATAGCGGCCCCAGTAGTGCTGCACGAGGGTTTTTCCCTGCGTGTGGCAGGCCGCATCGGCGGCGGCCGCATCCAGTGGCACGCGCGCGGGCACGGTATCCCGGCCGAAAGTCCTGTCGAACAGCGCGCCGAGCACGACCAGCGAGCCGCAGCGGCTGCAGTCCAGGTAGCCCGGGTTGTCACTCTGGACATAAATCGCGGCGCCGTGGTCGTTCATCACGCAGGTGATGCCGGCGTGCATGGCCTCGATGCGCTGCATCGCCTGCTGCGCCCGGGCGGTTGCGGAGTCGCAGGAGGTGTTCCAGAGCACGGCGATGTGTCGATACATGCGTGAGGCGCCTCTACAGCACCAGGATGGGAACCATCCGGCGCAGGTTGAAGGGGATATCGGTCAGGACCTGATCGCCGTGCTGCAGCCAGCAGTGCGCCGCGAAGGGCTGGGTCCTGACCGCGAACACCCAGTCCGCGACGATTCCATGCCTGGACAGGAATTCGCGCATCGCCAGGCAGTAGAGAAAGCACTCGTCCGTCTTCCTGAAGGCCAACGGCCGCAGCCAGTCGAACACCCGGACCCGCAGGGCCAGCTCCTGCACGCTTACGTCCCTGCGCTGTGATGCCTGCGCACGCCTGCGCGCCGAGGACACGGTGTGGCTGAAAGGAAGGAACGTCCTGCTGCATCCGGCACGCACGCACGCAGCCATGAATCTGCGGACGTCACGTGCGGTGATGCGCGGACAACCGCGAGGTTCACCGTCGCGTATCCAGCGGCGCGGCAGCGCGATCGAAGCACTGGTCGCGGCTTTGCCTCGCTGCGGATCGTCGGTGATCAGCCCGCGTTGCAGCAGCGACTGCAACAGATCCGGCATCCGCCGGCCGTCTGCCGGCAACGGCCAATCCAGCACCAGCCCGCCCAGGCTGGCAGCACGATGGCGGTCGAGCGACAGGTATTTTCCCGTCGCCTGGTCCAGGATCACCATTGCATCGCCGGTGACACAGACATGGGCCTGCTTCGACAGGAAATAGCGCGCCGCAGGCTGTTCCATTACGTGATCTCTTCAGTCCAGGCGGAGAAGCGGTGCATGCGCAGGGCATGCACCGCAGGTCATGCATGCCGCAGTGGATCAGGGCGAGGTGGTCGGGAACACGCCATCCCACAAGGTGCCGTGGTTGTGTGCCTTGGTTTCCGAAACCACCGCGCCCAGCTCGATCAGATCACCGCCCACACCCTGGTCTTCAGGGTTCTGCTGTCCTGCCACTACACCCAGCTCAATCAGCTCGTTCATGAACATCTCCTCTTGTCAGTGGATGTATCCGGGCGTCGTGCCACGGATACGGAGCAGCCAAGCCACCATCGCTGCGCGTGTTGCAGAGCGATTGCCGTCAAGGCATGCAAATGTTACGCTATAACATATTATTTCAGTGTGACGACTGTCGCTGTCCGGCAACGTCGACACGCCTTCTTGAAGGGGAAATGGATGAGCGACCCGATCAGTGACGATGGCCTTGAGCCCACCCTTCTGCTCAAAGGACCGTTCCCGCTGCCGAGGTTCATCCGCTTCATCAGGGAGCGATGCCCGCCCGGATGCTTCGATGAGGCGATGCTGGTGGAGGAATGGAAGAACGCCCGCGCCGACGCGCTGCGCCAGCTGAAGGAAGAGGCCAACGACGCCGACGCGGTCGAGGTGCATGCACTTCCTGCGGAGATGGCGGCGCTGGCCGACCACGCGCCACGCCAACCGTCGATGCACCGCATGACGCACAACGTGCCGCGCGCATGGCAGATGGTCGAGATCGACCGGCTGGTGGTCTTCCAGGAGTGCATCAACCTGCGCCATGTCGGCGAGCTTGCCGCGGCCTTCCCCGCCTCCCCCACGGCACAGGACATCATGGAGCTGGTTGCACGCAACGGGCGGCACGCTCACCCGCCGGTCCGCGCGTCCCGGTCCGAAGGCAGCTACACCTTTGCGTCCAGCTCCAACGACCTGCGCTTTCTGGACGTGGCGACGATCGACCCGTCCGCCATCGCCGGCTACGAACCCTTCGGTGCAGCCAGCCACGCGCTGGTCATCTATCTGGGCTTCAGCGACAACCTCGTCAGTGCCACCCGGATCGGCAACCGCCTCATCCTGACCAATGGCTCCCATCGCCTGTACCTGCTGCGCCAGCTTGGGCTCCGCCATGTACCGTGCCTGGTGACTGACGCCTCCGACAGCGACTTCAGTGACGTGCTGTTGCCGGCAGCAGTCAAGCAGGACCGTGCGTTCTATCTGGGCTCGGCACGGCCGCCGTTGTTCAGGGACTACTTCGATCCACGCCTGACCCGCATCGTGCCGGTGATCCGCAAGAACTATGCGCTGCGGGCCACGCTGGACCTGCAGAGGATCACGGTGCCGGCGGTGTAGCGCATGCGTCAACCCAGCGCCGAAGGTTTATGCCGGCCCAGCCATTGCTGCGGCCTGGAAGGAAGGCGCCGGATCGTTCCGGCACCTCCCGCCTCCAGCTTTACCTCTGGATCAGCTGTCTGGTCGTCACCAGGCGTACTTCACACCCAGCTGCCCCATGATTTCCCGATAGCCGTGCTGCCCGCGGCGGGCACCCCACTCGCCCCAACCCGACCAGCCGCTGCCAAGCCTGGCCTGTGCGCCGGCTTTGACCTCGTAGCGATCCTTCGGCTCATCACTGCGCAGGCGCTCACCATCGAATACCACGCCGTTGTCATCGCGGCCACGCAGCCAGTTCAGCGCCAGATACGGCTGAACCCGGGTTGCTCCACTCGTGGCGTGGCCGTAAAGGCGCGCACCGACACGGGTGTGGATTCCGTTGTCGGCGTCACTGCGGACTACGGTCCCGTTGCGTTCGACCAGCGAGTCCGCGTCGTAATGACTGTAGCCGATCTGCATCTGCGGCTGGACGAAGACCTGCGAATCACCGGTATCCAGAATCAGGAACGCACGGCCGGCCTCGATCGAACCGGACCAGCTGCGGGCGTCGTAGCGCTCCTTGGCCAACGCAGTCCCTTCAACGGTATTGTTGAACTTGCCGTACTGAAGGCTGCCATCCACATACCAACCATCGCTCCGTCCCGGGTGCTGCAGCCACGTCGCATAGACGCCGGCCGAGTAGCCTTCCACCCGGCCCTTGGCGGAGTAGCCGGTAAGCGTGGATGTGGCTGTGTTTGTCACCCGCCCAGCGCCGAGCATGCCGCCCACACGAAGCCTGCCGTCGCCGGCAACCCATGCATCTGCTCCGGCCTGGAGCAGTGAACGATTGCTGTCCACGTCCAGCTGCCGGGCAAGCGCACCGAAATCGGCCTGGCTGCGCGACGTACGTACCCAGACGGTCCGGGCTGCATCATCGAATGCGGGCTCGCCGATCCGGTCGTGCATCGAGTGCTGGAACAGCGAGGCCGCCGAGCTCTGATTGGCCAGGTACACGCCCGGCTCTGGACGCAGCACGGGTTCGGTCGGGCATTCCGGTGCGGTAGGATCGGTCAGGCAGGGGTCGCCTGGATCGAGGTACTCGGAGCGCAGATACCAGTCACCGTCGTTTGGGTCGGCCTTCCCGCCCTGGAAGACGAAGTACTCGTACTGGCCGGCAACTGCGCGCCCGCGCAGATGGAACTGGCCACTGGAGGCGCCGTCCACCTGGACGATACGGATGCCGTCGGTCGTCTGCGCCCCTGCACCGCCGACATTGTTGATCACCAGGTCCGCCTGGCCGGACGTATTGCCCTTGATGTGCAGACGGTCGCTGCTGGAGTCGTCCCCGCCCAGCATCGCATCCATCTGCACGGTGCCACCTGCACCGACGAAGTCGCCATCAATGGTGAAAGTGCCGAGAGTGCCCGCGTCGCCGCCCGGCGCCAGCACACCGCCCGCAGTGAGCGTCACACCCCCCGCCGTGCCTGTGCCTTCGAGGCGACTGCCGGATTCGACCGTGATGTTTCCGCCCAATGCGCCATCCAGACGCAGGGTGCCGCCGCGAACACTCGCACCACCTGCGAAGGCGGACGAGTCTGCGGTCAGGATCAAACGCCCCAGATCGGTCTTGAGCAACGTGCCGGTCCCTTCCAGCTGCGATGCGACGGTGGCGGTGATCGATGCGCCGTCGGCCGTGCCATCACCCGCGCGGATGACGGATTCGGGCGCACTCAGACCCAGCGCGGCGCCCTCGATGCGGTAGCCATCGACAGCGAACTGCATGCCTGTCGCCGTGATGCCACCATGGCTGTCATCGACCAGAACCGTTCCCGCATCGCCCTGGAAAATGGCGAACTGACCGCCCCACTGGTCATTGGCCGATCCGTTCGCCTTGGTCCACTGACGATTGTCAGCATCCCAGGTGCCACTGCCACCGTTGATGGTGCCGTCAGCGGTTTCATTCGGGCCGTCCCAGAACTGCACCGAGACGCCCGTGCTGTTGACCAGGTTGACCTGGTTGGCGATGGCCGTCTGGATGGCCAGATCCGCCGGATCCGTGCCCGCCGGCGCGCTGGTGATATCCAGGCCGTTGTCGGTCAATGCACCGCCGTAGTCGAACAGGCGGTAGACGCCCGGCCCGAATCCTCCCAGATCACTCACTTCCAGGCTGCCATCCAGGATCAGGTTGCCATTGACATTGAACAACGCCGCTGAGCCTGGCATGCCAAGCGCGGTCTGCACGATGCTGCCGCCCGACAGCTGCAGCGAGTCCATCGCCAGTGCATTTCCCTGTTGGCCGTAAAGCGTCGCGCCATCTGCGATCGTCACTGCGCCGGAAACGGTGCCGTAGCCACCGAACGTCGTACCGCTGCTGGCGATCAGCGTCGGCGTGACCAGGCTGGCACCGTCCAGATGCAGAGCACCGCTGTTCACGGATACGGTGTCGCTGAAGGTGGAGGAACCCGACAGGCGCCAATCGATGCCGTTCATGGCCAGCGACGCGAATCCAGCCACATTGGCGTCCTCGCTGCCGCTTCCTGCCAGGATGAGGCGACTGTTGGCACCGGTGCTCTGTACGTCGCCGTCCAGACGGGAGCCGGTGTCCAGCGTCAGCAGCGTGTCGTCACCGCCGATGCTGATGGCGGTGCCGCCCGTGCCACGGATGGTGCCGGTGTTATGGAGGCTGTTTCCGTTCCCGCGAAGCCGCACGCCCTGGCCGCCCTCGATCAGGCCGCTGTTGGTCAGGGTCAGCGTACCGGCGGCAAGCGTACCCAGGCCGATCGTCCTGATGCCGTAGTTGGTCCCCATCAGCGTTCCGCTGTTGTCGACGACGGCATTGGCTGCCGACAGCGACAGTCCGATATACGAGCCGGTCACATTGGCGGTGTTGGTGAGATTCACGTCGATGAGCGTGCCCTTGCCGTTAACCGCGATCGCCGAGCCACCCGATGTGCTTCCTACCGACGTCACATCACCGCTGTTGGTGATCGTGGCCTTACGGCCGCCATCGACGTAGATGCCGGTGACGTCGCCGATGATGGCGCTGCGATTGTCGATTTCGTAAGTTGCAGCGCCTGAGCCATTGGAACCGACCGAGATGGCTGTCTGCCGCACATCAATGGTGCCGGTCTGGACAATGCTGATATTACCGGTCCGGTTCATCTGAGCATTGATGCCGCCACCAGCCGTACTGGCACCTGCGATCGTTCCACTGTGGTTGATCGTCATGTCGCCGGTGCCACCTGCGTTGGCAACGGCCTTGATGCCGCGACCGCCTTGACTCTCGGTGCTGACAGTGCCGCGGGCGATGATATCGATGGCGCCGCCGACATCGACGTACATGGCTTCGCTGCCCAGGCCGCTGATGTCGATCTCGCCATCGTTGACGAGGGTGGCGTTGCTGCCGGCTCCCTGGTCGCGCATCAGCACGCCCATCTGGCCGGTGGTCAACGCGGAGTTGCCCACCACGATGCGCGCGCCGTCCTCGATGGTAACCCCCAGGTTGCCCGCGACCGCCGCTGCACCATTGGCGGTGCCCGTGGCAAAGCCCACCGTAGTCGTGGCGCTGTTGGTCGGCGCGCTTCCTGTGGTGTCCACCACTGCGCCGGATGCCAGCGTCAGATGGACGTCGCTGCCGGTATAGATGACGCCACCCGTGTAGGGGTTGCCGCTATCGTCACAGACGATGATCGTGCCGGCGCCACACTCGTCGGCAGCGAGCGCACCGCCGATCTGGCTCAGGAACAGTGATGTGGCGATCGCGAGCGGGGCAAGGCGGCGGAGTGGCACTACCTGGCCACGCATGCCCGGCATGGCCATGATCTTCTTGGTCTTCATTCAAGTTTTCCTTTTGACGAAGTAGCCGAGAACTGCGCGTCGGCGACGGCCCCGCCAGACATGCCCGGGGATCCGTGCCCTGATCTCACGAACGCTCTGTCCTGCAATGCCCCCTGCGTACCGTGAGCATGGTGCTGCTCCTGGAGTGCGAAGCGTCACATCTGAAGGTCAATGAACGGCGTATCCAATCGGGCGAGCACAAAGCGTAGTGCGGCTACAGAGATGCCTGGTGCACTGCGCGGCAGCGCATCAGGCCGCCGGGATGCTCTCAGACCCCGTCAATCGCTTGAATAGAGAAAGTTGCGGTTTCAGTCCCTGCATGGAGGGAGCTCCTTGCACGGGACTTGCGCCTGTATAGATCAACCTTGATAGGCACAACCGTGACACGCATCGCATTTATGATACGAAGCGGATCGCAATCCATCTCCATACCCGGTGTCCCGGACGCGTGTGCCGCCACCGGGCCCCTCTAGTCCACCCGCACACCGCGCCCGGACGGCGCATCCAACAGCGGCATGCCGTCCTGGCTCCAATGCACCGGCTGGATGCGCGGCGAGCGCTTGGCGGTGCAGCCCATGTCCGGCCCCGGGTTGGCGTGGTAGATGATCCACGGCGCGCCGTCGGCCATCTGGAAGAAACCGTTGTGCCCCGGCGCGTACACGTTGCCAGCAGGATGCTTGGCAAGGATCGGCTGCTTCGCCTTGTGCCACGCGCTCGCATCCAGCGGATCGGCGCCGGCCTTGGCGTGCAGCAGTCCAATCGCGTAGTCATCCGACCAGCACGCACTGCCCGAATAGGTCAGGAACAGATCGCCGCGTGGACCCTGCAGGAACTCCGGCCCCTCCAGGATCTGCCGCCCGCCCTGTCGCTCCCACGCCTGGTCGGGCCGCGCAATGATGGTTTCGCTGCCCCGCAGGGTCCAGGGATTGGCCATGGCCACGATGGCCAGCACGCTGTCCGGTCCCACATAGGGTGAGTACACGAAGTAGCGCTTGCCGCCGGTCACGAAGGTGGTGCCGTCGATGCCGGGGTGTGCCGTGGCCAGCCGTCCGCGATCGGTCCATGTGCCCCGGGTCGGATCGGCATTGCCGTTCTCCAGCACGAACACCCCCCGATGGGCGTCTTCCTGGCCTTCGGGTGCATCGCCCGCTGCCGCCGTGTAGTAGATGTACCAGCGCCCATCAATGCGATGCAGTTCCGGCGCCCAGATCGACTTGGCATTCGCCCCCGTTGCCGGCGGACGCCACACCGTGACTTCGCGCGCGTCAGCCAGGTGCGCAAGGTCGCGGGTGCCGCGGATGGCCAGGCGATCACCGTGCGTGCCCATGTAATAGAACACGTCCCCATCGCGGGTGATCCACGGGTCCGGCCCGGAGTCCAGCAGCGGATTGTCCACCGCCGGTGTTGCGGCGGACGCGTTCGTCGATACCTGAAGCAGCGCTGCAAGCGCCATGGAAAGCGTGCCGTTCATTGCGTTCCCCTCCCGACTGGAACTGCGCCGGCAGGCTTGCCAGCGAGCGGCAACCAAACCATATAATCAGACAATAGGCAACACCATCGCCGCCAAGGAACCGCCATGCAGCAGGACCACCCCGACAGCATCATCGGCATCAACTGGGGCAGCAGCAATCTGCGCGCCTATCTGATCGGACCCAACGGTGAGCGGCTTGATGCCCATGAAATGCCCGCGGGCGTGGCCACGCTGGACCGTGACGACATGGTGGTGGCCGCCAACACGATCCGCGCACGCTGGCCGGCTGCACGCCACGCCTATGCGGCCGGCATGATCGGGTCGAATGTCGGCTGGATCGATGCCGGCTACGTGGAGTGCCCTGCAGGTGTTGCCTCGATCGCGCAGCAGCTGGTGCCGACCCGGATCGGCGAGCTCTCCGTGAGCATCGTGCCCGGCATGGCCTGCGTGCGCCCCGTGGATGGCATGCCGGACGTGCTCCGCGGCGAGGAGACCGAGCTGCTGGGGCTGCTGCGCGGCGGCGATGTCGGCCCCGATGCCATCGTGGCGCTGCCGGGTACGCATACCAAGTGGATCCAGCTGATCGACGGCCAGGTGCAGAGCTTCATGACCTCGATGTCCGGCGAACTGTTCGATCGACTGGCCAGTGGCGGCCTGCTTGCCTCGGTGCTGGACGGACCGGGTGAGCCAGGACCGGCCTTCGTCGAGGGTGTGCATGCAGGCGCCGACCGCCGACTGGGCCTGGGTGCGCTGCTCTTCGGTGTACGGGCACGGATGATCCGCGGCACCCTGCCGCGCACGGCGACCAGCGCTTACCTGCGCGGACTGCTGGCCGGTGCGGAGATTGCAGACGCATTGGCGCTGTTCCCCGGGCTGAGGTCGGCGTCGGTGCCACTGGTCGGCTCCGGACCGGTCACCCGGCTGTACCAGGCGGCGCTGTCGGAAATCGGCATCGCCACGCACGCGGTGGCGTCCGCCGACGCCGTGGTGCGCGGCTTCTCCGCACTGCACGCGATGACCGCGACTGCGCGTTGACCACGGGTGGGCACGGCGGTCTGATCACGTGTTGCGTCGCAACGTGCGTATTGTCTGATTATATGTTTTTGTACGCATCACGACATCGAGAGGGGTCTTGAGCAATGCGTGCTGGCAAGGGGAAGACGGCAGGGCTGATCGGCGTACTGGCACTGTCTGCAGTGGGCGCAGGTCAGGCACAGGAACGCGCTGTGGTAGGCCGGACGGCCGATGGCATCGTGGTGGAGTCGATCCTGCTGCGTGACGGCACCGGCATGCAGGCCACGGTACTGACGCTGGGCGCTGCACTGCATTCACTGGAAGTGCCGGACCGTGATGGCGCATACGCCGATGTACTGCTTGGCGACGCGACGCTCAAGGCGACGCTCGACAATCCGCAGTACTTCGGCACGATCGTCGGCCGCTTCGCCAACCGCATCGCCAAGGGTCGCTTCACCCTGGATGGCAGGACCTATCAGGTACCGGTCAACAATGGGCCGAACAGCCTGCACGGCGGCACCCGCGGCTTCGACAAGGTGGTGTGGAAGATCGTCGACGCCGCCGCCGATCACGCCACCCTGCAGCATGTCAGCCCTGACGGCGACCAGGGTTATCCGGGCACGCTCACGGTCACGGCAACCTACGCATTGAAGGGCAATGGCCGGCTGGAGGTGGAGTACCGCGCCACGACCGATGCACCGACCATCGTCAACCTCAGCAACCACGCATACTGGAATCTGTCCGGCGAGGGTTCCGGCTCGGCGATGGATCACGAATTGACCATTCCGGCCAGCGCCTATACGCCGGTGGATGCGAGCCTGATTCCCACGGGCGTGCTACAGCCGGTGCAAGGCACCGCCTTCGACTTCCGCACGGCCAAGCCGATCGGGCGCGACCTGCGCCAGGGCAATGAGCCACAGCTGCTGCACGGCCGCGGCTACGACCACAACTGGGTCATCAGCAGATCTCCCACGCGCGAGCCGCGCGAAGTCGCCCGCGTGCACGACCCGCGCTCGGGCCGGGTCATGACCGTGCTGTCCACGCAGCCTGGCCTGCAGTTCTATTCGGGCAACTTCCTCGACGGCAGCACCGTGGGCAAGAGTGGCCGTGTCTATCGCCAGGGCGATGCCATCGCGCTGGAACCGCAGCTGTTCCCGGACACGCCGAACCAGCCGTCGTTCGGCTCGGCGCGGCTGGGCCCGGGCGAGACCTATGTGAACCGTATCGTCTACGACTTCTCGACCGACCGCACACCGCCCGCCCGCTGATCCCGCGCAGCTGGCACGCCGGTCGCCCACGGCACCGGCAATCCGACGCAGTACGCACCGCCCGCCTCCTGGCTCACGCCAGGACGGGCAGCTCATGAACCAAGGAGATGCATCTCATGCGAAAGTGGCTTACCCCTTTGCTGGCAACGCTGCTCGCCGTCGCACCGATGGCGCATGCGACCGACGCCGCACGCTGGACCCCGGCCGAAGCCGACGCCTGGTATTCCAGGCAGCAGTGGCTGGTGGGCGCGAACTACACCACCTCCAACGCCATCAACCAGCTGGAGATGTTCCAGGCCGAGACCTTCGATCCGGCAGCCATCGACCGCGAACTCCGCTGGGCGCACGAGCAGTTCGGCATGAACACCATGCGCGTCTACCTGCATGACCTGCTGTGGCAGCAGGACCCGCAGGGCCTGCTGAAGCGCATCGACACCTTCCTGTCCATCGCCGAGAAGAACGGCATCCGCCCGATGCTCGTGCTGTTCGACAGCTGCTGGGACCCGGATCCGGTGCTCGGCCCGCAGCGCCGTCCGATTCCCGGCGTGCACAACTCCGGCTGGGTTCAGAGCCCGAGCCGCCACATGCTGGTGGACCGCGCCAACGACGCGCACTTCCAGGCCTATGTGGAGGGCGTGATCGGTCACTTCGCCAACGACACGCGCGTGCTGGCCTGGGACCTGTGGAACGAGCCGGACAACCCCGGGGGTGGCAACTACATGGACAAGCAGCTGCCGGGCGAGCAGGAACGCATCGCCGAACTGCTGCCGAAAATCTTCGACTGGGCACGCGCGAAGAAGCCGGTGCAGCCGCTCACCAGCGGCGTGTGGATCGGCGATGACTGGTCGCCGGGCGCCGCATCGCTCACCGCGATCCAGCGCACGCAGCTGGAGCAGTCGGATGTGATCACCTTCCACAACTACGAGCAGCCGGAGGCATTCGTTGCCCGCATTGCACAGCTGCGCAGGTACGGCCGCCCGCTGATCTGCACCGAATGGTTGGCACGCGGCGCAGGCTCGAACGTGGACACGATCCTTCCGATCGCCCGCCGCGAGAACATCGGCATGATCAACTGGGGGTTCGTGGACGGCGCGATCCAGACCCGCTTCCCGTGGGACAGCTGGCAGCGCCCCTACACGATGGAAGCCCCCACCGTGTGGTTCCACGATCTGCTGAAGGCCGACGGCACGCCCTACCGGGCACGCGAAGCCGAGCTGTTCCGCAGGCTGGCCAAGACCCCGCGCACCTCCATTCCCGCTTTCTGACCCTACTGGCGCCCGCCTTCGCATGAAGGCGGGCCACTCAACCGCGACTGCTTTCCGGAATCCGGAGATACCGCCATGACCGCTCGTTCTTCCCGCACCGTGCTTTCCCTGGCCATCCTTTCGGCCCTCGCCCTGCCCTCTCTGGTGCAGGCGCAGGAGGCCGGCCCGCAGGAGGCCGTCAACCTGGACACGGTCACCGTGACCGCGCTGCGCCAAAGCCTGCAGACCGCCCAGTCGATCAAGCAGGAGGCGGAGATGGTCGTCGATTCGATCGTTGCCGAAGACATCGGCAAGCTGCCCGACAACAGCGTGGCCGACGCCCTGCAGCGCGTTACCGGTGTGCAGGTGGCTCAAGGCAACCAGGGCGAGACCACCGGGGTGGTGATCCGCGGCCTGCCCAACGTGATCAGCACCCTCAACGGCCGTGAGATCTTCAGCAGCTCGGGCCGCGGCTACGCCTTCCAGAATCTGCCGGCCACCGCCATCAAGAGCCTGAACGTCTACAAGAGCAGCGAGGCGAGCCTGCCACTGGGCGGCATCGCGGGCCTGGTGGACATCCAGCTGCGCCGCCCGCTGGATTTCGACGGTGCGGAGATCGCCGGCACCGTGACCGGTACGCACAGCAAGTACGGTGGCGACATCGATCCCTCCGCCAGCCTGCTGCTGAGCAACCGCTGGGACACCGATGCCGGCGAGATCGGCGCCATGGTCAACTTCGGCTATGTCGGCAAGCGCTATGCGTACGATGCGGTGTGGGGTGACTTCCCGAAGGTGCTGGAGAATCCGGATGGCACGCCGGCGCGTACCGATGACGGCAACCTGATCGCCGCCCCCAATGGCTGGGGCACCAACTACAACCATGGCGACCGCAAGCGCAGCGCGTTCAACTATGCCCTGCAGTGGAAACCCAGCGAACGCACCGAGGTCTATGTCGAGGGCCTCTATGATTTCGTGCGAGACGATTATGACCAGGCGTTCCTGTTCAGTTTCCCGGTCGGGGTGGTGCCGCCGACGGGGCTGCAGGTCGGCGACAACTGCTATGCCAACCGCCTGGATGGGCCGCTGTCCGGCCAGACCATCTGCGACGCCACCGCAGGTACATGGACCGGCGACAGCTATGCCGCCAGCAGCACCCAGGCGCACAAGCAGCGTGGCCAGGACATCCAGAACGCGCTGGGCTTCAAGTGGCGCGGCGACCAGCTGCGGCTGTCCACCGAGGTGGCCCGTACGTCCGGGTACTACCGCGATGAGAACTTCATCATCGACACCTTCCTGGCCGGGCCGATCACCACCGTATGGGACGGCACCTCGGGCAAGCACCAGAACTGGCACCTGGCCGGCAACCCGGCCATGGATCCGTCGCGCTTCTACCTCAATGGCCTGTTCCAGACCTGGGGCGAGTCGCGCGGCGAGGAAAACAGCTGGCGCGGCGACGGACAGTTCGAGTTCCTCGACGGCCCGATCGCCAACCTCCAGTTCGGCCTGCGCTATGCCGACCGTACCGCCAGCGCCAAGGGCAGCGTGGAAATCAGCACGCCGCCGCCAGGCGGTGCCGGTACGGGCAACATCACCGCCTCGCCCAACCCGGCCAACCAGGTGGTGGGGCTGTTCCCGGCCAGCAGCTTCTTCTGCAGCAAGCGCGGCAACTCCGCACTGAGCCAGTCGTTCCTGACGCCCTGCTACGACTACCTGATCGACAACGCCGACGCGCTGCGCCGTTACTACGGTCTGCCGGACGGACTGGCGGCGGAGAATCCCGGCCGCTTCTTCGATATCGAAGAACGCAAGAGCGCCGGCTACCTGCAGGCGAAGTACGACTTCGATCTGGGCGGCCTGCGCGTGGATGGCCTGGTAGGCGTGCGTGCGGAGAAGATCAAGCGTGAACTCAACGCCTTCTCGTTCGACGCGGGCACGGGTGTCTACAGTGCCATCACCCGCAGCACGCAGGACACCAATGCCCTGCCCAACGCGAGCCTGAACCTGCACTTCAACGATGCCTGGCAGCTGCGCGTGCTGGCGGCCAAGACACTGAGCTATCCGGACTTCGGTGCCTTGAATCCGTCGATCTCGCTGAACCCCGGCACCGTCAACCGGGCGGGCGTGGCCAGCAGTGGCAACCCCGACCTGAGCCCGATCAAGTCGACCAACTACGACATGTCGCTGGAGTGGTACTTCTCCCCGGTGGGCTACGTCAGTGCGGGCGTGTTCTATCGTGACATCGATGGCTACATCCAGAACTACATCACCAATGTGGTCATCGCCGGAGAGGACTACGAGCTGTCATCCCCGCAGAGCGCCGGCAGCGGCCATCTGCAGGGTGTCGAGCTGGCCTACCAGCAGACCTTCGACTTCCTGCCCGGCGCCTGGAGCGGCCTGGGTGCGCAGTTCAACTACACCTACATCGAAGGCGATACCAAGTCTCCGGAGTTCCTTGGCGGGCCCGTGATCTCGCGGCCGCTGCAGAACGTCTCGAAGAACAACTACAACGCCGTGCTGTTCTACGAGAACTTCGGCCTGAGTGCGCGCCTGGCCTACGGCTACCGCAGCCGGTACATCGATTTCTTCACCCAGCCCACGGTCGCCGGAACGGAAGACCAGGTCGAGCCGGCCAGCTCGCTGGACTTCTCGATCAGCTACGACGTGACCCCTCGCGCCACGGTGGTGTTCTCGGCCACCAACCTGCTGGGCAACAACCTGCACCAGTACTGGGGCAGCGGCAACACGCGGCCGCGCGACATCCGTTACCAGGACAAGACCCTGGGCATGGGCTTCCGGTTCAAGCTCTGATGAGGACGCTCCCCCACATGCCTCACACCCTGCACCCGTCCTTTTGTCGGATAATAGGAGTGACCGCAGCCTGCGGTGCACCAAGCCAAAGGGATGCCTGTGAAACCGATCGAGGTACGCAACCTCTACGACCAAGTGGCCCAGGAGATCGGGCAGCGGATCATCAGCGGCGCACTTCAGCCGGGCGAATTCCTGCCCAGGGAAGAGCTGCTGTCACAGACCCTGTCCGTCAGCCGCTCCGCCCTGCGCGAGGGCCTGAAGGTGCTGGGCTCCAAAGGGCTGATCGAAACCCGGCAGAAAACCGGTTCGCGGGTGCGCGACCCGCGTCACTGGAAGCAGCTGGACAGCGACATTCTGGCCTGGCGCTGCGCGCTGATGCCCACCCAGGACTTCGTGGAAAAGCTGGTGGAGATGCGCGAGGTGATCGAACCGGCGGCCGCGGCTTCCGCAGCCGAGCGGCGTTCGCCCGCGCAGCTGGCCAGGATCAAGAGCGCGTACCAGGCCATGGCCGATGCACCGGACCAGGATGCGTGGGCCAAGGCCGACCTGATGTTCCACGAGAGCGTGCTGGAAGCCACCAACAACGAACTGCTGGCATCCCTGTTCTCGGTCATCGACGCGGCGCTGGGCACCTTCTTCCTGCTCTCGGCGCAGACCGCGCAGGACTTCAAGTACTCGCTGCCGCGCCACTTCGACGTGTACGACGCCATCCGGCAGAAACAGCCGGACGCGGCGCGCGCCGCCATGCTGGACATGATTGCCGACTCCCGCGCCAATCTGAAGGGCGCGCGGCTGTCCAGAAAACCCCCACGCTGAAGGAAACACCATGAGCACCGCCTGGATGCAACCCCTCCCCTTGGTTGCCATCCTGCGCGGGCTCACCCCGCAGGAAGCGCCCGCCATCGGCGCGGCGCTGGCCGAGGCCGGCTTCCACATCCTGGAAGTCCCGCTGAACTCGCCGCAGCCGCTGCAGAGCATCGAACTGCTCGCAAAGCAGCTCGGCGATCGCTGCCTGATCGGTGCCGGCACCGTCCTGTCCACCACGCAGGTGCAGGACGTGAACAATGCCGGTGGCCGGCTGGTGGTGATGCCGCACGCGGACGTGGAGGTCATCGCCGCCGCCCACGCCAGCGGCATGGTCTGCACGCCCGGCGTGGCGACGCCCACGGAAGCCTTCGCCGCCCTGCGTGCCGGTGCGGATGCACTGAAACTGTTCCCCGCCGAACAACTGCCACCTCCGGTGCTGAAGGCGTGGTCCAGCGTGCTTCCGGCCGGTACGCCGCTGCTGCCCGTCGGCGGCATCACCCCGGAGCGCATGGCCGCCTACCGCCAGGCAGGTGCGGCCGGCTTCGGTATCGGCTCCGCCCTGTATGCCCCCAAGACCCCCGCGGACGACGTCGCACGCCGCGCGCGCGCGTTCATCGACGCCTGGAACAGAACGAACACGGACTCCCCCGCATGAAGATCACTGCCATCACGACCTACCTGGTGCCCCCGCGCTGGCTGTTCGTCCGCATCGATACGGACGCCGGCATCTGCGGCTGGGGCGAGCCCATCGTCGAAGGACGCGCGCACACCGTGGCGGCGGCCGTGGAAGAGCTGTCCGACTATCTGGTCGGCAAGGACCCCCGGCACATCGAAGACCACTGGAACGTGCTCTATCGTGGCGGCTTCTACCGTGGTGGTCCAATCCTGATGAGCGCACTGGCGGGCATCGACCAGGCGCTGTGGGACATCCACGGCAAGGCACTGGGCGTGCCGGTGCATGCCCTGCTGGGCGGCCCCGTGCGCGACCGCATCCGCGTGTACTCATGGATCGGCGGCGATCGGCCGGCCGACACCGCCCGTGCCGCCCGCGACGCCGTGGCACGCGGTTTCACTGCGGTGAAGATGAACGCCACCGAGGAAGTGCAGTTCGTCGATAGCCATGACAAGGTCACGCGGGTACTGGAGAACGTGCAGGCCGTGCGCGATGCGGTGGGCCGCGATGTGGGAGTGGCCGTGGACTTCCATGGCCGCGTGCACAAACCGATGGCCAAGGTGCTGATGCGCGAGCTGGCGCCCTTCGGGCTGATGTTCATCGAAGAGCCGGTGCTTTCCGAGCACCTGGAAGCCATCCCGGAACTGGCCGCCCTTTCGCCTGCGCCGATCGCGCTGGGCGAACGCCTGTACTCCCGCTTCGACTTCAAGCGCGTACTGCAGACCGGTGGCGTGGACATCCTGCAACCGGATCCATCGCACTCGGGGGGCATCACGGAAACCCGCAAGATCGCGGCCATGGCCGAAGCCTACGACGTCGCCATCGCTCTGCACTGCCCGCTCGGTCCGATCGCGCTGGCGGCCAACCTGCAGCTGGATGCGGTCTGCTACAACGCCTTCATCCAGGAACAGAGCCTGGGCATCCACTACAACGCCAGCAACGATCTGCTGGACTACCTGGTGGACCGCGCGCCCTTCGAGTACAGGGAAGGCTTCGTCAGGATTCCCGACGGCCCGGGGCTGGGCATCGAGATCAACCAGGCTTACGTTGACGAGCGAACCGCCGAAGGCCACCGCTGGCGCAACCCCATCTGGCGCCATGCCGATGGCAGCGTGGCTGAGTGGTGAGCGCCATGACCGATCAGGCACGTTATCCCAGCCTTGAGAACCGCGCGGTGCTGATCACCGGTGGTGCCACCGGCATCGGCGCCGCCTTCGTCGAGCACTTCGCGCGGCAGGGTGCGAAGGTCGTCTTTCTCGACATCGACGACAGCGGCGCCCAAGCGCTGCTGGAAAGCCTGCGCGACGTTGCGACTGCCCCGCGCTATCTGCATTGCGACATCACCGATATCGAGGCACTCCGGTCCGCCATCGCCCACGCGCGGATCCTGGCTGGACCGTTCTCGGTGCTGGTCAACAATGCCGCCAACGATGCCCGTCATGCCCTGGCCGACACCGGCATCGCGGACTTTGAACGCAGCATGGCGGTGAACCTGCGCCACCAGTACTTCGCCATCCAGGCGCTGGTGCCGGACATGCGCGCCCTCGGCGGCGGTTCGATCATCTGCCTGGGTTCGACGGGCTGGATGATCAAGAACAGCGGGTATCCGCTGTACGCGGTGGCCAAATCCGCGGTCCACGGCCTGGTCAACGGCCTGGCCCGGGAACTGGGGCAGGACCGCATCCGCATCAATGCGCTGGTACCGGGCTGGGTGATCACCGAGAAGCAGCAGCGGCTGTGGCTGGACGCGGAGGGCGAAGCACAGCTGCGTCGTGCGCAATGCCTGCCGGGCTATCTGCGCGCGGAGGACCTGGCGCGCGCCGCCCTGTTCCTGGCCGCCGATGACAGCCGCATGTGTACCGGCCAGGACTTCATCATCGACGGAGGCTGGGTGTGAGCGGGTCCGCCACTGTCGCGGTGCCGGCCGCAAACACTCTGGGCGAAGGCGTGCTGTGGTGTGATCGCGAATCGGTGGTGTACTGGACCGACATCGCGCAGGCGCAGCTGTGGCGCTATCGCCCCGGTGACGGCGCGCTCAACCGCTGGCCGATGCCGGAGCGGCTGGCCGCACTGGCATTGTGCGAAGCCGAAGGCTGGCTGCTGCTGGCGTTGGCGTCGCGGCTGGCATTCTTCCATCCGGCGCGCGGCGAGCTGCGTGACGTGCTTGTGCTGCCCGACACAGGGGCGCGTCTGCGCGCCAATGATGGCGCCTGTGACCGCCAGGGCCGCTTCGTGTTCGGCATGCTGCATGAGCCCACGAACGGTCCGAAGCAGGCCGTCGCACCCTTCTACAGGCTCACCGCCGAGCTCGTGCTCGAGACGCTTCCGCTACCGACCGTGGCGATTGCCAACAGCGTAGCGTTCAGTCCGGACGGCCGCACGATGTACTTCTGCGACTCGCTGCAGAAGCAGATCCTGCGTTGCGATTACGGCGACAGCCCGGGTGCGGTAACAGTGTTCGCCGATCTGCGCGCCGAGGATGGCGAGCCCGATGGCAGTGTGGTCGATGCTGAAGGCGGACTCTGGAATGCCCGCTGGGGCGGTTCGCGCGTGGTGCGCTACCGGCCCGATGGACGGCAGGACCGCACGCTTTCCGTCCCGGTCGCGCAGCCCACCCGCCCGGTCTTTGGCGGCAGCATGCTGCGAACGATGTTCATCACCAGCGCACACGACGGCCTGGACGCGACGGCGCGCGCGCGCGACCCCTTCGCCGGCCATCTGTTCGCCACCGACGCCGGCATCGCCGGCGTTCCCGAGCCCCGGTTCGCCGGCAACCCCAATGACGTGCCGCCGTGCCCACAGCGCGGACCCATCGCGGAGCTTCCATGAGCCTTTCCCCCCTGGATATCAGCATCGTGCTGGCCTATCTGGCCGGCATCTTCATCCTCGCGCAGTGGGTTTCCCGCGAGAAGGCCGGCCGGCAGAAGTCGGCCCAGGACTACTTCCTGGCCAGCCGCAGCCTGCCGTGGTGGGCGATCGGTGCCTCGCTCATCGCGGCCAACATCTCGGCAGAACAGATCATCGGCATGTCCGGCTCGGGCTATGCCATCGGCCTGGCCATCGCATCCTATGAATGGATGGCGGCGATCACGCTGCTGATCGTCGGCAAATGGTTCCTGCCGATCTTCCTGCGCAACGGCATCACCACCATGCCGCAGTTCCTGCAGGAGCGCTACGGCAACCGCATCCGCACGCTGATGGCCGTGTTCTGGCTGGGCCTGTACGTATTCGTCAATCTCACCTCGATCCTGTGGCTGGGTTCGATCGCCATTGCCGGCGTGGCAGGCCTCAACCAGGACGTGGCGCTGGTGCTGCTGGGCGCCTTCGCACTGGTCTATCAGCTGTATGGCGGCCTGAAGGCGGTCGCGCTGACCGACATCGTGCAGGTCTCGCTGCTGGTTCTGGGTGGCCTGCTGGTCACCTTCATCACGCTGGGCCAGATCGGCAACGGCAGCGTCACCGACGGCTTCATGCAGCTGTGGCAGCAGCATCCGGAACGCTTTGAAATGATCCTCAGCAAGGACAACCCGTTCTACAAGGATCTGCCCGGGCTGTCGGTGCTGCTGGGCGGCATGTGGATCGCCAATCTCAGCTACTGGGGTTTCAACCAGTACATCATCCAGCGCGCACTGGCCGCCAAGGATCTGCGTGAGGCGCAGAAGGGCGTGGTGTTCGCAGCGTTCCTGAAGCTGCTCATTCCGGCCATCGTGGTGCTGCCCGGCATCGCCGCGGTCATGCTCGCCCCCGGCTTGGAACGCCCGGACGCGGCCTACCCGACGATGCTGGCGCTGCTTCCCAGCGGCATCCTCGGCCTGGTGTTCGCCGCGCTGGTGGCCGCCATCGTTGCGTCGCTGGCATCGAAGATCAATTCCGTCGCCACCATCTTCACGCTCGACTTCTATGCCAAGCGCGCGCCTGATGCCTCGGAAGCCAGACTGGTGCGTGTCGGCCGGTTCGCGGCGTCCGTCTCGATCATCGTGGCGGTGCTGACCGCACGCCCACTGCTGGGCGGGTTCGACCAGGGCTTCCAGTACATCCAGGAGTTCACGGGCTTCTTCACCCCCGGCATCGTGGTGATCTTCCTGCTGGGCCTGTTCTGGAAGCGTGCGAACGAAGCCGGTGCGCTGGCTGCGGCGGTCGGCTCCTTCGTACTGTCGCTGGCCCTGAAGCTGCTGTGGCCCTCGCTGCCCTTCATGGACCGCATGGGCGTGGTGTTCCTGGTCACGCTGTTGCTGGGCGTAGGCGTCGCGCTGGGCACCCGCGCCAGTGGCGATCGTGATCGTATCCGCACCGACGATGTGAGCTATGCCACCGCCCCATCGTTCAACGTCGCTTCGCTGGCGGTGCTGGCGATCCTGGTGGCCCTCTACGCAACCTACTGGTGACCTGGATGCGCCTGACTGTCCGACACACATTCGTTCTGCGCAGTGGTATGCGCTGCCTCGCCCTGCTGGCCCTGAGCGGGTTCGCCTCTGTGCTGCACGCAGCGGAGATCACATGGACCGGCACCGCCACCGTGGCTGCCCGCAACGCGGGCTGGGGGCGATTGGCGCAGCTGCCGGATGGCCGCTGGCTGGCAGTGACCACGCGCTTCAATGAAGGGCAGCCGACCACCCTGCAGCTCTCGATCAGCAGTGACCGGGCCCGCAGCTGGGCGCCCTGGTCCGACGTGGCCGAGCCCGGCCGGATGATCGACAACGGCGAACTGCTGGTGCTGCCGGAGGGGCGTGTGCTGCTGGCGATGCGTTCGCTGGTCGAAGGCGTCTCCTACCGGCTGCATCTCTATGCCAGCGACGACCTGGGAGCACACTGGACCTTCCTGAGCACCCTCGCCGGCAACGAGGCACCGAACGGGCGCAAGGACCGCGGCGTGTGGGAGCCGGTGTTGACGCGCCTGGACGACGGCACGCTGTCGGTGGTGTATGCCGATGAAACCCGTGCCGACGAGCATCCGTCCTACAACCAGGTCGTTTCACAGCGACTGTCCAACGATGGCGGGCGCACCTGGGGACCTGCGATGACGATTGCCGAACAGCCCGGCGGTGGGCAGCTCCGGCCCGGCATGCCCGTCATGGCACGCCGCCCCGCCGGTGGCTACCTGATGGTGTTCGAGACCTGCGGCGATGACCCGCAATGCCCGGTGTCGTACAAGGTCTCGACGGACGGGCGGACCTGGCCGGCCGGCCTCGGTACGCCGCTCGCCGACCAGCGCTGCGGCCCCCACGTCATGACCAGTACGCGCGGGGTGATGTTCGTGACCTCGTGCCTGAACGAAGTCAGCTGGAGCGAGGACAGCGGATCGAGCTGGCGCACGGTAACGCCTCCCGCATGGCCGCTGGATTTCCGCCATTCCTGGCCCGCGGTGATCGAGCTCGGCCCGGCGGAGATCGGCGTCGTGAACGTGGTGGACGGCGCAGTGCAGATCCGTTTCGGGAGCTACTAGGGGGGGGCGGATGCGGGGCAACCCGGCAGGACGAGGCTGCACATGCGGTGCATTCACGCCATGTTGGCGCAATGTTTCCGTAATACCTTGCCAGCGCCCTGCCCTTTGCGCCTTCTGGAAGGGCCGCCCCCCGCCCATTCCTGGACGCCACCGATGCACATCCTGCTGGTCGAAGACGAGCCAGAACTGGCTGCGGCCCTGAAGTCCGCACTGCAGCGGGACCATCATGTCGTGGACCTGGCAGATACCTTCGGACTTGCCCGGGAGGCTGCATTGCACGGGGCACACGAACTGATCCTGCTGGACCGGACGCTTCCGGATGGGGATGGTCTCGCTCTGATACCGCTGTTGCGTGCACGCAACTGCCTCGTGCCCGTCATCGTCCTGAGTGCCTTGGGTGGCCTGCCAGATCGGGTCGAGGGCCTGGACGAGGGTGCGGACGACTATCTCGGCAAGCCCTTTGCACTGGAAGAACTGTTCGCACGCATACGCGCCGTCGGCCGTCGACCCTCCGGGATCCAGGAAGAGTCGATCCGCGCTGGCGATCTGCTGTTCGACCCGATGACAGGTGAGGCTACCGTCCGCGGCGAGCGCCTGGAGCTTCCCCGGCGCGAGATTCGGGTGCTGACCGTGCTGACCCGAAGGCTGGGGCGTACCGTGCTGCGGGAATCCATCGAGATGGCGGTGTATGGCTTCGACGACGGCATTCATTCCAACACGCTCGATTCGCACGTATCACGACTGCGCAGGAAGCTGGCTGACGCCGACGCGGGGGTGGAGATCCATGCGATCCGTGGCGTCGGCTACCTGATGCGGGAGCGCACGTGAGCAGGCGACAACCCTCGCTGAAATGGCCGCTCATCATCAAGCCCCTCATCCTGCATCTGTTGGCGCTGCTGATCGCATTCTTCACACTCCTCATGGTGCTGGTTCGCATGGACAGCGGCGGCTACTACACGCTGCAGACCTTTGCCCCGATCGCCGCCAACGCCGTACACCGCGACAACCAGGGACGGCTCTACGTACAGCGCACGCATGAACTCGACGAACTGCTGAAAGTGGCGCCAGGTGCCTGGTTCGTCGCCGAGGATGAGCAGGGACAGACGGTCAGTTTCGGAAACGTCCCGCCGACCTATGCGTCGTTGATCGGCAGGCTTCGGGGCGTTCCGTTCGGCGACCTGCGCGGCCACGAGCGTGGCGACGGACTGGCCATTGTGATCCGTCGGCACACCGGCCCGGCCGGCAAGCTGACCATCATGGCCCATGGTGAAACCGATTCACTCACCTGGCAGATGGCGATCGCGGCGCATGTGTTCACTCTACCCATCTTCGTGCTGCTCGCGCTGGTAACGCTGATCGCCACCCCGTTCATCGTACGCAAGGCGCTTGCAGGGGTTGAACGGATCGCCCTGGAGGCCAAGCATATTTCGGCGAGTCGGCGCGGGATCCGCCTGACCGAAACTGCCGTGCCAGTGGAGATCGCGCCCTTGGTAGCAGCCGTCAACGAGGCACTGGACCGGCTTGATGACGGTCATGTGCGGCAGCAGCGCTTCATCGCTGCTGCCGCACATGAACTGCGTACACCGATCGCCATTCTTCGGGTGAAGATCGAAGCAGCCGACGATGTCACCTCGCGCAGCCTGTCCGTGGAGGTCGCGCGTCTGGCCACGCTGGCGGAGCAGCTGCTGGACCTGCACCGGCTGGATAGTGTCGCGCATCTGGAAACCATCCACCTCGCCCGCCTGGCCACGCGCGTCGTTGCCGACCTGGCCCCGCTGCTGATCCAGTCCGGGCGCACGGTCGCCGTGGTGGTCGAACCACACCATCCCATACAGGGCGAGACAGGTGCGGTCGAACGCGTCCTGACGAACCTGGTGTTGAATGCAGCGGAACATGGTGGACGCAACATCACTGTGCGGGTACAGGGAACACGCCTGGAGGTGGAGGACGACGGCCCTGGAATACCGGAGGCCGAGCGCGAGCGCGTATTCGAGCCCTTCCAGCGCCTGCGGCCGCGCCAGACCGGCGCAGGACTTGGCCTGAATCTGGTACGGCAGGTCCTCGAGCGCCATCGCGGCCATGTCACGATTCTCGATGCGCCAGGCGGCGGTGCGCTGATCCGCGCCGAGTTCCCTGCGCATCCTGCCGGCGGGAACCTCGCGTCAGGTCACCCGCTGTAGCCCGTTGCGGCGGCGCAGAGGATTCCTGGGGATGTCCCATTCCGGGTTCCGGGCTGACGCAACCCTGGCGCAATGTTGGCTATCCAGCATGACCTTGATCGGCGCGCATGCGTCGCGATGTCGGGTCACGAAAGGAAGCCACATGTCTGACGGCAGCGCCGCACGCGGCGACGCACGCGCCACGTCCTCCCGTGCGCACGAGGCCCCCCCGGCCCTGACTGCTGCGGCCTGGAGGCGCCGCCCGCGGAAGGCGGACAGGTGGGGCCTGGAGCATTGGCCGGATTGGCTGCGTGTGATACCCGACAGCGCACGCGGCCAGGTGCTGATTCTTCTGTTCGGCGGGCTGTTCTTCGCCCTCCCCGGCGCCGCGCTGATCATTTGCATCGGCGTACGCGGGTCTTCCGGGCTCGCGCTGGCTGTCCTGCTGTACGTGGCGGCGCAGGCGCTCCTGCACGGACTGCGTGCTGTCCGCTGCGCGGGCGAGAGCACGGTATCTGGCCTGCAGGTGCTGCTGGATCGCCATTTCCCCCATCTTTCGATGGTCTCATTGATGGTGCCGTTGGCCGCACTCGCAAGCACGGATGCCAACACGGCGACGCTGCTCGCAGGCGGTGTGCTGGCCGGCCTGTCCGTCCCCGTGCGGACCGCGTTCGTCCGCCCCCGTCATCTGTTGCTGCACCCTGTCCTGCAGGTAATGGCGACTGCCGTGATGCTGGGCTGCATCGCACTGCTGAGCGTGGACATGGCCCCGTTCGCGCAGTACCTCACAGGCGCCGGCGTACTGGTCTACCTGGGCGGGCTGGCCCTGCAGCGGCGGCACCCCCTGTCCCCGGCAGGCGTGACATGGTCGGGCCTGATGGTGGTTGGGGGCCTGCTGCATTTCATCACGATCGCCCTGCTCGGCATCTCTGCGGCTGCCTGAGCGCAGCGATCACGCAAGGTTCGCGCAATGCAGCGCGGCAAGACTCGGTGTCCGCAGGTGCATGTCCCCATGCGCCCTTCATCACCGATGCAAGGACACCCGATGATCTGCTGCTTATGGATGTCGCCGTCATGACGCGTCCTGCTTCCACGCGTCGCCGACGCAGGCTGTTGATCGGCGGTGCAGCGCTGCTCTGCGTCCCCGCTCTGCTCTACATGTGGCTGGCACCGCCAGCACCACCGGAACTGGAACGCGCTGCGGTCACCCGCGGCGACATCGAACAGGTCGTCGAAGCCACTGGAACCCTGAAGCCATCGCGTCTGGTCAGTGTCGGCGCCCAGGTTTCCGGACGCATCGAAACGCTGCATGTGAAACTGGGCGACAAAGTAAAGGCAGGTGACCTGATTGCAGAGATCGATTCACGCACGCAGCGCAATGCCCTGCGCAGCGCGCAGGCGGCCGAGCGCAGCGCCCGCGCCAACCGCCAGGCGCTGTCCACAGAGCTGGCACAGCAGGAACTGACGCTACGGCGGCTGCGGCAGCTTGGCGCAGCGCAACTGGTGGCCAGGGCAGATGTCGACGCCGCGCTTGCCCGTGTTGACGCAACACGTGAACAGATCGATGCCCTGGACGGCGAGATCGTACAGCGCCTGACAGACGTGGACAGTGCGCAGACCAGCCTGGGTTATACGCGCATCACCGCTCCGGCCGACGGCATGGTTCTGGCCGTGGTGGCCCGCGAGGGCCAGACGGTGAACGCAGTACAGAGCGCCCCCACCATCATCATCCTTGGCAACCAGGACACGATGACGGTCTATGCCGAGATCTCGGAGGCCGATGTCGTTCGTACCGCTCTGGGCCAGGAGGCGTTCTTCACCATTCTCGGAGATGCAGGCCGGCGCTACACCAGCACCCTTCGCGACATCGCGCCGGCCCCCGAATCGATCACCCGGGAGGACACCTCCAGCCTGTCTTCACCGGCCCTGTCCGGCAGTGCCAGCCGTACGGCGATGTACTACAACGGCCAGTTCGACGTGGACAACAGCGATGGTCGCCTGCGCAGCTACATGACCGCCCAGGTCCGCATCGTGCTGGGGCGCTCGCGCAACGTGCTGACCATTCCTTCCGCGGCGCTGGGTGCACGGGGCGCAGACGGCAGCTACACGGTGCAGGTGCCATCCGCCAGTGGCCATCCGGTCCCCCGCCGCATCACCATCGGGCTGGACGATCAGATCAGGGTCGAGGTGAGGAGCGGGCTGCGGGAAGGCGAGCAGGTCGTCCTGGGCCAGGCGGATGCTGACGGCGCGACGCCGGCCACGGCAGGCAAGGCGGACTCCCCGCCGACGCAATCATGATGGCGGACCAGTCGCAGCCACGCCCCCTGCTGTGTGTGCGCGGACTGCGCCGCGAGTTCCCGGCGGGCGAGCAGACACTTGTGGTCCTGGACGGCGTCGACCTCGACATCCATGCCGGAGAGCTGGTCGCCATCATCGGCCAGTCCGGCTCGGGAAAGTCCACGCTGATGAACATTCTCGGCTGCCTCGACCAGCCTACGGCGGGCACCTACCAGGTGGACGGCCGCAAGACAGCGGACATGGACGCCGACGAACTGGCTGCGCTGCGCCGCGAGCACTTCGGTTTCATCTTCCAGCGCTATCACCTGCTCAACGAGCTGTCCGCGATCAGCAATGTCGAGGTCCCGGCGATCTATGCCGGCATGCCGTCCGCGTCCCGCCATACGCGGGCGGCACAGCTGCTGGTGCGACTTGGCCTGGGCGACCGCATGGACCACCGCCCGGGCGAGCTCTCCGGCGGCCAGCAGCAACGCGTATCCATCGCACGTGCATTGATGAACGGCGGAGAGGTGATATTCGCCGATGAGCCGACAGGTGCGCTGGACACGCAATCGGGCAAGGAGGTGATGAAGATCCTTGGCGAACTGCATGCGGAGGGCCACACCGTGGTTCTGGTTACCCATGACCCTGCCGTAGCCGAGCACGCCCAGCGGATCATCGAGATCAGCGATGGCCGCATCGTTTCGGACCGCCCTACCCGCACCGCCGCGATGTCATCGAACGGTGCCGCGCAGCCGCTCGCTGCACAGGCGGAGGGTGGTGGCCTGCAGGCCGTGCGCGACCGCTTCGGAGAGGCCTTCCGGATGGCGCTGCGGGCCATGAACGCCCATCGCATGCGCACGTTCCTCACCATGCTTGGCATTATCATCGGCATTGCTTCGGTGGTATCCGTAGTGGCGCTGGGGACCGGTGCACGCCAGGCGATCCTGTCCAACATCGCGTCGCTGGGCACCAACACCATCGAGATCTATCCCGGCGCAGGCTTCGGTGACGTGCGCGCCGCGCAGGTGGAGACGCTTACTCCGACTGACAGTGTGGCCCTGGCCGGGCAACCCTTCATCGACAGCGCTACACCCGGTGTGGCGACCACCGCGACAGCCATGCGTGGCAACCGTACGGCCAGCCTCCAGATCCACGGTGTCAGCGAGCAGTATTTCCGCGTGCGTGGGCTGGAACTGGGCGAAGGCCGCTTCTTCACGCGGAACGCCGTGGACGGCTACCAGCAGGTGGCAGTGATTGACATCAATACCCGCAACCGCCTGTTCGGACCAGGTGAAGACCCGATCGGGAGAACCCTGCTGGCAGGCAATGTTCCGCTGCGCGTGGCCGGGGTGACGAAGAAGGATTCGGCCGCCGTTGGCGATGGCTCGGTGCTGAGCATCTGGGTGCCCTACACAACCGTCATGGCGCGCATGCTCGGCCAGAGCCATGTCTCCAGCATCACCGTGCGCGTGTCCGATGCGATCAGCATGCAGGCTGCCGAGGCCGCGATTACCCGCGTCCTCGGCCAGCGCCATGGCACGCGTGACTTCTACATGAGCAACAACGCGCAGATCCGCAGGTCGATCGAACAGACCACGGGCATCCTCACGATGATGATCAGCTCCATTGCCGCCATTGCACTGGTAGTAGGCGGCATCGGCGTGATGAACATCATGCTGGTCTCGGTCACCGAACGCACTCGGGAAATCGGTGTCCGCATGGCCGTCGGCGCGCGACGCGGCGACATCCTGCAGCAGTTCCTCATCGAATCGGTGCTGGTGTGCCTGCTGGGTGGTGTGCTGGGCATCGTGGTCGCGCTTGGCCTGGGCCTGGCTATGGAACTGGCCAGGGTCGGCTTCAACCTGGTGTTTTCCTTTGCGTCCATCCTTGCGGCATTTGCCTGCTCGAGCGCCATCGGCGTGGGCTTCGGCTTCCTGCCGGCCCGTCGTGCTGCGCAGCTCGATCCTGTCGAAGCATTGATCCGTTGACGTCGACGGCGGGAAATCACGGCAGATTCGCGCAATGTTCGCAGCGTCTACTGTCGATATCAAACAACGCCGCACAGGAGCGGGAAATGATTCTGAAGACAGGACGTATGGCGCTGCTGCTGGGTGCAGCCGTGCAGCTGCTGGTGGTGCTTCCGTACGCGGGGGACGCGCACGCCCAGCATCGTGATGGCTATCGCGGACAGTGGGGCCATGGCTACGCGCAACGCGAGCGCGAGGAGCGGGAACGACGCGAGCGGGAACGGGACCGCCGCGACGACGCCAAGGCCAAGGGCATCGTGGTAGGTGCGGTGGGCGCTGCGGTGGTTGCCGGAGTGATCGCTGCCGCCGCCAAACGCGAACGCGAAAACCGGGAGCGTGCCGATTACTGCATCAGCCGCTACGGCAACTACGATCGGCGCACGGATACCTATCGTGGCGGCGACGGCTACACATACCCCTGCCGCTGATCAACACAACACTCATCAAGGGAGAACTGACTCATGAAGAAGACCGGACTTCTGATCGCGCTGTGTGCGATGCCTGCCCTCGCCCATGCCGCCGGCAACGACCCAAGGCAGGCCTACGTCGATTCCACGTTCTCGGCAATGGACGCCAACGCCGATGGCCGCGTCGACAAGCTCGAGTACGCGAAGTACCAGAACGCACGCTTCAGCAAGCAGGCCGATTCCATCGATGCAGCCTTCAAGGCAATGGACAGCAACAAGGACGGCAGGATCAGCAAGGATGAGGCTGCCATCGTGCCCGAGATCGCCAAGTATTTCGCGGGACTGGACGTCAATGGCGACGGCTACCTGTCATTGGCTGAAATGCAGCAGGCGATGGTGGCGGCACAGACAGCCGATGCCCCGGTGAAGTAAGTCCGGGCGGCAGGTCCGGGGCCTGATGTTGATCCAGGCCCCGGACCCGCGCCGGGGGGGGCGCGAGGCAGCCCGCCCATCACTTCTGCTTGAACACACTCCTGCGCCCGATGACCACATCCTTGCCCGTCGTCGGCCTTGCCAGGCCCGGAATCAGGAAATCGGTCGCGCTGCGACCGTGCCGGGTCTTGTCCGCAAGCCAGCGCGGCATGCGCCCTCGGCCGGTCCAGGTGTTCCGTCGGTTCTCGGGGTCGCGGTATTTGGGTGCGACCTTGCCTGTCTTCCGGCGCCTGTGGGAAGCGCTGCCCGCAGGCACGGGCACCGCGCTGGCGCCGGCGAACAGTTCCTCGATTGAATAGCCGCATTCTGCGGCAGCGGCGACCAGCTCACGCCTGACGACGGCCGCGGAACGTCGCTGTGCGAGAAGTTGCAGCCGCCGCTCGGCGGCCGCGATGAGTGCCTTCAACTGCCGCTCGTTCAGCGCCTTGATATCGATATGCATGGCACGCAGCGTGGTGGGGGCGCCGTGACCTGTCAAGGGATGCTCCGCGGGTGCCGCACCCGGATCGCCGGCCGGGCTCAGAACGAGACCTGCGCCCGTACGCCGACAGTATTGCCGGAATCCGGCCCCTGGGCATTGCCCACCTTGTTGTCGGTCTTCCAGTGAACGTAGTTCAGCATCAGGCGGGACCAGTTGTTGAGGTACCAGTTCAGCCCGAGCGTCCATGCCGTGCCCTCGCCGCCGCGCGCGGCATCGAGAAAGTCGTAGCGGTCATAGCGGGCCGCCAGCTCGAAGGCGCCGATGCCGCCTTCCTGCACGGGGCGAAGTACGCGCGTGGTGCCCCAGACGCCGGAGCGGCTGCTGAATCCAGGGCGCTCACCGGTGATCAGCCAGCCTGCGTAGATCGATGTGGCCTGCTGGTCGACCGGGTCGACCGTGCGCGACTCGATGGTGCGCGTGGTGTGTTCGGCAAAGGCCCACACCGGGCCGTACACCCCACCCAGTTCCAGCCCCCAGGCGCGGTTGTCGGTGACGTTGGCGATGGAACTGGCCGATACGCGCACGTTGCCGTTCCAGCCCAGTGCGATCGGCGAGGTCTTGTTGATGCTGCCGACGTCCTGGCCGAGATCCTCGTACCAGTACCAGCCGCCCAGGTGCAGGAAGCCGGCCTGGCCACGCAGCGGGTTCCAGTGCGCGCGCAGCAGATACGCAATCGTGTCGCTGGCCGTGCTGTCATTGCCGATATCGTCGCCGGTCACCGCGACGCTGGCATGCCAGCCATCGCCGATCACCTTGGTGGTGACGCCCAGTCCGTAGTACCCGCTCTGCTGGGCGCCCACCGAGGCCACGGCATTGCGCTGCATGAAAGGCGTGTTCACTCCAGTGGTGCCACCGTCGAGGCCACGGTCCTTGAGCTTGTTGCCCACGTAGATCTCTGTCGGCAGCCCTCCCATCCGCGTGTCCCAGGACAGGTAGGTGTCCTTCAGTGATACCTCGTTGCCAGCAAAGTCCGCATCGATCTTGTAGCCCAGCGGTCCCATCTGTCCCTCTGCACCCAGGCGGCCGCTGGCCAGATCGGTGCCGGTGACGTTGCGCGCGTCGAATCCGGATCCGTGGGTGGTGCTGAAATCCACCAGCACGCGGCCACGGGGATGGAAAGTGAACCGGCCATCACTGCTGCGCAGCTCGGGGCCACCCTTGCGCCAGCGCACATTGCCATCGCCTCCCCCACCGGTCGCGGCAAGCTGGGCCACCTGTGCCTGCAGAATGGCCAGGTCGTCCTGCCGGGTGTCGGCGATTGCGGCGGCTACCTGCGCGTCAACGTTGGCGTCGCTGCCGGGCACTGCGGCAGCGCCCTGCGTTCCCCCTTCCAGCGCAGCCAGGCGTGCGCTCAGCTGCTGCAGCAGGGTTGCCTGTTCGCGCAGCTGTCTGGCCTGCTCCTGCACCTGTGCACGCAACCCGGCTTCGGTATCGCTGGCCGCGGCCAGCACGGAGGATGACGCCAGCAACAGGCCGCCGCCGGCAGCCGCGGCGAGCGCGGCACGCTTCAGTGAATTCATGGAGTTCTCCCGAATGAAGTACGGTGCGCGGCTCAGTCGCCCGCGCCATCGTCGTCCAGCGCAGGCTGGGGCTGAGGTGCAGCGGCCGGCGTCGCCTGGCCACCGTGCGGGGGCAGCCGCGCAGGCGCTGGCCCGAGGTAGCCGTGACTGCGTGCCCAGTTGGCGAAGAGCCGCGGCCACTGCGCCACCAATGTGCCGGGCCGGCCCAGCCCCCAGCTGTGGCCTCCGGCCTCGAACAGATGCAGCTCCACCGGAATACCCGCTGCATGCGCGGCCTGGTACATCGCCACGCTGTGGCCGACATCCACGATGCGGTCATCCACGGCCTGGGCCAGGAACACCGGCGGCATGTCCTTGCGGATGTGTTCTTCAACCGAATACGCCTGCTGGGCGTCGTCCTGGCTCGCCAGCTCCCGCTTCGACCGGGTCTGGTCCAGCGGCGCACGCATTGAAACGACCGGATAGATCATGCCGAGGAAATCCGGCCGCGCCGACAGCTGGTCGGCCGCATCCACCGGCGCATACAACGGGGCATCGAAGCGCGTGGCGACGATCCCGGCCAGGTTGCCTCCAGCGGAAAAGCCCAACGCGCCGATGCGCTCCGGATCGACCCCCAGGCTGGGCGCCTGTGCGCGCATCAGCCGCATGGCGCGCTGGCCATCCTGGAAGGGCGAGACAGGTGCCCATCCATCGGCAGGCAGCCGGTAGTAGACGACCGCAGCCGTGACCCCCAGCGACTGCAGCCACTGCGCCGTCGGCTTGGCGGCGCTGCCGATCTGGATCCGGAAGTAGCCGCCACCGCCGAAGATCACCACCGCGGAGCCGTTCGGCTTCAGCGGGCGATAGATTTCCATGCGCGCATCGCTGATGCCCGAGACCGCGCCCTTCGCGCTGCCTTCGATCCCGATCCGTTCCGGGCCACGCGCGCGTTGCTGCCAGTGGTCCTGCGGCCACAGCGGAACCATCTCGGGTGCAGGTACAGGTGCTGCGGCCGGCGCCGCACCCGCAAGCAAGGGATTCAGCAGCAACACAAGCACTGCCAGCCTGCGCAGTCTCCCCATGTACAGACTCATCTCACGCCCCTCCCTTCGGCCTTCACGGGACGAAGTGTGCGTCGAGCCGCGCGGGGCTCCTATAGCCGGATGGGACTAGCTGTGCTGCGTATTTCTGTGTGCACTGCAACATCGTCCTGCGCCCCGCCGATGTCCGTGGCGCCGACCGCCGGCACTGCCTGAAGTCATGGCTCCAGCACGACCTGCCTACCGCGCCCCGGTACTGTCGGGAACGCACGCCGGCGTCCAACCACTGGCGCTGAACAGCGCCTCTGCGGTTTCGGGCCTTACTTCCAGCAGCTCGGCAATGGCCTTCTGCCTGTCGTCGGCGCGGTTGACGTACGCCCGCGCGATGCGCTGCCCGACCCAGTAACCCAGATCGCCGCGGCGGGTGTCGTCGCCAGGGCCGTTGTACAGCCACCGCGACAGGTCGGTGCTGTCGCGCTGCGCGACGAATTCCCGTTCCAGGGCGCATTCGCGCCCTGCGGCCCAGCGCCGCAGATGGCTGTTGGCGGGCTGCCCGGAGATCAGTTCACCCACATACTCTGCACCGCCCTCCAGCAGCGTCTGGTACAGCAGCGTAGGCGCCGGTACTTCAACAGCGGCGCCGTGCTGTTGCACGTGCACATACTCGTGCGCAATCAGGTGCACGAAGCGTTCCGTCACATCGGCCTGCATCCAGTCCGCGTTGCAGAGTGTCTCCAGGCCGATCACCACGCCGTCGGGCGTGGTAACGCCACCGGTGGTGCCCCGTCCGACGAGGAGGGTGACCGGAGGAAAACGGGCCGACGGCACGATCTCGCCGAGATTCCGCAGCGCACGGGCCACTCCGCTGCGGATGCCCGGCAGTGCCGCAGCACACGTGCGCGCCTTCACATACAGCGCCGGCTTCTGCTGGATTGCATCGGCAAGCCGCTGCATCGAGCCGATACGCAGTTCGCTGAACTGATGCAGCGCATCGCTGCCCGGCTCCAGATAGCGGCGCTGCAGCAACAATGCATCCGGCCTGCCACCGCTGGCGTCCATCACCGCGAAGAAGCGTGTCACATCATCGGTTCGCACGATGGGCGCGCGCGCCCGAGTCTCCGCCTGTGCGGCCGTGGCCAGCAAGGCTATTGCCAGCCCACCGGCGATCCATCTGCAGATGACCGATGCCATCGACCGCCGCGTCCGGCGTCTACTGCGCACCGGCTTCCGGGGCCAGCGTATGCACCACCCTGCCCTGTGCATCGAGGAACTCGATGGCACCATGGCCTTCGGCAGTGACGGTCAGGCGCAGGCGGGTCCGGTCCTGCTTGTCATTCAAGGCGATGGCCGGCGTGCCGTCGGCGCCCACCACCATCTGGATACGCGTCGGAACCTGCACCCCCGGTACCAGCTTGTTGCCCAGTGCGGCATCGCGGATCGGTGGCGGTGCCTGATTGATCGAGAAGCGGACCTCGCCATCGGGCGATACCCGCCAGCCGATCGCATCCATGGCCGGGTGATCCAGCGCCAGCACGGCCATCCCGCCCTCGATGTCAGCGGTGCCGAACCCGCCGCGTTCACTGCCCTTGTCGTCGTATAGCACCATGCCCGCGACGTTGAACGCGCGCTTGTACTGGATGCCATCGATGATCGGTGCCGGCGTCTGCCCCGACAGCGTCATGCGGATCACGCCCTTGTCATCCACGATGTCGATGCGGCGGGCTGTGATCCGCTCGCTGTCAGGACGTTCGACGCGAGTCTGCGGCGAGCGGTCGACAATCAGCCGCTGCAACTGCTCGGCCGACGGGCGCTTGGTGCTCTCGTCTGACTCGGCCCAGGCAGTGCCGGTCAGCATCGCGGCCAGTGCAAGGGCAAGGCATCCAATCGGTTTCATGCGAGTGTGGTTCATGGCGTGCGCTCCCCGCGCAACTGGTGAATCCAGCTCTGGAACCCCTCCAGGAAGCGGTGCAACCGCTTGCGGGTGGCGTCATCGAAGTCATTCGTTGCGGTGTCGAGTGCCGATGCCGCCTCGGCAATGTACAGCTGCGGCGAGGTCATGACGAGTGCCCCCATCGCGGCCAGCGCGTGGCGCAGCTGCGATTGCGCCAGCCGTGTGCCCCACCGCCCCGGGGTGGCGCCCATGACGGCGACCGGCTTGCCGGACAGCACCTCACCCAGCGCGGCATCGTTGCGCGACAGCCAGTCCAGGGTGTTCTTCAACACGCCCGGCAGGGACTGGTTGTATTCGGGCGTGGCGATCAGCACGCCGTCGGCCGCAGCAACCGCAGCACGCAGGCGCATCACGCCGTCCGGACCACCCGCAGCGTCTGCTTCCAGGTCTTCGTTGAACAGCGGAATGTCAGCGATGCTGTCATGGACGGTCAGCGACAGGCCGGCCGGCGCCGAGCCTGTTGCAGCGTCGATCAGGTGCCGGTTGTAACTGTTCCGGCGCAGGCTGCCGGCGAAAGCGAGTACGCGCAGGGGGGCGGAATTGTCAGGCATCAGAGGTTCCCAGGAAGGACCGGATGGAGAGCACTCGTCCGAATGCTCTGCCGATGATGCCAGACACCACACGTCGCAGCGCTATGGATCTGCGTCGAACACCACGGTGACGCTGCCCTGATACGTGGTGCCCGGGTGGTCCAGCATCTTCCGTACCGGCTCGCCGTTCACGGCGAACCGAAGCGTCGACGAACGCCCGATGATGACGGCATCGGCGGTGAATACAGGCGGAGGCTGGTTCACCCGCAGCGGCAGATCCACCACCTGGCGGCCGCTCGCGCGATCACGAAAACCTGGCAATGTCAGGCTGACATCCAACGGAACGTCATCGGCATCAACGCTTGTATTGCGGATTCCGCAGCGTCCGTCCGCCTGCAGGTGCTCGCACTGTATCGAGACACTGAACTGGCCGGAACTGCTGATGTGGAACGGAACTTCCTGCTGCAGCCGCGCCGGTGCGATGCCATGGTCGGTCCACTGGCTCCACCCGCCTTTGGGTGCCAGCACCGCGTGGTCCATGCCGGGGGCCACATCCAACCGGAACGCATGGCGCACCTCCAGGCGGAAATGCACGTTCACCAGGCTGTCGGACAGGGATACCCGGTGCCCGAGGTCGAAGTCACTGCCCTGCCCGGTTCCCCCGAACGAGAATCGGGTCGAACCGGTGTAGATGCCACTGCGCATCTCCAGCGGCGCCGGGGTTTCCAGCGCATAGACGAAATCCAGTGCTGGAATGGCATAGTTGTTGGTGTTCACCCAGTGCAGGCCGCAGGCGACGGCGCCCTGTCCGTCGTCGCGACGCAGGAGCATGCGCATGACGGTATAGGGACTTGATCCTGTCACCCCATACGAGCAGTTGTTCGGTCCGCCGCTGGAGTAGAACCCGCTCGGCGCCCCGTCCCTGTCCTCATCGGTGAACCGCATCGCCGCGCCGATCACCCGCAGGGTGAGGTCGAAACTGCTGGCGCCATCCTCGGACGTGACGGTCACGATGCGCGGTGCCGGCATGCCGATATAGAAGCCGTCCGGGCCGTAGTCCGCATTGCGGATCACCTCCTTGCTGCCACGGACGGTCGTATCGATGCTCCACCAGTTGTTGGCGATGCAGGTCGCCATATGCGCATTGGCGCAGACCCCGCTCCACGGCGTGGTATTGACGAATCCCCGTTGGTTGGGGTTTGCCAGGTCAGGCTTGAACTCGGCCGTGATGTACACGTCGCCCGCCTGCGCAGCCAGCGCAGGCAGCAGCATCGACACGCCGAGCGTGAGCCGGCGAAGGAAGCGGCGCAGCAGACGGAACATCATGGGGCTTCTCCAGCATGGCCGGCCGCAGTCTGTGCGGCCACGGCCGAAGGTGGACATTTGAGGATGCCGGCCATCCACATCTCCCCTCGCGGCCGGGTTGTGCGGCCATCGAGCTCGAAACTGCACGTGCTGATGTCCGGATGACGCACGACCAGCGTCGGCATCCGGCTGTTCATCTCCAAAGCGAAGAATCCATCGGCTTCGGCGACACTGCGCCCGGCATGATTGATCACGTGCGCACCTGCGAGCGGCCGCCCTTGCGAGTCCTGCAGATGGCCCAGCACGGTGATCGTTCTGATGACATCCACCTGGTTGTAGGCGATGCCACCCTTGTTGAGGTGATAGGGCAGCACCGACGGCTGGATCGCGGCGGCAGGCGCATGGTGATCATCGAAGTCGAGCTGGATCGACCCGGGCCTGTAGGCGGACACCGGCAGCAGATTGCGGCCGGGGCGCAGGATGTGGGAGCCGCCACGGCTGTCGTGCGCGCGGATCGTGGCGCCGGCCAGGTCCGAACGCACATCGATGATCATGCCGGTGTCAACCGTGCTGGCTTGGCCGTCGCCTGCGATCGCCAGGGTGCCTCCGCCCACGGCAAGCGTACTTTCCAGATTGACGCCCCCGCTCACACCACCGTCCAGCGAAGAGCGCTGCAGATGGAGATCCCCGCGCAGTGCAGCCGACTCGAAGTGGGCGTTGCCGCCCAGGCCGATGCCCGTGCTGTCCACGGTGGCCTGCCCGGCGACACTGCGCACGATGCTGCCTGCGAAGCTCTGCTGCACACCCGCACTGGCGTAGACGTCACGACCGCCCCGGGCCCCGGTACGTGAGCCAAGGCTGCCGCTGTAGCGCCGCCCGTCCTGGCCGAGCGCGATGTTCAGGGTGAACTCCACGCCACGATTGCGCCGCAGGCCCGAGCTGATGCTGCCGGGGCGATCGAAGACCGAGGCCCGCCAGTTGGCGTCGCTGCCGAACAACATCTGCCGGCGGCTGAAAGAAAGGTCGAAGCCGGTGCCGCGGCTGATGCCCTGGCTGTGTGAGACCCGGGCCGAGACCTGGCCATGCCGGCCGAACCCGTGGTTGACCCCGACTGCCGAGGTGCGCAGCCAGCCCTCGCGCACGGGCGCGCTGGTGTACCCGGGAAACGGCGGAGGCTCGATGAGGTCGCCCTGCACCTGCCAGCTCCGCGTATGCGAGGCGACCACGCTGCCATTGCGGTAGCGCAGCAGACCCTGCAGGTCCACGCCCTTTCCGGTCCGGTTGGAGGTATAGGCGTTCGTGTAGACATTGGCCCAGTCATTGACCTGCCAGTCGACTGAACCGGCAAGCGAGCGCTCGTCCCCGATGGATTGCACGGCAACGCCAAGTACCGCACGCGGATGCGCAAGATAGTTGACCACGCCGCCCACGGCAGGCCGGCCTGCGCCGGGATCATCGAAGCTGTCCAGCAGGCTGTCCTGCACGCCGGCAAAGGCACTGTAGCGCCAACGCCGGCTGGGATCGCGCCACTGGGCGGGTTTGTGGATGATGGACGTTGTCCGTGACGTTTCGCGTCCGTCCTCGATCACACGCAGTTCCACTTCATAGATGCCGCCAGGCAGACGTCGCGTCTCCACCTGCTGAAGCCCCGGACGGACCGCCTGGGTCAGGATCAGGCTGCCGTCACGGTAGACCTCGACGCTGCCCTCGCGGTTGGCAGTCACATATACCGGGTACAGGCTGGGCGAACGACTGTCGACCAGCAGCGTATCGGACGAACCGGCCATCACCCCGAAGGTGGTGAAACGGGTGCGTCCGGCGCCACGGGGCTGCCGTGTAACGCCGTCGAAATTCGGGAGGAACCATCCTGCACGCAGGAAATGATCCTTGAACTCACGCTGCGCGTGCAGCGACTGCAGAACATGGCGGACGCGACGATCATCCTCGCCGCTGCGGTCCGCCTGGTAGCTGGCGTCCAGTGTCCAGTTGCCGACGCTGCCCTGTGCGGCGAGCGCGTAGCGACCGGCAGCCCGCTGGCCCTCTCCGCCATAGGCATTCAACTGGTGGCGCAGGATCAGGCCGCTGCTGCCGGAATCGGGCAGCGACAGGTGGCGCTGCACCGCCAACGCCTGGCCGGCCGCTTCAGAGGCGATTGAAAGCAGGGAGCTCTCGAGGCTGTAGTGCAGGCCGGCGAGCCCATCGCGGCACGCCTTCGTGCACGGGCCGAGGGCATGTGGGGAGGCCAGCACGGCCAGCCAACGCTCGCGCTCGCTCTCGGGCTGGGTGCTGCCGTGCGCATCGGTGAACTCCAGCAACGACACCGCGTTGCCGCGGGTAAGCACGGCGCGCGCGTCGCCGAGATACTCGCCGTCCCGCTCTACCCTGACCACCAGCGGCACATCGAAGAAGTGATCGCGGAAGTCATCCGGCAGGGCATCGGACTGCTCCAGCAGATTCAGTGTGTCCAGCGCGCCCTCGGCAGCCAGCACGGCAGGCGCGGTGCAGAACAGCGCGAGGGTAATGGCGAAAGGGAGGATGCGCGGAGACATGATGGCTTCTTGTTGAGTAAGACTGACGGGCGCGCCCGCGCTCCAAAGGGGCACGGGCGCGCCCGGTCTGCACAGGACTGTGCTTACGGCGAACGGCTTTCGAACATCATCGAAACGGTGCCGCTGTAGTTGCCCTGCAGGTAGTCGCCGCCGGCCGGCGCCGCTGCGATGGACACGAGGGCACGCTTGCCAGCCGCGGCCTCGACTTCAGTCGCGACTTCAACGGCGGCCGCCGGGCCCACGGCCAGGGTCTTGCCGGCCACGGAAACCGACATCGGCATTTCACCGGCGTCCGCCGCCAGTTTGGCGTCGTAGGCAAGGTGCGCAGTGATCGCGCCCAGGCCGCTCTTCATGTCGATCTGCTTCTGCACCGGCTCCAGACGCTGCGTGGTCATGTTCCACGGCAGGTCCTGGGTTTCGCCGGCCCAGTCACCCACCGGGGAAATCTGCAGGCCGGTCGGCGACGGCACGGTGGCCGTGACGTTGATCTGCAGCGGGAACTGCTCCGGATCGGCGAAGGCGACGGCCGGCGACAGGGTAAGGGCGGCCAGGGCGGCCACGGTGATGGACTTCAGGTTCATTGCAATTGCTCCAGGGTTGGAAAATGCCGACGTGTGCGGCGGTGGACGCAGCTTCAGAGGAAGCTGCTAGTCGAGCAGGACGGATTTGCGGGATTTCCCCTCGACAATTTCAAAGCGATGGTCTTGGCCAGGCAGATGCGCGAATGCTTCGCTGCGCCCGGGCAGCAGATGCACCCTGCGCGAGGCACCGCATTGCCCGGGCTGCGTGCCGGTGCTGCACTGGCGCACGTTGTCGAGCACCACGGTGCTGTTGCCCGCGTTGTGCACCACGGTGCGGTCGGCCTGGCGATCGGTGCGCAGATCGGGCGACGGCGCTTCCGGATGCACGATGACGAAGACGCCATAGCCGGTCAGCACGTTGACGCCGGCCGCGATGGCACGGCGATAGTCCTCGGACTGCGCCTCGGTCAGGGCGAACTCGTCCTCCTTCTTCGGCAGCACAGGCACGAAGCGCACCCGGTAGTAGCGCTCCTTGTCACGATTGCCGTGGAAGAGCAGCCGCGTGGCCTGCTGCCCCTGGCGGGGAACGATGAGGCGCGAAGGGCTGGCAATCAGCGCACTGCCGTCACCGCCGTACAGGCCAGGCTCCACATCGACCTCGTAGGGCGTGTTGTCCTGCGTGTAACGCACCTCGGTGACCTGCACACGCACGAATGCCGTGGCGTCACCGCTGTTGCGGACACGCTTCAGCAATGCGCCCTGGTCGGGCAGCAGATACTCGTACATCGCCCCGACGTGGATCGATGGCATTTCGGCGCTGGCGAACGTGGGCAACAGCAACGCTGCGCCCAAAAGAATGAGGCGTTTCATCGAGGCTTCCTTGAGGCCGGGGTGTGGCGCTGCCGACACCGCCTTCACTGAAGGGCGCTACGATAGGGAGGGGTACTCTCCCTGGGTATGCAACTTTTCCGAATAATTCGAAGTTCCGGGCCGAGCGGATGAACGGCTCAGGTTTGTGCAGTGCGCGCTGTACCGTCGAATTACGTGATGATGCCGCAGCTGGAACAGTAGTTTGACAACCCCATCAGATCGATCACGTGCCGGCGGACCCCATCGTCAGCGCACAGAATCAGCACGCCTTCGCCATCGGGCACCGAGCGGAACATGCCGTGCAGCGTGATCGGCGCCGCAGTGCATGTGGCGATGGCGACAGTGTGGATGCGACCGCGACCGCACGCGCTGCGGAGTGCGCGCAGTTCTGCTGCCGTGGGCGGCCTTCCCGCGTGACCGACGCCCCGGGGCTCCAGCCCGATACTGACCGTCAGCGACCGGCCCATGAACCGGCTGGTGATCACCGGCACATCGCGATCAGGGAATCGACACAGGAAGGCAATGGCGCTCCGCACCCCCGCGTCTTCCGATGCAGATGATGGATCCACGATGGCAGCGTCATTGCGCGGCGTCGTTGCGGAACCACGGCACAGGCAGTGACGCAGGTCCGACAGTACTCCGGCTCCCGCTGCGAACATCGTCTTACCCCTCGACATGATCCATGTAGGTGATGGCCACCGACCGTTCCCCGTGCCGGCGCGCCGCTCATGCTATGACTGCCAGTCCAGGCGCTCAATCGAACAACTCCGAAATTCAGCGCCGACTGCCCCACCCCTCTGTTCAGCAGCGGATGATTGATAAAAGTTCTATGGAAAGAACGCGCACTTGATTGCACTGTTGCCATATTGCACTGCAGCGAAATCCGCTGGAGCTGCACTGGCGGCGCGATGGCGTGCCGTTTGACCAGGCCGGAGATGCGGTGTTCGGATGCGTGTGTGCTTTCTGATGAAGTTCGACCTGCGGCGTGATCGCCATGGCCTGGCGCCGCCGCTCTACGCCTATGTCTGTGCCCACGCATCATCGCGGGAGATCGCATTGCGCAAAGCATCGCGCGTGCTTTCGAGAATCGTGATGGACGACAGTCAGACGAAATGGATGATGATGGAATGCAAGGACGTGGTGCATGCATGTCGCTCGGCACTTCTGCCCGTAGAAGAGGCATTGCTCGAGCAGGCAGGCGCCGCCAGGTCGGGCGTTGCTGCGCTGTACCGGGAATCGGTGCAGATCCCGGCCATCACGGAACAGCGATGATGTCTGCGCGCACTCCATCCTACCCGCATGCCCGTCTAGGCCTGCCGGGGCACGGCGCGGCGGCCGCCGATCTCGTCGCGACGGCGGCTTTCCCACCTGCTGCGCAGTTGCTTCCGCTGCGGCGCGGACGCATACATGTAACCGTTCAATGCATCAAGGAAACACCGCTGCTGCTCGAGATCCAGGGCAGCGAACCGTGCGAGCACTCCGGCTACGCAGGCATCCAGTTCAATGGCCATTCCGCTTCCCCGGACTACGAGTTAAGTTGAAGCCACTGTATGGATGGGAATTCACTTCCACAATCGAATTAGTTCGCAAAAGCCGCAGGGCTATCCGCCATCGGCACAGGTCACCCAGCCGTTGGCGGCAGCATAGCGATGGACATCGATGGTACTGCTGAGGCCGAGCTTCTTCATTGCCGAGCGCTTCTGTGCACTTATGGTCTGTACACTTCGGCAAAGCTGGCGGGCCACCTCGCGCTGGCTGTAACCTTCGACCAGAAGGCGCAGGACCTCCAGCTCGCGCCCGGACAGCACCACGCCCGGTGACTGCTCATGCAGCGAAGCGAGTTCGAGCATCCGCGGCGACAGGTGGCTCTTGCCGACCGCCGCGGCGAGGATGGCCGGTGGCAGGTACTCCAGCGGATCGGACTTGGCAACGATGCATTTCACGCCGGCCCGCTGCGCATGCTCGATGATGTGGCTGCTGTCGTTCCCGGTGAGCAGGACGAGTGCCGTACGAGGAAAGCGTCGCAGGAGGAAGCGGATCAATGACAGGCCGTCGCCATACTCGCCACCCGGCATCGAGTAATCGATCACCGCGACCTGCACGCTGGTGGTGGCCAGCAGGTTGACGAGCTCGCTCGAGTTCCTCGCGCACCCCCGCAGGGACAGGTCCGGGTGTGCGGCGACGAGCCGGGCAACGCCGATGGTGACCACGGGGTGATCATCGGCGATGATGAATTCGACAGGCATTATTCGCGCCTCCTTCTGTTGACGCTTGTCAGGTTGGCCGGAAGTTTCCTGTTCGCGAAACCCAATGCGAAGGAAAACACCATGAGAGACCGAGTCGAGCATGTTGTCATTGCCGACGATCATCCGATCACACGCTTTGCGGTTGAGGCGATCATCGATGAGCAGGCAGGATTCCAATGCCTGGCCAGCGTTGCGAACGGCGTCGAACTGCTGGACCTCCTCACTGTCCAGCCTGCCGATGTCGCTGTCGTCGACTACTCCATGCCCGCTGGCGACGGCAGCGATGGGCTGGCGTTGGTGGACGCGTTGAGCAGCAGACACCCCGCACTGCGGATCGTGGTGCTCACCGCGATGGACCAGTGGCCGATCATCCAGGTGCTGCTCACGCGGGGGGTGGCTGCGGTGGTCAGCAAGTCGGATGACCTGCACCATGTCGCCAGAGCACTGCTGGCCGCATCACAGGGGCGCCGGTATTTCTCACCTGCCATCCTGGCCAGCCGGGATGTGAACGGATTCGACTCCGCTGGCGAACTGCTCTCGCCCCGCGAAGCGCAGGTGGTACATCTGTTCCTGGCGGGCAAGGGTGTGAACGAGATCGCGCTCGAGCTGGCGATCACCAAGCAGACGGTCAGCACCCAGAAGCGTGCAGCAATGCGCAAGCTCGGCGTAAGCAGCAATGCCGAACTCTTCAGGTTCGCATCGGACTTGGGACTGGAGTGAGCGTGTCTGCCGATGGGGCACGCCCAGAGTCGCGTTGGCACCTCGTGTAGTGGGACGGCAGCAGCGGGCCGGGGCACGAATGATGTACGGCTCGTTCAGGTTCTCCAATACAATTAGTTGCAAAGACGCATCGGGCACTCTTTGCTAGCCTTCCAGCACCGAAATGGAGGAGCACCGGGGGGGTGACAGCACCGTGCCGCCACGGCCTCTTCAGCACAACGTCCCGTGAGATCCGCTCACGTGCTTTGCCCGCCTCTGGAAGGCCGATGAAACGATCAACAGGAATGGCCGGGCTGCTGGCTGCAGCCGCGCTTGTGCTCTGCGCGCTTGCTGCCGGCGTCCATCACTCCTCCCGCAACGACGACGCCACGCAGGCGCGCATCATCCGTGTGGCCGCCGATCCGCAGCTTGATGGAGGGCGTGCGGTTGGCTTCGCCACCGGGAAAGGTGCTTCCGCCTATCGCTACATGATGCACATCGCCGGGCTCGCGGGCGTCCGCTTCCAGTTCGTACCCACCGGATCGCCCGCGGAGGCCTACCGTCAGCTTCAGTCGGGCGAGGTGGATCTTGTGCCTTCGGTCATGGACCTGGATCTTCCACAGGATGACCGCTTCCTGGTGTCGCCACCCTACTTCGAGGGCAGGACATTGCTGTTCTCGCGAGCGGCGGGGCCCGGTTTCGCTACGCTTGGCGCGCTGGCCGGCCACGTGGTCGCCGTACGCGAGGGCAGCCAGTACGTTGACTGGATCCGGCGCCATCATCCGGATATCAAGGTGCTGGAGTTCACGGGAGTGCCGCAGATCCTCGGTGCGGTCGAGTCGGGAACGGCGGATGCGGCGCTGGGAACCGATGCGCTGTACAACCCGGTGATCCGTCGCTATTTCCAGCACACTCTGGTCGCGTCCGGTGCGGTCGCGGAGCTGCCGATCGTGGTGCGTGCGGTGGTCAGGCGCGAGGACAAGGCGCTGCTGGACACCATCGACAGCGGACTCCGCGCGCTTTCGGTCGCGCATCACCGGGATGTGATCGATGGCTGGCTGGAGACGGTGTACCGCACGCCGCCCTCGATCGGCGCAATCCTGCTGTACTACCGGACGGAAGCGATTTCCGCCGCCCTCGTCCTGCTGGCGCTGGCGTTCGCGGCCTACCAGATGAAGCAATCACGGGATCTGGCCAAACGCGCCGCGCAGGAGAAGGCAAGGATGCTGGCCGTGGTCAGCCATGAAATCCGCAATTCGGCCAATGCGCTGCTTTCGGCAACCGACCTGCTCGGCAAGGGACCCGTGCTTCCGGAGCAGGAAGAGGCCCTCGATGCAGCCCTGGCCAGTGCCTCCAGCCTCAGTCTTCTGCTGAACAACGCATTGGAGTACTCGCGATTTGAAGGAGGCAGCCGCGCAGCGGAGCCAACGCGGGTCGCGCTGCGCCCCCTGATCGAGGAGTCGGTGCGCGCGTTCCGCCCGCAGGCGCGCGAGCGCAACGTGACATGCCATGTCGAACTGCCCGGTGGCGAGCCGGGCGATCTGTGGATCGATCCCATCGTGGTGCGGCAGGTGGTCGTCAACCTGTTGTCCAACGCGATCAAGTTCACACGCAACGGTGACGTACGTGTGCGCCTGTGGGTGGAGGCCGGCACGTCCGGGCACTGCACGCTGAACATCGAGGTCATCGACAGCGGCATCGGCATGAGTGCCGAGGAGCGCGAAGCGTTGTTCTCCGACTACTGGCAGAGCCGGCAGGGACGCGCCCTGGGCGGCGCTGGCCTGGGCCTGTCCATCTGCTCACGCATCACGCAGCGGCTGGGGGGTTCCATCCGTGTGGAGAGCAGCCCCGAACAAGGCAGTCGTTTCCACGTCGTGCTTCCCGCGCGTCACGCGCGGCACGGCGAACCTTCTGCTCCGACGCCCGCACTGCAACCGCAGGCGACTGCTCCGCTTGGAAATCCATCGGTACTGATCGTGGAAGATCACATCTACAGTGCACGGATGTTCAAGGCGCAGATCGAGGCGATGGGGCTGCCGGTGACCTTGGCGACAGACGCCGCACATGCCCTGCGCGTGATCGAGACGGATCCTCAGTTCGGCTCGATCCTGCTGGACTGCAACCTGCCCGACATGGACGGCTACGCACTGTGCCGACGGATCCGCGCGATTGAACGCTCGCGACAGCAGGGGCGTGCCAGAATCCTGGCGATCTCAGCGATGGAAGGCGTCGAACATGCCAGGGAGTGCGCCGAAGCAGGGTTCGATCACGTCGTGACCAAACCTCTCTCCACCTTCCAGCTCAGGGCCTGGCTGGGCCGGGGACCGGGGGATGAAGTCGCACGCGGAATGCTGGAGGTCTTCTGGGAATCGTATGACAGCGACCTGCAGGATCTCCAGGTCGCGGTCGAGGCGGGTGTCTGGGGCAAGGCCGGCGACCTGGCCCATCGCATCTGCGGCAGCGCGGCCATCGCTGGCGAGCGTGGCATCGAAGCCATCGCGCGGGCCCTGATGCCGGCACTGCGCCAACGCACGGCAGACCCGGCGTTGGCCCGCGACATCGCGGGCTTCATCGCAGACCTGCGATGGTATGCGGCGCATGGCACGCGGATGCAGCAGGCGCCGCTGGCAGCGGCGCCGCGCACTTCCTCCACCGTACGCGCCTCCGTCAAGGAAGGCGGCATCGCCTCAGTGCAGGGGCACCCGCAGGACTGAAGGTGCGTTGGCCGGGGAACTGAAGGTGACCGTTCCACCCAGCTGGCTGACGCCGGCATAGCGCAGGTCCACGGTGTCGATCACCAGGGTCAGCCGGCTTCCGGCCGGGATGTTCCAGCTGCTCGCTTCAAGACGCAGATCAAGCGTGCTGGCCTGCCCTGGGGTCGCGCCGCGCAGGGTGTACGGCTTGTGGCTGATCAGCTGCCCGTTGCCGAGGACGTCCTCGACGAACAGATACGCGTAGAGCGTGGTGTCGGCCCGGCTGGGGGTGACGGTGACGCGTACTTCCGGCATGCCATCCAGGCGACGGGCGCTCCAGTAGACCGGGCTCTGCCAGACGCCGGCGGCATTGCGGCCAATGAAGGGCACGTAGGCGCCAGGCGCAACGTTGATCATCTGCAGGGAGCCGGACACCATCGCGACACCGGAGTTGGCAGCGGTCGGCAGGCCACTGCCGATGCGGTAGCTCCAGCCACTGCTGCGCCCGTTCTCGACCAGGCCGCCCGTGGGAAGCAGCAGTCCGCCCGGCGCGGTCAGCGCGTACTGGGTCGCGCCGGCACGGGTCGCCTGCCAGTCTGCATAGGTGTTCCAGCTGCCCTTCTGCGACTTCAGCTGCACGGCCGGGGCACGATCGATGCCGTTCGCCACGCCCTTGAGGTAGTGATCGAACCAGTCCCCCACCGAGGCGTAGACCTCATTCGGCACCCCCAGCGCACCCAGCGCCTCGTTGAGGGCGTGATCGCCATGACGCAGCTGCAGCTGCTTGGGACCGGTCAGCGCATTGAAGAAGTCCACCAGCTGGCCGGGCGGGAACAGGCTGTCGTTGAAGGCATTGGCCAGGAAAATGGCGGGGCGGTTGGCGTTGATCTCCGCCACGCTGGCGGACGGGCTGCGCAGTGCCGCAACCGGCAGCAGCGATTCCACCGCGCCCTGGAAGTTGCCGGTCACCACCTTGCGGTTGATCGTGGCCAGCTCCTCACCGGGACGACCGGTGGCCAGGCCGGCGGCCACCAGCAGGGCAATGCCCTGCGCGCTGGGCGTGTTGTTGCTGTACAGCGCCGCCTCCAGGTCGGCCCAGCCGCTCAGTGCGGCCACCGCCTTGATGCGGGGATCACGCGCCGCCGCCAGCAGGCTGGTGCCGGCGCCGTAGGAGATGCCCGAGACACCGATGCGGGCAGGATCGGCCCGGGTGTTGTCCAGCGCCCAGTCGATCAGCGCGCTGACATCCTCCACGGTGGCCGGTCCGGCGATGTCGATCGCCCCACCCGACTCCCAGAATCCGCGCGAACTGTAGCTGAGCACGATATAGCCGCGCTGGGCGAGCGACTGCGCGACGCCGACATATTCCACGCTGGGAACGGCCCAACTGCTGGGCATGACCAGCAGCGGAAGGCGTCCCTCGCCCTGCCCCTGCGGCTGGATGACGAATACCCCGAGCGGTGTTCCGTCCCAGCTGGGTATCGTCTGATGGGTGGTGGTAACCGTCACCGCCCAGGCGGCAGGTGACAGGCCGGTCAACAGGATCAACAGCAGCAGCATCTTGCGCATCGTCGTTTCTCCCCGTCGCTGCAGTGCGACGAGCCGGACCGTACCAGTGCGAATGGTGGGAGACACCTTGCGACGCAACATGGCGGGAACGCCCCGTCTCGCCGGGCTTGAACATGAATGCGGCGTGCTAGGCTCGAGCGTGCCGATGCAGGCATACAGACAGCTCCCTGCCCGTGCCGGTGGATCCGGTTGCCAAGAAGAGGTCGATGGTGAAGTTCCCGTTCCGGCTGGCCGCGTGCGTGGCCGCCCTGCTGGTCCTCCTGGCGATGACGCTTGTCGTCGCCTCGCGGCGGTCTGCGGACAGCACGCAATCACCCACGGCCACTACCGGAGCCGAGGCTGCGCTGCACGGTGCGCCGGCGTCGGCAGCCGCCGCAGGTACCGGACAGGCCAAGCCCGTGCTTTCACCCATGGCGCGCTACCGCGAGGCGGCCCGCCTGGATCTGCTCATCGCCGACCTGGAGCAGCGCTCGCGCACCGGCGACGCCGACGCCAGCCTGGCCCTGAGCCGGATCTACGACGAGTGCACGATGTTCCTCGACCCTGCGGCAATCGCGACGATCGACATCCCGCCCGAGCGCCGTGCGGCTCTGATACGCAGCCATGCCTGGTTGCAGAGGCGCTGTGCCGGGGTGTCGCTGCGCATTCTCGAGAGCATCAGGAACGTCCGGCACTACCGAAGCCTGGCCGCCCGGCAGGGCAGTCTGGTGGCGCAGATAGAAGAGCAGATCCTGCATGCAGGTTTTGACCTGCCCCTGGCCGATCACAGGACACTGATTGAAGCCGTCCTCCTGCAGGAGGATGGCGAGGCGTACGTGGCTCTTTCCAACCTGATGGGTTCGACGGCGGCCGGCAGGCGCGAGCAGCTGCAGGCCGTTCCCGCCGGCAGCGAGGTCGCCACAGCGGCGTGGATGCTCGCCGGATGCCGGCTCGGCATCCCCTGCGGAATCGACTCTCCGCTGCTCAACCGCCTGTGCGGCCAGTCGGGCATGTGCGGGGCGGAGTCGGTCGAGGACCTGTTCACCAGCAACCTGCAGCCGGAAGACAGGGACGCTGCCCAGGCCGGGGCCGATGCGATCTTCGCGTTGGCGCATCGCATGGGACGGGAGCCGGGCCTGTAGTCGGCGCGCCCTCGGCATCCCATCCGCAGCCCGGCAACCCGGCGCTGCGCGAACCGGCGATAATGATGGGCTTTCACTGGCAGGAGTTGTCGATGTCCCCCTACCCCTTCGATGCGGTGCTGTTCGACTGCGACGGCGTACTGGTGGATTCCGAGCCGCTGGTGGCCCGCGTGCTCTCCGAGATGCTGAGTGCGCGCGGCTGGCTGCTGACCCCCGCCCAGGCAGGCGAGGTCTTTCTCGGCAAGTCCGTCGCCGGATTGGCCGGCCTGATCGAGGAGCGCACGGGAAAACCCTTCACCCCCGAATGGCTGGAGGAGTTCCGTCAGCAGCGCAATCGTGCCCTGGAGCGGGACCTGACCGCCATCGCAGGTGCCCCTGAAGCCGTGCGCGCCATCCACGCGGCCACCGGCGGCCGCATCGCCTGCGCGTCCGGCGCGGACCTGCACAAGGTCGAGCTGCAACTGCGCAAGGTCGGTCTGTTCGACGCCTTCCAGGGCCATGTCTTCAGCGGCCAGGACATGCCGCGCAGCAAACCGCATCCGGATGTCTACCTGGCCGCTGCCGCCTCGCTGGGCGTCGAGCCGCAACGCTGTGCGGTGATCGAGGACACCGTGACCGGCGCTGCGGCCGGCGTAGCCGCGGGCGCGACCGTGTTCGGCTTCAGCGAGGGCGGGCCACACCACAGCACCCCGGAGGCACTGCGCGCCGCAGGCGTCCATCGGGTGTTCCAGCGCATGGATGAGCTGCCGGCCCTGCTGGCAGCCCACGCGGCCGGCGCCGTGGCGTGATGGGGTCAACCGGACACGGCATGGCGGCGCCGCCCGGTGTAGTGCAGCGCAAACAGATACAGACCGGTGAACAGCTGCAGGAACAGGGGCGGCAACGGTGAGTATGTGATCCACGGCGGCGGTTCGCCGCCACCGAGGCCCCTGGCGACGAAGTTGGCAATCACGGCCACGGTGAACACGATCGATGTCCAGCGGTGCACGGGGCGTGCCCAGCGCCCGCGGGTCATGCCCGGCGCCTCGCATCAGACCGGGCCTCGATCATCTTCCAGCCATTGCCGGAAGGATCACGGAATCCGGCGTCGACCGCGCCGTAGCGCTCGACCGGCTCCTGGGTGAACTCGACCCCGCGCTGCCGCCAGGCCTCGTAAGTGGCGCGGCAATCGTCCACTGCGAGCACCAGTGGCGGCATCGCGCCCTTGGCCAGCAGCTGCTGCAGGCTCGCTGTGGTGGCGGCGTCGTGGACCGGCGGACCGGGCCGGAACAGGCCAAGCTGGACGCCGTCCTGCCCGGGGCTGCGGACCGTCAGCCAGCGGTAGTCACCGTTGCGCACATCGGTATCCACCTCGAAGCCGAGCTTGCCGACGTAGAAATCGAGTGCTTCATCCTGGTCGCGCACGTACAGGCCGACCACATTCACGCTGTTCGTCATGGGACCTCCCTGAGTCGGGGGCGACGTTAGCAGCGCTGTCGCGTCGCCGCTTCTCCAGAACTGCGCTCTTCAGGTCCGGGCGTCGCGCCGCACGGGCGTGGCACTCCGGCACCCGACCCTGCGCTGCCCCCTTCGCTTGCTCGCGCTCGCGGAGAGCACCCGGGCTGGCGCCGGTGATGTCACGGAAGACGCGACCGAAGGTGCCCAGGCTGGCCCAGCCGGTCGCCAGTGCGATCTCGGTGATGGGCAGGTCTGTCTCGCGCAGCAGGGCAACCGCCCGCTCGATGCGTCGGCTGAGCAGGTAGCGATGGGGCGGTATGCCAAACGCCTGCTTGAAAGCGCGTGCGAAGTGCGCCACGGACACTGCGCTGACGTCGGCCAGACGGGCGACCGGCCACGGTTCGTGGCTGGCGCGGTCCATGCAGTCGCGGGCGCGCAGCAACCGGCGCAGCAGTTCAGGGCTCTGGTTCATGGCCTCCCCGCATGCACGAGGCAGGGCCACGCATCCCCCGCGCACGCCACCCCTTCAATGGCGTGCGAGGATGCGGACAGGGGCGATGGGTGTCGGGCGGCCATGAGCCGGCCCAGCCTGCGTCCCCGACTGCGCGCGGTCAATCCCTGCTGGTCGCCGGCGCCCTGCGGCATGATGGGCGCCTTGTCCCCAGCGGAAGCAGTCATGCCTGTCGGATTCATCGGGCTCGGAGTGATGGGAACGCCGATGGCGTCGCACCTGGCGCGGACGGGAAGCCAGGTACTGGGATGGTCGCGCTCGGGCCGCAACGACGCCGAGGCGGTCGCCGCCGGTGTCGAAGTGGCCGATGGCGTTGAAGACGTGTTCGCTGCCTGCGGCACGATCATCCTCATGCTCGCCAACGACGCGGCGATCGACAGCGTGCTGGCACGCGACAGCCCCGAATTCGCCGCGCGTGCTGCCGGTCGCCTGCTGATCAACATGGGGACCAGCTCCGCGTCCTATTCGCAGGCATTGGCACAACAGGTGCGCGCAGCCGGCGGGCGCTATGTGGAAGCCCCGGTGTCCGGCTCGCGGGTGCAGGCCGAAGCCGCGCAGCTGGTCATCCTGCTGGCAGGTGAGGACGAGGACGTCGCACAGGCCTCCGCGCTGGTGGCGCCGCTGGGCAGACAATGCGTTCCCTGCGGCAATGTTCCCGCGGCATTGCGCATGAAGCTCGCCGTGAACCTGTACCTGATCACGCTGGTGACCGGCCTGGCCGAGGCCGTGCATTTCGCCGAAGCGCACGGCATTCCGCTGGAGCGCTTCGCGCAGGTGCTCGATGCCGGCCCGATGGCCAGTGACGTTTCGCGGATCAAGCTCGACAAGATGGTGCGCGACGATTATGCAGTGCAGGCATCGATCACCGACGTGCTGAAGAACAGCCAGCTGGTGGCTGCGGCCGCCCGCGAAGCCGGCATTGCCGCACCGCTGATCGAGGCCAGTGATGCCCTCTTCGACCGCGCCCAGCGGCTTGGCCTGGGTGGGCTGGACATGGCCGCCGTGCTGCAGGCGGTGCGACGGCCGCCCACGGCCTGATTCTGCAAGGGATGGCACGCCTGCCCCCGCCCGCTGCTATATTCAGGCGGGCTGGACAGGCATGGTGCCTGCCCACGCAACAACAGGGAGTTGGCCATGGGTCTGGTACAGGCGGTGAAGGGTGCGGTCGGTGGTGTGCTGGCCGACCAGTGGAAGGACTTCTACACCGTGCCTGCCGGCCTGCCGGCCACCGCAGCCCTGTTCGCTGCGGTCCCGCAGGGCACCAATGCCGGGCGCGGCTCCAACACCCAGGGGTCGTCCAACATCATCAGCAACGGCTCGAAGATCGTCGTGCCCGAGGGCTACGGCCTGCTGCTGTTCCAGGACGGTGCCATCACCGCCTTCGTCGCCGAACCGGGCGGATACGAATGGCGCTCGGACGACCTGAACTCGCAGTCCCTCTTCGCCGGCGATGGCCTGGTCAGCACCTTCATCAAGCAGAGCTGGGAGCGCTTCAAGTTCGGTGGCCAGCCGGGAAGCCAGCAGGCCGCCTTCTTCGTCTCGCTGAAGGAACTGCCGGACAACCGTTTCGGCACCCAGTCGGAGATCTACTGGGATGACGGTTTCCTCAACACCCAGGTCGGCGCGGTCACCCGTGGTTCGTACACGTTGAAGATCGTTGATCCGATCCTGTTCGTGAAGAACTTCGTACCCGCAGCCTACCTGCAGCCGGGCAAGGTGTTCGACTTCACCGACCTGGACAACGCTGCCGCCACCCAGCTGTTCAATGAGGTGGTGGGTTCGCTGGCGCCGGCCTTCAGCCTGTACACCAACGATCCGGGCAAGGGCAACCGCATCACCCGGCTGCAGCAGGATTCGATCGGCTTCGCGCAGAGCCTGTCGGCTGCCGTCGAGCAGGCCTACCAGTGGCAGAGCGATCGCGGCCTGGCCATCGTCAAGACGGCGATCGTCTCCATCGAATACGACGCCACTACCCGTGAACTGCTCAAGACCGTGCAGCGCGCCGACGCGCTGGCCGGATCGCGCGGCAACTCCAACCTGCAGGCCAGTGTCGCCCAGGGCATCCAGTCCGCCGGCGAGAACGGTGGCGCGGCAGGCCTGGTGGGGGTCGGCATGGCATCGGGCATGTTCGGTGTCGGCGGCATGCAGCAGCCGGCCACCCCGGCCGCGGATGACCCGGTGGCCAAGCTGAAAAAGGCCAAGGAGATGCTGGACCTGGGCCTGATCACCCAGGATGACTATGATGCGTTGAAGGCCAAGGCGCTGGGCCTGTAACCCGCAGGACGCGAACCGCACATGTCAGATCCACGCAACGGACCGCCTCCGCTGCCCGCTTCCGGCCCTGTGACACCGCCGCCGTTGCCGGGGGTGGCGTTGGACGGTCCGGGCTCTCCGCGGGACGTCCCTCCCCCACCCGGCAGCTTCCCGCTGGACACCTCGCAGCTGCCGCAGGCGATCCGCGACGAAGTGGACGCTCCGGACCCGCTGGGCATCGACACTTCCGCCACCGAGTTGAAGGACGGCCTGAACCGGTGCCCGAAATGCGGCGCCACCGATATCCGGCCCAAGCTCGGCACAGACATCCTGGTCTGCCTGTACTGCCGTCACGAATGGCATGGCGCCCGGGTGGAAGAGGCGTTCGGTCTGGGCGAGAACATCGACCAGCTGCGTGGCACCATCATTGCCAGCGGTGCACGCGACATCGATGCCGATGCGTCGGCGCTGATGAGCTTCAAATGCACCGGCTGCGGTGCCGAAGTCACGGTCAACACCGAGAGCACGATGACAGCGCGCTGCCACTGGTGCCGGCATGTGTTCGGCGTCAACGAGCAGATCGCCAATGGCGCGGTACCGGACGCGGTACTGCCGTTCCACATCAGCAAGGACGATGCGGTTGCCCGCATCCGCCAGTTCGTCGACAAGCGCCGTCTGTTCGCCCTGAAAGCCTTCAAGGATCAGTTCACGCCCGAGAACGTGGTCGGCGTGTACCTGCCATACATGATCGTGGACAGCAATGTCAGCGCCGCCGTGGCGGGCAAGGGCGAGATCCAGACCCGCCGATACACCGTGGGCAGCGAGAAGAACAAGCGCACCGTATACGATGCCGATGTCTACCAGATCGAGCGCCAGGTGAACTTCACCGTCGACGATCTGCCGCTGGAATCCTCTGCCGAGCGCGGCAATCTGGACATCAGTGCCAACACCAACAACATCATCAACACCATTCTGCCGTTCGACACCAAGAACGCGGTGAAATGGAACGCGTCCTACCTGGCCGGCTTCACGTCCGAGAAGCGCAATCTCGATGTCGAAACGCTGCGCCCGCGGCTGGAGGACCAGCTGCTGTCGATCGCGCGCGCACAGGTGGAAGCGTCGGTGCGCGGCTACAACCGGGGCGTCCGCTGGGAGCAGGAACAGCTGGACGTGCATGGCACCCGCTGGGTATCCATGTACCTGCCGGTCTGGCTGTACTCCTATCATCAGCCCGGCCGCAACGGCGGCATGCTGCACTACATCGCGGTGAACGGGCGTACCGGCGAAACCATGGGAAGCGTGCCCGTGCAGCAGTGGAAGATGCTGCTGGCAGCCCTTACGGCCGGCACGATCATCGAAGCAGTGGCAATCCTCATTCTGATGGCGACCTCATGAGCGACGACAGTGGCCTCTGGCTGTTGGCGGCAGGTCCGGCCGGCGCGACCGCGCTGTACTGGGCGCTGTATCGCTACTATCGCAATACCGACAAATCACACGCCTTCGAGCATGAAACCGAAGTGCAGGCCGCGCCCGTCAGCGGCTCGGACCAGAAGGTGGGCCAGGTGCGCGGCACCGAGGCCACCCGCATCGAGGGCGACAACGTCTACCAGTACCGACGACGCGTGGCGCGGCTGAAACCCAGGCCCTGAGGGCCGGGGACGCCATCCAACGCGTCCCCGCGCACGCGTCATGCCGACGCTCAGCCAGCCTGGCCCAGCCTGATCTTCAGCTGCCGGATCTCCCGCTCGCTCACGCCGATCGCCTTCAGATAACCCTCGGCACCACCGTACTGGCTGCGCAGCGCCGCCAGGAACCGCTCCATGTTGTCCGGCGCGGTCCCGGCCATCCCGGCCATCTTGCGGCCGATCTCCGGATTCTGCCTGATGAGCGCCATGATCTGCGCGTTCATGGCGCTGTCTTTCGGCTGCCCCTGCAGATAGTGGGCTGAGATCGCATAGTTGTGCACGATGTCCGCTTCGGGCACGCCGGCCAGATCCAGCAGCAGGCCCGCGATGATGCCGGTGCGATCCTTGCCGGCCGTGCAGTGGAACAGCACGGTGCCGTCCTGCTGTGCGGCGATGCGCTGGAACACCTGCTTGAACTGTGGCTGGCTGTGGCCCAGCCACTGTACGTACGCATCGCCCAACGTATCGGGGAAGCTGGCCATCATCTTCTGCAGGTCCATCTGCTCGGTGCCCATCAGCGAGATGCGCTGGTAGTCGAAGCGCTCATCGCGGGCCAGCAGGTCCGGCGACTGCCGTTCCTCGTCTGCGGTACGCAGGTCGATGTCCAGCTTCACCCCGGCCGCGGCCAGCGCGTCACGGTCTGCGTCGGTCAGGCGACCGAGGTCGGCGGTGCGGATGAATGCCTCGGCCGGAATCGGCCCATGGCGGCCCTGCAGACCGGCGAAGGTGCGCACGTTCCATGCACCCTCCAGCGGTATCACCCGCGCTGCATCAGCGGCAACTGGCATCACATCGGCTGCAGGGGCTGGCTTCGCAGTCGCCGCCGGCGGGGCATCAGCGGCAACCGCGGCCACGCTCGGCGGCAGGCACAGCATCAGGGCCAGGACAAGTGAGGCAGGATGGGTCTTCATGAGGTTCTCCAGGGCTTTCAGAAGTTGATGGCCACATCGAGGCCAAAGGTGCGCGGGTCGTTGAAGATGCCGGTCTGGCCAAGTGCCGGACTGTTGAGCTTGTAGAACAGGTGCTGCTCATCGAGCAGATTGCGCGCCCACAATGAGAACGACATCGTGGTGCCGGTGCTGTTCATGGGTACATCCACCAGTGCAACGCGAGCATTGACCACGAATGAACGGTCGGTCAGCATCTGGTCGTACTCGCTGGTGTAGAAGCCGTCGGACCAGTTCCCGTCAACGTGGAACTTCAGCGCGGAAAAATTGGCGAACGGCACCAGATAGTCGATGGCCATGCTGCCGGCGTTCTTCGGCGCCAGCAGGGGCTGCACGGTCACCTGCACGCCTGCGCCGAACGGATCGACCGCGGTCTGCGCATCGATCTTCGTGTAGGCGTAGTTGAGTGCCAGGGTGAGGTTGTCCACCGGCATCACGTTGAACTCCAGTTCCGCGCCGCGTGATCTGCCGCCGCCCAGTGCGTTGGTGGTGACCATCGTGGTACGCGTCTCGCCGCTGTTCGGGTCGAACGGCAACGAGAAGTCCATCTGCTTGTGGGCAATCGTGGCGTCGAAGAGCGCGACGTTGAGACGGGCGCGGTCGTCCCAGAACTGCGACTTGAAACCCAGCTCGTAGGCGGTCACTTCTTCCGGGCCGAACGCGGTGTAGTTCGTCGAGCGAGAATTCGCGCCACCGGCCTTGAAGCCGGTGCTGTAACGCGCGTAGACCATGGCCTGGCCGCCGAGGTCATAGGCAATGTTGACCATCGGGTCGAAGCGGCTCCAGCGGTCCTTGAACGCCAGCTGGGTGGCGGCACCGTTGACCGTGTACAGATTGCCCTTCTTGTCATCGCGTGTGTAACGGCCACCCGCGGTCAGGTGCAGCCGGTCCATCGACTCCGGCGTCCACGTCGCTTGCCCGAACACCCCCAGGCTGTCGGTCCATGCCTTGCTGGCACGGTCCACGCGTACTTTCGAGAGATCCAGCGGATTGGTTGCCGGGTTGACGGTGTAGCTGTTGCCACCCGGCCCCCACACGAGCATGTTCGGGGTCTGCGCATTGTCGCCGGCAGTCTCGTGGTAGAAGAATGCACCGCCCAGGAACTGCAGCTGGTCGGTATGGCCGATCAGCTGGAACTCCTGGCTGTACTGGTGCTGGTAGACCTGGGCAAGGCTGTAGCGTCCGAATGGCGTACCGGCTCCTCCATAGGCCGAGATCGCATCGACCAGACCCATGTCGAACTGGCCTTGGGTCAGTTCGCGATAGGAACTGATGGACTTGAGCTCAAGCTGGTCGCTGAGGGTCCAGGACAGGTTCAGCAGGTGTCCGCTGGTGCGGCCGATATTGTCCTCCTGCGGTCCGCCCAGGATCGCACTGTCGCGCCGGTCCTGGCTGGCACCGGCCTGCTGCAGCGGGCTGAGGAAGGCACCCGGGACCAGAACCTGCGTGTGGTAAGGCGTGGTCGCATCGTAGGACCTGTCGAAGGCGTACAGCAGCGAGAAATCATCGCTGGGCTGCCAGAGCGCGCTGAGTCGCGCGCCGCGCTTGTCATAGGCGTTGAAATCGCGCTCGCCGCGCATCGGATTGTCCGTGGTGCCGCTACGCTTTGCCTGCACGGCATCGATCTTGAAGCTGAGATCCGCCACTTTCGGCAGATCCAGGTGCAGTGCGCTGGTGTAGCCACCAAAGTTCGACACGCCCGCGCTCACGCTGCCACCGAACTCCCCGGTTGGCTGCTTTGTCACGATGCTCACCGCACCACCTTCAGTATTGCGGCCGAACAGCGTCCCTTGCGGCCCTTTCAGCACTTCGATGCGCTCCACGTCGTAGAGCATGCTGCCCAGGCCCTGCGCACGCCCCATGAACACACCATCGACATAGATGCCGACGCCGGCATCGCGGGCGGGTTGATTGGCGTCTCCGGATGCGCCGATGCCGCGGATGCCGATGTTGAGCGCCGAGCTTCGGGTCGCGAACGGGGTGACACGCAGTGATGGGATTGATCCGTCCGACAGACTGCCCAGCGAGATCGCACTCCGATCCTTCAAGGCTTCTGCGTCGACGACGGAGACCGATATGGGCGTTTCCTGCAGGTTGGTGGCGCGCTTCTCTGCGGTCACCACCACCTGGTCCAGGGCGACCACGGTGCGCGCGGTTTCGCTGGAGATATCGGCGGCCGGGGCTTCTTCGGCGCGGGCCAAGGCGGGCAAGGTAGTGGCAACGGCCAGGGCAAGGAGGGATCGGTGCAGCGGAAGGTGGCGCATCGGACTCATTCACGGAAGGGGCTGGCCGGCGCAGTGTGGAGGCGGCCAGTGACAGATGAATGACCGTTCATTCACGCGATCCGTGAAGTACTATCCCGGCCCTTCATCCCAGCCAGGAAGATCCATGACACAGACGCCCGCGGTCCCCTCGCCCTCAGCGGATACCGCCGCCGCCCATGCAGATGCGCAGCGGCGGCGCATCCTCGATGCCGCGCAGACATGCTTCATCACCCGGGGATTCCATGCCGGCTCCATCGCCGACATCGCTGCGCAGGCGCAGATCAGCCAGGGACTGATGTACCGCTACTTCGCCAGCAAGCGGGCCCTGATCCTGGCCCTGATCGAGCGCCAGCTCCGGCACGACCAAGCGTCCATCAGCCAGATGCCGGATGCACCGGACCTGCTGGCTGGGCTGCTGGAGTGCTACCAGCAATGGGCACGGGGTGAGGTACTGCCGATCCACGGCAATGCCATTGCCAGCGTAGCGCTGTTTGCGGAAATCAACGCCGAAGCACACCGCGACCCGGCGCTGGCCGAGGTGCTGCGCCGCCACGACAAGCAGATCACCGCCGCGATTCATGGCTGGCTGCGTGAGCGTGACGCGGGCCGTGGCCGCACGCTGGACGAAGAGCGGATCGCCCACCGTACCCTGCTGCTGCGAGTGCTGGTGGAAGGGCTGGCCATGCGGGCAGTGCGCGACCCTGATCTGCCCACGCCACGCGTACGCATGCTGCTGGCCGATGCCATCGCGCAAGTTCTGGACGAGTGAGGACCGTTGCACAGCCGGCATGGCACCATCACGCGGTCTCCCGCCCTGCCGGTCGCATGCTTTCCGGGTCGCCCTTCCGAGGTTCCCGCCATGCCCGCCCTGCTCCCGCGCACCAGCCTGGCTGCGCTGTGCTGCCTGACCTTTCCCGTCATGGCCCAGGATGCATCCTTCGGCTTTGGCCAGCAGAGCACCGAGACCTCGCAGACCACCCAGACCTCGACCACCCAGAGCCAAAGCCAGCGCGGCGATGACACGGCCTTCGGCAGCAGCGGCTCGATGACCTCGCAGTCCAGCACCCATTCCCGGACGCATTCCGAATCGAACGGCGAGAGCACCGGCGTGGATCTGGAGATCGGCGTCCCCGATGACACCGATCGCTGGGGCCAGGAACGCCGCCATCCCCGCGATCTGCGTGACAGCGACCTGTTCGGCACGTGGACGCTGGGCGAGGAGAACGGGAACACCTGCACGATCGAACTGAAGAGCATGGAGTGGTTCGGCGGCTACAGCGCCTATGTGCCGGCGGGCTGTCCAGAGGGATTCTTCCCGGCCAACCGCTGGCTGCTTTCCGGTAACCAGTTGCTGCTGACCGACACCAGCAACACGGTGTACGGCCGTTTCCGTGCATCGGGTGGCGGACGGTGGTCTGGCTTTCGCGAGTCCGACGGCGCGCGGCTCTACCTGAATCCGAAGGGTCGCTGACGGACGCCCTGCACGCCCCGGGGACGGCAGCATCAGGAAGATCAGGCAACCTTCCTTGAACCGCCCTGCGATGTCCGCCCCCACCGGTCCCCGCCTCGTCATCTATGCCGCCCTGGCCGGCAACCTCGCCATTGCCGTGGCCAAATTCATCGCCGCTGGCATCTCCGGCAGTTCAGCGATGCTCAGTGAAGGCGTGCACTCGCTGGTCGACACCCTGAACGAAGTGCTGTTGCTGTACGGGCTGCGCAGGGCCGGCAAGGCGCCGGACGCCGTGCATCCATTCGGCTACGGGCGCGAGCTGTATTTCTGGAGCTTCATCGTGGCCTTGCTGGTGTTTGCGGCGGGCGCGGGCGTGTCGGCGTACGAGGGCATCCAGCACATCCGCCAGCCGGAACCGGCGACCCACCATGTGCTGAGCTACAGCGTGCTGGGCATTTCCATCCTCTTCGAAGGCGCGTCGTGGTGGGTGGCGCTGCGCGAGTTCCGCCGCACCAAGGGCAGGCTCGGCTACTTCGAGGCGTTCCGACGCAGCAAGGACCCGTCCACGTTCACCGTGCTTCTGGAGGACAGTGCAGCCCTGCTCGGTCTCGGATTCGCGCTGGCCGGGCTGGTCGCTGCGCAACTGCTGGACATGCCGGTCCTGGACGGCGTGGCCTCGCTGTGCATCGCCGCAGTTCTGGCGGTGACTGCGTTCCTGCTGGCACGCGAGACCAAGGGTCTGCTGGTGGGCGAGCCTGCCCATCCAGCGGTGGCCGAGCGCATCCTGGCCGTCGCCGAAACCGATGCCGATCTGCGCCGCGCCAATGGCGTGACCACCATGCAGATGGGCCCGGAGCAGGTGGTGGCCATGCTCAGCGCGGAGTTCGAGGATGATCGGCATACGCCGCAGATCGAGGCCTGCATCACCCGCATCGAAAACGCCGTCAAGCGTGAGTACCCGGAACTGGTGGCGCTGTTCGTCAAACCGCAGACGCCGGAAGTCTACGCCGCCCGGCGTGCGGCGCTTCGCGCGCCGCGTTCACCGGATTGACGCCGCGTCCGCATCCGCTTCACCCTGCCAGCGCCAGACTGATCCCCCGTTCGCCGACCCGCTACCGCCGTGCCTGACTGGCTGCCCGATCACTGGACGCTCCTGCCGCGCCGTTTCTACCAGCGTCCGCCGCAGGAGGTCGCCCCCGAACTCCTGAATGCGCTGCTGATACGCAGCGATGGACGGGCGGCCCGTATCGTCGAGGTCGAGGCCTACGGCGGCAGCCAGGACCCGGCCGCGCACTCCTACCGGGGACCGACGCCGCGGACAGCCAGCATGTTCGGGGAGGCCGGGCATCTGTACGTGTACTTCAGCTACGGCATCCACTGGGGAAGCAACGTGGTGTGCGGGCAGGAACACGAGGGCGTGGCAGTCCTGCTGCGCGCAGCGGAGCCCGTGCAGGGCATCGACAGGATGCGGGAACTCAGGCCAGCCGCACGGCACGACCGCGATCTTGCCAGCGGCCCAGGCAAGCTGTCCCAGGCATTCGGCCTGGACAAGAGCTTCGACGGCGCCGATCTGGTGACGGGCAGCCACGGTGTGGTCATTGCCCGCGACGGCACACCTCCGCCGACGGACCCGGTCATCGGCCCGCGGATCGGCATCAGCCGCGCCGTCGACTTTCCGTGGCGCTGGCATGTCCGCGGCCATCGGCACGTCTCGGCACGCGCCCCCCGGCCTGCATCGGCAGCACGCAGATGACGCCGCTGGACCGGCCACTGCGGCGTGAACTGGAGATCGACGGCCAGCACTACACCCTGACGCTTGATCCGCAGGGCCTGAAGCTGGTGGAGAAAGGCCGGCGCAAGGGTGTGGTCCTGCGCTGGCGTGACCTGGTGTCAGGTGATGCTGCCCTGGCCGCCGCCCTGCAGGCATCGTTGCAGACGCGCTGAGCGGACGCCCCACCACAGTGCCGACAGACAACGCCGGATCCGGATCAGGTGCGCACCGTCACCCACGTTGGCGCGTGATCGCTGGCCTTGTCCTGCAGGCGCACCCAACGATCCACGCCTGCATCCACCATACGTGCCGCCAGGATCGGGTTCAGCAGCAGGTGATCGATGCGCAGTCCCCGGTCGCGCTCGGCATGCTGGCGGAAGTAGTCCCAGAATGTGTAGATCGTGCTGTCACCGTGCACGCTGCGCAGGGCGTCGGTCCAGCCCTGCGCGAGCAGATGCTCGAACTGCTCGCGCACCTCCGGCTGGAACAGCGCGTCGCGGCGCCATGCCTTCGGGTCGTACACATCGGCCTCGGTGGGGATGACGTTGAAATCGCCCAGCAGCACTGCAGGGTGCGGGAGATCGACGAGGCTGCGCGCGTGACGGATCAGGCGCTTCATCCAGCGCAGCTTGTAGTCGAACCTGGGGCCCGGCTGGGGATTGCCGTTGGGCAGGTAGAGACCACCCACGACGATGCCGTGCACCGCCGCTTCCAGATAGCGGCTCTGCACATCCGCCGGTTCGCCCGGCAACCGCCGCCGGCTTTCCACCGGCACCGCATCCCTTGCCAGCAGGGCCACGCCATTCCATCGCGCTTCGCCCAGCCACAGTGCACCGTAGCCGGCCTGTTCCAGCGCATCGGCCGGGAATGCAGCATCCGTGGCCTTCAGCTCCTGCAATGCGACCACGTCCGGCGATGTCCTGTCGAGCCAGGCAAGCAGATGGGGCAAGCGCGTGCCGATACCGTTGACGTTGAACGTGGCGATGCGCAGCGTCTTGCGGCGGGCCATGCAGAACTCCTGAAGCCGGCGGGCAGAGCTACCACTGTGCCTGCGCCGTCATGCAGGCGCCGTCGAGGTCATCGAAACGACGCCCGGCGATCATCGCGAACGCGCCCACAGCAGCCTGCTGCGAGCGCTACCCGGCCCCGCGCCCGCCCGCCAGAAACAGCGCCATGCGCTGCAGCTCATCCTCCAGCGCACTGCGGAACAGCCGGTCGCGCGCCAGTGAGCGCCCCGCATAGCCGAGCGATGGCTCAAGCTGGCCGTCGCGGACAGTCACATTGGCCCACCCCACCACCTGCTCGCGCCACAACATCGGCAGCGCGTAGTAGCCATACTGGCGCTTGGGCGCCGGCGTGTAGGCCTCGAACCTGTAGACCCAGCCCCACAGCAGCTCGAACCGCCGGCGGTCCCAGACCACCGGATCGAACGGCGCCAGCAGGCGTACCTGCTCGTCCGGCGCATGCCGTCGTGAGCGCGGATTCTCGTCCGCCGGCCAGTACCACGTGGTGCCCTCCACGGTAGCGCTCGCCAGCTGTTCTTTCGCCAGCTTCAGCGCCTGCCGGGTCTGCTCGGCCAGATGCGGTGCGCCGTAGCCCAGCAGCCGGGCCAGGTAGGTCAGGCTGGCCGATGGAAGCGGCGCGTACTTGCGCACGATCAGCGCGACCAGTGCCGCCGCGCGCCGCACGCGCCCGTCCTCGCTGTCCTCCGCCGGCGCATGCTCGGCCACGCTGTAGATGCGCGTTCCGCTGTCGCGCCGCTGCACCCGCAGCAGGCCGCGATAGTGCATGCCCTCCAGCAGATGCGTGCTGGCGTTGCTGGTGCCGCCCCAGTAGTTGGTCACCCGGCCGTGCGCGAACGCCTGGTCGACCTCGCGCGGATGCACGCTGCCACGTTCGCGCACGAACGCCAGCACATCCGCCGCACGGCGTTCGGTGTCCGCGTCCCATGCGCGCCGGGCGACGCGGGGATGCATCAACGCCAGGTACTCGCGCGGCAGGAAGCCGTAGTTGACCAGGCAGTCCTCCTCTACCGGCAGGCGAGGGTAACGCCGCTCGAGGTCACCGGCCCGATAGTCCTTCACCCGATGCCGCAGTGTCAGATCCTGTGCCCGGGCCGGCGCGCGGATCGGATCGGCCTGTACGAAGCCCAGCCGCCGGATCGCGGCCATCAACGTTGTTGGCGGGAACAGGGTGCGCGCCACCGCGTAGCGGCGCAGATCGTCGAGAGTGGGCTGCCTGGACATGACGCCATTGTAGGCGCGCGCCGGGGGTATGCTGTCAGGCCCCGGTCCACTGACGTCCATCATGCGCACGTTGTATCCCCCGATCACGCCCTATCGCGAGCACACTCTGCCCGTGAGCACGCTGCACACCCTGCATGTCGAAGAGTGCGGGACGCCCGACGGCATTCGGTGGTGTATCTGCATGGCGGTCCCGGTGCCGGCATCTCACCCACGCATCGTCGCTTCTTCGACCCGGCGCGGTACCGCATCGTGCTGATCGACCAGCGCGGCAGCGGCCGTTCCACCCCGTTCGGCGAACTGCGCGACAACACCACGCAGGAACTGGTCGCCGATATCGAGAAGGTACGTGAGCACCTCGGTATCGAGCGCTGGCTGGTGTATGGCGGCTCCTGGGGCTCGACGTTGTCGCTGGCGTACGCGCAGGCCCATCCCGCCCGCGCCACCGGCCTCATCGTGCGCGGCGTGTACCTGGGGCGGGACATCGAGAACCAATGGTTTTCCGAGCCGCAGGGCGGTGCGCGCTGGATATTTCCGGAGCGCTGGGACCGCTATGAAGCGCACATTCCCGAAGACGAGCGCGGCAACCTGCTGCAGGCGTACTGGACACGCCTGGACAGCCCGGACCCCGCCATCCGCATTGCTGCCGCAATGGCGTGGCTGGGCTGGGAGGACAATGCTGCGACCCTGCAGCACGAGGTGACCGCCGAATCCAGCAGCGACCCGATGGATACCCTGGCCAAGGCCCGGATAGAAGCGCACTACTTCCGCAACGGGGCCTTCCTTGAGCCCGGCCAGCTGCTGCGCGATGTGGAGCGGATCCGCCACCTCCCGGCGGTGATCGTACAGGGCCGCTACGACATCATCTGTCCGCCACGCAGCGCGTGGGAACTGGCCAAGGCGTGGCCGGAAGCCAGGCTGGAGATGGTGATTGCCGGCCACAGTGCGAACGAAGCGGCCACGACCGACGCGCTGGTGCGCGCGACCGACGACTTCGCCGACCGTTTCGGCCAGCCCGGCTGAATCGCTCCTTCATCGTGCCACGGTGAAGCCGACCGTCGTCAGACCGTCCGAACTGGCCACGAACACTTCGCCGCCATGCAGTGCGGCGATGGCCTTGACGATGGACAACCCCAGCCCGTGATGGCGCTCGCCCCGATACTCACGGGCCTGGTCGACCCGGTAGAAGCGCTCGAACAGCAGGGGCAGATGCTCGGCGGCGATGCCGTTGCCTTCATTCAGCACGGCCACCCGCACGCCCTCGCCTTCGGACTGCAGCTGCACACGCACGTCGCTGCCTGGACGCGCATGCTGCACGGCGTTGTGCAACAGGTTGGTCAGCGCGCGGCGGAACAACGACGGATCGATGCGGGCGATGGCGTCGCCTTCGACATGCAACGTCAGCTGGGCCTCTTCGAACAGGAATTCCATGAATTCACCGGCGGTGGCGACCTCGTCTGCCAGCTGGACCTGACGCGTTTCCACCGCGATATCGCCCTGGCCGGCCCGCGACAGGAACAACATATCGTTGACGATCGCACGCAGGCGCTCCAGTTCCTCCAGGTTGGACTGCATGACCTCCTGCAGCGCCGCCACATCACGCGGACGGGACAGGGCCACCTGGGTCTGTCCCATCAGATTGGCCAGGGGGGTGCGCAGCTCGTGCGCGACGTCCGCGTTGAACCCGTCCAGCCGCGTGTACGCTGCTTCCAACCGATCCAGCGCGCCGTTGAAGGCCTGCGTGAGGTGGCCCAGTTCGGCCGGCAGTCCCTGCGCGGCCAGGCGCTGCGACAGCCGCTGCGGGCTGAGCGAGCGTGCCTCGTTGGACAGCGCCCGCAGCGGGGCCAGCCCCAGCCGGGCGATCCAGTAGCCAAGCCCGGCCACCAGCAGCACGCCCAGCCCGCCGGCCACCCACAACGCAACGCCGAAGCGCTGCAGCGCCTGCGTATAGGGCTCCGAGTCGATGCCGATCCACAGGTCCACATCCGGTCGCGCGCCCTTGCCCGGCACCCGCTCATACAGCGTGCGCAGCGGGTGCCCGCCCTCACGCGGCAGCGTGCCCATGCCGTTGTCACCCTTGCCGGGGGCCTGCACCTGCGGCTCTGCCTGGCCGATGCGGAATGTGGGGTTCTCGCTCCATGCCCAGACCAGGGTGTCGCGGTCGCCTGAGATCAGGTTGCCGACCTTCTCGCGCACCTTGGTCCAGCGCTCGGTGCTGTCGCACATCGCGACGCTGCCACTGACCGCGTGCAGCTTGGTCTGCAGTTCCGCATGCTGGTACCGCACCACCTGCCGCTCGAGCACGCCATAGACGCCCACGCCCAGCAGAGCAAACACCAGCAATGCGGCCAGCGCGAACATCGCCGACAGGCGCTGGGCGATCGACATCCTCATCCCCGCCCACCCTCGTCCTCGCGCACTTCCAGCACGTAGCCCATGCCGCGCACGGTATGCAGCAGCTTGCTCGGGTAAGGGCCGTCGATCTTGCCGCGCAGGCGCTTGATCGCCACTTCGACCACATTGGTATTGCTGTCGAAATTGATGTCCCAGACCTGGGCGGCAATCACCGTCTTGGACAGGATCTGGCCCCGCCGCTGTGCCAGCAGCGCCAGCAGCGCGAACTCCTTGCCGGTCAGGTCCAGCCGCGAGCCATCGCGGTAGGCCCGCCGGGCCAGCAGGTTCACCTGCAGATCGCCCACCTGCAGTTCGGTCGGCTCCTGCTGGCGCCCACGCCGCACCAGGGCCTGCAGCCGCGCCAGCAGTTCGATGAACGAGAACGGCTTGACCAGGTAGTCGTCGGCGCCCTGCCCCAGGCCGTGCACGCGATCATCCACGCGGTCGCGCGCGGTCAGCATGATCACCGGTGTCTGCTTGCTGCGGCGCAGCTCGCGCAGCACGCTGAAGCCATCCATGCCCGGCAGCATCACATCCAGCACGATCACGTCGTAGTCGAACTCGCGCGCCAGGTGCAGGCCGGTGACACCGTCGGCAGCCAGGTCCACCGCCCAGCCCTGCTCGCCCAGGCCGGTGCGCAGGTAATGGGCGGTCTTGCCTTCATCTTCCACGATCAGCAGTTTCATCCAGGGTCCGCCAGGGCAGCGCCCGCCGCCTCCCTGCGCTCGCGGCGACGCTGCAGGAACAGGCGGTCCAGGGCCAGGTAGATCACCGGGGTACTGTACAGGGTCAACAGCTGGCTGATCAGCAGGCCACCGACCACCGCCACGCCCAGCGGCTGGCGCAGTTCCGAACCCGTACCGAAACCGATCATCAGCGGAATGGCACCGAGCAACGCGGCCAGCGTGGTCATCATGATCGGGCGGAACCGGGTCAGGCAGGCCTCGTGGATCGCCTCCAGCGGCGCCAGCCCGCGGTTGCGCTGTGCGTCGAGGGCGAAGTCGACCATCAGGATGCCGTTCTTCTTGACGATGCCGATCAGCAGCACGATGCCGATCAGCGCCATGATCGAGAAGTCCAGCCCCCACAGCCAGAGCATCAGCACCGCGCCGATGCCGGCCGACGGCAGAGTGGACAGGATGGTCAGCGGGTGCACGAAACTCTCGTACAGCACGCCGAGGATGATGTAGACCGCCAGCAGGGCCGCGAGGATCAGCAGCGGCTGGCTGGCCAGCGACTCCTGGAAGGCCTGTGCCGTGCCCTGGAAGCGGCCGCTGATGCTGGCAGGCATGCCGATCTGCGCCTGCGCCTGCTCCACCAGGCCGACCGCTTCGCCCAGTGAAACGCCGGGGGCCAGATTGAAGGACAGGTTCACCGCCGGCAGCATGCCGTTATGGCTGATCGACAGCGGACCATTGCCCGGGGGCTGCACCTGGGCCACGGCCGACAGCGGCACCATCTGCCCGGTCAGCGGCGAACGCAGGTGGAAGTAGGACAGCGCATCGACCTGCCCCAGCATGCCCGGCGCGATTTCCAGGATGACCCGGTACTGGTTGGTTTCAGTCTGGAACTCGTTGATCTGGCGCTGGCCGAAGGCATCGTAGAGCACCTGGTCGATGTCGTTGGCGGTCAGGCCGAAGCGCGCCGCTGCCGTGCGGTCGATCTCCAGCCGGGTCACGCTGGCGCCGACCTGCTGGTCATTGGACACGTCGCGCAGCTGCGGCAGGCCCCGCAGCCGCTCGGTCAGCTGCTCGGCCCACTGCGACAGCTCGCGGCTGTCCTGTCCGCGCAGGGCATACTGGTACTGCGTCCGCGCCGGCCCGGCGCCGAGATTGATGTCCTGCGCCGCGCGCATGTACACGGTGATGCCGGGCACGCTGGCCATCTTCGCCCGCACCCGGTCAATGAAGCCGTGCACGTCCACATCGCGGTCGCCGCGGTCCTTCAGCACGAACCAGAAGCGGCCGTTGGACAGCGTCTGGCTGCCGGCAGTGGCGCCGACCGCGTGGTTGTAGGCCTGCAGGGCCGGATCATCCGCAACGATGCGCGCGAGCTGCTGGTGCTTGGCCACCATGTCCTCGTAGCCGATGTCCTGCGCCGCCTCGGTGGTGGCGAACACGAAGGCGGTGTCCTGCAGGGGAAAGAAGCCTTTGGGAATCACTATGTAAGAGGCCACCGCCACCGCCACGGTCAGGCCGAAGCCTGCCAGCACCAGCCGCTGGCGGCGCAGGGCCCATTGCAGGCTGCGGTCGTAGCCGGCCAGCAGGCGCCCGGCCAGGGTCCGCTCGCTGTCCCGGTGCGCCGGCATGCGCTTCATCAGGTGCGCGGCCATCATCGGTGCCAGGGTCAGCGAGGCGACGATGGAAATCAGGATCGCCACGGTGATGGTCAGCGCGAACTCGGCGAACAGGCGCCCGACCACCCCGCCCATGAACAGCAGCGGGATGAAGGCGGCAATCAACGACAGGCTGATCGAGACCACGGTGAAGCCGATTTCGCCGGCGCCCTTCAGGGCGGCGTCCACCGGACCAAGCCCGGCCTCGCGGTGACGGTGGATGTTCTCCACCACGACGATCGCGTCGTCGACCACGAAGCCGACCGCAACCACCAGTGCCACCAAGGTCAGGTTGTTGAGGCTGAAGCCGGCCACGTACATCGCGGCGAAGGTCGCCACCAGCGCGACCACCAGTACCGCGCCGACGATCAGCGTGGCGGAAAGCTGGCGCAGGAACAGGCCCATCACCAGCACCACCAGCACGATGGTCAGTACCAGGGTGAGCTCCACTTCGTGCAGCGACGCGCGGATGGTGCGCGTACGGTCGTTGAGCACCTCCACATCGACGCTGGCCGGGAGGTTCGCGCTCAGTTCCGGCAAGGCGGCCAGCACCGCATCGGTGGTGCGCACGATGTTCGCGCCGGGCTGCCGGCTGATGATCAGGCCGACCCCAGGCTGGCCGTTCGGCCACGCCTGCACGTAGGCATTCTCGGCGCCGTCGATCACCTGCGCGACATCACCCAGCGCCACCGGTGCGCCGTCACGATAGGCAACGACCAGGCGCCGGTAGTCCTGGGCACTGAACAGCTGGTCGTTGGCTTCGAAGGTGGACGTGCGCTGCTCGCCCATCAGTGCACCCTTGGCCTGGTTGAGGCTGGCGTTCTGCGCCACGCCACGCAGGTCGGACAGGGTCAGGCCCATCGCCGCCAGCCGCTCCGGCTGGGCCTGGATGCGGATCGCCGGACGCTGCTGGCCGACGATGCCGACCTCCGAAACGCCGCTGATCTGGCTGATCGAGCGTGCGAGGCGGCTCTCGGCCAGATCGCTCAGTTCGGTCATCGACATCTGGGTCGACACCACGCTGAGCACCAGGATGGGACTGTCGGCCGGATTCACCTTGCGCCAGGTCGGCATGTTCGGCAGTTCACTGGGCAGGCGGCCGGCGGCGGCGTTGATCGCCGCCTGCACTTCCTGCGCGGCCGTGTCGATGTTCTTTTCCAGATCGAACTGCAGGGTGATCGAAGTGCTGCCCAGTGCACTGGTCGAGGTCATCTCGATGATGCCGGGCACGCCCGTCAGCTGGGTTTCCAGTGGCGTGGCCACCGCCGAGGCCATGGTCTCGGCGCTGGCACCGGGCAGATTGGCATTGACCCGGATGGTCGGGAACTCAGCCTCCGGCAACGGCGCCACCGGCAGGCGCGGCAATGCTGCCACGCCCAGCAGCACCACCGCCAGGGTCAACAGGGTCGTGGCGACCGGGTGATGAACGAACCAGCTGGACAGCGAGGTGCGCGCGCTCACGGTGCCGCCCCGCGCCGGACCGCTGCAGGCGCTGCGGCGGGTTTGGCCTCGGCCACCACCGTGCCCGGCCGCAGCCGCGACTGTCCGTCGCTTACCACCACGTCGCCGACCCGCAGCTCACCCTGCACGACCACCTGCCCGCCGTCCTGTTCACCGACCGTGACCGGCAGCGATTCCACGCTGCCATCAGCGACCACGCGGTAGACGAAGCTGCCCTGCACGCCACGCTGGATCGCCGCGGCATCCAGCACCAGCGCGCCCGTACTTTGACCGGTGCGCACCCGCACGCTGACCAGCTGTCCGGGCCACAGCTGGTCGGACGCATTGCTGAAGCGCGCGCGCAGCCGCACCGTACCGGAGGCCTCGTCCACCTGGTTGTCGATCACCTGCAACGTGCCCTCAGCCAGCAGCTGGCCACCCTCGCGGTCCAGTGCCTGCACCTGTGCGCCGCCTGCGGCGAGCGCCTGTCGCAGCTGCGGCAGCGCGTCCTGCGGCAGCGCGAACACCACCGAGATCGGATCGGTCTGCTGCACGGTCACCAACCCCTGCGTATCACTGGCGCGCACCAGGTTGCCCGGATCCACCTGGCGCAGGCCGATGCGGCCGTCCATCGGCGCCACGATGCGCGTATACGAGAGCTGCACCTGTGCTGCGTCCACCGCAGCCTGGTTGCCGCGGCCGGTGGCCTGCAACTGCTGCACGGTGGCGGCCTGCTGCTCCAGCATCTGCCGCGACACCAGCTGGTCGCTGGACAGATGCTGCAGCCGTGACAGATCCGAGCGCGCCGCGTCCAGCGTGGCGCGGTCGCGCACCAGCGCCGCCTGTGCACCGCCCAGACCGGCACGGATGGCACGATCATCGATACGCGCGAGCAGTTGCCCCTTGCGCACCTTCTGCCCTTCCTCGAACAGCACTTCGGTCAGCACGCCATCCACCTGCGGGCGCAGCACGGTGCTCTGCAGCGACTGCACCGTGCCGACGCCGCTTCGCCAGTGGGGGACATCACGCTGCTCGACGCGCGTGGTGACCACCGGTACCGGTGGTGGTGCCGCGCTGGGCTGTGCGTCGCCGCGGGAAACGCCGTGGAACAACATCGCCAGCAACAGGGCAACCAGCAGTGCCGCTCCCAGCGCGAGGTGGCGGCGGCGCAGCAGCGCAGTGACATCAGGCAATCGCATGGCAGGGGGTCCAATCCGGTGCCCGCGCCGGTCTGCGCAGGCCTGCCGTCATCCTGGGTGGCAACCTCCGGCACCATGCTGTCGCCTGCCTGACAATTCCGTCAGCTTCGACTGCGGCCGCTATACCAAGGTATAGCGACGCTAACCCACGGGCCTCTAGGCCGTGCCCGGCCAGCGGCCGACAATGGCACCACCGCCGGGAAACGCGCCCGGCAGCCCCTTCCCACCTGCACGGAGACGCCGATGGATCCCGACCCTGCCGGGCGCAACGCGCCCCTGCCTGCCTGTTTCCGCCCGTACCGGGCGCCTGGCGGCCGGTCCCTGCCTGCGTGAGTGCGGGGGGCCGCCAGGCGCACCTGCCTGGAGAGTGCCCCCATGTCCTGCAAGACCCTCTACATCACCCTGCGCCGCCTGATGGGTACGCGCGATGTCACCGCCCTGCGCAGCCAGCTGTGGGTGCATGGCCCAGTGCTGTTTGCGCGTTCGCTGGCGCTGGGCTCGCCACGCGTGGTGGCCGACGTCCTTTCGTTGCTGCCGATCAGCGAGCGCATCAGCGTCCTGCGCCATCTGCCCTACCCCCTCCGCGACGCGATGAAGCCGCTGTGCATCGGCGGCAGCCAGCGCCTTCGCATGCAGCCCTGGTCGCCTGACGTACTGGCCCTGCGCTCCGCCTGAACGGCGACGCGACGCCCTGCCCCCTGCGTGCCGGTCCTGCGCCGGCCCCATCAAGGAGTTCCCCATGAGCCTGCTCAATGCCTGGTTCAACGCTTTCCTGCGCAGCCGGCGCGCCGGCAACCTGTTCCGGCGCCGGGCGATGCCCGAAGCCGGCTTCGGTCCCGGCAACAGCGGGAGCGTACCGTTCAACCTCACCGCCGGACTGGTCACCTTGGCGCAGCTCGATGAAGCGCACCTGCTGAGCAGGCTGGACTCGCACGCCGATGGCCTGGGCCAGCACCAGGCGGACGAACGGCTGGCCGCCCTCGGCCCGAACGAAGTCGATCACGAAAAGCCACTGCCGTGGTGGCGCCACCTGTGGCAGTGCTACCGCAATCCGTTCAACCTGCTGTTGACCGTGCTGGCAGCGGTCTCCTGGCTGACGGAGGATGCGAAGGCCACGGTGGTGATCGGCGCGATGGTGCTGTTGTCCACCCTGATCCGCTTCGTCCAGGAAGGGCGTTCCAACCGCGCCGCTGAACGGCTGAAGGCACTGGTGGGGAACACGGCGCGTGTACTGCGGCGCACCCCTGGAACGGAAGCGGCAGACCTGGCCGATCAGTACTTCGGTGCGCACCTGCACAGCCGGCGGCCCTCACGGCTGCTGGACCTGCCGATCCGCGAGCTGGTACCCGGCGATCACCTCGTGCTCTCGGCCGGCGACATGATTCCGGCCGACTGCCGGGTGCTGTCGGCCAAGGATCTGTTCGTGGCCCAGGCGGCCATGACCGGGGAATCACTGCCGGTGGAGAAGTTCGCCCATCCGGGCGATGCGCAGGCCGGCCTGCTCGATCAGCACAACCTGCTGTTCATGGGTACCAACGTGGTCTCCGGCACGGCCACCGCAGTGGTACTGGCTACCGGCAACCGCACCTATTTCGGCACTCTGGCCGAGCGCAGCATCGCCAGCGACCGTGCGCCCACGGCCTTCCAGGCCGGGGTCAACAGTGTCAGCTGGCTGCTGATCCGCTTCGCCCTGGTGATGGTGCCGTTCGTGCTGCTGGTCAATGGCTGGACCAAGGGTGACTGGACCGAAGCCTTCCTGTTTGCCCTGTCGGTGGCGGTCGGCCTGACCCCGGAAATGCTGCCGATGATCGTCACCTCCACCCTGGCCAAGGGGGCGGTGCTGCTGTCGCGCCGCAAGGTGATCGTCAAGCGCCTGGACGCCATCCAGAACTTCGGTGCCATGGACGTGCTGTGCACCGACAAGACCGGCACGCTCACCCAGGACCGGATCGCCCTGGAACGGCATACCGACGTGTTCGGCCGTGACTCGGAAGACGTGCTGAAGTTCGCCTATCTCAACAGCCACTTCCAGACCGGCCTGATCAATCTGCTGGACCGCGCCGTGCTGGAGCACGTGGAACTGCAGAGCTCGCTGCGCCTGAGCCAGGACTACCGGAAGGTGGACGAGATACCGTTCGACTTCGAGCGCCGCCGCATGTCGGTCGTGGTATCCGAATGCGGGAATCACCATGAGCTGATCTGCAAGGGCGCGGTCGAGGAGATGCTCGCGGTGTGCTCCACCGTGCGCGAGAACGGCCACGACATGCCACTGGACGAACAGCGGCTGGCGCGGGTCCGGCAGACCACCGAGGAACTGAACGAACAGGGCCTGCGGGTGGTGGCGGTGGCGATGAAGGAAACCAGCGCGCAGCAGGCGACCTACACCCAGTCCGACGAATGTGGACTGACCCTGATCGGCTACGTGGCCTTTCTTGATCCGCCCAAGGAATCGGCTGCACAGGCACTGCAGGCACTGGCGATGCATGGCGTCGAGGTCAAGGTGTTCACCGGCGACAACGAACTGGTCACCGCCCGTGTCTGTGCCCAGGTCGGACTCGACGCGGACACGATCCTGACCGGCCCGCAGATCGAACGCATGGGCGATGAAGCGCTGGCACACGCCCTGCAGCACCACCGCGTGTTTGCCCGCCTGACGCCGCTGCACAAGGAACGACTGGTACGCCAGCTGCGCGCGCAGGGCAAGGTGGTCGGCTTTCTCGGCGACGGCATCAATGATGCGCCCGCGCTGCGCGCCGCCGACATCGGCATCAGCGTCGACAGCGCCGTGGACATCGCCAAGGAAGCGGCCGACATCATCCTGCTGGAAAAGAACCTGATGGTGCTGGAGGAAGGCGTGATCCAGGGCCGGCGCACCTTCTGCAACATGCTCAAGTACATCCGCATGACCGCCAGCTCCAACTTCGGCAACGTGTTCTCGGTGCTGGTAGCGTCCGCCTTCCTGCCGTTCCTGCCGATGCTGCCGCTGCAGCTGCTGGTGCAGAACCTGCTGTACGACGTTTCGCAGATTGCCATTCCGTTCGACAACGTGGACGAGGAACTGGTGCGGCAGCCGCTGAAATGGAACCCGGCGGACATCGGCCGCTTCATGGTGTTCTTCGGACCGATCAGCTCGGTCTTCGACCTCAGCTGCTTCGCCCTGATGTGGTATGTGTTCGACGCTCGCACACCCGCCGACCAGGGCCTGTTCCAGTCAGGCTGGTTCGTCGTTGGCCTGCTGACCCAGACCCTGATCGTGCACATGATCCGCACGCCGAAGCTGCCGTTCCTGCAGAGCATCGCCGCGCCACCGCTGCTGCTGATGACGGGACTGATCATGGCTCTGGGCGTGATCCTGCCGATGAGCCCGCTGGCCGCCTACTTCAGGCTGCAGGCACTGCCGGCAGGGTATTGGCCGTTCCTGGTGGCGATCCTGTTCGGCTATGCCGCACTGACCACTGCACTGAAGAAGCTCTACATCCGTCGCTACGGCTGGCAGTAGGCGTTGCCGGCCGTGCCTGGGGAGATCCTGATGTCCGCCATCAACCTGAACCTGCCCGCGTTCAACGCCGGCGCCACGCTCGGCTCGCTGCTGAGCCTGTCCACCGCCTTCGTCCTCGGTGCCGCCATCGGCCTGGAGCGCCAGCTGCGCCAACGTACCGCAGGGCTGCGCACCAACACGCTGGTAGCCGTCGGCGCAGCGGTGTTCGTCGACCTGGCTGTCCGTTTCCACGACCTGTACGGCGGGCCGCCGTCGCCGCTGCACGTGGTCGCCTACGTGATCTCCGGTGTCGGCTTCCTGGGCGCGGGCGCGATCATGAAGGAGGGCGCGCAGGTCTCGGGCCTGAACACCGCCGCCACCCTGTGGGGCTCGGCGGCAGTGGGGGCCTGTGCCGGCATCAAGCTGTTGCCGGAGGCGGTGATGGCCACGCTGTTCGTGCTCGCCGCCAACACGCTGCTGCGGCCGGTGGTCAACCGCATCCAGCGGCAGCCCTTGCCGGAGACGTTCAGCGAAGCTGTCTATGCCATCAATGTCGTCTGCCAGCGCGAACAGCAGGCCGAGGTACTGGATCGCCTGCTGCTGTTGCTGGAACAGGCCCAGTACCCCGTGCGCGCGGTGGACCACCATCCCTTCGGCGAGCGCGATGTGGAGATCGAAGCGGTGCTGTATGCCACCACCGCCGATGGCGACGAGCTGGATGCGGTCCTGGCGGCGTTATCCACCACGCCCGGCGTCCTGCAGGGGTTCTGGAATGCCAGCCTGGAGGAGTGACGCGAGATCATCGCGCGCACGTGCAGCGCGGCAGCCGCTGCCGTCCAGGTGCACACGCCCAGCCACGGGAGGCAGAGCCAGCTTTGCTATCCTTTCCATCCCGCCAGGGAGCTGTCCCGATGCCTTCGCTGTCGTCCCGCCGTCCACTGGTGCTGCTGGCCTTGATCGTCTCCGTAGTGGCGATCTTCCTGCTCGACACGTTGACCGACTACGCGGTGGCAGCCGCCTGCTTCTATGCAGCGGTGATCCTGGCAGCCTCGCGGGTGCTTTCGCCGCGCGGATTGCTGGCCCTGGCCGTAGCCTGTGTCGCCCTGACCGGCCTGAGCTTCGTGCTGACGCGTTTCGGCACCTACCGCATCGGTCTGGTCAATTCGGTGATCGGCATGCTGGTGATCGCCATCACCACCTGGCTGACGCTGAAAATGGAAGCCGCCAAGGCCGCCGTGCAGGAGGCGCAGGCACGCCTGCTGCGGGTCGCCCGCGCGTCCACCGTCGGCGAGCTGACCACGTCCATCGCGCATGAGGTGAACCAGCCGCTGGCGGCCATTGCCAGCAGCGCCGACGCCTGCCAGCGCTGGCTGGCGCAGGAACCGCCGAATGTTGACAAGGCACGGCAGGCGCTGTCACGCATCCTCGCCGACGCGCATCGTGCCGGCGATGTGATCGCCCGCATCCGCGGACTGACCCGGGGTGCGGCACCCCAGCGCGACACCTTCGACCTGAATCAGGCCGTGGAGGAAATGCTTGCGCTGTCGCGCAGCGAACTCGACCAGCATGGGGTGACCGTGGCCCTGCTGCTGGAGCCGGACCTGCCGCCGGTGCAGGCCGACCGCGTGCAGGTGCAGCAGGTGATCGGCAACCTGATTCTCAATGCCGTCGATGCGATGGAAGGCGTAGCGGTGGCCGAACGCCGGCTGTCACTGCTGAGCCGGCGCGACGGGCAACGGATCACCCTGAGCGTGCGCGACCGTGGCATCGGCCTGCCGGCGGAACAGCCGGAGCGCGTGTTCGAGGCGTTCTGGACCACGAAGTCGAGCGGACTGGGCCTGGGCCTGAGCTTGAGCCGCTCCATGATCGAGGCCAATGACGGCCACATCCGCGCGGAACGCGTTGCCGGCGGTGGCGCCTGCTTCGTGTTCGACCTGCCTGTTGCCATCGGGGACCGCCATGCGTAGACCCGCTGCACCGGCCGTCGAGCCGGCGCCCATCGTGTACGTGATCGACGATGATCCCTCGGTGCGCGCGGCGCTGGAGGATCTGCTGGCCTCGATGGGCCTGCAGGTACGGGGCTTCGCGTCCACCCAGGCGTTCCTCGAACAACCGCTGCTGGATGCGCCCGCTTGCCTGGTGCTGGATGTGCGCATGCCGGGCCAGAGCGGCCTGGAATTCCACCGCGGCATGCGCCAGCGTGGCCTGCACCTGCCGGTGGTGTTCATCACCGGCCACGGTGACATCGCGATGGGTGTCAACGCGATCAAGGACGGTGCGATCGAGTTCCTGACCAAGCCCTTCCGCGACCAGGAACTGCTGGATGCGATCCACAAGGGCATCGGCATCGATCGCCAGCGCCGCCGCGAAGGCGACGAACTGGGCGCCCTCCAGCAGCGCTGGGAGTCGCTGTCGGCCGGCGAGCGCGACGTGGTGGATGGCGTGGTCCGGGGCCGGCTCAACAAGCAGATCGCTGCGGACCTGGGCGTCAGCGAGATCACGGTGAAGGTGCGCCGCGCCCAGGTGATGCGCAAGATGGGCGCGCGCACGCTGGTCGACCTGGTCCGCCTGTACGACCGGCTGCGGGCCGGGCTGGACTAGCCTTATGGGAGCCATGAAATCTATGCGGAACGCGGCCGACGAGGCCCATGCTAGTTTCTGCGCCTCCTCCCAGCGAACCTTCACGATGCGCTCTTTCCTGCCTGCCCTCGTCCTTGCCGTGGCGGTCCCGCCGCTACATGCGGCAGAGCCGCCCTTGCCCCAGCTGCATGCCTACACGGTAGATGCTTCATGGCTGCAGCCGATGAGGCCGCTGCAGATCGCCGACCACACCTGGCAGATCGGCACCGAAAACCTGACCGCACTGCTGGTACAGACCGACGACGGCGCGGTGCTGATCGATGGCGGCATGCCGCAGATGGCCGATCACCTGCTGGCCAACCTGCAGCAGCGCGGCGTCGCACCGCAGCAGCTGCGCTGGATCCTGCTCAGCCATGCCCATGCCGACCACGCCGGTGCGGTGGCCGAACTCAAGCGCCGCACCGGCGCGCAGATCGCCAGCAACGCCGAAACGGCCGTCCTGCTGGCGCGCGGGGGCAGCAACGATCTGCACTTCGGCGATGACATCACCTTCCCTCCGACCAATGCCGACCGCATCCTGATGGACGGCGAGGTCGTTTCGCTGGGCGGAATGCACTTCACCGCGCATTTCATGCCGGGTCACACACCGGGCAGCACCGCCTGGACCTGGAACGACACCCGCGATGGCAGGCCGGTACGCATTGCCTATGCGGACAGCCTCAGTGCGCCGGGCTACCGGTTGCAGGGCAATCCCCGCTATCCGCACCTGATCGAGGACTATCGCCGCAGCTTCGCGACCGTGCGCCGCCTGCCCTGCGACGTGCTGTTGACCCCGCATCCTGGCGCCAGCGGCTGGGACTATGCCGCAGGCGCCAAGGCCAGTGCCGCAGCGATGCGCTGCAGCGCCTACGCGGATTCAGCCGAGCGCAGTTTCGAGGCACAGCTGGCCAGGGAACGCGACAACGCGCACTGAAGCCGTGGCGGCCTGTGAGCCGCCACAGTAGCAGCGACCCTCAGCCGCCCTGGCCGTGGTGGGCGAACGGCTCGGTGCTGCCGTCACCGCGCACCAGTTCCACCGTGTACGGCTGCACATAACCGTCGGGCATCTCCATGCCGGGCGAACCGGCCGGCATGCCCGGCAGCACCAGTCCACGCGCCGCAGGACGCTCCTTCAGCAGCCGCTTGATGTCCTCGGCCGGAACGTGCCCCTCCACCACATAGCCGCCGACCTCGGCGGTATGGCAGGACCCCTTGCCGACCGGCACACCCAGGCGCCGCTTGATCGGGTTCATGTCATCGGTATCCCGCACGTCCACCGCGAAGCCCGCGGCCTGCAGGTGTTCGACCCAGACGCCACAGCAACCGCAGCTGGCCGTCTTGTGGACGATGGCGGTCGGCAGCTGCGCATCGGGGACGGAGGCGGCATCGGCCGCTGCGTGGGCATGGCCCGGCGCCGCGGCCACCTCTTCGGCTGCACGGGCGCAGCCGGCGCCGGACAGAATGCTGGCCAGCAGCAGGCCGAGAGAGAGAGAACGGTTCATCGTGTTGGTTCCTTTGTGCATGCGGGCGGAACGCCCGCGACCCACGCATCGAAGGCGCGGGAAAATCGGGAATGGGACAGGCAAGACAACAGGCGGCTGGCGCCTGCAGGCCATCACACGATGGGAGGTCGCAACGCGTCGGTCAGGGGCGGCGGCACAGGCCGTCGTGCAAGGGCAGCGCGTGGCGCCTCGCGCCAGGGTGTGATCGCCACGGCGGAGGAGGTCGCCGGCACGCCGGTACACGCGGGAGGGCACGGGCACTCACTGGCTGCGCAGTCGCCCGATGATCGATCGCCGCAGCATCCGGCCCGATCCACGGCCGTCTCATGCGACGCGGCGCAGTACTCCGTGTCGCCCTGTCCACCGTCGCCCGATGCAGCCCGCGCCAGTCCCGGTGCGGTCAGCACCAGGGCAACGAGCAACAGCCAGCGCAGCAGGAGAGCAGCAGCATTCATCGCAGGCATCATAGCCGATGGGCGTGGCAGGCTGGGCCGCCGCCCGACCCTATGCGATGTCCGCGCTGCCTGTGTCTGCCCGCATGCGTACCGGAATCGACTTCGCCGCAGGCGTGCCGCTGAGGCGATCGTAGTAGTCCAGCGGCAGCAGCGCATTCAACTCAGGGTAGTAGCCCGCCAGCGCGCCCCGTGGCATGGGGTAGTCGAGCACGGTCAGCCCGTCGATGCGACGCCGCACGCCATCTGCGCTGAGCGTCTCCAGGCTGACCCGCGCCTCCTTCTCCAGACCGCGTGCCAGCCGGTCTTCGATGTTCATGAACACCACCCTGCGATCGTTGTACACGCCGCGATAGCGGTCGTTGTAGCTGTAGATGGTGGTGTTGAACTGGTCATGCGAACGCACCGTGGCCAGTCGCAGCATGTCCGAATCGTGCACCGGGTCGTCCACATCCAGGCCCGGCATCACCAGGATGTTGGCCTTGCCGTTGGCGGTGGGCCACACCCGGCGGCGCGGTGCAATGTCCAGATGGAAGCCGTGCGGCTGCCGGATGCGCTCATTGAAGCCTGCATAGATCTGCGGGTACACGGCAGCGATCAGGTCACGGATCCGCGCATAGTCATGCCTGCAACCTGCCCAGTCGACCCTGCTGTCCGGCAGCGTCGCCATCGCCATGCGACAGACGATCTCGACCTCCGGCAGCAGCTGGTCGCTGGCCGGCTCAAGAACACCGCGCGATGCGGTCACGTTCGACATCGCATCCTCGATCGTCACGAACTGCTCGCCTGCGGGCGTGACGATACGTTCCGAGCGCGCCACCACCGGCAGGATCAGCGCATCGCGCCCATGCACCAGGTGCCCGCGGTTGAGCTTGGTGGCGATACCCACCGTCAGCTGCAGGCTGCGCATGGCTTCGTAGGCCCGGGGCGTGTCCGGCACGGCATGGATGAAATTGCCGCCCAGCCCGACGAACACCCTGGCGCTGCCATCGAGCATGGCCTCGATCGACTCGACCACATGATGCCCGTGCTCCCGCGGCGGATTGAAACCGAACACCTCCTGCAGGCGATCCAGATACGCTGCCGCCGGCTTCTCGTCGATGCCGACGGTACGATCGCCCTGCACGTTGGAATGACCCCGGATCGGGCCGATCCCCGCCCCCGGCTTGCCGAAGTTGCCGCGCAGCATCAGCAGATTGGCGACCTGCTGCAGCAGCCGCGAACCATACTGGTGCTGGGTCAGGCCCATGCCATAGCAGATCACCGTGGCATTGGAGCGGATGTAGATCTCGGCGCAGCGCCGGATCTGCGCCTCCGAGATGCCGGAGACCCTGACGATGTCGTCCCAGTCCTGCGCCATCACGTCCGCGCGCAAGGCCTCCAGGCCGACCGTATGTTCATCCAGGAACCGATGGTCGAGCACGCGCTGGCCCTGTGCCTCGCGCTCGAACATCACCTTCATCATGCCTTTGATCAGCGCCAGATCACCGCCGATGCGGATATGCACGAATTCGCTGCTGATCTCGGTGGAGCCGAAGGTCGCCATCTGCACCACATCCTGCGGCTCGGCAAACCGGATCAGGGCGCGCTCGGGCATCGGGTTGACCGCCACGATCGGCACGCCGCGCCTGCGCGCCTCGACCAGGTTGCCCATCATCCGCGGCGAATTGGTGCCGGTGTTCTGGCCGATCACGAAGATCGCCTCGGCGTGCTCGAAATCCTCCAGGACGATGGTGCCCTTGCCCACACCGATGGAGGGTGGCAGGCCACGGCTGGTCGGCTCGTGGCACATGTTCGAACAATCGGGGAAGTTGTTGGTGCCGAACTCGCGTACGAAGATCGAATACAGGAACGCCGCCTCGTTCGGCGTGCGGCCCGACGTGTAGAACTCGGCCTGATGCGGGCTGTCCAGTGACCGCAGGTGACGGCCGATGAGTGCGAACGCCTCGTCCCAGCTGCATGGCACATAGTGGTCGGTAGCTGCGTCGTAACGCATCGGCTCGGTCAGCCGCCCCTGCATTTCCAGCCAGTAGTCGGTCCGCTCCATCAGCTCGCTGACGGTGTAACGCGCGAACAGCTCGCGATCTGCGCGGAACCGGGTCGCCTCCCAGGCCAGTGCCTTGGCCCCGTTCTCGCAGAACTCCAGTTTCCTGCGCTCGTCGGCGTCGGGGAAGGCGCAGCTGGGACATTTGAAGCCAGCGGGCTGGTTCATCGCCAGCAGTGCCCTGGAGCCGTTGCCGATCACGCTCTGCTGCAGCAGAACCCGGGCGGTGGCGCCGGCCGCACCCCAGCCGCCTGCGGGCTGGTTGTAGGGCTTGTAACGGGGTGGTTTCTGCTCGGACATGTTCGAAGACCTGGCGCCAGGAGACGAGACTGCGAAGGGCACGACAGACAGAGTCAAGCACGGCCGGGACTACTTCGCCAGAGCCGGCCCGCATCTCCCAGCGCGCCCTCTTCGGCGCGCCGGAGTCTGCTGCGTTGCCACGGACGCACTGCGTTATCCTCGGGGCGTGGGCCAACAGCCCATGACACGCTCACTCTGTCCGGACACTCTGCATGGCTGACTCGCCCCCGCCGCCCTCTCCGCCTGCCGGCACCGCGCAGCGCACGTTGCAGCGCTGGCGTGAGGGCGGGCAGCAGGTGCAGGCGCAGGCCGACGTGGTCGCCGAAGAGGTGCCGGTAGCGCTGCACTACAACGGCACCGTGTTCGCGGTGATGATGGCCACGCCCTGTGACCTGGAGGACTTTGCGCTCGGTTTCTCGCTCAGCGAGGGCTTGATCACCACGCCGACGCAGCTGCTCTCGATCGATGTGGCGCCGCAGCTGGAAGGCATCGAACTGCGGATGACGGTTGCCGCCGAGGCACCGGGCGCCGGTCTGGATCCGGCCGATGGCCGCCTCCTGCCCGGCCGTGGCGGCTGCGGCCTGTGCGGAACACGGCAGCTCGAGGATGTGCTGCGGCCCCTGCCCCCGGTACGCGAACGACGGACCTACGCGCCGGCGGCCCTGCAGCGGGCACTGGCCACGCTGTCGCAGCACCAGCCGATGAATGCGGCCAGCGGCTCCACCCACGCGGCCGCCTGGGCCGACGCCAACGGGCGCATCGGCTGGGTGCGCGAGGACGTGGGCCGCCACAATGCACTGGACAAGCTGATCGGCGCCCTGCATCACAACGAGCACGCCATCGACGGTGGACTGCTGCTGATTTCCAGCCGGGCCAGCTACGAGATGGTCAGCAAAGCCGTGCGCGCCGGTGCCAGCGTACTGGCCGCCGTGTCCGCGCCAACGGCGTTGGCGATCGATCTGGCGCGCAGCGCAGGGCTGTGCCTGGTCGGCTTCGCCCGCGGCAGTGGATTCAATGTGTACACCCATCCAGAGCGGTTGCGGCCGGAAGACATGCCAACGGCATGAACGCGGCCATGGCGGGACCCGCCATCGTCAGTGGGCAACCCCCATCATCGGCCGGGTGACAACAGGCCCGCGATGCGCTCGGCCACCTGGGCGCGCACCGCGTCGTCCAGCTGTCCTTCGTACATGGCCTCGTAGATCCACAGCCCATCGGCCGCCAACCGTGCCACGAAATTGTCCAGCGCCGCAGGATCAACCACGCCGGCCGGCGGCGGCGATGGCGCCCAGCGCTGCACGGCCGGGCCCCACGGCCGCTCGCCGGCCTCCGGGTCCACCGATTCGAGCATGAACATCAGCTCGGCGCGCGTCGCGCTCTGCGCCGACACGCGGACGAAGGTCTGATAGCGCTCGAGCGCCGTGGCCTCGCTGGCACGCTTGCCGAGCAGCGCTTCCATCGACGCCTCCCAGTTGTGCACCAGGTGCTCGTCGATGCCGCGCAGCAGTGCCTCGCGCGACGGGAAGTGATACAGCAGGCCGCCGCGCGTGAGGCCGGCTTCTGCCGCCACCGACTCGAAGGTCACCGCGCGCACGCCGTCTCGATTGATCACGTTGACGGCGGCATCGAGGATGCGCTGGCGCTTGCTGGTTCTCATCGCACTACTTTACGCGATCGGCCGCTCCCTCGCGGCTCCCCGCCCGCCCGCGCAGCAGGCGCGCGATCAGCGCTGCACCCACGGCCAGCACCGCGGTGATGACCAGCAGCACGATCTGGTAGCTGCGGTCATAGGCGGCGGTGGCGCCGGCGAACCACTCGCCCGGGCCGGCTTCGCGGGCGACCTGCTGCGCCTGGGCGAATCCTTCCCGCGCCAGTGCCGGAACATCCGCCGATACCGGCAGGAAGGCGCCGTACATCGCTGCGCCCAGGCTGCCCAGCATCGCCACCGCCAGCAGGCCGCCGAATTCGTAGGAGACCTCCTCCACGGAGGACGCCATGCCCGCACGGTGCGCAGGCACATTGTTGAGGATGGCAGTGGATGCGACCGAGATTGCCGAGCCCATGCCGAACCCGGTGATCGCCATGCCGGCGACGACCCAGCCCAGTCCGTGCGGAAAACCGAACGCGACCACGCCCACTCCCAGTGCCCCCGCGGCCAGTCCGCCGCAGATCAGCGGACGCAGGCCGACGCGGTGCAGGATGCTGCCGCCGAGCAGCGCGCTGGGCAGGCTGCCCAGCGCCGCCACCGATACCAGCAGGCCCGCCTGCAATGGCGTGAATCCGGCGACAAGCTGGAAACGCTGGGTGGTCAGCAGTTGCAGGCCCGCCATCGCAAACAGGGTGAACACCGCAGACAGCGTACCGGCCAGGAATGCCGGATTGCGGAAGATCGCGAAGTCCAGCAGTGGATGCGGCAGGCGCCGCTGGCGGCGGGCGAACGCGGCGCCCGCCGCCAGCGCCAGCACCGATGCCGCCGCGCCGAGGCCATAGGAAGGCGGCGTGGCGATCAGCGATTTGATCGCCAGCACCAGCCCCGACAGCGCCGCCAGCGCCAGCAGCGAGGACAGCAGATCCCACGGCCGGGACGTGTCGCGCTGCCCCTCCGGCGCCAGCAGCAGCGTCGCGACGAAGGCCACGATCACCACCGGCACGTTGACCAGGAACACCGATCCCCACCAGAAATGCTGCAGCAGCCAGCCACCGATGATCGGTCCGAGTGCGGCGCCGACGATCGCCACCGAGCCCCAGATCGCGATGGCGATGTTGCGCTCACGCTCTTCATGGAAGCTGAGGCCGATCAGCGCGAGCGTGGCCGGCATCATCGCCGCGGCGCCCACGGCGAGCAGCGCACGGGCAGCGATCAACTGCGCTGCGGTGACAGAGAACGCTGCCGCCAGCGAAGCCACGCCGAAGACCACCAGGCCGATCAGGAACATGCGGCGGTGACCGATGCGGTCGCCCAGCGTGCCCGCACCGAGCAGCAGGCCAGCCATCACCAGTGGATAGGCATTGATGATCCACAGCGCCTGACCCGCGCTGGCGGAAAGTTCTGCCGTCAGCGTGGGCAGCGCCGTGTACAGCACCGAGTTGTCCAGCGTCACCAGCAGCAGGCCGGCGGCCACTGTGAACAACAGCGCCCAACGCCGGGCACGGGACAAGGCCGGGGCATCGGCCAGGGGCTGGGACAAGGCCATGGGAACGAACCTGGGCAAAAAGGATTGAAATAACTATACCGGATATCCTGTATAGTTATAGCCCTGCAGCGACGCGTTCAGGTTTTGACCCAGCCGCTGTTCAGCCCCTGGCAGGCGCCGCTGGTGCTACCTGCAGTCCACCGGCAACGCCGCCACCGCCGCGACCACCTGTTCCTGCATGCCCTGCCCCACGGCCATGTCGAGTTCGCCCGCGATGTCACCGTGCTGGCGCCGCAGCTCGTCCTCGCACAGGCTACGCACCCGGGCCCGCGCGTTCGCCCGCAGCGACGCACAGCGCCAGTCCGCGTCGCCGAGCGGCAGTACCGAATAAACCACGCTGTTGCATGCGTTGGAGGCCCGCTCGCGCAGCGTATGCCCACCGAAATCCCGCGGCGCCCTGCTGCGCGTGGGATCGAAGTAGCTGTCCGGGAAGGTGCGTGCATACTGCTCGATATCGACGTGCAGCACGCGGCCACCGGCCGCTGCGAGGGGCAGCGGATCCGTGCAGCGGGCACTGTCGGCGCGGTGCTGTATGTAACGGTAGATGGGACGGTCAAGGCCTGGATCCTCCGCAGTCACCGCACTCACCGCGGCCAGTACCGGCAGCGCGGCACGGTTGGCCATGCGCGCGAGCAGCCCTGCCTCTGCCGGCCGGCAGCGGTCGCGCAGGGTTGCCACCAGCAGGAATGCCACGTCGTTGCGGAAGGCCGCATCGTCCCCCATCCGCCGCTCGATCCGCTGCCGCATCTCATCGGTGGGCGCCACGGAAGTGGCCTGCGGCGGCTGCGGCTGCGCTGTCCGCAGGTACAGCCACCCGACCGCCGTGGCCGTCACCGCCAGCAGCGCCATCGCCAGTAGTGGACGCCCGCGCATCAGTTGTGGATCGGCGTCAGTGTGGCGGCCGCCACATCGTAGGAAGCGCTGGCGATGTCGGCGTCGAAGCGCTTGACCTGCACCCGCCCGGCGAGTCGATAGGGGTCCCACAGCGCACCCAGCGTGATCGGCGTGGCCAACGTCACGTGGATCATCTGGTTCGGCGGTGGTGGGGGTACATGGATGCACGCGCCATAGAACGGTACGAACAGCACCTCGTCCACGCGTCCATCGTCGGTGGTGCCCAGGGGCACGACGTAACCGTCCAGGTCCACCGCACGTCCATCCACCGATGCCACCACGCGCGAAGAGCCGAACTGCCGGGCGGGCTCCGGACGGGAGTGGTCGATCGCCTGACCGGGCGGCGTGCCGGCGCCGCTGTCGTCAATCAGGCCACCGACGCCGGCCATGCCGTCGCGTGACAGGCCGATCTGCGGCGGCGGTCGCTGGAAACGGTCCTCGTCCGGCATCAGGGCGTCCCAGCGGTCGATCGGGCGTGCCGACGGAGACGGCGCCGCCGCCGGCAACGGTGCGGGGTGCTGTCCGGCACCGTCGGGCACGCGGGCGCATCCGGCCAGCAGCGCGCATCCGGCGAGCCATGCAAGGCAATCACGGCGCATAGGGTTTCAGCCGTGCATCGCGCATGCTGTAGGCAGAGCCTGCCAGCTCATCGTCCAGGCGCTCGGCGTGCAGGTTTCCGGCCAGGAAGAACGGAGCGTACATGTCAGGCATCTCGATTGCCCGGTCCAGTACCACGTGCACGATCTGGTTCGGCGGCGGTGGTGGCACATGGATGCAGGCGCCGTAATACGGGACGAACAGGAATTCACTGAGCCGTCCTTCCGCAGTGCTGGCCAGCGGCACCACGTAGCCCGGCAGGCGCACCGGCCGCTGCAGCACGGCGTCGACGGTGCGGAACGTGCCGAACTGCGGCATGCGTCGGCTGCCGTTGTGTTCCACCTCAGGGCCTTCGCCACGTTCCAGCGCCGCCAGCTCGTCGGCGGGCATCATCTGCAGCCAGTCCAGCTCCTGCTCTTCCAGGGCCGCTGCGCCCTGATCCGCCACCGGTGGCGGCAGCGCCTGCACGCCGGTATCGACCGGCCGCTCGCAGGCCACCAGCATCAGCAACACTGGCAGGCCACCCAATCGGCGCATGCTCATCCCGGCGACGCCAGACCGTCGGCGAGCGTGCGCCGGTAGGCCAGCGCGGCCGGCACCAGGCCGGCCACGGCGCTGACCAGCAGCAGGCCCGCCACCCAGCCCAGCTCGCGCGCATCCGGCCAGACGTGGGTGATCGACAGACCATACTGCGCCAGCGCCCAGCTGCGTCCCACGGCACTGGCCAGCACAAGCGCCGCCAGTGCCAGCCCGCACGCCAGCGCGCTGGTCGCCACCGCCTCCACCACCAGTAGACCGGCGATGTAGCGCGGACGCGCGCCGACCGCGCGCAGCACCGCCATCTCGCGGCGCCGCTCCTGCAGGGTTGATACCAGCAGCGCCACCAGCGAGACCATTCCCAGCAGCACCACCATCGCACTGATCAACCGCAGTGCCCGCTCGGCCGTGCCCAACGACTGCCACAACTGCTGCAGGGTGACGCCCGGCAGGATCGCCAGCATCGCCTCCTCCGGATAGTCGTTGATCGTGCGCTGCACGGAGAACGTCGCGACGCGGGTATTCAGGCCGAGCATGAAGGCGGTGATGCTGGTCGGGGTCAGATCAAGCCGCCGCGCCTGCTCGGCGCTGACATGCTGGCCGGGCAGCTGCACGCCGGAACGCCAGTCGATGTGGATCGCTTCGATCGCCGGCAGCGATACCAGCACCGACGCATCCACCGGTGTTCCGGTGCGCTGCAGGATCCCGACCACGCGGAACGGCTTGTCGGCATGCGTGGCCAGGGTCACCGCCCCGGTGCCGTGCGCCAGCACGATCGGGTCGCCCGGCGTGATGTTCTGCGCCTGCGCCACTTCGGCGCCGATCACCGCATCGTACAGGTCCGCGAAGGGCCCGCCCTGTGCGAAGGCCAGTTCATGACCGGCACCGTAGCGGTAATGCTCGAAGTAGCCGCCGGTGGTGCCGACCACGCGGTAGCCCCGCCAGGAATCGCCCAGCGAGAGCGGCACCGACCACTTCACCTGAGGCAGCGCCGACAGCGCCTGGTAGGACTGCCAGGAGACATTGTTGGTCGGATCGCCGATATGGAACACCGAATAGAGCAGCAGGTTCACCGGTCCGGAGCGAGCGCCCACGATCAGATCGGTGCCGGATACAGTGCTGGCAAAACCTTCATGCGCCTGCGTGCGGACCCGCTCCACGCCCAGCAGCAGAACCACGCTGAGCGCGATCACCAGCACCGTGAGGGCAACACTGAGCGCGCGGCTGCGCAGGCTGGCCCAGGCAAGTTCAAGCATGGGCAGCTCCGGCATGATTGATCTCGGCCAGGACGATGACCCGGTCGAACAGAGGCTGCAGGCTTTCATCGTGGCTGACCACCAGCGCGGTGGTGCCGCAGGCCTGGCATTGCCGGGTCATCAGGCGCACGAACGCGTCCGCCGCGTGCCGGTCCAGTGCCGAGGTGGGCTCGTCGGCAAGCAGCACCTGCGGCCGCCCGATCAGTGCGCGTGCCGCCGCCACGCGCTGCTGCTGGCCCACGCTGAGCCTGCCCGCCGGACGGTCCATCAGCGTCGGGTCGATCTGCAGGGACTGCAGCAGCCGTGCGATCTCCTCGTCCAGCGCTGCGCCGACGCGCTGCCTGCGCAGCCGCGAAAAGCGCAGACCCAGCGCGATGTTCTCGCGCACGCTGAGGAACGGCAGCAGGTTGAACTGCTGGAAGATCACGCCCAGCTGGTCGGCACGGAAGCGATCGCGGGCCGGACCGTTCATCGCGTGCAGGGAGTGCCCAGCGACGTCGACCCGGCCCTGGCGCGCGCGCAGCACGCCAGCCAGCACACCCAGCAGGGTGCTTTTGCCACCGCCACTGGCACCGCGCAGCAGCACGCTGCTGCCCGCATCGACGCGCAATGCCGGAATCTCCAGTACCGGGCGCTCGGCGTAGGCGAAGCGCAGGTCCTGCACATCGATGACCGCTGCACTCACGGCGCAAGCACCACGCGCAGAGTGTCGGCGGTCAGCACGTGCCGTGCCTGTCCGGCGGGCGTGGTGCTGTTGACGATGACCTCATGCAGGCCGGGGAACAGCACCGGCAGGCGGACCACCAGCACGCGCAGCGCGGACGGATGCGCGCACTGGAAACGCAGGGCGGCACTGAATCCTGCGTGGCCGTGATGCCCAGCGTCGCGCGCCGGGTCGGCAGCGAATCCCTCGGCGACCGCGCTGCTGGCCGCAAGGCGGCACTGGGCCGCAGTCGGCAGGGTGACCCATGCGCCTTCCTTCAGCAGTGCCTTCGCACGTGCGAGCGCGGCGCGCTCCTGCGGGGTGGCGGGCGGTCGCTCGAAATCGAGCAGGCCGATACCGGGCGCCTGCATTGCCAGGTCCAGTGTTTCCCGTTCGAGCGCCACATCGACCGTGGCCTGGCCATGCACATGCGCGCCCTGGTGGCGCAGCTCATGAGCGTGGGCGGACGCCGCACCAAGCAGCAGCAGAAACGTGGCGGGAAGCTTCATGAGGGTACCGTTAGTGTTACTATGTAACATTATGGACCACATCCCCACCGTTCCTGCAAGGGGTCTGCCACAGCCGCCAGCATCGGCACGCTGGCATCCCCGTTTCGATCTGGCCGGCGCAGGGCTGTCATTGGCCTGCGCAGCGCACTGCATCGCGCTGCCGCTGCTGCTGGCCTTCGTCCCGGCGGCCATGATGGCGTTGCGCTCGTTCCAGCACCCCGGCCATGCCCTGATGACCACCCTGCTGCTGATGTCACGCTGGGAGTGGGCGTTCGCGTTGCTCGCCTCGCTGCTGGCGCTGGCCAGCACCGCTGCGGGCCTGCGCCGACATCGCCACTGGCTGCCGATGCGGCTGGCCCTGGCCGGGGCTGGCCTGCTGTTGTCCGCATCGCTGTATCCACCGCTGAAGGAATCGCTGCTCTGGCACGGCATGGCCACCGCCTGCGGCGGTGGGCTGCTGGCGATGGCCCACCTGTGCAACCGCCGCGCCCTGCGTGCCTGCCCACGCGCGCGCCGATGATGGGAAGGGCGGGCCGGCCCGGCACCGGCCAACCTGACAGATCGGTAATGTCCGGGTCAGGGCCACGAAAGGTGCCCGCCGTCAGCCTGAGCGCCCCATTCCTGCAGGCACCCACCATGTCGTCTTCGCTCCGCCGCTCCGCCGCTCTGCTCCTGCTGCTGCCGGGCCTCGCCGCCGCTCCGCTGGCCCTTGCACACCCCAGCCTGGTGAAGGCAACGCCCGCCGCCGATGCCAGCGTCGCGCCTGCCAACCGCATCGAGCTGACCTTCAGCGAGCGGGTGATGCCGCGCGCCACCCGCATCGAACTGAGCATGGCCCATGGCCGCACCCTGATGGCGATGCCTGCCCTTTCCCAGCAGGTGTCGGACGATGGTCACCGGCTGGTCGTGAGTTTTGCCAAGCCGCTGCCTGCCGGAGACTATCGCCTGCAGTGGCGCGCCGTCGGCCAGGACAGCCACCCCGTCACCGGCGACTATCGTTTCAGCGTGAAGTAAGCTGCAGTGGTGATCGAACTGTCTCCCTATGCCCTGCGGCTGGCGTTGTACCTGGCCTTGATGCTGCTGTTCGGCAGGATGCTGTTCATCCGCCCTGCGCCTGCGCGTCGCATCTTCCTGCCACTGGCCGTGATCGCGCTGGCAGTCGTGCTGCTGGACGCGGCGGTGCGGGTGACAGGCGTGCTGGGGCTTCCGCTTGCCGCGGTCGATCAAGCGACCGTCGCATGGTTCACCACCGCCACACCGGTCGGCGAAGCGGCACTGGTGCGTGCGCTGGCGCTGCTGGCAATGCTGCCGCTGCTTGCCGCAAGCGCGAAAGTGGCCGGGGCACGCCGTGTCATCCTGCTGCCGCTCTCGGCGGTCGCCCTGGCAAGCCTGGCCTGGAACGGCCACGCCGCCGCCGGCGACGGCATCCGCGGTGCGCTGCGCCTGGCGGCCGGGACCGTCCACCTGCTCGCCGCAGGCGCATGGGTCGGCGCGATCGCCGCGGTGCTGCATCTGGCCCTGCGCACCCAGGGCCCTTCCCTGCGTGAACGCACCCATGAACTCTGGCAGGTGGCGCATGGTTTCGCCCTGCCCGGTACGGTAATCGTGGCCCTGCTGGCGATGACCGGCACCTATACCTACGTGGATCTGCAGGGCTCGCTGCAGACCCTGTTCAACACCGCGCACGGGCGCTGGCTGCTGTTCAAGCTGGCCCTGGTCGCGGGCATGCTCGGCCTGGCCGCGCTGCACCGCTGGCGGCTGGTGCCGGCACTCGCCACCGCCATCCGTGGCGGCTGGCAGTTCCGCCCGCTGCGCTCGCTGCGTCACAGCCTCACCTTCGAGGCCGCACTCGGGCTGCTGGTACTGGCCTGCGTGGCCGTGCTCGGCACGCTGGACCCACTGGCATGAGGGCGGCGCTGCGCGGGCCGGCATGCACACGATGAAGCTGCTGATCGTCGAAGACGAGCCCAAGACCGGCAATTACCTGCGACAGGGCCTGATCGAAGCGGGCTACGTGGTCGATCTCGCCTGCGACGGCGTGGACGGCCTGCATCTGGCGGCAAGCGGCGAGTACCAGCTGGTCATCCTCGATGTGATGCTGCCCGGTCTCGATGGCTGGAACGTCCTGTCGCGCCTGCGCGATGCGGGGTGGCAGGTGCCGGTGCTGTTCCTGTCGGCGCGCAGCAGCATTGCCGACCGCGTGCAGGGGCTGGAACTGGGTGCCGATGATTACCTGGCCAAACCTTTCGCCTTCGCCGAGCTGCTGGCACGCGTGCGTACCCTGCTGCGACGCGGCCAGGGCCAGTCTCAGCCTGACCGCATCGTCGTCGCCGATCTGGTGGTGGATACGCTTCGCCGGCGCGTGGAGCGCGGTGGCCAGCGCATCACACTGAGCCCGAAGGAATACGCGCTGCTGGAGCTGCTGGCACGACGGCGCGGCGAGGTCCTGCCACGCTCGTTGATCGCCTCACAGGTGTGGGACATGAATTTCGACAGCGACACCAATGTCATCGATGTGGCGATACGCCGCCTGCGCGCCAAGATCGACGATGGCTTCGCCGAAAAGCTGGTGGTCACTGTGCGCGGGATGGGCTACGTGCTGGAGGCACCCGAGGTCGAAGCAGCGCAACCGCAATGAGCCTGCGACGCTCCATTGCCGTCCGCCTCACCGTGCTGTTCGCCACGGTCGGTACGCTGGTGCTTGCTGCACTGGGCGTGGCGATCTATCTGAGCGCGCGCCATGATCTGGTCGCACAGGATTTCGCCGAACTGGAGAACAAGGCCGCGTTGATCGCCGACCTCGCCGGCAGCGGCACGTCCGATGAGCGCGCCCAGCGCCTGGGCGATGCGCTGCGCCACCATCCCGATATCGCCTTCCACATCGTCGATGAGCAGGGCGGCGTGCTCTTCTCCACCGCGCCGGAGGCCTTGCGCGCGCATGCGCGGACCCAACCCGCCGACACTGAACCGCGCCGCCATGACTGGACGCTGGCCGACGGAAGCCGCCTGCACGCCCTCAATCTGCGGCAGACGCTGGCCGATGGCAGCCGCCTGGCCACCCTGCTGGCGATCGACGATGCGCGCCATGCCGACTTCCTGCAGCGCTTCCGCCACCTGCTGGCCGTCGCTCTGGTCGCTGCTGCGGTGGCCAGCAGCCTGCTGGGGGGCTACGTCGTGCGGCAGACGCTGCGCCCACTGCGCACGCTGGCCGACGAGGCCCGCCATATCACCGCCGGACGACTGCAGCGCCGGCTCACGGCCGAGCACGTGCCCGTCGAACTGGAACAGCTGGCGCAGAGCCTGAACGGGATGCTGGCGCGGCTGCAACAGGACTTCGAGCGCCTCAGCGGGTTCTCCGGAGACCTCGCCCACGAACTACGTACGCCGATCACCAACATGCTGACCCAGGTGCAGGTGGTGCTCGCGCACCCCCGCAGCAACGAGTCCTATCGCGAGACGCTGCTCTCCTGCGCGGAAGAGCTGCAACGGCTGGCACAGACCGTGGGCGATCTGCTCTATCTGGCCCAGGCCGAAGCACCCGGCGCCCTGCCCTCGCGCGACGGGGTGGCGCTGGATGCGATGGTCGATGCGCTGCTGGAGTTCTACGATCTGCTGGCCGAGGAGCGCCAGCTCACGCTGCGGCGGGAGGGCAGCGCAGAGGCCAACGGCAACCGCCTGATGCTGCACCGGGCGGTCGCCAACCTGCTTTCCAACGCCCTGCAGCACGCCACGCCGGGTACGGAGATCGTGGTGCGGCTGGACGGCACCGGGCCCACGAGCCGGATTGCTGTCCACAACCTCGGTCCGCCGATTCCCATGCAGGCACTGCCCCGCTTGTTCGACCGGTTCTTCCGCGGCGAGCGCGGCCGGCACGAGGGCGCCGGGCTGGGATTGGCGATCACCCGCGCCATCGTGCAGGCCCATGGTGGATCGGTGAGCGTGGTCTCCGACGCATCGGGCACCGTGTTCGAGCTGGCCCTGCCGGGCGCTAGCGGTCCGGCGCAAACACGCCGGCAATCCAGTCGATGAATACCCGCAACCGCGGCGACGGCGTGCGGTTGCGCGGGTGAACCAGGCTCAACGGGCTGGGTGTGGGCGGCGATTCCGCCAGCAACTCCAGCAACTGACCACGTTCGATATAGGGATCCAGCCGGTAGCGCGGCGCCTGGATGATCCCGAGCCCCGCCAGTGCCGCCCCCAGGAAGGCATCTGCGCCGGATACCCGCACGGTTGCCGGCAGAGGCACATGGCGCACCTGCCCGGCCTGCTGGAACTCCAGAGGAATCAACTGTCCGCTGGCACCGGAACGGAAACCGACCATCCGATGACCGGACAGCAGCGCGTCGATGCTGTCCGGCAGCCCATGCGAACCCACGTAGGACGGTGAGGCAACGGTGACTTCGCGCAGTAGTGCCAGTCGCCGCGCGACCAGATCGCTGTCGGCCAGGGTGCCGACCCGAAGCGCGGCATCCACGCCTTCGCGCAGCAGATCCACGTAGCGATCCCCCTCGCTCACGTCCAGCTCGATGTCGGGATAGCGCTGCAGGAACTCGGGCAGGTGCGGAAACAACAAGTGCCGACCAAGCGTTCCGTGCACTTCGATGCGCAGCGTGCCGCGCGGCGGGACATCACGGAATGCGGCTTCGGCATCGTCCATGTCGGCGATCAGGCGCAGGCAGCGGCCATAGAAGGCTTCGCCCTCGAGGGTCGGCACCACCCGTCGCGTGGTCCTGTGCAACAGCCTCACCCCCAGCCGCCGCTCCAGCGCCTTGATCGCGTCGGTCACCGTGGCCCTCGGCAGCCCCAGGTCCTCTGCAGCGCGGGTGAAGCTGCGACGTTCGACGATACGGACAAAAGCGCGCAGGGCGGTGAATCGATCCATTGTTCGAACATCCGGATGATGTTGTCGGATTCTCCATGATTATCCGGGCGGCAGGAACCAGCAAGATGATGGGGCGCCACGCGGGCGCGTCTTCGAAGGAAGCCTTCATGTCCAGCTCCTCTCCCCGTACCGTCGCCCTGGTCACCGGCGGCTCCCGCGGCATCGGCGCCGCGATCTCGCGTCGGCTGGCGGCCGACGGCCATGCGGTTGCGATCAACTATGCCGGCCGCCGCGAAGAGGCTGATGCCCTGGCCGCCGAGCTGGTCTCCGCCGGCGGCCAAGCCATTGCGCTGCAGGCCGACGTGGCCGATCCGCAGGCGGTGAGCCGCTTGTTCGATGCCGTCGAGGCTCGATTCGACGGCATCGATGTGGTGGTCAACAGCGCCGGAGTGCTGCAGCTTGCGCCGCTGTCAGCCACCGACGACGCGTTGTTCGATCGGGTCACCGCCATCAATCTCAAGGGCGCCTTCAACGTGCTGCGCGGGAGCGCGCGACGCGTCCGCGACGGCGGCCGCATCGTCGCGCTGTCCACCAGCGTGGTCGGCCTCAAGCTGGAGAACTACGGTGTCTACGCCGCAAGCAAGGCGGCCGTGGAAACCCTGACGGCGATACTCAGCAAGGAGCTGCGTGGCCGTGGCATCACGGTCAATGCCGTGGCACCCGGCCCGACCGCGACCGACCTGTTCCTGGAGGGCAAGTCGCCGGAACTGATCGAGCGCCTGGCGCAGATGAATCCGCTGGAGCGGCTGGGCACGCCGGACGACATCGCCGGCGCGGTGGCTTTCCTGGCTGGCACCGACGGCGGCTGGATCAATGGCCAGGTGCTGCGAGCCAATGGCGGGATGGTGTGACAGCAAAGCCGCCGGGCATGGCCCGGCGCTACCGTTACGGCGTTGACATCGAGTACGGCGCCTGCGCGCCCTGCCCGGGCCAGTCCCTGTTCGGCTCGGCCTGCATGGTGAAGCGCAGCTCGCCCCCGGCCATGATCTCGTCGTGGCGCAGGAAGGTGCGCTGCAGCGGTTTGCCGTTCAGGGACACACTGCCCACATAGGTGTGCCTGTCATCCAGCCCCTCGGCCACGATGGTGAAGGTCCTGCCGTTGGGCAGGCGCATGGCGGTCCTTGGCAGGAACGGGCGGCCCAGGATGTACTCCCCCGAGCCCGGCGCCACCGGATAGAAGCCCAGCGCGGTGAACACGTACCACGCCGACATCTGGCCCACGTCATCGTTGCCGGCCAGGCCGTCGGGACGGTCGGCGTACTGGGTGTCCATGATCTGCTTCAGGCGCGCCTGCGTGCGCCAGGGCTGACCAGCGTGGGCATAGAGGTACGCAACGTGATGGCTGGGCTCGTTGCCATGCGCATACCAGCCGATCAGGCCGGTGATGTCTTCCATGTGCTCGAAGACCGCCGGATCGACCGTGGCGTTGAACACCTCGTCCAGCCTCGCCAGCAGCCGGTCGCTGCCGCCATGCGCGGCGGCCAGGCCCGCCACGTCCTGCGGGACGTACCACGAGTACTGCCAGGCATTGCCCTCGGTGTAGTCGGTGCCGTAGCCGCTGGCGCTGGGATCGAACGGGGTGCGGAAACTGCCGTCACGCTTGCGCGCGCGCATGAAGCCGGTGTCCTTGTCGAAGGCATTGCGCCAGTTCGCCGCGCGCTTGTCGAATGTCGCCGCGATCTCGCTCCTGCCCATCGCCTGCGCCATGCGCGCGATGGTCCAGTCGTCGAACGCGTATTCCAGGGTCTTGCTGGCCGCTTCGCCCTCTTCATCGATGGGCACATAGCCCAGCTCGCGGTATTGCGCGATGCCGTCGTAGGGACCGTAGTTCGCGGTCTCCACCATCGCGTCGAGCGCCTTTGCGGCGTCGAAGCCGCGGATGCCCTTCACATAGGCGTCGGCGATGACCGGCACCGCGTGGTAACCGATCATGCACCAGTCTTCCAGGCCGTGGAACGACCACACCGGCAGCATGCCGTACGGGCTGTGTTCGTGGTGAGCCAGCATCGAGTTGATGAAGTCGCTGTTGCGTTTTTCCGGCTGCACCAGAGTCAGCAGCGGATGCAGCGCCCGGTAGGTGTCCCACAACGAGAACGTGGAATAGTGGGCATACCCCTTGGCGACATGCACGGCGTTGTCGGGGCCGCGATACTGGCCATCCACATCCATGAACAGCGTCGGCCCGAGCATCGTGTGGTACAGGGCGGTGTAGGCGCTGCGCCGCGCATGCTCCGGCGCATCGATGTCCAGCACCGACAGTGCCTGTGTCCATTCCTGCCGCGCCTGCGCACGCACGCGGTCGAAGTCGAAATCGGCGACCTCGGCATCCAGGTTGGCGATCGCACCGGCCTCGCTCACGGGCGAGATCGCCACCTTCACCACCAGCGGAGCATCCAGCCTGCCGAAATCGAACGTGCCGACCAGCTGGCGGCCTTCGATCTGTGCGCGCTGTGCCGGATCTTTCTCACCCGGCGGCGGGAAGCCCTTGTACACGATGTCCTGCTCGGTGTTGTGCAGCGCATGGCCTGCCAACGGTTGCGAGAAGCGCATGGCGAAATACAGCTGGCGCCCCGGCGCCCAGCCGCGCGTCTCGCGGAAACCGGTGATGGTGCCGTCCGTACGCACCCGCACCCGCGACCACAGCACCTTGCCCGGGTAGTCGTACATGCTGGTCCGCATGTCCAGCAGTACCTTGGCATCGACGCCCTTGGGGAAGGCGTAGCGATGCACACCGACCCGGGCGCTGGTGGTCAGTTCGGCGCGCACCTTGTAATCGTCCAGGGTCACCGCGTAGTAGCCCGGTTCGGCCTTTTCGTCGTCATGGCGGAAGCGCGACGCATAGCCGCTGCCGGGCCGTTCGGGGTCGCCGCGTTCCAATCCCGGGTTTCCGGTGAACGGCATCACCAGGATGTCGCCGAGATCAGAATGCCCGGTGCCGGAGAAGTGGGTGTGCGAAAAGCCGACGATGCTGCTGTCGTCATGACGGTATCCGGCGGCCCAGCCGTAGGCCTTCTCACGCGGCTGGATGCGCGTGTCCGGGCTGAGCTGGACCATGCCGAAGGGTATCGTCGCGCCGGGGTAGGTATGCCCTTCACCACCGGTACCGATGAAGGGGTCCACCGAGGCATACGCCTTGTCGGCGGCGGACTTCGAAGGCGCTGCCCAGGCCGCGCCGGAGGCGAGCATGGCGGTGGCGGCGAAGGCGATCAGGAGACGACGGTCCAGCGTGGGCATCGGCATTTGGATCGATTCAGATGGTGTGCCGATGCTAGCACCAGTGCCCGTGCATCGCATGCTGCAGTGCGGCCGCAGTCCCCGGTGCAGCGTGCCCTCAGTCGGGCAGCGCGCCCTCCAGCGCGGCGAGATCGGCACGCACGCGCGGACGCACCACGCGTGCCACTTCCCGGCCGTCGTGCAGCAGGATCACCGTGGGCCACAGCTTCACCTGGAACGAGCGCCCGAGCGCCCGCCCTTTCCCATCCTCGATCTTCCAGTGCGCCAGATCATGTGCTTCCACGACCTCCTGCAGCGCCGGCTGTGCCGCCTGGCAATGGCCGCACCAGTGCGCACCGAATTCCAGCAGCTGCCAGCCGTCGCGCGCCTCCACTTCGGCGCGTGACGGCTCGCTGGACAGGTGCGTGCGCATGAAGGGCACCGAGGTTACCCCGCCAGGCTGCGCTGGATGTCTGCCAGCGGCGCGTTGGTCAGGTCCTTGGCGATGTCGCCCAGCAACCGTGCCTGCGTCTCCTTGTGCAGCAGCGGACGGATCCGTCCGAGCGTGGTGGGGTCGGCCACCAGCAGCAGGTGGGCATAGCGGTTGTTGAGCGCATCCTCGTTGAGCTGTTCGGCCACCTGCTTGGCGAAGGTGGCTTCGTTGAGCTGGGCGATGGACATGTCCTTGGGAACGGCACCGGCCGGGCCCTGCCCGGAGACGCCCGTCTCGCTGATGTCCTGCAGCCGCAGTTCGCCCTCCTGCTTCAGCGTGAGCTGCTGCGCGCTGCCGACATTGGTGAACACCCGGGCCGAACCACCATCGGCCACCACCACCAGCGTCCCCTCGGGAATCGTTCGTGCCATCGCTGCCTCCTCGTACGCGTTTCGAATGTTTCTGCAGCACCACCCTAGGTCGCCCACCGTAACCGTGGCGCGCACACAATGTGATCCATTCGTTGGAATGGAAGATCGCGGCTCAACTTGCCCCGGCGCCGGCCGCTACCCACGGCATCACCGCGAGGACCCCCCCATGCATGCTGCCTCCCTGCTCCATGTCTGCTTCGCCGTTGGCCTGGCCGTCGCTGGATGCGCCGGCTGCATCCACCAGTTCCTGCAGGGCCAGCCGGTGCTCGCGCTCGGCATTGCCCTGGCTTCGCTGATGACCACGGGCACCGCGCTGGCGACGCGTCATCTGGCGGTACCGGTCGCGATGGCGCTCGCCTGCACCCTGATCGGCGCAGCCGCCACGCACTGACCCGGCCAGCCATTGAAGGAACGCAGGCGCTACCCGCGCGGCGGCGACAGGCTGGAGGTGGCATCGGTCTGCAGCAGGCTGTCGCGCTCGCGCAGCGGCAAACGGATCCACGCATCCACGCCCTGGGGTGAGAACGCAAGTTCGCCGCTACCGCCAAGCTCGTAGGGAATGCGCTGTTCGACCAGCGCCCGACCCAGCCCGCGATGCGAAGGGACGATCCAGTCGTCGTTCACCGCGCGCCGCTCGCACCAGTGCAGGTCCAGCCAGGCTTCACCGTCGATGTCCTGCATCGACCAGGACACCTCGATCCGCGTATCGCTGTGCACCGATGCGCCGTGCGTGAGCGCGTTGCTGGCCAGTTCATGGACCGCCAGCGACAGCACCTCGGCCGCCTTGGGCGGCAGCAGCACGTCCTCCTCGCCCTGCAGAAGGAATCCGTCGGGCGCGTGTCCCTGCACCGCGATCTCCTGATCCAGCATGCCACGCAGGCTCACCCCGGCATTGGCGCTGCGGGTGAGCAGGGTCTGCGTGCGAGAAAGCGACATGAGGCGTGCGCACAGGCGGTCAGCGTACTCGTCCACGCTGTCGACCGACTCGCGTGTGCGCCAGGCGATGGCGTGGATCGTGGCCATGATGTTGCGCACGCGGTGCTGCAACTCGGCCAGCAATACCGCCTGCCGCTCGGTGGCACGCTTGAGATCATCGATGTCCACCGCGATGGCGAACACGCCCGTCACCTCGCCGTCGACATCTCGCAGCGGCGCCGCCGCGACCCGCGTCCAGCGGACACACCCATCATCATGGGTGAACTGGAACTCCAGTCCGGGCACCACGGTTTCTCCGCGCAGGGCCCGTGCGATGGCGAAATCCTCGGGTGCGATCGGGCTGCCATCGGCATGCCAGCCCTGCCATCGGTGCTGGTTGACCGGATCGGCCGAGGGCACCTGGCTGCTGGGAAGATAGGCGCGCATCTGGTCGTTCGACAGCTGCATCCGCCCCTGCGCATCGACAATGCACAAGCCGACCGGCAGTACCTTGAACGCCAGCGCCAAGCGCCGGTCGCTCTCCTGCCGCCGCCGCTCCTCGCGCTCACGCGCGGCCTGTGCCACGTGCGCTGCCGTGGTCTCGAACATGGTGACCAGCACACCGCCCACCTGCCCTTCCTCGCCGCGGAGCGGACTGTAGGTGATGGTGAACCAGACGTCCTCCAGCCGGCCCTGCCGGGCCAGCGGGTACAACTTGTCCTCGAACGTGACGGTCTCACCCTGCCAGACCCGGTCGTAGATCGGCCCGTTGATGTGCCAGACCTCGGGCCAGCAGTCGCGGGTGGGCTGCCCCAAGCCAGCGGGATGCTTGTCGGCAAGGATCTCGGCATAGCCGTCGTTGTAGAGCTGGATGAGCTCCTGGCCCCACAGGATGATCATCGGAAACCCATGAGCCAGCATCATGTCCACGGTGGCGCGCAGATGCGCCGGCCACCGCCCAGTCGGGCCAAGCGGCGTCCCTGACCAGTCATGGCGCGCGATGCGCGCATCCATGCCGTCATGCAGTCCACCCAGACGATGCGCCGGAGGTGCTGTGCCGCGCACGGACGAGGGAGCAGCGGTATCCAATCGCCGGCCCATGCCGCGCAGTCAGACCTTGCCCGCAGCAGCCCGCGGTGCGGCGACCAGTCCGGCCAGCTGCCGGGCCAACGCGTCGATATGGTAGGGCTTGGGGCAGCGCGGCGCGCTGGCGAAGCGGCTCGGCAGGTTGTCGTCGTAACCGGAGGTCAGCAGGAACGGCGTCCCCGCCTCGGACAGGCGGTCGGCCAGCGGGTACACCTGCTCACCACCCAGGTTGATGTCCAGCAGGGCGACGTCGATCGGGTGATCATCGACCAGACGCGCCAACTCGCGCAGGTCACCGGCCGGGCCCACGACGTGCGCGCCCTTCAGCTGCAGATAGTCGGCCAGGAACATCGCAATGGCGAATTCATCTTCGGCCACCAGCACCCGCAGCCCCTGCAGCCCCTCCCGTTCATCGCCCGACTCCAGCACGCTGTACTCCCTGACACGCGCGGCCCATCCGGCCGCAATGCCCGCAGGATGCGCGAGTTGCCCTACAAGAACGCGTGATGACGGATGAAGACAACAGCGAGATCGCATTCACCTCGGCCAAACACGCTGTGTGCCCGGCCCGCGGTCAGAACGCACGCTCCCATTTCAGGCTCAGCAGGCTGCGGTCATGGCTGTACAGCCAGTCCACATTGCTGTCGATGCGGGTGTAGCGCAGGCTCAGGCTGGGCACCAGGCCTGCCACCGCCAGCCGTTCGCTGCGTACCAGCGCGATGAGGTTCTGCTCGTCGTCGTGCCGGCGCGCTTCCAGCAGCGGACTCCAGGCATCGTAGCTGCGCTCGCGCAGCGAAAGGAACAGCGTGGCAGTCGTGCCGCTCCACTGCCGCGCCGCGCCGACGCGCAGGCCGCGCTGGCGATAGGCATTGGCTGCGTCGGCCGCTCCGCTGTCGGCCAGATCGATGCCGGCGAAGACGGTCCAGCGCGCAGTGAGCGCACGGAACCAGGTGGCGTACAGCGCTCTCATCGCGCCATCGTAGTTGTCGGCCAGCCCCGGTTGCCGATAGCGCTGGCGCTTCCAGTCCGCCTCCAGCTTCAGCAGGCTGCGCGGGTCCAGTGCGTATTGCCATTCCGCATGCGCGCCTGCGGCGCCCTGCAGGGTACGGTTGCCCAGTGCCTGATAGTCGTAGCCGGGGGCCAGCAGCAGGGTGTGCCGCGCACTGCGCCAGCTGTAGCCCGCCTGCACAGTGGCGTTGAGTTCGTTGTAGGCGCGGTTGTCTTTCCATGCCTGGCCGAAGGCCAACCCGCGCACATACAGGCCGTGGTGGCCGGCCAGTGCCCAGCGGCGTTCCAGGCTGCCGTCGTAGTCCACCCCCGGTGCGCGCTGGGCATCGGGCAACCTGCGCTCGATGATGCAGTCCTCGCCCACGCCGAACAGGCAGGTGCGGCTGGCCGAACTGCGGTTGATGTTGTCGCTCCATGCAGGTCCGGCGGACAGTGCGCCCTTCCAGCGCCGCCGCGCCTGTAGCGCCTGCAGATACCCCTGCACCCGGCCGCGCACGCCGGCGGTGGCAGGGTCGCGGTCATCGATGTCAGCGGCGATCGCGGTGAACAGTGACGTCGCCTCCCGGTCACGCTGGTCCTCGGCGTAGACCCGCGCCAGTTCAAGCCGCGCAGGCAGGAAATCCGGCTGCCGGGCCAGCAGGGCCTCGTACTCAAGGGCCGCGCGATGGTGCTCGCCCGCAACCCGCGCCAGCGCGCCCTGCGCGTAGTGGCGCAGCAGCGGGTCATGGCCGGGAAGTTCAATGTACTCGTGCAGGAAGGCCTGCGCGGCGGGCCATTGCTGGTGCTGCAACGACAGGTACAGCGCCTGGCCCAGGTCGTCGACCGTGCGCTCCACGCGCAGGGTCCGGCCATCGAGGGTGACGGTCGGCCGATCCGGTTCGGCCTGTTGCAGCCGCTGCTGGTCCTGGCGTTGATGGCGCACGTCGTTGCCCTGCTCCAGCATGCGGCGCAGGTCATCCTGCTGGGCGTGCGCCGTGGCGGTCAGCGCCAGCAGAAGGAGGCAGAAAAGAGGGAGGCGCATGGTCGATCCGGTGTGAAGCGATGCAGCGGGCCGAAGCAGGGACTGGCGGATCGCGGCTTGTCCCTGCCCTGCCCCGTCAGGGGCGTGGCGATCAGTTCTTGCTGCCGCCGAAGGCGGTGTCGTACTGGCTGTTGCCGGCGAAGGTGGCGATACCGGCGAGGGTGGCGGCATTGGCACCGAAGAACTGGCCCTGGGTGGTGCCACTGACCGAACCGTTGGCGGTGGCCGCGCCTGCGAACGAGGCGGTGGCGCTGTTGATGGTGGCGTTGATGTTGACCGACAGGCCACCGCCGCTGAGGCCGCCCAGCAGAGTGCCGGTGCCGAAGTTGGCGCGGAAGGTGCCGCTGAGCAGGTTGCTGCCGTTGAACTTGTTCAGGCCAGCCACGCTGTAGGTGGCCACGCCGGCCGGCAGGGTGGTGCCGGCACGGTCGCCGACGAAGTAGACCTGGCGGTTGTTGAAGCCACCTGCGGCGCCGTCCTTGGACCATTCACCGAACCAGACATCACCACTGCCGACCTTGACGAAGTTGAAGTGGCCCATGCCCGCGTGGCTGCCCGGTGCACCGGTGATCGGCATGGCCAGCGTGCGCACGGTGGTGCCATTGATGGTGGTCGGCACCGAATAGCTGGCCAGGCCCTGGAAATCGACGCGACGGGCGTTGGACACGGTGCCGACGCCGATACCGGCCTTGCCGGCCGAGTGCGGGCCACCGTTGACCTGGGAATCACCGACGGCGACATACAGCTCGGCATCGGTCACCGGGCTGGCCGCACCGACGATGTCGGCTGCCTGCGCCGCGCCGGCCAGGGCGAAGGAGGCGGCGACCGCCAGGACGGAACGGGAGATCATTTTCATGGTGTTGCTCCTTGGGTTGAGGGAACTACGGGTACAACGCTTGAATGCAGGTGCTCAGAAGCGTGCGGTGATGCCCAGCTTGAGGGTGCGGCCCGGCGCCGGCAGCGTGGACCGCGTGGCCGGGTCGACGTAGTAGCGGTTGCCGAGATTGCTGCCGACCAGCTCCACGCTGGCGTGCTCGTTGAAGCGCCAGCGCGCATACGCATCCACCGTGGTGATGTTTCCCCAGGTGAAGGGCACGTTCTGCCAGAGCAGGCTGCTGCCACCGGCCAGCAACCGGTCGCGGTAGGCCTGCAGGTCCGGGTTTTCGTGGCGCCGGTAGTGGATGATCCGGCTGCCCAGCTCCAGTCGTTCGTCGAACAGGCGGGTGCCCAGTGACGCGTTGACCGACAGCTTCGGAATCGCCTGGGTCAGCAGGTAGCCGCTGACGAACCCGTCCTGCACGCAGTTCGGGACCAGGCCACGGTTGGCATCCAGCAGCACGGCACTGCTCTCGTCGCAGACCTCGTTCTCCAGCGTGCGGGCGATGCCCAGATCGGTGAAGAAACGGCGGTTGTCGAAGCGTGCCTGCAGTTCGATGCCGCGGATGGTCTGCTTGTCAATGTTGTCGAACAGGAAGTAGGCATCGCGCTCGATCACGTTGCGGGTCTTGTGCACGTAATAGGCCAGCTTGACGTCGGCGTCGGCGGTGTTTCCGAACAGCGCCGACAGGTCGTGCACGTAACCCAGCTCGTAGTTGTAGGCATGCTCCGGCTTGAGGTCATACAGCGGGTTGAGGCTGCTGGAGAACGCGATGGTGCTTTCGAACATGCTCGGGAAACGCACTGCTTCGCTGTAGCGCAGGTAGATGCGCGCGGCAGGCGACAGATGCGCCGTCGCCGAGAAAGTGGGCAGCCACGCGTGATCGCGCTGGCGCCGGTTGCTGCCATCCACCGGCCGCGCCTGCACGGTGTTGCCGATGCTGCAGACCAGGTCGCTGCCGGCGAACAACGGCAGTACGCCCGGGATCGCAGCCACCTCGCCGTTGAGGCACGGGTTGGTGGCACGGGCATAGTTGCCGTTGGCGTCGGGCAGCCACGCGATGTTGTGCTCCACTGCCTGCGGTGTTTCGTAATAGGCCAGCAGTCCCCGGATCGAATCATCGATCACCGAGCCCATGCCGATGCTCTCCCAGAACTCGCGTTCTGCTTCCAGCGCATCGATCTCTGCCTGCAGGCTGGCCGGTCGCTCGGGCAGCTCGTTGACCCGATAGGTAGCCTGCTTGCTGCCCACCCCCTTGGTCAGAAGCTCCGGGTGCGCGTCGAGGAAGTCGTCGAAGGCCCAGTAGCGGCTGTAGCGGACGCCGGCGTTGAGGGTGATGACATCGAGCGGACGCCATTCCAGGTTGAGGTAGCCCTCGCCCTCCTGGCGGCGGCCGGCACGCGGAAACATGCGCCAGCCATCAGTGGTGCCGAAGTAGGGATCGCGCGAACCCAGGCTCTCGTACTGCCAGTTGCCCCCTACGGTCAGGTCGAGGCTGGAGTGCAACGCGAAGCGGTTGCTGACCGTCAGGCCGGTGCGATCGTTGCGCGCGTTGGCCAGAGCGGTGTTGCGCAGGATCGGGCTGGCTTCAGGGTCCCATTGCGGATTGCCCGGCGCGAAGTTGGGGAAGCCGCCCGCGGTATAGGTATCGCTGTCGGTCTCGGTGCGCCACAGATTGGCATACAGATCCAGCCAGCGGCTGCCGGCCGGCTGCCAGCGATACTCCAGGTTCCAGGCATCCGAGTCGACGCGGCTCAACGGCCACTGGATGCGGCCGTAGTCCGGCGCCGACAGGATGCGCGAAGGCATGATCTCGCCGTAGTGCGAGAGCGTGTGCCGCCAGCTCGCCTTCAGCTGCTGGTCGTCATTGATCTGCCACGTCGCCTTGAGCAGCCACGACTCCTGTTCACTCGACGTATTGGGCACTTCATCACCCGGCTTGAAGTAGCGGGCCAGCGTGGTGATGTAGTCGATGCCCTGGTACTCGTACTGCTCGCGTGGGTCCTGGTCGTAGTAGTCGCTGCCCTGGCTGCCGGAGAAATAGTTGCCACGCCGGCGCCAGGCATAGGCCGCCATCACGTCCACCGTCTCGCCGCGCAGGCCCAGCGCCAGTCGCCACGCCTGGTCCTCGCCATCGAATGGAGTGTTGCCGCTGCGCGACTGCACCGGCACCACCAGGGTGCGGTCGTCATAGGGCGAGTTCGGCGACCCCTGCGGGAAGCCCGGCACCGTCCGGTAGTCCTCGCCGCTGTGGAGGCGTGGCAGGCGTGGCGCCACCGCGTTGCTGCTGCCTTCTATCTTCAGCTCCCCGCCGAAGCGTTCGCCCGCCGGCACGACGTCATCGATGTCGATGGTCCTGATGACCAGCGCGCCGCCGATGCCGCTGTGCACGTCACGCACCAGGCCGGGCCCCTTGATGACCTGGATGCCACCGATCAGGTTGGGATCGATGTAGTTGCGGTTGCTGACGCCGTTGTAGCCCCGCCAGACCGTGAGGGCCTGTTCGCCGCCATCGACGCTCACCGGCACCCGCCCCGGCCCCTGGATGCCGCGGATGTTGATGTCCAGCGCGCCGCTGTTGCGCGCATCGCCGCTGAATACGCCGACCAGATCCTTGACCACGTCGGCCGGGTTGGCGCCGCGGAAGCGCTCCACCCGGTCCCGCCCCGAATAGGCCGTGGTCAGGTCCAGCGCGAACACGTCATCGTAGCCACGGCGATCGCGCGCTTCGCCGCCTTCCGGCTGCAGGCGACCGGCGACGTCCAGCGTATCGGTCACCCGCACCCCCTCCCCCTCGGCCGATGCCTGCGTTGCGTCCGCTGCGGCGCGCAGGCTCCAAGTGCCATCCAGGCCTCGCTGGGCACGCACCCCACTACCCTGCAGCAGCCGCTGCAGCGCCTGCATCTGGCTGTACTCACCCTGCACCGCAGTGGAGCGACGCCCTTCGACCAGGTCGCTGCGGAACACCACCTGCGCATCGGCCTGGCGCCCGAAGACACGTACCGCGTCCGCCAGCGACTGCTCCGGAATGGCGTACTGGCGCAGCGCTGCCGCTGTGCTGGATTGCGCCTGCGCGGCCGGCACCCGGCCCAGCGGCAGCAGTGCGGTGCAGATGGCCAGGGCCAGTGTGGTGGCGCGACGGTGACAGGCAGACGCCGTGGACGGCATGGACGGAACTCCTCAAGCGTGGGGAAACCACGGGCACAGCCGCTGCCGGTGGTGTGTCTGGCTTGAGGAAAAACGGTGTTTCGCTCTGGCTGTACCTCTATAGACAGCGCACGCCGCAGGCTGCCCACGTTTTTTTCAGGTTTTTTTCATCCCGATCTCCAAACCCTGCCGGCATCACCAGACCACCAGCGCGCCACCCGGCAGCCGCTGCAAGCGCAGGCCCGCCTGGGCCGCCACTGCGGTGATGGCCGGGTCCGGCTGGCGCAGATGGAACAGGCCACTGACCCGGATCTGCTCCGCTTTTGTCCCCAGCACCCAGACCGGTGCGGCCCGATAGCGCGCCAACCGTTCGATGGCCTGCGCCGCGCTCAGATCGTCGATGGCAACCTCACCGCGCCGCCAGGGTGCCACCGCGTCGCTGGCGAGGCTGCTCACCGGCTGCAGCCAGCGTCCGTCACGGAACGCGCGTGCCTGCCCTGCATGCAGCCGTTGCAGGCTGCCATCACCGGGATGTGCGTCCACTACCCCTTCGCTGACCTGGGCGGTCACCACCGCGTCCTGCAACGAAACGCTGAACGCGGTACCGATGTCGCGCACCAGGCCACCGCCGGCCTCGACCCGGAACGGCCGCGCTTCATGCGCGACCCGGAACCACGCCTGGCCGCGCAGCAGCCGCAGTTGCCGCTGATCCCCGTCGAATGCGACGGCCAGCGCGGTGCGGGCATCCAGCACGACCGTGCTGCCATCCTCCAGTTGCACCACACGGGGTGCATCGCCGCTACGCAGATCGCTGCGCGCCCACAATGCGACCCCGGGGAGGGCTGGGACCGCCAGCACCACCGCGGCCACGCTGGCCCACCACCAGGACAGGCGCCTGCGCGGGGCGATCGGGCGCAGGCCCTGGCGATCGGAGGTCAGTGCCGGCAATGCGGCCAGCACCTCCGGCCCAGCCGCGTCCAGGCCGTCCCAGAATGCCTGCTGGCGGCGCCAGGCCAAGGCATGGCGTGGATCGGCCTGCAGCCATCGCTGCAGGGCCCGCTGCTGCCGGTCCGGCAACGGGCCTGCACTGCACCGGATCACCCAGCGCAACGCCTGCCTGGCCTGTCGCGGCGAGGGTTCGGACGTGGTCATGGTCGTAGCCTGTCGCACCACGAACCGGTGCGCGTGACTGTTGTGACAAGGGCGGGCGGCCTCTGCCCACGGTAATTGCAGGTCATCGGCGTGCGCCCTGCTGGTGCTGCTGGATCAGCATTGCCGCGCGCAGCACATGCTTGCCGACCAGGCTCTTGGAAATGCCCAGGCGGGCGGCGATCTCACGCTCGCTCAGGCCCAGGTAGCGGTTGAGCACGAAACATTCACGTACCTGCGGCGGCAGCGCAAGAATGGTCCGGGTAATCTCGCGCAGCTGCGCCTGATCCAGAGCCTGCTCCTCACCACCACCAACGGCATCGCCGACCTCGCACGCGTACTCGGCCATCGCCCGCCGTTCGCGTGCGTCGGCCTGGCTGCGGTTGAGGGCGTGGTGGTACGCCATGCGGTACAGGTAACCGCGCGGTTCAAGAATCGGCGGATCGCCGGGCACGCTGCTGGCCTTCAGATAAAGGTTCTGCAGGGTGTCCTCGGTGCTGGCCGGGTCCAGGTAGCGCGCGATGAAGCGTGACAACGCACGGCGCTCGCGGATCAACAGCTCGACCAGCGCCAGGGCATTGGGAGACATAGGTGCCAGGCCGGACCGGGGAATGATGGGCGTGATGGCGACGGTCCGGGACGTGATTGTAGGGCGCGGCACCCCATCACGCCCAGCCCGCACTACGGCACCCGCCACTCCCGGGATCGTCAGTCCCATTGTCACGATAGCCCTGCCACCCGATCATCACCGGTGATGGCCGCGCGGCACCGCGCCTGATCCGGCCCCACATCCCCCGCACAGGAGAAGCCCATGGCCTACGCACGCATTGTCTCGACGGCTGACAACTACCTGCACCACATCAGCAACGGCACCTTCGATGTCAACGCCGACGAGCCGGCCTCGCTGGGCGGCCAGGGCAAGGGATTCGCCCCGTTCGATCTGTACCTGGCCTCACTGGCCGCCTGCACCGCCATCACCCTGCGCATGTACGCCCAGCGCAAGGGCTGGGAGCTGGGCGAGTTCCACGCCGAACTGCGTTCGGAGCGCGATCCTGATGGTCGTTTCCATGTGCACCGCATACTGCATGCCAGCGCCGCGCTGGACGATGCCCAGTGGCAGCGACTGCTGGAGGTGGTCGAGAAGACCCCGGTCACCCTGGTGATGCGCGAAGGGGCGCGCATCACCAGCGAACGCGGCCAGAACGCCGCTTCCGGAAAGCGCTAACGGCGCGGGTGCAGCACGGTACGCTGGCGCATCGCGTTGAACTCCCGCTCCACCTGCTGGATGTCTTCGGCCTGGAAACCCGCGGCATCCAGCATCTGGTTGGCCGCGGCGGCCGCCAGCGGATCGTCGTCACGCTGGCGCCAGCAGCGGGACGGCAGGAAATAGCCCACCTCGCTGCGCCCGCGCATGATCACCACCGGGCGGCCGGCGTACAGCAGGAACTCGGCCAGGTGCTGGCGCAGGCCCTCCACCGAGACATAGGCCGGACCGATGCCCAGCATCTGGCTGGACGTCCCGGGATTTTCGAACAGCTTGCGACGGCTCATCACACTCCTCCTTGTTGCCACGCGTGGTCTCCTTTCCCTAGACGGGCGCATCGCTGCACCCCCGCCACGTTTCGTGCCGGCCCGTCATCGCTGGCGGCTCAGAAGCCGGTGTTGAACTCCAGCTGGAACACATCGATCGCCAGCGGCGGGCCCGACACCGCCTTGGCAGCCATCCACTTGCCGCTGATCCAGCTGCGCGCGTCCAACGCATAGGCACCACCCACGTAATAGCCGCGCGCGTTGGTGCCACCCAGATGGAAGTTCGGATCGTTGTAGGCATCCGGCAGCGCATCGGCCTCGATCCGCTTGTAGCCCAGCAGTGCCTGCCACTGCCCCTTCTCCTTCAGGTCGGTGGCGCCGAACGTTGCCTGCAGCATCCACGCGGTGTCGCCGCTGCGGAACGTATCGATGCCGGGAGCGTCACCCGCACCGAAATTGTTGACGATGCCGTTGTTGGCGCGGCGGAACATCGCCTGCGTGTCGTACGCCAGGTTGCGGATGAAGTCGCCCTCCAGGCGCAGTCCGATGTCCTGCGCCAGCCGGGTATCCCAACGCAGGTTCAGCGTGGCCAGGCGGAAGGCGGACGCCAGGCCGACATACTGCGGCGTCGGCGTGCCGGCCGGATCCATCGGATTGAGCGCAATGTCGCGGATCAGCATCAGGGTGTTGCCCTTCTGCATGAACGCCGGGCGCGACCAGTCGGTGTCGCAGCCGACGGCGCCGGAGTACAGGGCACAGGGCGAGGACAGCCGACCGCTGATGTTCTTGAAGTCGTAGTAGCCCAGTGCGGCCCGCAGTGCGTTGTCGTCGTTGAAGCGCCAGTTCACGCCAGCCTGCGCGCCGGACAGCCATTTGTTCTCGTTCGGCGACTTCTCTCCGCTGCGGCTCTGCAGGCTGTCCGAGGTGTACTCCAGCGGCGCCACGGCAAGGGTGCCGAACAGGTCCAGATCGCCGTCGCCGAACCCGTACTTCAGGTTGGCGGCAAGTCCATCGAAATTCAGATCGTTGGAGAACAGGGTGTCGCTGCTCCAGAACGGATTGCCGAAACGGCCACCACGCACGGTCACCCAGTCAGCCGGACTGTAGGCCAGCCATGCCTGGTCGAGCCACACGTCCTTCTTGCTCAGGCCGCCCCCCAGCTGCTCGGTGGTGGACACCGGGCCATTGCTGCTGCCGCTGGCCAGGCGGATGCCAGCGGTGGTGTGATCGCCGATCATGGCCTCGACCCCCAGGCGGGCGCGGATGCGCCACAGGTTACGGCGGTCCTGTCGGGTGTTGAGCAAGGGCGGCAGCTGCAGGTTGGTATTGGTGTTGGTGTCGAATCCACTGCCCGCATTGACCGCGGCCCAGTTGCTGACGATGCCGCTGTTGTCATCGCCATAGAAGCGCGACTCGCTGCGCACACGCACGTCCCCGGTCACCTTGATGCGCTGTGTCCATTCGGCGACCTCATTCGGCGCCGCCCAGCCCTCCGCCTTCGCCTGCGCCATTACGTCCTGGCGCACTTCGTCGCGGATGCCATCACGGACACTCTGCGGCACATAGGGCACACGCACATCGCCCGCCTCAAGCGCGATGCCTCCACTGCTGGCCGATGCAGCACCCGTGGCGCCGCGCTGGCCTGCCGCTGCCTCGGCTTCGGCCTGCACCAGCAGCGCCTGGCCGTCCTCGGGCTTGAGCGCGCCACTGGCCATCAGGCCTTTGATCAGCTTGATCATGGTGGTCTCAGCAGCCATTGCACCGGCCGGCGCCGCCAGGCTGAGCAGCACAGCGCAGCACAGCAGCGCCCGTCGGGCCGGCCGCGGCGGGCGGGAGTCGGTTCGAGCGCGGACGTGGTTGTTCATCACGGTTCTCATCGGAAGAAGGGAAATCGGGGAAATCACGGTTCACGCCCCCGGCCTGCGGCCCTGCACAAGCACGCGCGCGGGGAAGTCCAGTGAAGGTGGCGGCGGCTGGTCCACCCGGCCGATCTGGCGCAGTGCGTCGAGCACGGCGGCGTCGGCCTCTTCATTGCCGCTGCCGCGCACCAGCTCGACTTTCTCCAGGCGCCCATCCGGCGCCAGCCACACGTTCACCTGCAACTGGAAGGCCAGGCGCTTGACCCGCGCATCGCGCGCAATCGCCTGCTGCATCAGGTAACCCAGATAGCGGCCATAGGTGGCATTGCCGGCACCACCGCGACCGGTACCGGACGCGCCGCCGCCACTGCCCGCCTGGATGCCGAAGTTGTCACCGCCCGCCTGCGCGTCGGCGTTCATGGTCACCGGGTCGGCGTTGTCCGGCGTCGGCGTCGGCTCCTCGGCCGGGGTCGGCTGATCCAGCGGCTCTGGCTCGGGCAGGGTCTCCTCCGGCGGGGTCTCCGGTTCGGGGGGCTTCTCAGGCGGCGGCGGTGGGGGTGGCGGCGGGGGTGGCAACGCCAGCATCGGCGGCTGCACCACGGGGCGGCGGATGCTGGCCGTGTCCTTGAACAGCAGCCACCACAGCACGGCGCCCACTACCAGCAGCGCCGCCAGCACCAGCGCGACGGTCACCAGCAGCGGGCGGTCACGCATGCCGGGCTCCGGCCGTGGGGAATGAGGGCCGGTCATGCCTCAGCCCTGTGCCTTGCCGGTGACCAGGCCAACCTGGGCCAGTTCCAGCCGCCGCAGCAGATCCAGCACCTCGACCACGCGCGCGTACTGCACCTGGGCGTCGCCACGCACGATTACCGGGAAGTCCGGCGAGGTCGCACGCTCTGTCCGCAGGCGGTCCTCCAGCTCGGCCATCGTCACCGGGTAGGCGTCAAGGAACACCTGGCCGCTGGGATCGATGGTGATCGCCTTGGTCTTGGGCTTCTCCAGCGCCACACTGTTGCTGGCCTTCGGCAGGTTGACCTCGATGCCGGGAATGGAGGCGTTGCTGGTGAGGATGAAGATCACCAGCACCACCAGCAGCACATCGACGAAGGGCGTCACGTTGATGCCCTTCTCGCGCTTCTTGATGCCGAACTTCGCCTTCTGGGCCATGACGCGCTCCTCAGCCCTGCGCCGTGGCCGGGCCGCGCCCGTCCTGCTCTTCAGCCAGGCGGGCGGCGAATTCGTCGATGAACACGGCCATGTCGGCACCGATCGCCTCGGCGCGTGCGCCCAGCCAGTTGTAGCCGAACAGTGCCGGGATCGCGACGCCGAGGCCGGCGGCCGTACACAGCAAAGCCGCCGCCATGCCCGGCGCGACCGAGTTGATGTCCACCGCACCGGCCATCGCCGCGACCACGAACACCAGCATGATGCCGATCACCGTACCGAACAGGCCCACATAGGGCGCGCCTTCGATGGTGGTGGACAGCCAGTTCATGCGACGCGACATCGCCTCCTGCTCGCGCACCATCACCGCATCCATCGATGCGCGGATCGCCGCGATGGTCGCCGCGCTCAGATAGCCGCCGTTGCCGTCGCGCTGGTGGCGTTGCTGCATCTCATCGATGGCCACCTGGTAGATGCGCCACAGTGAACCCTCGCGCATGGCCGCCGGTGCCTGGCCCTGCCGGTCCATGTCCGAGAGCGTGCGCAGCGGCACGCCGGCCAGCTTGCCGAAAGCATCAGTGAACACCGCATTGGCCTTGCCGGTGCGGCCGAAGTGACGGCTCTTGGCGATCATGATCGCCCACGACATCAGCATCATCAGGCCGAGGATGGCCACCACCACCCAGGCGTCGAACGGCATCGCCTTCAGGATGAAGCCGAAGTGACTCTGGCCCGTGGACTGCTCATCGGCGCCATAGCTGATCAGGCGTGAGTCAGCGCCCTGCGCGGTGGCATCGGCCAGCAGCAGTGCCGCCGGACGCGCAACGCGAGAAATCCGCAGTTCATCCAGCGCACCGTCGAAGCTGGCCAGCGGCTGCTCGGCACCCGGCGCGTCAGCACCCACCACCGCTGCGGTGGACATGGCCGGAAGTTCGCCGCTGAGCTGCGCCACCACGTGGCCATTGAGATACAGCTGCAGCGACCCCTTCTCCGCCGTCAGCGCCAGATGCGCCCACTGTCCCTCCGGAATCGGCTGCGCAGGCGTGCTGCGCTGGCCATTGAGCTGCACGAACGGCACCCGGTTGTCGATGCCCAGCAGCAGTTCCGCGCTGCCATCGCGACGGGCATAGATGGCCTGCGCCGCATTCTGTGCACCCGGCTTGATCCACGCGGACACGGTCAATGGCGCGCCGGCCTCCTGCGCCAGCGAAGCACTGGCTGGCAGCGGCAGCGCAGTGCCGGCGAACTGCACGCCGCGACCGATCACCGAACCTTCGGCGGCCGGCACCACTGCGCCCGCATTGTTTCCGTAGGCCGTGGTGTCACGTGCCGGGGCATTGGCGTCGGCGAAGTGGTAGACCAGCGTGTAGTCCGGATCGAATACCTGCTGTCCATTCCCACTGGCCGGCGCCTTGTCGTTGCCGTAGTACATCCAGATCGTCTGAGGTGCGGCGGCGCTGACGGCCGGCACATCCACCCACACCAGGGCCAGCCCCAGCGCCGGGTCGAACTGTTCGATCTGGTGCGCCAGCACGGTGCGCCCGTCTGCCGACACGAAACGCAGATCGCTGCCCGCGGCCTGGGTGCCGTCGAAACCGAAGTTGCCCGTATGCAGGCGAAGCAGCAGCGGGGTTCGACCGGGGTCGCCTGCCAGACCGGCACCCTGCGGGCCTGCGTCGATCGTGATCGGCTTGCGGTATTTCCATTCGGCCTGCCACCAGCTGGCATCGGCCGCAGCGGCGGGCAGCGCGATCAGCGCGGCCAGCAGCAGCAACATCCGGGAAAGCAAACGGTCCATGCGAGGGGTCTCCGGAGAACGCATGTTCAAGGGAAGGGTCAGTAACTGGTGCTGATGTTGAAATGAAGCCGCGGGTCGTCCTTGCGGGTCACCGGCCCATCGGCATAGGGCCACGCATAGTCCAGGCGCAACTGCAGGTGATCTCCCAGGCGCAGCTGCGCGCCGAGCCCGACCGAGGCCAGGTTGTACTGGTCGCGCTGTTCGGGCAGCGGCCGCCGCAGACGCAGGTAGGCCGCATCGGCAAAGCTGTACGCGCGAAGCTGGCTGCCGCTCCACAGCGGCCATGCCGGGGTGCGCCATTCCAGGTTCGCCACACCGCCGTAGTCACCGATCGCCTCGGCCGACAGGTAGCCGCGCACGGTGTACATGCCGCCGGCGGCGAACTGCTCGGCCGAGACCAGTGGCGCATCGGTCACCTGCAGGGCCCCGCGTGCATACCATTGCCAGTCGCTGCCGAAGGTATGCGTATTCGACACATCGGCCTTGAGTGCGACGAAGCTGGGATCGGCCCACGCCCGCTTCTGGCTGAAGTCGTACCCAGTGCTGCCATAGCCGAACAGGCGGCGCGTTCCGGCCACCAGCTGCGTGCTGATGCTCAGCTGGTCCTGTTCGCCCTGGCGCACACCCACGAATGCCAGCGTGAGCGGTGCGTACTTCAGGGGGGTCTTCAGGTTGTCGCTGCCCATCCAGGTGTCCTCCTCGGTGTCCTTGAAGTCGACGCCGAGGCTGAGCTGCCGCCACCAGGCAGTGCTGCCGGGCAGGCGGTAATTGAGCTTGAGCCCGATCGAATGGCCATTGCCGATCACGTTGGTGCCGGTTCCCGCACCCCCCTGGCCACCGGCATTGAGCACGCGGCTGTCGGAGGTATAGCCCGACGCCTCCAGGCTCCAGGGGCTGCCTTCAAACGGCAGCGTGTACGACGCCGAGAACACCTTGGCCTGATCTGTATCTTCCGGAGCGAGGAACACGCCGAGACTGGCGCTGTGCCCGCGTCCCCACAGGTTGTCATGCGCCAGCGAGGCACTCAGGCGCAGTTTCTCGGTGTCGGCACTGCGGTCATTGTTGAGCGCGGCGCTCGCTCGCCAGGGCGACTTTTCTTCCACCTGCAGGTCCACGTCCATCGTGCCGGGCGTCTTTCCCTCGCGGACCAGCGGCATCACCTGGCGGCGACCGCCTTCGTTGAGCGCGGTCAGTTCCTTCTGCGCCCGGTCGAAATCCGGCACCTGGCCCTCGGCCAGCGCCGGTACCCGTGCGCGGATACGCGCCGCCGCAGCAGGCGCAGCACCGACCACGCGCAGTTCGCCGATCGGCGTCTGCTGCACCTTCAGCAGCACCACGCCGGCACTGACCTGCTGCTCGGGCAGTTCCACGTACACCGACTGGTATCCCGCCTGCTGGTACAGCGCGCTGACTGCATCGCGCGCCTGCTCGACGTCGGCCAACGTCCTGCCCGGGCCGAGATAGGGCTCAACGGCGCGCTCGATCAGGCGCGGATCAAGTACGGTGTTGCCGCGCACGATGTACTCGTTGATGTTCACCCTGGCCGCCGGCGTGGCATCCTGCGCGAGCAGCGGCAATGGCAGGGACGCCACGGCCAGCGCGAGTACCCGCGGACGCAGGCGCAGCGGGAGTCGGACAGCTCGGCACGGAACAGGCGTCATTGAAGGCATCGCGTCGTATCGAAGGAAGTGGCCAGGGAGCGGCGCGTGGGTCTACCCACAGGACGTGCAGGGCGCGTCAAAGCCGCCAACAGTTTTGTGACAGCACTGTCATCTGTTGACGGCGGCGGAATGCGCGCAGGCGGACACTGCGCCCGCCACCCGTCCATGAAGCAGCCGACATGGGGTGGCGGGAGATAGGAGATGAGCATGATCCTGACTGCATGGCGCTGGCCTGCCGTGGCGCTGCTCGCGTCCATCGCGATGCCGGTTGCGCACGCCGATGACCGCGCAACGCGCGCGGACACACCGCCCTGCATCGACGTGCAGGTCAACGGAGAGCGCATTCCGGCCTGGGAATGTCTGCAGCGCAGGCTCGCACCGGCACCGCCACGTGCACGATCACCGCGCCTGTCCGAGTCGGAGCGGCTGATGCGGCAGCCCGGCAACCAGCTCATGCAGTACAACCTGGAAGGCACCCGGCAACGGATGGGCGACGCCTTTGGTCGCGCGGTGACACCGCAGCGCCCCTCTCGCTGATCGCGCCTCAGTGCCGCCCCGCAGCGGCAGGCACGATGCCATCGGCAGGAACGGGCGGCAGCGCGGGCACCGGCAGGCTGCGCGACCGCCCCGCCTGCTGCAGTTCGATGGTCTCCGCGCCGATGCCGGCCAGTACCGTGGACGGTCCCAGGCGCTGCCCCGGCACATAGGCATCGACCGCGCCACCATCGACCGACAGCAGTGCCAGCGGTGCGTGCGCGCTGGCCATCACACCCAGCACCACTACCTCGGTGTGGATCGCACCCGGTGACAGCAGCCGCACCAGCGGAGCGCTGGCCGCAGCGTCGAACGGTGGCCGGGCCGGTGTCGACGGCCTTACCGCGCTGGCCGCCGCGGGTGGTCCTGCAGCGAGCAGGGCAATGCCCCAGTAGGCCATCACGGCCAGCAGCAGCGTCGCCGCCAGCAGTGTCAGCAGGTGATTGCGATCCCAGCGCCTGCCGTCCATGTTCCGCACCTTCGTCGACATTGACGGCCACCACGCTAGCAGTCGCCGCTGACGCTTTTGTTTCATCATCCGCCGCTACCCTGTCCGCGATCGGCAGGCACAGGAGGCGATGTCGATGCGGCGCATCCCGCGCGGCTTCACCCTGCTGGAACTGATGGTGGTGCTGGTCATCATCGGCATCTGTACAACGGCCATCGGCCTGGGCCTGGGCACACTGCTCGATCCTGCGCGCCAGCTCCGTCAGGAAGGCGAGCGATTGGCGCAACGCCTGCAGGTGGCACGCGATGAGGCCCGCATCGATGGCCGCAGCCTCCGCTGGCAGGCGGATGCCGAGGGCTACCGCTTCAGCCGACGCGAGGGCGACCGCTGGACCGACGTGCAGCGCGACGACCTGCTGCGCCCCCAGCGGTGGCAGAGCCCGGGCATCGCCGTACAGCCGGCGGCAGCCATCGAACTGAGTCCGGAATGGATCGGCGTGCCGTGGGAGCTGGCGCTGTCGCTGCAGGGGCGACAGCTGCGCCTTCGCGACGACGGCAGTGGACAGCTGCAGGTCGTGCAGTGATGCGGCCGCGGCGGGGTTTCACCTTGATCGAGGTACTGATCGCACTGGCCATCGTGGCAGTCGCGCTGGCGGCGGTGATGCGCTCGGTGGCAGTGGCAACCGATGACCAGTCGCGGCTGCGCGACCGACGTCTGGCACTGCTGTGCGCACAGGACCGCTGGCAGGAACTGCGGCTGGCCGCGCAACCGCCCGCGGATGTGCAGCAGCGCTGCGTGCAGGGTCGCAGCCGCTTCCTGGTGCGGCAGCATCTGGGCAGCGGCAGCGACGGGCTGCCGCTGCTGGAGCTCATCGTGGTGGCGGAGGATGCACCAACGCAGTCGCTGGCACGCATGCTGCTGCCATGGACCGCTGCACCGTGAAACGGCGCGTGCAGGGCTTCACCCTGATCGAAGTGATGATCGCGATCACCCTCATGGGCGTGCTGGCCGTGATCTGCTGGCGTGCGCTGGACAGCGTGTCCAGCAGTGACCAGCGACTGCGCCACGCCGATGCAGGAACCAATGCCGCATTGCGGGTGCTGCAGCAGTTCCAGCGCGACATCGAGATGCGCGCGGACGATGCCCTGATGAATGGTGCGGTACGCCCCGCTGACCAGCCGCAGCGCCTGCTGCCGCCGGCGCTGGTCAGCGAACGGCAGGCCGACGGCAGTTTCGCGCTGGAGATCACCCGCAGCGTCGGCAGCGACGGGCTGCGCTGGCAGCGGGTGCGCTGGTGGCGCCAGGGCAATACCCTGTGGCGGGCCAGCGGGCCGCCATCGGATCGCTATCCGTTGCCGCCACCAGAGCGGTCACGCGGGCTGGCCGTGGCGCACGATGTCCAGTTCTTCGATGTGCGCGCCTGGCAGCCGGGCGCCGGCTGGACGACGCTGCCCAGCCAGGGCGTGCTGCTGCCGGCCACCGGGCTGGAACTGAGGCTGCGGCTGCGTGATGGCCGCGGTCCGTTGAGCTACCGTCGCGTCCTTAAACTCTAGCCGCAAACGCAGCTGCACACCGTAGACCCACGTCATCCGGGGCGCAGCGTCCGCCATCCCGGCCACCGGGCGCTGTCCCGCGCCCGGTGGCGCCTGTGGGTGCTCCTCACCGCCGATGGCTGCTCCCTGCCCTCCGTGCCGTCCTGGCGGGGGCCGCCACCGCTCCGTGGCAGCGGGCCCGATTCCGGATCACCACGCACCGCGTGGATCACCCCCGGCAACTATCGACGCTGTGCGCCACCCTCTCCACGCGCCTGCGGTTCGCGGGCCTGCGGGAACTGGAAAGCACTGTCTACGTCGTAGCCGCTGGCCGCGGTCGTGCCGCGTGCCGGCGGGTTGATGCTGCTGCTGGCGTTGCCGAAGCCCAGGATCTGCACGCTGATCACCGAAGGCTGGTTGCGCCGGGCATCCTCCTGGCTCTTGCGGATCACATCCTGCGCCGCCTGGCTGGCACTGCTGGCGGCGGCGCTGGCCGAAGCCAGCGCGTTGACGTTCACCGACGCCAGCACCGGCAGGCCCTTGCTGTCTCCCTGCACCTGGATGTTGGCCGCGTTGAGTACCTGCAGCGCGGCCAGATTGATGTTGCCCGACACACGGATGCCCGCCTCGCCCGCATCGATGGTGCCCAGCGGCGCGATCAGATCCACATCACCCGGCGCGACTTCCGCGATCGGATTGAGGGTGGCAATGCCCGCACCACTGGCCGGCGCCTGCGGCGACAGGATCACATTGCCCCAGGTGTCATAGACGCGCCGTGGCGGTGTATACAACAGCGTGGTGCGCGAGCCGCGACCCGCATTGATGTCGCCCTGTTCCGACCACGCCAGGATGTCACCACCGAACGTGGTCATCACCCGCGACAGGCCCAGCAGCACGCTGTCCTGGCTGAACAGGCGGATATCGCCCTGCCCCTGGGTGACGAGGCCGGCACTGGCAGGCGGCACCACCCCCTGTACGCCCACCACGACCTGGCCTCCCGGTGCCATCAGTTCGATGTTGCCGCCCGCCTCGGTGCGTACACCGGAGCCGCCGTACATCACGATATCGCCGGTACGGTCGATCGTCGCACCGGCCGCATTCCTGTCCGGCATCAGCGTGGCGATGGCCTCGCGCCCGCGCAGATAGGAGCCGAAGCGCGGCCCTTCCGCATCGGTGTACTCGCGTCCGCCTTCGCGCAGCTCGGCGTAGTAGATCTGCCGCAGGAAGATGCGCTGCTGTTCCTGCGGCAACGCATCGAACGCTGCCAGCGCTGCCTCGCCATCGGCGGCCATGCCGAAGCGTTGCTGCAGCCACTGCTTCAGTTCCTGGTCGTAGACCTTGACTGCCCTGCCCGGCTGCGACGCAAGCGATTGCGCGGGATCGGCCAGGTTTGCGGGATCCAGATAGCGGGCACGCAGGGCGGCGAAATCGATCTGCTGGTTGCCGGCCGTCAGCGCGATGCTGGCACCCGGACGGGTGTCACCCTGCACGATGCCACCGAGGCTGACGATGCTGCCCGCCTCTTCCTGGCGCAGCTGGCGGCCGGCACTGATCTCGACGTTGCCGGGGCCGGCGATCGTCGCGTCCAGATGCACGATGTCACGGCCCGCCGCCGCCACCGTGATATCGGTAGGCGCGCTGTTCAACGCGGTCATCGACGCGCCGAGGATGTCCCGCCCTGCCCGCAGCTGCACCGCGCCTGCTGCCTCGAACCAGTTCAGCTGCGTGCGCTGCCAGGCGGTGCCGTCGAGCGTGCGTTGGGCGCCTGTCGCCAGGCCGATGATGTCGCCCTGCACGGCGTAGAAGCGGCTTGGTGCCAGTGCCGCGGAGACCGTGGACAACGGCGTACCCGGGCCGAACGCGAACAGCGGTAGCGATGCCTCCGGCGAGGCGATGTTGCCATCGACCGACAGGTTGTGCCGCGGGCGCGTCACATTACCGCTGGCATCGCGTTGCTCGGCAACGAATGCGGGGTCGAACGGCCCCGGCAGGCGCGCATCCGCGCCCGAGCGCGTGATCTGGGTCGCGCCGCTGCGGGCGAAGATGCTGCCGCCGGCCAGGACGTCCAGCCGCCCGGTGGCCGAGGGCGCCAGCAGGATCACATCCTGCGTCCCCGTCACGGCACTGATCCGGTCCAGCTTGATGTCACCCTGGGCGGCAACGGCGCTGAAGCGCGAAGGATAGAGCCAGTAGTTCAGCAGCTCCTCCCGGCTGCCCGGTGCCAGCGCAACCTGCTCGGGCCACAGATTGCTGCCGGTCACGTTCTCCGGCCCGGCGAGGCCCGGCGCTAGGTCGCCACCGGCGCTGAACAGGTCCACGGCGGTCGCGTCGGTCCATAGGGAGAACCACGTGCTGCCTGCAGCGGGCGCGCCATCGTCCTTCAGCACCGCGCTGTAGTTGGCCAGCGGAACCCGGCCGGCATCGGCGACGCCGCCGAGCACCACATCACCCCGCGCCTGCAGCTGCGCGACCGCATCGCCCAGCACCAGCACCGGCCCGCCCATCGGGCGGGCGGCGTCGGCGGCGAACAGATCGGCCGCACGCAGCTGGCCCAGCGTCCCGTAGCTGTCCAGGGTGACCCCCATTGCACCGATGCGGCCCGCGTCGAGCTGCAGGCTGCCACGCAGATTGCTGAAGGTACCGTTGAGGTCGAGATTCTGTCCCGCCCTGGAGGCATTGAGGCTGGAGAACGTCGCCCGCAGATTCGGATTCAGTGCGCCACCGATACGCAGCTGCAGGTCACCGCCGCCGGTCAGGTGCAGCTGGCCATCGCTGACCCGGCCGGTCGATCCCACCGCCGCGATGATCGCACCCGAGCGCGGTGCGATCGTCGAATCCAGCGCGTCACCTATCGCATCGCGCACGCCGGCGTCACGCCCGGCCTCCAGCGTCAAGTTGCCGCCGCCCAATGTGCCGAAGCCGGTGAAGCCGACCATCCGCGGAGAGGCGCCAGCAGCAGCGGACACGTTGGTGTAGGCGCCAAAGTTCACCCACCAGCTGGTCGGCACCGGCTCCACGCCGGTGGTGCTGCCGGTTCCCTGCCGCCACAGCCAATTGCCGACCGCGGCACTGGAGTACAGCGCCCAGTCGCGCTCACTGGTGCCCGACTCCGCGCGCGCGGTCCAGACATCACCGACGATATCGCGTCCGGCCTCGACGCGCAGGTTGCCGCCATGATCGGGATACCAGGCCTGGTATCCCGCGATTGCGGCGTCATAGCTGCCCGGCACCAGGTTCTCACCCAGCAGCGTGGTGTTCCAGGGCGCCGCCGCGCGCGGTGAATCAAACGCGGCGTCACGGCCCTCGCCGAGTGAGCTGGGCGTACCGGCGGTATAGACGCCGAACCCGGACTTCATCGCAACGTCGCCCGCCGCGAGCAGTTCCAGGTCGCCCTTGCCGGTGCGCAGGACACTCCAGGCCGGTGTACCGGCGCGCTTGCCGTAGGTGGTGACCTCGGTCTGGGTGCCACCGCCGGCACAGTAGCCCGGTGCCATTCCGCAGAATTCGTCCTCGGTCATGCCCAACAGCTCGGCGAAGTCCTTTGCCGGCGTGCCGACGTAGGATTCATCGCCCCAGAAATCCAGCGAACCCTGCGCGGCGACCTGTCGCGGCGCGGGGCCGCAGTAGCCATCGGAAAGCGCGCAGAACTCATCCTCGCTGAAGCCGAACATGTCTGCCAGCTCGGAAATCGGACGGCCGGCATAGGAGGTGTCGCCCATCCAGTCCAGTGACGCCTGTTCGGTCAGGACCCGGTCGCCCACCCAGATGATCTCGGTCGTCACGGTGCCGACCGAGCCCTGATGGGTATCGGCAAGCACCACGCTGCCGTCGCTTCCCCAGCGTCGCGAACGCGGATCCGCGGCGTCGCTGTCAGCCCCCGCCACCAGTGTCATGTCCCACGATGTCGTACCTTCGGCCAGCATCGGGGCAAGCGCCCAGTTGCGTCCCTGGTTGCCGTTGGCGTCGGCAGGACGCAGGTTCACCGATGCGTCGCCGGGCAGCTCCACCTTGGTCAGCGATGGAATGTACGCGCCTACCTTGAGCTCGACTTCCCGTGCCAGGCGCAGGGTCACCGGCAGCATCGCGCCGGCCGGCCAGTCCTGGGCGGCCATCTGCACATCGCTGCGCAGGCGGAAGCCAGCCCCCAGTCGCGCACCGGCCGCCAGCACCAGCGGCTCCTGCAGCACGGTGCCCGCCGCCAGCGTCTGCCCGGAGTCGGTGGTCACCGCCGCACCCAGCACCGTGCCCGCGGGCAGGCGCAGGTTCTGCGAGATCACCATCGGCGCGGGCAGCACGGTACCGACCGGAAGCGTTACCGATTCGACCGGCACGTCATAGTTCAGGCGGGTACCGGCCTGGAACTCCGTACCGGGCTGCAGCTTCACGCCCTCCACCGGCACCACCAGGTCGCCGCCGAACGGCGTGTGACCGGCGGTGCCGTTGCGGCTCTCATGCAACTGCCATCCTGCCTCGTCCGGATTGGCCGGTGGCGGCGCGAAACCATCGTTGATGCTGCCGTGGATGTTGATGTTGCCCTCGGCCCGCAGCACCAGCGACGCCGACTCGCCGAAGCCGCGCCGTGCCGGATCATTGCGATCGGCATCGGGCCCATAGCGGTAGCCGGACAGGTCGATGTCACCGGATACGGTCAGGTCACCTCCGGGATTGGCCTCGCTGCGGCGGGCGAGGATCTGCACGCCGGGGCGCAGGCGATGCGTGCCCAGCGCAGTCGTGCGTTGTTGGAGGTCCGCATTGGCCAGCGCGCCGTCCATCCACGCGCGGTTGTCCGGATCGACGATCTGGTCCAGCCACTGCTGGGTGACGCGCTGCGCGCGGTTGCCGTTGACGTCGACAGTGTCCGCCAAGGGTGCGTCCTCATAGCGTCGCACCGCATTGACCTGGATATCGGCCGCACCTTCGACGCGCAGACCGTTGGCGACCGTTATCGCCGCATCGTTGCCGCCGATGCGGGGCGCATCGATCTTCAGGGTGCCGCGGGCCACGCCGTCGTTCTGCCCGAGGCCGCCGCCCACCGCCACCGCCGTGCCCGCGCGCAGGTCGAGATGGGCGCCGGCGCCGATGTCGATCCCGCCGGCGGCGCTGCCCAGTTCGATCGTGGCCCGGTTCGGGCTGTCGATGATCTTGCCCTGGCTGTCCACGCGCAGGCCGGTGCCATGCGTATCCAGCGTTCCCTCCACCTGCAGACCGTCACGTGCGTACAGGCGGATCGCGCCGACCTGCTCGCCACTGGCGTCGATGCGCCCCGCCACGCGCAGGCTGCCTGCGTCGAGGCTGATGTCGACCCTGCGCGCCTTCACCTCATCACCGATCAGAAGATCACCCTCACCGATCCGGAACGTGCGCCCGCCGGTGACACCGCCTGCGTTCAAGCGCTGGTTCAGGCCTGCGAAGTCCTGCAACGTGCCGGCGCGAACCACGAGGTCTGCGCCGTCGTAAGGCACCACGGTGCCACCTGCGTCGTAACGGCCACTGGCAGCCCCCTCGATGCCGCCGGCCAGATCGGCACTCCCGGCCAGGGCGTTCACCGTCAGCCGTCCGCCGCGGTTGTTGCGCGCCGAGAGATCGATGCGTGAGGCGGCGTCAGTGCTGACGTCACCCGCATCGCTGGACAGCAGCACGTCGCCGCCCCAGCTGTACCGGTCCACGTCGTACAGCGTAACCCTGCGTCCCGCCAGATCCAGCGCCGCCTGGCTGCCGAGCGCGATGCCTTCGCGTGCGCTCGCTGACAGGCGGCCGGAGGCCAGTGCGATCGTGCTGTCCAGCGCGATCCGCTGCGCATCGATGCTCAGTTCACTGCCCAGTGCGTCGCCGCCGGCTCTGCCGCTGCCGCCCTGCAGGCGGAAGTCGCCGCCGGTCCGTACCTGCAGCTGCGCACCCGGATCGGCCGTCAGCAGCGGCGTGTCGATGCCGATACTGCCACCGCTGTACTGCCAGCCCTTGTCCGCGAGATAGTCGCCGCGCTGCTGATACACGTCCAGCGTACCCTGCGCGGAAAACAGCAGCTGCCCGGACGCGCTGAGGTTGAGCGCGCTGAAGCCGAGCACCTGGCGGTTCGCGGGCACCTCGGAGGTGGGACGGCTGAACGGGGCGCGCGCCAGCTGCAGGTTGCGGGTGACGATGTCCAGCTGCCCCGCGCCAAGCCGGTCCACCATGGGATCGGCCGGCGGCACCGATGCATCGCTGCCCGCCGCCTGCGTCGCCGCCAGCGAACCGTCCCAGACCAGTGTGTCCACCAGGATGCGCGCACGGTCGCTCGCCGCACCATAGCCATGGATGGCCTGCGCGCCCAGTACCAGCGTCTGCAGGCCACCGCGGCCGGTGGCACTGTCGCGCGCATCCAGGTCGACGCTGCCGAACACGTTGACCGAATCGCGTGCGACCAGGGTCAGCGTATCCAGCGCCGGTGCGCCGGTGGCATCATTGCCGCGCAGCAGCTGCTGCAGCACGGACTGGTTCATGGTCATGCCATTTGGCAACGCCCCTGCGGCCGCCGCCTGCGCGATCGCCTCGGCGCTGCCGAGGTTGAGCGCCGCCATGCTCACGCCCAGCTGGCGCGTGCCATAACGGGCGGAATCGCGCATCTGCAGCACGCCATCGGTGGCCACCCCGATGCTGCCATCGGATACCAGCCGTGCCTCGCCTTCGCAGTCCGTCTGGCAGCCGCCGATGTCGATCGCGACCGGCCCTGCCGCCACGCCGGTCGTACCGGTGATCAGGTTCAGGCGCTGGTTCGAGACGGCCAGCAGGCCGCCATTGACCTGATAGGGCACGGTCGGCGCGGACGCGGTGTCGCGTGCGAAAGACAAGGTATCGAGTGTCGCCCCGGCTTCGACCAGGATGCCGCTGCCACCGGACGCCGCAGCCACCAGTATCTCCGGCGCCTGCAGGGTCGCACCGGAGCGGATCGCCACATCGCGCACCGCGCCGGACACCGCCACCAGCGAAGCCGTCTCATTGAACTGTCCGCCGATCACCATGCGTTCCGGCCGCAGCGCATTCAGTGCGTCGTCGGTGAAGGTCGCGCCACGATCGTGTGCCTGCGACGGACTGCCGGCAGCAGCGATCTCCAGCGAACCCACCGCCGGGCTGGCGAGCGTGGCGACCAGGGTGCCGCCGCGTCCCTTTTCATTGGCCGCGGAGAAGCGCGCCGTGCCGGCGAAGTCGATGGCCGCGGTTCCCTCGCGACCAGCGCCTTCACCCAGTGCCAGGGTCAGCCCCAGCGCATCGATGGTCTGCCAGCCGCGCGCCTCGCCACGACGGTCGGCGGTGGCCTGCACGAAGCTGTTGTAGCTGGTTTCGTTGTAGCCGGAATGCCGGCGCACCACCGCCGCCGGCGTCAGCAGGATGTCGGTGAGCAGCGGCGACGCCACCCCACCCAGTGCCGATCCCTGCAGGCCGGACACGCGCCACGTCCCGGTGCCGGTCTGGATCGGCTGCGGTACGCCGGAGGTCCCCGTCGCGCCCAGCTCTACGCGGAATGCACCCGGCTGCAGCGCGAAGCTGGCCGGCAGCAATGTGTAGGTCCCCGCAGGCAGGCCGGGAACGCCGGCCGGTACGGTGATCTGCTGGCCCACCGCCGGCGCAGCGAAGCCATCATCACTGCTGGGTGCGAAGCTGCCGGCACGTCCCGGCATGATCGCGTACACCGGGTTGCCGGACGCACTGAACGCATAGCGCGGGTTGGCATCGGCCAGCGCGGTGCGCAGCACGTCGACGGAGCCACCGCGGCCTGAGACAAACGCCGCGCCCGTCAGTTCGCCGCCACCTGACACGTCCAGCAGCGCACCGGCATGCACATCCACATCGTTGGCGGTAAGGGTCACGCCTTTGGATGCAACTCCACCCGGCGTCAGTGATTCCAGGCTGCTGCTGCCCCTTCTCCACGACACGCCGTCCACGGTACCGCCATAGGGCAGCGCCAGACCTGCGCCACTGGTGGAGGTGATGCTGCCCGGCAACAGCTCCACCCGGCTGGCACGTGTGCCGCCCAGGATCAGGCCGCCCAGTTGCAGCGCTCCCATCGGCGCCTGCACGTTTCCGCCCTGCTGCACGGTCGCTGCCACCAGCTGCAACGCGCCCAGCGCTGACTCCGGCGGAGTGGCCGCCGCCGTACCCGTACCCCGGATGCGCAGCACCGCATCCGGATCCGACCAGTATCCGGGCGTCGCCACGGTCGCCGCAGACGCACCCGCGACCAGATAGCCCGTCGCACCGGAGGTGGGGTACAGGCGGGCGGCACTCACATCCATCGACCCGCTCGCCATCAACGCACTGATCGATCCGCCGTTGGACACCGCGTTGAGCAGCCGCACGTCGCTGCGGCTGTCCAGCACGACCTGGTTGAAGCCGGGCAGCCAGGTGACATCGCGGATGTCGATCAGATCAGCCCTCGCCGACAGCACGTGGTCGCCTTCCGCAGCCGACGCCACGGTATCGGTGACCACCAGGTTCTCACCCGGCAGCGACTGCCAGTGCGACTGTGCCAGCAGCAGGTGCGGAGCACTCAGCGAAATGCCGCTGGACTGCGGTGCTGCCACGGCCATGCCGAGGCTTGACTGCCCCTGTCCGTAGATGCGCAGGCTCTGGCCCATGCGCAGGTCGACATCGCCCTCCGCGCGGACGTCACCGAACACGGACAGGGTGTCGAAGCCACCGGCCTGGATCTGCTCCACCGACAGCGCCGCGTGCCCGTACTCCAGCCGGTCCGGCAGCACCGCGTCGACCGGGCTGCGCTGGCTGAGCGTGATGCCACGCGCGCGCAGCACCTCCTCGCTCGCACCGCGCGCATGAACGCTGCCACCAAAGGCTACGCCCAAGGTGCCGCCACGCGCGCTACTGCCGCCGGCAGAGGCATCCATTGCGCCGTCCAGGTACAGAGCGTTGGCCGAACGCAGCACGATCTGCCCGCCATCGCTGTCCACCCGGGTCCGCCCCTTCCCGTCGACATCCAGCGGCGCCGAGGCGCCCGCTGCCCGCAGCTGCGCGCCACGCTCGAGCACGACGAAGGCTTCAGGCGGACGGTTGTCCACCGACGCAGAGCTCTCCCAGTCGAGCGCGCCGCCGATCTCGATGCGCCCGCCGGCCCGCACCTGTCCCTGCAGGCGGCCACCGGCATCGGCCAGTGACACCGCATCCGCGCTGGCATCCAGCAGCGCACCGTCGGCGAACCGCCAGGTCCGTTCGCTCCGCTGCCCGGCATACAGCGTGGTCGGCAGGCGCACATCGTCGATGCTGATGCGTCCCCCCTGCGCACGCAACGTACCTTCCACGTCGATGTTGCCGGCGCCGAGCAGGGAGATCGCCTGCCCCGGGTCGACCTCGATCAGCGCGGCCTTGCCCACCCGCAGGTCGCCGCCGACGCTGTTGCGATCCGAGCGCAGGCTCACGCTGGCACCGCTGCGCTGGCGGACCAGCCCGCTCAGCGGATCGGCACTGTAGAGCGGTGCCAGCCAGCGCTCCAGTGCGTCCTTCCGGTCCGTCGCGGCGCGCGCGTCGGCGGTGATCCGAAGGCCCGGCATGCGCGCTGCCAGCTGCGTGCCATCGGCAACCTCCAGCCCTTGATGGCCATTGATGTCGTACTGGGCAAAGCCGCTGCCGAACAGGCCGGCATCGATCTGCAGCGCGGCTGCATCGGCCGAATCCGCATCGCCCACCCGCACCCGGCCACCGGTGCCCAGCGAGAACGTGCCGCTGCCCTGGCCACGGCCACTGAACCGGCTGCCCTCGCCCAGCTGCACCCGGCCGCTGCCGTCCGTTGCCACCGTGCTGCTGTTCGCCTGCAGACTGATGCTGCCCCCTTTGCCGACACGACCCTTGCCGCGCAGGTCCAGCGCGGCGCCGGCCTCGACGTCGACCGTCGCCCCCGCGCCCACCCTCACGTCATGGCTGTTGCTCAGGCTCAAGCGGCCGCCATCCGTCCAGGCACCACCCGCATCCAGTGGCTCTCCCAACGCTGCGTTGCTCCATTCACCGGCAAGATCGATGTGGGTACCGTCGGCAATAACGGTGCGTGCGCGGCCATCGTGCAGCAGTGCCGTCGGCCTGCCCTGCACCTCCAGCAGGTTGCCCGCCGACAGCTGGCCACCGGCAACGCCGATGTCGCCCGCCAGTTCAACCTCGCTGCCGGTCAGGTTCAGCTGTCCGCCCGCCTGCAACCGAAGACGGCCGTCGATGCTGATGCGATCGGCGCTCGCCAGATCGATCCGCCCCCAATGCTGGGCACTCAACTCTGCGATGTCCAGCCACACCGTGTCGCGCCGCTCCTCCCCGACCGGTGCCAGCAGTGACCACGCCGCCGTCTTCGGCGCATTGTCATCCACGCGCACGTCCGAACCGAACACGCCGCTGCGGCCCTGGCCGTCATAACGCCCGAGGTAGAGCTGCGCATTGCGCGCTGCCGCCGTCTGCGCCTGTGCATAGCCGTCCAGTGCGGCATCAGGCCGGCGGTTCTGCTGCGCGCCCTGGAAGGTGGCGGTCTCCACACGGCCCTCCAGCACCGCCGTCGGGGCGGAGACGATCAGGCGTCCTGCATCGCGGCCGACCGTATACCCGTTGTCGACACGCTGCGCCGCGAACACGACCGGATCGCGGAACGTCTCGGTGACGCCCCAGCGCTCCTGTTTCACCTCATGGCCGTTGTACACCCCGTCGAACAGCATCTCCGCCGGTGCATCATCAAGGCGGTACACCTGGCCATCCACGCCGCGCACCCAGCTCTGCCGGATCACGCCGCTCTGCACATCCAGGCTGCCACCCGCAAGGTTGATGCGTGACCCACCATGCGTGATCACTTCACGGCCACCCAGCAGGACGGTGCCTCCCTGCGCGGCCCATTCGCCGATCGAATGCCCCTGGTTGTCGAGGTAGCCGCCCACTTCCAGCAGGCCGCCTGCGGCATACCAGCGCTCACCGTCGTAGCCCCCGGTTCCGGCTGGCACGTGGATGAGCCTGCGGCGGTCGACCCAGACCTCGCTGCTGGTCAGCTTGCCGCTGTCGCGGTTGTCCAGCGCATCGCGCAGTTCGTTGCCCTGCACCTTGATCTGGACATTGTTGCTTTCCATCGAGACCTGCACGCCCACGGCACCCGACACGTCCACGCGTGCTGCATCGTCGACGTAGCTGCGGGCCGCCGCGTCGGCGATGACCTGGCCGCCCGTGGCAACCGTGAGCGAGTCCGGACGGAAATGGATGGTGCCACCGGACACGATCTCCACCCGCGACTGGTCGCGTCGGTCGTTGTGCTGGGAGAGATTGTCGAAGGTTGCCGAGCGCGCGCCCGCGCGGATCGCATCCTGCTCTGCCGATTCCCTGATGAGGCTGTCGCGCTGGGTGTCCAGTGCCGTGGCCTTGCCATCGTCCTCGATCAGCACCGCCGTGGTCGATCCATCGGCGAGCGTGACGGTGCTGCCGGTATCACTGGCCGAGGTCAGAAGATGCACGGTGCCGCGCTGTGCGAGCGTCGTGCTGGCCACGGCAACGCCGGCCTGCTCGACGTTGCGTCCGGCCAGGGTCACGTCACCCTCGCGGGCACGCAGCAGGCCGGTATTGCGCACGCTGCCCGCGGTACTGTCAGCGATGAAGCGCGGCGCGATTTCATTGCCACGCGTGGTCGAGCTGGTATTGGCTGCGGTGCCGACGCCGCGCCGGATCACGAAACTGTCGCCGGCCGCCAGCTGCACCTGGCCCTTTCGTGCCTCGATCTGGCCGGCGTTCTCCACGCTGTGTCCCGCCAGCAGCACGTAACCGCCGCCACGCGTGGCGCTGGTCGGCTCGTGGGTCGCGATACGTGCGCCCCGCTCCACCATCACCTTGCCAGCGGCATCGCTGAGGGCGGCCGTATTCGTATCCGCGCTGTACAACCCGGTGTCGCGGAACTGGCCGTCGCTGATGCGCGCCGCCGCCGCGACCAGGTTGCGGACGTTGACCTGGCTGTTGTTGCCGAACACCACGCCGTTGCGGTTGGCCACGAACACGGTGCCGCCCGCGGTGAGCTGGCCGAGAATCTGGCTGGGCCGCGCATTCGGATCGTTCACCCGGTTGAGCACGGCCCAGTCCGGGTTCTGCACGAAGTTCAGGTGGGTGTTTTGACCGACATTGAAGCTCTCCCAGTTCAGGATCGCCTTGTCCGCGGTCTGCTCGATGCTGACCTGGACGCGTCCGTCGCTGCCCTGCGACTGGATTGCCTCGCGGGCGTTGATCCAGCCCCGGGTCAACGGATTCTCATCGACCTTCAACCCGTCCCTGCCCAGTCCGTCGGCAACGATGAACCCGGCCTCCCGCCGCGATTGCCGCGCCTGATCCTGCAGGCGCTGCTGCAGGGCGATGGCCTGTGCGGCAGTGCCGAGATTGTCGATCGACTGCTGCAGCTTCTGCCGCGCGGCATCCTGCTGCTGGGCCGGCAACTGGAACTGGATGGGCACGCCGTTGGGCATGCGCCCGCTCTGGGTGGCCGCGCCCTGCGCTGCGCCGCGTTCGGCAAACCATGCCGGGCTGAACGCCTGCTGGGCCTGGCTGGCCGGGGCGACCACGCTTCCCAGTGCGACCGCGATGGCCCACGCCATCGGATGATTGCGGCGCATCGGCGCGGCCTGATGAACAGCGGACGGGAGCGGGTGCGACATCGTAACCTCATCAACCTGGTGGACCGCACTGGCGGCGGTGATCGCAGACACGCGCAACGCATGCCCTGCCACTGATAGACGGTTCGCGTGACATGAAGCCGACAGCGTGCAGCGGGCGATGGCGTTGCACGCCGCACGGCGGAAAAGGCGACGCCGGCCACAGGGGCCGGCGCCGGGTCAAACAGGGTCCACGCGGTGCTGCGGATTACAGCGGACGGCCGATGCCCGCGCAGGTGCTGGGATTGTTCAGGCCGGCTGCGCTGCTGGCCAGCACGAAGCGGTTGCGGATCGCATCGCGCCAGGCCTTGGTCAGCGGGATGAATCCATGGCCGGTGATCGACGCCTCGTAGGCCGCCGGGTAGGTCGCCGGATAGTGACGGGCCAGGAAGCCGCGCAGGCTGGTGGCAACCGCCGAATCCTTGTAGCACTGGCCGATCACCAGGTTGGTGTAGCCGGCGATCGGATAGCCGGCCGAGGGGTTGCCGAACACCGGCACCCAGTTGGCGGGGTTCTCGGCAGCGGTGCCGGTCGGCGGAGCGACGGTATCCAGGGTGGCCTGCACGCTCACCTGGTCCGGCGAGAAGCCCTTGACCTTGGCAACCTTGGTCGCATCGGTCAGGCTCGGGATCACGTCCGGGCCGACGTAGCCGATGCGGCCATCCGCCGCATAGACAGCGTTGTACAGCGAGGTGCCACCCGTGGCCGGCGCGGCGACCAGGAACGCCGGCAGGTTGTTGTTGGCATCGCGCTTGTACAGGTCGGCGAAGGTCGACTTCACGGCGAACGTGCCACCGACCAGGTTCGAGGTCGCAGCCGGCTCAGCGGCGCAGGCGGCAGCCAGGAAGCGGGTGAACATTTCGCTGGTGCCGCTGCTTTCGGTGCGGTAGACCACACGGATCGGACCGCTGCGGTTGGCGTCGATGGTCGACCAGTCGCTGATCGCGCCGGAGAACACGCCGCAGATCTGCGCCACGCTCAGGTTGACGGCCGAACCCGGCTTGTTGAACGGGATGGTCACCGAGGTGGCCACCGACGGCACCTGGATCAGGGCGCCGTAGCGGTTGGCATTGGTCGACTGGTTGTAGTTGGTGGTGTAGGTGCTCAGTTCGGTCGCGCTCAGCACCGAGTCGCTGCCAGCGAAATGCACGGTGCCGGTGGTCGAGAACAGCGCCGAATTGTTCTCCAGGAACGCCTTCTTGCCGGTGCCCGAACCGGTCACGGCGTAGCTGAAGTTGGCCGGCAGGATGCTGTCAGCCTGGCCCTTGTAGAGGTCGGCCGGCAGCGATGCACCACCGCCGGTAACGGTCTGCGCCGACGCGGCGCCGGCAGTGGCGAGCAGCGCGGTGGCAACCAGCGCGGCCAGAGTCTTGTACTTGTACATGATCTTCTCCTGAAGGGTTTGCTGCGAAGGGAAACGCCAAGGGAGGAACGGTCACTACACGCCTGCTGTCGCTGAGGGCCTCCCAGCCCGCTCCGCGACGACAGGCTCATGCTCGTCCGTGCCGATGACAGGCCGCTTAAGAAACCTGTGGAAGATCGAAAAAAGGTATGGAGGATTGTGTGGAGAAGCGTGGCCTGTGCGCCGCACGCCCGTCACTGCACTAGCTGGTTCATTTCCATGATCGGCATCAGCACCGCCAGCACGATGGTCAGCACCACCCCGCCCATCACCAGGATCATGGTCGGCTCGAGCAGTGCGGTCAGTGCCATCGCGCGCCGCTCGATCTCGCGCGAGAGGGTCTGCGCGGCGCGATCCAGCAGGGGCGCAAGTGTGCCGGTCTTTTCACCACTGGTGACCAGATGCACCAGGATCGGCGGATAGACCTTCTGCACTTTCAACGCAGCGCCCAGTGCCGCGCCCTCACGCACGCGCGCGGCAACATCCTCGGCGCAGCGCACCAGCAGCGTGTTTCCCAGTGTCTGCCGCGCTGCCTCCAGCGCGCGCAGCAATGGCACGCCGGCATCGAGCAGGATGGCCAGCGTCGAGGCGAAGCGCGCACTGTTCACGCCAAGCACGAAGCGCCCCATCACCGGTACGCGCAGCAGCATCGCATCCCAGCGCAGGCGCAGATCGGTGCGGCGCAACGCCAGCCGCCATGCCGCAACCAGCAGGCCGATGCCCAGCGCTGTCCATGCACCCCAGCTGCGCACGAACGCGCTGGCGGCCAACATCACCTGGGTCAGCATCGGCAGTGTCTGCCGTGCCTGCACGAACGCTGTCACCACCTGCGGCACCACATAGCTGAGCAGGAAGATCACGATCGCCACCGATACCAGACTGATCGCCGCTGGATAGATGAACGCCGTGAGCACCTTGGCCTGCAGCGCATTGCGCTCCTCGATGTAATCGGCCAGGCGTTCCATCACCCGCGCCAGGTCGCCCGAGTCCTCGCCGGCGCCGACCAGGGCACGATAGATCGGCGGGAAGTCGCGCGGCCGGGCCGCCAGGGCCACGGTCAAGCGCTGACCCGCACGCACATCGGCGCGCACCGAGGTCAGCGCCTGGGCCACATGCGGTCGCTCTGCCTGCTCGATGACGGCACTCAATGCGCCCTCCAGCGGCAGACTGGCGGCGAGCAGGCTGGCGAGCTGGCGGGTGGCCCAGGCCAGTTCGCTCGCTGAAAGCCGGCGTGTTCCCCAGCCCCCGCCTGCGCCGCGCGCGGGGCTGACCTGCACGGGCGTCAGCCCACGCCCGCGCAGCAGCTGGCGCGCGCCACGCGGGCTGTCGGCATCCAGCTGGCCCTTTTCGATGCGTCCCTGCGCGTTGGCGGCCTGGTAGTCGAACAGCGCCATCGTCGCGTCAACCGTCGCCGCTGACGCGCAGGATTTCCTCCAGCGTGGTCAGGCCGCTGTCGACCCAGCGCTGGCCGTCCTCGCGGAGGCTGCGCATGCCGGCGGCCCGTGCCGCCTGGCGCAGCGCGGGCTCGCCCTGCCCTTCATGGATCAGCGCGCGCACCCGATCATCAACCACGAACAGCTCATGGATGCCGGTTCGCCCGCGGTAGCCGCTGTGTGCGCAGGCTGCGCAGCCCACTGCCCGCCACACCGTGCGACCGTCGGCGTCGACCTCCGCGCGCCGGCACTGCATGCACAGGCGCCTTACCAGCCGCTGTGCCAGCACACCGCGCAGCGAAGACGCCAGCAGGAACGGCTCCACCCCCATGTCTGCCAGCCGGGTCACTGCCGAGATCGCATCGTTGGTATGCAGCGAGGCCAGCACGCCATGACCCGTCAGTGACGACTGCACGGCGATCTGCGCGGTTTCCAGGTCGCGGATCTCACCGATCATGATGGTGTCCGGATCCTGGCGCAGGATCGCGCGCAGCGCGGTGCCGAAGGTCATCCCGATACGCGCATTGACCTGGATCTGGCCGATGCCCGCGAAGTCGTACTCCACGGGATCCTCCACGGTGAGGATGTTGCTGGTGCCGCTGTCGAGCTGGCCGAGCGCTGCGTACAGCGAGGTGGTCTTGCCACTGCCGGTCGGGCCGGTGACCAGCACGATGCCGTGTGGCTGGCGGATCAGGCCGGTGAACGTGGCCAGGGTGTCGTCGGCCATGCCAAGGCGCTGCAGCTGCAGCCGGCCGGCATCCTTCTCCAGCAGGCGCAGCACCGCGCGCTCGCCGTGCCCGGTCGGCACGGTGGACACGCGGATGTCCAGCGGCCGGCCGCCTACGCGGAGGGCGATGCGCCCGTCCTGTGGCAGGCGCTTCTCGGCAATATCCAGGTGCGCCATGATCTTGATGCGCGACACCAGGGCGGCATGCAGGGCGCGCCGCGGCTGCACCATGTCGCGCAGCGTGCCATCGACACGGTAGCGGACCACCGAATGGGTCTCGAACGGCTCGATGTGCAGGTCGCTGGCGCCATCGCGCGCGGCCTGTGCCAGCAGCGCATTGATCATGCGGATCACCGGCGCGTCATCCTGTGCATCCAGCAGATCAGTGATCTCCGGCATGTCCTGCATCAGCCGGTCAAGGTCGACTTCGCTCTCCGCCGCGCCGACGACCGCCGCGGCGTCGCCGCCGTCACGATACTGTTCGCCCAGCCGCTGCTGCCAGGCCGCACTGTCCAGTTGCTGGAACGGCAGGGGTCCATGCCGGCGGCGAAGCTCGGCGACAGCCCAGGCCGGGGTCTCGGCGGTACCCAGCAGGACCGGCCCATCATTCGTGTCGGCCAGCAGCACACCGTGGCTGCGCACCCAGGCATACGGCAGTGATCGCAGATCGTTGGCCACGGTCACGGCCCGATCACCAGTTCCGGGGTGTATCCCAAGCCCCGCAGCTGCTGCAGGGCCGGGTCCAGCTGTGCCGGATCACGTGGCAGTCGCACCCGCAGGCGCTGACCCGCTGCGCCGGGTGTGGCTTCTGCGTACGCCTGCAGCCCCAATGCCCGCACCTGCGCCACCGCCTGCGCGGCGCGTGCGGGGTCCAGGCCCTGCGCGAACTGCACATGTTGCGCGGTGCCCTCGCCGGTCGGGTACAGGGCGGCCAGACTGGTGTTCTGCAATGGTCGCCCCTGGCCGTCGCGCGCGTTGCCCTGGCCGAGCGTACCCAGGTCCTGTGGCGGCAGCTGCGGCGCCGACAGCGCCGGCAATACCCAGCTCTGCACCGGCTGTGCACCGGCCTGAGCGTTGCGCATGTAGTCGTAGCGATCGCGGGTCAGGCGCTGGCCGGCCGCCGGGTCACGCACCACGTGCGGTCGCAGGAACACCATCAGGTTGGTCTTGGCGCGCCTGCGCGTGTCGCTGCGGAACAACGCGCCCAGTACCGGAATCCGGCCCAGGCCCGGCACCGCGTCGCGACCGTGGCTGACGCTGTCCTCGAGCAGGCCGCCCAGCACCATGATCTGGCCGTCGTCGAGCAGCACGCTGGTGTCCAGTGCCCGCTTGTTGGTGATGATGCCCTCGCTGCTGGAGCTCTGCCCGTCGATGCTGCTCACTTCCTGATAGATGTCCAGCTTCACCGTCCCGCCTTCGGAGATCTGTGGGCGCACCCGCAGCTTCAGGCCGATGTCCTCGCGCTCGATGGTCTGGAACGGATTGTTGCTGCCACCTCCGCCGTCGGTGACATAGCGGCCGCTGACGAATGGGACGGTCTGGCCGACCATGATGCTGGCGGCCTCGTTATCGAGCGTCATCAGGTTCGGCGTGGACAGGATGTTGGCACCGCCCTTGCTCTGCAGCGCGTTGGCCAGTGCCTTCATGTTGAGGATCTGGCCCACGCCCGGCAGCGTGATGGTGCCATCGATCACGCCCACGTTGAGGCCATCGCGCGGCAGCACGTCCAGCGTGGTGCGCGCCGTGCCATTGAGGCCGCTGCCGCCGGTCGCACCACCGAAGTGGGTGCCTGCGAACGTACGGCCATTGCCCAGCATCCACTGCACGCCCAGTTCAGCGGCATCGGTCTGGTTGACTTCCACGATCAGGCTTTCCACCAGCACCTGCGCGCGCCGCTGGTCGAGCTGGTCGATCACCCGACGCAGGTTGCGGTACACCGGCTCCGGCGCCGAGATCAGCAGCGTATTGGTGGCGACATCGGCCTGTACGGAGATGCCGTTCTGGCTGAAGCCACTGCTGCCGGCATCAGCGGGGTCGCGCCGGTCCGGATCGAGCCGCTGCGACGGCAGCGCATTGCCCGTGGCCCCGGCCTGCTGCGGCTGCGGCTGCGTCGGCGCGCTGCGAGCGGCCCCGCCAGGCAGCGGCGTGATGCCCTCGCTGCTGCCCATCGCCTGCGCGTCGCTCTGCCCGGCCACCACGCCACGCAGCACGCCCGCCAGCTGCGTGGCCTGTGCATTGCGCAGATAGACCACATGCAGGTTGCCGGACTCGTCCTGTGCCCGGTCCAGCTTCTCCACCAGCTGGCGTGCCAACCGCGTGCGCCCCGGGCTGCTGGAGCGCAGCAGCACGCTGTTGCTGCGCGGATCGGCCATCACTACCACCTTCTGGCCCGGCTCGGCGCCCTGCGCATCCAGCAGCGGTGCGACCATCGCGGCCACATCCACGGCGATCCCCTGCTGCAGCTTGACCACGTCGGTGTCCATGCCAGCCGGGGTGTCCACGCTGGCGATCACCCGCGCGATGCGTTCCAGATTGTCGGCATAGTCGGTGATGACCAGCGTATTGTTGCCCGCGTTGGCGGTGATCGGGTTGTCCGGGCTGATCATCGGCCGCAGCACCGCGACCAGTGCGGCCGCATTCTCGTAACGCAGCGCGAAGGTCCGTGTGGCGACCTCTCCACCTGCCGCTCCGCCGCCTACCCGGCCGCCCAGCAGCTTGGCATCGGCCTGTGGCACGACCCGGCTAATGCCACCGTTCTCGACCACGGCGAAACCACGCATGCGCAGTGCGCCGAGCAGAAGCTGATAGGCCTGCGCGCGACTGACAGGACCATCCGATACCACCGTCATCTTGCCGGTCACGCGTGGATCGATCAGGAACTGGCGGCCGGTGAAACGCGCCGCCATCCGCAGCACGCCACCGATATCGGTATCCACCAGATTCAACTGCACCGGCTCGTCGCTGGCATCCTGCGCCCATGCCGGCGCGGGCAGGTGGACCATCCCCACGACCAGAGCCAGCACCGCGCCACAGGCAAGACCGTGCATCGACCTCATCGAAGCTCACCCGCAACGGCCTTCATCACGATGCTTCCTGAAATGCGTGCCGCCGGCATATCCGCGTCCCCTGTGCGTTGCAGTTGCAGTCGTTGCAGTTCGATGGTCGGGTCGGCCAGCAGCGGCAGGAGCCAGTTCCAGAGCACATCGGCGGGCACCGACTGCACCTGCACGTGCCAGCGTCCCTCGCGCGCGTCGACCCGCACGGCATCGGCAAGGCCGGCGGCGGCGATCCGCGAACGCAGGCTGGTCAGTGTCGGCCGCTGCTCCCGGGCCAGGCGCTGGCGCTCGCGCGCGTCCAGCAAGGGCGCCAGTGCCCGCATCTGTGCCTGCAGGCGCGGCAGCTCAACCTGCCAGTAGCTGCGCTGCTTCAGCAGGGGCTCCAGCCAGAATGCCCACAGCGCAGCGGCCAGCAGTGCACCCACCATCGTCGTCAGCATGACGCGTTCGCGTAGCTGCAGGCGCCGCCAGCACTGCGACAGCGCCGCGATGCCGCCTTCCATCCACGCAGTCCGTACCCTCATCGGCTGCCCCCGGTGCTCAGCCGCAGGCGGCCACCGCCCTGGCGGACCAGCTGCAGGCCCTGCGCCTGCGCCGCCTGCTGCCATCGTTCCAGATGCTGCGCATCATCGGCCAGCGCCTGCGCATCGGCGTCCAGTTCCAGTTCAAGCGCGCCGGGCGTGTAGTCCATGCCGCGAACGCGGCCGGCCAGCTCCGGAACCGCCTGCAATGCCAGCGCGACCTGTTGCTGTATCCGCGGCAGTGGAGCCGTCTGCACCGGTGCGGCCAACGCACGCCGTGCCTGCAGGACCGGATCCAGTACCTCGGTGATTTCCGGATACTGCGCGCTGAACTGCCGCGTCATTTCCCGCTGCAACGCCTCACCTTCGCCGCGCCAGCGCGAGACCTGCAACTGCAGGCCCGTCGCGGCGAGCACCCCGGCCGCCAGTGCCAGCCCGATCGCCACTCGTGGCAGGCGTCGTCCGCCGCGCTGCAGCGGTAGTGCCCATGCCGGCAGCGGGCCGCTGGCCTCGCTGCCCGCGGCCACTGTGCTGGTCTGCAGGTGTCCGGGCCAACCGGTGGGCACCGCATGCACCCATTGCACGGCCTGCACGCCGGCCTGCTGCAGGCGCAGGGAGGTTGCCTGCAGCACGGCTGCCACGTCGCGCCCGCCACTCCACTGCACGAAGCCGCGGTCGCGCCCGCTGCGTACCAGCAGGTGCTCGCCCTTCGCCTCCAGCGTGGCCCGCCCCTCCGTCCACGGCAGCAGCAGCGGCGTCGGGTACAGCCCCTGCAGGCTCAGGCCGCACGACGCCAGCAGCTGCTGCGCCTGGGCCACGGCCTGCTGGCCCAGCCATGCCACCGGCACGGTCCCGTCAGCCGCCTGCGGCCCATTGGCCAGCGCAACATCCTGCAGGTCGTCCAGCAGCATCGCCTCCACCTCGCCCTGCAGCGCGGCCTGCAGCCGGCGACCTGACAGCGGCGGCAGCTGCAGTTCCAGCAGGATCAGGTCATGCGGATCGAGGCAGGCGTGCACCTGTGCCTGCGGATGGCGCTGTCCCAACGCCGATAGCGCCTCGCAGCCATGCGCCGCCACGTCACCGCGTTGCAGTTGCGCCCACTCCACCCGGCTGTCGGCCTGCAGTCGATCCAGCGCCGGCAGGCGCACCCGCAGCTGCACGCTCATGCGCCGATCCTCGTCCATACACGCTGCACGCGCACGCTGTCATCGCGGTACTCACGCCAGATCAACGCGCGGAAATCGACGTCGCGGTCGTCTGCCTGGACCTGTCCGACCGCCAGGAACCATTCGCTGTGGATGCCCAGCGGCATCACCGACATCTGCTCGCTGCTCACCTGCAGGCGGTTGGCAATATCACCGCGGTTGAGCAGCCAGCGGCCGCCATCGCGCTCGTCCACCAGCGCCCGCAGCCGGCCCGGATCAGCGCCGGGTGCAACCGCCTGCAGCACGGCCAAGTCAGTCGTATTGGCGTTGACCAGCGTCTGCGCCGGCAACACCACCGTGCGCCGGGACAACGCCCGGACGGCGCGTGGCTCGGCATCGGCCAGCGCCTGCCCGATCAGGGCTTCGCGCGGCAGGGGCGCCTGCGCGGCGCGATCACCGTCGCGCAGCCGTGCCTGGATGTGGTCCGCGGCACCGCTGCATGTAGCCGCAGACACCCCCTGCTCCACGCACAGCGCCACGAAGGCCTGCCGCGCCTGCGCATCCGGTTGGCCCTGCGACAACAGGTTGCGCAGGTTGAACAGCGACTGCGCGTCCACCATCTGCAGGCGCACCGGCAGCGGCGCATCCAGTTGCACCGGCCGTGCCCAGCGACCGTCGCGCACGGTGGTCAGCTGCTCGCGCGCGTCGTCACGAAGCTGCTGCCCCGCGCGCTCCAGCGCGGCATCCACGGCCATGCGTACCTGCGCCCGCAGCTGGTCGCCACGCAGCGCACGCAGCTGCGCGGCCTGGCGGGTCAGCAGCGCGGTCGCGATCACCGCCACCAGTGCGACCACCAGCATCGCGACGATCACCGCCATGCCCTGCTGGCGACGACACGGAAAGGCTGCCATCGGAGGCGACATCGGTGGACCTCACAGCTGCCAGGAGCCGATGTCCGCATTGCCGGCATCACCTCCGGCCTTGCTGTCCGCGCCAAGGGAGAACACGTCGATGTCGCCGTGCGCGCCCGGGTTCTGGTACTGGTACGGATGCCCCCACGGGTCGTTCGGCAGGCGGTCCAGATAGGGGGTTGTCGGCATCGCGCCGCTGCTCTTGGGCGGCGCCACCAACGCCTGCAATCCCTGCTCGGTGCTGGGGTAGCGGCCATTGTCCAGGCGATAGAGCTTCAGCGCCTGCATCAGTGCGGCGATGTCCTGGCGTGCCGCCACCACCCGCGCCTGATCGGGACGATCCATCAGGCGCGGCACGATCAGTGCGGCAAGAATGCCGATGATCACCACCACCACCATGATCTCGATCAGGCTGAAACCGTGCTGCCGGGCCCTGCCACCACGAAGCTGTCTTGCCATTGTTCCGCCCTCGTCATCCTGGAAGGGACCGCTGCACCATGGTCAGCGGCGCATGTGTCAGTACGATAAACATCCACCTGCAATTCGCTGCTGCTCCACCCTGTCTGCGCTGGCGCCCGCCGGCGGCACGGCAGCCGACTGCAGCAGCGTTGCAGGTACTGCCGCCAACGCGCCTTCCACGCAGCGACGCAGCAGCGGGTGGCGACTGGCCTGCAGGATCCGCACGCATTGCGTCGGCGACCAGGCGCTGCCACGGCCGAAGCCGACGAAGCGGCGGTACACCTGGTGATGGCGCAGGTCATCGTGTACCCGTTGCGCGCTGTCCAGTGCCTGCACCCACAGCAGCAGAGCGGCACGCTGCAGCATGCGGACATCGTCCATGTCCAGGGGCAGCGTCGCGATGGCTGCTTCCGGCCACGCCGGCAGTTGCGCATCGGTTGCGCGGCGCAGCGCCAGCAGCGGATGCGCCTCGACGTCCAGCGCCGCCCATCGCGCGGCGTCTGCCCAGGCGTCGCTGGAAAGCACCCAGACCCACGGATGCCCGTAGCGCTGTACGCACAGCGGCGCGTGCCGGGCCTGTTCCAGCGACCGGCTCAGGTGGCGATCCAGCTCGAGCATGCTGATCCTGCGACGTTCCGCCATCGACGCTGCCTGCGCTCCACGACGCGGATGCGCCGTACTCTGGAGAAGACGTCAGCAGGGTCGATGAAGCGACAGCGCGTTGCGCGTGATGTGCCGTGTGTTGCGCTTCAGCCGCTCTGTCACAGCGACGTCATGCGCCTGCAGGCATCGGCATCCAGCAACGGAGCGATGCCGCCGCATTGTCGTGCCAGCACCATCACGTCGGGACGTCGGGCAAATGCGGACAGCAACCCGGCCGCGTCCGCGTCGGCCAGCAACGCGGCCGTGGCCTGGCGCAGTGCCGGCAACTGCCATCCGTCCATCACGGTCACCGCACCGGCCACGAACCAGTGCCACAAGCGGTGATGGATCACCTGGTCGTGCAACTGTGGCAGGCCCTGTATGCCATGCATCGCCATCAGCAGCAGACCGCGGGCCGCCATTGCCGGTGATACGCTGCCCTTCTCCGGCAGCGACAGCGCCTGCTGCAACCTCAGCAGGGCAGCCAGCGGATGGCCCTGCGGGTCGAAATCCAGCAGCACGGACTGTTCCTGCCACTGCGGATCGGACACCACGCAGACCCAGGGCGATCCATAGCGATGCACCGTCAATGGACGACGCTGCGTGGTCTCCAGCAATGCGGACAGGTTGCGTCGCAGGTCGAGCACACCGATGGTCTCGTTGCGCATTCCTTGGCTTCTCCTTGCATGCGGCAGCCACGCGACGCGCGTGGCCGGGGGCTCTACCCCAGGACGGCGATACCGCCCGGGAAGCGACGCAGCTCCAACGACAGCGTCAACCGCAGCTGTTCCAGCGCCGCGTCCGGGTCATCGATGCGGAAGCGACCGCTGACCGGCGCACGCGCCTGTGCGCCGTCACCGAGCAGGACCCTGCCGCGGCGATAGCGATTGATCTCGTCCACCACCTCGCGCAACGGCGCGCGGCGGAACACCAGCATGCCTTCGGTCCAGGCGCTGACCTCGGCGGCCACGGCCTCGGCCACCACGCCGCTCAGGCGTTCGTCGTAGCGGGTCTGCTGTCCGGCCTGCAGCCGCAGCCGGCCCTGCGGGTGCTCGATGCGGGCGCTGCCGCGCAGGCACGTCACCCGGACGTGTCCCCCGGTATTGCGCACGTCCAGCCGGGCTGCGCCCTCATCGGCGATCACACAGCCCGGCCCCGCGTACAGTGCGAGGCGTGAACCCGCAGCGGTCTCGAATGCCGCCTGCCCCTGCACCAGCTCGTAACCCTCGCCACCCGCACCCATCCGGCGCCGCAGACTGCTCTGCGTATCCAGCTCCAGCGTCAACTGCGGCGTCAGCGCAAGCTGGAGGCGCTCGCCGGTGCCGGTATGGAAGTCGGCCGCCATCGCACTCACCGACGGCCACAGCCCCAACGGTGGACGGATCGCTGCCACCACGGCGAGGCTGGCGGGGGCGGCGATGGCCGCCCCCAGGAATGCACGCCGGCTCCATCGCCGTGCCAGGCCCGGTGCCTGCGGCTGGCGCGCCGCAGCCGGGACCTGCTCACCGGCCAAGCGCACCTGCTCCCATTGCCGCCGCGCACGGGCAAACGCTTCGCGGTGACGCGAATCGGTCGCGCACCATTGGCGGAACCTGCGTCCGTCGGCTGCCGTGGCCTCGCCCGACGTCAGACGCACCAGCCAGGCGTGGGCCTGGCGCTCCACGGCGTCGAGCGTGCGGTGCGGGCGATCATCAGGGTCCATGCGCAGTCCAGCCATGCCCGCACGCTGCGGGGTTCTGCTCGGCGTCAAAGTGTAGACGGACGCCGCCGGTCAGAACCGCACCTGCCGGTCCTGCCCGCTGCGCTCGGCCAGATAGTCCTGGGCCGCTTTCAGTTCGCGCTGCACCAGCCGCAGCGACACGCCCAGCTGCTCGGCCACGTCCCGCTGCTGCAGGCCGTCCACGCGGATCGCCAGCAGGATCCGGCGGCGGCGTTCGGGCATGCGGTGCAGCAGGCCGACCATGTCTTCGAGGGCACGATCAAGCTCCGCAGCCTGAGCCGGACCGGGGCCCGGATCGGCCATCTCCATCAGCGCGTCCACTTCTTCCAGGCTGAGCAGGCGATAGTCGGCGCGCTGCCGATCGATCACGGTGTTCATCGCCATCCGCAACAGATAGGCCGCCGGATTCTGCACCGGGTCCAGCCGGTCGCGGCGTGCGCTCAGGCGCATCCAGGTGTCCTGCAGCGCATCGCCTGCCAGCTCTTCCGAGCCCAGCTTGCGCACCAGCCGGCGCTTGAGTTCATCGTAAGCCCCCAGCAGGTGATCCATCAGGTCCACCGCCCCGGCCGTTCCGTTGCTCATGTTCGAATCCTTATCATGGAAGGGGCTGCCGTCGGCCACAGTCGTGGTCGGCACGGGAGGGCTGGATCTGCAGCGTCACCGGCTGCGGCAACGCGGCGGCGTCGATGGACGGCGCCAGCCTGCCGATGGCAAGCAACAGGCGCCGATCGCGCCGGGCGTCGCCGCTGCCGACGAGCAGTTCGGCATCGTCGACATGGCCCTCGGCGGTGATGCGGAAACGCAGCGTCGCCGCGTAGCGGCCCGGTGCGAGCAGGGGGTCGTCACAGAACGCGTCGCGCAGCCGCTGCTGCAGCCCTCCAAAACGACGGCTGCGCTCGGATTCCGGCAGCAGGCCGACGGGACCGGCTGCGCGTTCGGGTTGCGCGCCCAGCCGAAGCACCACGCGCTGCGCGCCGATCACCTCGGCTTCGACGCCGGTCTCCTGCAGCAGGGTCTGCAGCGCCTGCAGCGGCGGCAGGCTGGCGTGCAGCGGGTAACTGCGCCGACCGGCAGCGAGTTCGCCGGCGTACATCACCGACCACCCGCTGCTGACGCTGAAGCGCTCCACTGCCTGCTCCAGCGGCTGCGCCGGAATGTCGTAGGCACGGACGTCGTCCTCGGCCGTGGCGACGAAGGCCAGCAGCAGCCACGCAGCGATGGCCACTCTCCATGTTCTGACCGCGTGGCGTCCATCCAGCCCCCTGACGTTGAACACATGACCCTCGGCAGCGACCGCAGCTGTGACGGAGGCAGGCGGCACGACCGGGAGGTCGCCCGCGCGCGACCGGCAAGCGGGGTCAGACCCTACCGGGGGCAGATGTCATTGCGATGACCACCGCACCGGCGACCGGCGCGGCACGGCCTCAGAGCGGCAGCCGGGTGGTCTGCTTGATCCGCTGCATCGGGATCTCGGTCTTGGTGTTCTGCACCCCGGCGATCCTGTTCAGATGCCGGATCTGGAACTGGCGATACGCGTCCAGGTCGGCCACGGCCACCCGCAGCAGAAAATCGCAGTCGCCCGCCATCAGATGACATTCAAGCACTTCCGGCAGGGACTTGATGCTGTTTATGAAGTGGTTGGTGGTGTCCTCGTCCTGCCCACGCAGCCAGACCCGCACGAATACGGTGAAGCCCCGTCCAACCTTGGTCTCGTTCAGCAGCGCCACGTAGCGGTCGATGTAGCCGCCCTCCTCCAGCAGGCGGACCCGGCGCAGGCAGGCCGACGGCGAAAGACCGACCTGCCTGGCCAGCTCCAGGTTCTGCAGACGACCATCGACCTGCAGCGCCTCGAGAATCCGGCGATCAAGGTTATCGAGTTGAGATTGCATTGGATTTCAGCCTTATGACCATCTGCCGCATCAGATGCGCAACATTCTCAATTGAATGGCATCAACGCAACCCGATTTCGTGCCGTCGCCGCTAGGATGAAGTCCCCCTCGCTCGCTTCCGCTACATGGACGCCCAACCCTCCCTCCTTCCGCCTGACGCCCCCTGCCACGTCACGCCCCGCGCCGAGTTCCTGCGCGGCCTGCGCGCTGCCGTGCCGGTGATGATCGGCTTCGTTCCCTTCGCCCTGGTGCTCGGTGCACAGGCTGCGCAGAAGGGCCTGTCGGCGCTTGAAGTACCGCTCATGACCGGGCTCAACTTCGCCGGCGGCTCGGAGTTCGCCGCCATCGAGCTGTGGACGTCACCTCCGCACATCGCGCTCATCGTAGCGATCACCGCGCTGGTCAACAGTCGCCATCTGTTGATGGGGGCCAGCCTGGCACCGCTGCTGCAGCACCTGCCACGCCGTCGCACGCTGCCGGCGTTGTTCTTCATGTGCGACGAAAGCTGGGCCCTGGGTGTTGCCGACGCGCGGCGGCGCATGCACGGATTCAGCCTCGCCTACTACCTGGGCACCTCGGCCGGCCTGTATGGGGTCTGGGTGACCTGCACGACGCTGGGGGCGATCGCCGGCCCGCTGCTGGGCGACATCCATGCCTATGGATTCGACATGGCCTTCCCCGCGGTGTTCCTGGTACTGCTGCGTGGCATGTGGCAGGGCCTGCGCGCGGCGCGGCCCTGGCTGGTCAGCCTGCTGGTGGCTGCAGGCACCTATCTGCTGGTTCCCGGCGCCTGGTACGTCGCCAGTGGTGCGCTGGCCGGGCTGGTGGCCGCCTGGCTGCTGGCGGAGGACGCGGCATGATCCAGTGGAGCTCGCTGCTCACCATCGTGCTGATGGCCGCCGTTACCTACCTCACCCGCATCATCGGCTTCCTGGCCCTGCGCAACCGCACCCTCGGCAAGCGTGCGGTGACGGTCATGGAGGCCGCGCCGGGCTGCGTGCTGATCTCGGTGATCGCCCCGGATTTCGTCGCCGACAAGCCTGCCGATCTGGCTGCGCTGGCCATCACCCTGCTGGCCGCCACCCGGCTGTCGATGCTGCCGACCGTGCTGATCGGCGTGGTCTCGGCCGGGTTGCTGCGCCATCTGCTGGGCTGATTCACGGCAGGCCGGGCGGGACCCGGCGCTGCCGATCGGTCTTCGCGCCGAGCGGGCGCGCTGCAATCAGGCGCTGCTGGCCGCGAGCAGGCACAGGCTGCGCGGCGGCAGGGTCCAGTCGCCGGTGCCGTCCTGCTCCAGCGGCGCTTCGTCGGTCTGCAGCAGTACGCGCCGGAACGACAGCGCCTGATCCGATACGCGGAACCGCTGCGGCTGGTCTCCGGCATTCAACAGCAGGGCGAGGCTGACATGCCGCCCGGGCTCACGCAGGCCGCTGTCGGGGCTTCGACCGTCCAGCACAATCAGCAGCGCACGCAGTTCGGGGTCGTGCCAGTCCGCCTCCTCCATGCTGCGGCCGTCCGGATGCCGCCAGTCGATATCGCGCAGGCCCAGCGCTTCATCGTATTCACCGCGCAGGAACCGGTTCCTGCGCAGCAGGCCATAGCGCCGGCGCAGCGATAGTGCACGTCGCACGAATGCCACCTGCGCCTGCGCCGCCGGCTGCGAGGCACGCTCCCAGTCGATCCAGCTCAGCGGGTTGTCCTGGCAGTACGCATTGTTGTTGCCCTGCTGCGAATGACCGAACTCGTCGCCGGCCAGCAGCATGGGCGTGCCCTGCGACAGCAGCAGCGTGGCCAGCAGGTTGCGCATCTGCCGTGCACGCAACGACAGGATCGCCGGATCATCGGTGTCCCCCTCCACACCGTGATTGCTGGAAAGATTGTGCGAATGGCCATCGCGGTTGTCCTCGCCGTTGGCCTCGTTGTGGCGGTCGTTGTAGCTCACCAGATCGTGCAGGGTGAACCCGTCGTGTGCCGTCACCAGGTTGATGCTGGCCGACGGCCGCCTGCCGTGGTGTTCGAACAGGTCGGCCGAGCCGGTGAAACGGGTGGCGAACTCCGGCAGCTGCCCGCCATCGCCACGCCACAGCGCGCGCACTGTATCGCGGAAGCGGTCGTTCCATTCCGCCCAACCCGGCGGGAACTGGCCCAGCTGGTAGCCGCCCGGGCCGATGTCCCAGGGCTCGGCGATCAGCTTCACCTGGCTCAGGATCGGGTCCTGGCGTACCGCATCGAGGAAGCTGCCCGAGGCGTCGAAGCCATGGCGCTCACGGCCAAGAATGGTCGCCAGGTCGAAGCGGAAGCCGTCCACCCGCATCTCGGTCACCCAGTAGCGCAGCGAGTCCATCACCATGCGCAGCGCGCCGGCATTGGTCAGGTCGAACGTGTTGCCGGTGCCGGTATCGTTGATGTAATAGCGGCGATCATCGGCCAGGCGGTAGTAGCTGGCATTGTCGATGCCCTTGAACGACAGCGTGGGGCCCAGCTCGTTGCCCTCGGCGGTGTGGTTGTAGACCACGTCCAGGATCACTTCGATGCCGGCATTGTGCAGCCGCGCGACCATCTGCTTGAACTCGGCCACGGTGCCCATCGACAGGTAACGCGGCTGCGGGGCGAAGAAGCCGATGGTGTTGTACCCCCAGTAGTTGCGCAGCCCACGCTCGAGCAGCTGCTGGTCGTCCACGTAGGCGTGCACGGGCAGCAGCTCGATGGCGGTCACACCCAGATGGCTCAGGTGGTCCACCACCGCATCATGCCGCAGTGCAGAGAAGGTGCCGCGCTCGGCCTGCGGGACATCAGGATGCTGCATGGTCAACCCGCGCACGTGCGCTTCGTAGATCACGGTCCTGTCCCAGGCCGTTTCGGGTGCACGCTCGACACCCCAGCTGAAGGCCGGATCGATCACGGCGCAGCGTGGCATATAGCTGGCGCTGTCGCGGCGGTCGAAACTGAGATCGCCATCGCGATGGCCCAGGGTGTAGCCGAACAGGTGGGGCGCCCACTTCAGCTCGCCGACGATCTGCTTGGCGTAAGGGTCCAGCAACAGCTTGTTGGGATTGAAGCGATGCCCTTCCTCCGGCGCATACGGACCGTGCACCCGGTAGCCGTAGCGTTGCCCGGGTCTTACATCGGGCAGGTAGCCGTGCCAGATCTCATTGGTGTACTCGGGCAGCGCGATGCGTTCCACTTCGCGGTTGCGCGCGTCGAACAGGCAGAGTTCGACCCGGGTGGCGTGCCGCGAGTACAGCGCGAAGTTCACGCCCAGCCCGTCCCAGGTCGCCCCCAGCGGGAACGGCCGGCCTTCGCGCACGCGCGAGGTCTGTGCCCACTTACGGCTCGCCATCGCTGCCCTCCTCGCCGCGCGCCGCGGCAATCTCGGCCTCCACCAGCCGCTCGGCCATGTGCCAGTGCCGCTGCTGCTGGTCGTCCGGGCGCCCTTCCGCTTCCCATATCTGGTGGGCCAATGCCTCAATCCGCTGCCGTCGTTCCCTGCTGTCCATCCCTACCCGTCTCCTCGTTGATCCATACCGCCAGCGGGCTGCCAGCCAGAAGCCGTGCTGCATCCGCGGTTTCATTGAAATGCTCGATGCGTCCGTCCAGGAGGTTGCGCATGCGTCCCGCCGGAAGGCCGCGCAGCGTTGGGCCGGCCTGAACGTCACGCCCAACGTTCAGGCCGGGCCCGGGCACGGCGATGGGCGAGCCACGCTGCACGATCACCAGCAGTACCTGCGTCTGGTGCCTGCGCACGAACGCCAGCCAGGGCGAGCGCGCCGGCGCGGACAGCGGCTGCAGCTCGCCGTACAGGAAAAGGTGCGGGTGCCTGCGGCGGCAATCCAGCAGCTGCCGCAGCAGGAATGCCTTGATGCCGCCGTCCCGCCAGTCCTGCAGCAGCGCGGGCCAGGAGCGCGTGTCCCGCAGCCATGCCTGCCGCGCCGGATAGTCCACGGCCCGGCGGTTGTCCGGGTCCACCAGGCTCAGGTCCCAGCCTTCGCCGCCTTGATAGAGGTCAGGCACACCGGGCAGGCAGTGCTGCAGGCACAGCTGTGCCAATCCATTGCAGGCGCCCGCCGGCGCGATGCGGGCCACGAAGGTCGCCAGCGCCTCGCGCACCGGCAGCAAGGGTGCTCCCTCCAGCAGCGCGTGCAGCCACTGCACGGCGGCGTCCTCCACTGTCACATCGGGATCGGACCAGCTGCTGATCCGTTTGCCCTCGCGCAGGGCCTTGGTCAGCCAGTCCGCCATCCTGGATGCGAAGTCGGCACCGGGGGCGCCCTGCATCGGCCACGCCGCCACCAGCGCCTGCCACAGCGCATACGCCTCGGCGCCCGGCAACGGCAGCGGCATGCCGGCCTTGGCGGCCATCCGGCTCCAGCGCCGTACAGCATCCCGCCACTCCGCCGTGCAGGTGCTGAGCACCGCCAGCCGCGCCCGGCTGTCGCTGCCCCGCTTGTGATCGTGGGTCGCCAGTGCAAGCAGTGCCTTGGGATGGCGTCGCAGGCGCCGCGCTGCATGCTGCAGCAGCTCGCGTCCCTGCATGCCCAGCCGCTGCGGATCACTGCCGACTTCGTTGCGTGAGAGCAGTCTGAAGTAACGATAGAAGCCGGTATCCTCCACCGACTTGGCGTTCAACGGCGCGGCCAGCTGCCCGAAGCGCACGCGCAGCTCGCTTTCAGCCGGCGCCTGGCCGGGAAGTGCCTGCAGCAGCAGGTCCAGTGCCGCCCGTCCGGCACCGTCCAGCGCGGCTCGCGCCGCGGCAGCAGCGGCGACCAATGCCTTCCGCTCACCCGCGTCACGCAGCGAATACGGGCGATAGGTGCGGTAGTGCCGCAGCAGCGCGGCCAGCGCGCGCGCCAGGGCGGCCGTACCGATGTCGGCCTCGGCCAGCCGGGGCTGCAGAACCTGCTGCGCATTGCGCAGCAGGCGCTGGAAGTCGGTGTGAAGCGACTGGCGCAGCAGCATCCCGCGCGCGTCCTGCTGTATCTGGTCAAAGTCGCGCGTGTCGCCGCTCGCCGCCTGCCAGGCGCGCGCGAGCGCGGGCGCCGCTGCCGGATCGTGCAGCCACGCGCCGACCTGGTCCATGAAGTCATAGCCGGTGGTCCCGTCGCAGGCCCATCCCTCTGGCAGCTGCTCGCCCTCGGCCAGTATCTTCTCGACGTGCAGGGTCACCGCCTCCGGATCACGGCTCCCGGCTGCGCAGGCAGCGTTGATCGCTTCGCGCAGGCGCTGCAGATAGGTGCCGGGCGACGACAGGCCATCCACATGGTCGATGCGCAGGCCATCCACCCAGCCCTCACGCACCAGCCGCAACGGCAGCGCATGCACCGCTTCGAACACGTCCTCGCGCTCCACCCGCAGCGCGGCCAGTTCGTTGATATCGAAGAAGCGCCGGTAGTTCACCTGATCGCCTGCCGTGCGCCACCACGCCAGCCGGTAGTGCTGCCGCTGCAGCAGTGCCTGCAACCGCTCGACGCTGCGGTTGCAGCGTTCGGCCCACGCCGGCCACTGCGCGGCGTCCAGGGGATGACTGCGCGGCGACAACGGCAGGACCAGCCCATGATGGCGCAACCCTGGCCGCTCATCGTCCACCCCCACCCGCAGTACGCCGTCGCGCACGGCGTCGTGCAGTGGCCGGTCCAGCACCGGCAACCATAGCCGGCCTTCGCAGCCCGGCGCCTCCCAGTCGATGTCAAACCAGCCTGCGTGGCGGCTTCGACGCCCGTGCATCAGCACATCGCTCCACCAGTGGCTGTGCGGGGATGCCGCCAGATGGTTGGGCACGATGTCCAGGATCAGACCCAGGCCGTGTGAGCGCGCCGCGGTGGCCAGCTGGCGGAAGGCCGCTTCGCCGCCCAGCTGCGGATTGATGCTGGCCGGGTCGATGCCATCGTAGCCATGTGAGGACCCCGGGACCGCAGCCGCGATCGGCGACAGGTAAAGGTGACTGACGCCCAGTGCGGCGTAATACGGCACCTGCGCTGCGGCCGCTTCCAGGTCAAAGCCTGCGTGCAACTGCAGGCGCGCGGTGGCACGCAACCTCGTCATCGCCCTGCCCTGCGGCGCGTGTTGCTCAGGCGCGCCAGGCGCGCATCGGCGGCGGCACCGTCCCACGCCAGCGGCAACCGCCGTCGCCAGTTCGGATGGCCGCTGACGGTGCCTGGCAGGTTCACCTGCGCACGGCTGCCCAGCACATCTTCCAATGGCAGCAGCGCCAGCCGCGACGCTGCATGGGCAACCAGTGACAGCGCTCCGTCCTCCACGGCCGCGCCGTCACCACCGCAGACCGCGGCCAGCGCCTCCACGTCCCGCGCGCGCGCGCGCAGTGCTGCCGGCAGGTCCTCCAGCTCACCCAGGCGGGCACGCCAGCGCAGGTCGCGCCCGCGCAGCCAGCCGGCCAGTGGTGGCAGGTCGTGAGTGGACGGCATGGCCGCCGCATCGCGGCGCCACCGCGGCGCCGGCAGGAAGCGCTCGCCGTTGCGGGCGAACGGCAGCACCTCGATGCCCAGGATGCCCCGGGCTGCCAGCCGCTGGCGGATGCCCGGCGGCACCACCCCCAGGTCTTCACCGATCAGCACGCAGCGATGCCGCCACGATTCCAGCACCAGCAGATTGATCAGGTCATCGAATGGATAGCGCAGGTACACGCCCTGCCCGGCGCCAGCGCCGTGAGGCAACACCCACAGCCGCTGCAGGCCGAGGATGTGGTCGATGCGCAGGCCACCGCGGCCGGCCATCACGGCGCGCAGTACGCGGATGAACGGTGCAAAGCCCTCGCGGTGCAACGCCAACGGTGACCAGCTGGTGATGCCCCAGGCCTGGCCGAGCGGATTGAACGCATCCGGCGGCGCACCCAGTTCAAGCCCCTGCAGCAGATCGGCGCCACCGGTGCGTGCCTCGACGCCCTGCGGTGCACAGCCCACGGCCAGATCGGCAATCAATCCGATCGACGCGCCATCACTGCGCAGCGCCGCGTGCACCTGCACCCAGCCCTGCTGCGCCAGCCACTGCGCAAATGCATGGTCGTCGGCGCTCCCGGTGATCCCGTCGGCGGCATGCTGGCAATAGCGCAGCAGCGGTTCGCCCTGCGCATCGCACCAGGTCTCGATCTGCTCGCACTGTGCCGGTGCCTGCTGCCGCAGCCAGTGGCGCACCTGTCGCATCCAGCGCCACTTCAATGCCGCCGAGTGCGGCCAGTCGATGCGGCGTGCAGCGGTGGCGGCATCAATTGCCATCGCCAGTGCCTCGTCCTGGCCCAGCACGCTGTCGGCGGCTTCCGGCAGTACCTGCGAAAGGGATACCTGCAGCGGATCGAGCCAACGCCGGTCACTGGGCGAATAGGGGCTGTAGCCCGGGCCGGGTGGCAAGCCGGCGTGCAGCGGACTCAACGCCAGTGCATCGCCTCCATGCCGCTGCAGCAGCTCACGCCACTGCGCACAGCCGGCGCTGTCACCGATGCCTGCATCGCCGCGGGCGCGCAGACTGTAGACCTGCGCCGACAGACCCCAACCGCGCAGCATGCGCGGTGGCCACCAGGCTCGCGGCGGCGCCACCGCGACCGCCTGTTGCCGCCCGCCCTGGCGCCATTGCCAATAGCCCGGTTGATCCGGAACTCGCCAGCGCCCCTGCGTATCAGGCCGTGCTGGCAGCTCGCGCTCCTGTTCATCCACCCAGCACGCCCCCCCCGTCGCCTCCGGCATCGCCAGTACCTGACCACAGCAGGCGGTGAGCAAGCGGGGGCGCACCGGCGCGCCATCGCAGTGCAGCCCTTCCAGCACCGCGCGAAGCACGTCCGGCGCGACATCGCGCTCGACGCCGGCCACGTCGGTCCAGCGCTCCAGGAGACCTGCCCGGCGTGCGGCGTCCCGAACCGATGTATCCGTCCTCATGCCGCCACCCAGCACGCAACAACACTGCCGCCTGCCGGCAGCACACCGGCAACGTCGGGACCCACAACGCGCTCGCCGGCCGGCACCGCATGCGCCACGGGCCGTGGGCCCACATTGATCGCGATCCACCATTGGCCCGATGGCAGCTGCCAACCCGCCTGCACCGCCCCCTCGCCAAGCACCCGCGCACCCAGCGACCGGGCCTGCAGCAGGCCGGGCTGCAGATAGCGTCTGCGCAGGGCCAAAAACCCGCCTGTGCAACGCAGCCATTGCTGCGACCAGGGATCATCGCCGGGCGGCGGCGTGTACGAGACCTGCAGGGTGGCCGGATCGTTCGGGTCCGGAATACGCGCACGCGAGGCGGCATCGGCGAAGGCACTGAAGCCGGAAAACTCGCGGCGACGCCCCTCGCGCACCGCCTCGTCCAGCGGCGGCGCATAGTCGGTGAAGAACAGGAACGGCGACCGCGCCTGCCACGGTTCACCCATGAACAGCAGCGGGATCATCGGCGTCAGCAGGGTCAGCGCCAGCGCCGCGCGCAGCCGCGCCGGGTCCACCAGCATCGACAGGCGCTCGCCGAAGGCACGGTTGCCCACCTGGTCGTGGTTCTGCGCGAATACAACGAAACGCGCGGGCGACAGGTCGCTGCTGGGTTCGCCGCGGGGATGGCCGCCCAGGTCAGGTTCACCCTGCCAGGCGAATCCTTCTGCCAGGCAGCGGGCCAGCAGCGCGTCGGCGCGACCGGCGTAGGCCGCGTAATAGCCTTCCTGCTCGCCGGTCAGCATCACGTGCAGCGCGTTGTGGAAGTCGTCGTTCCATTGCCCCTGATAGGCACCGCGCAGCCACCGCGCCTGGTTGCGTTCGTTCTCCAGCACCAGGTGCGCGTGCGGCACCTCCGCGCGCACCTCATCGGCCAGCTGCTGCAGGAAGCGGTCATCGTCGATGGCGTGTACCGCGTCCAGGCGCAGCCCATCGAAGCCATAGTCGCGCAACCACATCAGCGCATTGTCGATGAAGAAGCGCCGCACCCAGGGCTGGCGGAAGTCGATCGCCTCACCCCAGGGGGTGCTGCGATCGTCACGGAAGAACGCCCGCGCGTAGTCACGCAGAGGGTTGCCCTGCGGTCCGAAGTGGTTGTAGACCACATCCAGCAGCACCGACAGTCCGGCATCATGCGCCGCGTCGATGAAAGCCTTCAGCGCTGCCGGCCCGCCGTAGACATGGGCCGGTGCGTAGGGGAACACACCGTCGTAGCCCCAGTTGCGCCGGCCGGGAAACTGCGCAACCGGCATCAGCTCGATGGCGGTGATGCCCGTTGCGGCCAGCATCGGCAGCTGCGCGGTCAGTGCAGCGAGGCCGCCGCCTGCCTCGATGTGCACCTCACAGATGACCAGGTCCTGCCAGGCGGGCCCCTGCCACGTGGCCTGCGCCCTGCCGGTGTCCAGCACCACGGCGCTGTCGCCATCGACGCCGTCCGGCTGCCAGCGCGAGGCCGGATCTGGCACGTCCTGGCCTGAAGGGAGGCGGAACCGGTACCGGTCGCCATGCGATGCCTGTGTCCGCAGCCAGTGGCAACCGTCCGGCTCGCGTTGCATCGGCCGCAGCGCGCCCTGCAGGCACAGCGTCATCGTGTCCGCGTCCGGCGCCCACACACGGAACTCCACCCCCTCACCGGCCGCACGCCAAGCGCCCAGACGCGGGGACGCTGTGGTCATGCATCAACCTGCAGGTACAGCGTGGACAGCGGCGGCAGGGTCAGCCGCAGCGACTGGGCGTGGCCATGCATCGGCCTTGGCTCGGTCTGCACCGCTCCGAGGTTGCCCGCATTGCCGCCGTTGTAATGCGCGCTGTCGGTGTTGAGGCGTTCCGTCCAGCGCCCCGGTTGCGGCACGCCAACCCGGTAACCCTCGCGCAGCACCGGGGTGAAGTTGCTCACCACCAGCAGGGTGCGGCCGCTGCCGGCAGGATCCCGGCGGATGAAGGCATACACGCTGTTGCGGCTGTCATCGGCCACGCTCCAGTCGAAACCGCGTTCATCGCGCTCGTCACGATGCAGCGCGGGTTCGGAGCGGAGCACGGCATTGAGGTCGCCCACCAGACGCGACAGGCCCCGGCCCTCACTGCTGGTCGCCTGTTCCCAGTCCAGTGCTGCATCGTGCGACCACTCATGTCCCTGGCCGAACTCGCCGCCCATGAACAGCAGTTTGCTGCCCGGGTGCGCCCACATGAAGCCGTAATACGCACGAAGCTGGGCCAGCCGCTGCGCCGGTTCGCCTGCCATCTTGGCCAGCAGCGCGCCCTTGCCATGCACCACCTCGTCATGCGACAGCGGAAGCACGAAGCGTTCGGAGAAGGCGTACACCAGGCCGAAGCTGATCTCGCTGTGGTGATGCTGGCGATGGACAGGATCGCGCCCCAGGTACTGCAGGGTGTCGTGCATCCAGCCCATGTTCCATTTGTGGGTGAAGCCAAGCCCGCCCTCCTCCACCGGCGCGGTCACCCCCGGCCACGCGGTGGATTCCTCGGCAATCACCAACACGTCCGGGAAGCGCTCACGCAGGGTCTGGTTCATCCGCCTCAGGAAGGCGACCGCCTGCAGGTTCTCTCGCCCGCCCTGCTCGTTGGGTATCCACTCACCGTCAGCACGGCTGTAATCCCGGTACAGCATGGACGCCACTGCGTCCACGCGCAGTCCGTCGATATGGAACCGCTCCACCCACTCCAAGGCACTACCGATCAGGTAAGCGGCCACTTCGTTGCGGCCATAGTTGTAGATCAGCGTGTCCCAGTCGGCGTGCACCCCTTCGCGCGGGTCGGCATGCTCATACAACGCGGTTCCGTCGAAACCGGCCAGGCCATGCGCGTCGTTGGGGAAGTGTGCGCTCACCCAGTCCACGATCACCCCCACTCCGGCCTGGTGACAGCGATCCACGAAGCGCGCGAAGGCGTGCGGCGTCCCATGGCGCGCCGTCGGTGCGTAGATCCCCAGCGGCTGATAGCCCCAGGAGCCGCCGAAGGGATGCTCGCTGACCGGCAGCAGTTCGATGTGGGTGAAGCCGAGTCCGGCCACGTACGGAATCAGCCGGTCGGCCAGCGCATCCCAGTCCAGCGGTGCGCCATCATCGCCGCGCTGCCAGGAGCCCGCATGTACCTCGTAGATGGACAGCGGCGCGCCGGCGCTTGCCTGGCGCCGGGCCGCCCTCCAACCCTCGTCATGCCACTGCATCGGCGCCGCCGAAGGCACGCGTGAGGCGGTGGCCGGTGGCAGTTCGGCCCAGCGCGCCATCGGGTCGAACTTGTCGGGCATCACCTGGCCATCAGCCCCGACAATGCGGAACTTGTAGCGGGCACCCGCCTGCACGCCGGGCAGGAACAGTTCCCACACGCCAGCCGCATGGCGCAGCCGCATCGGATGGCGTCGGCCATCCCATCCGTTGAAATCGCCGACCACGGCGACCCGCCGCGCATTGGGCGCCCACACCGCGAAGCGCACGCCGGCGATCCCCTGCACCTGCATCGGGACCGCGCCCAGCTGGCGCGCCGCATCGGCATCACCGGCATGGAAGCGTTGCAGCAGCGCCTCGTCCAGCAGCGGGCCGAAGGCATAGGCATCGTGCACCTGCTCCACACCCTGCTCGAAATGCAGGGCAAGCAGCGGCACCGCCGCTTCACCGGCGGCGCCCTCGAACAGGCCGGGCAAGGGGCCCGGGTGCAGATCCCAGCGTCGCCCGTCCTCTCCGATCACCTCGACGCGCTGCGCGTGCGGCACCAGCACGCGCAACCGCCGTTCACCCTCGCGCTGGCGGTGCGGGCCCAGCCAGGCAAATGCATCTGCCGGGCGGGCATGGACGAGGTCCTCCAGCGCCGGCGCGATGCGGTGATCCAGTGCTGTGTCTGCGGTGGTGTCGTCCTCGAGGGCGGCCAGATGCGTGCTGTCGTGGCTCATGCGGCCACCTGGCAGGTCTGCTGGTACAGCGCCAGATAGGCTCGCCCGGCCGCATCCCAGCCGCCCGGCCGCAGCATGGCGGCGCGGCGCATGGCCTGCAGCAGGCCTGGCAGACGGAAGGTGCGCATCGCCCGCTCCACGCAGCGGCGCAGGCCATCGGCATTGGCACCGTGGAACAGGAAACCGGTCACGCCATCCTCGACGGTGTCCACCAGCCCGCCCGTCGCATGCGCGACCGGCAGGCAGCCGAAGCGCTGCGCGTACATCTGGCTGAGCCCGCAGGGTTCAAAACGCGAAGGCATCAGCAGGAAGTCGGCGCCGGCGAACATCTGGCGCGCCAGCGCTTCCTCGAACCCGATGAATGCGCCCACCCGCCCCGGGTAGCGCCGGGCCAGCGCCTGCACCTGTGCTTCCACCTGCGGCTCGCCGCCGCCGATGACGACCAGCTGCCCCCCGGCCGCGACGATCTGTGGCGCCACGTCACAGGTGATGTCCAGCCCCTTCTGGTGCACCAGGCGGGAAACCACCGCGAACAGCGGGCCGGTCGAGGGCGCCAGGCCGAACGCCCTGCGCACCGCATGTGCGTTGGTCGCGCGTCCGGTCCATTCGCCGATGCCGAAGTGCGCCTTGAGGTGGATGTCGCGTCGCGGATCCCAGCTGGCGTCGATGCCGTTGACGATGCCGCTCAGGTGACCGCCGGCGGCGCGCCGGGCCAGCAGATCATGCAGTCCGCATCCATCATCCGGGGCGGTGATCTGCTGTGCATAGCGCAGGCTGACTGTGTTCAGCCGCGTGGCATTGGTGATGCCGCCCTGCAGGAATGACATCTGTCCGTGGAAGTGCAGTTCATCCAGGTGCGCGGCCGGTACGCCCAGCACCGGCGCAAGCGCATACGGGAACAGGCCCTGGTAAGCCAGGTTGTGGATCGTCAGCAGCGTCGGCACGGCCGTCCGGTCCCAACGCACGTAGGCGGCGGCCATGGCCACCGGCCAGTCATTCAGGTGCAGCAGCTGCGGTGACCAGTCCAGCCCGGCACGCCCGGCCGCAATCTCCGCAGCCGCGTGTGACAGCGTGGCGAAGCGAACCGCGTTGTCCTTCCACTCCTGTCCCTGCCCATCCACGTAGGGCGAGCCTTCCCGCTCATACAGCTCAGGCGAGAGCAGCACGTAGATCGGCAGGCCGTCGGCCTGCACCGCCATGCCGATGGTGCACGCAGGCAGGCCGGCCCTTGGGCTGACCTGCCCCACCGGCCGCAGCTGCGGCAGGCGCTGCAGCACCTCCGGGTAGCCGGGAAGCAGCACGCGCGAATCACACGCGCCGCGCACCGCGCGTGGCAGGGCCGCGGCCACATCGCCCAGGCCTCCCGCCTTGACGAAGTCGGCCATTTCGGTCGCGACAAACAGCACGCGCTGTACCAGTTCCGGCAACTTCAACGGCTGTGAGTGGCCCCGGCGGGTCCCGATGGGTACAGATGCACCGGGAGGCGTCGCAACGGGTGAAGCGGACTGGACGACGCGGGCCATGGCGATGATCTCGGAAGTGTTCAGGCAGACGGACGCCAACGGCGCCCGGACGGGCGCTGAAGCGGAGAGGGAAGTCGACGCAGAACGTGGGGGACGTCAGCGAGAGGCTCAGGAGGACAATAGCCCCGCATGCGATCAATCGGCCGTGAAGCCCTGGCGATTTCTTTGTGACAACGCGTCATGAGCTGAGTACGCATGCCGCGTTCATCACGCCCATCGATGCCTCCCGGACGGGACATCCACCTGGATGCCGTGCGCGCGCTGCCCGTGGCCTGGGTGGTGGCGGTCGGCTGGGTGCCATATGCGACATCCCGTCGCAGGCGGTCCCTGCCTCCCCCTTGACCAATGTCAAACCGGCCGCCGGCACGCGGGGGTATCTCTATGCAGGACCCGAACATGCCGGCGTTTCCGGCAGCCACAAGGACCCTGCAATGCACGACACCCCCGACAACAGCCAGCTCCTGAACGCCCTGCAGAAGGTCATGGTGATCTCCACCACTGACCTGCAGGGCAACATCACCTACGCCAATGATCTGTTCTGCACGCTCACCGGCTTCGCACGTGAAGAACTGATCGGCCAGCCGCACAGCATCGTGCGCCATCCGGATGTGCCCAAGGCCGTCTACAAGGACATGTGGGACACGATCAAGGCCGGCGGCATCTGGACCGGCATCGTGCCGAACCTGGGCAAGGGTGGCGTGCTCTATGTGGTCGACACCACCGTGCAGCCGCTGTTCGACGCCGAAGGCAACATCACCGCGTACATCAGCATCCGCCGCGTGGTGAACGACCTGATGCAGGACTTCGAGCAGGTCGAGTTCAGCAAGGAGAAATTCGACGACTTCTACGAGGCCGCGTGAACACCATCGCTGCCACACCGGTTCGCCGCCTGCTGGTGGGTTTCGCCTCCGAATCGGGCAATGCCCGCGCCCTGGCCCAGCGCCTGGGCGCGGACCCTGGCCTGCAAGCGCTCGCGCCGCAGGTGCTGCCGTTCAACGACATTGACGTTGCCAGCCTGGGCCAGGGCGATGTGCTGCTGGCGATCTCCAGTTCGTTCGGCGACGGCGAGCCGCCCGCCAACGGCGAACGCTTCTTCCAGAGCGTGTGCCAGACCGGGTCGCTGCCCGGCCTGCGCTACGCGGTGTTCGGCCTGGGCGACACCGGCTACCCTCGATTCTGCGGCTTCACCCGAGCGCTGGACGCGGCGCTGAGCGAACGCCAAGCCCAGCCGCTGCTGCGGCGGGTCGACGCCGACCTCGGCTATGAACGGTTCTTCCAGCAGTGGCAGCCGGTGCTCCGCCAGGTACTCGAGGGCGATGCCGCCGCCGGCCAGGACCTGCATCTGCAGGTTACCGCCTACGGTGACGACAATGCCTTCGCCGCGCCCATCGTCGAGCGCCACCGCGTCAACAGCAGTGATCCGGCCGCGTGGCACCTGCAGCTGGATATTTCCGGCAGTGGCATGGTCTACCGCGCCGGCGACACGGTGCACGTGCTGCCGGACCACGACCCTGCACTGCTGCAGGCCCTTGCCACCTGGTACGGCGACAATGCGGCCATCGCCATGCTGCAGGACCGCGAACTGCGGCTGCTGGGCAGGGGCGTGCTGCGCGAGCTGGCCAGGCTGGGCGACAGCGAGCGGTTGAAGTCGCTGCTGAAGGTCAGCCAGAAGCGCGAGCTGGATGCCTACCTGCACGGTCTGGACGTGCTGGATATCCTGCAGGACCACGCCAGCCCGGACCGCGTGCCGCTGGCCAGGCTGCGCGACATCCTGTCAGCGCGCCTGCCACGGGCCTACTCTATCGCCTCGCATCCCGGCAACGGCCAGCTGAGCCTGTGCATACGCGAAGTGCGCTACACCCTGCGCGGCCGCGAGCGTTCCGGTACCGCCACCGGCAGCCTGCTGCGGGGGGGCAGCCACGCCCGCGTGTACTGCCGCTCCAATCCTGGCTTCCATCTGGCCGACACCGGCAGCGCGCCCCTGCTGCTGATCGGCACCGGCACCGGCATCGCGCCGCTGATCGGCCTGGTGCAGCAGGTGCAGGCCAATGGCTGCGGACGCGAACTGCATCTTGTGTTCGGCGAGAAGCATTGCGAACACGATTACCTGTATCGCGAGCAGCTGCAGGACTGGCATGCGCGCGGCGTGCTCGCCGGCCTGCATCCTGCCTTCTCGCGTGACGGAACCGAAAAGGTGTATGTGCAGCATGTGCTGCGGCAGCGCGCCCGCGAAGTAAGGCAGGTGTTGTCCCGCGGCGGGCACCTGTACCTGTGCGGCAACAAGCGCCACCTGGAAGACGCGGTGCGCGAGGCCATCGACGCCATTGGCGGCCAGGGGCATTGGGACCTGCTGCGCGGGGAGGGCCGCATTCACTGCGAGCTGTACTGACCCTGCATCGATTCGGCCGGCCGTGGCCCGGCACGAGCGCATGCATCAATCGCCGACGACCCGGCCGTCCGCCATGTGCGCGACCTGCTGGCCGAAGACGACGGCATCCTGAGGATCGTGGCTGATCAGCAGCAGCGGAATGCCGGTACTGTCCAGCACCGCCGCCAGCTCCTCGCGCAGGTGCTGGCGCAGGTCATGGTCCAGTGCGGCGAACGGCTCGTCCAGCAGCAATGCCTGCGGTTGGGTCACCATGACCCGCGCCAGGGCCGTACGCTGACGCTGGCCGCCGGAGATCTGCGACGGCAGAAGATCCCCCACGTGGTCGATACGGAACGCCTGCAGCCACTGCTCGACGACGTCGAAGCGCTGGCCACGGCGTGGATTGAACCACCCCCGCTGCAGCCCGAACGCCACGTTCTGGCGCACGCTCAGGTGGGGAAACAGCGCGTAGTCCTGGAACACGTACCCCAGGCGACGCCGCTGCGGTGGCAGGTCGACCCGCGCGTGGGAATCGAACAGCACCTGCCCCTGCAGCGTTACATGGCCCTGTCCGGGACGCAGCAGTCCGGCCACGGCCTTGAGCGTCAGGCTTTTGCCTGCCCCGGACGGGCCGAACACCACCACCTGGCGCTGCGTGCACTGCAGCGTGACGTCCAGTTCGAAGACTTGGCCCGCTGCCTGCATCCGGCGCTGCACCTTCAGGTCAAGCCACATCGCGCAGCTCCCTGCGATGCCCGCCCACCAGGCGTGCCGCCAGCAGCAGGATGACGATGCACACTACCGACGTCAGGATCACGAGCGCATTGGCCCTGCCGTCCTGCCCTGCCTGCACCGCCTCGTAGATGGCGATCGACAGCGTCTGCGTACGACCCGGGATGCTGCCGGCCACCATCAGCGTCGCGCCGAACTCACCCATCGCCCGGGCAAACGCCAGCAGGAGGCCGGCGAGAATGCCGCGCCAAGCCAGCGGCAGCGTGATGCGGAAGAACACCGCCGCCTCCGACACGCCGAGCGTGCGCGCGGCCTGCTCCAGCTGCCCGTCCACATCCTCGAACGCCGCGCGTGCCGGCTTGAACACCAGCGGCAGCGAAGCCACTGCCGCGGCGACCACCGCCGCCTGCCAGGTAAAGATCAGGTTGATGCCGAACCACGACTGCAACCACGCGCCGATGGGGCCGTTGCGCCCTATCAGCACCAGCAGGTAATAACCGAGCACCGTCGGCGGCAGCACCATCGGCAGGGTCAGCAGCGAATCCAGCAGTTCGCGGCCGGGGAAGCGCCGACGCGCCAGCAACGCCCCCAATCCAACGCCCAGCACCAGATTGATCGCCGTGGCCCAGCCGGCGACCTTCAGCGACAACCCCAGCGCGCTCCAGTCCAGGTCCATCCGTCAGGGCTTGCCGAACCCGTGCCTGGCCAGGATCGCCTGGCCTTGTGCCGACCGCACGAAGGTGGCGAAGCGCCTGGCTTCGGCTGGCTGCGTGCTGGCCCGGGTCACCGCCAGCGGATAGGCGATGCGTCCGGACACCGGCACTGCGAAGGCACGACGCACGCGGTCGGCCATGGCCTGTGCGTCGGTGGCGTAGACGAAACCGGCGTCCACTTCGCCCCGCGCCACGTAATCCAACGACTGGCGCACGTTCTGCGTGGTGACGATCCTGCCCTGCACCGACGGCCACAGGCCCGCCGCTTCCAGCGCACCCTTGGCATAGCGGCCGACCGGCACGCTGTCCGGGTTGCCCAGCGCGAGGCGCCGCACGTCGGCACCCGCGAGATCCTTCAGGCTACGCGGCCCGCCCCTGGTCTGCGGCGGCACCACCACCCACAGCGCGTTCACCGCAAACACCTCGCGGGTACCGGCAGCCAGCAGGCCCTGCCGCTGTGCCTGATCCATGGTGACTTCGTCGGCCGAAGCAAACACATCGACCGGTGCGCCCCGGCTGATCTGCTGCAGCAGCACGCCGGAGGCGGCGAAGTTGAAATCGACCCGGGCGCCGGGATGGGCCTTCTCATAGGCGGCACCGAGTTCACGGAAGCTCTCGGTCAGGCTCGACGCCGCCGATACCGTCAGCTCGGCCGCGTACGCCGGCAGCGACGCCAGCACCCCCAGCACTACCAGTCCCGCTCGCGTCATCGTCGGCTCCCGGCCAGATTCAGTTCGGATCGGATTCATCGGCCGATGCCAGCAATGCCAGGCGCTCGGGCTGCAACAACAGGATTTCCCGCTGCCTGACCGCGATGATCCCATCATCGCTCAGCCGGCGCAGCACGCGGCTGGCGGTTTCCGGTGCCATCCGCAGGTAATTGGCGATCTCGGTGCGTGCCATCGTCAGGTTGAACCGGGTGGCGGAGAACCCGCGGCGTGCGTAGCGCTCGGACATGTCCAGCAGGAACGCGGCCATCCGCTCTTCGGTGCGATGGTTGGCCGCCAGCAGGGCAACCTTGCCGATCTCCGCACTGAGCAGGCTGAACAGCCGCGCCTGCAGGCCCGGCATGCGGGTGGCCAGCAGGCTCAGCCTGGGGAATGAGATCCGGCACAGGTACACGGTATCCAGCGCCACGGCATTGCAGGGAAAGCGCGCCTCGTGGATCGCGTTCAGGCCGATCACCTCACCGGGCAGACTGAAACCGAGCACCTGCTCGTTGCCCTGGCTGTCATCGACAAACGTCTTGACCATGCCGGCACGCACCGCCGCGATCGAATCGAACGGCTCGCCGGCGCGGAAGATGTAGTCGCCCGCGTGGAACGGGCCGACATGGTCGACCAGCACATGCAGTTCGCCCAGCGCGGCCTTGTCATACCCCTGCGACATGCAGGCATCGGAGAATGCACAGGTACTGCAGAAGTGCAGCGCGTCGCCGTCATCGGCAGCGGCGGGGTTCGGCGTCGCCGCGCCCTGGCGAACCTGTGGGGACGGAGTGGAGAACATCACGGAATGCCTGGATGAAGGCCTTCATCATACGGCAGGCGTGCCACGGCCGGTCTCACGGCGGCGGACGCTGCCCCCGCCGCTGATGGCCGCGCTGGCGCATGCTGTCGCGCACATCCACGTCGAACTGAAGCTGCAACGAACTTTCATCATCCAGCGCGATGGAAAATTCCAGACCATCACGCGACGGCAGTCGTGCTGCCAGCCCCTGCACTGCATCGCGCGGCAGCACCAGCCGGCAGACCGTGCCACCGTCCAGCAGCACCGCCTGGTCGCCCCCATGCAGCGACAACGCGGTTCCCCACCCGCCCGTGCCACCAAACCGGGTCAGGTTCTCCAGCGAGTCACCGGCCAGCAGTGCTGCCAGTTCCTCTTCATCGACACGCAGGCGCATGGATTGCCGCTGCAGCTGGACTTTCATGTTGCGATGGACTCCCAGTCGGCCCCGGTATTGCAGTTGAACAGCAAGGCACGCTCATTCTCAGGCAGCGGCAACGCCGTCGCCGCCAGCCGCTCCTGCAGGGCACGCAGCGAACGCCGCGCCTGTGGATCTTCGATCAAGGTCCGCAGGGCCCGCCGGCAATGATCATTGATCTGCAGACACATCGGCAATGGCTCGCCGGAGAACACGCTGCAGGCGGAAGGCACCCCGTGCAGCCGATGCAGCAGGGCGCCGGTCAAGCTGGGCATGTCCACCGGCACCACCCACGCAACGGTATCGGGCATGGCCAGGGACACGCTGTAAAGCCCACCCAGCGGGCCGCAGCGCGCGACCTGGTCGGGAATGCCATCGAAGGCCGGATAGTCACCGCTCACCCACACCCGCTGCGCACCGGCCTCGATCAACACGTCACGCATGTGCTCAAGCAGGGTGCGCCCGCGCCAGGGCAGCAGCGCCTTGTCGCGGCCCATGCGGCTGGACAGGCCTCCAGCCAGCACGATGCCGTCAATGGCCGTGCTCGTGGTCATGGCCATGTGCGGGCGTGCTGTCGGCATGGCACAGGCTGCAGCCCTCGCTCCAGGCGCTGTCGCCATCCTCATAGTGTTCCTGCTTCCAGATCGGGCACTGGTGCTTCACTGCCTCGATCAGCTGCCGGCACGCGCGGAATGCTTCGTCCCGGTGCGGGCTGCCGGCGGCCACCACCACAGCCACATCGCCGATGCCCAGCCGCCCCCTGGCATGCGCCACATACAGCTTCAGGCGCGGCCCGAACGCCGCCTCCACCTCGGCCGCCAGGCGCTGGATTTCGTTCAGCACCAGCGGCTCGAACAGATCGTAAGTGATGCCCGTGACCACTCGGCCGACGTTCACGTCACGTACCTTGCCGATGAACACGTCGATACCGCCGAAACCCGGGTCGGACACCGCGGCGATCCCTTCTGCCGGGTCGATCGCCCCCTGCGCCCGGTCCACCACCTTCGCAATCGGTTTCGCGTCCATCGCTCAGCCCCCGCTCACCGGCGGCAGGATGGCCACGCGGCCATCCTCCGGCAGCATATCGTGATCGCGCAGCACGCGCTGCTGGTCGGCGAAGGCCGAATAGTCCAGCAGGCCAGCACGGAAACCGGGCCAACGCACCGGCAGCAGCTCGCGCAGCGCCTGGCGCAGGTCGGCCACGGTCGCACCCGACACCTCCAGCGTGATCTCCCGACGCTCATCCAGATCGGAGAACGCACCGAACAACTGCAACGTCACCTGTTTCATTCCCACTCCCTGCCCGTCAGCTGCACCGGGTCGGCGTGGCCCCAGCCCTGTACGCGCACCGCGCTGCCGGCCGGAACCAGATCGCCCTCGTCCTCCAGCACCACCCAGGCGTTGGCCTGCACCATGGACATCAGACGGAACGATTCCTGTCCGGACAGCACCCGCGCGCTCAGCTGGCCCTGCTCGTCCAGCTCCACCCGCGCACGGGCGTGGACGCGCAGGCCGGGTGGCTTGCGCACCATCGCCTGCAGGGGAAGCCGCAGCACCGGCTCCTGCGCCAGCCCCAGCAGCCGGCGCAGTACAGGCTCGACAAAGAACCGCTGCCCCACTGCCGCCGACACCGGGTTGCCCGGCAGGCCGAAATACAGCGCACCGTCGGGCAGTACCGCAAACAGCAGCGGCTTTCCCGGACGGATCGCCACTTTGTGGAACACGATTCGCGCCCCGCGCGCGCGCAGTGCGTCGGGCACGAAGTCGTAACGGCCCGCAGAGACCGCACCGGTACTGACCAGTACCCGCGCACCGGCCGCCAGTGCCTGGTCCAGCGCTGCATCGAACGCGGCCACATCATCCCCGACGGTGCCCTGCCACACCACCTCAGCTCCGGCCGCGTGCAGCCGCCCGACCAGGTAGGGGCGGTTGCTGTCACGGATCTGCCCGGACTCCAGCGCCTGCGTCGCCTCGCTCACCAGCTCCTTGCCGGTGGCAATCACCGCCACCGCCGGTCGCGACATCACCACCACCTCGCCAACGCCAAGGGCGTGCAGCAGGGTCCGTGCGTTGATATCCACCCTCTGTCCCGCCCGCAGCACGCATTCGCCTTCGGCTACGTCCTCGCCCCGCAGGCGTACGTTCTGGCCCGGCCTGACCACGCTCTTCAGCGCGATTCGGGTCGGACGGCCCGCTTCGCTGGCGAGGATCTGCACGTTCTCGATCGGTACCACCGTGTCCAGGCCGCCCGGCATGCGCGCGCCGGTCATGATCTCCCAGGCGCCCTCGCCGCCTTCGGCATCGCCATCACCCGCCGCCTGCCAGCCCTGCACCGTGAATTCGGTACCCGACTCGAACGCCACCCCGTTGGCGCGCAGCGCAAAACCGTCCATTGCCGAATTGTCGAACGGCGGCAATGCCTGTGCGCTGTGGATGTCACTGGCCAGGGTGCGGCCTGCGGCCTCCTGCAGGGGCAGACGCTCGGCGGGAAGCGGCGTGGCCGCCTCCAGCAGATGCTGCAGTGCTTCACTGTAGAGAATCACGCGTGGTCACCACCATCGACCATCGCCAGGGCGTGGCCCAGCACCGGCGCCAGGATGTCCAGGCACTGCGCTGCCGCCTTCGGGCTGCCGGGCAGCGCGAACACCAGCATGCTGCCCAGTTGCACCACCTCGGCGCGGCTCAGCCAGGCCATCGGCGTGTGCTGCGCGCTCAGCGCCCGGACCATCTGCGCCAGGCCATGCACCGGCCGCGCGTTCAACGAACGCAGCGCCTCCGGGGTGAGGTCGCGCGGGCCCAGACCGGTGCCGCCGGTGCACAGGCACAGGCGCACGCCGTCGGCGGCCAATGCCTGCAGGCGACCCGCCAACGGTTCGATGCCATCGGGCAGCACGTCGGCAGCCACCACCTCGCCGCCCAGCTTGTTCAGGCCGGCCACCAGGGTCGGGCCAGAAACGTCCTCATAAGTGCCTTCACTGGCACGGTCGCTCAGCGTGATCACCGCGCAGGCCGCACCTTGCAGGCCCTTCGGCGCACGCGGTCTGAAGCGCTCGCGTTCGGCATCATCCATGCCATCAGGATGCAGCCACAGGCCGCGCTTGCCACCTTCCTTGAACAGCAGACGGATACCTTCGATGCGCAGCGCCGGTTCCACCGGTTTGCTCAGGTCGTACAGGGTCAGCAGCGCCGCGTTGACGCCGGCCAGCGCTTCCATCTCCACACCGGTACGCGCCTCGCTGGCACACTCGCACCAGACCCGGATGGCGTGCCGTTCCGGCACCGGCGCGCAGAACACCTGCACCAGTTCCAGCGGCAGCGGATGGCACAATGGCATCAGCATCGACGCCATCTTCGCCCCCTGCAGGCCGGCGATCTCGGCCATGACCAGCGCATCGCCCTTCGGCAGGCGACGCTCGACGATCAACGGGTACGCCAGTGGACCGGCATGCAGCTCGCCCACCGCCACCGCCCGCCGGCGACTGATGCGCTTGTTGCGGACATCGGCCATATGGAAGGCCGCGTTCAGTTCCCCACTCATCGTGCTGCTCATCCTCCGATGGACGCCAGGTGCGGGGTCAGCCCGGTCCGGCCCTGGTGCAGGCCATGCCCGGCCGCTTTCAGGCCAAGCTGGGTGGTGATGCGCGCCAGCAGCGCGTCATGGTCGTCATCGTGCTGCAGCAGCGCGCGCAGCGGCACGCCGAAGTCGCCGAACAGGCACAGCCGCAGGTCTCCCCTGGCTGTTACCCGCAAGCGGTTGCAGCCCTTGCAGAAATCGCGCGAGTACGGCGCGATGATGCCGATGCTGCCACGATGGTCCGGATGGCCGAACTCGCGCGCCGGGCCGGCATCGGCCGCCCGGGCACGCTCGCGCCAGCCGGCCGCCAGCAACTGATCGATCACCCCGTCGGCACGCAGGTGATGCTGCTGGAAATAGGCTTCGTTGTCGCCGGTCCGCATCAGTTCGATGAAGCGCACGCTGAAGGGACGGTCGCGCAGGTACGCCATCCACTGCGGCAGCTCATCGTCGTTGAGGCCGCGCAGCAGCACCGCGTTGAGCTTGATCGACGGCAGCCCCAGCGCCTGCGCCAGGGCCAGGCCCTGCTCGATCTCCGGCAGGCGGTCATGCCCGGTGATCGCGGCAAAACGTTCGCGCCGCAGACTGTCCACGCTGACGTTCAGCGCAGTCAGGCCGGCGCGGTGCCAACCCGGCAGGCGACGCGGCAACTGCGTGCCGTTGGTGGTGATGGCCACTTTGCCGATACCCGGCACCGCCGCCACGGCCGCGATGATGTCATCAAGATCCTTGCGCAGGCTGGGCTCGCCACCGGTCAGCCGGATCTTGCTCATGCCCAGCGCCGCGAAGGCGCGGACCAGGCGGCTGATCTCCTCGACCTGCAGGAAACGCGGGCGGCCATCGGCCTGGTACCCTTCCGGCAGGCAATAGCCACAACGGAAGTTGCAGGCTTCGGTCAACGACAGACGCAGGTACGGAAAGCTGCGTCCGAAACCGTCGGTGAGTTGGCTCATGGCTGGTCCACCTTCTTGCTCCACCGTCCTGCCTGTTGCCGCGTGATGTCGGCGCATCACAGCATGCGGCCTGCGCTGCCACGGGAGTGTGACTGGGCCCATCATGAACGATTTCCGGCAGCGGGTGCACGCTGCCGGGCAACAGGAAGAGCCGCAGCCAGTGTCCGGATGGATGCGCGCCAGGCTGACCGCGCCGCCCAGCGGGCCGGCGGTGGAGCGTCTACCTGCGGGCAGATCGTGCGCGCTTGCCGCCGTTGTGCTGCGCAGCCGCGCGGCTCTGTGCGAACTCGGGGAAGGTCTGCTCGATCGGGTCCACGTCCGGCAGGATGTAGAACACCCCGCCCCGCTCGAAGGTGGAACGGATGATGCGTTCGTAGAACTCCGGCGAGACGTTGATGCAGCCGTGCGTGACGCGGTTGTCGTCCGGCGACGGCGATGCCAGGCGCTCGACACGCCTCTCTGCTGGAACGCCGGTCGCGGTCGGATGGATGGAGACTGCGGACTCGTAGTCCACCCACAGCACCCGCCCTGCATCGATCGAAGGGCCGTAGCCGCCCACGAAGCGACCTGCAGGCGTGGTGCGGTCCCGTCCCGGAATGGCACGCAGGGCGAGACCCGCAACGCCGGGCGCGGTGTGGTCGCCGGTCGCTGAACCGAACAATGCAGGGGCCGCGCCGCGCAGCCGGCCGTCGCCACCGAACACCAGGATCTGCGCGGCAGCCTTGTCCATGACCGCGAACGGATAGCCTTGGCTGTCCTTGGAAGCCACGACCCAGCCCGCCAGTTCGATCACGGTTTCGGAGACATCCTGGCCGGGTGGCAGTTCATCAACGGCGGCCGACGGCGGCGAGACGGCATCTTCCGCATTGACGACACCGACCACCAGGAACGCCAACGCCACTGCCAGAGCAGCGCGATGGGCATGGCGCGCAAGGGAGGAGTGGGTATGGATGGGAGCATTCCTCGAAAGCTGTGTTACGGGAGGACACCAGTGGCCGCTGCGGCCACTGGGCCCCTGACTCCGATGTTCAGGCTACAGGCGGTCAGCCGCGCGGGGTGCGGCGAGGTGCCCGTTCAAGCTGCTGGACGCGGCCTTCGATCTGATCCAGACGCTGGTTGGCCTGCTGCGCCGACTGATTGGCCGACTCGGCGCTCTGCGCCGCACCCTGCACCTTCACATCAAGCTGGTCGAGCCGCGAGTTGATCGTTGCGAAATCGTCCTTGTAGGTGGCGCAGGCCCCAAGGCCTACGGTGGCGACAATCGCCACACCGAGCGTACGTGCCATCATCAGGTGCTGCTTGGTAAGAATCATTCCACTCCCTCCTTCGTCTGGGGTGTCTGGAATATAGCGGCGTTTCGGCACACTCTCCGATTGGCTTTCAGCTGCAGGTGGAAGACGTGGACGTCGCGTGAAGACCCCGTCTCAACCACGTCGCCAAGCGAATCCGGCGGCAATCGCCAAGGATGCCGCGATCACCAGCGAGGCCACCACGAACGCGGTGCGCACCTCCGCGGGCGTTGCCGTGTCAGGCGCGACGGCGAAGAACACACCGCCCACCAATGCCACCGACAGCGCCGCACTGATCTGCAGTGTCGCACTCACGATGCCTGCGGCCAGCCCGGCGTGGCGGGCATCCACATGGTCCACGCTCTGCTTCACCAGCGCCGGAAGCGCAATGCCCTGTCCTGCGCCGATCAGAAACAGCGGAAGCGGCAGCCACGACGGCATGTCCAGCAGCGCGAGCGTTGCGACCGCCAGCAGGCCCGCAACTTCCATCACCATCCCGTGCGATGCACCCTGTGCAGCCAGCCGCCGGAACGCCGAACCACACAGCGGCCCGAGAAGGAAACCCAGCCCCAACGGCAGGATCGCCAACCCCGCCGACGCGCTGCTGCGCCCCAGCGCGGACTGCTGATACACCGCGAAGACGAGAAAGAACGCAGCCAGCGCGTAGAAGAAGAATGTCGCTGACAGACTGCGCCTCAACCCGCGTATCTGCAGCAGCGATGGCAATACCAGCGGCATCTGCCCACGCCCCACGCATCGCTGCTCATGCCTCCAGAACAACAGCAGCAGGGGGCCGCTTGCCAGCAGCAGTCCTACGCACCACCACGGCCACTGGCGCTGGCGGCCCTCGATGATCGGTACCACCAGCGCCAGCAACGACGCCGCCAGTGCCACCGCTCCGACAGCGTCCAGCCGCGCTCCCTGGCGGGCGTGCGACTCACGCAGCAGCACGAATGCAGCCGGCACCGCGGCTGCGATGATGGGAAGATTGATGAGGAACACGCTCCTCCACCCTGTTCCCCACAGATCGGCTGTCACAAGCACCCCTCCCAGCAGCTGCCCGCCCACCGATGCGAGGCCGAAGGTGGCGCCATACAGGCCAAGCGCACGGCGCTTCTCGCTGTCCGGGAACATTGCGTGGATCGATGCCAATGACTGCGGGGCCATCAGCGCAGCCGACATCCCCTGCAGCAGACGTCCGGCCACCAGCACTTCAGCCGCAGGCGCCAGGCCGCACAGCGCCGATGCCAGGCCAAACCCCAGCATGCCTGCGATGAACACCCGCTTCCTGCCGTAGATGTCGCCCAGCCGGCCTCCCAGGATCAGGGTCACCGCGTAGGCCGTGGCGTAGACCGAGATGACCAGCTGCGAGACATCCGGGGGCGCGTGCAGATCGACACGGATGGCCGGCAACGCGACATTGACGATGAAGAAGTCGAGCGGCGGCAGCAGCGTGCCTGTCAGCAGTACAGCCAATGCCATCCAACGGCGCGGATCGGGCGATACAGCGCCCGCAGCGTCAGCCGGTAGATTCATGACGTCCCCCACTCAGCGCATGCCGCCAGAGGCAAGCAGGGTGTCGCCGCTCATCCATCGCGAATCGTCCGAGGCGAGAAACGCAACGATCGGCGCCACGTCCAGCACCTGGCCTGTCCGGCCCAGTGGTGTCTGCGCCAGATTCCAGGCCTGGAACCCGGAATCGACGACACCCGCAGCGTGCGTGCCCTCGGTTTCGATCAAGCCGGGATTGACCGCATTGACACGGATGCCGCGCGGACCAAGCTCCCTGGACAACACGCCGGTGATGGCGTCCATCGCGCCCTTCGAACCGGTGTAGATGGCGCTGTCCACCGGCAGGATGCGGGTCACGAATGAACTGATGTTGATGATGCTTGCACCGGGCCGCAGATGGGGAACGGTGGCGGCAGTGACCAGCAGCGGGCCCAGCACATTGATGTCGAACTGGTGGCGATAGAGCGCCTCGGTGGTGTCCTCGATCTTCGCGAACCGGTACACGCCCGAGTTGTTCACCACCACATCCAGCCTGCCGAACGCACCCAGGGCCGTGGCCACCAGTGCATCGACCTCGCGTGCGTCACGCACGTCGGCGCGCACCGCCAACGCCCGACCACCGGCGGCTTCGATATCGGCAACGACCTGTTCGGCGCCCTCCCGGCTCGAGGCGTAGTTGACGACGACGCTGGCGCCGTCGGCCGCCAGGCGGCGGGCAACCGCAGCGCCAATGCCCTTCGAAGCGCCGGTGACCAGCGCGACCTTGTCTTTCAGCGTGTTCATATCAAGCGGATCCAGTTCCAGGGGGAGGCGGTCAGTGCGACCGGGGCCTATGCTGGAACTTTCAAACTTGTATGTGGACTGACACTGATGCACATTCGTCGTACATTTTTGAACGAGCACGATCATGGAATGGGGTGATGTCCGTGTCTTCCTGGCGATCGTGCGGGGCGGGTCGCTGGGTGAGGCGGCGCGGCGCCTTGGTGTCAGCCATCCCACGGTGGGCCGCCGGTTGAAGGCCCTTGAACAGCACGCCCGGCAGCCCCTGCTGCGGCGGACGCGGGACGGGCTGGTCACGACCGATGCCGGTGATGCGGTGCTGGCCCTGGCCGAAGCCATGGAGAACTCCGCCCTGGCCATGGAGCGCCGCCTGGAAGGCAGCCCGGGCCGGCTGGAAGGCATTCTGCGCATTTCGAGCGCGGACTGGTTTGCCTGCCACGTGCTGACGCCCGTGCTCGCCGAACTGGTACGCCGGCATCCGGCGGTGGTTCCGGAACTGATCGCCAGCTATCGACTGCTGGACCTGTCGCGCCGCGATGCCGACGTCGCGTTCCGCATCGTGCCGTTCAGTGAGCCGGACATCGTCCAGCGCCTCGTGATGACCCTGCCCTACGGCCTGTATGGTTCGGTCTCGACCACCGCCCGGCTGCAGGACGACCCCGATTCGGTCGGACTCATCCTGATGAACACCGCGCAGTCGCACTTCCCCGACGTGGAATGGTTGCTGCAGCGGTTTCCGCGTTCACCGCGCGCATTCACCAGTACCAGTCGCAGTGTCCAGGCGCAGATGTGCCTGCACGGTACCGGTATCGCCGTGCTGCCCCGTGCGTTGGGTGACGCGGTAGCCGGACTGCAGCGCATCGAATCACACGGGACGCCCCCTTCGCGGGGCATCTGGGTGGGCTATCACCAGGATCTGCGCCACATGGACCGTCTGCGTGCCCTGCTGGACATCCTCGATTCGACGCTGCCGCCAACAGGCGCCGCCCCCTCGGCAGGGAAACAGACAGCATGATTCCGTTCACGGGCGTTGGCCTATGGTCCACCTCACCAGGCCGGCAGGACCGGCCACTGACAGGAGGATGCCATGAGGACCCGACACGTCGCACCTGCTCTGATGGTGGCACTGCTCGCCGTCGCACCGGCCTGGGCGGATCCGCCGCACCACGCCCGCGGAAACGGTCCCCCGCCGCACGCAGGCGGGCCGCACAACCGCGACGCACCGCCGCCGGGATGGCAGAAGAAGGCATGGCGGCGAGGCGATCATCTGCCGTGGGCGGAAGTGGATCGTCGCTACTGGGTGGATGACTACGCACGCTACAGGCTGCGTGATCCCGGCCGCGGCCAGCGCTGGGTCCGCCAGAGCGACACCGAGTATCTGCTTGTTGAAATCGCCACCGGCGTGATCGTCGACGCGCTGCGTCGGTGAACGCAGCCCTGGCTGACCCATCGGGCGCAGACGCGCGATGGGTCAGCCCTTCCTGCGCTGCCTGCCGCTGCTGCGTCCAGCGCTGGGCGCTGAAGGGCTAGTTCGGCAGCGCGCGCGCGTTACCGTTTGGCCGCAGATGGAGCTGCCCGGTTCTGGTATCCAGCAGGATATTGAAGTTGCGCAGTGTTTCGCTGCCCAGCGTGCCGTCGGCATTGGATCCATCCTCATCGATGGTGAACGACACCTTGGGCTGTTCCAGTCGCAGCCCGCCCACATCGACCGATGCGATCCGTGCATCGACGGCCCGGATCTTCCTGCCCGCCGAGCCGCTGAACTGCGAGGTACCGATGGTGCGGGTGAACACCTCCTGCAGTCGGTGGCGCGAGCTGTACGCATGACCCAGATCGATGGCGCCGTTGCTGCCGGTGTCCACGAACAGCCAGGCCGCAAGTGTCGAGCCACCCTCACGCAGAAGCACTTCGATGGCGGGCGTATTGTCGATCCAGCGGACGTTCGCGCGGGTGTATCCGTGCAGATCCGGCAACCGGTCGTGCACGTGCAGCAGCTTGCGGTCGTAGTCGATCTCGATGATGCGCCCCGCGAAGAATGTCCAGCCAAGCACGGCGTCGAACGGACGCTTGCCGTAGTCGATCACGGCCGCCCCCATCGTCCGGCGCATGTCTCCCACGACGACCGTGTTGTAGGTACTGTAGTCCACGAAACTCACGCCATCGGAGCCGGTGTTCTCGGAGCGGTCATCGACCTGCATCGACGCCGCCTTGCGGGCGGCAACCGTAGCTGCCAGTCCTTCAGCGCCAGGATGGCTTCCAGTGGAGGGCAACGGCAGATTGCCGCCTGCCTTGGATGCGGCAGGGGTGGAGAAGGTTTAGACGCCTGCCGCGCTGCCCTCGATGATTCCGGACCGAAGCAAACGGGCGCCCGGCGCCCGCGGCCCCGCGTTGCCATCCGGCGCTGACGTCGGCGACCGCAGCATGCACGGGCCGTTGACGTCGCAATGCCAGACTGCTGGAGCGCGCTCCACCGTGGAGCGCCGTTGGTCGTGCGATCTTGGGGGGATCGGCAATGCCCTACTTCACTGATTCGACCGAGGTGGCCGTCGAGGGTATCGGCGCGGCGCGGCGCATCGGTTGGATGCGGTTCGTCGGCAGCAGCCTGGCGGCCCTCCCCCTGGCCTCCATCCTGCTCGAACGCCAGGATGGTGTGTGGCCATGGACGCTGCTGCTGCTCAACGCGCTGGCATGGCCGACGATCGCTCTGGTCCTCACCCGGCGTTCCCCCGAGCCGGCCGCCACCCAGTTCCGCTGCATGGTGCTCGATTCCTTCCTTGGCGGCGCGTGGATCGCGTTCATCGCCCTCAGCATCGTGCCCAGCGCACTGTTCACCGCCCTGCTGGTGGCCGACAAGATCGCAGCAGGGGGAGTGCGGCTGGCGCTGCGGGCGACGCTGGCGCTGGTGCTGGGTTTTGGACTCGTCTGGTTCGCGCTGGGCTTCCCCTACCAGCCGACCACCTCGCAACGCAGCATCATGCTGAGCATGCCGTTCCTGTTCGTGTACGGCATCGGCCTCAGCATCCTGAGCTGGCAACTCGCGCGCCGGGTCAAATCACAGAACCGGCAGCTGCGGCGGCTGAGCCGGATGGATCCGCTGGTGGAGCTGGCCAACCGGGGCTTCCTGATCCACCGTGCCCAGCAGGCGCTGGACAAATCGCAGCGCCACGGCGGCATGGCGTGCCTGTTGATGCTGGACGTGGATGACTTCAAGCGCATCAACGATTCGCAGGGGCATCGCGCCGGCGATCAGGTCCTGCGGCATATCGCCACGACACTGCGCGAATTCGCCAGCCCGGCCGATACGGCTGCCCGGCTCGGTGGGGATGAGTTCGTCGTGCTGCTGCGCGACTGCGCCGCGTCAGACGCCATGCAGATGGCGGCACGCATCCGGCAACGCCTGCACGAGAACGCACGCCGGACAGGACCGGCGAGCGATTTCAGTGTCAGCATGGGAGTCGCTGCGAGCCCGCGACACGGCAGTGTCGAGGACTGGCTGGCACTGGCCGACCGAGCCCTCTACCACGCCAAGCGGCAAGGCAAGGACACCGCCAGTTTCGCCGAGTAATGGCCGCGTAGCAGCGTCATCCTGATCGGTCGCATTCCCGGTCGGGATCAGTGCGCCAGGGCGAAATCCAGGCCCGCACAGACCGCCGCGACCTGCGCGTCGTTGCACTCCTGCGGGTGGGTACGCGGACTGTCCGGGTAGACCTCCGTGGTGGTGGCAAAACGCGCATCGGTGAATGCGGCGCAGGCCCCGATCGAGCGCGATTCACCCCATACCACGCCCGGTGACTGCAACGGCAGGCCGACCAGGTTGCCTTCGGCATCGGCCGGGGCGATATGGGTGATCGGCGCCACGGCGGCGATCAGCGCCTGCTGGAATGCCGGTTGCGGGTCTTCGCTGTTGCCGATCACGTAGAAGCCATCGGGAATGGTGTCCCGCTCGAAGGGCTTGCCATCACGGGCGCAACGGGCCGGGTCGAACTCGTGCAGGTCGCTGTCGGTGGTTTCGTGCAGGTCCAGGTGCACCCGGATGTCGGCCTTGCGCCCGGCCACCCAGCGCATCAGCGAGGCGGCTTCCTCGATCAGGCCGCCGTCGCGGAAGCTGCGGTTCGGGTCCAGGGCAGCGGGGTTCCAGCGCTGGATGCGCTCATAGCCCCACGGACTCACGCAGGGGGCCACGATCAGGTTCAGACGCCCCAGGTAGCGCTCGGCCTGCTGCTCCAGGAACTGCAGGGCACCGTGTACGCCGCTGGTCTCATAACCATGCACGCCGCCGGTAACCAGCGCCGTCGGCAGTGCCGGGTTCCAGTCGTGGTTGACCACGGCGAACAGGGGATAGTGGTCCGGCGCGTAATCGAGCTGCCCGTACTGGATCACGTCGAAACGCTCGTCCAGGCGTTCCAGCGCCGCCACCACATCGTCATGGTAGCTGCGCTGGCGTTGCTGGCGGGCCCGCCACTGCGCGCGTTCCGGATCGCCCCAGGGCTGTCCGGGGGTGCCGATCGGGTAGAACTGCGCAACAGTCATGGGTGCTCCAGAGGTCGAACGTGGTGAGTGCAGCCGGTCATTCTAAGCCTTGTGGCGCCTGCGGGCCCGCCCACCCGTCCCGCCCTTCATCCAGCCAGGCTCATCTGGCTGTAAAATCAACGGTTTTTGGCCCCTCACCCCTTGATGGCGAACGCAGCGCAGACGGTCCTGGGTGGACCGGATTTCCTTCGCCTGCTCGCCCGTCTCAGCGACGGCGCGATGCCGGCCACCAGTCCCGTCCTGACCGATCGCCTCGGTCAGTGGGTGGACTGGAGCCGTGCTGTCGCGCTGTCGACGGCACTGGGCGGACGCGTGCCTGCAGCGGCGGACGCGGGCGAGGCGATGGACGACCTGCTGGCCGACTGCGAGCAGGCCCATGCCAGCCTGCTGGCGTCGATTCGTGATGACGCCGAAGCCGAGCGCCTGCTCGATCTGGCCGAGGCGGCCGCCACACCCACCTTTGCCTCGTTGCGGCAGCGCTACCGGGTGCTGCAGCAGGCCATCCAGACCGCGACCGGGCGCCTGCGCGGACGCCTCCGTGACCAGTTGCTGCGGGCCTCACCCGAGTTGGCGCGGCTGGCCGAGATCGACGCCGTGATGGAGCAGACCCTCAGCCCGCGCGAGCACAGCCTGCTGGCCATCGCCCCGGCAGTGCTGGGCACCCGCTTCGACCGCGTGCATGGCCAGCCCGGCTGGCGCACCGCATTCCGCCATGACATGCGCTCGCTGCTGCTTGCCGAGCTGCAGCTGCGCTTCCACCCGATCAAGGGGCTGCTGGCAGCCCTGCGCTCCCACTGACCCGGAACACCATGTCCAGAACTGCTTTCCCTGTCGTTGTCTTCCTTGTCGGCCTGCTGGCCGTGTGCTGGATCGGCATCGGCTACGTTTCGGTGCACCCGCTGGGTGCAGCGGTCGCGGCGGTCATTGCCGCCTGCTACATCGCCGGTGGTGTGGAGCTGTACCGCTATCGCCAGGCCAGCGCGGGCCTGCGCGATGCCCTGGGCGATCTGTCCGCCGCCGAGGAGCGCCTGGCACCCTGGCTGGAGCGCGTGCCGGCAAGCCTGCGCAATGCCGTGCGCCTGCGCGTGGAAGGTGAGCGCACCGCCCTGCCCGGCCCGGTCCTGACACCGTACCTGGTCGGCCTGCTGGTGCTGCTGGGCATGCTCGGCACCCTGCTGGGCATGATGGACACCCTGCGCGGCACCGGCCTCGCCCTGCAGAGCGCCACCGACATGGCCGCCATCCGCGGCTCGCTGGCATCCCCGGTACAGGGCCTGGCCGTCGCCTTCGGTACGTCGATTGCCGGTGTCGCCAGTTCGGCCATGCTGGGGCTGCTTTCGGCGCTGTTGCGCCGGGATCGCCTGCAGGCCGTGCAGCAGCTCGACCGTGCCATCTCCGGCCCGCTGCACCCGTATTCGCAGGCGTGGCAACGCGCCGAATCCCTGCGACTGCTGCAGGCGCAGTCCGCAGCGCTGCCGGCCCTGGTCGAACGCCTGCAGGCGATGACCGGTGCCTTCGAGCAGCACAGCCTGGCGGCCAACGAACGGCTGCTGGCCGGCCAGGCCGAGTTCCTCAGCCAGAGCCAGGCGCTGCAGGAGCGCCTGGCGGCCTCCCTCCAGCAATCGCTGCGCGAAGGCGCCGAAGCCAGCGCAGCGGCCATCGGCGGTGCCCTGCAGCCGATGGCGGAAACCACGCTGGCTGGCCTGGCCAGCCACGGCCAGGCCCTGCATGCGCGCGTTGAAAAGGCGGTGCAGCAGCAGCTTGCCGGGCTGGCGGACGGCTTCGAGCGCAGCCGCGTATCGACTGAAGCCAGCTGGACGCGGGTGATGGCCGAACAGGCCCAGGCACAGCAGGCGCTGGTGTCCGACCTGCGTCAGCATCTGCAGGCCTTCAGCGACGCCCAGGGTGCACACGGCGAAGCAGTGGTGGCACGCATCGGCGAACGGCTGCAGGCGGATGCCGACCGCCAGACCGACGCGTGGCGCACTGCGGCCGACCAGCAGCATGCGCTGAACACCACGCTGGTTGAGCGCCAGCAGCAGGCGCTGGAGGCGGTCAGCCAGCATCTGGACGAACGGGCCCAGTCGCTGCTTCACGCGCTTGAAGAACGTCATGCAGCCAGCCAGTCGCTGCTGCAGGACCACGAGCAGCAGCGCCAGGCGCGCTGGGAGGCCGCCAGCACCCATCTGCAACAGGCCCACGCCGCGCTGCAGGCACAACTGCAGGCCGGTGACGAGCAGCGCCTGCAACGCTGGAGCGACGCGCTGCACACCCTGTCGAACGATCTGGCCGAACGCCTGCACGCCAATGGAGAACGCCTGGCTGCGCAGCAGCAGCAGATCTGCGACACGCTGGCGGAGACCGCGCAGCAGATCGGCGAGAACGGCCGTGCCCAGGCCAGCGCAACGCTCGCGGAAGTCTCGACCCTGCTGCAGACGGCTGCCGCCGCACCGAAGGCCGCTGCCGACGTCATCAACGAGCTGCGCAGCACGCTCTCCGAGAGTCTGGTGCGCGACAACGCGATGCTGGAGGAGCGCGGCCGCCTGCTGGCGACGGTGCAGACCCTGCTGGATGCGATCAACCATGCCTCGCATGAACAACGCAGCGCGGTCGATGCACTGGTGGGCGGCTCGGCGGAACTGCTGGAGCGCGTCGGCAACCGCTTCACCGACCACATCGCGGCCGAAACCGGCAAGCTCGACGGCATCGCCGCACTGCTCGATGGCAGCGCCACTGAAGTCGGCCACCTTGCCGGCGCCTTCGGCGACGCCGTGGCCCAGTTCGGCGCCGCATCGGCCGAGCTGTCGGGCCGGCTGGAACAGATCGGTGGCGCGCTGGATGCCTCGCTGGCCCGCAGCGACGAGCAGTTGGCCTATTACGTGGCGCAGGCGCGCGAGGTGGTCGACCTGAGCCTGCTGTCGCAGAAACAGGTGATGGAGGAGCTGCAACAGTTGGCCGCGCGCCGCGGCAAGGCCGGCACCGCATGAGCGACGAGCTGGAGGTCGACGGCGGTTCGCACGCGCCGATCTGGGCGGCATTCGGCGACCTGATGTCGGTACTGCTCGGCGCGTTCGTGCTGATCCTGGTCGGCGTGGTAGCGGTCCAGCTGGAACTCTCGCAGCGGCTGGAGGATGAAGTCAGGCAGCGCCAGGCCGAAGCCAAGCGCCTGCAGACGCTGGAGCAGGCACTGGCCGGCCCGCTGGCGGCGGGCCGGGTGACGCTGGTCGATGGCCGCATCGGCATCAGCGGCAGTGTGCTGTTCGCCCTCAATTCAGACCAGCTGCAGCCGGAGGGCCAGGAGCTGCTGCGCAGCCTGGCCGCACCGCTGGCTGCCTACCTGGGCAGCCGCGAAGAGATCCTGATGGTCAGCGGCTTCACCGATGATGCGCCGGTGCGCGAAGGCAACCGTCGTTTCGCCGACAACTGGGAACTGTCCGCGCAGCGTTCGCTGACGGTGACTCGTACCCTGATCGCCGATGGCGTACCGGCCGATGCGGTGTTCGCCGCCGCCTTCGGCAGCGAGCAGCCGGTCAGCTCCAATGCCAGCGAAGATGGCCGCGCGCGCAACCGCCGCGTGGAGATCGCGCCGATTCCCAGGCCCAGGGCACCGGATGGCAGATAAGCTGCCAGCGCTGGAGGGGCTGCGTGCACTGGTGCGCGATCTCGATGCGGGGTCGCGCTCGCTGGCGGACTACCCGCAGGTGCCGATGCTGCAGCAGGTGCAGCACGAGTGGTCGGAGCTGCGCAGTGAACTGCAGGTGCGCCGTTCGCTGCGCGCCGAGGCCCCTGCCGACGGCGGCCCGCTGAACTCCGCGGTACTGGTGCAGCGCATGCTCGATTCGATGCAGGCCGCCAGCCCCGGCTATCTGCGCCACTTCATCGATTACGTCGATACCCTGTCGTGGTTGCAGGCGCTGCAGGACGGTGCGGCCAGCGGCGGTGATGCGGCGAAACCGAAGCGCGCGCGCAAGCCCCGCAACCCCGGTTGAGGCCCGGCCCTGCATCAGGGGGTCAGCCGCGCAGCGTGGCGCCGCCGTCGACGTACAGGTCACTCATCGCCACATGCCCGGCCTGCTCGGACAGCAGGAACATCACCGACTGGGCAACGTCCTCCGGCGTAGCCAGCTTGCGCAGGGGAATGCCCGCCTTGTAGGTGTCGAGGTTGCCGGCAATCACCCGCTCGGCACCGTACGCGTCTTCCCACATGCCGGTCTGCATGGCGGTCAGCGTCGAACCGGGTGCGACGATGTTGCAGCGGATGCCCAGTGGCGCCAGCTCCAGGCCCAGGCAACGGGTGAACATGGTCGCTGCCGCCTTCGAGGCAGCGTAGGCCGCCATGCCGTGACGCGGCACGCCTGCGGCGTTCGAGCTGACGGTGACGATGGCGCCCTGTCTGCGCGGTGACATCACCCGCGCCAGTGCGCGGCCGAGATGGAACACACCGTCAGCGTTGACCGAGAAAACACGGCGCCAATCGGCATCACAGGTATCCGTCACCGCGCCGACCTGCAGCACGCCGGCCACACTGGCCGCCAGGGCGATCGGTCCGATCTTCGCCTCTACCTGGTCGATGAGCGCATCGACCGCTGCGCTGTCGCTGACATCCAGCGCACAGGCATGGACGCGCTCGCCCACGATCGCGGGCGACTCGCGGTCGGTGGCCACCACCTGGCAGCCGGCGGCGACCAGCAGCTTCACCAGCGCGGTGCCGATCCCCCCGGCTGCGCCAGTCACCAGCGCCACGCGACCCTCAAAACCGGTCAACTGCATGTTGCGATCTCCTGTTGTTCATCCCGATGCCGCAGTCGCGCCGACAGCCATGGCGCGAGTTGCGCCACCGCATCACGGCCGGTCAGTTCGGCATGCAGGAACGGCAGTTCCAGCGCCTGCACCGTGCGCGCGTGCGCCTTCCACAGCGCCGACTGCAGCTGTGGTCGTGCCTGGTGGTCCCGCCCTGCGCGCACATGCACCAGGGTGCCGTCGAATGGCCGGTGGTGGTGCTCGCGGATCAGGCGGTTGGTTCCGGTGACCGCGCGCACCACGCCGTCCAGCACCACGTCGGGCAGGCTGCCCAGCGCACTGCCACCTCGACGCAGGAAGGCCAGGATGCGCTCGCGGCTGTCCAGTTCCGGGTGTGCGTCCGGATCGTGGCCGGCGATGGCCAGCAACGCCCGCAGCGCAGCGATCGGATCCGGCTCCGGCTCGGCCCGCCAGCATTCACTGGGATAGGCGTCGAGCAGGACCAGCTCGCCGACCTCGCGACCGATCTCGTGCAGGCGCACGGCCATCGCCTGGGCGATGATCCCCCCCACCGACCAGCCGAGCAGGTGCACCGGCCCGCGCGGCTGCAGGGTCACTACACGCTGCACGTACTCGTTGGCCATCGCCTCGATGCTGGCCGGCAGCGGCTGCGCGGCGTCCAGCGCCGGCGACTGCAGCCCGTACACGGCCCGCGCCGGTTGCAGCGCACGCGCCAGCGCGCGGTAATTCCAGGCGATGCCGCCTGCCGGGTGCAGCACGAACAGCGGCGAGGGTTCAGTCCCATCGGTCGTGGCCAACGCGATGACCGGGCCCAAGGCATGATCGGCCAGCATCGGGGGTTCGGCGATACGCCGGGCCAGCGCCGCCACCGTCGGCTCCGCGAACAGAACGCCGAGGCCCAGCTCGCAGCGCCAGCGCTGTTCGATGGCCAGCAGCAGGTGCACGGCCGAAAGCGAGTCGCCCCCAAGGCTGAAGAAGTCCGCATCCACCGCAACTGCCTGCTCAAGGCCCAGTGCCTGTGCGAACAAGGCGGCCAGCGCATGTTCCAGTGGCGTGCGCGGTGAGACACCGGTCATCCCGACCTGCGGCGGCTTCGGAAGCGCGCTGCGATCCAGCTTTCCGTTGGTGGTCACCGGCCAGTGATCGACTCCGACAAACGCCGACGGCACCATGTAGTCCGGCACGCGCGCGGCCAGGTGCGCGCGCAGGGCAGCGGCGTCGGCCATTGCCGCGGGCAAATAAGCGACCAGCCGCGGCTCACCGGGAAGGTCGTGGCGCAGCAGCACCTCCACGCGCTCCATCCCAGGCAGCTCCCGCAGTGCCGCCTCGATTTCCCCCAGCTCGATGCGCAGACCGCGCAGCTTCACCTGATGGTCGCTGCGGCCCAGATACTCGACCGCCCCGTCGCTGCGCCAACGTGCAACGTCCCCCGTGCGGTAGATGCGCTCGCCCGCCACGAAGGGATCGGCCAGGAAACGTCCGGCGGTGAGATCGTCGCGGCCCAGGTAGCCCCGTGCCAGCTGCACGCCGCCCAGGTAGAGCTCGCCCGGCACGCCCACCGGCAAAGGCTGCATGCGTGCATCGAGCACATACAGGCGGGTGTTCCAGACCGGGAAGCCGATCGGCACCGGGCGTGAGCGATCGCCTGCCGGGGCCGGCCAGTAACTGACGTCCACCGCGGCTTCGGTAGGCCCGTACAGGTTGTGCAGCTGCGCGTCGATGCGGGCATGGAAGCGGTCGCGCAGCGAGGCATCGAGCGCTTCGCCGCTGGTGAACACCCGACGCAGCTGCAGGCCCTGCGAGGCCGGCGCCGAGAGGAAGGCGTCCAGCATCGACGGGACGAAGTGGGCGGTGGTGATGCCCTGCGCGCGGATCAGCCGGCCCAGCTCGGTGGGATCACGATGCGCATCCGGACCGGCGAGAACCAGCGTTGCGCCGCACAGCAGCGGCAGGAAGAACTCCCAGACCGACACATCGAACGTGGCGGGCGTCTTCTGCAGCACGCGGTCGTCGGGGCCGAAGCCGTAGTGCTCGCGCATCCACAGCAGGCGGTTCACGATGGCGCGATGCTCGATGACCACGCCCTTGGGTTCGCCGGTCGAGCCGGAGGTGTAGATCACATAGGCCACATCATCCGGCGCCGGGTCCGGCCAGGGCGCGGCAGCCCCCTGTGCCATCCATTGATCGGGCGGCAGCACCGGCACGCCTGCGGCCCGGTGCGCCATCGTGCTGTCGGCCAGCACGCAGGCCGGACGCGCCGAGCGCAGGATGCGCGCCAGGCGCTCGTCGGGATGTGCAGGATCCAGCGGAAGATAGGCGGCGCCGGCACGCAGCACGGCCACCAGGGCGATGACCAGCTCCATCGAACGCGGCAGCGCGACCGCCACCACACTGCCCGGCCCCACCCCCAGCGCGCGCAGCTGTGCGGCCAGTGCGAAGCTGCGCGCCTCCAGCGCTGCATGCTCAAGCGTGGCGTCGCCGCAGACCAGCGCCGTTGCCTGCGGGTCGCGATCCATGCCCTGCTGCAACAGTTCCACCAGTGTGGTTGCAGGCAATGGGTGGGTCGTCGCGTTGAAGCGGTGAACCACCTGCGTGACCTCTGCCGCGGTGGCCAGTGGCACGCTGGCAATGTCGTCGGCATCCAGCGCCGCCGACACGAAATGCAGCAGCCGTTGCGCATGCGCCTGCACGTCGGCGTCGCTGTACAGGGCGGGGTTCGCCTCGATCTCCAGATCCAGCAGCGCCTGGCCATCACCGCGGAAGCCCAGCACCAGATCCTCCACCGGCCCGGTGCACAGCACCTGCAGCGTGGCCTGCACGCCGGGCAGCGCCAGCGGCCTGTAGAACGGCTGTATGTTCACCAGCGGGCCATGCAGGCGCTGCTGCGCACCGACCAGGCCCAGATCGCGCCGCAGCTGTTCGCCGCGATACCGGCCATGCCTGCGGCTCTGGCTCAACTGCCGGCCGATGCCACGGGTGTAGCTTTCGACACTGCCCTCGGCAGCGGCCACGCGCAGCGGCAGCACGTTCATCACCATCGCGGGCACGCGCGCCGACGCGTTTCCCAGGCGCCCCATGTAGGGCACCCCCAACACCACTTCCTCGGCCGCACTCATCCGCCGCAGGTACTCGGCCGCAAGTGCGGCCAGCACACCCGGCCACGGCTGCAGCCAGCGCACCGATGCCTGCAGCAGCTCTTCACGGAAGGTGGCATCCAGCGGCTGCACCCAGCGCAGCGCGTCATCACTGGCGGCGGCGATGCCGGCCAGACCAGCGGCGGCCGGCGCGTCCCGCAGGTGGTCGCGCCACCAGGCACCGGCCATCTCGCGACGCGGATCGATGCGGTATGCCGCATCGTCGGCCAGTACACCGGCCAGGGGCGGCAGCGCATCGCCGCCGCGCCCGGCGTACAGCGCGCAGACACGATCGCTGAACAGTGCCATGCCATAGCCATCAGCGGCGAGATGGTGAACGCGCAGGTACCAGACCCAGCGCTGGCCTCCCAGTGCGTAGAGCACCTGCTGGCTGATCCGGTCGCGGGTGGGATCGACCGGGCTCAGCCGGTCGGCCCGCATCGCGGCGTTGGCGTCGGCCACCGGATCGGCAGCGCTGGAAAGATCATGGACTGCCAGCAGCGGTACATGCGCCGGCTCATGCCATTGCAGCGGCTGGCCATCGCTGCCTTCCGTGAAGCGCAGTGCGAGCCCCTGCGCCTCTGCCGCCGCCTGGTTGGCGGCGGCCGTGAACGCCGCCACGTCCAGCGCGCCGTCGATCCATACGGCATGGGCCGTGTTGAATGCAGGGTTGTCGGGAGCCAGGCGCTGGGCATACCACAGCCCCGCCTGGGCCTCGGTCAATGCCACCGGTGAGGTTGGCGCTGCACCGTTCATGCGCCTTGTGCGGCCTGCAGCCGTTGCACCACCTGCCACCACTGGCGCAGCGTGGTGTGCTCGGCCAGCTGCGAGAACTCCAGCGGAAGGCCGGTGTTGCTCCACGCAAGAACGAGGCCGAGCATGCGCATCGAATCCAGGTCGAGATCGATCAGGTTGTCGTCATCGCCGATGTCGGCCGGCTCGCATTCGAGCACGCGCGCCACGTCCGCGCGCATCCGTTCCAGGTCAAGCACATCGCCCGTCCTATCCATCACAGTGTCTCCAGCAGCTGGCCGGTGGTCATCGGTACGCCACAGGTCCGTGCGATCCAGTGCAGCGCCTGCTCATGATCGGCGCGCGAGAAGTCGGCGACCGCGTCCGCGGCGATGAATGCCTCGATATCACGCTGGAAGGCTTCGACCACGGTCGCGGTGCAGCCGATATGCGCATACACACCGGTCACCAGCAGCTGGTCGCGCCCGCGCGCGCGCATCAGCGTCTCCAGGTTGCTGCGCTGGAAGGCGCTGTAGCGATGCTTGACCAGTACGTGCTCGCCCGGCTGAGGGGCCAGCGCGGTGATGATCGGCTCATGTTCCTCACTCCGGCGCATGCCGGGTCCCCACAGGTCGGCCTGCAGGCCGCGGTCGCGCCGGTCCTGATCGCCATGCTGGGCGGTATAGAAAACGGGAATTCCCTGCGCCCGGCAATGCGCCAGCAGGCGCGCGACGTTGTCCACGGCGGGGCGCAGCGGCTCGCTGTCCGCGTCGAACGCTGCCAGGAAGTAGCGTTGCATGTCGTGCACCAGCAACGCGATCCGCTCGCGCTGCGGGTGCCAGGGGCCGCGCGGCTGTGGCAACTCGCTGGCGGTCGGCAGGGAATATGAAGCAATGCGGGGCAGCGCCATCAGCGCGTTCCTCCTGTCTGTTGCAGATGACGCGCACGCAGCTGCGCACGCAGTTCGCGGCGGCTGATCTTGCCCACCGCCGTTGTATCGAAGCTGTCCACGAACACCACCTGGTCCGGCACCTTGAACGCCGCCAGCCCGCGCCCGCGCATCCAGGCCTTCAGTGCCGGCGCCGTGATCGGCTCGCCCTGGCGGATGACGAAGGCACAGCTGCGCTCGCCCAGGTACTCATCGGGAATGGACACCACCGCCGCATCGAACACACCCGGATGGGCCAGCAGATGGTCTTCGATCTCCTCGGCGGAGATCTTCTCGCCGGCACGGTTGATGTGGTCCCCGGCACGCCCCTGCACCACCAGATATCCCCCGGGCAGCTGCTGCACGCGGTCGCCGGTGCGGTAGAAGCCGTCGTCGGTGAACGAGCGCGCGTTGGCCGCGGCATCGTTGTGGTACCCACGGATGGTGTACGGGCCGCGGGTCAATAGATGTCCGATCTCGCCCTCGGCAACCGGCTGGTCGTGGTCGTCGACCACACGGACCTCGTCGTCAGGGCTGATCGGACGTCCCTGGCAGGCCACCACCAGTTCCTCGGGATCGTCGAGGCGGGTGTAGTTCACCAGGCCTTCGGCCATGCCGAACACCTGCTGCAGCGTGCAGCCCAGGCCATCGATGACCCGCCGCGCGGCCTCCGGCACCAGTTTTGCGCCGCCCACCTGCAGCACCCGCAGGCTGGACAGATCGTGCTTCGTCGATGCCGCTGCCTGCGCCCACAGCAGGGCCAGCGGCGGCACCAGCCCACAGCAGGTCACCTTCTCGCGTGCAATCAGCGGGAACGCGACATCCGGGCCCGGCCCCGGACTGAGCACCACGCGGGCACCGGCATACAGCGCACCGAAGAAGCCCGGCGAGCTCATCGGAAAATTATGCGCGGCCGGCAATGCGACCAGATACACGCTGTCGCGGTCGATCCCGCAGATCGCGTTGCTGGCACGGAACGAATAGATGTAGTCGTCGTGCGTGCGCGGAATCAGCTTGGACAGGCCGGTGCTGCCACCTGACAGCTGCAGGAACGCCACCGACTGCGGATCCGGGTCGGCCGGCAGCTGGCTGCGGTCGCCCTGCAGGGTCGCCAGCGCGGCGAACTCCTCCGCATCGCCGTCGATGACCACGTGCAGCAGGGCCGGCACCTCCGCCTGCAGTGCCCGTGCCAGCCCGCGATGATCGAAACCCTCGTGCACATCGGCGGTGACAAAGGCACTGGCCTCGGCCTTCGTGGCGAAGTGCACCAGCTCGGTGATGCGGTGCGCGGGCAACGCGTACACCGGTACCAGGCCGGCGCGGAACAGGCCGCAGACGGTGGCGATGAAGCCCGCGCTGTTGCCCAGCTGCACCAGCACCCGTTCACCGGGCTGCAGGCCCAGCGCCAGCAGGCCGCTGCCGATGCGCCCGGCCTCGTGCCACAGCTGCGCATAGCTCAGTCGGACATCACCTGCCACCACCGCGATGTCATCGGCGTAGCGTTCGGCGCGCTCGCGCAGGAAGGCCGGGAAGGTCTCCCCGCGCCAATGCCCCATCCGGCGATAGTGGGCGACCCGGTCTTCGGGCCATACCTGCTGCAATGGCAGGCGGGAAGGAGATCGGCTCATGCGAGGGGCTCGGTCGGGGGCGCGGGCTCACTGACGCCCAGCGCGTTCAACAGGGCAGCAAACTTCGCTGCGGTTTCGGCCACTTCGGCCTGCGGCTGCGACCCGGCGACGATGCCGGCGCCCGCATACAGGCGCAGCTGCGTGCCCTGCAGTCGTGCGCAGCGGATGGCGACGTACCAGTCGCCGTCGCCCTGCGCGTCCAGCCACCCCACGGCACCGGCGTAGAAGCCGCGTGGAACCGGCTCCAGTTCGCGGATGCGCTGCAGCGCCGCCTGCTGCGGCGTGCCGCATACGGCGGGCGTGGGATGCAGCTGCGCCAGCAGGGCGGCGGCCGGCACCCGTGGATCCTTCAACGTGGCATGGATGCGGGTTCCCAGGTGCCACATGGTGGCCGTGGCATGCAGCACCGGCCGCGCCTGCGCATCGATATGGCTGCAATAGGGAGAGAGGCCATCAACGATGGCCTCGACCACATGACGGTGCTCGTCGTGATCCTTGGCCGACGCCAGCAGGGTCTGCGCGGCACGCTCGTCCTGCACCGGATCCGCACTGCGCCGGGCTGAGCCGGCCAGCGGGTGCGACAGCACCTGCGCGCCGCGCTTGCGCAGCAGCAGCTCGGGCGTCGCCCCGACCAGCCATGCCGGGGCCTGGCCCAGCTCCACCGGCAGTGGCACCGCGTAGGTCGCCACCGACGGATCGGCTCCCAGTCTCGCCAGCAGCACATCGGGCGTCAGGGCGTGGCGTGTGTGTGCCAACAGGCTGCGCGCCAGTACCACCTTGTGCAGGTCCTGTCGGGGATCACGCAGGGCCTGCACTGCCCTATCCACCGCTGCGGCGTAGTCGTCCGCCGAAGGTTCGGCCTGCACGACACCCTCCAGCGCAGGCGCAGCCTGCGGCTGCACCGGCAACGCAGGCAGCACGCGTTCGGGCTGGTACAGCGCATCGTCAGCACGTGGTTCGAACGGAATCGCTCCGACCAGCAGGCCCGGCCCGCCCCGCTGCTGCGCGAAGAACGCAGCCACGCGCCCGGCCAGCGTCACCAGCGGACCGGACGCAAGCGCCGCACGACAGCCACGCGCATGCACATGCTGCCCTGCATGCTGCAGCAGGAACAGCGTGGGGTCATCCGCAGCCGGCAACGGCAACGGCGCCGTCTCCTGCCATGCATCGTCCCTGAGCGAATCGTTCATGTCGCCTCCTTCATCCGGTGCGCTGCCGCCAGCACGCACAGCAACAGCAGCAGCACACCGACCAGCAGATACGGCAGGCTCGGCCCGCCCCGATACAACAGCGTGCCGAGCATCGGCCCGACCACCATGCCCAGCCCCTGTGCCGCAGCGACCGTTCCGGCGGCGGCACCCTGTTCGTGTGCCTGCACCGCATCGGCGGCCAGCGCCTGGAACGACGGGAACACGAAGCCCATGCCGAATGCCGCCAGCGCATAGGCCGCCGGCAGCTGCCAGGACTGCTGCACGGCGGCTACCGAGGCGAAGCCGATACCGGCGATCAATGCACCCAGCACGATCCAGCGCCGCGGTGGCACCTCCAGCTTCATCACCAGTGCCTGCGCCAGGATCAGCCCGACGCCCACAGCGGTCAGTGCGATGCCGGCCATGCGCGCGCCTTCAGCCGCTGCCAGGCCGAGGCGATCGATCGCGAAGAAGCCGACCGTCACCTGCGCGATGGTCACCGACACCATTGCTAGGAACGCGGCCAGTTGGGGCAGCCGAAGGCGCCGGTCCAGACGGCGCAGGGGCGTCCGTCGTGCTGACGATGCCGCCGCTGCCGGCGCCGTCGAAGGCAGACGCCACGCCAGCAGTGCCAGCGCCAGCAGCGGCAACAGCGCGGCCACATACAGCGCCAGCGAAAGATGCGTGTAGGCCAGCCAGCCTGCTGCCGCTGGGCCCAGCACCATCCCCAGTGCATTGGCACTGCCCAGACGGGCGAGAAACTGCGTGCGCTGGCCGGCCGGCGCCTGGTCGGCGATCAAGGCTGCGGCCGTCGGTGGCACCGCGGCATAGAACAGCCCGATCAGCCCGCGCGCGCCCACCAGCACCAGCACCGACACAACCACCGGCGGCGTGACCTGCAGGGCCACATCGATGAACATGGCGAGCGCGAGGTAGACGCCGGTGTACGCGCCCATCGCCAGCAGCAGCACGCGCTTGCGACCGATGCGGTCGCTGAGTTGGCCCCAGCGGCGAGCCGCCAGCATCCACAGCACGCCGGCGGCCGTCACCGACAGGCCCGCGTGCCATTCGGACAGGCCCAGCAGCCGGACCACCGGGCCGATCACGGCGACGAAGGACATCATGGCCATGGTGCCGATCAGGGCCGCCAACACCAGGGCCGGCAAACCGGGAACGACGGGACGTGCGTGCATGGAACACCAGCCGTGACAGGGAAGGACGGCAGAACGCCAGCACGACGCTCCGCCCGATGCCGCCACGTCACGCAGCGACACCACCCTTAAATGATAACGGCTCGTATTTGCATTTGATACCCATTCAATTGAATGGACCCGCAACAGCCGTGTCAGCGCGTCACACGCGGCGACAGCAGGCCGCGACGGCGGAACCACCACTCCAGCGGCAGCGTGACCAGCGGCGGGACAGCAGCAAGCAGGGCCAGCGCGCTGGCCCACCATGGCCAGCGCAGGCGCACTGCGGAGAACAGGGTCACGGCCACGTACATCAGGAACGCCACGCCATGCAGCGGCCCGAACAGCTTGACCAGGGCGACGTTGGCCTGCGGGCCGTACTTCAGCCACATGCCCACCAGCAGGCCGGCCCAGGTGATGGCCTCGATGAAGGCAACCACGGCGAACAGCCGTCCGACGGGGTGCATGGGATTGCCCGGGGTCACATCGCGCTCCTGCAGGGACCGAAAATGCGAATGATACGCAGATGCGAACGTTCAGGACACCGTCGGGTCACACCCGCCCACATCGGTAGCGCCGGGCCATGCCCGGCGGGCGCAGCGCAGCTACCGGGGGATATGCGGCAGCACCCGCTCCCCGATCTCGCGCAGCACGGCCTCCACCGGCCGGCCGTTGTCGACCAGATTGAACATCACATGCGCCACGCCCTGCGCATGCACGCGCAGCAGATAGTCACGCAGGCCATCGCGGCCGACCTTCAGGCCAAGCGGCAACGGCTCGGCGGGTGCATGCGGATCCGCCTGCAGGTCCAGCAGCATCGACTGCACGAACGGTCTGCCCGCCGCGCCCTGTTGCGCCAACGCCTGCTGCCACAGACCGATGCGTCCCTCCTGGGCAGCCTCCTCGCGGTGATAGGTGGCCCATCCTTCAGACTCCCGGGCGATCCACTGCAGGCTCTGCCTGGCGGTACCCACCACCAGCATCGGAATACGCGCGGCCGGCGCAGGCAGCACGTCGAAGCCTCCGGTCACCTGCAGCACGGCGGCCCGCTCGTGTGCCTGCGGCGACAGCGCCGCCCGCAGCAACGACCAGCGCTCACGGAACGTCGCGGCCCTGCCCTCCAGATCCTCGCCGAACGCGGCGAATTCCTCCGGGCGGTCACCCGAACCCAGGCCCAGCACGAAACGCCCGCCGCTGATGCGGTCCAGGCTCAAGGCCGACTTCGCCACCTGCAGCGGCTGGCGCAATGGCAGCACGATGGCCGCACTGCCAACCACGATGCGCTCTGTCGCGGCGGCCAGCATGCCCAGCCACAGGAAGGGATCATCCAGCGCGCTCGCGGTCGCCTCCGGTCCCTGCGGCACCATCAAGGGCACGTCGCGCGTCCACAGCGCGGCAAAGCCGAGGTCATCGGCCAACCGGGCGATACGCCGCGCCTCATGCGGATCGGCCAACCCGTGCGCCGCCACCGGCGTCATCAGTCCCAGGCTCAGGCCCTGTTCTGCAAACAGCGCAGCGTAGGCAGAATTGAAATCGCTCATGCTGCCAGCTTAGCGTGGGCCCTGCGGCAACGGCGCTGCCGCAGGTGCGTGCCAAGCCGGTGGGTTCAATGGGGTGGTGTATCGGCAGAGGGTGCGGGCGGCGGACGTCATGCCCTGCAGCGCACCCTTCATGAGCAAACTGAATCAGCAGCCTCTGCCGTCATTCCTACAATGGCCTGTCACCCTGCCCTTCGAGATGCTGCCGATGCGCGTCGCGCTTTCCGTGTTGCTGCTGGCTTCGGCGCTGAGCGCCTGCACCCCGGCCCCGGTTTCCACCGCCAACTCCGCCGAGGCCCCCGCACCGGCGTCCGCCATCGCCTGGCGCCAGGGCGACGTCGACGACGCCTTCGCCGAAGCCGCCGACAGCGGCAAGCCGGTGCTGCTGTACTGGGGTGCGGTCTGGTGCCCACCGTGCAACCAGCTCAAGGCGGGTCTGTTCAAGGACCCGGCCTTCATCGCGCTGACCAGCAAATTCGTTCCCGTCTACCTGGATGGCGACGAGGAAGGTGCGCAGGCCTGGGGCGAGCGCTTCGGCGTGCGCGGCTATCCGACCCTGATCGTGCTGGACCCACAGCGCAACGAAATCACCCGCGTGGCCGGCGGCAACGATGCCGCCGAACTGACCCGGGCACTGACCGTGGCCGCAGGCCGCCGCAGTGCCGTTGCCGCCACCCTGGCCACCGCATTGACGACGCCGGAGCAACTGGCCGCCGAAGACTGGCAGGTGTTGGGCGACTACGGTTGGGAAGTCGACGCCAACCGCCTGGCCGGCGAACGCAACAGCCAGGACGTGCTGCGCCAGCTGTCCAAGGCCGCACCGGAGGCCGCGCTGCAGCGCCGTTTTGCTCTGCTTGCCTTGGCAACAGCCGGAAAGCCCGATGCCTCGCCCACCGAAGTGCGCGAGCTGCTGCAGGCGGTGCTGGCGCACCCCGCGGAGGTGCGACGCAACCGCGAGCTGCTGGGCTATGCCGGCGTGCAGCTGGTCAAGCAGGCCAGTACCGGGCCGGCCACCAGCAACACCCTGGGACAGCAGCTGCTGGTCGCACTGGAGCGCGCAGACGCCGAGCGTGGCAACCGCGCCGACGACGCGTTGTCGCGCGCGCTGACCGAAGTGTCGCTGGCCCGACTGCAACAGCCCAAGGGCGCACTGCCCGCCACTCTGGTTGATCGGGTCAAGCAGCGCGTGGCGGCTGCCAATGCCGCCGCCACCGATGCGCATGCACGCCAGGCCACGATCAGCAGCGCGGTCTACGCACTGCGCCAGGTCGGCGACGACGCCGGCGCGGAGTCGCTGCTGCTGGCCGAGCTGAAGCGCAGCGAGCAGCCGTACTACTACATGCCTGAGCTGGCCGAACTGGCCGAGCAGCGCGGTGACACCGCCGGTGCGCTGGAGTGGCTGAAGCGGGCCTACGACGGTGCGCAGGGCCCGGCGACCCGCGTGCAGTGGGGTGTGCTGTATGTGGAAGGCCTGCTGAAGCTGGCGCCGGACGATGCACCGCGCATCGAACAGGCGACCGCCTCGCTGATCGCCGAACTGGAGGCGCAGCCGTCGGGCTACCACCAGCGCACCCGCCAGCGCTTCGAGCGCCTGGCCGGGCAGCTGAAGGCATGGAGTGGCAAGCACCAGGGCGCGCAGACGCTGGCGCGGCTGCAGCAGCGGATGCAGCAGGCGTGCGGCAATCAGGTGGATGGGGCGTGCAGGGATTGGCTGGGTTGAGTGGATGATGGCGCAGGCGGGTTGACCTCAACCAATGTTGAGGTGCGATAACAGTCTCCCCACGGCCAGCCCGCTGGCCTTCGCTACGGAGACTGCTTCAATGTCGTACTCGCTTCCCCCGCTCCCCTATGCCTACGATGCCCTCGAACCGCATTTCGATGCGCGGACGATGGAGATCCACCACAGCTGGCACCACCAGACCTACGTCAACAACCTCAATGCCGCGGTCGAGCAGGCCGGCCTCGCCGAACAGCCGGTCGAGGCGCTGATCGGCCGCCTCGATGCCGTGCCGGAGGCCCAACGCAGTGCGGTCCGGAACAACGGTGGCGGCCACGCCAACCACAGCCTGTTCTGGACCGTGCTCAGCGCACACGGCGGCACGCCCGATCAGGTGCTTGCGGCGGCGATTGACCGTGACCTCGGCGGCTTCGATGCCTTCAAGGATGCCTTCAGCAAGGCGGCGCTGACCCGCTTCGGCAGCGGCTGGGCCTGGCTGACCCGTGATCGCGATGGCCGCCTGCGGGTTGAAAGCAGCGCCAACCAGGACAACCCGCTGATGGGCGCGTCGGCCGGCCTGTCCGGCAACACGCCGATCCTCGGCCTGGATGTGTGGGAGCACGCGTATTACCTGCATTACCAGAACCGCCGTCCGGACTACATCGGGGCGTTCTTCAACATCATCGACTGGGCCGAAGTCGGTCGCCGCTACCGCCAGGCGGGCGGCGCATGAGCACCGGCACTCCCCATTACGCCGGGCCGTGGGCCGGGGTCTTCCCAGCCCCGGCTGCGGTACCCTCGGTCAGTCTGCCGCCGCGTGCGTTGCGGCGGCTGCTCGGCCACTTCCCTACCGGCGTGGCCATCGTCTGCACCCGTGACGCACGGGGCAGACCGCTGGGCCTGACCATCAATTCCTTCGTGCCGGTGTCGCTGCAGCCGCCGCTGGTACTGTGGAACCTGGCCCTGCACGCACAGAGCCTGCAGGCCTTCCAGCGCGCCACGCGCTTCGCGATCAGCGTGCTGGGCGCGGACCAGGAAGCACTGGCGCGCACGTTCGCCGATCCCCAGGTGCGCAATCGTTTCGACGGCGTACCCCTGCTTCCAGACGAAGACGACGCGCCGCCGCGCATCGCCGGCGCGGTCGCGCACCTGACCTGCACCCGTCATGCGCAATGGCCGGTGGGTGATCACCTGCTGCTGGCCGGCCGCATCATCGAGATCAATGAGACCGGCGGTGCGCCGCTGATGTTCCACCGTGGCCGCTTCCTGCCGGGGCCGCTGGACACCCTGCGGGAGGTACAGACATGAACGTCGAGGCACTGGAGGACCTGCTTGCCAACGGCCACGACAGCGCGCTGCTGCGCTTCGGGCTGGGCAAAGGTTGGCTCGACGCCGGCAATCCGGCGCGCGCGGCGACCCATCTGGGCCGCTGCGTGGCACTCGATCCGCAGTACTCGGCGGCGTGGAAACTGCTGGGCAAGGCCTGGCTGGCGGGTGGCCAGCCGCAGGCGGCGCGCGAGGCATGGCAACGGGGCCTGAGCGTGGCCAGCCACCAGGGCGATGAGCAGGCCCGGAAGGAAATGCAGGTGTTTCTGCGCCGGCTGCAGCGCGAACAGCCGGCGCCGCAGGAGAGCGGGGGCTGAGCCGGCCGCACAGGCCGGCCGCATCGATCAGCCCGCGTTGGCCGGTGCCGGCGCCGTCATGATGTCCGGCATCGGCAGGCGGCGCGGCTTGCTCGGGAAGGCATGCCGCAGGATGCGCCACACCACCTGGCCGAACTGCCGTGGCAGCGAACCGTTGTTGTAGTGCTGACCGTAGCGAAGGCAGATCTCCTTCACTTCCTTGGCGATGGCCGCATAGCGGTTGGCCGGCAGATCCGGATAGAAGTGGTGTTCGATCTGGTGGCTGAGGTTGCCCGACAGCACGTTGATCAGGAAACCACCGCTGATGTTCGACGAGCCACGCAGCTGGCGCAGGTACCAGTGGCCACGCGACTCGTTGCGCAGGCACTCCTTGGGGAACGTCTCCGATTCAGCGGTGAAGTGGCCGCAGAAGATGATCACGTAGGTCCAGATGTTGCGCAGGCCGTTGGCGACCAGGTTGCCCAGCATCACGGTCAGGAAGAACGGGCCGGCCAGCAGCGGGAACAGCACGTAATCCTTCAGCACCTGGCGCAGCATCTTGCGCGCCACCGGGCGGGTCTGCAGCCACATTGCCCGGCCGCTGATGCGGCCCTTCAGCCAGCGCCCCAGGCGCAGGTCCTGGGCGGCCACGCCCCACTGGAACAGCAGCGCGAAGATCGGTGCGATGATCGGCTGCAGCAGATAGAACGGCTTCCAGCGCTGTTCCGGGAAGATGCGCAGCAGGCCGTAGCCGATGTCATCGTCCATGCCGCGCACGTTGGTATAGGTGTGGTGGCGGAAGTTGTGGGTCTTGCGCCAGTTGTCAGCGGTGGCAACGATGTCCCACTCGTAGGTGTTGCCGTTCAACTTCGGGTCGCCGGTCCAGTCGAACTGGCCGTGCATCACGTTGTGGCCCAGCTCCATGTTCTCCAGGATCTTCGACAGCGCCAGCATGAGCGTGCCAGCGATGGCGGCCGGCCACAGCAGCGGTGCCCACAGCAGCGGCGAGAACGCCGCCAGGAACAGCAGGCTGCGGCCGCCGACGCCGAACCAGCGCACGGCCGCGGCCACGCGCCGGATATAGCGCGTATCGGACGCGCCGAGACTGCCGATCACACGGTCGCGGATCGCGTCGAGTTCCTGGCCGAAGGCGTTCATTTCGGCAGGACTCAGGGCACGGTCGGTAGCGCGGGTCATGGCAACGGTTCCTCAGAGATCCAGGGTCAGGTCGGTGGTCGGCGCACTCACGCAGATCCGTACGGGCTGCGCCGCTTCGGAATGCGTATCGCCGGTGCGCAGATGGCGGGTAGCGCCACTGACGCGTTCACAGCTGCAGCTGTTGCAGATGCCCATGCGGCAGCCGTGCCGGGGCTTGATGCCCTGCGCTTCCAGGCTCTCCAGCAGGGGGCGGCCGCGCGGCACGCGCAGCTGGCGCCCGCTGCGTGCCAGGGTCAGCGACACCTCGCCTTCGCCGTCGGCATCCAGCAGCGGCGCGGGCGGCGTGAAGGCCTCGGCCTGGAAACCGGCCACCTGATGCGCAAGGCGGCGGCGCGCGGCGGCAACGAAGCCGTCCGGGCCACAGGCCAGTACATGGCGCTGTGCCAGCGGCGTGTCATCGCCGGGAATGTGCAGGGCGTGGGTATCGATGCGCGCGGCCGGTACCTGGCCCTCGCGGGTGGTCAGCAGGTGCACGCGCAGGCCCGGCGTCGCTGCCGCCAGCGTATGCAGTTCGTCACGGAACTGGATGGCGGCCGCTGTGCGTTCCCAGTAGAACAGGTCCACCGGCGCGCCCAGCGGTCGCTGGCAGGCCTCGCGCAGCAGGCTGCGCATCGGCGTGATGCCGCTGCCCGCCGCCAGCAGCAGCACCGGCGCGGCGGCCGGCATATGGAAGTCACCGAAGGCGGCATCGATACGGAACAGGTCTCCCGGCCGCGCCTGGTTCACCAGGTGCTGGCTGACCCGCCCCCCTTCCACGGCCTTGACGGTAATGGCCAGTTCGCGGCCACTCAGCCGGGTCGGGCTGTAGCTGCGCTGCCATACCCGCCCCTCAAGCTCGACGCCGAGGGTGACGTGCTGGCCGGCGCGCATGCCGGCCCAGTGCCGGTTGCAGCGCAGGATCAGGGTGGCCGCGCCCTCGCCCGCTGGTTCGCGTCGGACCAGGCGTGCCAAGGGCTCGCGCAGCGTCCACAACGGATTGATCTGGCCGGCCCAGAAATCGAACAGCGTGGGCGACAGCCAGCGGTGCAGGGAAAACGGGGACGGACGGACGACAGCGCTCATGGCAGCCACTATACGGGCGCACATACACCTGTGTATACACGTGTATATTGAACCGGATTGGGTATGATTCAGCCTTGCCCCACCGGAACCCTCATGGCCGCTGCCACCGTCCTGTCGATACCCGAAGATGCGCAGAGCCCGGCCCGCCGTACGGTGAGCCGCGAAGATCTGCTGGCCGCAGCCCTGAAGCTGATCGGCCCGCACCGCAGCCTGTCCACCCTCAGCCTGCGCGAGGTCGCGCGTGAGGCAGGCATCGCGCCGAACAGCTTCTACCGGCAGTTCCGCGACATGGACGAACTCGCCGTGGCCCTCATCGATGTGGCCGGCCGCTCGCTGCGCACCATCATCGGCGAGGCGCGGCAGCGCGCGACCTCCTCCGCCACCAGCGTGGTGCGGGTATCAGTGGAGACCTTCATGGAGCAGCTGCGCGCGGACGACAAGCTGCTGCACGTCCTGCTGCGCGAAGGCGCGGTCGGTTCGGATGACTTCAAGCACGCCGTCGAGCGCGAGCTGCACTACTTCGAGGAAGAGCTGCAGCACGACCTGGTGCGCTTGGCGGCCCTCGACGGCGCGGTGCTGCATGCACCGGAACTGGTGGCCAAGGCGATCACCCGCCTGGTGTTCGCGATGGGCGCCACCGCGATGGACCTGCCGCCGGAGAAGGATCCGGAACTGGTCGAACAGATCTCCACGATGATCCGCATGATCATCGTCGGCGCCCGCACCCCGGCCGCCTTCCGCCGCGGCTGATCGCCAGGCTCCAGACCGTTGCCGCTTTGCGCCGGAATGCTGCAATGCAGCAATGCAGGGCGCTACTGCGCCGCCGATCTGTGACTTGCATCACGATTTAGATCGGTGAAATGGGGTTCGCCTCGCTTCGACAGGGGCTTCATGCCGTTTTCACTTCAGCAGGACTATCCAGCATGCGCGAGCTCCGCAGCTGAATAGGCCCTCCATAGCTGGATGGACGCCGCCGCAGTCTTCTGGACGAGTTGCATGGCTCTGCAGGCCGTCGCCCCGCAGAGTGTTGCCTTTGGCCTGTGGGGACGGGCCCCATCCAACGCATTGGAGAGATCCCATGTACACGATGAAATCCGCTTCACGCACCCTGCCCGCGCAGGTCGCTCCGCTTGCGCTGGCCGTGGCGGCCTGCGTCGGCGTGCCGCTGACAGGTCATGCCCAGTCAGTTTCGGTCCCGGCCGGCACCACGCTGACGGTGGATCCGGGAAGCCCCTATGAGGGCCGTGATTTCTCCGTCCGCGGAACATTGAACCTCAATGGCGTCAGTGTGGGTCGCGTGGATGCCCGCGAGGGGGGCGTCGTCAATGCGACGGACACGACCATTACCCGCAATGTGTCGGGAGCGGGAGGATCGATGACCAACTCGCAGGGCCGCTTCCTAAGGTCGGAGATCGTCAACGCGGATGCCAACGGCTACGGCTTTTCAACCGGCGCGCTGGTTACCGCCAACCCCCCTCAGCCTCTCAGCTTCGTCCAGTTCATCGACAGCAAGGTGTCGGGTGCCGCCATTGGTGCTCAGGCCAGTGGTGGCGGCACCATCGTTGCCGAGCGCTCGACCTTCTCCGGAGCCATCGGCATGCGCACCCTGGCCGGCTCGATCGAGCTGCGTGATGGCTCCGCCGCCATCGGCAGCGACATCGGCCTGCTACTGGGAAATTCCAGAGTGAACCAGCCCCCCTATGCGGACCCTGCGGACTGGCATGTACTGGTGGATGGATCACGCGTGGAGGGCACCACCGGTCCCGCCGTCAAGGTGAGAATGGAGATTGGCCGTGCTCCCGATCTGGCACGCCTGACCGTCCAGAACGGCGCAACGCTCATCGGTGGCAACGGCAATCTGGTTGACGTCGATCCCGACATGGCACTGGACTTCACGGCTCGCACGTCCACTCTCAACGGCAACTTCGTCATCGCCGATACCGCCAGCACGACCCTGCGCTTCCTCGATGGGCTGGTGCTGACCGGACAGATCACCGGCCCGGCCGAGGTGATCGTCGACCAGGGCGGACGCTGGACGCTGTCCGGCGACAGCAGCACCGGCAACCTCACCCTCGGCGCGGACAGCCACATCCTGCTCGGCGCGGAAGGTCAGGCGGCGTATCCGCAGTTGACCGTCAATGGCGATTACACCGGCAACGGCGGCACCCTGCATTTCAACACCGTGCTGGCCGGCGACGCCGCCGCCAGTTCGCGCCTGCATGTGACCGGCGCCACCAGCGGCGCCACCAACGTCATTGTCAACAACGTCGCGGGCGCCGGCGCGCAGACGGTCGACGGCATCCTGCTGGTCCAGGTCGATGGCGCCAGCAACGGCAGCTTCGCGCTGCAGGGCCGCGCCATCGGCGGCATGTACGAGTATTTCCTGCACAAAGGCTCGGCCACGACGGCCAACGGCAACTGGTACCTGACCTCGGCCTACACGGGCAATCCGTGCGATATCAATCCTTCCCTGCCGGAGTGCGATCCGGAGGATCCGGTGATTCCTCCTCCCGATCCTGACCCCGATCCCGAACCCGTGCTGCGCCCGGAGCCCGGTGCCTATCTGGCCAACCAGATCGCGGCCGAGCAGATGTTCCAGGTACGTCGTCACGATCGCGGCGAGCCCGGCTTCGACCGCGCGCGCCCGGGAACCTGGGTGCGTGGTGGCCGCGATCAGATCCAGGCCAGCATTGCCGGCCAGGTCGATGCCCGCACGCATCTCAACGTCCTGCAGCTGGGCAGCGATCTGTGGCGCTGGAGCGACGGGCGCGGCCAGGTGGGCGTGATGCTCGGCACCGGCGACGCCACCACCCGCGCAGTCTCCATGCTGTCCGGCTATGGCACCCGCGGCAGGATCAAGGGCAAATCGGCAGGCGTGTACCTGGGCTGGGTGCAGGATGCACAGAGCAGCGGCGGCCTGTACGTGGACGGCTGGGTGCAGGCTGCCCGCTTCGACAATGATGTGCAGGGCGAGGGCATTGCAGCGGAAACCTACGATGCGGACGTCCGCAGCGCGTCGCTGGAGCTCGGCTACGCCTGGGCGATCCGCACCCGCGAGGCCAGCACTCTGTACCTGCAGCCGCAGGCACAGCTGACCTGGACCGACTACGACAGTGACAGCGTAGTTGAGGACAACGGAACACGGGTCGAGGATGGCCGCAGCATCGGGCTGAACAGTCGGCTGGGTGTGCGTCTGTTTGGACAGAGCACCCTGCGCGGCAATCGCGTGCAACCCTTCCTGGCGGTCAACTGGCTGCGCGGCCAGCGAGATCCCTCGATGCGCTTCAATGAAGAGCTGTTGAGCGCGAAGACACCCGACAGCCGCTACGAAATGCAGGCGGGCGCGCAGCTGCAGCTGGGGCAACGCTGGAGTGCCTGGGGCGACCTGCGCGTGCAGCGCGGCGACAGCGGCTATCGCAACCACGGTGCACAGGTCGGCCTGCGCGCCGCCTGGTGACCCCCGGCGTCCCGCCCGGAACCCGCGCCTGAACACCCCTGCCGGATATGACATCCGGCAGGGGTGACGTCGTCTATTGTAATGTTATAACACCGTCGTTCCTGATGAGGCCCCTGCGCCGTCCAGATGAAAGCAGCGCCGCGCCTGATATAGCCATTGCTATATCTATAAGCGTTTGCTTTCATGTGCGCCAGCCAGGTCGCCCTCGCCGCTCTCTTCCCCAAGGACGACGCCTCCATGCCCCACGCCGTGCCGCCGTGCCACCTTCCGCTGGCCACCGCCATCTTCTTTGCCCTGTCGACCCCGGTACTAGCCGGCACGCCCTCGCCCACGCAGCTGGACCGGGTGCAGGTCAAGGTCAGTACCGCCACGCGCAGCGAGCGCCTGCTTGCCGATGTGCCGATCCGTACCGAAGTGCTGCGCAGGGAGGACATCGCGCTGCGTGCGGCCACCGATTTCTCCCGTGCGGTCGAACTGATCAATGGCCTGCGCGTGGAAAGCAACTGCCAGAACTGCAACACCAGCGAAGTGCAGCTGCTGGGCCTGCCGGGTGCCTACAACCAGCTGCTGTTCGACGGCATCCCGCTGCTGTCCACACTGGGCAGCGTGTACGGCCTGGAGCAGATTCCCGCCGGCTTCGTCGATCGCATCGAAGTGGTCAAGGGCGGTGGCTCGGCGCTGTATGGACCCGGCGCGGTGGCCGGCGTGATCAACCTGGTTCCGCCGCTGCCCTCGCGCAGTGGTGGCCATGTGCAGGCCGGCGTGGATGTGCTGCGTGGCACGCCGCAGAAGAATGCAGATGTCCGGCTGGATCTGGTCGCCGCGCAAATCGATGCCGGGCTGTCGGTGATCGCCCAGCGCAACTGGAACAGTGGCATCGACTACAACGGTGATGACTACACCGAGATCACGCGCAAGGATCTCAAGGTCGGTGGACTGCAGGCCTGGTATGCGCCCACACCGGGAACACGGCTGCGCGTGGACGTGCAGGTCACCGATGCAAGCCGGCGCGGCGGCAACCGCCTTGACCAGCCGGAGTATCTGGCCAACATCGCAGAATCGCTCGACACCACGTACCGGCGTGGCAGCGTGTCCTGGGACCAGGAAGTAAGCCCGGACATCGACTTCCGCCTGGCCTATGCGTTCGCCGACATCGATCGTGACAGCTTCTACGGCGGTCTCGGCGATGTGGTCACCGACCCGTCGGCAGCCGGATACGATCCTTCCGAGCTGGACCCCACGGTGGCCGGCAGCGCCGCCTCGCGCTCCTGGCGGCAATACGGGCGCACGCACAATCCGCTGCATTACCTCGACAGCCAGTTGAACTGGCGGCTGGGCGCACATGCCCTGGCGTTCGGCGTGCAGTACAAGCACGAGCGCCTGCGCGACGACAACCGGACCGGTGACGGCCAGCGCCTGGCCGTGCTGGAGGACGCCAGCTTCCACAACCTGGGCGCCTTCGTGCAGGACGAATGGAGCCTGCGCGAGGACATCGACCTGGTGATCGGCGCGCGCGTGGACCAGAGTTCCGAACTGGACAACGCGGTGTTCTCACCGCGAGTCGCCTTGGCCTGGCAGGCCACGGAGAACCTGAAGTGGCGGGCCGGCATCGCCAGCGGATTCCGCGCACCGGAAATCTTCGTCGAGGATGTACATGTGGACACGCTCGGCGGCGAGCAGGTGCGCGTGCGCAATGCCGACGGCCTGAAGGAGGAACGTGCGCTGACCACCCTGCTCGGCTTCGATTGGCGTTCGGATCCAGCCGAGCCGGTGTGGACGTGGGATGCCACCGCCTCCTACGCGCGCATCCGTGACACCTTCGCGCTGGGCGAGATCCAGCGCGGCGCCGATGGCCGGCTCGGCCAGCTGCGTTACAACGCCTCGGGCTCGGACGTACTGGGCATGGAAACCAATCTGGGCTGGCAGCCCTCGCCGCAATGGCGTCTTACCGCGGGCGCATCGTGGTACCGCTCGCGCTTCCGCGAACCCCAGCGCATCTTCGATGACACCGGCGAGGGCGGCGACACCGTGATCGACAGCCGCGACTACCTCAAGACCCCTCGCTGGACCGGGCTGGCCCAGCTCGGCTGGTTGCCTTCAGAACCGTGGGAGACCTTCATCGCGCTGCGCCACACCGGTTCAATGCCGGTGCTGAACAACCGGTTGGGTGAACTGCACCGCACCCGTGCCTTCTGGGTGACCGACCTGGGCGCCCGTTGGCATCGCCACCTGGGGGTGGGCGCCGAACGGGAGGTGTCCGTGGCAGCCGGAGTCAAGAACGTGTTCGACCAGCGGCAGAAGGATCTTGAAGCCGGCGCGCTGCGCGACAGCGACTACGTCTACGGGCCACGCTTCGCGCGCTCGTGGTATGTCAGCCTGCGCTATGCGTTCTGAAGCACTGCGCATTCTGCTGTGCGCGGGCAGCGTGCTGCTGGCCGCACCGGTGGCGGCAGAGAACCTGCACGCGCAGGTCTCGGCGTCGCTGATGCGACCGGAGGCGCGATCGCTGCGCCCGATGCAGTGGTCGCCGCCGCCGCGGTTGATCGCGCTGTACTTCGGCGCGGACTGGTGCGCGCCCTGCCATGCCTTCGTGCCGACCCTGCGCAGCGTGCGTGACGCACTGCGCGAGGCCGGTGCGGACACGGAGGTGGTCTACGTCAGCCAGGATGAGAGCGAGGCCGCGCTGCGCCGCTACATGCGCCACCAGGACATGCCGTGGCCGGTACTGGACCCGCGCAGGGCCGCGCGCATGCCGGTGCTGCAGGCCCTGGCCGGCCCCGCGCCGCCCAATCTTGTGCTGATCGACGCGGAAGGTCGCGTGCTGGCGAACGGTTGGCACGGACGGCGCTATGAGGGTCTGCAGCCTGTGCTGAAGCTGTGGCAGGCAGGGGCATGCGCGCAGGAACAGGCGCGCTGCCCACCGCTTGAGTGACCTGCGGTTGCTTCCACGGCCGCCGGGCATGGCCCGGCGCTACCCCTCCTTCCGAGCGCATGCAGCCGCCGGGCATGGCCCGGCGCTACCGCCACCCTTCAGATCGCGGGCACCGGCCCTACCCGCCCTCGGCCTTGCGCACGAATGCTTCGAACAGGGCCAGCGTCTGCTCGCTGACATGATGCTCGATGCCTTCGGCATCGCGCCGGGCGGTATCGGCATCCACGCCCAACGCCAACAGGAAGCGCTCCACCGTCTGGTGCCGCTGGCGACTGGCATGGGCCAGCGCCTCGCCCTCGGCGGTCAGGAAGACACCACGATAGGGCCGCTGCACGACCCAGCCGTCGCGGGCCAGCCGCCGCAGCATCTTCGCCACCGTCGGCTGCGCCACCCCCAGGCGGGTGGCGATGTCGACCTGGCGGGCCTCGCCCCCATCGGCCAGCAGGTCCGAGATCAGCTCGACATAGTCCTCCACCAGTTCCATCCGGTGCGCCTCGCGCACCTGCCGGAAGCTCTCGACCTGGCGCTCGGCCTCGATCAAGGGGGGATTCTTTGGCGATGTCGAATCGTCGCTCTTGCCCACGCGTGCGCCTGTCCTGCCGAAGTCGTCCGGGAATGAAGCTGAATTCTGGACCAGTGACGCGATAAAGACGATTGTTTCACATTGCTATTGGATATAGCAGGGGCTATATTACACGTATGAACACCCTGGCGCCCGATAACCCTTCGGCCCCTGCCCCGGCCAGCCTGGGTGCGCTCAATGCCTCGGTGGCGGTACCCGACAAGGGCCACTGGTGGTTCCGCCTGCTGGCGTTCCTCGGCCCGGGCTACATGATCTCGGTCGGCTACATGGACCCTGGCAACTGGGCCACCGACCTGGCGGGCGGCTCACGCTTCGGCTACCTGCTGCTGTCGGTCATCCTCGTGTCCAATCTGATGGCGGTGATCCTGCAGGCGCTCTCGGCGCGGCTGGGTATCGCCACCGGGCTGGACCTGGCCCAGGCCTGTCGCGCGCGCTACCCGAAGCCGGTCAACCTGGCCCTGTGGGCGCTGTGCGAGGCAGCCATCATCGCCTGCGACCTGGCCGAGGTGATCGGCACCGCCATCGCACTGAAGCTGCTGTTCGACCTGCCGCTGCTGTGGGGTGCAGTGATCACCGCGCTGGACACGCTGCTGGTGCTGCTCCTGATGAATCGCGGCTTCCGTGCGCTGGAGGCCTTCGTCATCGCGCTGCTGATGGTGATCTTCGCCTGCTTCGTGGTCCAGATCGCGATGGCCGCGCCGCCTGTCATGGCGGTCCTTGGCGGCTTCATTCCACGCGCACAGGTGGTCACCGATCCGCACGCCCTGTACATCGCGATCGGCATCATCGGCGCCACGGTCATGCCGCACAACCTGTACCTCCACTCGTCCATCGTGCAGACCCGAGCGTATCCGCGTACCGACGAGGGTCGCCGCAGCGCGCTGCGCTGGGCGGTGACCGACAGCACGCTGGCCCTGACGCTGGCACTGTTCATCAACGCCAGCATCCTGATCCTGGCCGCAGCCGTGTTCCATGCCAACGGCCGCTTCGACGTGGAAGACATCGAGCAGGCGCATCAGCTGCTGGCACCGATGCTGGGCGTGGGCGCCGCGGCGACGCTGTTCGCGGTGGCACTGCTGGCGTCGGGCCTGAATTCCACGGTGACCGCGACGCTGGCCGGGCAGATCGTGATGGAGGGCTTCCTGCGCCTTCGCCTGCCGCCCTGGCTGCGGCGGCTGCTGACGCGGGCGCTGGCGATCATTCCGGTGGTGGTGGTGATCGTGCTGTTCGGCGACCAGGGCGCGGTGAAGCTGCTGGTGCTGAGCCAGGTGGTGCTGTCGATGCAGCTGCCGTTCGCGATCATTCCGCTGGTGCGGATCGTGACCGACAAGGTGACCATGGGCGCACTGGTGGCGCCGCGGTGGCTGGGTACGATCGCCTGGTTGATCGCGCTGGTGATCGTGGCATTGAATGTGAAGCTGCTGGTCGATACCTTCGCCGGCGCCTGACGAGCGAGGGCCGCCACCGGGCCATGCTCGACGCACGCGTGCAGCGCTGTCGAGCCTGGCCCCGCTCTACAGATGCAGGGCGATGGCAGCCTCGATCTGCTGTGGCGACTGGAATCCGGCCAGGCGGATGCGTTCGTTGCCGTCACGGAACAGCGCAAGCGTTGGTGTCTGCCGCAGCCCCAGCTCCCTGAAGAAGGTTTCACCCAGCACTTCCAGCTGCACCCGCAGCAGGGTCATGCCCTGCCCCGCGCCGCTGCTGGCGACGCGCTGCAGGGACATCTCCAGCATCCGGCAGCCCGGGCACTGGTCCTTGTGGAAATCCACCAGGACCCGGGGGTGTGAGGCCAGCAGCTGCTGGAGCTGCTCAGGCGTGGTGGCGTCGATGATCTGCATCGGTGGTGCTCCGGTAATGGGCCAGGACCGCGTCGGTCCAGGCGTCGATGGCCGCGGCATGGCGCTCGCCGTGCGGCATCTGTTCAATCTCCAGCGGCGGGTAGCCGCTGTGGAAGTAGCGGATCAGGCGGTGCACGGCGCCGCAGTAGTACTCCTGGCCCCACTGTGTCTCGCCGGTGCCGAACACCGCCACCTGTCGCGGCCACTGACCCTGCCCGGCAATACCGGCCACCCACGCCTTCATCTCCGCCGGTGTGCGCCCGGCGTTGTCGGTCCAGCTGCCCAGCAGCACGAGGTCGGCTTCATCGGCCGCCAGCGGAGCCGGCTGGCGCAGGTCGTCGGCCTCCTGCCAATGCACCGCGTGACCCGCCGCGCGACACCGCTCGGCGATCTGCCTCCCCAGCTCCCGGGTATTGCCACTGAGCGAGGCGACCACGATCAGGATGCCCAGCCCCGGCCCCCGCTCAGAGATCGTCGAAGCCGTTGTCGACGTTGGTCTTCTTGTAACTTGCATTGCGCATCTCGAAGAAGTCGGTCTTGGTTTCGGTGAAGTTGTCGGCGTAGGCCTTGATCCACGGCATCACATTGTCAGTCGTATCGCTGTACAGCCGCTCGATACCCAGCATGCCGGCCATCTTGTTGGCGCGGTACTTCACGTAGCGCACCATCTCGTCCACATCGATGCCGTCGATGCCGTCCAGCACTTCCGACGACCATTGCGTCTCCAGCGTGATGGCATGCTCGAAGGCGCTGTGTACGTAAGCCGTCAGCTCGTTGGTCTGCAGCTCCGGATTCTCGCCGACGATGGCCCGGATCACCTCGCTGATGAACTTGGTATGGGCCAGCTCGTCGCGGTTGATGAAGCTGATGATCTTGCCGGTGCCGGTCATGCGGTTCTGCCGCACCAGGTTGTAGAAGTAGGCGAAGCCGGAATAGAAGTTGATGCCCTCCAGGATCGACGACTGGATCAGCGACTTCAGCAGCGTCTCGGCGGTCTTGTCGCGCATGAAGTCGTCGTACGCCTGCATGATCGGCGCGTTGCGGCTGATGATGGTCGGATGCGTGCGGGCCAGTTCGAACACCCGGTTCTGGTTGGGCAGATCGGTGATCGACGCCAGCACATAGCTGTAGCTTTCGTTATGTATCACTTCCTGCTGGCCGATGATCGCCGCATTGGCATGCGCGGCCGGATCGGTGATGTACTCGGCGACGTTGTAGATGAACCGGGTCTGCGGCGAATCGAGCGTGGCCAGCAGGCCGATGATCGAGTCGTAGGCGTTCTTCTCGCGTCCGGACAGTTCACCGTACTGGCGTGCGTCCAGCTTCATGTCCACTTCGTCGGGGATCCAGAAGTTGGTCGACAGTTCCTTGTACGCCCGATAGAACGAGGGGTACGGAATGTCGTTCCAGTTCAGTATGCCGCTGGTGCGGCCGTTGATGATGCCGGTGCTGCGGTTGGGATGGCGTGGTTCAAGGATCTTGATGCGGTCAAGCGGCGTTGCCATGATCGTTCCTGCAGAGGTAGCGCCGGGCCATGCCCGGCGGAATGTAGAGCGGCCGCGCGGTGCGCTCGCCGGGCATGGCCGGCGCTACCGCGGCTGGGGCGCAGCGATCAGCTTGAACACCACTCGCATTCGCTGATGTCGATGTCGTTGGAGCGCACGTAGTAGGTGGTCTTCAGTCCCGCGCGCCATGCGCTCAGGTGCAGCTCCAGCAACGTGCTGGCACGGATGGTGCTGGGCACATACAGGTTGAAGCTGATCGACTGGTCCACATGGCGCTGGCGCCGGGCGTTCTGCCGGACGCTGGCGAACTGGTCCACCTTGTAGGCGCCCTTCTCGTAGTACGGCCAGGTCTCCAGCGACAGCCCGGGGGCCGCGACCGGCCGTCGGAAGTCCTTCTTCTCCTCGTAGTAGAACGCGCTGTAGATGGGATCGATCGAGGCAGTGGAACCGGCGATCTGGGCGGTGCTCATGTTCGGCGCGACCGCCAGCAGCCAGCCATTGCGCAGGCCGTGGCGGGCCACCTCACGCGCCAGGCCCTGCCAGGCCGCATCACGGTAATCGCGGTCGCTGAAGTAGCGGCCGGTGTGCCAGTCGCTGCCGGCGAACATCGGATAGTGGCCCTTCTCTTTCGCCAGTTCGGCACTGGCCTGGATGGTCAGGAAGTTGATGCGTTCGTACAGGCGGTCGGCCAGCGCCTCGGCCTCCGGCGATTCCCACGGGATCGCCTGCTGCGCCAGCAGGTGATGCCAGCCGAACGTGCCCAGGCCGATGGCCCGGTACTTGCGGTTGGTGATCGTGGCCTGCGGCACCGGCAAGGCATTGAGATCGATCACGTTGTCCAGCATGCGCACCTGGATCGGGATCAGCCGTTCCAGCACGTCCTTCGCCAGCAGATCGTCCGGCGCGGTGACCGCCCGTCCAAGATTGATCGAGGACAGGTTGCACACCACGAAATCGCCGGCGCGGCGGGTGGTGACGATCTGGTCGCCGCTGACGATCTCCTGGATCATCCGCGTCGGGCTCATGTTCTGCAGGATCTCCGTGCATAGGTTGCTGGAATAGACCATGCCCGCATGCTTGTTCGGGTTCCTGCGATTGACTTCATCGCGGTAGAACAGGAATGGATTGCCGGTCTCCAGCTGGCTGAGCATGATGCGCTTGAACAGATCGATCGCGCGCACGGTGCGCCGGCTGATGCGCTCGTCGGCCACCAGCTCCGCGTAGCGGTCGCGGAAGCTGCCCGCACCGCGCGTCTCATCGTAGAAGTCCTGCAGGTACCAGCCCTTGGCCTGCTTTACCTCATGCGGGTCGAACAGGTACCAGTCGGCCCGACGCTCGACCGCCTCCATGAACAGATCGGGGACGCAGACCGACGTGAACACATCATGCGCGCGCAGGCGCTGGTCGCCGTTGTTCAGGCGCAGATCGAGGAAGGCCTCGATGTCGCGGTGCCAGATGTCCAGGTATACCGCTACCGCGCCTTTGCGCTGGCCGAGCTGATCGACCGATACCGCGGTGTTGTTGAGCTGCTTGATCCAGGGCACTACGCCGCCGGACGAGTTGGGCACACCACGGATCGGTGCACCGCTGCTGCGCACGTAGCCCAGGTAGGCGCCGACACCCCCGCCGTGCTTGGACACGCGGGCAATGTCCGTATTGGAGTCATAGATGCCCTGCAGGCTGTCGTCCACTGTATCGATGAAGCAGCTGGACAGCTGTCCACCGACCTTGCCGGCGTTGGCCAGCGTCGGCGTGGCCACCGTCATGTACAGGTTCGACAGCGCCCAGTAGGCCTCGCCGACCAGCTGCATGCGCCGCTCACGCGGCTTCTCCTCCTGCATGAGGTACAGGGCGATGGTCAGCCAGCGCTCCTGCGGCAACTCGTACACCTCGCGGCTGCGGTCGCTGGCCAGGTAGCGCGTCGCCAGGAGGTACAGGCCGTTGTACGCGAACAGACGGTCGCGGTCGGGATCGATCATCTCTCCGGCCTGCTGCAGCTCCTCCTTCGAGTAGCAGCGCAGGATGTCATTGCTGTAGACGCCACGGTCGGCCAGGCTCTCCTGCAGGCCCACGTAGGAGCCGTACTTCAGGCTGACATCGTAGAAGCGGTTGCGGCTGGCGCGCTTGTACAGGCGGCGCAGGTAGATGCGGGCGGCGAACCGCTCCCAGTCCGGCGCGACCAGATCCACACGGGATTCCGCCTCGCGGATCAGCAGGTCCACCAGGTCGTCGGCACTGATGCTGGGCTTGCGCTCAACCATCGCCTGTACCACGCGGCGGTAGTCGGCTACGTCCAGCTGCGGGAACTCGGCATGGATGGCGTCGATGCTGCGCTGCAGGCGCCCGGCGTCGAACGGCAGGCGTCGGTTGCCGGCCTCCTTGGTGATCCAGGTCGGCACGCGCTCGCCACCGGTGCGCAGGGCGTCGCCGGCGCCGGCCGGATCGGCCGCGCGGTAGGTGTATTCAGTCATGGTCCTGCGTCTCCAGGCTCGCACGCACGATTGCGCCGATGCCATGGCGGGCCTGCACGCGATACCGGCGCACGGGGCGATCGGGTGGGATGCCAAAGCGCGGAAACACCAGGTCGTCGGCAAGTGCCTGCGCCTGCGGCCGGTATCCGGGCCGTGGGGGCGACCTGAGTCCGCACGAGGGCGGCCGCGTCGACACGGCAAGCCTTCAGGGGCGGGCCGCGGGACGTGTCTTGCATCGTCCGGCGGCGGCGGCTGACCGGGAGTGACGGCCCCAACATAATGGGGATGATGGATATCGTCAACACAAGATGCAGTAAATAGCGCCCTCCGCGACGAACCGTCGCAGGATGCCGTGTTGCGTCCGCGCCGCCTTGTCGACGCCGCACGCATCCCCACTTCGATACAACCTCCACTTTCCGCGGAACATCCCCCATGCGCGCTGCCCAGTACTCCTCCTTCGGCGATCCGTCCGACGTCCTTGCCGCCGCCGAGGCCGCCCTGCCCGAACCCGGTCCCGGCGAGGTGCGCATCCGTACCGTGCTGGCTTCCATCCACAACCACGATCTGCTGACCGTGCGCGGCCTGTATGGCTACAAGCCGACCCTGCCGGCGATCGGTGGCAGCGAGGCACTGGGCGTGGTCGATGCGGTTGGCGACGGCGTCGACGGCCTCCGGATCGGTCAGCGTGTCGCCGCTGCCTCGGTGCACGGCACCTGGGCCGAAGCGTTCATCGCGCCGGCACGGATGGTGATTCCGATGCCGGAATCGATCCCCGATGAGACCGCTGCGCAGCTGATTGCCATGCCGCTCAGTGCGCTGATGCTGCTGGAATTCCTGCATGTCGAGCCAGGCCAATGGATCGTGCAGAACACCGCCAATGGCGCGGTCGGCAAGTCGCTGGCGATGCTGGCGCGGGCACGTGGTGTCCATGTGGCCAACCTGGTGCGCAACGCCGATGCAGTCGCGCAGCTGCAGGCGCTCGGCATCGATCATGTATTCGATACCTCGGTGGACGGCTGGAAGGACCGCGTGCGTGCAGTGACCGGTGAAGCGCAGGCGGCGGCCGCCGTGGATTCCATCGGCGGCGACGCCAGCGGTGACCTGGTCGACCTGCTCGGCCACCACGGCACGCTGGTGTCCTTCGGCGTGATGAGCGGCGAGCCCATGCGCATCCCCGCCGGAGGCCTGATCTACAAGGAGGCCACCGTGAAGGGCTTCTGGGGCAGCAAGGTCAGCCAGGCGATGGCAGTGGACGACAAGCGACGGCTGGTGGGCGAACTGCTGCAGCGTGCGGCGGGGGGTGAACTGACGCTGCCGGTGGAACAGGTGTTCGCACTCGACGATATCGCTGCGGCGGTCAAAGCCGGCGCAGGTTCCGGCCGCAACGGCAAGGTGCTCTTGCGGCCTTGACGGTCGGCCAACCGGGGTCAGATCCCTTTCCGCTGGAAAGGGATCTGACCCCTGAGAGGAATGCGCAGCACCGGTCGATAACAGGGCCAGTCACTCGTTAAGAACCTGTGATGTATAACTGAATGCGCTTTCGTCATTGGAAGGCGCAGGCGAGCGCATGCGGTACTGGCGGCTCCTCTTCTGTCCGGCGTTGTCGCTTCCATGTACCGCACCACCCTGAACCTGCTTGCCGGCGCCATCGCGCTGGGACTTACCGCCGGCGCTGCCGGCGCTGCTGAAACCACCGATACCGGCAAGGACAGCACCACGCTCGGCACCGTGCTGGTGACCGGATCCAACATCAAGCGCAGCGACACCGCCGGCCCCAACCCGGTGCAGATCGTCAGCCGTGAACAGATCGAACAGACCGGTCGCAGCACGTTGACCGATGTGCTGCGCAACCTGTCGGCCAATGCCGGCAACAGCTTCGACGAGCAGTACACCGGCAGCTTCGCGGCGGGCTCGGCGTCGATCGGCCTGCGCGGGCTGTCGCCGAAGAACACCCTGGTGCTGGTCAACGGCTATCGCGTGGCCAACTTCGGTTTCGCCCTCAATACCCAGGACACCTTCGTCGATCTCAATGCGCTTCCGATCAGCGCGGTCGAACGCATTGAAGTACTGAAGGACGGCGCCTCGGCGGTGTATGGCTCCGATGCCATCGCCGGTGTCATCAACATCATCCTGCGCAGGAACTTCCAGGGCGTGGAAGTGGGCGGCGGCTTCGGTACGGCCACCCAGGGCGGCCTCGACGAACGCAAGGCCAATCTGCTGGCCGGTTTCGGTGACCTCGAACAGCAGGGCTGGAACGTGCTGTTCGGGCTGGACGTGCTCAAGCGCGATCGGCTCGACGCCGACCAGCGCGCCTATACCCGCAGCGGCGATTTCCGCGACAAGCCCGGTGGTCGCCTGGCCGGCTGGTCCACTGCCGGTGGCAACTGGCTGGCGAACCCGCGCGCGCCGCAGCCATTCTCGCCCTGCCCCGAGGGCAGCCAGCTGCGGCCCTACAGCGACTTCGGCAGCAGCCTGCCCGGCCAGGCCTGCGCGTTCAATGCGCAGCCATTCAAGACCCTGCAGCCCGGTGCCGAACGCCTGCAGGCCTCGCTGAGCGCGACCTACCGCTTCAGCGACAACGTCGAAGCCTTCGCCGACGTGCTCTACAGCCACAACAAGGCCGACCAGATCTTCAGCGCGCCACTGACCGTCGGCCCGGGCCTGCGCGCCTACAACCCCGCCACCGGCACCCTGCTCGACATTCCGGCAGTGCTGCCGGTCGGGCATCCGAACAACCCGGGCAGCGCTCCCCTGCCCTTCGAGTACACGTTCTTCGATCTCGGCCCGCGCCTGAAGGACAACACGCAGGTGTTCTACCGTGCATTGGCCGGCGTGCGTGGCCAGGGCGAGCGCTGGGACTGGGAGGTCGCCGCGCTGACCTCGCAGAGCGAGCAGCGCGAGTACGTGGACAATTTCATCAACCGCTACGCGTTCGAGCAGATCCTGCGCGATGGCAGCTACAACTTCCTCGACCCGGCCAGCACGCCGGCCGCGCTTGACGCGCTGCGCCTGCAGACCAAGCGCCCGGGCTGGTACCAGCTGCACTCTCTGAACCTCAAGGCATCGACGTCGCTGTGGGAGCTGCCGGCCGGTGCGGTCGGCTTCGCCTGGGGCGCGGAGTTCCGCAAGGAATCGCTGGATGCACGGACCAGTGCGCAGGTCCTGTCCGGAACGGAGCTGCGGCCCGCGATCAACGTGGTCGATGGCGAGCGGCAGGTCAGCGCCGCCTACGCCGAGTTCAGCGTACCGTTGCATCGCACATTGGAACTGCAGGTCGCCGGACGCGGCGACCGCTACGACGACTTCGGCAAGGCGTTCTCGCCGAAGTTCGCGCTGCGCTGGCAGCCGCTGGACAGCCTGCTGCTGCGCGGTTCGTTCTCGCGTGGTTTCCGCGCTCCCTCGCTGCCGGAAATCGCACCCGGACAGACGGTCAGCTACGGATCGGTGATCGACCCGCTCGACCCGTTGCAGCCCGGTGGCAGCCGCGGTGTCACCAACATCCGCACCGGCAATCCCGACCTGAAGGCCGAACGCTCGCGCAATCTCAACGTTGGCGCGGTGTGGTCGCCGGACGCTGACAGCAGCATCGGCCTGGACTGGTACCGCATCGAGCAGGACAACCTGGTCAAGCCCGACAGCGCACAGTTCATCGTCGACAATCCCGCCCTGTTTCCTGGCCGGGTCCAGCGCGATGCGCAGGGTCGCATCCAGTTCATCACCAACCAGTATGCCAACCAGGGGGAGCTGACCACGTCCGGTCTCGACCTGGAGGCCAGCCGCACCTTCCGCACCGACGGCTGGGGCAACCTCACCCTCGCCGGCAGCTGGACCCATCTGCTCAGCTTCAAGCAGCCCCTGGTAGCCGGTCAGGCGCCCTATGACGGCGCGGGCAACAACCGCCACGGCGCGCTGCCGCGCACCCGTGGCACCACGTCACTGAACTGGGCGGTGGGCGACTGGAACAGCACGCTGAGCCTGCAATGTGTCAGCGGCTACGACCAGCGGGTCGCGACGGCCACCAGCAACCCGGGCCTGCGCGATCGCGTCAAGCCCTATCACCAGCTGGACCTGTACGTGGCGTACGAGGGCCTGGCCAATACCACGCTTTCGCTGTCCGTGTTGAACCTGACCGACCGGGACCCGCCGTTCGACCCCGCGGGCGGCTCCAACGGCTTCGACATCAGCCAGTACAACCTGCGCGGCCAGTTCGTCACGGTGGGGGCACGCTACCGGTTCTGATGCGGAAACTGCACATGTAGCGCCGAGCCCATGCTCGGCTGCTCTACCGGCTTGATGGAGCCGAGCGTGGGCTCGGCTCCACGAAGTGTGCGGACCAACGGTCCGCACCCATCGCAGCGGTCGTGCATCACCGGCTCAGGTGCAGGAACTGCAGGTGCCGCTCGTACTGGCTGATGATGTCGTTGATGATCTGCTTGCGGCTGTATCCGACCAGGTCGTAATCCTGGCTGCCTTCGAACAGATGCACCTCGGCGCGGTAGTAGCGCTGGTTGCGCAGCTGCTGGGCGGCGAACGACGGCGTCAGGTAGCCGCGGAGGATCACCCGATACAGGAAGTCCTGCTGCTCGCCATGGTTGACCGAAAGTTCCATGTCGCCGGCTTCGATGCGGGTATGCACATCCCAGCCCTGCCCGCGCAGCTGCTCGGCCACGGCTTCCATCGCCGGTTTCACCGTGTCATCCATGAAGCGGTAGACCTGGTCGCGCACCGGGAAGTGCATCGCCTGGCTCAGGCGCTGGCGCCAGCCCTGGTGGTGGCGATCGTCGCCGATCAGCGGCGATGGCCGGTACTGCAGCGCGCGCTTGCGGTGCGATTCGTCACTGAAGGCTCGGGTGAGGCCCCACATCATCAGCAGCAGCACCGCCGAGAATGGCAGTGACGCCAGCACCACCGCCGACTTCAACGCATCGATGCTGCCCGCCAGCAGCAGGCCTGCGGTGAGCACGGCGATCACCGTGCCCCAGAACACGCGCAGCCAGCGCGGGCCATCGTCTTCCGGAGCGCCGCCGTGCGACGACAGCGTGGACAGCACCACCGCGCCCGAATCGGCCGATGTCACGAAAAAGATGAAGCTGACCAGCACGGTCACCGCGATCACCGTGCGGCTCCACGGATAACCATCAAGCAATGCGTACAGCACGGTCGGTGGGTCATCCACGGCCAGCTGTGCCAGCTGCTGCTGGCCATGGTGCAGCACCTGGTCCAGCGCGCTGTTGCCGAAGATCGACAGCCAGGCCAGGGTGAAGCCGAGCGGAATCAGCAGCACGCCGAACACGAATTCGCGGATGGTACGTCCGCGCGAGATGCGGGCGATGAACAGGCCGACGAACGGCGCCCAGCCGATCCACCAGGCCCAGTAGAACACCGTCCAGCCACCCAGCCATGCCGGCCGTCCGCCATAGGCGTACACGTCAAAGCTCTTGCCGACCACGCTGCCCAGATAGTCGCCCAGATTCTGCATCAACGTGCCGAACAGGTACTGGGTGGGCCCGGCGAACAGCATGAACAGCACCAGCGCGATCGCCAGCAGCATGTTGATGTTGGCCATCCAGCGGACCCCCTTCTCCACGCCGGACACTGCCACGGCCACCGCCGCCCCCATCATGCTGGCGACCAGGACGATCTGAACGAAGTTCGAGTGCGGGATGTCGAACAGGTGCGACAGCCCGGCGTTGAGGTGCAGGACACCGAAGCCCATGTCGGCGCCGATGCCGAACACGGTGGCGACGATGCCCAGCGCGTCCACGGTGTAGCCGATCGGTCCGTTGATGCGCTTGCCGATCAGCGGATACAGCGCCGAGCGCAGCGCCAACGGCAGGTTGTGGCGATAGGCGAAGTAGGCCATGGCCATTGCCGCCAGCGCGAACACGCCCCAGCCATGCAGGCCCCAGTGCAGGAACAGCAGCTGCATGGCCCGGCGCGCGCCGGCCTCGCCGGCGGCGGGATCGCCCTGCGGCGGCTGCAGGTAATGGGTCAGCGGCTCGGAGACACAGAAGAAGAACAGGGTGATGCTGATGCCCGCGGCGAACAGCATGCCCGCCCAGGAGAGATAGCTGAACTCCGGCTCGTCATGGTCGGCACCGAGCTTGATGCCACCGTACTTGGACAGCGCCACGCCGACCACGAACAGCAGATAGAGGGTCATCGCCAGCAGGTAATACCAGCCGACGTTGAGCGCAGCCCAGTCCTGTGCGCTGAGCAGCAGGCGACCGGCACCGATCGGATAGAGGCTGACGAACAGCGCGAACGCCACGACGACGATCGCCGCGAAGGCGAACACAGGCCGCAGGGTGCGCACCGGGGATTGTTGCGGCTCCAGGGCTTCCATGGGGCGGCGTTCTCCGGTCGATCAAAGATTGAGCCGGCGGATTCTGGCTGAACGGCGGTGGACGCAGGATGAAGTGCTGTCGCGCGATGACAGCACAGGGACAGCACGCGCGTGGTATCACGCGCGCGCCGCGAAGTTCAGCGCATCACGTGCACGGCGCACAACTTGTTGCCGTCGGGATCGCGCAGGTAGGCCAGGTACAGCTGCCGCCCGGCCTTGTGGCGTACGCCCGGCGGATCTTCGATGGCGCTGCCGCCGTGGGCGATGCCTGCGTCCTGCCAGGCGTGCACTGCCTGCGGAGTCTCCAGCGCGAAACCAATCGTGCCGCCATTGGCGTGGCACGCCGGCTGGCCATCGATGGGCGGGGTCACGATGAACATCCGCCCGTCCTTGATGTAGACCAGTTTTCCATCTTCATCGGTCATGCCCGGTCGGCCGCCGATGGCTGCGAACAGTGCGTCGTAGAAGCGGCGCGAGACCGCAAGATCATTGGAACCGACGGTGATGTGGCTGAACATGGCGGCACTCCGTTGCGGAAAAACCGCAGTGTCGGACAGCGCGCTCCGGTCTGCAATCGTCGCCGCTCATGCGGTACTGAGCAGAAGCACCGCCCCCGTCACCAGTGCAATGCCGATCCAGCCGATGGGCCGCAGGCGATTGCCGAACAGCAGGCGCCCGCAGGCAGCGGTGCCGATCACGCCGATGGCACCCCACAGCGCATAGGCCGTGGCCAGGTCCAGGTGGCGTACTGCCTGGCCCAGCAGCGCGAAGGCGATCCAGACCATGACGACGGCAGCGACACCCCATTGCCAGCGGCGGAAGCCTTCGGATTTGGCCACCATCATGTTTGCCGCGACGTCGATCAGTGCGGAACAGATCACGAAGAACAGTGCCGTTGTGTTCATCAGTGCGCCTCCCCAAGGGTGACGCAGACAATGCCGGCCACTGCCAGCAGCAGGCCGGCCAGCTGCTGCATCGACAGGCTCTCGCCGAACACCACGATGCCGACCAGGGTCAGCAGGGTCAGCCCCAGCCCCTCCCACACCGCGTACGCAACGCCGACCGCGATGCGCCGCACCGACAGTGCCAGGAAGTAATAGGACAACGCCAGCGCCCCGGCCATCACCAGGTAGCCGGTCCAGCCACCGGCGCGGGCGGCATGGGCCATGAAGGACGTGCCGACCACTTCGGCGACGATCGCCACGGTCAGGCAAGCCCAGGCAATCAAGGGGCCTGGGGCGGGAACACGACGGGTCATTGGGAAACTCCAGCAGGATTCACAGCGCCCGCTGACAGGGGCGATGGCGCCCAGTATCATCGCTCTTTACGATGGCTCCAAAGTGGAACCCATCGACATGAGCGATGGATCGATGCCCTACTCTCCTGAATCCCTGCAGGCGTTCGTCGAGGCTGCCGCACTGGGCTCCTTCTCGGCTGCCGCGCGGCGCCTGCGCAAGACGCAATCGACGGTCAGCACCGCCATCGCCCATCTGGAAGCCGATCTGGGCGTATCCCTGTTCGACCGCAGCGGGCGCTATCCGCAGCTTACCGACCCGGGGCGGCAGGTGCTGGGCCATGCCCAGGAAATCCTGGCTGCCGATGCGCGCCTGCGGCAGCTGAGCGTGCGCCTGGCTGCGCCTGTCGAACCCCGGCTGACGGTGGTGTTCTCCGATGTTTACCAGTTGGACCCGGCGCAACAGCTACTGCAGCGTTTCGCCGAAGCCTTTCCCGAAATCGAACTGGAGTGGCTCGACGCTGAAGGACACGATGTGCTGGAGCTGGTCAGCAGCGGCCGCGCCGGACTGGGGCTGCTGCCCCGCCAGGAGCGCTATCCGGATGCAGTGATTGCACGGCCGCTGGCCCATCACAGCGAGCTGGCGGTGTATGTCGCGCATGGACACGCACTGGCCGCGGCCGGTGCGCGCGCCGCCGCGCAGCTTGCCCGCCATCGGCAGATACGCTTGAGCGCACAGGTCGATCACGCGCGCGCCGTCGCCGGTCCGGCCTGGACCGCATCGGACTATTTGATGGTGATGGAAATGGCCGAGGAAGGCATCGGCTGGGCCGAACTTCCGAGAGCGCTGGTGCAGCGCTACGACCGCGGACACCTGGTGGAACTGGCCCTGCCCGGTTGGCCGCGGCGCATCCACAGCGACCTGGTGTGGCGACGCGACACGCCACCCGGGCCGGCCGCACTGTGGTGGGCCGACGCACTGAGGTAGCGCCGGGCCCTATCGGCCCGGCATGTGTACCAGGGCACTCCCCCTCAGCGATGCGCCAGTGCGTAGTCCAGCGCGGAGCAGACCGCGGCCACCTGCGCGTCGTTGCACTGCTGCGGCGTGGCGCGCGGGCTGTCCGGGTAGACTTCGGTGGTGGTGGTGTACGGCGCACCGGTGATGCCGGCACAGAGGGCCAATTCCACCAGCGGGTACTCGATCACGCCATGGGCCACCACCGGAGAGCCGATGATCTCGCCCTTGTCGTCGGCCGGTGCAATGTGGGTCACCTTTTCCACCGCCGCGATCACGGCCTGCTGGAACGCCGGCTGCGGATTGGCGCTGTCGTCCACCAGGTAGAAGCCATCAGGAATCAGGCCCGGTTCGAACGGCTTGCCGTCGCGCGCCGCCAGCGCAGGGCGGAACTCGCTTTCATCGCTGTCGGTGGTCTCATGCAGATCGATGTGCAGCACGAACTGGCCCTTGAGGGGTTCGATCAGCTCGATCAGCGCGGTTGATTCGCGGGCCGGACCACCGGCACGGAAGTTGCGGTTCGGATCGATCGCGTCGAAGTTCCAGCGGTTGATGCGCTCGAAACCCCATGGGTTGACGCACGGTGCCACCAGCAGGTTGGCCTTGCCCGCGTAGTCGGCCGCGTGCTTTTCAAGGAACTCCAGGGCTCCCATCACGCCACTGGTTTCGTAGCCGTGCACGCCGCCGGTGACCAGCGCCGCCGGCAGCGCCGGGTTCCAGTCGCGGCTGCGCAGGGCGAACAGGGTATAGGTCTCTCCCGCGTAGTCGAGCTGGCCGTACGCCACCTTGTCGAAGCGCGCTGCCAGTGCCTCGATGCGCGGCAGTACTTCCTCGTCGTAGCGGCGCAGGCGCTGCTGGCGCGCACGCCACTGCTCCCGTTCCGCCGCTCCCCACGGCTGGCCAGGGGTTCCGACGGGATAGAAGACAGCTGCAGGCATGACGGATCTCGGTGAGTCAGGAGGCAATCGTTCACTTTACCACCCGACCCCGGAGGCCATCGGCCCTCCATTCCATTCACGAATGGAATCAGCAATAATTCTCATTTACCACCTTTCCTGCGCCGCCCAGATGCCCCTCCACACCCCGAAACCGGCCCAGCTGCCCTTGGCGGCAGCCCTTGCCCTGTGCCTGCTGCCCCCTGCCTCCGCCCTCGCCCAGGACGCCCCGACCACGCTCGACAGCATCCAGGTGTCCGGCAGTTGGCTGGGCACCGGCCTGCATGACAGCGTCAAGAGCTTCGCCGGGGCACGTACGGTGGTCGATCGCCAGCGCATCGAGGCCAGTGGCGCGGCCAGCATCGGCGACGCCATGCGCCGCATCCCCGGCGTGCAGATCACCGACAACTCCGGCACCGCCGGCAGTTCGGTGTCGCTGAACATCGGCGTGCGCGGCCTCACCGGCCGCTACTCACCCCGCTCGACGGTGCTGCTGGATGGCGTGCCGCTGGCCGTCGCACCCTACGGCCAGCCCCAGCTGTCGTTCGCGCCGGCCAGCCTGTCCAACATCGAATCGATCGACGTCGTGCGTGGCGGCGGAGCCGTGCGTTACGGGCCGCAGAACGTGGGCGGCATCATCAACTTCAGCACCCGCGCCATTCCGCAGCAGAGCGGCCTGCACGGCGAGGTCGGGATCCGCTACAACGCCCATGACCATGGCGGCGGCGACAGCACCCAGTACAACACCTTCCTCGGCGGTACCAGCGACAACGGCCTGGGCGTCGCCCTGCTCTATTCCGGCCAGGACGGTCGCGGCTGGCGCGAAGGCAGCGACGACCGTTTCAACGATCTGGCACTGAAGTTCGCCTACGCCATCGACGACCAGCAGACGCTGCGTGCCAAGCTGTCCTACTACGACGTCCGCTCGCTGACGCCAGGCGGCCTGACCCGCGCGCAGTACGAGGCGGATCCGTTCCAGAACACGCGTCCCGATGACTTCTGGAAGGGCCACCGCACGGGCATCGATCTGGGCTACACCCACACGTTGTCCGACACCCGCGAGTTCGAGGTACTGGCCTATTACAACGAGAGCACCCGTGCCAGCTCGCTGATCAACGCTGCCAACACCCAGGTGAGCGTGCAGCCGCGCGACTACCGCGTGCTCGGCATCGAACCGCGCTACACCCAGCGCCTGCACTGGGGGGCAAGCGTGCACGACGTCACCGCTGGCTACCGCTTCCTGCGCGAGCGCGGCAACGACCGCAGCTACACGGTGACCCGCCGCACCGGCGCCGCAAGCCCCATCAACCGCTTCGACAATGCCACCGACGCCCACTCCTTCTATCTCGACGACCGCATCGCCATCGGCCAGTGGCGGATCACGCCGGGGGTGCGCATGGAATGGATCGACATGGACCGCCGCCAGGCCGATGGCGGCACCACCTTCAGCAGCCGCAACGACAAAGCCCTGCCCTCGCTCAACGTCGCCTACCTGTTGACCCCGCAGCTGACCGTGTTCGGCAACTACACCACCTCGTTCGGGCCGGTGCAGAACATCCAGCTGAACTCGCAGACCGCCAGCAATCCGCTGAATCCAGAGGTGGCCAGGACCACCGAGCTGGGCGCCCGCTGGCAGGACGGCGCACTGCGCGCGGACGTCACGGTGTTCAGGATGCGCTTCGACAACCAGATCCTGCAGGTGCCGGGGATTACCCCGCCCACCTTCCAGAACATCGGTGCGACCGACCACAAGGGTGTGGAAAGCGCGCTCGAATACCGCTTCGCCGAAGACAGCGTGCTGGCCGGACTGGAACTGTACGCCAACTACACCTGGACCAAGGCGATCCAGCAGTCCGGTGACAACCGCGGCCGGGACGTGCCCTTCTACTCGCGCGACACCGACAGCATCGGCGCCCGCTATGCGCTGTCAGCCTGGACCTTCAATGTCTCCAGCACGCACCAGAGCGGCCAGTTCTCCGACGCTGCCAACACCTGGCAGGAAAGCGCCGATGCACGCGTGGGCCGCGTGCCGGGGGTGCGGCTGTGGAATGCGCAGGTGGCCTGGCAGGTTCCGGGGCTGGGCGACAGCGAGATCACGGCCGGCGTGAACAACCTGGCCGACAAGCGCTGGTACACCCGCAATGTCGACGGCAATGCCGGGCGCATGGTGGCCGCGCCACGCACCTTCTACCTGCAGGGACGCTACCGCTTCTGATGCGGTAAATGCCCGATGCGGTGACGGTGGCGATCACGATGGCGGCGTATCATGCCGCCACCATGGCCTCCACGGTTCCACCATCGCGCCTGCATCTGGCCTTCCAGGGCCTGCGCCTGCGCCTGCGTGGCAGCGACCTGTGGTTCATCGCACTGGCCTTGCTGGTCGGCCTGATTGCCGGTGGCCTGACGCTGCTGCAGTCGGACATCGCGCGCGGGCTGCAGAGTGCGCTGTACGGGCTGGAACCCGGCATGCGCCTCAGCTCCCTGCCCGCGCTCAGCTGGACCGCCCTGCTGGTGCTGCCGCTGGGCGGCCTGCTGGTCGGGCTGGTCAGCCTGACGGCCGCGCGGCGCAAGCGCCCGCTGCTCGACGCGGTCGAGGCCAATGCCCTGCATGGCGGTCGCATGTCGATGCGCGACAATCTGATCGTGCTGACCCAGACCCTGCTGTCGAACGGCTGCGGTGCGTCCGTCGGTCTTGAGGCTTCGTATACCCAGATGGGTGCGGGCAGCGGCTCGCAGCTGGGCCGTGTCATGCGCCTGCGCCGCAATGATGTGCGCATCCTGGTCGGTGCCGGTGCCGCCGGCGCCATCGCCGCCGCCTTCGGCGCGCCGCTGGCCGGCGCCTTCTACGCGTTCGAGATCGTCATCGGCGCCTACACGCCCGCCGCTCTCGCGCCTGTGGCCCTGGCCGCACTGGCGGGTGCATTCGTCGCCGACCAGTCCGGCATCGAGGCGTACCTGCTGCCCGCAGCCTCGACCATCGATGTGCGTGCCGCCGACTATGCGATCTACGGCCTGCTCGGTTGCTGCTGCGCCCTGGTGGGGATCGGCGTGATGCGGCTGATCGCCTCCATCGAGGGTGTGGTCAAGCGCAGTCCACTGCCCGTGTGGGGGCGCCCGGTGGTCGGCGGCCTCCTGCTGATTCCACTGGCCATGGCCAGCCCGCAGGTGCTTTCCTCCGGCCACGGTGCGCTGCACCTGGACCTGACCACGCAGCTGCCACTGATCTGGATCGGCGGCCTGCTCGCCCTGAAGCTTCTGGCCTCGGGCATTTCGCTGGGCTTCGGCTTCCGCGGTGGTCTGTTCTTTGCGTCGCTGTTCATGGGCACCCTGGTCGGCACCCTGTTTGCCGGCCTGCTGGCGATGGCCACTGGCGTGCCGGTGATTGATGCCACGTCCGCGGCGCTTGCGGGCATGGCCGCGTTGGCCGCCGCGGTGGTCGGCGCGCCGATGACCATGGCCATGCTGGTGCTGGAAGGCACCCACGACTTCCTGCTGACCAGCGTGGTGATGAGCGCGGTACTGGTCTCCAGCACGCTGGTCCGCCAGTGGTTCGGTTACTCGTTCTCGACGTGGCGCATGCATCTGCGCGGCGAAACCATCCGCAGCGCACGCGACGTCGGCTGGATCCACACCCTCAACGCCGGGCGGATGATGCGCAAGGGCGTTGCCACCACTCCGGCCGGGCTGGATGCCGCTGCGTTCCGCCAGCGGTTCCCGCTGGGCTCCGGCAGTCGCGTGGTCCTGATCGACAGCGAAGGCCACTACGCCGGCATCGTGCAGATTCCGCGCGTCTACGCCGACGGCGTGAAGCCCGAGACACCCGTTGGCGATCTGGCCGAGAACCGCGAGGTGTCACTGTTGCCGGGCGCGGATGTGGTCAGCGTGATGCAGTGCTTCGACCGGACGCAGGCCGACGAACTGGCCGTGGTTGCCGCCGATGGCCAGCTGCTGGGCATTGTTTCCGAGGCCTTCGTGCGCAGGCGCTACGCCGAGGAGCTGGACAAGCGCCAGCGCGAACTGATGGGCGAGCGCGTCGAAGACGCCGATTGATCGCCCGCCCCGCTGCTACAGCGCTTCGCCAGCATCGGCCAGCCGCGACTCGATCAACGCGTACCATTGCTCCAGCATGTCGATCAGCATGTCCAGCTCTGCATCGGCACGCTGTGCCCGGCCGCTGCGCAGGCAGGCCTGGGTTTCCTGCAGCTGGGCCAGGAACCCGGCCACGGTATCGGCCTGCAGGATCAGGCCCGGCAGGCGCCGCCCGGGGATGCGCACGACCGCATGATTGCCGAGCTGGCCATACACGCTGAGGGTGGTTTCCGTCTTCATGGACAGAGGCAGGAATTGGGCGTTCATCGCGTGCACCGTATGAAAACCTGAGCCACCGGCAGGGGTGGACGACGGGGGAGACGTGGCCACGTCCTGCCGGTGGTCAGGGGGGACTCGGGATGCCGGGGCATGGCCACGGCGCGGGAGACTTCAGCGCGGGTGCGCGACCCCGACGATCTGCACCCGGCGATTCGGCGCAAGGCACGCGATCAGTTCGCGACGGTTGCGCTGTGCGCACTGCACGATCGGTTCAGCCGCGCCGCGCCCTTCGGCACTGATGCTGCCGGGCGGCACCCCGCCCTGCACCAGGGCCGCGCGCACCGCTTCGGCCCGCCTCTGCGAGAGTTGCTGGTTGTAGCTGGCCGCACCGATACGGTCGGTGTAGCCGACGACCTGGATCGACTGCACCTTGCTGGCCTCGCGGACCTGCGCCAGGATGCCCTGCACCGCCTGCTGGCCTTCGGCGCTGAGTACCGCGCTGTCGAAACCGAACAGTGCATCGGCGGCCAGGCGCAACGGCTGCTCGGGCAGTGGCGCGGGTGCCGGCGGCGGCGGCGGTGGCCGCGGCGGGTCCAGCACGGCGGCGCAGGATTCGGGCTTCCAGTAGCCAGCCTGGGCGATGCCCTTGTTGTCGAAGCGCACCTGGAACTGGCAGGTGAAGTACTCGGCGCCCTGTGCGGTGCGGAAGTTGAACAGGTAGTTCCACTCGCGCACGCCCCACATGCCTTCGTTGAAGTGCGGCGTACCCAGCAGGCTGTACAGCTGCCGCTTGCTCATCCCGGGCGCGAAGCGGCGCAGGTCGGCGATGTCAGGATAGGTGCCCTCCTTCAGCGACGCCTTGGAGACTTCCGGGAAGGCCACTGCAGTGGCCTCCGCCGGACCCTCACCGGCGGGCGCGTGGCTGCGGCAGGCGGCCAGCAGGCCGGCGGCGAGGATCAGGCCCAGCGACACGGCGATGCGGCCGGCGCGGGCGATGCGATGCTGATTCATGTCATTCCCCCTGTAGACGTTTGCGCGGCAGCCGGGCCGCGATTGCGGCCCGGCTACGGCGGTTACCACTGGATGCCGGCACCGACGGCCACACCGGCCTCGCCACGGCTGTTGGTAGAGCCGCTGAACTTGTAGATCCAGCGGCCTCCTTCCGAGACACCGGACAGGCCCACCGCCACGCCCGATTCGCCGTTGTAGCTGCCGGCGGCGAACGAGGCCATGCTGCGACCCGCTTCGCTCGGCTGCGGCAGCGAGGCCGTGGCCATGGCCGAAGCGATGCCGGCCGAAGCGCGGTTGTCGGTCCTGCGCAGGTCGCGCTCGAAGCCGCCCATGCGCTCGTCGGTATAGGCCTTCGACCAGTCCAGGGTCTGCGCCATGCCGGACTTCAGCTGGTCGACATTGACCGCGTCGGTGCCTGCCGTACCGGCGGCAACGTTGCGGACCGTCGTCGGGCCGCTGGTGCTGCTGCCGAGAGTGACACTGTTGAAGTTGGTGGCTCCGTTGACGGTGGTGTCGTAGCGGATGGTGCCCTGCTGCGAGGCCTGCAGCTGCCGCACGTTGACCGCATCGGTGGCCTGGGTGCCGTCTGCCACATTGACCACCTGCCGTTCGGCGCCGCTGGCCCCAACCGAAACCGTGTTGGCACGGTTGGCCACCGACCCTGCGCCCAGGGCCACCGAGTTGTCGGCCTGTGCCTGCGAGCCGTTGCCCAGGGCCGTCGAGTTGGCACCGGCGGCCGTCGATCCTGCACCACCGGCTGCGGAATTGGCGCCCGTCGCGGCCGGATCGGCCAGGTTGTTGCTGTTGTTGGCGCGGAAGCTGCCGGCGACGTTGGTGATGTTCTGGATCTTCTGGTCGGTGTAGGCCTTGGACTGATCGATGGCATAGTTCACGCCATTCTTCAGCTGGCCGACATTCGTCGCGTCGTGATCGTCCGAGCCGTCGGCAACGTGGGTGATCTTGCGTTCACTGCCGCTGCTGCCGACCGACACTTCGCCTGCCGAATTGCTGGCACCCGTCTGACCATAGGCACCGGTATAGCCGCTCTGCGCGCCGACGCTGGCCACCGAGCCGGCACCCAGTGCCACGCTGTTGTCCGCGCTGGCGTTGGCACCGTTGCCGACTGCCACGGCCGAAGCACCTGCCGCACTGGCCTGCGGACCCACCGCCAGCGCCTCCGCACCTGCCGCAGCGGCCGCCGCGGCGCTGGAGTTCACTGCCAGGTACGGGCTGCCGCCACCGTTGGTGATGCGCTGGTTGAGCACCCTCAGCGAACCGTCCACCGCGGAGAACGCCGCGGTGACGTTGCTGTAGTCGTTGGCGGTCAGGGTGCCGTCGGTGGCGATGCTGGAGATGCTGAACGACGGCGCGGTCCACAGATTGGTGGTGCCGTCGAAGGCCGTGCTGCCACCGAAGTAGCTGGCGATGGTCGAGTTCGTGCTGAACAGCTGGTCGCCGGTGATGGCGTCGCTGCTGCCTGCAAGGATGCTGCCGGCCGCCACGTTGGTCACCTTCACCGCACCCGTGCCGGTACCGCTCAGGGTGACCGTGTTCACGACGTTGCCACTGCCATCGACATCGTACTTCACCGCGCGCTTGTCGATATCGTCGGTCTGGTCGGCGACATTGGCCAGCGAATTGCTGACCGCGTCGAAGGCGGTGCCGACGTCGTTGTAGCTGCCCTGGCTGATGGTGCCATTGGCGGCGATGTTGTTGATCGTGTAGGTCGGCGCGGTCAGCACACCGGCCGCATTGACCGCCGCGCCGCCGCCGAGATGGGTGGCGACAGCCTGGTTGGCAGCGAACAGCTGGGCACCATTGATGGCTTCGGTGCTCGTGGCGCTCACCTGGCCCGGGCCGAGGTTGCGCAGCGTGGTCGCCGTGCCGCCCTGACCCAGCGTGGCGCTGGCGTAGTTGACGCTGCCATCGCCATTGAAGTCGTAGCGCAGCGCGCCTTCCTCCGAGGCCTGCAGCTGGCCCAGGTTCACCGCATCGGTGGCAGCCGTACCGGCGGCCAGATTCGTCACCTGGCGTTCGGCACCCGCGGCACCGATCGACACGCTGTTCGCACGATCAGCCAGGCTGCCGGCACCGACCGCGATCGCGTTGGCAGCCGTGGCGCGGGCGTTGGTACCGACCGCGATGGAGTCGGCACCGGTGGCCACTGCCTCCACGCCCGTGGAGTTCACCCGCAGGTACTTGGTGCCGCCGTTGCGGATATCGTTGATCTGCGTGTTGAGATTGACCAGCGAGCCGTCGACGGCGTCGAAGGCATCGGTCGCATTGTTGTACAGGCCCTGCGCAATGGCGCCATCGGTGGAGATCGTGCTGATCTCGAACAGCGGCGCGGTGAAGGCGCCACTGACCGGATCGAAGGCAGTGATGCCACCGAAGAAGCCGGCGATGGCGGCGTTGGTGGTGGCCAGCTGGCCGCCGTTGACGGCTTCCAGGCTGCCGGCGGTGACCGCACCCGCGGCGAGGTTGCCGATGGTGGTGGTACCGGTGCCGTTGCCGAGCGTGACGCGGCGATAGTCTGGATTGCCTGCGCCATCGACGTCGTACATCACCGCGCCGGCCGAAACATCATCGATCAGGCTGATCGCGCCCTTCAACTGGGCGACGTTGACCGCATCGGTGTTGGCGCTACCCGCAGCCAGGTTGGTGATCTGGCGCTCGCCACCGTTGGCGGTACCCACCGAAACTTCACCGGCAGAGACCTGGGCGGCAGTCAGACCATAGGCGCTGTAGCTGGCCTGTGCGCCGCGCAGCGCTGCGGAACGGTAGCCCAGCGCCACCGAATTGGCCTGGTTGGAGGTCGCCTCCGCACCCAGCAGGGTCTGGCCGTTGGCAGTACCCACCGCGCTGTCGCCGACGATCACCGAGTGGCCCATGCGCGCGGCGTAGTCCGCAGTCGGCACGCCGGTTGGATTGGTGGGATCGTTGGGACCGGCTCCCGGGAACGCCACGTTGGCATCCACCTTCGGCAGCTCATGGCGGGCATTGGCGCCGATCACCACTTCCTTGGAGCCGTTGGCGAAGGCACCGTCACCCATCAGCACCTGGTAATCCTGTGCGGCGTTGACCGCCCAGCAGGAGATGTCGGCCAACGCGATATCCAGGCACTTGGCGGCCCATGCCGGCGAATCCGTCGGCAGCAGCAGGCCCAGCAGGCCACCGGGGTTGCCGTTGTTGATGTTGTAGATGTAACTGTCGGAAGTGACGCCACCGATCAGGGTCAGGTGCGAGCTGCCACCGGTCACCGCGCCGCCCAGGCCATTGAGGGTGCTGCCGACCGGTGACAGGTTCACGACCGGCAGGCCGAGCACGTTGACCGTGGAGTAGGCCTGCATCACGTTCGCGTTGCTGAGCTTGAGATTGCCGTTGTGCAGATAGCCGTCACCGCCGAACAGGCTGCTGGTCGTCGGGCCGATCAGCTGGCCGACGTTGCCGACCAGGCCACCGGTACCGATGATGAGTCCCGCATTCGGATCAGCCGGAGCGGGTGCCTTCGGGCTGTCCGGCGGAATCGCCGAAGGCTGGGTCAGGCCCAGGCCACCCAGCGTGCCACCCACCAGCCCGCCGACTGCGCCGCCGAGATTGTTGACGGTACCGTTGAGGTTGCCCTCCAGCAGGTTGCCCACCGCACCACCGACGTTGCCGAGCGTGCCAGTGAGTACGCCACCCAGCCCGCTGCCCGGCGTGGTGCTGCCACCCCCGAGCAGGCCACCGACAACGCTGCCGACCGAGCCGACCGTATCGTTGAGCGCACCGCCCACGGCACCTCCGATGGTGCCGACGGTGCCGTTGAGCACACCCCCCACCGCACCCCCGACTGCGCCGACCGTGCCGTTGAGCACCCCTCCGACTGCACCGCCGACCGCGCCCACGGTGCCGTTCAAAGCACCGCCGACTGCACCGCCGACCGTGCCGACAGTTCCGTCGAGAACGCCGCCAACCGCGCCCACAGTTCCGTTCAAAGCCCCGCCTACAGCGCTGCCGACCGTGCCGACGGTGCCGTTGAGCGCACTGCCTACGGTGCCGACGGTTCCATCGAGGACACCGCCAACTGCACCTGCGGTGCCGTTCAGAGCGCCGCCTACGGCGCTGCCGACAGTTCCGACAGTGCCGTTGAGCGCGCCGCCGACCGTGCCGACGGTCCCGTCGAGGACACCGCCGACCGCACCTACGGTGCCGTTCAGAGCGCCACCCACAGCACTGCCAACCGTGCCAACCGTGCCGTTGAGCGCACCGCCGACAGTGCCGACAGTTGAGTCGAGAACGCCCCCAACCGCGCCCACAGTTCCGTTCAACGCCCCGCCTACGGCGCTGCCGACCGTGCCGACGGTTCCATCGAGGACACCGCCGACCGCACCCACGGTGCCGTTCAAGGCGCCGCCTACGGCGCTACCAACCGTGCCGACGGTGCCGTTGAGCGCGCCGCCGACCGTGCCGACAGTTCCATCCAGGACACCTCCGACTGCACCTACCGTGCCGTTGAGCGCACCACCCACTGCACCGCCAACGGTGCCGACAGTTCCATCGAGGACACCACCGACCGTACCCACAGTGCCGTTCAAGGCGCCGCCTACGGCGCTGCCGACCGTACCGACTGTACCGTTGAGCGCGCCACCCACTGCACCGCCGACGGTGCCGACAGTTCCATCGAGGACACCGCCTACGGCATCCACGGTACCGTTCAAAGCGCCGCCTACGGCGCTGCCGACCGTACCAACCGTGCCGTTGAGCGCGCCACCCACTGCACCACCGACGGTGCCGACGGTTCCATCGAGGACGCCGCCTACGGCACCCACAGTACCGTTCAAAGCGCCGCCTACGGCGCTGCCGACCGTACCGACCGTGCCGTTGAGCGCGCCATCGACTGCACCACCGACGGTGCCGACGGTTCCATCGAGGACGCCGCCGACGGCACCTACAGTGCCATTCAAGGCGCCGCCTACGGCGCCACCGACCGTACCGACTGTGCCGTTGAGCGCGCCACCGACTGCACCGCCGACGGTGCCGACAGTTCCATCGAGGACGCCGCCTACGGCACCCACAGTACCGTTCAAAGCGCCGCCTACGGCGCTGCCGACCGTACCGACCGTGCCGTTGAGCGCGCCATCGACTGCACCACCGACGGTGCCGACGGTTCCATCGAGGACGCCGCCGACGGCACCTACAGTGCCATTCAAGGCGCCGCCTACGGCGCCACCGACCGTACCGACTGTGCCGTTGAGCGCGCCACCGACTGCACCGCCGACGGTGCCGACAGTTCCATCGAGGACACCGCCGACCGCACCCACCGTGCCATTCAAAGCGCCGCCTACGGCGCTGCCGACCGTACCGACCGTGCCGTTGAGCGCGCCACCCACTGCACCACCGACGGTGCCGACGGTTCCATCGAGGACGCCGCCGACCGCACCCACAGTGCCATTCAAAGCGCCGCCTACGGCGCTGCCGACCGTACCGACCGTGCCGTTGAGCGCGCCACCGACTGCACCACCGACGGTGCCGACGGTTCCATCGAGGACGCCGCCGACGGCACCTACAGTGCCATTCAAGGCGCCGCCTACGGCGCCACCGACCGTACCGACTGTGCCGTTGAGCGCGCCACCGACTGCACCACCGACGGTGCCGATGGTTCCATCGAGGACGCCGCCGACGGCACCTACTGTGCCATTCAAGGCGCCGCCTACGGCGCCACCGACCGTACCGACTGTGCCGTTGAGCGCACCACCTACGGCACCTACGGTGTTGTTCAACGTGTCGCCCAGGGAACCACCGACGTTGCCGACGGTGCCGTTCAGTACACCGCCCACCGCACTGCCGACCGTACCGACAGCACCGTGGAGCGTGCCGCCTACTGCGCCCACGGTGTTGTGCAGGGTGCCGCCCACTGCGCCACCCACGGTGCCGACAGTGCCGTTCAGTACACCGCTCACCGCACCGCCGACGGCGCCGACGGTTTCGTGTAGCGTTCCGCCTGCTGCGCTGCCCACCGTGCCGACCACGTCGTGCACTACGCCACCCACCGCACCGCCGACCGTGCCGGCAGCTCCGTGAAGCGTGCCACCTACTGCGCCCACGGTGTTGTGCAGCGTGCCGCCCACTGCGCTACCTACGGTGCCGACGGTTTCGTGCAGCGTCTCGCCTGCTGCGCTGCCCACCGTGCCGACTACGCCGTGCACTACGCCACCCACCGCACCGCCAAGATCGCCCAGGGCGCCGTGATGCAGGCCTCCAAGACCGAGCGTGCTGGCCTGCGCACTCACGACGGTCCGGCCCGCAAGCTTCAGGTTGCGATCGGCCACCACGTCCTGGCCACCCGGGCCCTGCACGCGCACCTTGCCAGCGACGCCTGCATCGAACGCCGCCGTGATCGCGCGATCATCGGTCTCGCCCGGCAGTTCTTCCTTGGCGGGCAAGCTTACCGCTGCGGTTGCAGAGGCCTTGCCCTGGCCCTCGATTCGATGTCCGGCGATGGCCAGATGCGAGTCGGCGTTGCCGTCGATGCCGGCCTTCAACCCGGACAATCCCTGCGAGGACGTCGTGATACGCGCTGCCGCCTTGGCGCCGGCACCCACCGATGCCACCGGGGCACCCGCGATGCCGATCCTGGCCTTTGCCTTCGCATCGGCCGTCAGCCCCAGCGGCGAAGCGGCGCCGGAGGAAACGTTCGCTGCCAGTGAGGTATCCACCTGGCTACCTGTTCCGATGCCGAGCTGGGCCCGCACATCAGCGGCCAGTGCTGGCGTGGGCACATGCTGCGGGGATGCGTTCGCACCCAGCTTCACCTGCACGGCGGCCGGCAGGACATCGCGCACCAGCGGCAGCGACATCGTGCTCAACTGCAGGCCCACACGCGAATCGGCACTGATCGCAGGCGTCGCCTGCGCCTGTCGCGCGGCTGCGGCCAGGGCGACTTCGGCATCGACCTTCACCGGCAAGGTCTGGGTGTACTTGGCCGCCAGCGCCTGCAGATCGCGCAGCGACTGATTGGATTCGGTTGCGGATGCCGGCCCGCTGGCCAGCACGCACAGCAGCGCAAGCGCAAGGGCGCTGGGCGTCAGCAGGAAGGTGCGCGGATCGCGTGATGCGGTGCCGCCGCTATCGCCGGTGGCCAGTTCCGAGGCCACAACCAGAGCATTGAGCTGGCGGTTCCATACACGCCGGTAGATGCGGTTCATGAGCATTTCCCCCGTAGGCGAACAACTTGAATGACAGTGGACTTGCCGCTAGGCAGGTGACTGACATTTCAACGGTTCGCGGAGGCGTGGCGCACTTCAATCCGGCAGGGCAATCGCGCAATCCGGCAAATCCACGACCGGATTCGGCAGCCGGATATGCAAAACCGGCAGCAATGCCGTGAAAGCCCCTGTGGGGCAGGACTCAAGCCGGTTGGCCCAACTGCGCGGGTGCACGCATCAGGGTATCCCGCGGAAGTTCACCGAACACCTTCCGGTAATTGTCGGCAAAGCGCGAGAGATCCCACAGGCCACAGCTCAGCGCGATCGCCTTGACAGAACGCCTGCTGGAGTCGGCCATCGACAGGCTGCGGCAGGCTGCACACAGGCGCAGCATGGACAGATAACGGTTGGGCGACGTACCGAACAGATCTTCAAATGCATAGCGCAGGCCACGCTCGCTGACACCGGCGGCGTCGCAGATTTCATTCATGTATATATTGCGACGCAGGTTGAGCCGCATGAAATTCTCGGCGCGCTGGGCGATCAGGTAATGCGTACGCCGTGCGCGGCTGCACCCCGGGCGATCGACGGCACCGGCACCCAGCAGGGCCTGGATGTGCTCATGCAGCAGCCGCTCGGTTTCCTCCGGCTGCAGGCTGGCACCCTGCCCCAGCTGCTGGTGCAGCTGCTGGTAATGCAGCGCCAGCGGGGCATCATCACTGGACAGATTGAACAGCGAGAGCGCCTGTCCCGCCGGCGGTGTGCTGCGCAGGCTCAGTTCGGTCAGCTTGCGCTGCACGCGGGATACCGGCACCAGCATCAGGGTCAAGCGGGTACCGGGGCTGAGGGTGAATTCACTGATGCCTTCGGGAAGCACGGTCAACGCCATCCCGGCCGCCAGCGGTACGCCATGGCACCAGCTCACCGCCTCGTCGGTGGCCTGCAGATACCCCAGCATCGCCCAGTCCGGCGGCAGCATGAAGCGGCCACGGCAATGGAATCCGCAGCTGATGCTGCAGAACAGGGCTTCCTCATGCACGCGCGAAGCGAACGCCGCGCGCGGACCATTGCCGTCGAGCAGCAACAGTTCCACATCGCATACGCGAAGCACACCGCTCAGCGTGGCCAGGTCGATCGACCGGAGCTCGCCGTCGTCGCTGTCAACCACCCCACCATCAACCATGACAGTGTCGTCCCCCGTTGGTCAGCTGCCCGCCGCAACCCCCACTGCCCTACAGGTGCGCGCGGTTTCCAAGAGCATCATCCGTTGCCGTGATGGATGCGGCCACTGGCCGGCTCCACCTTGAAAGTACCAAACCTTGAATACGAGTATGCCCGATAATCCACGCAGGTAAACAGGTCGCACGGGAATACAGCAACCCGCGCCCGGCGTGAAGGAAATGTGGGCGCCAGTGGCACGATTCTCGCATGCGTTAACCCGGGTCACATTATTAACATCACGATGAATCGTTACGCCTGGGAACGGCGCTTCATCACAGAATAAGCAACCGATTATCAGGAATAAGAGATTCCTGCCGAATTTGCATATAGGTTCCGGTTGCACCCGGCCGCCATTCAGGCAAAGTCGGTATCACGGTGATCGAACCGCTCCGATGCGGTCACACCCAGGGGACAGCATGACGATGCACGCGCTGCTCGATGACGTTGCGACCACCGGCCTGGTGCCGCGCGGTCGCACATGCGCGGTCGCTGCACTCCCTGGCGGAGATCACCCTGCTTTAGCGATGCGGGACAGTCCCGCATTGCCACCTCCGCCAGGATGGCAGAGGTCCATGGACGGTCCCGACGGAGTCGGGCAACCGGCCGATGCAGGTGTCTTGTTGCCATTGACAGGTAGAGGGAGACAACCGTCATGAACGCTTCCATCCGCAAGTTCCTGAAAGAAGAAGATGGCGTGACCGCACTCGAGTACGGGCTGCTGGCCGCTGTGATCGCCGGCATCCTGATTGCCGTGGGCCGCACCCAGATCACGGAATTCTTCACCACGCTGTTCACCCGCCTTTCGGCAATCGCCACCGAAGCAACCACCTGAGCGACCTGCGGACGCACCACCGCTGGTCGCGCCATCCGCGACCACGGTGGCCGCAGGCCGGGATGCGGTTGCAGACGGTCCAGTGACGGACGAAGGGGAGTGCGATGACACTGCTGGGACTATTGGCCATCGGTGTGTGCCTGCGGATCGCGATCAGCGATCTGTATGCCCGCCGGGTGCCCAATGCCTGGCTGCTGGCTGCGTGCGCACTCGCAATACCTCTGCTCGTCGCCGGGCAATTTGGTGAGCCACGACTGCCATGGCCGGCGCACCTGCTCGGTGCCGTTGCCGGCTTGCTCGCGCTCCTGCCCTTCTACGCACTGCGCTGGATGGGCGCAGGCGACGTGAAATTCTTTGCCGTGCTCGGCCTGCTGCTGGGATGGCATGCCTTGCTGCCGATATGGGTAGTGGCCAGCCTTGCCGCCGGCGCCCACGCAGTGGCGATCCTGCTCGGGCGTCAGCTGGGCATGCACCTGCCGATGCGCGTGCAGCTGCAGGTATCGCGCGCCAGCGAGCAATGGCAGACACACCCCGCATTGCGCGGAATGGAGGCTGCCCGCCAGGGGCGCCGCGGCATTCCCTATGCGGCCTACCTCGCATTGGCGGCGATCGGCTGGCTCCTGGCCACGACCTACGGAGGTCTCGCATGAACACCCTCGGTCCGCGGCGCCAGCGTGGCGTGGTTGCCGTCGAATACGCGCTGATGATGATCCTCGGCCTGGTGCCGCTGCTGCTGTTCACTTTTTCCGGCGTGCTGATCATGGCTGCCCAGCAGACGCTTGCAACGGCCGCTGCCGAAGGCGCGCGCGCATCGCTGCGCTTCGGAACCGCCAACGAACGACGCACCGCCGCGTGCGTCGCAGCACGCCAGTCGATGCAATGGCTGCTGCAGTTCTCCAGGCAGAACCCCGACTGCAGCGCAGGCGGCACCGGTCCGATCCAGGTCTCGGCGCAGGCACCGTGCGCGGGCATGGCAACCGCGCAGTGCATGACGGTCACCGTCCGCTACGACTACGCCGCCCACCCCTTCTTCCCCGGCACCGCCACGCTTTACGGCTGGGTGATGCAGGCCCCCATCCGCAGCGTCGCGGTCGCCCAGCTCGACCTCGGCTCCGGCAACTGACGGTACAGGAGACGGTTCCATGCTCAAGTTGACCCGCATCGCCGCCATCGCTCTGATCGCACTCGCGGTGCTGCTGGCGCTGATCGCATTCGTGATCGGCCGCAGGCCCGCCCCTTCGGTGGAAAGCGCGGCTCCGGTCGTTCAGGCCGACGCACAGGCCATTACGGTGGTCGAGGCCATCGCCCGGCTGCCGGCCGGTGAACCGATCACTGCCAATGGCGTGCGCCTGGCGCGTCGAAGCGCGGCCGTGCCGGGCGCCGTCGCCGACCTGGCCGCCGTGGTCGGCAAGGTGCCGGTGCAGGGCATCGCCGAAGGCAGCACCATCAGCGACGCGGTGCTGGCACAGGGCTTCTCGTTGCAGCTGCGGCCCGGCGAGCGTGCACTGGCGGTGCCGGTGGATGAACTGGTCGGTGCCGGCAACCGCATCCTGCCGGGCGATTTCGTCGATGTGTTCCTCAACCTGCGCAGCGAACCTGCCAGCTACAACGCGGCACCCGACGCCGCACAGACCCGCCTTCTGCTCTCGCGCCTGCGCGTGCTCAGTTATGGCCAGCAGGACATCGCCCCGAACACCGGCAGCACGAATGCCAGCGCCGATGCCAGCAACCGTGCAGACCCGCGCGCGGCGGATATCACCAGCAACGCCAGCAGCGGTGGCGGCAGTAGCGGTGACGCGGCCCAGCCGGCCCGCAGCGCCGTGCTGGCGGTGCCGGTGGCTGATGCCAACCGGCTGCTGCTGGGCGCGCAGCAGGGCAAGCTCTACCTCGCGCTGCGCAATCCCGCCGACGCCGGCCAGCCCGATCTGGCCCTGTTCCCGCAGGCGCGAGGCGTGATCGATCCGCTGCGTGGCCTGGACGCAGAACAGCAGCTGGCGTTGCAGCGCCCCGAGAACCACGCCTTCGCCGGCATCGATGGCGATGCGCTGGCCGGCCGCAGCAACGCACGCGCACGCGCGGTGAACGACGCCCCGGCACAGCCCCCCGCCGCCCGCCGCAGCGCACCGCGCGCATCCGGAATCGAGATCATCCGCGGCGATGGTTCTGCGCCCCGCGGCTCCCTTTGACCTGCACCGAGAGCTTCCATGACCGAACGTCGCCAGAGTCCACGCCCCTCCTCCCGCCAGCGCTGGCTCGCTCTGCTGCTGGTGCTGCTGGCGCCTGCGACCAGCGTGGCTGCTGACGACCTGGTGCTGCAGGCCCGCGAACAGCGGCCCTGGACACTGCCCGCGGACCTGGAACGGGTGGCCATCGCCGATCCGGGCGTCGCCGATATCGTGATGCTGCGTGGCCAGCGCCAGGCGCTGCTGGTCGGCAAGGCCCCCGGCACCACCACCCTGCTGCTGTGGCACCGCAAGCAGTCGGAGCCACAGCGCGTGCAGGTCCGCGTGCAGAGCGCGGTGCAGGGGGCGGCCGATGCGGGTTCCAGCGGCCTGGTGTTCACCCAGCAGGACCAGCAGGGCCTGCTGCAGGGAAGCACCGACAGCGCGCTCTCGCACATGCAGGAACAGAAGGCGGCCGCGATGGCGTTGGGCAAGGATGGCCAGCTGGCCGATGCCTCCACCATCGCCAGCGGCGGTGTGGTCCAGGTCGAGGTGAAGGTGGTCGAGTTCAACAAGACCGCGCTGAAACAGGTCGGCATCAGCTTCCAGAACCGCAACGGCGGTTTTGCCTATGGCTTCGCTCGTCCGGGCGGCATCCTGCCGGGCAACACCGGCGTGCTGCCCGGCATGCAGGAGGGCAATTCCAGCAACGAATCGGAATCGCCCATCTCGTCGGCCTTCCGCCTGGTGTTCGGCTCGACGAAGGGCCTGTGGAATGCGGACCTCGATCTGCTGCAGTCCAATGGCATGGCCCGGGTGCTGGCCGAGCCGACCCTGGTCGCGCTGTCCGGCCAGAGCGCCAGCTTCCTCGCCGGTGGTGAACTGCCGATCCTCGAACCCCAGGGCCTGGGGACCACCACCATCACCTACAAGCCGTTCGGCATCGGCCTGACCGTCACCCCGACCGTGCTCGCGCCCAACCGCATCGCCCTGAAGGTGGCGCCGGAAGCCAGCGACCTCGACTACACCAACGCCATTTCCCTCAACGGTGTGCAGATTCCGTCGATCAGCACCCGCCGTGCCGATACCACGGTGGAACTGGGCGATGGCGAGAGCTTCGTGATCGGCGGTCTCGTCAGCTCGACGGTCGCCTCCACGGTGAACAAGATCCCGCTGCTGGGCGACCTGCCGATTATCGGCTCGTTCTTCCGCGATTTCGACTACAAGCGCCAGGACAAGGAACTGGTGATCATCGTCACGCCACGGCTGGTGCAGCCTCTCGCCCGCAATGCCGAGCTGGCACTGCCAGGCGAGCGCGAGGCCCGGCCCAACCTGCCTGAGTGGGGTTCCTGGCTGCTGGGTCCGGTCAGCCAGGACCCTGTGCCCGGTTTCTCACGTTGAATCCATGATGCCTGCGATACCACGCCCATGCCCTACGCCACTGCCCAGCCGCTGCATCCGCAAGGACCGCCGATGAACCTGGTCCTGTACGGGATGGATCGCGAACTGCTGCCGCGGCTGGCGGCCAAGCTGCCGCCTGCCACCACCCTGCACTGGCAGGACAGCGGTGAGCCGACATCCGCGCAGGACCTGCAACGCGGTCCGCAGAATCTGGTACTGCTCGACTTCCGCCCCGAGCACGCCGCCGCCTCGACCGTGCTGGCGCAGCAGCTGCAGCAGACCCAGCCGGACCTTGCGCTGGTCGCCGTTGGCGCCACCAGTGCCGGGCAGGTCGAAGGCGTGGTGATGGCGCTGCGCGCCGGCCTGCGCGATGTGCTCGACCTGGACAGCGACAACACCGGCATCGAGGCCGCGCTGCGCCGCGCGCTCTCGCCCCGGCCCGCCGCTGCCGCGCACCAGCCGCACAAGGCGCGGTTGATCCTGCTGCTGGGCGTACGTGCCGGGGTCGGCACCAGCACACTGGCCGCGCATCTGGCCGTGCTTGCACAACAGACCCATGCATTGGCGCAGGGCGAGGCCAGCACCCAGGACGGTCTGCTGCTGGAACTGGCGCAGCCGGCAGGCGACCTGGCGCTCTACCTCAATCTGGACAGCCGCTTCCACTACGAAGACGCACTGCGCAATGCCAGCCGAATCGACGCCACCCTGGCGCGCACTGCGATGGCGCGCCATGACAGCGGACTGGTCCTGCTCGACCGCGCCAGCGGCAGCGATGCGCTTCCGCCGTCCGATCCGGGCGCCCTGCTGCAGCGGCTGCGCGGCGTGTTTGCCAGCGTGCTGTGCGACGCCGGCGGCTGCCCGCTGCGTCAACTGCCACCGCTGCTGCTGGACCAGGCCGACGAGATCTGGCTGGTCGCGGACGCTTCGATCGCCACTCTGGTCTCGCTTGACCATGCGCTCAAGCATCTGTCCGGCCAGCGCGAACGGGAGAAGCGCCTGCAACTGGTGATCAACCGCCATGACGACAGCAGCGGCATGAGCCCGGAGCAGATCGCCCGACGGTTCGAGCTTCCACTGCTGGCCACGCTCCCCGAACGACCACGCGTACGTGCCTCCGCCAGCCACGGCCACCTGCTGCTGCAGGACGCGCCGCGTGATCCGTACCTGCGTGCCCTCGCCCCGCTCGTCCAACGCCTGGATCCGGCTGCATGCCCGGTCCAGACGCACGGCCTGCGGGAAAGACTTGCCCTTGCCCTGGGTGGATCGCAATGGAAGACAAAGTAACCCCGTTTCCGCACGCCGTCGCCCGCCACACCGTTCCTGACCACGTTGCGGGCAATCTGCCGTTCGCAGAGACCGAGCAGTACCAGAAGGTGCTGTCCGCGGCGCATGAGCACCTGCTCAACAGCATCGAGGACGAGCGCATCGATATCGATTCCTGGGCACCGGACACGATCGCGCGCTGGGTGCAGGTGCAGACCGTGGGTTTCATCCAGGAGTGGCGCATCCCGATCAATGAAGAGGAGATGCAGGTGGTGGCCGAGGGCCTGGTCAAGGAGCTGACCGGCTTCGGCCCGCTGGACGACCTGCTGCATGATCCCACCATCGAAGACATCCTGATCAATGGCTTCAAGGATGTGCACGTCTCGCAGGGCGGACAGCTCAAGCGCGCAACCCAGCGCTTCACCGACGACACCCATCTGCTGCGCATCCTGCGCCGCATCCTCGCACCACTTGGCAGGCGCCTGGATGACTCCAACCCGATGGTGGATGCGCGCCTGCCCAACGGCGGCCGCCTCAATGCGATCATCTCGCCGCTGGCGGTGGACGGCCCGATGGTCTCCATCCGCAAGTTCCGCAAGGACCCGTTCACGCCCGATGAACTGCTGGCCAAGGGCACCTTCGATGCGCCGATGCAGGCGCTGCTGAAGGCGATGGTGCTGGGTCGCTGCAACATCCTCGTCTCCGGTGGCACCAGCTCGGGCAAGACCTCGCTGCTGAACGCCCTGGCCAGCTACGTGCCACCCACCGAGCGCGTGATCACCGTCGAGGACACCGCCGAGCTCTCGCTCAACCATCCGCACGTGGTGCGCCTGGAGAGCCGCATCGGTGGTGCGGAGGGACAGGGCGCCGTCAGCATCCGTGACCTGGTGCGCAACAGCCTGCGCATGCGCCCCGACCGCATCGTGGTCGGCGAGGTGCGCGGCGCGGAAGTGCTGGAGATGCTGCAGGCGATGAACACCGGCCACGACGGCTCGATGGCCACCATCCATGCCAACTCGCCGCGCGACTGTCTCTATCGCATCGAGATGCTGGCCGGCTTCGCCGGGTTCCAGGGCAGCGAAGACAGCCTGCGCCGGCAGATCGCCAGCGCGATCGATTTCATCGTGCAGATCTCGCGCCTCGGCAGTGGCCGGCGCGTGCTGGTATCGATCACCGAGATCACCGGCGTCAGCGACAACCTGATCACCACCCAGGAGATGTTCCGCCACGAAGTGCAGATCGACGGCAGTGGCAAGGAGACCGACCGCTGGATCGGGCTGGGCTTCCAGCCGCACTCGCACAAGCTCGAGCCATTCCGCCAACTGTTGCGCGAATCCCTCTACGGAGACTACTGAACATGGGGACCGGCCTGCTGCTGGGCGTATTGAGCATCGTGTCGGTGCTGCTGGCGCTGGCGGTATGGCTGTGGGGCACCGCCAACAGCCGCGAACAGCGGCAGGCATCCCTGCAGCATGCCGAACAGCAGTTGGCACGTGGCAGCGCAGGCCCGGGCGGCAACGCGGCTGCGGCCAACGATGGATCGCGGCCGCTGCCGGCAGCAGCTGGCCGTCGCGCGCTGCCCTGGAATGGCCTGCTGCAACGCGCGGGCCTGGCCACCGGCTGGAAGGTGCCGCTGATGCTGCTGGTGCCCGGCCTGGCCCTCTCGCTGTTCGCGATGCTGCGGCTGGGAACGGCATGGATGCTGCCGCTGACGCTGCTGCTGTACCTGCTGGGCTGCTGGTTGTGGATCATGCGCCGCACCGCCAAGCTGCAGGCCAAGCTGCTGCATCAGCTGCCGGACTTCCTCGACAACCTGGTCCGCCTGACCGCGCTCGGCAACAGCCTGCAGTCGGCCTTCCAGGTCGCGTCGCAGCAGGCGACGCCGCCGCTGCGTGAGCTGCTGGACACCACGGTGCGATACGCGCGGGGAGGCATGGACCTGGACCGCGCACTGAACCTCGCCGCGCAGCCCTATCGGATGGAGGTGCTGAAGGTGCTGGCCGTGGTGATGGGCGTCAGCGTCCGCATCGGCGGCCGCGCCGATCAGATCCTGCAGCGCATGGGCGATTTCATGCGCGATCTGGAGCAGGCCCAGCAGGAGCTGTCAGCCACCACGTCCGAGACCCGCATGTCGGCCTGGGTGCTGGGACTGCTTCCGCCCGCCAGCGCCGTACTGATGGCGATCTCCAGCCCCGAGTTCTTCCAGCCCGTCCTGCACGATCCGCTCGGTCACAAGATCCTGCTGATCGCCCTGGGCCTGGAACTGCTCGGTGGTTTCCTGCTGTATCGCCTGGCCAAGTCGCTATGAGCATCCGCAGCGGAGGTTCCCGATGAGCGCAACTGCCTGGTTCGCACTTGCCCTGCTGGTCCTGGCCGCCGGCGTCGCCCTGCTCGGTGTGGGCGGCTGGGTCCGCAGCCATCGCGAGGACCGCAGTGCGGCAACGCTGAAGACCGCACTGCAGCCACGTGACCCGGTCGCCGACGAGGACGCGGCCCGCAGGGATTCACTGGGCTGGCTGGAGCGCTTCGGCCGGACGCTCAGCGGCGGGCGCCTGGAAGCCGCACTGCTGGCGGGCGAGGATCGCCTGCTGCTCGATCTGGCCGGCTGGAACACCCGTCGCGGCACGGCGATCTATCTGGGCCTGCGCCTGCTGCTGGCAGTCCTGGTGCTGGCGCTGACCCTGGCCGTGAGCGATGCCACCGGCCTGGCCCGGATCATGGTGATCGTCGGCGCGCTCGCCGCCGGCCTGCTGCTGCCCAAGTTCGTGCTGGCCGCGTGGGTCAAGCGGCGGCGGCGCGCCGTCAACAACGAGTTGCCGCTGCTGATCGACCTGCTGCGCCTGCTGCAGGGCGTTGGCTTCAGCATGGATCAGAGCCTGCAGACCCTGGGCGACAAGCTGCGCGACGCACTGCCGGTGCTCGGTGGCGAGATCCAGGAGGCGAATGTCGCCTACACCCATGGACGCACCCGCGCCCAGTCGCTGCGCCGGCTCAGCGATGTCTACGGCGATGACGACCTGTCCAGCCTGGTGCAGTTGATCCTGCAGGTGCACGCCCATGGCGGCGCGGTGCAGGAGCCGCTCCGCCAGTTCAGCATCCGGCTGCGCGAACAGCGCCGCAATGCTCTGAAAGAGAAGGTCGGCAAGCTCTCGGTGAAGATGACCGTGGTGATGATGCTGACCCTGCTGCCTGCACTGATGCTGGTGCTGGCCGGGCCTGCGCTGGTCGCGCTGGCCAAAACCCTGTCGAACATGGGATGACCGTCATGCCTGCTCTGCGCCACGCCTGTCTGTTGTTTGCTCTTGCCACTGCCGTCGCGGGATGCGCCTCGTCCACCCCGAAGTACCTGCGCGCGCCCACCCTGGCCGAGCCCGGGCCCGCGCCGCAGGACAGCCGCAATGCCTACCTTGAGCTGATCGAGCGCATGCAGCTGCAAGGGGCCTGGTACGCCTCGCTGGCGCATGTGGATGCATTCCGCCAGCGCTACGGCGATCCGCCGACGCTGCGCCTGCTGCAGGCCAATGCACTGCGCGAGACCGGCCAGACCGACGCCGCGGCCGCGCTGTACCGCGAACTCAGCAGCGGGCCGCAGGCCGCCGCCGCGGCACATGGCCTGGGCCTGATCGCCGCGCATCGCGATGACGAGGCCGGCAGCGAACTGTCGCTGGCCCGCGCCACCCAGCTGCAGCCGTTGAATACCGATTACCTGGGTGACCTGGGGTATGCGCGTCTGCGTGCCGGCCGCTTCGATCAGGCCCGCGAGCCGCTGGCCAAAGCACTGGAACTGTCACCGGGCAACGCCAAGGCGACCGCCAACCTGGCGCTGTGGGCGGTCCTGCGCGGCGACAACGCTACGGCCGAACGTCTGGCTGCCCAGGCCAACCTCAACGAAGACACCCGGCGCAGCATCCAGCAGCAGGCCCAGCAGATCCGCAGCCGGCTGCAGCAGCGCCAGGCCCAGGCAGCGGCGGCCAGCAGCACGGCACGGATCGCCACTGTGCCATCCCGCGCCCCCGCCCCGGCCGGCAGCCGGCTGGCGGCCGAAACACGCCGTGACGCCCGCGATCGCGATCCCTCCCGCCTGCCGCCGTCGATGCTGGAGCGCTTCGGCACGTCCGACCACCCGACCGAGAACACGCCATGACCGCGATGACCCTGATCCGACACCTGCTCCCTGCGGTCACCTGCTGCCTGCTTGCCACGGGAGCCCACGCACAGTCGCCACAAGCGCCGCTGACCGGCCAGATGCTGGGAGGCAGCCCGGCCGCCGGCCCGGCCGTCGCCCCACAGCAGGCCGAAGCACTGGCAACCGTCGACCTCGCGGCGCCTGCGCCGCCCCCGGCGATGCCAACCGCGCCTCCTGCCTCGGTGGCCGCTGCACCGGCTGCGCCACGGCGCAACGAGGTCGGTGATGCCACGCGCCAGCTGTTCCAGCTGCAGGCGTCCGGGCAACAGGCGGGCGCGCGGCTGCCGATCCTCGGTGACCAGGCCACCGCCAGCTACGCGCGCTACCTGAAGAGTTTCGAGCAGGACATCCCCGCCTTCTTCGACACGGATGTCGGCAGTTCCAAGAGCACCTCCAACTCCGGACGCTGAGGCATGCCATGAACCGCTCTCGCCAGCCCCGTTTCCACCGCCCGCGCGGCGGCATGTCCGTCACCATGATGCTGGTGATGCTGGCACTGGTGGCCATGCTGGGTCTGATCGAGGTCGGTTTCCTGTTCTGGGCCAAGCGCGATGCGCAGAAGGTCGTGGACCTGGCGGCGCTGGCAGGTGCACAGCGACTTGAGCTGTGTACATCGAGCAACGGCGACAACAGCGCCGCGCGGCAGAGCGCACTCACGCAGAACCAGTTCCCGGGCACGGTGCAGGTCCGCTGCGGCAACTGGAGCGCCGCACGCGGAGGCAACCGGTTCAGTGAGACGGTCGACGCCAGCAATCCACGCAACGCGGTCCGGGTGGTTGCGACCCGCAGCGTGCTGCCGTTCTTCGGCCAGAACGAGAGCCTGCCGACCATCACCGTGCAGGCCGTGGCGCGGCGCTCGGAACCGACGGCGGTGTTCGCGGTGGGTTCGCAGCTGCTGCGCACGAACGGCAACTCGCCCTTGATGGGCACCCTGCGCCTGGTGGGGCTGGACGTCACCAACGCCACGGTGCTGTCGTACGACGGACTGGCGCAGGCCAACATCACACCGTCAGGCCTGCTCAATGCGCTCGGCATTCCGGTCACCGCCAATCTCAGCGTGGCCGACTTCAATCGCCTGCTGTCGTTGAACCAGGTTTCACTGGCACGGCTGGTGGACGCCACCGCCACGGTGGTCGGCCGCAGCACCACCGCGGGCGTGCAGCTGCGTGCGCTGTCCGACCTGGTGGCCACCCGCCTTGACATCAATCGGGTCAATATCGCGCTGGGCAGCCAGAACGGCGGCGGCGGACTGTTCGCCGAGGTGATCTCTCCCGACGGCACGGTGGGCAGTGCGCTGCAGTCGCAGATCAACGTGCTTGACCTGGTCAATGCAGCCATCTCCATCGCCAATGATGGCAATGGCGTAGCGGTACCGAACCTCAACCTGCTCGGCATGGATATCAAGGCAGGTGTTGTCGAACCGCCGTCGATCGCCATCGGCGGTGTCGGTTCGCGGGCCTACAACGCACAGGTCCGGCTGATGGTCGACGTCGACAGCGACCGCCTGTTCGGGGTGGGGCCACTGCTCAACCTGCTGGGCACGCGCCTGCACCTGCCATTGCATGTGGACGTGGCCAACGCGATGGGAACACTGACCAGCATCCAGTGCAGCGCGGCACCGCCCACCGCCACCATCCAGGTGGACTCCTCTGTACTGCGCGCGTGCGTCGGCAAGGTCAATGCCGCCGACCGTTTCTCCAAGAGCAATGTCTGCGACGCCACCTTGCAGAACGAACAACTGCTGACACTGCTGGGACGGCCGCTGATCAACGACAAGATCACCCTGCCGGCGCTGACCGGCACGCAGAGCCTGACCCTGGCCGCCGGCCAGACCGGCACCACCCGGATCAATCCCCTGGCCGTCGGTGACGCGGTCTCGCACCTGGTCAACGAGCTGCTGCGTGTCCTGTCGGGCATGCTGAGCTCGCCGGCACAGGGCATGAATGCCAACGACACGGCCAAGGCACTGGCCGACCGCTACCTGCAGGCAGCGTTCCCCTCGGGCGGCCGCTACAACGTCGACCAGCTCATTCCCCTGCTGCGCGACGGCGACCCGTCGCGCAACCTGGCACCGCTGGGCAACTGGACGGTCAAGAAGGGCGTGCCAAAACCCTGCCTGATCGGGCTGGGCACCTGCTGGGAAGATGGCTCGGTCTGGGCAGGCTACCGCGCCACCGTGACGGGACAGGGCCTGGGTCTGCTCGACGGGCTGCTCGGCTCACTGGTCGGCGGGCTGCTCATCAACCGCTGCGACAGCCTGCTGGGCAACCTGATCGACTACAACGGCTGCGTCCGCACCAATCTGGCCTCGTACATCCAGACCGCCCCGGACGGCTTCCTCGACGCGGCGGCCGGCGGCGGTGTCACCACGCCCGGCAACAACGTGTCCTGCAGCGGTGTGCTGTGCACCGTGCTGAACCCGGTGCTGGCCGCGCTCAAGCCGGTGCTCAACACCGTCGGCTCCCTGCTGAGCACGACCCTGGCCAGCCTGCTGGGGCTGGAGCTGGGCCGCACCGATGTCAACGTCCAGTCCATCCAGTGCAATGGCGCACAGCTTGTGTTCTGAGCCGGGCCGGCGCCCTTGGCGCCGCCGCCGCGCATGCTAGACTCCCGGGCGGGGAACACTTCCATCTCAACCCACACTCATCCGTGGATGGTCCAGACATGCGAGAAACTTCAGGGGGCACCGTCTTCGCCCGCCACGCGCGCGGCGCGGCAATGCTGGCCGTGGCCATGCTGCTGGCGGCACCGTCCGCACTGGCGGCGCGCAGCAGCCGCGAAGCCGCAGCCGAACCGGTACGCAGCAGCGCACCCGTGGTACGCAACACGGTGGACGAGCTCAAGCAGTTGATGGACGCACGCCAGCTGACCGAACTGCGTACCACGTACAACGGCAACTACGGCGCCAGCCTGCTTTTCAATGCCAGTACCCTGACCTACTACGTCGCCCTGTTCCAGGAAAAGAACTTCTGGCGCGTCATCAAGACCGATGCCGTCGACAACGCCGAGCGCGTCTATCGCACGTTCGTGCAGCAGACCGAACAGCTCGCGCAGGTCTACATCGATACCACCCGCCTGGAAGCCGGCAAGCGCTATACCGAGCGCCTGGTGGCCTACAACGAAGAGCGCCTGCGTACCCTGCAGCAGGAAATGGAGCAGCAGCAGGCGCAGTCGGCCCAGGTCAGCGCGTCACTGCAGCAGGCCCAGCAGCAGGCCGTCAGCCTGAGCACCGATGTGCAGAGCACCAACAGCCAGCTGGACGCCCTGCAGCGCCGCATCCAGATCCTGCAGGCCGAACAGGGCAACCCCGAATTGAGCCTGCCGAAGCCGGACAGCACACCCGCGCCGGCAGCGGCCAGCGACGTTCGCTGAATCCCCCGACAGAACCCGACAGCGGCGCCGAACGGCGCCGTTGTCGTTTTTGGCCTGATTGCGACCCGTTTCAGCGGCAGGCCTCGAACACGGCATCGTCCCACTGCCTGCGCTGGACGAAATCCGCCCGGCGCGTTCTGGCCAGCGCCTCCGTGCGCAACCTGCGCGCCCGTGCGCAGGCCGCAGCGTCCGCACTGATCGGAATCGACGCCCCCTGCGCGCCGCCCGATCGCCGCACCGCCCTGCGCCCACCGGTCCCCGTGCGGGTCGCCTCGGCGGTGAGCGGCGCACTGCCGCGCGGCAGCGACTGCTCGGCGGGCACTTCCCAGCGCCACTCCGCCTGCCCCTGGCAAGGCGTCTGCTGGTACAGCGCACGCCCGCCGTCCGTGCACTTGTAGACCTGGGTCTGCGCCGCTGCGGATGTCGCCAGCAGCATGGCCAGCAGCCCCCATCCCGGCAGAGTCCTCATCTTCACCCCCTCCCACGACCAGCACTCATGGTCGGTACGACGAGCGCCGCGCGCCAGAGCGATCCGCGTCACATCCGTGCTCATCCAGCACAGCCGTGCAAGCCACTGCATCACCTCTGCGCTGTACTGCCACAGGCGACGGCCACCTTCGCCGCCGCCGTCCTTCCCTTCCGCCAAGGAAACCGCAATGAGCAACTACATCACCGTCAACGACGGCGCCCGCATCTTCTACAAGGACTGGGGCACCGGGCAACCGGTCGTTTTCGCGCACGGCTGGCCACTGTCCTCAGACGCCTGGGACCCGCAGATGCTGTTCATGGGCCAGAACGGCTTCCGCGTGATCGCCCACGACCGGCGCAGCCACGGTCGTTCCAGCCAGACCTGGGACGGCAACGACATGGACACCTACGCCGACGACTTGGCCGCGGTGATCGACGCATTGGACCTGAAGGACGCCATCCTGGTCGGCCACTCCACCGGTGGTGGCGAGGTGGCCCACTACATCGGCCGCCATGGCAGCGCGCGCGTGGCGAAGGTGGTGCTGGTCGGTGCGGTACCGCCACTGATGCTGAAGACCGCGGGCAACCCGGCCGGAACGCCACTGGAGGTCTTCGACGGCATCCGCAAGGGCACCGGCGGTGATCGTTCGCAGTTCTTCCAGGACCTGGCCACACCCTTCTTCGGCGCCAACCGTGACGGCAACACGGTCACCCAGGGCATGCGCGATTCGTTCTGGCTGCAGGGCATGCTGGGCGGTGTGAAGGGCCAGTACGACTGCATCCATGAATTCTCGGAAGTCGACTACACCGCAGATCTGCAGAAGATCGACGTGCCGGCATGGGTCGTGCACGGTGACGACGACCAGATCGTCCCCTTCGATGCGTCGGCCAAGCTGTCCTCGCAGATCATCAAGGACGCCGAACTGACGGTCTACCCCGGCGCGCCGCACGGCCTGACCGTCACCCATGCCGATCGCTTCAACGCCGACCTGCTGGCGTTCGCCCGCAAATGATGTCCCGCGGCGGCGCCCCACTGCGCCGCCGCTCCTGCGGGGTAGCGCGGGGCCATGCCCGGCGAACGAATCCAGCATCCGCCGGGCATGGCCCGGCGCTACCGGTCAGATATCGCTGTGGTGATGAGGCAGGCGGCAGGCAGCGGATCGTGACCACCCACAAAGTGACGTACCACCGGCGCGCGTTCACCACGGTGCAGGGCACGCAGCACTTCCTGGATCGCCTTGTCGTCGGCCGTGATGCGTTCGTGCTGGCGCAGGTGCTCCAGCCAGGACGGGGTCACGAAATACTCCAGATGGATGCCCGGGCTGGCCACATCTTCGACCACGCCCCACACCACCGCACCGTCGCGGCGCCGGACCGTGCCCAGCGCGCGCATCTGCGCCTGGAACGATGCACGGTCGGCGGCATCGATGCGGTATTCGATCGTCACCAGCACCGGCCCGCGATCGTTGGAGACCGGCACCGACAGTTCGGGCGCCGGCCAATGACCCGCAGGGCGCAGGTTGAGATCTTCGGTGCCAGCGATACGCACCCTCCACACCAGCAGCCCGCCGATGACCGCGCCTGCTGCCGCAACCAGCAGCGCCAGTTCCGGCGATGTTCGCTGCGCCAGCGCGCCCCAGCATAGGCCACCGGCGGCCATGCCTGCCGAGAACACCATGATGTACAGCGCCAGCGCTCTCGCCCTCACCCAGGCAGGAACCGCCGTCTGTGCGGCGATCTGCAACGAGGACAGCACCGTGATCCAGGCAAAACCGTTCACCAGCATCACCACCGGCAGCAGGTACCAGCTGCGGGTCAGCGCCAGTCCAACCAGGCTCAGTGCCAGCGCCAGCGTCGCCAGCAACACCAGCAGATCGCGGTCCAGCTGTGCGCGCAATCTAGGCAGCAGCAGCGCCCCGGCAACCGCGCCGATGCCGATGCAGCCCAGCAGCATGCCGTACTGCCCTGCACCGCCATGCATCTGCCCTCGCACCACTACCGGCAACAATGCGTTCATCGCCGCAGCGAAGAAGAAAAAGCCGACCGATTTGATCAGCACCGCCTGCAGACGCCCGGCGCGGCTGGCATAGCGCAGTCCGGCCTTCAGTCCGGCACCGAAGCCTTCCGGCGGCAGGCTCGATGCCTTCGGGTCACGCTTCCAGCCCCAGACCACGAACAGCATCGCAGCGAAGGTGATGGCATTGAAGCCAAAGGCCCACACGGCTCCCAGCTGGGCGACGATCAGGCCACCGACAGCAGGCCCGATCGAACGGGCGATGTTGATGCCGATCGAATTCAGCGCCACTGCCGACGGCAGCATCGACTGCGGAACCAGCTCGGAGACGATCGCTGCCTGCGCCGGCATCGCCATCGCCGCGCCACATCCCATGCAGAACGTGAGCAGCACCAGCAGCTGCGGCGTCAGCATGCCGAGCGAGGTCAGCACCGCCATCAAGGCCGCCACTGCCAGCATCCATCCCTGGGTGGCCAGCAGGTACGTGCGGCGATCGACGATGTCGGCCAGGGTTCCTGCGGCCAGTGCCAGCAGCACGATCGGTACGGTTGTGGCTGACTGCACCAGGGCCACCATCAACGGTGATCCTGTGCGTTCGGCCATCACCCAGGCCGCGGCCACGTCATTGACCCACGTACCGATGTTGCTGGCCAGGATCGCCAGCCAGATCGAGCGGAACATGCGGATCTTCAGCGGGGACCAGGCACCTGCGGCCGGTGCGGGAGGTTGCGATGTGCGTGCATTCACCATTGCCATGCTCCAACGATCGAGGCGAACAACGTGTCCTGGCCACCGGCCTGCGTCAGCGCAGGACCGGCATCGACCCAGGCCAGCTGCAGCTGCCACTGCCAGTGTGCACTGGCCTGCCAGCGGGTTTCGGATTTGTACTGGCGGCCGATCCTGCGCGCGCCGCCTGCGCTGCCGGGCAACGCCACCAGCGGTGCGGGCGTGGTGTACACCGCATCGGCGCGGCGGTGCTTCCAGGCCATCTGCATGCCCAGTTCAGTGGTAACGGATTCGTGCAACCGCAGTGTGAGGGTTGGCTGCACGTCCATCAGGTTCGCCGGCGCCAGCAGGCTGGCTTCGCTGAAGTAGGCCGATTTCGGGAACAGGGCATTGAAGGTGCCCAGCCGGGCGTCGTTCGGGCGGCCATCACCACTGGCGATGTCGGCCTTCAGTCCCAGCCGTGGCTGCAAGGGCAGTTGCGGCCAACGCCAACCGGTATCGGTGGCCAGCGTCCACGCGCGGATATCAAGCTGCTCGCTGGTGGTCCGCAGCTCACCGCCCTGCACGACCAGCTCGCTGTTCCAGTCCAACGATCCGGCCTGGCCGAACCAGCGCGCCCCGAGAGTCTGCCGGCGCTCGATGCCGGCGCCTGCCGCGAAGCGGGCGTCCTCCCGGCGATAGTCCAGCAGATAGAGGTCCCACTGGCCCGGACCCTGGCCTGGCGCCGTGGTTGCATAGGCACCCCACAGATGCGCACCGCGTTCGCCACGGTCATCGAACGCACCCGGCCGGTTCTCCACCGGACGCAGTGCCATCAGTTCCAGCACGCCCAGTCCGCCCTGCCATCCGACCCTGGCACCATCGAAGGCCAGGCGGATATTCGGCCCGTCGCGCACCGACAGCAGGCGCGAGCTGCCATGGCCCGCCTCCTGCCGCCCGAGCTGCACATGCAGGCCGCCGCGCTGCCAGCGCCAGTACGCCTGCTGCACGTCCAGCGCACCCCGATCGGTCCTGCCAGGTCCACCGGCCCTCCCACGCTCGCCGTGCACGCCCAGCTGCAGCATCGCCTTCCAGTCGCGTTCTCCGTAGGTGGCCGACGCCAATGCGCGAAGCAGGCCGTAGCCATCCTCGCCGCCGCCGATACCGAAGCGGGTCGGGTCGTAGTACATGCCGCGCAGACGCATCGAGGCATCCCACTGCAACGTGCCATCAGCGGCATCGCTGCAGTAGCCCCCCTCGCAGGCGAGCGCAAGGGACGGCGCGGCCAGCAGGGCGAGGCTCAGAATGCGAAGCACGAGCATCCCATCGCACCCCAGAATGCGGTCAGATCATTGCTGGGTGCTGCGTGGCGCGCGGCATGGTCGTGTGCACCGTGGGTCCTGCAGGCCGCACCATGGTGATGGTGATGCGCCATCGCCAGGCCGGTGGCCGCGCCGCCCACGTGATACCCCCCGAACCGGTTGACCGGCGACCAGTCCGGCATCGCCGGCGGCAGCTGCGGCGCCAGTCCGGCATAGTCTTCGCCGGCATGCACGATGCGGCCACCGACGACGGTAAGCACGCTGGTGATGTCGGCGATGCGGGCATCTTCGACGCGGAAGAAATCGGCCGAGAGCAGGATGAAATCGGCCAACTGGCCTTCCCTCAAGGTGCCCTTCACCGCTTCATCGCCGGAGAACCATGCGCTGCCCTGCGTCCACAGGCGCAAGGCCTGCTCGCGCTCCAGCAGGTTCTCCTCCCCATACAGCGCCAGGCCGCCGACGGTGCGCCCGGTGACCAGCCACGACAGCGCGACCCAGGGGTTGTAGCTGGCCACGCGGGTGGCGTCGGTGCCCGCGCCGACCGGCACGCCTTCGGCCAGCATGCGCTTCACCGGCGGCGTGTGCCGTGCCGCCTGCACGCCATAGCGTTCGACGAACGCTTCGCCCTGGTAGGCCATGCGGTGCTGTACGGCAATGCCTCCACCCAGTGCCCGGATCCGCTCGATGTTGCGCGGGGTGATGGTCTCGGCGTGATCGATGAACCAGTGCAGTCCATCGAACGGTACTTCGCGGTTGACCTGCTCATAGACATCGAGGATGCGGCCGATGCTCTCGTCATAGGTCGCGTGGATGCGGAACGGCCAGCGCTTCTGCACCAGCAGCTTCACCACATCATGCAGCTCCGGCTCCAGTTCCGGCGGCAGCTCGGGGCGTGGTTCGCTGAACAGCTCGAAGTCCGCTGCCGAGAACACCAGCATCTCGCCGGCGCCGTTGTGGCGCAGCAGATCATCGCCCTGGCGGGGCTGCAGGATCTCACTCCAGCCACGGAAGTCATCCACTTCCTTGCCTTTGTTCTGCGTGAACAGGTTGTAGGCGATACGCACGGTCAGCTGGTCGTCGCGGTGCAGCTGCTCGATGACCTGGTAGTCCTCGGGATAGTTCTGGAAGCCTCCCCCGGCATCGATCACCGAGGTGATGCCGAGCCGGTTCAACTCGCGCATGAAGTGACGGGTGGAGTTGGCCTGGTATTCGACCGGCAGGCGTGGCCCCTTGGCGAGCGTCGCATACAGAATCAACGCATTGGGCTTGGCCAGCAGCAGGCCGGTGGGGTTGCGCAGCGAATCGCGCACGATCTGGCCACCGGGCGGGTCCGGCGTTTCGCGGGTGTAGCCGCATGCACGCAGCGCCGCCCCGTTGAGCAGCGCGCGGTCATACAGGTGCAGCAGGAACACCGGCGTATCCGGTGCGATCTGGTTGAGCTCCTGCAGGGTCGGCAGGCGCTTCTCGTGGAACTGCGCGGCGGTGAAGCCCCCCACCACGCGCACCCATTGCGGCGCCGGGGTGCGATCGACCTGTGCCTTGAGCATGGCCATTGCATCGGCCAGCGAACGCAGCCCGTCCCAGCGCAGCTCCAGGTTGTAGTTCAGGCCACCACGGATGAGGTGGGTGTGACTGTCGTTGAGGCCGGGCACCAGTCGCCTGCCCTGCGCGTCGATGAGCGTGGCTTCGGCTCCCCAACCACGCATGATCTCTTCATCGCTGCCTACGGCGATGATGCGCCCTTCCTGTACGGCCAGCGCCTGTGCATGCGGACGGTGTGGATCGAGCGTGGTGATGCGGGCGTTGCGGATGACCAGTGTGTGCATGCGGCGCTCCTTGGGGGCGGAATCGAGGGCGGCGCCGGCCTGTCCGGCAAGGCCCAGCGCCACGGCAGCGCCGGTGCCCAGTACGACGCTGCGGCGGCCGGGATCGAGTGGCTCATGGTTCATGCGATGTCTCCGGGAAATACGGGGCTGTCCAGCGCCCAGGCTCCCGGCCCGGCCAGCGCGATGGCCAGCAGGACGAGGGTCCACATCAGGGGGTACTCGGCGCCGGCGCGCATCCAGAACCAGCCCTTGGGCACGGCCAGCAGCACGGTGAAGCCGATGAACGCCGCTGCGGCCAGCGCAGCGATGCGTGTCTGCCAGCCCAGCAGTACGGCCATTCCGGACAGCACCTGCAGCCCGGCCAGCAGCAATGGCAGAGGCGCGGCCGACGGCAGGCCGAAGCCACGCAGTTCGCCCGCAAAGCCGCCCAGGCCAGGGCCACCGAACCAGCCGAACAGCTTGCCCAGCGCGTGGGGCAGCAGGAAGCCGCCCGCCGCCACGCGCAGGATCAGCAGCGCCAGGTCGAGCCCCGGATCCATGGTCAGTGCCCGCCTTCCTGGGCGCCGAACATGGTCTTGGCGTACTGGATGCCGATGCCGTAACCGCCCGCGTGATCACGGGCGATTCCGGTGGTCAGGCCATAGGTCTCGCCGCGCGCCCAGTCGCGCTGCAGCTCCAGCAGGTACTGCACGCTGGTCATCGGCACCGCACCGGCCTGCACCATGCGGGCGATCGCCCGCTCATGTGCTTCCACGCTGACATCGCCGCAGGCGTCGGTGATCACGTACACCTGGAAACCCTGCTCCAGCGCTGACAGCGCAGGCCCCACGATGCACACGCTGGTCCACAGCCCGGCCATTACGAGGCGACGCCTGCCGATGCGATTGATCTCATCGATCACCGGCTGGTCTTCCCAGGTGTTCATGGAGGTGCGATCGAACACCTTCTGCCCGGGGAAGATCACCGGCAGCTCCGGAAACATCGGGCCGGAGAACGAGGTCTCCGCGACCGTGGTCAGCACCACGGGCACATTGAAACCCTGCGCGCCCTTGCTGATCAGCGCGACGTTGTTGCGCAGCGCCGAGATGTCGATCGTGTGGGTTGCAAATGCCATCTGCGACTGGAAATCGATCAGGACCAGTGCGTGATCGGTGGGCGATAGCAGGCCTTTGGCAGGAATTGCGGTAGCGAGGCTCATGGATGGACTCCGTTGCGAACAAGGGCAGGGGGAAGGGACAGGGCTGCATCTCCAGCCAGGTACTGGCCGGGGCTGCAGCCGGTCTCCGCGCGGAAGCTGCGGACGAAATGGCTCTGGTCGAAGAAGCCCAGCTGCTGCGCCAGGCAGGACATCGGCAGTTGCACGACGGGCAGCAGCTGACGGGCACGCTCGATACGGCGGCGGCGCACGTAGCGCAGTGGGCTCGCGCCGGTTCCGGTGCGGAACAGCCGCACCAGATGGAAGCGGCTCACGCAGGCCGCGTCAGCCAGCTCGGTGACCCGCATCGGCTGTGACAGGTGTTCATCGATGTAATGCAGCGCACGCTGCAGAGCGGCAGCCTGCCGGGGCGGCAGCGCCGCGACGGTCGGAACAGGGCGGGATACGGTAGCCATGGAGGGGTGCCACGACGGGGTGCCCCATGGTGCGGGGCGCCGGCACGATGCCCTACCCCCGACGGACGAGGGCAGCACCTACCCGAATGGGGGAGACCGTCGCTCCAGCACACGTCGTCCGAACAGCCGCGCGTCCAGCGAGTAGGCACCCGGCCCAAGTGCCAGCAGGGCCAACGGCAGCAACGCCAGGGCCCACGGCACGGACTGCCAGAACAGGCACGGCACGGCCAGCAGCGCCGACAGCGGCGTCAGCACCCCCAGCAGCAGCGACAAGGCGACCAGCAGGCAGGCAGCCGTCAGCCAGCCCGCGTCGGACGGGCGCACGCACAGCGCTGCGACCACGCACAGCCGCAGCCACAACAGGCCGGCGCCGGGACCGCGGTCAGGAAACATCACGAACAGGCGCTGCATGGAGAGTCTCTGTGGTCCATGCCGGCGTGATAGCCGAGTGCCGCGGCAGGCGCCTACCCCGTTCGGGTCACCCCGCACTGCCCCGCACCTGCGAGAATGCGCTGCATGCATGGCTGCCCCTTCCCTTCCCTGCGTCGCCTGACGGCGTTGCTGATGTGCCTGCTGCTGTGCATCGCCCTGCCCGCCCACGCCGTGCAGCGCCCGGCAGTGAGCAGCGGGCTGCCCGGCTACGAGCACACCGCCTGGCGGGTGGGACAGGGCGCACCCGGCGATATCTGGGACATCGCCCAGGATCGCGACGGCCTGCTCTGGCTGGCCACCGGCTCCGGGCTGTACCGCTTCGACGGGCGTCGCTTCGAGCGGCAGCCCGCACCGCCCGGCAGCCGATTTCCCTCCACCAACATGGTCACCCTGGTGCCCGGCGATGGCGATGCGCTGTGGATCGGCTATTTCCAGGCGGGCATCAGCCAGTTCGCCAATGGCCAGCTGCGCAACTTCGGGCGCGCGGAAGGGGTTCCGGTCGGCGTGGTGCCGCGCTTCAGCCGCGACCAGCAGGGGCGCCGCTGGGCCGCCATCAACGGCGGGCTGCGCTGGTTCGACGGCAAGCGCTGGCGGCCGCCACCGGCCAGCGCAGGCCTGCCCGAGCGGCGCGTGCAGTGGGTCCTGCAGGACAGCCGCAATACCTTCTGGGTGCTGGCCGACCTGAAGATCTGGAAACGCGCGCCGGGTGCCGTCCGCTTCGAGGACACCGGCATCGCTGTCTCGCAGATGGCCACGTTGGTGGAGAGCCCGCTGGGTGAGGTGTGGCTGGCCGACCGCGTGCGCGGCACCTCGCCGCTGGCCAACGCGGAGGGTGTGCTGCCACAGCACGAGCGCGAGGCACGCCGCCTGCCGGAGCTGGTCGCTGCGCGGCTGCAGTTCACCGCTGATGGCGCGCTGTGGGCGACGATGAGCCCGCAAGGTGGGGTCGCCAGGGTCACGTTCGATGGCAGGCGCGCCGTGCGCATGGAACGTTTCGATTCACCGGATGGCCTGACCGCAAGGTCGGCCGTGCCGATCATGGCCGACCGCGAAGGCAATATCTGGGTCGGCACCAATCTCGGCCTCAACCGCTTCCGCGCGCGCAGCGTGAGGACGCTGTCGGCCGGTCCTGCCGATCCGTATCGCTCGCTGGTCCGTGCCAGCGATGGCCGCGTGTATGGCTACGGCGAGGATCTGGCGCCTTATGACCTGCGCCGGGAGCTGCTCGACGGCAGTGGCGCGCAACTGAAAGCCGCTGCACGCGGCGCGCCGACGCCGATCTGGCAGTTCGACTGGGTCAATCTCGCCCGCACGCGTAACGGCCGGACCGCACGGATCGCACTGCCGGCGCCGTTCACCGGCCAGCCACTGCACGCGCTGCTGTTTCCCGATGACGAGCAGGCCTGGGTCTGTACCGGCGAGCGCGGCGTGCTGCATTACGGGCAGGGCCGTTGGCAGCGCGAACCGCGCCTGCCCGAGCAGGCCTGTTCCTCCCTGGCAATGGACGACAACGGCCAGCTGCTGCTGGGGTATGCCGATGGACGCCTGCGCCATCTGGGTGATAGCACGATCGAGACCTTCGGTGCCGCGCAGGGGCTGTCAGTGGGGCCGGTGACTGCCCTGCTGCAGCAGCGCGATCTGTTGCTGGTCGCCGGCGAATCGGGCCTGGCCGCACGCCTGGGCGGCGGACGTTTCATGCCGGTACGAACCGACCTTGCGGGCGTGCTCGAGGGCATCACCGGCATGGTGGCCGATGCACAGGGTCGGCTCTGGCTCAACGGCAGCCGCGGCCTGGTGCGTCTGGACAGCGCGCATCTGCGGCACGCGCTGCGCGCCGGCCTGCCGGTGACGCCGCGCCTGTTCGATGCCGTGGACGGCATGCCGGGCGTCGCCCTGCAGAGCGGTCCGATCTCCACGGCGGTGCTGGCCGGTGACGGGCTGCTCTGGCTGGCCACCAACCAGGGCCTGGCATGGCTGGACACGACCCACGCGCCCGTCAACAGCATGGCGCCGAGCGTCCGCATCGGCGATGTGCTGTACGGCAACGTGCACGAACCACTGCGTGACAATCTGCGCCTGCCCGCTGGTACCACCCAGCTGCAGATCGACTACGTGGCCCTTTCACTGGCCCGGCCCGAACGCAACCGCTACCGCTATCGACTGTCGGGTGTCGACGAGGACTGGCAGGACGCCGGCAGCAGCACCCGCGCCTACTACACCAACCTGGCCCCCGGCAGCTACCGCTTCGAGGTGGAGGCCGCCAACGAAGACGGCATCTGGAGCCGGGTGCCGGCGCATCGCAGCTTCCGCATCGCACCGACCTTCATGCAGACGGTCTGGTTCAAGCTGCTGTGCGCGCTGCTGGTGCTGGCGGTGCTGGTGATGGCCGTACGGATCCGCAGCGGACAGCTGGCCGCGCTGTTCCGGGCCCGGCTGCAGGAGCGCAACGGCGAACGCGAGCGCATCGCCCGTGACCTGCATGACACGCTGCTGCAGGGCAGCCAGGGCCTGATCCTGCGCCTGCACGCGATCAGCCAGTCACCACAGACACCGGAAACCGTGCGCAGCCAGCTGGAATCGGCGATGCAGCTGGCCGAACGCAATCTGGCCGAGGGCCGCGAACGGGTCAACGCCCTGCGCGACGGTCCCTTCGCGGGTCGTGATCTGGCCTCGGCCCTGGCCGATGTGCACGCTGAGTACGCCGGCCAGGGCACCAACCCACTGCGCCTGACCGTGGAAGGCACCCCGCCCCGCCTGCAGCCGGATGCTGCCGAGGAGGTGTTCCTGATCGGCCGCGAGGCGATCCGCAATGCATTGCGGCATGCGCACGCCAGCGCCATCGAGGTCGAGCTGTCCTACGGTGCCCGCTGCTTCCTGCTGCATGTCCGCGATGACGGCGTTGGCATTGCCGACGACCATGCCGGTGCCGGCCACTGGGGGCTGCAGGGCATGCGCGAGCGCGCGCAGCGGCTGGGCGCGGCGCTGAAGCTGTGGACGCGGCCCGGCCTGGGCACTGAAGTGGCGCTGTCGGTCCCCGCGCGCCGCCTCTATCACCGAAGGCCGTCGCGCTGGCGCTGGCCCTGGAGCAGACCTGACCATGACTGAGCTCTCCCCTCCCATCGGCGTGCTGGTGGTCGATGACCACCCGCTGCTGCGCGACGGCCTGGCGGCCCTGCTCGGCGCCCAGCCGGACCTGCGGCTGCTGGGCGAAGCTGCCGACGGTGAAGAAGCCATCGCGCAGTACCAGCATCTGCAACCGGACGTGGTGCTGATGGACCTGCAGATGCCCCGGCTGGACGGTGTCGAGGCCATCATGCGGATCCGCGCGCTCGACCCGCGTGCCCGCATCATCGTGCTGACCACCTACCGCGGCGACGTGCGCGCGGTGCGCGCCCTGCAGGCCGGTGCCAGCGCCTACCTGCTCAAGGACATGCTGCGCCATGAACTGATCGATACCATCCGCATGGTGGCCGGTGGTCGCCGTGCGCCTATTCCACCCGCGGTGGCCGCCAGCATCGCCGCGCACGTGGTGGAGGACCGGCTGTCGCCGCGCGAAACCGAGGTGCTGCGGCATGTTGCCGGCGGACTCTCGAACAAGCGCATCGGCGAACGCATGCAGATCTCGGAGCAGACGGTGAAAGCGCACATGAAGAGCCTGATGGACAAGCTGGGCGTCGGCGACCGCACCCATGCGGTCACCCAGGCCCTGCGCCGCGGCATCATCAGCCTGGACGACAGCGGCCACGATTGACGCGCGGCTGCGCGCGCAGCGCTCAGCGCAGGCGGATCAGCAGGCTGCCACCGGCACAGAGCGTCGCCAGCCATGCCACCCCATGCCACCCCCACTGCGCCAATGCCAGGCTGCCAAGTGCTCCTCCGGCCGCCATGCCGATGAACATGCCGGTGAACAGCACTGCATTGAGACGGCTGCGTGCGGCGGGCGCCAGGCCATACACCAGTGTCTGGTGGGCCACCAAAGCCGACTGGAAGCCGAAATCGAACAGCAGTGCGCTGGCCACCAGCAGCGGCAGCAGTGCCGCTGCGGGCAGCCACGATTCGGCGAGCAGCAGTGCAAAGCCCAGCAGTGCCACCATGATCGCCAGCCGTGCCACTGCGGGGCTGCCCAGCCTGTCGGCGAAGCGACCGGCGAACGGCGCCGCCAGCGCGCCCGCCGCACCGGCGATACCGAAGGCCCCCGCGGCAGCACTGCCCAGCCCCAGGCGCGCGTGCAGCATCAGCGCCAGGGTTGACCAGAACGCGCTGAAACCCACCGCCAGCAACGACTGGCTCGCCACCGCCCGGCGCAGCTGCGGCTGCTCCCGCCACAGCGACAGCAACGAGCCCAACAGCGCCGGATAGCGCAGGGTGCTGGTGGGTGCGAAGCGAGGCAGTGCACGCGCCATCACCACCCCCATCGCCGCCACGGACACGGCCGCCAGCACGAACTGGGTGCGCCAGCCCCAGGCCTCGGCCACCATCCCGCTGACCACGCGCGACAGCAGGATGCCCAGCAGCAGACCGGTCATCACCCGTCCGACCACCTGCCCGCGTTGCGCATCCGGTGCCAGCGCCGCAGCGGCAGGCACGATGTCCTGGGCCAGCGTTGCCATCAACCCGACCAGCAGGCTGGCCATCAGCAGGCCCGGCAGGTGCCCTGCCCCGGCCGCTGCGGCGAGTGCAACCGACAGCAGCGCGGACTTCAGCAGGATCAGCGACCGGCGGTCGAAACGATCCCCCAAGGGCGCCAGCAGCAGGATGCCCAGCGCATAGCCGAGCTGGGTCAGGGTCGGCACCAGACCCGCCGCGCGCTCGCCCGCGGACAGGTCCTGGGCGATCAGTCCCAGCATCGGCTGGCTGTAATAGAGCGATGCCACCGAAAACCCGGCACCGGCCGCCATCGCCAGTACCAGGAAGGTGGAAGGTGCCACGACCGGCGGGGCGGTCACGGAAAGCGTGGGGGTGGACATCGGCAACTCCAGTCAGGGGGGACGGGCGTAGCCTGCGCCTATTCGCTTTACGTCTGTAGTAGGATCAAATGAATACTTTTCATGCATGGTGCGTATGATGGAGATGGCCCCGGGCGCCGACCGGCTCGACCTGCTGCGCACCTTCCTGCGCATCGTCGACGCCGGCAGCCTGTCTGCCGCCGCCGTGCAGCTGGGTACCACCCAGCCCACCGTGAGCCGCCGCCTGCAGGCACTGGAACGGCAACTGGGCCTGCGACTGCTGCACCGGTCCACGCATGGTCTGCAGCTGACCGAGGAGGGCATGCGCTGCCAACGGCACGCGCAGCGGGTGGTGGAAGAATGGGAAACGCTCCAGGCCGAACTGCAGGGACAACCCGACGTGCTGCGTGGGCGCCTGCGTGTGATGGTGCCGCATGCGTTTGGACAGGCACAGCTGCTGCCGACCATGCTCGCCTTCCTCGCCCGGCATCCACAGTTGAGCCTGGAGTGGATCCTCGAAGACCGGCGCCCGGACTTCATTGCCGAGGGCGTCGACTGTGCGGTGCGGGTCGGCCCGGTGGACGAGCCACGCATGGTCGCGCTGCCGCTGGCCGAAGTCCCACGCATCGTGGTCGCCGCGCCTTCGCTGGTCGATCCCGATGCGGTGACCACCGCTGCACAGGCGCAGGCATTGCCCTGGATCTCCCTCGTCACCTACTACCGCGAACGCCTGCTGCTGCATGACGCGCGCGGGCGTGCCCACACACTGTCGATCACGCCGCGCCTGCTCAGTGACAACCTGTTCGTGGTCCAGCAGGCGGCGCGTGCGGGCCTGGGTGCGGCGGTGATATCGGCCTGGCTGGTCGCCGAGGATCTGGCGCACGGCCGCCTGGTCCAGTTGTTGCCGGGCTGGGAAGCGCCGCCCCTGCCGGTGCATGTGGTGTTTCCCGCCGCGCGCCAGCAGCCGGCGCGGCTGCGCGCCTTCATCGATGCGATGAAGGCCGCCCTGCCGCAGCTGCATGGCATGCGGCCGACTGCCGGTCTCAGTTCAAGCGCGCCTTGATCAACGGTCGCAGCAGGTAGTTCAGGACGCTGCGCTTGCCGGTCAGGATGTCCACATCCGCCACCATGCCGGGAATGATCGGCAGGGCCTCGCCGTGCCGCCGCAGCTGGCTGCCATCGGTGCGGATCAGCACCTGGTAGAACGATTCCTTGCCCCGCGGCGTATCCTCCTCGATGGTGTCGGCACTGATCTGCTCGACGGTCCCGCTGAGTTCGCCGTAGATGGTGTAGTCATAGGCGGTGATCTTGACCTTGGCCGGCATGCCCGGCACCAGGAACGCGACGTCGCGCGGCTTGACGCGGGCTTCCACCAGCAGCCGTTCCTCCACCGGAATCACCTCCATGATCGGCTCGCCGGGAGGAATCACGCCACCGCGGGTATTGATCAGCACCGTGTTGACCCGCCCACGCACGGGCGACAGGATCTCGGTGCGCCGCAGCTGGTCCTGCCGCTGGTGCACGATCGGCTCCAGTGCGGACAACTCCGCCTTCAGCTTGGAGCGTTCGGTATAGGCTTCCTGGAAATAGGTGTTGCGCAACTCGCTGAGCTTGCCGGTCAACGTGGCGATTTCCTGGGTCAGCTTCAACTCTTCCATCTGGCTGACGGCGTTGCGCGCGACCAGCGGCCGCACGATCCTCAGCTGGTCGCGCGCGATCGACAGCTGCTGGCCGATGGCTGCCGAACTCTGCTGCAATGTCGCACGGCGGGACTGGTACAGCTCCCGCTCCGAACGTGCCAGCGCGCTCCCGGCCGGAATGTCGTCCGGGAACTCGATGGCACCTTTGCCCAGCACCTCCGCATCCAGTCGCGCGATTGCGGCCCGCAGCACCTGCGACTGGTTGGCCGATTCCTCGTAGTTGGTGCGGAAGTGGGTTTCCTCCAGCCGCACCAGCGGCTGGCCCACTTCGACCAGATCTCCCTCCTTCACCAGCAGGCGATCGAGGATGCCTCCTTCCAGGCTCTGGATCTTCTGCATGCGGCTGTACGGCACCACCCTGCCCTCGCCACGGGTCACCTGGTCCAGCTGCGCAAGCGCGGCCCAGCCCACGGCGATGGCCACCGTCGCCAGCAGCACCCACAACAGCGGTCGGTACACGGGATGGGTGGACGCCAGCAGTGGATCCGCAAGCTCGCGCCGCAGTCGCTGCGAACGCTTCTGCCGCTCAACCATGATGTCCTCCTGCGACCGCGGCGATCGGCTGCACCTGGTTGCCCTGCACCACCTGCTCCAATGGGCCGTCCATGATGATCCTGCCGTTGCGCATCACCACGGCACGCTCGACGAGGGCCAGCATGCTGCGCTTGTGGGTGGTCAGTACCAGCGTGCGCTGGCCGAGCCAACGCTGCAGGAACTGGATGACATGGGTCTCGCTCTGCTGGTCGAAGGCGGCGGTGGGCTCATCCAGCAGCACGACAGGCGGATCCTGCAGGATCACCCGGGCCAGGCCGATGGCCTGGCGCTGGCCACCGGACAGGCTGCCGTTGCCCATCACCAGCTGGTCCAGCCCCAACGGATTGCCGCGCACGAAAGGCCCCATGCCCACCGCGTCCAGCGCCTCCAGCAGCTCCTCATCCCGCCAGGCGACACCTTCCAGATTGAGGTTGTCGCGCAGGCTGCCATGGAACAGCGCCACGTCCTGCGGCAGATAGCCGATGTTGCGTGCGCGGTCACCGGGATCGATCTGTGCCAACGCCACGTCGTCCAGCAACAGGCGTCCCTGCTGCGGCGTCACCAGTCCGGACAGAACACGCAGCAGGCTGGACTTGCCGGCACCGTTGCCGCCCAGCAGCGCCACACGCTGCCCAGGTGCGATGGACAGCGCCTGCACGTCGACCACCCACGGCCCTTCGCCCAGCGCCAGGCGGACATCGTGCAGCTGGTAGGCACCCTGCAGGCGCGGCCGGTGCACGAAGCGGGCACCCTGTGGGCGCTCCTGCTCGGCGCCCATCAACTGGTCCAGCCCCTCCATGGCGACGCGGGTGTGCTGCCAGCGCCCCAGCACCGCCGCAACCTGCGCCAGCGGCGCGATCGCCCGCGATGACAGGATCGAGCACGCCACCAGTGCGCCCACGGTCATCGCACCGTCATTGATGCGGTAGACACCGAAGGCGACCACACCCACATACGCAAGCTGCTGCACCACGGCCGCGCCATGGCTGAGGCTGGCGGTGAGCGTACTTGTCTTCAACGCCGTTCCCGCCAGCTGCGCCGTCAGGCTTTCCCAGTGCTTCAGGCTGCGGCCTTCGGCACGGGTGGCCTTCACTGATTCCAGGTGTTCAAAGGCCTCCAGCAGCACGCTGTTCTTCATCGCCCCTTCGCGCAGATTCTGCCGCGACAGCTCACCCAGCCGGCGCTGCGCGAGCACGCCCGGCAGCACCATCAGGACACAGGCCACCACCGGCACCCAGACCACATGCCCACCGATCAGCGCGATCAGCAGCAGGAACACGAACACGAACGGCAGGTCGCTGAGCAGCGCAGCGGTGGACGAGGTGAAGAAATCACGCACGCCCTCAAACTCGCGTACCTGGGTACTGAATGCCCCCATCGACGCCGGCTTGGCGTTGATCCGGGTACCCAGCACGCGGGCGAACAGCAGCGTTCCCAGCTGCAGGTCCATGCGCTTGCCGAGCACATGCAGCAGCTGCCCGCGCAGGACGCGCAGCACCCCTTCGATGATGACCGCCAGGGCAACGCCACTGGCCAGCACCCACAGCGTGTCGAACGCTGCCACCGGCACCACCCGGTCATAGACCTGCATGGCGAAGATCGCCGTCGCGATGGCCAGCAGGTTGGCCACGAATGCGGCGGCCCCCACCTCGACATAGGAGCGCCACAGCTGACGCAGTGGCCCGTAGAACCAGTGCTCGCCCCGGCCCGCGGCGAAATCGCCGACCCGGCCATCCGAGCGGAAGCGCGGTTTGGCGAACACGGCCGTACCACTGTACAGCGCCTGCAGTGCCTGCAGCGGCATGGCCTGTGTTCCACCCTCGGCCTGTGGCACCTCCACCTGCGCCTGGTCATCGCTGATCGCCGTCAACAACAGCGTGTTGCCATTGTTCAGCAGCAGCAGGACCGGCAGCAGATAGGCGTCGATGTCGGTCAGCTCGAAGGCCTCCACGCGCGCGTTCAGATCCGCCCGCCGCAGCGCGCGTGGCACCCGCTGCAATGGCAGCCGCCCCTGCTCCAGAGCAATGCCGTCAACCAGCTCGGCAGCACCCAGTGGCCGGCCCAGCCGCTCGCACAGCAGCAGCAGGCCATCCTGCAGCGGGTCGCGCGGCGTGTTGCCGCTGCCGGTGGTGGTCGATTCAATGCGCGGCGTCTGCATGCGCCCTCCCTCCAAGCAGCTCACCCAGCTGCCCGATCTGGGCGGCAGCGCGATAATCGATGCGGACCCGCTCCATGCGCAGAGTTGCCAGCTGGCGTTCGGCCTCCATGCGCTCGCGCTGCACGCTGAGCAGATCGATGATGTCGCGGCGTCCGACCTGGAACTGGTCGTGATACAGGCCGCCGACGTGCGTGGACTCCTCCACCTGCTGCTGCAGCGCCTGCTCACGCAGTACCAGCGCATCGGCGTTGTCGAACAAGGTGCGCATCTTGCGCCGCAGATCACGACGGGTGGCGTCGGCACTCCACTGCGCCGCCTCCAGTCGCTGCCGGGCTGCCGCCGGCCGCTGGAAGTTGCTGAAGCCGCGCAGGACATCCATGCGCAGGCGCAGCGAAACCACCGCGTCGTTCTCCATCTGCCCGCCGATCTCGCGGCGCAGCGCCGATGCCTCCACGTTGAGCTGTGGCTTCAATGCCGCGCGTGATTCGGCCAGCTCCGCCTCGGCTGCAGCGGCATCCTCGCGCGATTCCCGCAGCAGCGGCGCGGCCTCGATCGCTGCATCCAGGCCGTCATGCTGCCATGCCCGCTTTCCGTCAGGCAGGTCGGGCGCCTGCAGCGGGCCAGCGTCCCGGCCCAGCAGCAGGGCCAGCTGGTTGTTGGCATCGCGCAACGCGCCTTCCTCGAACGCCAGCTGGTCCTGTCCGCGCGCGAACTCCAGCTGCGCGCGATCCAGCTCGGTGCGGTCGGCGTAGCCACTGCCGCTGCGGTCGCGGGCCATGCCGCGGACGCCCTCGATCCGCTGCAGGAAGTCACGCACGGCCGCCACTCTTTCGCGTGCGACCAGCACGTCCAGATAGGTCTCGATGATGTCCAGCGCCGCGTCGTCGCGGGCGACTTCCAGTGCTGCCAGATGACGGCGCTGGGTCGCACTTGCGGCCTCGACCTGGCTGCGCGTCCGGCCCCAGTCGAACAGCATCTGCGACAGCGTGACGTCGTACACCATCTCGGACATGTGTCCAGCCTGCGGTCCGCCGGAGACCTGCAGCGCGGGAAAGTAGCCCCCCCGCGCGATCTTCACGTCGGTGCCTGCCCGTTCCGCCTCGCTCAGTGCCGCACGCACCCGAGGATGGATCGCCAGTCCGGTCTGCACAGCCTGCTCCACACTCATTGCACTGGCCCCCGCCGGCAGGCCGCACAGCAGGAGGAGCGCGAACGCTCCCCCCGCCCACCGCCTTCGGCTCCGCCGTTGCGGCATCAGGCCACCACCTGCACCGAGTTGTCCTCCACCAGCAGCGTGGTGCTGCCAAAGGTGTACACGTCGTAGGTCACACCATTGATCAGCTGCGTGGTTCCGGTGTTGACCGCACCGATGACGTTCAGCACATCGTTGTTCTCGCCGGTGATCTGCAGGGTGTCGTTGCCATCGGTGATCGCCGCCACCTCCGCCGCCGTGAGGGTGAGCACGCTGCCCGAATCTCCCGTGCCCAGATCGATGCGCTCGATGTTGCTGAGCGTGCCCACACCGACCGAGTTGTAGTCCAGGTCGATGCCATTGGCCAGGATCAGGGTGTCGAAACCAGCCCCGCCATCGATGCTGACGAAGTTGGTGGCGGTGACCTGGATCGCATCGTCACCGTTGCCGGCGACCACGCGATCGCCGCTGCCGACGTTGAAGATCAGATCGCTGCCATCACCGCCGTTGATGTGCTCGGAACTGCCGTTGGCGCCGGACAGTACGTCATTCCCGGATGTACCGTTGACATCGATCTGGCCGATGTTCAACGACAGGCCATTCGGACTCAGCGTGACGCCGTAGGCAGCGCTGTCGTTGCCATTGGAATCGGTAGATACCAGATTGAAGGATATCTGCGACCCAAGGTTGAGGATATCGGTGATGTTCAACCCGAGCTGGCTGAGGATGGTCGGACTGAGCAGGTTCAGCGAGAAGTTGCCGGAGGAATCGGCCTGGATCGGCAGCAGCTCGACGTTCAGGGCGGGCGTGATCACCCGGATCACCACGCTCGAATCCGGCTCGGTGGTGCCACTGAAGCCAAAGCGCGGATTGAGGGGGTTGAGGCTGACGTCCACGCCGAAGTTGCCGATGGTGACCGGCTGTTCGATGCTGGTGCCGATGCCGATGCTGGCCACGTTGCTCGGATTGCCAGCCGGATCACTGCCCACGACCGAGACCTGTGCATTGAGCAGCTGGTCCCAGGTGAAGTCGATATCCAGATCGGTGAGCAGATTCAGCGACGCCAGGCCACTGTTGTCGGCGGTGACCGTCGCCGTGGCCGTCACACCTCCTACCGTCAGCGTGACCGTCAATTCGGTGCCGGGTTCGGCGGAAATGGTCAGCAGATTGCCGACCAGCGACAGCACCGGGGTTGCGGGTGGAACCGTATCGATGGTGAAGCCTTCCGGCGCCGATGCGGTGCCACCGGCGACTTCGGCGGTGATGGTCGATGCGCCTTCCGGGAACGGCCCCATGCCAGCGGGCGGCGTCAAGGTCACGGTCACCGAACCGGCCGCGATGTCCGCAGCGGTGAGGGTGTGGCTGACATCGGCCTCATAGCCGTTCTGGCCCGCGAACCTGACAGTGATGACCTGCCCGACCTGCATCGTCGGGCGAACGGTCACGTCGACCTGGATGCCGTCGCCGATTTCCGCAGCATTGATCCACGTGTCGGCGGCCTCCGGCACGCTGATGTCCGGCGGCGCAAGATCGGGGGCATTGATCGTCGCCGGACCGCTGGTATTGCCCGCCAGATCGATCGCCACCGCAGAGATCAGCTCGCCGGCGATCAACGGTGGTGCGAACGGCAGGCTGAAGTTGCCGCTGCCATCCACGTTGACGGTGATCGGATTTGCGGTGTCTCCATTGACCACGATCCGGACCTGGCTGTTGGGCTCGGCCGTGCCACTCAGCAGCGTACCGTCAGCGCTCACGCTGAGCAGCGGCGCTGGCGGCGCCACGGCGTCCACCGTGGTGGTGGCCGGGCCGCTGTTGTTGCCCGCCGCATCCTGAGCCACCGCGTTGATCACGGTGCCATCTGGCAGCGGCGCTCCAGGGGTGAAACTCCAGTTGCCACTGCCATCGGCGGTGGTCTGCCCGATCGGGTCGCCATTGCCGTCAGTGAGGATCACTGTCGCGCCGGCTTCGGCGGTGCCAGCGATGACGCTGCCATTGCTCGGGTCGATCACCGGCGCCGGCGGCGCCACGGCGTCCACCGTGGTGGTAACCGGGCCACTGCTATTGCCCGCCGCATCCTGCGCCACCGCATTGATCACGGTGCCGTCGGGAAGCGGTGTGGCCGGGCTGAAGCTCCAGTTGCCGCTGCCATCGGCGGTGGTCTGCCCGATCGGATCGCCGTTGCCATCGGTCAGGATCACTGTTGCACCGGCTTCAGCCGTGCCGCTGATGACGCTACCGTTGCTCGGATCGATCACCGGGGCCGGCGGCGCCACCGCATCCACCGTGGTGGTGGCAGGGCCGCTGGTATTGCCCGCCGCATCCTGCGCCACCGCAGTGATCACGGTGCCATCAGGCAACGGCGCTCCAGGAGTGAAGCTCCAGTTGCCGCTGCCATCGGCGATAGCCTGCCCGATCGGATCGCCGTTGCCATCGGTGAGGATCACCGTCGCGCCGGCTTCAGCCGTGCCGCTGATGACGCTGCCGTTGCTCGGGTCGATCACCGGGGCAGGCGGCGCCACGGCATCGACCGTGGTGGTGGCCGGGCCACTGGTATTGCCCGCCGCATCCTGCGCCACCGCGTTGATCACGGTGCCATCGGGCAGCGGCGCTCCAGGGGTGAAGCTCCAGTTGCCACTGCCATCGGCGATAGCCTGTCCGATCGGGTCGCCATTGCCGTCAGTGAGGATCACTGTCGCGCCGGCTTCGGCCGTACCGCTCACCACACTGCCGTTGCTTGGTTCGATCACCGGGGCCGGCGGCGCCACCGCATCCACCGTGGTGGTGGCCGGGCCGCTGCTGTTGCCTGCTGCGTCCTGCGCCACCGCGTTGATGACCGTGCCATCGGGCAACGGCGTGGCCGGGGCGAAGCTCCAGTTGCCGCTGCCATCGGCGGTGGTTTCGCCGATGGGATTGCCGTTGCCGTCGGTCAGGATCACCTTCACGCCGGGCTCGACGGTGCCGGTGATCACCGTGCCATTGCTGGCATCAAGCGTCGGCGCCGGCGGCGCGACCGCATCGACGGTCGTGCTGACCGGGCTGCTGTTGTTGCCGGCCGCGTCGCGCGCCAATGCATTGATGACGGTGCCATCGGGCAGTGGCGTACCAGGAGTGAACGACCAGTTGCCACTGCCATCGGCGGTGGTCTGCCCAATCGGGATGCCGTTGCCGTCGGTGAGGATCACTGTCGCCCCGGCTTCAGCCGTGCCGCTGATGACGCTGCCATTGCTCGCGTCGATGGTCGGTGCCGGCGGCGCGACCGAATCGACCGTGGTACTGGCCGGGCCGCTGCCGTTGCCCGCCGCATCCTGTGCCACCGCAGTGATCACCGTGCCATTCGGCAAGGGTGTGGCCGGCGTGTAGCTCCAGTTGCCGCTGCCATCGGCGGTGGTCTGCCCGATCGGGTTGCCGCTGCCATCGGTCAGGATCACCGTCGCGCCGGCTTCGGCCGTGCCGCTCACCACATTGCCGTTGCTCGGGTCGATCACCGGTGCCGGCGGCGCCACCGTATCCACGGTCGTCGTGGCCGGGCCACTCGCGTTGCCTGCCGCATCCTGGGCCACCGCCGTGATCACCGTGCCATCGGGCAGCGGCGTGGCGGGCGTGAACGACCAGTTGCCACTGCCATCGGCGGTGGTCTGGCCGATCGGATCGCCATTGCCATCGGTCAGGATCACCGTCGCGCCGGCTTCGGCGGTACCGCTGATCACCGCACCGTTGCTGGCGTTGATCACCGGCGCTGGCGGCGCCACCGCATCAACGGTGGTACTGGCCGAGCCGCTGCTGTTGCCGGCCACGTCCTGCGCCACCGCAGTGATCACGGTGCCGTCCGGCAGTGGCGTTCCCGGCGTGAAGCTCCAGTTGCCACTGCCATCGGCGGTGGTCTGCCCGATCGGGTTGCCGTTGCCATCGGTGAGGATAACCGTGGCACCGGCTTCTGCAGTGCCGCTGATGATGCTGCCATTGCTGGCATCGATGACGGGCGCCGGCGGTGCGACCGCATCGACCGTGGCGCTGGCCGGGCCACTGGTATTGCCCGCCGCATCCTGGGCGACCGCAGTGATCACCGTGCCGTCCGGCAGCGCCGTGGCGGGGGTGAAGCTCCAGATGCCGCTGCCATCGGCCGTGGTCTGCCCGATCGGGTTGCCGTTGCCATCGGTGAGAATCACTATCGCACCGGCTTCGGCGGTGCCGCTGATCACCACGCCGTTGCTGGCGTTGATGACCGGTGCCGGCGGTGCCACCGCATCCACGGTGATGCTGGCCGGGCCACTGCTGTTGCCGGCCGGGTCCGTCGCGATGGCGTTGACCACCGTGCCGTCGGGCAATGGCGTGGCCGGGGTGAAGCTCCAGTTGCCGCTGCCATCGGCCGTGGTCTGCCCGATCGGAGTGCCGCTGCCGTCGGTCAGCACGATGACTGCATTGGCTTCTGCAGTGCCACTGATCTCGGCCCCATTGCTGGGATCGATCACGGGCGCCGGCGGCGCAACGCCATCGATGGTGATGGCCGCCGGCGCACTGTCGACACCCGAAGGACTGCGCGCGATCACATTGACCACGGTCCCATCGGGCAGCGGCACGCCCGGGGTGAACGACCAGTTGCCACTGCCGTCGGCGGTGACCTGCCCGATCGGGTTGCCGCTGCCATCGGTGATGATGACTGTATTGCCTGGATCTGCAGTACCGCTGATCACCGAGCCGTTGCTGGGATCGATCAGCGGAATCGAGGGCAACGAGCTGTCGACGGTGGTGCTTGCCGGTGCGCTGGTGTTGCCTGCGGCATCGGTCGCGGTGACGTTGACCACCGTGCCATCGGGCAGCGGCGTGGCGGGACTGAAGCTCCAGTTGCCGCTGCCGTCGACAGTGGCCTGCCCGATCGGATTGCCGTTGCCATCGGTCAGCGTCACGGTGCTGTTCGGTTCGGCAGTGCCGGTAAGGACGCTGCCATTGCTGGCATTGACAACCGGCGTTGGCGGCGCCACCGCATCGACCGTGGTGCTGCCTTGCGGGCCGGTGTTGCCGGCCGCATCCTGCGCGACCGCGTTGACCACCGTCCCGTCAGGCAGTGCCGTGGCCGGGGTGAAGCTCCAGTTGCCGCTGCCATCGGCAGTGGTCTGTCCGATCGGGTTGCCATTGCCATCGGTGAGGATCACCGTGGCGCCGGCCTCGGCGGTGCCGGTGATCGTCGTGCCATTGCTCGGTTCGAGCACGGGGGCCGGCGGCGGCAGCGCATCGACGGTGATGGCCGCCTGGGGACCGGTATTGCCGGTGGCATCGGTGGCGGTCGCCACGATCACCGTCCCGTCCGGCAGCGGCGTGCCGGGAGTGAAGCTCCAGTTGCCACTGCCGTCGGCGGTGACCTGGCCGATCGGATTGCCGCTGCCGTCGGTCAGGATGACCGTGCTGCCAGCTTCGGCAGTACCACTGACGGTGGTGCCGTTGCTGGGATCGATGACCGGCGCCGGCGGCGCACTGGCATCGACAGAGACGGTAGCCGGCGGACTGGTATTGCCAGCCGCGTCCACCGCCACGGCCGTGACGCCGGTGCCATCGGGCAGCGGGGTGGCCGGCGTGTAGCTCCAGTTGCCGCTGCCATCGACGGAGACCTCCGCGATCAGACCACCGTTGCCGTCAGTGAGGATGATCTTGCTGTTGGGCTCGGCGGTACCGCTGACCGTGTTGCCGTTGCTGGGATTCAGCACCGGCGTCGCCGGTGGCAGCGCGTCCACGGTGATGCTGGTCGCGCCGCTGGTATTGCCCGAGGCATCGGTGGCGGTCGCGCTGACGACGCTGCCGTCGGGCAGCGGCGTAGCGAGCGGGAACGACCAGTTGCCGTTGCTGTCGACCGGGGCCTGTCCGAAAGGATTACCGCTGCCATCGATCAACGTGACGACACTGCCCGGCTCGGCCGTGCCAGTGAGCGTGATGCCATTGCTCGGGTTGACCACGGGTGCGGCAGGCGCGACGGCATCGACCGTGATCGACGAAGGCGCACTGGTGTTGCCGTTGGCATCGGTGGCCGTGGCGTTGATCACGGTGCCATCAGGAAGCGGCGTCGCCGGAGTGAAGGTCCAGTCGCCGAAGCCATCGGCGGTGACCTGCGCAATGAGATTGCCATTGCCGTCGGTGAGCGTCACCGTGCTTCCCGGCTCGGCGGTGCCTACGATCAGGGTGCCATTGCTGACGTCGAGCACGGGCGCCGACGGCGCCTGCGAGTCGATGGTGACGCTGCTGCCGACGCTGGCGTTGCCGGAGCCATCCACTGCCACGGCGTTGACCACCGTCCCGTTGGGCAGCGGCGTGGCGGGCGTGTAGCTCCAGTTGCCGCTTCCATCCACCGTTACGCTGGCAATCGGATCACCATTGCCATCGGTGAGGATCACCCTGCTGCCAGGCTCGGCGGTACCAGTGACTGCGCTGCCGTTGCTCAGGTTCAGCACAGGCGCGGCCGGTGGCACCGCATCCACCGTGGTGCCGCCCTGCCCGCCGGTGTTGCCTGCCGCGTCGGTGGCGGTGGCATTGATCACGGTACCGTCCGGCAGTGGCGTGGCCGGGGTGAAGCTCCAGTTGCCGTTGCCGTCAGTGGTGGTCTGGCCTATTGGAGTGCCGCTGCCGTCAGTCAGCGTCACGGTACTGCCGGGCTCGGCCGTACCGCTGATACTCGTGCCGTTGCTGGGAAGGACGACCGGGGCGGCCGGAGCGACCGCGTCGACGATGATGCTGGCGCCGGGGCCGGTGTTGCCGGTGGCGTCCGTGGCACTGGCGTTGACCACGGTGCCGTTCGGAAGCGGCGTGGCCGGGGTGAAGCTCCAGTCACCGTTGCCGTCGGCGGTGACCTGCCCGATCGGATTACCGTTGCCATCGGTCAAGGTGACCGTGCTGCCGGGCTCGGCGGTTCCGCTGAGCGTGGTGCCGTTGCTGGCCTCGAGTATGGGCGCGGCAGGCGGCTGCGAATCCACGGTGACCGTTGCCGGCGGGCTGCTGTTGCCTGAGGCATCCTGGGCAACCACCGTGACCACCGTGCCATCGGGCAGCGGCGTGCCGGGGGTATAGCTCCAGTTGCCGCTGCCATCGACGGCGACTTCCGCAATCGGATTGCCGTTGCCGTCGGTCAGCACCACCGTGCTTCCGGGCTCGGCGGTGCCCGTGAGCGTGCCGCCATTGCTGGGCTCCACGGTAGGCGTGGACGGCGCGACCGCATCGACCGTGATGCTTCCCTGGCCGCTGGTGTTACCGGCCGGATCGGTTGCGGTGGCATTCACCACCGTGCCGTCCGGCAACGGCGTGCCCGGGGTGAAACTCCAGTGGCCATCGCCATCGGTGGTGACCTGGCCGATCGGGCTGCCATTGCCGTCGGTGAGGGTCACCGTGCTGCCGGCCTCGGCGGTACCGCTGATCGTCGTGCCGTTGCTTGGATCGATGACCGGTGCGGCGGGCGCAACGCCATCGATGGTGATCGACGTGGCAGGGCTGGTGTTGCCGGCCGCATTCTGGGCCACGGCAGTGACCACGGTTCCATCAGCAAGCGCCGCAGGCGGCATGAAGCTCCAGTTGCCGCTCGCATCCGCCACCGTCTGGCCGATCGGATTGCCATCGCCATCCGTAAGCAGGATGGTCAGGCCCGCGCCCGCCGTTCCGGAAATCACACTGCCATTGCTGGCATTCACCAGCGGCGCGTCGGGATAGTCGGGGGCCTGCACCGTGACCGGCGGACTGCTGTTGCCGGCCGGATCGGTCACCACCACGCTGATCGTCTCGCCTTGGGTCAGCGGTGGGTCCAGTGGCACCGTAAACTGGCCATCGCCACCGATCACCACGGTGGCATCGGGCTGGCCATCGCCATCGGTATCCACGCCCACCGTCGCTCCCGGCTCACCGCTGCCGCTGATGCTGCTGCCGTCGTCAGCCACCACCACGTTGCTGGCCGCTGCAGGCGGTGTGGTATCGGGGGCCGTCGCCTGCCCCGGTCCGCTCACGTTGCCGGCGGCATCGACCAGCGTCACGCTCACTTTCTCGCCGTTGGTCAACGGCGGCGACAGGGTGACACTGAATCGCCCATCGGCACCCACCGTCCCGGTCGCATCAGGCTGACCGTCACCATTGGTATCGACCCGCACCGTGGCACCGATTTCACCGCTGCCGGTAAGCGTCCGGCCATCTGCACTGAATGCCAGCCCGGTGGGTGCGGCCGGCGGCGTGGTATCGGGTACCGGGGGCGGTGGATTCGGCGATCCGCCACCGCCACCGCCACCGCCACCGCCACCGCCGCTGTCCGCCAACGCCACCGCTGCGCCGACCGCGGCCAGCCCGCCCAGCACCATCGCGCCGCTGATGCCACTGCCTGCGCCCGCGCCCACTGCCGTCAGCGAGTCGAATCCAGCCAGCGTCTCCTGCGGCAGATAGCTGGCCGCCAACGGCCCATCGCTGGCCACCGCCGGCAGATCGACGGCCACGAGCTTCTTGTCATCCACCAGGAACAGATGGCTGGGCGATTGTCCTTCAGCATAGAAGTTGACGATGCGGACGTTCTCGCCGGTCTTCAGCTGCACCACGAGATCCTGGCCGTCCTTCACGTAGCCGGCGACCTGGTCTGGATCGATGTCCAGTGCGACGTTGCTGCTCTGCTGCAGCGTCACGACATCATTGAGGACGGTGGTGGCGGCGGTATCGGAGCTGATCGATTCGCTTGCCGGGACAACCTTGACGCGGATGGCCATGGGACATTCCTCTCTACAGGCGCACCGCCATGCGCACAACGACGTCACGCACAGCGATCACGCTGGCACGGCGGCACGGAATGGATATGTTTTCGCGCGAAGCCACCGCCAACGGGCAAAACGCCTGCTGCCGGATACGTGCTTCGGAATCTTCAGGCGACCGGATGCAGCGATGCGACGCGCCCGGTCGTGGTGCGATGCAGCGCTACAGCGTGGGCGCGAGATGCAGATGCATGAACGACAATCCTCTTGTCTGGAATCGCCGACGCGCGTTCAGCGACGCGGTCAGGGCCGTCGGACGTCGGCCATTGCTCCCCGTCCGCTGCGGGAGGGTATACACCGCGCCGAAGTGAACGTTCCATGCAGATTGCGTGCATGCGGCCTTCATTGCGTGGGTCGTTGAAAGCTCTGTGACGCAGTTGGCACGTCATTACGCTTGAAGAGCCGTTTTTCCGGGGAAAAAATGCGATGCCAATTGACGCTTTAGGCTTGTTTTGCGCGGCGCAAAACGAACGAAGGAACGGTTGGGAGTGCCCGCAGCAGCGCATGGCAACTCCCCCGTTCCTCTCATTCCCACAACGATGACTGCGTTCAGTCCGCTGATCGGGCCTTGTCTGCTTCATCGTTCCACGCGGCCACGCGCGCGCGGGTGTCGGCCAGCATCTGGTCCAGCGCTGCACGATCATGCACATGGCCGCGCAGGATCACGCTGTCGATCTGCCTGGTCGCGGCGATGTCCTGCAGCGGATTGGCGGTCAGCAGGACCAGGTCCGCCGCCTTGCCGTCGGCCACGCTCCCGTAGCGGTCCATCTGCCCGAACCAGGCCGGGCCAGACCGCGTGGCCGCCGACAGGGCCTGGGGGGGTGTCAGCCCCTCCTGCACGAACAGCTGCAGTTCCTGGTGCAGTCCGATCCCGGGATAGTTGAACGAATTGAGGAAGCCGGCGTCGGTGCCGGCAATGATCGTCACACCCGCTTCCTGAAGCATCGGCAGCACCGCGGCCACCTGCCGGTACTGCGCATGCCGCGCCTGGATCTGTGCCGGCGAGGCCTTGGCCGCACGCTCCACGCGCCACTGGTAGGTGGCACGCAGGCCTGGGCCGATGTAGGCCAGATAGGGATCGTGGGCATGATCGTCCTGGTCGAGGAAGTCGAGAATGCGTCCGCCGTTGAGTGTGGGCGTCACGAACACGCCTCGACGGGCGAAATCACGATACGCGCGCATCGCGGTGTCACGGTCGAAACTGGCATCCAGCTGCCGGTTGGCTTCCGCACGATCGATACGTCCGGCGCCGAAATCGGCTGCAATCCGCGCCTCATCCCTGCTGCCCGCCTTGAACGCATAGTCCAGGTGTTCGATCGACGCCAGGCCAGCATCGACCGCCTGCTCCACGGTCAGTGCCATTGGGATATGGCCCGATGCCCTGAATCCTGCCTTGCGCGCGGCGGCGGCCGAGTACAGGAAAAGTTCCGGTGTCAGCGTACTGTCCGTGATCTTGACGAAGTCGACCTTGTCGCGCTGCAGGCGCGTGATCGCCTGATCGGCATCGGCGCGGCTGCCGACTTCGATCGTCCCCTTCCAGACCGGCTTGATGCCTTCGATCTTGGCGCCGGAGCTGAGCAGGCGTGGACCGAACAGTGTGCCGGCGGCGATCTCGCCACGCCACTGCAGCACCTGCTGCGGCAGATCACCCGAACAGTCGCGCACGGTGGTGATGCCATGGGCGACGTACAGCGGCAGCAGTGCCTTGTTCTCTTCGATCAGCGCAGGGCCTCCACCGAAGTGCACATGCATGTCCCACAGTCCCGGAATCAGGTACTTCCCCTGCGCATCCAGCTGCCGGTCCGCGCGCCACTGGCCCTCCAGCCCTGCGTCAGGGCCGACCGCAACAATCGTCTCGCCGCGGATCACCACGCTCTGCCCCGGCAGGGTGCGGGCGTGCTCCACATCGACCACGGTGGCATTGCGGATCAGCAGATCGGCACGTTCGGCTGCAGCAGCGGACAGCGGTGCGCAGGCGAACAGCACAGCAAGGGACAACGGGCGGAAACAGAACATGGACAACATCCTGATGGGCACGGCCAGCGTGCGGAATGGAAGGAGCAGATATCAGCGTGTCGCGCCATGCTGGCGCAGCAGGGTTTCGATCGCGGCGAATCCGCGCTGGCGCGCATGAGCCAGCGGCGTCACGCCCTCGCCGTCGGCCAGCTCAGGATCGGCGCCCGCTTCGAGCAGCAGCTGCACGATCTGCGTGTGGCGCGGCCCTCCGTCGCCGAGCAGGATCGCCTCCAGCAGCGCCGTCCACTGCAGTCGATTGACGTGGTCCACTGCCACGCCCGCACGCAGCAGCATGCGCACCGTGGTGACGTGGCCACGCTCGGCGGCGGGAATCAGGGCGGTGCCGCCATAACGGTTGGTGCTGCGCAAGTCGGCACCATGGCTCAGGGTCAAGGCCAGGATCCCGTCCAGTCCGCGCGCACCGGCGTACAGATAAGCACTGTCCTGCAGCCTGTCCTTGGCGTTGACATCGGCCCCCGCCTCGATCAGCACGCGCGCCGCGTCCACGCGGTTGCCATGGGTCGCCAGCAGCAGCGCGGTGCGGCCCTGTGCGTCGCGCGCTTCCAAGGCCGCGCCATCGGCCAGTGCCTGGCGCACCGCTCCGGCATCGCCGCGGCTGGCGGCCTCCCGCAACCGCGTGTCGGCCTGGCCGGACGGGTCTGCGGCACAGGCCGGAAATGCCACGGCCAGCAGGCACAGCAGAAGCGCGCGCCGTGAGGGCGCAGCCCAGCGCAGACAGCGGTGTTGCAGGTACATGATGAACCCTCCGGAATCAGTCGGCCGGACGTTGCCGGTACCTTGGCCGCATGGTAGAAGTCGCCACGGGTATCCAGAAATGAAATGTTCAAATGCAAGAAAGTTCAAAATCGAATAGGTCAATGTTCGAACTGGACCTGCTGCGGGCCCTGGTGATGGTGGCCGACTGCGGCAGCTTCACCACTGCGGCCACCCGCCTGCACTCGACCCAGTCCACGGTCAGCCAGAAGGTGCGTCGTCTGGAAGAGCTGGCCGGTCATCGCCTGCTCGAGCGTGGCCATCGCGATGTGCAGCCCACCGACGCCGGCCACACGCTGCTGGGCTATGCCCGGCGCATGCTCGACCTGAACGAGGAAATGGCACAGGCGTTGGCGGGCGCCACAGTCGAAACAGCGGTCCGCATCGGTGTGCCCGAGGACTTCGTCAACGCGCAGACCACGCGCATGCTGGCCGCTTTCAGCCGCCGCCATCCGCAGGTGAAGCTGGAGATCAGCAGCGGCCTCAGCCGCGATCTGGCCCATGGCTTCGACCATGGCGAACTGGACCTGGTCCTGGTCAAGCAGCGCCGAAACAGCCGCCAGGCCGTGCATTGCCGGCGTGAACCGATGCACTGGATCGACAGCCTGCGCAGTGGCTGCCTGCTGCAGGAGCCTGTGCCGCTGGTGACCTTCCCGCCGCGCGGACTGTACCGCGACGAAATGATCCAGGCGGTCGAAGCACTCGGCCTGCGCTGGCGCATCGCTTTCACCAGTTCATCGCTCAGCGGCATCCAGGGCGCGGTTGCCGATGGCATCGGCATCAGCCTGCTGCCGCGTCGGGCAGTGGGCCGCGGACACCGCATCATCGACGGCGAACGGAACCTGCCGGTGATCGACAACTACGAGATCGGGCTGCTGCACCGTGGCGACGCCGATGAGGCCGTGCGTGCGCTGGCCAGCGAGCTGTGGCAGCAGGTGCAGCGCGAGCCGGTATGAGCCCGTTCGATGAATATCGCCGGGTGCAGGGGCGCGGCGGGTGCGCCGTACACAGCGCTGAACGGGTACCATAGACACCTGTTTCCGCTGTGATGCCGCATGGGCCCGTCCGACCGCCACGATCGTATCCGCCGCTGGCAGGCCGCTTCGCTGCTTGCCGCCGCGCCGATCGCCAGCCTGTCCGCCAGCGATGCCGTCGGCGCTCCGCCGCCGCAGGCACCGCCTGGCCAGCAGCGGATCGCCCCGGCGGCGCTGGTCGAACGGCTGCATCAGCGGGTGCTGTCCGGGCAGAGCGCCACAGCCACGCTGGAAAGCTGGTGTGCCGAACACGGCCTGGCCCAGCAGGCCCGCGTCCGCGCGGTGCGCATCCATGGCGATGACAAGCAGGCCCCGGCCGAGGTGCTGCAGGCACTGGGCGCCGACTCCAGCGCCGCGCTGCGCTACCGCCGCGTGCAGCTGGTGTGCGGGAACCGCGTGCTGTCCGAGGCCGACAACTGGTACCTGCCCGGCCATCTCAGTACGGCGATGAACCAGGTGCTGGACAGCACCGACGAGCCTTTCGGCCGCGTGGTCGGCCCGCTGGGCTTCCAGCGCGAGACCGAAGCCGACCAGACCTTCTGGCCCCCCCGTGGCGAGGGCGACCACGGCATCATCCTGGAAGTGCGCGCCTTGTTGCGCGACCGCCAGCAGCAACCTTTCAGCTACGTCATCGAATCCTATCTGGTGCAGGCGTTGCCGTAAGCGTGATTGCGGGCGGCGGTGACGACCGTCCGCGCGTCATGAAGGCATCAAGCGACGCCTCTCCGCTCGCCGCAGACGCGAGTCGAAGAGGCGCCCCACCTGCGCTGCTCAGTTGAAGCGGTAATCCATCTCCACCCAGAACTGGCGGCCATAGGGGTCGTAGTTGCCGACCGGATAGAACGGCCAGCCACCCCCGTTGCGGTCCGCCGGCGGCCGGCTGTTGCGCAGGTTGTTGACGATGACACCCAGCGACAGGTTGTCGCCGAAGGTGCGGAACACGCTCGCGTTGTACGTCATGTACGGTCCGATGCGGCCGCTGCCGTCGCTCTTCGGCAGCGAGCCATAGCGGTTGCCGTACACCGTCGCGGTCCAGTCACCGCGGCTCCAGGTCACGCTGCCGTTGACCTTGCTGCGCCACTGCCAGTCGTCGAGGGAATTGCGGATGTCACGCACCTCGTCATCGGCGAACTGCCGGTACTCGTGCTCGAGCAAGACGGTGTAGGCCAGGCGCGTGGTGAAGCGCCCCGCCCGCCCGGCATCGAAACGCCAGTTGCCCTTCAGATCGATGCCGCGCACGGACTCGGATGCCGCGTTGATCGGATTTATCAGCACCCGGGTGACCTGGTCCGGCTGCACCGCCGCAGTGGAAGGATTGCGGATCACTCGGGCCAGCGCGTCCTGGCACAGCGGCGAACCGATATCGCGCACTTCACCGCCCAGGGTACGGCCGAGGCGGCAATCGGCTTCGTCGCGCAGGATGCGGCTGCTGTCGAGATTGGTCACCTCGTTCTCGATGCGGATGTCATAGTAGTCCGCACTGAAATCCAGGCTTGCCAGCGGCGACCAGACCACACCGAAGCCGTACGACTTTGCGGTTTCCGGTTCCAGCTGCGGATTGGCGCGGTTGCTGAAGTCGATGGACAGCCCGTTGAAATCGCAGTCGTCATACGGCTGACCCGCGGTACGGCACCGCCAGTAATCGGTCATGCCCGGGTTGTAGCCACGGGTTTCAGTGGCGAACACGTAGTTCATGTCCGGCGCACGGAAACTGGTGGCGGCCGTGCCACGGATCAACAAGGTGTCCAGCGGGCGGAACTCCACGCCGAAGCTCCACGTCGCCTTGCCGATGTGTTCGCCTGCGGCCCGGTACTGATCGTAGCGGCCCGCCAGCGTGGTGGTCAGGCGCGGCAGCAGCGGCAGCTGCAGTTCGGCGCCCACCGCATAGCGATCACGCTCTCCTCCTGCACCGACGCCGGCAGTGGTGTTCCAGAACTCTCCGGTTCCCAGCCGCGGGTCCGGACGGTTGCGATACCCCTGGCTGCCGGCCTCGACCACGGCCGCCAGCGCCGCGTCGCCTCCAGGCAGTTCGAACAGTCGGCCGTTCACGCTGGCGCTGAAGGTCTGCAGCCACGCCGCATTGCGGCTCTCCTGGTAACCGGACAACTGCCCGTACTCGTCCGGCGTCAGCGGCTGGTAAAGCCGTGCCGGATCCGGCGCGTAGACCTCCACCCCGTCGCGCACGCCCAGTGTGGGACCGAGCAGGTATTCGTTGATTCCCGCCAGCAGCACCGGCCGCCGCGTCCGGTTCTCGTAGCGCGAGCGGCTGTAGACGGCCTCGTAGTCCCAGTCGCTGTCACCCAGCTGGCCGCGTACACCGACGTTGAACGACCACGATTTTTCCAGGAAGCGATTGGCGTTGCGCGGCAGGCCGCCCACTTCTTCCGGTGCGAACCGGCGATACCAGCTCTCCAGTTCACCACTGTTCTGGTTGTAGAAGTAATTGCGTGCGGACGTCCAGGTCGGGGCCCGGGTATTGTTGTAGATGGTGGCGCTGCCCACCGCCAGGTCGGCGAACAGATCGGTCCGTTCGTCCAGATGGAAGGTCAGCAGGCCATAGCCATCGAGGTTGCGCTTTTCAGTCTGCACGGTCCAGTAGCTGGCGGCGGCCTCGTTGCTGCCGCAGTAACTGCCCAGGCGCGGATTGGTGGCGCGGAACACGCTCCCGCCGTAGATCCCGGAAGCGGCATCGCAGCCCTCACTGCCCGGGTCGATGTTCCTGCCGGTGGCTGCATTGCGCCGATAAGCGATGGCAGTGGCCTGCGGGACCGTGCCACGCGGATCATCGTCCAGCGAATCCATGAAGTCGCGCTGGCGTGCGTGGATGGCCTTGCGGATTCCCAGCTCGAAGCCGAACACGCCTTCCCATCGCTCACCGGCACCACCTCCCACCACCTGCACGCGCTGGTTGTCTCCGCCGCCCTGCTCGGTACCGCCGGCACGAACGTTGATGTCCACGCCGTCGTAGCGCTCCTTGAGAATGATGTTGACCACGCCGGCGATGGCGTCGGAACCGTACACGGCCGAAGCGCCGCCGGCGAGCACTTCGATACGCTCGATGAGGGCGCTGGGAATGTTGGCCAGGTTCACCACGTTGACCGAGCCTTCGTAGGCCAGCGGGTAGTCGGACTGGCGACGACCGTTGACCAGCACCAGCGTGCGGTTCGGCCCCAAACCGCGCAGATTGATGGTGTTGGCAGCCGGGGTGAAGGTATTGCCGTAATCCTCGCCCTGCACGTTGCCGGTGTTCTCGGTCAGCGCGCTCAGGGCGTCGAATGCATTGCGGTAGCCCTGTGCGTCGATCTGCTCCCGGCTGATCACGGTCACCGGCGACGGCCCTTCAACGCTGGCGCGCGGAATGCGCGAACCGGTGACCTTCACTTCCTGCAGCGATGTAGGTGCGCTTTCCTGCGCGAAGGCGGGCAACGAGGCCAGCATCAGGGACGACAGCGCGAGCACCAGCGGACGATGGCGCAGCGTCTGGGGAGAGGCGGACATGGGCTTCCTGGGGGAGTTGGACGATTGGACGGGACGCGGCGGCCTGTGCACGCATAACGATCCCGTAACGAAAGTGTCCCGAACGGACAGTTTCAGCGGAAATGACCAGGCCTGATGGGCTTATGCCGGAACCTGATAAGTGACGCTGCGCGCAGCCAACGTGCGTTTTACAACATTCTTGATGGTGTGGCGGCGCATGTACGGGCATCGTCAAGCCATGACGACCTGTTCTTTCGGCCTTCCGATTCCGCCGCTCCGCCCCGTGCTGCGCCAACACCTTGTGCAGCTGCAGGCGGCCCCGATCACCCTGCGCCTGTTCAACCGCGCCGATCTGCCACGCTGGCGCGCCTTCGACGATCGAAGGAGCCGTGGCATCCTGCGCCAGTCCGGCGTCGACGAGGAAGCGCGCTTCCTGGCGGGCGTCCACCGTTCGCGCCTGCAGCAGGACAACGACCAGCTGCTGCTGGGCGTGTTCGATGACCGGCACGGCATGCTGCATGATCAACTTCAGATCCAGCTGCACTCCGCCCACGCCCGATGCGCCGAGCTGCGTTCAATGCAGCACAGCCACGAGCATCCCGCGCAGGCGTTGCAGGCGCTGTGCCCCTTCCTGTTCGACCAGGTCGGACTGCATCGCGTGTTCACCCTGCTTCCGGTGGCCAGCAGCACGCCTTTCGTCGATGCACTGCGCTCGGTGGGGTTCGAGCATGAAGGCCTGCTGCGCGATCACCATCTGGATATCGATGGCTGGCAGGACCGGCAACTGCTGGCCTTGACCGCGCCGCGCTGGCGACAACAGGTCCGCCCGGACTAGCGGACCCGCTCCAGCGCGGCATCCGCCCCGGTCAGTACCGAGCACGCATGGTCCTGCAGCTCCTCACCGCTGGCCTCATTGCCGGTCGCGGGATCCAGGCGGGTCGCCAGCAGAATGAAGCCGGGGCCTCCCAGCACATTCTCGCGGCCCGCCACCACCAGGCTCCATTGGCCGACATCGGGCAGCCCGCTCAGGTCATAGGCGAGCAGGTTCAATGGATTGGCACGCAGTTCTGCTCCCGGCAGCATGCGCGCAACGTAACGATGGCCACGCAGCGGCACGGGCAACGCCGCCCACTGCATTCCGACCGCCGGGGCGTGCGTGTCCAGCGCCTGCAGCACATCGGCGCGCAGGCAGTCGATGTGGATGTGAAGCTGATGCTGGGAACGGCCGTGCGGCGAGTTCAGTGCAAGGCTTGCGACAGTGCGCGGCAGGGGGCGGCCCAGCGCCTGTTCGGTATGCCCGCGGGCCTGCCAGGCAGCCGCGAAGTAGTTCGGCGCACCGCGCTGGTACAGCACAGCGCTCTCGATGCCACTGACCTTGTCCAGTGGCATCAGCAGGAACTGGTAGTCGCCATGGGCGTCCTTGATGAGCACATCGCGGCGGGCCGCGGTCGCGTCCCGTTGCAGGCAGGCGCCACGCGGCACATCGGCACCGCGGCAATCGCGCTCGATAAGCCTCCACAGCGCATCCGAAGGGACCGGAGCCGGCGGAGGCGCGCTGGCGCAGGCCGCCAGCAGCGAACAGGACAACAACAGGATCAGGCGGGTCACGGGTCTCACAATCGACGGCACGGCCAAGGGCTGCGCCGGCCAGTGTACCCTGCCCCCTCAGCCGGGCACGGCTTCTCGCGTATCCGCCGTCTCCTCGACCTTGCCGGGCGTGTACTTGGTCGCGCCGAAGTACAGCACCCGCCATTGGCTCAGGTTGCCGATGAACCAGTGCGCCACCGAGTCATGACCGTACCCGTCGAAGAAGGTCTCCACGTCCGGCGGCAGCAGGGTCGTATTGTCCCAGGATTCCAGAGTGACCCGCTCGGCCATGGTCAGCGTTCTGCCGCGCTCCCGGCGCCGTCGCAGGCTGACGATCTTGTCCAGCAGCGTGTCGTTCTCCTTCTCCAGCCCCCGGCGCTGCTTGCGTACCGCAGAGAGCTCATCGTTGCGCGCCTTCAGCTCGTCTGACACCCGGTTCCATTCGGCGGTCTTCTCCGCATTGCCCTGGTCGGCCAGATGCAGGTTGTCGTTGTCCCAGGGCGATGGCAGCTGCGACTGCCGTCGGCGCAGCGTGCGCACCTGTTCGCGCAGGGCCTCTTCGCGTGCAGCAAGCCGCTGCATCGACGGCAACTGGTCACCACGTGCCACGCGCACGCGCAGCCAGCGATACAGCAGCTCCATATGCGACGCCTGCACGTCCTCCATGCGTCCACGCTTGACCCGCACCGCCTGCAGATAGGCGTTGAACACCGCCTGCAGTTCCGGATCCTGCTTGTCGAACTCAGCCTTGACGTGCTGTTCCAGGCGACTGATCGGGTTGAGCAGCACCCCCCTGGCCTGCGCCATGTCATACATCTCGTTCAGGGCAAAGCGCGCGATGCTGTTCCGGCGCCCCTGGTGCTGGGGATCGTAGCCACCGCCCACGTCCGAGTGCACACCCGGGAACCATATTTCCACCGTGTTGGCGGGGTATTGGGCATGCTCGCGGGTGGAATCCAGGGGGAACTGGCCGCGCAGCTCATGGGCGGCGGTCATGTGCACCGACTGCTCCACGATCTCCGGTATGGTCATGCCTTCAGCCCATCCGGTATGCCCATTGCGGTAGTTCACTGCCGCCGCCGTCAGGCTGGGCCACACCGAGCACACCGTATCGAACACGCCCATGAATCCGATCCGCAGCGGAATACGCTCGCGGTACAGCCAGGTGCCATCGGCCTGGCGTCGGCAGCGCGCGGCCAGATCACGGGCGAACGCGCGTGCCGAAGCCGCTCCGCGCGAAAAGCCCAGTACCGACACGCTGACCACCAGGATGCGCATCGGCTCGGGCTGGCTGTCTATCAGCTCGTCCAGCGACTGCAGCGCGAAGTCGATGCGCTCGCGCCCGCCCTTGCCGATGGACAGCCCCAGCAGCCCCCCCTTATCACCGACCTCCGGGCACGGTGTTCCTACGCCGGACAGGTACTGCCGTTTTATGTTCCGTGTGTCGTCCCTGTGCGCGATGAACAATCGGGCGATGTTCGACAATGCGCGCTCATTCTGGGCCTTGTTCAGCTCCTCATCGCGATTGTTGCCGGTGCCATCGAAGAATACGGCCAGGTGCAGGCTCTGCGTGCATCCCGTAGTGGCCGCTTCCTTGTCGGGCACGGTGCCACACATCGCCTCCTGGCGACGGCGGCGCTCGGCATCGCTCAGCGGACGTGTGCCGCGGGCCAGTCGCGCAGTGCGTGCCGTGCCCTCAGCCTGGGCGACCGGATCCGGGGTGCCCGGTTCAAGATCCACCTGCCCGGGAATCGCGGTCGGATCAATACTGGTCATGGTCCTTGTGCTCCTTCGGCACTGGCATGCGCCGTACGTCCCACTTGTTCACGCCCTTGTCCAGCAGCTCGGCCTCGACATGGCCGTCCGCATAGAAGTGCAGCAGCAAGGTGGCCGGGTTGGGCGGATAGGGCGTCTTCAGCGGTACCACGGCTTCACGCGGCACGCGGTGCCCTTCATCCAGATAGCGGTTGGTGGCCAGATCGTATCGGTTGGCCTCGATCCAGCGCACGCGCACGCTGTGCGGCCCCTTGCCTCGTGGCGCGCGGGGGCCCATGCCGGAACCACCGTTGGTGTACCCGTCCAGCCCTCCGAGATACTGCCCGTCGACACGCACGTCAGCGAGGTAGTTCGGACTGTAGTTGAAGGCGAACAACGACATGATCGGCGTCTTACCGCGTGCCATCGCCCGGCTGCAGCCGACGCCCATCAGCAGCAGTGCGATCACCGCCAGCGCGCTCCACCACAGGTACTTGTTGCCCATCATTCCGATCGCGCTCCGTTCAGTCCCAGCTTTCTTCAAGCGGCCACACTTCGTCACCGATATCGGCAGCGCTGCGCCGCCCCGCCGCGAAGTCCTGCAGGCGAAGCCGCCATGCGGGATCCTCGCCAAGATCGACGCCGGCCAGCAGCGCCCAGGTCGACACCATCACCAGCCGTCGGCTGTCCTCGATGCCGACGTCCGCGGCCGTGGCCACCACCCGTCGGAAGAAGGTATACCAGCGCGCACGGGGAAGCCGCGCCAGCAGCTCCGGATCGGAGAGCTGGAAGTGATCGATCAGCGTGTAGGGGTAGCTGGCATCGATCAGGGCGTGCCGCTGCGCCGCCTCCAGCACCCAGGGAGGATCGTGCGGATCCTGCACGCTGTCCTGCAATTCCAGGTGCGCCCATTTCAGATCGTGGCGCAGGTACCACCAGCGCTCTCCCAGCGCCAGGAAGGCCCGGCACTGCGCCGCGTCCAGCACCTGCACCCACCATGGCAGCACCCGCGCGTCGAAGAAGCGGGCCAGGAACAGCTTGCCGTTCGGGTAGCTGGCGTCCAGCCGTCTCTGCATCCGCTGCTGCAGCTCTTCCGCAGGCAATGCCGTGTCGATCAGGCTGAGCAGGCCCGGAGAACGCGCGTACGACGCCGCACGCTGCAGGAAACCGTCAAGCTCCAGGCCACGCGGCAGGCGCGCGAGGAACACGCTGGCGTCATCCGTGCCATCGGCCAGCAGGCCGTCAAACAGGGGCAGCGGCGCCCAGGGCAGCGCGCGCAGCAGTTGCAGGGGCTGCTCGCACTGCGCGCCATCAAGCAGAACGTAACGCTGGGTGCCCTCCTCCAACGGCGGTGGCGAGAACGGTGGGAACTGCCAGTCGTTGGCCACGCTCAGCCTCCCTTCGGTGTCAGCGGGGCTGCACGCTGTGCGGCCAGCAGCAGGCATTCCTTGCAGACCGACTGCGGGAAGACCGGCAACGGGTAACGGCCGCGATCGCCGGGCAGGAACGACTTGCGTCCCGCGTGCACGGCGATCCTCCCGGGTGCGTTGAACACGATGTTGCCGCCGCTGAGGGTGATGCTGGCCCCGCCTGCGGTGGCCACCTGCACCGTCCGGCCCGCAGCCACCTCCACGGCACCCTGTGCGCTCGTGCCCCGCAGCGACTGCCGCGACTGCACGCGCACCTCGTCCTGTTGCGCCTTGACGTCCAGCACCTGTTCGCCGCTGGCCAGGGTCAACGCCGGCTCGCCCGGATCAGCCCCCTCCAGTGTTGCGGCCAGTACGCCGATGGCCTGCCGTCCATGCCAGCGCGCCTGCCCCATCACCACGGCCTCGCCGTGCTGGCCGCTGCCCAGTGCCAGTGTCTCGCCCGGCGCCCAATGCAGCCCCTGTCCGGCCACCATCAGCGCACCATCAGGTGCAGCCAGGCCCAGCAGGGCATCGCCGGTATGCGGAACGCGACCCTCGCCGGCATCACCGCTGCGTTCCGGCGCCGAGCCGGCCGCATCCTGCAACGCGCTACCGGGCACCGTACTGCGCACGCTGGCCAGCAGCACCGGCAGCGGTGACTGCGAACCGTCCAACCGCGAGCGCTGCGGCGATTGCACGCCGACATGCGCGGCCGGCCGCACTGTCAGATGCGTACCCGCCGCCGCAGCATGGCTGTGGGCCAGCGTGGCCAGCTGCTGCAACAGCGCAGCAGGCTGTGCCGCCGTACCTGCCGGTTCGACGCTGCGGCGGGCATAGGCACTCAACCAGAGCCCGCCTTGCCCGCGCACGCTGCCCCAGGCGTCGCTGCGCAACTCGAATCCACTGCCGCGGAAGCTGCCTCGATGGTTGTCCGCCTGATGGCGCAGATGCCCCAGAGTCAATGCCGAAGCCTGCTGGCTGCTGGCCAGCTGGGCCCGCAGCTGCTGGTCGCTGTCGTCGAACAGCAGACGATTCCAGCCGGCCCCCTGCCACTCCCGTGATTGCACGCCCCACAGTGCACCGGCGTTGCGGTGTGCCTGCTCTCCGGTCGCCGCCGCATGCCAGGCAGGCGCCTGGCCGCCCCCGAGGTTGGCCTGCGCACTGCCGGTGCCATCCCTCGCCTGTGCGTACATGGACGTATCGGCCTCCGCGCTGGCGCCCGCCGGGGTCGGCGCGACGCCGCCTTCGCCGCGCCCGTTGTACAGCGCGCCCAGCACCAGCGGCCGGTCGATGTCGCCCTCGAGGAAGCCCACCAGGACTTCCTGGCCGATACGGGGCAGGAACTGGCTGCCCACGCCCGGCCCCGCATAGCGCTGCGCGACGCGCAGCCACGCGCTGTCCGTGCTGCCCTCTTCCTGCTGGAAGTGGAACCGCACGCGGATCCGTCCCAGTGCATCGGCGTGCAGCTCGGTGCCGTCGGCGCCCTGCGCAGCCACCACGACCGCTGTCTGGTAACCGGGCGCCAGCGGCCGCGGATTGCGTCGCGCACCCGTGCCGTCCCAGAGCGTCGGACGCCAACGCCGGTCGCGGGGCAGCGCGACGAATGTCTGTGCGTAGCCCTGCGTCTGGGCAGCCACCTGCAGCGTGTCCGCGGTGGCGGCGGCATCGTCCATCGCTGCCAGCGCCTGGCGCAGATCCACCGGCAGGTTGTTGACCCCGGCGTGCTCGACGTCCACCAGCAACAGTTCGGTCGGCACCGGCCCCGGCGTTCCGCGCAATGACCAGACCTGGCCGGCATCGCCGCTGCGCACGCTGCCACGGCCGTGCCATTGCAGTGCCTGCGCTTCCAGTGCCTCGGCGACCAGACGAGCGTGGTGCTGCAGCTCGGCCGCGTCGGCAAAGGCATGCGCGCCAACCGGGTCATAGTCCTCGCGCCGCGCCTGCCCGCTGCCCTGCACCGGCAACTGGCCGGCCAGCGAGCGCGCACTGCGGTAGTCGCTGCTGTGCAGTTGCACGTGCGTGCTCTGCAGCCGCCGTTGCAGGCCAAGCTGCTGCACGCCATCACTCTGCTCGGTGCCATCGGCGCGATGGAAGCGGATCCCTCCCGCCGACTGCGACGCAGCGGCTTCCGGCAGGAGGGTCGAATCGGCGAACAGCAGCACGCCGTGGCCGGCCGTCGCCTCCCCGGTATCCTGCACGCACCAGCCCAGCCCTTCTTCGGCCAGCAAACGCTGCACGAAGGCCAGGTCGGTCTCGCGGTACTGCACGCAATAGCTGCGCGGCCGGGATGCGGCCAGCATCCCGTCGACCTCATCGCTCCAGCGCCAATGCGCATGTTGCGGGTGCATCTGGAACACCGCGTCCACGATCTCGCGCACGCTCTGTTCCTGGAACACGCGGCTGCAGCGGGCCTGGTCGAGCCACCAGGTCCAGTCACGCAGCGTGATGCGATAGCGCACCAGTCCACCGTCAGCGCCCACGCACTGCGCATCGGCGATCACGCCGTGACGCGGCCAATCCTGGCCATCGGCCAGGTGCACATGCAGGCATGCGGGCCGCCCCGGCCAGTCAGCCAGTGGCAGCGATGCGTCCAGCGCGAGTACATCGATCTGAAGATGCCGCCCCTGCGACAGGGCATCACGCCCGTGCCACCGGTCGACAACGACCGCCGGCATGCCGGGGAGATCCAACCGATACAGGCGGCTGCCGGCATCAAGACCCGCTGCCTGCACCATGAGGTTGCGAATCGCTTCCATGGCGTTCCTACCGTTGCTGCCCTCCGCGACGCGGCGGGCAGGTCCTTCCCCTGTAGGCCGACGGTAGCAGATGGAAAACGGCGGCGCACGCGACCGCCGTCACGCCGGATTAACGTTCCGGATCAATAGGTTCCGTAGGACACTTCGACGATCACCGGCTTGCCTGTGTCTTGCGCCGGTTGCAGGGTGAAGCGGTCCAGCGCGCTGCTGTCATCGCCCAGCGGCGTGCTGCGGAACTGCAGACGGTAGGTCGCCCCCGCCTGCACGCTGCCATCGGGCAGCAGGCGCGCGTCGGCAGGCAGCAGCAGGCCTCCCAGATCGCTGTAGGCCTCCGGCGCATCGCTGAACCCGTAGTCGACCAGTTCGCCAACGCGGCGCATTTCGTACACCCGCGTCGGCCACGGGCGGGCCGTGCTGCGCCCGTTGCGCAGGTCGGTCACCCACTGCTCAGGCAATTGATAGACCTTGCGCAGCGCCGTGTCATCCAGTTCGGCGCTGGCCACCTGCAGGCAGCACACCAGCCGCTTGCTCTCGCGGTCATACACCGAAAAGCGCGCATCGCGTGCGACCGGCATCGGCAGCAGTGCGAACGGGACGTCGCGCAAGGCGGGCTCGGCACCGTCGCGGGAGTCGAGGTTGCGCCAGCCACCAAAGGCCGGTTCGGCGGCCTGTGCCAGCGGCGCCGCCAGGCACAGCGCCACCGCAAGCCCGCCGGCGGTGCGTCCGATCCACTTCTGCATGTCGTTCATCCGTCGATGGCCGGTGGCCAATCAGTTTCGTGAGGATGCCATGAAGGTGCGACGGTTGCCATGCCATGCGCTCTGGCCACTGCGCACAGCCCTGCGTCCGCGGCGAAGCAACGGCGTAGACCAGCATGGTCCCACCTTCACTTGGTCCGGCTAATAGGTTCCGAATGGAACCTCGACCTTCAGCGCCGGACCTCCCTTTACCGGCGTCAAGGTGTAGGTCTGGAGACCGCCATCCCCATCGCCGAGCGATGTCTCCCGACGCTCAACCCTGTAGCGCTTTCCGGCGAACTCCAGTAGACGGCCACCCACCACCCGCGCATCCGGCGGAAGCAACAGGCCGCCCGTCGCTTCACGTTCCTCCTTGAAGGCATGGCTGCCCATCGCGCCCTGCACCTTCAACAACTGGACATGCGGGCGATAGGGGGCCGCATCGAGATTCCAACCGTTGGTCAAGTCAGTAATCCAGGGCCCTGGAATGTCGAAGCGATCCTGCAACTCACTTTCTCTTACCTCCCCTCCCTCCACCGACAGGCAACAGACAACCTTGTTCGCCTTGGCGTCGTAGATGGTCCAACGACTTCCCGTGGCTGCGGCGTGCGGCAACATCGAGAAGTGGAACAGGTGTTCGAGATCAGTGTCGGAGACCCTGCGCCAGCCGCCCACTTCGGGAGGCTGTGCATGGCAGGCCGTTGCCATCAGCCCAGCCACGACCAGCATGCTGATTCGGCCAACCGTCGTGGCTGCACACGCGCCACCAGGCCGCGTGCACCAATCGATATCGTTACGGCGCCACCAGCGCTGCGCGCGCAAAAGCCTGCCCCATTGAAATCCGTTCACTGTGCTTCGGACGCCATGTATGCAGTCTGGTGTCCGGTAAAGCGCACACCGTCGAATCCGAAGCAGAAACGCCCGTCGTTGATCGAACGGTAGGCCAGTATCGCTCCGACCAGGCAGAAGTGCTGCGCATCCACGGACGTTTCCACCTTCCCATAAGTGGTGGGCTCTCCTTTGCTGGACAAAGGGCCGGACAATGCGTCGATCGGCAACGGATACACCACCCCGCTCCGGGCATTGATGACTACCACCGAACGCTGGAAGTACTCAGGCCATTCCTCCAGCTCCGCCACGATGTAGTGCACGTTGAAGTTCGGCCGCTGCTCGGCGATCACCTTGTCGATCTGGGCACGATGACGATCATCACAGAAGTTGATCGGACTGCTCAGGAAAGCGCACCCTGAATGAGGGGAGAGCATCTTGACGCCAGCATATCGTGCGTTGCCCGCTGTAGATGCAGGCGCTTCCTTCGTCGGGGTGGCCGCCCCCGTCGGCGGCACAACTGCGGCTGGGTTCTCCGATGAAATCGGCTTCCCCGTGCAAGCGGCGGCCGAAAGAAGAAGGCCGAGCAACAGCACAGGCTGTAGTCCCCGCCAGACGCTGGTGTTCATCTTCATCATTTTTTGCTTTCCAGGATTTCGACAAGCAGCGCGCGAACCGCCGGCGTGGACTCCCCGACCGGTCCGAGCGGATCGCCCTTCTTGACCTTGTCCTTGACCTTCAGCGGCGACGCAGCCGACCTGTGTGCATACATCGTATGCACCACCTGCCCACGGATCATGTGCTCGATGGCGATCGTGTTGCCGTAGCCGTTCATCCATCCGTGCTTCCGGTGCGGCCCAGTCCTGCCCTTCGTGGCGCTTCACCGTAGCCAGCGTCGGGTGCTGGCGGGCCTTCGACCAGTCACTGCTTACGCGGAATGGCGGGCCTGGGTTGTACGCCGGCATCGTGCTTTTCTCTTTGCTTGATCAAGCCCAATCGGGCGTGCCCATCAACTGCGACTTCTGCGTGTTGTCACCCTGGGGAACCAGCTTCGGCCTTTCGCCGCGCTGGCTGCGTGCATCATCGGGAAAATCAGATCCAAGCGACCTGCGCGCATGTGCGCGTGCCCGATCCAGCGGCAGGTCGACCAGGATGCCGATCGGCGTGGGCGCGGTTCCCAGGTGGGTAACCACCCTGGACACCGGCAGGCCATGGAAATCGGTGTTGACACAGAAGTAGGCGATGCCGAATTCCTCATCACGCTCGCACGGTTCCGGTGTGTGGCGGGCCAGATAGGGATTGGCGGGACGGCTTGATTCGGCATCGAGATACCAGCCTTTCGGCTGGCAATCGAGCAGTCCGTCAAAAAGCGTTGCGGTGCTGTCCGGATCACCCGCCAGCGGCAGCTCGCCCTGCGCGGCATGCGCGTCGGCGGCGATCTGCGCGTCCATCGCGGCCTGCGCGGAGCGGGTAGCTGCGGCCTGTCCGGCATCCTGCGATGGTGCCTGCCCGAACGCTGCGAGCGGGAACAGCAGGCTGAGCAGGAGGATCGGGCGCAGTACAATGGGCGAGTGACGATTGACGGGCTTGCTCTGAATCATGGCTCCGTGCCATTTCGAAGAACCCCGGGATGGATCCGGGGCATGCGTTCCCATCACCCCGAGAATCCGGTCAACCTCCAGCTGGAGGTGTCGCTCTGGCTCCAGTTCGGCAGCTCGGTCTTGAACTGGGCCGGGCCCAGGAAGGATTTCGTTCCTGCGTGTACGGTGATCACACCCGGGCACGCGAACGTGATGTTGCCGCCCTCAAGGGTAATGCTGGCACCTCCGCTGGTGGCGATGTGCACAACCTTCCCCGCCTCGACTTCAACCACGCCCTGCGCGCTGCTGGCGCGCAGCGATTGCCGGGCCTGCACATGGATGGCATCGGCCTGCGCCTGCACGTCCACCATGCCGTTGCCTGCCACTGCAACCAGCGTGGTACCCGCTGCACCCGCGCCAGAACTGGCCGCGGCCAGCATGCCCAGCGCCTGCGATGCATGAAGCCGCGCCTGCCCCATCACGGCCAGGTCGCTGTGGCTGCCACTGGACAACAGCACACCCTCACCACTGGACCACTGCAGCGATTGTCCAGCAACGTGCACTACGCCATCGGGAGAGGCCACGCCCAGCAAGGGATCCCCGCTGTGCGGCACGCGCTTGTCACCGGGCGAGGCGTTGCGCTTGCGGGCCTGCTCGGTTGCCGGATCGAAGCCTTCCCCGGTCAACGTGGTGCGCACGCTCTTGAGGATGCCAGGCAGCGGCGACTGGTCGCTCACCAGGACCGAGCGCTGCTTCGCCCCCGCCCCCTCCTGCATCGCCAACGGGCTGGTCAGGTGCGTACGCGCGGCCTGGGTGAAGCGTTCGCCCAATGCCTGCAACTGCGTGAGCAAGGCAGCGGGCTGCACTGCCTCGCCCGCAGGTGCCGTCGACCGATGCCCGTACGCCGTGAACCAGGCACCGGCCGTGGCGCGCACCGCGCCCCACGCGTCGCTGCGCAGTTCAAAACCGGTGCCACGCAGGCTGCCGACATAATTGTCTGCCTGGTGACGCAGGTGCCCCAGGGTCAGTTGTGACACCTGCTGGCTGCTGGCCAGCTGCGCGCGCAGTTGCTGGTTCGAGTCATCGAACAGCAGATGGTTGGCGCCCTGCCCGCCTTCCCACTCGCGCGAGCGGATACCCCACAGCGCACCGCCCTGCCGATGCGCCTGGTCCCCCATGCCGGCAGCATGCCAGGCCGGCGCCTGGCCGCCACTGAGGTTGGCCTGCGCGCTGCCGCGCATGTCTGCAGCCTGGCCATACAGCGATACGTCGCTCTGGCCGCTTCCGCCGGCTGGCGTCGGTGCCACGCCCGCCTCGCCACGTCCGTTGTACAGGGTGCCCAGCACCAGTGGCCGATCGATATCGCCGTCGAGGAAGCCCACCAGCACTTCCTGACCGATGCGCGGCAGGAACTGGCTGCCCACGCCGGGTCCGGCATAGCGCTGTGCCACGCGCAACCATGCGCTGTCGTTGGCTCCGCCGCCCTCGCCTTCCTGGAAGTGGAAACGCACGCGCACGCGGCCATGGCTGTCTGCGTGCAGGTCCTTGCTGGCGCCTCCGTCGCCGGCAACCACGACAGCGGTCTGGTAACCCGGCACGGTCGGGCGCGGATTCAGCCGTGCGCCACTACCGTCCCGCAGCAGCGGGCGCCACGGCAGGGTGCGATCCACCGCGTCGAAACGGTTGCCATACCCGGTTGCTTCGGCCTGCTGCCAGAGCGCAGCGTCGGCCGGATCGATCGGCGCCACGCCCAGCGCGTCATCGAGGCTTCGTCGCAGATCGGTAGGGAGATTGTTGATGCCGGCATGTTCGACGGCCACCAGCAGCAGCTCAGGCGGTGTCGCACCGGGGGCCTGCTGCAGCCGCAGCCATTGTCCGGACTGGAAGCCGCGAACCGTACCCGACCCCTGCCAGCCACGGCTGTGGGATTCGCGCGCCTGCGCCTGCAGGCGGGCCTGGCGCGCACCGGCGGTACTGTCGCTGAAGGCGTAGGCACCTACCGCATCGTAGTCTTCGCGCGACGATTGGCCACCTCCGCCCTCCATCGGCGACTGTGCCACCAGTGCGCGTACCTGGCGGTAATCATCGCTCTGCAGGCTGATCGAGGTACTGGCCAGGCGCCGACGCAGGCCGATGGCCTGCACGCTGTCACTGGATTCGGTGGCGTCACTGCGATGGAACCGCACGCCTGCAGCCGCGCTGGTGGCATCTTCCGGCAGCGCGACGCTGTCGGCGAAGATCTCCATGCCATTGCCGCATGGCGCTTCCTCATCGGCGTACAGACGCCAGCCCAGGCCTTCTTCGGCGAGCACGCGCTGCAGGAAATCCAGGTCACTCTCGCGGTACTGCACGCAGTAGCTGCGCACGCGCTGGCCAAGGAAGGCGTCGACGCCCTCGGCCCAGCGCCAGCGAGCGATGCCAGCGTGCCCTGCCAGTACGGCATCGACGATCGCACGCACGCTCTGTTCCTGGAACACGCGGCTGTGCCGCGCATGCTGCAGCCACCACGTCCATGACACCAGCTGCAGCCGGTAGCGCACCAGGCCACCGTCGCTGCCCAGGCAGGAAGCGTCCGCGATCAGGCCGCTGCGCTGCCATTGACCACCATCGGCCGTCTGCGCGACCAGTGTCGCACGCGTGCCCGGCAGGGCGTCCAGCGCGATATCAGCGCGCGTGGCGAGTACATCGACATCGGTCCAGGCATGTTGGCCGAGCGCATCACCGCCGCGCCACCGCTCCACCGTGCACCCTTCCAGTGCATCGGACCGCAGTCGATACAGGCGTTGCGCGTCACCGAGCCCGGCAACCTGGGTCATCACGTAGTTCAGCTGATCCATGCCAATTCCAGTGTGAAGACGCCTGCACCTACCCGGCGGCGTCGGATTCCAGCCGTCAAATCTACCAGATTGCGGTGTTCGTCAAAATCACGACGCCTCTACCGCCATGGAAGTGCGTTGTTCGTCACATAACTGACGGCATTCCGTATTCAGGCATGCCTGGACGGACCAATCCCGCGACCGCGTTCACATCGGCGGGCTAGAATCGCCCACAGTCCCCAACGAGACCCGCCATGCTGGATCAGGAAGCCCTGCTGGCCCCGATTTCGGAACACGCCCCGACCGGTGAAGACCTGTCGTTCTCGGCTGAATTCGATCGGATCATCGAAAACCGTCGTGCCGACGACCCGACCCTGGACCAGGGGGCGTGGCAGACCGACATCAAGTACGCTGACTGGAGCAGCGTGCTGCGCGATGCCACCGACCTGCTGCAGACCCGGACCAAGGACCTGCGGCTGGCAGGCTGGCTCAGCGAAGCCGCCACCCAGCTGGAAGGATTCCAGGGCCTCGCCGCCGGCTACCGGCTCACCGCCGGCCTGTGCGACCGCTACTGGGATGACGTGCATCCGCAGGCACCTGACGGCGATTTTGAAGAGCGGATCGGCAACCTGAGCTGGTTGCTGACCAATTCGCTGCAATGGCTGCGCTCCGTGCCGATTGCCGTCGCGCCGCAGGGGCGTTTCAGCCTCGCCGACTTCGAGCATGCCCATGCCCGTGCCAACAGCGGCGAAGAGGATGACGGCCGCCCTGGCCTGGACATTCTCACTGCCGCCCGCCGCGATACCCAGCACGGGTTCTACCGGCAGCTGGCCGACGACCTGCCCGACTGCAGCCAGGCCCTGGCCGAACTGCAGGCCGCGGTCGACAACCGCCTGGGGCTGGATGGCCCAAGCTTCAGCGCAGTGCGTGAGCAGCTTGAACACCTGCAGCGCACCGTGCTGCGCTTCGCACGCGAAGCCGGGGTGTTGCTCGATGGTGAAACCGAAGCCCCCTCCGACGATTTTGAAGATGCATCGTTCGGCCATGAGGCGCCCGCGTCCGAAGCGGCCCCGGTGACAGCGCCGCGTGGCCCTGCAGGTGCACCCGGCTCGCGCAAGGAAGCGCTGCAGCAGCTGCGCCAGGTCGCTGAGTTCTTCCGTCGGACCGAACCGCACAGCCCGGTGGCCTATCTGGCCGAGAAGGCCGCACGCTGGGGCGAGATGCCGCTGCATGTCTGGCTCAAGCGCGTCATCAAGGACCACGGCACGCTGGAACAGATGGAAGAGATGCTGGACGTCAATCCAGAAGACTGATCTGCCTGCGGATCCCGCTCATGCGGGGATCGGGTCTGGCCCGATCCCCGTCATGTTTACTGGATCTTGAACTCGATGCGCCGATTGCGTGCGCGGCCATCGTTGCTGGTGTTGTCCGCCACCGGCTCGTCCGGTCCCTTGCCGACGACATCCATGTGGCTGCCCGGAATGCCCTTGGACACCATGTAGTTCTTCACCGACAGCGCACGCGCGTGACTGAGCGCCAGGTTCGATTCGCGCTGCCCGACATTGTCGGTATGGCCGATGATCAGGAAACGGCTGTCCGGCATCTGCGCCATCTTGGCGACCATCTCGTCGAGGATGCTCATGCCGAAAGGGGTCAGACGCGCACTGCCACTCTGGAATTCGATGATGCGGTTGGCCAGCGTCTGGTCCAGCACGTTCTGCTGCGAGCTGACCTTCAGCGCGTTGGTCACGGTGTAACTGGTATTGCTGGCCAGACTCAGGTCGCTGGCCACCTGCTGCCGCAGCGCTTCGTTGCCGACCTCACCGGTGATCCGCACTGCCTGTCCGTTCACTTCCAGCTTGCCGGGCGACACCCGCTTCAGGCCGGGATTGATCATGCCCGCCACGTAATCGCCCCAGTTCGGCGGGGTCGCGATCGTCTCGACCTGGATGCGGTCGACCACGCGCTCGGCGCCATACACGGCACGCAGATTGTTCAGCAGCTTGGCCTTGGTCGCCTGGTCAGGCACCACGCCTTCGATCACCACCGGTCGTTCGGTGGCAGCCTGTGCCGCAGCAGGCGCGTTCTGCGCGGCCAGCGGCACGGCTGCGAGCAGCAGCGGCAACGCAAGGGAGAGAGGGTTGCACAAGCGCATCATCAGGTTCCCAGGAAAGTCTCGCCGAACAGCTTGCGTGCGGTGGCCAGGGCCAGATCGTCACGGTCGAGGAAGCTGCCGAAGCGGTTGAGGTTGTAATCGCCGCGCAGATAGTCGTCCACCCATTCCGAATGCTGGATCCGGATCAGGAAGTCGCCGGCTTCCGCCGGGTCCAGCACCGCACGCAGCACCTGGCGGTCGGCGCCGTTGAAACCGACGATCATGCTCGGCGCAGCGTCGTTGCGGATCAGCACCGCCAGTTCGAAATCGCCGCGGGAGACGAAGCTGGACAGCAGATCCAGCCAGAATGCCGCCACCAGTGGGCGATAGGCCGGGTCACGGACCAGCGGAAACACCAGCGCCTTGTCGATGTTGACATCGCCCCCGCTGAGCACCGGCTGCAACAGCAGGCCCAGTGCCGGCAGCACCTGTCGCAGCGCCACCTCGCCGTGACCGGAATCGCGCAGGCGCGACTCGAGGTCTGCCACCGAGGTGCTCTCCAGGAAGTCCTGGAAGCTGCCGTTGTAGTCACCGGGATCGGTGCTGATGCTGAAACGTGCGTCCGCCAGCTGCGCCAGCGCCTGCGCCGCGTCGCTTTCCTGGTAGGCCTGGCGTGCCAGGCGGGCCAGTCCGGACCAGGCGTTGGACATCGCCAGCGGGCTGCGGCCGATGAACGGCAGCGGTTCCGGCGCATCCAGGCGCAGCGCGGACAGCAGCGGGAAGCGGCGTTCGGAGGAATCGCGGCTGGCCAGGAAGTGCCCGCACAGCACCATCTTGCTGCGAGAACCCAGGAACGCGTAGTGGATCTCCGGTGCCTCGTCGTAGCGCTGCTTCCAGTCCGGGCTCTGGCTCAGCAGTTCCAGGCTCTCGCCTGCCCACCGGTCCAGCCAGCCCAGCAGTTGGTGATTGTCGGCCGCGCGGACGAAATCACCGCGCGATGGCACCTTGCCGAAGTAGGAAACTCCGGCACTGACGACGCGGCTCATTGCGCACCTCCCGTGGTCTGCGCCGCAGCAGGCGCGGTGGCCGCCGGCGCGGGCGCGGCAGGGGTACCACCGGCCACCCGCTCGGGAAGCTGCAGGCCACGCTGCCAGTCACCGCCGCCCTCGCTGCCGCTGCCGGCCCGGCGGACGATGCGCATTTCCACCGTCACGGCCACACCATTGCCGTTCCAGGTGATACGGCTGGAATCATCCAGGCGCTCGTATTCGCCTTCGGCCATCAGGCGGTTGAAGCCGTTCGCGCCCGGTGCACTGAATACCTCCACGGTACGACCATCGCCGGTCACCGCCGTGATCTTCACGCCCGGCACCTGACCCGCGTTCGGGTACTGCATGGTGGTCCACTGCGGCGGGGTATTGCGATAACGAAGCACCTGGCCATCGATCTCGATGCTGTACTCCAGCGCGCCGGCAGCCGGCGACGGCAGGATCTCGAAGATCGTGGTGTCCTGCGCCGCGCCGGCGGCAGAGCCGCTCACCCAGTTGCCAAAGTTGGCAACCAGCTCAGCCGACAGGTTCACACCCTGCCCTGCCCAGCGGCGGGTCTCCAGCAGCGGACCGCGCTGGATCACCAGCGTGCCGAGCGCGTCCTTGTTGAAGGCGGCAATGCTGCCACTGGCGCCGAAGATGCCGGCGATGTCGCTCGGTGCGGCATCCACATCCGAGTTGAGGTTGAACGGGTACTGCTGCCCGATGCGTGCCTTGAACGGGTCGTAGACCTGCGCCTTCCAGGTCTTGTTGACCTCATCTTCGGTCGGCGGGATCAGGGCGCTGAAGGTCTGGGTCAACGGGCGCAGCAGCAGCGGGCGCAGGGCTTCACGCTGCTTCTCGTCCAGCCCGGTCAGTACCTGCTCGTCGACCAGCGCCAGGCCCGCGCTCAGTTCGGAGCCTTCATTGCTGAAGGTGTCCTGCATCAGCTTGCGGGTGCCCACGCCGATTTCGCCCTGGCTCTTGATGGCATTCAGGCGCGCACGCAGTTTGCCCAGTGTCTCGAAGTAGGCCGTGATCACTGCCGGCTGATCGCCGCGCTCACTGGTGAGCCGCGCGATGCCTTCGAACGCCTTGCCGATCGGACCCACCGGCTGCGCGGCGGCCGTCGCTGCCGGGTCCTTGCGCAGGATGGTGCGCTGGAACCAGGCCACGAAGCCCTTGCGCGCCTTGCTCGAACGCGCCTGCGCCGGCGGGTTGTCCCATACCGTCTCCTCGTTGATGCGCTCCAGCAGAACACGGAGCGGCGAGTTGCCGGGATCACCCAGCTTGTTGATGCGGGCCACCGCCTCGTCGAACGTACTGAACTCGGCCACGCTCAGGCCCTGCACGAACTTGCTCCACTCGCGCGCGTAGTCGTTCTTGTACAGGGTCACCAGCTCGCGCGAGACATGCTCGGGGCTGCCGGCCAGCGACAGATCGCTCTGCTCGGTGGTACCCAGCACCCAGTCGGTGGTGCTCAGCTGGGTATTGGCTGCTTCCTTGATCGCATCCTTTACGTACTCTTCCCACGCCTTGCGCGAGAACGCACCGGAAATCGCATAGCTGCCGTTGATCAGGCGCCCGTTGCGCTCCACACCCACCAGGCTGTCGACGGTGGTGGTTCCAAAGCGGGCGCCGGCACGTGCCTTGATCTGCGCGTACACGCGCTCCATCGCCGGCTGCCCCTTCATCACCTGCCCCAGCGCCTGACGCGTGTCGGACACCAGCGTGACCTTGTTCTGTATCTGCGGCCAGCTGGGCTGGCCCGCCTGCGCTACGTAGAAGGTCATCAGCTTCTCGGCCGCGCGCACCATCTCCTCACGGCTCATCTGGCCGCGGTTGGCCTCCAGCCAGGTGCGCCAGAACAGGGTCAGCTGCTGCGACAGGTGAGCACCTTCGACGTACTTCGGGTTACCCAGCATCAGGTAGGTCTTCAGTGCGTTGTACGCATCGTTGGTACTGGTTGGCGATGCGTTCTGATACAGCACCTCGCTCTCGGCAGCAGCGCTGCCGCCCTGGCCGAGCTTGTCGCGCTCGGCGACCACCTGGCCGAGATAGTTCTCCAGATTGGAGACGGTCGGCGCCAGCATCACCTGCTGCATGCCGTGGTTGTACTCACGCAGCAGCTTCTCGCGGATCGCGGTGCCCTGGTACAGGCCCAGATGGGTGGTGATGCCGCCTTCCTTGCCATAACGGTCCAGCTGCTCCATGCGATCCTGCAGCAGAAGCAAGGCATCGATACGCGACTTCAGGTCCATGCGGTCCTTCTGCACGCGCACGGCCTGATCCAGATCCTTGGTGGCATTGGCCACCAGCTGGGCATTGGTGGTGTACGACCAGGTCCACAGGCCCAGCGCGAGCGCCAGCACACCCACCGCGCCCAGGAACACGCCATAGCGCAGCCGGTTCTGGTGCGGGCTGGAATACTGCCGGACCAGTTCCTTGTCGGCGAAGATCACCTTGCGGAACAGGTCCTTGAGGAAGAACGCGGTATGGCCGGTCGGCGCCTCATCGACATTGGACCCGCGCTCCAGGTTGAACTGGCGGCCGACGCGTTCGGACGCGTGATGCACCGAACGCCCTTCCTGCAGTGCGCTGGAGAAGTAGAAGCCACGGAACACCGGCTTGAACTGGTAGGGGTTGTCCTCGAACAGCGTAGCGATGAAGGTGCGCAGCGCCGGCTTGATGCCGACGAACTCCAGCGGCAACGACAGCAGCCCAGGCGAGACTTCACGGCCACGCTGCATCGCCATGTGGGTCAGGCTCATTTCCTTGATGCCTTCGGCCAGCTCGTCGAAATGGCTGTCGAATGCCGCCAGCGCGTCGCCCTGCTGATGCACGTCGAACGGCAGCGTCGCGCCCCACACATGCTCGCGCTCGCCGGGATCGAGGTTGCGGAAGAACTCGCTGAAACCGGCGATGAGGTCGGCCTTGGTGAACAGCACGTACACCGGCGCGAACACTTCCAGCCGCTCGGTGATTTCCTGCACGCGCTGGCGCAGGTTCTTGGCCAGCTCGATCGCGAACTCCGGCTTGCTGCCGGACAGCTCGGCCAGGCTGGCGGCGATGATCACGCCGTTGATCGGTGCGCGCGGGCGGTTCTTCTTCAGCAGGCCGAGGAAGGTCAGCCACTCCATGCGGTCCTCGACGCTGACCGAGTAGCGGCCAGCGGTGTCGAGCACGATACCGTTGGTGGTGAAGTACCAGTCGCAGTTGCGGGTACCACCGATGCCCTGCACCACGTTGCCGCGGTTGTCCTCGAACGGGAACTGCAGGCCGGAATTGAGGATGGCCGTACTCTTGCCCGCAGCCGGATTGCCGATGATCACGTACCACGGCAGCTCGTACAGCGCGGCGTTGCCCTTCAGCACGCCCATCCGCGAGGACTTGATCTGCTTGACCGCGTCCATCATGCGCGTGCGCAGCGCCTCGGTATCGGCACGCTGGGCGGGTTGAGCGGTGGCTACCGCCTTGTCCGCCTCATCCTTGACCATCGCCTCCACGCGCTTGGCCGCGCGACGGGCCAGGATCCGCTTCACGATCCAGACCAGCAGCGCCAGCACCAGCAGGCCGGCCAGCACGATGGCCACCCAGATGCCGATCTGCCGTGCTTCGGCCTCACCGTAGTGGGCCAGCGCAGCGGCACCGACCAGGCCGAGCACCATCCAGAGACGGTAGTCGCGCAGGTAGTAGCTGAAATTGCTCAAACTCATGCAGGGATCCAGGAAGTCAGGGGGCCGACGGCGCATCGGCCGCCTGCGTCGGGGAAGGAAGAGGGTCGACCAGGCCGAACAGTCGCTGCTGGTTGTCGGCCACGCCGAGCAACAGCACCGGCTCGGCCTGGCGGTCAAGCTGTGCGCGGGCCAGTGCCAGCTGCGCCAACGGCAGCACCGGGCCCAGTTCGCCTGCGCTGATCGCCAGCGCCAGGCTCTGCGGACTGAAGTCCAGGTCGGGAGCCAGCGACGCCGTGATGGCGGCGGCATCGACCATCAGATCGCCCCGGTGATCGGCATCATGCAGCACGAACTGGGCCTGTGCTCCCTCCAGACCCAGCGTCTGCTGCCACTGCGCAGCGAGCGTCGCCAGCTGACGGCGCTGTTCGGCCGGCCGGGTCGCCTCGATCTGCTCGGCGCGTACCAGTTGCGGGCGCCACAGTCGCGCGTCGCCTTCATGGGCAACGCCCCGGCTCGCCAGCAGGACGCCGGCGGCACCCTCGCCCGGTATGCGGCCATCCGGACTCTGTGCGGTTGCCAGCACACCGGAGGACTGCCATGAGGAAACGATGCCGGCATCGATCGAAGAAGACGCGGACACCAGCAGGTGCCAGCGTGGCTCGCCCTGATCCAGTGCGTCGATCACCCGTTGCAGGTGCGGCCACACCTCGCGTGCGCCGTCCAGCGAGGTGACCCGGACATCGAAGCGGCGCGCATCGATGCCTGCCATCCGCGCCTGCTCCAGCAGCCATGTCTGCACCCAGGGGCGCAGCGCATCGGACCAGCTGCCCGGCACCATCAGCTCGACGCTCAGTACGTTCTCCACGCGCTGTTCGTCGCGACGCCGCAGACCGGCCACCACCACTTCCTCGGAAGCGATGATTTCCGGCAGCGCCGCGGATGCTGCCTCCAGCAGTTCCTCCAGCACCGGCTGCAGCAGGGCGAGCGCACGCCGTTCGTGGGCTGCGGTATCGATGCCGTCCTGACGGGCCTGCAGCACCAGGAACTCATCGAGGTCCTGCGCCGCGCTCATGCGCACCGGCAGGTTGTAGTTGTCGCGGAAGCGGCCATCGAGCGTGGGACGCGGCGGCGCAGCGGCAGCAGCCAGCCATGATTGGGCATCCAGATCCACACCCAGCCTGAGGCCACCGGCAATCAACGCCACCGACGGCGGCACCACCTTCGTCGCGACGGCTTCGCCTTTGCCCTTGACCGGCTCCCCATCGTTGGCCGCAGCCTTGTCCAGCGCCGCATCGACGCCACGGCGCGCGGCGCCACGCAGCATGAAGCCGGCACCGCTCAGGCCGACCGGCAGCAGGCCCAGGTAGGCCAGCATCTGCATGCCGGTCGGTACCGTGCCGCTGTTGCGCCAGTAGAGAATCGTCGCGCCCCAGGTGGAGACGAAGATCATCACCACCGAAGCTGCTTTGCCCAGCCATCCTGCCATCAGTTGCCCTGCTCCATGCGCTGCTCCTGTCGACCGCGCAGGTCAACGCAGACCGGTCATGGCCTGCGAAGCGACCAGCGTCGCTCCACACGCGGTGCGGTCGCCGTCGCGCGCCACCGGCTGACCGTCGATGAGCACTGTCGCGTCGCCACTGACAATCGTGGTCGCGCCATGCACGGCGCACAACGCACGATCACCGACGCGCGCCACCGGCCTGCCATTGATGTCGGTCTGTCCGGTGCCCGCCACCACGGTCCCTCCGTGGCTGAGCGGGTCACCGACGACGATAAACGGTCGTGCCATCCATCATGCTCCTTGATCCATGTGTGACCCGGCGTTCCATCGCCCCCCGGTTCCCCCGACGACGCAGGCCATCGGCGTAACCATACCAGTACCGCCGTGCGGTTATCACCCTTGACGGGACAGTTCCTCGCGCTTTGCTACCCGGGCGGCGCGGCAGCGGTCCGTCATTTCCACGTGAACATAGTCCTTGATGCTCCGCCAGTTTCCGCCCCAGTCCAGGCTCGCCTGTTCAGCCAGCTCGCCGTACAGGAAGTACCCACGCCGGGTCCACGGATCTTCCATGTCCCATTGCAGCTTGCCATCGCGGATGGGTGCGCTGTCCACGCCCAGGCCATACTGGTGGCAGCTCTGCCAGGCACCGGCCCGGGTCGCCTTGCCACCCGCCATCAGTTCGGCCTGCCGCTGCGGACTGCGATAGCCTTCGATCAGCACCATTTCGTAACCGTACTGGCGTCGCATCACCTCATAGATGGCCAGCACGCGCTGCTGCAGATCGGGATCGATCTGACCCCATTTGCGATCAGCCGTGACGATTTCAGGCCGCAGACGACGCACTTCGGCAGTGGTGAACACCTCCGGCGGCGGCGGCGGTGGCGGCGTCAGCCGCTCCCCGCGTAGCAGCTGGGCGACCATCGAACTCGATTCCGCCAGATCATCGCCCCTGAAATCCTCCAGCACCACGGTCTGCCGCGTGACGAATATCACAATTGGAGGAATCAGCAGCAACGCTGCGGCGACAACCAGAATGAGCCAGTGGCGCCGCAGTGCGCCGTGCACGGCTCCGACCTCTTCACGAACCCCACTGCGCACGCGGGTGGCGCCGTGGCCGACCCGGTCACCGACCTGCCCCGCCCGACGACGGAATCCGCCCAGACGCTTCGCGATCGCCTGACGCAGCGATTCGACCGTCTCGGGGAACAACAGTACCCAGCACACACCAGCCACCAACAGTACGACGGCAATGGCAGCAACCACGATTGGCAACACCGGTCCTCCCTGACACGCGATCTGGTTGACGCCCCAACCGCTTTCACTAAGAATGCGCAAATTCGCTTCGGCAGTTGCCGACTCAAACCAAGGGCTGGATGCACTTGAATAATGGCGGAATCAATCGGCCAAGTCTGCTCTCAGGGGGAGCGCAGGCAAAGGGCCAGGCCCCGAATTCGGGCCGTATTCTGGCAGACATGGAGGGCCGGCAGGCAACCGCGTCGCCACGTGCCGCACGCGCGCCGTCCAGCGGCAAACGCCGTACGGTCCTGTGGCTGGCATTGGCCAGTGCCGTGGTCGTCATCGCCGGGCTGACCGCCTGGGGTCTGTCCGGTAGTAATGACTACAGCGACCCGTCCGAGTATTCACTGACACCCGACACCGGCCATGTGACCGGGCACCCGGACGCCCCGTCGGTGGCACCGGGTGAAGGTGCCGCGATGATCGTCGATGCGCCCGCTTCTCCGACTGAGCCGGCGCTGCCGGCCACCACCGGGAGCCCACCCGCGCCTGCCGCTGACGCGGCAACCGCTGCTGCGGGCGCTGCCGCAACCACCGGCACCGCTGCAACGACGCGGGCACGGGGCGCCCAGCCGGGTGAACGCAGCAGTCGCGCCGCCGGTACCGCAGGCAAGGGCGATGAAAATCTGCTCGGCACCCTGCTCGGCATCATCAAGGAAGAGGACAAGGCCAAGGCAAAAGCCAAGGCCCAGCCTCAGAGCATGGATGATCTGATCGCCCAGATCGAAGCAGACCAGCGCAAACGCGCCGAAGATGAGCGCGCCGCATTCGAGCGCGTGGCCAGCAAGAAGTCCGCCTCGACCGAATCCAACATCCAGGCGCAGCTGCGCAGCTGCCCCAGCCCTACGTCACTGAAAGGCGTGGACTGCCGGCGCAGGATCTGTGCGGCGGTGAGCGGCAAGGATCCGGCCTGCCCGGCGATGTGATCCCGAGCCCTGCCTGCTGACGCAGGCAGGGAGCTGCCGCAGAGGCCCGCTCAGAGCGGACGCCGATCCGGCTCGAACTGCGCCATCACCTCGGGTTCCACGAGCCGAAGAGGATCGTTGGCATCGATTGCGCACTCGTCTTCCACCCACTGTGGCCACACGGGCGCGCGGCAGGATCGAAGGACCAACCATCGGCACAACACCAAGGGCAGCAGCAAGGGCATCAGGATGAAGCGCGCGCCCAGCAAGCTGGGACCGAGACTGGCCACCACGAACAGGTAGCAGTTGCGCCATGACGGCGTCACGGACAGGTTCATCTGGCGACCCTTGATGGTATCGACCACCTCTGCCGGCCCCTGCTCCATGTAGCGGCGAATGAACTCCCAGATGCCGCGGATCTTCTGTTCGTCGTCGAAGTAATGGCCCACCGCGAAGGTGCGCTTGATCACCCGATCCTCGAGGATGCTGCAGCGCAGGTCGCGCAGGAACGCCTGGCTGGTCCCCTGCCCGATGTAGAACACGGCCCCATCCCATGGCACGGATACAGCGCCCTCTTCCCCACCCGTGAAGAAGTAGACCGTCCGGTTGCGCCGGTTGAACCGTGTCGGATACCAGACATAGGTGAAGAACTCGTAGCGCAGCGTCGTGTGCCAGAACAGCACCGGGGCACCGACCACGCACACGCCGACCATGGCGTACATCACCCAGTCCCAGAAGTCGCCTTCCAGGTTCGGGATCACCAGCGTGAAAAGCAGGAAGAAACCGAACAGGAACAGGGCCAGCGTCCCCAGCAGGACCATGGTGGTCGAGACCATTCCGCGCAGGCGGAACCTTCGGTCGATCAGATCGATGTAGGTCGAGTTGAAATGAACCAACGACGCACGCTCGTCAGGTGCGACATCCTCGGCGATCCGAGGATCGAAACGCGAGGCGCTCTCCTGTGCCGAGAGAAAGCGATCCGTCGGGAAACTGCGCATCCAGCCGCTGTACATCCGTGATCCTCGCTCACTCGTCTGAGCGAGAATGCCACGCCATGCATCCAACGCCCACTTCACGCATTCAACGAGGTTGCCTGCAGCTGCTGACGAATCCCATCGTTACGGGCCTTGGCTGCCGTGATCGAGTCCTTCCAGAAGCGCTCCATTTCATCGGCACGACCTTCCACGCGATTTACGCGTCCGTATACGACGGGTGCACGGAGCGGAGCCGCGCCCGAGTCGTCAGATACCTCGCGCCTGATCACCCCCACTGGCCAGACTGGCCTGCGGCACAATTTCATTGTCAGGAAACGGAATAGCGCCCAAGGCAATGTAACGGGCAGCGCTATCCACATCAGTCCCGCGCCAGCGGAAGACACATGGATGATGAATGCATTTCGCAACGTTGGCGCCACCGATGTGTACAGCTGAAGCGGAGGAAACGGAAGTGCAGAGCGGCCATCCTCCATGAAGCGCCTGATCATTTCCCAATGTGCGAGCGTGATGCCAGGATTGGACCCGCTATCCGAACCAACTGCAAAGGTATGGACGACCTGATCTCCCTTCATGACCAATCCACGCAGGTCATACGTGGCACCTTCATCCGGCCCAAGAGGCTTGTCCCTCCCAATGACGAAATTGACACTTGACCATGGCACTGAAATTACGCCCCTTCGCCCCCCTGCGAAGATGTGGACTTTCCTCTCACGCCTATCGAATCGGATGGGGTAGTACTGATATCTGAATATATCTCTACCAAGAAGCATCCGGTAGGTGAAGGCAGCGAAACCGAGCATGAGGACAGAGAGGACGCCGACCGTGATCGTCATCTCAGAACTAATGGACTTTCCCTCGGCGTGCATCGCGAGAGTTGCATACACAAATGCCAGAACGAAAACCAATACAAGACCGAGGATCACGCACCCCCACATCGCGCCCCAGCCACGATAGAGGAAATGGCGGTCGACGTACTCAATGTAGTCGTCATCAAGGTACACGATCCCCTGATCAAGTGGCGTGACGCCTGACGAATCGAATTTTCGAACATCTGCAGCGATCTCGTAATCCGTCAAGGAGCGATTGTTACGGTATCGCTGTCCAAGCCAACCTGCGAACTGGCTCATCGGTCAGGCTCCTGCGGGAAGCATTGCATTATATGCGTCCACCTGTGCGTCAACCGAGTCAAACGAGCCATGGTTATGAACACCGAATGGCGTCATATCAAGCCAACGCTCAATTTTATCATCCCGAATTAGATTAATTAGCCACTCGCCGAGCATACTGATAAGCCCCAGAACCAAAAGCACGATAAATCCCACGCCAGCGGTCATCACGCCAGCCAACATCAAAACAGCGACAACCGCTCCTGACACCGCAGTGACGGTATAAAACGCAACCATCGGAACGTCATTTCGCTTATAGGCGTCATAAGCCTTCCACCCGTCGATTACCGCGCCCAATAGACCCCCCACAGCCCCAAGCAGCTTTCCAAAGAACCCTACCATTCCCGCCCGGGTGGAGGCTTGAAGTGCGCCAAATCGAATCTCTGAGGACAGTGCGGCACGCCCCCACATCGACTTGCCCAGAGCCAACCCGGTCAACTCGACACTGGTCCCCGCAAAGCCGGCAAGCGCGGCGCCTAGATTAAGATCGCGACGCCCACCCGGCCCCTCTTTTTCGTCATCCAATTTGCCGTAGGAATCCGCAACATTCCAAGCGTCCAGCACCAGCCCCACAACCCCCAGACGCACGTCTAAACTCACACGTGGAGCGGTGTACTGCGCGGCGCGATTCCTCACCAGGACCCTCACCTGATCTTCGCTCATCAGCATGTTTGACATAGCCCCCGGTTGTCCATTCCGGACGGCTGCCATCGCTTCCTTATCCCAGAACAAGGCCCACTCGAAGACCTTCCTGCCGCGCGCATTTCGATCGCCTGTCGCGACTCTTGCGCCACTGCGCTCACTGAGCTCCTGTCGAAGATGCTGATCAACACGGGCCCTCAGCTCCCGCTTGTTGACACCAGATTGTCCCTCGCTGAGCGCCTCCACCAGAAAGTGCGCCATCTCACGCTCCGAGGCACGAATGCCGACCCTCTGAATGCGCTTACCCGAAAGAACACCGAGCAGGCCGACCAGATTGTTCCTCGTCGCCGTAGAAATAGCGATATTGATGCCTGCCTTTGCGACAGTTGATCCTGCCTTGGTTAGGGCTGTAACAAACATCCCAGACGTCTTGAAGACAAGACCTGCAACCAGGCCTAACCCCTGTTGCAGTTCCTGGGGCTTGCTACCTCCTCGATCGAGGACGTGAGCATATGCCTTGAATATGTTGGACCAAGCACCGGGGTTATCTGAATTGCTCAAGAATGTCTTGGATTGCTTCTCAATAACCTCCGCCGCGATCTTGTCATTGAGCGTCAACGCTCGAACAGTGCAGTTCTTGATGTCCTGAAAACGACCAGCGAGATCCTCCAGAAGCGCAGCCTGCACACAGTCAAATCCAACAACCCCTTCAAGCGAATTATCGACGATCTCCGTCAATCTCATTGAACTATATGACAGTTCATCAAGGTGATTACATGCCAGCCAAGTCCTGAAATCGTCGTTCCTGTACCAGCGAACGAAACTCTGGGCAATCGGGTTCAGGTGCGAAGCGATGTATCGCTCCATTTCCGGCATGAGGCTTTTGTCAAACCTATCAAGCGCTTGCTGGCTGTAATCATCACGGTAGCGATCCCATGCGGAGTCTCTGGCCCTCTTGTCTTCTTCGGCCGTCAACTCCTCACGCATTTTAGTGATTCCCGCCGCATACAGCTCCATCGCCGCGCGCCCGGTGTACGCGCTGGCACGTACGGAGCTCAGCTTCTCTGCGGCCGCCTGATCCTCAATTGCCTGCCGGATTCCGCGGATCGCCACTGAGGTTGCATGCTTCCACCCCCTGTCATCTTCCTCTTCGAACTCTCGGGTCTTCTGCCGAATAAGTGCGGAAAGCTCCTGCGCTATTCCTGCGGGATCATTCAACGCAACCATCATCGGACGCGCAGACAAAGAGCTCTTCTGAAGCCATGCCTCCATTCCTGGCACATCCTGTTTACACCTTGAAAAAGGCGCAAAGGAGAACGAAAAGCCAGGATTAGCATACACATCAACGACTTCGAGGATCGTCTCAACTGCACGATCCACAATTCGAGGCTTCCCAGGGTCCGCAGCCGGTGGCGGACTCGAGGGGAGCATAGGGATCTTCACTTCAGACTCGGATTTTACCCTCTTGCCAAACTTGAACTCGCTGACCATGGAGGGGGCGTCAGCCGCACTTCCCACGTGATCCAGCGACTTTCCTTTGAGCCACATCTGGACATCAATACAGCGCATGTGCTTCTTGCGCTCGCTGGATTTCCGATTTCGCTCCATGATCTCTTTCGTCCATGGAGCCTCCGAGAAGCCAAACCAAACTTTTCCAGCTCGCTTGGGGTCGGGGATGATAACGAAGCGGGCCACCTGCGAATCGGCCATTCGCGCGCATGTAGGTTGAAACTCTTCCTGCGGTGGAGGAGCCGCATGCGGATCGAACTCCAAGAGATAGGAGTCGCTGGTGATCTGATAGCCCTTCCATTCGCCACGGATCTCGTTGAATACATAAAGATACCCTTGGCGGGCAAGTCGCAACGTGTAGTGAGCCTCACTGGCCGGAAGGGTGACACTGGCCACATCCTTTCCAAACCCTCCTCCCAGCCTTGGCCCTTGCCACATTTCCTTGACGTCTGAACGGCAGATGGCGTATCTGATCGGAAGAATCGGCAAGCCGACCTGATCGCAGACATCACACTTCTTCGCGGGGTCACACGACTGTGTCGGCCTCTTATCCATGCTGCCAAGCTCCTTGTTCTGTCTGCTCCAATGAAGGTTCATCCACCTCTTCGTCGGAGGGGTCGCTGACGGCACTGCGGAACGCGCCAGGCTCTAAGCAGGCGATCCGAAGAGCCTCTTGATACCGCGGCGTGTTATGAACTTCGGGTGATTGAAATACTGAAGCAAATGCATACGCTTCCTTATCGTCAGGGTCTGTCAGCCCGCACTCGCCGGCCTTCTCCATCTCGTCAAAGACACGTCTCGAAAGCCCAGCACCCTCAATGCTCCCACCCTCTCGATGCAACCGATCGATCACCCTGTTAACAGAAGCCAACGAGGAAATCGCGTACAGCTGATCGGACGTTAGATGCATCCCATCCTTGTTACAACCACTGTTTTCATATGATTGCCACCGCGCGCCCTTGTCCACGGTTGCGGTCCAGGCATTGATGGGACCAAGCAATGCATCCAGCTGCGACGACAAGAGAATCCACTTCAGCGCGTTCCAGACACGAGGATCGTAGTATCTGAATAGCATCTTCTCACCATCAAATTTTCTCACCATCATACGAGCCAAGTGATTTCGGACTCGCTGACTGTCGGCATTGCATTTCAGCAACGCCGAGAATGGGATGCGGTCATGATCGCGTGCGTAGTGCACAGTTTCATCAAGTGCCGCTAGACGCGCATCAGGCTCAATTTCTTCCAGTCTGATTAGATAGGGAAGAAGATGCTTCTGCCCAAGGAGCTCCTTGGGAACGATGGGTTCGCATGGCCAAAGCTTGGCGATACGTCGATCGATCTGGAGTGGATTGATCAACGCATACTGATGAGCTTCGAATAGCCGGTGATCGAGTTGCATCTCTCAGGCTCCCAGTGGGACCAAGCCGGCGCCCGACTGTTCCGCTGCACGCACGCGATACTCGCATGCCTTGTGTGAACCGTCTGGCACCTTCGCCTCCCCCACCACACTCGCCGGCCCCATCCATTCCCTCTGGCTCGCCTTGAATTCCACCTTGCCCGGCGCGCCCAGTTCGATGTTGTCGCCCTCGATCCGGATGTAGGCGCCGGCCGCCGTCGCCAGCAGATGCTTGCTCGGCGCCGACAGCTGCACGTCCGCTTCGGTACTGGCGATGCGCACCTGCGTCTTGGCGGCCACGATCGCCTGGTCCTTGTGCGCACGCGCACTCACCTTGCCCTGTGCAGCATGCAGCGCGATGCCGCGCTCCTGGTTCGGGCTCTCGCCGCTGGGTTCCATGCCGGCGGTGTACAGCACCAGCCCGCCGGCCACGGCCATCGTCAAGGAGCCCTGCGTCATCCAGTTCAGCGCCACCCCGCTGGCCAGGGTGGTATGCGTGCCGCTGACCCATACCTGGTCGGCCGGGGTCAGGCTCAGCACGCCGGCCACGCCACTGCCCAGCAGGACCGGCGCACTCCAGCCCGGCGCTTCACCGTCGCCACCGGCAATGCTGCCCGCCGCGCTGCCACTGTGGGTGGCGCGCAGGGTCTCCTGCAGTTCGGTCAGCGTCGTGTCCACCGGCAATTCGGCCGCCTCGCCGTGCAGCTGCGCCTGCTGCTTGCCTGCCGACTCGGCCAGCTGCTGCAGCAGCTGCTGGCTTTCCTGCAACTGGCTCAGTGCCTGCGGCGCCGCCAGCTGCGGCGTACCCGGCTCGGTGGTCAGCAGCAGGCCACGGCCGGCGCGCAGTGCACCCTGGGCCTGCGTGGACAGTTCCACACCAAAGCCCCGCTCGCCCTCGCGCACGTTGTCCTGGCCGCCCTTGAGATGGCCCAGGGTCAGGGTGGTCTCGTGCTGGGTGGTGGACAGCTGCGCGCGACCCTGGCCCGGCGTGTCATCGAAGCGCAGCTGCTGGTAGCCGCCCTGCCCGCCCTGGCTGTCGGCCAGCGCCTGGCTCTTGAAACCGGTATACACCGCGGCGTGATCGTTGCCCTCGAACCATGCCGCCGCATTACCGGTGGCGTTGGCACCGCCACCGTTGATCTGGTTGTGCTGCGCGTCCTGCTGGCCACGGCCGTTGTACACCGCACCGACCACCACCGGGCGGTCGATGTCGCCCTCCAGGAAGGCCACCAGCACTTCCTGGCCGCGCCGTGGCAGCACCACGCCGCCCCAGTTGTCGCCCGCCCATGGGGTCATCACCCGCACCCACGTCCAGGCCCCCCCGGTGGCCGGGGCATTGTCGTCCCCACCCGGATGGGCCAGCCCGCTGCTGGCGTTGCCGCCGCGCTGCCACGGGAACTGCACCTTGATGCGGTGGTCGCGGTCGGACAGCAGCGGGTCGCCATCGCTGACCACGATCGCACTGAGCGTGCCGGTGATGGTCGGCCGCGGATGCAGATGCGTGCCATGGCCATCGTCGGTCTGCGGCCGGTAGGTCACTTCGGCCGGGATGGCCACAAAGCGGTTGTCGTAGAAGGCGGTGGAGACCTCACCGGGCGCACGCCCATTGGCCGGGCCCGACAGCGCGCCCGGCAGTGCCGGCGCGGCCACGCTGGACGGACCCAGGGTCTGCTCCAGCGCATCGAATACATCGGCATCGAGGTTGTTGCGCGCCTGGTGCTGCACCGACAGGCACAGGAACTGCGCGTCCTGGCTCACCTGCGGGTGCTGCGACAGGCCGAACCGTGCGCCCGGGGCCAGCGTGCGCCACTGGCCGGCCCCCTCGATGGTCTGCGCGCGCACGCGCAGCGCATCCAGGTGCTGCTGCGCGCGGCGCTGGCCGCGGGCATTGTCCTGCCAGCCGTAGGGGCCGCAGGTGTCGCGGTCGATGATGCCCAGGTCGTTGGCCTGCCCGCTTTCGGCGCTGGCCTGGCGGCGCTCCAGCGTGCGGTAGTCCCAGGTGGCACGCTGCACCTTGCCCGGACGCCAGCGGTGCGCGGTCGACCACTGCTGCACGCTGTCACTGCGCTCGCTCTCATCGCGCCGATGGAAGCGCACGCTGCCCAGCTCGGCGGTGTCATGGCTGTGATCGGCCAGCACCAGGGTGTGGCTGCCGAAGTCGGCACTGCCAGAGTCACCGGCATGCTCGAACCAGTAATAGATGCCTTCCTCGGCCAGCAGCCGCTGCAGGAAGGCCAGGTCGCTTTCCTGGTACTGCGTGGTCAGGCTGCGCCGGGCGTACTGGCCGGCATCGGCCAGCGACCAGCGCCAGGCCGGGGCCAGACCACCGTAGTCGGCGAAGATGTCCTCGACGATCTCCACGACCGTCCTGTCGTGGAACACATAGCTGTCCACCCGCTGCGACAGGAACGCCAGCCACGGCTGCAGGCGCAACCGGTAGCGTGCCAGGCCGCCATTGCTGCCCAGCCGCTCGGCGGCGGTGATGCGTCCATGCAACGGCCGCAGGCTGCCGTCGGCCTGCTGCATCTGCAGCAGCGCGCCCTGCCCGATCAGCGGGCCCAGCGACAGGCCCGCATCCAGCGACAGCGCCGTGATCGTCCACTGGAAACCGATGCCGTCGATCTGTTCGACGCCATCCAGCGTTTCGGCCACCAGCACGTCGCTCCCCAGCGAGGTGTGCAGCCGCAGGAAGCGCTGTGCATGCGATGGGCCGGCCAGCGCTGCCCGCAGGTTGTTTACCAGGTCCATGGTGATTCCCCGACTTCCCGTGCTTCAAGGTGGTCTGCATGCGGCATGCGCATCGGCTTCCTCCGGTTCCCGCTTCCGCGTGGCCTGCGCCCCTCTGCGGGGCGACAAGCTCACACGATCATCAGGCGGCCTGGACGATTTCTTCCAGCTGCAGGCGGACGCCTTCGCTGATCTTCAGGCGGTAATCGCGTCCACCGGCCGTGATCTGCAGTTCGCGCACGTTGCTCACCAGCTGCGGCTTGCCCACGACCGGGGCATCCATGTGGATGCGCCAGGAACCGCGGCTGATCTGCGCGGCCACGTTGCGGGCATCCTGGCGGGCAGCGGGCACCGCGGTCTCCAGCAGCTCGATCACATGTTCGGGGCGCAGCCGGTTCCAGGCACGCACACGGTCCAGCTCACGGCCAAGGCCGAGTTCCAGGCTGTCACAGTGGTTGAGAGCCGCTTCGCGGTCGAATCCATAGAATTCCATTGCCTTCTCCATTTGCTCAGTGTCAAGACACTTTGTATTTGAAGTCACCCTTCTTGCCGGCGGTGACCTTGATGGCGTTGATCCGGTTCCCCTCGGCCATCGCCGCCAGCACGCTCTCGGCGATTTCCGGCAGCAAGGTTCCATTGAGGATGTGGTCAACGTTGCGGGCACCTGAGTCCACTTCGGTGCAACGCGCAAGCACGGCCTCCACCAGACTGTCGTCCCAGCTGAAGGTGGCCTTGTGGTTGGCAATGACGCGGTCGCGGATGCGACCGAGCTTGAGCGTGATGATCCGCGCAAGCACGTCATCGTTGATCGGGTAGTACGGTACGACCTTGAGGCGGCCGAGGAAGGCCGGCTTGAAGCTGCGCATCAGCACCGGGCGCAGCGCGTCGGCGAGCGCGTCGGCCGCCGGAATCTCCTCGGCCGGCTTGTTCAGGCAGGCCTGCATGATCTGCGAGGAGCCGATGTTGGAGGTCAGGATGATGAGGGTATTGCGGAAGTCGATTTCGCGGCCTTCCGCATCATCCATCACGCCCTTGTCGAACACCTGGAAGAACATCTCCAGCACGTCGGGATGGGCTTTCTCCACCTCGTCAAGCAGCACCACGCTGTAAGGGTTGCGGCGCACGGCTTCGGTCAGCACGCCGCCTTCGCCATAACCGACGTAGCCCGGCGGCGAGCCTTTCAGCCCGGACACGCTGTGCGCTTCCTGGTATTCGCTCATGTTGATGGTGATCAGCTTGCGCTCACCACCATAGAGAATGTCAGCCAACGCCAGCGCGGTCTCGGTCTTGCCGACACCGGAGGGGCCGACGAACATGAAAACACCGCGTGGCTTGTTCGGGTCTTCCAGTTTGGCCGTGGCGGTGCGCACGCGCTGGGCGATCGCATCAAGCGCGTGGTCCTGTCCGATCACGCGCTCGACCAGCAGGTTTCCGAGCGTGCGCACGGTACGGATCTCGTCCTTGACCATGCGGCCAAGCGGTACGCCGGTCCATGCCGACACGATCTCCGCGACCACGGTTCCGTCGACCTGCAGCGGGACCATCGGCGTCTCGCCCTGCAACTCGCGCAGCTCGGCCTGCAGTCGCGCCAGTTCAGCATGCTGCGGCGACAGTTCCGGCTTGGCTTTGCCGCGCTTGGCGGCCGGCTTGGCCACGGCGACGTCGCCCTCACCGTCATCGCTGGGCGCTTCGCCATCGGCCGCCTGTGCCTGGCCCTGCTCCATCTGCTGGCGCAGCGCGGCAATGCGGCCTGCCAGTTCGCGCTCGCGGGTGAGGCGCTCCTCATTGCTGGCCAGCACCGCCTGCGCTTCCGCCTGCTGGGCATGCAGCTCGTCCAGGCGCTCGCTGTGCTGTGCACTGCCCCCTGCGGTTTCGCGCTGCAGCGCGCTGATTTCCGCCTGCAGGCGATCCAGGTGCTTGCGGGTGTCTTCGATGATCGCAGGCGTGGCGCTCTGTCCAAGCGCGACCTTCGCGCAGGCGGTATCCAGCACGCTGACAGCCTTGTCCGGCAGCTGGCGGCCACTGATGTAACGGTGCGACAGACGCACGGCTTCGGTCACCGCTTCGTCCAGAACGCGGATGTTGAAGTGCGACTCCATCAACCCGACCATGCCGCGCAGCATCGCTGCGGCCAGCACTTCACTGGGCTCTTCAACCTTGACCACCTGGAAGCGGCGGGCCAGCGCCGCGTCCTTCTCGAAGTACTTCTTGTACTCGCTCCAGGTGGTCGCCGCGATCGTGCGCAGCTCACCGCGGGCCAGCGCCGGCTTGAGCAGGTTCGCCGCATCGTTCTGGCCGGCGGTGCCACCGGCGCCGATCATCGTATGCGCTTCATCGATGAACAAGATGATCGGATGCGGGCTCTTCTTGACCTCGTCGATCACGTTCTTCAGGCGGTTCTCGAACTCGCCCTTGACGCTGGCACCCGCCTGCAGCAGCCCCATGTCCAGCGTGTGCAGCTCGACACCCTGCAATACCTCAGGCACGTCCTTGTCGGCAATGCGCCGGGCGAGCCCTTCGACCACGGCGGTCTTGCCCACGCCGGCTTCGCCGGTGAGGATCGGGTTGTTCTGGCGGCGACGCATCAGGATGTCGATCACCTGGCGGATCTCGCCATCACGGCCGATCACCGGGTCGATCTTGCCCTCACGGGCGCGCTGGGTCAGGTTGGTGGTGAACTGGTCCAGGGCCGGCGTCTTGGACAACCCACCCTTGGCCTCGCCGGATACGGCTTCCTCGCCCTCACCGCCCTCTTCCTTCGCCGAGGCATCGGCGAAGCGGACGGTCTGCACCGCCTCCTGCGAGCCCTCGGTGAGCTTGGCGAAGTCGTGCTTGAGCTCTTCGCGCTTGAAACGCACGAACAGCTTCGAGCCACGGTAGGCCAACTGCGCCAGGTCCGGCTCGGTCAGCAGCGCCAGCAGCAGATGGCCGCTACGGATGCGGGTGGTTTCCGAGTCCAGCGAGGCGATCAGCCAGGCGTGCTCGAACAGCTTGGGAATGTGCTGGGAAAACACCGGCGTGCGGCCGTTGCCGGTCTTGAACTGACTGATCTCATCGTTGAGATCACGCTCCAGCGATTCCGGCAGGATGCCGCTGCGACGGGCAATCAACACGAAATCGCTCTGCGGCTGCTCGAGCAGGGCCAGGAACAGATGCTCCAGGTCCACCTCATAGTTGCCGCGCGCCATGCACAGGTTCGCGGCCCGCTCGGCCGCCTGGCGGCAGGTGTCGTCCAGCTTGCTGATCAGGGTCTTGAGGTTGATGCTCATGCGGAAACACGCACTCCTTGCTGGAACCGTTCGAGGACCGCAGGCACGGACGCCTGCGGCGGGTTGTCATTGCAGCGTGTGGATGCCATAGGTGGTGTCCTCACGCGATGTGGTCTGCGCCTGGGTGCACATGTAGCTGTCCCAGCCCAGCCGAGCGCCGCCGCCGCTGCCGAGGGCGCTGCCCTGCACATCCTCGGCGCGCAGCACCAGCCGCACTTCGTACTCGAGAACGCCGCCGGTCAACAACGACAACCACTTGGACAGTGCTTCGGCCGCACTGCCACCCGGCAGGAAGGCGTCGAACTGATCGCGCCGCAGCGGCCCGATGCGCAGTCGCATGCGCAGGTCTCGCTGCCAGACGCGATCGCCAGCCAGGGCACTCGCCCCCAGCACCGCATTGGCCTGGCCCAGCCGCGTTGCCTGACCGGCGGGCACCCGGTACCACGCGCCGACAAACTGCTCCAGGTGCAACGGCACCTGGAAATAGTCCGACAGGATGCGCTGCATCAGCACGGCCGATACGGGGCGCTGGCGCACGGCGCCGGCGTAATAGGCCACGGCCTGATCGAATATCTCGCCCTCGCCGTCGTGCAGGCGATCGCGCAGCTCGCTCATGCCCATGCCGAGCAGCGAGAGCACCAGCGGCAGGAAGCGCTCACGGCGATCCAGTTCGTACTGCAGCGCCAGTCGATGCTTCTTCCACGCCGCGTAATGCAGCGATACGGCGCGTGTGGAGAAGATGTCCAGGAACGCGCGCGCGGTGCGGTCGCGCTGGTACAACTCGCGCAGCTGCAGGGTCTCGGTGTAATGCAGCGGCAATGCGCCAGCGGTGCCCAGCAGGCCCATGAACTGCGGAGTCAGGTGGACCTCGGCCAGTTCCTCGCCGTGCAGCGCCTGCTCGATGGCCTCGCGCCCCTCCAGCCGCTCGCCTTTCAGCGAGTAGACCTCACCCTCCGCGGACAGCTCGGTGGCCGGGAAGCCCAGCGACAGCGAGTTGCGGAAGCGCACGCGCATCGGCACGGCCTGGCCGGGCTTGACGCCTTGCCGCTGGAACACCTGCTCAAGCAACCGCACCGCCTGGAAGAACTGGAAGCGGTGGGGCTCGGTGAGCAGCTGCTGGGCTACGCCAGGATCGATTCGCCGCTGCGCGCTGGGCATCGGACGATCTCCTCCCCGCTGTCGCCGGAAACCAGCACCAGACGGGTAAAGCTGTTGGCATGCACATAAAGTGCGAAGAAGTGGTCCATCACCTGGGCAAAGGCGGCCACACCGGTACCCACGAAGTGGGCTTCATTGATCGTCAGGCGGATCTCCAGGCCACGCACCACCGAAGCGAACTGGCGACCGTGCATCCAGGTGGTGGTCGGGGTCTGCTGCAGCTCGAGGATGCCGTCGATCTGGCGAGCGGAAACATTGCTGCCGGACAGGTCGTACAGGCGCAGCATCTCCTTCAGCGCTGGCAGGCCGCTGGCGGTCAGTGACAGCTGGTTCAACGACAGGTGCGAGATCAGGCGCCACTGCGCATTGCGGCCATGGCGGAAACGTAGCGGTTTGGTCGGCTTGCGCAGCAGGCTGATCGCCCTGGCCGGGCTGCCGCCTTCGATGTTCAGATCACCACCGGCCACACCGAACGCCAGCTGGTTGGGCAGATCGCGGTTGCTGCAGGTCAGCTCCAGGCTGACCGTGTCGGTCTGCGGAAGTACCGGATTGAATGACAGGTCGACGAAGCTGATCTCCGTCTCGAAACCCGGGCTCTGCCGTGCGACATCCTCGTCACGACGTGCCACCCAGTACTGACCGGTCCGCTCCGGATCTTCGCCATGATGCAGCGAGTAGAACGGACGGAAGGCCTGGATCAGCTCGCCCTGCGGTGTCTGCCGGATGCGGTGCACCGAGTCGATCGAGTGCACCTCGTAGGCGAAGGCGCGACGCGCGTCGGCCAGCACCGGATAGTTGACCGTGCGATGGGTGACGCGGATTGGCTCGCCACTGGTCGTGAACAGGTTGACGATGGGGGTGCAGCCCAGACGCACGTTGTGCGTGCCCAGTTCCTCCAGCACCATCGTGTTGCCCCGGTCCTGGCCCTGCGCATGCAGCACCAGGTGAAGCGTGAAACGACGGCTGGCGCCGGCGGTCACTCTGGGCAAGTGCAGATCGACGAATCCGAACTTCTCCGGATAGGCGAACAGCTCGGTCAGCAGCCGGTACGCCGGATGCGAGCGCGCCGGGAAGTCGATCAGCGCCTCATCCTCGGCGAAGCCCACCGGGCTCAGCGGGACCTTTTCCAGGCGTCGCCAGCGGCCATCGCCATCGGATTCGACATAGGCCGCCTTTACCCCGAGCATCAGCGCATCGCGCAGAGCGGCCCGCACCGACGGCTCGCCATCCAGGAACAGGCGAAGCTGATCGGTGCCCAGCTGGCCGAAGCCGAGCTGATCGGACAGCAGCTGGAAGCCCAGCGAGATCTGGCCGCCGGTGCCCGCCGGCAGCGTCGTGGCCATCGGTGCATCGGCGACACTGCGGTACACCACCTGCTGTACCCCGACCGGTGCCAGGACCACGTCGTAGGCGGTGCGGAAATCACACGGAACGCCACGCACGGGGCGGCTCTGCAGGGCGGTACCGCGGGGTACGCGCACCGGCGCGCTCAGTTTGGAGGCCACCCCTTCCATGTCGAAGTGGGCGATCGAGCACGACGGGAACGGGCGCAGGTAATGTGGATAGAGCACATCCAGCAGCGCGTCGGTGAACTCGGGATAGTCGTCCTCGATGCGCTTGGAAACGCGGGCACTGAGCAGCGCGAACGCTTCGATCAGCCGCTCGACATGCGGGTCCTGGCTGCCCTCCGCGGACAGTTGCAGGCGGCCGGCAATCTTCGGGTAACGCTCGGCGAACTCGCGTCCGTAACGACGGAGATAGGCCAGTTCGCGTTCGTAATAAGGAAGCAGGTCCTGCATCAGGCGGCCTGCGTGCGACGTGCGCGGGTGACCTGGTACTGCAGGGTCGAGGGCTGCAGCATCGCGTCGAAGCTGACCGGCTCGCGCGCCGGTTCCAGATCCAACAGCGCATGGATGGTGAAGTGCAGGCCGCCGGCAAACTGATTGCCGGCGTCCAGGTGCACGTTGACGTTGCGGAGCCGGCGCTCGTGGCGCGCCACGGCCTGCTCCAGGGAGCGGCAGATGGCGGCGCGATCATAGGCGTTGGCCAGGCTCATCGCGGAGAAATCGGCCAGCCCGTAGGTCAGCAGCGACTGCCGGCAGTTGGGGAACTCCTTCATGTCGCCTTCCTGGAACGCGGCGCGCGAATTCAGCAGCCCTTCCAGGTCACGGGCAATGGATTCCTTGTACTGCTCCAGCGAGACGGACTTGAATACCGGCCCGGCGCCCGGCTGTTTGGGGGCGTCGTCGAACAGTTTTTCCAGCAGGCTGGGTTCGAGTCCCTTCATTGGTCGATCCACTCAGGTTCGGCATCCGTGCGGGCGGCAGCGGTGCGGCAGAGACAGGGCCGTTCCTGGCCCTGCCCGACGATCAGACTGCGATGGCGCACGAGGCGCCATCGCAGTGACACAACATCACACGGTGTAGTTCGGGATGTTCTTGGTTGCGCTCCACTGCGCCACGGTCTTGCCACCAACGCCGCCTTCCGGCTTCTGCTGCTGGTAAGTCCACTTGATGGCGCCGAAGCTCAGCTGAACAACTTCCTGCGGCATGCCTTCCTTGTCCACCGTCGTGGTGACGCGGTGGACCAGCACGTTCAGCAGCTCGACCGTGTAGTAATTGATCGCGTTGCCGTCCTTGTCGGCGCGCATGAACTGGATCTGCGCCTTCGGGAAGGTGGTGCCGTTGGAGGCGGCCTGGTTCAGGGCCGTGGAGGCGAGGTCGATCGACTTGGTGATTTCGATCGGGGACAGGTTCACGCGGGCAGCGGTGGTGCCGCCGGAGGTCGACGCGGTGGCCGAACGCGGCTGCAACAGGTCCTGCGAGAACGACTGGATTTCAATCCAGTCCTTGTGCTTGTCGTCGTGCGACTCGCCCTTGATGGTGTCAATCGAGAGGAAAGCGTGCTGCATATCTGGTCTCCTAAATTCCGTTCTTCCGTGAGATTTGATGTGCCAGGCGGGGGCCTGGCGGTTAAGGGGGGCTGCGCCCTCTTGAAATAAGCGTCACTGCAATCCGGGGAGCGGACTCCCCTGGACGCTTCAGTTACAGCAAACCGTTACGACTTTTTCGCGGACGCCGGCAGTTCGGCGACCAGACGCAACGAAACAGACAGCTCATCGAGCTGGAAATGCGGCCTGATGAAGGCCACCGCGCGGTAGACACCAGGCTTGCCCGGCACCTCCGAAACCTGCACAGACGCCTCGCGCAACGGGAACTGGGCCTTGGCTTCCTGCGATGCGTTGTCGTCCAGCAGCACGTACTGGGCGATCCACCGGTTCAGGAATTCCTCGACGTTGCCCGCCGATGCGAAGCTGCCGATCTTCTCGCGCATCATCGCCTTGAGGTAATGGGCGATGCGCGACACCGCGAAAATGTACTGCAGCTGGGCAGACAGGATCGCGTTGGCGTTGGCCGAATCGGTGTTGTACTTCTTCGGCTTCTGTGCCGACTGTGCGCCGAAGAACGCGGCGTAGTCGGTGTTCTTGCAGTGCACCAGCGGCATGAAGCCGAGGTCACTGAGTTCCTTTTCACGACGGTCGGTGATGGCCACTTCCGTCGGGCACTTCAGCGCGACTTCGCCATCATCGGTGCGGAAGGTATGGGTCGGCAGGTCCTCGACCAGGCCGCCACCTTCCACGCCCCGGATTGCCGCGCACCAGCCGAAGTTCTCGAAGGCCTGGGTCAGGCGCGCACCCATCGCATAGGCGGTGTTGCACCACAGGAACTTGCTGTGGTCGGCCGCTTCGATCTCCTCGACGAAGTTGAAGCCTTCGACGGTGGTGCCATCCTTCGGGTTGTAGGGCAGACGGCCGAGGAAGCGCGGCATGGTCAGACCGACATAGCGGCTGTCCTCACTCTCGCGGAACGACTTCCACTTCGCGTACTCGACCGTGTCGAACACCTTGGCCAGGTCGCGCGGCTTGCCCAGATCGGTGAAGGTTTCCAGGCCGAACATGCCTTCACTCGCTGCCGAAATGAACGGTGCGTGCGCGGCGGCAGCCACGTGCGACATCTGCTCGATGAAGTACATGTCCTCCGGCTGGCGGCCGAGGAAGTAATCGCCGATCAGTGCGCCGAACGGCGCGCCACCGAAGGTGCCGAACTCTTCTTCGTAGACCTTCTTGAACAGCGCGCTCTGATCGAAGTCGATGGCCGACTTGAAATCCTTCACCAGATCCTTCTGCGGCGAATTGAAGACCTTGATCTTCATGTTCGGGCCGGTGGAGGTCTGCTGGCACAGGTAATGCAGGCCTCGCCAGCTGCCTTCCAGCTTCTGGAACGGTTCGGCATGCATGACGGCGCTGAGCTGCTCGGAGATGATCCGGTCGATCTCGGCGATGCGCGCATCGAGGGTGAGGTTGAGGTTGTCGGAGACCACCACGGTGCCGTCCAGGACTTCCTTCGCCAGCGCGGCGATGATGTCCTTGGCGCGGTCATGCTCGGTCTTCGACTTGGCGACCTTGCTCTTCTCGACGATCTGGTCGAGCAGGCCGACGTCTTCGGCAACGGCGGCCTGCGTGGCCAACGGGCTGGCTTCGGCTGACATCGGTCAGTCCTCCTTGGTCACGCCGAGCTTCTTCAGCTGCTCGGTGTTGTTGAGCACATCGGTCAGCAGGTCTTCCAGCTTCTCGTTGCCGGCCAGCTTGTTGCGCAGGTCGGCGAGCTTGGTGCGCGACTCGAGCAGGCGCCGCAGCGGTTCGATCTGCTGGACCACCGCTTCGGGACGGAAGTCATCGATGGAGTTGAACTTCAGCTCGACGCCGAATTCGCCGCCTTCGTCGCTGATCTTGTTCGGCACGCGATAGACCGCACGCGGGGCGATGCCTTCCATCACTTCGTCGAAGTTGTCCATGTCGACGCTGACGAACTTGCGATCCTTGACCTTGGGCAGCGGCTGCTCCGGGTTGCCACTGAAATCGCCCATCACGCCGACCACGAACGGCAGTTCCTTCTGCTCGATCGCGTCACCCTTCTCGACATCGTAGGTGAGCTGGACGCGCGGCGGGCGGATCTTCTGCAGCCGCTTCTGGATGCTTTCCTTCTTGGCCATGTGTGTCTCCTGACTGGGGCCGGGTCCGGATCAGTTGCCGATGTTCTGGAACGGATCGGAGTTGTTCGAGCGGGCAGCGGGCTTGGCCGGCTGTGCAGCGGGCTGCGCGGCAGCGGCGGGCGCGGCGGCACGGCCGGCACGGGCGCGGCTGCGCGGCTTCGGCTTGGGCGCCGGATCGAGAATGGCATCACCCATGGTGTTGCGCAGGGTGGTAGCCAGGGTCTGCGCTTCCTTGCGGGCAGTATCGGAAGCCAGCGCGCCGCGCCCCTGCAGGCGGGTCAGCGACTGGTTGGCAATGCGGAAACCGGCCACCGTGATCACGCCATCGGCGACCAGATCGCTGGGATCGCGCTGCAGCACTTCCTCGGCAGCCACAATGGCGCGGGCATACTGGCCCTGGTCGAACTGCAGCTGAGCGATGCGCACCCACGGCTCCTTGCGCGTCGGATCGGCCTTCGCCGCTTCCTCGAATGCGCTGATGGCGGCATCCGCGCCACCGGTGGTGACCTGTGCTTCGGCATTGCTCAGCGTCGTTTCGAACGGCACGACCTCGGCCTTCTTCGGTGCCGATGAGCAGGCCGCCAGGCCCGACAGCAACATCAGCGCGAACATCGGCCGGTAGACAGCCTTCCCCATTGCCTTCACTTCCATAGTGATCCCTCGTCGAAATTAGTTCCTAAAGGAAGCCGAATCGCCGCCGATACACCGCACGGGATTCCTGCCCCTGTCGGCGGCAGTGTACATTCGCGAATACGCATCGGTATAGTGAATTTCGTCAAGAATGTGGCGGTTTTGATAGACACATTCTTCACATTCCAATGTGATATCCGCGAGCGAAATCCGTTGCATACGTGACTTTCACCCCGCCCTTCGAGCCCGCCGACTCCAGATGAATGCGCAACTTTCCTCATTTCGCCGCGTGATATCCGTCACGATTTTCTCCTTCATTGTTTCGGGTTCCCTTGCCGGTTGCGCCAGCGACAGCAAGCTCGGGAAAGCGATGGACAAGACACTGCAGGCCGTCGGCATCCGCGAGGAAAAGCCGAAAGCGCCACCGACCGTCCCATTGCGCCTGTATGCCGGCACCAACCTCAATGCCGGCAACGACAAGCGGGCGAGCGCGGCGGTGGTCAAGGTCTACCACCTGCGCAGCCTGCAACGGTTCGAACAGGCGCCCTTCAACGCATTCCTGGACCAGGCCGGAGAGCAGGCCGCCCTCGGTGCCGACCTGCTGTCGGTCAATGAGGTGGTGCTGACCCCCGGGGCCCGGCAGGAATTGTCCGAGCAGCTGAGTGAAGGAAGTGCAGTGCTGGGCGTGGTCGCCCTGTTCCGCGCCCCCGCCGAGAACCGCTGGCGGCTCGCGTTCGACACCAAGGGCAAGACCCTGCCGCAGGACGGTGTGACCATCGGTGTCCACGCCTGTGCCCTGACCAGCGACAGCAAGGCCCTGCTCACACGACTTTCCGGCGATCCGGGCAGTCTTGCCTCGATCCGCTGTGCAGGCGCGAAATAGGACCGCGTCGGAATTCTGGCACTCAAATTGCCGCAATGCGATAGTATCTTCCGCGCAACGTTTGCCCCGCCGCAATCAATGTGCGATGTGATTCACATTTTCACATTGCAAGGCAGGGCCTTCGCCGCAGCGGAACGCGAGGACGGCGGAACCGGCCCCCAAGGGGCAACCTTTCAAGGTATTTCCAAGGATTGAATGTGGCTTATGTAAGCAGGATGTCGAAGGTTCTCTGGGGTGAAGGCCTGTTCCTGCGGCCCCAGCATTTCCAGCGCCAGGACGCATATCACGAGGCACGGCTGCAGGATCTTTCGCAGACGCTGCACCCGTACGCGTGGGGCGCGCGCCGCGTGCGTTTCGACCCCCATGCGTTGTCCGGCGGCACGTTGAGGCCGCTCGATCTGTCGGCGGTGTTCCCCGATGGCGAAACCTACGATGCCCCCGCCCACGACAGCCTGCCGGACGCGGTGTCGCTGCAGGATCTGCCGCCTGGCGTGCAGTCCACGGTGATCTACCTGGCACTTCCGCTGCTGCGCGATGACGGCGCCAACTGCACCGATGCGGAAGGCACGGTGCTTGCGCGCTATCGGCAGGCCAACCGCGATACGCAGGACCTGTTCACCGATGCAGTGGAGGCCGAACTGGCCTACCTGAGCAAGGCGGTGAAGCTGCTTACCGACGACCAGCCCCGTGATGCCTATGCGACCGTGCCGGTGGCGCGTGTGCGCCGCACCTCCAGCGGCGGCTTCGAGCTGGACGATGAGTTCATCCCGCCCTGCGCGCAGCTGCAGGCCTCGCCGTTCCTGCATCGTGAACTGCGTGCAGTGCTCGATGCGCTGCAGGCCAAGGTCGATGCGCTGTACGGGCTGCATCGGCAGACGTCGCAGAACATCATCGAATTCCGCTCGGGCGACATCGCGTCGTTCTGGCTGCTGCATACGATCAACAGTTCCTTCAGCGCGCTGGCCCATCTGCTGCATCATCCGCAGCTGCATCCCGAGCGCCTGCACCAGGAACTGCTGCGCATGGCGGGCGCACTGCTGACCTTCTCCAACGCCTACCAGCTGGGCGACCTGCCGGTGTACCGCCACGACCAGCCGGAAGCTTCGTTCCGCAAGCTGCTGGAGATCGTGCGGGCACTGCTGGATACGGTGATCTCCACGCGCTACTTCAAGATCGCGCTGAACGAGGTCAAGCCGTCCTACCACCTCGGTCGGCTGGACTCGCAGCGGATCGACGGGAACGCCTCGTTCTACCTGTCCGTCTCCGCCTCGCTGCCGGCGCAGGAGCTGATCCAGAGCGTCCCGGTGCGCTTCAAGGTCGGCGCGCCGGACGACGTCGAGAAGTGCGTGCTGTCCGCACTGCCAGGCGTGAAGCTTACCCACGCCGCGCAGGTGCCGGCAGCGATCCCGGTGCGCCCGGGCAGCCATTACTTCGAATTTGATTCGCGCGGTGCGCTGTATGAGCGCATGCTCAAGGCGCAGTCGGTGATGATCTATGTGCCGGCCGGCATTGCCGAGCTGAAGATGGAACTTGTGGCGGTGACCTCATGATGAATTCCCCCCTGCCCCCGACCCCGGGCCCGATGCCGTCGCTGACCGCCAATGGCGCGATGGTCAATCCGACGCCGCAGGCGGCCAATCCGCAGAGCCTGCAGGATCTGATGTCCGACGGCTTCTACCTGCTGCTTCTGCTCAAGCGTGGCCAGTTGCCGCACGACGCAGAGGGCTTCGTGCAGACGGTGCAGAAGTTCCTCGATGGCGTCGAACGCAACGCGATGCGGCTTGGCGTGGCGTCCGAAGATGTCTACGCCGCCAAGTACGCGTTCTGCGCCGCGGTGGATGAGGCGATCCTGTCGCAGCCGTCGCCGCTGCACGAAACCTGGGAACGCAATCCGCTGCAGTTGCGCCTGTTCGGCGAGCACCTCGCCGGCGAGCACTTCTTCGATCGGCTGGAAGAACTGCGCCGCCAGGGCGCGGCGCGCCTGCCGTCGCTGGAGGTCTATCACTACTGCCTGCTGATGGGCTTCGAGGGCAAGTACCGTATCGAAGGCACCGAGAAGCTGGGCTATCTGACCGCGCGCCTGGGTGACGAGATCGTCTACCTGAAGGGCAAGCGCCACGGCTTCGCCCCGCACGCGCTGCCGCCCGACAACGTGCGCCATGGCCTGCGCCGGGTCGTGCCGCTGTGGCTGCCGGCCGTGGTTGTCGGCTGCTTCGGCATCGTCTCGTTCTTCGGCATGCGCGCCTACCTGGGACACGAAACCCGTCAGCAGCTGGCCGCCTACAACGACGTGGTGCAGATGCCCGAGCGCACCGCCCACATTACGATCACCCTCCCATGAGCCTGACGATATGGACATCTCGCGCTCCACGCTGCTTGCTTCCCTCGCCTCGCTGTCGCATCGGGATCGCCTGATCCAGCTCAAGGGCCCCGACGAGGGCCTTGTGGTCGAGCGGTTTGAAGGCACCGAGTCGGTGTGCGGTGACAACCGCCTGCAGATCGACTGCCTGGCCACCGATGCGTTCCTGGAACTGGAACCGTGGCTGGAGCAGCCGCTGACCCTGCAACTGCGCCAGGCCGATGGCGCGCTGCGGCAGTGGCACGGGCTGTGCACCGAGGCGGCGCAGCTGGGAAGCGACGGCGGGCTGGCCCGCTATCGGCTCACCCTCGAACCCTGGACCGCCCTGCTGCGCCTGCGCCGCAATGCGGTGATCTTCCAGGACCAGGACACCCGCGCGATCTGCGAGCAGATCTTCGCCGACTACCCGCAGGCCGCCTTCCGCTTCGACGTGCAGGCCCAGTTGCCGGCCCGTGCGATCACCACCCAGTACCGCGAAACCGACTGGGCCTTCGTCACCCGCCTGCTGTCCGAGGCCGGCCTCGCCTGGCGCATCGAGCAGACGCAGGACGGCGACGCCGCCCACACCCTGGTGGTGTTCGAGCCCGGCGCCGAACTGCCCGATGTGGGCCGCGTGCGTTTCCATCGCGCGGACATGGCCGAGAGCAGCGATGGCATCACTGCCTTCGCCGAACGCCAGCAGCTGGTGCCCAACGCCAGTACCGTCGCCAGCTGGCACAGCGAGCAGGTCAATGCCGTGGCGGCGCAGTCCAGTGCCGATGCCGGCACCCTGCCCGCGCTGGAGGTCTATGTGCAGCCGCGTGCCGGCCGCTTCGCCCAGCCCGCCTGGGCCGACGCCGAAGCGCAGGCGCGGCTGGACGCACTGCGCGTTGGCCAGGTGCTGTACAGCGGCAGCGGCAGCGAGCGCCAGCTGGCCGCAGGCAGCACCTTCAGTCTGGCCCAGCATCCGCAGCATGAGGGCCAGCGCTTCCAGCTGCTGGCCGTGCAGCATGTCGCCGTCAACAATCTGGACCAGGGCATCGCCGAGCTGCTCGCCAGTACTGATCTGGAGCGCGGCGCCTACCGCAACGCCTTCCTCGCCACCGGCGCCGGGGTGCCGCTGCGCGCCCTGCCGCAGGACCGCCCCACCCTGCATGGCCCGCAGACCGCACGCGTGGTGGGTGTGGCCAATGCGGCCGTCAGCCCGAACCGCGAACACCAGGTGCGCATCCAGTTCGGCTGGCAGCGCGGCAGCCAGCCCAACCCGGGCGGTCTGACCGACACCGGCAGCGCCCAGACCGGCCATGCGCCCGGCGACCACACCAGCGGCAGCTGGGTGTCGGTGGCCGAATGGGTGGCCGGCCCGAACTGGGGCACGGCCTTCCTGCCGCGCATCGGCAGCGAAGTGCTGGTGGAATTCCTGCACGGTGACATCGACCAGCCGCGCGTCACCGGCCAGCTCTACAACGGTGAGGTCGCCCCACCCTTCGGCGGCGGCATCGATGAGAACGCGCGCCATCCCGGCGTACTCAGCGGCCTGCACACCCAGGCCCATGACGGCAGCGGCACCCAGCAATGGGTGATCGATGACACGCCGGGCCAGCTGCGTACGCGCCTGCACAGCTCGCTGGCCGACAGCCGGCTGGAGCTGGGCTACCTGATCGCGCACCAGAACACCGCCCGCGGCGCCCTGCGCGGCGAGGGCTTCGAGCTGGCCACGCAGGGCTGGGGCAACGTGCATGCGGCCGAAGGCCTGCTGCTGTCCGCCAGCGCGCAGGAGCGGGCCGCTTCCACGGTCATGGACAACGCCAGCGTGGTGGCGCAGCTCAAGGGCGCCGAGCGCAGCCTGGAGCAGATGCAGCAGACCCTGGCCCAGCAGCAGGTGCCCGGACTGGCCGAGTTCGAGCGCACAAAGCAGCTGCGCGAGCAGATCGATCCGCAGGCACAGGGACGCTACGAAGGCGAGGTCAACGGACAAAGCGCGATGAAGCCGGGCGGCGATGGCCGCAGCCCGGGTGACCAGCCGGTGGAGCGTCTGGCCAAGCCGCTGCTGCTGGCCGAAGCACCGCACCACATTGCCTGGACCACGCCAGCCAGCGCGGTGGCCTACGCCGGGCAGAACCTGCAGATGACGGTGCAGCAGGATCTGCACATCAGCGCAGGCGAGACCATCGCCACGGTGTCCGGCGAGCACGTCTCACTGTTCGCGCAGAGCGGCCCGCTGCGGGTGATCGCCGCCCAGGGCCCGGTCAGCCTGCAGGCCAACGATGGCGAACTGGAGCTGCTGAGCGACCAGGCACTGACCATCACCGCCACCGATGACCGCATCGATGTGCTGGCGCAGAGCAAAGTGGTGCTGCAGGCCGGCAGCAGCGCGATCACCCTGGAGGGCGGCAACATCACGTTCAGCTGCCCGGGCGAGTTCAAGGTGAAGGCGGGCGAGCATCCGTTCATGGGGGCCGATACCAATCCCGCCATTCCCGAGCACCTTCCGCGCGGCACGCAACTGGTACCGCAACAATTCGGACTGCGCCTGGTCGAGCAGTTTGGCCTGCAGGGACTGGCCGGCAAGCCCTACTCACTAGACATCGGCGGACAACACTTCGAAGGCGAGCTCGCCTCCGATGGCAGCCTGATGCATGAGATGCCCGAAGGTGCGAAGCAGGCCAAGCTGAAGGTGTTTCCGTTCGGCGCCGACAACCATCCTTGGGAATGGACACTCGACCTTGCCGCACAGAAGCAGACCGACGAGCACACCGGGTTGCAGTCACGTCTGAAGAATCTTGGATTTTACGATGGTGCGGTCGACGGCGACTTCGGCCAGCTCAGCCGCATGGCCATGCAACGCTTCCACCAGGCGCGTGAGCTGGTTGGGCTGAACACGCCCAGCCTTCCCGGCGTCACCTCGCTGGGCAAAGACCACGACATCTAGGACGGATGCATGATCTACGGCAATCACAACCTGCGACGAGGCGACCACGACGGCACGCCTGCGAACAACCGGCCGCCTCGCTGGGGCGGCGTCGACAATCCGCCGCCACCCACGCCCACGAACGCGCAGACACCGCAGAACCAGGGCGGAGCGACACTGGCGATCCCGCAGCACGTGCGCCAGCTCCAGCAGGACCTGCGCACTCTGGGCTTCATGTTCGTCGGCACACCCGATGGTGGATTCGGCCGCGGCACCGAGTGGGCGGTACGGGAGTTCCAGATCTACGCCAGCATGGCCAATGCCGCGCAACTGAACCAAGGGCGGCTGCACGGCTGGCAGCCCCAAGCAGGTTTGACCGCACCGGAAGTAATGGCGCTGGGACTGCGCCCCAACTCCAATCCACCGGAAAGCTATCACGTCGCCTCATTGGACCGGGTCGCCAACGGATCGCGCTACACCGGCCCGATCAGCGGCGTGATGAACGCCGACACGCGTACCGCGATGGAGCACTGGCTGCGTAACAACTATCGCTGCCCGGTGGTCATCGAGGCATGGCAGGTTGCCACCGGCAACAACCAGCGCACCACGCCGTTCACCAACGGCATCAACATCTGGAACTTCGACGAGATCACGCAGGGCACCGTGCGCAATGCCGCCAATCGCGTGGTGGCGCGCGTGCGGATGTTCAGCAGGGACTTCACCGGTCATTACACACTTCCGAACGGCCGCCGCGATGACCAGTACCAGTCGCTGGGCAGCTACGCGCGATTCATGACCTACGGCGGCCCGATGAGCGAGGTGCCCAACCATACCTGGGCCGAAGCGGAAATGACGCCGGAACGCCTGATCGGTCCAGCCACCACCACGGCAGTGTTGGCCGCCACGCCCAACGGTGCCGCAGCATCCACCTACCGCGTTGTGCGTGCCACGGCGGAGCAGGAGTGCATGGGCATGTTCGACAGCATCAATGCCTACGACGACGCACTGGTCTCGCTCGGCCCCTGCCATTGGACCATGGGCCTGATGCCTGCCGGCGGCTATGACAACGGTGAGCTGCCCGGCTTCCTCGCCTACTTCCTGCATCGCAACCCGGCCGACTACCAGCGTTATCTCGGCAATCTGGGTCTTTATCCGGCCACGGCCTGGGCAGGCGTCAACACGGGGCCGCTCTGGGACCGCACTGGCCGCAAGTATGTGGGTTGGATCCGCCATCACGACGAACAGACGCGGCCTGCGCAGGCGGCGACCGGCCTGGCCCAGCTGCCCATGGTCGACCGGGCAACCGTGGAGGCCAACTACTTCAAGACCTGGCACTGGTTCTACCGGCTGGCCATGATTGGCCGCACCTGCGCGAACTTCCAGCAGGCGATGTGGGACATGGTCCGCTTCCGCATCCGCGACATCCGCTCGGCCCCCATTGCGGTCAATGTGGGTGCCGTCCATATCAACGGCACGCTGGGTGATATCTACACCTCGGAAAAATCGGTCGCGATCCTGCTTCGCTGGCATATCTTCCGTCCAGGCCACGTGACCGGCGCCCGCGTCAGGGATTCGTTGACCCGCGCCATCAATGGCCATGCCCAGTTGAACTGGGCGACGGCACCTGCGCAGTGGACCAACGCACACGAACAGGCGATCACGGCGCAGCTGCTCACCGACGCGCTTACCGTCAACGACACGCAGGACCGCCTCGCCAACTGGCCTACCTATGCCGGGCGCAACAGCCGCAACTACACCCTCAACAACGAGCTGGGCGCGCTGCGTGATGGCCGCGGCTCCTTCCACTTCGATACCACGGGAATATGACGATGCCTTCCGTCCTTCGAGCCGCCCCGCTGCTGGCCGGTCTTTGCCTGGCCGCCTCCTGTGCGGCCAAGCCCCCTGTTGCCGATACCCTGGACCGCGCCTGCGCCGCGGTCTCCATCGACGATCGGATCGAACTCCTTCCCCTGGAAGGAAAGCACGTCAGCGCCTGTCCGCCCGGCGACGATGAAGGCTGCCCGTACAGCGGCCAGCAGGGAAAAACATCGCTGAGCGACACACCGGACCTGAACAAGGATGGACGCAAGGATGCCATCCTGACTTACTTCGGCAGCAGTTATGGCGATATCGACGTGACCGACAAGCTGGTCCTGGCCCAATGCAAGGACGGAACCTACATCCGACTTCTGGAAGGAAAGTTCACAACACTGGTCGCTCCGGCCGTGCCGCATGCCACGTGGCCGGTTCTGGAAGCAACGCGGGACTGCCCGCAGGCTCACGGTGATGGGGTCCGCACCGAAAAAATCCAGCTGAACTTCGACCCCAGGACGGCGAAGTATCGTGGACCAGCCGGACTGAATCTGGCCGTGGCGTGCCCGGCCCAGGGCCTTTGACAGGCGCTTGGCGTGATCGCGGCTCACCGCGCGAAGCGGGCGCGATGAATGGCCGGGACGTGACGGACGATTATGGTTCCCATGGTCATGCGAAGAAGCATTCCCCCCCACAGGCTTGCCGCTTTCGTTACCCTCTTCTGCCTTGCGGCCTCCGCGTGCTCTTCCGCGCGGAGAGACAACGCGCTGAAAATCCATGCGCCCCAAGGAGTCTCCGTGACAGTGGACCGTTCGACTGCACGCGGCTATCCGCAGACCCGGTGCTTTGATTTCCAGCAAAAGGGCCGGAGCGTGGGATTTCTCTGCTCGTCTTCCAGCACCCGGTTCGTCACCGATTTCGGCATTACAGCAACAACCGGGTCCCTTGATGGTCAGGAGCATTTCCAGGTCGCCACGGGCATGTCGACGTACGAAATGAAGCCAGCCACCATCGACGGCCGCATGTTGTTCACTGCGGAAGTGGACTGTGATGAGGGAGACGGTCCGCTCTCTCGTGCTACCTCAACTTGCCATGTGGCATTCATGCCTCGGGCCGGTGCGCACGTCTTGTACAGCAATTTCGTTCTCAGAAACAATGCCACCTCGGCATCCGGCGTTGATGCGAGGACGGTCATGGGAATCTGGGAGGATCTGAGCAATGCGCTTGGTGGGCCTTGATGAGCGGGGTCGCAGAACGCACTGCCACACCCGGCCACTGTCTCCTGGCTGCGTTCGTGCTGCTGTTGGCTGGCTGTGACGCGTCGCCGACACAGCCCACATTTGAGACATTTCCCGCATCGCACGAGAGGCAGTTGAAGGGTCTGTACACCGGCACCCTGCTCAAGCAGGTGGCATTCAAGGACGTCGATGGCGCGGGCTTGCTGCTGCTTTCGGTCAGCGATCAGGCAGTGCCGGCACACGGCGACGACGAACCGATGGATCAGATCACGCTGCGTGCAGAGCTGTTCCGGCGCGCGGATGAGGCGGCGCCTTGGATGTCGCGGTGGAGTGTGGAGGATCCGGTCCAATGCGATGGCTTGGACCTGGAGGCCGGCTATTTCCTGGATCAGGTAACCGCAACCGACCTGGACAACGATGGTCGCGCCGAAGTGACCGTCGCCAGCCACAGCTTCTGTGGCGGTGGCGTTGACCCGCGGCAGCTTCGGATCGGTCTTCACCAGGGTGAGCAGTACTACGAAGTGCGGGGTGAATCACAGGTAGAGGTGGAAGGCGATGCCCCTCTCGGTGGTGAGCGCCACGACGCCCCCGAACTGGCAAGGGCGCCGGTTCCGCTGCGCACCCACATGGACAGGGTGTGGGAGGCGATCAAGTACGGCCCATCACCATGACGGGGTCCGACGCCAATGCCTGCACACACCGACTGACACGCTTTGATCCAACGCATGCCGTCGCCACAGGCAGGGTGCTATGGTGGCGCCACCATCTCGCAGGAGCGCCGCTCATGACCCGTTTCCGTTCCGCTGGCTTTGCCCTGGCCACAGTCGCCACGCCGATGCTGCTCGCCGCCTGCGTCAGTACGCCCGGGCCGGAGGTGAAGGGCACCGGCCGCTGCGACGCCAGCCAGCTTGGCTGGGCAATCGGCCAGCCGGGCAATGAGGAGAACATGCGTCGTCTGTCGCGTGAGAGCGGCGCCGGCCTGGTCAACCCGATCGGCCCGACCACGATTACCACCAAGGATATCCGTCCGGATCGCCTGCGCGTCTACATGGACAAGGACAACATCATCACCGCAGCCCGCTGCGAGTAACCACCGCGCGGGCTTCTGTAGAGCCGAGCCCACGCTCGGCTGCCACTGAACAGCAGCCGAGCGTGGGCTCGGCTCTACACAGAACGCGCGTCGGGCATGGACCAGCGTGACAGGGCTCAGGGTTCGGTATAGCCCGCACAATCCGGCAGTGGCTGGTCGGGGTGAAAACGGCCCTCACTGAAACGGAAAAGACGCGAATAGCTGCACGCGGGATCCTGCTCGGTGTGCAGGTCCTTCGTCTTCAACGGCCCCTTCGCCAGCGAATCCTCGAAACGCGATGCACCTGCGGGGAAGCGGGTCGCCACCGTCTGGTAACGAAGCACCGGCATGCCCTGCACTGCCGGATCCAGCCCCAGCTTTGCCGAGAATCCATACTCATCGTGGCAGGCACCGGCACGCTGCCTGATGTCCTGCTCGCTGAAGCAGGCACGGATCATCGCGTTGCCCACCCACGGCACGGTCAGCACATCATCGTCCACCTGGACGCCATCCTGCAGGTGGCGCACGCGTGCCAGCTGCAGCGTCGATGCGTCTGCACCACCGCCGGAGTACATCATGCTGAAGGTGACCGTGGCGCCTACCAGTACGTTCTGGCGGGCACGCTGCTGCGGGTCAATCACGTCCTCATCCGCGCCGACACCGGGTGCCAGGCGTACGATCCATGGCCACAGCTTCAGTTCGCTTTCCTGCGGCACGTCAATGCGGACGTGGTAGCTATTTGGCTTGCCCTGGCCCGGCACCTTCTCAAGCACTTCCAGCACGGTGGGCCGCTTCCCCTCTTCGGCCACCGGTTGCACGCGTACACACCAGTTGCCGTCCTGGGTGCACTCATAAAGTCCTGCCGGGCCTGCCTCCGGGGTGATCAGCACGTGCCCCAGCGGCTCCATCACATTGCCGGCGGCATCGCGCTGCTGTGGCAGGATCGAGCCCTGCGCCAACACCAGGATCGGGGCGGCCAGCAGTGCAGCACACACGGTCGTGCGGACAACGATGGGGGGCATGGGCGGCTCCTGCGGCTGGAATTCCGATGGTAACCGTTGCCCGGGTAGAGTCGAGCCATGCTCGACTGCTGCCTGCCGGGAAGTGCAGCCGAGCACGGGCTCGGCTCTACATCATCCGCAGTCGCAGCCACCCCAGCCCTTGACCTTCGAAGTCTGCCCGATGCCCGGGTTGAAGGTGTTGCTCGGGTCCAACTGTCGGTAGAACCCAGCCAGCGCCGGCTTGGCCGGGTACAGGTGGCCAACGTTGTGCTCGGCCGGATACTCGGCCCCGCGCCGGTCGAGCAGTGCCCACATCGCGTGCTCGATCGCCATCGGATCTTCGCCCTTGCGTGCGATGTAGTCCTGGTGGAACACGTGGCACAGGAAGTGGCCGTAGTAAAGTTTGTGCAGCAGGCGACTTTCGATGGCGGCGGGCAGCTGCTCGAACCAGTCTGCGTCGTCGCGACGCAATGCGATGTCGAGCGCGACGATGTCCTGCACCTGTTGGCGATGCACCTCGCGATAGCGCACGGCAGCACCGGCCACGGCAAAACGATGCAGGAAGGCCTTGCGCCCTTCTTCGGCCGTGCAGTGGAAATAGCCGCCTTCGTGCTCGGCGAAGAATTGCTGCAACCAGGCCTCGGTCTCCGCTGCATCCTGTGCGGAGACCTTCAGCAGCAGATGATGCTCGTAACGCTGCCGGAACTCGCCCATGCGCTGGGGCAGGTGCGAGGGCAACAGGCCGGTCAGCACCTGCATTACCCGGTCGGTCACGCCGCGCAGGCCCAGCCGCTCGAACCAGCCGTCAACCCTGCTCTTCAGTGCGAATGCCGCGGGCACCCGTGCGGTCCCGAGCCGGTCGATCAGCAGGAATGTGTCCTTTCCATAGCGCTCGCCGATATCGTAGGCGTCTCGGTGGATGTACTCACCGGCGATCGGCAGCCGATCGAAGCCGGTCAGCAGTTGGCGGCGGATGGCGGTGAAACTCCCGGTACGGTTGCTGCCGATGTAGAAGACCTCGGCGGGCTCCTTCTCAAACGTATCCAGGCGCACCGCGAACACCGCCAGTTTGCCGGCTGAACCCGCCGCTTCGTAGTGACGACTGGGATCGGCATTGAAGCGCGCCGGTGTATCGGCATCGACCCTGCGCACCTCGTCGGCGTAGCGCGGGTCGGACGCGGAACGGCCGTCGCCGTCGCTGACATCGGCGGCATCGTAGTCACCGGCCTGCAAGCGCTGCAGGATCTGCTCGGGCGTATCGCCCAGCGCGATGCCCAGGTGGTTGACCAGCTGCAACCGGCCCTGCGCATCAACCTGCGCATATAGCGCCAGCTCGGTATAAGCGGGGCCACGCCGCACCAGCGCACCGCCAGAGTTGTTGCAGATGCCGCCCAGCACCGAGGCGCCGATGCAGGACGAGCCGATCACCGAATGCGGCTCGCGCCCCAGCGGCGCCAGCGTCTGCTCCAGCCGGTCCAGGGTGGCGCCCGGCAGACACACCACCTGGCGGCCCTCGTTCAACAACTGGATGCCGGTCAAGCGCAGGGTGCTGACCAGCACGACCGGGCGCCCATAATCATTGCCATCCGGGGTCGAGCCGCCGGTCAGGCCGGTATTGGCGGCCTGCAGGATGATCGCTGCCCCACCCTGCACAGCCGCCTGGAGCACACGCCACAATTCCAGCAACGTGCCCGGACGCACCACGGCCAGCACCGCGCCGTCGCCGAAGCGATAGCCCCGGCGGAAGCGGCGGGTCGCCTTGTCGCGGGTCAGCACATGGCGGCTGCCGACAGCAGCACGCAGCTGCGACAGCATGGCCCCGTGGCCAGTCATGGCAGCCGCACCAGTGAATCTCGGCCGATGTCGGTAATGCGGTGTGCGCCGGTCAGCGTCATTGCCACGCGCATCTCCCTGGCGATCAGGTCCAGCAGGTTGGCCACGCCGGCCTCACCCTGCGCCGCGAGCGCATAGACGAAGGCGCGCCCCAGCAGCACGGTGTCAGCGCCCAGCGCCAGCATGCGCACCACGTCCAGTCCGGTGCGGATGCCGGAATCGGCGAGGATCTTCAGGTCGCCCTGTACCGCGTCAGCGATGGCCGGCAGCGCGCGTGCGGTGGACAGCACACCATCGAGCTGGCGCCCCCCGTGATTGGAGACCACGATGCCGTCGGCACCGAATGCAACCGCGGCGCGTGCGTCTTCCGGGTCGAGGATGCCCTTGATCACCATCGGTCCCTTCCAGAACTCGCGGATCCACTCCAGGTCCTTCCACGAAATGGATGGATCGAAGTTGCTGCCCAGCCAGCCGATATAGTCCTCCAGCCCGGTGGGGTTGCCGCGATAGGTGGAGATGTTGCCAAGATCGTGCGGACGTCCGAACAGACCCACGTCCCAGGCCCAGCGCGGATGGGTGATGGCCTGGCCGATGCGGCGCAGCGGAGCATTCGGACCGCTCATGCCGGAGTGCGCGTCTCGATAGCGCGCACCCGGTACCGGCATGTCCACGGTGAACACCAGCGTCGTAACGCCCGCCGCCTGGGCGCGCTCCAGGGCGTTGCGCATGAAGCCGCGATCGCGCAGCACGTACAGCTGGAACCACATCGACCGCTGGATCGCCGGGGCCACTTCCTCGATCGGGCACACCGACACGGTGGACAGGGTGAACGGAATGCCGCGGCTGTCAGCTGCCCGCGCCGCCTGCACTTCACCGCGGCGTGCATACATGCCGGTGAGGCCGACCGGCGCCAGTGCCACCGGCATCGCCAGCGTCTGGCCGAACAGCTCGGTCTCCAGGCTCAGGTCGGACATGTTGCGCAGGATGCGCTGGCGCAGCGCGATGTCGGACAGATCCGAAACGTTGCGCTTCAGCGTGTGCTCGGCATAGGCGCCGCCATCGATGTAGTGGAACAGGAACGGCGGCAGCCGGCGTTTGGCTGCGGCGCGGTAATCGGTGGAGGCGGAGATGATCATGGGGTCAACCGTGTGGAGAAGGCAGGCGCGAGGCCCGCGCGCGCCGGGCTTCGTTGTCGTCGAGCGTGCGCAGTGTGGTGTGCACGAACTCGAGGTGGGCATGCGCGGCGGCGCGCGCGCGCTCCGGATCACCGGCCAGCACGGCATCCATCATTTCGCGATGCTGATCGGACAACGGCAAGAATGTTCTGGCCGAGGTGTAGAGCTTTTCGCGGCTCTGCGAGATGTTGGTCTGCAGCAGATCGAACAGGCCACGCATCACCTGCAGCAGCACCAGGTTGTGCGACGCTTCGGCGATGGACAGGTGGAAGGCCGCATCGGCCTCCGCCTCGCCTGAAGGATCATCCTTGCCATGCGCATCCATCATGGTCTGGAAGGCCTGGGCGATGCGTGCCCGATCCTCATCGGTGGCACGCAGCGCTGCATGCCAGGCCGTCGCTCCTTCCAGCGCGTGACGGATCTCCAGCACGTCGAAGCGGTATTCCGGGTCGCCCTGGAACAACGGCAGGTACGGAGCCAGGGGTTCATCCAGCGCCTGCCGCGCGCGCGTGGCCGGCTCCGCCACGTAGGTGCCGCCGCCCACGCGTGCGCTCAGCAGGCCCTGGCTGGACAACTGCGCGATGGCCTCGCGCAGCGCCGTGCGCGAGACACCCAGCTGCACCGCCAGTGCGCGCTCGGCCGGAAGCCGGTCACCCGGCTGCAGCTGCCGCTCCTGCACCAGACCACGCAGCTGCGCGGCCACCTTGTCTGAAATCCGTTGCGTGCTCATGGCGCCATTGTGGCCCGAAGCGCCTGGCAGGTGCGGCCCATGCTGCGCGGATAGGTCGTCGGCTGCATGGCTCAGGGAATCATCCAGGTCAGCCAGTACGCCTGCGCGGTGGTGATCAGGCCGACCATCACGGTGAAGATCAGACTGTGCTTGACAGTGAAGCGGAACAGGTCCGATTCCTTGCCGGCCAGGCCGACCGCGGCGCAGGCGATGGCAATCGACTGCGGCGAGATCATCTTGCCGGTGACGCCGCCGGTGGTGTTGGCCGCCACCAGCAGCACCTCGGACACGCCGATCTGCTGCGCAGTGGTGGCCTGCAAGGCCGAAAACAGCGCGTTGGAGGACGTGTCCGAGCCGGTCAGGAACACGCCCAGCCAGCCCAGGAACGGCGAGAAGAAGGTGAATGCCTTGCCGGTGTGGGCCAGCGCCAGCGCCAGCGTGGCCGACAGACCCGAATAGTTGGCGATGAAGGCGAAGGCCAGCACCATGCCGATCGAGTAGATCGGTGTGCGCAGCTCGCGCACGGTCTCGCCGAAGGTCTGCAGCGCCGCCTTGGCCGGCATGCGCAGGGCGATGATGGCAATCACTGCGGCGAGGATGATCGACGTGCCGGTGGCCGAGAACGCGTCGAATTTATAGACCGCCTCGTAGCTCAACGGCGCAGGCACGATCGGTGGCATCTTCTGCACCATCTGGTCCAGGCCCGGCACCGGGATCTTCAGCACCCAGCTTTCCAGCGGGCCACCCGCCGCGAACAGCGACTTGAACGGCTTGATGCTCCACAGCGTGACCATCGCGGTAAGGATCAGGAACGGCGACCACGCCTTGGCGATCTGGCCAACGCTGTAGCGCGGCGCTTCCAGCGCCTGGGCGGCCGCCTCGGCGCTGGTTTCGGTATCGAAGCGGAAGATCCGTACCGGCTTCCAGCGGCGCAGGAACAGGGTCAGGCACACCAGCGACGCCAGCGACGCGGTGATGTCCGGCAGCTCCGGCCCGATGAAGTTGGAGGTCAGGTACTGGGCAATGGCGAACGACCCGCCGGCCACCAGCACAGCCGGCCAGGTTTCCCTGACGCCACGCCAGCCATCCATGATCGCCATGATCCAGAACAGCACGATGATGGTCAGGAACGGCAGCTGGCGACCGGCCATCTGGCCGATCTCGAAGGCCTCCAGCCCGGTGACCTGTCCCGCCACGATGATCGGAATGCCCATCGCACCGAATGCCACCGGCGCGGTATTGACGATCAGGCACAGGCCCGCTGCATACAGCGGCTTGAAGCCCAGCCCGACCAGCAGCGCTGCGGTGATCGCCACCGGCGCGCCAAACCCCGCCGCGCCTTCCAGGAAGGCACCGAAGGCGAAGCCGACCATCAGCATCTGCAGCCGCTGGTCTTCGGTCACCGACAGGATCGAAGCGCGGATGATGTCGAACTGCCCGGTCTTGACCGAGACTTTGTACAGGAACACCGCGCCGATGATGATCCAGGCGATCGGCCACAGCCCGTAGACGAAACCGAAGCCGGCCGCGCCCAACGCCTGGGTCAGCGGCATGCGGTAGAACAGCAGGGCCACGGCCAGTGCGATGGCCACGGTGATCGTGCCGGCCAGCCAGCCTTTCATGCGCAGCACGGCCAGGGCAACGAAGAAGAACGCGATCGGCAGCAACGCGATCAGGCTGGACAACCACAGGTTGCCGGCGGGGTCGTACAGGTGTTGCCAGGGCTGCATGGAGGCTCTCGACGGGGGGCGGAATGTTTCCCCACCGCATGCGATGGGACGCCGTGGTCACGATTATTGGTATTACCAATAACCAGATTCATCGGACCACTTGAAGTCGATTGAACCGCCATTTCGACGAAGAGCCTATTAGACCATAGAGTTACCGGACATATTGGTATTACCAATAAAGCGCCACATGACAGAAGCTCGAAGGTGCTGCCCCGCTAGAGCCTGTCCGCCAACCGTCGCATCACCGCCAGCACCAGCAGGCACAGCACGCTCACACCAAGGGCAATGACGTACTTGCCGATGCCCACCGCAATCCCGATGGCGGCGGCCATCACCAGCGAACTGGCCGTGGTCAGCCCGCTGACCTGGTCCTCGCGGCTGCCACGCAGGATGGTGCCTGCGGCAACGAAGCCGACGCAGGCCACCACCGCTTCGATCAGGCGCACCGGGTCGACCTGCAGCAGGTCGCGGTAGCGCTCCTGCTGGAAATGCTCGGCCACGGAATCGCCGAGCCCCACGATGAGCGCTGCGGCGCCGGCAATCATCATGTGCGTGCGCAGGCCCGCCGCATGCTTGCCCATCTCGCGCTCGATACCGAGCACGCCACCGAACAGCATCGCGGCGGCCACGCGCAGCAGGATCGATACATCCTGGTTGAGTTCCATCGACGTCTCCGGGAGTTTCCCGGAGCGTTGCGCGTCAGCCGTCGGATCGCGGTGAAGGCCGCACCACGGCCCGTTCACCCGGTAGCGCCGGGCCATGCCCGGCACCACCGTCCCTGCGGTCACCGCATCACTGCGCCAGATAACCGCCATCGATCGCGTAATAGGTGCCGGTCGCGAACGAGGCATCATCGCTGGCCAGCCAGGCCACCAGCGCCGCCACTTCCTCGGCCTTGCCCAGGCGCTTCAACGCGTGGCGGTCTTCCAGCGTGGCGCGCACCTTCGGATCCATCTTCTCCAGCAGCGGCGTGGCGATGAAGCCCGGCCCCACCGCATTGACACGGATGCCATCGGCGGCATGCTCCCACGCTGCGGTCTGCGTCAGGCCGACCACACCATGCTTGGCTGCCACGTACGCGGTCGAACCGGCATAGCCCACCTGGCCCAGGATCGAGGCCATGTTGATGATGCTCCCGCCCTTCCCGGCCGCGCGCATGGCCTGGATCTGCGCACGCTGGCACAGGAATACACTGGTCAGATTCACATCGACCACCCGCTTCCAGCCATCGACGGGATAGTCGCCGCTGCTCGCCGCCGGACCGCTGATGCCGGCGTTGTTGACCGCGACGTGCACCCCGCCCAGCTCCTTCACTGTGCGCTGCACCGCCGCCTCCACGGCAGCCTCATCCGTGACGTCCAGGGCGATGCCGATGGCGCGGCTGCCACGCCGGGCCAGCGCTTCCACGGTGGCGTCCACCGCGTCCTGCTTCAGGTCCCACACTGACACCGCAGCACCGGACGCTGCCAGCAGTTCGGCCACGGCCAGGCCGATGCCGGAAACGCCACCGGTCACGATCGCCGCCTTGCCGCCGAGCTGATAGTCGATCATCTGTGTTCTCCATCTATCGGGAATCGATGTGGACACGCGTCCACCCGCGACCCACGGTACGCCCCGCCGTGTTACGGCCGCGCCACTACCAGGCGCTGCAACGAACCTTCCCATCGCTGCAACGCGTTCGACCGTATGCTCGACCTCACCCTCCCCTGCTGTGGAAACTCCAATGAATCCCGCTGACGCCCTGCTGTTCACGCCCACTCACCTGGGTGACATCGCTGCTGCGAACCGCATCGCCATGGCACCGCTGACGCGCAACCGCGCCCTGCCCGACCGCGTCCCTTCTCCGCTGGCGATCACCTATTACCGCCAACGTGCCAGTGCCGGCCTGATCATTGCAGAAGCCACCCAGATCAGCCCTCTGGGCCAGGGCTACCTTGATACGCCGGGTATCTACAGCGCCGAGCAGGTCGCTGCGTGGAAATCCATCACCGACGCGGTACACGCCGAAGGTGGCCGCATCGTGCTGCAGCTGTGGCATGTGGGTCGCATCTCCCACACCAGCCTGCTGCCGGAAGGCGAAGTGCCGGTGGCACCCAGCGCCCTCCGCGCCAACGGCAAGACCTTCACCGCCAATGGATTCGAGGATGTCTCCACGCCGCGCGCATTGGCGCTGGAGGAGATCCCGCAACTCATCGAGGATTACCGCGTCGCCGCGCGCAATGCCATTGCCGCAGGCTTCGATGGCGTCGAGGTACATGCAGCCAACGGCTACCTGATCGACCAGTTCCTGCGCGATGGCAGCAACCATCGGGACGATGCCTACGGTGGAAGCATCGAGAACCGTACGCGGCTGCTGTTTGAGGTGGTCAGCGCGGTCGCCGAAGCAATCGGCGCCGGCCGCACCGGCGTGCGCCTGTCACCGGTCACCCCGGTCAATGATGCCCATGACAGCAACCCGCAACCGCTGTTCAACCGTGCAGTGGAGCGCCTGGACACGATCGACGGACTGGCCTTCATCCATGTCATCGAAGGTGCAACCGGTGGCGATCGGGACAACATCCCGTTCGACTACCCTGCGCTGCGCGCACGCTTCCGTGGCGCCTGGATCGCCAACAACGGATACGACGCTGAGCGTGCCGGGCAGGCCCTTGCCAGCGGCTATGCCGACATGATCGCGTTTGGTCGGCCCTTCATCGCCAACCCGGATCTGGTCGCGCGACTGCGCAGCGGTGCGCCGTTGGCCGAGCTCGACCCGGCCACGTTGTATGGCGGTGGCGAACACGGCTACATCGACTACCCGGCACTGGATGCCTGACGACAGGTGCAAGCCCGGTCCACCGCGACCGGGCATGGCCCGACGTTGCCCATGGAAGGTGGCGCCGGGCCAGGCCCGGCGTTGCCCGCCCCGTTTCAGTACACCGGCAGATCGATGTAGCTGGCCTGCGCCGCGCTGTGCCAGACCCGCTGCGTGGCCTTCTGGTAGTCGCCCGGCTTGGCCAGGTAGATGTTCGGCACATAGGTCTGCGGGTTGCGGTCATACAGCGGGAACAGGCTCGACTGCACCTGCACCATGACCCGGTGCCCCTTCTGGAAGGTGTGGTTGGCGTTGGGCAGGTCGAAGCGGTAGGGCAGCACCTGGTTCGCCGCCAGCGGCTTCGGATCGCTGAAACTTTCGCGGTAGCGGCCACGGAAGATCGCCAGTGACACCGGCAGCTCATAGCCGCCCATCTCCGGCGCCGAGGCCTCCTGGTCCGGATACACATCGATCAGCTTCACCACCCAGTCGCTGTCAGTGCCGCTGGTGGACGCCTGCAGGTGCACTACCGGCGCGCCGCCGATGCGCAGTGGCGCGGCCAGCGGTTCGGTGATGAAGGTCAGCACGTCAGGTCGGCCATCGACGAAGCGCTGATCCTTGACCAGCCAGGTCGTCCACATGTCGCGGTCACCGAAGCGCACCGGGCGCGGTACGAACGGCACCGGCTTGGCCGGGTCGGACACGTATTCCTCGAAGTCGCCCTCGCCCGCCGCCGGCGCCTGGAACGCCAGCTTGCCGCCGGCACGCAGATAAAGCGGTTTGCTGCTGGCGGCGCACCCCTGGTCGCAGCTGCGCGGCCAGCCCTTCAGGCGATCCCAGTGGTTTTCACCGGTGTTGTAGATCAGCACCGGCGGTGTGTCCGCCTTCGGCGCGCCGTCCACCAGGTACTGGTCGAAGAACGGCTTGAGCACATCGCGGCGGAACTGCAGCGCGGTATCGCCGTCGAACTTCAGCGCGCCCAGTTCGCTGGCGCTGTAGTTCACCTGGCTGTGCCGCCATGGCCCCATCACCAGATAGTTGCGGTCGTTGCCGCTATCGCGTCCCTCCATCGCCTGGTAGGCGTGGTTGGCACCCCACATGTCCTCCTGGTCCCACAGGCCCTGCAACCACAGGGTCGGCACCTTCAACGGCGTCTTGGCCATCACCGCATCCAGCGCCTGGCCCTGCCAGAAGGCGTCATACGCCGGGTGCTCGACCAGCTTCTTCCACCAGGTCAGCTGGTCCACGCCGGTGAAACGGGCGTAGTCGCCAGCCGAGCCGATGCGCAGGAAAGTGCTGTAGTCGTCATAGCCCAGGCTCGGCAGCGGCGTGCCCTTGCCGCGCTTCTCGGTCTGCATCGCGAAGTAGTTGAAGTTGACCTGGCGGAAGGCACCGTAGTTGAGCCAGTCGTCGCCCATCCAGCCATCGACCATCGGGCTCTGTGGTGCCGCCACCTTCAACGCCGGATGCGGATCGGTCAACGCCATCACCACGGTGAAACCTTCATAGGACGAGCCCAGCATGCCGACCTTGCCGTTGCTCTCGGGCACGTGCTTCACCAGCCAGTCGATGGTGTCCCAGGCGTCGGTGGAGTGATCCACCTTGGTGTTGTTCAACGGCCCGCGCAGCGGCCGGGTCATCACGTAATCGCCTTCGGAGCCGTACTTGCCACGGATGTCCTGGAATACGCGGATGTAACCGCTGTCGACGAACACCTCGTCGCCCTGTGGCAGCAGGTCGCGCATGCGCGGCGAGTCACTGCGGTTGGCGCGGCCGGCAGCATCGTAGGGCGTGCGGGTCAGCAGGATCGGCGCGTTACGGGCGCCCTTGGGTACCACGATCACCGTATACAGCCTGGTGCCATCACGCATCGGCACCATCACCACGCGCTTGTCGTAGTCGCGCCCCACATCCGGGGCAACGAAAGGCTTGCCGCTGATGTCCGGGGTCAGCGGCGGAGTATCGGCAGCCAGCACGCTGCTGGACAGGCAAAGGGCGATGGCTATTGCAACGGCACGCACACGCATGGACAACCCCTTCCGGCGGGAAAGTTCCAAGCCTACTCCTGCCCTGCCCTGTGAAGGGTGTGACGGCTTTGCATTCTGCGGCGGATGCGGGCAGGACTGATGGCACATGTGCCTATGCTGCCGCTGCGCTCGCCGGGCATGGCCCGGCGCTACCGTATTCCTCGGCCCATCGCTGCGCCGCCGGGCATGGCCCGGCGCTACCGTATTCCTCGGCCCATCGCTGCGCTCGCCGGGCATGGCCCGGCGCTACCGTATTCCTCGGCCCATCGCTGCGCCGCCGGGCATGGCCCGGCGCTACCGTATTCCTCGGCCCATCGCTGCGCTCGCCGGGCATGGCCCGGCGCTACCGCTCGTGCGGGTCATAGGGTAGCGCCGGGCCATGCCCGGCGAGCGCAGCGGCAGCCCGCAAACAGACACGGCCCCTTGCGGGGCCGTGTCTGCAAGCGTGAGTACCACGCGGTGTCAGCGCAGCACCTGCTCCACCAGCTGCACGTCCACCGTCTGCAGCGGTTCGGCGGCATTGCGCGACAGCTGCACCTGGTAGGTGCCACCTTCAATCTTCCACTGGCGGGCCTGCGCATCGTAGTGGGCCAGGGTCTTCGGCTCGGCTTCGATACGGATGCGGCGCTGCTCACCCGGCTGCAGCTGCACCTTGTCGTAGCCGATCAGCCGGATCGGCGTGCTGCTGCCCGCCGGCAGCTTCAGGTACAGCTGGGCCACGTCGGCACCGGCGCGCTTGCCGGTGTTGCGGATGTCCACGCTGGCGACCAGGCGCGAACCTTCCACGCTCACCTTCAGGTTGTCGTAGGCAAAGGAGGTGTAGGACAGGCCATGGCCGAAGGCGAAGGTCGGAGTCAGGCCCTTGGCGGCCATCCACTTGTAGCCGACGTTGGCGCCTTCGATATCGAAATCGAACACATCACCGAACGGTTTGGCCGGCTTGAAGCCCAGGCCATCGATATGCGGGCGCGGCAGCTGCGACTCGTCCGTCACCCAGGTCACCGGCAGGCGGCCGGACGGATTGGCCTGGCCGGTCAGCAGTGCGGCGATGCCCTCGCCACCGCGGATGCCGGGATACCAGGCCTGCAGCATCGCCGGCACCTGCGCCAGCCACGGCGTGCGCACCGGGCCGTTGGTTTCCAGCACCAGCACGGTCTTCGGGTTGGCCTTGGCCACCGCCGAAATCAGCGCATCCTGATTGTCCGGCAGCTGCATGTCCGGCAGATCCACCGATTCGGCGGCCCACTGCGTGGCGAACACGATGGCGACATCCGCCTGTGCGGCGGCCTTGGCTGCAGCCGCGGCATTGTTGCCGTCCACATACGCGATGGTGGCGTCCGGGCGCGCTGCACGCAGCGCCTCCAGCGGCGAGGACGGATGGAACATCACCGGGCCCGGCCAGGTGGTCGGCATCACGCCCGGCACCGCGTTGGTGCCCTTGGCGGTCACGCCCACCATCGACGAACCGCCACCACCGATCACGCCCTTGTCGGCATGGCCGCCGATGATGACGATGCGCTTCACGCTGTCGGCCAGCGGCAACAGGTTGCCTTCATTGCGCAGCAGCACGCTGCCCTCTTCCACCGTGCGCTGTGCCACGGCAAAACCGGCCTCGGCATCAACCTTCTGGTGCTGCGGCGGGTTGTCGAAGTTGCCGTGCAGGAACATCGTGCGCAGGATGCGCGCCACCATGTCGTTCAGGCGCGCCTGCGGCACCACGCCGCCGTGCACGGCCAGGCGCAGCGGCTCGTCGAAGAACACCGCCGCGTCGAACACTTCACCGGCCGACTGCTGGTCCAGGCCGGCCAGCGCCGCCTTCGAGCCACTGTGCACGCCACCCCAGTCGGACATCACGAAACCAGGGAACTTCCATTCCTGCTTCAGCACCTGGTTCATCAGGTAGCCGTTCTCGCAGCCGTAGGTGCCGTTGATCTTGTTGTACGAGCACATCGCCACGCCCGGGCGGCCGGTCTCCAGCGCGATCTCGAAGGCCAGCAGGTCGGACTCGTGCATGGCCTGTTCGCCGATGCGTACGTCATGGAAGTTGCGGCGGGTCTCCATGTCGTTCAGCGCGAAGTGCTTCATCGAGGAGATCACGTGCTGGCTCTGCACGCCCTGGATCAACGCGCCGACCATCGAGCCTGCCAGCAGCGGATCTTCGCCGGCGTACTCGAAGTTGCGGCCGTTGCGCGGATCGCGCTGCAGGTTGACGCTGCCGGAAAGCAGGATGTTGAAACGCTGCTGCCAGGCCTCGCGGCCCATCGTCGCGCCGCCTGCGAAAGCCACTTCGCGGTTCCAGCTCGATGCGGTGGACGGGCCGGAGGGCATGGCGGTGGCGAAGTCGCCGGGCCGGATGCCGCCGGGGTTGGTCACACCGACGCCGGCGTCGGCCGACTGCTGCGAGGGAATGCCCAGGCGCGGCACGCCCGGCACGAAACCGGCCGAACCGACCGCGCCGTCCGGCAGCGGGCCGCCGTCCTTGCCCAGCCCGAAGTAGCTGTGCAGCATCTGGAATTTCTCATCCTCGGTCATCGCCTTCAGCAGCAGCGCAGCGCGGGCGTCGGCGTTGAGGGTGGTGTCCATCCACGGCGCATCGCCCCCCTTGTCGGCGGCATAGGCCAGGGTCAGCAGGGTCGCGCGCAGGGCGCTGCCCTCAACCTTGAACGGCGCACTGCTGGCGGCCTGGAAGCCATCGCTGAAGTAGCTGGCATCGGCTTCCGGGACCACCCGCGCCGGATCGAAACCGGCAGCCTTGGCGGAATCGCCAGCAACAGCGCCGAGCAGCACCGCCGGCGCACCCAGCCGCGAACGCGACACCAGGGCCGGCAACTGCAGGGCACCCGCGCCGGCATCGGTGTAGACCGCAACGGTGTGGCGACCGTCATCCAGGCGCAGGTAGTTCAGCCCCGGCTGGTCCGGGCCGGATTCCGCCGCGATCGGCAACCGGGTCAGCACGGCCTGACCGCGCTGGGTCCGACCATCGTCCTTCCCGGCGGCGATGAAGCGGTATTCGTAGCCCAGGCCATCAGCCAGCAGCTGCAGCGGATCGACCTGGTCGATGCTGCGCTGCACCTGCCGCACACTCACGGCATCCACCTGCAGGGATCCAAGCTGGGTGGCCAGGGCCGGCATCGCTTCGGCCGGCGGCGCCTGCTCCAGGGTCAACACGGTGAACGCGGCGGGATCGGCCCACGCCGGCGCGATGACGGCGGCGGACACGGCGAGGGACAGGGCAAGCGGCTTTGTAAACGTTTTCATCGACGGGCGTAATTCCGTTGCCAAGGCAATCGGTCCAGGGAAAATGCCGCCGAAGGGTGCAGCGTTCATGCCGTACAGGCGTTGCCGGGCAACACCTCAGGCCGGAGGGCGGACCGGTCTGCGCGCGGGACCCTCCTCCCGGCGTGACAACCTGCCTGCCCGGGCCACGCACGTGGCCCAACCTGTGAAGATTGTGCGAGGGCGTTCATGCCTGTCAACAGGACCTAAGGCACAGGCCAACCCCTGCACGCCGGTTATCAGTCCATCACCGGCGGTCATCAGTGGGGTGCGCGGCGCTGCCGATAATGGAAGCCCCTGGCCACGGATCACGCCCATGAACGTACATCGCGACTTCGACCATCTCTGGCGCGACCGCTGTGACACCTCCAGCCAACGCAGCCCGCGCGTGCTGATCCGCGTATTCGTCGCTCCCGGCGAACTGGAGCGCAGTGTGGCGTTCTACGAGCAGCTGCAGGGTGTGGTCGCCGATGCCGGGTTTCCGTTTCCCGATGCAGGACTGCGCCTGGCCATGGTCGGTGCCTTCCTGTTGATCGAAGGCAGCGAGACCGCACTGGCACCCTTCACCTCGACCACGGGCACCCTGCTGGTCGACGATGTCCGGCCCTATCACGACAAACTGATCGCTGCCGGGGCCGAGATCATCTTCCCGCTGCAGATCGTCCCGACCGGTGCGGCGTTCAATGCAGTCCATCCCGATGGCACCGTGGTCGAGTACGTGCACCATCGCCCAGATCCGCAGGGGCGGTGAGTGCGGGGCACGTTGATCGATGAACCGCGCCCGCTCTTCAGCAACCTGAAACGCGGCTCCCGAATTCATTAGTAATTCTACTCACGAGGCGAGTAGCATGTCCGGTCTCAGCCCTTGATACCGGCCTGTCGATACTCGCTCCATGCCAGCCGTTTCCGACAACTATTGTCGCTCTCAGCCAGCCCCCACGCGTTTCCGGACGGTGGGCTGATGGGTGCGGTCATTGCCCTCGACCGTCTCCTGGACGGTCGCCAGCTATGGCGCGGTCCGGCGCGGCACGGCCCGGCCAGCGACCATCTGGCCAGTGGCCACCCCGCCCTGGATGCACGCCTGCCCGGGGGGGGATGGCCGGCCAGCGGGCTGTGCGAGGTGCTGCAGGGCGCGCCGGGTGTAGGCGAACTGGCGCTGGTCTGGCCGGCATTGGCAAAGCTGAGCCACCGCGAGCGGCCGATCGTGCTGGTCGCGCCGCCTTACCGGCCGCATGCGCCGGCCTGGGCCGCGGCCGGGCTGGATCTGGCGCAGCTGCAGATCATCCAGGCCGGGCCGAAGCAGGCGCTGTGGGCCACCGAACAATGCCTGCGCTCGGCGGCCTGCGCGGCAGTGCTGTGCTGGCCACAGCAGGCCGACGACCGCGCCCTGCGCCGCCTGCAGGTAGCCGCCGACAGTGGCCAGTGCCTGGGCTTCGTGTTCCGCGAGGCGCGTGCAGCCCGCAACCCGTCCCCGGCCAGCCTGCGCCTGCAGCTCGACCACGGCCAAGTCCGGGTCCTGAAGTGCCGTGGCGGATTGCCGCCGGCACAGCCGCTGCCATTGGCCATCGCCCACTGAGGCGGCCGCATGGACTGGGCCTGCCTGTTGTTGCCGCAGCTGGCGCTGGATTGCGTGCTGCGCCTGCAAGCGGATCCGCAGCGGCCACTGGTGCTGCTGCAGGGGCCGGCGCAGCGTCGCGTGCTGCGCGCCGTCAGCCCTGCTGCGCGTGCAGCCGGCCTGCGTCCGGGCATGCTGTTGTCGGCCGCACAGGTACTGGTGCAGGACCTGCAGCTGCATGACTACGATCCGGCCACCGAGCTGCACACCCGCCAGTTGCTGGCCAGCTGGCTGTACGGCTTCAGTTCGCAGGTCAGCCTCGACTTTCCGCATGCGCTGGTCCTGGAGATCGGTGCCAGCCGTGCCCTGTTCGGCGATTGGCTGGCGATCGAACGGCGCCTGCGTGATGGCCTGCATGAACTTGGATTCCGTCACCGCCTGGTCGCGGCGCCCAATCCCCATGCCGCACGGGTGCTGGCCAACGTGCATGATGGCCTCGGTATCGATGCAGGACAGTTGCCAGCCCTGTTGGCGCAGCTGCCCTTGCCGCGCAGCGGATTGCCGGCCGATGCGGTGACCGTGCTTGGCCGCTCCGGGCTGCGTACGCTGGGGGCAGTGTTCGACCTGCCGCGCGAAAGCCTGGCGCGTCGCTTCGCGCCGGACGTGCTGCAGCAGCTGGACGCGCTGCGTGGCCAGCCCACCGCACCCCTGCGCTACTACCAGCCACCAGACCGTTTCGACGCACGCATCGAATTCGAGTACGAGATCGAATCCAGCCAGGCCCTGCTGTTTCCGCTGCGGCGCCTGCTGCTGGATCTGGCGGCCTTCCTGTGCTCGCGCGATGGCGGCGTGCAGCGTTTCGACCTGCATTTCGAACACGACCTGCTGCCTGCCAGCGTGCTGACCATCGGCCTGCTCGCACCCGAGCGCGATGCCGCGCTGCTGTTCGAGATCGCCCGTAACCGCATGGAGGCTTTCCCGCTGCCGGCGGGCAGCCGGGCCCTGCGCCTGCAGGCCGAACAGCTGCCGCCCTTCGTGCCCGCCGCACGCGATCTGTTCGACACCCGCCCGGCACAGGCGATGCCGTGGACCCAGCTGCGCGAGCGCCTGCGTGCACGGCTTGGCGATGACGCCGTGCAGCCCCTTGCCGTGCAGGCCGACCATCGCCCCGAACGCGCCAGTGGCACCCAGGCACCCGCCAGGCCACCGGCGTACTGGCCGCTGCGCCCCGGCTGGTTGCTGGACACACCACAGGTGCTGCGTGACCCGCGGCTGCGCATCGTCACCGGGCCGGAGCGGATCGAATCAGGCTGGTGGGACCACGCCGATGCGCGCCGCGACTACTATGTGGTGGAAACCGCACACGGCCAGCGCGGCTGGGCCTTCCGTGAGCGCAATGATCCACATGCACCGTGGATGCTGCACGGCTGGTTCGGCTGAACCACCATGCATGATGAACTGCCCGGCTATGCCGAACTGCACTGCCTGTCGGCCTTCAGCTTCCAGCGCGGTGCCTCCACCGCCGAGGAACTGTTCGCGCGTGCCCGCGGCCAGGGCTACCGCGCGCTGGCGATCACTGACGAGTGTTCGCTGGCTGGCATCGTGCGCGCCTGGCAGGCAGCGAAGACACAGGGCGTGGCGCTCATCGTCGGTGCCGAGTTCCAGGTCGAAGAGGGACCGAAGCTGGCGCTGCTGTGCACCGACCAGGCTGCCTACGCCGGGTTGTGCCAGTTGATCACCACCTGCCGGCGGCGGGCCGGCAAGGGCGAGTACCGCTGCCTGCGCGATGACCTGCCCGGCCTGCCCGACGGCCTGTTGTGCCTGTGGCTGGACCGGCAGCCCGCCGCCACCGATCTGCCACTGCTGCGCGCAGCCTTCAAGGACCGCCTGTGGCTGGCGGTGGAACTGCATCATGAGCACGACGACGCGCGCCGCCTGCAGCAGCTGCAGGCGTTCGGCGAACGCCACGGCCTGCCGCTGGTCGCCAGCGGCGATGTGCACATGCATGTGCGCCGCCGCCGCGCGCTGCAGGACACGCTGACCGCGATCCGTCACCGCTGCAGCGTGGCCGAAGCCGGCTGGCGCCTGTTCCCCAATGGCGAACGCCATCTGCGCCCGCGCACCGCGCTGGCCCGGTTGTACCCCCCTGAACTGCTGGCCGAGACCGTGCGCATCGCCGAGCGCTGCCACTTCACCCTGGACCAGTTGAAGTACACCTACCCGCGTGAACTGGTGCCGGAAGGGCATGACCCGGACAGCTGGTTGCGCGAGCTGGTGGAAGAAAAGATTCCCTGGCGCTGGCCGGAGGGCATCCAGGAACCACAGCGCAGGCAGATCGAGCACGAGCTGGCATTGATCAAGAAGAAGAACTATGCCTCCTACTTCCTCACCGTGCACGACATCGTGCGCTTCGCCCGCAGCCAGGACATCCTCTGCCAGGGCCGCGGCTCGGCTGCCAATTCAACGGTGTGCTTCGTACTGGGCGTGACCGAGATCGACCCCGCGCGCAGTAACCTGCTGTTCGAGCGCTTCATCTCCGCCGAGCGGAATGAACCACCGGATATCGATATCGATTTCGAGCATGAACGGCGCGAGGAAGTCCTGCAGTACGTGTTCAAGCGCTATGGCCGCGAACGCGCCGCGTTGACGGCGGTGGCGATCAGCTATCGCGGCCGCAGTGCGATCCGTGATGTCGCCCGCGCGCTGGGACTGCCGATGGACCAGGTCAATGAACTGGGCGCGGCGATGGACCATTGGGGTGGCAACATTCCGCTACCGGAAACCCTGCGCGAGCGCGGCTTCGACCCGGAGACGCCGCTGATGCGGCGACTGCTGTCATTGACCGCCGAGCTGATCGACTTCCCGCGCCACCTGTCGCAGCATCCGGGCGGTTTCGTGATTTCCGAACACCCGCTGTCGACGCTGGTGCCGGTGGAGAACGCAGCGATGGCCGACCGCACCGTCATCCAGTGGGACAAGGACGATCTGGATGCCACCGGCCTGATGAAGGTCGACTGCCTGGCGCTGGGCATGCTCACCGCCATCCGCAAATGCCTGGCAATGCTGAAGCAGCATGGCCTGCACGAAGGACGCATGGATGCGATCCCGCCCAAGGATGCGAAGACCTTCGACATGATCTGCGCCGCCGACACCATCGGCGTGTTCCAGATCGAATCGCGCGCGCAGATGGCGATGCTGCCGCGCATGCAGCCGCGCACGTTCTATGACCTGGTGATCGAAGTCGCGATCGTGCGGCCCGGTCCGATCCAGGGCGACATGGTGCATCCCTATCTGGAGCGGCGGCGGATCCTGCGCGAACACGGCCCTGATGCACTGAACGATCCGCACAATCCGCTCTACCCACCGCGGCTGGAACGCGTGTTCGCACGTACGCTGGGCGTGCCATTGTTCCAGGAACAGGTGATGCAGCTGGCGGTGGATGCGGCCGGCTATACCCCGGGCGAGGCCGATGCCCTGCGCCGTTCGATGGCGGCCTGGAAGCGCCGCGGCGGGCTGGAGCCGCATCGCGAGAAGCTGTTGGCCGGCATGCTGGAGAACGGCTTCAGTCGCGAATACGGCGAGCACCTGTTCGAGCAGATCAAGGGCTTCGGCGATTACGGCTTCCCGGAAAGCCACGCCGCCAGCTTCGCCCTGCTGACCTATAACAGCTGCTGGCTGAAGTGCCATCATCCGGCCGCGTTCACCGCCAGCCTGATCAACAGCCAGCCACTGGGGTTCTACAGCCCCGACCAGCTGCTGCAGGATGCGCGTCGGCACGGCATCATCGTGCTGCCGGTGGACGTGCGCCACAGCGACTGGGACTGCACGCTGGATTTCAGCAGGGGTCCCGCGGCGATCCGGCTGGGCCTGCGCCTGGTCGATGGCTGCAACGAACAGGTGGCACAGGCCATCATGCGCGAACGCGCGCGACGGCCATTCGACGATGTCGGCGATCTGTGCCAGCGCACCGTCCTGGACCGGCGCCATCAGGGCCTGCTGGCCGATGCCGGCGCGCTGCGCGGCCTCAGCGGGCATCGTCATCGTGCGCGCTGGGATGTCTCCGGCGTGGAAAACCGCCTGCCGCTGTTCGATCAGGCCCGCACCACCGCTGAAGCACGCGTGCCATTGCCGTTGCCCAGTGCGTGGGAAGACATGCAGGCCGACTACCGCAGCATCGGCACTACCCTGGGTCGCCATCCCATGTCATTCCTGCGCACGCAGCTGCGCAGCCGCGGCTGCCTCGACGCCGCACAACTGGCCGGCCACGGCCATGGCCGCCGCGTACGCATCGCCGGGCTGGTACGCATGCGCCAGCGTCCCCAGACCGCCAGCGGCGTCACCTTCCTTACCCTGGAAGATGAAACCGGCATGGTCAATGCCGTGGTCTGGCGGCACCTGGCCGACCGGCAGCACCGTGTACTGGTCGATACCCAGCTGATGCAGATCGACGGCCGACTGGAGCGTGTCGATGGCGTGCAGCATGTGATCGTGCAACGCATGCACTGCCTGGATGAACTGCTGCAGGGCCTGCGCAGCCGAAGCCGCGACTTCCACTGAGGACACACCGCGTCACACAGCGAACTGGTCATGAGCGGCCCGCTTCCGTTATCGTCGGCACATCCAAGGAAGGACGATCCGATGCCCCGTGCACTCACGCTGACCACGCTGCTGGTCTCCACCCTCGCCCTGCTCGTTTCCGGCTGGACTGCCTGGAGCCTGCATCGCAGCCAATCGCCGCAGCGGGTGATCGAAGCCCGGGGCCTGGTCATCCACGATGGCGCCGGTCAGGCGCGGGTGATCCTGGGCGCCCCGGTGCCCGACCCGCGCAGTCGCGGCCAGGTGCAGGGAACACGTGCCAGCGCCCTGTCCGGCCTGGTTCTGCTGGGTCCGGACGGCTCCGAACGCGGCGGCTACGGCACGACCGACCACGGTGGTGAAGCCCTGCTGACGCTTGACGATGCAGCCGGCACCACCGAAGTGTTCAAGGTGGTCGCCAACCCCGACCGCGGCGCCAGCCTGATGGTCAAACACCAGAACAACACCGGCGCGATGCTCACCTCCTGGCAGGGCAAGCCGGAGTTGATGTTCGTGGATGACAGCGGGCAGTCCTACTACGTGCGCCCCGGCGTCAGTGCCGCGCCCTGAAGGACGCGGGTTCATCATCCCAGCACCGCCGCCAGGTCATCGGCCAGCTGTCGCTGCTGCGGTGTTCCCAGCGCCGCACAGGTGATGCGCAGGCCATGGCCGGGGGCGGAAACCGCGAACACTTCGCCGGCACGCACATGCCAGCCGCGGGCGGCCAGCGCCAGTACCTGCGGGCGGCTGTCATCCGGCAGCGGCAACCACAGGTTCAACCCCTCCATCGGCACGGCCTGCTGCACGCCCCGCGCCTGCAGCAGCATCTGCAGCGACTGCAACCGCTGCTGGTAACGCACGCCGGCCGAAGCGATCTTCGCCCGCTGCGGGGCTGATTCCAGCACCGAGACCGCCGCGTCCTGCAGCAGGTGGCTGACCCAGCCGGTTCCCGCTGCCAGCCGCAGGCGCAGCCGTACTGCGGTTTCCTCATCGCAGGCCAGCCACGCCAGGCGCAGATCCGGGCCCAACGGCTTGGACAGCGAGCGCAGCAGTGCCCAGCGCCGGCCATCGACGGGCAGCACCGAGTGGTAGGCCTGCTGCGAGAGCAACGCGTAATGATCGTCGATCAGCACTGCCACCTGCGGGTAGCCGGCCAGCAGCTGGCGCAGTGCCCGCGCCCGCTTCGCATCCAGGCTGGCGCCGGTAGGATTGTGTGCGCGCGGCGTCAGCAATACCGCGCGTGCGCCAGCCTCCAGCGCCCGCCGCAGCGACGCCACCTGCATCCCATGCGTGTCCACCGCCACGGACAGCGGCGTGTGGCCAGCGGCATTGAGCACGTTGAGGCTGCCAAGGAAGCAGGGATCCTCTACAGCGATGCGGTCGCCGGGCAGTAGCCAGGCAGCCAGCAGGCGTTCGATGCCATCGACGGCACCGTGGCTCAGCTCCAGGGCATAGCCCTGCGGACAATCGGCATCCAGCGACGCACGTGCCAGCCGCTGCATGCGCGGGTCGACCGTACCCACGCCATACAGCCGAGGTGGCGCCGGTGCCAGGCGCAGGCTCGGCAACAGCCGTGGGTCCGGATTGCCACCTGCCAGATCGTGCAGCGCCAGCCCCGGCGGACTGCCTTCGCGCGCGACGGGGGCCGGCACGCCACGCACCGTGGTACCGCGCCGCCCCCCCGTACTGGCCAGGCCCGCCGCGTCCAGCCGCTTGTACGCGGCCGCCACCGTGTTGCGGTTGACGCCCAGCCGCTCGGCCAGCTCGCGTACCGGCGGCAGCACGCTGCCGGCGGTCAGCCGCCCGTCGCCGATGCCCTCGCGGATGCTTTCGAAGATCGATTCGGCACTGTGCCCGGTGATTTTCATTTTGTCCTATGCCAAAATAAATCTTGTCCTGTGCCAGTGTATCCCACCCTGGCCACCCTGCATTGGAGGTGCACGCATGCCCCTTGCCGCCGCCGACTGGCCCGTCGCCCGGTCCGTCGAACAGATCGCCACCAACCTGCTCACGGTGCGCCAGCGCATCGCGCGTGCCTGTGCCCGCGCGGGCCGCGACCCGCAGAGCGTGCGCCTGCTGCCGGTCAGCAAGACCGTGGATGAGGCGCGCATCCGCATGGCCGTGGCTGCCGGCTGCCATGAGCTGGGTGAGAACAAGGTGCAGGAGGCACAGCGCAAGGCCGAGTCGATGGCCGACCTTGGCGTGCGCTGGTCGGTGATCGGCCACCTGCAGACCAACAAGGCCCGCCATGTGGCGCGCTTCGCCAGTGAATTCCAGGCGCTGGACAGCCTGCGCGTGGCCGAAGCGCTGCAGCAGCGCCTGCTGCTTGAGGACCGCACTCTGGACGTGTTCGTGCAGGTCAACACCTCCGCCGAACCCAGCAAGTACGGCCTGGAGCCCGGCGCCGTCGACGCTTTCGTGCAGCAGCTGCCCATGTTCGACCGCCTGCGCGTACGCGGATTGATGACCCTGGCCATCTTCACTCCGGAGGTGGAACGCGTACGCGCCTGCTTCGTCCGCCTGCGCACGCTGCGCGACCAGCTGCAGCGCAGCGCGCCGACCGGCATCGACCTGTCGGAGCTGTCGATGGGCATGTCCGGCGACTTCGAGGTCGCCATCGAGGAGGGCGCCACCGTGGTCCGCGTCGGCCAGGCCATCTTCGGAGCACGCGCGACACCGGACAGCGCCTACTGGCCCACCCGTGGAGGGGCCGCATGAAGCACGCAGTCGTCCTGCAACACATCGCCTTCGAAGACCTCGGCACGCTGCAGCCGCTGCTGTTGGCCCAGGGCTGGCAGCTGCACGTGCTGCAGGCCGGCATCGATGCGCTTGACGCGGCCGAAGCGGCTGATCTGCTGGTCGTACTGGGAGGCCCGGTCAGCGTCAACGATGGCCTGCTCTACCCCTTCCTGGCTGACAGCATCGCGCTGCTGCAACGGCGCCTGCACCTGCAGCGGCCGACCCTCGGCATCTGCCTGGGTGCGCAGCTGATGGCACGTGCGCTGGGGGCGGAGGTGGCGCCCAGCGGAGGCAAGGAAATCGGATTCGCGCCACTGCTGCTGACCGACGAGGGCCAGCGTTCTCCCCTGCTGGCATTGCAGGGCATTCCTGTGCTGCATTGGCATGGCGAAGCCTTCGAACTCCCGAACGGTGCGCACCGTCTTGCCAGCACACCCGCCTGCCGCCACCAGGCCTTTTCCATCGGCAAGCATGCACTGGCCCTGCAGTGCCACCCGGAACTGGACGCGCGGCAGTTCGAACGCTGGCTGATCGGCCACGCGCTCGAGCTGGCCCAGGCGGGCATCGACCCGAACGATCTTCGCGCGCAGGCACGCCGCTATGGCGCCCCGCTGGCCGCAGCCGCGACTGCGATGTTCAACCACTGGCTGCAGGAACTACCGGAGAACGCACGATGAACTACCGCCTGCTGGTCCACCGTCACGGCGCCTACTGGGGTCATTTCGACTGCCAAGGGGCCGATGCGCTGCAACGCCTGGAGGCCATCGCCGCGCACCTGCCCAACGCAGCGGGATTCCAGCTGCAACGCCAGAAGGGCATTGGCGAAGAACGCATCCTGTCCAGCAATGCCGAAGGCCTGCGCGTACTCGCTGCACAGATCCAGTACCGCGACCTCTGACGCAGAGAGCGCTGCCGGCCCGCTCGCCTTCGATGCGCCGGCACCATGGATGCAAATGATTCTCTTTTACTGTAAGGTGCAGGCGCTGCCCTTGCCGCCGCGGGCTGTTCCCTTTCCCAGTTGTAGCCCGCCCCGTGTCCACGCCTGTCGAACCGACGGATGTCGCGCATCTGTGCGCCGCCCATTACCGGCCGCTGCACGCCCACGTCCGCCGCAAACTCCCGCAACGCAGCGATGCCGATGACGTCGTCCAGGAGACCTGGCTGCGTGTCGTCAAGGTCGCCGCCAGTGGCCTGCTCAGCAATGGCCGCGCCTACCTGTACCGCGTCGCCCACAACCTGATCGCCGACCATTACCGGCAACGCCAGCGCCGCCGGGAAGACCCGCTGGACGAAGCCTCTCTGACCACCCTCGCCGATCCGGCGCCCCTGCCGGAACAACGCCTGCTCGATCTCGAACAACTGCGTCACCTGGACGCGATCATCGCCGCCCTGCCGCCGCGCTCGCGGCAGGTGTTCCTGCTGGCCCGGGTCGAACAGATGGCCCTGGCCGATATCGGTCGCCAGCTCGGCATCAGCCGGCAGACCGTGCATGGACACCTGCTGCGCGCGCTGGTCGCGCTGCAACAGGTGCCCGGCCCATGAGCCAGGACACGATCGCACGCGAAGCCGCACGCTGGTGGCTCGACGGCCATGACGGTACGCGCGACGAGCGCGCGTTCGCCCACTGGTATCAGGCAGACCCGCGCCATGCAGCACAGTACCTGCACCTGCAGCAGCTGTGGCAGGCCGGTGCCGGCCTGCCCAGCCTGCAACGCCAGCAGCAGCGTCACCGCCGGCGCGCCCTGCGCGAGGCGGGCATCGGCGCCCTGCTGCTGTGCGTGCTGGGCCTGTCGCTCCGCCAGGACGCACCGCCGCCAGAACTGGTGCTGCGCACCACCGTCGGCGAGATCCGCGAGACACCCTTGCAGGACGGTTCGCGCGTCGTGCTGTCTCCGGGCAGCGAGGTGCGCGTCCGCATCGACGGGCAGCGCCGGCAGCTGCAGCTCAAGAAGGGACAGGCCTGGTTCCAGGTTGCCGCCGATGCCGACCGGCCGTTCCAGGTGCGCACGCCGCATGGCAGGGTCACCGCGCTGGGCACCGCATTCGATGTCGCCGTGCAGAACGGCAGCAGCGTGGTGACCGTCACCGAACACCAGGTGCGGGTGGACAGCGGCAGCGGCAGCGGAGAGGCAAGCCAGGGCGAACAACTGCGCTTCGATGGCCAGACACCCGGCACCCCGTCGGCCGCACCGGCAGGCGTGCTCGCCTGGCGCGAGCGGCGCCTGCACTGGGTATCGGCACCATTGGAGGATGTCGCCCGGGGGCTGGACCGCTGGGATGGCGGGCACACCTGGATCATGGGCGCGCGCCTGCGCCAGCAGCGGGTCACCGTGCTGGGCAATGCCGCCGGCGCCACCGGCACCCGCGACCAGCTCGCCCGGCAGTTGCAGGTCCGCGTGCTGCGCATCGGTCCCGGACTGCAGCTGTGGCTGTCATCAACGCACGGCACCGGCCATGCACCCTGACATCGTCCCTGCCCGTGCGTCTTCCCAGGCTGACGACGCTCTGCGTCACTCCCTGGAGACCTCGATGCTGTCCCACCGCCCCCTTGTCCTGGCCTTGTCGCTGGCCTGCGCCAGCCCGGTTCCGTTCCTGTCCGGCCACGCCCAGGCACAGACCGCAACCCGCCACTACGACCTGCCTGCACAGCCGCTGGCCGGCGCACTGGATGCCTACAGCCGGCTCACCGGCATCGATCTGGTGATCGGTGGCGCGCTGCCCCAGCGCCAGATGGCGCCCGCGCTGCGCGGCAACTTCGACGACAGGCAGGCGCTGTCACAATTGTTGGTCGGCACCGGCCTGCGGCCCCGCTTCATCGACGCACGGCGTGCCACCCTCGAGCCGGCGCCTGCCGAGTCCAGCGATGGCAGCCGCCGCACCGGTCCGTTGCGCGTGCAGGGCACTCCTGCACAGGGCCATGCGCCCGGCACCGGCGCCAGCCAGTACCTCCCCGCCACCCGCGATGGCTTCGCGCCAGCCGTTGGCAGCGAACGCGTGGCGATGGCCGAACGCCAGGAGGGCAACAGCCTGCTGCGCTCGATGCCCGGCACGCACAGCTTCCACTCGCGCAGCCAGCCCGGTCTCCAGGTCAACATCCGTGGCATGACCGGCGCCGGCCGCGTCAACACGATGATCGACGGTGTCACCCAGACCTTCCGCAACAACGCCGGGCACGGCTCCGGCGGCCCGTTCGCCTATGTCGATCCATTCCTGCTGGCCGGGGTGGATGTGCAGCGCGGTGCCGTCGCTGGCGGCGATGGCGCTGGCACCCTGGCCGGTACCGCCAACTTCCGCACGCTGGATATCGATGACCTGCTGGGTGAGAGCCGCGACTGGGGCCTGCGCGCCGGCTACCGGCACGGCGACAACGGCTATGGCAGTGGCCGCACCTTCGCCGGCGCCTGGCGCCACAGCGAGGAAGGCGGTGACCGTCAGTTCGGCCTGCTTGCGGCGGCCAGCAGCAGCCGCAGCAGCGAGTACGCGACCGCCAACGGGCAGAAGAACAGCGCCGACCCGGGCAGCCAGCACCCCAGAAGCTGGCTGCTCAAGGCCCGCCTGCAACCCAGTGAGCTGCACCGGCTGGACCTGAGCCACATGCGCTACGAGAACGACTTCTATCACAACTACCCGTGGCAGATTTCGGCACGCAACCAGCGCGCCAGCTATCACTACACGCCCTACACACCCTGGATCGACCTGCGCGCCAGCTTCGCCGCCAACAAGACGCGGCTGTTCTATCCGCCAGTGGAAGTGTCCAGCTACATCGGCCGGCGTACCCACAGCAGCCTGAGCAGCTGGAACATCGACAACACCAGCCGCTTCGAGATCGGCTCGCTGCAGGCACGCTGGAACACCGGCCTCAAGCACCAGTCGGACATCTTCGTTGCTGATACGCCCACCCTGCGCGGCGCCAACCCGCAGGGGCGCAGCCAGCTGGACAGCGTGTTCAGTACGCTCGAACTGCAGTACGGCATCTACGCGCTGACCACCGGACTGCGCCAGGATCGCTACGGCATCCGCGGGCACATCCCGACCTGTTCGGATGTGCCGGGACAGTGCACCCGGATCAACGGCGGGGGCATCGACATCCACCGCCGCCAACATGCACTCAGTCCCAGCCTCTCGGTTTCGTTGCAGGCGACCGACTGGCTGCAGCTGTACGCCGAGGCCTCGCGGACGTCGCGGCCCCCACGCGTGCAGGAGATGTTCTTCGAGAAGATTCCGCTGGAAGGCATGAGCGATGCCGATGGCGTAGGCGCCAATCCATTCCTGCGCCGCGAACGCTCGCGCAACCTGCAGTTCGGCGCCAATCTCAGCACCGACTCGCTGCTGCGCGACGGCGACCTGGCCCAGTTGCGGGTAACCCGCTTCGACAACCGCATCCGCGACTACATCAAGCCGCAGTACCTGCTGATCGTGCATCCACCGGAAATCGAGCCCGTCGTGGTACCGATCGACAGCGACCCGCAGCTTTCGGCCTGGACCGATGCGCTGGATGTGGACGACTTCAGCGTCACCACCCGCTGGATGAACGACCCGGGCGTGGTGCGCATGCGTGGCATCGAGCTGGAGGCCCACTACGCCAGCGAGCACTATCACGCGACGCTGAGCTGGACACGATCACACACCAGCGCGCCCACCATCGAGTTCGTCAACCTGGAAGACATCACCGCGCTTCCCGACCGCTACTGGACGCTGGACGTCGGCGGTCGCTGGTGGCAGCAGCGCGTGCAGGCCGGCGTGCGCGCCGAATACTCCGGCCCCACTGAGGAAGGCTACGACTTCTTCCAGACCCGCAAGACCCGCGGCACGGGTGTGCTGCTGGACTTCTACGCCAGCTTCAAGCCACAGGCCAGCACCACCGTATGGCTGAACATCGAAAACCTGCAAAACAAAGCCTATGACAACAATGCCTCGATCGACAGCATCTTCAGCCCGATCCTGGACCGCGGCAACGGCCGCGGCCGCACCGTCTCGATGGGCGTCAACGTGGCGTTCTAGCCGACGCTGGTTGCCGCTGTGCCTGCTTGCCGTGCTGGCGACCGGGCAGGCCCAGTCGATGCCCGGCACGGTGATCGACCTGGCCAGCGGCCGGCCGTTGCAGGAAGCGGCGTTCGTGCAGCGCGTCGCCGCCGCCCGGCACCTGTTGCTGGGGGAACGCCATGACGTCGCCACCGACCATGCCGCCGAACGCTGGCTGTTGCAGGCCCTGCACCAGCAGCGACCACAGGGTGCGCTGGTCCTGGAGATGATCGGCAGTGAACGCCAGCCCCGCCTGCAGCGCGTGCAGCGCTGGCTGGACAAGGGCAACCGTGCCGACGGGCAACACCTGCAGGAACTGCTGGACTGGGACCCTCGTTGGCCGTGGTCGGCCTATGGCGGACTGGTGCAGGATGCCGCCGCTGCAGGCATCGCCCTGCACGGTGGCAATCTCTCGCGTGCGGAGGTCGACGCGCTGCTCGCTTCGTCGGCGCCGGCGCGCTTCCCGGTGCCTGGCGCACGCCACCGCCTGTCGAACGTAGTGCTGGCCCAGCACGCCGACGCCGCACCGCTGCTGGAAGGCATGCTGGCCGTTCAGCAGGCCCGCGATTCGCGTATGGCGCAGGTACTGACAACCGCGCGGACACCCGCGCTGCTGGTTGCCGGCCGCTGGCATGTGCTGCGTGGCACCGGCGTACCAGGCTATCTGCCCGCATCCACACCTGCGCTGGTGGTCGCTCTGGCATCGGCGGAAGAAGCCATCGACGCCAGCGACGCCGACCTGATGTGGGTGATCGCAGATGAGTGAACGCAGGCAACACTGGCAGGCAATGGCGATCACCGTCGGGATCCACCTGCTGCCGCTGCTGCTGCTCGTGCACTGGGTGGCAGCCCCGCCTACGCTGCCGCCGCCAGAGCAGGATGTGCGCATCAGCCTGCGCCTGCTTGCGCCGGCTGCACCGCCACAGCCTGTGGAGGAACGCCAGGCCGAACAGCCCAGCCAGGCGCAACACGCGCGCGCCGCGCAGCCACGGAAATCGCCGCCGCCACCCGCGCCGACCCACGCGCGTGAAGGCGAACTGGCCGCCAGCGAGATCGCCGGCGCCGGCCGGCAACCCACGCAGGTCGCCCCACCTGCGGCCGCGGCCGATGCCCGTCCCGCACCGGCATCGATCTCGGCCGCGCCGCCTGCTCCGGACGCCCCACCCGCGGACGTCCAGGCCGGCGCTGCCAGCGACCAGTGGGAAGCGCGGCTGATGGCACGACTGGAGCGATACCGCTACTACCCCTCCAGCGCTAGATCGCGGCGCCAGCAGGGCACCAGCTGGGTCCGCGCCAGCATCGACCGCGACGGACGCCTTCTGGCGCTGCGCCTGGAGCAGTCCAGCGGCCAGTCCCTGCTCGATGACGCGGCGCTGCAGACCTTCCGCCGCGCACAGCCGCTGCCACGCATTCCCGACGAAATGAAGGCACCGCAGGAACTGGTGGTGCCCGTGGAGTACTACCTGCGCTAGGCAGTCCGCGCTTCCGCTTCGATCTCGAACAGCATGCCAACCACTGCCAGATGCAGCAACGGGATCAACGCGACGGTGCACCGGGCCCCCTCCTTGGCAGTCCTCCGCACCGCGATGCGTGCGGAGGACCACGGAGTGGCTCAGGCCTTCAGCACTTCCACCTTGTACGAAACGGCCTCGCCGTCGTGCTCGATGATCAGTCCGTGCACGTCCGACTCGAAGCCCGGGAAGCGCGCATTCTGCTCGCGCGCGATGCGCAGCGACTCGATGATGGGCTCATCGCTGGCACCGAAGCGCTCGCCCGGCATGATGGTGGGAATGCCGGGCGGGTACGGCACCAGCATGGTCGCCGCGATGCGGCCACTGAGCTGTTCGATGTCCACCCGTTCGATTTCCCCCTTCACCAGATGGTTGTAGGCATCGGCCGGGGTCATCACCGGCGTCGGCAGGTCCACATACATCTCGCGCATCACCCGGGCCACTGCGAACTCCTGGTTGAAGGCGTGCAGCGCATCGCAGAGGTCGCGCAGTCCCCAGCCGGCGTAGGCAACGGGATAGTCCGCCGCCAGCGTCGGCAGCGCCTGGCTCAGGGGGGCGTTGCGGTCATACAGCTCCTTGAACGCCATCAGCTCGGTGACCAGCGTGCTCCACTTGCCCTTGGTGATCCCCATCGAGAACAGGAACAGCACCGAGTAGAGGTTGGTCTTCTCCACAGTGATGCCACGACCCCACAGGAACTTGCTCAGCACCGCCGCTGGAATGCCCAGCCGGCCCATTCCGCCATCCATCGACAGGCCGGGGGTCAGCAGGGTCACCTTGATGGGATCGATCAGTACATAGTCGTCCACCAGATTCTCGAAACCATGCCAGTGCCCATCCGGCTGCAGGTACCACTCCTCCCGCTTGGCCACCATCGGCGCCGGCGTGTCGCCCTTGTCAAGGCTGCGCTCGACCTTGGTCGGCTGCCACACGCTGAACCACCAATCATCACGGCCGAGGTCGTCGCGCACATGCAGCATGGCGCGCCGGAATGCGATCGCTTCGTCGTGCATCTCCTGCACCAGCGAGCGACCGGCTTCGCCTTCCATCATCTTCGACGCGACATCACAGGCAGCGATCACACCGTAGTGCGGGCTGGTGGAGGTGTGCATCATGAACGATTCGTTGAAACGCTCGGCATCCAGATTGCGCTGTGCCGAGTTGCGCACATGGATCATCGAGGCCTGCGAGAACGCGGCGAGCAGCTTATGGGTGGAGTGCGTGGTGAAGATGATCGCATCCTGCTCGCGCGGCTTGCCCTTGGCCATGCCGTAGTGGTTCTCGTAGAAGGGATGGAATGCGGCGTAGGCATACCAGGCTTCATCGAAGTGCAGAAAGTCCACCGCACTGCCGATCTCGTCGGCGATCTTCTCGGCGTTGTAGCACAGGCCATCGTAGGTGGAGTTGGTGACCACGGCGATACGCGGCTTGGAGCCCGCCGTGTATGCCTTGCTCGCCAGCGGGTTCGCGGCGATGCGCTGCTGCAGCGATTCCGGAGTGAACTGGTCCAGGCTGATCGGGCCGATGATGCCGTGCGCGTTGCGGCTGGGCGTGAAGTACACGGGTACCGCGCCCGTCATGATCAGCGCATGCAGGAGCGACTTGTGGCAGTTGCGGTCGACGAACACCACATCGCCGCGCGCCACCGTGCCGTGCCAGACGATCTTGTTGGCCGTGGAGGTGCCATTGGTCACGAAGAACGTATGGTCGGCGCCGAAGTTGCGGGCCGCTTCGTTCTCGGCCTCCTTGATCGGCCCGGTGTGGTCCAGCAGCGACCCCAGCTCCGGCACCGAGATCGACAGATCACTGCGCAGCGTGTTCTCGCCATAGAACTGGTGGAATGCACGGCCAACCGGTGATTTGGTGAAGGCCACGCCACCGGCGTGGCCGGGCGTATGCCAGGAGTAGTTCGACTCGGCGGCATGATGGATCAGTGCCTTGAAGAACGGCGGCAGCAGGTGCTGCATGTAGTCTTCAGCGGCCCGCATCACCTGCCGGGAGATGAAGTTCTTGGTATCCTCGAACAGGAAGATGAAGCCGTGGATGTACTTGAGCAGCTTGCTCGGTACCTTCTCGATGGTGCGGCGTTCGCCGTACAGGAAGACCGGCAGGTTCGCGCGGCGCGCACTCTGCTCGCGCAGGAACGCGGTCAGGCGCTGGAACTCGCCATCGACTTCCTCGCTGCCATCGATCGATATCAGCACGGCTGACGCCGCGACATAGGTGCGTGCTCCTGCACGGGCATCATCCAGGTTCAACCCGCACAGCACGCGCTGGTCGTTGCTGCGCAGCTCTTCCACCAGAGCGCGGATCAGGATGCCGCCGATGCGTGGTGAGTCGTAATCACCGTCGATGACTATGACCGGATAGTCCAATGACTTGAAATACACGTTGTTTCTCCTTGTCCGAATCAGGAATGCTGCGCGCCGGCAGAAATCGCCGCCGCCTCGCGGGCACGCTGCCGCTGCTGGCGGCGCTCCTCGCTGAAAAAGGGATAGAACACGGTGATGAACAGGACGAACAGGAAGGCGTACTGCACGATCGTTCCCGACGAGCCATAGATCGCCCACAGGCAGTACACGACGGTGAGGCTGGTCAAGGTCCAGAACGCGCCGGTATGCACCAGGGTGTGCGAGCGTTCGACCACGAAGTAGCAGGCCACGCAGGAATAGATGTAGGGCAGCAGGGTCAGCACCACCGCGGCCGAGGTGATCACATCGAACTGCGCGGATGCCGTTTCCGAGGTGGAAGTGACCAGCACGGCCAGCGTCATCAGCACCGCCACGATCAGCACGCCCTTGACCGGCACGTCATCCTTGTTGGTTTTGCTGAAGATGCTCGGGAACAGGCCATCATCCGATGCGGCCTTCGCGCTCTGTGCGGTCAGCAGGATCCAGCCACCGAGCGAGCCGGCCGCACCGATGAACGCGCACAGGCTGACCAGCGCACCGCCCCACCCCCCCACGGCCTTGGCCGCCGCCAAGGCGAACGGCGCGTCCGAAGTCTGCAGTTCACCGTTGGGGACCATGCCCATGATCACCGACGAACTGGCGATGTAGGCGATGGCCGCAAGGAACACGCCGGCCAGCGTAGCGCGCGCGACATTCTTCTCCGGGTTCTCGACCACGCCGGCGGTCACCGACGCTGACTCTACGCCAATGAACGCCCACAGCGTCAGTGCGGCTGCACTGGAGATCGCACCGAAGTTGGATTCACCGGAGACGTTGTAGGCCCCTTTGAAGATGTCGGCATCGAAGAAGAACCAGCCGAAGATGGCGATGCCCAGGATCGGCACCAGCGCGAAGCTGGTGGTGACGGTCTGCACGCGACTGACGAAGGCCGGACCGATCACATTGGCGAAACTCAGCGCCCATACCAGCACCAGGACCGCGATGCAGCGCACCAGCGGCTCGGACAGGATCGGGAAGAAGTAGCTGAAGTAACCCACCGCCGCGATCGGGATGGCGACATTGCCGATCCAGTTGGCGAACCAGTAGATGGTATTGGTCTGGAAGCCCATGTAGGGGCCGAACCAGTCGCGCGCATAGGCATAGGGGCCGCCGGCCTTCGGGGCCAGCTTGCCCAGTTTGGCGAACACGAACGCCAACAGCAGCGCACCCGCCGTGGTGATCAGCCAGCCCCAGATCGAGGCGGTACCGATCTTGGCCAGGCTGGAGGGCAACAGGAATACGCCTGAGCCCATCATGTTGCCCGCGACGAGGAAGGTGGCTCCCACCACCCCGATCTTCTTTGCCTTTGCCATGACAATCTCCTGTACCGGCATCAGCCCGGTTGCGCCGGGCATGGGGGTTGGCTGCGCTGGCGTGCTGCCGCTGGCGCCTATTTGATGAAGTTGTACTGCAGGCTGCCCTGCACTCTTACTGTGTCGCCGCGTGCACCGTCCTGCTGCTGCAGGCGGCCGTAAAGCAGCTCCATGCCCATCGTCCACGAGGGCGCGGGGCTCCAGATCAGGTTGAAGACGCCGTAACGGCTTTGCCGGAACGCGTCACTGGCAAGAGCGGCGTTCCGCTCCAGCGTGAGCTGTCCGAAAATCAGATTCGAGCGCCACAGATCGGACCAGTAATGGGTGTAACCGACGAAGCCGCCGTGCAGATCCAGTGCCTCCAGGCGACCGTCCGCATCCACCACGGCATCCAGGCCGGAGCCGGTCAGATCAGCGGTGTAGCGGCTCAGGCCGCGGCCGCCCAGCACACCGAACAGCAGCAGGTCGCGCGTGCCCACGGAAGCAGAACCGCTGAGCTGCAGGCCGCCGGCGATGCGCCGGTCGCGCTGGTCCTGGCCGTCATAGGCCAGACTGCGGGCCACCGCACCCAGCTGCAGGTGGCCCCAATCGCGCTCCATGCGCGCGGTTACCGTGACATCCGGCAGCCGGTTCACCGCCGCCAGCGTCTCGCTGGCCCCGGCCAGTTCCGTCTCCGGGTCTTCGGCGGCGATCGTCAGCGTGCTTCCCTTGCCCAGCGCGAAACTGTGGTGGATGCCGGCCACCAGCAGGTAGCCAGCACCTCCCGGGCCTGCGAAATCCAGCGTGTCGGGCAGGCTGTCGGCATCCATGAAGCTGGAGTAGCCATAGCCGGCATAGGTATTGCCAAGCTGCCCATAGGCGTGGCGAAGACGGAACTGGTATCCATCGCTGCTGCCGAAGAAATCATTCTCCAGATAGAAGCGCAGGTTGCCGTGCGTGGTCGGCCGGCGCGCCTCGAAGCTGAACCGCGTCTGCTTGGCGTGGATGTTGAAGTTGGAAACGTCGCGATGGCTGTCCCCTACCGGCATCGATGAAGGGATGAACTGGTCCTCGTCCCCCGCCCGGCGCGAGTCGGCGATGGCATCGAGCTTGGCATAGCCGCCGATGCGGATGACCGTGTCGGTTCCGGGGATGGCGAAGAAGCCTTTCAGATCCGCGTCGGTGGGGCTGGCAGCGTTGTCTGGACGCGAGGCGGCCGTCGACGGGTCCGCCACTGATTCGCGCGCCGGCAGCACCGGTTGCGCCACGCCGGGCACGCGGGTGGGCTGCAATGTGGCGGCCGTCGTCGCCGGAGCTGGGGACACGGGCGTAGGCGTAGCAGCAGGCACGACGCCCGCATCATGCCGCTCGAGCTGGTCCAGGCGTTGCTGCATGCCTTCCAGGGCCTGTCGCATCGCCGCAATCTCACGGCGCAGCGCCTGCGCGTCGTCGTCGGCAACCGCCTGCGCCTGCAGCGGCGCAGCGGCCAGCGCGGCCAGGCAGGCAAGACTCAGTACTGCCATGCGCATTGCATCCCCCGTGCACGAACACTCGCCACGCGATGCCGGACCGCACGCGTGCGCCGTCCTGGCTTCGCTCCGCCGTTGCTGGAAATACGGATACTGCGATTAAGACAGACGGTCGCCGGCAGGTTCGTACCGCCGATGAGGCAGCGACCGGAGCAGTCTGGGTAGCAAGCGCAGAGTGAGAGTGTCGTGAATTGCGATGCAGGCATGCTCTGGGTAGAGCCCTGCGTGTGCAGCAGTGCAGAAGCGATATCGCTGTATTTCATGCGTCACAGGCTAATGCGCATGTCGTTTTTGGCCTTGATTGGAATCAAGGCACGATGCTTGATCTCAGTCACGATTCAGACGTGACGGCGAACAAGCACTGCGCAGCCGTTCAGCCCGTCATGGCCATGCAAACGCAGCAGGCCCGCACGTTTCCGTACGGGCCTGTCGATGACACCCTGCATGCAGGATCGCTTTTCAGCGTGGACCCAGCACCGTCTGCAGATCGGCACCCTGTGGAAGACCGGAGCGACGCTGCACCTGGCCCTGCGCATCCTGGAACAGGATGCCCGGCGTACCCTGGAAGCCCATCTCGATCATCAGGACCTGGTTGGCATCCAGCTTCCCCGCGATCTCGCGGCTGATGTTCGGCAGCGGTTTGATGCCACCGCGGTCGAACTGGCGCTCATTCTCCAGCAGCGCCGCGCTGGGGTCGCGTGCGGCCAGAATCGCGGCCGCCTTGGCCGGGCTGTCCTCGCGGATCACACCGACCATCACATGACGCAGCTGCACCTTGCCGGCATCCACCCATGGGCGTGCCGCCTCCCAGAACTTGTGGCAGTACGGGCAGTTGGCATCACTGAATGTGTAGACCACGCGCGGTGCGTCGGCCTTGCCATCCCGCACCCACGCACTGGCGTCCAGCTTGCTCCACATCTTGGCCGACATCGGCGCGGCCACCAGCTTTTCCACTGCATCAGCGGCGACATCGTTACCCTCGGCATCGAACAGACTGCCTACCACCACATGCTTGCCGTCCGCGGTCACGTAAGCGGCGGCAGGCTGCTGGCCACCGACCACGCCGGCAAAGCCGCGCAGCCCACCCGGTGCGTCGAACTCGGCGACGACCTCGAAACCATGCTTCTCGATGCCCTTCAGGACCGCCGGGCGATCCCCCTTGGCAGCGGAGGCCGGCGCACCGGCTGCCGGCGCAGCTCCTGCCTTGCCCGGTGGCGTCTGCGCCTGGCTGCAGGCGGCCAAGGCCAGCAGGGCCGGCAGCAACAGCACCGCAGGAACGGTGCGCAGGGAAATCAACGACATGGGAACTCCATAGTGGGATGCCAGCGCAGGCTACCGCAGCCGGCGCAGTTTGTGTTCAAGCCCTGCCATGGTCAGTTCACCCAGATGCAGCTCCTGCAGGCGTCCGTCAGCATCGAAGAACAGGGTGGAAGGATACGCCTGCACCCCGAGCGCCGCAGATGCGGCAGCATCGTCATCCAGCAGCACGTTGCGCAGCTGCAGGCGTTCGCCGGCAATGAAACCCTGGACCTCGTCCAGACTTTCTCCCTGATTGAGGAACACGAACCGCACATCGTCATGTGCGTCCTGCGCGGCTGCCAGCACGGGCATTTCACGTCGGCACGGACCACACCACGTTGCCCATAGATTCACGACCACGGGTTTCCCGCGGAACTGCTGCAGATCGATGACACAGCCCTGCAGGTCCATCACCTCCAGCCTGGGCAGCGGCATATGCCGCGCCTGCCACCCGGACACGCCGTGAGTGGCTGCGCCCCACAGCAGCGTACCTGCCAGCGCTGCTGCCAGTACCGGCCGGCGCAGCGCGGGATGTCCACGCAGCCGCCACAATCCCCACGCCAACGCAGCCATCAGCACGACGACCAGGTGGTATCCGCCATCGGTGATCTGCAGAACGCTCCATGGCGAGTCGCGATACAGCGCCGCATTGACGGCGACGAAGCTGATGCGGCCACACAGCAGCCCCACCAGCAGCATATCCAGCACCATGCCGGCCGCCGAAGGCTGCGGTCCCTGCGCACGGCGACCGGGCCAGAGCCGGGCGATCGTCATCGCAATCAGTACACAGATCAGAATCAGAACGACCGGCATCGGCACCGGCCCAACGCTGGACATCATTCCACCCACTCAACGATCGACTGACCGCATGGTCGAAGCGTCGCGCCTGCGATGCAAGCGCGACGACCGACCGTCAATCGTCAAGCCGCGCTGCGCCCCATCTGAATGCCCGGCGTCGGCGCCGGCGCCAATCCGCGCAGGCTCCCTGCCACGGAGGGCAGCAGCGGGCGTTCGCGGCGCTTGTTGCTGACGTGACGTCGATAGTTCGCCGGCGTCATGCCGACGATGCGCAGGAACAGACGCCGGAACGCACTCTGATCGGCATAGCCGACCCCCCAGGCCACCTCATCGATACCCGCCCCCTGCTGCAGCAATGTCTGCGCCTTGGCCACCCGCAGTCGCTGGCAGTATTCGATCGGACGCAGCCCGGTCGCTCTGAGGAAGCGGCGCTGCAGAGTGCGCGGCTCCAGCCCGGCCACTTCGCAGATCGAAGCAAGCGTGGCGCCGCGCGCCGCCGTGGTGTGCAGCCAGCGCTGGGCCTTCAGCACGTCGCGGTCCCCATGGGCGAAGTTGGCGCTGAAGCGCTCCAGATCCTGCTGGATCGGTTCCGGAACGGTGATCGCGAGCTGCGTGGCCACCGCGCTGGCCACGCCCTGACCGAACAGCCGGTGCAGCAGTCGCAGGCCGAGAAAGCGCCATGCCTGCACACCTGCGACGGTCAGCAGATCACCATCGTCCACCAGTGCGCGTTCGCTGGGTACCCAGCTGACAGCCTGCGCCACCAGTCCGGGATGGCGGCTGAGATCCGGACCCGACACGGTCCGGCCCGCCAGCAGGCCGGCCCGGGCCAATACGCTCACCCCATCCGCCGCGGCCGCCAGCAGACTGCCGCCGTCGTAGTGCGCGCGGAGCCAGTCGAGCAGGATTTCATCGGTACGAAGAGAGGCCGTCGAACTGACCTGGCCCGGAACCGCGATCACCGCGGGAATGGCCGCGTCCAGCATGTCCGCGCCCGCGATGCGATGTACCCCGCTGCGGCTGGCCGGCACGATCCAGCGGGTCACCAGCACCCGCTTGAACGGGCGCCGCTGCTGCTGCGCCACGCGATTGGCCACATGTGCCATTTCAGCCAGTACCGATGCTGCCGACGGGTCGCCACCGGGGTACTCGACCACCCCCACTTCAACGAACCCCTCGCTCCTGATTCCCTCCACGGTGCACCTCCTCGGTTCTGGCCAGCGAATGACCGGTTCAGGTGCAGGGTAGAAAGTGCTCCATCGGCGAGGCTATGAAGAAAGTTGCAAAGTGCACTGGATGCGTATCTCACACATCGCATTGACCCTGGACCAGACTCAAGGCTTCAGAATGGCGACCGGAAACCCGAGGAATTCCGCCATGAACATTGGTCAGCTGGCGCGCCGGGCCGGCGTCCCGATCGATACGGTCCGCTACTACGAGCGCCAGCAGCTGTTGCCCACCGCGGCACGTTCGGCCGGTGGCTACCGCATCTTCGGCGAGCAGGACCTGCGTCGCCTGCGTTTCATCCGCCGTGCGAAGGCGCTGGGTTTCGGCCTGGAGGAGATCGCTGAACTGCTCGCACTGAGCGACCAGCACCAGCACGACATGGGCAGCGTGCGTGACACCGCACGGACGCGCCTGCGCGACATCGAGCAGCGCATGAACGAACTGCAGCGCATGCATGCGGCACTGTCGCAACTGGTCGAGGCCTGCCCTGGCCACGGTGCGCTGGTGCACTGCCCGATCCTGGCGGCGCTGACCGAAGACGGCGAGTGACCAGGCACCCGGCGGAACGATGGCGCACCCGGCCGCGGACGTGAAGAAAAGTGCAACAAATGCTTGCCAACCCCAGGGGGCATCGCTATTATTTCGCTCCTCAGCGACGTGGGGCCATAGCTCAGCTGGGAGAGCGCCTGCATGGCATGCAGGAGGTCAGCGGTTCGATCCCGCTTGGCTCCACCAATCTTTCGGCATTAGGCCGTCGAAAGGTCGCTAAAGAACATTGATGAGAATTGCGTCCCCATCGTCTAGAGGCCTAGGACATCACCCTTTCACGGTGGCGACCGGGGTTCGAATCCCCGTGGGGACGCCACTCATCACGAACAACGAGGACCCGGCCGATAACCGGGTCTTTTTTGTTCACCGCCAACCGGCATTCAGGTTGTGGCGTCACGGTGGTCTCCCGGATCGTATGCGGGGCGCCGGAACGAAAGAAGCTCAAAAGGCTTCCACAAACGTGAACACGCAGGTATGATAGGCGGCTCGGTAACACGGGGCCATAGCTCAGCTGGGAGAGCGCCTGCATGGCATGCAGGAGGTCAGCGGTTCGATCCCGCTTGGCTCCACCACTTTCGACATTAGGCCGTCGAAAGTTCTACAACTTGAAGTTTTTCGTGCGTCCCCATCGTCTAGAGGCCTAGGACATCACCCTTTCACGGTGGCGACCGGGGTTCGAATCCCCGTGGGGACGCCAGTTTCAAAAGGACCCTGCTCCCGGCAGGCATCCTGGTTTCATGGGGCCATAGCTCAGCTGGGAGAGCGCCTGCATGGCATGCAGGAGGTCAGCGGTTCGATCCCGCTTGGCTCCACCACTTTCGACATCAGGCCGTCGAAGGTTCTACAACTTGAAGTTTTCGTGCGTCCCCATCGTCTAGAGGCCTAGGACATCACCCTTTCACGGTGGCGACCGGGGTTCGAATCCCCGTGGGGACGCCAATTTCTGAAAACCCTGGCTTCGGCCGGGGTTTTTCTTTTCAGAAGCGTCGATACATTCCGATCGAGGCTGGCGCCGTCGGCGCGAATCCGTACTACGCATACAACCGATGTGCCTCGCCATCGGCGAGCAGGCTCACATAGGCCGAAGGCGGAAGGTTGGCCTGCATCCATTCGTCCAGACGCCGCATCACCTCCTTGCCCAGTCCCTGCCCCTGCAACCGCGGCAGCACGGCGATATCGCAGACCTGCAGGTGGCAGCCGCCATCGCCGACGATCCGGCCCATCGCCACCAGCTCACTGCCCTGATAGGCGCAGACACCGAACAGAGTATTGGGCAGCGCACGTGCAGCCGCTTCGGCGGTCTTGGCGCTGAGCCCGGCCAGCGCCCGGAGCTGGCAATAGGCCTCGACCGTGGGCACGCCTTCACGGAAATGGCAATGGGCCGGATCGTTCATGCGGAATCTCCCTGAGTGTCAGGCTATCCTGCCGCATCCGCGTCGCAGCCGCCGCGACCCACCCCGACAGATATCGCATGTGCTACTCCGCTTTGATCCGGGCCGACTACGCCAAGCTGGTGCGCGAGTTCGGTGCCGTGCTGTCGCTGGAGGAGTTCGCCGCGCTGTACGCGTACGACCCCGGCAAAAAGCAGCCCAGGACGCCCAAGGCCATGGATGACGGCTTCGCTGGCGCGCGCACGGAGCTCGGCCGCGACATCGTGGCCCGGATCCAGCGGTGGCATGCACAGGAGCAGGCCACGCTGGAAGCCGAGCTGGCCCAGCAGCGCGAACGCCGCGACATCGCAATCGCAGCCCTGGCCACCCGTCCCACACTGAAGGCGCGCAACGAGCTGCGCATCGCCGGCAACCGCATCGATCGCGCGCAGACCCGGCTCGACGACCTGCATCGCGTGCAGCTGCTGCCTCGCGACAACCGCATCTTCCCCGGCACCTACGCGCCGGTGATGGTGAGCGAGAACGGGCAACGGGTGATCAAGCCGATGCGCTACCGGTGCCGTCTGCCGGATGCGCCCGCGCGCAACGACGTGCTCTATCCGGGCAGTTACAACGCCCGCCGTGACAGCCTGGAAGGCTACTGGCGCGGCGCTTTCGGGCAGCGTCATGGCGTGGTCGTCATCCAGGCCTTCTACGAGCATGTGTCCCGGCACGCGGTTGGCGGACGCGCACCGGCCCCTGATGACAGGACGGGAGATGTGGTCCTTGAGTTCCGCCCCGACCCGCCCCGCGACCTGCTGGTAGCCTGCCTCTGGTCCGAGTGGGACGGCCCCGAAGGACGCCTCCTCTCATTTGCGACCATCACCGATACGCCGCCGGCCGATATCTCCGCCGCCGGCCATGATCGCGGCATCGTGCCGATCCGGCCCGAGCACCTCGATGCATGGCTCAATCCGGAACCTGGCGATCTGGCCAGCCAATACCGCATCCTCGACGATCGCGAGGAGATCCGTTACGTCTTCGAGGAGTCCGCCTGAGCACGCACTGCGGCCGGATCGTCCGGGCACCGCGCCTGGATCAGGCGCGGGCGCTGGAATGCCCGACCGCGCGGGCCAGCGCCTGCGACAGCTCCGCGGACAGGTAGGGCTTGACCAGCAGCACACCCGACTGCATGGCCTGTGGCAGCTGCTCCGCCGACATGCCGGTCGCGAGCACGAAGGGCACGCCGCGGGCGGCCAGCGCCGCCGCGACCGGCTCACTGGTTTCCTGGTGGGCCAGGCGATAGTCCAGCAGCGCCACGTCCGGCGTGGATTCTTCCAGCAGCCTCAGCGCTTCGCCGACGCTCGCAGCCAGCCCCACCACCTGTGCACCGGCCTGCACCAGTTGCATCTGCAGCAGGGCCGCGCTCATCTCGTCGTTCTCGACCACCAGTACCCGCAGGTCCTGCAACGCCGCCATCGATTCCCGCTCCTGTGCATATCACGCCGGCGCAGTATAGCGATCACGGGGGCAATGCCGGCAGATTCGGCCGCAATCGTCCCGCGCCGGGCAGCCTCTATGAAAGTGCGCTCGACCTCGGGTAAAATCACCCGCTGCCTGCCGGTGTGGCGGAATGGTATACGCAGCTGACTCAAAATCAGCCGGGGGCAACCCCATGAAGGTTCGAGTCCTTTCACCGGCACCATGCATCAAAGGCCAGGTCCACGACCTGGCCTTCTGCATTTCCGGCCCGTCACCTGCGTCGCCCCTCCCGCGCGGCGACCGCCCAGCGCCGCCGCCGTGCGCGCCGCAGCTGACAACGTTGCCAGCAGGCCAACGCTGCGGAATTCTTGCAAGGCGCATGCGCATCTGCCTATCGTGACTGGCCGTACCTGGGGGCGGGGGAATGCATGACGTTGCCGGCTGCACTGTTTTTTCTGGTCACGCATGCATTCGTCGTCGGCCTGGCAGGCCCTGGAGATCCGGTGGGTTCGTTCCTGATGTCAAGCGCCGCGCCGCTGCTGGCGGCCATGGCATGCGTGCGCCGTGCGCGTGACAGCCACGCCGCCTGCAAATGGAGGACCTTCGCTTTCGCCGTCAGCCTGTTTCCGGTCGCACTGCTGCCACTGCTGTTTCCAGGCATCACCGATGCCTGGCCGGCGCAGGTCGCACTGACATCGTTGATCCTCTACGTGTTCTATCGCATCCCGCTGACCTACGTGGCCGCCAGCGCTGACAGCCGGAACCGCCATGTCCGCAGCGTCGACCTGTCGATCATCGGCCTGCTCTGGCTGCTGTACTACACGCATGCGCAATCGACTGCGCAGCTGGATACCGCGCTGTGGACGCATGGCCTGAACGCCATCAGCACCACGCAGAACAGCCTGCTGTTCAGCTTCGCGCTGATCCGCTACCTGGCCGAGGACAACGCAGATCGCCGCGACTTCTTCCGCACCCTCACCCTGTTCCTGCTCGGCTACTTCCTGATCGAGCAGTACGTCAGCCGGTATCGGCCGCAGACCCCGGACGGCGGATGGGCAGATCTGCTCATCAGCGGCCTGTTCCTGCTGCTGGCGGTGATCGCCGGCAGTCCGCGGCGCAGGACCGCGCCGCCTGTCCCGCGCAACCTGCGGCGTTTCGTCGAGGCCAGCGTGCCGTTGATGCTGCCGCTTCTGCTGATGCTGGTCGCATTGCTGATGGCGCGCACGAACCAGACGATGGCAACGGTGGGCTTCATCGGCGCCATGCTGGGCTATGCGCTGCGCAGCGTGCTGAGCCAGGTGGACATCCAGCGCCAGCGCGACGACCTGGCAGCGCTGGCCCGGCGCGACCCGCTGACCGGGCTGGGCAACCGCCGCAGTTTCGATGAATCGCTGCCGGGTGCCCAACGGCGCGCGCGGCGCCAGGGCCTGGGCCTGGCGGTGCTGATGATCGACATCGACCACTTCAAGCGCCTCAACGATACCTACGGACACCCGGAGGGCGATCGCCGCCTGCAGGCGGTGGCCGCGATCATCGATGGCTGCCTGCAGCGCGGTGACGACCTGCTCGCCCGCTACGGCGGCGAGGAATTCATCGCTGCGCTGCCTTCCTCCGACGTGGCCCATGCGATGGCCATGGGCGAGCGCATCCGCGTGGCGGTCGAAGACGCCGCGCTGCCGTCCGGCCCGTCCAGCGTAACCGTCAGCATCGGCGTGGCATGGTTGGCTGCCGATGCTCGGCAGGAACCGGACAGCGTGGTCGAACGTGCGGACCAGGCCCTGTACCGGGCCAAGCGCGCGGGCCGCAACTGCGTCCGCGGCGAGGCTTTGCCGGAACGTACAGCGGCCCCTGCCCTGCGCGCCTAGACCACGCGCAGGGTCGGCACGCCATGCTGCAGGGCAGCGCCGCCCGCCGCCCCCTGCACACGAAATCCGGCGACGGTCTGCAGCAGGTGGGCCGACTGTTCTTCCATGCTGCGCGCCGCGGCAGACGCTTCCTCGACCAGCGCCGCGTTCTGCTGGGTTCCCTGGTCGATCAGGTCCACCGCGTGGTTCATCTGCTGGATGTCATCGCTCTGCTGCTGCGAGGCGCTGCTGATCTCGGTGACCAGGTCACTGACCCTGCGCACGTTGAGTACGATCTCGTCCATCGTGCGGCCAGCACTTTCCACCTGCGCAGTACCCGCACCGACATTGGCCACCGATGTGTCGATCAGCTGCTTGATCTCCTTGGCGGCGCTGGCCGAGCGCTGCGAAAGTTCGCGGATCTCGGTGGCGACGACCGCGAACCCGCGGCCGTGCTCGCCGGCACGGGCCGCCTCCACGGCAGCGTTCAGCGCCAGGATGTTGGTCTGGAATGCGATGCCGTCAATCACCCCGATGATGTCGACGATGCGACGCGAGGAGGCGTTGATCAAGGCCATCGTCGCCACCACCTCGTGCACCACGCTGCCGCCACGCGCAGCCACCTCCGCTGCGCCGCCGGCCAGCTGGCTTGCCTGGCGCGCATTGGCCGCCGTGCGCTGCACCGTATCGGCCAGGCCCTTCATGGACACGGCGGTTTCTTCCAGCGAGGCCGCCTGCTGTTCGGTGCGCTGCGACAGGTCGCTGTTGCCCTGCGCAATTTCGGTCGCGCCGACCGCGATGGTATCGGCAGCGAACTTGATCTGGCCGATGATGCCCGCCATGGCTTCGACCAGCGCGTTGACGCCATCGCACAGCTCGGCGATGGGGCCACTCTTGTCGGCAATGGCGACGGTGCGGGTCAGGTCGCCCTGCTTGGCCGCCGCCACGACCTCCCGGGTCTGCGCCACCGCACGCTGCATGGCCTGGTTCTCATGCACCTGCGCGGTGATGTCGGTAGCGTATTTGACGACCTTGAAGGGCCTGCCGTTGCCATCCAGGATGGGGTTGTAGGAGGCCTGGATCCAGATCTCGCGGCCGCCCTTGCCGAGCCGCCGGTACTGCCCGGCGTCGTACTCGCCGCGCCCGAGCTTTTCCCAGAACCGGCGGTACTCGAGGCTGCCGCGAAGCTCGGGCTCCACGAACAGCGCATGGTGTTGGCCGCGCACTTCTTCCAGGCTGTAGCCGGTGGCGGCGAGGAAGTTGGCGTTCGCCGAGAGAATGTGCCCGTCCAGGCTGAACTCGATCACCGCCTGCGACTTGTCGATGGCGGCAAGCTGCCCCGCCGAGTCGGCGGCCTGCAGCTTCTGCGCGGTGATGTCGGTCGCGAACTTGACGACCTTGAAGGGCCGGCCCTGCGGGTCCAGCACCGGGTTGTAGGAGGCCTGGATCCAGATTTCGCGCCCGCCCTTGCCCAGCCGTCGGTACTGTCCGGCGTCGAACTCGCCACGTCCCAGCCGGGCCCAGAAGTCCCGATACTCGGCGCTGGACGCCTGATCGGGATCGACGAACAGCGAATGATGCCGGCCCTGGATTTCGTCCAGACGATAGCCCACCGCCTGCAGGAAGTTGTCGTTGGCCTGCAGGATGGTGCCATCCAGATCGAATTCGATCACCGCCTGCACGCGATGCAGTGCGGCCACCTGGGCGGCCAGCTCGGCATGACCGCGGTCGGTGTCGACCCTGCCGGGCCGAGGCTGTCCCGCCAGCGCCCCCAGCAGGGAACGCAACGGCGACCAACGGGTGTGCAGCTCGGCCGGCGCCTGCGCGCCCGCCGTGAGGCCTGGAATGAGCATTGTCTGATCCTCGGTGTCCGGTAAGCGGCTGCGATCCGTCAAGCGGGATGCCCGACGGCAACATCAATTGCTTGGACTACAGGTGCCGGCAGGCACCTCTCGAGCAACGGGCAAGAACATCTGGGGGCGGGTGCGATCGACATCCGGGAGCGGCGGAACACACTGCGCGGGCCGCCCGACAGGGCAGCCTGGGGTCCTGCAGCGGGTGACGGGAGCGGGATCCAGTGAGGTTATCGGCACCTCCGTTCCGGGCTTTAGGCCCCTCCGCAGCGGGCCCTGTCCAGCCCCCTCCCCCTGCAGCGCCTGACGGGCCCCTAGATGCAGCCTGCAACGAAAAGGTTGCCATGACCATCGGGGCTGTCGGCAAGGGGGGGGGACAGGCAAGGATGCGCCCACCACGGACCGTCCATCGACACGGAGATCGCATGTTTTCACGCCTGGCTGCTCTTTTCGCCCTCGGCCTGTGCAGCAGCGGCGCGCTGGCCGCCGATGCAGGCTATCGGCCGAGTTTCAATCCCGCACAGCTCAAGGGCCCGCCCGCCGGCCGCGTCAACGAAGTGCTGGTGCTGGGTTCACCGCACCTGTCCGACCTGCCCCCGACCTTCCAGCCGGCAATGCTGGAGCCGCTGCTGCAGCGCCTGCAGGCATGGCGGCCAACGGCGATCGCCGTGGAGAACCTGTCCGGACTGCAATGCGATTTCATGCGCCGCAATCCCACCCGCTATGCCGAGAGCGTGGAAAGTTACTGCGTCGATCCTGCACCTGCCCAGGCCGCCACCGGTCTGGATGTTCCAGCGGCCAACGCCGAAGTCGATCGCGTACTGGCGGCATGGCCCGCTACACCGACGCACGCACAGCGTCGCCGGCTGGCCGCACTGTTCCTGGCCGCAGGTGAGAACGGCTCCGCGCTGGTGCAGTGGCTGCGCCTGCCGGCGCAGGAGCGTCGCGCCGCAGACAGCCTGTCACCGCAACTGGTGCAGTTCCTCGACAAACGCGCCGTGCGACGCAACGAAGTCAGCCTGATCGCGGCCGAGCTTGCCGCACGCCTGGGCCTGGAACGCCTGTGGGCAGTCGATGACCACACCGCTGATTCGCCCACCCCTGCGGCACTGGAGAAGGCGGCTGGCGAAGCCATCATGAACGCCTGGAACAATCCCGCCAGCAAGGCACGACGGGCCGCCGATACGGCCCTGCACGCCGAACTCGGCAGCACGGATGGCCTGCTGGCGCTCTATCGGAACTACAACGCGCCCGACACCATCGCCCAGGTCTACAACAGCGATTTCGGCGCGGCCCTGGTCGAACCATCGCCAGAAGGCTTCGGCCGCAACTACGTCGGCTACTGGGAAACCCGCAACCTGCGCATGGTCGCCAATATGCGCGAGGTGCTGGGCCAGCACCCGGGCACCCGCATGCTGACCCTCGTCGGCGCCTCGCACAAGGGCTACTACGAGGCCTACCTCAACCAGATGCACGACGTGCGGCTGGTTGATGCCAACAGCGTGCTGGACTGAGCGCCAGGGCTAGCAGGGGGCCGGCGCATCGCCGCGCCGCGACCGCCACAGCAGCACGCAGGCGACCACGATCGCACCCAGGGTCAGTATCAGCAGCACCACCACGCCGCCCTGTAGGGTGGGCAGCAGCGCCTGCGCCCGGGCATCGCCGTGCAGTTGCTCCAAACGCAGGCAGGCGGCTACCGCCAGCCACCAGCCGACCATCGCCGGCGCGAAGGCACGCAGGGCATCCGGGGTCCAGAAACGCATGTCGTTCTCCAACGGGGTGGGTGTGCGCGCAGTATTCGCGGCCGCCCTCTCACAGACTGAGATCAGCCGCCACCGGCGTCGCTGTCCACGCCCTCAGCCGGCCATTCGCCGGCTTCCCCCTGCACCTGCACGTTGTTGCGTCCCATTGCCTTGGCCCTGTAGCACTGCGCATCGGCCGCAGCCACGGCCTGGTCCACCCCCATGCCGCCCAGCAGCGGCGCGATGCCGATGCTGGCGCCCACCCGCAGGCGGTGCTGGTCCCAGGGAATGGAGAGGCTGGCCAGGGTCTGCAGCAGTTCGCCGCCGATCCGCGCCGCGCGGCGCGGCGTGCAGCCGGACAGGATCACCGCGAACTCGTCCCCGCCCAGCCGGGCCACCACGTCCGAATCGCGCACGCCGTGGCGCAGCACGCTGGCCACCGCCCACAGCACCGCATCGCCGGCCAGGTGGCCCCAGGTGTCGTTGACCGGCTTGAAGCGGTCCAGGTCGATGTACATCAGCGATGCCGCCTGGCCTGTCCGCTCGACCCGGGTGATGGCCTGCTGCAGATGGACTTCGAACCCCCGCCGGTTGCTCAGTTCGGTCAGCGGATCGATCTCCGCCAGCTGGCGCGCTTCGCGCTGCCGTGCACGCTGCTGGGTATCATCGCGCAGCACCCACACCGCACCGCGCACATGGCCCTCATCGTCGCGCAGCCAGGCGCGGGTCAGGTCCACCGGCACCGTCGCCGTGCCCAGCCGCAGCAGCAGGTCGGCATGCAGGTCGACCGCGTTGCTTTCCGGGTCCAGCAGTACGGCCACGTCCAGCATCGAGCCGGGGGCGTACTCGGTGGTCAGTTGCAGCACGTCCTGCACCCTGTAGCCGGCCAGCGCCTGTGCGCCGTCGCCGGCCAGCATGCGCACGGCAGCGGCATTGGCATATTCGATGCGGCCCTCCAGGCTGACGCTCAGCACCAGGTCGGCGACGGCGTCGAGGGTGATGCGGCTGCGCTGCTCGCTTTCAAACAGGCGCTGTTCACTGCTGCGTTGTGCGCTGATGTCCTGGATCTGCGAGACGAAATGCACCGGCTCACCGCGTTCGTTGCGCACCAGCGATACCGACAGCCGCGTCCAGATCACCCTGCCGTTGCGATCGAGAAAGCGCTTCTCCAGGTGGTAATGGCTGCACCGGCCTGCCAGCAGGTCCTGCACCAGGGCCAGATCGGCCTGCAGATCGTCCGGATGTGTCAGCCGCTGGAAATCGACCTGCAGCAGCTCCTCGCGCGCATAGCCCAGGATGCGGCACAGCGCGTCATTGACATCCAGCCAGCGCCCTTCCAGCGAAACCAGCGCCATGCCGAGCGCAGCCGAGGTGAAGGCGCCTGCGAACTTCTCCGCCGCCATGCGTGCTTCCGCACGTGCCTGCAGGATCTCGGTGATATCGATGGCCATGCCGACATAGCCGATGCGCGTGCCATCGGCGCCGTCCATGCGGCTGATCGAAAGCCGCACCTGGCGTTGCCGGCCATCCTTGCGCAGCAGCGTCCATCGCCGCGAATAGGTCTGCCCTTCGGCATGCGCACTGAGGGCCTCGAACACATCCGGCAGGTGACCCTGCGGGTCGGCCAGCGGTTGCAGCCAGGCCTTCAGCTCATCCGGCTCATGGAAGGCATCCAGCCGCCGCAGGCCGACCACCTCGGCGGCGCTGTAACCCAGCAGGCGCTGCGCCCCCGTGTTGAACAGGGTGATGGTGCCATCGGTATCGGTCGCGATCACCGCGACGTCGTCGGAGGCGTCCACCACCGACTGCAGGCGCTGGCGGCTCTCGGCCGCGTCCTGTCGTGCCTGCTGCAGCTCGGTGACGTCGGCGTGGGCACCAGCCATCCACAGCGGCCGCCCCTGACCGTCCCATTCGAACACGCGACCGCGGTCATGGACCCAGATCCACTGGCCGTTCTTGTGGCGCATACGCACCAGGCAGGCGTAGTTGTCGCTGCGCCCGTCGAAATGCTCCTGCAGCGCGGTATCCGACAGCGCGATGTCGTCCGGATGCACCAGTGCCGCGAAGGTCTTCTGGCAGATCGGCTCCAGCTCTTCCAGCCGGTAGCCGACGATTTCGGCCCAGCGCGCGTTGACCCGCATTTCGCCGGTCTGCACGTTCCACTCCCAGGTGCCGGCAGCGGTGCCTTCGATGATCATCGCAAGCCGCCGACGCTCTTCGGCCAGCGCATGCAGACGGCGTTCGAGCAGATCGTTGCTGTTGTTGCCCTGACCCGCCATCAAGCCCTTCTCCGTCCCGCGCAGGCGTGCACGGGCCGCAGCAATCCGCTGCAGCTGTCACGGAATCGGACGGGGCGTGCTGGCGTCATGGTCCTCCCCAGCGACAGCGGGTCGGCCACACGCCTCCCCAGATGCGCAAGTGTGCGCAATCACGGGGAAAATCGACAAGTCCCCCGCCCCGGTTCAACCGTGACGGGGGACACGCTCCTCAACTGCGCTTGGCGCGGGCGAAGGCTTCAGCCAGTGCGTTGTTGGCCGGGGCTGCCGATGGGGCGGGCCGACCGCCGTTGCCCTGGCCCCGCCCCGGGCTCCGGCCCGGCCCGACTGCGTCACGCCGCGGCCCTTGTCCCTGACCACGCTCGTCACGGCTGCCGGGGCGGCTGGTGGCCTGGCCGGGGGTATCGTCCAGGCGCCGGGTCAGCGCGATGCGCTTGCGCGGCACATCCACCTCAAGCACCTTCACCTTGACGATATCGCCAGCCTTGACCACGTCGCGCGGGTCCTTCACGAAGGTGTCGGAGAGCGCCGAAATGTGGATCAGGCCGTCCTGGTGCACGCCGATATCGACAAAGGCACCAAACGCGGCGACGTTGCTGACCACGCCTTCCAGCACCATGCCCTCGCGCAGGTCCTTGATGTCTTCCACGCCCTCGGCGAAACGTGCGGCCTTGAACTCCGGGCGCGGGTCACGGCCGGGCTTTTCCAGCTCCCTGAGGATGTCGCGCACCGTCGGCACGCCGAAGGTCGCATCGGTGAACTGCTCGGCCTTCAGCCCACGCAGGAAGCTGCCATCGCCGATCAACGCCTTGATCGGGCGCTGGGTACTGGCGACGATGCGCTCGACCACCGGATAGGCTTCCGGATGCACGGCGGACGCGTCCAGCGGCTCGTCGCCGTCGGCAATGCGCAGGAAGCCGGCACACTGCTCGAAGGTCTTCTCACCCAGCCGGGCGACTTTCAGCAGGTCCTTGCGGCGCTTGAACGGACCATTGTCATCGCGATGGCGCACGATGTTCTCGGCCACCGTCGCCGACAGGCCGGACACGCGCGACAACAGCGCGGCCGAGGCGGTGTTCACGTACACCCCGACCGCGTTCACGCAGTCCTCCACGCGGGCGTCCAGCGCGCGCGCCAGGCGGTACTGATCGACGTCATGCTGATACTGGCCCACGCCGATGGCCTTCGGTTCGATCTTGACCAGCTCGGCCAACGGATCCTGCAGGCGGCGCGCGATCGACACCGCGCCGCGCAGCGACACGTCCAGGTCCGGGAACTCCCTGGCTGCGAGCTCGGAAGCCGAGTACACCGAAGCACCGGCCTCACTGACCACCACCTTCTGCAGCTTCGGGTTGCCGACCGCCTTGATCGCTTCGCCGGCCAGCTTGTCGGTCTCGCGGCTTGCGGTGCCGTTGCCGATCGCGATCAGTTCCACGTTGTGCCGGGTACACAGCTGCCTGATCGTCTGCAGCGACTGCTCCCACTGGCGCCGGGGCTCGTGCGGATAGATCGTCTCGGTGGCGACCAGCTTGCCGGTGGCATCGACCACTGCGATCTTGCAGCCGGTGCGGATGCCTGGATCCAGCCCGAGCACGGTCTTCGGGCCCGCCGGCGCAGCCAACAGCAGATCCTTCAGGTTGTCACCGAACACGGTGATCGCGTCCGCTTCGGCCTTTTCGCGGGCCTGGTTGAACAGATCCAGCAGCAGGTGCATGTGCAGCTTGGCACGCCAGGTCAGGCGGCAGGCATCGAGCAGCCAGCGGTCGGCGGCACGGCCCTGGTCGGCGATGCCGGCCTTGCGGGCCACGCGCCCCTCTGCGTACTGATGGCCTGCCTCGGCATCGCTGCCCGGGTCCAGCTCCAGGTACAGGATCTCCTCGCGACGCGCGCGGAACAGCGCCAGCAGGCGATGCGAGGGAATTTTCGCCAAGGCTTCGGCGTGCTCGAAATAGTCGCGGTACTTGGCGCCCTCGGTCTCCTTGCCCTCGGCCACGCGGGCGCGGATCACGCCGTGTTCGCCCAGCCAGGTGCGCAGCTCGCCCACCAGTGCGGCATCTTCCCCCCAGCGCTCCATCAGGATCGCCCGCGCGCCCTCCAGCGCCGCCTTGGTATCGGCCACGCCCTTGTCAGCATCGACAAAGCTGGCCGCGAAGGCCTGAGGGTCCTGCGTCGGATCGGCGAGCAGTCCATCGGCCAGCGGCTCCAGGCCGGCCTCGCGGGCAATCTGCGCACGGGTACGGCGCTTGGGCTTGTACGGCAGGTACAGGTCCTCCAGCCGGCTCTTGGTATCGGCGGCGAGGATGTCGTTGCGCAGTTCGTCGCTGAGCTTGCCCTGCTCGTCGATGCTGGCCAGCACCGCCGCACGGCGGTCTTCCAGTTCGCGCAGGTAGGTCAGGCGCACTTCGAGATTGCGCAGCTGGGTGTCGTCCAGGCCACCGGTCACTTCCTTGCGGTAGCGGGCGATGAACGGAACGCTGGCACCTTCGTCAAGCAGGCCGACCGCGGCGCGCACCTGGCTGGGCTGGGCACCGATTTCCTCGGCGATGGTCTGGGCGATCTGCTGGGCGAGCGCGCTCTGGGCGTTCTTGGCGTCGTGCATTGCTTCAGGTCTGTGCCGCGTTACGGGAAGACCCCATTCTGGCAATCCGCGACGGAGCCGGACAAGGCATTGACAGCAGACGGGGTTCAGCGGCGTGGCCGGTCTGGACGCCGGCATCCTGGCAAGGGGGGCTCGGACTGGCCCGGGGCTGGGATGCCGGCGCGGGCGCGCGATGGTGGGCGCGCCCTGCCGCGTGTTGCGAGGGTCAGCGGTAGTGGCGGGCGGCGCGCTGCATGACGATTTCGTCACGCATGCCTTCCAGTGCCATCAGCCTGACCTTGCCGACACCCTGCAGTTCCATGAACCGCTCGGTGTAGAACTCCGGCCCCAGCGCGGTGTCGGCGCGCGATTTGCTGAAGCCATAGGGCACCACGCCCTTCTCGCCATCCTTGCTACCACCGACATAGAGAACGATTGCCATGTGATGTATTCCTCCAAATTGCTACTGCGTACTGCACTCGATGAGCGATGCTGCGAGCCCATCGGAGAGGAGCTTACCGCGTCGTACCTGACTGGAACGTCACGCAGGCTAATGACGATCGGTTGCATGCAGATGACGGCGGGATCGCAGCAGAATGCTTACGGATCTTTAACTTCCAGCTAACGAATTCCAAGGGAATTCCCGCCAACGGCGCAGCCCCTCGCGGGCGGTCGTGTAACGCGTTTCATGTGATTGGGCCGGGCGGGGTGGGTTCGCGGGACACGCCGTAAACCCGTCCCTGGGGGCTCGATGGCGCCATCCATGGCGCCAACGGTCCCGCGAACCCACCCCGCCCGGCCCCTGACAGTTCTTCGGGCACGTTCACCCACGGAAAAGAAAAAGAAGATCGAAAGCAAAAGCAGCCTGGCCGGCTGCATTTTGTAGAGCCGAGCCCACGCTCGGCTGCTTTCAGGTCAGTCCACGAAGCCGAGCGCAGGCTCGGCTCTACACGAGCACGTGCAGCGGGCGACCGGCTTCTGCTGTTCTTTCTTCTTTTCCGTGGGTGGTGCAGGCCACAGCCCTCTATCAGAGGGCGGTCGGGTTGGGGTCGCGGGGGTGTCCGCGGCATGGATGCCGCGGCCAAGCCCCCAGGGAACGGCTCACGGCGTCCATTGCCGCCCACGAGGGGCTGTGCCGTTGGCTGCAGACTACGGCCACCAGCCGTGCCCGAACCGGGCGTAATGATCCGCCGCCCGCTCGAACGGGTTGCGCGCACTCACCCCGCCGCACAGCAGGTACACCGGCAGGTACAGCGGCCCCAGCACCAGGTACTGGTAGACGTGCGCGCGCTCATGGTCGTCCAGCCGGATCAGCGGCTCCGCCCCCCACCCCGCCTGATGCGCATAGGTCCGGCACGGCATGGCCAGATCATGGCCGGTATGCAGGATCACGTTGCCCAGGGTGATCGCCCCGCCGGGACCCCAGGGCCAGCGGTCGAACACCAGCGCGCAGTCAAGGCCGCTCCAGCGCACCGTCGCACCTCCCAGCAGCCCGGCCAGGCCTCCGACCAGGCCGATCAGCGAATTGGGGACGGTCCAGGCTGCACCCAGCACCTGCAAGGCACGCAGCCAGATCGGCCGGACCATGGCAGGACGGTTCAATCGGCCTCGTTGGGAATCAGCAGCCACAGGATCAGATAGACCAGGATGCCGGGGAATGCCGCCGATGCCAGCGACACCAGTACGAAGACCACCCGCAGCAGCGTGGAATTCCAGCCGAAGCGATGCGCGATGCCGCCCATCACCCCGGCGATCATCCGGTCGTTCAGCGAGCGCGACAACGTGCGGGGCGCGGTACTCATGGCGGATCCTCCTGGCAGTGCATAAAGCAGTCGAACAGGGCTCGACTCTACACCGCCCCCTGTCTACGGCGTGCGTTGGCGCAGCGCCTGCAGCCGGGCGCTGAACCATGCGGCCGACGCCTGCTCCGGTTGCCCGGGGCACTGGATGCGGTAGGCCTTGCCGCTCATGCTGCTCTGGGTAGCGGCGCGTTCGATGAACTGCTCGGCGCTCTCCACCAGGTCCTTCTTCAGCAGGTAGTCGTACTTGCGCTGCAGGTGCGCGCGCGCACTGCTGCCGTCGTACCAGCGGCCGTTGCGCTGGAAACGGCACTGGGAGCCGTCCAGGCTGGAGATCAGCTGCGCGATTTCGCCGCGCGCTACGGGGCCCGGGGCCGCAGGGGCCCATGCAGGGGTCAGCAGCAGCGCTGCAACCAGCAGTGATTTGTGCGACAGCATCCTTGGCTCCAGCCCGTCCAGAGCGCCTGAGACTAGCCCTTCCCGTCCCGGGCCTTCAACCAGCCATCAATCGTAGCTGGCACTTCGCGCTGCGCCCGTCCGGACACGTAGATTCCAATATGCCCCCCGCGGAAACTGGACTCGGTGTAGTCCTCCGTGCCCAGGCGCCCCCGCATCGCGCGCGACGCATCCGGTGGCACCAGATGGTCCTGCTCGGCATAGATGTTCAGCACGGGCAGGGTCACCTGCGACAGATCCACGGCTTCCTCGCCGATCCGCACCGTACCGTTCACCAGCGCGTTGTCCTGGTAGAACTGCTTGATGAAGTCGCGGAACGCCTCGCCCGCCAGATCCGGCGAATCGAAGATCCATTTCTCCATGCGCAGGAAATCCTCCAGCGCGGCCTTGTCATCGAGGATGTCCAGCAGGCCCACGTACTTCTGCACGTTCAGGCGGAACGGCTTGAGCATCAGGTAACTGGCATTCATCAGGTCGGCCGGGATGTTGCCCAGCGTGTCCACCAGCAGGTCCACGTCCACCTGCCGCGCCCAGTGCGAGAGCATGTTGTCGGCGGTGTGGAAATCAACGGGCGTCACCATGGTGATCAGCTTGCCCAGCTTCTGCCGGCGCAGCGCCGCATAGCACAGCGCGAACACACCGCCCTGGCAGATGCCGAGCAGGTCCACCGGGCCGCCGCTGCGCGCGCGCAGGGCATCCACCGCGCCCTCGATGTAGCGCAGCAGGTAGTCCTCCAGCGTCTGGAACCGTTCGGATCGATCCGGGTAGCCCCAGTCCAGCACGTACACGTCCTGCCCCAGTGCCAGCAGCTTCTGCACCAGCGAGCGATCGGCCTGCAGGTCAACCATGTAGGGGCGGTTGACCAGTGCGTAGACGATCAGCAGCGGCGTCCGCCGGGTCGGTGCCTGTTCGCCGACGAAGCGATAGAGCACCACCTTGCCATCACGCCAGACTTCCTCGCGGGCGGTCACCCCGTAATCGACATCTTCCACCTGTGGCAGCAGCTTCAGCCCTTCCATCAGCTTGCGCTGCATGGCCAGGGTCTCCTGCATCAGGTCATCGGCATTGAAGCCCAGAGGTCCCTTCATCGGTCATGTTTTCCGCGAGGAAGTACGGGATGTCGCCTTCCTGGCTGGCGCACGCTTTGCAGCAGCCTTCTTGACTGCAGCCTTCTTGACTGCCGCCTTCGGCGTTGGCGCGGCCTTCTTCGCGGCCACCCTGCGAGTGCCAGGCTTCACCCTGGCCGGGGCTGGCTGTGCGGCCGGATCCACCGTCGCCGTGCCCGCCAGCACCGTCACCTGTGCCTGCAGGCGACGCAGGCTGCGCTCCAGCTCGGCAATGCGACGGTGCGCGGCATCCATTTCGGAACGGGTCGGCAGGCCGATCCGCTCGCTTACCTGCTCCACTTCGCGCTGCAGCCCAGCGCGCAGGCGCATCTGTGCGTTGCCGAGGTCGGCATAGACCTGCTGGAACGGCTCGGACAGGGCCACCTTGGCGTAAGCCTCTTCGGCCGCCTCGATCCACAGGTCGAACATCGCCCGCGCGCTGGTCAATTGGCTGCCGGGCTGCTCATGCTGGGCCAGCCGCTGCTCGAACAGCTCGAAGGCCTCGTCCAGCGCCTGCCGGATCTGTTCGACATAGGCGCGTGACTGCTGCTGGTAATCCTCCTGCGCGCGCAGCAGGGCCTGCCAGCGCGCCTGGTGTTCACGGCCGGGACCGAAGGCGGGGCTCTGCAGCCACGGGCCCGCCTGCAGCTGCCATTGCTGCAGCCAGTTGGCGAACTCCGGCAACGAACCGCCGGCCTGGGTGCTGCCGCGCGCGCCCTGCAGCATCCATTGCAGCAGGCCATCCCCCTGGCCCTGCACTGCCTCACGCCAGGCCTGTGCCACTTCTGCGCTGCTGGCGTCGCGTCCGGCGAAGCGGCTGGCGACCTCCTGCATCGTGCCGTACCAGCTGCCCGCCTGCTCGCGGAACCGGCGCACCGCGTCCTCCGGCGCACCCGGCCCCTGCTCGGGCAGCATCTGGCTCCAGCCGTCAAACAGGCGCTGCCAGTTGCCGGCATCGCCGCTACCCGGCGCACCGGCGGCGGAGGCATGGCGCAGGGCATCGCCCCAAGCCCCGAAATACTGCCGGGCCAGAGTCTCGAAACCGCTGCTGCCGGCGTCATGGGCCGAACTGGTCATCGCAGGCCTCCGCGGGATGCCGTCATGGCTTGGGAATACGCAGGGTCTTGCTGATCATCAGCGACCCGGACAGGGCGAACAGCAGCACCATCGGATGCAACTGCCACGGACCCAGCTGCCATTGGCCAAGCCAGATGTCCGGGCCGATCGCGTCGGTACCCGCCGCGATCGCCAGCACGATCACCAGCACCAGGCTGGTCGGGATCGGGGTGCCCTCGAAAAACTTCACCTTGCCCTCGTCGCCGGCCAGCGCCTCGGCAGTCACGTTGTAGCGGGCCAGACGGCTGACGCCACAGCAGACGAAGTAGCTCAGCACCAGCCAGTCCCACCCGCCCTGCATGCCACAGGCATAGGCCAGCGCGGCCGGGGCCACGCCGAAGGAGATCACGTCGGACAGCGAATCCAGCTCGCGGCCCAGCGTCGAACTGGATTTGCGCCAGCGCGCGATGCGGCCGTCCAGCGCGTCGAAGATGAAGGCCAGCGGGATCAACGCCATGCCGAACAGCAGGTAGCCACGCTCGCCATCCTGCAGGAAGCGCATGGCGGCGAACACCGCGCCGGTGCCGCAGAAGGCGTTGGCCAGGGTGAACCAGTCCGCCAGCTGGAACTCGCGCAGCATCGAGAAGTGACGTTTCATGAAGTCTCACGGGGCATCAAGGGCCACAGGTTACCGCGAGCGCAGCCGCTGGCGACAGCACGGCCCGCGTTCCCCCTTCACCGGTCGCTCACGCATCGTCACCAGCGGTGAATTTTTCGCCACCCATCTTGACAGCCTAGGGGGGTGGCGCCTGTCGAGGCTTATCCACAAAGTTGCCCACGCGTAATCCACACCCCCTGTGGACAACCCGTTCTCACCGACTGCGACGGTGGACATTTGCTCATCACTTCTGGCGGGGTTTCCGCCCTTCCCAAGCCGGCTCTCTGGCGCTATGGTCAGCGGCGGACCCGCCGTCGCCACGTCCTGATCCCCTCACCGGACGATGCCGATGCTGGACGCAGCCACCCTGGCCGCTCAACTGCGGATGCCCCATGGCGACCACGCCCTGGACGTGGCCGACGCGATGAACCGCAGCAATGGCGGGCTCAACCAGGCCGCCATCCGCCTGCTCGCGACCGCTGCAGGCGAGAGCGTGCTGGAAATCGGCCCGGGCAATGGCGCGTTCGCGCCCCTGCTGCTGCAAGCGGCCAACAGCCGCTACCTCGGTATCGAACTGTCCACCGCCATGGTTGCGGCCGGCAACCAGCGACTGGCCTCGACCGGCCTGGGTGATCGCGCGGAAGTGCGCCATGGCGACGCCCACGCCCTGCCCGTCACCGATGCCTGCATGGACGCGGCGCTGAGCGTAAACACCCTCTACTTCTGGCCGAACCTGGCGCCGGTGCTGGACGAACTGGCGCGGGTGCTGCGCCCTGGCGGCCGCCTGTGCCTGGCGTTCGGCGATGCCACTTTCATGCGCGGTCTGCCGTTTGCCTCGACCTTCCACCTGCACGAACTGGAGGCGGTGGAACGCGCGCTGCGGATCTCGGGCTTCCGTGTTTCGGCCTGGCGGGCACACCGTGAAACCGCGGAAGGCAACGATGGCCAGCAGCGCGAGAAGCACTTCCATCTGCTGCTGGCGCACCGGCAGTGATCGTTTTCCGTCGGGGATGGCCCGGCGCTACCTCAAGGATGCCGGCCCGGTAGCGCCGGGCCATGCCCGGCGGGCGCAGCGGCCAGGCGCCCAGGCGCTCAGCCGGCAATCCGGCGCCGCCAACCGGCGAAGCAGAACAGCTGCAGCACCAGCATCATCACCAGTCCCAGCGGCCAGGCCCACCACAGTCCCGCCAGGCCATGCCGCGCATGCAGCCAAGCCGCCAGCGGCAGTTCCAGCAGCACGATGGCCGCCATTCCGAGCAGCGCCGGCCACACGACCGTGCCGCTGCCGCGCATCACGCCCACCAGCACCGAGGCGCCGCCCATTGCCAGCACGCCCCAGGCCACCGTGCGCAGCTGCTCTGTCGCCAGCGCGCGTACGTCCGGTGCGTCCAGGATCAGGCCGACCAGCCACGGTGCCGACAGCATCACCAGCCCCACCACCGCAGCCAGCAGCCCGCCCCCCAGCCACGCACCGGTGCGGGCGATCGCAGGCAGCCGCGCCACGCGCCCTGCGCCCATCGCGTGCGCAGCCAGTACAGTGGCGGTGATGCCCAGCGACATCGCCGGCAGCTGCACCCAGCTCATCAGCTGGTTGACCGCGCCATAGGCGGCGGTCGCCAGGTAACCGTGCCGGTTGATCCAGCCCAGCAGTACGATTTCGGCAACGGCCAGGCTGAGCATCTGCAGCGACGACGGCACCCCGATCCGCAACATTGATCGCGCCGTGCCCGCATCCACGCGCACCGCACGCAGCAGATCACGATCGGGTGCCAGCGGATGCCCCTGTCGGCGCCAGCGCCACGACAGCCAGGCCAACGCCAGCGTGGAAGCCAGCACCGCGGAGAATGCGGCGCTGGCTGCTCCCATCCTCGGCAGGCCTGCAGCACCGACGATCAGCAAGGGTGTACACAGCAGGCCGATCAAGGTAGCGATCAGCAACGCGTGCAGCGGCGACATCGCATCGCCCACCGCGCGGCTGACCGACGTTGCCAGCCAGAGCAGGAAGATCACCGGCACGCCGCCCAGCATGATGCGCGCGTAGGCGATGGCCTCACCCAGGATCGGCGCCGGTGTGCCGAGCGCCTGCAGCAGCTGTGGTGCGAACAGGATACCGACCACCATCACCAGCAACGACACCGCCAGCATCAGCGCGACCGCCGTTCCGGCGACCCGCCGCACCCGCACCACATCACCGCAGCCCCACGCCTGCCCGATCAGCACCGTGGCGCCCGTAGCCAGGCCCATTGCCAGGGCCAGCAACAGGAAGAACATCGGAAACACCGCTGCCGCCGCGGCCACCGCATGCGCACCGAGCAGGTGGCCGAGGTAGACGTTGTCAAGCGTTCCAGACGCCAGCTGCAGGGCGTTGGTCAACAGCATCGGCAGCAACAACCCGAGATAGGCGCGCCACAGGGAGGGCGCCACAGGCGGTGCGGACAGTGATGGGGGATTCATGGGCATTCCATGGGCAAGGCGTTGCCCTGCCCGGCCAAGGGGCCAGCAGGAGACGCAGGTGGGAGGAGTGATGGCCCGCGGTCAGCGCGGCCGCTTGCATCTGCGGAGCGGCAGGTCAGTCGTCGGTGCTGCCGGCAGGTTCGTCGAAGGCCAGGCGCAAAGCGTGACTGCGTACGTCGACGGGCCAGCTTTCCAGCACGGCCTGCAGGCGCGTGCGGTCATGCGCGAACAACGCACGCGTGGCTTCCTCGAAGCCGGGCAGATCGCCGCCGATGGTCTGCAGGAAGTGATACGCGCGTTCGGCGTTGCGGCGCTGCCGGTCCAGATCGGCACCGGTCCGGCTGGCCGCTTCCACCAGCCGCCGCAGCGCCACCGAGGCGCCGCCCGGCTGTCCGGCCAGCCAGGTCCAATGACGCGGCAGCAGCGTGACCTCGCGTGCAACCACGCCCAGTTTCGGTCGCCCACGCCCGCGCGCCACCACCGGTTCATCGGTGGCCGCCGTCTGCACATCGGCGTCCGGGTGTGATGCCGGGAAGGCCTGGGCGATACGCGCCAGCAGCTGCGCGACGCTGCCACGCGTGTCGAAATCCCGGGTCAGGCCGGTGGCGTTGTCGAACACCAGCAGCGGACCGGCAGCCGCATCGGCACGCAGCTGCCTGAGTGCCAGCGCGGCGACGTCCGGCATACCGGAAGCGACAAGTCGATGACCGTCGAAGCAGCTGAACGGCGGAAGGGGAGCATTGGACATGGCACGGGCACCGGGACGATGCGGAAATATTACCCGGGCAATTTTATGGCGTCAATATTCCCCGGGTATTAATCCACGCTGCCTCGACGCGGTTCACAGCCGGCTGAACGACCAGCTTTGCATGCGTCCGTCCTTGTAGGGCATCACCCCGTGGAATGGACGCGGGTCCGCATCGAACACCAGCGGCAGGAAATTGCGGTCGCCCTCCCACATCGGCAGCGTGTCGAGCTTGTCCAGGTCCACCCACTCCAACGTGCCCTCATGGTTGCCGCCATGCGGGCTGCCTTCAAAGCCGTCGATCACGAACACGAACCCGAACCAGTCCTCACCGTGCTTGCCGAAACCCGGCCAGCTGATGGTGCCGCGCAGGCGCATCGAGGTGCACGCGATGCCGGCTTCCTCTGCGATTTCGCGGCGCATGCCGGCTGCCACGTCCTCGCTCGGCTCGATCTTGCCCCCCAGGCCGTTGTACTTGCCCAGATGGTGGTCGCCGGGGCGGGTATTGCGATGGATCATCAGCACCTGGCGCCCGTCGGGCGAAAGCACATAGCCCAGGGTGGCGACGATCGGGGTATACGGCATGGCGGCATCCGGCGGCAGGTCAGCCCCGGATTATGGCCGATCAGCGCACCAGCGACAGGCGACGCTCGCCATCGGCTGCCGCGCTGCCGTCCGGATCGCGACGCAGGGTGGCCACGCCATGGCCACGCTCGGCCAGGTATTCCAGCCACTTGCCGAGGAAGGTGTTCATCCGCATGCGGTGGCTGATCAGTTCGGCCGGCGGCGGATACAGACCCATGGTGTCCTGCCAGCGGCGGCCGACGTAGCAGTGGGTGGTTTCAGCCTGGCGTGCGTCGCGGTACAGGCGCACATAGGCCGACGGGTCCGGCTCGCCGGTCACCGGGTCGGCCAGGTCGTAGGTCAGGCGCAGTTCGACGGTGTAGCGATGGCACTCGATCACGTCCAGGCGCACATCCAGGCCATCACCCACCGAAGAGATGTAGCTGCCCGCAACCAGCTCGGCCGGTGCGAACAGGCGCACCAGGTGCCGGTAGTTTTCCGCATACAGGCCCATGAGCCAGCTCAGCCGGCTCAGGCGGGGAATGCGTTCGGTGCGGGGCAAGGCTCGGGCCATGGGTCGATCCTACACGTTGGTGGTTCAACGTGGGGGCGGTTCACGCCGCAGCCAACCCACCGGCCGCGATCGTCCCTGTCCAGCCACGCGCCGACGGGTAGCGCCGGGCCATGCCCGGCGAGCACGCAGCGCAGCCATCAAGCGTGGCCCGGCATCGCCGGCGCCGCCGGGAGAGGATCAGTACATTTCGCGCTGCAGCCCCAGCGTGCCCAGCACCTTGCTGGAGATTTCCTCGATGGAGGTGTGCGTGGTGCTCAGGGTCGGAATCCTCTCCATGCGGAACATGGTCTCGGCCGCCGCCACTTCGCGCCGGCAGGTTTCCAGATTGGCGTAGCGCGAGTTCGGCCGGCGCTCCTGGCGGATCTGCTGCAGCCTGTCCGGGTCGATGGTCAGGCCGAACAGCTTGCGCCGGTAGTTGCGCAGCCGCGCCGGCAGGCGGTCGCTTTCCAGGTCTTCATCGGTCAGCGGGTAGTTGGCTGCGCGCACCCCGTAGTGCAGGGCCAGGTAGATGCAGGTCGGGGTCTTGCCGGCCCGCGACACCGCCACCAGGATCACGTCGGCATCGTCGTAGTTCACCGCGATGCCGTCGTCGTGGGTCAAGGCGAAGTTCATCGCATTGATACGGCGGTGGTAGGTGTCGAAATCGACCATGCCGTGGGCCTGGCCGACCCGGGCCAGGCGCGGGCTGGACAGTTCCCGCTCCAGCGGCTCGATGAACGGCGCGAACACGTCCAGCATCAGCGCCCCGCTGTCGGCCAGGATCAGGCTCAGGCTCTGGTCCACGCAGGAGTTCACCACGATCGGCCGGACCTGGTAGCGCTCCCCCGCCGCCTGGATCCGGGCACAGGCTTCACGGGCCTTTTCGGGGTCATCGACGAACGACATGCGATCGGTAATGAAGCTGAACCCGGAGAACTGGGTCAGCAGGCTATGTCCAATGGTTTCAGCGGTGATACCGGTTCCATCGGAAACATAGAACACCGGGCGGATGGTCGACATGCGCGCTTTTACCCCCTACGAAGCCTAAAAAGGCCGCCAGCACAAGCTTGTGCCGACGGTACTCTGCCCGGCATCATATCGGCTTCTTCCTACGGACGCGGCCATTACAGCCCGCCTCGGGCGATGGCCAAACGGAGCATCGCGCTTGAACGAGAACATCCTGTGGTTGCACGAACTGCGTCTGGCCGACCTGGCCCGCGTAGGCGGCAAGAATTCGTCGCTGGGCGAGATGATCGGCAATCTGGCCGGTCTGGGCGTGTCGGTGCCAGGCGGTTATGCCACCACCGCTGAAGCCTTCAAGGACTTCATCGCGCACAACGATCTGTCCAAGCGCATCTTCGACAAGCTGGCCACGCTGGACGTCGAGGACGTGACCGCGCTGACCGCGGCCGGCAAGGAAATCCGCGGCTGGGTCATCGACGCTCCGCTGCAGCCGCAGCTGGACCAGGACATCCGCGCCGCCTATGCGCAGCTGAGCAACGAGAACGGCGGCGGCGACGTGGCCGTGGCGGTGCGCTCTTCGGCGACCGCCGAAGACCTGCCGGATGCCTCGTTCGCCGGCCAGCAGGAAACCTTCCTCAACGTCACCGGTGCCGACGATGTCGTGCACAAGGTCAAGGAAGTGTTCGCTTCGCTGTACAACGACCGCGCCATCGCCTACCGCGTACACCACGGCTTCAAGCATGAGGACGTGTTCCTGTCCGCCGGCGTGCAGCTGATGGTGCGCTCGGGCGTGGGTTCCTCCGGCGTGCTGTTCACCCTGGATACCGAATCGGGCTTCCGCGACGTGGTGTTCGTCACCTCGTCCTTCGGCCTGGGCGAAATGGTCGTGCAGGGCGCGGTCAACCCGGACGAGTACTACGTCTACAAGCCCACCCTGCAGGCCGGCAAGCCGGCGATCCTGCGCCGCTCGCTCGGCAGCAAGGCGATCCGCATGGTGTACTCGGACGTTCCCGGCGAGCGCGTCAGGATCGAGGACACTCCGGCCGAACTGCGCAACACCTTCTCGATCAGCGACGAGGACGTGCAGGAACTGGCCAAGCAGGCGCTGGTGATCGAAAAGCACTACGGCCGCCCGATGGATATCGAGTGGGCCAAGGACGGTGTCAGCGGCAAGCTGTTCATCGTGCAGGCGCGCCCGGAGACGGTGAAGTCGCGCAGCCACGCCACCCAGATCGAGCGCTTCGCGCTGACCGAGAAGGGCGGTAACGTGTTGGCCGAAGGCCGTGCCGTGGGCGCCAAGATCGGTTCGGGCGTGGCCCGCGTGGTGAAGACGCTGGACGACATGAACCGCGTGCAGCCGGGCGACGTGCTGATTGCCGACATGACCGATCCCGATTGGGAACCGGTGATGAAGCGCGCTTCGGCCATCGTCACCAACCGCGGTGGCCGTACCTGCCACGCCGCGATCATCGCCCGCGAGCTGGGCGTACCGGCCGTGGTCGGCTCGGGCAACGCCACCAAGGTCATCGAAGACGGCCAGCTGGTCACCGTCAGCTGCGCTGAAGGCGATACCGGCTTCATCTACGAAGGCAAGCTCGGCTTTGAGCGCACCACCACCGATCTGGGCAACATGCCGCCGGCTCCTCTGAAGATCATGATGAACGTGGCCAACCCGGAACGTGCCTTCGACTTCGGCCAGCTGCCGAACGCCGGCATCGGCCTGGCGCGCCTGGAAATGATCATCGCCAGCCACATCGGCATCCATCCGAACGCGCTGCTGGAGTACGACCGCCAGGACGCGGCAACGAAGAAGAAGATCGACGAGAAGATCGCCGGCTATGGCGACCCGGTCAGCTTCTACGTGGACCGCCTGGCCGAGGGCATCGCCACCCTCACCGCGTCGGTCGCGCCGAACCCGGTGATCGTGCGCCTGTCGGACTTCAAGTCCAACGAGTACGCCAACCTGATCGGCGGCAGCAACTACGAGCCGCACGAAGAGAACCCGATGATCGGCTTCCGCGGCGCCAGCCGTTATGTCGATCCGAGCTTCTCGGCCGCCTTCGCGCTGGAGTGCAAGGCCGTGCTGCGCGTGCGCAACGAAATGGGCCTGGACAACCTGTGGGTCATGATTCCGTTCGTGCGCACCCTGGAAGAAGGCCGCAAGGTGGTGGAAGTCCTCGCCCAGAACGGCCTGAAGCAGGGCGAGAACGGCCTGAAGATCATCATGATGTGCGAAGTGCCGTCCAACGCGCTGCTCGCCGATGAGTTCCTGGAAATCTTCGACGGCTTCTCGATCGGCTCCAACGACCTGACCCAGCTCAGCCTGGGCCTGGACCGCGACTCGTCGATCGTCGCCCACCTGTTCGACGAACGTAACCCGGCCGTCAAGAAACTGCTGTCGATGGCGATCAAGTCGGCACGGGCCAAGGGCAAGTACGTCGGCATCTGTGGCCAAGGCCCGTCCGATCACCCGGACCTGGCCGAATGGCTGATGCAGGAAGGCATTGAATCGGTGTCGCTGAACCCGGACACCGTGGTCGATACCTGGCTGCGCCTGGCCAAGCTGAAGGCCAGCGCATGATGCGGTGAAGGCTGCAGGCTGACGTCGTTTTCATCGACGTCCGCCCATACTGCTGCTGCATGCAAGCCCCGCCTCTGCGGGGCTTGCTGTTTCTGGCGTGCGCGCACGCCCTGCCCTGCCCTGGGCAACTCCCTTTCGCAGCAGAGGACCACCCGCATGATCGCCGCCGCACCCGCTACGCCCGCCACGTCATCCTGGTTCCACACCTTGAACTGGGAGCGACTGCTGGAAACCTATGGCGTGCCACTGCTGGCCGCCATCGTGGTGCTGCTGGTCGGCCTGTGGGTGGCACGCCGCCTGTCCAACGCGATGCCGCGCGCGACCGCGCGCATGGGCGTGGACCCGATGCTGGGCAGTTTCCTGCGCAACGTGGTCTACGCCGCATCGCTGGTGATCGTGGTGGTGCTGGCCATCGGCACGCTGGGCGTGCAGATCACCCCGCTGCTGGCCGTGCTCGGTACCGCAGGCCTGGCCGTCGGCCTGGCGCTGAAGGATTCGCTGTCCAACATCGCTTCAGGCGTGATGCTGGTGACCCTGCGCCCGTTCCGCGTGGGCGATGTGGTGACGGTCGCCGGCCAGACCGGCACGGTACGCGAAGTGCGCATTTTCCAGACCGTCATCACCGGCGCTGACAACCAGCACACCACCATTCCGAACACCCTGATCACCGCGGCGCCGATCATCAACCTCACGGCCGAACCGACCCGTCGCGTCGAGTTGGTGGTCGGCATCGGCTACGACGACGACATCCAGCTGGCGCGCGATACCGCCCTCGCGCTGATGAAGGCCGACCCGCGCGTACTTCAGACGCCGGTGCCGGACGTGGTGGTCTACGAGCTGGGCGCGCACGCGATCAATCTGGGCATCCGCTGCTATGTGAAGTCGGCCGACTGGTTCGGCACGAAGGTGACGCTGCTCGAGCAGATCAAGCTGGGCTACGACAAGGCTGGTATCAACATTCCTTACCCGCAGCAGGACATGCATCTGTACCTGCACGGCAAGGACGGTGGCGTGGTCGAGGTCGACGCGCTGGTGCGCGACACGCCCTGACCGCCGCGCCTCATCCCGCGCTGCGCGCTCGCCGGGCATGGCCCGGCGCTACCTGCTACCGGTCTGCACGGGTAGCGCCGGGCCATGCCCGGCGGATGCGGAATCACCCGGCGACGCTCTCTTCCAGCGTCGGATAATCGGTGAAGCCCATCGCCCCGCCTCCGAAGAACGTCGCGCGATGTGGCACGGTCGTGGTCCCGCGCTGCGCGCTCGCCGGGCATGGCCCGGCGCTACCTGCTCAACCGGCCGGCACGGGTAACGCCGGGCCATGCCCGGCGGATGCGGAATCAGGCAGCGACGCTCTTTTCCAGCGTCGGGTAATCGGTGAAGCCCACCGCCCCGCCTCCGAAGAACGTCGCGCGGTCCGGCAGGTTCAGTTCCGAACCTTGGCGCAGCCGCTCCGGCAGGTCCGGGTTGGCGATGAACGGCCGGCCGAAGCCGATCAGGTCAGCCCAGCCTTCGGCCAGTGCCTGCTCGGCGCGCTCGGCGGTGTACTTGCCGGCGTAGATCAGTGTTCCCGGATAGACCATGCGCAGCGCCTGCTTGAATGCCAGCGGCATCGGTGGTGCGTCGTCCCAGTCGGCTTCGGCGATGTGCAGGTAGCCCACGCCCAGCCCACCCAGCAGATGCGCGGCCGCCAGATAGGTGGCCTGCGGCGTATCGTCCACCGCCCCCTGCAGCGTGGTCAGCGGCGCCAGGCGCACCCCCACCCGGTCGCCACCCGCCACCTCAACCACCGCCCGCGTCACCTCACGCAGGAAGCGCAGCCGGTTCTGCAGCGCGCCACCATAGCCATCGGTGCGCTGGTTGGCCTGCGAATCGATGAACTGGTTGATGAGATAGCCATTGGCCCCATGCAGCTCGACCCCGTCGAAGCCCGCCGCCAGTGCATTGCGTGCCGCCTGCGCGTAGTCCTCGACGATGCCAGGAATCTCGTCCTCGCGCAGGGCGCGCGGCATCGAGTGCTGGATCATCTCGCCGACGCCGGCCTCCGGGCCGGCACCGGTCGGGTCAACGAACACCTTCACGCCTTCGGCCAGCAGTGCCGACGACGACACCGGCGCCTCACCGTTCGGCTGCAGGGCAACATGCGAAACACGCCCCACGTGCCACAGCTGCGCATAGATGCGCCCGCCGGCCGCGTGCACCGCATCGGTGACCTGGCGCCACCCCTGTACCTGTTGCGGACTGTGGATGCCCGGGGTCCAGGCATAGCCCTGGCCCTGCGGGCTGATCTGGGTGCCTTCGCTGATGATCAGGCCGGCGCCGGCACGTTGCGCGTAGTACGCCGCCATTTCGGCGGTGGCAACATTGCCGTGGGCCGCACGCGAACGGGTCATCGGCGGCATCACGATGCGGTTGGGCAGGGTCAGTGCGCCCAGGCGGTGGGGAGTGAACAGCATGTCGGCCATCTCTTGCGGGGGAGTGCCGCAAAGAATGGGGATGGCGCCCGCCGGGCAACAGGCATGGACTGGCAAAACAGTTGTTCCGCCGGGGCAATGATAGGCTCGCCCGCGGTCTCGCCCGGGGTCAGATCCCTTTGCACGGCAAAGGGATCTGACCCCGACACCGGTTACAGCGTCGGCTCGATCAGGGCGCCGCCATGCGCCACGCGGTCATAGCAGGTGCGCACTACATCCTCACCGTACTTGCGCTCCAGCCGGCGCACGATGAAGTGACCGCGTGCCATGTCCTGGTAGTAGTCGGTGAACATGGTGTTGAGCGTGGCGCCGGCGGCAGCACCCACGATGGGGACCGCCTGCGCGGCGAACTTCTCGGTCACCACCACACCGAAACGCGCGGCGACCTTCTCCACCAGCTTGGCCAACAGCTTGCCGGCCTCCTTCGGGGCCACGCCCAGGGTGAGGTCGCGGCCGGTCACCACGCGGCCGGCCAGCTCGGCCGACAGGTGGCGCATCACATCGGTGGTGAAGCCGCGGGCCAGGTAGTAGCCCGTCTCGCTGGCGTCGTCGCGCGGCGAATTGCCGCCCAGCGCGAACACTTCCAGACAGGCCTGGCGTGTGCTGAACTCGGACAGGTCGAAGCCTTCGCTGCGCGCCACATCGGCCACGGCGCGCATCATGATGGTGGTCGACACCGGCAGTTCGATGAACAACGCGGCAAAACCGAAGGCACCGCCGACCGCGCCGGACGTTGCGGCAGCCACCTTGTGCCAGCGGGTGGATGCGCCCTTGCCGGGTGAATTGTCCATGCTCCACAGCGCAGCCTGCGCGGATTTCGACAGCGCCGCCTGCACCGCGCCGTGGATGCGGCTGGACACCGACGTCGGCAGGGCCTTCACTGCGAACTCCAGCGGCGTGCCGACCAGGTTGGCCATGCGCGCAGTCAGGGTCGGCGCCTCCAGCAGTGCCACCGCCCGCTGCAGGTCGGACCAGTCGCGGGCGTCGTGAGCGATATCGCGCGGCAGCAGGATCGGCTCGTTCATGGGCCGATAGTAGCGCCACGCGGTTGAACGATGGGTAGCGCCGGGCCATGCCCGGCGTCGTCGTTCAGGCAGTCGGCAACCCTGAAAGCGCGCCCATGAACCGGCGATAGTGGCGCAGCTCGTTGATCGAATCATGCACGTCGCTGAGTGCGGTGTGGCTGCTGTTCTTGCCGACGCCAGCGGCCACGCCCGGCGCCCAGCGCCTGGCCAGTTCCTTCACCGTGGACACATCCAGGTTGCGGTAGTGGAAGTACTTCTCCAGGCGCGGCATCTGCCGGTGCAGGAAGCGGCGATCCTGGCAGATCGAATTGCCGCACATCGGCGACAGGCCGGCCGGAATCCACTCCGCCAGGAAATTCACCGTCTGCGCCTCGGCCTGGGCAAGGGTCACGCTGCTGTCCAGAACGCGCTGCCACAGGCCGGAACGACGATGCTGGTTGCGGTTCCACTCGTCCATCGCCTCCAGCGTCTCCAGCGGATGATGGATGGCGAATTCCGGTCCTTCGGCCAGCACGTTGAGCTGGGCATCGGTCACTACGGTGGCGATCTCGATGATCGAATCGTTGTCGGTATCCAACCCGGTCATTTCCAGGTCGATCCAGATCAATCGCTCGTTGGCCGCGCCGTTCTCCACCATCGTGTCGTCTCGCTGCAGGGCTGGCCCGCGGGCCGCCGGGAAAGGAAAGGGGCGCCCATCATACCCTTTCGCTGCTCATCCCTCGTCCGCCGGGCCTTCCAGCAGCAGGGGCGGCTTGCCGCGCTTGGCGCGGAAGTAGTTGGTCAGGCGCGTGCTCGCCTCCTTGGCCAGCACCCCGCCGTGGATCTCCACGCGGTGGTTGTGGCGCGCGTCGCCCAGCAGGTCGAACACGCTGCCACAGGCACCGGTCTTCGGGTCGCTGGCACCGTAGACCAGCCGCGACACACGCGCATGCACGATCGCCATCGCGCACATCGCGCAGGGCTCCAGCGTCACGTACAGCGTGCTGCCCAGCAGCCGATGGTTGGCCAGCGCCTTGCCGCCGGCACGCATCGCAACGATCTCGGCGTGCGCGCTGGGGTCGTGCGAAGCGATATTGAGGTTCCAGCCCTCACCCAGCAGCTGGCCGTCGGCACCGACCAGCACCGCACCGACCGGGATCTCGTCGAACTCATGTTGCGCGCGTTCGGCCAGCGCCAGCGCATGGCGCATCCACTGTTCGTCGGCGTCGTGCACCGGTACACCCGGAGCGTCGGTCATGGCGGTTTCCGTGAGGCGGCGGAGCTCAGGCGCACAGTGTAACGCCGGGCTGCGCAGCGGATGCCAGAATGACGTCATACTGTGCTGCCTGCCCGCTTCACGTTCCCGCCCATGACCACCCTGCGCCCCTCGCGCGCCGATGACGGTGCCGCACTTGTCGATCTGTGGCGCCGCGCCGTCGACGCCACCCACGACTTCCTAAGCCCTGAAGACCGCCTGGCCATCGATGCCGAAGTGGCTGGTTTCCTGCCCCAGGCGCCGGCCACCGTGGCCGTGGATGCAGATGATCGTCCTCTGGGCTTCATGTTGATCGACGGGACGCATCTGGAAGCCTTGTTCATCGACCCGGACGTGCGCGGCACCGGCATCGGCCGTCGGCTGCTGCAGCACGCACTGGCCCTGCACCCGCAGCTGAGCACCGACGTCAATGCGCAGAATGCGCAGGCAGTGGGGTTCTACCTGCGCATGGGCTTCATGGAAACCGGCCGCTCGGCGCTGGATTCGCAGGGCCGTCCGTATCCGCTGATCCATCTTCGGCACGCGGGCTGAACGCCCGCGATCAGTTGGTCGCTTCGAACGCCTGGGAGTAGCGCACCTCTCCCTGCGCCAGTGGCGGCTGCAGGCACAGCGCCTGGAAGTACTCGGCAGGAACGTTCGGCAGCACCAGCCCCGGCTCGGCGCGGAAGCCGAAACGACCGTAGTACGCCGGCTCGCCCAGCAACACGCAGCCTCGCGCATGCTGCTGGCGAAGGGCCTCGATGGCCGCGCGCATCAATGCGGCACCGATGCCCTGCCCCTGTCGCTCCGGCAGCACCGAGATCGGGCCCAGGCCGTACCAGCCGCTGCTGCCGTCGCTGACGGACACCGGCGAAACAGCGACGTGGCCGATGACTTCTCCGGCCACGTCGGCCACCAGCGAGATGCTCAGTTCGCCGCGCTCGCGCAGCGCATCAACGATGTACTGCTCGGTGTGACTGCTGTGTCCGGCCGTGGCGAAAGCGGCAGTGGTCACGGCATGGATGGCGGCGATGTCGGCCGGCGTTTCAGTACGGATGGAAAATGTCATGGAGCACCTTGAGCTGGGTCACGTACCGGCCCGGAGGCCGCCGCGACAGGGAACGAAAGGGTGTATCGACCGTGCATCCGCGATTGTCCAACTGCGGAGGTGTCGCGGGAAACGGCGCTGCAGCTGCTTTGGGCGAGCACATGCCGTGTGCTCTGCTCCGCTATGGAGATATTCATGGAAATGGAGATTCCGTCGACATGCGCTGCGCAGCACTACCAGTGGCCAAACGCTGATTCTCGGCGGCGGGCGATGCCCCTGCTGCGGTGCAGCAGTACAATAGGCCGCTCCCCCGCCCCCTGCGCCCCCGCATGAGCCCCAATTCCTCCCTGGCCGCGCAGCTGACGCCCCGCCAGCGCACCCTGATCATCCTCGCCCTGTCGCTCGGCGGCTTTGCCATCGGTACCAGCGAGTTCGCCAGCATGGGCCTGATGCTGGAAATCAGTCGTGGCCTGTCGATCACCGAAACACAGGTCGGCCATCTCATCAGCGCCTACGCCATCGGCGTGGTGGTCGGTGCACCGGTCCTGGCGTTCGTCGGCGCCAGCTTCCCACGCCGTCGCCTGCTGCTGGCGCTGATGGGCTTCTATGCAGTGGGCAATCTGGCCAGCGCGCTGGCACCGAACTACGCCACCATGCTCATCGCGCGCTTCGTCGCGGGTCTTCCGCATGGCGCTTACTTTGGCGTGGCGATGCTGGTAGCGGCGGCGATCAGCCCGGCCGGCCAGCGCGGCCAGGCGATGTCGCGCGTGCTGCTCGGCCTGTCCATCGCCATCCTGATCGGCAACCCGCTCACCACCTGGCTGGGCCAGCAACTGAGCTGGCGTACGGCGTTTGCGCTGGTCACCCTGCTGGCCATTGCCACCGTTGCGATGATCGCGCGCTTCCTGCTGCCCGACCCGGAGGAGGTGCGCACCTCGCCGATGCGCGAGCTGCGCGCCTTCAACACCACGCAGGTATGGCTGGCACTGGCCATCGGTGCGGTCGGATTCGCCGGCATGTTCTGTGTGTTCACCTATCTTGCGCCGACCCTGGTGCAGGTGACCGGGGTTGCCGAATCGTGGATGCCGCTCGCCGTGGGTGTGTTCGGCATCGGCGCCATCATCGGCAACATCGCCGGCGGCTGGCTGGTGGACAGATTCCACTTCAAGGCCGCCGCGCTGGTACTGGCGTGGTCGATCGTGATGCTGCTGCTGTATCCGCTGGCTGCGCAGTCGGTGTGGACCATCGGCCCGATGATCATCACCGTGGGCACCATGGGTGCGCTCGCCGCCGTGCTGCAGACCCGCCTGATGGATGTGGCGGGAGAAGCGCAGACGCTGGCTGCGGCCTCCAACCATGCCGCGTTCAACACCGCCAACGCGCTGGGGCCGTGGCTGGGTGGCATGGCCATCAGCGCCGGCTTCAGTCCCGCCACCACCGGCTATGTCGGCGCAGCCACGGCCTTCGGTGGCTTGCTGCTGTGGTGCGTAGCGGTGATGCTGGAAAAGAACCGCGCACGCACGGTCGCCCGCAGTCACTGACACTGCTGTCCTGCGGCCGTCCCGCAGCGCCGCACGCGGCAGGCAGGCCTGCGGCGGCCGCCGACGGGACTACACATGGCGTGGATATCCGTTCGGGCAGACTTCGATCAACACCCCCTGGTCGATCGTCCGGACCGCAATGCCTCCCCGCCGTGCCCCTGCCCACCATGACGCGGTCGCCCTGCAGGCCGGCGTGCTGGGCAGTGTGCTGGGTATCGCGCTGTTCAAGGCGTCCGCCCTGTCAGCCATTGCTGCAGGGTCACTGATGACCATCGGCCTGTGGCTGCTCACCTGCGTCCTGCTGGCGGCCTGGGCCCTGGCCGCCTGCCTGGCCTGCCTGGCCTTGAGCCGACGGGTCTTCATGCTGATGCTGGCGCTGTCCGCACTGTTCATGATCTGCGTCGCGTAGACCGCAGGCGCCACAATCGCACAGTATCGTCACACTTGTTACTGAATAACAAGTGCAGGCAGACCGATTGCGTCGGCACGGGGTCACATTATTGAATCAGGGCACCCCCACTTTCCCAGGATGCCGTCCATGCCTACCTGCTTCGCCCCCGCCGCGCTCCGCGCCTCGGTCTATGCCGTCATGCTTGCCTCGCTCGCTGCCTGCGCCACCTATGACGACACGGCCATGCATTCGGGCTGCCAGGAATCACCGCACCTGAAGGACCTGCCGCCGCAGGTCGCCGCACGCGAAAGCCGCTGCAACAAGAGTCTTGAAGTCTGGTCCAGCGAGCGCAAGGGCGATGACAAGCCACTGGATCTGAGCGGCAAGAAGAAGGAGCTTTGAAGAAAGCTCTGACGGCGGGGTGTCTTGATGCGGCCGATGCACACAGCTGACTGCGCCGTCACGGGTGGCAGGCGAGGATGCGGACGTGTACTACTCGCGAGCGGTTATGTCCCACCCTGTCATCCGCGCTTTCGAAGCCGTCTTCAACCTGTCCGGTGGCGTTGAACGCATCACCGCGCTCACCGTCACCTGCCACCATTGCGCGGAGACCACCTCCGCCAGTGAGGACACATTGCTGCAGCTGCCAGGCGGTGCCCTGTTCCGCTGCGAGCGTTGCGGCTGCCACCAGCCGATCAGCCATGCGCGTGTTTCGGAGTGGCAGCTCCCGTCGCTGCTGGGGGTATGAGGCGATGGAGCTGACCGCAGCGCAGATCAGGATCCTGCAGGACATCGCCGACGCGCAGCCGGTGCGCGGTGACGCTGCGACCTGGGCAGTGAATGCGGGCTTTGCGGTGCAGGCCGAGGATGCGGACATCGACCTGACGCCGGCAGGCCGGCACGCCCTGGCCGGGCAACCAGGCCAGGAGCCAGGCTAGCCGCTGCGGTTGCCCCGACCCATTGGCGATGTGCAGGCCCTGCTGACATCGGTTCGGCTATGCTGCCGCACCTTCCCGCGCCGACGGCCATGCATCCTTTCCCCCTTCCCGTCTCCGCACCCGACCAGCTTGCCTATCGCCTGCTGCAGGACAGCGACTGGGCACGCTCGCCGGCGGCGGCACAGGCGCCCTGCGAGCTGCGCACGCTGCTTGCGATGATCCTCGACTCTCCGGAACCTCTGTGGATCGCCTGGGGCCAGAGCGAAAAGGCATTCTTCTTCAACGATGCCTACCTGCCGATGCTGGGTGACAAGCTGCACGGCGCCATGGGCAACCGCCTGGACGTGGTGTGGTCTGACGTCTGGGCCGATGTGGAGCATGCCATCGATGCGGCGTTCGCGGGCCGCAGCCGCAGCTTCAAGAACCTGCCGCTGATGATGGACCGCGACGGCACGCTGCGCGAGACCTTCTGGACCTTCTCCTATTCGCCTCTGCGCGATGCCAGCGGTACCGTCGCCGGGATCATCTGCGTGGTCAGCGAGCAGACCGAACGCGTGATCGAGCGCGACCTGCACAGCCGCCAGGTGGCCGCGATCACCGAACAGGCGCGCGAGGCGCACCTGGAACTGGTGCGGGCCCGTGAGCAGCTCAGGCAGTCGCAGAAGCTGGAAGCCATCGGCCAGCTCACCGGAGGCGTCGCACACGACTTCAACAACCTGCTGCAGGTCATCACCGGCTCGGTGGACATGCTGCTGCATACCTGGCCAGCGGAAGATCCGCGACGCCGCTACGTGCAGGCGATCGGCAACGCGTCGGACCGCGCCACACGGCTGACGGCGCAGCTGCTGGCCTTCTCGCGCCGGCAGAGCCTGTCACCGGAGGTCTTCGACCTGTGCGAGAGCGTGCAGGCCCTGTCGGACATCATCACTACGGTACTGGGGGCACGCATCCAGGTGTCGGTCAACCTGCCTGATCGCCCGCTACCGGTGCTGCTGGACCGCACCCAGCTGGACACCGCGCTGATCAACATCGCCGTCAACGCGCGCGATGCGATCGACGGCCACGGCACGGTCACCATCGACGTCGAGCAGGTTACAGCGGTGCCTTCGGTCCGCTTCGCGGCACCGCTGAAAGGTGACTTCGCCGCCATCAGCGTGACCGATACGGGCACTGGCATCGACCCGGGCGTGGTGGATCGCATCTTCGAACCCTTCTTCACCACCAAAGGTATTGGTGCCGGCACCGGCCTGGGCCTCAGCCAGGTATTCGGTTTCGTCAAGCAGTCCGAAGGCGAGGTGGACGTGAAGAGCGAGGCTGGCGTCGGTACCCGGTTCACGCTGTATCTGCCGCTCACCGGTTCCAGCGAGACGGTGGTGCGGCCGGCGGCACAGCCGGGCCTGCTGCACGGGCACGGGCTGTGCGTGCTGGTGGTGGAGGACAACGTGGATGTGGCCGAGTTCGCGGTCGGAGCCCTGCGCGAACTCGACTATGAGGTGGTACTGGCCCGCAACGCCAATGAGGCACTTGCCGAACTGGAACAGGACGCCACGCGGTTCCATGTGATGTTCAGCGACGTGGTGATGCCCGGCACCAACGGCCTGGAACTGGCCCGGCACGTGCGCGATCGCTTTCCGGATCTGCCCATCATCCTGACCAGCGGCTACAGCGAGCTGCTGGCACGCGACCCCGGCCACGGCTTCACCCTGCTGCGCAAGCCCTACTCGCTCAAGCAGCTCGCCGTCGTGATGACCGAGGCCGCAGGTCAAAGGGACGTAGCGGCGGTGCGGGCGTAACGCTCTCCGCACGGGCCCCGATGTCCATCGCGCCATCAGGGAATAGGCACAGCATCACTGCAAATGCTAATCTTTCTCATTTGCAGTTGCCAATCCCCTCCCATGACCCTATTCCCGCTCCGCCGCCGCGCGCTGTGCGCGGCCCTCGCCCTGCCCCTGGCACCCCTGGCACAGGCGACCCCACCCACCACCGCGACCACCCAGCTCGACAAGGTCGAAGTGCGTGGCCGTGCTCAGACGCTGTACCGGGTTGACGACGCCGCGGTTGGCACCCGCACCGATACCCCGCTGGAGCTGGTGCCGCAATCGGTGCAGGTGGTGCCGCGCGAGTTGATCGACGACCAGGCTGCGCGCCAGGTGACCGACCTGTACCGCAGCATCAGCGGCATCAGCTTCTTCAGCTATGCGGGCGTGACCCTGCGTGGCTTCCGGCAGGAAAACGTGCTCTATGACGGCCTGCGCGGCGACCCGTATGCGGGCTTCGCGGTGCCCCAGCTGTTCAACATCGAGCGGGTGGAGGTGCTGAAGGGTCCGGCCGGCGCACTGTATGGCGGTGGTGATGCCGGCGGCGTCATCAATTATGTGACCCGCAAACCGCAGGCCACGGCTGAGCGCCGCATCGAAGTCCAGCTGGGCAACGAGGATTTCCGCGCCGGCTCGGTCGAGGCCACCGGCCCCCTGGATGCGGCCGGCCACGTGCGCTACCGCGCCGGTCTGTACGGCGACACCGAGCAGGGCGTGCGCTGGAACACCGACAGCGAAAGCGTGATCGGCGATGCATCGTTGGCCTTCGATGTGGGCGATACCGGCGAGCTGACCCTGCAGTTCACCGACATCACCCAGAACCTGGGCGGCAACCGCCTGCGGGGTGTACCGGTGAATGACGCAGGTACGTTCCTGACCGATCGCCGCTGGAACCACAACGAGGCCAGCGACTTCCTCGACATGCGCGCGAAGGTCGCCCTGGCGCAGTATCGCTTCGCGCCGGCCTCGAATGTGGATGTGGATTTCGCCGCGCGCTGGTTCACCAACAACGAGCACCAGATGTATCACGAGCCGATGGGGTTGATCGACCGCGATCGCGATGGCGTGGCCGAGTGGATGACGCGCCAGCTGCGCAACCAGATCCGCGACAACGAGGCGTTTACTGTCAACGGCAATGCCGTGTGGCGGGTCAGTACCGGCCGCATCGAGCATAAAGTGCTGTTCGGCGCTGACGTGTACCAGCTCGATGCCGACTTCACCGCGCAGACCGCCAACAGTGCCGACCTCGCGCGCGGTGCGGGACCGGTGCGTGGCATCGACCTGTTCAATCCAGTGTATGGCGCCAGCACCTGGCACGACTACGCTCTGACTACCCTGCCCTGGCGCAGCACCTCCACGCGCAGCACCCGCTACGGCGGCTACCTGCAGGACGAACTTGCGCTGGGCACGCGCTGGCATGTGCTGGCCGGCCTGCGCTGGGATGGCTTCAAGGACGAGGATCGCCTCGGCGGCAGCAGCGTGGATGGGCACGACCTCAGCTGGCGGCTGGGCAGCACTTTCACCGTGCGCGAGGGGCTGAACCTGTATGCGAACGTGGCCAGCGGATTCGTGCCACAGAGCGCGGCCAACCAGGACCGTGCTGCCGGCGGCCCGTTCGACGCTGAACGCAGCAAACAGTGGGAGATAGGCATGAAGTCGCTGCTGGCCGAGCGTGTCACCCTGAACATGGCGGCCTACCGCATCGACCGCAGCAACATCGTGCAGGCCACCGGCGAAGTGATCGCAGGCGTGAACCAGCTCGCCGCGCTGGGCCTGGTGCGCAGCACCGGCATGGAACTCGATCTGCTGGCCGATGTGACCGATCGCTGGGTGGTGAACCTCACCTACGCGTACAACGACGCACGGGTGAAGGATGCTGGCCCGAACGGCATCACCAATGCCTCCGGAGACCGCTTCGCCAATGCACCGCGCAACACGCTCGGCCTGTGGACGCGTTACGACCTGCCTGCGCTGAACTCGGCCATTGGTTTCGGTGCCGACCATGTCGGCGAGCGCATCAGCCTGGACGGGCAGAGCGTGAAGGCCTACACCGTGTTCGACATGAGCTGGAAGACGACGTGGAAGCAGTGGCAGTTCCAGGCCAACGTCAAGAACCTGTTCGACAAGGTGTATGCGGCCAGCGGCTTCATCGCGCGCAACGGGCACTTCCCCGGGGAACCGCGCCGGGTGTACGTGCAGGCGGCCTACCGCTTCTGACGGGCGGTCGTGCTGCCGGCCCCGCGCAGGGGCCGGCAGCCTGCAGCACCTGCGTTACCGGGCGGGTGCCGCCGGCACCAGCACGCCATCCTTGAACGAAAGCGGGATGGTCACCGCCCCCTGCGGCGATGACAGCTGAAGGGTCAGCGACTGGCGGGCCGACGTGCAGGACGAGGCGATGCCCTGGAACCAGGAGCGCTCCGGTACCTGTGCATTGATGGCCTGCAGCTGCGCGGCAGGAACCGCGACGCCATCCACCTTCAGGCCAGTCAACCTGACCGGACCCGGCGATTCCACCACGAGCTCGAACACGCGGCTGCCACAACTCATCTGGTGCTGCGAGGTGTAGCGGTTCGCAGGCAGCCCATCTTCGCTGCGCAGCACCGCCAGCCCTGGCGAATCGGCACGCGCCACCGGCGCACAGGCTGCTGCGCCCACCGCCAGAACGGCCACCGCCCATGCGGCCTCTATCTTCATAGCGTCGTACCCAGCGTTTCCGCATCGCGGTCGTTGAAATCATACTCACGGGTCACACCATCGGGCCCGATGATGTAGTAGCGGAACTCTTCGGCATTCATGCCGTTGTCGCGCAGCAGATCGGCCACACCCCAGTCCCCGCCCTCATAGGCCACGCCGCCAACGGTGCGGTTGTCGGACGGGTACTTGTTGACCTCATGCGTCTCCGACGGGAAGACCCCGGCCGGATGGGAATGGATGATGCCCACCACCTGGCCCGGCGAGATGCCCCACTCCAGCAGCGGATAGCTGATGGCCCCGGGATTGCTGGCATCACCGCGCGCCAGTGGGCTGGTCTTGATTTCACCGGTCACTGCGTCGCGGTAGATCACCGTGCCCAGCTCCTGGCTCTGATAACCCGGATCGGCCTTGATCAGTGCCTCCACCTCACGCGCGATGGTGTCAGCCTGTCCATCGACCTGCTCATACGCGCTCGGCGGCGCTTCGCCACCGCCACCGCCGCCACCACCGCCGCCATCGCCCGGGTCCCACGGATCGGTCCAGTCTGGCGGATCGATATCCGGCCAGCCGCCGTCATCGGGCGGCAACGCATCCACCGGAGGCAGATCGGTGGTGTCCATCTGCGCACCGCCAGAAACCAGCGCGAGCTCTTCCAACGACAGCTCGCGAATTCCATTTTCCTGCATGCGTGCAACTCCTTGCTTCGAGCGTGAGGTGTGGTGTTTAGCGCAGCAACTGCGTGAAGGTCAAATAGCACATTCGCATTACTTCAAGATGAAGAATCGTCGTGGCGCAAGTGCGATGCGCGTTCATTTTTGTCGTCTATCACCCTTCCGTCCAAATCAGACTTTTCTGACAGAGCACTGTCCACTTCGTGTGATAAATGTCCGAGGGCCGCATGAAGGCGGCAACGACGCATCCGTAATCTGCATCGGACAAACAAGGAGTTGTGAGATGTCTGCAAGTGGAGTTCGTGATCTCTCCCCCGAAGAACGTGCACTGGTCTCCGGTGGCGCGCAGGTGGACACCACCGATCTGCCGCCGGTCGATGTGACCCCACCGGACGACTGGGGTCCCAACCCGGATCCGCCGGACTGGCCCGATCCGTGGGATCCGGGAGATGGCGGCGGCGGCGGTGGCGGTGGCGGCGGTGATGGAGGTGGTGGCGACGGCGGTGGTGACGGCGATGGACAGCCAGACTTCACCTTCATCGATGTCAAGCCTTTTGAAAGCAAGCTGACCTACACGCCGGGCGAGAATGGCGAGCCGGGCTTCAACAAAGCGGTGTTGACCTACCCGATTCCCAATGAATTCGGCCAGTGGACGGTCAGCACCGAGCTGAAGTTCAACACCGACGGCACCTTCAAGGACGGCAAGGGCACATTGGATTTCGTCGGCAACGATGGCAGTCTTCTCAAGTGGCAGCTGAACGAAGGTTCCTGGACCTCCACCGTCAATGGTGGTTACTACTGGGATATCGGCGCAGGCTTCGGCTTTCAGATCAACCTGATCTACAACTCAGCGGACAACGACATAAAGGGCGAAGCCCAGTTCCTCTACAACAAGAGTCCTTGATCCCTCTTGGGATGCCGCGTTCGCGGACGCGGCATCCATCTGGAGTCCCATGCGTCCCCTTTTACTTGCATTGCTGCTCGTTTCATCCTGTGCTGGTGCCGCTGAGACAACCCGCGTCACGCAGATATTCAACGACCCCACGCCGGTCAGCCAAGCGCTGGCTCAAGGTGATGTCGCTGCACTACGGCAGCTGCAGGTCAATGCAACCAATACCGTCGTAAAGAAGATGGCCAGGGCCGCCGAACGCCGCGTTCTGCTGGACGTTCCTGGAGCCCGCGAAGCGTCAGATGAATGTATCCAGATGGCGCAGCAGACTACGCATCTGGCCGGGCTGACTGTCTGCGGAGCACTGCGAGCTGGCGTCGAGGTGGTAGCGGGTGACCTGCCTGCATGGGCACGCCTGTCGATGCAGGCGCGGGAGCGCGTTCGGGCCGCTGCGGAGAAGCGGGGCAAAACATTGGGAAACGTCGATGTATTCACCCGCATTCCAGACTACGCCGCGATGGCCGGTCGGCCCGCTCCCAAAGTCGATTCATCTGGCAAAGGACGCATCGCCATGCACACAGGAACGGTTACGGTAGCGTCCAGCCAGGATCATGACGGCGGCCGTGTCGCTTATCCCAACATGGCGCAACTGCAGATTGACGGTAAGACTGTTGAGGTCTTGGTCGACACAGGCTCGGCACTGACCATAGTGCATCCCGCGGCGATAACTGCGCCCCCGCTCATGGAGGGATTCACGCTTTCCGGCGTGCTGGGCGACTCACAACAGCGCAGCAGGATCGCCCAGCCACAGACCCTCCAGTTTGGTCCCTTGATCATCTCGCAGCCATTGGTATCCGTCAGCGAACGCATTCCTGCGAACCTTCTTGGCCTCGATGTTCTATCTCGTCTCGGCCGAGTCCTGATCGGCAAGGATGGCCTGCAGGTGCTCGCGGAGGGATCTGCCGCTCCGGCCTGCGACGCCCCGATGTTCTCGGCGGCAGACCTGAGCGGTACGCAGACCGTCCCAAGGTTGTTCATTACTGTTGACGGCAAGCGCCAGGAAGCAATGCTGGATACTGGTAACAGTGGCGAGTTGATGGAAGCCCTGCCAATCGGTGTGGCTCTGCCACCAGGTTCAGTTCAACACAGTGTTGTTCAAGGCGTACAAGGACAGCAGCGAAGAGCATCGGTCGCGCGCGAAGCCGTTGTGCAGACCTTGGACGGCTCTGCAGAATTGCAGATCAGCACATCCACTGGAAACCATCCAAGCAAGACGCGCTATGTGCTGGGCGGCGGCAGCCTGCGCAAGGTCTCCATCTATCTGGATTTCATCACAAACAAGGCCTGCCTGATGTCTTCGGGGTCCACCCAGTCGGCACAGTGATATCGCATCCTGTTTGAATCTCCGCATCAGCACAGCCACTCAGGCCAAATGGAATCGGCCGGCTGATGATGAGGAGCCTGATACGGTCAATTGAAAGGGTCTGCTGCAGTGCAGAGCAAACTACTCGTATTCGTGGCTGTCGTTGCAATGGCATCCTGCAGCAGCCATGGCGACGCCTATCTGGCGCAGGGGGCTCGTGAAACCACGGCTGCACGCCAATGCATGGACCAGTGTCGGGACCACTATGCCAGCTGTCATTCCGCCGGAAGCAATAGCGGCTGCCTGGGCTCGGCATCCCAATGGGGTGGCAACTGCGAAGAAATCCAGGACAGGGATCTTCGTCGATCATGCCAGGCGAGCGTGGATTTCTGCCGGAATCGCCTTCCGGACATCAAGTGCGGGGAAATACGCGACCGCTGCCTGAGTTCCTGCGGTGGGGGCTAGCGTGTCGCAGCAAGCGGCCGCTTAACGAAAGCAAGCGCAGGGCGCGTTCATTTTTGTCGTTTATCACCCTTCTGTCCGAATCAGATTTTTCTGACAGAGCACTGTCCACTTCGTGTGATAAATGTCGGAGTGCCGCATGAAGGCGGCAACGACGCATCCGTACTCAGCATCGGACAAACAAGGAGTTGTGAGATGTCTGCAAGTGGAATTCGTGATCTCTCCCCCGAAGAACGTGCACTGGTCTCCGGTGGCGCGCAGGTGGATACCACCGATCTGCCGCCGGTCGATGTGACCCCGCCGGACGACTGGGGTCCCAACCCGGATCCGCCGGACTGGACCGATCCGTGGGATCCGGGCGATGGCGGCGGTGGCGGTGGTGGTGGCGGCGGTGGTGGTGGCGACGGCGGTGGCGAGACCACCTTCAGTTCCAACGCCAGCATTGATGGCAACGGTGTAGCCAGCGCGACCCAGACATGGGTCTTGCAGGACTACAACCTGACCTTCAACCTGACCGAGAACCTGAATCTGACCAATGGCAACTGGGGCCTGGCCGGTAACGGCAGCTTCCAGTATGCAGGCCAGACCTACACCCTCGGTCTGACCACCGATCACTTCAATGTGAGCAACTACAACGCCAGCTTCAACCAGGACTTCGGTAACGGTGTGTCGTTCAACATCGGCCTGACGTTCGATCCGAACACCAACTCGTTCACCGGCCAGTTCAACCTGGTCATCAGCGGGTTCTGACGCTACACCGGAACATCGGCCGCCCGGGAGACCGGGCGGCCGATACGTGTCACAGAGGAGCTGAGGCAATGAAATTCCTGATGTCCGCAGTGATCGCGCTGGGCGTGGCCGCCCCCGCCGGGGCCCGCGATGTGGTCGCTGAAGACAGCCATGGCATCACCGTGGCGGTGATGCAGGGCAACAGCGCGGCCCTGGAGCGGATCGGCAAATCCAATACCACGGCACGGCTGGCCGCACGTGCCGGCTACCACCGCACGCGTGGCGAAATCGCCCAGTCCAATCGCTGGGCCGACACCTGTATCGCCGACGCTGCCGTGGTGGCCGAAAAGAGCCAGGGGGTCATGTACCTGTGCCGGAGCCTGCGTGCCGGCAACCGTCTGCTGGAAGGCGACATCGCCGGCTGGGCCGCCGACATGCAGAAGGTCCGCGCGCTCTATCAGCAGCATGTCGCGCCGTCGCTGCGTGCAGGCGAGGAAGTACGCGCCATCACCGCCCCCGCGTTCGAGTCCTTCAGCCAATGGCCGCGATCGGCCACGCTGGCCGCACCGCCGCCTGCCGGAACCCGCCTGCCGCTGTCGGCCAAGGCTGGTGTTCCTGTCATCCGCGGCAAGATCCGGGGCGGCCAGGATGGAAAGCAGCGCGACATCGACTCCGATTTCATCATCGACACCGGCGCCACCCGTTCGCATATCAGCCGCAAGGCCGCACAGGCGATGGGCCTGGCGGTGACCGACAACTTCGCCACCGACAATTCGCGGCCCGGGCAGACCGTGGCGATCGGCCTGGCCGCTCCGGTCGATGTGCAGCTGGGCGATCTGCACTTCAGCAACGTCGCCTTCACGGTCACCGACCAGATCGAGTTCAACATCATCGGCCTAGACCTGCTGTACCGGCTGGGTCCGCTGGTGCTGCGGCCCACCGAGCTGGAGCTGCTGAAGGCACTGCCTGCCGATACCTGCCGGCAACCCCTGGCAACCACCTCTGCACTGTGGGGCGGCCAGTACTCGCTGCGCCTGCCGATGCGCATCGGCAAGCGCGACGAGCTCGTCCTGCTCGACACCGGCACCGATGTCGCACTGGAAGCCTCCGGCGTGAACCTGTCCACCTACCCACAGGCCAGCCTGGTGCAGCGACGCCGCTGGACGATGCACGGCCTGCAACCGGTCCGCTATGCCGAAGCCACCGCACCGGTCACGTTCAATGGCCGCACGGTCACCCTGCAGACCCAGGTCTCCGACCAACCGGCCAACGTGTTCCCGATCTCCTGGCGGGTGGGTTTCGGCCTGCGCGACGATTACGACTACTACGTGGACGTGGCCGGTGGCCATGGCTGCCTTGCGCCCCGAACCGCGCGATGATGTCCCTACCCATCCCACTCTCCGCAACGACGCGGCACCGCAGGCCACATGGAACCAGCCAGAAAGGATGAGACGGCGGATGTGATTCCGCTGTTCCGCAACGAAGCGATCGAGGCCGCCACGCAGCGCTTCGGCTCCCCGGTGCAGGCCCCCGGTGTCGGCATGTGGCTGGCCACCGGCTTCGTGGTTGCGCTGCTGGGCCTGGCGGTACTGTTCCTGGTGACCACCTCGTTCCCGCGCAAGGAAACCGTATCCGGTGCGCTGGTCCCCTCGCGCGGCCTGTTGCCGATCATCAGCCAGCGCTCGGGCATCGTCAGCAACGTGCATGTGGAGGAAGGCGCGAAGGTCCGCCAGGGCGACCCCATCGTCAGCGTCTCGGTGGATTCGGTGATCGACACCGGCGAAAGCACCGGTGCCACCCTGTCCGGCATGGCCGAGCGCCTCACCCAGGCTTCGGTCGATCGCGAACGCGCCACCGAAGCATCCCTGGAAAGCCAGGAGGCCGGCATCCGCGAGCGCATGCTGGGCACCACCCGCCAGCTTTCGGTACTGCGTGACAACGTCACGCTGTACCAGCAACAGCAGGCCATCGCCGAGAAGACCGTGCACGACCTGGGCCGCCTGCGCGCGGACAAGCTGGTATCCGAACTGCAGTACCGCGACGCGGAGGTGCGGGTACTGAACGTGCGCCAATCGGTGGCCGAAGTGCAGACGCGCATTGCCCAGCTGGAACAGGAGCACGAGCAGATGCGGCATGAGCTGGGCCGCCTCAAGGCCGAGCGTGACGCCAACCGCGCCACCGCGCTGTCCGAACTGCTGGGCGCACGCGAGAAGGCGATCAACTACAAGCTGGGCACGCAGTTCAATCTGGTGGCGCAGTCCGCCGGGCAGGTCACCTGGCTGCAGGCCAAGCCGGGCGCCACGGTCACCGCCGGGCGCACGCTCGGGGTGATGATGCCGGAAGGCTCGCAGCTGTTCGCCGAGCTGTGGGTGCCCTCCTCGGCCATCGCCTTCGTCAATGTCGGCACCGACGTGCGGCTGATGTACGACGCCTTCCCCTACCAGAAGTTCGGCGTCGGCCGCGCCCGGATCGTCAAGATCGCGCGCTCACCGACCGCACCGGACGAACTGCCCGCCGATCTGCAGGCCGTGGAAAGCCAGTACCGCCTGCTGGCCGCGCTGGACGACCAGCAGATGCAGGCCTATGGCAAGGCGCTGGCACTGACCCCGGGCATGCGCCTCAAAGCCGATCTGGTTCTGGAGAAGCGTTCGCTGCTGGACTGGCTGCTGGAGCCACTGCTGGCGGCGAAACGACGGCAGGAATGAGGTTGACGGTCGGCGCCGTCGCGGAACCGCAATGCCGACGCTCCGCGCAGAGCTGGCGATGAGGTGGCTTCCATGTGGCGACTTGGCGGCCGTCTCCAGGAACAGGAACGATGAACCTCAATCTCTCCCGGAAGCATCTCCTGCTGCCTCTGTTGTCTTTGACCCTGTCACTCGCATTCCAGGCATCTGCTGAAGACGGCGCCCGAGGAAAGGACAGCAACGAGAATTCACTTGAAGACGTGATTCAGAAGCTTGCCGATGCCCCTTGGCCGCTGGGCTTCGATTTCTTCCGAAGCATGGGCGCACGTGAATTCATGCAGCAGGGCAACAGCAATACCGACCCCGTCGTTTTCAGGTCAAGCCCGATCGAGACCCGCGATGGTTACCGGATCGCCCATACCGAATTCAGGATCCATCCGCGCCTGGTGCAGGGAATCAGTTTCTTCTATGCCAAGCTGGAACAGGGTCATTGCTATCCCGCTGCGTCCTTGAAGGAAAAATACGCGCTTGAGCAGTTCATGTATCCGCCGAACCCGCACAATGCAGCCGCTGAACGAGTGAGCAGGGAATCTGCTTACGAGCTTCGTTCCAATGGGACTGTCCTGCACTTCACTACCGATGGATCCCGCGACGAGTGCCTGCTCAGCTTCTATCGCGCCGCACGCTAGGATATGCGCCCCACCGTGCAGTGAAGGATGGCGATTGTCGGGCGCTGGGCGCCCGGTAATTCTGGTTGGATGCCCGCATCGGCGTGGTTTCATTCCTGGCTGTAGCACGTCTCAAAGCCTGTCTGGTTCTGGAGAAGCGTTCGCTGCTGGACTGGCTGCTGGAGCCACTGCTGGCGGCGAAACGACGGCAGGAATGAGGTTGACGGTCGGCGCTGCTGTGGGCGCCGCTGCGGTGGGCTTGCGGGTATCGCCCACCACCCTGCCCTGGTCGATGCGCACCAGACGGTCGGCCAGGCGCATGGTGTCGGGTCGGTGGGTGATCAGGATGCGGGTGATATCCAGCTGCGCCAGCGCCTGGTAGATGCGGCTCTCGCGCGCCACGTCCAGGTTCGCGGTGGCCTCATCCAGCACCAGGATGCTGGGCTTGCGGTACAGCGCGCGGGCCAGCAGCAGGCGCTGCTTCTGGCCGCCGGAGAGGGTCGAGCCCATGTCGCCCACCAGCGTTTCCAGCTGCATCGGCATGCGCTGCACATCCTCCTTCACTGCCGCCATTTCCAGGCACTGCCAGACCAGCGCGATGTCCGGGCGCTCGGCGAAGAAGGTCACGTTCTCCACGATCGAACCGGTCAGCAGCTCATCATCCTGCATCACCACGCCCATCCGCTGACGGACCACGCGCGGCCCCCAGCTGGCGATGTTCAGCCCGTCATAGAGCAGCTCGCCGGCGCTGGGCGGGTACAGCCCGGTCAGCACTTTCACCAGCGTGCTCTTGCCACAGCCGGACGGGCCGGTGATGGCCACGAACTCGCCCGGCGCAATGGCCAGGTTGATGTCCTTCAGCGCCGGCGCTTCCTGTGCCGAGTACTGGAAGTACACCGAACGCAGCTGGATGTGCCCTTCCATGCTGTCCGACGCCGAAGGATCCTTGCTGAAGCCTTCTTCGCTGGGACTGAGGGCAATATCGGCAATGCGGTCCGAATGCAGCTCGGTCAGGCGCCAGGCGATGCACTGGTCCACCAGCGTGGTCAGCCGGTTGCTCAGCTGCTGCCGGTAGGCCACGAAGGCATACAGCGCGCCTACTGTCAGCGTGTTGGCCAGTACCGCCTGGGCGCCGATGTAGACGATGGCCACCAGGCTGAGGCCATCAAGCAGGGTGCGCCCCGCGCCGATGCCAATCTGCAGGTTGGCGCTGTTCAACGAAGCACGCACCAGATCGGCGTACTTGTTGGCCCAGATCGATTCGCGCGAGAACTCGCCGCCCATGGTCTTGATCGACTGCATCGCGCGCAGCGTTTCGATGCGCGTACCGCGCTCGGCGATGTTCGCCTGCAGACTGGCCATGCCCATCTTCATCGACATCGGGATGGCGGCCACCCGCATCAGTACGTACAGCCCCAGCGCAGTCAGTGCGACCAGACTCATCAGCGGCGAGTAGACGAACATCAGCACGATGATGCCCAGCGCCAGCACACCGTCCAGCAGTGCGCCGATGAGCCCGTTGGCGATCAGCTGGCGGATCGGGTCGATCGACTCCATCCGCGACAGCGCATCGGCCAGACGGCGTCGATGGAACCAGGTCAGCGGCAGGCTGACCAGATGATGGAACAGGCGCCGGCTCATGTCCCAGCCCATCAACGCCGACGCCCGCTGCAGCGTGACCCCGCGCAGCGCCTCGGCCAGGCTGTTGAACACGGCCACCGCACCGAACCCCAGCGCGAGCGCCATCAGGAAGCCGCGGTCGCCGCGCAGCACACCTTCGTCCACCGCCAGCTGCATGAAGAACGGTGACAACAGCACGAAGCCCTGCAGCAGCAGCGTATAGACCAGCGTATGGAACAGCGCGGTGCCGACGCCGCCCTTGAAGCGGATCATCGACCAGATGTTGAGCGGCGAACGCTGCTTGCGCGGCCGGAAGCTGGGCGAGGAACTGACCTCCACCGCGATGCCGGTGAAGGCCTGGGAAAGCTCCGCTTCGCTGAAGGACAGCGAGCCATGGGCCGGGTCGATGATGTGGTAGCGGCCGCGCGAGACCTTCTCCAGCACCACGAAATGATTGAGCTTCCAGTGCAGGATGGCCGGCGTGCCCAGGTGCTGCAGATCGCTGGGCTCGCAGCGCACCGGCCGGCACTGCATGTCCAGCGCGCTGGCCAGCGCGATCAGCTGGTTCAGGTCCACACCGCGCTGGGAGTTGTGGTACTTGCGCCGCAGCTCGCTCATTTCCAGATCCGCGCCCAGCATGGACGAGCAGATCGCCAGGCATGCCAGCCCGCACTCGCTCACTTCAGACTGCACCCGCCAATAGCGCTTGTTGAACATCAGACATCCTCGTTCCGGTCGGGCATGGCCGGCTGCTGTCCCAGCCATGCATACAACTCGATTGCCGCGCAGTGCCAGGCGTACAGCCCTTCCCAGCGACCGTACAGTTCCGCCTCGCGCAGGCGCACTTCGTAGCCGCCACGGGACAGCACCGTCAGCACCTTCAGCGGGATGAAGCAGGCCTGCGGAAGCCCGGCGCGGTGCAGGCAGAAATTGAACAGCGCGCGCCCCAGCCGGCCATTGCCGTCGGCAAAGGCATGCGCATTGTTGGCCAGCGCCAGCAGCTGCACCGCAGACCGCAGGCCCTCAGCCGGATCGGGCGCGGCCCGTTGCTGCAGCAGCTCGTCCCAACGCGCGGCCCCCTGCAGGGCCGGCACCATCGGCAGCTGCGCGCGCCCATCACGGGCGCGGATCCATACCGGCCCGCTGCGCAGCGCGCCGTCACCGCCCGTGCTGAGCGAGACGAAGCGCTGCACATCGGCCATCGACAGCGGCCCCTGCACGGTGCGGTGCCACTGCCGATAGACGTCGGCCTCGGCCGCCTCCGCCGCAGCCAGCGCAGCCAGATCGAACGCCGGCATCTGCATGTGCGCCGACAGCGGATGGCGCAGCTGCTGCACCGCCGCCCGCAGCCGCGGATGCCCGCGATGGGACCACAGCGTTTCGCAGGGCTGCGCACAGGGCAGCAGTGCGGGCAGCCTGAGGTTGCACGCCTGCAGCCGCTCTGCCAGCGCCGGGGACGGCGGCGGCGGCGGCAGCGGCATCAGCACCCGTTCCGTGGCAACGGGGGCACCTGTGGGTGTGGTGGCCAAGCGTGCGGTCATCACTGCCCCGTCCCGGTACCCGGCAGCAACAGCACCAGGCCATGTTCGCGCACGTCCGTGCCCGGCCGACGCGATTGATACAACTGGGTGAAGTACGAGGTCAGCTTGACCATCAGCCACGGCTCGGCGTCGCACGGCACGAAGCGCATGTCGATGTGCTCAAGCAGGAATTTGCGGGTCAGCCGCTGCAGCGCACGCCCCGGCTCGAAGCGGACGTCTGCCCGCGCACTGTAGAACACCACGATGTCCAGATCGTTCGGCACGGCATTGGAGACGTCCACGAAGCTGCCGCCCACCAGACAGCAGTGCACCTGCACCACCTGCGCCAGGTCGGCGAGTGCGCGCCCCAGCGCCGCCAGCCGCACCCGGCGCAGGCTGCTGCCGCCGAACGCGCGCTCGAAGGCCGCACGGTCGGCCAGCCAGGGTGAGGCATTGCCCGGTGTACTGGCAGCGATGGGCAGCAGGTACTGCGGCAGGCCCGCATCCACGATGTGCTGGAAGGGGGTTTCCTCGGCGCCGGCGGGCGCGGCACCGGCCGGCCGGGCAGCGGGCGCCGGGCCCGCAACGCCCAGATAGGCACGGATGCGCCCTGCCTGTGCGCGCACCAGCGCGGCCTGGTCCGGGAACACCGCGACCGAGACGTAGGCGAAGCGGTCGGCCACTGAAAGTGAAAGCGCATCGAATGCCTTGCGCACTGCGATGCGCTCGTCGGCGGGGAAATCACGCTCCGGGAAGCGGGCGGCATCGGCCGACGCCGCCGTCGGCGCCGAGCACCGCTGATACAACCCGGCGTTGACGATGGCCAGATCCAGATCGGAAAACGCGGGATCGAAAGCCGCGCCATCGCGCAGCGAAAAGCCGAAGCGGGCCGAGCCGACAATCTGCACATCGGCCACCGGCACCGCCAGCAGCTGGCTCACTCCCCGCAGCAGCGGCGCAAGGCTTTCGCTGTCGCCAGCACACAGTGCCGGCCCGTCCAGCGCGGCCTCGGCGATCTGCTCGGCCGCCACACTGCGAGCGTGCTGTTCGCGAATCCATTCAGCGTAGTTCATCAGGCATCCAGGCCAACGGTGGAACGTCTCAACGCTAGCATATCCACGCGTCGGGCTTGTGCACGCAGCCCCGCAAATACATGCCTGAACAGGCAGCGCAACGCGTCGGACCGTTGCCGCTGCCGCAGAGCGTGGTCTACTGTCGTCCCCCAAGGATGAGGCACATCGCATGATCCACCCCCGTTCCGCGCTCGGACGCGCGTTGCCGCTGGCCCTGCTGGCCCTGCTCTCGGCCTGCCAGAGCGAGAAGGTCGGCGAGTTCTTCAACCCACCGCAGGAGGTGCAGGCGCACAGCGAGTTCCGTGTCAGCGGGCTGCCGGCGCTGGCCTACCCGAACCTGGTCTCGTCGGCTTCGGTGGAAGGCGGGCAGGCCCGCGTCGATGGCAACGGCCCCGGTTACATGGATCTCCAGTTCTTCCCCATCACCTCCGCCGATGCGCTGGACAGCACCGACGCTGCGTGGGCCCGGCAATCGCAGTACCGCGCGCCGGATCTTTCCGGTATCGACTTCAGCACGCAGTTCGCCTTTCTGGTGGCGCACCCGGAGCTGTCCGGCTATGCCGCGATGACCAGCGGCCAGTACGCCACGTTCTTCAGCACGGTGAAGGTGGCGTACCTGGACGACCGCGTCGTGGTGCATCTGGACGCCAGCCGGCTGGGCAACATCAATCCGATCACGGCCCTGGGCAGCCCCTGGGCCGGCAAGCTGTACACCCTCGAACGGCGCGGCCGGACGCAGCTGGAAGTGAAGCTTTACGAGAACCGCTACCGGTTCACGCTGGTGCCGGACACCGCGCCTCCGATGGCGCCCTAGCGGACCTTGTACAGCACCGCGGCGCCAGGGCGCGGCTCGAAGGCCGGCACGGTCTGCTGGCTCAGCGCCCTGCCCTGGGCATCCCACACCAGGGTTTCCACCGGGTACTCGTCCTTGCGCGTCATCGCGTCGATCTGGCCGATGACCACGGTCGCTGCCGCTGGAACGTCCGGGTTCCAGCCGAACACACCTACCCGGCCGTAGAACACGGCCGGCGCGCTGGCGTCCAGGCGCCGGTCCGGGCACATCACCAGGCCACGATCGAGCATCACCCGCAGCGCGCCGACCGGGACCTTCTTCACCGTGGGCGTGGTGCGCTCGGCGCTGTGGCCGGGGCAGACATTGGCGGCGCGGGTGACCATGTGTTCGGCCACCTCGCGATCGGACTGGGCGCAGGCCAGCGTGGGGGCGAGGCAGAGTGCGAGCAGCGTGAGCGAGGACATCCGGGTCATTGCAGGTTCCTGTTCGGGGTGCGCAGCGACCTTAGCAATGGCGGACGGCGGAAATGCAAACGAGGCGTGAGGGACAACAGGCGGCTCAGGGAACGAGGCAGCGCTCGATCTGCAGCGACAGCGCATGGCAGGCATCGAACATGCCATGGACCAGCGCCGCCGAGGGATAACCGTCGGGATCGTCGTTTTCCCGGGCCACGTGGGATGCCTGCAGCACTGCCGTCAGCGCGGTGATGCCGGATGCGCATCGGGTCGCCAGGGCCAGATCGAACGCGCGCCCCGGGCTAAGGCGGGTTTCGGTCCAGGGCTGGCCATCCGCGCGCAGGTTCCTGCCATGGCCCAGCAGATGGGTGAAGAACGCGGACGGCGGCGAGGACGCGGCGGCATCGCTGAGGGCGTCTTCCATCTTTTCAGCAAGGGTGTTGGGAAGATCACGCAGCGCATCGCCGAGCAGGGCGTGCAGGCGGGGATAGTCGGGGCGCAGATCAGGCATGGCGGCAACCTCACAGGTGGGCCACCCGCAAAGGCAAGGTGGCGGACGGTGCGGGTTGGCGTGCCGGATACATGCCGCAGGAAGCCGGCGGATCAATGATCCCCACGCACCATCCGCCATGAACTGGCAGAGTGATGCATTGTCGCGATTGCAGTTTCCACTACAACCGCGACGCCGCGCGTCATGTAAGTTCGGGACGCCAATCCCGGCCAGGGCGGGTGCCTTGGCGCGGCCATCGTTTGCCCTGCGCGGCCTCTGGAAAAGAGGCAGATGCGGCATTTGGCGCAGCACGCGACAGAGCGCCGCGAGTGAAACATCAACTTGTGACCGCCTTCACTCGACGCCGCTGACCGAGGCGCGCCTGCGTTGATCCAGAACCCGCAGCACCACGGCGGGTCGCGACACACAGCGGCCCCGCCATCGGCCTCGCCGCCTATTCAGCCAACCCGACCTGAACCGGCGCATCATGGAGCCCTGGTCTGCAATGGAAGCGAACCATGGGACGGAACTGGATTGTGATGGGGGACCCGACCTCCAGCGGCGGACGGGTCATCACGGCCTCAAGTGAAACCGACATCGGCGGCATCGGCGTCGCGCGGGTCAGCGACAAGGCGACCTGCCCTACCCTGCATAAAGGCGTCTTTCCAATTGTTGAAGGCGATGCCACCTTGATGGTGGACGGCCAGCCGGTGGCGTTGCACGGCAGCGCGCTGGCCTGCGGCTGCCGGGTGTTGTCCAGCCAACAGGCCGTGGTGCATGTCACGGGGGGCGGCGGGGGTGGTGGTGGCGGCGGGGCCGCAGGCGGTGCCGGCAAGGCGGCCGCGGTCGCCAGCACGGCCGCACAGCTGGCGCGCGCACTGCCCACCGCGTTCGATCAGGCCATCCGTTTTCTCGGCGTGCAGGGCGCACCGTTGGCCGAGGTGCCGTACACGCTGCATCTGGCCGATGGGCAGACCCTTTCCGGCACCACCAATGCGCAGGGCGAGACGGCGCGGGTATCGACCGCGCAGAGCCAGGCCATCGTGCGTGCCGAACTGCGCCCGCCGACACAGCCGACCGGCTGCTGTGCGCGCACGGCACCGGCCAGCACCGACGAAGCAGAAGTGTTCGATGTGGACGGTGTGGTGACCACCGCCGAGGGCATGGGCACCTCCGTGGTACCGGTAAGAGCGCCTGGCCACGAACGCGCCATGACCGCCGGCGAGATCGAAATGGCACGCCTGGTGTTCGGCGATGCAGTCGACTACAGCACCGTGAAGGTCCATAACCACGGCTACTGGATGTTCTTCGGCTTCCAGGACAAGGACACTGCCGTGACGCCCAACGGGCAGATGTATTTCCCGAAGGGTATCTATCGGGAGGATTACTCCGCCGACGACATCGATTTCCAGCAGTTCTTCATCCACGAGATGACCCACGTCTGGCAGTATCAGCTCGGCTACAACGTCAAACTGGTACGGGCGCCCCGGCCGAACATGAGCTACGACTATCTGCTCGACGAAACGCGCCTGTTCCATGAGTACAACATGGAGGCACAGGGCAATATGCTGGCAGATTACTTCCTGGTCACCTTCCGTGACTCCCAGTGGCGCATGAACAATGTCCGTTATCGCGCGACAGCTGATATCGGCGCGCAGCTGGAACGCGCCCTCTCCCAGTTCCTTGCCGACCGCAGCAGCAAGGACAACCTGCCGAGGACGACCCGATGATGCGCGTGCGATTGCCGGTAGCCCTGTTTGGTCTGCTGGGTCTGCTGCTGCCGATGATGGCCAGTTGCTCGCAGCCGCGAGGAACCTATCAGCGCGCAACGATCCAGGAGAGAGAAGGCACACTCTGTTTTGGTGTGCCCGACACGCGTGAAACGCGTGACGCCCCGCCGCTCATCGCCGGCGTGACAGTAACGGAAGTGGGTAAAGGAAATCAGCCTGTATGGCAGCGCATTTTCCTGCGCGAAGGGGCTCCCGAACCTGCGATGCCTCCAGACCAGTGCTTGACGTATGGCGCAGGCAAGACAGCCGCCCCGGCACTGGGGGTGGGCAAGTATTACCAGGTGGTTCTCTCGGGTTACACACCCGGCGCACCAGGCAGGGAGGGCGAGGCGCAGAAGCGCGTCTTCAACGCCTGCTTCCATGTTGAGGACGTCGCCGGCAAAGGCGCGGTGAAGCCTGTCGTTTCGGACTGCGCAACGGCGTCCTCTTCCGCATTACGATCTGCGCAGCCAGCCGGCAAGTAGCGGATGCCTCTTTGAGGACGACGCCATGACGAGACTGCCGCTGACCTTGCTGGGCCTGCTGCTGCCCATGATGGCCATCGGTTCATCGCCAGCCGGCCGGTACCAGCAGGCGACGATACAGGACCGTGATGGCGTGCCCTGCTTCGGCGTGCCCGATACCCATGAAACGCGCGCCAATGCTCCCCTTGTCACCGGCGTGTCAGTGATGGAAGTGGGCACCGGTGGCATCCCGCTGTGGGAACACGATTTTCTGCGCGAAGGGACAACCGAACCCGAGCTGCCACCCAGCCAGTGCCTCACCTACGGCGAGGGCGCGGCGTCCGCCCCCGCGCTGCGGCCGGGCAAGCGCTACCAGATGGAGATATGGGGGCGCACACCCGGCACGCCGGGCAAGAAGGGTGAAGCACAGGCGCGTGTGTTCAGTGCCTGCTTCCACATGGTGGACGTGGCCGGCAAAAGCATGAAACCCGTCATGTCGGACTGCGCGACCGTGTTCTCGGCGGGACCGCCAACGGTCCGCGAAGATTAGCGAGGCTCCTACGGACAAGGCGAGTCCATTTTGCCCACTGATAATTTAACTGCGTCTGCGCCGCCAGCGTATGCTGGTACGGCGGAGTGGTTAGAGCGCGGCAAACGCCTGCAATGACGACGTGGCGCCGGTCACCGGGTCCAGCCTCGGATACGCGGCGGTGATCTGGGCGGAATGGCACATGGTGCAATTCAATCACGCCCAGATTCCGCAACGCGTGATCATGTGGAGGTCTACCGGTAGCGGTTGGCCTTGATGTAGAGCCAACTCGCTCCGACTACCAGGGCCGCCAGCATCCCCCACAAGAATGCGGGCGTCGCCCACCAGTCCAACGCAGGGTCTGCGCCTCGCAGTACGAAGAATTCCGGAGCGCTGGTGCCTTTGGCAATCAACGCCGGCCACGATGCAAACCACAGCCCCGGGACAAGGAATTGCCACGGATTGCTATACCCCAATGAGCTGGCGAGCCACGATGCCAACCCATAGAGCACCAGCACTCCGAGCACTCTCACCAACGCCGTCAAGATCACTTCGAAATTCAGACCGGACTTGACCGACAGCCACCAGGTGAACAATGCCAAAGGGATAGCTAGTGCACCTGCCACCCAGAGTACGTCGCTGCTTTCCCTCATTCTGAGGCACCATTTCTAGACGGGGTTGAGCCGTTATCGGCCGGCGGCTCCAAATCTTGAGACGCAAGAGGATCGCCCCCGGTGATGGCCGAATCACAACCGCGATGGCAAACGGGAAAAGCTGCGCTTGCCTATCTCGTGCGCCAGATGACCGGCATGAGCACGACCTTCACCTATGGCGAGATCAAGGCCGGTCGCTTCCGCATCGGTCGCCGCGCTCTATGGATCCAGTCCGAGGTGCAATGCTGGGTTCGTAGAAAATCGCGCATGCTGGATGCAAAAAAAAGCCCCTGTTTCCAGGGGCTTTTTTGAGCGATTGGCGGAGAGAGTGGCAGACGAACAAAATTTATGTTTAAAGTCTGAGCAGCTCACCCATCCAGAAAAAACACATAAATTCAATGTCTTATTTCAAATAAATTGGTTCGCCTTCGCTGGCCAGCAAATCAAGATGTCCCTACAATGTTGGGAACAAAGTAGGGAACACATATGAAGCTCACGGTCCCATTCATCGGCAAGGCAACCCCGGGCAGACACGGTGATGGAGGGGGACTCTATCTGCTTGTGAAGTTGGATGGGCGGAAGACTTGGGTGTTCCGTTATCGAGACAGAACAACGGGGAAGCAACGCGACAAAGGACTGGGCCCTTACCCGGATGTCAAGCTTGCTGAGGCCCGGGAACTTGCCGCCAACTGTCGTTCACAACTCCGGCAGGACATCGACCCTATTGCCTTCAAGAGGGACGCCCGAGAGCGAGCGAAGGCTGAGCAAGGAAGAATGATGACCTTTGGTGAGTGCGCCACACGATTCATTGCCGCCAACAGGCCCTCATGGCGAAACGCAAAGCACGCAGACCAGTGGCAGTCGACCATTGAGACCTACTGCAGCGCAATTCTTAAGCTTCCCGTGTCCGAAGTCGATACCAATCATGTCTATCGTGCTCTTTATGAAATCTGGGAAAGAAAGACAGAGACAGCGACGAGATTGCGTGGGCGCATTGAGCGAGTTCTGGATTGGGCTAGCGTGAACAAGCTTCGTTCAGGCGACAACCCGGCGAGATGGAAAGGCAATCTGCAGCACCTCTTACCTGCACCCGAGCCACTCAAGAATGTCGAGCACCGCCCTGCCCTACCGTACTCAGAGGTGCCTGGATTCATGAAGAAGCTCGAGCAGCGAAGAGAGCTCTCAGCCCTCGCGCTACAGCTTCAGGTACTGACAGCCACCCGGCCTGGTGAAGCAACAGGCGCAAAATGGGAAGAAATTGATTGGCAGGCGAAGCTGTGGACAGTGCCGTCCAGCCGAACAAAGAGCAAGAAAGCGCACGAAGTTCCGTTAAGCGAAGAAGCCATTGCGCTTCTGAAAAGGGTGCCCAATTGCGGGGAGCCCCACATCTTCCCCGGCAGGGCGAACAGGCCAATAGTTACCGCGTCTTCCTTGAAGGTTCTGCGGGGAATTCCTGGTGCCGAAGAAGCCACTTGCCACGGGTTTCGCAGTTCGTTCCGAGACTGGGCTGCTGACAAGACAAATCATGAAAGGGACATCATCGAGATGTCCCTTGCACACAAGGTGGCAGGGAAAGTTGAAGCCGCTTATCTGCGAACCAAGATGCTTGAAAAGCGGGCAGCGCTCATGGCGGACTGGGGAAATTACTGCCTCGGAATCACTGGCGACTGAAAGCACCATGCCCCTGTGCCACAGCAAGTACCTAAGCGCCTAAGTCGAAAGAATGTCGAACTTGTTGCCCCGAAGCGCTAGCCCTCGTTGAGAAATCGTCCATTCTCGTAGCTCCAAGCCTTCCTCCCCGGAAGGTCTCGGACCTTGACTACTCCGCCACTCCAATCGAGGTAGTAGTTGCTGCCATTCCTGCTGAAGTATCCAGGCAACGTCGCGGCACTGACATCCCGCCATTGCCGACCGTCGAAACGCTCCACGGTTAGGAAGGGTGTGCCAGCGTTGTTCTCGGTGTAGATGACAAGCGTATCGGTAGAACCAGGCGGCAAGAACAATTGCGTGCTTGCATCCAGCTCGGCAAGACCGCTGGCAGCATCCACGCGCACAAAGTCCGATATCGCAAGAGTGGCGTAGTCCGAATGCGCCTTGAGGGCCGCGATTGCGTCGTAGATGCCCTTAAATCCCCCGAAGGCCGACGACTCGTTGTTGCCGCAATCCGAAGTCAACGGAGAGGCGATTCGCCTGGCTTTAACGTTGACCAGACGGGCCTCCAGTCGCTCATCGTACATTTCGTCCTCGGGCAGTACCCGCAAGCCCGACAGGACCACTGTCGCGTCACCATCGGCTGCGTAGCCGCACCCGGCCCGCCGTGGCCGCTGAGCAATACCCAGGAGCTTCGAACCTTCGGCAGGATTGGACACGCAGAGAGCACCGCCGAAATGGCGTAGCTCGGGGCTCTGTGCAATCGATATAGCCCGCAGTCGGAAGCAAAGGCTCATCCCTTCATCTGTCTCCTTCTGCGATGCGTCTTGGTACTCCCATTGACCACTGACTACTAGGGGGGTGACTTGAGCCTGCGACGTCAGCGGGTACAGCGCCAAAGCCGTCACCAACACAATTGGCTTATACATTCTTCGTCCTTGTGTCAGGTCAATTCGAGTACGGCAGGCGATAGACAGACTGCGCCGTGTAACCGGGATTCTGGGCCTCGGCGGTACGTCGGGCTTGGTCCGGGGTGCTGGCGTGGACTGTCACCACGAACGTGCCACTGCCGCCTCCAGGGCGGCCCATCTTCACTTCATATGCTGCCATTGTGGTTCGCCTTCATCCTTGTTGGAGTTGTCAAAGGGGCAGAACGGACGTGATGTCCTTTGCCCTCGAGTCGGAAAGCAGTTCACGCATGCGGTCGTACGGCGGGATGCTATCTCCCACATCAGCGCAGACTATCGTTGCCACCCCCTTTTCATAGAAGAACGTTGCTACTCGCTCTTCGTGCGGCCGCATCGTGACGTGCATCAGCGCGTGTACGCTCTTGGAGCGCCCCACCATTCGGCCCTCCGCATCAAAGCCAGCACACTCCATGTTCACTTCACGCAACCCGTTAAGGTGATTCCTCATTACGCAGTTGTAGCTGATGGGGCCGCGCCGCTCGCATGACACCGGCCGAACATAGCCGAATGAAACCAGCTCGCCGGGACCGGCCTTAGACGCGAGCTTGTCGCATCCAGCTGGCAAGAACAGAACGATGGCAATGCAAAGCGAGCGGAAAGCGCTCATAAGACTCCAAATTGAAGATTGGTTAGGAAAATTGCCGTCGCCAGCACCACTCAGCGCCGGTGCAGGTCGGCTTCGCAGTTGGGGCAGGAGTGAATGTCCCGGCCGCCCGAGAGCCCCAGAGCGCTTGCCAGGCCGCCCACGATGACAGCGACCATCGTCCCGATACCACCAAACAGAACAGAGGCAATGCTCGCCGCTATCGCCGCCAGCAGAATGCTGCCCCACCACGTGGCATACCAAGGCTTGATGCGCGCCTTGATGCCCATCGGACCTACATAGCCGCATTCGAGGCATGTGATGCGCTCGGCGTGCTGACGATACTTCTTGAGGTTCTGCCGAATGTGCTCGGGAAGGACTCCCTGCTGAGCGGGAGTTCCGCCGGGTCCCATACGCTGACTCATCTATCCCCCTGTGGTTGGCAATTCCATGCAGCGCGCTGTAGGCGTAGTTGACTAAATCACTTGCACCTTAGGAGCCGACCATCACCCTCAAACCATTGCCAGGCAATGGTTTCGGACGAAGCGGCACCACCCGTTCTCACGGAAACAAATAAGACCGCGAGAGCACCACGCTACAAATAATGTAGCATACGAAGGGTGTCGGGAAAGCCATCCTGTAGAACGCTACAGGACTGTTTCTTTCACGGCTCATGGCGCTTCCCAAACTCCGCAGCATGTTCACCAAGCGCCTGAAAGAGGCGCGCTTGGCTATGGGCATCTCTCAACGAGAGCTTGGAAGGCGAATTGGCCTCTCGGAGGAAGTCGTGTCCAGCAGGGTGACTAGGTACGAGTTGGGAACTTCGGAACCCGACTTCGCCACGGCAGATAGGCTCGCCAAGGAGCTTGGCGTTCCGTTGGCCTATCTGGTGGCTGACAATGACGCAATGGCCCAGATTATTCTGAGCGCAGCCTCCCTATCACCATCCGAGCAGCGAAAACTAGCGTCAGAGCTGTCTGCCGACGCCGTGCGCAGTCCCATTAGACCTAAACGCGAGTGACCAGTGGTCCACCACATTAGACAGAGCTTGGCATGGCACTACCACAATGATGCTCGGGAGTTCCTTCGCCGCTATGGACTACTGCGGCCAGAGGATTTCACCAAATCCGGCCGGGTGAAGAATTTCGTGGACGTGCTGTTAGCCGCTGAGTGCGTTCTCAAGGCGCACATTTTCCTGGGAAAGAGTCAGACCGAGCCGCTGGCGCTGTATCGAGAGGTCCGAGGACTCCGCCACGGCATTCGCTCCCTCGCCGACAGGGCTGACTACTCGGACGATAGAGAGCCCTACAATGCCCTCTCCGCTCGCTTTGACCAGCTATCTGTCAATCTCAGGTATTCCCTCGACATGTGGGAGACGTTCTTCCCTGGCTTGGGGGGCGAAGAACAAGTCGCGCGATATGACAACACCGTGGCCAACACCCGATGGCGGGAAGCAGCGGTTGCCGAGGTGCAGCATCTGGTTGAGATGTTAAGCGGGGAGCTCACCGGAGAGGTGGACTGCGGGATAGATGATGAGTTCAGGCAGATGGTGGAGATGGCTGAGTTCGTGCGTGAGGCCAAAATCATCCGCTAGGTCTGCAGTGCGCGATATACGCTACTGCGACTTATAGAGAAGCGTTCGGCCAGCTGCTCGATGCTAAAGCCGTCTTCAGCGCGCATCCTGCGGATACGCTCCTCCTGCACCTCTGTCAAAGCCTTTTTCCGGCCAAATTTGGTTCCCTTCTGCTGAGCAAGCGCAATCCCATCACGCTGGCGCTCAGCCCGAATATCCGCCTCGAACTCAGCGAAAGCCCCCAGTAGGTTGAACATCAGCTTCCCCTCTGATGTCGTGGTGTCCAAACCCTGGTCCAAGACGCGAAGACTGACGTTCTTGCGCTTAAGCCTGTCTGCAATCTTGGCCAAGTCCAGGACGGACCTAGCGACACGGTCTAGACGGGAGACCACAAGCACGTCGCCATCCCGCACGTACTCAAGAGCTGCTTGAAGCTCAGGACGATTCTCTGCCTGACGGCCAGAGCGCTTCTCTTGGTAGACCTTCCCGCAGCCCGCCTTGGTGAGCTTGTCCAGTTGGACATCCAGAGATTGACCAGCCGAGCTGACACGTGCGTAGCCAATGATTTCCATTTCAATGAGTCTCCAAAGCTCTAGATGTTTTGAGAATACCATTTTGAAATGAGATTTGGAACATGCTGACAGGCATCCCAAGATGTATACAAATTGAAACAGCCGGTGGCATGCTGAGGCGTGCTCATATCAACCTGCGTCTCGGAATGAACAACGCCACGGGAACTGGAAGTCTCGATGAAATACTTTGCTAGTGCCACAGTCATCCTAATGGGGGTAGCCGCTGCCGCGAATGCCACCGATGACTTCAATGACGACGAGCTTTATCCTGTTGCCATCGTGCTAGACGGCAGCTATCGATACGAGCTAACGGAACTGTCCTGCGCAAAAGAAGAGCGAGTCCAGCGAGCCTCAGACGCAGGCAAACCTACGGCTTATGGGCTATGGCTAACCCAACATGTAGGGAGCCATCCTCTGACCAAAGCCTTTTCTCGGTTTACCGGCTCAGCGTATGACGGCGGGGGCTGCTACGAACGCACCCCTAAGGGCATCCGTGTTTATCGCCCTAATGAGGCGACAACCGAGGTCAACGCTGCTGTAGTGCCGTGTCGTGCCCAACTCGTGCAATCCGGCACCTGCGCGAGGCAGAGAACCCCATCATCTCCACAGACGCAACAGCGCTGGACACCAAGCCCTGCTTCAAGTGAAAAGCTCATCGGAACACTGATGAGACAGCCATATGCACGCTCGGCTGAGCCATTCCTATTCGAGAATCAGCCCGGTGTTCTTTGGGCGGCAACCTGCAAGCTGGTTGCGCAGATGCAGATGTCAGAGATGGAAGGCTCCGATTTCCCGTTCTTCCAGTGGCAGGCTTCTCAGGCAGGAAACCTCCTCACGGTTCAACGCACCGATGGGACTTACAGCCAGGCATGCTACGAGCGAACCGCCGACGGCATACGCGTCTATTCCTTTGGCAACGTGGAACCATACATCATGCGCTGGAAGTAGTTGCCGGCGGAAAGAAGTACCTCACCACTGAGCGAATCCGCATCTAGCGAACAAAGTGACGCGATTGAGCAGGGTTTTAACAATAGTGTAGTCAAGGGCTGGGGCGGCCAATCCCCAGCTCCAACGACTTCAGCGATGTACAACCTTGACTCTGGCGCCCGGCAGGGAAGCAGTCTAGCCGCTAATCAAGCAGTCCGAATCTTGCGCGCAAAGTTCCAGAGCACAGGCTGGTGGTCGCTACAGCACTGCTTCAATGAGTAATTGACGTACTTCCTCATTAGGACAGGCATGTGCAGCGGGATATACCAATCTTCACCGTTCGGGCAGTAAATTTCGGGGTTTCCGCATACTCCGCCTACACCAAGCCACATCTTCTGGACCAGTTCCTTGTGGTCCAGAGGATTTCCGGGAAGCTTGATGCAGCAATGGATATGGGTCCGCTCGATGGGGTCATACGGAGCGCCGCTGCACAACGGCCTCCCCGGATAACTTTCAACGACCGGGACCAAGGGCATCCTGTACGTGCATCTTTCCTTGAACAGGCTGCACCGGAGCGCATGCATGAAGCGACCGAAGGTCTCCTCGGCGTACTCGTAGCTAACCGAGTCCTTAGACCTGAAGGTCAGGGTGATGAAGGCGTTGTAGTCGTCTTGCAGGAAATGGCTTGCTAGCCCCTTCTGCAGGTCAGTTTGTCGTGCTTCGTATTCCCAGTCTTCCATTGCGTTCCTCGCGGGAGCATTGCGTTTCTGTGCTCTCGTGGGGTATTTGTATTTCCGATTTTACATTTCGCAATTAGGAGTCGGATATGGCGAGGCCCGGAGGCAACCCAGGCCTGAAGAAGGTCCGGAACGAGGACACCAGCCCCGCTAACACTAAGCGGCGAGCACTGGCCCACGCGTATGCCATGAGCACCGCTGAAAAGCTCTTGGAAGCTTCAAAGCTGCAATCGGGAATGACCGACACGCAGTACGCCGAATGGCTCAACGCCGAAGGCTGGCCGACCCGACGTGGCTCCGTCTGGACTGCCACTCAAGTTCGCCGGGTGTTTCGTCACTTGGGGCTGAGCAAGCCCCCTCGCGTCAAGAAGTCCCCACAACGGAAGGCTAACCAGCCATAGTGACCACCGCAGCCATCGCGCTCAGTTTGCAGCAGCGGAATCGACGCCTAGCAAGGGAGAAATGAACTGCGGCCCTTCAAGTAGGGAACAAAGAAGGGAACAACAGGGACATTAGGAATTTAATCCCTTGTATATCATACGGTTGTGCGCACTATTGGCGGAGAGAGTGGGATTCGAACCCACGGAAGGTTTAACCCTTCGCCGGTTTTCAAGACCGGTGCCTTAAACCGCTCGGCCATCTCTCCGTATCGGCCCGGTACTGCTGGCCGGGCACGCATTCTCGCACGGCCGGGCGATTTGCCCAAGACCGTCGTCGCGGCCGGGTCTGGCCCGGCGTTACCGCTCCAGGCTCAGCCCGCATCCACCGCCAGCGCACCCAGCGCGCTGGCCTTGATGCGTTCCTTGGCCTTCTCGCAGGCGCCGTCGCAATGCAGGCGCGAGGCCTCCAGCTGCGGCGGCAGGTGCTCGGCCAGGAAATCGATGAACACGCGCACCGCCGGCAGCAGGCCCCGACGCGAGGCAAACACGGCGTGGCACACGCCCTGCGGCAGCGACCAGTCCGGCAACACCACCTCCAGTTCGCCATTGCGCACAGCATCGGCGCACACGGTTTCCGGCAGCATGGTGATGCCGAAGCCGTCCTTCACCATGCTCTGCAGCAGCGGGAAGTCGAAGCCGGCCACGCGCGGCTGCAGGTCCACCCGGCGCACTTCGCCTTCCGGGCCATGCAGTTCCCAGCGCTGGCGCGCCTCGTCCTCGCTGATGCTGAGGGTGACGTGCTGGGTCAGCTCTTCCGGCTCCTTCGGGCGGCCGGCGCGGTCCAGGTACTTCGGGCTGGCCACCAGCAGTTCCTGCACCTGGCCGAAGCTGCGCATCACCAGGCTGCCATCGTCGTCCAGCCGCGAGCGCACGCGCAGGGCCACGTCGTAGCCTTCGTTGATGATGTCCACGCGGCGGTTGCTGATGTTCAGCTGCAGCCGCACCTTCGGGTACTGCTCCAGGAACTTGGGCAGCAGCTTGGGCAGCTGCATCTGCGCCAACGACACCGGCACGCTGGCGCGGACCACGCCGCGCGGCTCCGCACTGAGGCGGTCCACCACTTCGCGTGCGGCCTGTGCTTCGGCCAGCATGGTCTGGGCGTGGCGGTGCACACTGGTGCCGACGTCGGTGACCGCGAAGCGGCGCGTGGAGCGCTGCAGCAGGCGCACGCCCAGGTCGGTCTCCAGCTGGCTGATGCGGCGGCTCAGGCGCGATTTGGGGATGCCCAGGGCGCGCTCGGCCGCGGCGAACCCGCCGTGGTCGACCACCATCGCGAAGTAGTACAGATCATTCAGGTCATGCATACCCGAGTTCCATATCTAGAACAATACGTGGCATTCAACCACCTTTATTCCGCCTTTGCAACAACCTATCGTTCTCTCCGTCGGCGGCGAACCCGCCCCCTCCTTCCAGAACATAGGTGACTGCCATGAAGCTTCTGCATCTCGACGCCAGCGTGCTTGGCGACAATTCCGTCTCCCGCCAGCTGTCGGCGGCGGTGGTGGCCCGGTTCAAGGACCAGATCGACGGCCTGCAGGTCGATTATCGCGATCTTGACGCCAATCCGGTACCGCATCTGCGCAGCAGCTCGCTGGCCAAGACCGATGCGGCCGAGGCGACCGATGCTGAACAGGTGATGCAGCAGTTCCTCGATGCCGATGTCGTGGTGATCGGCGCGCCGATGTACAACTTCAGCATCCCGTCCACCCTGAAGGCCTGGATCGACCGCGTGGCCGTGGCCGGCCGCACCTTCAAGTACACCGAGAATGGCCCGGTGGGTCTGGCCGGTGGCAAGCGGGTGATCATCGCCAGCAGCCGTGGCGGCATCTACACCGATTCGCCGGCCGACTTCCAGGAGCCGTTCCTGCGCCAGGTGTTCGCCTTCATGGGCATCAATGAGGTCGAGTTCGTGCGTGCCGAGGGCATCGCCTACTCGCCGCAGCATCGCGAAGATGCCATTGCCGGTGCACTGGCTGCGCTGCCCTCCCATGAGGCGGCGGAAGCGGCAGCGGCGTAACGCGTTCCAGCGTTCAGCGCCCCTCTCTCCTCGTCTGGGCGTTGAACGCGGGCCGGGATTCCCCTCCCCCCTCCCGGCCCACCCCGGCGGCCCCGCAATGCGGGGCCGTTTTTTTGTGGCCCGGTTCCCGCCCGCCGGGCATGGCCCGGCGCTACCCGATCGGTGTGCTGACACCGGGCCGTACCCGAATGGTGTGGTAGCGCCGGGCCATGCCCGGCGGAGACGGTACAGTGGGCCATGAACTACATCGTGACGACCACGCACCGCAGCGAATTCCCACACCCGATCACCCTGCTCCGCGGCCAGGCGCTGGCGGTAGGCGAGCGCTATGAAGGCCCGGAGGGCTGGGAGGACGGGTTCCTGTGCCAGGCCGAGGGGCAGCAGCCTGGATTCGTGCCGGCACCGGTGATCGGTCGCGATGCGCAGGGTGACGCGTTTGCCACCGAGGATTACTGCGCGCGGGAGCTGGATGTCGATCCCGGGCAGCTGCTGCGCGGGCTGCGCACACTGAATGGTTGGGCGTGGTGCATGCCCGAGGCGGGCGAGGCGGGATGGGTGCCGTTGGAGAAGGTGCGGGTTGTGGAGTGATCGCGGGGTTCATCCGCGCAGGGCGTGGATGTAGCCGCATTGCAGATCCACGCCATGCGTGGATTCGGTGCCATGCAAGCATGGCACCCACCTGAGCTGGTTGTCAGGCGATGGTTTCCAGCCCACCCATGTACGGGCGCAGCGCTTCCGGCACGGTGATGCTGCCGTCGGCGTTCTGGTAGTTCTCCATCACCGCGATCATCGCGCGGCCGACTGCCACGCCCGAGCCATTCAGGGTGTGCACCAGCTCGGGCTTGCCGGTGGCCGGATTGCGCCAGCGCGCCTGCATGCGGCGGGCCTGGAAGTCACCGCAGTTCGAGCACGAGGAGATCTCGCGGTAGGTTTCCTGCGACGGCAGCCAGACTTCCAGATCGTAGGTTTTCACCGCCGCGAAGCCCATGTCACCGGTGCACAGCAGCACCTTGCGGTACGGCAGGCCCAGCTTTTCCAGCACGACTTCCGCACAGCGGGTCATGCGCTGGTGCTCGGCCTCGCTGTCTTCCGGGCGGCTGATCGAGACCAGTTCGACCTTCTCGAACTGGTGCTGGCGGATCATGCCACGCACGTCGCGGCCGCCGCTGCCGGCCTCGGCACGGAAGCACATCGAATGCGCGGTCATGCGCAGCGGCAGGCGCTCGGCGTCGACGATCTCGTCGCGCACGATGTTGGTCAGCGGCACTTCCGAGGTGGGGATCAGGTAGCGCGTGGACTCGCCGACGGCCGTCTTGAACAGGTCATCCTCGAACTTCGGCAGCTGGCTGGTGCCGCGCAGCGATTCGGCGTTGACCAGCAGCGGTACGTTGGTTTCCTCGTAGCCGTGTTCGCCCGTGTGCAGATCGACCATGAACTGGGCCAGCGCACGGTGCAGGCGCGCGATCGGGCCGCGCAGCACGGTGAAGCGCGAACCGGACAGCTTGGCGGCGGTTTCGCCATCCAGCCAGCCGTTGCGGGCGCCCAGTTCAACATGGTCCAGCACCTTGAAATCGAACTGGCGCGGGGTACCCCAGCGCGCCTGCTCGACGTTGTCGTTCTCGTCGGCACCGGCCGGTACGTCGTCGGCCGGAATGTTCGGAATACCCAGCGAGATTGCTTCGATCTTCTCGCGCAGCTCGTCCAGCGCCACTTCCGAGGCCTTCAGTTCGTCGGCGAAGGCGGCGACCTCGGCCATGATGGCCGAGACATCCTCGCCCTTGGCCTTGGCCTGGCCGATGGCCTTGGAGCGGCTGTTGCGCAGGCTCTGCAGCTCCTGGGTCCGCACCTGGATGCGCTTGCGATCGGCCTCCAGGGACTCCAGGGCAGACACGTCGAGCTCGAAGCCGCGGCTGGTGCGCAGGCGTTCGGCGAGGTCGGCGGGCTGGTGGCGGAGCAGGGCTGAATCAAGCATGGCAGGTGTCGTGGTGGGTGTCAGGACCGGGATTATCGCCTGTTATGCGGATTTCTGCCGCCCGGTTCATTCGGGCCGTGGCAGAATCGGGCTATTCCGTACTGGTCCGGTCCATGTCTGCACCCCGCTCGTCGTCCGCCAAGTCGTTCACTGTGCATATTCCGCGCAACACCCTGAAGATCGCCGGCATCGCTTTCGGCGTGGGGGTGCTGCTGTTCGTGGTGGTCTGGCTGACCGGCCGCGACAAGGAATTCTTCCGCGCCGACCCTGCGGCACAGACGCCGCAGGAAACCGCCCAGGTGGAGCCTCTGCCGGAACCCCTGCCGGCGGCAGCCGGGTCCAGCGACATGCCCGACGCCAAGCCGGCGCCGGCACCGGAAGACGCCCCGAAGCTGGTGGAAACCGCTCCGCCCCCGCCGCCTGCAATGGCTGAACCGGCACCCGCTGCGCCCGGCACCGTGCCGGTCGCCGGTGGCGGCAGCCAGCCCATGCCGATCGCGGGCCAATCGCCGCCGCCGGCCTATCCGGCTGCTGCGCTGCGTGCGGGCGAAACAGGCAGTGTGGTGGTGCGGGTGGAGGTGGACGCTACGGGCTATCCGAACAACGTCACCGTCATCCAGCGCAGCGGCTCGCGTGACCTGGACCGCGCAGCGACCGACGCGGTGCGCCGCTGGCGCTTCACCCCGGCGCAGAGCAACGGGCAGGCGGTGCCGGGCACCATTGAAGTGCCGTTCGACTTCAAGACCCAGTAACTGAACGCATACCGGAAGGCAAACTGAACCCTCCCGGTTGCGTTGACGCAACACTGACACTTTTCTTCGTGGCCTCGGGCAACACTCGGCACGTCGTCAACCGACGTAAGGAGTTTGCGATGACTGTCACCACCCATGAAGACCTTCATTCGCCGCAGATGCAGCAGGACGGTACGCCGCGCCGGGCCACATCGCCTTGGCTGTGGGTCGCGCTGATCGTGGCGATGTTCGCCGCCGCGCTGCTCTGGCTGCGCTATTCCGGACCGGATGAGGTGGCGCCTGCACCGGTCGGCGAGCGCATGCTGCCAGCCACCGAACAGACGCCTGTTGCCGAAACGGCACCGCCTGCCGCACGACAGGCCACGCCGGCCACGAGCGAGCGCAAGGCAGTGCCGGCGGTGCGCAACCGCGAGGCGCGCCCGCTCGCCAGCAACAGCAAGCCGGACTATCCGGCGGCTGCGCTTCGTAACGGCGTGCAGGGCAGCGTGATCGCCAGCCTTGATGTGGATACCCGCGGCAACGTCACCAATGCCGCGATCGTGTCGCGCAGTGGCGAACGCAGCCGTGACCTGGATCGTGCGGTCCTGCGCACGGTGCAGAACTGGAAGTTCCAGCCGGCCATGCAGGATGGCCGTGCTGTGGCCAGTGTGGTGCGGGTCCCGGTGGATTTCCGTACCGAGCAGCGTTGATCGCGGACGAGGGGTTCGTGATGTTCGACGGAGGCTTCGGCCTCCGTCATTTTATGCGGAAAAGCGTGCCAACCAAGGTTGGCACCTACCGCGCAATGCGATCCGCCGGGCATGGCCCGGCGGTTGCGGTGCAGGTCAGGCCAGGTTGAATCCGGCGCTGCGTGCCAAGCCGTCGAAGTCGGGGAACGAGGTGGCCACGTTGGCGATGTCGTTGATCCGTACTTCGCCGTCGCTGATCTGGCCGGCAATGGCAAAGGCCATGGCGATGCGATGGTCGCCGTGGCTTTCGATGGTGCCGCTGCCCAGACGCGTGCCGCCATGCAGGGTCGCGCCGTCTTCGGTTTCATCCACCTGCATGCCCAGCGCGCGCAGGCCGGTGGCCATCGCTGCCAGGCGATCCGATTCCTTCACCCGCAGCTCTGCTGCGCCGCTCACCACGGTCTTGCCTTCGGCGGCGGCGGCGGCGACGAACAGTGCCGGGAATTCATCGATCATGTCCGGCACCAGCGCTTCGGGAATGCGCGCGCCCTTCAGCGGCGCGTAGCGCACCACCAGGTCAGCGACCGGCTCGCCGCCCTGCTCGGCTGGATTTTCTTCGGTGATGTCCGCCCCCATCAGCCGCAGTGCATGCAGCAGGCCGGTGCGACGCGGGTTCAGGCCAACCTGCTTCAGGCGCAGCTCGGAGCCGGGAATGATGCTGGCGGCCACCAGGAAGAACGCTGCCGAGGAAAAATCGGCAGGCACCGCGATGTTGGTGGCACGCAGGCGCTGGCCACCGTGCAGGCGCGCCTTGCCCGGCGAGAACTCGATCTGCACGCCGAACGCGGACAGCATGCGCTCGGTGTAGTCGCGGGTGGGGTGCGGTTCGACGACGCTGGTTTCGCCCTGTGCGTACAGGCCTGCCAGCAGCACGGCCGACTTGATCTGCGCGCTGGCCACCGGCGAGGTGAACGCGATGCCGTGCAGTGCCTGGCCACCATGCACGTGCAGCGGCGGCGTGCCATCGTCCTGGGTATCGATCTTCGCGCCCATCTGCGACAGCGGGCCGGTGACACGGCGCATCGGCCGGCCGGACAGCGATTCGTCGCCGATCAGGGTGCAGTCGAACGACTGCCCGGCCAGCAGGCCCGCCAGCAGGCGCATGCCGGTGCCGGCGTTGCCGCAGTCCAGCGCTGCGCTGGGCGCCTGCAGGCCATCGATGCCGACGCCGTGGACGATGCGCTGCGACGGGCTGGGGGTTTCGATGCGCACGCCCAGCTGGCTGAAGATGCGCGCGGTGGCGCGGGTGTCTTCGCCTTCCAGGAAACCCTCGATGTGAGAGGTGCCGTCAGCCAGCGCGGCAAACATCACCGAACGGTGCGAAACCGACTTGTCGCCGGGAATGGTGAGGCTGCCCTGCAGCGGCTGGCCCTTGCGGGCGATCCAGTGTTGCGCGTTGCTCATCGTTCGATCATTCCGTAGACGCCGGCGGGCCGGCGGTGCATCAAGGGGCGGTGGCCGCGGCCACCGCGGCAGGCATCAGGGCACGGCCACCGGATAGGAGCCGAGGACCTTGATCTGCGCTGAGTGTGCTTCCAGTTCGGCCAGCGCGGCCTGCATCGGCGCGTCGTCGATGTGGCCGGCCAGGTCGATGAAGAAGCCGTACTCCCACTTGCCGTGGTGCGAAGGCCGCGACTCGATGCGGTTCATGCTGATGCCGTGGCGTGCGAACGGACTGAGCACGTCGAACAGCGCACCCGGCTTGTCATGGATGAAGACCAGCACCGAGGTGCGGTCATGGCCGGAGGTCGGGAAGATGTTGCGGCCCACCACCAGGAAACGGGTGGTGTTGTCGGCATCGTTCTGGATCGGCTTGGTCACCACCTTCTTCAGGCCGTACACGTGGCCGGCACTTTCGCCACCGATGGCCGCCGCATCGTCGGCGTTGCGCGCGCGGCGTGCGCCTTCGGCGTTGCTGGAGACCGGAATCTTCTCGGCCTTGGGCAGGTTGGCGCGCATCCACGCCGAGGTCTGCATGAACGACTGCGGGTGGCCGTAGACGCGTTCGATGTCCTCGATGCGGCCGCTGCGCGACATCAGGTACTGCTGCACGCGCAGTTCCACTTCGCCGCAGATCTTCAGGTTGGAGGTCAGGAACATGTCCAGGGTGATCTGGATGGTGCCCTGCCCCGAGTTCTCCACCGGCACCACGCCGAAATCGGCGTTGCCCGCTTCCACTTCCTGGAAGACTTCTTCGATGCTGGCCAATGGCAGGCCCAGCGCCGAGCGACCGAAATGCTTGAGCACGGCCTGCTGGCTGAAGGTGCCTTCCGGGCCGAGGTAGCCGATCTTCAACGGCTCCTGCTGGGCCAGGCAGGCCGACATGATCTCGCGATAGACGTGCACCAGCACTTCATCGCTGAGCGGACCTTCGTTGCGGTCCACCACCATGCGCAGCACCTGTGCTTCACGCTCGGGGCGGTAGTAATCGACGGCGGCGGCAAGCTTGCCCTTGGCCTTGCCGACCTGGTGGGCGAACTGCGCGCGCTCGGCGATCAGGCGCTGGATGTCGCGGTCGATCTGGTCGATCTTCGAACGCACGTCGGCCAGTGCCAGCGGCGCCTGGGTGGGGGCCGGCGTCGATGCAGCCCTGGCCTTGGACGTGCCCTTGGACGCAGCGCTGTCCTTGGCCGGTGCGGCCTGCTTCGGCGCCTTCTTGCTGGATTTGCTTGCCATCGGAATTCCCTGTTGCGTGGGCACGCACCCGACGGTGCGCGCCGTTCATTGCTCAGCCGTAGCGCTGCTGGAAGTCGGCCATGAAGGCGACCAGCGCCTCCGCACCCGCCAGCGGCATGGCGTTGTACAGCGAAGCACGGATGCCGCCGACCACCTTGTGACCCTTCAGCGCCAGCAGGCCGGCGGCCTTGGCCTCGGCGACGAAACGCGCATCGAGGTCGGCGTTGGGCAGGAAGAACGGGATGTTCATCCGCGAACGCGCCGCGTGCGCGACTTCATTGCGATAGAAGCCGCCGGACGCATCGATGGCGCCGTACACCAGCGCGGCCTTGGCCGCATTGCGCCGGGCGAACTCGGCCACGCCGCCTTCAGCCAGCATCCACTTGAACACCAGCCCCGCCAGGTACCAGTTCCAGGTGGGCGGGGTGTTGAGCATCGAGTCGCGCGCCACGTGCGAGCGGTAGTCGAAGATGTCCGCGCGCGGCTGGCCACTGCGCTCCAGCAGGTCGCGACGGATGATCATCACCGCGATGCCGACCGGGCCCAGGTTCTTCTGCGCGCCCGCGTAGATGACGCCGTAGCGGCGCACATCCAGCGGTTCGCTGGCGATGGACGAACTGAAATCGGCCACCAGCGGCACATCGCCGGTATCGGGCACGTCACGGAACTCGACGCCGTGGATGGTCTCGTTGGCGGTGATGTGCACATAGGCCGCATCGGGCGAAAGCTGCCAGCTGCTGCGCGCGGGCAGCTCGCGGTAGCCCCCGTCCTCGCTGCTGCCAGCGATGTTGACGTCCACATAGGGGCCGGCCTGCTTGACCGCCGTCCTGCCCCAGTGGCCGCTGACCACGTAGTCGGCACGCTGGCCGGGGCTTGCGAAATTCAGCGGGATCAACGCCTGCTGGGTGGTGGCGCCGCCGGACAGGAACAGCACGGCGTAGTCCTCGGGAATGTCGAGCAGGCGGCGCAGGTCCGCCTCGGCCTCGGCGGCGACGGACATGAATTCCGCACCGCGATGGCTCATTTCCACGATCGAGGCGCCGGTACCGTGCCAGTCCAGCATTTCCGCCTGCGCCTGGCGCAGGACCGATTCCGGCAAGGTTGCAGGGCCGGCACTGAAGTTGAACGCGCGCGTCATGTCACACCTGTGGGGCAAGATCCCTAGTATGCCGCAGTGCACCAGCCTTGCGGCCTTGCGCGGCAAGGGAAATTTGGTTTCATCGGAATCCATCGCCTGCGGCACTGCGCCGACGGTCGCCGGCCTGGGCCGGCGCCTGCCCGAAGCACGGCGACGACAGGCTCAGCGCGCGCCGAACCAGAGCAGCAGGCTGAGCAGCGCAGCCAGCAGCAGTGCGCTGACCAGCAGCCACGGCCAGCGGCGGACCCGGCGCGGAGGAAGGGGCTCGGCGGGCGCCCGTTCGGCCTCGTGGCTGGACTCATCCTCGGCCGCCAGCGGCCGCCGGCGCGGATCACGCGGCACTTCCAGCACGAAACGGTGCTGGCCATCGAATACCACCTGGTCGCCCGGCTGCAGCCAGCAGTGGCGCACGGCCACGCCGTTGACGCAGGTGCCGTCGGCGCTGCCCAGGTCACGCAGCAGGACGCGATCGCCGTGCACTTCCACGCGCGCGTGCTGTTCGGCGAACGCCGGATCGTCGATGGCGATGTCGGCCTCGCTGCCGCGGCCGATCACGCGGGCGCGCGACAAGGTGAAACTGCGGCCATGGTGCAGGCCACCGACGCCCCGCAGCAGGCGCTGCTCGTCGCCGGCATCCTCGCCGTCCGGTGACGGCGCCTGCAGCAGGCTCTCGGCTTCGCCCTGCAGGACCATCTCAACGCCATCGACATACACCGCATCGCCGGCGCGCAGCAGCGCCATGCGCCGTACCGGACGGCCGTTGACATGGATGCCGCGGATGCCGTTGCCGACCTGCAGCCAGAGGCCGCGATCATCCATGCAGAACTGCGCCAGCAGCAACGCGCCGTTGCCTGCTTCGCCCAGCCGCACGCTGCCGTTGGCATGGCGCACGATGCGTTGCACCCCGGGCCGCAGCGGCTGGTCGGGCTGTTGTTGTTGACTGAAGTGAACAAGCAGGTTCTGCACGCGGCGCAGCCTAGCAGGTTGGCCGGCATCGAAGAAGAACCCCGGATGAGCGCTTGGCGCGGACGCGATCGATGCGCACAATGCTCGCCCTCTCTGATCACCCCGCCCTGCGCCAGGAGCCTGCATGTCCACCATCGATGTCCGCCACGCCCACGCCCTGCCCGACGCACAGGCGCGCGAGGCGATCGAACAGGTTGCCGCCAAGCTGGCCGAGCGCTTTGGCCTGAAGTCCTCGTGGAGCGCCGATGTGCTGAATTTCTCCGGCAGCGGCGTGGACGGCGCGATCGAGCTGCAACCGGGCGCCGTGCGGGTGACCGCCAAGCTCGGCTTCCTGCTGTCGGCAATGAAAGGCATGGTCGAAAGCGAAATCCAGCGCGTGCTGAAGGAAAAGCTGGGCTGAACCACGACAGCGGCCGTCACGGCCCTGCAACGGCGGCGCGCGCTACTCTCGGGGCAGGTCCAACTCCCACGGGAAGTGCGATGAACCGCTACGAAAACGACGACCGCCGCGACGACGACGCCACCTTTGGTGAACAGGCCGGACGCTTCTCACGCAAGCTGAGCGATTCGGCCCAGCAGGTCTGGCTGGCCGGACTGGGTGCGCTGGGCCGGGCACAGGCCGAAGGCAGCCGTTTCTTCGATGGGCTGGTGAAGGAAGGCGAGGCCTGGGAGGCCCGCCGCCGTGAGCGCGCCAGCGAGCAGGGCCCGGGATGGCGCGACAACGTCGAGTCCTCGCTGGATGAGGCGCGCGAGAAGGCCTCGGGCACCTGGAACAAGGTCGAAAAGGCCTTCGACGACCAGGTGCAGGGCGTGCTCAAGCGCCTGCATGTGCCCACCGCCGACGAGCTCACCGCGCTGGAGGCACGCCTGGACGCCCTGCATGCGCGCCTGGCCAAGCTGGAGACGCGGGCGGCCTCGGGCAGCGATGCGCCGGCGCCGGGCAGCCACCAGTCGCCGGGCAGCGTGCCCTGACGATGGATTGTTGCAATGCAATAAAATTTGCCTGACAATCGCGAGCAACCCGCCAATCGCTTCGCCTGCCGTTTGTTCCCTCCCCTCACGGCTTCAGGATTGGCGGGTTTTTCGTGCCTGCGGAACGCCGATCTGAGCGTTCCATCACGCTTGCTGTGGGGAACGTCCTGACCCTGCCAGGCAGTGCGCGCTTTACACTGTCTGCTTCCGTTTTCGCCCCTTCCGCGCTCTCCCTGCATGCTTCCCTGGATTCTGGCCCTGCTGTCGGCCCTGCTTATCTGTTCCCTGGCCGTCGTTCACCTGTGGTGGATCAAGCGGCGGCAGAAGGAGATGCAACTGGGCCTGCAGGCCTTGGCCGGCATGCACTGGCGGGAGTTCTCCGCGCTGGTCAAGCGGATGCTGCGCGAGCAGCGCGGCCTGCGCGAACTGGAGGTTCCTGCCGAGGATGCCCGCGAGCCCAGCAGCGATTTCCTGCTCAGCGATGGCCCCAATACCTGGCGGGTGTCCTGCAAGCATGGCCTGGCCTATCGCATCGGTACCGCTGCGGTGAACGAACTGGGCGCGGCAGCGCGGCTGGCCGGGGCCAAGGGCGGCGTGCTGATCACCGAAGGCCGGATCCAGCGCGATGGCCGTAGTGCCGCCGAGCTGCAGGCCGTGGAGGTGCTGGACGGCCCGCGCCTGTGGCCATTGCTGCAGCCCTATCTGCCGGCCGACATCGATGCGCGCGTGCGCGCCACTGCACGCCACGAGGCCCTGCGTCGCATCGCCATTGCCGCGTTGGCCTCGGTAACCGTCGGCCTGCTGGTCGGCCTCGGCCTGCAGGGCCTGCACCTGGCGTCACCGGCGCCGCAGGCGGTGACCGCCCCTGCCTCCGCCGACATCGCCGCCGCGGCGCCTGCCGCTGTCTCCCAGGCGCCCGCACCGGCAGCGGCAGCGCCTGCTGCTGCCGTTTCCACGCCGGCGGACGATGGCCACAGCGATCCCAACCCGGATATGGCGACCCTTGACCGTTACCAGGCGGATCTGGCCCGGGCGCTGGCTGGCCAGCCCGGCATTGCCAGCGGCGTCTGGCTGACCCGGCAGACCCTGGCGATCAACCGCACCGGCGAACTTGACGATGTGTGGCCGCGCGTCTGCACGCAGGTCCTGCGCTACCCCGCGCTGCGCACGGTGCGCGTGCAGCTCAATGCCCGCCCCGGCGTGGATGAGCCGGTGCGCTGGCGGCAGTGCGCGACGTATTGATCTGAACGCGCGGAAGCGTGCGCTCTAGCGCGCGCCGGGCGCGAAGCGGGCCACCAGATCCCAGGCGTCGCCGAGGAACACCTGGCGCACGCGGGTGATGGGCTGTTCGCCCCGCCAGGTCAGGCGTTCGATCACCAGGCAGGCGGTGCCCGGCTTCACGTCCAGCAGGCGGGCAGACGCCGTGTCCGCACCCCACGCGCTGATGCGGTGCTGCGCCCGGGTCCAGGACACGTTCTGCAGCAGCCAGCTGCCCGGCGCGGTGGTGCTGAAGTCCACCTCCAGCACCTCCGGTACACCCACCGGGCTGATCAACCGGTGCTCCAACGCCAGCGGGCGGCCGTCGGCCAGATGCAGACAGCGCATCGCCAGCAGCATTTCACTGCCGGCCAGCTCCACTTCACCGGCATTGCCGGCGTCGGCCAGGCGCAGCTCGCGCTGCAGCAGCCGGTACCCGTACTGGTGGCCACGCGAGCCGACCTCCATCGCGATGTCCGGAATCTCCAGCGCCACCTGTTCCAGATGCGGTGGCTGCCGGGCGACGAACGAACCGGCCCGGCGGCGACGCTCGATCATGCCGCTCTCGGCCAGCGCGGTCAGCACCTTGTTGACGGTCATCCGCGAGCAGCCGTACTGCTCCATCAGTTCGTGCTCATAGGGGATGCGGAAACCCGGCGCCCACTCTCCGCTGAGAATGCGGCTTTCCAGGTCGCTGCGGATGCGCTGGTTGAGCGTGGCGGACTTGCTGGCCTTCACGTGACAGGTCTCGATGGCGGGAAGCGATCAGCCCAGCACGCCGCGCAGGGCGGTAGCGAAGGCGGTGGTGATCGCCTCGCGCTGGAGGTGGCGGCCTTCGGCCACGCATTGGCGGCCATTGCGCCAGACCGATCGCAGCGCGCCATTACGTGCGGCGAACACCCAGCTGTCAAGCCATGCGTCATCCCGTCGCGCCTGCAGCGCGGGGTGTGCAGCGTCCAGTTCGAGCAGGTCGGCACTGGCCCCGACCTGCAGACCTGCGGCCACGCCCAACGCCTGTGCGCCGCCGTGCAGCGCGCCCTCGAACAGGAATCTGCCGCTGCTGCGGCTGGCATCGGCAGCCAGCACGTTGCGCCCGCGCAGCGCCAGGCGTTGGCCGTATTCGAGCAGGCGCAGTTCCTCGGCCGCATCGATCAGCACGTTGGAATCGGACCCCACGCCGAAGCGCCCGCCTTCGCGTGCGAACGCCTGCATCGGGAACAGGCCATCGCCCAGATTGGCTTCGGTGATCGGGCACAGGCCGGCGACGGCCCGGCTGGCGACGATGGAGGCGCGCTCGTCATCGGATATGTGGGTGGCGTGCACCAGGCACCAGCGCGCGTCCACCTCGGTGTGCGCGTACAGCCACTGCACGGGACGCTGTCCACTCCACGCCAGGCAGGCGTCGACTTCGCGCACCTGCTCGGCGATGTGGATGTGCACCGGGCCCTCGTTCAACGGCAGCAGTGCTGCCAGTTCATCGCCGGTGACGGCCCGCAGACTGTGCGGGGCGATGCCCAGCACCGCATCGGGCAACGCAGCCAGCGCAGCACGGGCACCCTCCAGCAGCCGCGCAAAACCGTCCACGTCGTGAATCAGCCGACGCTGGGCCGGGTTCGGCGCTGCACCACCGAAATCGGCGTGGGCATAGAACACCGGCAGCAGGGTCAGGCCGATGCCGGTCTGTGCCGCGGCTGCGGCAATACGTGCACTCATCTCGGCCCGGTCGGCGTAGGGCCGCCCCTCCGCATCGTGGTGCAGGTAATGGAACTCGCCGACACGGGTGAAGCCGCTTTCCAGCATCTCCATGTATGCCTGGGCAGCGATGGCCTGCACTGCGTCCGGGCGCAGGCGGGCAAGGAAGCGGTACATCAGTTCGCGCCAGCTCCAGAAGCTGTCGCCGTCGCCGCCCCCGATCTCGGTCAGGCCGGCCATGCCGCGCTGGAACGCATGGCTGTGCAGGTTCGGCAGGCCCGGCACCAGGATGCCGACCCGGGCATCCCCATCCTGCGCGGGCTGCCCCACGTCGATCGCGGCGATGCGCCCCGCCTGCACCTGCAGGCGGACATCGCGGGCCCAGCCATCGGCGAGCAGCGCGTGGGCGGCATGGAAACAGGACGGGGAACGCGAATCGGACATGGCTGGACAACCCGAAATGGACACCTATATTGTATAGACATATAAGCACAGCCGCAGTGTGGATGCCATGCATGTCGATATCCTCTGGTCCAACGTCCATCTGATCACCCTCGACGGTGAGGGCCTGGGTGTCCTCCGTGACGGCGTGCTGGCCTGCGCGGGCGGCCGCATCGTCCACGTCGGCCCCGCCGGCAGCGATGCTCATCTGCAGCCGACCACCCGCATCGACGGCGAAGGCCGCTGGGTCTCGCCCGGCCTGATCGACTGCCACACCCACCTGGTCTACGCCGGCAACCGCGCCAACGAATTCGAGCAGCGCCTGCAAGGTGTGAGCTATGCCGACATCGCCCGCGCGGGCGGCGGCATTGTCTCCACCGTGCGCGCCACCCGCGCCGCAACGCCAGCCCAGCTTGCCGCCGAGAGCCGTCCTCGCCTGCTGGCGATGCGCGCCGAGGGCGTGACCACGATCGAGATCAAGTCCGGCTACGGCCTGACCCTGGACGACGAGCGCAAGCAGCTGCAGGTCGCACGCGCGCTGGGCAAGGAATGCCGGGTGAATGTGGTGCCGACCTTCCTGGGTGCCCATGCGGTTCCCCCGGGCCGCCAGGCGCAGGAGTACATCGACGAGGTCTGCGACGTGATGATTCCGGCCATCGCGGCCGAGGGCCTGGCCGAAGCCGTGGACCTGTTCTGCGAGAACATCGCCTTCTCCCCTGCGCAGGCGCGGCAGGTGTTCGACGCCGCACGCGCGAACGGACTGGCGGTGAAGATCCATGCCGAGCAGTTGAGCAACCAGCACGGCGCAGAGCTTGCCGCCGGCTTCGGCGCGCTGTCGGCCGATCACATCGAACATCTGGATGACGCCGGTATCGCCGCGATGGCGGCGGCCGGCACCGTTGCCGTGCTGCTGCCGGGCGCGTTCTATTTCACCCGCGATACCACCCCGCCGCCGATTGCCGCGCTGCGTGCAGCGGGCGTGCCGCTGGCACTGGCCACCGACAGCAACCCGGGCACCTCGCCACTGACCAGCCCGCTGCTGGCGATGAACATGGGCGCGACCCTGTTCCGCCTGACGGTGGACGAGTGCATCGCCGGCTTCACCCGCGAAGCAGCGCGTGCGCTGGGCCATGGCGACCGCATCGGGCGCCTGGCCGTGGGCATGGACTGCGACCTGGCGATCTGGGACATCGACGCGCCCGCCGACCTGGTCTACCGCATTGGATTCAACCCGCTGCACGCGCGCGTGGTGCGCGGTCAGCCCGACCTGCCTGCCTCCTGGAGCAACACATGAGCAACACCCTGGTTCTTCGCCCCGGCCATGTCACCCTCGCCCAGTGGCGACAGGTCTATCGCGGTGCGCCGCTTGCGCTGGATCCGGCGGCGCTGCCGGTGGTACGCGCCAGTGCCGCCGCCGTGGCAGCCATCGTCGCCAAGGGTGCGCCGGTGTACGGCATCAATACCGGCTTCGGCAAGCTGGCCAGCGTGCGCATCGAGCGCGAAGACCTGGCCACGCTGCAGCGGAACATCGTTCTGTCGCACGCCGCAGGCGTGGGTGAGCCGATGCCCGCCAGCGTGGTGCGGCTGATGATGGCGCTGAAGCTGGTCAGCCTGGCCCAGGGGGCTTCCGGTGTGCGCGAGGAGACGCTGCTGCTGCTGGAGGCGATGCTGGTCAAGGGCGTGTTGCCGGTGGTGCCGGCGCAGGGCTCGGTCGGCGCATCGGGTGACCTCGCACCGCTTTCGCACCTGGCCAGTGTGATGCTGGGCGTGGGCGAAGCCTTCATCGGCGATGAGCGGCTGCCGGCCCGGGACGCACTGGCGCGGGCCGGCCTGCAGCCGGTTGAACTGGGCGCAAAGGAAGGCCTGGCCCTGCTCAATGGCACCCAGTTCTCCACCGCCTATGCACTGGCCGGCCTGTTCGAGATCGAGACCGTGTTCCAGGCCGCGCTGGTCACCGGCGCACTGTCGGTGGAAGCGGCGAAGGGATCGGATACACCGTTCGATCCGCGCATCCATGCCATTCGTGGCCAGCGCGGACAGATCGCCACGGCCGCCACGCTGCGCACGCTGATGCAGGACTCGGGCATCCGTGAATCGCATCGCGACAACGACGTGCGGGTGCAGGATCCGTATTGCCTGCGCTGCCAGCCGCAGGTGATGGGTGCGGCACTGGACATCCTGCGCCAGGCCGCCACCACGCTGGAAATCGAAGCCAACGGCGTGTCCGACAATCCGCTGGTGTTCACCGACACCGGCGAGGCGCTGTCCGGCGGCAACTTCCACGCCGAGCCGGTGGCCTTCGCGGCCGACATGCTGGCGATGGCGGTGTGCGAGATCGGTTCGATCAGCGAACGCCGCCTGGCCATGCTGGTGGATCCGGCACTGTCCGGCCTGCCGGCTTTCCTGACCCCGCGCCCCGGCCTGAATTCCGGCTTCATGATTCCGCAGGTGACCGCCGCCGCGCTGGTGTCCGAGAACAAGCAGCGGGCCTATCCGGCCAGTGTGGATTCGATCCCGACCTCGGCCAACCAGGAAGACCACGTGTCCATGGCCGCACACGGTGCGCGCCGGTTGATGCAGATGGCCGAGAACGCGGCCAATGTGATCGGCATCGAACTGCTGGCCGCCGCACAGGGCTGTGACTTCCATGCGCCGCTGCGCTCCAGCGCTGCCCTGGAGAACGTGCGCGCCACCCTGCGCGCGCAGGTGCCGACCCTGCAGGACGACCGCTACTTCCACCCGGACATGGTGGTTGCCACCTCGCTCGTGCGCAGCGGCGCGCTGGCACGGGGCCTGGAAGCTGTCCTGCCGACCGTGGAGCCGCAGGCATGAATGCCCACCCCGAATGGCTGACGGTGCACGAGGGCGATGCCCCGCTGATCGTCAGCTTCCCGCATACCGGCAGCGAGCTGCCGCACGATCTGATCGGCGACTATCACTCGCCGTGGCTGGCGCGTCGCGACGCCGACTGGTGGGTGCACGAACTGTACGACTTCGCACGCGGCATGGGCGCGACCACCGTGCGGTCGGCGATCTCGCGTTCGGTGATCGATCTCAACCGCGATCCCAGCGGGGTATCGCTGTACCCGGGCCAGAACACCACCGGCCTGTGCCCGCTGACCACCTTCGACAACCAGCCGCTGTACCACACCGGGCGCGAGCCGGACGAAGCGGAGATCGCGCGCCGTCGGGACACCTATTTCGCGCCTTACCACGACGCGCTGGCCGCGCAGATCGCGCGGCTGCGCGCACGTCACGGCACGGTGGTGGTGTATGACGCGCACTCGATCCGCTCGCACATTCCACACCTGTTCGACGGTGAACTGCCGCAGTTCAATCTCGGCACCGCCGGTCCGTCCGGCGCACCGGATACCTCCTGCGACAACGCACTGAGCGACGTGGTGGAGAACCTGCTGAAGATCAGCGGCATGAGCCAGGTGCGCAACGGCCGCTTCAAGGGCGGCTGGATCACCCGCCACTACAGCAACGTGGCCGGCGGCGTGCACAGCCTGCAGATGGAGCTGGCCTGTCGCGGCTACATGCACGAACCCCTGCCGGACCAGGTGGACGAGCACAGCTGGCCCACCCCGCTCGACCCCGACCACGCCGCACCGCTGCGCCACACCCTGGCGCAGGTGCTCAATGCCTGCCTTGAATTTGCTACGAACCGGAGCGCCGCATGACCCGCAACGACCCGTCCCGCACCCTTGCCGCACCGACCGGCACCACGCTCAACGCCAAGAGCTGGCTGACCGAAGCACCGCTGCGCATGCTGATGAACAACCTGCATCCGGACGTGGCCGAACGGCCGCAGGAACTGGTGGTGTACGGCGGCATCGGCCGCGCCGCGCGCGACTGGGAGAGCTTCGATGCCATCGTCGAAACGCTCAAGCGCCTGGACGATGACCAGACCCTGCTGGTGCAGTCGGGCAAGCCGGTGGGCGTGTTCCGCACGCATGCCGATGCGCCGCGCGTGCTGATCGCCAACTCCAACCTGGTGCCGCGCTGGGCCAACTGGGACCACTTCAACGAGCTGGATAAGAAGGGCCTGGCCATGTACGGCCAGATGACCGCCGGCAGCTGGATCTACATCGGCGCCCAGGGCATCGTGCAGGGCACCTACGAGACGTTCGTGGAAATGGGCCGCCAGCACTTCGGCGGCGATCTCACCGGCAAGTGGTTGTTCACCGGCGGCCTGGGCGGCATGGGCGGCGCTCAGCCGCTGGCGGCAGTGATGGCGGGTGCGTCCTGCCTGGCGGTCGAGTGCCGCAGGAGCAGCATCGACATGCGCCTGCGCACCGGCTACCTGGACACCTGGACCGACAACCTGGACGAAGCCCTGCGCCTGATCGATGAAGCCTGCAAGGCGGGCACGCCGAAATCGGTGGGCCTGCTCGGCAACGTTGCCGATGTGCTGGCCGAACTGCTCAAGCGCGGCGTGAAGCCGGACCTGCTGACCGACCAGACCTCCGCGCACGACCCGGTGAACGGCTACCTGCCGCAGGGCTGGACCGTCGAACAATGGGACGAGAAGCGGGTTTCCGCGCCGAAGGAAGTGGAAAAGGCCGCGCGTGCCTCGATGGCCAACCACATCCGCGCCATGCTCGGCTTCTACGCGCTGGGCGTGCCGACCGTCGATTACGGCAATAACCTGCGGCAGATGGCGCTGGAAGAAGGCGTGGCCAATGCCTTCGATTTCCCCGGCTTCGTCCCGGCCTACATCCGTCCGCTGTTCTGCCGCGGCATCGGCCCGTTCCGCTGGGCCGCGCTGAGTGGCGATCCGGAAGACATCGCCAAGACCGACGCCAAGGTGAAGGAACTGATTCCGGACAACCCGCACCTGCACCGCTGGCTGGACATGGCCGCCGAGAAGATCAAGTTCCAGGGTCTGCCGGCGCGCATCTGCTGGGTGGGCCTGGGTGACCGTGATCGGCTGGGGCTGGCCTTCAACGAAATGGTCGCCAACGGTGAGCTGAAGGCGCCGGTGGTGATCGGCCGCGACCACCTGGACAGCGGCAGCGTCGCTTCGCCGAACCGCGAAACCGAAGCCATGGCCGACGGCTCCGACGCAGTCTCCGACTGGCCGCTGCTGAACGCGCTGCTCAACACCGCCAGCGGTGCGACCTGGGTGTCGCTGCACCACGGCGGCGGCGTGGGCATGGGCTTCTCGCAGCACGCCGGCATGGTCATCGTCTGCGATGGCACCGAGGCGGCCGCCAAGCGCATCGGTCGTGTGCTGTGGAACGACCCGGCCACCGGCGTGATGCGCCACGCGGATGCGGGGTATGACATCGCGATCGAGTGCGCGAAGGAGAAGGGGCTGGATCTGCCGGGAATCCTGGGCTGATCGTGACCCGGGTGTCGCCGGGCATGGCCCGGCGCTACCGGTGGCGGTACCTGCGACGCCGGGCATGGCCCGGCGCCATGCGCTTGACCCCGCCCCCGCCGCTGACCAAGATGCGCCATCGCCACTGACGGATCATCGCGATGTACCGCGCCCTTGCCGCGCTCTTCTGTGCCTTGACCGTTGCCCTGCCTGCTCTGGCGGGAGATGTTCGCAACGATCTGCCGACCCGGATGGATGCGCAGTTGCAGGCCAACCGCGAACGCTATGGCATCGCCGGCCAGGCGGTACTGGTCGCACACAACGGCCAGGTGCTGTACCAGGGCGCCAGCGATGAACGTGATCCCGCTACCCATTCACCGGCCACCGTCGATACCATCTTCGCCGCGCAGTCGATGGCCAAGCTGCTGACCAGCACGCTGGTGATGCAGCTGGTCGATGAGGGCAAGGTGGATCTGGATGCACCCGCCAGCCGCTATGTGCTGGACTTGCCCGCAGCATGGCAGGCGATCCGTGTGCGTGATTTCCTCAACCACAGCTCCGGTATCGGCGAGTACTACGAGCGGGTGGACAACCGCTGGGTGAGCAAGGGCTACACCGGTGTGGCGCCAGATCTTGCCGCTGCACTGAAGGTGGCCGGCGCGGCACCGATGCAGTTCGCCACCGGAAGCCGCGTGCAGTACACGCAGGCCAACTATCTGGTGCTGACCGCATTGCTGCAAACGCATTACGGCAGGCCCTACCCGGCGATCGCCCACGAACGCATCCTGCAGCCGTTGAAGATGGCCAGCACCTCGTGGGGTGTCGCCAGCGTGCCAGCCCAGCGCGCGGCCGTGCCGTACATCGGCAAGGATGGGCAGCTGCAGCCGGCCAACGAAGACCCGTGGCCGGACTACGGCTGGGGCCATGCCGATCTGCAGACCAGCGTGGGCGACATGAACCGTTTCCTGCAGGCGCTGGCCACCGGCAAGCTGCTGCGTACGGCAACACTGGAAAAGCTCTGGCAGCCGCAGAGGCTGACCGATGGCCGCAGCAATTTCTTCTCCACCGGCTGGGATACCACGCGCAGCGATGGCTACACCCAGGTCGGTCATGATGGTGGCACCCGCGTGCGCGCGCGGCTGGCGTACAAGGACACCCTGGCCAGCGGCTACTGGCTGTTCGTGTACCTCACCAACGGCAGCGCCCGCAACGTCTGGTCGAGCACCCTGGTGGAGAGCACGATGGCCATCGCCGCACCCAAGGTGTTTCCGCACGCTGCGCTGTCCGAACGCCTGATTGCCTATGCGTTGGACGATGACGCAGGGGCTGCACAGGCAATGCGGGCCTGGCTGCGCGACGACCACGGCATCACCGGCAGCGAGCTGGAACGTGCGATCAACAGCGATGGCTATGGCATCCGCGAGAGCCTGGGCGCGCGCAGGGCGTTGAAGGTATTTGCACTCAACACCGCGCTGTATCCGCAGTCGGCCAACGCCTGGGACAGCCTGGCCGAATGCCACGCCGCGCTGGGCGAGAAGGAAGCGGCTGATCGGCTGTACGCGAAGGCCAAGGCGCTGGCGAAACCGTCTTTGTAGAGCCGAGCCGATGCTCGGCTCCGTAAAAAAAGCAGCCGAGCATGGGCTCGGCTCTACAGGTGCACCAGCCCCATACGCCGGTGATGGGTGACGTGGCGCCGCCGACCTGTTAACTTGCGCGCCACTTTCGTGGTTTACAGCATTTCCGCATGTCGCTCGCGCCGTACCGCCCTACCCCGTCGCTGCTGTTCCTGGCCGTCTCGTTTGGCCTGGCCTCGACCGCCCAGGCCGCCCCGCAGGCCACCACCCTTGATGCCGTGCAGGTCACTGCGGCCGATGCCAGCGCACAGGCACGCGAAGCGCTGAAGCGCGTACCCGGCGCCAGCAACGTCATCGACGTGGCCGAGGCCGACAGCCGACTGGCCAGCAGTGCCGATGTGCTGGCCTTCCAGCCGGGCATCAGCGCGCAGTCGCCCGGCAACGAAGGCACCAAGGTCTCGATCCGTGGCTCGGGCATCAATCGCGGCCCGGGCGCACATGCCTCGGGCATCGCCGTATCGATCGACGGCCTGCCGTTGACCGGCCCCGGCGGCACGCCCTACGAACTGCTGGAACCGCTGTGGCTGTCGCGGGTAGAGGTGCTGCGCGGGGCCAACGGCTTCGAGCGCGGTGCGCTGGCCCTGGGGGGCGCGATCAACTACGTCAGCCGCAGCGGCCGTGATTCGGCCGGCATGCAGCTGCACTACGAAGCGGGCAGCCGTGGCTACCAGAAACGCGGCATCAGCTGGGGCGGTGTCAACGGCGATCTCGATTACTTCCTGGCCTACACCGATACCGAGTTCGATGGTTATCAGCGCCATGCGCGCGGCGACGGCAAGGGCGCGATGGCCAACATCGGCTGGCAGATCACGCCCGACCTGCAGACGCGTTTCTTCGTTCGCTACCGCGAAACCAATCACGAAACGCCCGGTCGCTTGACCCGCGATCAGATCCGCAACGATCCGCGAGCCGCGAACGCAGCCAACCTGGCCATCGATGCGCGCCGCCCGCAGCCGGGCAGTACCTGGGTCGGTAATGTCACCACGCTGCAGATCGACGAGGATTCTTCGCTGCAGGCCGGGCTGGTCTATCACACGTATCCGATGGACTTGAACGAGAGCCTGTACCGCCAGCAGCTTGACTACGCCAACCTCAACGCCACGCTGGACTACCACCACCGCCACCGGCTGTTCGGCCTGGACAGCCAAACCACGATCGGTCTGCGCGTCACCCACGATCTGGACGCCGATGTGCGCGAGTCGCTGCGCTTTGCCAGCAACGGCTATGCCGCCGGTACGCGCACGCGTGACTTCCGCCACCACGGCACCGACAGCACACTGCACGTCGGCAATACCCTCGCCTTCAATGACCGCCTGCGCATGCAGACCGGGCTGGCACTGATCAACACCCGCCGCGATGTGCAGGTGACCTGGCCGAGCAGTGGCGGCCGCCTGCGCGACCACGACTGGGACTACGCGCCGCGACTGGGCTTCACCTGGCAGCACAGCGCGCAGACCCAGTGGTTCGGCAACCTCAGCCGGTCGGTTGAAGCGCCACACCCGTGGTCGATGATCTGGGGCTCGAACCAATACTTCGGGCCGGGCAATGGACCGTCCAGCGGCCGCCAGCGCGCGCCGGTGCCGATGCAGAACCAGACCGCCACCACGCTGGAACTGGGCGCGCGCGGTAACGCGGCGCTGGGTCGCTGGGAACTGACCGGCTACTACGCGCACGTAAACCACGAACTGCTCAGTGTCGAACTGCAACCGGTGCCGAACCTGTTCATCGCCGAGAACAACGCCAGCCCCACCGTGCACCGTGGCATCGAAGCCGGTCTGGACAGCACGCTGTGGCAGGCCGCGCCGGGGCGCCTGTCGTTGCGCCAAGCGTACACCTTCAGTGATTTCCGTTACCGCCACGACGCTCGCTTCGGCAGCAACCGCCTGCCGGGCCTGCCGCGCCACAGCTACCAGGCCGAGCTGCGCTTCGATCATGCCTCCGGCCTGTACGCCGCGCTGAACACCGAATACGCCTCGCGCATCGCGGTGGACTACGCCAACAGCTACTGGGCCGACAGCCACGTGATATTCGGCAGCCGCATCGGCTACGACGCACCCGGTGGCCGCTGGCAGGCGTGGGCGGAGATGCGCAACCTCGGCAACCGCCACTACGCGGCCACGGTCACACCGGGCTACGACGACGCCGGCAAGGATGTCGCCCGCTCCACGCCTGGCGAAGGCCGGGGCATCTATGCAGGCGTGCGCTGGCGTTTCGATTGATCGCCCCGGGCGGCGCCGGGTGTGATCCGGCGTCGTCGTTTCAGCCACTTCGACGACGTACCCGGCAGCGTCCCACCGCGCGAACCATCGCTGGCGTGAGCTGCTGCGTGCGCTTGTGCTTGTCAGCGTGCGGGCGCCGAAACACCTGGCTGCGTCACTCCGGCCGCGCCTTGGTCACCGCTTCGATGCGATGGCCATCGGGATCGACCACGAACGCCGCGTAGTAGAAGTCTCCGTAATCGGGGCGCGGCCCGGGCGCACCGTTGTCAGCGCCCCCGTTGGCCACGGCGGCTGCGTGGAAGGCATCCACGGCCGCTGCCGAGTCCGCGGCAAACGCTACGTGGAAACCGGGACCCGGCGCTGCGGCGTCATCACGCAGCTTCAGGCACAGCGCATCCTCATCATCGACCACCCCATAACCGATCGCGGTCTCGTCCTCGAAGACCCGGCGAAACCCAAGCGTGGCGAGTGCGGCATCGTAAAAGCGGCCTGCGGCATCGAGGTCACGGACGCCGAGGGAGAGGTGGTGCAACATGGGGACGTCCTTGCCGGGCACGCAGCAGCGCGTTCGCGTTGATTCTAGCGCGCAGGTGGCGCGACAGCCCTGAGCAGCTGCGCGGCGACCTGGTCAAACGGAGCGATATCCTGCAGCGCGCGGCACATCGCCACCGCGCCTTCCACGCTGGCAATCACCAGGCTGGCCAGCTCACCCGCAGCGGCTGGCGCATGTCCTTCGGCGACGAGCGCCGTGGCGAGATGATCGTGCCAGCGCACGAACACCTCGGCAGCTGCCGCGCGGGGCTGGCTCGGCACTGCGTCCATCGGCTCCTCAACGGCAGCGGCCAGCACCGGGCAACCCGCGCGGAACCCGGAGCGCAGCAGGCGCTCGCGCCACATCGCCAGGAACTGCTGCAGGCCCTGCACTGCGCCGCCCTTCAGCAGCGCCACCAGCAGCGCTTCCACCTTGTCGCCGGCCATAAGCGTGGCGCGCGCCAGCAGCTCCTGCTTGCCGCCGGGAAAGTGATGGTAGGTGGAACCCAGCGGCGCGTCGGCCAGCTTGGTCACTTCACGGATGCTGGTTGCATTCAGCCCGACCCGAGCCAGCATCTGCGCGGCGGCATCGATCACGCGCTGGGGAGCGTCGGAAGTTCGCGGACTCATGGCTGCGCCTTGCTAAGACAGTCGTCATAGACTAGCGTACCGTCGATTCTATAACACTCGTAATAATCATGAATCTCTGGTTCCGCCTGCTCCATCTGCTGCTGTGCAGTCTGTTCCGGCCCAGGCTGGAGGCGCCTTTCGGCGTGTCGCGGCTGCAGTTCCGGGTGCTGCCCAACGACCTGGACAGCAACCTGCACATGACCAACGGCCGCTACTGGAACATCTTCGATCTGGGCCGGTTGGACCTGATCCTGCGCATGGGCCTGGGCAAGGTGGCGCTGCGCGAGAAATGGGCGCCGATCGTCGGCGCCGGCACCATCCAGTTCCGCCGCGAGCTCCGGCCATTCCAGCACTTCACCCTGGAAACACGCCTGGCCGGCTGGGTCGGCACGCGCGTGATCATGGAGCAGCGCGTGCTGGTCGGCGACGGCCAGAAGATCGCCACGCGCGCCCTGCTGGTCACCGGCATCTATGATCGCCGCGCGCGTGCATTCGTGGGCATGCAGCAGATGATGGACGCCATCGGTTCGCCGTTGCCGCCCTCCCCCGCGCTCAGCGCCGCCGCCGAAGCTCTGCTGGCTGCCGACGCCGCGCTGAAGCGCGACGACGACTGAGTTCCCGCCATCACGTCCCGACCTGCGGCATGTTCCGGCCGACCATCACCGAGCGGCGCGCCTCGCCAGCGCCTGATCGATCGCAGCCTCGGCCAGCGGTGCCATCACCGCGTAGCCTTTCGTGGTGGGATGCACGCCGTCGCCGGCCAGGTCGGCATCCAGACCGCCCTGCGCGTTGGCCAACGGCGTGTGGTAATCCAGGTAGACCAGCTGTTGTTCGTCGGCATGGCGTTTCAGTGCACGGTTCAATGCGCGTACCTTCGCGGCGGGCTCGATACCAGGCATCCAGGGGTACTCGCTGACCGGCAGCACCGAGGCCAGCACCACGCTGATGCCCTGCGCTTTCGCCAGCGCCACCATCGCCTGCACGTTGTCCTCGATCATTGCCTGCGTGGCCTGGCCGGTATTGCCGGCGATATCGTTGGTGCCGGCCAGGATCACCACCACCTGGGGATGCAGCGCAAGCACATCCTGCGGGAAGCGAACCAGCATCTGCGCCGTGGTCTGGCCCCCGATGCCACGATTGAGATACCCCTTGCCGGGGAAGAAGGCGGCACTGCCCTCAGCCCCCCAGCCCTCGGTGATCGAGTCGCCGTAGAACACCACGCGTGGCTGTCCGGGCCGGGCAGCAGGCAGTGCTGCGTTGGCGTCACGATAGCGCTGCAGCTGTGGCCAATCCGCCAGACGCTGCTGCATGAAACGGACTTCGTCCGGCCGCAGCTGCTCCACTGGCCGTGTCAGCAGCGGGTTGATGGCGGGTGCCTCGGCCCCTTTCACACCGCCGGTCATCGCCAATGCCAGCGCGATGGCGCCGGCCGTCAAAGCAGGAATGCGCATGCCGATCTCCCGTAGCGTTCTGTTCCGCACTCAGCGTGCCGCAGCGCGCGCGGCCACGCCAGTCACCTTCGCCGGCATCCACATGCCCGGCGTCCAGCCACTGGCCGCCAGGATCGCCTTCGGATCGTCCTGTTCGATCAGGGCGCGTACCGCTTCGCGCTTGTCCCTGGCCTGCAGGTAGTACGCCTTGGCGATGCGGTAGCCCACCCAGTAGCCCAGATCGTAGGGCGCGTCGGAACCGGGCGTGTAGTTGTACAGCCAGGGCGACAGATCGGTACTGTCCAGGTCCAGCGCGAATGCACTTTCGATGTGCACTTCCCTGCCCCGCGTCCATGCCGCGTGGCGTCCGTTGCCGACGTTGCCGGAAACCAGTTCGGTGATGAACTCGGCAACGCCTTCGGCCAGTGACAGGCGCAGCACCGTCGCACGCGGATCGCCCTGCTCGAAATCGATCGCACCGGTCTGCTGGATGTGCACGTACTCGTGCGCGATCACATGCACGAAGCGGTCCTGCACATTGGGGTTCATGAAGTCAGCCGCGCAAAGGGCTTCCAGCCCGATCAGCACGCCCCCCGGATGGGTCAGCCCGACCGGGCGGCCGCGCCCGACCATGATCGCGACCGGTGGAAACCTCGCCTGCGGATAGATCGCCTGCAGATTGGCAAACACCTGCACCAGCCGCTGGCGTACCGCAGGCAGTTCATCCAGGCAGGTCCGGCCGTTGGCGTACATCGCAGGGTCGCGACGCATGGCGTCGGCGATGCGCTCGGCGGTGACCCGTCGCCGGCTCGCGAACTCGCCCAGGCTGGGCGTCCCTTCGGCCAGGTACTGCGCCAACTGGGCGACGCTGGGCTGGCCATCGGTTGTGTCGTAAAGGGCATAGAAGCGGCTGGCGTCGGAAATCAGGATCTCGGGCCCGGGCGCTGCACCATGGGCCACGCCGGCCGTCCCGGCCAGCGCCAGGGCAAGCAGGCCACGCAGGGAAACGAACATCGATCCGTCCTTGGTGGAGACAATGCCAGGCAGGCAATCTATCACTGCGTCCCCTTCGCCGCAGCAGGCGGGTGCGGCCGTTACGCCCCTGTGCCAGACTCACCTCGGCATCTGCCATGGATGATGGCGCACCGCACGATGATGATCGTTCCCGCGTACTGGGCCGAAGCCCGCCTGCAGGCCCGTTTCCGCGGACGGCCGGTGGTCGTGCGTCGCTTCGGATGGTCCGACACAACCCCTGCCGACGCCCAGGCACACGCCGAGCGCCGGGCCAACGAAGCGCTCAATGCCATCCTCGCCGGGCAGGCACTGCCGCGCCGCGAGGTCCGCAGCAACTACGGCGTGGAAGGCGTGCCGATCCGCGAGCAGATCGTGCAGCGCGATGGCGGCGTGGTGATCACCCGCAACAGCTACGGTGCGCTGTGCCTGAACACTCCGGACGTCCTGTTCGCCGACATTGACCACCCGCAACCACCGGCAGGATGTGTGATGCCCGTCGTCATCACGGCAACCCTGCTGCCCGCCGTTGCCCTCATCGGCACCCTGCTCTGGCACTGGCTGGTGGGGCTGGTACTGGGCGTGGCAGCCGTGGCGCTGGTGAATACCGCGATGCTGACGCAACGCAGGCGTCGCCTGGCCGCTGCCGGTGGCGCCGAGGGCGTGGCCCTGCGGCGGGTCGCGGACTTCAGCAGGCAGCATCCGGACTGGCATCTGCGCGCGTACCGGACGCCGGCCGGGCTGCGGATACTGGCCATGCATGCCACGTTCTCCCCCGGCGACGAGGCGCTGCAGGCGTTCTTCAACGCACTGGGCGCCGACACGCTGTACGCGCGCATGTGCCGGCTGCAGCACTGCTTCCGGGCCCGGCTGACACCCAAACCATGGCGTGTCGGCCTGAAGTACCGCATCCGCCCGCCCGCCGCCGCGTGGTCGGCCGAACAGGCCGACAATCCGGACCGACTGGCCTGGATTACGGAGTATGAAAGCAAGAGTGACGGCTTCGCCGCCTGCGCCTATCTGCGCAGCTTCGGCGACACCACCCGGGTACATGCCAGGGCCGAGCATGTGTGCGACCTGCATGATCGCCTTTCGCACGCGCAGGACCGCCTGCCACTGGCGTGAGCGCGGATGCCCAGGCAGCGCTCTCCACGGACAACTTCCCTGCTGGGGCGCCTGTCCGGCCGCACCGCGATCGACCTGTCGCTGTCGAGTCTGCACCGTTGATCGCAGAGCATCCGTGGATGATCAATCTGCGGTTTCCTTACGCAGCGTCCCACAACGCAGCGCCTCCTGGGCAATGTCGTCTCGTAATCTGTTCTGCAACCAGCTGATCCTGAAACGTTCGCGGCTGGGTTCCCCCGCAGGCAGCAGCGCCATCAGTGCATCGCTCAACGCCGGACGCCACTGCTCCTGCGCGCCTGCCAGAACGTGCTGGTCGAAGTTCGTCGATGACACGCGCTTCCATGGCAGCATCATTGCGTACTGGGAAGTGGACACCAGCACGGTTTCCGGGCGGCCCGGACGGCTTACGACCACGGTCATGCTGGGATGGTCGTCAGTCCAGAGGCCGCGGAAATGCGCTGCAACGCGCTCCTGTAGACCTTGCCCGGCCAGCGCCCGGCGTGCCCAGGCCTGCTGCTGGGCGAACGAGCATCTGGCCGGCGGCGTGCTGCGCAACTGTGGATCCAGCGTCAGCATGGTGGACCGGCCCAGCCGCGAAGCGATCAGATCCACCGTAGCATCCCGGGTCAACGGCGCTGCCTGCAGCGCAGCCTCGAACGCTGACATCGCGCCGAACGGCAGCAGCTCCGGCACCCGCGGTTGCACGTCGGGCGCGTCAACCACCTGTACGCGGGTGGTCACGCCGTAGGCATCGCGCCGGATGACCCAGCGCTCAGATACGGAACCCCAGCCAGACCAGTCGTACGTGACGTGCACGCTCATCGGCCGCTGGACCGCCATGGCCACAGGAGAAACCAACAGCGGAGCGAGCGCCAACATCCATGCCTTCATGTGACTTCCCCGGCTCTGTACTACAGCAGCCGACCATGGCTCGGCTCCACAGGATGCAGGAAGGCCGCCCGAGGGCGGCCTTTCCATTCCTCACTTGGCGTTCTTCACGTAGGTGTCGAACCAGTTGAGCATCTCCGCCACCAGCTGCTCGTTCGACTCCAGCGCCGTATACCAGTGCGGCTCGTTCGGCAGCATCACCAGGCGGGTGGTGCCGCCGTTGCCACGGATCGCCTGGTACAGCTTGCGCGACTGGAACGGCTCGGTACCCGGATTGGCATCGTCCTCGCCATGCACCAGCAGCAGCGGCAGCTTGATCTTGTCGGCGTAGAAGAACGGCGATGCCTTCAGGTAGACATCCTGTGCCTGCCAGACCGAACGCCGCTCGTTCTGGAATCCGAACGGAGTGAAGGTCTTGTTGTAGGAGCCGCTGGTCGCCACGCCCGCCTTGAACAGGGTGGTATGCGCGATCAGGTTCGCGGTCATCAGGCCGCCGTGGCTGTGGCCGGTGACGCCGATCCGGTTGCGATCCACCACGCCCATGTCGACGGCCTTGTCCACGGCCGCCTTGGCATCGGCTTCCAACTGCTCCAGGTAGGTGTCGTAGGCGTTCCTGGGATCACCGACAATCGGGAACGAGGCATTGTCGATGATCGCGTAGCCGGCCAGCAGCATCAGGCGGTACGGCTGCAGGCGGGTGAACGTCTGCTGCGAACCGGAGACCTGCCCGGCCTGCGCGGCATTGGCGAAGTCTGCCGGATAGGCGTAGAGGATGGCTGGCACGCGCTGGCCTTCCCGGTAGCCGGGCGGCGTGTACAAGGTGAACGACAGGTCCACGCCGTCGGCGCGCTTGTAGGTCACCAGCTGCTTCTTGATCTGCCGCACTTCAGGCGTGGGGTCGACCAGCTTCGTCAGCGCCGTCGCGGTGGAGGTGTACTGCGCCTCGCCCTGCTTGGCGTCCGCCACCGCATCGCCCTGCTGGCGCAGGAAGGCGTTCGGCGGGTCCATCACCGACTGGTGCCACGTCAGGTAGCGGCCCGGCGTATTGCTGAAGCCCAGGAACTGCTCGTAGGCATCGGCATCGCTGCGGAACAGGCGCTCACTCTTCAGTGTGGACAGGTCCAGACGGTCCAGGAACGGGCGATCCCCCTGCGGCGAAGCGCCCTGCCCGCGCAGGAACACGTACGTCCCTTCCTGCCGCACCACCGGTGCGCCATTGGGCAGGCGCTTGAACACCAGGTTGCCCGGATCGCCGTACAGCTCGTCGCTGGACATGTCCCACAACAGGCGGCCCTCCTGCCGCGGCTTGTCCACATCGACGATGCGGGTCTGCACCCAGTGCCGGTTCTCGTCATTCTCGAACTGGAACGACACGGCCGGGTCCGCCGTCCAGGCAATGCCTTCGAAGCGCTGCGCGGTACGCGCGATCTCCACCGGCTTGCCGGTGAACGGCGCCTTGAGCATGAGCACGCGGTCACGGTGCGGCACACTCACTTTCCAGTCGCCCTTGTCCAGTGCTTCGGCATACACCAGCGTCGCCGGATCGGTGGAGCGCCAGTCGAAACCGCGCGGCCCCTCCGGCACGCCGTGCACCGGCACGCGGTCGGCCAACGGCAGGCGGGCGATGGTGGTCGTGCGCCCACTGCTGACATCCAGTACCGCGACGTCGTTGGCGAACCGCTGGTAGGTAACCGCATGCGAGAACGGTGGCTTGATCGACTCGGTCAGCACATGCACGCCGTCTGGCGCCGCACTGACATCGTTGTAGATGGCCGGCTGGCCGACCGTTCGCACGGTGCCCGCCGCGGTATCCACCACCGCCAGCTGCGAGGCCCCGTAGTAGGCGAACAACGCTTCATCATGCACGCTGGTCAGCGTGTCGCGTGCCTCGTAGGTGCTGCTCTCGCCACTGCTGCCGAGCGACTCCTGTGCATCGGGTCCGGTCGGCACGCCGCCATTGGACGGCGCCGGCCCCTGGTTGGCCGGTACCAGCTTCACCAGCAGTGTCTGGCTGCCACCCAGCCACTGCACGGTGCTGCCGAAAATCGGGTTCAACTGGACGTTCGGTACCTGCTTGACCTGACCGGTGGCGGCATCGCCCACCCACAGCTGCACGCTGGTCTCGACCGCATTCTGGAACGCGAAGTGGCTGCCGTCGGCCGACCACAGCGCGCCACCGGCACAGCCCTGCGGCAGGTTGACCCGGGTCTCCTTGCCGCTACCGATCTCGACCAGGGTGAAGTCGGCCACGCAGGCCGGTATGCCATAGCCTCCGGGCGTGTCATGACGGCTGCGGTTCTTCGGCTCCAGGCGCACGCCGGCCAGTTTCAGGTAGGGCTGCGCCACCCGGCTGATCGACGGATAGGTCTGCGCGGTGGTCAGCAACAGACGCTGGCCACTGGGGTCCACGTTCGGCATTGGCGGCGGCGGTGCCTTCAGCACCTTCAGCAGATGCTCCGGCGGCTTGGCATAGTCGGCCCATGCCGGGCCTGCAGACAACAGCGTGACGGCAACGACGGCAATGGCAGCCGCCAGAGAGGTACGACGGATGAGCATCCTTATCCCCTGGTAGTGTCGGGCTGCCCGCGAAGCGGGCATGCGCCGAATCTAGCACCGCCCGGCCCGCGTTCAATGGGCCGGATGGGCTAGTCACCGGATAAGGCAAAGCGCAGGCCGGGTCACTACTGCCGGGCGTGCAGGTCCCAGGTGGCCAGATAGTCCGGGTCCACCACGATCATCCCGTTGGAGCGCATGCAGTACTCGCCCGGCTGGGCTGGCAGGTACTGGTCGAGCATGGGCGGCAGGTAGCGCTCGTGGCCATCGTTCTCGTCGGCAAGCACCACGCCTTCGAACGCGCTGATGCGCAGCACTGTGCCGGCATACTGCTCCAGCCCTTGAACCTGCCCGTCACCGCCGTAACGGGTGACGCCCACCAGCACTACCTTGCCGATCATTTCTTCGGCCTTGGCATCATCCAGAGGCGGCAGTGCCGCATTCAGTTGGTCGCTCATCCCTGTACCTCCGCATCTGGTGGAGACATCGTGGAGCAGGATCCGCGCGGCGTTTCCGCGAACGCCATGGACAGCATGTTGCCCGCGCCGTCCGGAGGATCGTGTGAAGCGCGGCACATTGCGCAGCGTGCATTCAGCATTGCCTGCGTTGCGTCGGCATGCGCGGCGTGTGCTCTGCGGCGCATGCGATGCAGCACCGTGTGCCACGCTAGAATGCGTGCATGCGCACCGTGAATGCTCTTCGTTACATTACGCCCCTGCGGGAGGGCGGCTCCCTGCCGGCCGTGGTCGAGACCGACGACGACGGCATGGCCGTACTCAAGTTCCGGGGTGCGGGCCAGGGGCCCAAGGCCCTGATCGCCGAACTGATCGCAGGTGAAATGGCCCGTACCCTGGGCCTGCCGATTCCCGAACTGCTGTTCGTCGAACTGGACAGCGAGTTCGCGCGTACCGAACCGGATCCGGAGATCCAGGAACTGATCCGCGCCAGCGAGGGCCTGAACCTGGGCCTGGATTACCTGCCCGGCGCGATCAACTACGACCCGGCGGCCATGCCGGTGGACGCCGACCTGGCGTCGCGCATCGTCTGGTTCGATGCATTCACCAGCAATGTCGATCGCACCACGCGCAACCCGAACCTGATGGTGTGGCACCGCCAGCTGTACCTGATCGACCACGGTGCAGCGATGTATTTCCACCACGACTGGGCCAACGCCGGCGATGCCTGCGAAAGGCCGTTCGTGCTGATCCGCGACCACGTGCTGCTGTCGTTCGCCAGCCGCATCGCCGAGGTGGATGCCGAGCTGGCGGCTCGCCTGACCGATGCCGAGATCGAGCGGATCGTCGGCCTCGTGCCAGACAGCTGGCTGGTCAACGAGCCGGCGTTCGACAGCCCTCAGGCCTACCGCCAGGGCTACATCGACTATCTCAAGCATCGCCTGAAGGTGCGTGCGGTATTCGTGCAGGAGGCCATCCGTGCCCACGCTGCACACGTATGACTATGCGGTCATCCGCGTTGTACCGCGGGTGGAGCGCGAGGAATTCATCAACGTCGGGGTGATCGTGTCCTGTCCCGGTGCGCGTCATCTGGAAGCAGCCATCGAGATCGACCCGGCACGCCTGCAGGCGTTCGCACCGGCGCTGGACCAGCAGGCGCTGCAACCGTGGCTGGATGCCATCGTGGCCATCTGCCGCGGCGATGCCACCGCCGGCCCCATCGCGCAGCTTCCGGCACGCGCACGCTTCCATTTCCTCACCGCCAAACGCAGCTCGATCGTGCAGATGTCCAGCACGCATGTGGGCCGCACAGCCAACCCGGCGGGTGTGGTCGAACATTTGATGACGAGGATGGTACGGGTGCCGCAGTAACACGGCAGCCCGCCACTACCGCGCAATCGCGGCGTCCTGCAGCGGCCAGCGACACCAGCCATGGGGATACTCGCCCACCTGCCCGGCCAGCCCCGCGCGGACCGGGTAAGCCAGCACCTGCCGGGCCCGCACAGGCAACGAAGCATCATTGTCGATCACCTGATCGAAATAGCCGGCCTGCCAGACCGCTTCGTTGCGGCCGCGATGGCGGTTGATCAGGAAGCTGCTGCGCGCCTTGAAGCGCTGTACGCAGTATCCGGGTGGATAGCCACGCAGCTGCGCCAGCCATCGCACGTGGTCGGGCATGACAAGCCAGGCCAGCGAGGTGGTCAGCCCCTCGCGGTCCATCGCAGCCAACAGCTGCATCGCGACATCCGCATGCGCCGCGTTCTCGAACAGACGCTGCCGATTGCAGCAGGTCACGGTGAGCAGATGGACATTGCCCATGATGGGCTCGCGGCTGACAGGGTTCGACAGGCTGGGCATGCGCAACAGCGTGCCCGTCGGCACACCGCTACTGCATCGGTGGACACCACGTCATCGGGTGGGAAATGGCCGCTTCCGGGAATCGGCGGACAGGCCCCGCCGCGAACGATGCTCACTGTTCGGGCAGGGCAAACGCCATCACGTAATCGCCGGGACGGGTCTCCATGAAGTGATGGCCTGCTGCGACGATCACCACGTACTGGCGTCCCCCCTGCTCGTAGATCATCGGAGTGGCCTGGCCCCCGGCAGGCAGCCTGGCATGCCACAGTTCCCGGCCCGTCTTCAGATCGATGGCGCGCAGCAGATCGTCGGTCGCGGCGGCGATGAATACCAGGCCGCTGGCAGTGATCACCGCACCGCCATTGTTGGGCGTTCCGATCTCGATCGGCAGGCCGGAGCGGATGCCGAACGGGCCGTTGCCGCGCGCGCTTCCGAACGGTCGGTCCCACAGCAGCGCACCCGTGCGCAGATCGATCGCGCGGATGCCGCCATACGGCGGCTGTTTGCACGACAGGCCGGTCAATGGCAGCCGCCATCCTGCATTGACGTCGATGGCATACGGCGTACCCACCTGCGGGTCGCCTGCCCCTTCGCCAGCGCCGCGGTCGGCGCGGATCTGCTCACGCGGCAGCCATCCCCGCCGGTCGGCCTCGGCACGCGGTACCAGCCGGTTGTAGTTGGGCATGTCGTTGTAGTTGGCCACGATCACGCCCCGGCGGGTATCGATGGCCACGCCACCCCAGTCCGAGCCACCGTTGTAACCGGGATACTCGATGGAATGGCGATCACTGGTGGGCGGCGTGTAGAAGCCCTGGTAGTGCGCCCTGCGGAACTGGATGCGGCAGACCAGCTGATCGATCGGCGTGATGCCCCACATGTCACGCTCGGTCAGCGGCTGCTCGCGCCGCAGGGTGTGATAGAGCGAGAACAGCTGCGTTGGCGAGCGCTGCTCCGGTTCCACGCCGCCCTGCGGAACCCTGCGCTCTTCCGCGGGTGTCAGCAGCCGGCCGTTGCGCCGGTCGAGGATGTACAGGTCACCCTGCTTGGTCGGCAGCAGGATCGCGGGCACCTTGCCTGCCGCGGTCGGAAAATCGATCAGGCTGGCCTGTGAACCGAGGTCGTAGTCCCAGACATCCTTGCGTACGGCCTGGAAATGCCAGACCGGCTTGCCGGTGGCCACGTCGAGTGCCACCAGCGAGGTGGCATAGCGGTTCTGTTGCTCGCTGCGCGAGCCGCTCCAGTAGTCGCCGGCGGCATTGCCCAACGGCAGGTAGACCAGGCCCAGTTGTTCATCGCCGGTGGCGGTGGTCCACATGTTCGGCGTACCCCGGGTATAGACCTGCTCGCGGGGGGGCGGACCGGTGCGCTCGGGCCGCTCCATGTCCCACGCCCAGCGCAGCTTGCCGGTGATCGCGTCATAGGCCTGGATCACGCCGGAAGGCGCGTCACGGCGCTGCCCGTCCAGCACCTGGTGACCGGTGACGATCACGCCGCGCACGATGGCCGGCGGCGAGGTGATCGAGACATAGCCCGGCGGCACCTCGCCCATGTCGAGGGTGATGTCGATCTGGCCGTTGTTGCCGAAATTGACGCACGGCCGACCGCTGTCGGCATCCACTGCGATGATGCGTCCGTCCAGCGTGCCTTCGATGACGCGCGCCCAGCAGGCAGGCCGCGCGCCCGCCGCCGCGCCCGGTCGAACGCTGGGAGGTGGCAGGGGCAAGGCAAGATCGGCAGCCACATCCGCCAATGCCGCATCGGCGAATACCGGCACGGCGGGCTGCTCGTAGTAGGACACCCCACGGCAGGCGGCGGTGTACGGAATGGAGGCGTCCTTCACCTTTGGATCGAACCGCCAAAGCGCCTTGCCAGTGCTGGCATCGAGGGCGATCAGGCGGTTGCGTGCCGTGCACAGGTACAGCCTGTCGCCGATCTTCAACGGCGTGGTCTCGGCCCCCCAGCGCTTCTTCGGCAGGTCGCCGGTGCGGAACTGCCAGGCCAGTTGCAGGGTAGCCACGTTGGCGGGCGTGATCTGCTGCAGCGGCGAGAAGCGGGTGGCGGCGTTGCTGCGGCCCCAGGCGGGCCAGTCACCCTCGGCGGGCTGGTCGGCCGGCTGCAGGCCGGTGGTGTCGCGGGTCGGCTCCAGGCCTGCGCTGAAGGCTGCTTCCGGGAACGGCGCATGGCCGTCCACGCTGCCGTGCGGACTGAACGCCAGGGCAAACGCGCCGACGAACACCAGCAGCAACACGGCGGCGATGCTGCACGACAGCCGTTTGGACAGCGGCGCGCGCAACGTCGGCGTCAGCAGCGCCAGAACGATGCCCAGCGCGGTGACCAGCCCCAGCCGTGGCACCCAGCGCCAGTAATCGCTGCCCGATTCCCACCCCGTCCACAGCAGCGTGCCGACGAACACCAGCGCGTACAGCAGCGCACCGCTGCGACGGTTGAGCCACAGCAGAATGCCGCTGGCCAGCAGGCCACAGCCGGCGATGAGGTAATAGGCCGAGCCACCCAGCTGGAACAGCCATGCACCCAGCCCGCCGATCACCAGGCCCAGGATGACCAGCAGCAGCGACAGGACCGTGACCAGAGGGTGGCGGCGCACAGGCGCCGGCGCGGACTGCGGCGTGGCGGACATCGGCGATCTCCGGGAGCAGCATGCTGCCCTTATCCCACCGCCGCCGTGAAGCGCGTGCGTATTCCATGCTCCCGCATACGACGACGCCGGCACGGGGCCGGCGTCGTCGGGGACCTCGTCAGCGCGACCGGCCGGATCACTCCTGCGCGGCATCCTCGCTGCCGGTGGCAGCCGGGGCGCCTTCGGCCGTGGCCGGGGCGACCGCGGCCACCTCGTCCTCGTCCTCGTCGATCGAGGCATCCATGCGCTCCACCGCCTGCAGCTTCTCGTCCTTGGACAGGCGGATCAGGGTGACGCCCTGGGTGTTGCGGCCCACGCGGCTGATTTCCGAACCGCGCGTGCGCACCAGCGTGCCGCCATCGGAGATCAGCAGCACTTCATCGCTGGAGCCCATCAGCACCGCGGCGACCAGCTTGCCGTTGCGCTCGGTGGTCTGGATGCCGATCACGCCCTGGGTACCACGCCCCTTGCGCGGATAGTCCGGTAGCGGGGTGCGCTTGCCGTAACCGTTCTCGGTGGCGGTGAGGATGTACTGCAGGTTGGCGTCGTCGGCACCGTCGATCACCGCATCGCCATTGGCGACCGCTTCCTCGATACCGTTGTCGTCCTCGTTCTCGTCCTCGGCACCACCGGCACTCTCGGCCACGATCAGGCTGACCACTTCCTCGCCGGGCGGCATCCTGATGCCGCGCACGCCGGTGGCGGTACGGCCCATCGAGCGGACCTTGTCCTCGCCGAAACGCACGGTCTTGCCGTTGGAGGCGAACAGCAGGATGTCACGCTCGCCATCGGTCAGGCCGACGCCAACCAGCGCATCGCCCTCGTCGAGGTTGATCGCGATCTTGCCGCGGGCCAGACGGAAGGCGAATTCGCCCAGCGGGGTCTTCTTGACCGTGCCGTTCTTCGTGGCGAAGAACACGAACTGGCCATCGGCGTATTCGCGCACCGGCAACACGGCCTGTACGCGCTCACCCGGTTCCAGCGGAATCCAGTTGATGATCGGCCGGCCGCGTGCGTTGGAGCCCGCTTCGGGCAGCTGGTACACCGGCAGCCAGAACACCTTGCCTGAACTGGTGAAGGTCAACAGGGTGTCGTGCGTGTTGACCAGCCACAGCTGTTCAATGAAATCCTCTTCCTTGGTCGCTGCCGCGCTGCGGCCACGGCCGCCGCGACGCTGGGCACGGTAGGCGCTGACCGGCTGGCGCTTGACGTAGCCGGCGTGCGACAGGGTGACCACCACGTCTTCCGGGGCGATCAGGTCGAGGATGTCCAGGTCTTCTTCGCTGTGGCGGATCTCGGTGCGACGCTCGTCGCCGAACTCGGCCTTGACGCTGACCAGCTCCTCGCGGATCACCTGCAGCAGGCGATCGGGATCTTCCAGGATGTGGATCAGACCGGCGATCACTTCCAGCAGCTGCTTGTACTCGTCGGTCAGGCGATCCTGCTCCAGCCCGGTCAGGCGGTGCAGGCGCATTTCCAGGATCTGGGTGGCCTGGATCTCGGTCAGCTGGTAGCCGCCCTCGATCAGGCCCACGCCCTTGGGCAGGTCCTCCGGGCGCGAGGCCTCGGCACCGGCAGCACCCAGCATGGCCCCGACCAGGCCCGGCTCCCACAGGCGGGCGAGCATGCGTTCGCGCGCCTCGTTGGGATTGGGCGAGGTCTTGATCAGCTCGATCATCTCGTCGATGTTGGCCAGCGCGACGGTCAGGCCTTCCAGCACGTGGGCACGGGCACGCGCCTTGCGCAGCTCGAACACGGTGCGGCGGGTGACCACCTCGCGACGGTGGCGGACGAATGCCTCCAGCATCTGCTTGAGGTTCATCAACTGCGGGCGGCCGTCGACCAGCGCTACCATGTTGATGCCGAACACCGATTCCATCTGCGTCTGCTGGTACAGGTTGTTCAGCACAACCTCGGCAGATTCACCGCGCTTGATCTCGATGTAGATGCGCATGCCGTCCTTGTCGGACTCATCGCGCAGCTCGCTGATGCCTTCGATCTTCTTTTCCTTGACCAGCTCGGCGATCTTCTCGATCAGACGCGCCTTGTTCACCTGGTAAGGAATTTCAGTGACGATGATCGATTCGCGGCCGTTGTCGGCCACTTCGATATCCGCCTTGGCGCGGATGCGCACGCGGCCACGGCCGGTACGGTAGCCGGCGACGATGCCGGCGGTGCCGTTGATGATGCCCGCAGTCGGGAAATCCGGGCCCGGGATGTACTCCATCAGGCCGTCGACGTCGATTTCCGGGTTGTCGATCAGCGCGATGCAGGCATTGATCGATTCGCTCAGGTTGTGCGGCGGGATGTTGGTCGCCATGCCCACCGCGATACCGGCCGAACCGTTGACCAGCAGGTTCGGGAACCGGGTCGGCATGACCGTCGGCTCCAGTTCCTTCTCGTCGTAGTTGGGCTGGAAATCGACGGTTTCCTTGTCGATGTCGGCCATCAGCTCATGCGCGAGGCGCGACATGCGCGCTTCGGTGTATCGCATCGCCGCGGCGGAGTCACCGTCGATCGAACCGAAGTTACCCTGACCGTCGACCAGCATGTAACGCAGCGAGAACGGCTGGGCCAGGCGCACCAGCGTGTCGTACACCGACTGATCGCCATGCGGATGGTACTTACCGATGACGTCACCGACGATACGCGCCGACTTGAAGTAGGGCTTGTTGCTGTGCGCGTTGAGCTCGTTCATCGCGTACAGCACGCGGCGATGCACCGGCTTGAGGCCATCGCGCGCATCCGGGAGCGCGCGGCCCACGATCACGCTCATGGCGTAATCGAGGTAGCTCTTGCGCATCTCGTCTTCCAGGTTGACCTGGATGATTTCCTTGGCGGTTTCTGCCATTCGGGTTCCGTTGTCTGGTAGCGGTCCAGTCCGGCGCGGACACCTGCGGGGGTGACCATGCCGGAACCTCGATTCAACCTGTGGATACTACCACATCGGACCATTTCCCGCCTGTGTTTACAGGGGTTTTACCGGCACAAATCAGGAACTTAGGGGCAGGACGGGGCCCATCGGGCCACGCCCGGGGCTGGCCGCGGCGGACCCGGAAGATGCGCCCGGCTCCTGAGGCGCAGACCGCCTGTGCGTCTCAACCGCCGAAGGCGGCGCGCATGTTCTCCACGGTCGGGTTCAGGATCACGCCGCGCTCGGTCACGATGGCGTCGATCAGCTCGCCCGGGGTGACGTCGAACACCGGGTTCCAGGCGGCGATGCCTTCGGCCACCGTGCGCGTCCCGCCCACGCCGTACAGCTCGCCCGGATCGCGCTGTTCGATCTCGATCTGGCTGCCGTCGACGGTCTCCATGTCGACCGTGGAGGACGGCGCCACGACCATGAATTTCACGCCATGGTGGCGCGCGGCGATGGCCAGCTGGTAGGTGCCGATCTTGTTGGCGGTATCGCCATTGGCGCAGATGCGGTCGGCGCCGACGATCACCCACTGCACGGCCCCGGTCTTCATCAGATGCGAGGCGGCCGAATCGGCGATCAGGGTGGCGTCGATGCCATCCTGCTGCAGTTCCCAGACGGTCAGGCGCGCACCCTGCAGCCACGGCCGGGTCTCGCCGGCGAATACGCGGGCGATCCGGTGCTGGGCCATGCCGGCGCGGATCACGCCCAGCGCGGTGCCGAAGCCGGCGGTGGCCAGCGAGCCGGTATTGCAGTGGGTCAGCACGCCGCTGCCGGCATCGATCAGGCCGGCGCCGAGCGCCCCCATGTGGCGGTTGGCGGCCAGGTCTTCCTCGGCGATGGCCCGCGCTTCCGCTTCAAGCAGCGTCTTCCAGTCCGCACCGGCGCTGCCCAGGCAACGACGCATCCGCGCCAGTGCCCAGGCCAGGTTGACGGCGGTCGGGCGTGAGGCGTTCAGCCGCTGCAGCGCCGGCTCAAGCTGCTGCAGGGCGAGCGGGCCATCGGCAGCCTGCACCTCACGCGCCGCCAGCACCACGCCCCAGGCAGCCGCGATGCCGATGGCCGGGGCGCCACGTACGGTCAGGGCGTGGATGGCCGCGGCGACTTCATCGCTGTCCCGGCATACCACATGCTCGACCACGAACGGCAGCTTGCGCTGGTCCAGCAGTTGCAGGGCATCGCCGGTCCACAGGATCGGGCGGATGTGGTCGTAGCGGGCGTAATCGAGGTCGGTGGCAGTGTTCATGGGCCCATTGTAGGGCCACGCCCCCTCGCGCAGGCACCCGGCCGGATTCAATTCACCGAGAATTCGGCGCGGCAACCGCCGTCCACCCAGATGCCGTTGCGGCTCCAGCCCCAGGTGCTGCCCTCCACGCACTCGGTGCTGGACAGCTGCTGTCGCACCGCGGCACCAACGGAGATGCTGGCGCCGCAGAAACGGCGCTTCTTCGATTTTGATTCGCAGGTCAGCCGGCGCGGCACGTCGACGAAACGGCCCTGCTCATCGGCCACCTCGAAATCGCCCTGGCAGCCACGGCTGGTCCACACCTCGTTGCGCTTGTAACCCCAGCCCTGCCCTTCCCGGCATGGCAGCACCGACAGCTGCCGCAGCAGGCGCACCGGTGCGCCGTCCAGACGCACCGGACAACTCTGCGGACGGCCATTGGATTCACAGCGGACCACGCGGCGCACCTTGCGCTTGCTGCCTGGCTCGGCCGCAGCCACTCCCTGCGCCGGGCGCGCCCGGAACTCGGCACGGCACCCGAGCGTGACCCACACGCCGCTGCGGTCGGTGCCCCATTCGCTGCCACGGATACAGCTGTTGCTGGACAACTGGCGAACCAGATCGACGCCGTTGCTGACATCGATATCGCAGTGCACCCAGGCCATGTCGCGTGACTCGCAGGTGACGACTTCGCCGTCATAGCCGGCCTGCTGCGCCGATGCCGGCAACGGCGTCAGCACTCCCCACATCGCAATGGAGTAGACCGGTGCCGCCACAACCGCAAACCACTTGACCAAAGCCTTCCCCATAGGACTGGACGAACTGCCATGCCAGTGTCTGGCATCGGGAGTGATGAGAGCATCATCGTGCTTGCTGAATCAAGCGCGCGGACGCGGCAATCCGTTCAGTCTGTCTGGTTCAGAAAGCGCGTGCGCTCAGGCGTCGGCGAAATCGAAGGCCAGCACGTCGGCGATGCGGGGCGTGCGGTTCATCGCCATCAACAGGCGATCGATGCCGACCGCGACACCCGCACACGCGGGCATGGCAGGCAACGCCGCCAGCAGTGCCTCGTCCAGCGCCGGCTGCACCTGCCCGCGCGCATGACGACGCTGCAGGTCGTGCTGGAAACGCGCCCGTTGTTCGTCGGCATCGTTCAGTTCGTGATAGCCGTTGGCCAGCTCCACGGCCCCCAGGTACAGCTCGAACCGCTCGGCCAGCGGCGGCGTACCAGGGCGGACGCGGGCCAGTGCTGCCTGGCTCGCCGGCCAGTCGTGGACAACGGTCATGACCGCGTCATCGAAATGCGGTTGGATGCGATGGGTCATCAGCAGATCCAGCCAGTCGTCGCGGGTCAGCCCGACCGGGTCGATATGCACGTCACCCAGCGCAGCGCGCAGCCCGGCCTCATCGGTCTGGAACGGATCCACGCCCACCTGCTGCTGGAACAGCTCGCGGTAGCTCAGCACACGCAGGCCGGCGCTGCGTCCAACCAGGCCCAGAGCCAGGCGGACCAGCTCCGCGGTTTCCTGCACCAGCCGGTGATGGTCCCAGCCAACCCGGTACCACTCCAGCAGGGTGAACTCCGGGTTATGGCGCCCGCCGGCCTCGCCGTTGCGGAACACCCGCCCTAGTTCGTAGCAGTCGCCCACACCGGCGGCCAGCAGCCGCTTGAGCGGGTACTCCGGCGACGTACGCAGCCAGCGACGGCGGCCACCGGCGTCGACATGGCCGCTGAAGTCGGTATGGAAGCTGTCGATGTTGGGCTCGGTATTACCGGCCACCGACAGGATCGGTGTCTCCACCTCCAGCACGTCACGCTCTGCGAAGAAGCGGCGCACCAGCGCGTTCAGCGCGGCACGCTGCTGCAGTTTGCGCCGCAGGGCGTCGCTCACAGGATGCCCTCCGGGCGCGGGTGATCCAGCGGCAGGGTCAGCAGGTCGCGGGGGTCATCGATGTAGCCACTGGCCAGGTACAGCCGACGCGCCAGTTCGTTGTGGTGGTTCACCTCCAGGCGCAGGCGGCTGACCCCGCGTCCGCGCGCACGCTGTTCGCAGATGGCCAGCGCCTGCTTGCCCCGGCCACGGCCGCGCGCCCGCGGCCCCAGATAGAGCTCGTCAAGCAGCATGAAATGTCCGCCCTGCTCCAGGCTGAAGCCCATCGCGATCACCGCATAGCCGACCACCTGACCGGCTTCGTCCAGCCACAGCAGTACTTCGCCGTTGCGCGGATCGGCCAGCAGTGCATCGACACCGCGGCGCACGCGCACGTCGTCGAACTCGATCCTGTCCTCGGCGTAGAACGCGCGCATCAGCGAGATCAGCAGTTCCTCGTCGGCGCGGGTGGCCAGGCGGAAGTCCAGCGGGGCAGTCTGCATCGGGAATCCTTTGCTGTTTCGGGCCGGGCGCATGTCACGCCCGGCAGGGTGATCATTCGTGGTCGGCGAGGAAGGCCAGCAGACGCGCTTCGTCCCACACCGGCACTCCCAGGGCCAGCGCCTTGTCCAGCTTGGAGCCGGCTTCGGTACCCGCCACCACGAAGTGGGTCTTCTTCGACACGCTGCCGGACACCTTGGCTCCCAGCGCCTCCAGTCGCTCCTTGGCCACATCGCGGGTGAGCTGGGCCAGGGTGCCGGTCAGGACCACGGTCTGCCCGTCGAGCGGACCGGCGACGATTTCGGTCAGCGCGGGCGCTTTGGCCAGGATCTGCTGCATCGCCTCCTCGGCAGCCAGCAGCATCACGCCATGGCTGTCCGCTTCCAGCCACTGGGCAAGGCCGCGCGCGGTGTCCTCGGGCAATCCGGCATTGACGAACTGGCCATGCTCGGCATCGAGCACGGCCTGCGCGCTGGGCAGCACCGCCACCAGCTTTTCCGCGCGCAGGCGGGTGATGCCGGGGATCTCCGATTCCACCAGCAGCTGAGCCAGGTCCAGCCCCTCACGCAGCTTCGCACTGGGCGGATGCACGTCGCTGATGCGCACCTGGCCGACCTGCAGCAGATCGTCGATGGCCTGCTGGTTGCCCTGCTGCTCGAAGAAGTGACCGAGCGAACGTGCCACTTCGCCACCGATGTCCGGCACGCGCTTGAACAGTGGCCAGGGCAGCCGTCGGATCAAGGCCAGATCACCGAACCACTGCGCCAACGCCTTGGCCGTGCTTTCGCCGACATGTTCGATGCCCAGCGCGAACAACAGCCGTTCCAGCGTGGTGGCACGACTGGTGTCGATCGCGGCGATCAGGTTGTCGGCCCAGCGGGTCGCGATCTTCTTCGTGTTCCACTCGAAGCTGGCCGGCTGCGCCAGTGCCTGCGCGCGCCAGGCCACATCGTTGCCATCGAGCTTGAGCACGGCATTGAGCACCGTGCCGCTGCCTTCGGCCGACAGGTGCGGCGCCAGGCTGGCGGCCAGCGCGGACGGATCTTCCGCGTCGAGCACCAGCTTCAGGTGCAGCAGCTGGTCGCGGGTGAGCCGGTACAGGTCCGCCACGCCCTTGACGATGCCGGCATCCACCAGGGTTTCGATGTACTTGTCACCCAGGCCATCGATATCCATCGCGCGACGTGAAGCGAAATGGGCGATGGCCTCCTTGCGCTGCGCCGGGCACGACAACTCACCGGAGCAGCGCCACGCGGCCGCGCCCTCTTCGCGCACGATCTCCGAGCGACAGACCGGGCAGCGCGTGGGCATCTGCCACGGCGTGGTGCCCGGCGGCCGGCGGTCGAGGATGACGCTGACCACTTCGGGAATCACGTCGCCGGCACGGCGCACGATCACGCTGTCACCCACCCGCACGTCCAGGCGCTCGATCTGGTCCGCATTGTGCAGGGTTGCGTTGGAGACGATCACGCCGGCCACGGCGACCGGAGCCAGGCGCGCGACCGGAGTGGCAGCGCCGGTGCGGCCGATCTGGATCTCGATCGCTTCCAGCGTGGTGCTCTGTTCCTGCGCCGGGAACTTGTGCGCGATGGCCCAGCGCGGTGCGCGCGAGACGAAACCCATCGCCTGCTGGCCAGCGCGGTCGTCCAGCTTGTAGACCACGCCATCGATGTCGAAGGGCAGGCCATCGCGGCGTGCGCCGATATCGCGATAGTAGGCCAGCAACCCATCGGCACCTTCCACCACCCTGCACAGATCGCTGACCGGGAAGCCCCAGGCACCCAGCTGCGCGAGCGTGCCCGAATGGGTATCGGGCAGTTCGCCGCCCTGCACTTCTCCGGTGCCGTAGGCGAAGAAGCTGAGCTTGCGCTGTGCGCTGATCTTCGGGTCGAGCTGCCGCAGCGCCCCGGCCGCCGCATTGCGCGGGTTGGCCAGTACCTTGCCGCCATGCAGCCGCGCGCGATCGTTGTAGGCTTCAAAGTCGGCACGGGCCATGTAGACCTCACCGCGCACTTCCAGCACGTCCGGCCAGCCCTTGCCGTGCAGACGCCGGGGGATGTCGCCGATCTCGCGCAGGTTGGCCGTGACGTCTTCGCCGGTCGTGCCATCGCCGCGGGTCGCACCCAGAACGAAATGTCCATCCTCGTAGCGCAGGCTGATCGCCAGCCCGTCCATCTTCGGCTCCGCCGAAAAGCGCGCGGCACCGCGTCGCAGGCGTTCGTCGATGCGGCGCACGAAGTCGGTCACCTCCTCATCGCTGAAGGCATTGGACAACGACAGCATCGGCACCGCGTGGCGGACTTCAGCGAAACGCCCGGAGGGACGCGCGCCGACCTGCTGGGTCGGGCTGTCCGCGCGGGCCAGTTCGGGGTGCGCACGTTCCAGTGCTTCCAGCTCGCGCACCAGCCGGTCGTAATCGACGTCGGGGATCTCCGGCGCATCCAGCTCGTGATAGGCGCGGTTGGCCTGGGCGATCTGCCGGCGGAGTTCATCGACGCGTTCGGCGGGGCTGGGGCTCATCGTGATCGGTGATTCTGGGGCGGCTGGGGATTCTACCGCGCCGGGCCATCATGCCCTGTAACGTCCCCGCCCCGGCAGTGCCGGGCCCCGCTCCGCGAAAGACGGGCTTGCCGCCCTCCACCGGCAGCGCTAGCGTGCATCGGCCGCCCTCCGGAAACCTGCCCATGACCCTGCCTGCCTCCCGTCGTCGCTTCCTGCAGCTGGCCGGTGCCGGCCTCGCCGTCGCCGGCAGTGGCCTGCCGGGCCTGGGATACGCGCAAACCGCCCCGGCTGCGGCTCCCGCGTCGCCGCGCGCCGATGGGCCGGTGCTGCTGAACTTCAATGAATGCCCGTATGGGCCTTCCGCCGCTGCGCAATCGGCCGCTCGCGACAGCATCGCGCGCTGCGGCCGCTACCGCTTCGAGCTGGCGGCACAGGTCCGTGATGCATTCGTCGAACACAGCGGCGTCAGTGCCGATCACCTGCGCCTGTACCCGGGCTCCAGCGAGCCCCTGAACCGCGCCGCCGCAATCTGGACCGGCCCGCAGCAGGGCCTGGTCGTGGCTGATCCGACCTTCGAGGCGATTGGCGACGTGGCCGCCGCGCGGGGCGCACACGTCAGCCGAGTGCCTCTGCGCAGCGACGGCGCGCACGATGTGCGCGCGATGGTGGCTGCCGCGCACGCGCGACCGACCGGGCTGATGTATGTGTGCAACCCCAACAACCCCACGGGTTCGATCAGCCCGCCCGCCGAGCTCGCCTGGCTGCTGGCCAGCAAGCCCGCCGGAACCCGGGTGCTGGTGGACGAAGCGTACCTGCAGTACAGCGACCAGCCGAGCCTGATCGCGCAGGTGGCCGAGCGCGATGACCTGATCGTGCTGCGGACCTTCTCCAAGCTGTATGGCATGGCCGGACTGCGCCTGGGCGTGGCAGCGGCCCATCCCGATCGCCTGCGCGAGCTGGGCAGCCTCGGCGACAACCCGTTGCCGGTGCCGGCGCTGGCCGCCGCCCTGGCCAGCCTGCACGATCCGCAGCTGGTTCCGCAGCGCCGTCTGCAGAACGCGAAGATCCGGCAGGCGACCATCGCCTGGCTGGGCAAGCGCGGCTTCAGCTGCCTGCCGTCGGAAGCGAACTGTTTCGTGGTGGACGTCCAGCGCGACGGTGCCACCTTTGCTGGGGCGATGGCCGCACAGGGCGTGGTGATCGGCCGCAGCTGGCCGATCTGGCCACAGCGCGTCCGTGTGACCGTTGGCACCGAGGAGGAGATGGCAGCGTTCCGCGCCGCGTTCGCCCAGGTCGCCGGGGTGCCTTCCTGACTTCATCCACGCAGGCGATGGATCTGCCGTGGTGGTGGGTGCCGACCGTGGGTCGGCATACCCGGGATGACCGCGCTTACCAGCGCGGGGTCTTGGTCAGGGGCGGCGCCTGGTGCTGGCGGTCATAGGCACGCAGCTCGTCACGGATGTGGGCGATGCGCTGGCGGCCGAGCGCGTTGCGGCTGTCGTCCAGCACCACGCCATCGAGCAGCTCGGCCATGCGCTGCACGGTCGGCAGCATCTTCTCCCAGGCATCGAGCGCGGTCAGCGGCGCCGGCAGGGTCAGGAAGAAGGCGATGGCCGGTGTCTCCATGGCACGGATGTTGGCCATGTCGAAACTGCCCGGCTTCATGATGCTGGCCATCGAGAAGATCGGCCCCCGTTCCGGATGGCCCTCCACCAGACGATGGAACACGTTCATGTGGCCGAACACCAGACCGGTTTTCTCGGCCGCCACGACGATGTCCTCGCCCCGCAGCTGCTCGCCGGCCCGTGCGGCCACGAACAGCGAGACGATCTTGTCGAAATCCTGGGTGGCGCGCTTGCCCAGGTCGCTGGCCGCGCCGGCGTCGGTGTCGGCCAGGCCCAGTTCGGCCTGTTGACCCTCTTCGCCCAGTGCCGGATCGAGGCGGGTATCGGCCAACGGTACGCCGTCCTCGCCCAGGACCGGTTCGCGGCGCTCGCTGCTGGTCGGTTCGGTGCCTTCCACGCGGCGGCCCTGGGGCTTCTTCTTCGGACGGCCAAACAGGAAGATCGCGGCGATCAACAGCAGGCCGGCGGCCAGGATGCCGATGCGCAACAGTGCCGTGTCGGACATTCGATAGGTTCTCCGGCTAGTTCATTCAGGTAACTAGGATGGCACGTCAGGCCGCGCCCGCCAATCGCGCGGCCTCTTCCAGGTCCACGCTGACCAGGCGGCTGACGCCCGGCTCGCGCATGGTCACGCCCGACAGCTGCTGCGCAGCTTCCATCGTCGCCTTGTTGTGGCTGACGAACAGGAACTGCACCTTCTCGCTCATTTCCTTGACCATGTTGGCCAGGCGGCCCACGTTGGCCTCGTCCAGCGGTGCGTCCACTTCGTCCAGCAGGCAGAACGGCGCCGGATTGAGCTGGAAGATCGCGAACACCAGCGCCACCGCGGTCATCGCCTTCTCGCCGCCGGACAGCAGCGAGATGCTGGATACGCGCTTGCCCGGCGGACGCGCCATGATGGTCACGCCGGTGTCGAGCAGATCTTCACCGGTCAGTTCCAGATAGGCATGGCCACCGCCGAACAGGCGCGGATAGAGGGCCTGCACACCGGCGTTGACCCGGTCGAACGTATCCTTGAATCGGCCGCGGGTTTCGCGGTCGATCTTGCGGATGGCGTCTTCCAGGGTCTCCAGCGCCGTGGTCAGGTCCACATGCTGCGAATCGAGATACTCCGACCGCTGCGATGCCTCGCCATACTCGTGGATCGCCGCCAGGTTGACCGGCTCCAGCCGGCGCATGCGACCGTCGATCTGGTGCACGGCCTGCTCCCAGTCCCCCAGGCGGGCGTCCTCGGGCAATGCGTTGAGCAGGTCGGCCATCACGAAGCCAGCCTTCTCCACCGCAGCCTGCAGGGTGTCAGCACTGAGCACCAGGGCCTGCTGGTCCAGCTTCCGCTGGGAAATACGCTCGCGCTGCGCCAGCGCCTGCTCATCACGCTGGTGGCGGGTCTGTTCGAAATTGCGCAGCTCGGCGTCGATGCCATCAAGCAGAGTACGCGCTTCGGCCAGCACACGGTCGGCACGCACGCGCTCTTCCAGCGCATTCTGGTGCTCGGCCTGCAGCGATTCGACCGGCGAATCACCCTCGTCCAGCTGCGAATGCAGTTCGCCCAAGCGCGAATCCAGCTGCCCGCGCTGGGTGCTCATGCGCTCCAGCGCCTGGCTCAGCGATGCCACCTGTGCGCGCTGCGATTCCAGGGTCAGTGCCAGCGAATGCGCGCGTTCGCGCACCGCCCGTGCGGCTTCGCGGGCGAGGTCGCGTGCTTCGGCCAGCTGCCGGCGTTCGCTTTCCAGGGCCTGCCGGGTCGATTCCAGGTCGCCCATGCTGCTGACGGCACTCTCCAGCCGCGAACGTGCCTCGCGCGCCTGCTCGCGGTTGACCTCGAGGGTCTCCAGCAGTTGGCTCAGCTCGCCTTCGATGCGATCGATGCGCGTGCGTGCGGCCTCCACCTTTCCCTGCTGGCCCTGAAGCTGACCTGCCAGCTCGGATACCGCACGATGCGCGAGGTACAGCGCCCGTTGCGCATCTTCGCGTTGCTGTTCGGCGGCCAGCAGCTGCTCGCGGAAGCCGGACAGCTGATCTTCCAGCTCGACCTCACGGTTCTGCAGCTGTTCGATCTGCTCGCGCAGCTCATTGATCTCGCGCTCGCGCAGCAGCGCACCCTGCTTGGCCGCACCGGAGCGCGACACGCGCACCCAGCCCTGGCCGAGACGCTCGCCGCGCTGGGTGATGATCGAATCACCGGCGGGCAGCCGGGCCTGCAGGGCACGGGCCTCGTCCAGATCCCGCGCGCCATGCAGATGCGCCAGCAGGCGTCGGATCGCCGTCGGTCCGCGCACGCGCGCGGCCAGCGATGTCGCGGCGACGTCCAGATCGCTGGCATCGTCAGACACCAGTGCGATGCGGCCTTCGCCCAGTTCGCCCAGCGCATCGACCAGGCCTGCCGGGTCGTCCACCAGCACGCCTTCGATCAGCTGGCCGAGGGCGCTTTCCACCGCATTTTCCCAACCGGCATCGACATCCAGGCGCTCGCCCACGCGCGCGGCCGAATCCAGCCCGCGCGCCTTCAACCAGGCAACCGCGGCGCCCTGCTCCTGGCCGAGTGCGGCCTGCTGCAGGGTTTCCAGCGATGCCAGGCGACCGCGCAGGCCATTGACCTGCTTGCGCAGCTCGGCCAGTTCGTTCTGACCGTTGCGCTGCTGTTCCTGCACGGTCGCCACGCCCTGCTTGCGCTGCTCGACCTGTTCGCTCAGCTCGTCCAGTGCGGTCTTCTGCGTGTCGTGCTGCAGGTGCAGCTGCTCGAAGGCTTCTTCCAGCGCGTCCACGTCCAGCCCGGCACGCTCGGCGGCCAGCGCCTCGCGACGCCGGTCGGCATCGAGGATCTGCCGGTCCAGGTAGTCCACGCGGGTGCGCTCGACATCGCCGGCGCGCGAGGCCTCGGAACTCTGTGAGGTGTGCTGTTCCCAGCGGTGCTGCCAGTCGGCCAGGCGGGCTTCGGCCTCGCGCAGGCTTTCCTGCTTGATCTCGTTCTCTTCCTGCAGCGCCTCCAGCTGCGGGGTCGCGGCGTCCACCGCCTCGCGCAGCACCATCAGCTTGGCTTCGTCGCCACTGATGTGCTGGCCCAGCTCGGCCAATGCCTGCCGCGTCTCGTCGCGGGCCTTGTGCAGGCGCTGCGACAGCTCGCGCTGGTGCTGGATCTGCTGCTCCAGTCGGGCCAAGGTACTACCGACCTGGTAGACCGCGGCCTGCGCGGTATTGAGTGCGTCGGCCGCTTCCTCGCGGCGCGTGCGCGAGGTCTCGATGCGGGCCTCGGCGTCGCGCTGGTCCGCGATCAGCTGCTGAAGCCGGGTTTCTTCCTGCGACAGGCCCTCGCGAAGCTTCGACAGGCGCCCATCGAGGCCTCGGAATTCCAGCGCCTTCCACTCGGCATCCTTGACCCTGCGCTCTTCCTGCAACGCCTGGTACTGCTCCGCCTGCCGGGCCTGGCGCTTGAGGTGCTCGAGCTGCTTGCTGATCTCCTCACGCAGGTCGCCCAGGCGATCAAGGTTCTCGCGGGTGTGGCGGATGCGGGTTTCGGTTTCCTTGCGCCGCTCCTTGTACTTGGAGATTCCGGCCGCCTCTTCCAGGTAGACGCGCAGATCCTCGGGACGCGCCTCGATGATCTGGCTGATCATGCCCTGTTCGATGATCGAGTAGCTGCGCGGGCCCAGGCCGGTCCCCAGGAAAAGATCGGTGATGTCGCGGCGGCGGCACTTGGTGCCGTTGAGGTAGTAGTTGCTGGTGCCGTCGCGGCTGACCGTGCGCTTGACCGAGATCTCGTTGAACGAGGCGTACTCGCCGGAGATGGTGTGGTCGGAGTTGTCGAAGATCAGCTCGACCGTGGCCTGCGAGACGGGCTTGCGGGCGTTGGAACCGGAGAAGATCACGTCGGTCAGCGAGTCGCCGCGCAGGCGGCTGGCCGAACTTTCGCCCATGACCCAGCGCACGGCGTCGATGATGTTCGACTTGCCGCAGCCATTGGGCCCCACCACGCCGGTCATGTTGGTCGGCAGATGCAGGGTGGTCGGATCGACGAAAGACTTGAAGCCGGACAGCTTGATCGTGGAAAGACGCATAGGGGTTCCGGACTGGGGCCGGCAAGCGGCCTGCGTTTACCCTCCAAGTCATTGATCCTGCTGGGATCGCCGACCGTGGAACGGGTGTGACGCCCTGAGTATACCGATGTGGCCGTGTTCTACGAATGGGCGTGGAACATCGGGGCCCGCGCGCCCGCCGGGCGGGCCGACAAAACAAAACGGGCACCCTCGCGGGCGCCCGTTCTGCGGTGATGCCAGGCCTTGCGGCGTGGGATCAGGCTTCGGCTTCGACGACGACCTTGACGGTGGTCTCGACGTCGGCGTGCAGGTGGATCAGCACGTCGTACTCGCCGATGTTGCGGAACGCGCCTTCGCCCAGGATGACTTCGCTCTTTTCCAGCGGCAGGCCGGCGGCGGTGAAGGCCTCGGCGATGTCGCGCGGGCCGACCGAGCCGTACAGCTTGCCTTCGGTCGAAGCATTGGCGGCGATGGTGACGCTCGCGCCTTCCAGCTTCGCCTTGCGGGCTTCAGCCTCGGCGTGGATGGACTGGGCCTTGGCTTCGTACTCGGCGCGCTTTGCTTCGAACTCTGCCTTGTTGCTCTCGGTGGCCGGCACGGCCTTGCCCTGCGGCACGAGGAAGTTGCGGCCGTAGCCCGGCTTGACGGTGACCAGGTCACCCAGGTTGCCGAGGTTGGTGACCTTCTGCAGGAGGATCAGCTGCATGGTTTTACTCCAGATAAGTTATTCGTTAGCGAGGCGATGCCCCGCAACAAAGGCTGTCCGAATAGCTGGCACAACGGGGCGGCACGCGGCCACCCCGCCGGGCATCAGACGTCGTGGTTGTCGGTGTACGGAATCAGGGCCAGGAAGCGAGCGCGCTTGACGGCGGTCGCCAGCTGACGCTGGTACTTCGACTTGGTACCGGTGACGCGGCTCGGCACGATCTTGCCGTTCTCGGTCAGGTACTGGCGCAGGGTGTTGAGATCCTTGTAGTCGATCTCCTTGACACCTTCAGCCGTGAACTTGCAGAACTTGCGGCGACGGAAGAACTTGGACATGGGAAGGCTCCTTAGGCGGCGGAAGCGGCGTCTTCGCCGGCTTCGTTGTCAGCGGTGGTGGTGGACTCGCCTTCTTCGTCGTCACGACGACGGCGCTCACCGCGCTCCGGCTTGTCACCCTTCTCGTCCTTGCTCTTCATGATCAGCGACTGCTCGGTGTCAGCCTCGTCACGCTTGATGACCAGGTTGCGCAGCACGGCGTCGTTGAAGCGGAAGCTTTCGGTCAGCTCGTTCAGCACGGCCTGGTCGGCTTCGATGTTCAGCAGCACGTAGTGCGCCTTCACCAGGTTCTGGATCGGGTACGCCAGCTGGCGGCGGCCCCAGTCTTCCAGACGGTGGATGGTGCCGTTGCCGTTCTCGACCAGCGACTTGTAGCGCTCGATCATGGCCGGGACCTGCTCGCTCTGGTCCGGATGGACCATGAACACGATTTCGTAATGACGACTCATGTTTTTTCTACCTTTCGGATGTGGCCTTGCGGCCGGACAGCCCCCCGCCGTTGAGACCGCGGTGGGGCAAGGGTTCCCGCCAGGAAGGCAGGAAGCCGCGCATTATGGCGCAGATGGGACAACCGGGCAACCGTGGCCGAACCTGAACCCGGTAGCACCGGGACCTGCCCGAGGACCGGCCGGCAGGACCCGGGGAAGCGGCCCTCAGGCCTTGTCGGCGTCGGTGGTGAAGCTCTCGCCGCAGCCGCACTCGGCGGTCGCGTTGGGGTTGCTGAACGTGAAGGTCTCGCTCAGGCCGTGCTTGCCGAAGTCGATCACGGTGCCGTCGACCAGTGCCAGGCTCTGTGCATCGACGTAGATCTTCACGCCGTCCTGGTCGAACACCGTATCGCCCTCGCGCTCGTCACGGGCCAGGTCGGTCACGTGGCCCCAGCCGGAGCAGCCGGTCTTGGTCACGCCGAAGCGCAGGCCCAGCGCGCCAGGGGTCTGCGCGACGAAGCGCTGCACGCGCTCAAAGGCAATGGGGGTCAGGCTGACAGCCATGGGACTACTCCAGAGGAACAGGGACATTATAGGGAGGCTTGGGCCGCAGAAATGCCTCGCAAGCAGAACGCTGCAACCGGTAAACTCCCGTGTTCACAGATCGAGTCGATCAGCAGAGGATTCAAGTCATGACGGTGGTCAGCGTTGAACATGCGCTTGCCGGGAAGATCCCGGAAGGCGGCGAAGTCACGGTACGCGGATGGGTGCGCACGGTGCGCGGTTCAGCGAATCTGGCCTTCGTGAATGTGACCGACGGCTCCTGCTTCGCCCCGATCCAGGTCGTAGCCAACGACACCCTGGTCAACTTCGACGAGATCAAGCGCCTCACCACCGGCTGCTCGCTGGTGGCCACCGGCATCCTGGTGAAATCGCAGGGCAAGGGCCAGTCGTTCGAGATCCAGGCCAGTGCGGTCGAGGTGGTCGGCTGGGTCGAAGACCCGCTCACCTACCCGATCCAGCCCAAGCCGATGACGCCGGAGTTCCTGCGTGAAGTGGCGCACCTGCGCCCGCGCACCAACCTGTTCGGCGCGGTCACCCGCATCCGCAACTGCCTGGCCCAGGCCGTGCACCGCTTCTTCCACGAGAACGGCTTCAACTGGATCAGCACCCCGATCATCACCACCTCCGACGCCGAAGGCGCCGGCCAGATGTTCCGCGTGTCCACGCTGGACATGGTGAACCTGCCGCGCGATGAGAAGGGCGCGATCGATTTCAGCCGCGACTTCTTCGGCAAGGAGACGTTCCTGACCGTGTCCGGCCAGCTGAACGTCGAGGCCTACTGCCTGGCCCTGAGCAAGGTGTATACCTTCGGCCCGACCTTCCGCGCCGAGAACAGCCACACCACCCGCCATCTGGCGGAGTTCTGGATGATCGAGCCGGAGATCGCCTTCGCCGACCTGGCCGAAGATGCGCGCCTGGCCGAGGAGTTCCTCAAGTACCTGTTCCGCGCGGTGCTGAACGAGCGCAGCGATGATCTGGCCTTCATCGCCGAACGCGTGGACAAGAACGCGATCACCAAGCTGGAAGACTTCATCAACGCGCCGTTCGAGCGCATCGACTACACCGATGCAGTCAGCCTGCTGCAGAAGTCGGGCCGGAAGTTCGACTTCCCGGTCGAATGGGGCCTGGACCTGCAGACCGAACACGAGCGCTGGCTGACCGAGGAACACGTCGGCCGCCCGGTGGTGGTGACCAACTACCCCGAGCACATCAAGGCGTTCTACATGCGCCTGAACGACGACGGCCGGACCGTCGCCGCGATGGACGTGCTGGCGCCGGGCATCGGCGAGATCATCGGTGGCAGCCAGCGCGAAGAGCGCCTGGACGTGCTGGACGCGCGCATGGCCCAGTTCGGCCTGGACCGTGAGCATTACAGCTGGTACCGCGATTTCCGTCGCTACGGCTCGGTGCCGCACGCCGGCTTCGGCCTGGGCTTCGAGCGCCTGGTGGTGTACGTCTGCGGCCTGTCCAACATCCGCGATGCGATTCCTTACCCGCGCGCTCCCGGCAGCGCGGACTTCTAAGCCCCACCACCGACCACGGAGGTACTGCCCCCATGACCCTGTTCTTCGCCCTCTGCTTTGTCGGCGTCGCAGTGGCCGGGTTCAGTGCCTTCGTGATCTTCTGGCCGCTGACCCTGGTGCACGTGCGTGACCGCCATCCGGCGCTGGCACAGCGCTTCGGCAGCGGCGCCTTCCTCAAGCCCGATGCCCTGGCCTGGCTGCTGCGCCGCGACTACCGGCAGCAGCCGGATCGCTCGCTGTCCGGTTTGGCGACGCCGGCCTGGGTTTCGCTGCTGACCCTGCTGGCCGGACTGGGCATGGCCGCCCTGCTCTGGCTGGCTTCGCTCTGGTAACGCCTACATGAACGATCTCTCCGCCCCGCACGACAGCTGGTGGCTGGCCAGCCTCGGCAACACCCTGATCTGGGCCCGCCTGCGCGTGCGCCCGGCCGGCACGGCCGAAGTGCTCGACAGTGATGGCAACACCCTCAGCTACGACAGCGAGGACACTGCCCGCGCGCAGCTGTTCGACGCCGATTTCGTCGAATTCGACGGCCTGGACGAAGAAGATGCGCTGGTGCGCGGCTTCAGCCTGCATGAGGTGCAGCCACCGCACGCCGACAGCGACGAGGGCCTGCGTGGGCGCATGGTGCAATCGCTGGGCGGGCGCGCCTGAGCCCAGGCCGATGTTCACTCCGCGCGCCTTCGCCGAGACCGATCTGATCTGGCTGGACCGCCTGCTGGCGCGCGATCCGTTCGTCACCGTGCTCACCACCGGTGACGACGGCCTGCCCGAGCTGACCCGCGTGCCGGTGCTGTACCGGCGTGATGGCCAGCGCATCGAACTGCGCGGCCACTGGGCGCGGGCCAACCCGCAGTCGCGTCGCCAAGGCACCGCCAAGGTGCTGGTCGATGGCCCCCATGGCTACGTCTCGGCCAGCTGGTATCCGGACAAGGAACCGGCGGCACGCGTTCCGACCTGGAACTATGCCGCTGCCGAGCTGCGCGGACAGCTGCAGCCGTTCGACGGCACCGATGCGCTGGCCCAGCTGGTCGGCGACATCAGCGACCGCTTTGAAGCCAGCGTCGGCCAGCAGTGGCGGTTCGAGGCTGATCGTCCCGAGCACGGCCCGGAGCTGCGCGCCATCGTCGGGTTCCACTTCCACGTCGAACAGGTACAGCTGAAACTGAAGCTCAGCCAGAACCATCCCGATGCCAACCAGCAGGCGGTGATCGACGCGTTGGATCGCCTGCACGCCCCACCTTCCACCGAACTGGCGCAGTGGATGCGCTGGTTCCGCGATAAGGCCGCCAGCAGCGGCTGAACGCACCGACTCCCGCGACGACGCGGCCGGACAGCCGCGACTTGCCCCCACCGAGGTCAGGGACCCGAACATGAAAGACATCCACAAGCTGCTGCAGAACAACCGCGACTGGGCCGACCGCATCGAGAAGGAAGATCCCGAGTTCTTCCATCAGCTGGCCAAGCAGCAGCACCCGGAATACCTGTGGATCGGCTGCTCCGATTCGCGCGTGCCGGCCAACCAGATCATCGGCATGGCACCGGGCGAAGTGTTCGTGCATCGCAACGTCGCCAACGTGGTCGCCCACACCGACCTGAACTGCCTGAGCGTGGTGCAGTACGCGGTAGACCAGCTGAAGGTGAAGCACATCCTCATCGTGGGCCACTACGGTTGCGGCGGCGTGCATGCCTGCCTGCACAACACCCGCGTCGGCCTGGCGGACAACTGGCTGCGCCACGTCGGCGACGTGATGCAGAAGCACGCGGCGATCATCGATGCGCTGGAGACCGACGAGCTGCGTCATGCCCGCCTGTGCGAGCTGAATGTCATCGAGCAGGTCGCCAACCTGTGCCGCTCGACCATCGTGCAGGACGCCTGGGCACGCGGCCAGAAGCTGATGGTGCATGGCTGGGTCTACAGCCTGAAGGATGGCCGCGTGCGCGAAATGGGCATCGATGTCGGCTCGCCGGACGATCTGCAGCCGGCTTACGAGAAAGCGCTTTCCTATGTCCCCCGCAAGGGCAAGCGCGACTGATCCCCCACGGAGCCCGACCATGCTCGCCTCACCGATCAACCTGCACGCCTGGATCGAAGAACATCGTCACCTGCTGAAACCGCCGGTGGGCAACAAGATGATCGACAACGGCGACTTCATCGTCATGGTGGTCGGCGGGCCGAACTCGCGGACCGATTATCACTACGACGAAGGCCCCGAGTGGTTCTACCAGCTCGAGGGCGAGATGGTGCTGAAGGTCCAGGAGGATGGCGCGGTCCGCGACATCCCGATCCGTGCCGGCGAGATCTTCCTGCTGCCGGCGAAGGTGCCGCACTCGCCGCGCCGGCCACCGGGCGGCGTCGGGCTGGTCGTGGAACGCAGGCGGCTGCCGCACGAGATGGACGGTGTGATCTGGCATTGCGAGCGCTGCAACCACAAGCTGCATGAGGAGTTCTTCGCGCTGCAGAACATCGAAACCGACCTGCCCAAGGTCTTCGCGCGTTACCACGCCAGCCTGGAACTGCGTACCTGCGGCAAATGCGGCCACATCGACCCGTTGCCGGCACCGGCGGCGGACTGATCGATCGCCGGGCATGGCGATTGCCGATGCATCCGCCGGGCATGGCCCGGCGCTACCGGTGCTGCGATTGCTGATGCACCCGCCGGGCATGGCCCGGCATGGCCGATGCGCGTGATCTCCGGGTAGCGCCGGGCCATGCCCGGCGAGCGTACTGCGCGGCATCACGCAGGCCCCAGGCGCTACACTGGCAGCCCCGTTGCAGCCTGTTGCCCGACCATGTCCGACCTGCTGAACCGCACCCATGCCATCGCTCTCGACGCCGCGGATCCGTTGCGGCCGCTGCGCAGTGAATTCCTGATTCCGCGCCACGGCGGCGGCGAGCAGACCTACTTCGTGGGCAACTCGCTGGGACTGCAGCCGCGCGGCGCACAGGCGGCGGTGCAGGAAGTGATGAAGCAATGGGCTGAACTGGCAGTGGAAGGCCACTTCACCGGCCCCACCCAATGGCTGTCCTACCACCGCCTGGTCAGCACGCAGCTGGCGCGGGTGGTCGGTGCGCTGCCCAGCGAAGTGGTGGCGATGAACACGCTGAGCGTGAACCTGCACCTGATGATGGTCAGCTTCTACCGGCCAACCCGGGAACGACTGGTGATCCTGATGGAAGCCGGCGCCTTCCCGACGGACCGTCACGCGGTGGAAGCGCAGATCCGTTTCCATGGCTTCGACCCGGCCGACTGCCTGGTGGAGGTGCAGCCGGACGAAGCCAGCGGCACGATCTCGATGACCGCGATCGAACGCGCGATCGCCACGCATGGCCCTCGCCTGGCTCTGGTGCTGTGGCCAGGCGTGCAGTACCGCACCGGCCAGGCCTTCGACCTCGATGCGATCACCCGCGCCGCACGCCTGCAGGGCGCGCGCATCGGCTTCGACCTGGCGCATTCGGTCGGCAACCTGCCCCTGCGCCTGCACGATGTGGCGCCGGACTTTGCCGTGTGGTGCCATTACAAGTACCTCAACAGCGGCCCGGGGGCCGTCGCCGGGGCGTTCGTGCACGAGCGTCACCACCGTGACAGCACCCTGCCACGCTTCGCCGGCTGGTGGGGCCATGACGAAGCCACCCGCTTCCAGATGTCCCCGCAGTTCACGCCCGCCACCGGCGCCGAAGGCTGGCAGCTGAGCAATCCGCCGATCCTCGGCCTGGCGCCGCTGCGCGCTTCACTGGACCTGTTCGAACGGGCCGGCATGGACGCCCTGCGCAGCAAGTCGCTGGCACTGACCGGCATGCTCGAAGCCCTGGTGCGCGCGCGCCTGGCCAACGTGCTCGACATCGTCACCCCGGCCGAGCCGGACCGGCGCGGCTGCCAGCTCTCGCTGCGGGTGATCGCCGGCCGCGAGCGTGGCCGCGCCCTGTTCGAGCACCTGCGCTCGGTCGGCGTGCTCGGCGACTGGCGCGAGCCGGACGTGATCCGCATCTCCCCCACCCCGCTCTACAACCGCTACCTGGACGTCCACCATTTCGTCGAGGAAGTGGAAGCCTGGGCCGGCCTCTGAGCCGGCACCTCCCCTCCTGCTGGACAGTTCGTTGATCGCACATGCCTCCCGCTCGTTGAGCATCATTGGTGCCGGCCTGGCCGGATCCCTGCTCGCCATCCTGCTGTCGCGGCAGGGCTGGCGGATCACCCTGTACGAACGCCGTGGCGACCCACGCGTGGCCGACTACGAAAGCGGCCGCTCGATCAACCTGGCGCTGGCCGAGCGTGGGCGCAACGCGCTGCGGCAGGCCGGCGTGGAGGACGAGGTGATGGCCCGCGCGGTGATGATGCGTGGACGCATGGTGCATCCGCGCGAAGGCGCCGCGCAGCTGCAGCGCTATGGGCGCGACGACAGCGAAGTGATCTGGTCGATCCATCGCAGGGACCTGAACACCACGCTGCTGACACTGGCCGAGCAGGCAGGTGCCACCGTACATTTCCACCGCAGGCTGCATACCGTCGATTTCGATGCCGGCCATGCGCGCTTCATCGACGATCGCGACGACAGCCCGCACGACATCCACTTCGACAGCCTGATCGGCGCTGACGGCGCCGGCTCGGCGCTGCGCGCGGCGATGAACCGGCGCGCGCCGCTGGGCGAGGACATCGCCTTCCTCGATCACTCCTACAAGGAACTGGAGATTCCACCGGACCGTGATGGCGGCTTCCGCATCGAACGCAACGCATTGCACATCTGGCCACGGGGCCACTTCATGTGCATCGCCCTGCCCAATCACGAAGGCACGTTCACGGTCACCCTGTTCCTGCCCAACCAGGGCGAGCCCAGCTTCGCCACCGTCAATACCGGCGCCCAGGCCGAAGCCCTGTTCGCGCGCGAGTTCGCCGATGCGTTGCCGCTGATCCCCGACCTGCGCACGGACTGGGAGCAGCATCCGCCCGGCCTGCTCGGCACGCTGACGCTGGAGCGCTGGCACCAGCAGGGCCAGGCCGTGCTGATCGGTGATGCCGCGCATGCGATGGTGCCCTTCCACGGGCAGGGCATGAACTGCGCGTTCGAGGACTGCGTGGCACTGGCCCGCCATCTGATGGAAGCCGACGACCTGCAGAGCGCGTTCGCCGCCTTCGAGGAAGAACGCAAGCCGAACGCGCATGCGATCCAGCAGATGGCCCTGGAGAACTACCTGGAGATGCGTGATCGCGTCGCCGACCCGGCCTTCCTGCTGCAGCGCGAGCTGGAGCAGGCGCTTCAGCGTCGCTGGCCGACCCGCTTCGTACCGCACTACACCATGGTCACGTTCCTGCACACGCCCTACGCGGAGGCACTGCGCCGGACCGACATCCAGCGCGACATGCTGGTGGCCGCCACGATCGGCCATACGTCGCTGGAGAACATCGACTGGGCGGCTCTGGAGGCACAGATCCATGCCCGGCTGCCGGTTCTGGAGGGCGCACACTGATGGCTGACAGCTTCCTGTTCTACGACCTGGAAACCTTCGGCCAGGACCCACGGCGAACGCGCATCTCGCAGTTCGCGGCGATCCGCACCGATGCCGATCTGAACGAGATCGACACGCCGGTGAGTTTCTTCGTACGCCCCGCCGACGATCTGCTGCCCTCGCCGATGGCCACCCTGGTCACCGGCATCACGCCGCAGCGGGCACTGGCTGAAGGCATCAGCGAAGCGGAAGCGTTCGACCGCATCAACGAACAGCTGTCGCGCCCGGGTACCTGTGCCCTGGGCTACAACACCCTGCGCTTCGACGACGAATTCATCCGCTACGGTCTGTTCCGCAACTTCCATGACCCCTACGAGCGCGAGTGGCGCAACGGCAACTCGCGCTGGGACCTGCTGGACATGCTGCGGCTGATGCGCGCCCTGCGTCCCGAAGGCATCCACTGGCCACTGCGCGAGGACGGCGCCACGTCGTTCAAGCTCGAGCACCTGGCCGAAGCCAACAATGTGCGCGATGGCGATGCGCACGAGGCGCTGTCGGACGTGCGCGCCACGATCGGCATGGCACGCCTGTTCAAGCAGTCGCAGCCGCGGTTGTGGGACTACGCGCTCAAACTGCGCGACAAGCGTTTCGTCGGCAGCCTGCTGGACGTGGGCGCGCTGAAGCCGGTGCTGCACATTTCCATGCGATACCCGGCCAGCCGGATGTGCGCGGCGCCGGTGCTGCCGCTGGCGATGCACCCGACGATCAACAACCGGGTGATCGTGTTCGATCTGGAAGGTGACATCGACGACCTGCTGCAGCTGCCAGCCGAGACGATCGCCGAGCGGCTCTACCTGCGCGCCAGCGAACTGCCCGAAGGCGTCGCCCGGGTGCCGCTGAAGGAAGTACATCTGAACAAGGTCCCGGCGCTGGTCGCCTGGAACCACCTGCGGCCCGACGATCACGCCCGCCTGGGCCTGGATGTCGCCGCCATCGAAGCCAAGGTCGAGCGGCTGCGTGCATTCGCGCCGCAACTGGCCGAGAAGGCACGGCAGGTGTACAACCAACCACGGGACGCCGTCGTGGCCGACGTCGATGCTTCGCTGTACGACGGCTTCCTCGGCAATGGCGACAAGCCACTGCTGGCCCTGGCGCGGACCACGCCGCCCGCAGAGCTGGCTGCGCTGGAAGGCCGCTTCCGCGATCCGCGCCTGCCCGAACTGCTGTTCCGCTATCGCGCCCGCAACCATCCCGACACCCTGGCACCGGCCGAGCGCCAGCGCTGGCAGGACTACCGCCGCCAGCGCCTGCTCGGTGACGGCCGCCTGGGCGAACTCAACCTGCCCCAGTACCAGCAGCAGCTCGATGCACTGGCCGCCGAGGCGCCGGACGACGATCGCCGCCTGGCCCTGCTGCAATCGCTGCGCGACTGGGGCCAGCATCTGCAGGAGAGCTTGTGAGCACCTATTTCAGCGACGCCAGTTTCAGGTTCCTGCGCAGCCTTGCGCGGCACAATGAAAAGGCCTGGTTCAACGACCATCGCCAGCAGTACGAAGACCATGTACGGCAGCCGTTCCTGCGCCTGCTGGGCGACCTGCAGCCCGCGCTGGCCGAGGTCAGCGCGCATTTCCGTGCCGATACCCGTGGCGTCGGTGGTTCGCTGTTCCGCATCCATCGCGATGCGCGCTTTTCAAACGACAAATCGCCGTACAAGACCTGGCAGGGCGCACGCCTGTTCCATGAACGCCGCCGCGAAGTGGCCGCTCCGTCGTTCTACGTGCATCTGCAGCCGGGCGAGAGCTTCGTCGGTGCCGGCCTGTGGCACCCCGAACCGGACACCCAGCGCCGCGTGCGCCATTTCATCCTGGACAACCCCGGCAGCTGGAAGGCCGCAGCGCATGCACCCGCCCTGCGCCGGCGTTTCGATTTCGAGCAGAGCGAGAAGCTGGTCAGGCCGCCGCGTGGCTTCCCCGCCGATTTCGAGTTCATCGACGATCTCAAGCATCGCAACTGGGTGATGTGGCGCTCGCTGGACGATGAGACGATGACCGGGCCGCGCCTGCTGTCCACGCTCGGCAAGGATCTGGCCGCGCTCGGCCCCTTCGTCGACTATCTGTGCGCGGCACTGGATCTGGAGTTCTGATGCCACTGGCCCGGCAACGCCGCCCGCTCGGCCGCACCGGCCTGTCCGTATCGCCGGTCGGACTGGGCTGTTCGGGCTTCTGGGGCCATCGCCGCTTTGCCGAGCATGCCGCCGCAGCGATCGTCGAGCACGCGCTGGCCCAGGGCGTGAACCTGTTCGACACCGGCCACAACTACTCCGGCTTCCATGCCGAACCGCGCCTGGGCCGCATCCTGCGGCCGCTGCTGGCCCGCTACCCGCGTGAGTCACTGGTCATCTCCAGCAAGGGCGGCACACTGACCGGACAGGCCGGCATCAGTGGCGCAGAACAGCGCGATTTCTCGCCTGCGGCCATCACCGCCAGCTGCGAAGCCTCGCTGCGCAACCTTGGCCTGGATTACCTGGACATCTACCAGCTGCATGGCGCCACCGCGCACGACATCAACGACGATCTGCTCGATGCGCTGCAGCGCCTGCGCGAACGTGGCCTGATCCGCGCCACCGGCATCAACACCCACTCGGCCTCGACGCTGCACTGGATGCTTGCGCATCCACAGGCATTCGACGTGGTCCTGCTGGACTACAACGCGCTGCAGCAGGATCGTGCGCCGCTGATCGACCAGCTGCATGCGGCCGGAATCGGCGTACTGGCAGGCACCGTGCTCGCACAGGGCCACCTGCTGCCCAGCCAGCCTCGCCGGCCGAGATTGGCCGATGCCTGGTACCTGGCGCGCGCGTGGCTCAAGCCCAGCAGCCGCCGTCTGATGCGCAGCGCACGTGCGATGCGCCGGGCCATTGCGGCGATCGACAGCCAGCGTCCGGCCCAGACTGCGTTTGCCTACGTTCTGGGCCACCCCGGCGTGGCCGCCGGCATCCTGGGCACTACCCGCGTCGGCAGTCTGGAGGAGGTGCTGGCCACGCGACCCGAAGCACTGCGCCCCGCCGACCGGCAACGCCTGGTCGCGGCCTATGGCGACGGCAGCGGTTCGCCCAGTCATTGAGTCTTCACCCCGCCCGGCCGCACTTGCGGCAGTCTGGCGGCATGAAGAAGCTCACTGCGATCGTGGTCCTATTGGTGATTGCCCTGGCCGGCGTGTGGTTCGGCGGCCCCTACCTGACCATACAGGGTCTGTCCAAGGCCATCGAACAGCGCGATACCGCCGCACTGGAACGCTACGTCGACTTTCCGCGCGTGCGCGTCAGCCTGCGTGCGCAACTCAGTGATTACCTCGTGCGCCAGGCCGGCCCCGATGTGGCCAGCAGTCCGTTCGGCGCCCTGCTCTACGGCCTGGGCGACCAGCTTGGGGGCGCGGCGGTGGACACCCTGATGACCCCGACCGGCATCGGTGCGATGCTGCAGGGCCATGTGCTGTGGAAGCGTGGGCGCAACGAGCTGCAGGGCGGAAATGCCTTCGCGGCGACCGAACCGGCACGGCCTTTGAAGAACGCCCGCCACCGTTTCGAAGCGTTCGACCGCTTCGTCGTCGACGTTGATCGCGGCCCCGGCCAACCACCGTTGAAGGTCGTGCTGGAACCGCAGGGGCTGCGCTGGAAAGTGGTTGACGTGCAGTTGGGAATGGCCGGCACCCCATGATGCAGAACGCCGGGCGTGGCCCGGCGTTCCTACAGGTGCCGCTGCGCTCGCCGGGCATGGCCCGGCGCTACCGCGTCAACCCTCGTTGGCGACACCGTGCGGCACATGGCCCGCGGCAACGTGTTCGCGGGCACTGTCGATGTTGTGCTGCGAATCATCGAAGAAGATGTCGGCACCGAAGGCCTGCAGGAACGGCCCCTTGTGGCGGCCGCCCAGGAACAGCGCCTCGTCCAGGCGCACGCCCCATTCGCGCAGCGTGCGGATCACCCGCTCGTGCGCGGGCGCAGAACGGGCGGTGACCAGCGCCGTGCGGATCGGCGCACTGTCACCGGCCGGGAACACCTCCTGCAGCGTGTGCAGCGCGGACAGGAAGCCGCGGAACGGGCCTCCGCTGAGCGGTTCGCGCGCACGTTCGCGCTCGTGGCGGCCGAATGCCTCAACCCCCTGTTCGCGCGAGATGCGCTCGCTTTCATCACCGAAGATCACCGCGTCACCGTCAAAGGCAATGCGAAGCTGGCCGGACGGTCGGCCGGTGTCGATCTGGTCCGCGGCGGCCGCAGCGGTCTCGCCGGGTGGCTTGGGCAGGATCGTCGCAGCGGCGATTCCGTGGCGCAGCGCACTGCGGACCGACTCCGGATTGGCCGACAGGAACAGATCGGTGCCGAACGGTTTCACGTAGGGCCAGGTCGGCTCACCGGCGGTGAAGGTGGCACGGATGATGCCCAGGCCGTAGTGCTGGATCGAATTGAAGATGCGCAGGCCGGTATCAGCCGAATTGCGCGACAGCAGGATCACCTCGACGCGCGGGTTCTCCGGGCTGGCGCCCTGGTTCAGCGCCAACAGTTTGCGCACCACCGGGAAGGCCACGCCGGGACCGAGGATGTCGTCCTCGTGCTGGCGCTGGTACTCCGCATAGGCCGCCACGCCATCGGTCTCGAACAGCGCGTGGCTTTCCTCGAGATCGAACAGGGCGCGCGAGGTCACCGCGACGGTCAGCAAACGGGGGGAGTTGTCACCCATCGGTGGGGGTCCTTCTGGCGGTCGACGCGACCGGCAACCTATTGTCCTCAAAAAACGAACTGTTCGCTCAGGATCCGGTCTTCCAGATTGTGTTCCGGGTCGAACAGCAATGTCACCCGGCGGTCGCGCGACTCGCGGATGGTCACCTCGACCACGTCGCGCGTCTCGTGCGAATCGGCGGTCACGCTGACCGGTCGCTTGTAGGGGTCCAGCACGCGGAAGCGCACCTCCGTATCCGCCTTGAGAATGGCACCACGCCAGCGTCGCGGGCGATACGGTGCCAATGGCGTCAGCGCGATGGTGTGCGAGCCCAAGGGCAGCACGGGTCCGTGGGCCGAATAGTTGTAGGCGGTGCTGCCTGCGGGCGTGGCAACCAGCACGCCGTCGCCGATCAGTTCGGCCACCCGCTCCTGCCCATTGAGGTCGATGCCGACGTGCGCAGCCTGGCGGGTCTGCCGCAGCAGGGACACGTCGTTGTACGCCAGCGAACCGGTGCTGGTGCCCGATTCGGTCAGCGCCACCATCTCCAGCGGACGCAGGTTGGCCGGTTCCGCGCGGGCGATGCGTGCATTGACGTCGTCGTCGCCCCGGTACTGGTTCATGAGGAAACCTACGGTGCCCAGCTTCATGCCGAACACCGGTTTTCCCAGGTGGCCGTGACGATGCAGCGTCTGCAGCATGAAGCCATCACCGCCCAGCGGGCAGAGCACGTCGGCCTGCTCGGGGGCATGGTCGCCAAAGCGCGCGACCATGGCCGCGCGGGCCATCTGCGCAGCTTCGGTGGTGCTTGCCAGGAAAGCGATGCGGGGGGTGTCGCTCATCGGTGGATCCGGGGGGAAGGCGTGAGGGAGAGCATAACCGAGCACCGCTACGCTCGCCGGGCATGGCCCGGCGCTACCCGGCTCCGCGCTCCCGGTAGCGCCGCACCATGCCCGGCGAAGTTCCGCGTTCCGGTAGCGCCGGGCCATGCCCGGCGAATCGCCAGTGGCCAGAAACAGAACGGCCCCGCTTTCGCGGGGCCGCTCCGTTTCACGCAGGCCGGGCGTGGCCCGGCACTACATCAGTCACGCACCGTGTGCGGCCAGCTGGCCCAGGCGCTGGACCGCGACCGAGACGGTCGGGTAGTCCAGGGTCTTCTGCTCGGCCAGTTCCGCCAGCATTGCCAGGGTGAAGCGCAGGCTGTTGTCATCGCGGCCCATCCATGCAGCCACCTTGGCCTCGGCACTGCCGCCCTTGGTGGCGAGCACCTGACCGGCCAGGTTGCGATGGTTGGCGGCCAGCTCGTCGCGCAGCACGCCACGTGCCACCGCATGCCAACGGCCGTTGACTTCCAGTGCATCGACCTGCTCGAACAGCCACGGCAGCTGCAGGGCATCGCCCAGGCGGAAGTGCACCTTGGACACGTCCACCGGCTTCAGCTTGCGGGTACGGGCCAGTTCGATGATGTCGAACGCCGGTTCCAGGAAGTGCAGCTCGGACAGCTGCTGTGCCAGCGCGGACGGCAGGCCCTTCTCCTTCCACTCGGCCACCAGCGCCTCGTAGGTCGGACGCTGCGAGTCCGGCAGCACACCCGACGCGACACGGATGTCGTTGAACGGGCCCTGATAGCGGTTGACCGCTTCAGTGATGCCCGGCATCGCACCCGGACGCGACAGCAGCCAGCGCACGAACGAACGCTGCAGCTTCCAGATCACCTCCAGCGCGTCGATCTGCACCGACTCCGGCACCTTGCCGTCGAGGGCGTCGATCTGCGCCCACAGCGCGCGCGCATCCAGCGTCTCGCGGCTGATGGTGTAGGCCTTGGCGACCTCGGCGATGGAGCGGCCGGTGTCTTCCTGCATGCGCATCAGGAACGTTGCGCCCATGCGGTTGATGGTCTGGTTGGTCACCGCCGTGGCGATGATCTCGCGCTTCAGGCGGTGACGCTCCATCGCATCGGCGTACTTCTTCTGCAGCGGCGTGGGGAAGTAGCGCAGCAGCTCCTTGGAGAGGTACGGATCTTCCGGAATATCCGACTCCAGCAGCTGGTTGAACGCCACCAGCTTGGAGTAGGACAGCAGCACCGACAGCTCCGGACGGGTCAGGCCCTGGCCGCGCGCCTTGCGCTGGGACAGCTCGGCATCGGACGGCAGGAACTCGATCTGCCGGTCCAGCAGCCCCTGCTGTTCCAGGGTGCGGATGAAGTGCTGCTTGGAACCCAGGCGCTTGACCGCCATCCGCTCCATGAGGCTCAGCGCCTGGTTCTGGCGATAGTTGTCGTTGAGCACCAGGTCGGCGACTTCATCGGTCATCGAGGCCAGCAGCTTGTTGCGCTGGTCGACCGTCAGCTTCTTCGCCCGCACCACATCGTTGAGCAGGATCTTGATGTTGACTTCATGGTCCGACGTATCCACGCCGGCCGAGTTGTCGATGAAGTCCGTGTTGAGCAGCACGCCGGCCTGCGCGGCCTCGATACGGCCCAGCTGGGTCATGCCGAGGTTGCCGCCCTCGCCCACCACCTTGCAGCGCAGCTCGCCACCGTTCACGCGCAGTGCGTTGTTGGCACGGTCGCCGACATCGCTGTGCTGCTCGCTGGCGGCCTTCACGTAGGTGCCGATGCCGCCGTTCCACAGCAGGTCCACCGGTGCCTTCAGGATCGCGCTCATCAGGTCGTTCGGCGACAGCGCCTTGACGTTCTCGTCCAGGCCCAGCGCTTCACGCACCTGCGGGGTGATCTCGATCGACTTCAGGCTGCGCGGGTACACGCCGCCACCCTTGCTGATCAGCTTGGCGTCGTAGTCTGCCCAGCTTGAACGCGGCACGGTGAACATGCGCTCGCGCTCGACGAACGAGGTCGCCGCGTCCGGGTTCGGGTCAAGGAAGATATGGCGGTGGTCGAATGCCGCGACGAGACGGATGTGGCGCGACAGCAGCATGCCGTTGCCGAACACATCGCCGGACATGTCGCCGACGCCGACCGCGGTGAAGTCCTGGCTCTGGCTGTCACGGCCAAGCGCACGGAAGTGGCGCTTGACCGACTCCCATGCACCGCGCGCGGTGATGCCCATGCCCTTGTGGTCGTACCCCACCGAACCACCGGAGGCGAACGCATCGCCCATCCAGAAGCCGTGCGCGATGGCCAGGCCGTTGGCGATATCGGAGAAGGTCGCCGTGCCCTTGTCGGCGGCCACCACCAGGTACGGATCGTCCATGTCGTGCCGCACGACATCCACCGGCGGCACGATCTTGTTGTTGACGATATTGTCGGTGATGTCCAGCAGGCCCTGGATGAACAGCTTGTAGCAGGCCACGCCGTTGGCGAAGATCGCGTCGCGGTCGCCGTTCACCGGCGGGGTCTTGGCGAAGAAGCCGCCCTTCGCACCGACCGGCACGATGACGGTGTTCTTGACCATCTGCGCCTTGACCAGACCCAGCACTTCGGTACGGAAGTCTTCGCGACGGTCCGACCAGCGCAGGCCGCCACGGGCCACCGCGCCGAAGCGCAGGTGGGTACCTTCCACGCGCGGACCGTAGACGAAGATCTCGCGGTACGGACGCGGCTTCGGCAGGTCCGGCACCAGCGCCGAGTCGAACTTGAAGCTGATCACATGGCCGTGCTGGCCATTGGCGTCGGTCTGGTAGTAGCTGGTACGCAGGGTGGCATCGATCACGCCCATGAACGAACGCAGGATGCGGTCTTCGTCCAGGCTCGACACGCGGTCCATCAGCTTCAGCAGCGCATCGCGCGCGGCCTGCATCTGCGCGTCGCGGTCACCCTTGCGGGCATCGACCACAGTCTTGAGCACCTTCAGGGTGGCCTCGTCGCCGGCGGCCAGCACATCGAAGTGGGCCTTCAGCTGGGCCTGGCCGGCCGCGATGTCGTCCTTGCTCTCGTGGCCGGTGGCCGGATCGAAGCGCGCTTCGAACAGTTCGACCAGCAGGCGCGCCAGCAGCGGATAGCGGGCGAACGTGCCTTCCACGTACGCCTGCGAGAACGGCACGCCGGTCTGCAGCAGATACTTGCAGTAGCCGCGCAGCATGGCGACCTGGCGCCAGTGCAGGCCGGCGGCCAGCACCAGGCGGTTGAAGCCATCGTTCTCGGCATCACCGTGCCAGACGCGGGCAAAGGTTTCGCCGAATGCTTCGTCGACGCTGGCGGCATCGATCGCACCGGCCGTCGATTCGACCTCGAAGTCCTGCACGTATACCGGGGCGTTGTCGACCGACAGGCGGTACGGACGCTCGGCGATCACGCGCAGGCCCATGTTCTCCATCATCGGCAGCGCGTCGGACAGCGGAATGTCGTCCAGCTGGCGGTACAGCTTCAGGCGCAGGCCATCGCCGCTTTCGCGCGGCACCGCCTGCAGGCTCAGGCGCAGATCGTCCGGACCGGTCAGCGCGTCGAGCTGGCTGACGTCGTTGGCGGCAACTGCGGTGCTGTTGTCTTCGATGTAGCCGGCCGGCAGTGCCTTGCCGATGCGGGCCGCGATGCGCAGGCCTTCGCTTTCGCCATGACGGGCCACCAGCGCTTCGCGCAGGTCGTCCTGCCAGTTGCGCAGCACCTGGGCGAGCTTGCGCTCCAGTTCGGCGGTATCCACGTCAAGCATCTCGCCGGGCTTCGGGCGCACGATCAGATGCACCTGCGCCAGCGGCGATTCACCCAGCACCACCGAGCTGTCGACGTACTCGCCATGCAGCGCTTCCTTCAGCATCGCCTCGATGCGCAGGCGCACGTCGGTGTTGAAGCGCTCGCGCGGCAGGTAGACCAGCGCGGAGATGAAGCGGCTGTACTTGTCACGGCGCAGGAACAGGCGGCTGCGCACGCGCTCCTGCAGGCCCAGAACGCCCATCGCGGTGCGGAACAGTTCGTCCTCGCTGGACTGGAACAGTTCTTCGCGCGGCAGGGTTTCCAGGATGTGGCGCAGTGCCTTGCCGCTGTGGCTGGACGCGGCCAGGCCGGACTGCTTCATCACGTATTCGTGGCGCTGGCGCACCAGCGGGATTTCCCACGGGCGGCGGTTGTAGGCACTGGAAGTGAACAGGCCGAGGAAGCGCTGCTCGCCGATGATCCTGCCATTGGCGTCGAATTCCAGCACGCCGATGTAGTCCATGTAGCCTGCGCGGTGCACGCGGGAGCGCGCATTGGTCTTGGTCAGGATCAGCGCGTCCTTCAGCCCCGACGTGGCGTTGAGGCCCTGGGCGGCGAGCGTCTTGACCGGGCGTGCGGCGGACTTGTCCTTGCCGCGCATCAGGCCCAGGCCGGTCTCGTTCAGCGGCGCAAGCACGTCTTCCTTGCCCTGCTTCTCGACGCGGTACTCGCGGTAGCCGAAGAAGGTGAAGTGGTTGTCGGCGGCCCAGCGCAGGAACTCCTGCGCTTCCCTGCGCGAGGCATCGTCGACCGGCAGCGCACGGCTGCCCAGATCGTCGGCCAGTGCCAGTGCCTTGTCCTTCATCGGCTGCCAATCGCGCACGATCGCCCGCACTTCGTCCAGCGCCTTGCCGATGGCCTGCTCGATGGCGGCCATGGCATCGGCCGGCTGGCGGTCGATCTCCAGCAGCATCACCGATTCGGCCTCGCCCTCGCCGACCTTGACCAGCTTGCCGGCCTTGTCGCGGGTGAAGCGCAGCACCGGGTGCCCGAGCACGTGCACGCCCACGCCCTGTTCGGCCAGTGACATGGTCACGGTGTCGACCAGGAACGGCATGTCGTCGTTGATGATCTGCAGCACGGTGTGCGGCGATTCCCAACCGTTCGCCTTCACCGTCGGATTGAACACGCGCACGTTGGCCTTGGCGGCCTTGCGGGCACGGGCGAACTCCAGCGTCTCGGCCGCGAGCGCGGCCCACTCTTCAGCGCTGTGGTGCGGGAACTCGTCCGCCTCCATGCGCTTGTAGAAGTCAGCGGCAAACGCCACTGCTTCGGCCTGGGCGGCCGCCGGGTAACGCTTGCGCAAGGCCGTGTATACCGGCTCCAGGGAGAAACCAGCGGTCACTGCGACCTCCGACTCAGCTGGTTTGGTCTTGTTTTTCACGGTCTTGGCTGCGGTTTTTTGCGGTTTCATGGCAGAGCGATGCGCTTGCTCAGTTGGGAAAATGAAATTGTAGCCCTCCCGCGCGAAAAGGCCTTGCTGCAGGACGGAATAAGCAGATTCGGGTTTGCTGCGGTTTAGACGCCTATTCAGTTCGCCCAGGTACGGAGCGAGCGGGGGGCGGCCGCCTTGCCGACAGGATCGGCAAAGCGTGTTACCGGAAGACACACGCGGGAACGTCGTTTCGATTCCACAATCCTGAACTGGACGGTATAGTCCACCGCGTGAACCCGGCCTACTTCCCCGTTGCCCTCGATGCGCGCGATGAGCGCGTGTTCGATGCCGTGCGCGAACTGCTGGCCCGGCAGGGCATGCAGATGAGCATGGATGCGGTGGCCCAGCAGGCCGGCTGCTCCAAGCAGACCCTGTACTCGCGCTATGGCAGCAAGCAGGAACTGCTGCGGCGGGTGATGCAGCGGCATGTGGGACACGCGACGGGGGCAATGCTGCGTGCACTCCGCAGTGACGACCTGCGTGCCAGCCTGTTGCAGTTCGCCATCGACTTCCTGGAGCATTTCAACCAACCGCATGTCGGCCAGGCCTGCCGGCTGATCGCTGCAGATGCCGCCCAGTTCCCCGAAGAGGCCCGGGCGCTGTACCGGCATGGTGCTGGCGCGCTGACACTTCATCTTTCTGAATGGATTGAAACCGTTTGCAGGCGTGGCCTGCTCCGGCATGACGACCCGCACTTCATGGCCGAACTGCTGCTGAGCATGATCGCCGGTCAGGATTTCGACAAACAGCGCTTCCATACCCCCCATCGTGATGACGCGCTCCTGCGTCGGCGCTGGGCAGAGTTCTCCGTCGACAGCTTCCTGCGCGCGTTTGCGCCGCAACCGTCGCCGGCCCCGTCTACAAACCAACCCCGGAGTTCCTCCTGATGACCGCCCCACTCCGCACCCTTGCCTTGACGTGCGCCGTTGCTGTCGCGCTGGCTGCCTGCAAGAAACCGGAACAGCAGACACCCCCGCCGCCGGAGGTGGGCGTGATCGATGCGAAGCCGCAGACCCTGCCGCTGCAGCGCGAGCTGGTCGGCCGCCTGTCGCCGTTCCGCAGTGCCGATGTCCGCGCACGCGTGCCGGGCGTGCTGCTCAAGCGCGTCTACCAGGAAGGCTCCCAGGTCAAGCAGGGGCAGACCCTGTTCCTGATCGACCCGGCACCGCTGCGCGCCTCGCTGAACGCGTCCGAGGCCCAGCTGGCGTCGGCGCGCGCCACCTACGCCAACGCCAAGGTGGCGGCCGATCGTGCCCGCTCGCTGGCACCGCAGCAGTTCGTCTCCAAGTCCGACCTGGACAACGCCGAATCGGCCGAGCGCACTGCGTTGGCCGCGGTCAAGCAGGCCGAAGCGGCGGTGACCTCCTCGCGGATCAACCTGGGCTACGCCGAAGTGACCGCGCCGATCAGCGGCGTGGCCAACAAGCAGCAGGTGACCGAGGGCGCACTGGTCGGCCAGGGCGACGTGACCCTGCTGACCACCGTTGACCAGCTCGATCCGCTGTACGTCAACTTCTCGCTCAGCGTGGACGAGCTGACCCAGCTGCGCGCGCAGCAGGCCAAGGGCGCCCTGGCCCTGGCCGGCGACGGCAAGGCCACCGTCAACGTGAAGCTGGCCGATGGCAGCACCTACAGCGAGCCGGGAACCCTCGACTTCTCCTCGACTACGGTCGACCCGGCCACCGGCGCGGTGTCGCTGCGTGCGCTGCTGCCCAATCCGCAGCAGATCCTGCTGCCGGGCGCCTTCGTCAGCTTCCAGGCCAACCTCGGCGAGCGCAACAATGCCTACCTGGTGCCGCAGCAGGCGCTGCTGCGCGACACCACGGGCGGCTACGTGATGGTGGTCGGTGCCGATGGCAAGGTGGCGCGCAAGAACGTCAAGACCGAAGGCGCACAGGGCGGCAACTGGCTGGTCAGCGATGGCCTGGCCGCCGGCGACAAGGTGATCGTGGCCGGCGTGCAGAAGGTCAAGGAAGGCAGCCCGGCCGTCGCCAAGCCCTGGACCCCGGGTCAGGACGCCGCCGGCAAGCCCGCCGCCGGCGGTGCCGGCCCGGCCGCACCCGCCGCTGCCGCCGACAAGGCTCCGGCCCAGACCGACGCAGCCGACAAGGCCGCGCCGGCCGCCACCGACTCGAACAAGCAGTAACGGGAACCTTCCGTCATGCCTAAATTTTTCATCGAACATCCAGTCTTCGCCTGGGTGGTAGCGATCCTGATCTCGCTCAGCGGCGTGATCGCGATCCTCAACCTGGGCGTGGAGTCCTATCCCAACATCGCTCCGCCACAGGTGACCGTCTCGGCCACCTATCCGGGCGCCAGCGCGGACACCACCGAAAAATCGGTCACCCAGGTGATCGAGCAGCAGCTGACCGGTATCGATCACCTGCTGTACTTCAGCTCTTCGTCCTCGTCCAATGGCCGCGCGCAGATCACCCTCACCTTCGAGACCGGTACCGATCCGGACATCGCCCAGGTGCAGGTGCAGAACAAGGTGTCGCTGGCGACGCCACGACTGCCGTCGGAGGTGACCCAGCAGGGCGTGGTGGTGGCCAAGGCCAATGCCGGCTTCCTGATGGTCGTGGCCCTGCAGTCGGATACGGCGGCGATCAACCGTGACGCGCTGAACGACATCGTCGGTTCGCGCGTGCTCGACCAGGTCTCGCGCATTCCCGGCGTCGGCAGCACCCAGCAGTTCGGTTCCGAGTACGCCATGAACATCTGGCTGAACCCGGAGAAGATGCAGGGTTATGGTCTCTCGGCCAGCCAGGTCCTGGCTGCAGTGCGCGCGCAGAACGTGCAGTTCGCCGCCGGTGCACTGGGCTCGGACCCGTCGCCGGAAGGCCAGCACTTCACCGCCACCGTGTCGGCTGAAGGACGTTTCAGCTCGCCGCAGGAGTTCGAGAACATCATCCTGCGCGCCAATGCCGATGGCTCGCGCGTGCTGCTCAAGGACATCGCCCGCGTCGCCTTCGGTGCCAACAACTACGGCTTCGACACCCAGTACAACGGCAAGCCGACCGGTGCCTTCGCCATCCAGCTGCTGCCGGGCGCCAACGCCCTGAACGTGGCCGATGCGGTGCGCGCCAAGATGGACGAACTGCAGCCCAGCTTCCCGGCCGGCGTGACCTGGTTCTCGCCGTACGACAGCACGACCTTCGTCAAGATCTCGATCCAGGAAGTGGTCAAGACACTGTTCGAAGCGGTGCTGCTGGTGTTCCTGGTGATGCTGATCTTCCTGCAGAACTTCCGCGCCACCCTGATCCCGACCCTGGTCATCCCGGTCGCCCTGCTGGGTACCTTCCTGGGCATGTGGATGATCGGATTCACGATCAACCAGCTGACCCTGTTCGCGATGGTGCTGGCGATCGGCATCGTGGTCGACGACGCCATCGTGGTGATCGAGAACGTCGAACGCATCATGAGCGAGGAGGGCCTGGCGCCGAAGCCGGCCACGCAGAAGGCGATGACCCAGATCACCGGCGCGGTGGTGGCGATCACCGTCGTGCTGGCAGCGGTGTTCATCCCGTCCGCACTGCAGGGCGGTGCCGCCGGCGAAATCTACAAGCAGTTCGCGCTGACCATCGCCATCTCGATGGCGTTCTCGGCCTTCCTGGCGCTGGGCTTCACCCCGGCGCTGTGCGCGACCTTCCTGAAGCCGACGCACAACGACAACCCGAACATCGTCTACCGCACCTTCAACAAGTACTACGACAAGATCAGCCACACCTACGTGGGCCACATCACCTCGGCGGTGCGCCATGCCCCGCGCTGGATGATCCTGTTCGTGGTACTGACCGCGCTGTGCGGCTTCCTGTTCACGCGCATGCCGGGCAGCTTCCTGCCGGAAGAAGACCAGGGCTATGCGCTGGCGATCGTGCAGCTGCCCCCGGGCTCGACCAAGGGCCAGACCAACGAGGTGTTCGCGCAGATGCGCGGCATTCTGGAAAAGCAGGATGGCTTTGAAGGCATGCTGCAGGTGGCCGGCTTCAGCTTCGTCGGTTCCGGCGAGAACGTGGGCATGGGCTTCATCCGCCTGAAGCCGTGGGAAGAACGCGAGTTCACCGCGCCGGAGTTCATCCAGAACATGAACGGCGCGTTCTACGGCATCAAGGAAGCGCAGATCTTCGTGGTCAACCTGCCGACAGTGCAGGGCCTGGGCCAGTTCGGTGGCTTCGACATGTGGCTGCAGGACCGCAGTGGTGCCGGCTACGAGCAGCTGACGCAGGCCCGCAACATCCTGCTCGGCCAGGCGGCGCAGAAGCCTGAAGCACTGGTTGGCGTGCGTCCGAACGGCCTGGAGAACGCTCCGCAGCTGCAGCTGCACGTGGATCGCGTGCAGGCGCAGTCGATGGGCATGTCGGTGTCGGACGTGTACAGCACCATCCAGCTGATGCTGGCGCCGGTGTACGTCAACGACTTCTTCTACGAAGGCCGCATCAAGCGCGTGACCATGCAGGCCGATGGCCCGTACCGCACCGGCCAGGAGTCGCTGAAGAGCTTCTACAGCCCCTCCAGCCTGACCACCAACGCCGACGGCACCAACGCGATGATCCCGCTGAGCACCGTGGTCAAGTCCGAATGGGTGTCCGCATCGCCGTCACTGAGCCGCTACAACGGCTATTCGGCGATCAACATCGTCGGCTCGCAGGCGCCGGGCACCAGCTCGGGTGAGGCGATGCAGACCATGGAGAGCATTGTCAACAACGACCTGCCGGCCGGCTTCGGCTACGACTGGTCGGGCATGTCCTACCAGGAAATCCTGGCCGGCAACGCAGCGACGCTGCTGCTGGTGCTGTCCATCGTGGTGGTGTTCCTGTGCCTGGCGGCGCTGTATGAAAGCTGGTCGATCCCGGTAGCGGTGCTGCTGGTGGTGCCACTGGGCGTGCTCGGTGCCATCGGCCTGTCGATGATGCGTGGCCTGCCGAACGACCTGTTCTTCAAGATCGGCCTCATCACCGTTATCGGCCTGGCGGCGAAGAATGCGATCCTGATCGTGGAGTTCGCGGTGGAGCAGCGTGCAGCGGGCAAGAACCTGCGCGATGCCACCATCGAGGCGGCACGCCTGCGCTTCCGCCCGATCCTGATGACGTCCTTCGCGTTCATCATGGGCGTGATCCCGATGGCGATCTCCAGCGGCGCCGGCGCCAACTCCCGTCACGCCATCGGTACCGGCGTGATCGGCGGCATGCTGTTCGCCACCCTGCTCGGCCTGCTGATGATCCCGGTCTTCTTCGTGGTCGTGCGGCGCATGCTCGGCGACAAGCTGGACGAGCCGTCGAAGGAATTCCTCAGCCGCCAGCGTGAGGGCGAAGCAGCGCATCGTCCGGATCGCTGATCCACCCTGCGCTGCAACGAAAAGGCCCCGGAGCGATCCGGGGCCTTTTTTGTTTATCGCGGGGGGATGCCAGAGCAGATCAGCGCAGCAGCGCGACCGCCACGCACACCGCCAGCAGAACCAGCGCGGCCCATTGCATGGGTACGAAGAAGAAGTGGTGGGGCGCAGTTTCCCCTTTCTGCCGGGGAGTACGGTTGAGCCACAAGCCCAGCAGCACGTTCACGGTTGCACCAATGCCTGCCCCCAGCAGCACCTGGGGCAGCGGGATGTTGCCCCGGGGGCCATTGTGCGGGAAGAGGTAAGCCAGCAGCAGGATCGCTGCGATCGGCGTCACCAGTGTCAGGATTCCCCAACCTCGATAGATCATCTCTGCAGAACCTGTAAAAAAGGCCCTGCATTGAAACAGATCGGCATCGCCCGACCAACAGGCCCGTGCATGCAGGGCATGGATCTACCGGCTGCGCCGCTGTTGCAGCGGCGCAGCCGTTTCGACTCAGCGCAGCCCGGTCTCGTTGCGGGCGATCACCAGGCGCTGGATCTCCGAGGTGCCCTCGTAGATCTCGGTGATCTTGGCATCACGGAAGTAGCGCTCCAGCGGCATTTCCTTGGAGTAGCCCATGCCACCATGGATCTGCACGGCCTGGTGGGTGATCCACATCGCCGCTTCCGACGCCGTCAGCTTGGCGATGGCCGCTTCATTGCTGAAACGCTTGCCCTGGCCCTTCACCCATGCCGCGCGCAGCGTCAGCAGCAGGGCTGCGTCCAGCTTGCACTTCATGTCGGCGATCTTGGCCTGGGTCATCTGGAAAGTACCGATCGGCGCGCCAAACGCCTTGCGCTCCTTCACATACTCCAGCGTCGCTTCATAAGCGGCACGGGCGATGCCGATGGCCTGCGATGCGATGCCGATGCGCCCGGCATCGAGCACGCCCATGGCGATCTTGAAGCCTTCGCCCTCCTGACCCAGCACGTCGTCCGGCTGGGCGACGTAATCGTTGAATTCGATCTCGCAGGTCGCCGAGGCACGGATGCCCAGCTTCGGCTCGGTCTTGCCACGGCCGAAGCCGGCCTTTTCGGTGTCGATCAGGAAAGCCGTGATGCCACGCGCGCCCTTGTCCGGCTCGCTCATCGCGAACAACACGATGTACCGGGCCACCGGGCCGGAGGTGATCCAGCTCTTCTTGCCGTTGATGACGTAGGTGCCGTCGGCCTGCTTGACCGCGCGGCAACGCATGGCGGTGGCATCCGAACCGGACTGCGGCTCGGTCAGGGCGAATGCACCGATGGCCTCGCCCTCCGCGATGGCGCGCACGTACTTCTGCTTCTGCTCCTCGTTGCCGTGGGTCAGGATGCCGTTGCAGAACAGCGAATTGTTGACCGACATGATGGTCGAATGGGCCGCGTCGCCGGCGGCGACCTCCACCATCGCCAGCACATACGCGATCGGGTCCATGCCGGCGCCGCCGTATTCGGTCGGTACCTCAATGCCCATCAGGCCGTTCTCGCCCAGCAGGCGGATGTTCTCCAGCGGGAACTCGCCGGTACGGTCATGATGCTCCGCGCTCGGGGCGATCTTCTCCTGCGCGATGCGCCGTGCCACGTCCTGCAGCATCAACTGCTCTTCAGTAAAGCTGAAATCCACAACACCCTCCCGGGTACATGAGGTTATGGCCGCGCAGCGCGCGCCCAGGTGCGCCGATTGTACCGGGGCCCGGGGAGTTTCCATACGCCACCGACTTGACCACGGCGGCCGATCCAGCGAATATATCTCTATATCGCGATAGGTAGATATTCATGGATCTGGAAGACTGGTCAACCCGCCTGAAGGTGTTCGCCGATGCGACGCGGGTGCGCCTGCTGGCGCTGCTGGAGCAGGAAGAGCTGACCGTGGCCGAGCTTTCGGCGATCACCCGGCTGGCCCAGCCGCGCGTGTCCACTCACCTGGCGCGCCTGAAGGAAGCGGGCCTGGTCCGCGACCGCCGCGCCGGCGTGTCGGCCTACTACCGCTTCGACGAAGCGCAGCTGGATCCGGCGCAGCGCGCATTGTGGCATGCCTTGAGCAACGGAAGCGACGATCCACTGCTGCGCCAGGACGCTGAACGGGTCGCCGCCGTGCTGGCCAGCCGCGCCGCGGACCAGAACTGGGCCGACAGCGTGGCCGGCGACATGGAACGTCACTATTCTCCGGGCCGCACCTGGGAGGCGCTGGCGCGTACCGCCCTGCCCCTGCTGGAAACCGGCGACGTGCTCGATATCGCGTCCGGCGACGGCGTGCTGGCCGAACTGGTGGCACCGCATGCCAAGCGCTACATCTGCATCGACACCAGCGCGCGCGTGGTGGCCGCTGCCAGTGAACGCCTGCGCCGCCTGCCCAATGTGGAAGTGCGCGAGGGTGACATGCATGCCCTGCCCTTCAAGGACCGCAGCTTCGACCTGGTGGTGCTGATGCACGCACTGACCTACGCCAGCAAGCCGGCGCAGGCCGTCACCGAAGCCGCGCGCGTGCTGCGCCCGGGCGGCCGCCTGCTGCTGTGCAGCCTGGCGCGCCACGAACACAAGGCAGCGGTGGAAGCCTATGGTCACGTCAACCTGGGTTTCAGCGACAAGGAACTGAAGAAGTTCGTCGACAAGGCCGGCCTGCAGGTTTCCAGCCTGGAGACGGTCACCCGCGAGAAGCGGCCGCCGCACTTCGAAGTGATCTCGCTGATCGCCAACAAGCCCTGAGTCCGGAATCATCATGCCCGTCCTGCCCTGGTTGCACCCCGAACGTGCCAATGCCCTGCTGGGCGCGCTGCGCGAGCGGATCCTGATCATCGACGGAGCGATGGGCACGATGATCCAGCGCCATGGCCTGCAGGAAGGCGACTACCGCGGTGAGCGTTTCGCCGATGGCTACGATCACCTGCACGGGCCGGGCTGCGACCACGCCGCGCCGCAGGGCCACGATCTGAAGGGCAACAACGACCTGTTGCTGCTCACCCGGCCGCAGGTCATCGCCGACATCCACACCGCCTACCTGGAAGCCGGCGCGGACCTGGTGGAAACCAATACCTTCAACGCCACCTCGGTCAGCCAGGCCGACTACCACCTCGAGCATCTGGTGTACGAACTGAACAAGGCCGGCGCCGCCGTGGCCCGCGCCTGCTGTGATGCCGTTGAAGCCACCACGCCCGGCAAGCCGCGCTTCGTGATCGGCGTGCTTGGCCCCACCAGCCGCACCGCATCGATCAGTCCCGACGTCAACGATCCGGGCTTCCGCAACACCAGTTTCGATGAGCTGCGCGACACCTACCGCGAAGCCATCGATGGCCTGATCGACGGCGGCGCGGACACCCTCATGGTCGAAACCATCTTCGACACGCTCAACGCCAAGGCGGCGCTGTATGCGGTGGAGGAAGCCTTCGATGCGCGCGGTGCGCGCCTGCCGGTGATGATCTCCGGCACGATCACCGATGCCTCCGGCCGCACCCTGTCCGGCCAGACCGCCGAAGCCTTCCACGCCTCGCTGGCACACGCGCGGCCCCTGTCGATCGGCCTGAACTGCGCGCTGGGTGCCGATGCGATGCGCCCGCATGTCGAAACGCTGTCGCAGGTTGCCGACTGCCATGTCAGCGCGCATCCCAATGCCGGCCTGCCCAATGCCTTCGGCGAGTATGACGAGACCCCCGAAGAAATGGCGGCGACCCTGCGCGGTTTCGCCCGCGATGGCCTGCTCAACCTGGTCGGCGGCTGCTGCGGATCCACCCCCGACCACATCCGTGCCATCGCCCAGGCGGTGGCCGGCCTGCCACCGCGTGTCCTGCCGGACCGCCAGGACCAGGCGGCATGAACGTCGCCGCCACCGTTCCGCACTTCCCGCCCTGCCGTTGCTGAGCCACTGCCTGCCATGACGCCTGTCCGCCCCACCCGCCTGTCCGGCCTGGAACCGCTGGTCATCACCCCGGACCTGCTGTTCGTCAACGTCGGCGAGCGCACCAACGTCACCGGCAGCGCGCAGTTCCGCAAGCTGATCAAGGAAGGCCGCTACGAGGAGGCCGTGGACGTGGCCCGGCAACAAGTGGCCAGTGGCGCGCAGATCCTCGACGTCAACATGGACGAGGGCCTGATCGACTCCGAGGCGGCGATGACCCGCTACCTCAACCTGATCATGTCCGAGCCCGACATCGCCCGCATTCCGGTGATGGTCGACTCGTCCAAATGGAGCGTGATCGAAGCCGGCCTGAAATGCCTGCAGGGCAAGAGCGTGGTCAATTCGATCTCGCTGAAGGAAGGCGAGGCCCTGTTCCGCGAACACGCGCGCAAGGTGCTGCGTTACGGCGCGGCAGCGGTGGTGATGGCGTTCGACGAAAGCGGCCAGGCCGACACCTGTGCGCGCAAGGTCGAGATCTGTACGCGCGCCTACCGCATTCTGGTCGATGAGATCGGCTTCCCGCCACAGGACATCATCTTCGACCCGAACATCTTCGCTGTCGCCACCGGCATCGAGGAGCACGACAACTACGCGGTGGACTTCATCGAAGCCACGCGCATCATCAAGCAGACCCTGCCGCACTGCCACGTCTCCGGCGGCGTCTCCAACGTGTCGTTCTCGTTCCGTGGCAACGAAACGGTGCGCCAGGCGATCCATTCGGTCTTCCTGTACCACGCCATCGCCGCCGGCATGGACATGGGCATCGTCAACGCCGGTGCCATGCCGATCTATGACGAACTGGAGCCGGACCTGCGCGAGCGCGTGGAGGACGTGATCCTCAACCGCCGCCCTGACGCCACCGAGCGCCTGCTGGAGATTGCCGAACGCTACAAGGGCAGCAAGGGCAAGGTGAAGAGCGAAGACATGGCCTGGCGCGCCAAGCCGGTCGAGCAGCGCCTGGCCCACGCCCTGGTGCACGGGCTGGATGCGTTCGTGGAAGAGGACACCGAGCTGGCACGGCAGGCCTCCAGCCGTCCACTGGACGTGATCGAAGGGCCGTTGATGGATGGCATGAACGTCGTCGGCGACCTGTTCGGTGCCGGCAAGATGTTCCTGCCGCAGGTGGTGAAGTCGGCCCGCGTGATGAAAAAGGCGGTGGCCTACCTGCTGCCCTATATCGAGGCGGAGAAGGCCCGCAGCGGTGACACCGCCAAGAGCAACGGCCGCATCATCATGGCCACCGTGAAAGGCGATGTGCACGACATCGGCAAGAACATCGTCGGCGTGGTCCTTGCCTGCAACAACTTCGAGGTGGTCGATCTGGGCGTGATGGTGCCGGCGCAGAAGATTCTCGATGCGGCCCGCGAGCACAAGGCCGACCTGATCGGCCTGTCCGGGCTGATCACGCCGTCACTGGAGGAAATGAGCCATGTCGCCCGCGAGATGCAGCGCCAGGGATTCGACCTGCCATTGCTGATCGGCGGTGCCACCACCTCGCGCGCGCACACGGCGTTGAAGATCGACCCGCACTACCATGCCCCTACGGTTTGGGTGAAGGATGCCTCGCGCGCGGTGGGCGTGGCCCAGTCGCTGATCTCGCGCGACCTGCGCGCGGGCTTCGTTGCTGCCAATGAAGCCGACTACGCCGAGATCCGCGCCCGTCACCGCAACCGTGGCGATGCCAAGCGGCTGGTCTCGCTGGAGCACGCGCGCGGCCAGAAATTCCAGGGCGGCTGGGACAGTTATGTGCCCCCGGTTCCGAACCAGCCCGGCCTGCATGTGTTCGAAGACTATCCCCTGTCGGAACTGGTCGATTACATCGACTGGACGCCGTTCTTCCAGGCCTGGGAACTGGCTGGCAAGTTTCCGGCCATCCTCACTGACGAGATCGTCGGCGCCCAGGCCAGCGAGCTGTACCGCGACGCCCGGGCGATGCTGGCGTGCATCGTCGCGGAGAAGTGGCTGACCGCCAAGGCGGTGTTCGGCCTGTGGCCGGCCAACAGTGTCGGTGACGATGTCCGCGTGCAGCATCCACAGGGCGAGACCACCCTGCACTTCCTTCGCCAGCAGGTCGACAAGCCGGCCGAGCGCCCCGACTTCTGCCTGGCCGATTTCATCGCACCGGCCGACAGCGGGCGACAGGACTGGATCGGTGCGTTCGCGGTCACCGCCGGTATCGGCATCGATGCCCATGTCGCGCGCTTTGAAGCCGAGCACGACGATTACAACGCGATCCTGCTCAAGGCCCTGGCCGACCGCTTCGCCGAAGCACTGGCCGAACGCCTGCACCAGCGGGTGCGCACCGAGTTCTGGGGCTATGACCGCACCGAAGCGCTGGACAACGATGCGCTGATCGACGAGAAGTATCGCGGCATCCGGCCCGCCCCCGGCTATCCAGCGTGCCCGGAGCACAGCGAGAAGCGCCGCCTGTTCGATCTGCTGCAGGCAGAAGCCAACGCGGGGATGACGCTGACCGAAAGCTTCGCGATGCTGCCCACCGCTGCGGTGTCCGGCTACTACTTCAGCCATCCACAGAGCCAGTACTTCGTGGTCGGCCGTCTCAGCCGCGAACAGGTGGGCGACTACGCGCGGCGCAAGGGCGTGGATCGCGCCCAGGCCGAGCGCTGGCTCGCATCCAACCTCGACTACGATCCCGAATAAACCGCGCAGAAACAGCAACGCCGGGCATTGCCCGGCGTTTCCGATCACTGCGGTGCAGGCTTACCAGACCAGGTCATCCGGCACCTGGTACTGCGGATCGGCGTAGGGATCGTCCTCGGCCGGGGCATCCGGATCGACCTTCAGCGCCACCGAGGCCGCGAACACGGCTTCGGCCTGGTTCAGCACCTCGGCGGTGACCAGCAGATAGCGGCCATTGAGCTGCACCACGCCCAGCTCGCCGGCATTGAGCGCGGTCAGCTGTGCCGCGGTGACATAGATCCGCTTGATCTTGCCGCCATACGGGAAGTGCCGCGCGATGTCGGCCGCCTCGTCATTCAGGCCCTTGTCCTTCAGCAGTTCTTCCAGCTTCGCCTTCGCCTCGCGGCGCTGACGCGCTTCCTCCTGCTTCAGGCGCTCGGCTTCGATGCGCTCTTCCTTCTCCTTCTGGGCACGGATGGCATAGGCCTTGGCCAGATCCATCTCCTCGGCACTGCGCGGCCTGCGCGGGCCCTGTCCACGGTGCTGCCCCGGCTTGCCCGGCGCACCACCGGGACCGCGACGCTCACCGGGCGTGTGCTCGCCCTTGCCTGCGCCCTGTGGCTTTCCATTGCCGTTGCCGCCCTTGCCCTGCGGGCGGCCATCACGGCGGGGGCCATCATTCTTGCGCTCGGGCTTGGGCGCGGGCTTGAAGCCCAGGCCCAGCAACTGGTCGCGGAGGGTATCGCTCATAGATAAGGGTATGGATCAGTAGTGCGGCGGCGGCGGTTCGCTCGCCGGATCGGAGGAATTCAGTGCGTTGCGGACCTTGCCCAGGTCTTCCAGCAGCACGCGCAGCACATCGGCGTTGCGGGTGCCCTGCATCCGGGCATCGGCCAGTGCGTCGCTCAGTTCGGCCAGCGCGTGTTCCTGGAAGGACACACGCATCTCCAGCTCGACCAGGCGCGCTTCCAGCGCCTGCTCGCGTTCGGTCGGCAGCTCAGACATGCAGTGAACGCCCCCGGCCGATGCCGTAGTACGCCAGGCCCGCCGCTTCGACCTCGGCGGGGTCGTACAGGTTGCGGCCGTCGAACACGACCGCGTCCTTCAGCCGTTCGCGCAGCATCGAAAAATCAGGGCTGCGGAACTGCTTCCATTCGGTCACCACGATCAACGCATCGGCGCCCTGCAGCGCGTCATCGGCGCTGTCACAGAACACCAAATCATCGCGCTCACCGAAGATGCGCTGCGCTTCGTGCATGGCTTCGGGGTCGAACGCACGTACGGTCGCCCCACCCTCCCACAGCTGCGCCAGCAGGCGGCGGCTGGAGGCCTCGCGCATGTCGTCGGTATTCGGCTTGAAGGCCAGCCCCCACACGGCGAAAGTCCTGCCGCGCACGCCCTCGTCCTCGCCCTTGTCGTAGTGGCGCTGGACCAGGGCGAACAGGTGGCCCTTCTGCGCATCGTTGACCGCTTCCACCGCGTTCAGCAGCTTCGGCTCCAGGCCGCTCTGCTGGGCGGTGCGGGCCAGCGCCTGCACATCCTTGGGGAAACACGAGCCACCGTAACCGGCGCCCGGATAGATGAAATGCCAGCCGATGCGCGGGTCCGAGCCGATCCCCTGGCGGACCTGCTCGACGTCGGCGCCGACACGCTCGGCAATGTTGGCAATCTCGTTCATGAACGAAATCTTGGTCGCCAGCATCGCGTTGGCGGCGTACTTGGTCAGCTCGGCCGAGCGTACGTCCATCTCCACCACGCGGTCGTGGTTGCGGTTGAACGGTGCATACAGGCGACGCATCACCGCCACCGACTCGTCGCTGGTGGCACCGATGATGATGCGGTCCGGTCGCATGCAGTCGGCGACCGCGTCGCCTTCCTTCAGGAACTCCGGGTTGGAGACCACATCGAAGGCGATGTCGGCGCCGCGCGCCGCGAGTTCGTCGGCGATCGCTGCACGGACCTTGTCGGCGGTGCCGACCGGCACCGTCGATTTGTTGACCACCACGGTCGGCACGCTCATGTGCCGGCCGATGGTGCGGGCCACGGCCAGCACGTACTGCAGGTCAGCGCTGCCATCCTCGTCAGGCGGTGTGCCCACGGCGATGAACACCACCTGGCCATGCGCGATCGCCGCGGCCGCGTCGGTGGTGAACGCCAGCCGCGCCGCAGCGTGGTTGGCCTTCACCATCGGCTCCAGGCCCGGCTCATAGATCGGGATGATGCCCTGGTTCAGGCCATCAACCTTGCCCTGGTCGATATCGACGCAGATCACCTGGTGGCCGACATCGGCCAGGCAGGTGCCCGTCACCAGGCCGACGTAACCGGTACCGAAAATCGCAACGCGCATGTCCGTGCAGGCTCCGTGGTGGCTTACGGCAGGACGCCCAGCAGTTCGACGTCGAAGGTCAGCGTGGCGTTCGGACCGATCGGGCCGCCCGGGGTGCCGTTCTCACCATAGGCCAGCTCGCCCGGGATCCAGAAGCGGTACTTGGAGCCGACCGGCATCAGCGCGACGCCTTCGGTCCACCCCTTGATCACCTGGTCCAGGCCGAACTCGGCCGGGCCACGGCTGGCGGAGCTGTCAAAGACGGTGCCGTCGAGCAGCTTGCCTTCGTAGTTCACGCGCACCTTGCTGGTCGGCAGCGGACGCTCGCCGCTACCCGGGCGGATCACCTGGTACTGCAGCCCAGAGGCCGTGGTCACCACGCCCGGCTGGGTCTTGTTCTTGGCCAGGAATGCATTGCCTTCCTGACGGTTGGTCTGGGCAGCCTGGGCGGCCTTGGCCTGCATTTCGGCCTGCTTGGTGCCCATGAACGCCTGGATGGTGGCCGTGGCGTCAGCCTCGGTCATCTTCGGCTGGCCCTTGCTCAGACCAGTGCTGATTGCGTCAAACAGCGACGCAACGTCAATGTCGTCCTTCAGCTGTGCCAGCGACGGACCCACCGAGTAGGAACCGATCATCTGTGCGACCTTCACCCGATCGACCTTCGGCGGCTGCGAGCCCGGCGCAACGCCCGGCACCTGCTGGCCGCTGCGGGCCATCACGACCTGGCGCAGGGCGGCATCGGTGGCCTTGGCCTGTTCCTGGGTGATCTGCGGCTGCAGGCCTTCGAACGAACGCTCCACGGCCGTGCGCAGGGCAGCGACGTCGATTTCATCGGCGATCGGGGTGAACGACTTGGCGACATCCAGGCCGATGGCGTAACCGAGCTTCTGCTTGGGGGAATTCAAGGTTGCGGTCTCCTTGGCGGCTGCGGGGGCCGCCGGTTGTTGCGACAGAGCGACACCCGAAGTGCCCATCGCCAGAATCAGAACCGACGCCGCTGCGCCGCGCATTCCCATCTTCATTCGCTGCATTCCTGGAAGTGACTGGGCGCCGACGTCGGCGCGAAAAGAAGCATTGTCGCACGCATGCCGTCGATGTCGAGGCATCCGTGCCGGATATCAACGCGTGGCGGCGGGCGCGGCCAGTGCCTTGTCGATGGCCGCGATCAGCTGCGGATCATCCGGCGTGACCTTGCTGGCGAACTGGGCGATGACCCTGCCGTCGCGGCCGACCAGGTACTTGTGGAAGTTCCAGCCCGGCGCCACGCCGGTTGCCGCGGTCAGGCGCTGGTACAGCGGGGTGGCCTGCGCGCCGACCACGTGGACCTTCTCGAACATCGGGAACTTCACGCCATAGGTCAGCGTGCAGAATTCCTGGATCTGCGCTTCGTCACCGGGTTCCTGGCCCTTGAAATCGTTGGACGGGAAGCCGAGGACCGCGAACCCGCGGCGTGCATAGCGCTGCTGCAGCGCTTCCAGGCCTTCGTACTGCGGCGTGTACCCGCACTTGCTGGCGGTATTGACCACCAGCAGCACCTGGCCGTGATAGCGCTGCTGCAGGTTGACCTGCTGCTTGCCGGCCAGGGGCCGGTAGTCCACATCCAGCAGATCGGCGGCCAGGGTGAGGCCGGGAAGGGCCAGCCCGGCCAGCAGGGTCAGCAGGGAAAGACCGCGCAGGCGGCACGGGAAGACGGTCGGCAGGGGCATCGGAGCGGTCCGCGGTGGCCATTCACAGGGCCCGGCCGGGAGCGGCCGGGAATCGGCCGAACTATAGCACCGGCCCCGGGGGCACCCGGCCGCGCGACCGCCCCGGCGCTTTGCGCGGATTGGCGGCAACGCAGCCGGAGCCAGAAGCTGGCCGGTGCTTGACATAGCATGGACGCAGCTGAATGGAAGCGACGCGACGGCCTGCGCCCACCGAGCATCATTCCGCATTCAAATCAATGGCTTACAGAATTGCGTCTATGCCATGACACCCCCTGCCATCAGTTGGGTCATGTCGGGGGTTGCACGTCGGCGTGCCGGTGTTATAGTTGCATACAACACCAGTCACCTGAGACAGGGGGTATGCCATGAACACCCGGATGCATCGCAACGTCACCGCTCCCGCGATCACCGCCGTTTCGACCCTGCTCGTGATGGCGTGGCTGGCTTCGCCACGCGCGCCCACTGCCCCCTCTCTGTCCGATACCCCGCAGGACGCGCCCACTCCCACGGCCGGGACGCCGGAAGCTTCACCCTCCCCCCCGCGTCGGCTGCACAGCTCCCTGTCCATGCCGTATTTCTCGTTCGCACAGCCGCTGACCCCACGGAGCTGACCATGAGCGACATCCAGTGGAGCGACGGCGCTCCCATCTACCGCCAGCTGAAGGAGCGCGTGATCGCCATGATGCTCGACGGAATCCTCAAGCCGGGCGATGCCCTGCCTTCGGTGCGCCAGGTGGCCGCCGACTACCAGCTCAACCCCATCACCGTTTCGCGCGCCTACCAGGAACTGGCTGACGAAGGCCTGGTCGAGAAGCGCCGGGGCCTGGGCATGTTCATGACCGAGCAGGCGGCCACGCAGCTGCGCAGCAGCGAGCGCGAGCGCTTCCTCAATGAAGAATGGCCGGCCGTCCTGGAGCGCATCCAGCGCCTGGGGCTGAGCCTCGACGAATTGCTGACCCAGGGGAAAGTCTGATGAATGCCAGCCTCACCAGTACCGCTGCAAGCGACGCGGTCATCACCGCCCGCGGCCTGCGCAAGGCCTACAAGAGCACGGTCGCACTCGACAATGCCAGCTTCACCATTCCGGCGGGCCGGATCATCGGCCTGATCGGACCCAACGGTGCCGGCAAGACCACCGCGTTGAAGGCCATCCTCGGCCTGACCACGGTGGAAGGCGACCTCAGCGTGCTCGGCCGCGACCCACGCCTGCATCGGGATGAGCTGATGAAGGACATCTGCTTCATCGCCGACGTCGCGGTGCTGCCTCGCTGGCTGAAGGTGCGCGAGGCCATCGACTTCGTCGCCGGCGTGCATCCACGCTTCGATCGCGCCCGCTGCGAGCGCTTCCTGGCCAACACCAAGCTGCAGCCGAAGCAGCGCGTGCGCGAACTGTCCAAAGGCATGATCGTGCAGCTGCACCTGGCCCTGGTGATGGCCATCGACGCCCGCGTGCTGGTGCTGGACGAGCCGACCCTGGGCCTGGACATCCTGTACCGCAAGGAGTTCTACCAGCGCCTGCTGGAGGACTACTTCGACGAGCAGAAGACGATCATCGTCACCACCCACCAGGTCGAAGAGATCGAGCACATCCTCAGCGACGTCATGTTCATCCGCGACGGCCGCATCGTGCTCGACGCAGAGATGGACGATGTCGGCCAACGCTACACCGAGCTGCTGGTCAACGCCGAGCAGCTCGACACCGCGCGTGCGCTCAGGCCGATCGACGAGCGCGCCCTGGCCTTCGGCAAGACCGTGCTGCTGTATGACGGCGTGCCGCGTGACCAGCTCACCTCCCTCGGCGAGACCCGCAGCCCGGGCCTGGCTGATCTGTTCGTCGCTGTCATGAAGGGGACCTACGCATGAACGCCGTCAATCATCCCGTCGGTCCCGCCGGCACGCTGCGCTGGCTGCTCAAGCGTGAATACTGGGAGAACCGTGGCGGGTTCCTCTATGCGCCGCTGATTGCCGGCGTGGTGTCGCTGCTGATGAGCGGTGTGGGCATCGCCTTCGGCCTGTTCGCCCTGCATCGGGCTGCGCGCGACGGCAATCTGCACATCGATGGCGAGGACGTGAACATCAACGGCCTGGACCTGGCGCTGCTGACCCGCAACATCAGTGCCAAGGACATGGCCGACCTGGGCAACGGCCTCGACCTGACCCTGGTGCTCAGTTCGGCCTGGCCATTCCTGGTGCTGGCGTTCGTGATGTTCTTCTACTGCCTTGGCGCGCTGTATGACGACCGCCGCGACCGCAGCATCCTGTTCTGGAAATCGCTGCCACTGTCCGATACCCAGACCGTGCTTTCCAAGGTGATCAGCGCGCTGGTGATCGCCCCGCTGATCGCAGTGGTCGCGGGCATCCTGACCATGTTCGGCTTCCTCGCCATCATCAGCCTGGTGGCCGCGCTGCACGGTGGCAGCCCGATGAACCTGATCTGGGGACCGGCCAGCCCGCTGACCCTGGCCGCCGGCCACCTGTCCTGGATTCCGGTCTATGTCCTGTGGGCGCTGCCGACCGCCGGCTGGCTGCTGCTGTGCTCGGCCTGGGCCAAGTCAAAGCCGTTCCTGTGGGCGGTGATGCTGCCACTGTTCGCCGGGATCATCGTCTCCACTACCAAGGTCATGACCCTGTTCGGGCTCACCAGCGGCTGGTTCTGGCAGAACGTCGTCGGTCGCCTGCTGCTCAGTGGCGTACCCGGCATGGACCTGATCTACCGCACCGGCCTGCAGGATTCGCGTGCGGACCTGGAATCGGTCACCGCGCTGATGGGCCCGGTCGCGCAGCTGAAGTCGCTGGCGATGCCGGGACTGTGGATCGGCGCTGCGTTCGGCGCGCTTTTCATCTTCCTTGCCATCCGCCTGCGCCGCCGCGCCGGCGAAATCTGACCCCTTACCGGAGCCACCACCCATGCGTTCCCTGCTCGCCTGTACCGCGTTGTTGCTGATGCCGCTGTCGGCCCTGGCCGCCGATGCACCCAACTGCAAGTTCACCGCTGCACGCACGTTGAAGCTGGACGCGGCCGGTGCCAAGGCGGTGGTGTTCGAGGTGAACCAGTTCGATCTGAAGGTGACCGCCCGCAGTGGAGGCGGTCAGCTCGACGGCCGTGCCTGCGCGTCCAGCCAGGATCTGCTGGACCAGCTGGTGCTGGACCAGCGCCGGGAAGGCGACAAGCTGGTGGTCAGCCTGCGCCGCGCAAGCCGTGCCGGCCTGAACCTGGGCAACTTCTACGCCTGGCTGGACATCCGCGGCAGCGTGCCGGACAACCTGCCGCTGCAGTTCAAGGTCGGCTCTGGCGATGCCAGCATCGACAACGCGCAGTCACTGAGCGTGGATGTCGGCTCCGGCGACGCCGTTGCGCGCGGCACCCGCGGCACCATCCATGCCTCCGTCGGCTCCGGCGACCTGGAGATCGACGGTGGCAGCGCACTGAACCTGCTGTCGCTCGGCTCGGGTGACGTCAAGGCGCGCAACATCGGGGGCGACGCGATCGTCGGCACGGTCGGCTCCGGCGACCTCACGATCAGCGACGTGCGTGGCAACGCACGCCTGGACACGGTCGGATCGGGCGACGTCGACTTCAAGCGCGTGCAGGGCAGCGTGCAGATCGGCGTGGTGGGCTCGGGGGGCATCGACCTGGGTGACATCGGCGGCGATGTGCACGTGCGCAGCCATGGCTCCGGCGACGTCGAGGTCGATGGCGTGCGCGGCAACCTCACCGTCGATCACAGCGGCAGCGGCGACGTCGTGCACCGCAACGTCAGCGGCAGGGTCACCCTGCCCCGCAACAAGTAAATCCCAACCCACCGATTCGAGGGGAATGCCATGAACCTGATGCGCCTGCTGCCTGCCACCCTGCTGTGCCTGCCGCTGATCGCCTGCGGTGGCACGTCTTCCGCGCCCGACACCAGTGTCGGCAAGAGCGTCGCCGAAACCTCCAGCGGCGTTGGCAGAAAAGTCCAGGAAGCCATGGATGAGGCCCGCAGGGAGATCACTGAGGGCAACATCAAGATCTCCGCCGACAGTCAGCCGCGCGCGGAGATCACGCCGGACGGACAGCTGCTGATCGGCGGCAAGGATGTGCCGACCAACGACGCGCAGCGCCGCCAGCTGCTGGAGTACCGCGGTCACGTGGTCGCCATCGCGACGGACGGCATGAATGTCGGCCTGGCCGGTGCCAAGCTCGGTGCCAGCGCTGCCGGTGAAGCGCTCAAGGGTATCTTCAGCGGTGACAGCGAAGGCGTGGAGAAGCGGATCAACGCCGAGGCCGCCAAGATCGAAGCGCAGGCCAAGCGCATCTGCGACCGGCTGCCGGCGATGCTGGCCAGCCAGCAAGCGCTTGCCCGCGAACTGCCGGCCTTCAAGCCCTACGCCAGCATGGACCAGAGCGACGTTGACGACTGCGGGAAGGACGGCTCGGTCACCTTCTCCAACTGAGACACTTCAGCGCACCCGGCCGGCAGCGGGCCCCCGCTGCCGGCACCGGGCTTACAATGGGCACCCCGGATGCCCCCGATCGAATCGTCATGAAGAAGCTGTTTCTGCTGCTGGCTGCCCTGTTCTGCCTGGGCCTGGCCGGCTGTGACCAGGATTACCGCAACCACCGCGCAGAGCGTGGCAAGCCCAAGATCTCCGTCAGCGAAGGCATGGTGACCGTGCGCCGTCCACCGGCACCGAACATCATCATCCTGGCCGACGGCACGATGAAGATGGACGAGATCCAGATCCCGCTGGACGACGCGCAGAAGCAGATGCTGCAGACGATGTTCGGCAAGCTGCAGGTCCTGCGCCAGAACACGCTGGTGGCCGCCCCGGCCGATCCGAACATGCAGCCGGTGAAGATCCAGCCGCCGGAGGGCATGGACGTCATTCCAGACGATCTGATCCAGCGCATCCCCGAGTTCAAGGACTACACCGAGACCTTCGGCAACATCGTCGCCGACCGTCGCTGAACGCAAACGCCGCCCGAGGGCGGCGTTTCTCATTGGCCCGGCACGCCTGCTCGGCAGATCAGCCGCCGCCACCGCCTCCCGCATGGATGCCGCCAGCGGTCAGCGCCGTCGGATCCAGCAGGCGCCGCAGTTCCGCTTCGCCCAGGCCGCTGTCCTCCAGCGCCACCTCCAGCACCGGCCGCTGTTCCTTGTAGGCGCGCTTGGCGATTGCCGCGGCCTTCTCATAGCCGATGATCGGGTTCAGCGCAGTGACCAGGATCGGGTTGCGCGCCAGCGCCTCCGCCACGCGATCCTCGCGCACCTTCAGGCCTGCGATGGCGCTGTCGGCCAGCAGCGTCGACACGTTGGCCAGCAGGCCGATGCCTTCGAGCAGGTTCACCGCGATCAGCGGCAGGGTCACATTGAGCTGGAAATTGCCGGTCTGCCCGGCCACCGTGATCGCCGTGTGGTGACCGATCACCTGCGCGCAGGCCATCACCGTCGCCTCCGGAATCACCGGATTGACCTTGCCCGGCATGATCGAGCTGCCCGGCTGCAGGGCCGGCAGTTCGATCTCGCCCAGCCCCGCCAGCGGCCCGGCATTCATCCAGCGCAGATCGTTGGCGATCTTGATCAGCGCCACCGCCAGCGCATTGAGCTGGCCGGACAGCTCCACCGCATCGTCCTGCGCGGCCAGGCCTTCAAACTTGTTGTCGGCACTGTCGAACTTGAAACCCGAGTGCTGCTTGAGGGCCTTGGCCACCTGAGCGCCGAAACGCGGATCGGCATTGATGCCGGTACCGATGGCGGTGCCGCCCAGCGGCAGCCGGCGGACGCGCTTGAGGCTGTCCTCGATGCGCGCCTGTGCCGATGCCAGCTGTGCCGACCAGGCGCCGAACTCCTGCTCGAAGGTCAGCGGCATGGCGTCCATGAGGTGGGTACGGCCGGTCTTGACCACCTTGCGCAGGCTGCGGCCCTTCCTGTCGATGGTCCTGCGCAGATGCGCCAGCGCGGGCAGCAGTTGTTCGTGCGCCGCCAGCACCGCCGAGACGCGCAGCGCGGTCGGGATCACGTCATTGGAGCTCTGCCCCTGGTTGACGTGGTCGTTGGGATGGACCGTGGTCTTGCCGGCCTTGCCGGCGCGGTTGGCCAGGGTCGCGATGACCTCGTTGGCATTCATGTTCGAGGACGTACCCGAACCGGTCTGGTAGACATCGATGGGGAAATGCGCGTCCCAGTCGCCCGCCGCCACTTCCGCGGCGGCGGCCTGGATCGCCTTGGCCACGTTCCTGGGCAGGTGGCCCAGTTCGGCATTGACGCCGGCAGCGGCGCCCTTGACCAGACCCAGCGCACGGATGAACCCGCGCGGCATGCGCTGGCCGGACACCGGGAAATTCTGCACGGCGCGCTGGGTCTGCGCGCCCCACAGGGCATCGGCAGGCACCTGCAGCTCGCCCATGCTGTCGTGTTCGATCCGGAACGCCCGGGAGGCACCCTTGCTTGCAGCTTTGCTCATTGCATCGACTCCGCACTACTTCAGTTGGGGAAAGGGAAGCGGCGGCTGGCAGGGTGTCGCTTCCCGGGCTGGCGGCGGCAATCACGATACTCTCTTGCCCGTTGCATGGCATGACGGAAGCGGGCCGGATCGTTTCATCTGCGGCACCGTTGCCCATCGGGAGCGCCGGGCCCGGCCGGGCGAGGACAGCGCGCAGCCTCCCTGCGCCCGGCGTGGCCCGGTGCTGCCAAGCATGCGAAGGCCACGCGTCGTAGAATATCGGCCCCGCCGCTCGCTCCCGCCCTGCCGACATGTCCGATTCCGCCCTGCTCGCCCTGTCCCCGCTCGATGGCCGCTACGCCGGCAAGGTCGATGCCCTGCGCCCGATCTTCTCCGAGTACGGCCTGATCAAGGCCCGCGTCACGGTCGAGGTGGAGTGGCTGCTGGCGCTGGCCGCCGAGCCGGGCATCGTCGAGCTTGCAGCGTTCTCCGAAGCCGCCACCGCCCGTCTGCGCGCGCTGGCCAGCGGTTTCAGCCCCGCCCATGCCGCCCGGGTGAAGGAGATCGAGCGCACCACCAACCATGACGTCAAGGCGGTGGAGTACTTCATCAAGGAGCAGCTGAAGGACGACGCCGAGCTGGCGCCGGCACTGGAGTTCGTGCATTTCGCCTGCACCAGCGAGGACATCAACAACCTCAGCTACGGCCTGATGCTCGAGCAGGCGCGCCGCGAGGTGCTGCTGCCGACGCTCGACGGCATCGCCGCCACCCTGCGTGGCCTGGCCCACGCCCAGGCCGCGCAGCCGATGCTGTCGCGCACGCACGGCCAGACCGCTTCGCCGACCACCCTGGGCAAGGAGCTGGCGAACGTGGTGGCGCGCCTGGAGCGTCAGCGCCGCCAGATCGCCGCGGTCGAGCTGACCGGCAAGATCAACGGTGCGGTTGGCAACTACAACGCGCACGTCGCCAGCTACCCGGACGTGGACTGGCCGGCCTTCGCCGAACGCTTCGTGACCGGGCTGGGCCTGGTGTTCAACCCGTACACCACGCAGATCGAGCCGCACGACAACGTCGCCGAAATCGGCGATGCCGCCCGCCGCGCCAACATCATCCTGATCGACCTGGCCCGCGACATCTGGGGCTACATCTCGCTGGGCTACTTCAAGCAGCGCCTGAAGGAAGGCGAAGTCGGCTCGTCGACCATGCCGCACAAGGTCAACCCGATCGATTTCGAAAATGCCGAAGGCAACTTCGGCATCGCCAACGCGCTGTTCGAGCATTTCAGCGCGAAGCTGCCGATCAGCCGCTGGCAGCGCGACCTGACCGACTCCACCGTGTTGCGGGCGCTGGGTACCGCCTTCGGCCACAGCCAGGTGGCGCTGGACTCGCTGGCCAAGGGACTGGGCAAGCTGGAGGTGAATCCGCAGCGCCTGGATGCCGACCTGGATGCGGCGTGGGAAGTGCTGGCCGAAGCGGTGCAGACGGTGATGCGCCGCCACGGTCTGCCGAACCCGTACGAGCAGCTGAAGGCACTGACCCGCGGCCAGGGCATCACCGCCGAGTCGATGCGGGCGTTCGTACAGGGGCTGGAGCTGCCGGCGGATGCGAAGCAGCGGCTGCTGGAGATGACCCCGGGCAGCTATACCGGTCTGGCCGAGGCGCTGGCGAAGAAGATCTGAGGGGTTTTCTCTGCGGCGGCGGCCGCGGCGCTGCCTGCGGCAGGCGTGTACTGCCAGGGCAACAGCAACAGCAACAGCAACAGCGGTCCAGGCTCTGGATTGCTGGGAGTTGGGCGGGGCGGGTTGGGTTCGCGGGGGACGCCGTGAACCCGTCCCTGGGGGCTTGGCCGCGGCATCCATGCCGCGGACACCCCCGCGAACCCAATCCGCCCCACCTCTGACAGCATCCCGGTGACGGATCGAAGAGCATTTGTTGTCGGGACGGAATGTGAAGGAGGGACGCGGCTTTGCCGCGTCCCTCTTTGGTTTTTTGGATTCTGCAGGGCCGGGCAAGCGCAGCGCGCGAGCCGCTGTTGCCTTTGATTTTCTTCTTCCATTCCGTGGCGGACCCCGCAGGAAACTGTCAGGGGCCGGGCGGGTGGGCTGCGCGGGGGTGTCCGCCGCATGGATGCGGCGGCCAAGCTTACAGGGACGTACTTGCAGCGTCCCCCGCGCAGCCCACCCGCCCGGCCAAGCACGGCTTTTTGCCTTCACGCGACCAAGCACCCGCCACGAGGGGCTCCGCCGTTGGCCGGACACCCCGCGACAAACCACCGCACGTGCGCAATCCCAACGAACGTCGGACAATGGACGCCTTGGCGGCACGCCGCGCCGCCCTCCCGCTTTCCGCTGCAAGGATTCCCCCATGGCCGCCCGCAAGTCCTCCGCCCCGCTCATCGAAGTCACCGCCCGTCCCGGCCAGCCGCTGGGCATGTCCCCGGCCGTGTTCCTGCGCGATTTCTGGCAGAAGCGTCCGCTGCTGATCCGCAACGCCTTCGCTGATTTCCAGTCTCCGGTGCAGCCGGAAGACCTGGCCGGGCTGGCCTGCGAGGAAGGCGTGCTGGCACGCCTGATCGAGCATGACAAGCGCCAGGACGGCTGGCGCGTACGTACCGGCCCGTTCCAGGAAGACGTATTCCCCGCCCTGCCCGACCACGACTGGACCCTGCTGGTGCAGGACGTGGACAAGTGGGACCCGGACGTGCGCGCGCTGATCGAGCACTTCCGCTTCCTCCCGCGCTGGCGCATGGACGACGTCATGATCAGCTTCGCCGCCACCGGCGGCTCGGTCGGTGCCCACGTCGACCAGTACGACGTGTTCCTGCTGCAGGCCCAGGGCCATCGTCGCTGGCAGATCGACGCCAGCGAGTCGATCAAGGGCCGGCGCCCGCCGCTGGGGTTCCGTCCGGACGTGGAACTGAAGCTGCTGGAGGTGTTCAAGCCCACCCACGACTGGGTGCTGGCGCCGGGCGACATGCTGTACCTGCCGCCGAACGTGCCGCACCATGGCGTCGCCGAAGACCCCTGCCTGACGTTCTCCTTCGGCATGCGCGCGCCGTCCTCGGCCGAACTCATCAGTGACTACCTGGACACCCTGATCGCCGATGCCGACGAGAACATCCGCTACCAGGACCCCGACCTGAAGCTGCCGGCCGATCCGAACGAGATCGACACGGTGGCGATGGCACGGGTGATCACCGCCCTCAACGCCATCCGCATGAACGACCCGGACAAGCTGGGCGACTGGTTCGGCCGCTTCATCACCACCTACCGCGCCGCCGGCGAAGTGATGGCCCACCAGGCCGCGCCGGAACAGGAAGAGGTGGTCGCCGCCCTGCAGTCCGGCCTTCTGCTGCAACGCCACCCCTGGGCCCGCCTGGCCTGGCGCCGGGCCAAGCGGGGCGCCAGCCTGTACGTCAGCGGCCAGGACTTCGCGCTGCCGGTGAAGGATGCGCAGCGCCTGGCCGGTGCCGAGCAGCTCGACGCGGCCGCCTATCGCGGACTGTCGGACAAGGGCCGCGCGGTGGTCCAGCAGCTGCTGGTCGGCGGCGTGTTCCAGCTGATCGACCCCAGCGAGCTGTATGGCGCCGACGACGAGGGCGAGGATGAAGACGTCCTCGGTGAGGTGGTCGAAGGCCGCGACCAGGTGGAGGTGATCGATGACGACGCCGTGTCCGACGATGTCCACGTGGTGACCGTGCATGACGATGGCATCGAGGTCATCGTCAACTTCGAAGACGACGAAGAAGACGACAGCGACGCCGGTCGCGCCTGAGTCATGCCCTCGATCCGCGTCCATCAGGTAGGTCATGCCGATGCGCATGGCGCCATCCACGCTGTGCGCCAGCAGGTGTTCGTGCAGGAGCAGGGCATTGCCAGCGACCTGGAGCGCGACGCGATGGACCCGGTCAGCGCCCATGTACTGGCGCTGGATGCCGACGGCACGCCGGTCGGCACTGGCCGGCTCACACCTGATGGCCGCGTCGGCCGCATGGCGGTGCTGGCGAGCCACCGCAGCCAGGGCATCGGTGAAGCCCTGCTCGAGGCCCTGGTCGAGTCCGGCCATGGCCTCGGCCTGGCCGAGCTGCATCTGCACGCACAGCTGCCCGCCCGCGACTTCTACGCGCGGCAGGGCTTCCTGCCTGAGGGCGAGGTCTTCGAGGAGGCCGGCCTGGGGCACCAGCAGATGCGCCGCCGGCTGGACGCGGCCAGCGCGATCAACAGCCACGCCGAGGCCGTGGCCGCCACCACCGCCCTCCTCCACCGTGCCCGTCGCCAGGTATGGCTGCACAGCCACCTGCTGGACCCGGGCCTGCTCGATGCCGGCCCGGTACAGGCCGCCCTGCGCCGCTTCGCCAGTGCCCGCCACGACAAGCAGCTGCGGGTGATCGTGCATGACGCGGCAGCCATTGGCCGTGCCGGCGCGCCGCTGCTGGCGATGGCACAGCGGCTGCCCAGCGTGATCCTGTTCCGCGAGGTGACCGATCCGGTCGACCGGGCACTGGCGTCCGCCTGCCTGATCAATGACAGGGGCGACTTCTACTTTCGTCTGATCGGCCATCGCCTCGACGGCGAGGCCGGCATCGCGCTGCCGGCACGTTCGCGGCAGTTCGAGCAGCAATTGCAGCGCGTCTGGGACCGTTCGCGCGATTGCAGCGAACTCCGCGCGCTCGGCCTCTGAGCGCGACGGTCGGGTTCAACCTGTCTGGAAGCGGCACCGGGGGACGCACGATGGCCTCCGCGATGCCCCTTCGTGTCCGGATGGGGGTACAATTTGGCTGTTTGAACGCGCCTGCGCAGGGCTATTCATCTTCCTGCCGGGTCCTTCTTAAGCCATACCCCACAAAGCGAATCAACACCCTCCATCGTGGACAATCTACTGAAGCAGTTTGCGCAATCTTCGCAACTCGCCGGCGGCAACGCCTCCTATGTCGAGGATCTGTACGAGCAGTACCTCGTCTCCCCGGACAGTGTCGATCCCAAATGGAAGACCTACTTCGACGGCTTCAAGGGCCGCGAAGCAGGTGACATTCCGCACTCGGCCGTCATTTCCCACATCGCGGACGCGGCCAAGGATGCGCTGAAGGCCGGCACCGGCGCAGGTGCGGGCGACGAGCGTGAGCGCAATGTCGGTCGTCTGATCACCGCCTACCGTTCGCGCGGCCACCTGGACGCCCGCCTGGACCCGCTGGGCCTGGCTGCGCCGGTCAATACGCCGGACCTGGGCCTGCCGTTCCACAGCCTGTCCGATGCCGACCTCAACAGCGAGTTCAGCACCGGTGGCGTCGGCGGCCAGCCGCGCATGAAGCTGCGCGATCTGCTGGCGCGCCTTAAGGCGACCTACACCGGTTCGATCGGTGCGGAGTTCATGCACATCGCCGAGGTCGAGCAGCGCCAGTGGATCTACAAGAAGCTGGAACTGGCCGGCGGCAACTACCAGCTGGACGCTGACACCCAGCGCCGCACCCTGGAGCGCCTGACCGCGGCCGAAGGCCTGGAGCGCTACCTGCACACCAAGTACGTCGGCCAGAAGCGCTTCTCGCTGGAAGGCGGCGATGCGCTGATCCCGATGATGGACACCATCATCCGCAGCGCCGGCAAGGACGGCGTCAAGGACGTGGTGATCGGCATGGCCCACCGCGGCCGCCTGAACGTGCTGGTCAACACCCTGGGCAAGAACCCGCGCAAGCTGTTCGACGAGTTCGAAGGCAAGTTCGAGCACGACGAGCACGCCTCGGCCGGCGACGTGAAGTACCACATGGGCTTCTCCGCCGACGTGGCCACCGAGGGTGGCCCGGTCCACCTGGCGCTGGCGTTCAACCCGTCGCACCTTGAAATCGCCGACCCGGTCGTGGCCGGTTCCGTGCGTTCGCGCCAGGAGCGCCGCAAGGACACCGCCCGCAAGCAGGTCATGCCGATCCTGATCCACGGCGACGCGGCCTTCTCCGGCCAGGGCGTGGTCATGGAACTGTTCCAGATGTCGCAGGCCCGCGGCTTCGCCGTCGGCGGCACCGTGCACATCGTGGTCAACAACCAGGTCGGCTTCACCACCTCCAATCCGCTGGATACGCGCTCCACGCGCTATGCCACCGACGTGGCGAAGATGATTGCCGCACCGGTGCTGCACGTGAACGGAGATGACCCGGAAGCGGTGGTGTTCGCCGCGCAGCTGGCGTTCGAGTTCCGCCAGAAGTTCGCCAAGGACGTGGTCATCGACCTGATGTGCTACCGCCGTTGGGGCCACAACGAGGCCGACGAGCCGGCGATCACCCAGCCGCTGATGTACCAGGTGATCCGCAAGCACCCGACCACCCGCGAGATGTATGCCGAGCAGCTGGAAAAGGCGGGCGTGATCGCCGCCGGCGCCGGCAAGGCGATGGTCGATGCCTACCGCGAGAAGCTGGACGCCGGCGAAGTGACCACCGAACTGGCCAAGGTCGAGAAGACTCCGCCGAGCAGCCCGCTGTTCGTTGATTGGCCGAAGCTGCTGGAAGGCAAGCTGTCCGACCCGGTCTCGACCAAGGTCGAGAAGAACAAGCTGGTCGAGCTGGCCAAGCTGATCAACACCATCCCGGACGAAGTGCAGCTGCACTCGCGCGTGGCCAAGGTCTACGACGACCGCCGCAAGATGGCCGCTGGCGAGATTCCGGGCGACTGGGGCTTTGCCGAAAACCTGGCCTACGCCACCCTGCTGGACGAAGGCCATGCACTGCGCCTGGTCGGCCAGGACGTCGGCCGCGGTACGTTCACGCACCGCCATGCGATCCTGCACGACCAGAAGACCGACAACTACTACATGCCGCTGCGGCAGCTGGTGGATTCGCCGGAGAAGGCCACCGTCATCGATTCGCTGCTGAGCGAAGAAGCGGTGATGGCCTACGAGTACGGCTTCTCCACCACCGATCCGAACACGCTGTGCATCTGGGAAGGCCAGTTCGGCGACTTCGCCAACGGCGCCCAGGTGGTGATCGATCAGTTCATCGCCGCCGGTGAAGCCAAGTGGGGCCGCATTTCCGGCCTGACCCTGCTGCTGCCGCATGGCTATGAAGGGCAAGGCCCGGAACACAGCTCGGCGCGCCTGGAGCGCTTCCTGCAGCTGTGCGCGCTGGAGAACATGCTGGTGGTCGTGCCGTCGACCCCGGCCCAGGCCTTCCACATGCTGCGTCGCCAGCTGCACATGACCACCCGCAAGCCGCTGGTGGTGATGTCGCCGAAGTCGCTGCTGCGCCACAAGCTGGCGGTGTCGACCCTGGACGAGCTGGCCAACGGCGAGTTCCAGCACCTGATCGGCGATGCCAATGCCGACGCCAAGAAGGTCAAGCGCGTGGTGCTGTGCTCGGGCAAGGTCTACTACGACCTGCTGGAAGACCAGACCAAGCGTGGCCAGGACGACGTGGCGATCATCCGCGTGGAGCAGCTGTATCCGTTCCCGCGTGCGCTGCTGGCTGCCGAACTGAAGAAGTATGGCAAGGCCACCGACGTGGTGTGGACGCAGGAAGAACCGCAGAACCAGGGCGCGTGGTACCAGATCCGCCACCACCTGCAGTTCTGCCTGGCCGAGGGCCAGAACCTGCATTACGCCGGTCGCGCACGTTCGGCGTCGCCGGCTGCCGGTCACATGGCTGACCATGTCCGCGAGCAGCAGCAGCTGATTGCCGACGCACTGGTCAACCCGTTCAACGACCAGGTCGCTGAATAACTCTCCTCCCCCTTATTTAGAAGACAAACCAGGAAGCTCCCGCATGGCCACCGAAGTCAAAGCCCCGGTACTGCCCGAATCCGTCGCCGACGGCACCATCGCCACCTGGCACAAGAAGGTGGGCGACGCCGTCAAGCGCGACGAAAACCTGCTTGACCTGGAAACCGACAAGGTCGTCCTGGAAGTGCCGTCGCCGGTCGATGGCGTGCTGAAGGAGATCAAGTTCGACGTGGGCGCCACCGTGACCTCCAGCCAGGTCGTGGCGATCATCGAGGAAGGCGCCGTGGCGGCTGCCCCGGCTCCAGCCGCTGAAGAGAAGAAGGCCGATGCCCCGGCTCCGGCCGCAGCCGCTGCTCCGGCTCCCGCCGCGGCTCCGGCCCCGGCAGCCAAGTCGGCTGCCGATGCGCTGCCGCCGGGTGCCCGCTTCACCGCCATCACCGAGGGCGTGAACCCGGCCGACGTGGACGGCACCGGCCGTCGCGGCGCGGTGACCAAGGAAGACATCGTCAACTTCGCCCGCAACGGCGGCGCCGGCAAGGCCGGTGGCGCACGTCCGGAAGAACGCGTGCCGATGACCCGCATCCGCAAGCGCATCGCCGAACGCCTGATGGAGTCCAAGAACTCCACCGCCATGCTGACCACCTTCAACGAAGTCGACCTGTCCAAGGTGTCGGCCGCGCGCAAGGAACTGCAGGACGAGTTCGTCAAGGCCCACGGCATCAAGCTGGGCTTCATGAGCTTCTTCGTGAAGGCCGCCGCCAACGCGCTGCAGCGCTTCCCGCTGGTCAACGCGTCGATCGATGGTGACGACATCATCTACCACGGCTACTCGGACATCTCCATCGCCGTGTCGACCGAGAAGGGCCTGGTGACCCCGGTGCTGCGCAACGTCGAGCGCATGTCGTTCGCCGACATCGAGAAGACCATCGCCGACTACGCCAAGAAGGCCCGTGACGGCAAGCTGAGCCTGGAAGAACTGCAGGGCGGCACCTTCACCGTGACCAACGGCGGCACCTTCGGCTCGCTGTTGTCCACGCCGATCATCAACCCGCCGCAGAGCGCCATCCTGGGCATGCACGCCATCAAGGAGCGTCCGATCGCCCAGAACGGCCAGGTCGTGATCGCGCCGATGATGTACCTGGCGCTGTCCTACGACCACCGCATCATCGACGGCAAGGACTCGGTGCAGTTCCTGGTGGACATCAAGAACCAGCTGGAAAACCCGGGCCGCATGCTGTTCGGCCTGTAAGACCTCCCGCCCCCTTCCGCGCCCGCGCGGAAGGGGGTTCCGGTAAAGCATCAAGGACTAATTCAATGGCTGAACAATTCGACGTCGTCGTCATCGGTGCGGGCCCGGCCGGTTACCACGCTGCCATCCGCGCGGCCCAGCTGGGCCTGAAGACCGCCTGCATCGACGCAGCGCTGGGCAAGGATGGCAAGCCGGCGCTGGGCGGCACCTGCCTGCGCGTGGGCTGCATCCCGTCCAAGGCGCTGCTGGATTCCTCGCGCCAGTTCTGGAACATGAGCCACATCTTTGGCGACCACGGCATCAGCTTCAAGGACGCCAAGATGGACGTCGAGGCGATGGTTGGCCGCAAGGACAAGATCGTCAAGCAGTTCACCGGCGGCATCGCCATGCTGTTCAAGGCCAACAAGGTCGCCACCTACTACGGCTTCGGCGAACTGCAGCCGGGCAACGTGGTCAAGGTGAAGCAGCACGACGGCTCGGAAGTCGAGCTGAAGGGCACCAACGTCATCATCGCCGCCGGTTCGGATTCGATCGAACTGCCGTTCGCCAAGTTCGACGGCGAGACCATCGTCGACAACGTCGGCGGCCTGGACTTCACCGAAGTGCCGAACCGCCTGGCGGTGATCGGCGCCGGCGTGATCGGTCTGGAGCTGGGCAGCGTGTGGAAGCGCCTGGGCGCTGAAGTCACCATCCTCGAGGCGCTGCCGGAGTTCCTGGCCGTCGCCGACGCCGAAGTCGCCAAGACCGCGGCCAAGGAATTCAAGAAGCAGGGCCTGGACATCCGCCTGGGCGCCAAGGTCTCCAAGACCGAGATCACCGGCAAGGGCAAGAAGAAGGAAGTCGTTGTCACCTACACCGACAGCGAAGGCGAGAAGACCCTGACCGTGGACAAGCTGCTGGTGGCCGTCGGCCGTCGCGCTGCCACCAAGGGCCTGCTGGCCGAAGGCACCGGCGTGAAGGTCAACGAGCGTGGCCAGATCGAAGTCGATGCGCATTGCCACACCGGCGTCGATGGCGTCTGGGCGGTGGGCGACTGCGTGCGCGGCCCGATGCTGGCGCACAAGGGCTTCGAGGAAGGCATCGCCGTGGCCGAACTGATCGCCGGCCTGCCGGGTCACGTCAACTTCGACACGATTCCGTGGGTCATCTACACCGAGCCGGAACTGGCCTGGGTGGGCAAGACCGAAGCACAGCTGAAGGCCGAAGGCATCCCGTACAAGGCCGGCAGCTTCCCGTTCGCCGCCAACGGCCGTGCCGTGGCAATGATCGAGCCGGCAGGTTTCGTGAAGATCCTGGCCCATGCCGAGACCGATCGCATCCTCGGCATGCACCTGGTCGGCGCCAACGTGTCCGAGCTGGTGCACGAAGGCGTGCTGACCATGGAGTTCAGCGGTTCGGCCGATGATCTGGCCCGTATCTGCCACGCCCACCCGTCGCTGTCGGAAGTGGTCCACGACGCGGCGATGGCGGTCAGCAAGCGCGCCATCCACAAGGCCAATTGATCGGCCCGGTGGCATGACAGGAAAACCCCGCCTCGGCGGGGTTTTTTCGTTTGGCCTTCTGATGTGGAGCCGAGCATGGGCCCGGCGCTACACCTTTCCAGCAGGCGGCTCCGGTGCATCGTCACAGATGCGATGCTGCACCACGGTTTCACCCACCTTCCATTCCTTCACCACCCTGCAGCGTTCCTTGGGCCTGTCAGGCTTGGCGAGCTTGGCCGCCGCAGCATCCGCTTCGTCGGCAGCGGCGGTCTGCTGGCGTTCCAGCCAGGCGGACGGCGGTGTCGCGGGCGTGGCAGGGGCCGGCGCCGCGAGCGCCAATACCAGTACCGCGATGGCCGGCGTCATCACGCAGCCACCGGACCGCGGCCGCCACCCAGCAGGCGTGCCGGCAGCATGAACAGCGCGCGCAGGAAAGCGAACAGCGCCGAGAACGTAATGCCGACCAGGCGGAACGGCAGGCTCAGCAGCCACACGAACGGCCAGGCGATCAGGGCAAGGATCGCCAACGGCCAGCACAGCACGAACAGCAGGCACCACACGCCCAGCGCGAACAGGGTCTTCATCACGGTCTCCTTGCAGCGGCCCCTTGCCGCCTGCGACCACAGTGACGCCCTGCACCGGAGGGAGCAAACGGTTTGCGACGAAACCCGGCAGGGCGCGATGAAACCCGGAACGCAGCCGCTATACCTGCACCGCCCCCGGGCGGCCGTGGGCGACCTGGAAACGCGCGGCGGTCCGCACCGCGGCATCGGTACGCAGCACGCTGTCGGCCAAGCGCAGTTCCGCATCCACGGCCTGCCGGTTGAGCTGCAGCTTCCACCAGCCACGACGGTCGCCGTCGAAATAGCGGATGTGCGGATTCAGGGGAATCGACGGTCCGTAGTAAGGGCCATACGGTGTGTCGTCTCCGCCACTGCTGATGGCGGGGGCGATGAACTCGGTGGCCACCACGGGAGCATCGGCCGCATCGAAGTCCAGCTTCAGATCGTTGACGAAGGTGGAATGCCAGTCGCCTCCCAGCACGATCGCATTGCCCTGCCCGCCCGCCTGCAGCGCCTGCAGCAACCGGTTGCGCGCGGCAGGATACCCATCCCAGGCATCGTTCCAGAACCGCTCGCGCGGGGTGCCGCCGTCCAGCCGCAGCTGCGCCATCAGCAGCTGCTGCACCACCACATTCCAGCGCGTGCCCCGCGCGGACGCCATCGACTGCGCGAACCACGCCTCCTGGCCGGGCCCGAGCATGCTCATGCGCGGGTCCAGTGCCGCCTCGCAGCGCGGTGACTCGCCCACGCCGCAGGGGTTGGCCGGACGGAACTGGCGGCAATCGAGCAGGCTCAGCTGCGCGAGGTCGCCGTAGCGCAGGCGCCGGTGCACCCGCAGGCCACCATTGCCGGCCGGAGTGCTGCGCATGGGCAGGTGCTCGTAGAAGGCGCGATAGGCAGCGGCCCGCCGGACGATGAAGTCCTCCACCGGAACGCTGTCCTTTTCAGGATGGACGCCGGAATAGTCGTTCTGCACCTCATGGTCATCCCAGATCACCGCAAAGGCGTGCGCCGCGTGCGCTGCCTGCAGGTCCGGATCGAGCTTGTACAGCGCGTACTGGTCGCGATAACGCTGCAGACTGACGGTCTCGCCGCTGAATCGCTCCGCATCCAGTGTGCGGCCGCGTGCGTTCTGCAGTGGACTGTACTCGTACAGATAGTCGCCGGCATGCAGCACCAGGTCGACATCGCTCCGCGCGATATCACGCAGTACCGGGTAGTAGCCGCTGTTCCAGGCCTGGCAGGTGCACAGGGCCAGGCGCAGCTGCTGCAGCCGCGCGTCCGGCAGCGGCGCGGTGCGGAAGTGGCCGACCGTGCTTTCCTCATCACCGTCGCAGGCAAAACGGTAGTAATAGTCACGGCCGGGACGAAGGCCATTGATCTCCACGTGCACCGAATGCGCCAGCTCGGGCACCGCTGCGGCGACGCCACGCTGCACCGGACGGCGCATGCCGGGATCTTCGGCCACGAACCAGCGCACCGGCACCGCCCGCGGCGGCATGCCACCGCCGTTGAGCGGATCGGGGGCGAGCCGTGTCCACAGCACCGCCCCCTGCGGATCCGGATCGCCGGCGGCGACGCCGAGGGTGAACGGATCGCGGCCCAGACGTGGCCGTGGGCCTGCCGTGGCCAGCCCCGGCATCGCCGCCAGTGCGATCGCCACCCCCGTGCCCTGCCACGCCATGCGCAGCAGGCGGCGACGGTGCTCCGGATCCAAGGGCCGCTGCATCAGAAGCGCACGGTCGCCGTCGCCATCACCTGCCGCGGCGCCCCCACCTGCATGGTCGCCAGGCTGCGCGTGGGATCTGCGGCATAGGTGCCGTTGGTGTTGATCGAAGACAGGTAACGCTTGTCCGCCAGGTTGGTCAGGTTCACTGCCACTGTCAGGTTCTGCGCGGGCCCCAGGGAGCCGAAATCGTAAGCCACCGAGGCGTTGACCAGCCAGTAACTGGGAACCGACAGGTCATTGGTATAGGTCACGTAACGCTTGCCGACATGGTTGGCGGACAGGCGCATGTCCCACGGGCCCGGCGTCCAGGCCAGGGTGCTGGCGAACATCCATTCCGGCGTATCCACGGTCTTCCTGCCGCGGGTCGGTACCACCCCGTTGTTGACGTAGTCGTCGTCGTAGGTGCTGTCGTTCCACGACAGCGCGTTGGACCAGGTCACGTCCTGCACCGGCTTCAGCTGCAGGGTCGCCTCGGCACCGCGGCTGGTCACCGAACCGACGTTGGAGAACAACGCAGGGCAGCCGAGGATGCCCACGCACTGGGCGATGGCAAGCAGGCGGTTGTCGAACTTCACGTCGTACACCGCGACCGACGCCTCATACCCCTGCCCGTAGCCGCGCCAGCCCAGTTCGATCGTGCGCGACTGCTCCGGCTTGAGGTTGCGTGCACTGGCGTCGAAGGCCTGCTGCGGCACGTTGAACGGACTGCCCACGCCCAGCGCATAGGCGGCGATGTTCCTGGCGAACGAACCGAAGATTTCATTGCCTTCGTTGAGCTTGAAATTGAAGCCGGCCTGCGGCAGCAGTCCCTTGCTGGAGGTCAGGCTGCTGTTGTTGGCATAGCTGCCCAGCGGCGTGCGGACGCGGGTGCGGGTGTGCGGCGACTTCGCGCCGATGTCCACCGTCAGGCGGTCGTCGAACAGGCGGAAGCGGTCCTGCACATAGAACTGGCGGGTGATGGTGGTGTAGAGCTGGCGCCACACGCGCTGGTCCGGATTGCGCAGGAAGAAGTCATCGGTGATCGGGCCATCGATGTAGTAGAAGTTGCGCTGCACGCTGTGGCCGTTGTCCTCGTACCACAGGCCGGCTTCCAGCTCGTGCCCGCCGACGTTCCAGGTGAACGCGGAGGTCACGCCGGTACGGTCGATCGCGTACTCGGTGGTGCGGATCGAGATCGGAATCTCGCGCGCGGTGCCCGGATTGGAGGGATTGGACGGACTGAACCAGTGGCCCTGCCCGCGGTTGCTGTGATTGTAGACATTGACCTTCAGGCGCATCGCTTCGTTGAGGCCGAAGTCGCCGGCGACGCTGGAGATATCGTCGTTGCGCAGGCCATGACCGGAGTAGTACGCATCCCAGGGGCTGTTGACGCCGCCACTGAACTGCCCGCGTGCCGCGGCCAGCGCGCGGTCCCAGTCCGGCGCGTAGTTGTCCCAGTTCCAGCCCAGGCGGTCGATCATCTCCAGCGACAGATCCTGGTAGTCCGCCTCGACCCGGCGTGATGCGTTGAACAGTGCGGTGATCCTGCTGTCCACGCCGAAGTTGTAAACGGCCTTGCCGTTGAACTGCTTGAGCTCCTGCGAGCCCTTCCCCTTCCACTTGTCGCCTTCGGAGTACACGCCGGACAGGTACGCGGCGAACCCTTGGTGCTCGCCGGTCTCCAGGCGGGCATAGCTGCGCCGCGCGTTGTCGCTGCCAAAGCCCTGCGCCAGCACCACGCCGTACTCGGTGGAAGGATCGATCGAATAGAACTGGAACACGCCCCCCAGGTTGCTGGTGGACGGCGTCCCCAGCGCGCCGATGCCGGTGGAGACTTCCGCACCGCCCAGGTTCTCGCTGATGACCGCGCGGCTGACATGAAGGCCGTTGCTGTTGCCGTAGCTCATGTTGCCCAGCGGAATGCCGTCCAGCGTGTAGCCAAGCCGGTTCTGGTTGAAGCCGCGCAGGCTGATGCTGGTCGACCACTCGTAGGCACCGGTGGCGTCACCCGACTCGAAATGCACGCCCGGCTTGCTGGCCAGCAGCTTGAGCGGATTCGCGCCCGGCGGCAGCACCTTCATGTCCTCGGCGGTGACACGCTGCACCTGGCGCGCTTCGCCGCGGCCGATCACCGAGATCGAATCGAGGGTGGTCGCCGACTGTGCATCGGAGGTGGGGGCGGTTTCAGCGGCCGCCAGCGACGGCAGCGAGGCACAGACCAGCAGAGCCAGCAGATTGCGGCGGAGCGGAGCGTGGGACGGCATGGGAGGCGGATTCCTTGGACGCGCTGGACGCCAGCGACGGGCGTCGGAAGTGGGAGGACAGCGGCGGCATGGTAGGAAGGCCCAGTTACATGTCAGTTACACGTCATGTGACCATCGCCCGGCAAGGTACGCGCCTTGCGCTCGCACCAACGCAAAGAGCCGGGCACGCGCCCGGCTCCTGCAGGACAGAAGGAGATCGCCGGCCCGCGGCCGGCAGCCCTACTCGAACGAACCGACCGAATCGTGGGCCAGATTGTCGAAACGCGTGTACTCGCCGAAGAACTTCAGTTTGCACGAACCGGTCGGGCCGCCACGGTGCTTGCCGATGATGATTTCGGCCAGGCCCTTGTCCGGTGAGTTTTCCTTGTTGTAGTAGTCGTCGCGGTAGATGAACACGATCATGTCCGCGTCCTGCTCGATGGCGCCCGATTCGCGCAGGTCAGCCATCACCGGGCGCTTGTCGGTACGCGTTTCCAGCGAGCGGTTGAGCTGGGAAAGTGCGATCACCGGCACGTTCAGCTCCTTGGCCAGGCCCTTCAGCGAACGCGAGATCTCCGAGATTTCTGTCGCGCGGTTCTCGCTGTTGCCGGGCACGCTCATCAGCTGCAGGTAATCGATCACGATCAGGCCCAGGTCGTGCTCGCGCTTGAGGCGGCGGCACTTGGAGCGCAGCACTTCCGGCGATACGCCCGGCGTGTCGTCGATGAAGATCTTGGTTTCCTTCAGCATCTTGATCGCGCTGGTGACGCGGCTCCAGTCCTCATCTTCCAGCTGGCCGGTACGCAGGCGCTGCGCGTTGATCCGGCCATTGGAGGAGATCAGTCGCATCGCCAGCTGTGATGCGGACATTTCCATCGAGAACACCGCCACGCCCTTCTTCGACTTGATCGCCGCATACTCGGCGATGTTCAGCGCGAAGGTGGTCTTGCCCATCGCCGGGCGTGCGGCCAGGATGATCAGGTCGGTCGGCTGCAGGCCGGCCGTCATCGCGTCGAAATCGTTGTAGCCGGTTGGCAGGCCGGTGATGTTGCCGCCGTTCTCGAAGCGGTTGCGCAGTTCCTCGAAGGCATCCTTCAGCGCGCCGGGCATAGCGACGAAATCCGTACGCCCGCGTGCGCCCTGCTCGGCAATGGCGAACACGCTCTTTTCCGCCGACGCCAGCAGCTCGCTGCTGTCGCGGCCTTCCGGCTGGAAACCATCGTTGACGATGTCGGTACCGACCTGGATCAGCTGCCGCAGCACCGCCTTGTCACGTACGATCTCGGCGTAGGCAGCGATGTTCGCCGCCGACGGCGTGGTGCTGGCCAGTTCGATCAGATAAGCGCCATCCCCTACCAGCTCCAGCTTGCCCTGCGATTCGAACCATTCGCCCAGCGTCACCGCATCGAAGGGTCGGTCACGCTCGGACAGCTCTCGGATCGCGCGGTAGATCATCTGATGATCGCGGCGATAGAAGTCGGTCTCGGTCAGCTGGTCGTTGACCCGGTCGAACGCTTCGGGTGCCAGCATCAGGCCACCCAGCACCGCCTGCTCGGCCTCCACCGAATGCGGTGGCACCCGCAGCTGGTCGATGCGCGAATCATCGCGTTCGAAGCCATCACCGCGGTCTCTGCGGTTGGAACGGAAGCCGGGACGGGCGGACATGCGGCGGTGTTTCCTGCAAAAGTGGGGCCAGACGAGTGTAGGCATGCGCCGACCCTGGCGGCCATGGACAAGCCTGTGGATAAGCCGTGGAAGAACGGGGGATATCCGCCGGAGCCTGGCCAGAATGGCGCGGAGGCGTCGCACTGCCTGCGACGGGCGCCCGTGCGACGCCCGAGTGCGTCATTATCGCAGATCAGCCGGCCAGGGTCGGATTCCGTGCAGCGTACGGGCTCTGGCCCGCTCAGCTGCAAGTGGGGTCAGAGCCCGCCGCTGCGCGCCGGGATCCGACCCCGGATGTGGCTGGGGTCGGATCCCTCTGCAACGCAGAGGGCTCTGACCCCATACGTCTCAATCGCCCTTCGCGTGCACCGCGATCAGCGCCAGGAACCGGTCCACATACCCCTGCAGGAATTCCCGCGTGGCGTCGTTGTGGATCGTACCGTCGGCGTCGATCAGGCCGTCCTTGAAATGAATGAACGCCTCCGGCTGGCCGAGCACATGCATGTCGAGGAAGGCCAGGCTGTTGCGCAGGTGCTGCTGGGCCACCGCGGTGCCGATCTGGCCGATGGACGCACCGATCACCGCAGCCGGCTTGCCTGCGAATGCGCTGTCGCCATAGGGGCGCGAGCCGATGTCGATGGCGTTCTTCAGCACACCCGGCACAGAACGGTTGTATTCAGGCGTCACGAACAGCACAGCGTCGGCGGCACGCACCTGCTCCTTCAGGCGGACACACGATGGCGGGTAATCGGCGTCGAAATCCTGGTCATACAGGGGAAGGTCGCGGATCTGCACGTACTGGAACCGGGCCCGGTCGCCGGCAAGCTTTTCAAGTGCATGGGCCAGCCGGCGGTTGCATGACTCCCGGCGCAGGCTTCCGACGAACACGGCGATGGTGGGAACGGACATCGGACGGACTCCTCATGGTGCGGGAAACCCATCCTATTCACCGTCCCCTTTCCAGGCAGTGAAGGTCAGCCGCTGATGCTGGCCCGGACCTGGCGCCAGTGGGCCTGCCATGCCTGGAACATCAGCACGTTCCACAGATGCGTGTGCCACTTGCGCTGGCCGCCAAGGAACTGCTGCCACAGCGGCTGCACCGCGGCCGCCGACAGCACGCCTTCGCGTTCCAGCCGCGAAGGCTGCAGCAGATCGTCGGCCCACGGCCGCAGGTCGCCCTTCAGCCAGTCGCTGACAGGCGCACCGAAACCACGCTTGGGCCGGTGCACCATCGCGTGCGGGACGTATCGGCCCAGCACGCGCTTGAGCAGGACCTTGCTGGTCGTTTCACTGCGCTTGAAGCCCAGCGGCAGCGACCAGGCGAACTCGGCCACCCTCCAGTCCAGCAACGGCGCACGCGCCTCCAGGCTGACCGCCATCGAAGTGCGGTCGACCTTGCACAGCAGGTCATCAGGCAGGTAGGTCACGAAATCGGCCAGCATCATCGCGTCTGCCGGCGTGCCCGCGCCGTGCAGCGGATCGGCCAGGTCATAGAAGCTGCCAGCCGGCTGCGCACCGGGCACCACCGCCGCCGGGTCACGCCAGCGCGAAATGCGGTTGCGGTATACATCGCCGATGCCGCGGGCGCCGGTTTCGGCCAGCAGCGCCGCCAGGCCTCCCGTGCGCGATGCCTCGCCCTGCTGCTGCGCGCGGGCACCCATCCAGCGCCGCAGCGGGCCCGGCACGCGACCCAGCATCTGCCAGTTGCGCAGCGCGCGCACGTAGCGGGTGTAGCCGAAGAACAGCTCATCGCCACCATCGCCGGACAAGGCCACGGTCACCCCCTGCCTTGCCAGCCGGGCCACCAGCGCGGTCGGCACCTGCGAGGCATCGGCAAAAGGCTCGTCGAACATCGTCGGCAACTGCGGCACCACCGCCAGTGCGTCGGCCCCGCTGACGTAGAGCTCGGTGTGGTCGCAGCCCAGATGCGCGGCCAGTTCCCTGGCCAGCGGTGCCTCATCGTGGCTTGAATCCTGGAAGCCGATGCTGAAGCTGTGCACCGGCTGCCTGCTCTGCGCCTGCATCAGCGCCGCCACCAGCGACGAATCGGTCCCCCCGGACAGGAACACGCCGACGGGCACGTCCGCGACCATGCGCAACGCCACGGCGTCGCGCAGCAGGGCATCAAGCTGCTCCTCGGCCTCCTCGATGCGGCCCTGGAAGGGTGCGGCCAGTGCGGCCTGCATGCGCGCACGCGCGTCCCAGTACGGACGCTGCGCCTGCTCCGGCCGGTGCGCGCCGGCTCCGGCGGCAACCATCGCCGCATCCACCCGCAGCACCCGGCCGGGCATCAGCTTGTAGCAGCGCTGATGGATGCTGTGCGGCGCCGGGATGTAATCCAGCCGCAACAGCAGCGTCAACGCATCCCGATCGATATCGTTGTCGAACGCTGGATGCTGCCACAGTGCCTTCAGCTCGGAACCGAACACCAGCGCGTCACCGGCCCAGCCGTAGTACAGCGGCTTCTTGCCGACCCGGTCGCGGGCCAGCCAGAGGCACTGCTCGCTGCGGTCCCACAGAGCGATGGCGAACATGCCGTTGCAGCGCTGCAGGGTGTCTTCCAGGCCCCACTGCAGGATCGCAGCCAGCAGCACCTCGGTATCGGAGTGGCCACGGAACGCATGGCCCAGCGGCTCCAGCTCGTCGCGCAGGGCCGCGAAGTTGTAGACCTCGCCGTTGTAGGCCATCACATAGCGGCCGTCGGACGATGCCATCGGCTGGTGGCCCAGCGGGGACAGATCGAGGATGCTCAGCCGGCGGTGCGCCAGTGCGAACCCGGCAGCGGCATCGACCCAGGTGCCACCATCATCCGGCCCGCGATGGTGCAGCGCCTGGCCCATGGCCAGGGCCTGTGCCTGCAGTTCCTCGGCCGGCACCACCGGTGCCGGCAACAGCATTCCCGCCAATCCACACATGCATCAGGGTTCCTGCGCCAGGTCGAGGGCGGCGCCAATCACCGCATTGTCGCTTGGAAGACCGAACATTGCTGCCCCCGCCAGTGGTGTATAGGTATCGGCCCCGCAGACCCGGCGCAGCGGCAGGTGACCGAATCCGGCCTCGACCAGGGCCGTGACCACCCCCTCGCCCACGCCCCCGCTGTGACGCCCCTCGTCCAGCACCAGCACACGCCGCGCCGTGGCCGCCTGGGTGGCAATGAATCCGCCGTCCAGCGGCACCAGCCAGCGCAGGTCAACCACCCTCACCTGCCACCCGAGCTGCTGGTCGATCACCCGCGCGGCACGCAGCGCCATCGGCACGCCATTGCCATAGGTGTAGATCACCAGATCCTGCGCCTCGGGGGCATACACCCGGCCCTCCCCCGGCAGCAGCGCCTGGCCCTGTTGCGGGTAGTCGAACAGCCACTGGCCGTCACCCGGCTCGTGCAGGTCCTTGCTCATGTACAGCGCGATCGGCTCCAGGAACACCGCCACGCGGCCATCCACCCGGGCCAGCGCCGCCAACGTGCGCAGCATCATCACGGCGTCGTCGCCACGCGAGGGACAGCCCACCACCAGGCCGGGAATGTCGCGCAGGGCGGTGATCGAATTGTCGTTGTGGAAATGGCCACCGAATCCCTTCTGGTAGCCCAGCCCTGCCACCCGCACCAGCATCGGGTTCCGGAACTGGTCATTGGAGAAGAACTGCAGCGAACACGCCTCGCCACGTATCTGGTCGATGGCATTGTGCAGGTAGGCCAGGTACTGGATCTCGGGGATCGGCAGCATGCCCATGTTGGCCAGCCCCTGCGCCATGCCCAGGATCATGGTCTCGTCCAGCAGCGTGTTGAACACCCGACGCGGGCCGAAACGACGCAGCAGGTCGCGGGTCAAGGTGTACACGCCTCCCTTCTGCGCCACATCCTCGCCGAACAACAGGCTTTGCGGATACTTGCACAGCAGTTCCTGCAGTCCGTGATTGATCTGGACGGCCAGATGACGCGGCGGTTGTCGCTCCGGCAATGCGTCGGCGCCGCCATACAGCGACAGTCGCGCCTCGTCCGCGACCGCGCGCCGGGCCTCGGCGTGCACCGCTGCAGGCGTATAGGGCGCCAGCGGTGCCATCACCTGCTCAAGGGACTGCAGCTTCGGCTGGCGCTCGGCATCGGCGGCGGCCGCCATGCAGCGCACACGCATCGCTTCATAGGCCGCCTCGACGGCCGCGGCATCCATCCAGCCCGACTCCATCGCGATCTGCGCCGAGCGCAGCAGCGGATCCTGCGCCTCCGCCGCACACAGCTCCGGCAACGCGCGCCACTCCACCTCGAAATCGGTACCGGCATGCCCCATCAGCCGCGTGGTACGCAGGTGCAGGAAGGTCGGCCTGCGGGTTGTCCGGCAATGCTCGACCGCGGCCTGCACCTGCGCATGGCCGCTGGCCAGATCCAGCCCATCAGCGAAGAAGTAGTCCAGTCCCGGCTGGCCGCCAAAGCGCTCGGCGATCCATCCCTCCGGTGTTTTCACCGAAATGCCCAGGCCATTGTCCTCGCAGACGAACAGGATGGGCGCCGGCAGTTTCTGGTAGGCCGACCACATGGCGGTGTTGAACGCCGTCTGTGCGGTGGCGTGATTGGCCGAGGCGTCGCCGAAGGAACAGACCACGATGCTGTCGGCCGGAATCGGCAACGGCCGGCCCAGGCGCTTGCCGCTCTCGATGGCCAACGCAGTGCCCAGCGCCTTGGGCAGGTGCGAGGCGATCGTCGAGGTCTGTGGCAACACCCACAGCGGCCGGCTGCCCCACACCTTGTGCCGGCCTCCGCTGGCAGGATCGTCGGCGCTGGCGGCGAACGACAGTGCCGCGTCGCGCACTGGATCCATGCCCGGCACCTGCCGCGCGCGCTCGGCCATGAAGGCGCCGGAGCGGTAGTGCAGGAACGCAGGATCGGTGTGCCGGCAGGCCCGCGCCAACAGCGCATTGCCCTCGTGTCCGGACGAGCCGATGGTGTAGAAGACCTTGTTCTGCACGCGCAGCACGCGTGCCATCAGGTCCAGCTGGCGGCTGGCCAGCTGCGAATCGAACAGGTCGGCAAAGGCCGCCGCGCTGAGCGTGCTGCCTGGCAGGATCGGCGCGTGCGGCGCGGGCCGTGGCCGTGGCGTGCCCCGCCAGCCGCGCACCGCCTCCAGGAAATTGACGTCGCACACTTCGGCGCGGTTGAGCCCGCGCATGCGCGCGGGAATGGGATCTGGAACCACAGCGAACATCGAACACCCTCCGTGTCGTTGTTGCGTAGCGTGGCGCGGGCCCGCCCGGCGTCCCCCGCAGTCGGCCTGCCCGACGCTCCCCTTGGAATCAGGCCACCGCGTTGAATCGCGCCAGCACCTCCGCGCCCACGGCCGGCATCGGCACGAACCGCGGCTGCGCCCGGACCCGCTGCAGCCAGGCCTGCACCTGCGGGAACGGATCAAGGCGGATGCCACCATCGCTGGCAACGTCGGTGTAGGCAAACAGCGCGATATCGGCGATGCCATAACTGCGGCCGGTGAACCAGGGCGACTGCCGCAGGTGCTGTTCCATCACCGCCAGTGCGGTGCTGGCGCGCTCCTGCAGGCGCGGCAGTTCGGCGCGCCGCGGGGAATCGGCCGGCGTCCAGCCACGGATGAAACGGGCCACCGCCACGCAGGGTTCATGCGTGTACTGCTCGAAGAACATCCAGCTCAACGCCTGCGCCCGCTCCCAGCCATCGCCGGGCAGGTAGGGCGTGCCCTCGGCCAGCCAGAACAGGATTGCATTCGATTCGGTCAACACGCGGCCGTCCTCGCGCACGATCAACGGCACCTTCGCATTGGGATTCAATGCCAGGAACTCCGGCGTGTGGGTCTGGCCATGGGCGCTGTCCACCTCCACCCAGCGATAGCGGCTGCCGAGGTGTTCCAGCAGCATGCGCACCTTGTGGCAATTGCCTGAAACGGACATGCCATGCACCGTCAACGGAACGCGTTCTTCCACCATTGCCTGCTCCAGGAGACCCGGCCAACGACCGGTTGCGCGCAGTCTGGCAAGCGCGCCCGCCGATGCCAAGCGCGGGTGCAGCATGCCCACCGCGCAGCCCGCCGCTGGATGCAGCCCGTCGGGCCCCTCAGCGCACGCGCTGCTGCCACTGCTGGCGCGACTGCCCCCAGATCTGCATCGGTTTGCCCTGGTACGGCGGCGGCAGCTCGCCCATGCGCAGCAGCGTACTGCCCAGCTTGCGGGCCACGACACGGGAATTCTCGTTGTCCTCGGCAATGGTATGGATCACCTCCTCCCACCCGAGTGCGTTGAATGCCCAGTCGATCGCAGCGGTCGCCGCCTCCGGCGCGTAGCCCTTGCCCCAGCTGGCACGCCGGATGCTCCAGCCGACCTCGGTGCCCGGCCAGTCCTGTGGCTGCCAGGGCCCCATGCGACCGACCCACTCACCACTGGATTTCTCGATCACGCTGAACATCGAAAAGCCGAACAACTGCCACGCGCCAGCCAGGCTGCAGAATCCGCGCCATGCCACTGACGGTGGCTGTACTCCGCCCAGCGTGCGCATCACCTCTTCATCCGCGCAGAACGCCAGATAGGGCTCGAAATCCTCGCGATGCGGCGGGCGCAGGATCAGGCGCTCGGTTTCCAGGCGCAGGTCGAAGATGCTCATGCCGACTCCAGGGCGATGACGGAGCGCCATCATCGCAAATGTCACCCGGCCACAAAAACAGACAGGCCGGCAGAAGCCGGCCTGTCGCCTGTCCGCTGCGGCGGCAGGATTACTGGCGGGTCGGTGCCGTGGCGCCGGCTGCCGCTGTCTGCGTGACCAGCTGGCCATCGACCACCGGCAGGCGATCGCTGGCTGGCTTGTTGTCCATGCGCACGGTCTTCTCGGCACCGTCATAGCGGTAGGTCACGTTGTAACCCTTGACCACGTCGTTGGTGCCCATGGCGATGCGGTTGCCGGGCTTGCTGGCCATGCGCATGGTGCCGGTGGTGCCGTCCTCGTTGCGATAGGTGACGTTGTAGCCGGTGACACGACTCGACTCGGAGGTGGCGGTCTCGGTGTGGCACTGGCGCTCGGTGCGGTTGACCACACGGCCACCGACGTGGCGCTTGTCCACCTGGTTGCCTATCAGGCCGCCGGCCACGGCACCGGCTGCGGTCGCCGCCTTCCTGCCATTGCCGCCGCCAACCTGATTACCCAGCAGGCCACCGATCACCGCGCCGGCGACGGTGCCACCGACGTTGCCATCACGCTCGGGCAGGCGTTCCTGCACGACCACATCCTGGCAGACCTCGTGCGGCGTCTGGGTGGTAGAGGTTTCGCGCACCGCGTCGGTGCCGATGACCGTGGCGTACGCCTTCTGCTTTTCGGTGATCGGGTCGACCTTCAGCACATCGGCATACTCCAGGCCGCGCGGCGCGGTGGCATCGAGCTGGTTGCCACGCGCACCATCGTCGGTGGCGCTGCCATCGGCCAGGCGCGATTCGCCGTTGGGGGCGCCGGCGCTGATGGAATCCGACGACGGATTGCCGCTCTTCATGAAGGCGGCCGTGGCGATACCACCCACCAGCAGCGCGCCCGCTGCGACCAGGACAGTTGTAGTTGTGCTTTTCATGACCTGCTCCTTGCGGACCGTCCGCAACGTTCTCGGCACAGATTGCAGCACGGCCTCCCTGAACGGAATCTCCACATTTCCTGCTCGTCGCCGTAACCCATTCAGCATCGGGAAATGCTGGGCCCGTGGTAGCGTTTGCATATTCACCAGGAGGATCCCGCCATGGCCAACCCGATGCTGCTGCCGGTACTGCAATGGGCGCGCCGGCTGCGCTACCCCACGCTGTTCAAGCTCACGGCAGGGCTGTTCGCGCTGACCCTGTTCATTCCCGATCCGCTTCCCTTCGTCGATGAGCTGGTGCTGGGCCTGGGCACACTGCTGCTGGCCAACTGGAAGAGCCGCGGCACCCGCACGCCGCCACCGCTGGAGCAGCGCTGAGCGTGCTGGTCGACAGCCATTGCCATCTCGATGCAGGCGAGTTCGACCCCGACCGTGCCGCCGTGATCGAGCGCGCGCGCGTGGCCGGGGTGCAAATCCAGGTCGTGCCGGCCGTCACCGCCGCCAGCTGGCCGAAGCTGCGCGAGGTCTGCCAGCAGGCACCCGGCCTGTACCCCGCGTACGGGCTGCATCCGATGTTTCTTGCCGAGCATCGCGCCGGGCACCTTCCGCTGCTGCGGGAATGGATCGAGCGTGAGCGTCCGCGGGCGATCGGCGAATGCGGCCTGGATTATTTCGTGGAAGGCCTGGATGCGGAGGCGCAGCAGACCTATTTCACCGGCCAGCTGCGCTTGGCGCGCGACTTCGACCTGCCGGTGATCGTGCATGCGCGTCGGGCCGTGGATGCGGTGATCGCAGCGATCCGCCGCATCGGTGGCCTCCGCGGCGTGGTGCACAGTTTCTCCGGCAGCCCGGAGCAGGCGGCACAGCTGCACCGGCAGGGCTTCCTGCTGGGTCTGGGCGGCCCCCTGACCTACGAACGGGCACAGCGCCTGCAACGGCTGGTCCGGGAGATGCCGCTGGAGCAGCTGCTGCTGGAGACCGACGCGCCCGATCAGCCCGACGCGGCCATCCGTGGGCAGCGCAATGAGCCGGCACGCCTGTCGGTCATCGCGCGCCACGTCGCGGCGTTGCGGCAGACGGACCTGGAGACGGTGGCGAAGACCACGACCGACAACGCACGGCGGCTGTTCGCGCTGCCGGCCGCCTGATCGCCGTTCCGCCAGGCGTGGCCCGGCGCTACCGGTCAAGCCTCAACGGATTCCGCCTTGACCCTCTTCGGCTCCAGCAGCATTTCCAGCGCCTTGCCGACGGCGGCAAAGGCGAAGGCACCGGTGATATGGGTGGCCGCTCCCAGCCCTGCACCGCAATCAAGCTTGAGCGCAGCGTCCGCCCCCAGGTTGGGACGGAGGCCGCAGACACTGCCATCGGCCTGCGGATACTTCACATTCTCCAGCGAGTACACCGCCGGCACGCCGAAGTAACGCTTGGCATTCTTGGGGAAGTTGAACTCGCTGCGCAGCTTCTTGCGGATCAGCGCCAGCATCGCGTCGTGCTCGGTGCGCGAGACATCACGGATGCGTACCAGGGTCGGATCGGTGCGGCCACCCGCGGCGCCGACCGTCAGCAGTGGCAGCTTGCGGCGGCGGCACCAGGCGATGGTCTCCACCTTGACCCGGAAGCTGTCGCAGGCATCGATCACCAGATCGAAGCGACGATCAAGCAGTTCCGCCATGTTGGCGGTGGTCAGGAACGCCTGCACCGCGTCGACATCGAGTTCCGGGTTGATCGCCCGGCAGCGCTCGGCCATGGCTTCGGCCTTGTTGCGCCCGTAATTGCCCTCCAGCGCCGGCAGCTGCCGGTTGGTGTTGGACACGCAGATGTCGTCCGCATCGATCAGGGTGAGATGGCCGACCGCCGAGCGCGCCAGCGCCTCGACCACCCACGAGCCGACCCCGCCCATGCCGACCACCGCTACGCGGCTGCCCTGCAGGCGCTCGAGCGCACCCACGCCATACAGCCGTTCGATGCCGGCGAAGCGTTGTTTGACCTGTTCGTTCATCGGTCTATTTTAACGTGCAGCGGCCGGCGTCCACAGCACGCCGGGTCGAACCTACCGTTGCACACCCGGAGAGCCCGCCATGAACGCCAGCCCCCCTCGCCCGCCGTCTTCCGCCTATCGCTACCTGTTCGTGCTCGCGCTGGGTCTGCTGATCGGCCTGATCGCCACGGTGATGGTCGGCCGCGCCCTGCAGGCCCGCCGTGACCCCTTCCCGGACAGCCTGATGCAGGTGATGCAGCGGCAATCCCAGTTGCTGCAGCAGGCTCAACAGCAGAACCGCTGCAGCCTGGCCGACAGCGTGCCGCGCCTGCAGACGCTGCGCCTGCTCTCCAACGACCTGGACCTGGCCTTCCCCGGCCTGAAGGACAGCGCGCAGTTCCAGCAGCATGCCAGCCAGTACCGCGCCGGCCTCAATGCCGCCCTGGCGACGCCACCGGCAGACTGCACCGCGCTGGCCCAGGTGGTGCAGACGCTGCAGGCGGACTGCCGCGCCTGCCATCAGGATTTCCGTTGAACAGCGTTCATCCCGCAGCCGGTCATGGCGGCGTTGATTGGCGTCTTGTTCACGTTGGAAAGGAGACGATTCGCGCACCCTGCTGCATGACGCAGTACCACCCAACACATCCGCCTTCACGGCCAGGAGACGCCCCATGAAGATCCAGCTCATCGCCGCCAGTGCAATCGCCACCCTCGCCCTGGCCGGCTGCGCCACCTCGCCGGGTTACGGCGGCGGCGGCTACAACAATGGGTACAACAACGGCGGCTACGGCAACAACTCCGGCTACAACCAGGGCCGTTGCGCCGACTGCGGCATCGTCACCCGCATCAACACCGTGCAGTCCGGCCGCACTGCGCCCAGCGCGACCGGCGCGATCCTCGGCGGCATTGTGGGTGCGGTTGCCGGCCATGAGATCTCCGACCACACCGGCGGCAGCCGCGGCAACAAGAACATCGCCGCAGCGGCGGGTGCCGTGGGTGGCGCGCTGGCCGGCAACCAGATCCAGAAGAACGTGACCAGCGATACGTATGACATCAGCGTGCGCATGGATGACGGACGCACCATCGTCGTCAACCAGCGTGATCTGGGCGGCATCCGCGAAAACACCTACGTTCGCGTGGTCAACGGCCGGGTGATCCTGCGCTGATCCGCTGCCGGCCCCGGACAAAAAAGGGCCTGTGTCAAGCCCTCGGCGAAAATCGCCAAGAGTCCGAAAGCTTAAACAAGACAGGGAGTTAGCTCTACTTCGGGCCGCTTTGCGGGGCGGCGGCCATATGGACTAGGAGCCACATGGGAGCGTCGCGGTAGAGGGCCAAGTCGTGCTGCATCGGGGACGATCACCGGCAGACGGCGGGCTTGCCGCACGATCATAGCCCACTCTGTCGCCATCCTCCAGAACGAAGAACGCGCAGCGTTGGGCTGCGCATTCGAGGGATGGCCGCCGGCGAGACCGTGCATCGTCAGCCCGGCTTCGCTGGCACCGTCCTGCTCACGCTTCCCTTCCTGAATCCCCGGTCCCCCGCGATGAAGGCTTCGAGCATGTGCGGGATCAGCGTCACGGCATCGACTGCTTCGCCATAGGTCTGCGCATGCAGCGCGGCGTAGCGGTCGAGGTCGGCTTTCAGGCTGGCCGGGCAAGGAAAGGTCAGCTTGATGTTCTCGGTCTTCGGCAGCGGTCCCAACCGCAGCTTCCTGGTCGTGCTCATCGTGAAGTCCCTCGGTTGAAGAACAGGGGCTGGTAGGGGCGCAGCGCCAAGTCCCGACTCACGACCAGACGCACCGGCAGACCGGGGCGCGCGCTCAACGTCGGTTGGATGTTCATGTTGCGCCGGGTCATCTCCTGGCCGACCTGGTTGATGCTGTCCTGCGCGCTGTCGCGGCCGGCGATGACGATGCGGTTGCCGTCCTGGCGGTTCTCCGGCGCGGCCAGCTCGGCGCCGACGCCCAGCAGCGTCGTCAGCGCCGCCCCGGCGAAGATCCGATCCCAATGCCAATCGACTTCATCCTCCAGCCCGGCATAGCCGGCCGGATCGGTGCCGACCAGGTTGTCGAGCGTCACCGACGACGTATCGGGCAGAATGATCCGGTTCCAGACGACTTGAACCCGGCTCTGTCCGTAGCTCACCTGGCTGTTGTAGCGACCGAGGATGCGCGAGCCCTGCGGGATCAGCAGGAACTTGCCGGTGGCCGTGTCATAGACCGGCTCCGTCACCGTGGCGATGACATCGCCCGGCAAGTCCGACTTGATGCCCGTCACCAGCGCGCCGGCGATGACCGTCCCGGCCATGACCTGATACGGGGAGGCTGGCAATTGCAGGTTGCCGGAATTACGGGTTTGCGTGGAACCGCCTTGCAGGAACGCCTCCTTCTGTTCCTGCCGGTTCTGTACTGCGGTCGGGTCGGCAGGCTGGGCTGCCGTCGAGGCCGGCCCGGCGGCCATCGGATCGAACGCCGCATTGGCGGCGAAGCCCGGCGCCACGGTGGCCTGTGACTGCGCCACCGGCGCGGCGCGCTGCGTACCCGAGCGGAAGAACACCGATGACGCCGCCGCTTCCTCGGCTTCCTTCAACCGGGCCAGGCGCTCGGCCTCGGCCGGATCGTGGCCGGGCGGCGCGTAACCTGGTGTCGGTTGCTGCGCATTGACGATGGCCGGCCCGAGGTCGCCCGGCAGCGGCGGCCCCAGCTCCGGCACCGGGGACGGCGCGGCCGGCGGCAGCTTGGAGTAGTCGGTCGGAAGCCGCTCCAGCCCTTCGGAGCGCGAAACGCGATCGACGTTGTAAAGCTCGGTCTGTTCGCTGGCGCCGTGTCGCTGCGGTTGCAGCGACCACATCAGCGCGCCCAGCACGGCGACCGACAGCCCGCCGGCCAGGATCGCCAGCATGCGACGATTCAAGCGCGTGACCGGACGCGGCTGGGCGCGCAGCGCTACCGCCTCGGGCGCTGCCTTGGCCGCCTGCGGTGCGACCGGCTCGGGGGTGTCGTCCTGGCGCATCATCAGTTCCTCCGCGCCACGCCGTCGGTGCGCTCGATGCGCACCACGTCGCCCTTGTCGCCGCCCAGACGCAGTTCGGCCGCGCCGAACAGCCGGTCCACGATGTAGTACGGCGAGCGGAAGCGGTAGTTCACCAACTGCCCATCGCCCTGCACGCCGATGACGAACAGCGGCGGCAGTTCACCCTGGGCGATGCCGGCAGGGAACTGGATGTAGACCTTCTCGCCGTCATCGAAGGCACGCAGCGGCTTCCATGACGGATTGCTGCCGCTGATCGCGTAGCGGAAGCGGATGCGCTCCAGCGATAGGCCCGTATCAACCGGCGCCGCCACCTGCGCGGCCTGCGCCTGGCGCTGCAAAGCCAGCATCCGGTCCTTCGGGTAGTCCCACGACACCGACGCCATCCAAGCGCGCTCTGTCGAGGTCAGCTCCAGCAGGTAGGTGCGCCGATTGGTGGTGATGACCAGATTGGTCTTGAGGCCCGAGCGGACAGGCTTGACCAGCACGTTGACGCGCAGCTCGTCGCCGGCACCGCTGGACGTGTCGCCGACGATCCAGCGCACGGTATCGCCGGCGGCGACCGTCACCAGTTCTTCGCCGGGCTGGAGCGAAACCACGGTCACGCGCCCCGGCGCGGCATAGACCTGATACAGCGCGCCATCGGTGAAGGGCCAGACCTGGATGGCATTGACGTAGCCCTCGCGCGTGGGCGCGACCCGCGCCTCGGTATTGGCCTTGGACACGCGCACGGTTTCGTCGGCCGGCTCCGGCCCGGGCTGGGCTTCGTCACCTTCCGGCAGCGGCTTCAACTGCTCCGGCAGCGCCAGCGGTTCGGGGACGGCGACCACCTCCACCGGCGAGGGTGGATCGGGCACGAGCTGCGCCTGCACTGGCTCATCGAGTGGGATCACGGGCGGCGGCTTGCCCTGTGTGGCGCAGCCCGCCAAGGCCGCCACCAGCGTCAACAGGCAAACGTGGCGAAGTGTTCGATCGTCTATCCGCAGATTCGGGGCGAACAAGGGCCATACCGATACGACGCCATCCCGCAGACGCTGCTGATACGCCTCCTGAGACATCCGCCACCGCTCATCGAGGGGAAGATCATCCTGACGCGAAACGGGATCATGCGATTGGAGAGTGTTCATGGTTTCGTTCCTTCCGAGGGATCAAGTTCGCGGCTCCACGACAGGCCGTTGACGTAGATGCCCAGCGGGTTCTTGCGCAGGCGCTCCTCGGTGCGTGGGGTTTGCAGGACGATGGAGATGACGGCGTTCCAGCGCTCGGTGCCGGCCGGCGCGCCGTTGGAGAAGCGTTGCTCGGTCCAGCGCACGTTGAACGACGTGTCGCTGGCGCGCACGACGCTGGTGATCTGCACCGTGACCGACTCCTTGCCGACGCGCGCGAAGGGATCGTTCTTGCTGGCGTAGTCGTTGAGCATGGCGGCGCCTCGGTCGGTCGCGTAGTCGTAGGCGTCCAGCCAGTTCTGCCGGACCACGATCGGGTCGATGGACAGCGAGCGCACCAACGTCACGAAGCGCGCCAGGTGATGCGCGATCTGCGCATCCGTGGGCTTGTACGGCGTGGCCGCCTCGCCTACGGCGCGCACGTGCTCCTTGTCCACCTCCACCACGTAGGGCGTGACGATGGACTGCGCCGAGCGCCAGACCAGGCCGCCGGCCATCAGCAGCGTCAGCACCAGCAGGCCGAAGGCCATGAGGCGCCAGTTCTTGGCCTGCACGCGGGGCGCGCCGATACGCTCGTCCCACACCTGCGCGGCAGATTGATACGGCGTGGCAGGCTGCGGCGTGTCGGCATAGCGCACCTGCGGTCGTTTGAATCGCATGGGTGTTCTCCTTGAAGGTCAGGAATCGGAATCGCGCAGGCTCGGGCCTTGCCCGGAGCCGCCGCCGTCGCCGCCGCGCAGCGCATGGGCGGCGGTGGTCGCGGCGTGGGTGAGCTGCTGGCGGCGGTGCAGCCGCTTGGCCCAGGCCGGTTGCTGCCCGGTGTTGGACGTGGCTTCGCCGCCGGACTGGCCGCCGCCGGACGCGGCGCCTGCGCCTTCATCGGCCGGCGGCCCGTTCCAGCCGGCGCGGAAAGGCGCAGCCATGCGTTGCCCGATGGCGGAAGCGCGGGATGCGGCACCGCGCCCGGCCGCCTGCGCGCCCGTCTTGGCGACGTTGCCCAGGCCGGCCGCAGCGCCCTTGGCCCCGCCGCCGGCAGCGGCGGACCCGGCCCGGAACGCTGACCGGGCACCACCGGCCGTTGATGTCGCGGCGCGCGCACCGCTGCCGGCCAGCTTGGCGGCAGCAGGCGCCATGCGCGCCCCGGCGGCCACCGCCCCGCCCACGCCGGTTGCGGCAGCACCGATGGCGACGGCCGTGCCGGCAGCGCCGACAGCGGCACCGGCCATCGCCCCCGCACCGAGCTGCGGTGCACCGGACACCAGGCCGGTGGCGATGCCGGGGCCGAAGATGCCCAGCGCCAGCAGCGTCAGCGAGGCCAGCATGATGACCAGCGCGTGGTCGATGGATGGCTCGTCGGGATGCACCTGGAACTCGGCGAACAGGCCCGAGCCGATGCCGACGATCACGGCTAGCACCAGCACCTTGATGCCGGCCGACACCACGTTGCCCAGCACCTTCTCGGCGAGAAAGCTGGTCTTGTTCCACAAGGCGAACGGCACCAGCACGAAGCCGGCGAGCGTGGTCAGCTTGAACTCGATCAGCGTGATGAAAAGCTGGATCGCCAGCACGAAGAAGCACAGGACCACCACCAGCCAGGCCAGGAACATCACCGTGATGGCGTCAAGGTTCACGAACACCTCGGGGAAACCAGCCATCTCGCCGACCTGCTCCAGGATCGGCGTGCCTGCGTCGATGCCGGTCTTCGCCAGCCGGCCCGGTTGCAGGAAGTTCTCCATGCTCAAGGTCGAGCCGGTGGCCGTCAGGCCCAGGCCGGCGAAGGACCGGAAGACGATGCCTGCCAGCCAGTTGAAGTTGCCGATGATGTAGGCGAAGGCACCGACGTAGAGCACCTTGCGCAGCAGCTTGGCGATCACGTCCTCGCCTTGGCCGGTGGCGTGGCTCATGGCCCAGTAGAGGCCGGCGATGGTCATGTCGATGACGATCAGCGTGGCCGTCAGGAACGCCACCTCGCCCTGCAACAGCCCGAACCCGGAGTCGATGTAGCGCGAGAACGTATCCAGAAAGCGGTCGATGATCGTCACGTCGTTCATGGCGTTTCATCTCCAATCGGCTCATCGAAGGTTGGGGGAATGGGCGGCAGCTCCTCCAGCGTTCGGTACTCGTCCGGCCCGGTTTGGCCGGCGAAGAAGCGCCGGCGGAAGGCTTCTGCGGCGGCCAGGCAAGCGTCCTCGCCGACGGCCTGCCGGTCGGCCGCGCATTGCGCGCGCAGTGCCTTGAGCCGCACGGGATCGGCGGCCAGGGCATCGGCGCGGTTGTCGGCCGAGTGCTGGCCGCAGGCTGTCAGCAGCACGGCCAGCAGGAGGCAAGCGCATCGCATGGCCGTCTCCCGTCAGTTGCGGTAGAAATCCACGCGCTGCGGCGTGTACGGCGTGCCGGTGCCGAGGAAGCGCCGGCGCACTTCGCGGGCGCGCTCGGTGGCCGCCGCCTGCCGCGCCAGTTCGAGCGAGGTCGCGCGGTCCTGGGTGATCTGGAGCTGTTGCGCCTGGATCGACTGCTTGGCCTGCAAGGCCAGGAGCTGATTGGTCGCCTGCGCGGCCTGCAAGGCGCCGGTGGCGGACTGGCTCTGGCTCACGAGGTCGGCCAGCGCGGATTCGTCCTCGCGCAGGTTCTGCGATACCTGCGCCTGCATGCGCATCGCAGTATGCAGACCGTCGAGCGTGTGCTTCCAACGCTCCTGCGCATCCCGGTACATCTGGTCGCCGCTGACGGTGGCGGCGTATTGCTCCGGGTACAGACGTGCGAACTCGCGGTCGAGGTTCTGCACATCAAAGGCCAGTCCCTGCGCCTCGGCGATCAGCCGCTCGGTCGTCGCCAGCGTCGAGCGCAGCCGGTTGACGATGTTGAAGTCCAGGCTCGCCAGGTTGCGTGCCTGGTTGATGAGCATCTGTGCTTCGTTCTGGAGCTGCTGGATCTGGTTGTTGATCTGCTCCAGCGTGCGGATCGCGGTCAGCGTGTTCTGCACCAAGTTCGTGGGATCAACCACGACCCATTGCGCCTGCGCGGTGGACACGGTGCAAAGCATGGCCGCGATGGCGGTGGCGATAAGACGCTTCTTCATGGCAGGTTCTCCTGTGGTGGTGGGGAAAGGACGGAAGGGGCCAATGGCGCGGCGCCGGGGAACTCGGCCAGCAGGTCGGCGGCCCAATCGAGGCCGCGATGGCGCAGCCACGCGCCGGCAAAACCGGGCACGCCGGCTTGCGCCAGCACGCGGTCGATGTCGCGCTGGTCCTGCGGGGTCGAAGCGCCCGCGAACGCGAGCGCGGCCGGCCCCAGGTCGAGGTCGAACAGGCGATTGCCCAGGCGCGACTGGTAGTAGTAGTCGCGCTTGGGCTCGGCGGTGGCAACGATCTCGATCTGCCGGCTGTTGAGGCCAAAGCCCTCGTAGATCGTCCGTATCTGCGGCTCGGTGGCCTGCGGGTTCGGCAGGAAGATTCGGCTGGCGCAGCTTTCGATGATCGCCGGCGCGATGGTCGAGTCCTTGATGTCGGCCAGCGACTGGGTGGCGAAGATGACGCTGACGTTCTTCTTGCGCAGCGTCTTGAGCCACTGGCGGATGCGCGCCGCGAAGGCCGGTTCATCGAGGAACAGCCAGGCTTCATCGAGGATCAGCAGCGTGGGCGCGCCGTCGAACCGTTCATCGAAGCGGGCGAACAGATAGCGCAGCACCGCTTGCACGGCGGCCGGGCTGTGCATCAGCTCCTCCATCTCGAAGCCCTGCACGTCGGCGCTGCCCAGCCGGTCGAGGTCGGCGTCCAGCAGCTTGCCGTGGGCGCCGCCGAGCACGTAGGGCGAGAGTGCCTGACGCAGCGCGTTGGATTGCAGCAGCACGGAGAGCCCCGTCATCGTGCGCTGCTCCGGCGGCGCACCGGCGAGGCTCCCCAGCGCCGACCAGATGGCGGCCTTCTCGTCCGGGCCGACGGTGACGCCTTCGTGCAGCAGGCGGCCTTCCACCCACTCGGCCGCCCAGGTGCGATAGCCCTCGCTGTCGATACGGGCCAAGGGCTGGAACGCGATGCCGCCATCGGCACCGAGGTCGTAGTGCTCGCCGCCCAGGCCCAACACCGTCGCCCGCATGGACCGCCCCATGTCGAAGGCAAAGATGCGCGAGCTGAAGTAGCGCCGGAACTGCATCGCCAGGACGGCAAGCAGGACCGACTTGCCCATGCCGGTCGGGCCAGCGACCAGCGTATGCCCCACGTCGCCGATGTGCGTCACCAGCCGGAACGGCGTCGCGCCATCGGTGCGCGTCACGATCAGCGGCGGGCCGTCGAGATGGTCGTTCTTCTCCGGCCCGGCCCATACCGCCGACAGCGGCATCATGTGTGCAAGATTCAGCGTCGAGACGATGGGCTGGCGCACGTTGGCGTAGGCGTGGCCGGGGATGGACGACAGCCAGGCGTCCACGGCATTGAGGGTTTCGGGGATGGTGACGAAGCCTCGGCCCTGGATGGCGCGCTCCACCATCCGCTGCTTCTCGTCGGCCACGGCCGGATCGGCGTCGAGCACCGTCACCGTGGCGGTGAGATAGCCGAAGGCGACCTGATCGCTGCCCAGTTCCTGCAAGGCGGCATCGGCATCGGCCGCCTTGTTGCTGGCGTCGGTATCCACCAGCGGCGATTCCTGCTGGAAGATGGTTTCGCGCAGCAGCGCGATGACGTTCTTGCGCTTGGCGAACCACTGGCGGCGCAGCCGGCCGAGTTCCTTTTCCGCTTCGGCCTTGTCCATGCACAGGAAGCGCGTGCTCCAGCGGTAGGCGAACCCCAGGTGATTGAGGTCGTCCAGCAGTCCCGGCCAGGTCGAGGTCGGAAAGCCCCGCACCGTCACCACGCGCAGGTGCTGGTCGCCCAGCGTGGGCGCCAGGCCGCCGGCCAGCATGGAGTCGGCCAGCAGCGCGTCGAGATAGAACGGCACCTCGGGCACCGCGACCCGATAGCGCCGGGTGGATACCGTGCCATGCAGGTAGGTCAGCGTCTGACTGTCATCGAGCCAGGCGACTTCCGGCATCACGCCATCGAGCAGATCGAACACGCGATCGGTTTCCGCTACGAAGGCGTCGAGCCGGCCGCGCCAGTCCACGCCATCGCCGGGCGTGTTCTCATAGAGCAGCCTGGCGGCACGGGCGCGCGATTCCTCCGGTGGCAGGAACGCGAGCGTCAGGTGATAGGCGCTCTCGAAATGGTGGGTCGATTCCTCGAACGCCGCGCGGCGTTCCTCATCGACCAGCCACGACAGCGGTTCGGGGAAGTCGGAATGCGGGTAGTCCGCCGCCGGCTGGCGTTCTGCCTCCACGAACAGCGCCCAGCCCGAACCCAGCCGGCGCAGCGCGTTGTTCAGCCGTGCGGTGGTGGCGATCAGCTCGCCCTGCGTGGCGCTATCGAGGTCGGGGCCGCGGAAACGGGCCGTGCGCTGAAAGCTGCCGTCCTTGTTCAAGACGACACCCGGCGCGACCAGCCCGGCCCAGGGCAGCCAGTCGGCCAGCAGCGCGGGTCGCTGGCGGTATTCGGCAAGGTTCAGCATGGCGGCATCCCCTCACACGTCCAGCAGCGGGCGGTGCTTGATGTGCCGGGCGAAGACCTGCATGAACTGCGGATCGACGCGCGCGCCCCACACGGCCAGCGAGTGGCCGACGATCCAGAGCACGACGCCGGGAATCCACAGTTGCAGGCCCAGCCCGACGGCAGCGGCCAGCGTGCCGTTGGCGATCGCCACGGTGCGCGGTGCGCCGCCCAGCAGGATCGGCTCGGTCAGCGAGCGATGCAGCGGCACCTCGAAGCCGAGCGCGAAGCCCGGCGTGCCTTCATCGGCGGCACTCATACGACGGCCCCGCCGGAGAACGAAAAGAAGGACAGGAAGAACGAGGATGCGGCGAACGCGATGGACAGGCCGAACACGATCTGGATCAGCTTGCGGAAGCCGCCCGACGTGTCGCCGAAGGCCAGCGCGAGGCCGGTCGCGATGATGATGATGACGGCCACGATGCGCGCGACCGGCCCCTGGATCGACTCCAGGATGGATTGCAGCGGCCCTTCCCAGGGCATCGAGGAACCGGCAGCCTGCGCGGTGCCGGCCGTCATCAGCATGATGGCGGCCAGCAGCAGGCCGCGATGGGCCGGCCGGGCCAGGCGCCGGAGGCGTGCAAGGATGGGAACCGGATTTACGGAAAGGCGGAAAGCAGGAACGTGCATCTGCGTCATGGCAGTTCTCCAAGTGGGTCGAGGGACGGGGAAGGCGCAGCGGCGGCGGCTGCGAGGGAAACCGGCGGCAGCTCGGGAAACGGCGTTTCCAGCGCGTCCGCCAGTTGGTAGCCGGCGGCGTCGAAGCCGACGACGCGGGCGATGCTTTCGACGTGGCGCTTGCGGCCACGCCCGGCGATGTGGATCACGACGTTGACCGCCTCGGCGATCAGCGCACGCGGCGGGTTCACCGCCACTTCGAGAATCAGTTGTTCCAGGCGCAGCAGCGCGCCCAGCGCGGAACCGGCGTGGATGGTGGCGATACCGCCGGGGTGGCCGGTGCCCCACACCTTCACCAAGTCCAGGGCTTCGCCGCCGCGCACCTCGCCGACGATTACGCGGTCGGGGCGCAGGCGCATCGTGGCGCGCACCAATTCCTGCATCGACACGACGCCGGCGCGGGTGCGCAGCGGCACGTGGTCGCGGGCCGCGCATTGCAGTTCGATGGTGTCTTCGAGCACCAGCACGCGGTCGCCGGTGGCGGCGATCTCGGCCAACAAGGCATTGGCGAGCGTGGTCTTGCCCGTACTGGTGCCGCCCGCGATCAGCACGTTCTGCCGTTCGCGTACCGCCCGCCGTAGGAACTCGGCCTGTGGCGCGGACAGGATGCCGTCGACCACGTAGCGATCCAGGCCGATGATGCTCACGGCCCGCTTGCGCAGCGCGAAGGCCGGGCCGGGCGCGGCCGGCGGCAGAATGCCCTCGAAGCGTTCGCCGGTTTCCGGCAACTCGGCGGTCAGCAGCGGCTGGCCGCGATGCACTTCCGCACCGACATGCGCGGCCACCAGGCGGATGATGCGTTCGCCATCGGCCTCGGACAGTTCGACGCCCAGCGGGGCGCGGCCCGACGACAGCCGATCCACCCATAGGGTGCGGTCGGGGTTGAGCATGATTTCCACCACGTCGGGGTCTTCCAGCGCGGTGGCGATCAGCGGCCCCATTGCCGTGCGCAGCATCTGGATGCGGCGATCCAGAGCAGCGGCGGTGGATGACTTCGGTGCGGCGCTCATGACGCACGCTCCCGCGCCTCGGCCAGCGCCGCCGCATCCTCCATCCGCACCGGGTCAGGGTGCAGTTCTTCCACCACGTCGCGCACCAAGCTGCGGCCGCGCAGCAGGTGGCGGCCAAGCTGTTCCACGAACTGCTCGAAGCGCGCCTTGCCCTGCGCGCGGGCCGCGTCCTGATGGGCTTCGGGAATCGGCGTGCTGACGGTCAGGAAGTAGCGGATGAACAGCGCCAGCGTTTCGATTTCGATGTTCTGGTCGCGCTCCAGGCGTTCGGCCTGGCGCGACAGGCGATCCAGCCGCCTGGCGATGGCCGCCTCGCGCTGGTCGCCGGCATCCGGCGATAGCCAGGACGCCAGGGCGGCGGCAACGATGCTGGATTTCGAGACGCCTTTCTTGGCGGCCAGTTCTTCGAGGCGCTTGGCATGTTCGGGCTGGATGAACAGGTTGAGGCGGTACTGGCTCATAGTTCGATTCCGTCGTTGGGATTCAGCGATGCCAGCCGGGCCGTGCGCTGCATGGCCGGGTCGAGCTGGCCGGGAAGCGGCAGCGGCAGGTCGTCGTCGTCATCGAGCAGCGCCAGGTCGTTGCCTGCGTGCTGCGGCTCGGGGCTGTATTCGGCGACTTCGGATAGCTCGGGCTGGCGACGTGGGCCGCCGTCGTCGGCGGTGCCCAGGCCATCGGCGGATGTCGTTGCAGGGGCGTCGGGCACGGCAGGAATCGCCAGGCCGCTCCAGTCATCCGGCCGCGAGGGCGGCGCATCGGCGTACTGCCCGGCTGCGAGCGCCGGCGGCGGCAGCACGCGCCGCTTGAAATTGGCGTCGGCGTAGTAGCGCAGCTTGTTCGCCTTGATGGGCGCCACGCTGGACACCATCACCACGGCCTCGTCGGGCGGAAGCTGCATCACTTCGCCCGGCGTCAGCAGCGGGCGAGCCGTCTCCTGGCGCGACACCATCAGGTGGCCCAGCCACGGCGCGAGCCGGTGGCCGGCGTAGTTGCGCTGCGCACGCAGTTCGGTGGCGGTGCCCAGCGTCTCGGAGATCCGCTTGGCGGTGCGCTCGTCGTTGGTCGCAAACGTCACGCGCACATGGCAGTTGTCGAGGATGGAATGGTTCTGGCCGTAGGCTTTGTCGATCTGGTTGAGCGACTGCGCGATGAGGAAGCTGCGGATGCCGTAGCCCGCCATGAAGGCCAGCGCCGTCTCGAAGAAATCGAGCCTGCCAAGCGCCGGGAACTCGTCGAGCATCAGCAGCAGCTTGTGGCGGCGCGCGATGCCGTCGCTGCCGTCGAGCGATTCCGTTAGGCGCCGGCCGATCTGGTTGAGGATCAGGCGAATGAGCGGTTTCGTCCGCGAAATGTCCGAAGGCGGGACCACCAGATACAGCGAGACGGGATGCTCGGATGCGATCAGGTCGGCGATGCGCCAATCGCAGCGCGAGGTGACTTCGGCCACCGTGGGGTCGCGGTAGAGGCCAAGAAACGACATGGCGGTGCTCAACACGCCCGAACGCTCGTTATCCGACTTGTTGAGCACTTCGCGCGCAGCGGACGCGACAACCGGGTGCGGTGCATCGCCCAGGTGCTTCGTCGTCATCATCCGGTGCAAGGTCAGCTCGAACGGGCTGGCCGGGTCGGACAGGAAGTTGGCGACGCCTCGCAGCGTCTTGTCCTCGCCCGCGTACAACACATGCAGGATGGCCCCGACCAGCAGCGCGTGCGAAGTCTTCTCCCAGTGGTTGCGCTTCTCCAGCGCGCCTTCGGGATCGACCAGGATGTCGGCAATGTTCTGCACGTCGCGCACCTCATGCGCGCCGCGCCGGACTTCCAGCAGCGGGTTGTAGGCCGCCGACTTCGCATCCGTGGGGTTGAACAGCAGGCAGTGCGAGAAGCGCGAGCGCCAGCCTGCGGTGATCTGCCAGTTCTCGCCCTTGATGTCATGGATGACGGCCGAAGCCGGCCAGGACAACAATGTCGGGACGACCAAGCCCACGCCTTTGCCCGAGCGCGTGGGCGCGAAGGTCAGGACGTGTTCCGGGCCTTCATGTCGCAGATACTCGTTGCGATACTTGCCGAGGAAGACGCCGGCCGGCTGCGTCAGCCCGGCTTTGCGAATGTCGTCGGCTTCGGCCCAGCGCGCCGAACCATAGGTCGTGACCAGCTTGGCCTGCCGCGAGCGCCACACCGACATGGCGATGGCCACCACCACGGCCAGCAGGCCGCTGCCGCCCGCGAAGGCCCCGCCGATGTCGAAGACCTGCGGCGCGTAGGCATCGAAGAAGAACCACCACTCGAACAGCCGCCAGGGGTGATAGACCGGCGTTCCGAAGAAATCGAACCAGGGCGAGCCAAGGCGTAGTTGATAGCCCAGGGCGGCGGCTGTCCATTGTGTGGCACCCCACACACCGGCGATCACGATGCCGAAGACGGCGGCGATCTGCCCGAACAACACGCCCTGACCTTGCATGACTGGCCTCCGATTTCCTCTGCGCTGATTCCTCGTTCACGCGCAGCACAAGGACGTGCCGCATGAAGTGAGGATCAGTGCCGGGTCGGTGCCGGTCAAAGACCGTTATCGGGAGAAAGGTCGAGTAATCGGAAAGAATTGGGGCTGCATCGCGCCAAAGAAAAACGCCGCAAGCGAAGGCGCGCTGCGGCGTGTCGAGCAGAAAAGCAGAGGTTTCGTGGTGGAGCACCCACGGTCAGAACTTCGGCGGACTCTCCGGCGGCGTGTAGGGCGTATTGCCGTCGCCATAGAACCGCTTGCGCGTGGCTTCGGCGACTCGATTGCAAAGCACGTCGCCCAGCTTGGGGCGATCCGTCTTGCATTGCTGGCGCAGTTCTTTCAGCCGCACGGGATCGGATGCCAGTTCTTCAACGCTGGGCGCGTCCGTCTTCTCTGGCGTGTCAGTGGGGCCGCAGGCCGTCAGCACCGCAGCAGCCAGCAGGAACGGAATGGTCTTCTTCATGGTTCGGATTCCTCCGGGACATCGGGTTCATCGCCTGGCGTCGGCCTGGCGGCCTCGGGCGAGTCGATGGCCTGCACGCGCTCGATGAAGCGAGCCAGCGTCTCCGATGGTTCGGCATCCAGGCGCAGCAGATAGGTGGTGAGCACGGGCGAACATCCCGCCAGCGCCCGTGCGACCACGCCTTGTTCGCGGCTGGCCGTGATGTGCGCTGCGCCCGTCAGCCCTAGGGCGAACCCGGCCGATACCAAGGCCATCATCAGGTCGCAGGACGCCACCCGCTCGGCCACCAGCGGTTCCATGTCCACGCGGCGCAGCAGGCGATCCACTTGTCGCGCGTGGCCTTCGCACGCCACCGGGTCGCAGAGCACCAGTGGGAAGCGCAGCACTTCTTCCAACGGAATCCGCTTGTACCTGAGCAGGTCATGCCGGGCCGGCACGGCCACCATCAGCGGATCGTTCCAGACAGGCATCGCTACGATGCCGTCACCTGCTTCGTCGGCGCGAGCGAACCCCACGTCGTACAGGTCGTCGTGCAGGCCCTTGATCTGCTGCGACAGCGGCACCTCGGTCAGGCGGATTTCGACTTCGGGTTCTTCCTGCCTGCACAGCGCCAGCAAGGCCGGCAGACGCGACGGCGTAATGCCGTCGGACAGGGCGATGCGCAACTGGCCGTGGAAGCCATTGGCCGCGGCCTTCGCACTGTCGCGCGCCTGCTGCAAAGCAGTGAACACGCGCGGCACGTGATCCAGGAACAGTTTGCCCGCACGGGTCAGTCGCGTGCTGCGCGTGGTGCGGGCGAACAGCGCCACGCCCAGTTCTTCCTCCAGCTCCTTGATGGCGCGTGACAATGGCGACTGCTCGATGTGCAGGCGCTCAGCTGCACGGGCGAAGTGCAATTCTTCGGCGACAGCCAGGAAGCAACGAAGATGGCGAAGCTCCATAACGTTCGCTCATTCCAACCAGGTAATTGGCTGAAAATCCACGGATTCACAGCATGCTCGCACGCGCGCCACTCCATCCAAGAAGTACGGCGTATGCTCGTGTCGGAACAGTGCCTCGGCATCGACCCAACGCTCCAGCAGGAAAAATCGGTTTTCCGATAGGCTTCCTCGGGCAATGCGATAGTCCAGACATCCTGGATCTTGAATGGCGGCCTCGCGTAATGCCTGCAGCACGTCACGCATTTCCTCTATGCGATCACTCGATGCCTTCAATGCGATGATCAATTCAACAACCGGCATGTCATCCTCATTGGAATTCAGCGGCATCGTCTCGTAGGCATACATGCTTGCCACCTTCGACAGTTGATGGAATCAAAGGCCATTTTGATGTCTTGGCGCTTTCCCTTACCGTCTACCACCACCAACCGCGGTAACCCCAGACAGGACCGTAGTAGGGATATGGATAGACCACGCGCGCTTCCTTCGTTTCGGGCCACAGATAAATCACGCTGGCATTGACTCTGGGCAATGTGTAGTCGTACTCGCCGATCTTGGTCGTGGTAGTACCTTCGATCGTGCCCACGACGGTGACCTCGCGTCCCGGGGCGAACACGACTGGATCGTAGAAGTCCGCGTGACAGGCGACGAAGCGTCCGCCTGCCGCATCCGGTGTGCTGCGGTTCGGGCGAGCATGGCTGTCGAGAGGTCGAGAGATCAGTTGCACGCAGGTCGAGTCCGGTCCTGGCTTGGTTTCGACGATGCTGCCACCCCAGCGCACTTGCGCAACGGCCTGCGCGCCGGCCGCCACATCGTGCGGGCTAACTTGGGTGAATGTGCCTTGCAGCGGCTTGGGCGCGGTGGCACAGGCGGTAAGGGCGATGCAGGCAGCAAGGGAAAGCAGGATACGAATTTCCATGAAGCTCTCCGATGGAGCAAAGGACGAGAATTGCAGGGACGGCCGTGATGGGGCCAATAGGACCCGAAACTCGCGCAATTTCTTCCCAAGGGCGGTAAGGTGGGCGCCGCTACGGAGACGGCCAGAGGGAGGAGAATCCGCCCCGCAGCGGCACCCAGACAAGCATCAGCGGCAGGACACCACCTCACCCGAGGCGTTGGTGCAGCTGCCGGTGTGGGTGAGCGTGCCGTTGCTGACTTCGGTCGAACCGGAGTAGCTGTTGCCATTGCGACCAGTCATCTCAGTGCTGCGGCTGCCGGAATAGCTTCCATCGTCGGTCTTGGCGAAGTTGCTGCTGCGACTAGCACTGCCCCCATTGGCACCTTCGACCGAGGCGTTGTAGTTGTAGCCGGCATTGCCTGCGCCATCCCGGTAACCGTTGGCCGTGCGGCTCGCACGCCCGCCATTCGCCCCTTGGACGGAGGCGGTCGCGCTCCTCCCGGCGCTGCCATCGGCATTGCGATAGGCATTGGCCTGATAATGGGCGCTCCCGCCATAGATGGTGCCGGCGCTGCCGGAGCGACTGGCGCTGCGATTGCCGTTTCCGTCGGCGCTGAAGTTACGGGTACGAGCATAGACGGCCGAGGGGTGTGTTGGCGTCGAGACGATGACCGGCGCGGGTTTCCTCACAACGACGGCTGTGGCGGGCGGTGCTGGCACCGCGACTACGACTGGCGCCGGTTTCCGTACTACGACGGTCGCTGCCGGCGGCGCGGGCGGCGGGACTACGACAACCGCAGCGTGCGCGCTGCTGATGTCCGCGAAGGGGATGGCGACGGCGGCCAGGACGGCCAGTTTCGAAATGATTTTCAGTAAATACATGGTGGGACTCCTGTGCTATGGGATAGGGGAAATGGCGGCGCGGGGACGCCGCGCTTGAAGGTGCCGGCGGTGGGAATCGCACGCTCTGCCAAGGATGCTCACCGACCATGCGTCAACATCCGCATACACTTCCCACGCGCCGGCGTAAGTAGGAGTGGCCGGTCTTGCTCCGATCTACCGTCAGAATCGACGTGCCAGGAATGCAGACATGCTGCGCTGGGTCTCGTCCTCGACCAGCGGACTGGCGCGCGCTTCGGACTGCAGCCTCGCGATCCGCAGGCCCGCGCCGAGGATCCATTTGGGAGATACCGCGTAACTGATCCCCGCCTGCATCGCGATTTCCTGAAGGCCACCGGAAGGCTCGTATTGCGCGAGTTCGGTACTGCCAAGCGGGACACCGAAGTAGGTCCGCATGTTTTCGTCATCTGCCCAGGTCGCCGACGGTCCGAAGGTGATACGCAGCCTGGGATTCAGGGTAATAACGCGCTCCAGACGGAGCGTCGCGATCATTCCTTGTTCGCTGTCGCCCAGCGCCTTGGCTCCGGTCAGCGTGGCCGATACCTGCTCATAGTTCCATTGCGCGAACACCAATGCGGCGCTGCCTCGCTCGATGTCTTCCACACCCGCTTCTCGCTGGCGATTGTCGGCTTCGCGAGGCTCGTTGGCTTGGGTGGAAAATCCTGCGCCGAAACGCCAGCCGCCATCGGTTTTCCATGCTGCGCCGGCTTGAAGTGGCGATCCGCCAAACGGGTTTCCCACGTAGAACGCACTTCCCGAGAAGCGCAGGCTCAGGACAGGAAGAGGAATGGTTCGCTGGTCATCGCTTCCCGGCGCATCCGGGATTGACGCCGCGCCCAGGCCGATCAGACCATGCATCTTGTGATCGTCGTCCGACGACCATGCATCTTGCGCACGCGCGTTGATCGGCTTGGCTGAAAGGAAGAGAGATGCGAGCGCAAGCACCGCACCCGTGAACTGCTTTGGCATCGGGCGATTCCTCGCGAAGGAAGAGAGCCCCGTTCACCGGCCCGGGAGAGACCGGGAGATGGGTGTGCCGGTGAACGGGGAGGAAACTGGCTATGCGAGGCTTAGTTGCCCCTGCCGGCCGCGGCCGCTTGCTGGGCGAATGCGCGGAGCTGATCCAGGGTCACGTAACCGTTTCCGGCGGCGTCGATCTTGGAGAAGTTCTTGGCGATCCGAGGCATGCCCCTCTCGGCCTCGGCTTGGGTCAGCTTGCCGTCCTGATCGGTGTCGGCCTGCTTGAACCGCGCTTCCAGCTGCTCGGCGGCCTTGGCACGATCAGCGCCGCCGAACTGCGGCGCGGCCAGGGCCAATCCAGGCAGCACCAGCAAGGAAGTCAGAATGAGGGATCGCATTTGGCAGTACTCCTATTGGGTTGATGGAATCAGGCGGAGTAGATCCGGCCTGATGAATCCATGCTAGGAAGTGCTGCTGCGAGAGGTGTTGCGCTCGGTAAGGCAGATGTTTCATTTCCTTACAGAGGTTTGGCGCGTACAGATGACCTTCAGTTCGGCGATGCCTGAACGGGCAGCACGATGGTCGCATGCAGGCCGCCTTCAGGCGGACTTTCCAGGCGCAGATCCCCGCCATGAATCCTTGCCAGGCGGTCCACGATCGCCAGACCCAGACCCGTGCCTCCGTTGTTCGAGCGTGCATCGTCGGCACGCGTGAATGGCCGCGTCAGGTACTCCACCTGGTCCGGCGGAATGCCGGGGCCAGCGTCACGAACACGGATGCTCACACATCCATCGCCGACCTGCGTGTCTACGGCCAGCCCTGTCTTGCCGTAGCGCACGGCATTTTCCATCAGGTTGGCGATGGCACGTTGCAATGCCAGCGGCCGCAAGCACATCGTAGGAAGGGCAGGGTCCAGATTCAGAGCGAAAGTGTCCCCACGCTCGCCGAATTCCGCGGCAAGCTGCTGTACGAGGATGTTGACGTCGAGTATGGACGGTGCCTCGTCACCCTCGGTTCGGCCGAAGTCCAGGAACTGGCCGAGGATTGCATCGATCTGCTGGATGTAGCCGCTGGCGGTGTGCTCGTCCAGCTGGTCCATGGCCAGCAACAGGCGCAGCTTGGTCAACGGCGTTCGGATGTCGTGCGAGATGCCGGCCAACATCAGCGTACGCATGCCTTCGTTGCGTTCCAGGTTCTCGGCCATGCGATTGAACTGCCTCGTGACCGCTGCCAGTTCGCTGGGTCCGTCTTCGGGCAGTCTACCGGGCGCCCGGCCGCTACCCAGGGCATGGGTTGCGCGTTGCAGCTGCCGTAGCGGGCGATTGATTCTTCGCTGGATGAGCCAGGCAGCCAGCAACATCAGGCCGACGATCAGCCCCGAAGTGGCCACGGCGACGGTCATGGCCCGGTCGCGCAGCTGCACATGAAGCGGTAACGATAGCCAGTAGGCCTGATCACCCACCTGCATCCGTACATGGGCAGCGCCCAGGTGCGTGATCGCCGGCCGGCTGCCTGGCGGCAGTTGTCTCTCCAGGCGCCGGGCAAAATCGGTCAGCCAAATGCCGCCGCTCTCCTCCCCGTGAGAAGCATTCCCCTCAATGGCGGGGCTGATCTTCATGGCGCCTTCGGCGTTGATCCGCCGGATCACGTCGTCGCGCTCGCCAGGAGGCAGTGCCGCGAGGATGACGCGTTGGGTGTTGATCTGCGAGGCGACAAGCGTCGCCAGCCCTTCGCTGCGGGGCTTCTGCAGGAGTTGGTAGAAGGTCGCGAACACCGAGAACTCCAGCGCCAGCGCCAGAACCATCAGCAGCAGAAAATTACGCGCCAGTAGCGACCTGGGCCAGGGCAGTTTCATTCGGAGGCCTGGGCAACGAACATGTAGCCTACGCCCCATACCGTGCGGATGTAGCGTGGTGATGACGGGTCGTCCTCGATCTTGCGTCGTAGACGCAGGACCTGCACATCCAGGCTGCGATCGAGCGAGTCGTACTCGCGCCCCTTCAGCTTCTCCAGCAGATGCTCGCGGCTCAAGGGGCGCCCGGCATTGGTCGCCATAATGCGCAAGAGCTGAAATTCCGAACTGGAGAGCGCCAGTACCTCACCATGGCGTGTCACCTCCATCCGAGTCAGATTGAGAATGAAGGGCCCGAAGTGGATGACGTTGCCACCGGCCCAGCGGCCATCGCAGTTCACCATGGACTGCCGGCGCAGGATCGAATGCAGCCGTGCAATCAGCTCGCGCGGGTCGAAAGGTTTCGCCAGATAGTCGTCAGCGCCCATTTCAAGGCCCAGGATCCTGTCCACCGCCGCCCCGCGTGCGGTCAGCATCAGGATGGGAACGGTGCTTCCCTCCGCGCGCAGGCGACGGCAAATCGACAAGCCGTCCTCGCCAGGCATCATCAGGTCCAGGATCAGTACGTCGAAGGGTTCACGCCGTAGTCGTTCGTCGAGTCGGTCGGCGGAAGCCAGAATCTGTACGTCGAAGCGATGCTCGCCCAGATAGCGGCGCAGCATGTCGCGCAATTCCAGGTCATCGTCGACGACCAGTATTCGGTGCGGTGCATCTTCCACGGAGTCTGCCATTCACGAAGGGTTAGACAAATTCTTCGCGCAAGAGGCGTTGCCTTGCAACCGCAACCGCACCGTCAGGGCATGATGAATCTCGGAAATAGCCCTTTTGTTTCAGCCACTTGTCCATGACGGTCGACCAAGGCTGTAACCGAATGTAACAACATGTGCGCAGTTTGAAGCCGATTGGGCAGGCGGCGTTCGTACCATGCCGCCCCGACGAGGAAGGTTCGTAACGGCCCCGCATCGATCCATGCCGATCGGGGCTCGGCCCTTCCTTCTCTCCCTTCCTTGCTTCCGTGTGGCCTATTCCAGTGAAAGTCCGACGTTGGCGCCCTGTGGCGCTGCTTACCCTTTTGCTCGTTGTGATCGTTCTCGTAGCCAGCTTACTAGTTAGACATCGTCAAGCAGGCCAAGGCGACGAGAATGTATCGCGGGTCGTGCGGACCACAGCGATCGCCGTACGCGACGTGCCTGTATTTCTGAACGCGGTCGGTACCGTCACGCCATCGACCACGGTCATCGTGCGTGCCCAAGTACAAGGCACGTTGGCCTCGATCAACTTCAGGGAAGGACAAGTGGTCGCCCGCGGCGATCTGCTGGCTACGATCGATGATCGTGCGTTGCGGGCGCAGTTGCAGACGGCGGAAGGCGCGCTGCTGCGAGATCGCGCACAACTCGCCAACGCGCGCCGCGACCTGGATCGCACGCGGGCGCTGGTCGACATTGGCTCCGCCTCGCGCCAGCAGCTCGACACGCAAGAGACTGCGGTCCAGCAGGCCGAGGGCATAGTCAAGGCGGACTCGGGCTCGGTGGACAACCTGCGCGTACAGCTGAGCTATACCCGGATCACCGCGCCCATCGACGGTGTGGTGGGCCTGCGGGCGGTGGATCTTGGCAATCTTGTGCAATCCGGTGATGCCAACGGCGTTGCCACGCTGACGAGCGTATCGCCGACGACGGTGAAGTTCGCGCTATCGATCGACCAGATGTCCCGTGTACTCAACGCACGGCGACAAGGTCCTGTACGGGTTGATGCGTTGGGCCGGGACGGCGGCGACGTGCTTGCCGAGGGCAGCCTGGAGGCCATCGACAACCGCGTGGACGCCGCAACAGGAACGGTGATGTTGCGCGCCCAGTTCAACGATGCCGCGCACCGATTGTTTCCCAACCAATTCGTCAGCGCGCGGGTCCATCTGCAGACACTGGAAAACGCCATGGTCGTGCCGCTTTCGGCGATCCGGTACGGCAACCAGGGTGCCTATGTCTTCATGATCAAAGACGACAAGGCGCATCTGCAGAACGTAACGATGGGGCCGACCCTGGACAGCCAAAGCGTGGTGGTCGCCGACGCGCTCAAGCCCGGCATGCAGATCGCAGTCGACGGCATCGACGCGCTGGAGGACGGTGTTGCGGTGCGCGTGGTCGCGCCGGCGCAAGCCGGGCGTTGAACCTACGCCATGAATCTCTCCAGCACCTTCATCCGCCGGCCGGTGGCCACCGCACTGCTGATGGTCGGCGTACTGCTTGCCGGTCTTATCGGCTATCGCAGCTTGCCGATCTCGGCACTGCCAGAAGTCGACTATCCCACCCTGCAGGTCTACACCGAGTATCCCGGCGCTGGACCCGACGTAACCGCGAACACCCTTACCGCACCGCTCGAGCGCCAGCTGGGACAGATCGCGGGACTGGAGCGTATGCGGTCGAGCAGTGCCAATGGTGCCTCGGTCATTACGTTGCAATTCGGCCTGTCCACCTCGCTGGAGGAAGTGGAGCAGGAAGTGCAGGCCGCGATCAACGCGGCGCGGGCACGCCTGCCCGACGACCTGCCTTATCCCCCGGTCTACAGCAAGGTCAACCCAGCCGACACGGCGGTGCTGACGCTCGCCATGACGTCCGACGTGCTGCCGCTGACGCAGGTGCAGGCGTTGGCCGAGACGCGCATCTCGCAGAAGATCTCGCAGATGTCCGGTGTCGGGCTGGTAACGGTCAGCGGCGGCCACCGTCCCGCAGTCCGCGTTACGGTCGATACACGCCAGCTCGCCAGCCACGGGCTGACGCTGGCAGACGTCGAGGCGGCCCTGACCGCCGCCAACGTCAACCTTCCCAAGGGCACCATAGACGGTCCGACGGTCGCCTACGCGATCGGCGCCAACGACCAGTTGGTCGAACCGGAAGAATATGCATCGTTGGTGCTGGCCTGGCACGATGGTGCGCCGCTGTATCTGCGCGAAGTGGCGCAGATCGCCACCGGAGCGGAAGACACGCGACAGGCGGCCTACGCGAACGACACGCCGGCGATCCTGATCAGCATCCAGCGCCAACCCGGTGCCAACGTGATCAGGACCGTCGACGGCATTCGCGCCGCGCTGCCGAGCCTGTCGGCCGCCCTGCCCAGCTCGGTCCGTCTGCAGATACTGAGCGACCGAACCGAGACGATCCGCGCATCGGTTCACGACGTGCAGGTCGAACTGCTGATTGCGATCGTGCTGGTGGTAGCGGTGATCTGGGTATTCCTGCGCAACTGGCCAGCGACGATCATCCCGGGCATCACCGTCCCATTGTCCCTGCTTGGCACGGTGGCGATCATCTATGGGCTGGGGTTCAGCCTCAACAATCTGACCCTGATGGCGTTGACCGTGGCCACTGGCTTCCTGGTCGACGATGCCATCGTGATGATCGAAAACATCAGCCGGCACATGGCGATGGGCAAGTCGCGCATGCAGGCCGCTTTGGAAGGTGCCGGACAGGTCGGCTTCACCATCGTATCGCTGTCGGCAGCCTTGATCGCGGTAATGATCCCGCTGTTGTTCATGGGCGACGTGGTTGGCCGCCTGTTCCGCGAGTTTGCAGTGACCCTCTCGGTGGCCATCGTGGTGTCGGCAGGCGTGACCCTGACGCTGGTACCGATGCTGTGCGCGCGCGTGCTCAAGCCGGAGGCCGAGCACGACGAGGCAGGGTTCTTCGTGCGCCTGGAGCGTGGCTATGCACGATTGCTGGATCGCCTGATGCAGCGCCGTGCGGCGGTCATGCTTGCCGTGGCCGGCGCGACGGTGCTGACCCTGGCGCTGTTGTGGGCGCTGCCGAAGGGCCTGTTCCCGGTGCAGGACACCAGCATGCTGCAGGGCGCGCTGCAAGTCGATGCGCACAGTGCGTTCTCGCGCATCCAAGAGCGCGAGCAGGCCGCAGCGCGGCTGGTGGCTGCCGATTCGGCCGTGGAGAACATCTCCATCAGCGCCGGCGTGAGCCAGACCAACACCGCGCTCGGGACCGTGCCAATGCTCGTGCGCCTGAAGGCGGGAAAGGACACCAGCGCCACAGTCATCAAACGCCTCGCCGACAAGGCGCAGCGCGCCGGTATGGTGCTGCACCTGCGCCCGGTCCAAGACCTGACACTCGATACCCAGTCCTCGTCCATGCCCTATGCGGCAGGCCTAGAGTCCACCGATCGTGGCCTGCTGGCCGAGTGGACGTCGAAGCTGATGGCCGCCATGCGAGCCGATCCAGCGTTCTCTGCGGTGGACAGCCAGGCAGCCCGCCGGGGCCTGCAGGCACGTTTGGACGTGGATCGGGTCGCGGCTTCGCGCCTGGGCGTGAACATGCGCAGTATCGATGACACACTGTACGCAGCGTTTGGTCAGAATCAGGTCTCGACCATCTATACCGACCTGAGCCAGTACCACGTCGTACTGGCCGCCAAGGGCGGCCTGCAGGACATACGGGACGTGCTGCAGCGCATCCACGTACCCGGCACCAATGGCACCCCTGTCTTGCTGGCCGCGCTGGCCACGATCGACGCGGGGGACGCGCCGGTATCATTCGAGCGTCAGGGGCAGTTCCCTTACGCCGATATCGGTTTCGATCTGGCCGATGGCGTCACCCTCGGCGACGCGGTGAAGCGGCTGGACTCCATTGCCAAGGACATCGGCCTGCCGGCTGCGGTCACGCTGCATCTGGAAGGCGCGGCCGGCAGCCTGGGCGGCGCCATGTCCGGCCAAGCCATTCTGATGCTGGCGGCGGTGCTGGTGGTGTATCTGGTGCTGGGCATGCTCTATGAGAGCTTCATCCACCCGTTGACGATCCTGTCCACCTTGCCCTCGGCAGTGTTGGGTGCGCTGGCGGCGCTGATGTTGAGCGGCAGCCAGTTCGACGTGATCGGAACCATCGGCGTGGTGCTGCTGGTCGGCATGGTCATGAAGAACGCGATCATGATGATCGATTTCGCGCTGGAGCTGGAGCGTGACCACAGCCTGGACGGTACCGAGGCGATCAAGCGCGCCTGCGAGCAGCGCTTCCGGCCGATCCTGATGACCACGCTGGCCGCATTGCTGGGCGCCGTTCCGCTGGCGTTCGGCAGCGGCATGGGCGCGGAGCTGCGCCACCCGCTGGGCCTGGCCATCATCGGTGGGCTGATCGTGAGCCAGTTGCTGACACTGTTCTCCACGCCGGTGATCTACCTGTTGCTGCGTCCGGCCGAGCAGGCCCTGGCCAAGCGGATCTAAGCCATGGCGATCGATCTGTCCGGTCCGTTCGTGCGTCGGCCGGTGGCCACCACTCTGATCGCCGTCGGCATCATGCTGCTGGGCCTGCTGGCCTTTCGCATGCTGCCGGTGGCTTCGCTGCCGCAGGTGGAATTCCCCACCATCGCCGTTACCGCCAACCTTCCCGGTGCCGATCCGGATACCGTCGCCAGTTCGTTGGCCACGCCACTGGAGCGCCAGTTCAGCGCCATCGCCGGGATCACCGACATGACGTCGGTCAGCTATAGCGGCTCGGTGCGCATCGTGATCCAGTTCGACCTGGCCCGCGACGTGGACGGCGCCGCACGCGACGTGCAGGCCGCCATCAACGCCGCGATGAGCCGCCTGCCCAGCGACATGGACGGCGTGCCGACCTATCGCAAGGTCAACCCCGCCGAAGCGCCAATCATGGCGCTGGCGCTGACCTCGCAGACCGATGACAGTGCCGCGCTGTACGACGCAGCATCCACGTTGCTGCAGCAGAAGCTGCTTCAGACCGAAGGCGTGGGCGATGTGCAGGTCGGTGGCGGCGCGCTGCCGGCCGTGCGTGTGGAGCTGGACGGGCAGCGGCTGAGCCAGTACGGGATCGGTCTGGACCAGATCCGGCAGTTGCTGAACGGTGCCAATGCGCGTCGCGCCAAGGGATCGGTGCAGGTCGGCGACGCCGAATACGCGCTGGCCGCCAACGACGATCTGCTGCAGGCGGCCGCCTACCGGGACCTGGTGGTGCGCGACAACGCCGGCGCGGTGGTCCGGCTGTCCGACCTGGGCTCGGTCACCGATTCGACGCAGAACGTCCGCAGCTTCGGCTTGATGAACGGGCGGCCGGGCGTGGCACTGATCATCAGCAAGCGCCCCGGCGCCAACGTGGTCGAGACCGTGGACCGGGTCCGCGCGCAGCTGCCGGAATTGCAGGCCGCCGTGCCCGCCACCATGAAGCTGGACGTGATGCTGGACCGGACCCAGACCATCCGCGCCTCGCTGCACGAGGTGGAGCTGACGCTGGTGGTGTCGATCCTGCTGGTGATCGCGGTGACAGCGGTCTTCTTCCGCGACTGGCGCGCCACCCTGGTGCCGGCGGTCGCGGTGCCGCTGTCGCTGCTGGGTACCTTCGCAGTGATGTGGGCGCTGGGCTACAGCATGAACATCCTCTCGCTGATGGCGCTGATCGTCGCGGCCGGATTCGTTGTGGACGACGCCATCGTGGTGGTGGAGAACATCATGCGCCACCAGCAGATGGGCAAGAGCCGCGTGCAGGCGGCGCTGGACGGCGCGCGCGAGGTTGGTTTCACCGTGTTCTCAATCAGCGTCTCGCTGGTGGCGGTGTTCATTCCGCTGCTGCTGATGTCTGGCCTGGTCGGACGCCTCTTCCGCGAGTTCTCGGTCACGCTTGCGGCCGCGGTGCTGGTATCGATGGTCATCTCGCTCACCGTCACCCCGATGATGAGCCGCATGCTGTTGCGTCCGGCGGACGACGCGCGGCACCCCGATGGGCAGGGCGCTTCCCCCGATGGCTTCTATGGACGCACACTGCGCTGGACGCTGCAGCGCCCGCGGCTGATGGCCTGGGCTACCGCTGCGGTCGTCGGCCTGGGACTGGTCGTGTTCGCGGTCATGCCCAAGGGCTTCTTCCCGCAGCAGGACACGGGCTTGCTGCTGGGCCAGGTCTATGGGCCGCAGAACATCTCCTTCGGGCAGATGCGCGATCGCTTCAGCGAAGTGGTACGCATGTTGCGCGGCAATCCGTCCGTCGACCAGGTGATCGGCGTCCTCGGGGCTACCGGCAGCAGCGCCTCCAACGCCGGCGCGCTCTACGTCACGCTCAAGCCGCTGCACGATCCGCGCCAGGACAGCGCGGATGTGGTCATCGACCAGTTGCGCAAGACCTTCGCCAATGAGGCCGGCGTGCAAGTGACGCTGCAGGCCGTGCAGGACATCGGCGTCGGCGGGCGGCAGTCGGCCGGGCAATATCAGTTCACCTTGTCGGCCGACAACCGCGCGGCCCTGGATGTGGCCGCTGCGCGGGTCGAACAGGCCATGCGCAAGGTTTCGTTGATCACCGACGTCAGCTCCGACCTGATGGACGGCAGCGTCGAGGCGCAGATCGAGATCGACCGGCCCGCTGCCGCGCGGCTCGGCGTATCGGCGCAGGCCATCGATCAGGCGCTCTACGATAGCTTCGGCCAGCGCCTAGTTTCCACGATCTACCGGGAAATGAACCAGTACCACGTGGTCATGGGGCTGGACCCGTCGCAGGCTGGCAACCCCGCGACGCTGGACCAGATCTACGTCACGCCTGGTCACGGCAGCGAGCTGGTGCCACTGTCGGCAATAGCGCGCTGGAGCGTGCAGAAGACCAGCCTGTCACAGTCCCACCAAGGCCAATTCCCCGCCGTCACGCTGTCCTACAACCTCAGTCCCGGCGCTTCGCTGGGACCGGCGCAACGCGCGATACGGCAGGCGGTCGATGCGCTGCACCTGGACCCAGGCATCGCCGCGGCGCCTGCAGGCAATGCCAAGGCCTTCGCCGACACGGTCAAGACGATGCCGTTGCTGATTGTCACCGCGCTGCTGGCCGTATACATCGTGCTGGGCATGCTCTACGAGAGCCTGCGTCATCCGCTGACCATCCTCTCCACCTTGCCCTCTGCCGGCATCGGTGCGCTGATCGCGCTGGCGGCGGGGGGCTTCGAGTTCAGCATCATCGCGCTGATCGGCGTGATCCTGCTGATCGGCATCGTCAAGAAGAACGCGATCTTGATGATCGATTTCGCATTGCAGGTCGAGCGCGCCGAGGGACTGTCTCCGCAGGAGGCGATCCTGCGTGCCAGTCTGGTGCGGCTCCGCCCCATCATGATGACCACGCTTGCGGCAATCCTGGGAGCAGTCCCCCTGGTCATCGGTTCCGGCTACGGCTCCGAGTTCCGGCAACCACTGGGCGTGGCGATCATCGGCGGGCTGATGCTCAGCCAGGTGCTGACGCTCTATTCGACACCGGCGATCTATGTGCTCATGGATCGATTCGGCACCCTCCACCGCAGGACCCCACCATGACACGCATTTCCCGATCTCGCAGGCGCCTGCTCGCCAGCGCGCTACTGCCTCTGGCGCTGGCGGCCTGCACCGTGGGCCACGACTATGTCCGGCCCGACCTGCCCGTCCCCGAACGGTTCGAGGAGGGCGGCATGGTGTGGACGCGTGCCGACCCGGAACCGACTGAATGGTACGGCGAGGCCTGGTGGCAGGCCTGGCACGATCCCGACCTCAATGAGCTGCAAGAGCGCGCGCAACAGGCCAACCTGTCCATTGCGGCAGCGGACGCCGCGTGGCGCCAGGCTCAGGCGGCAATCGGCGAGGTCCGTGCGGCCGGGAGGCCGCAGGTCAGCATGGGCGTTTCGCAAAGCCGCAGCGAGAACACGGCGGCTGCGCAGGGGCTGGGCGAGGGACAGGTGCGCCAGCAAGCTACTGCACAGGGTACCGTGAGCTGGGAGCTGGACCTGTGGGGAGCCGTGCGCAGGCGCGCCGAAGCCCAAAGTGCGCAGGCCGAGGCCTCGGCGCAGGATCTGCATGCGCAACGGCTGAGCATCGCCGCGACCGTGGCCAGCACCTATCTGTCGTTGCGCCAGACCGAAGTGCAGATGGCGCTACTGGAGAATCAGGTCGATGCCAACGGCCGACTGCTGGAGATGACCGAACGGGCGAATGAGCTTGGCACCGCCTCGCCCAACGACGTGGTGGAGACGCGCAACGCACTGGACAGCAGCATCATGGGACTGGAAGCGGCCTCGGCCACGCGCGCCCGGTGCCTGCATGCGCTGGCCGCGCTCACCGGGCAGGCACCGTCATCGTTCGTGCTGGCTCCCAGGCCCGAATACGGGTTCGAGGCACCGGCGCCCCCGGCGGTGATGCCGGCCGAACTGCTGCGGCGCCGCCCCGACGTGATGGCGGCCGAGGCACGGGTCAAGGCTGCCAATGCGCAGGTGGGAGCCGCGCAGGCCGCGTATTTCCCGAGCCTGGGGTTGTCGGCCAACGGTGGCTATGTCGGCGGCAGCGTCGACGATCTGCTCGATGCGCCGCTGCGAACCTGGTCGCTCGGCGCGCAACTGCTGGGCACGGTGTTCGACGGTGGTGCGCGTCGATCGCAAACGGCGCAGGCGCGCGCCGGCTACGAGGCTACCGTTGCCCAGTACCGTCAGAGCGTGCTGGGCGCACTACAGGAAACCGAGGATGCGCTGTCGGACTATGGTTATCAGCAACGCCAGGCCGCATACGCGGCGCGTGCGACCTTCGACCGCCAGGAAGTCTGGCAGCGCAAGCAACGCGAGCAGATGCTGGGCACGGCGAGCGAGCGCGACGTGCTGGTGGAGACGTTGAGCATGCTCGATGCGCAACAGACCGCGCTGAGCGCGCAAGGCGCATTGGCCCAGGATGCGGTGGCGCTTTTCAAGGCGGTTGGTGGCGGCTGGCAGGAGTAGCAAAGTAGTCGAGGGATTTTCCAGCAACGCCCGCCGATCGGCATCTTCGGCGACCTGGACTCGACGGTTCGAGTGCTAAACCAGCAACCCATCCATCGGGCGCACCTTGCCGCTATCCGGGAACACCGCCGTGTCCAGTGTTCTCATGTCCAGCCGCAGGTGCCCGGCAAGCACGCCCTTGAACAAGGCCCTCATGTCCGTCGTCACGCGCACGTCCCGACCTTCGTTGAGATCGCCCGGAGCCAGTCCAGGCCACTGCCCGGCAATATGCCCCCCGCGAACCGCCCCGCCGGCCAGCAAGGCCAGCCCTCCCGTTCCATGGTCGGTCCCCCCGGTGCCGTTGACTTTGGCGGTCCGGCCAAACTCGCTCACCACGACCACCACCGTGCGGTCCCAGATCGGCTGCGCGGCCTCGTGGAAGGCCCGCAGTCCCACGTCGAGCTCGGACAGCTTGTTCTTCAGGATCGCGGCTTCGTTGGCGTGGGTGTCCCAGCCGGAATCCTCCACGAACCCGATTCGCGGTCCGTCGGCCTTGGCCATGAAGCGCCCCGCCGCCGTGGTGGCGGCCACCATGCGCGCTGCGCGGCCGCCCACGCCGGCGACTGTTCCCTGGGTGGCCATTGCCCGGGAAAAACTGGCGGATAGCGCCGCGTCATGCGAATAGAGGGGCTCGAGCCGCTGCAACAGGATCGGATTGACGTCCTCCGGCAGGGGCGGCGACCAGGTCGCGGCGTCCCCCGGGCCACGCATGATCAGCGGCATCACGCTGCCGATGGCCAATGCCTCGCCATCGGCCATTGCGCCGGCACAGCGGTTGAGCCAGCCGGTCCCGGCGCCACTGGGGCGACCGGTGCCATTCTCCAGGCAGTTCTGGGCGTCGAAATGCGAACGCTCCTGATACGGAGGGGCCACCGCCACCACCGGCAGCAGCTGCTTGCGCCGATAAAGATCGTGCGCGAAGGACAGCGACGGATGCAGCGCGAAGCTGCCATCCAGCGCCGGTGCATCGTCGGGAACCAGGCTGCCGCGCAGGCTGCGGTATTGGGGATCGTCGCGGGGAATCAGCGTATGCAGTCCATCCAGTCCTCCGCGCAAAAGCACGACCAGCAGCCGGGTATCGCCCGCTGTCCGGGCCTGGCCCTGCCACGGCCACAGGGTCAACGTGGTCACCGCGCCGGCAGCGCCCAGGAACATGCGTCGGGTCAGCGTCATGGTCAGATCCTCCACTGGAAGGCGGGGCTGGCGAACAGGAGGGCGAGGCCGTCACGCGGCGACTCGGCCCGGCGCAGGGCGGACCGCGTTTCTTCGTCCAGCGTGTCGGCGAAGATGGCGCGGGCGGTACCTTCCGGATCGAGCCGATCCTCCGGTACGGCCTCGGCCAGCGCCTGCGCACTCTGGATCCGCTTCCAGAGCGCATCCGGACCGCTCCACTGTGCGGCCTCGTCGGCGAAGCCGGCGGGCGAGCGCGGGGTGAACGGCGGTTGTCCCATCCTGTCCAGCAAGGTGTACAGGGCCTGCGGGCGGGAGCTGTCCAGCACGCCGCCGGCGCGCACAGCCGACAGCAGATAGTCGTCGGGCGTCTTGAACTTGCGTGCCGACTCGCCCCAGGCGGCCGGATGGCGGATCAACGCGGCATATACCTGCGCCAGGTCGCCGCCGGAAGCGAGCCAGGTTCTTGCCATCGCCTCCACCAGCGCCTGCGGCGGCTCGTCGCTGACCAGGTGGCGGGCGATCTTCCACGACACGTGCCGTGCGGTGGCGGGATGGACCGCAAGATCGGCCAGGACGGCCTGGCCCTGCGCCAGTCCGTCCTCGGCGTAGCGCTTGCCCATCACCACGCGCGATCCGCCTTCATGGGCGTTGGCGCGGAACATGAAGGCACGCACCGGCGCGCCGCGCTCGAAGTCCTGCGGCGCCGGCACGCTCCATCCGGTGATGGCCTTGGCCAGCTCGGTCACGTCCGCCTGCGAATACCCGCCTTGCACCCCCAGCGTGTGCAGTTCGAGGATCTCGCGGGCCAGGTTCTCGTTGAGCCCGAGTTCCCGCTCCGGATTCCGCCGATGTGCGCGGACTGCCAGTTTCGAGTCCGCCCCGGCCGATCGCGTGTTGTCCAGGAATCGCAGCATCGCCGGATGGGTTTCCACCGCCAGCAGCATGTCGGCGAATCGCCCCAGCACGTGCGGGCGGATCGCTTCGCGCTCCATCGGCGCGGCATAGGGCGCCGCCACGCGCTTGTCCACGGACACGGCGAAATGGTTCGACCAGAACCGCACCATGCGCTCCCTGAAGCTGGTCGGGCTGGCCACGGCAACCTGGTGGCGCAGCAGCAGTTCATGCAATTGCGCCTGCCGCTGGCGCCTGGCCAGCGGCATCGCGCCCCCGGCCGGGCCGCGTTGCCTGGATTCGCGCCGGGTTTGCCGCAGGGCAATGTCCTGGCGCAGATATTCCAGGCTGCCGGGCAATTCGGCCAACGCCGGCTCCGAAGCCGGCATTCGCAACTGCGCCAGGAGCCATTCCTGCGGGTCGGTGATCGAATCGATCTCACCGGGCCGGGCGCCCAGGCCAAAACGATTGGCCGCGCTGACAGCGTGCTGACGGTTCATGCGTGACGACCTTCAGTGCTCATGTGATGAGACATCGTTCGAGGTGGCGTCCGACAAGCGGGTCCGGGACGCACGTTCAACGGCAACGGTCGAACCGATCCGGCGATGCCCCCGGCCCGCCGCGCCAGCCCGGCGGGTTTTCCCAGTTGGTGCCCCGGCCACCGGCCGGACCTGGCGGGTTGTTGTCGATATCCATCCAGCAGCGGCGGCCCTGGTTCCACAAGCCGTATCGCGGATGCCAATAGCCCCAGCGCGGGCTGTAGTAATAACCGCCGCTGACGAGCTTGAACTCGTAACGCACGCCGTCGCGCCGGTAGAAACGCTGGTTGGGCGAAGCGCCCGGACCGCCACGCCAGCCCGGCGGGTTTTCCCAGTTGGTGCCGGGGCCGCCGGCGGGGCCGGGCGGATTGTTGTCCCAATCCCGGTGCTGGGCGGCAGCACAGCCGGTAACGGCCAGTGTGGAGAGCAGCATCGGGGCGATCCAGCGAATGGCAGTGTGCATTGCATGCTCCTTCTTGCTCGATGTGGAAGACACGCCAGGGACAACGCCTTGCTGGATGCCGCGCTGACGTGTCAAGTGATCACATTTGGGTAACAGCCAGCTACGTGATCGCCCCAGTCAGACGACCGGGGCGCCGCGCGTCTGGCTATCAAGGCCGCTTGATGCCATAGCCATGGGCCTGGCCTTTGCCTCGTACGGCGGCCTTGCCCTTGACGGAACCATCTCCGATGGCCACGCCCCGTCCGGCCACCGAACCGGTGCCCGATTTGCGGTGGATCCGGCCATCTTCGCCCCGGTAATACACCGTCCCCGTTCCGCTGGCCTGACCTTTGCCGATGGCCGCCCCTGTTCCCGTGGCCGTGCCGCTTCCGATGGCACCGCTGACAGGGGTGTTCCCATGCGTGGGCCGGACGGCGCCATCCCCTTCGACCCGCCCATGGCCGGCGACCAGTGCCTTTCCGTCCACCTCGCCTGCGCCCACCGCGACGCCACGGCCATCCACGGTTCCGGTACCCGATTTGCGATGGATAAGTCCATCTTCGCCGCGGTAGTAGACCGTGCCGGTCCCGCTGGCCTCCCCTTGGCCGACAGCGAGGCCTTGTCCATTCGCCGAGCCTTGGCCTGCCGCCATCCCGTTGCCGCTGACGCCGGTATCCTGGGCGGCCCACGCCGGTGGAACGGCCAAAACCAGCATCAGGATCACCGTATTCTGCTTCTTCATCGTCGTATCTCCATGACTGTCCCGGATCGGACACCGCCAGTCTCGAGAGCGATATCGGAAGGAATCCGGAAAGCCGGCTGGATGCGCTGCGGCTGGTTGGTTTAGGTTTAGCCGGCACCGCAGAGGCACCCCATGCAGCAGAGCCCCCGCATCCTGGTCGTCGACGACGAACCCAACCTGCGCCGCGCCGTGGAAGTCGCACTGCGCTTGCGCGGGTTCGAGGTCGACACGGCCGCCAACGGTCGGGAGGCGTTGGCGCGCATCGCACAGCGCCGCCCGGACGCCATCGTGCTGGACCTGGCCATGCCCGACATCGATGGCCTGGCGCTTCTCCCGCTCATCCGCAAACGCACACAGGTGCCGGTCCTGATGCTCACGGCAAGCACCGAACTGGGGGACAAGATCGTGGCGCTGGAGGGCGGGGCCGACGATTACCTCACCAAGCCCTTTGCCATGGACGAACTCAAGGCGCGGCTGGTGGCGCACCTTCGGCGCGGAGCGGGATCGAGCGACCTGCTGGCGTATGCGGATCTGCGTGTCGATCCACTCAGGCGCCGCGCATGGAAGTCGGATTCGCCATTGGCCCTGTCCGCGCGTGAGTTCGATCTGCTGGTCGGCCTGATGCGCGAGCAGGGGCGGGTCTTCCGCAAGAGCCAGTTGCTGGAGTCGGTCTGGGGAGTGGACGCCGAAGTCGGTACGGAAACGGTGGATCGATTCGTGTCCTTGCTGCGTGCGAAGCTGGAGGCCGATGGAAGCCCGCGTCTGGTCCAGACCGTGCGCGGCGTGGGCTACACACTGCGCATCGAGGAGAAAATCGGATGAAGCGCTCCACGCGAACGGCTTGGATTTCGGCCGCGGTGTGCTGCGTGCTGGCGTTGGCGATCCTGCTGATGGCCTTGCTGGTCTATCCGCGCGTGGGTCCGGGCGTGCTGAAGCGCTATTGGGCAGTGTCGGCCATCAGCCTGGTGCTGTCGGCGCTGGTCGGATACCTGATCGCGCAACTGGCCCAGGCCACGGTCGCACGCGACGCCCAGGCAAAGGAGTCAAGGTTGCGAAGCCATCTGGCCGAGGCCGGGCACGAGTTGCGAACGCCATTGGCGGTGATGTCCGCCTCGCTCGACAACCTGCGGCACGCCATCCGCCCTGGCGATACCAGCGCCTATACCCAGCTCGATGGCCTGCAGCAGGAGGTCAAAAGGATGAGCGCCCTGGTCGCCGACGTGTTGCTGCTGGCCCGGCTGGATGTCATGCGTCGCCCATCGAACGAATGGATCGCGCTCGTGCCGACGCTGGAAGAACTCGCGGCCGAGGTCAGGCAACTGGAACCGGATCGCGTGATCGCCGTACAGGCGGCTCCCGGACTTCGTGTTTGCATGGACCCGACCATGCTGCGCGAGATCATCCGCAACCTGCTGGACAATGCGCGCAAGTACGCTCCCGGATCGCCCATCGACCTGCGGGCGACCGCAGACAACGGCATGGTCCTGATCCAGGTCGGCGACCACGGCCCCGGCATGGACGAGGAAGACCGCATCCTGGCCTTCGAGCGCCACTACCGCGGCAGTACGTCGGTCGGGAAACCGGGCAGCGGGCTCGGGCTGGCCATCGTCCAGGCGGCGGTGTCGAAGCACGGCGGCTCGGTTGATCTGGACAGCCAGCCGGGCCGAGGCACTTACGTCCGTGTTCGCGTCCCCATGAATCAATGAAATTCATCCTGCAGGCTTGTCCGCCCACCCTTCATAACTCCAATGACAGATTCAACTCGAAAGCCGGGCGCAGCTAGGACGGAAGCGCAATGGTTCAGGGTCACGCCGCGGCACTATTTACGCCAGCCTGTGACCCAATTACCTACCTGATGCGAGTACCGTCGATCGCCAGAAGGTCTGGCAGGGCAAGGAGCGCGGACAGGTATTGGGAATAGTGAGCGAACGAGACCCGCCGATAGAGAAGTCGAGCATACCGCGCTCACAGGTGCATTGGCCGCAGGATGCGGTGGCGCTTTTCAAGGCGGTTGGTGGGGCTTTGCTTATGAGCAACAGTTCTATCCGATGCCAGGCCAGCGCTGAGGCCCAAACTCCCAGGACACCCCGCCACCGCGCACCGTCGCGGCGAGTTGCTGCCCCAGCCGCTGTTCGATCACCGGCCGCCACGGTACCAGGCTGAACCCCATGCCATCATCGAGCATCGCGTAGCGACCGCTGGCGAGCATGACCGAGCGACGGTAGATGCCGGCCACGCGCTGACCGTCGGCGATGGGCCTATGCTCCAGTCCGGTGTCGGCGGCAATGTCTTTCGTGGCTTGCGCCAATTCCCGATTGCGCAGCGTAGCCAACAGATTCCGGGTGAGGATCACGCGCTGGCCGCGCTTCTCGGCCAGCCCCCGTTCGGCCAGGAAGTCGGCACGCTGCTGCATCGCCTGCTTGGCCTCGCCACCAAAGCCCAGGTCGCCCAAGCCTCGGCCGCCGTTAATCAACTGCTGATCCAGCCAAGTGGCGCCGATGACGCGGGCCTGCCGCTCGATGGGTAGGTGCGATTTCAGCTCCACCGCCACACCGCCCAGGCGCTGCGCGTCGTAGCGGCGGCCACGCTCGGCCAGGTCGTCCGGCACCTTCCATAGCCCGTCGGCCACGCGCTCCACGATGCCGGCCCGGCGCAGGGCTTCCAGTCGGCGGACATGGGCCGCAACGACTTCCTGCGGGTCACGACCGGGCTTGGCTCGGCCTTGCTCAATCGCCAGGTGATGATCGGTGCGATACAGCCCATCGCTCGCCAGCGCGGCGATGTTCCTGTCGGCGGCGCGCACGTCGGCCGATCCCTTCACCTCCACCACGGCGCCGGTCGGATAGTTCGCCAGCTCGTCGCGGGCGTTCAGCGCGACGTAGTGGGCCTTGCCGTCCACGCCGTCGATGACCAGATAGCCGCGGTCGTGCAGTTCGTCGGCCAGCCCCTTGGCTGCTACGCGGCCGAAGATGGTGCGGCCGTCATCGCCCGGCTCGAACACCGCCAGCTCGCGCGGCTGTCCGCTCATGGCGCGCTGCATCGTGCGGATGATGTCGCCACGCTCGCCCAGGGCGCGCAAGGTCTTCTCGGCATCGGTATGGATGGCCCAGGAGCCCGGCTGCGCCTCGTCGGCCAAGCCCAGGCGCTGCAAGCGCTGCAGGCGGCCGATCAGCAGCAGGCGCTGGCGCTGCAAGCGGGGTTCGTTGAGCCGTTCGACATGCACCAGGCCATCGTCGCTGGCCTCGCGCTTCAAGGTGCGATCCAGGCTCGTCCACCGCTCCTGTTCCACCTCGCGCCCCAAGGTCTGCTGGATCTCCAGCTCGGTGCGCGGCCCCAGCCATTCGGTCGCCAGCTCGGCGGCGCGGTGGCGGAAGCCATCGGCGATGTAGTCGCCCGCGATGATGAGGTCTTTGCCGGTGTCGTCGCGCCCGCGCACGATCAGGTGGGTGTGCGGGTTGTCGGTGTTCCAGTGATCGACCGCCACCCAATCCAGCCGCGTGCCCAGGTCGGCTTCCATGCGATCCACCAGATGCCGGGTGTAGGTGCGCAGGTCGTCCAGTTCGGCCCCGTCCTCCGGCGAGACGATGAAGCGGAAATGGTGGCGGTCATCGGCGCAGCGTTCCTTGAAGGCATCGAGGTCAGCTTCGTCGGCCTGTGGCCCGTAGGCCCGGCCCGGTTCGCCATCGCGACCCGCGCCGTCGCGCTCGATGTAGCGCAGGTGCTTGGCGAGCGACTGTGGGCTGGCCCGTTGGTGATTGACCAGCAAGGTTTTGATGGTCACGCGCCGCGACATGGGCGTCAGCTTCGCGCCGGCGAAGCGCGCCGCCGTATGGCCGCGCCCCAGGCGTGAGCCGGGACGCTGGCCGGTGGCAGCCGCCCCAGGACGGCGCACCGCCGACTTGCCGCTGCTGGCTTTTCCGGCCTGCTTGAGCACCTTGGAAACGAAGCTCTGCCCCTGGCCCTTACCCCGGTTCTTCGGGGCGCTGGGGCGCACGCGGAAATCGTCGTCGCGGCGGTCGGTCATGGCCGTTCTCCCTGCAAGCTCTGGCGTGTCCGGTCGTGCGAAGCACGCGGACATGCCCGCATTGGCGCGACCTTCGCGCCGAACGCGGCACGGCGGCGAAGCCGCTCCGTGCCGCGCCACCCCCATGTGCAGACTGGCTTTCGACGCGGCCCGGTGCCACGTCCTTTTGTCTTGCCTTCCGCCTTTGCCCCTCGCTGTCGCTCCGGGCGTCGGCGGCCCGGCGGCGCTGCGCTGCTTGCAGCCAGCCCGCCGGCGAACGCGCCAATGGCCGCAGGCCGGGCGCGTTCGAGGCAAGACGCCTGCACGCTGGACGGCTGCGCCGGATGTTGCGCGAAGCGCGGCGCGAATGCGCCCGCGCTGCACGCGCGACGACACGGCGGCGGCAGCCGGAACGGCATGCCCGATGGCACGATGAGAGGCACGGCAACGTGCAGTGAATCGGCGGCCATCATGGGCGTGTCTTCAGCCAGACCGGGTGCGCGACGCCGATCACGGCGGATGCGCTGACCGGGCCGAAATAGCGGCTGTCGAACGACGCCGGATTGGTCACGCTCAACAGGAACAGCTCGCCCGGTTCGAGGCGGCGGCAAAGCTGCAAGGATGGCAGCGGCCGGCCCAGCCGGTCGGCAGGCAGCGCAGCGGCCGCAGGCACGCCGTCGATGCGTAGCTGCCCGGCGACGATGCAAACGTGTTGCGGCGCGACTGCGCCCACACGTTTGAGCAGCGGAACGCGGGTCGGCAGGTAGCCGCGCTGCGCAGCCAGCATGGCGGCCCTGTCGGGCAGCGGCACCAGCACGATGCTGTCCACGGACAACGGACGTGGCAGCGAGGCGGTGCGCGGGTCGAACGGTTCGATGCGATACCAGCCGATCGCCACGCTGTCGGACGGGTTGTAGGTCAGACGCGGCAGCGGCGACACGAAAGCCGCCCAGGCCAGCGCAGCGAGGCCGACGGCAGCGAAGCCCGCCAGCACGATGCGAACGCGCAGGCGCGAGCGAGGATGCGGCGCGACTTCGTGCGTGCATGTGGTGTTGGATTGGGTCGTCATGGCAGCGCCTTTCCGGCCAGCCGGGCGGCGTGCCGCTCGGCGGTGTATTCGGGCAGCGCCAGGCGGGCCGCCAGGCGGTTGCCCAGCGTGCGCCAGTACGCGGGCGACACGTCGATGGCGGCGATGCCTTGCCCTTCGATGCCGTCGATGCGTTCCAGCACGGCACGCACCGCGTTTTCGCCTTCGGCGTGCAGCAGCAGGCGTGCGCCTGGCCGCACGCCAGGGATACGCTGCATGTCGTCCAGCGGCGTGGCGGCTTGCATCACCATGAGCTGCCAGCGGATCGTGCCGTAGTCGTTGGCTTGCCAGCGGATACGGCAGAACACCATGCGCGGCAGGAACACCGCACAGCGCCGCCAGCGGTCGAGCCGCAGCGTGCGCGCAGGTTCGCCGAAGCGCAGATAGAGCTTGAAGCGCGGCTCGATGTAGGCGAGCGATACGCGGGTCATCGGCACGTTGCCGGGTCGGCCGGCGAGTGTTGGAAGCGAATGCGGCGGCGTAGCCGTGGCCGCGTTCGCGGCGGTCGCGGCGGTCGCGAGGGATGCGTTCATGGCGTGCTCTCCATGCGGTTCTCGGGAAACTCCCGTTCCAGCAGACCGCGCAGCAGTTCGGCTACGGTCACGCCCTGGCCGAAGGCGGCGATCTTGATGCGTGCGCGCAGCGCGGGCGTCACGTCGAGCGTGAGGCGTGCGGTGTAGAGGTCGCCTTTGTTGAGTGCATCGGCATCGCCCTGGCGAATCCACGCCTCGGCGTGCGGATTCGCGGGCGGACGTGCGCCGATGCCGACGCGCTTGCTGCGCGGGCCGCTCATGTCGGCCACCGCAGCAGTTCATCGGTGAGCGCGGCGATCTCGCGTGCGGCGGCGCTGTCGGGCGCGATTTCGCGGGCGAGCCGGCCAGCGGCCACGCTGTCGGCGAAGACGATGCGCTGGCGCACTTCGCTGCGCAGTGCCGGCAGCGGCTGTTCGGCCAACGATTGCCGTGCTTCCCTGCCGATGATGGTGGTACTGACACGCCGGTTGATGACAAAGGCCGCGCGCAGCGCAGGCCGGAACACCTGTGCCTCGCGGATCAGCGCCACCATCTCGGCGCTGGCCCAAAGGTCATACGGGCTGGGCTGCACGGGAATCAGCACGCGCTCGGCCGCCAGCAGCGCGGAACGCGCCAGGGCGGCGATGCGCGGCGGGCCGTCGATGATGATGTGATCGGCGCGGCGGGCCAGCTCCGGCGCTTCCTGATGCAGCGTTTCGCGGGCGAGGCCCACGGCGCTGAACAGCCGTGGCAAGCCCTGCTGGCTTCTGCGCTGCGTCCAGTCCAGCGACGAACCCTGCGGGTCGGCGTCCAGCAGGATGACGTGCAGACCGCGCATCGCCAGCTCGCCGGCGATGTGGGTGGCGAGTGTGGTCTTGCCGACGCCGCCTTTTTGATTGAGAAACGCGAAGATCATGGCGCGGCCCTCCCTGCTGGAAAGCCGGCCTGGCCGTGCCGTTTTGCGGTTGTCCACCGAAACGGCGCGCTTCTACTAAAAGTTAGAGATTTATAGTTAGGTAAGTTAGAGGGGGCGAAAACCCGCGCCGTTACTGGCTTTGCGGCGTTTTCGTACTCCTGATAGCACGATAGGCGTACTCCCGATAGCACGATACCCTGTACTCCTGATAGCACGAGGCCGTCCACACCTTTTCCCTCAGTTATCCCCGTGCCGTGAACGGCACGGGCCGGAAGGTCAGCAGTTCCAGCCTTTCGCCCGGCATCGGCTCGATGCCCAGGACGTAGCCGGGCAGCGACTGCCGCGCGACCAGCACGCGCAGGTCGTAGGCGAAGTCCGAGAAGCGCGCCGCGCTGCCGGACTTCCGGTGCAGGTGCCGGAAGTCGAATTGCCAGCCGTGTTCCTGCCGCCCGCCGTGCTTGCGCACCAGGCGGTACAGCCAGCGTTCGATACCGCCCTTCAAGCGGAAATAGGCCGGGTCGATGGTCAGTACCAGGGCGGCGTCGAGTACGCCGGCATAGAACCAGTCCGGCAGGATCAGTTCGATGCCCAGCGGCGTGCCGCTGGCGTCGGCCAGCTCGCGCCATTCGTTCACCCACGAAAAGCGATGCAAGCGCCGCCCGGTGGTTTCGCGGATGGACGTGGCCACGCTGGTCGATTGCAGCCGGTCGAGCGCGGCTTTCAGGCGCTTGTAGTCGTTGAGGGACGTGCCGCGCCCGATGAAGCGCAGGATTTCGTAGGGCGTGGCGTGTATCCAGCGCGACGGGCGAATGCCTGCGTCGCGCGCCTCCACGATCTGCGAGGCCGCCCAAATCAAAACGTCGGCATCCCATATCGTGGCGATGCCGTGCTCGGCCGTGCCTTCCACGCGGATGGTGATGTTCCCGCTGCGGAAGTCGATCGGCGCCGTGCGCCGCGACTTCGCCAGCGAGAAGAACGGAAAGGCCATCAAGTCCTGGCTGTCGCGCGGCGCCATGCCGTCGCCCGGCAGCGCGCGGAACAGGTCGAGCTGTTCCCGCTGCTGCGATCGCTGCCTCGACGGCAGCGATGGGCTGGACATGACGATGGCCACCGGCGAGCCGACGATCAGCGGCCATCACGGTAGTCGCCCGCGTGACGCTCGGCATATTCCGGGTCGGACGTGGCCTCGTAGCTGCGCTGGTCGGCCCAGGCATCGAGGTCGGCCACCGCGTACATGACGCGGCGGCCGAACTTGCGGAACTTCGGGCCGCCGCCGATCACGCGCTGTTTCTCCAGCGTGCGCGGCGACAGCCGCAAGTATTCGGCGGCTTCGTCGTTGGTCAGGTAGCGTTGGGGCTGCACGGGCGCAGCGACAGCAGTGGCGGCAGGCCGCAAGGGAGCGGGTCGCATGGGATGTACCTCCATCAAGCCCGGCCACACCACGCAGCCGGATAGAGGCACTTTCAAGAAAGCAAGGCTTCCTGCTCAGGGACGTTTTGCATGGGATGCAGCGCGTCCCTGTGCAACGGGCGGAAGCTGTGCAAGGCGGCGGTAGCCGCCGCGCATCAGCGCATCGCCCCGGCGCACCAGTCGCCGCACGCGGGCGCGCAAGGCGCTATCGGCGTACCAGTCGTCTGCGACTGCATCGGCACCGAACAGTCCTTCGGCCACTTCGCGCAAGGATGCGCCCGCCAGGGTGCCGTCGAGCGCCTGGAGCGTGTTCAACTCCAGCAATGTGGCGAGTGTCGGCCGTGGCCGTGCCGTTCCCGCGGGTAAGGTGTCGCCAGCGATGGCCAGCTTGTCCAGCTCAGCCGCCAGTGCCTGATAGCGCCCGCAGGATGCGCCGCAGGCGCGAATGGCATAGGCGTAGGCCATACCGTCGGCCAAGCCGGGAGCGATCACCAGCCGCAGGCAGCAGCCCGGCCATCGTGTCAGCAGCACCAGGCGCTTGCCATCGTGGACCAGGCGTTTCTGGCCGGGAATGCGCCAGAACGCGAAGGCCACCGCATCGGGTGGCGGGTCGGCATCGGGATAGAGTTGCACGACAGCATCGTGGTCAGGGAACCAAGCCGGATGCGCGTCGCGCGCATCCAGGGCGGGATCTTCCAGCAGGCGCAATCCCCAGCGCGCGGCGGCCTCTGGCCGGCGGCGCCGGCGCAGCCAGTCGCGGCGGTAGTCGGGGTGGCGACGCAGGTATTCCCACGCCAGCGCGGGGCCGTCGAGGTGCAGCGTGTAGAGATACGCGGCGGTCGGATACCAGTGTTCGGCGCTCGGGTCAGCCATGACGCAGCCTCCTGTCATTCAGCAGGAACGTCGCCACGGATTCCGCCGTGCGGGAGCTATCGAGTCGCCATCAAGTCGTCATCGAAATCGGGATAAGCTGTAACTGCTGGTGTCAAGACTGATTCGCTCCAGGGCATTGCGGAAATCGTCTGAATGCGACGGCTGGGCCGCCACGAAAATGGCGCGCAGCATGGAGCACCGTGCAGCAGCCCGCACCAAAGATCATGACTGTTTGCAACAGAACGCACCGCTTCGGTGCAAGAGTGCGGATTCAGACTGCGCAGGTCTTGGGTAAGACTGAAATAGTCAGAATGCGCTGTTGTTGCTGGGGGTTGGTCAGTCGGTGATCGAGCCGTTTTCTTCGGCCAGCCGCAGGTACTCCGATAGCCGCCGCACCGGCTGGAAGTAGCGATCACGCATCACCGGCTGCTTGCGCGGCCCGACGATGGACGCCAGATCGGACAGCTTCACATGGCCCAGGCCGGGCATGCCTATTCCGAGGTCGATCAGCCCCCAGGCCGTATCGCCATCGGCCGGATCGAGTGCGGCCAGCAGCCAGGTGGCGTGCGCGTCAGGGGTGAACAGTCGCACCACTGGCATAGGGTCGATGCTCCGGCCGTCGGCGCGGCACGCGCCGACGGCGAGCAGTTGCGCTCGCTGTTCAGTGGTGACAAGCGGCTGGGTCATCCCCCGAATCCCCACGCATCCGAGGATGCACGGATACGATTTTCCAACGAAGCGCGGAACCGCTGAAGCGGATGCGTGCTTTGGCGGGAAAGCACGAAGGCGCAAGCCATCGAATCCGTACATGCACGGAAACGCAGAAGCGGAATTACGCAGGCCAGGAAAGACACAGATGCGGCGCCCCGATTCTGTTGGAACCCGTCCATGCGGATTCCCGTAAAGACACGAAGCGGATTGCTTCGCAGAAATGAACACTATAGATTGTAGCCCTATTGGGTTCAATGGGCTGTCATCTTGGTTTTCTAGGGGAAACCAAGTTGGCGGCAGCGAAACACTCATTGGCGACGGCCATACGGACGGTCAGGAAGGCGCGTGGCTTGAGCCAGGAAGCGTTCTCCGACGTGTCCAGCCGTACCTACATGAGTTCGTTGGAGCGCGACTTGAAAAGCCCGACCATGCACAAGCTGACCGAGCTGTGCGAGGTCATGGACGTGCATCCGCTCACGTTGCTGACGCTGGCCTATGCAGGCGACGACATGGACAAGGTAAGGCGTGTGCTTAAGCAAGTAGAGCAAGAGCTGCTATCTATCGAGCAACGGGATGTTCATGGATAAGAAGACCCAAGGCGCGTGGCTGTTGCACCACGCAAGAAAACTTCAAGCAACAACGAACCAAGATTTCGACTCGATCGCCTTCGCTGGGAAAAGTGGCACGTTGTTATCCGCAATCTCTGCGGAAAGGCAAAGCGTTGTCACGCAACAACGCCTAGAGGCACTCGCACGTGCCAACCACATCAGCCCCAAAACGGAACTCCCTGCAATCGTTGCCGAACTCGCGCGGCAAAGACTAATCCTGCCGGGCAACGGGGGGGTGGAAGTCCTTGGCTTGACTGGACATAGTGTGCTTGAGCACACATCCAGAATTTTCGATGAAAGCAGCCACGAGGCACATGAAGAAGCCGTAATCTTCGTATCAGAGATTGCCTCCGAGACGCCCACGACGGACAAAGCTATCGCCGAGGTCGTTTCCGATCACTTGAAGCTTTCACGCAAGGAGGTCGGTGATACGTTGGATCTTGCGACCAACATCGGCTTCTTTGACTCTGAGCCGATCTCGGCTCAAGAGAAACTGCTTTTCAATGGCAACCTGTTCCGGCGCGATGATGCGCGGAAGGTCAATGCAATTCTATCAACCTTGAAAGCCCCCGAGGCTGCGCTTCTGACAGAAGTTAATCAGAAGCTTCAAGAAACAGGTTGCCTGCCATTGGAGACGGTTAACAGGATTCTAGGGCAGGATCTTTTCGCACGTCTTCACTCCATTGGTCTGTTCGATGTCAGCGTTGTCGGCAATGATCAGGGCAAGAGCCACTTCGTTACCCGTCCGGCTGCATTCTCCAAATTCAGCAACTCCATTGCGGACGATGCGCTGGATTTAGCCAAGGCGCTGGTAGCCTCGCTCACCTACGGGATGACCGTCAGCAGCTACTACCGCGGCCGTATCCAGATGGTCTCGGCACTCATGAATAAGCTGATCGCAGGCCATAGCGTCGGTCCCGCCACCGCCATTGGAAGCGACTATCAAGCCCTTGAGTTGAAAGGCGTCGTCGCTGTGACGCCTGCTGATAACGGCATGTTCACCATGAGGCTCCTGAAGCCAGAAGTGGGGCGACTTGCGCTCGCCGTAATCGAAGATGGCGACATAACGGCCGAGAGCGTTTCGCATATTCCTGGTGCACGTATCACTGAATACGTCGCGCCGGAATTGAATCGAGAGGTGCAGCGGAAAAATGCCACAGAGGCAGTGAAACTGAAGGCGCGCAACCTGCTCCAAGAAATTCGAACCGGCGGGCTCAAGCGATGAAAAGCCAACCACTAAAGGGCTCTGTCGCCGAGGAAGCACTGCGGAATTATTTCCTAAGCATTGGCTACTATGTTGCCAGAGGCATCAAGTTTACATTCCATCGATTCGATGTGACGGATGTCGATCTGTGGCTATACGCGCGCAATTCGCCTCTCAGCAGAGAACGCATCTGCGTCGACATCAAGAACAAGAAGACACCGCAGGCTCTTGAACGCATTTTTTGGGCAAAGGGCCTACAGTCAGTTCTAGGTCTTGACTCGTGCATTGTCGCGACAACGGATTCTAGGCCGGATGTTCGCGAGTTTGGCCTCCAACACAATGTCCGGGTATTGGATGGTAAGTTCCTTTCGCGATTAACCAATAGCGCACGCAGCCACAAGGAGCGCATCACCGAGGAAGATTTCCTTGCGGATCTTGAATCGGGCTCTCTAGGTCGATTAAGTGGTGACTGGCGTGGTAGGTATGAAGAAAGCAAATCTCGCCTGCTTCACTCCTTGAACTTCGACGGATGCAATGCCTGGCTTGAAGACATCGAATATTTGCTGGCCCAAATCGCCTCCGGAAATCGGGCATGGAGACTCTTCTATGCCTCATGCTCGCATTTCATGATCGCGATGGACTTCATCCTCAGGGAATTCATTGCTGAGGATCAGGAGCAACGCCGTCAGATCATCGAGCGTGGAATACGCTACGGCGTATCAGGGCAGGCTTTCACGGAGAAGGTCGGTCGCATGGCGGCAGCACTAGTGGAAGGCGTTGCGGCTCAACCTGGTCTCGCTGATACGCTGCAACAGGAACTTCAGCAACAGGCTAGTAACGTCAAAGCCGATCTGTTGGCCGAGTTCTTCGCCAGAAACCTAACGGGGTCAGCGGCGTTCGATGTGGCACTTGCGTTAGAGTCCGCAGCCTTCTCTCCCCAAGCTCCCACGCCATCCGCACTGCCTTCACAGGCGCAGGCGGTGGTTGGGGTGATCGCTGATTTTTGCGGCGTAGATCGGAAGATTGCGCTCGCCTAACGCTCAGGCGAGCGATTGGAACTGAGAGATGCCGCGCCCCGCCGCAATGGGCGGGGCGCGGTGGGCGGCCGTCAGGCCGCCTTGGGCTTGCTGCGCGACCAGATCAAGTCGTGCGTGCCGTCCTCGTTCTCGATCAGGCGGGCATAGACCGTCGCCGGGAACGAAGGGTCGTCTATGCTCACGGACAGGTACTCGCGCCCGGCCTCACTGGTCTTCTTCCACGCCGCGCCGATCTCGTGGCCGGCCGCCTGAAGGTGGAAGTCGGGGGCGTTCTCGCTGTCGCCCTTGTCGTTGGGAACCAGCTTGACCTTGACGTTGAGGGTCAGGGTGCGGAGCTGGCCGGTGAAGCCGTCTTTCTCTGCGGTGAAGGTGCCGATGTTAGCCATGATGTTTCTCTCCTTTCGGTTTGAACAAGGTCGCGCCAGTGCGTCCTTGTTGTGATCCGGCCGGCGGGGGATGGGCTGGCCGCACCGCGCAGCGGTCGCAATACCGTGGAGAACCTGGAAGCGAAAAGAATTTGTCCCGCGAGGAATGCGCGCAGCGCAGGGGAAATTGTTTTCGCTGGAAGGTTGCGGCCATGAAGCCCAAGGCGCAGCCGTGCCACCGCCAGGATTCACGACAAGCCAAGGACGCACGGGCCGCCCGCTCCCGAATGGAGACGTGGCCGACTCGGCATCCCCGCGTGACGGCTTCACCGGCTTGCGCCCTGACACTGGCAAGGCCAACACCCCAACGACAGGCGAGAACGCTTCTTGCCGCAGATTGCGACGACGTGATTGAGGCGTGGCGTGGATGCGCCATAGCGAAGCCGGGTGGCTTGTCGGTGAACCGTCCTTCGTGACGTACAGGCGCGAACCGCCAGCGTCGAGGACGGCACGCTTTGGCACAACCTGCCGCAGCAAGCCGGGGCGTAGCCCCACAAGCCCCGCCCATTGCGGCGGGGCGCCATCGAAACCTTGCCCGCGCCAGCGGGCGCCGATCGCCGTACCGCGCGCAAGGCACTTGCACGTCCGCCACGTCGCCGCCTGGTCGAAGGCGGCGACGTGGCGATTTTGCTTTGGACGCTGGAACCGGGCGCGGCCACCGCCGCGCCCGGATTTTCGACCACCGGCCCCAAGGCGGAACGGCTTGGGGCCGGTGCGGCTCGTTATTCCTTGGTTTCGATAATCCACCACATGGCACGCGGCAAGGCGCGGCCCGTGATGGGGTGAATGTCGGTGAGGTCGGCGCGGGCCGACCAGCCCGAGGGTGGGCGGTAGCCGCGCACGTCGCCTTCGCCGTGCCAGCGGCGGGCGCGTACTGCGCCGGGCGCATAGATCGCCGCCATGCGCGGGCGGCTGGTGGTGGTGCGGGCCATGGGGGCTTCTCCTTCAAGCGAAGCGCCCCGGTCGAGGCCGGGGCGCTTGCCTTCGGCGCGGGTCAAGCGGCCAGTGCCTCGGCGGGTTCATCCGCCATTGCCTCGGCATCCTCCGGGGCGTCCTGCGCCTGCGTTTCCTCCGGCGCAGCTTCCGGGCCTTCGGCCTTGAAGATGGTGGGCATCCAACCCGTACCATCGGCCAGCCGTTCCGCCTCGCTGGCAATGTCGGCCTTCTTCAACTTCGTCAGCCGGGCAGCGTGCGACGGTGCAAAATCGCCCACGGCTTCCAGAATCGCGGCCTTCGGCACATGCTGGAAATACCCGTCTGCGGTGGGCTGCCACCATGCGGCCATGTCCAGCCCCACAGCCTGCGCCAGTTCCGCGCCCGGCTGCTGCGCCGTGGCGCGAGGCGTCACCACGTCCACGGTCGCCGCCACACATACCGCCAGCAGCCGCACCAGTTCGCCTTGCTCTATCGCCAGCAGCGCGGCGAACAGTTCGGCGCTGTCCTGCGGCAGCGCTTCGCCCGCGACCTGCTGCAACTCGCGCAGGGCGACGGCGGCGGGCGACTCGGGCCAGTCGGGGGCCATGCCTTCCAGCCGGTCTTGCACTTTCAGGCTCACGCCCAGCGGCAAGTCGTGGCCGTAGTGGTTGTCCTGCAAGACGCTCTGCACCATGCCATGCACCAGCGCGGCCAGCGCGACTTGCGGATGGCGGGCGACTTCGATTTGCAGCGCGGCGGTGCGGTGCGCGCTCAAGCGCTGCGCCAGCCGGTCGGACAGGCTCGCGGCCTTGGGCTGTTCGGCGTCCTCGCCTTCGTCGTCGTTCCCGGCTTCGCTTTCCGCGCTGCCGAACCCCTGCCGCAAGCGTTCCAGCGTGCGCAACGCCTTGGCTTCGGCCTCGCGCAGCAACCCGCGATGAATCATGGCTTCGCCGCTGCGGTCGAGGGTGACGATGGCACCGGCCACGGCGCGCACATCCGGGGCGTAGCCCTGCAAGGCTTCCTCCACGGCTTGCAGTTCCCCGGCAACCTGTTCGCGGCGCGGTTCCAGCGCTTCGGTCTTGTCCTCGTCCTCGGCGTCGTAGGCTTCTTCCAGTTCGGCGTAGATCTTGTCGAGGCGGGTTTGCAGCGAGGCGATGCGGCGGGCTTCGCGGGCGTTCGGTTCGCGGCGCTGGCGCGGCGCGTTCTGGAACGCCTGCCGCTCGGCGTAGCTCATATGCGGCACGGCTTCGACCCACGCCCAACCCTCGGCGCGCACGTCCCCGGCCAGCGCATCCAGCTTGCCACGCACCAGCGTTTCCAGCAGCGCGGCGTCGGTCAGGTAGGTTCCGGCATCGCCTTCCGCGAACAGGTCGCGGCGGATGCCGCCGCCCGCCGCCGTGTAGGCGTCCAGCCCGGCGAAGCGCACCAGCGGATGCGTGGCGTCGATTTCGCGTTCGGTCAGGCGTTCGCGCAGCGCGGACGCGCCACGCTGCCATTCGGGCGCACCGTAGAACGCGCTTTCCTGTGCGGCGTGGTCGTCGGTGATGGTCAGGGCCATCAACTGTTCCAGCGTGACGGCTCCGGCCCGGTAGTCGGCCAGCAGGCGCGGCGAGACGTTGGCGAGTTTGAGACGGCGCTGCACCACCAGCGGGGTCACGCCGAAGTCGGCGGCAATGTCTTCGATGGGGCGGCCTTCCTTGACCAGTGCGGCGAACGCCTCGAACTGGTCGGCCGGGTGCATCTGCTCGCGCAGCAGGTTTTCCGCGAGGCTGACGGTACGGGCCGAAGCGTCGGGCACCAGCAGGCACGCCACTTCGTAGTCGGCAGGGATGCGCTTCTTCTTCGCCAGCAGCTTCAAGGCGGTCAGGCGTCGGTCGCCGGCCACCACTTCGTAATGCTCGCCATCAGCGGCAAGGATGACGACGAGGTTTTGCAGCGGGCCGACGCGGGCAATGCTCGCGGCCAGTTCGGGGATGGACATGCGCGAGGTCGTCCGCGCGTTGCGCTTGGAGCGGCGCGGCAGCAACTGCGAGAGCGGAACCAAAATCAGGTTCTTGGTCGGGTCGGCCACTTCCAGCGGCGCGGCGGTTTCGATGGCGCGGGTTTCGATTTGGGTATCGGCGTTCATGGTGATAACTCCTTGCGGTTAGGGATGCAGCAGCGAGAGAAGCGGCAAGGGCTGCTGCCTGCCCCTGCCGCGTGGGGATTCAGGCTTTCAACTGGCGCATGCCATCGGCCAGCAGCCAAAGCGCACGGTTGAGGCGGATGTTTTGGTCGATGCCCTGCACCGGGCGGGTTTGCTGGCGGCGTCCGTTGGCGCTGCGCCCGCGCAGGCCGCCTTGGGTCAGGTTCTCTTGCGTGCGGTTGAACACGCTCCACAAGTCCGGGCGGCGGTCGTCGTGGCGGCGCGGCATCAGGATTTGCGATTCCGTGATGGGCGCGGGCTTGTCGGGGTCGTCGTACTTGAGGGCCAGCGCGGCGCGGGCGAACACTTCGGATTCGCCATCGCTCAAGGTGATGGCGCGCATGGAATCGCGGGATTCCTGCACGCGGTCGAAGCCTCTCAACACTTCGTAAGCGCCTTCGATGATGGAACCGGCCACGTCGCCTTTGTGGGGCACGCGCACGTCCGCCACCGTGTCGCCGCAGACAAGACCATTGCTGCACACGAACCGGAACATTCCGGCCAGCATCTGATAGCTGCTCGTGCCGTCATGCGAGTTCAACAGCACGATTTCATTGGCTTCCGCGCCGTTGATCTGGCTGGCGTGGCGCAGGCGCAGCATGTGCTTGGTGTAGTCGCGGCGGTCGTCGTGGCGCACGCGGGTTTGCGCTGCCATAAAGGGTTCAAACCCTTCCTTGCGCAGTTCTGCCAGCACGGCGGCGGTGGGGATGTAGGCGTACCGTTCGGAACGGCTTTCGTGCGGGGCGTCCGCGAAGATGGACGGCGCGACCTTGCGGATTTGATCGTCGGACAGCGGGTAGTCGCTGCGCAGCGACGGGGAACGGGAAGCGAATCGGGATGCGAGTTGCATTGCATTTCTCCTGACGAAAAGGGTTTGCTGTTCAAACCGCACACCGGATTCCTAGATTCGGAGCCCAGCCTTTCGGCTGTTTGGTGCGGTCGGCACGAGGAACCCGGTTGGCCCTGTTGCCACCGTCTTTCCTGAGTTCATCGCCCGCGACGGTCAGGAGCGCGCGGACGGGGGACCGTCAAGGAAACAAGCGCAGGGTTGGTGCGGCCCGCAGGCGCAGCCGAGGACACGGCCCTGCGCGCCTTGACGGCACACGGGCGCGGGCTACAGTCGCGGACAAGGTGATGAAGTCAGGGGAGACGGCTGGACAAGGCAATGCCCCCCCAACACGCCGACCGTACGGCAAGCGAAGCGCGCAGGCCCGGATCGAGGAATCCGGGCCGGAGGCGTCAGCCGAGCGGAGCGAGGGAACGATGGAAGCCCTGCAGGGGCGAGACGCTGCAGGCGGCTCGATGCGCTACGCGCACGACAGCGCGACCGGCCATCTCCCAGGTGGCCGGGGACGCCCGGACTGCACCTGCGTGGGTACCTCAGAGTCGGTTCATCGACAGTCGCTCGGGTACCGACAAATCCGGCAGGGTTCAATACGCTGTGAAGGGTCTAAAACATCAAGGACAAGACCGTGAGTTCGTCTCAAACCATGATTCCGCAGCAAGCCTGCGAAAAACTCCTCTTGGAGGGGAGGCAGTACAACATCGAACACCACATCCTGCCCAGCGAGAACGCTGTCGCGGATCGACTGCTGGCGCGTGGCGTCGAGTTGAAGGACGCCTATGATGAATTGCACGAAAAGCTCCATTCCCACCCGCCGGCGCTCCAGGTCTTTCTTGGCCTCGTGTTGAGCACCGCCGCTTTCTGGAATCCACAGAAGATGCAGGAGGCTCGCGCTGCACGCAGCGATCTATCCAACGTCAATCGGCAAATCGCGAGGAAGGCAGACGAGTTGGCGGCGCTGCTGGAACAGCGCTCAGACCTGCACGACACCTCGGGCTTCAGCAGCGAAACCCACTATCACGTTGGCGAAGTGATCGAAGCGGCATCCCGGGACAACTACCTGTTTCAGTCTTACGTCCAAGAGAAGCTGGATGCACTTCGTGGCCAGTTTGATTTGAAGTATTGGCCCTCGCTGAGTGACTTCATGCGCGAACTGGCATCGGATGCGGAGAAGGCGGAGATGGCGGCCACAGACCCGCTGACGGCCGCCGCCACTGCGGCGACACGTCCCTCCAATGCCGACTTCTTCAAGGCACTGTTCGCCTCGATCGAGGAAAACAGCGCGGAGAACCACGGCCAACTGCCGAGGGGGTTCAAGCTCACAGACCGGACATTGGCCTCATTGGCGAACTGTGCGTTGGATCTGAGCCCGCACGAGCTGCTGGACGAGGCCTACGTGAAGCGCCTGCGTCAGCGTGAGCGCAACGGAACCGAGTAGCGGCTCGATTCAGCCTTAAGGGCTCAACGCTAGGACAGGCGAAACGTACACGACAACTTCATTCGATGTAGGCCACGAAGTTGGCGAGTGAGGAATTAACACCCATCTCATGGTCTGCTGGAGAAATACTCACACAGTCGCCTTTGGGGGTAAGCGGAACGCGCAGGCCCGAGTGGGCCGGAGGCGCCAAGGATCAAAGCAGGATGGCCGCGACTCTGCACGTGGCGCGGCCCGCGAACCCGACGGCGGAACGCGCCGGGACGCACAGCCTTGGCTTTCGTGGATGTTGGGCCGCGGGTCGGCCAGAATGTGCGAAGCGCTTTGTTACTATTCCAAAGGCTGGTCCCGGGCGATCGGGCATCCGGAAGAATCCAAACACATCTGTAGGGACGACATGACGACGTCACAGCCGACCACCTTCGGTCAACAACTTTTCTTCAGTCCGGAATCCGGCGCTTGGAAGTCCCTCAGGCCGGATGTAACTGGCGAGGCTGACGACGCAAAGAGGCAGCAGATTTTGTCTGAAGCCGCTGCTGCACGCGAAGAACTGAAAGCGGTATTGCTTTCCTCGCTTCAGATGCAGCATGTGGTCGCCCTTGCAGGAAGTGGGACGTCTCTCGGAGAGATCAACGGTCCTTCGATGTGGACGTTGTGGGATCACTGCGTGAACTCGAATCCTGACACTGGAAAGGATGAGCGGAAGCCGACCGAACAGGCTAATGCCGTAATTGCTGAGATCGGCTATGAGACTGCCGTTGAACAGGAGAACATCGAGGCTTTGCTTTCGCGTTGCGATGCATATCTTCAGATCAAAAAAAGCGAGCAGGTCGAGAAATTTGTCTCCGTCTCAAAGGGTGTGATCTTAAAAGAATGTTCCGCCTTTCTCGATGGCGCCGACGATTCCAAGTTGGCGAGCCATCGCACTTTCCTGCATCGACTGTCTCGACGCCGCGTTCGCGACTCGCGGATGAAATTGTTCACGACGAACTACGATCTTTGCTTTGAGCGCGCTGCGGGCAAGCAGGGGCTGGTTTTGCTCGACGGCTTCTCATTTACACAGCCCCGGCAGTTTGATCCGCGGTTCTTCCTGTACGACATCGTCCGTCGGCCTTCGACAGGCGATGAGGTTGGCAACCCGTTGGAAGGCGTGTTTCACCTGTACAAGCTGCATGGTTCGGTTAACTGGGATCAATCCAGTTCGGGCGATATCGAGATCAAGACTGACCCGACTCCGGAGACGGCCTGTCTGATCTATCCCGCCAAAGGTAAATACCAACAGTCCTACGTCCAACCGCACTTGGAACTGATCTCGCAGTACCTGGCGGCGCTGCGAGAACCAAATACTTGCCTCATCGTATCGGGCTTCGGTTTCAATGATGATCACTTGTCGGAACCCATTGTCGCGGCGGTTCGCACCAATCCGCATTTGCGGTTGATCATCGTCAATCCCTCGGCGGATGATCTGACCTCTCGGAGCAAGGAGAACAACCGATACTGGGATGCGCTCTACAACCTCGCCAAACAGGGCGAGGACGTGTGGCTGATCAATGCCACGTTCAGCGAGTTCGCCGAGATGATTCCGGACCTCAAATCGCTGACGCCCGCGCAGCGGCTCACGCGCGACATCAAGTCGCTGGTCAAACCGACATGAGTACCGCGCTTGACGTCACCGACGCTTTTCCGCGCGGATTGCTCCGACCGGAGTTGTATGTTGGCCAGTTGTGCTCCGTTTCCGCCCAGGTGGTGAAGTTCAATCTCAACGAGGCGGGCTCGCCCAGCGGTTCCCACTTTCTGGGTGGCCGATACGGAAAGGGTGAAGTTGGAGAGTTCGTCCTGATCGAGGGACAGATCAACCTCCTGCTTGGACGGGTGGTCGAGATCCATTTGCCAGATGCCGACAGGCGCCTGATCGACACCTCGCATGGCAGGGTGCCAGATTTGGACGGCATCGGGACGATCCAACTGCTGGGCTCCATCGCAATGGACTCACTTCGAATCTCGGCGGGCGTTGACTCCTATCCTCGCCTGGGCGACCGCGTCTACGCTGCGCCGCACAGCTTCATCGCCAACTTACCGAAGTTCATGGAGGCGGCGGAGGCCGAAGCCAGCCACGTCCTTCTCAAGCTGGGCTCGATCGATGTCGCGCCTGAAAGCTACGTGTCGGTCAAGCCGGAGAAACTGTTCGGCCGACACTGCGCGATTCTGGGCGCCACTGGCGGCGGCAAGAGTTGGACGACCGCTCGGATCATCGAAGAATGCCTGCGCTACAAGACCAAAATTATCCTCTTGGACGCGACGGGGGAGTATCGCGGGTTTGACGGAAAGCACGTCTCCAACTTTCACTTGGGCGCGCCGGTCAACACTGCGAAGTCGTCCTCTCCTTGCGCCTTGCCGCAAACGTCTTTTATTGAATCGGACTTCATCGCGCTGTTTGAGCCTGCCGGCAAGGTTCAGGGACCGAAGCTGCGCGCGGCGATCCGCAGTCTTCGACTTGCCACCCTCGCTCCCCATATTTCGACTGGTGGGATCATCAAAAAGATCGATCAGTCCAAAGTCCCGATCTTGGCAGAAGAGGCCAAAGCTGGCATTGCGGAGAAGCTCGACGATCCACAGCAAGCGTTCGACGTGTGGAAGCTCGTTTCACAGATCGAGCAGGAGTGTGTCTACCCGGACGGATTCGGTGTGGCCCGGGGGTCGAAGGACACCACCAAATGGGGTGGCGACTCAGGCGAGGTCTCGTACTGCCTGTCCTTGATGTCGCGCATTAGCGGCATTCTCAGTTCATCTTCCTTCGATTGTGTCTTCAAGTCGAAGGCTCCTGCATTGACGGAAAGCATCTCGTCCTTCGTCTCCAACGAAGATCGGTTGCTTCGGATATGCCTGAGCGGCGTTGCCTTTGAGTTCAAGGCGCGCGAGATCATCGCGAACGTGATCGGACGGCATCTTCTCAACATGGCACGCGATGGCGCATTCAAGAGTTGCCCTGTTGTCATCATCGTCGACGAGGCACATAACTTTCTCGGGCGGCATATCGGAGGCGATGACGCGGTCGCCCGCCTGGACGCATTCGAGTTGATCGCCAAAGAGGGCCGGAAGTACGGACTCAACATCTGTCTGTCAACTCAGCGCCCACGCGACATAACGGAAGGTGTTCTGAGCCAGATGGGAACACTCGTGGTGCATCGGCTCACGAATGATCGGGACCGCGAGGTTGTCGAACGCGCCTGCGGCGAAATTGATCGGTCCGCTTCGTCGTTCCTGCCCAACCTGAAGCCCGGCGAGGCTGCGATCATCGGCGCCGATTTTCCTATTCCGTTGACCATTCAAGTCTTCCCGCCGAGCGCGAAACCTCTTTCTGACGGCCCCAACTACCAAACCCACTGGAAGGCGTAGTTCTTATTCGCGCTGCGCCCGCCAGACTGCGTCAGCCTACCGGCAGTCGAAGCAGCTTGAAGTAGAGGGGTAGGCACAGATACATCAGACTCAGAACCCAAAGCCTTGTTCTTGATGATCTGTATAAGTAGACCTTGGCGTTAAATCCATTCGAGCGATGTAATGCTTGCCTGTCCGCCCGATCCAACCTCGACAAAGAGTGCGTGCTCGTATCCCAGTTGGCGTTTGTAGCCGAGGAGCTTCCGGCGATCAATACTTCGGTCTACGTGGCTTGTTGACTTCTTGAACTCGACAACGAGAAAGTTCTCTTTCTTTCCGCGCCGATGGGCTATTACATCTGGAAAGACTGTTTTCGCCTCCTCGTCCTCGCTGTCTGGATATAGCTCCATGTGGCCAAGCCGCTTGGGCTCGACGCCATCTCGGTTGAACTCGCAGTCGATCTCCCATTCCCTCAGATGGGACTGCAAATGCATAGCAAAGCGGAAAGTGATGGAGCGCTCGTTGGCATCGATGTAGAGTAGGCGACTGTCTCTTTCCAGCAGATCGCGCAAAGCAAGCAGCACAGCTTCACCAGGCGGATAAAGACGCAGGTAGGCTTCTTGTTCCGCTAAGAGGGGACGAAACACTGACTCAAACGAGAAAGCCTCCATCGCTACCAAGCCTTCGTCCTGAAAAGCCTCCCGTGCTCACCCTCGTCGTGCAATGTGACCACGATCTCATCGGCCGAGAACACCGGCTCATCGTCTTCGGCCCGCGTTGGCAGGTCAGAATCAATCAGCGTGATGATGGGTTGGAGCCCCAGGTCGGCATACCGGCGAATGACCGTCAGCAGATTTTCCTTTTTGCGATCATCCAGAGACTCGAACACGCCGTCGTGGTAAACGAAGCGCGGGAACTTGTCGTCCAAGTGGGCTCGCAGGATGGCCAAGTCAAAGGCGATGCACAGCAGTTTCCTGTACGTGTGCCCAAGGTCGGCGCTGGTTGCGTTGCCTGATTCGTCAAGAATTTCCGCCCTGAACTCCAGATGCCCCGCTTGGTTCGGCGATACGCTCAGCAGCGCCTTGCGGTCGATCACCTCTTCGACAATCTCGCTGAAGAACACGCGGATTGCCGAGAACAAACTGTTCTGATCGGAGTTCTGCTTCTCGACATCCGCCTCGATCTGTGTCTGTAGATGCCCACGCTCTTCGGTCAACGCCCTTATCTCGGTTCGCAACTCCTGCAAACGATGCAGGAAGCCGCGTTGACGCTCCAGGGAAGTGATGTCAGCGCGCAGCGTCACCATCTCGTCCGAGACCTGCTTGTACTTGCCAAAGATGTCGGTTCCACTCAGAAATGAAAGCATTTCCGATCGTTTTTTGCCCAAGGTATTCAGTTCTGCATTGATGCGCTTAAGCTCAGCTTCGACCTCTGCGCGTTCTTCCTGCAGATAGCCGCGGCGCTCATCGGTAATTGCCCGATTGAAGGCAATCAACTGCTGGAAGTCTTTCTTGATCTGCCCCTTGAACAGAACGCCGGCTTCCTCGAACAGGCGCTGCGCTTCGTCAGGGTTGAAGAGGATCTGATCCTCTTCCAGCGAGGTGATGATCTTCTTCTTGTTCTGGTTGAGCGAGTAGCGTTCGGCATTGAGCGACGCGATGCGTTCGTCGATGTCATCAACCAACTGTTTGGTGCTGTCCTTGTCCTGGGCGCGGAAGTCGAAGGCGTCAAGCAGTTTCTGCTTTTTCTCAGCCTCTTTTTGCTTGAGCAGCAGGATGCCCTCGATCTTGCTGATGTCCTCAATGGACCCGCCCAGCTCGTTCTTGATGGTCTGCGCGGTGGACTGCTTCTCCGCAAGCTGCTCTTCCTTCTCGTAGTGCTTCGCCACGAGTTGAGCGTCAAAGCCGAGAACGTGAGCCAGGAAAGGCTTCCAATCCGAATGCGCAGCCGCGAACTTGCGCAGATGAAACACATCGCGGAAATCATCCTGGGAGCGCAGCAGGTAGCCTAAGCCTTTGCGGAACGCCCAAGGCTTGAGTGCGCGCCAGTCAAGCAATCCATCCAACAGGTCACGCGCCCGCTCGAAGGGCATGTCCTGGTGATCCCATTCCACCAGCGGTAGCCCCGACAAGTCCTGATGCCCGGCCTCATGGCGCTTGAAGCTGATCTTGGTGGCTTCTTCCACACCGCGCCGGATCGTCACGAACGAAGCATCTTCCAGCTCGATCTCCAGGAAGAAGATGAAGTCCTTGAACAATTCGACGTGTTTGAAAAGAAAGAACTTGGGATCGCGCTTGGCAAGGAAGCCAAAGTCGAGCAAACGCCCAAGCGTGGTCTTGCCGAGGTTATGGGTGTCCTTGTTTCGGTTCTCCGGCAGGCGAATTTCAGCCATGACGACGTTCAGGCCCTGGACGAACTCCACAGGCTCGAACAAGTCAGGCTTGCTGGAATAAAGTCTAGACAGCTTCATTTGGCCCCATGTATTCCACGGCGTCGGTCTTGGGGCGATATTCGATCAGGCCCATGAGATACAGAAAATTCAGTGCCGGCAGGAACAGCACGTCCCCGCCGACGACACTTTTTTTCGCGAACGTGCGCAGCACGTCGTACTCATCCACGCGCCGGGCCTTCAGGCGAGCCAGCAGCAGCAACGAGACGTTGATGACCGTGCGATCAGGATGAGAGTGCTTGGTCGGCCGCAGCATCGCCCACCTCCCCGATATCGCAATTCCAGTACATGTAGAACAGCACGGCGCGAGTCAGGCGCTTGTGGGCGTGCTGCCGCAAGACAGGATCGCGGTTGAACAACAGGTCCACTAGATACTCCATGACCTCGTCGAAGGTCTGGTAGTCCTTGCGCTTCGCGATGATCTTGAGTTGGAACTCATCGACCACCGACTCGTACATGCGCAGCAGGTCGAGGTTTTCCGGTGCTGCCAAGAAAGCCCGAATTTGAGCCGTCTCCTTCAGGTATTTCCGCCGCTGCGCCTTGGCGTAGTCGGCACTCATGTTGTTGAGTGCGTTCTTCTGCTCGTACGTCACGCGCGCAGTCGGTGGATCGTCTAGCAGTGCGATCACGCCGTCTTTCTGGCGCGCCAATGCCTGCACTACTTCGGCCAGATCATCGGGGCTGACGATCAACGGTGAATCGACCGGATCAAGGTCTGCTTCCCTCGCAACCTCGGGGAAGCGCTTCAGCCAGATTTCCAGTTGCTCCAGTCCGCAGAGATAGATCGACGAGGCGGGAATGCCGCACTGAGACGCGATGTAGTCGCGTATCTCGGTTTCGGCGTTGCCTGCCAGCCGACGGTTGGCGAACAGCATGTAGTGATCGAGCTGCCTGGCCTCGCGCAGTTTCTTAACGCGGGGAATTTCTTTGCCCAGCACAGTGTTCGCGGCCGTCGTGCTGAAGAAGTCGGACTCGGAGAAGTTACGGTTATAGCCGTTGGTATGCTTGGCCTGGACGATGGTTGTACCGACCCACGGGACCGTCTTGCTCGGGTGCAGTTCCGCCGTTCCTATGAACTTGGCATCGCGCCCGCCATCAGGCCCTTTCGCAAATCCCTGTACCGAGACCCCAAGCAACCGCTGGCACAGGAGAACGACTAGTGTCTCGAACTGGCCATCACTGAGGTCTTCGTATGCGAATTTCATTGCGGCTCTTGCTCGCTCGAATCGTTAAGCTGCGACCGTGATGCCGGCGGCATGCGCGCGCCGCGCCGGCCGAACGACGATCTCGACATGCTGGTCCAGCGAGACAAGCGCCTGCATCAAGCGTTCAAGTGAGATGTTTTGCAGCTTGTAGCGTCGCACCTGAGACACCTTAGGCTGTGTCATGCCGGTGATGTGAGCGGCTTCGGTCTGGCTGAGGCTACGCTTGTCGATCAGCTCGTTCAGCTTGACCGCCAAGACGGCTTTCGCCGACAGCTCTTCCGCGTCGGCGAATCCGAGGTCGGCCAGCACGTTGTCGGTGCCTTGAGGATGGTCTTTGCGCGTCATCACGATCTCCCGCTCGCACCATATCGGGCGAGCACTGCCTTTAACCGCTTCTCGATCAACTCCACGTCCGGCTGCGGTGTGGCAATGCCGGACTTGGACTTCTTCTGAAACGCATGTAGCACATGCACCGCATCGCCGACCCGTACCGTGTAGACGGCGCGGAAGGTGTCGCCCCGATGGTCTTCCACCAGCTCGTACACCCCGGAGCCGAGCCCCTTCCAAGGCTTGGCCACGTCCGGCGTACCCCCCAACTGAACGACGAACAGTGCCACGCCCATGTCTTTCTGCACGGGGACGGGGAACACCTTGAAGTCCTTCTTCGAGGAGCCTTCCCAGAACAGGAGCTTGCGTTTCTCCCTCATCATTATATCTGTTCGGATATAGAAGGCAAGTATGGAAATTGTCGCAACTGCGATGCGACAATCGAGCCATGAGGTTGGGCGCTCGGATACGGCAGCTTCTCCAGCGTCTCCAGCGCGACGGCGGATAGCCCAGGAAGCCCGAACTGGATCATGCCGTCGCCTCCGCAGGGCGCAGCGCACCCGTGATGGCCTGCCGCCGGCTCGCCACCAGTTCGGCCGCATCGCGCACCGGCTTGTCCTCGGTGTGGACGTAGTGCATGAACATCGCCACCGTCTTGTGGCCCGTCAGCTTCATGCCGACCTTGGTCGGCACGCCCGAATTGGCAATGTCGGTCGTAGCCCGGTGGCGGATACCGTGCGTGCCGACATGCGGCACACCGGCGGCCTTGAGTACGCGCTTCCAGCCGCCATAGTGTTCGCCATGCGTCAGATGCCGGGCCGGGTCGTTGGGCGACGGCAGGACGTAGGGGCAGCTCTCCCGGCGCGGCGCCGTCGAAAGCAGCCGATAGGCTTCTTCGCTCATGGGCTTGGAAATGCCGCCGGTCTTGCTGTCGGGCCAGACCACGCGGCGCTTCTCCAGATCAATCCAGTCCCACTCCAGCGGACAGATTTCGGAGCGGCGGGCGGCAAACTCGAATTGCAGGCGAATCGCCAGCGGGATGACGTAGTTCTCCAATCCTTCCGCCTCCACGTGTTCCAGATGCCGGAAGATCCTCACCAGCTCGTCGTCCACGATGAGCCGGGTTTCCTTGCCGGGCGGGAACATCGGGACGTGGCGGCACGGATTGGTGCCGTCCGGACGCAGCCCCCACACTTCGGCCAGGTTGAACATCTTGCGCAGCACGCCGAAGGTGCGGTTGACCTCGGCCGGCTTGTGGGCCAGCTTCTTCATCAGCGCGGCCACGTCCGGGCGCTTCACGTCCTGCACCTTCATCCGCCCCATGATCGGGATGATGCAGCGGTCGATTACGCCCTGATAGCCCCGCTGAGTGCTGGGCTTGTTGCGCTGCCTGGAGTAGTCCTCCATGAAGGTGAGGCAATACTCCTTCATGGTCTGTGCCTTGCGGGCGGCAGCTTTGGCCGCGCTCGGGTCGCCGCCCCGGCGCACCTCGGCCAGCCACTCCTGCGCCATGACACGGGCCTGCTCGACGGTCAGTTCCCCGTACTGGCCCAGGGCGGGCTTGCGGCGCTCGCCGGCGTTCGTGCGGTACTGGAGCATGAACACCTTGCGGCCGGCCGGGGTGATCTTGCACAGGAAGCCGGGCACCACGGTGTCCCGCAGTTCGATGGCCTGCGCCTGGGGCTTGGCGGCATCGACAGCGGACTTGGTGAGTTTGATTCTTGCCATGATGACTCCTCGGAAACCTCGGATTCCGAGAGCCACATGGGAGCCACGCGACCGGAAGCCGGGTCAAATTTCGGAAAGCACCGGCATATGATGGACGCGCCTAAGTCATTGATAAACCTGCTGTAGCGGGTTTGGGCGCAGTCCAGCGAAGTGCCGGGCTGGAGTCATCGTCAAACAAAAAAAAAGGCCCGCTTGCGCGGGCCTTTTTCATGTGACGGCTGCAGACCGGTCAGATCGGCTGCACGGCGTCGGCCTGCAGGCCCTTCTGGCCCTGCACGACGGTGAAGGTGACCTTCTGGCCTTCCTTCAGGCTCTTGAAGCCCTGGGTCTGGATGGCGCGGAAGTGCACGAACACGTCTTCGCCGTTTTCACGGCTGATGAAGCCGAAGCCCTTTGCATCGTTGAACCACTTGACAGTACCGTTCTCGCGTTCGGACATCTCACTAACTCCCTGATGACTCTCTCTTGTTGTTGGAAACGCCTTGTGGGCGGCTGACAAGCAAGGGGGAAGCGAGGTGCATCGATGCAGCGGATCGGGAAGATCTTGCTTCATCAGGCCACGATCCACGGTGACCTTGCCAAGCTCAGCGACTGCAACTTAACCCGGCCAAAACGAAAAAGCAACTGGCAAAATCTTTCACTGTCAACCCCAAAAAGACAACCATACGGGACAGCATGGGCCTCTCATTCATCTTGTATCTGCTAGCGGTCATTTTTGTCCTGGTTGGTATAGCCGGCATCGTCCTGCCGGCACTTCCAGGCATCCCGCTGGTGTTCGTCGGCCTGCTGCTGGCGGCGTGGGCCGACGGCTTCACCCATGTCGGCTGGCCGACCCTGCTGGTACTGGGCGTGCTGACCCTGCTTTCACTGCTGGCCGATGTGCTGGCCACGGTGGTCGGGGCCCAGCGTGTCGGGGCCAGCCGCAAGGCGCTGTGGGGCACCTTCATCGGCAGCATCGCCGGTCTGTTCTTCATGCCCATCGGCCTGTTCGCCGGCCCGCTGGTCGGCGCTCTGCTGGGCGAGTACTGGCACACGCGCGAGCTGGGCCGCTCGACCAAGGTTGGCCTCGCCACCTGGCTGGGCATCCTGCTGGGCCTGGCGCTGAAACTGGCGATGGTCATCGCGATGCTGGGCCTGTTCGCGTTCGCCTGGTTCCTGTAACGCACGATCTTCACGCCACGCGCACACCTGCGCCGGGCATAAGACTCCGTAGGGCTGGCCGTTGCTGCGGGCAGCCGCCACACTGTGCGTCTTCCCGTAGTCATCCCGAAGGGCCTGCTGCAATGACCCTCCCGCCGTTGCTCCCCCGTCTGGCGCCGTTGGCGCTTGCCCTGGCCAGCGCGCCGCTGGCCGCGCAGGAAATCGCGCCTGCCACGACCACCACGCCGGCCGGTTGCGCGGCCATTGAAACCGACGCCGCCCGACTGTCGTGCTACGACCGCCTGTTCGGCCGTACCGCACCGGCCACCGCCGAGGCCGATGCCGCCGCGCAGCAGGCCGCGCAGGCGCTACGCGAACAGCGTCGCGCCGCCCGCCTGAGCCAGGGCGAAGAGAACCTGCGGGCGCGGGTCGGCGATGTGCTGCGCCCCGCCCCCGACGACAGCGCCCTGGCCAATGCAGGCCGCGGTTCCCTGCTGGACAGCCGCTGGGAACTGGCGGAAGACTCGAAGCTGGGACCGTTCCAGCTGCGGGCCTACAAGCCGGTGTACCTGCTGCCGGCGTTCTGGACCAGCGACAAGAACCAGATGCCGCAGTCGCCGAATCCGGCCAACAGCGTGACCGGGCCGCAGGCGCTGGACAGTGCCGAGCTGAAGTTCCAGATCAGCTTCAAGACCAAGATCGCCGAGAACCTGTTCGGCGACAACGGCGACATCTGGGCCGGCTATACCCAGAGCTCGCGCTGGCAGGCCTACAACGCCGAGAATTCGCGCCCGTTCCGCGAGACCAATTACGAGCCGGAAGTGATGATGGTGTTCCGCAACGGCTACTCCATTGGTGGCTGGCGCGGACGCATGACCGGCATCAGCCTCAACCATCAGTCCAACGGCCGCGCCGATCCCCTTTCGCGCAGCTGGAACCGGGTGATGCTCAATGTTGGGCTGGACCGCGAGAACTGGGCGCTGGTGCTGCGGCCCTGGTACCGCATTCCCGAAACGCGCAGCGATGACAACAACCCGGACATCGAGGATTACATGGGCCGCGGCGACGCGACCCTGATCTGGAACCGCAATGGCCACGAAGTGTCCCTGATGGCGCGCCATTCGCTGCGTACCGGCGACCGTTCGCATGGCGCCCTGCAGCTCGACTACGGTTTCCCGATCAGCAACCTGCTGCGCGGCCACATCCAGGTCTTCGACGGATACGGCGAAAGCCTGATCGACTACAACCACAAGGCCACCTACGTGGGCGTGGGCGTGTCGCTGCTGGAATGGTTCTGATGGGCGTGACGATCTGGCACAACCCGGCGTGCAGCAATTCGCGCGGCGCACTGAAGCTCATCCGCGACGCCGGCATCGAGCCGGAGGTGATCGAGTACCTGCAGGCACCGCCCGACGTGGCGACCCTGCGCCAGCTGCTTGCCGAATCCGGGCTGGCCGCCGCCGACCTGGTGCGCAGCAAGGAACCGGAGTTTGCCGGTCTGGCGCTGGCCGGGGCCGATGAGGCGACCCTGCTGGCGGCGATGGCGGCGCACCCGCGCCTGATCAACCGGCCCGTGGTGCGCACGGCCAAGGGCACGCGCCTGTGCCGCCCGCCGGAAACGGTGCTGGAGATCCTGTAGCCCGGACGCACCACCCGGCAGCGCCGGGCCATGCCCGGCGGCACGCACTCGGCCCAACGCCGACGATCACCGCCAGTCGCTGATGCCTTCGCGTCGATAGACTTCCGCGAAGGCGGGGCGCGCCTTCAGCGCGGTTGCGTGCGCCTTCAGCACCGGCCAGGTGTCAGTGGGCCGGGGCATGTTGCGCGACCAGCGCATCAGCATCACCAGCATGAAATCGACCACGCTGGGCGCGTCGCCCAGCAGGTAAGGCCCGTGCGCCTGCAGGTGCGCAGCCACGTGCTGCCAGGCCGCCTCCAGCTGCTGCCGGGCCATCGCACGCGTTGCCTCCACGCAGGCCTCGCCCGCCGCTTCGTGCGGATAGAACCATGCACGATAGGCAGGCTGCAGGGTGTTGGCGCACCAGAACATCCAGCGATAGGCCTCGCCCCGCGCGGGCGTGCCCACGGCCGGCAGCAACCCCGCTTCGGGATGGCGGTCGGCCAGGTACAGTGCGATGGCCGCCGCCTCGGTCAACAGCAGGCCATCGATCTCCAGGGTCGGCACCCTCCCGGCCGGATTCAACGCCAGGTAGTCCGCCGCCTTGTGCTCGCGCCTGTCGAAATCCAGCAGCACCAGTTCGTGTTCGATGCCCAGCTCGATCAGCAGCCAGTGCACGACCAGCGAAGCAGTACTCGACGAACCATACAGGGTGGTGCTCATGCGCGGGATCCATTGCGGGTGGAGCCAGCGATTATGCGCCCGCCCGGCGGCCACTGCTCAACCGCAGCTGCTCATGCAGGTATCGCGACGTTCGCCGCAGCTCATCATCGGCTGCCGCAGCGTGCAGTCATGCGCCTTCAGTTCACAGGAGCGGCGCAGATCGGCATTGGCGATGTCCTTGCAGCGCTTGTCGGCAGCCGGAGCCATCTGCTGTTCGCAGCTGCTCTGCCGACTGCCCAGGCTGTCCGCCTGCGCCATGCAGCTGCGATGGCTGGCCTGGCACTGCATGCGGCATTGCGCCGATGCGCTGAAATCCGCTCCTTCATACGAAGAGGAGGTGCTGCTGCAGCCGGCCAGTGCGAACAGCCCGGCAAGCGCGAAATTCCGTAACAGCGGCATGAACGTTCCCGGTTCGAGTCGCATGGAAACTAGCAGATGTTCCGTGCCGGCTCGTTAAACGACAAACGGCGCCAACAGGCGCCGTTTGCCACCAAGCGTGTGCCGCGCTTACTCCACCACCACCGGAATCTTGCCGATGCGGGCCTGCCATTCGCGCGGGCCGGTCTTGTGCACCGATTCGCCGGTGGAGTCGACCGCCACTGTCACCGGCATGTCCTGCACGGTGAACTCGTAGATCGCTTCCATGCCGAGATCGGCGAACCCGACCACCTTGGCCGCCTTGATCGCCTTGGACACCAGGTAGGCCGAGCCACCGACCGCCATCAGGTACGCCGACTTGTTGTCACGGATCGCCTCGATCGCAGCCGGGCCGCGCTCGGCCTTGCCGACCATGCCCAGCAGACCGGTCTGTTCCAGCACCTGGCGGGTGAACTTGTCCATGCGCGTTGCCGTGGTCGGCCCGGCCGGACCGACCACTTCATCGCGCACCGGATCGACCGGGCCGACGTAGTAGATGAAGCGTCCCTTCAGATCGACCGGCAGTTCCTCGCCCTTGTTGAGCATGTCAACCATGCGCTTGTGCGCGGCGTCGCGGCCGGTCAGCAGCTTGCCGTTGAGCAGAAGCGTCTGGCCCGGCTTCCAGCTGGCCACCTCCTCCGGGGTGATCGTATCCAGGTCCACCCGGGTGCCCTTGGAGGCGTCGTAGGTCAGCTTCGGCCAGTCCTCCAGCGACGGCGGATCCAGCATCACCGGACCGCTGCCATCCAGGGTGAAGTGCGCGTGGCGGGTCGCGGCGCAGTTCGGGATCATCGCCACCGGCAGGTTGGCCGCGTGGGTCGGGTAATCGTTGATCTTGATGTCCAGCACCGTGGTCAGGCCACCCAGGCCCTGCGCGCCAATACCCAGCGCATTGACCTTCTCGTACAGCTCCAGGCGCAGCTCTTCGATCCGGTTGGACGCTCCACGGGCCTGCAGCTCGGTGATGTCGATCGGCTCCATCAGCGCTTCCTTGGCCAGCAGCATGGCCTTCTCCGCAGTGCCGCCGATGCCGATGCCCAGCATGCCCGGCGGGCACCAGCCGGCCCCCATGGTCGGCACGGTCTTGAGCACCCAGTCGACGATGGAGTCGGACGGATTGAGCATGGCGAACTTGGTCTTGGCTTCCGAACCGCCACCCTTTGCGGCCACGATCACATCCACCTTGTTGCCCGGCACGACCTTGACGTTGACCACGCCCGGGGTGTTGTCCTTCGTGTTGATGCGCTTGCCGGCCGGATCCGCCAGCACCGACGCACGCAGCTTGTTGTCCGGATGCAGATAGGCGCGGCGCACGCCTTCATTGGCCATGTCTTCCACGCCCATGGTGGCGTCGTCCCAGCGCACGTCCATGCCGATTTCCAGGAACACGGTGACGATGCCGGTGTCCTGGCAGATCGGACGATGGCCTTCGGCGCACATCCGCGAATTGATCAGGATCTGGGCCATCGCCTCCTTCGCGGCCGGCGACTCCTCGCGCTCGTAGGCAGCGGCGAGATTCTTGATGTAGTCGACCGGGTGGTAGTACGAGATGTACTGCAGCGCGTCGGCGATGGACTGGATGAGGTCTTCCTGCTTGATCGATGTCACGGCTTGCTCGCTTGCTCGTGGCTGGCGGGGGTAATCCGCCCATTTTACCCCCTCCCCGGCTGCGGGTAGAGTCTATGGGGTCAGAACCCTTTCCCGGGGAAAGGGATCTGACCCCAAGCCCTTGTCACGCCCCTGCCCGCTGCGGCGTCCTTGCCCGCATGAACGCCGAAACCGCCTTCCAGACCCACCGTCCGCGCCTGATGGCCCTCGCCTACCGCCTGCTGGGCAGCCGCGCCGACGCCGAGGACGTCGTCCAGGACGCCTGGCTGCGCTGGTCCGGCGCCGACCCGGCCAGCGTCCGCGATGCCGAGGCATGGCTGGTCACCACCACCACGCGCCTGGGACTGGACCGTCTGCGTGCGGCCAAGCGCGAGCGCGCGCATTACGTGGGCCCGTGGCTGGCTGAACCGATGGCGGTCAGCCTGGAGCCCGACCCGGCGCCCGGCCCGGCCCAGTTGCATGCCCTGGCCGATGATGTATCGGTGGCCTTCCTGACCCTGCTTGAACAGCTCGGCCCGGAGGAGCGCGCCGCGTTCCTGCTGAAGGAAGCGTTCGACCACGACTATCGCGAGATCGCCGACCTGATCGGCCACAGCGAGGCCAACTGCCGGCAACTGGTGCACCGGGCCCGGCAGCGGCTGCAGGCCGGCCGGCCGCGCTTCAATGCCGACGCCAGCCAGCACCGGCAGTTGCTGGCACGCTTCATGGATGCATCCCAGCGTGGCGACAGCGAGGCGATCCAGGCCCTGCTGCATGCCAACGCGCTGATGGTCTCCGATGGAGGCGGCGTGGTCACCGCAGCGGTGCGCCCGCTGCGGGGTGCCGAACGCATCGGCCGCCTGTTCTGGGCCATTGCCCGCCGTGGCGGCACGCACCCGGCCCGGCTGGGCTACGTCAACGGCGAGCCGGCCATCCTGGGCTTCGACGGCGATCGCCTGCATTCGGTCACGACCATCGAGGTGATCGATGGCCGCATCGCGCGCCTGTACAGCGTGCTCAATCCGGAAAAACTGCCTGCGGTTGTCACGCACGCAGACGCGGCGGCGTCCTGGTAAGGGAAGGCGGCCATCGGGGCCGCCGTGGAGCCCACGATGTCCAACCCCGCCTCACCCCGCGTTCCCTATACCCGCCTGGCCGCCAAGGCTTTCAAGGGCCTGCTCGATACCAGCCAGGCAGTGCATGACAGTTCGATCGATCCGACCCTGATGGAACTGGTGTTCCTGCGCGTGTCGCAGCTCAACGGCTGCGGCTACTGCATGGACATGCACGGCACGGCGCTGCGCAAGGGCGGCATCGAGCCGCGCAAGCTGGACACCCTGCCCGCTTGGCACGAAAGCCGCTTCTTCGATGCGCGTGAGCGCGCTGCGCTGGGCTGGGCCGAGGCCCTGACCCGGCTCACCGACGGCGCGCCATCGCAGGCGGCGTTCGATGCGCTGGCACCGCACTTCGATGAGAAGGGCATCAGCGACCTGAGCATGGGCATCGCGGTGATCAACGCCTGGAACCGCCTCGGCGCCGGCCTGCTGCCGCCGCTGCCCTGATCCACAAGAGTGCGGGGCCTCGCGCAGCGCGGCTCCGCACCGGTGGCGCGCTGACGCGCGCTCCCTGCGGGCGTCGCATTCATGCCTTCGCCACGGCTCCGGCGCGCACAATGGCGACATGCCTTCAGCCGAAAAGAAACCCAGCCTGCGCCAGCGCTTCAATGCGATGCGCAACGTGCCACCGTTCCTGCGGCTGGTGTGGAAGACCAGCCCCGCACTGACCCTGGTCAGCCTGGGGCTGCGCCTGATCCGTGCCCTGCTGCCGGTCGCCATGCTGTATGTGGGCAAGCTGATCATCGACAGCGCGCTGCAGCTGAGCCGGCACGACGCCGGCTTTCCGCCGCTGGGCGAGGCCCTGGCCAGCGGCCTGCTCAATCCGCTGCTCGGGTTGCTGGCCCTGGAGCTGGGCCTGGCCATCGTCTCCGACCTGCTGGGCCGGATGGTGGCCTACGCCGATGCCCTGCTGTCGGAGCTGTTCGCCAACGCCACCAGCATCCGGCTGATGGAGCACGCCGCAACGCTGGATCTGGAGGACTTCGAGGATCCGGACCTGCAGGACAAGCTGGACCGCGCACGACGCCAGACGATGGGCCGGATGAACCTGATGAGCCAGCTGTTCGGCCAGGTGCAGGACGCCATCACGGTGGTCAGCCTGGCGGTGGGCCTGCTGGTCTACGCGCCGTGGCTGATCCTGCTGCTGGCGCTGGCCCTGGTGCCTGCCTTCATCGGCGAATCGCACTTCAACGCCGCCGGCTACAGCCTGAATTTCCAATGGACGCCCGAGCGCCGCCAGCTCGACTACCTGCGCCAGCTCGGCGCCAGCGTGGAGACGGCCAAGGAAGTGAAGATCTACAACCTGCACCGCTTCCTGGTGGAGCGTTACAGGAGCCTGTCGGTGGCGCTGTTCAAGGCCAACCGGGCGCTGGCCCGGCGCCGTGCCGTGTGGGGCACCCTGCTGGCCGCGCTGGGCACGCTGGGTTATTACACCGCCTACGCCTACATCGCCTGGCGCACGGTGCGCGGCGATTTCTCGATCGGCGACCTGACCTTCCTCGCCGGCAGCTTCCTGCGCCTGCGCCAGCTGCTGGAGGGCCTGCTGATCGGCTTCTCGCAGGTGGCCAGCCAGGCCCTGTACCTGGACGATCTGTTCTCGTTTTTCCAGATCCAGCCGGAGATCCATTCGCGCGAGGGCGCCGCAGCCGTGCCGCAGCCCATCCGCCAGGGCTTCGTGTTCGAGAACGTCGGCTTCCGCTATCCCGATGCCGAGCAATGGGCCGTCCGCCACCTCGATTTCCAGCTGCATGCCGGCGAAGTGCTGGCACTGGTCGGCGAGAACGGTGCCGGCAAGACCACGCTGGTCAAACTGCTGGCACGGCTGTACGAGCCTGACGAGGGGCGCATCCTGCTCGACGGCCGGGACCTGCGCGACTATGACCTGGATGACCTGCGCGCCAATCTCGGGGTGATCTTCCAGGACTTCGTGCGCTACAACCTGAGCGCCGGGGAGAACATCGGCGTTGGCCAGGTCGAGGCGATGGCGGACCGCGAACGGGTTGCCGATGCCGCGCGCCGGGGCATGGCCCAGGAAGTGATCGAGTCGCTGCCACGCGGCTACGACCAGCTGATCGGGCGTCGCTTCAAGGAGGGCGTGGACCTCTCCGGCGGGCAGTGGCAGAAGATCGCCATCGCCCGCGCGTGGATGCGCAATGCGCAGGTGATGATCCTGGACGAGCCGACCGCAGCGCTGGATGCGCGCAGCGAGTTCGAGGTATTCCAGCGGTTCAGGGAACTGGCGGACAATCGCACTGCCGTACTCATCTCCCATCGCTTCTCGTCGGTGCGCATGGCCGACCGCATCCTGGTGCTGGCCGATGGCCGGATCGAGGCCAGCGGCACCCACGAGCAGCTGATGGCCCAGGGCGGCCGCTACGCCGAACTGTTCGAGCTGCAGGCCGCCGGCTACCGCTGAGAACGCCTCTCGTTCCGCCTAATGAGAACCTGTCTCATTTGAGATAGAATTACCCCGACGACTTCCAACAGATACGCCCATGTCTTCCGCTTTCGGCGCCGAAACGGTGCTTGAGGTCCGCCACTGGACCGATGCCTACTTCAGCTTCACCCTCACCCGCGACAGCGGTTTCCGCTTCGAGAATGGCCAGTTCGTGATGATCGGCCTGGAAACCGACGCCCGGCCGCTGCTGCGCGCCTACTCCATCGCCAGCGCGAACTGGGAAGAGCAGCTGGAGTTCTTCAGCATCAAGGTGCAGGACGGCCCGCTGACCTCACGCCTGCAGCACATCAAGCCCGGCGACAAGGTTCTGGTGGGCAAGAAGCCCACCGGCACCCTGCTGATCAGCGATCTGCATCCCGGCAGGAACCTCTACCTGCTGGGCACGGGCACCGGCCTGGCGCCCTGGCTGTCGATCATCAAGGACCCGGAGACCTACGAGCGTTTCGAGAAGGTGATCCTGTGCCACGGCGTGCGCTACGAGAAGGACCTGGCGTACCGCGACTATTTCGAGAAGGACCTGCGTGAGCACGAGTTCCTCGGCGAGATGATCGGCGACAAGCTGTTGTACTACCCGGCCGTCACCCGCGAACCGTTCGCCAACCAGGGGCGCCTGACCTCGCTGATGGAAAGCGGGGAAATGCAGCGCACTCTGGGCCTGCCGGAACTGAGCCCGGAGAATGACCGCGCGATGATCTGCGGCAGCCCGCAGATGCTGGCCGACCTGCGCACGGTGCTCGATGCCCGTGGCTTCCAGGTCTCCCCGCGCATCGGCCAGCCCGGTCACTACGTGTTCGAGCGCGCCTTCGTCGAGAAGTGACCCGTAGCGCCGGGCCTGCGTCCGGCGCTGCTGCGGGAAGCGGCAGCCCTTACTGCCGGGACTGCAACGCTTTCTCGATGTCCCCGCGAAGGTTTTCCGGCTTGTCGGTCGGCGCGTAGCGTTTCAGCACCTGCCCGTCGCGTCCGACCAGGAACTTGCTGAAGTTCCATTTGATCGCGCTCAGCCCCAGCAGGCCGGTCTTCTCGGACTTCAGCCACTTCCACAGCGGGTGTGCACCGTCGCCGTTGACCTGGATCTTCTCCGACAGCGGGAAGTCCACTGCATAGGTCAGCGCACAGAAGCTGCGGATCTCCTCGGCATTGCCCGGTTCCTGGTGGCCGAACTGGTCGCAGGGGAAGCCGATCACCACCAGGCCCTTCGGGCCGTACTCGCGCCACAGCGCCTCCAGTCCCTCGTACTGCGGGGTGAAACCGCACTTGCTGGCCACGTTGACCAGCAGCAGCGCCTTGCCGCGGTACTGCTCCAGGGCCTGCGGCTGGCCGTCCAGGTCGGTGAAACCGAAATCGAACGCAGTGGTCATGGCAGATCTCCGCAATGGGGGGTTCCGATGGTATCCCCGCCCATGCCTTTCGACACAAGCCCGATCCCATTACCCCGGGTTAACCTCGGGCACTTGTCTGCCTTACCGGAGTACCGCCTTGACCACCCGCCTTGCCCTTGCCGTGGCCATGACCCTCGGCCTTGCCCTGCCCGCCTATTCCGCCGGCGCCGCCACCCCGGCTGCCAGCACCACCGCACAGCAGGCCAACCCGTTCTTCGCCGAAAGCCCGCTGGCACTGCACTATCCGCAGTTCGACAAGATCAAGGACGGCGACTTCGCTCCGGCCTTCGACGCCGGCATGGCGCAGCAGCTGAAGGAAATCGAGGCCATCGCCAACAACAGGGCCAAGCCGACCTTCGACAACACCATAATCGCCCTGGAAAAGAGCGGTGACATCCTTGACCGCGCGACCACCGTGTTCTTCGCCCTGGTCGGCGCGGACACCAACGACACCCGCAAGAAGCTGCAGGCCGACTACTCGGCCAGGTTCGCCGCGCACAGCGATGCGATCGCCCTGAACAGCAAGCTGTTCGCGCGCATCCAGGCGCTGTATGACACCCGCACGCAGCTGGGTCTGGACGCCGAAGGCGTGCGCCTGGTCGAGAAGTACTATGACAACTACGTGCGCGCCGGCGCCAAGCTGTCTGACGCGGACAAGGCGAAGCTGAAGGAAATGAACGCCGAGCTGGCCAACCTCGGTACCCGCTTCAGCCAGAACGTGCAGTCGGAAGTGAACGCTTCGGCGATCACCGTTGATGACGTGAAGGAACTGGATGGTCTGTCCAGGGAGCAGATCGCCGCCGCCGCCGAAGCCGCCAAGGCCCGTGGCCTGGATGGCAAGTATGTGATCACCCTGCTCAACACCACCGGCCAGCCCCCCCTGACCAACCTGGCCAACCGCGCCCTGCGCCAGAAGATCTACGAAGCATCGGTCAGCCGTGGCAGCCGCGGCGGCGAGTTCGACAACACCGCCATCGTCTCGCGCATCATGCAGCTGCGTGCCGACAAGGCCAAGCTGATGGGTTTTGCCAACTTCGCTGCGTACAACCTGACCAACCAGACCGCCAAGACCCCTGAGGCGGTCAACGCAATGCTGGGCAAGCTGGCCCCGGCCGCAGTGGCCAACGCCAAGCGCGAAGCGGCCGACCTGCAGGCAATGATCGACCAGGAGCAGAAGGCCGCGGGCAAGCCGACGTTCGCACTGGAGCCGTGGGACTGGGCCTTCTACAGCGAGAAGGTGCGCCAGGCCAAGTACAACTTCGACGAGTCGCAGCTGAAGCCGTACTTCGAACTGAAGAACGTGCTGGAGAACGGCGTGTTCTTCGCCGCCAACCAGGAATTCGGCCTGACCTTCAAGCAGCGCACCGACCTGCCGGTCTATCACGATGATGTCACCGTCTACGACGTGTTCGACGCCGACGGCAGCCAGCTGGCGATTTTCCTGTTCGACCCGTACGCCCGTGCCTCCAAGCGCGGCGGCGCATGGATGAACTCGTATGTCTCGCAGTCGAAGCTGACCGGCTTCAAGCCGGTGGTGGCCAACCACCTCAACATCCCCAAGCCGCCGGCCGGCCAGCCGACCCTGCTGACCTGGGATGAGGTGACGACCACCTTCCACGAATTCGGCCACGCCCTGCACGGCATGTTCTCGAACGTGAAGTACCCGTACTTCTCGGGCACCTCGGTGCCGCGTGACTTCGTCGAGTTCCCCTCGCAGGTCAACGAGATGTGGGCCGATGACAGCGCCATCCTGAAGAATTACGCCAAGCACTACCAGAACGGCACCGCGATGCCGCAGGCACTGCTGGACAAGGTGATCGCCGCGGCCAAGTTCAACCAGGGCTTCGCCACCACCGAGTACCTGGGTGCGGCCATGCTGGACCAGCGCTGGCACCAGATCGGCCCGGATCAGGTGCCGGCCGCCAAGGACGTGATGGCCTTCGAGCGCGCCGCGCTGGAGAAGGACGGCATCTACTACGCACCGGTTCCGCCGCGTTACAAGACCCCGTACTTCAGCCACATCATGGGCGGCTACTCGGCCGGCTACTACGCCTACATCTGGTCGGAAGTGCTGGACGCCAACACCCAGAAGTGGTTCCGCGAGAACGGTGGCCTGAGCCGCAAGAACGGCGACCACTTCCGCGCCACCTTGCTGTCGCGTGGCGGCAGCGTCGACGCGATGCAGCTGTTCCGCGATTTCGCCGGCCACGAGCCGCAGATCGAACCGCTGCTGGAGAAGCGTGGCCTGACCGGCACCGGCAACTGATCGCCGGTACGCTGAGCTGAAAACAGAACCGCCCGGGAAACCGGGCGGTTTTTTCGTTGTGATTGGGGTCAGAGCCCATTTCTGCGAAAGGGATCTAACCCCGCTCTGGCTTCATCGCGGCGCCACATAGCCTCCCGGCACACCTTCCGGCGACAGCACCAGTTGCCACAACTGCGCGTGCCGGCAACGGAAGGTCGCCATCGAACCGGCCAGATAGAAGCGCCACATCCGCCGGAAATGCTCGTCATAGCGCGCATCCAGCCGCGGCCAGGCCGCCTCCACGTTGCGCCGCCACGCCTGCAGGGTCAGGTCGTAGTCGGTGCCGAAATTGTGCCAGTCCTCCAGCACGAACCGCCCCTCGAATGCCCTGCTGATCTGCGCCGCCGAGGGCAGCATCGAGTTGGGAAAGATGTAGCGCGCGATCCACGGATCGGTACGATGCCGCGACACGTTGGTCCCGATGCTGTGCAGCAGCAGCAGGCCACGTGGCGACAGGCAGCGCCGCGCCACCTCGAAGAAACTGCGGTAGTTCTTGTCACCGACGTGCTCGAACATGCCGATCGAGAAGATCGCATCGAAGGGTTCGTCCAGCGCGCGGTAGTCCTGCAGGCGGATCTCGATCGGCAGACCGGCGCACAGCTCGCGCGCGAATTCCGCCTGCTCCTGCGAGATCGTTACACCGACCCCGCTGACTCCATAGCGTTCAGCAGCGAACTTCAGGGCCTCGCCCCAGCCACAGCCGATATCCAGCACCCGCTGGCCCGGGCGCAATCCCAGCTTGCGGCAGACCAGGTCCAGCTTGGCTTCCTGTGCAGCGTCCAGGTCATCGGCCTGCCGCCAGTAGCCACAGCTGTACACCAGGCGCCGGCCCAGCATCGCCTGGTACAGATCGTTGCCCAGATCGTAGTGGCGACGGCCGACTTCGTAGCTTCCCTGCCCGGCCTGCAGGTTGAACAGGCGCGCCTTCAGCGCGTCGGCCACTTCCCGCCAGCCGTGCACCCGTTCGTCCAGATGCGCCTGCATGAGGTGGACCAGGAATTCGTCCAGGACGTTGGCGTCCCACCAACCATCCATGTAGCTCTCGCCCAGGCCGAGCGAACCGTGCGCCATGACCCGTGCGAAGAACCTCGGATCATGTACCTGGATGTCCTGTGGCCGGGAGCCGCCAATGCGGACCCCGGCTTCGTGGAGCAGGCCGCTGACCCGCTCCTGCAACCCTGTATCCACGCCCCCTCCTCGTCTGCGCTCAACCGCGTGCGAACAGCTCCACGTAATCCTTGGCCACGTGCGGCAACAGCACCGCCGCCGGCACATCGGCGGTCTGCGTTCCATCCGAGTATGGACCCACCTGGTAGGGCGGGAAAACAAAGCGCAGCGCGGTGATCTGCCCCTTGTCGTCGGTCAGCGGCTGGAACTGGCTGAAATTGTCGGGCTGCGGGCCGGTGCCATCGGCGATCATGCGCGATGCATTGCGCAGCGACTCCTGCAGCTCGGCCGGCTCCATGTCCTCGCCGCTGAGGCGTGTCGCCACGCGCTCGCGCAGCTGGTCCGCGACGAAATCGCTGATCGCCTTCCAGCCCTTGCTGTCGGTCACCAGCTTGTCGGCGCTGAGCATCTGCTGTTGCTCCGGCAGCCAAACGAAACGTGCCACCAGGGGTTCGCCGTGGGCGCCGCCGGTGTAACGGCTGCCATCGGCACTCACCACCACCAGCTGCGGCGTCTCCAGCACCTTCTCGAAGCTCAGCGAGAGTTCGTAGGGCATGGTCGGCTTGTCGTTGCCCAGCCCATCGAGCGCCTGCTGCAGCTCGCTGCGGGCCGTGGTGGCGTAGTCCTGGAGCGCACGCGCCAGGCCCGGATAACGGTCGATGCCTGCCGGATAGCTGATGCCCACCACCTCGCGTTCGTTGTTCTCGATCACGTCGCGCAGGTCGAGCGGTGCTTCCGCAGCGGGCGCCTCGCCCGTGGCGGAGGCATCGACCGCCGGCGCCGCGTCGGCCACCGGTGCCGGGGTTTCGGCTTCACGCTGGCAGCCCGCCAGCAACAGCACGCCTGCCACACCGGCCAGCACGCTTCCGCGCAGCAGCCGGTTGTTTCCAATCTTCATCGGGATCCCCTGTTCATGTTCATCCATCATCGCCCGCCCTGGCTTAAGCGTAGCCCGCTGGCGTCATCCCGCCAGAAGGTCGTGATACTCCTCATGCCGCTGCAGGAATGCCTCGGCGTAGGCACACGCCGGCACGACCTTGTACTTCTGCTCCCGCGCGAACCGCAGCGCCACGCGGGTCAACTCGCCGGCGATGCCCCGGCCGGCGATCGGCTCGGGCACCTCGGTGTGGGTGATGACCATGCGTCTGCGCTTGATCTGGTAATCGAGCACCGCCACCTGTCCACGCACACGGGCAGTGAAGCGATGGTTGGCCTGGTCGTGATCGACCTCGTAGGCCAGACCGGGGGGCGTGACCGAAGCCATGGGACTGTCTCCTGCGGCGACTGCGTGGATGGTGCGCAGCCGGGCGCCATGATCGCGTGAAGCCTGAACAGGGGCAAGTCCAGGCCCTCCACGTCAGTTTGCGACCCTAAAGCTGGAGCGCCCGCGGCCGCTATCGCCTGCGGAGGGGTCCGGCCACGCTGGCACGGCCCTTGCGACCGTAGACCGTGCGACTGCCGTGGAGGCCCCCGATGCACCCCAGCGATTCCCATTCCGATACCGACCGCGCCCTGCTGGAGGGTCTGCTCCAGCTCGCCGTGGAAGGCCAGACCGACGAGCAGGCCTTCCAGCGTATCGGCGAGGAAGTCTTCGCCCGCCTGCTGGACACCTACGGCCAGCAGACCCGGGCCTGACCACGAGCGGGGGCCCTGCCCCGGGGCCGGATCCAGCGGATCCGACCCCAGGCCCTCAACCGCCGCCCAAGCGGAAGGTCGGGTTGGACAGTTCGCGCAGGAAGTGGGTGAAGATGCTCGGCTGCATGGCCAGCATGAAGATCACGCCGAATGCCGCGCCGGCCAGGTGCGCGCTGTGGTTGATGCGGTCGCCGCCGCGCTTGTCCATCCAGATGCTGTAGCCGACATAGAACGCGGCGTACACGATGGCCGGTGCCGGGATGAAGAACACCAGGATGATCGACCACGGCTTGATCAGGATGAAGGCGAACAGCACCGCCGACACCGCACCCGAAGCCCCCAGGCTGAGGTAGTTCGGATTCTTCTGGTTCTTCAGGTAGCTCGGCAGGATCGAGACCACCAGCGCGCCGATGTAGAACGCCGGATAGGTCAGGTAGCTGCCGGTCAGCTGCACCATCACGCTCTCGATGAATCCCCCGAAGAAGAACAGGGTGATCATGTTGAAGATCAGGTGCGACCAGTCCGCGTGGATGAATCCATAGGTCACCAGCCGGTCGTACTGGCGGTGGCGGTCGATGGCCGGTGGCCACAGGATCAGGCGGTCGGCCAGCGCGCGGTGGTTGAACGCCCTCCATGACAGGATGGCGGTGATGGCGATCAACAGCAGATTGACGGGGGTCATGTCAGGCTCAGGCAGCGCGGTAGTTGTCGACCATACGATAGCGTTTCGCGTACCAACCGAAGGCCAACGCCGCGATGAAGGCGAAGCCGGCGAAGAAGAACATCAGGAAGGCCGCCTCGCTCAAGCCGGTGCCGGCGATCTGGTGGGTCACCGTTTCGTTGCGTACGGCCGCATTGGACAGCAGCACCCACAGGTTGCCGATGGTGGTGGTCAGGTTCCAGAAGCTCATCACCACCCCCTTCATCGCCTGGGGCGCCTGGCTGTAGGCGAACTCCAGGCCGGTCGCGGACACCAGGACCTCACCGAAGGTCAGCAGCGCGTACGGCAGGATCTGCCAGAAGATCGACATGGCATTGCCGCCATCCATCACCACCTGGATGCTGCCGACGACGATCCAGGCCAGGCCGCTGAAGGCGATGCCGGCGGTCATCCGGCGCAGCGCGGTCGGCTCGAAGCCGAAGCGGCGCAGGGCCGGGTACAGCACCAGGTTGTTGAACGGGATGAGGATCATCACCAGCAGCGGGTTCAGCGCCTGCATCTGGGAGGCGGTGAACCAGCTCGGCATCTGCATCTGCTGTCCCTGCAGCACCCAGGTCGAGGCCTTCTGGTCGAACAGCGAGAAGAACGGCGTGGTCAACGCGAAGATCACCAGCACGCGCAGCACCGAACGCACGCCCTCCACGGCTTCGGCCGGATGGTGCGCGCGGGCGCGGTCCAGCTGCAGCCAGGTGCCGCCACCGACACCAGCCAGAATCGCCACCAGCGCAAGGCACAGGCAGATCACGATGCCCAACGAGCCGACCAGGCCGAACGATGCCACCGCCAGCACCAGGCCGGCCACGGCGATCGCCAGGCCCGGACGGCCCTGGCCCGCCACCCGCGCGGTCAGCGCCGTGCGCGCCACGTTGGCGAACGAATGCGGGTCCTTCGGCGGCAGCGGCACCAGTACGTAGCGCTTGCGGCCAAGCCAGAACACGAAGGTCGCCACGAACATCAGGATGCCCGGAATGCCGAACGCCCACTGCGGGCCCCAGTTCTTCAGCACCAGCGGAATCAGCAGCGACGCAAACAGCGAGCCGAAGTTGATGATCCAGTAGAAGGCATCGAACACCAGCTTGGCCAGGTGCTTGTTGCTCTGGTCGAACTGGTCACCCATGAACGAGGCCACCAGCGGCTTGATGCCACCGGCACCCAGCGCGATCAGGCCCAGGCCGAGGAAGAAGCCCTGGCGGCTGTTCTCGAACAGCGCCAGGCACAGGTGGCCGGCGCAGTAGACCAAGCTGAACCAGAGGATCGTGTGGTACTTGCCGAAGAACCTGTCGGCCAGCCAGCCGCCCAGCAGCGGGAAGAAGTACACGCCGATCATGAAGCTGTGCATGATGTCCTTGGCTTCACCGGCACGGCCTTCCGCAGTGATTTCCTGCAGCAGCAGCGAGGTGATCAGGAACTGCACCAGGATGTTGCGCATCCCGTAGAAGCTGAACCGTTCGCAGGCCTCATTGCCGATGATGTACGGGATCTGGCGCGGCATCTTTCCCTGGCCGGCGATGGGGGCGACTGCGTCGTGGCTCATCCTGTAAGGCATTCCTGCAAAGCGAAAGCCGCAAGGTTACCGGAACCTGCGGGCTGGAAGCACGCTGCGGGGCTGCATGACAGCGCCGCCGATCCATGGCAGGCGGTACCGGTGCCCTGCCGGAAGTCACGGCACCTGCACGACAAAAGCGTAAACTTATCGTTATGCGCGCCCTCGTCCTCGTCCGCCCCCTGCTCGGCTGCTGCCTGTTGCTGCTTGCATTGCCGGCACCGGCGCGGCCGCAGCAGGCCGCGGACACCGCGACCCTCGACGCGCAGGCCCGGCAGCTGACCGTGGCGGCCCTGGAACTGCCCGGGCGGGACGATGCGCAGTGGAAGCAACGCCGCGAACAGGTGGCGCAGCTGTTGACCGAGCTGCAGCCGGACGTCATCTCGGTGCAGCAGGTACGGCAGCAGCAGGGGCGCAACCCGGCCTGCTGGCTGGCCAATCGGCTGCGCTACAGCTGCGACTTCGTCACGGCCGACCCGCCCAGCCAGCCGCTGCGGCACGGCAATGCGATGCTGACGCGGCTGCCGGTCAGCGAGGATGGCGTGACCCTGCTGCACCCGCCCGGTACGTTCAGCGCGGCGGGCATGATGCGGCTGCGGCTGGGCGAGGCCCTGGTCAATGTCTACGTGACCCGCCTGCGCCCGGAACCGGATGAAGCGGCGGCCCGCCAGCACCAGACCAGCGATCTCATGGCCTGGATCAGCGCGACCGCAGAAGGCCTGCCCAGTGTGATCGCAGGCGATTTTTCCGCCGGCACGGTGGAACTGGTGCGCGCTACGCCGGGCTTCCAGCCGGCCCGGCGCAGCCCGGGCGGCCGGGCGGAAGCGTCAGCTTCCGGTGCCAGCGGCGCCAGCGGTCACGGCCTGGATGTGCTGTTCCAGGTCAAGCATTTCGGTGGCATCCGCCAGCAGCCCATCCTGCTGCCGGCCGACGGCGAGCTGCCTGGACTGCGCCTGGGGATGATGGCCACCCTGCGCCTGCAGGGCGATACGGCCACCGCGGAATAGGCCCGCCCTTGGCTCCGGTGGGTGCCGACCTTGGTCGGCACATTCCCACCGCGCTCGCACCATCGCCCGTGCCGACCAAGGTCGGCACCCACCAGGTCCCGCCCGACGTCCAGAAGCTGGCAAACAAAAAGGCCGGGGTCTCCCCCGGCCTTCTCATGTCATCCCGTCACCGCCTTCAGGCGATCGCGTCCTGGTAACGGCGCTCGACTTCGTTCCAGTCGATGACGTTGAAGAACGCGCCGATGTATTCCGGACGACGGTTCTGGTACTTCAGGTAGTACGCGTGCTCCCACACGTCCAGACCGAGGATGGGCGTGTTGCCTTCCATCAGCGGGCTGTCCTGGTTGCCGGTGCTTTCCACCACGACCTTCTTGTCGGGGGTGACGCTCAACCATGCCCAGCCGCTGCCGAAGCGGGTCAGCGCCGCCTTGGTGAAGGCGTCCTTGAACTTGTCGAAACCGCCCAGGTCCTTGTCGATGGCCTTGGCCACGTCGCCCACCGGGTTGCCGCCCGCGTTCGGTGCCATCACCGTCCAGAACAGCGAGTGGTTGGCATGGCCACCGCCGTTGTTGCGCACCGGGCCCTGCAGGTTCTCCGGCAGCGACTTCAGCTTCTTCACCAGCTCTTCCACCGGCAGGTCAGCGTACTCGGTGCCTTCCAGCGCCGCGTTGACGTTGTTGATGTAGGTCTGGTGATGCTTGGTGTGATGGATCTCCATCGTCGCCGCGTCGATATGCGGCTCCAGCGCGTCGTAGGCGTAGGACAGCTTGGGCAGGGTATAGGCCATGATGCATCTCCTGATTGCGAGGGCACCCGACGGTGTCGGGTGTAGCGCGGTGAATGATGGGGACAGACCACTAGATTACCAAGGGGGATGTAAAGGAAATTGCGTCCTGCCGGTGAGCATGCCGGCAATTGTTACGCAGCGGTGACGCGGCGGTTCCTCATGCAGCGTGCAGCGCACAGGCGCTACAGTGCATGCACCACCCTCACCCGTTCGTGCCCATGCGCAACCCCCGGCTGCTGATCACTGCCATCGCCCTGCTGCTGCTCGGCCTGGTCGTCAACCACGTCATGCAGCGGCCGCCGGCACCGCAGTTCGCGCCGGACCTGCAGGGCGCCCCGACCCGGACTGCCCCCACCCCGGCACACCGCGATGGCGCACGCAGCGGCCTGCCCGCCTTCCTTCCCGCCGAAGCACGCCAGACCATCACCCTGATCCAGCGGGGCGGGCCCTTCCCGCACCGCCAGGATGGCAGCACCTTCGGCAACCGCGAGCAGCGCCTGCCGCAGCGGCCGCGTGGCTACTACCGCGAGTACACGGTCGACACCCCCGGTGCGGGCAACCGGGGGGCACGCCGCATCGTCACGGGCGGCGATCCAGCAGAGGCGTGGTACTACACCGATGACCATTACGGCTCATTCCGCAGCTTCACCGTTCCATCCCCCGGAGACGCTCGATGAGCCACGATGATTTCGGCCTCGGCCTGCACGACATCAACAACGCCGGCGTGTATGCCATCGACAGCGCGGACATCGGCGCGCTTGCCGCGGCCATGCGCGATGCCGGCCTGAAGGTGATCCGCATCGATCTGGAGGGCGTGACCGACAAGCGCACCCTGCTGGCGCGGCTGTCCGCGCAGCTGGACTTCCCGGCCGGTTTCGGCGGCAACTGGGATGCCCTGTCGGACAATCTTCGCGACCTGCAGTGGCTGCCGGCCAGCGGTTATGCGCTGTTCCTGGCGGATGTCGACGCGCTGCGCGCTGGTGCAGCCAAGGATTTCGACACCCTGCTCGACGTGCTGGACGAAGCCTGCCGGGATTGGGTCGGCCGCGACGTGCCGTTCTGGGTGTTCCTGTCACAGAGCGAGTAAAGGGGCGACGCCGACCAAGGCCGGCCGCCCGCAATGGTTCCGGCGAAGAGCCCCCCTTGTTGTTCAAAGGGGGCGCGCCAACGGCGCGGGGATAAGGAAACATGCGTGGACAATGGGAGCCGCTAGCGGCTCCCATTGTCTTCCTGCAGTTCCTTCTTGAACGGGATATCCGGCGGCGGCCGGGCCACGGCCGGCTGGTCCTGCATGTTCGGGTCGGTCAGGCCGCAGCCGCCACCCGCCTGCAGAATGGAGATGACGCAGGAAATCCGGGTGCTGGTGCCGGGAAGCGGAATCTCCATCGCCTTGACGCCCTTGCGCACCCACTCGGCCAGCAGCGACTCCTGCGGCACCCAGTATTTGTCGAACGAGGTGGGCGTGTAGTCGTAGGGCGGTCGCTTCAGCCATGTCCCCGACTGGGCGATGCGTTCCTTGCTCCAGCCGTCGTTGTCCCCCCCGGGAGCGCCGCGCTCCGCATTGCCGGGGCCGTCCTGCCCCGGTACCCGCACGCTGCCGTCGGCATTGAACAGGCCGTTGCCCCGGCCCGCGCTGCTCGCCTGCGCGGCGCCGCTGCGGGCGCCATCACGAGTGCGATCGGAGGCCCCCCAGTCGTCGCCCCGGGCCGGCGTAGCCCAGTTGCCCGGGGTCGGCGTCGGGCGGGCACCGGCCTGTGCCGGTGTCGTGGCGGCGGCTGATGGGCGCGCCGCGGGACTGCTCACCGCAGCCGCGCTGCCCTGGGCTGCGGGGGCGGAGGTTGCCGCACTGCCACTGGAAGGCGCAGGCGAAGCGACCGGTGCAGACGCCACCTCACGTTCGCGCACCTGCACGTCGCGGCCTGCGGGCGCCCGTACTGCAGGCTCACGGCCTGCGATCGGCGCCATCCGCACCTGCGGATCGACAACCGCCTGCACTTCGCGTTCGCGCACCTGCACATCCTGCTGCGGAACGCGGATCGGTACTTCCGCTGCGCGCACCGCCGGAGCCACAACGGGTGTCTCCACGATGGCCACCTCACGTTCCTGCACCTGCGGCTGGCGGATCTGCGGCACCCTCACCTGCACATCCGGCGTGCGCAGCGCTTGCGGTGTGGGCGGCGCCTCCAGCGGCTGCACGCTGCGCTCGCGTACGCTGGGCGTTGTGTCGCGCGGCACGATGCTCACTTCGGTGCGCGGCACGCTGACCGGCGGCACCACGAAATCGGTCGTGGCCTGCGCCACGTCGGTCGCCTGGACCGGCGAAGGCGGCGGCGTGGCCGGTGGGGCCGGCTCGGTCGGCATGGCTTGCGGAGGCGTACTGGCGGCAGCGGGGGCCGCAGCAGGGGATGGCTGCGGGCGCGCCGCGACCGGTCGCGGCTGCGGCGCAGTTGCCGATCCTGCCGCGTCTCCTGCAGCCGTGCGGCCGGCTGCAGCTGCTGCAGCCGATTCGGCGCCGGGCTGGTCGCCTCCGCCCTCCTGGCTGGCGCGGCCGACAAACTCGATCTGCACGCGCTCACCGTCGGATCCCTGCTCGGCGGGCACCGAGGTGCGGATCACCGCCACCCACAGCAGCAGCAGGAAGAACAGCAGGTGCAGCAATGCACTGGCGACGGCCGACGTCCAGCGCATCCAGCGCTGGTCACGCGGCGCCGGCTCCCAGTCCTGCCACAACAGGCGCCGCAGCGCCTGCCAGCGGGGCAGCACCGGCAGCGTCCCGGGGCGTCCCGGCAGAGGCCTGGGCAGCAGCACCGCGATCACCTCGCGGGCATGGAACGGGCGTGGCAACGGGCTCAGCGAGCGCAGCCACAGCGCCCAGCCATAAGGCAGGCGCGTGTTCTTCTCCAGGATGATCGGTTGCTGCTGGCGCGCCAGCAGCAGGTCGATGAGTTGCTCGGCTCTGGGCAGAGGCACGCGTCGGCGATCAGGCGGCGTTGCCGCGCGGGATGTACGGTGCGTGGCCGCTGTCGTGGTCGGTCGCGTCGCGCACTGCGGTCACGCCGGGTACCCGGCCCATCAAGGTCTTTTCGATGCCCTGCTTGAGGGTCACATCGGCCATGCCACAGCCCTGGCAGCCACCACCGAAACGCAGCAGCACCACGCCCTCGGCCGAGACTTCCTGCACTGCGACCTTGCCGCCATGGGAGGCGAGCTGTGGATTGATTTCATTCTCCACCACCCAGTGCACACGCTCGACCAGCGAAGCGGCCTCCCCGGGCGCTTCGCCCTTGATGCGCGGCGCCTTGATGGTCAACTGCTGGGCACCTGCCGCGCCAGCCACGATGTCGATCTCCGCACCATCGAGCCAGCCGACGCTGCCGGCGTCGACATACAGGGTGAACCCGTCGCAGTCCACGGCCCACTCGTCGCCGTGCAGGTCCGAGGGTTCGGCAAATTCCAACCGCGCATCGGCACGCGGAGTGCCGGGATCGACCGCGCTCAGGCGTACGCCCATGCCGGGCGCGCCCTCGCGTTCGATCAGCTTGCGGAAATGGGTCTGGGCAGTGTCGGAGATCTGGATCATCAGGCTATTCTAGCCAAGTAAGTGTCAACCGCTCATTCGGTTTATACACCGTCCGGCGCATTGTTCAGTCAACACGAGGTGGAGATTCCCATGGCCGACCTGATTCCACTGGCCCAGGCCCGTTGCGTACCGCGCAAAGGCAGCGACCACAAGCTGGGCGAGGCCCGGCTGGCCGAGCTGCTGCCGCAGATTCCCGGCTGGGAACTGGCCGAGGGCGGCCAGGCGCTGCTGCGCACCTTCCGCTTCAAGGACTACTACGCCACCATGGCCTTTGTGAATGCACTGGCCTGGATCGCCCACCACGAGGATCACCACCCGGACCTGGGCGTGCACTACGACCGCGCCGTGGTGCGCTATTCGACCCACGACGTCGGCGGCCTGAGCGAGAACGACTTCATCTGCGCGGCCAAGACATCGGCCCTCACGGAGCAACTGCCATGAATGTGCGAGTGCTGAGCCTGTCCCTGATCGCCGTGACCGGCCTCGCCGGCTGTGGCGCCTCCGAGCCGTCGCCGCCCGTGCCGCCGCCGACCGAGGTGGCTGCGGTGAAGACGCCGCCGCCGCAGTACCCGCTCGAGCTGGCCTGTACCGGTACGGGCGGCACCAGCACCTTCAAGGTGACCATCGGCACCGACGGCAAGCCCAGCGAAGTGACCCTGCTGAGCGGCGCGGGCAACCCGCAGCTGGATGAGCTGGCCAGGAATGCCGTGCAGGGCTGGCAGTTCAAGGCCGCCACCCGCAACGGCCAGGCCGTGCCCGCCACCATCCAGGTGCCGGTCAGCTTCAACCCGCCGCAGCCGAAGCCGGACCAGTGTTTCGCGGTGGAAGAGCGCCTGCGCCGCGGCGGCTGACCGCACACCATGACGAGGCCAGCCGACGCCCGCCTCGCCCTTGCTGCCCCGGCAGTGCCCGGGGCGGTTGTCTGTTGACCAGGACCGCGTCGGTACATGCTGCAGATCCCCCCCGAAAACATCTGGATCGCGCTGGCGGTCACCCTCGCGGCCGGCCTGGCGACCGCCATCGGCAGCCTGCTGGTGCTGTTCTCGCGCCGCCCCAATCCGCGCCTGCTGGCGTTCGGCCTGGCCTTCGCCGGCGGCGCGATGGTCTACGTGTCGCTGTCGGAGATCCTCAACAAGTCCATCGCGTCGTTCGCCCTGGCCTATGGCGAGCGCACCGGCTTCACCTACGGCACGCTGGCGTTCCTGGCCGGTGTGATCGTGATCGTGCTGATCGATCACTTCATTCCCAATCCGCACGACAGCCTGGACAAGCAGGACCCTGCGTTCCGCGAGAACAGCCGCGAGTACCTGAAGCGGGTCGCGCTGCTGACCTCGGTGGCGATCACCGCACACAATTTCCCGGAAGGGCTGGCGACCTTCTTCGCTACGCTGGAAAGCCCGTCGGTGGGCATGCCGCTGGCCTTCGCCATCGCCATCCACAACATTCCCGAGGGCATCGCAATCGCGGTCCCGGTGTACTTCGCCACCCAGAACAAGTTCTATGCGTTCGGCGCCAGCCTGCTGTCAGGCCTGGCCGAGCCGGTGGGGGCCATGCTGGGCTACTGGCTGCTGTCCGGATCGCTGTCGCACGCCACGTTCGGCTGGGTGTTCGGCCTGATCGCCGGCGTGATGGTGTTCCTGGCCCTGGATGAACTGCTGCCGGCGGCCAAGCGCTACGCCAAGGGTCACGAAACGGTGTACGGCCTGGTTGCAGGCATGGGAACGCTGGCGGTCAGCCTGGTGCTGTTCAAGTGGTGAGCGGGTTGCGACCAACGGGCTGAGCCCCCTCGCGGCTGGCGGAGCGAGATCCCGGGGTTGGACCAGGCTCTGACAGGCTATAGGCGCGCCAGCCGCGCGATGAAAGAATGAAAAAGCGAAGCCCGCGCTGCGCGCGTCAGTCGAGCGTGGCTCGACTGTACAAGGGCTGCGTGCGGGTATGGGTCTACGCTGCGGCTGTCAGGTCCGCCTTGTAGCGAGCCGAGGAGCGCAGGGCACCGGCGCGCAGCGCCGGCGCGGATGGCGGCGTGTTTCTTTGGCTACTTTCTTTGCACGAGCAAAGAAAGTGAAAAGCCCACTCATCGCAGGGAAGCGACGGTGCCGACCAAGCACCCGGCGCCGCCGAACCGCCGTCAGCGCAGGCGGTCCAGCGCCTCGACCAACTCATCCGCCAGCGGAGCGTTCAGCACGTAGGGGGTCTTGCCGTCGTCCAGCGCGAACTCCAGCGAGGCCGCGTGCAGGAACAACCGCTTCAGGCCGATCTGCTCACGAAGCCGCTTGTTCACCGCAGGATCGCCGTACTTGTCGTCACCGGCCACCGCATGCCCCAGATGCTGGGCGTGCACCCGGATCTGATGGGTCCGGCCGGTCTCGATGCGCACCTCGCAATAGGAATGGCCCCCACGCCGCTCCAGCACGCGGAAATGACTGATCGATTCCTTGCCGATCGCATTGACCTGGACATGTCGCTCACCGCCCTGGCGCAGGCCCACGTGCAGCGGCGCGTCCACCGTCATCACCCCGTCGGGCATGCGCCCGGTCAGCAGGGTCAGGTAACGCTTGCGGATGCCGGCGCCATGGTCTTCACGCAGCAGCGCCTGCAGCTCGCTCAGCGCCGAGCGCTTCTTGGCCACCACCAGCAGGCCCGACGTATCGCGGTCGAGACGGTGCACCAGTTCCAGCGTCTGGCCCGGGCGCAGGGCGCGCAGGGTCTCGATGGCGCCGAAGCTGATCCCGCTGCCGCCATGACTGGCCACGCCCGAGGGTTTGTTCAGCGCCAGCAGCCGTGCGTCTTCGAAGACGATGGCCTGCTCCAGACGCCGCATGAACGACTCGGGAGGGCCGGCTTTGTCTCCCTCCTCGGTGAGACGGACCGGCGGCACCCGCACCTCGTCGCCCGCCTCCAGCTTGCGCTCGGCCTTGGCGCGGCCGCCATTGACCCGCACCTGGCCGCTGCGCACCAGCTTGTAGACCAGACTGCGCGGGGCCCCTTTCAGCTGGCCGAGCAGGAAATTATCCAGGCGCTGGCCGGCGCGGTCGGCGGGAACGGTGATCATGCGCACGGATGGCTTGTCGCCAGCTGGCTTGGTGGGGTCTTGGGCGGTCATCAGGCTGTTTATTCTGTTACACTCGGGGGGCGAGATAAGGGATTGATTTCGTTGGAAGTTACTCAGGGCCAGAAGCCCAGCTTCCGACGAATCCGGCACAGTGCGCGACCACCGCCCGCGGGGCGGCCATGTTAGCGGCTCACCGGCCTTCCCGGCCATCGCCGGATGCCTGACACGCAACCGTGCTGAACATGTCCCGCGTGGCGCTCCAGCCTGGCTGACAGCTGCCTGCGGCCCTGCAACACCCCAAAAACCATATGAGTGAAGCGCTCCCGCGGCCTGCCGTGGTGTCGTAGCGCTGGAAACCCAAGCCCCCCTCCCCGCGCTTGCGCGAATGGGTGGCGAGCCGTATCCAGAGGCGAAACCCCATGGCGTTCCGCGCGGTAGCCGCTTGCGAGGAACGCAACAATGAAGCGAATGCTGATCAACGCCACGCAGGCTGAAGAGCTGCGTGTTGCCATCGTGGATGGCCAGTCGTTGTATGACATCGACATCGAGCAGCCGTCGAAGGAACAGAAGAAGTCCAACATCTACAAGGGCCGGATCTTCCGCATCGAGCCCTCGCTGGAAGCCGCCTTCGTCGAATATGGCGGTGGCCGCCATGGCTTCCTGCCGCTGAAGGAAATCTCCCGCGATTACTTCCAGGCCGGTGTCGACCACAACAAGGCCGGCATCCGCGAGCTGCTCAAGGAAGGCCAGGAAGTGGTGGTCCAGGTCGACAAGGAAGAGCGTGGCAACAAGGGCGCCGCCCTGACCACGTTCATCTCCCTGGCCGGCCGCTACATGGTGCTGATGCCGAACTCGCCAAGTGCCGGCGGCGTCTCCCGCCGCATCGAGGGCGAAGACCGGGCGGCCCTGAAGGACGCACTGGACAAGCTGAACATTCCCGACGACATGGGCGTGATCATCCGTACCGCCGGCGTCGGTCGCGATGCGGAAGAGCTGCAGTGGGATCTGGACTACCTGCTCAGCGTCTGGCGGGCGATCGCCGAGGCGGCGCTGAGCAAGCCGGCCCCGTTCCTGATCTACCAGGAATCGCGCCTGATCGTGCGCGCCCTGCGTGACTACCTGCGCGCCGACATCGGCGAGATCCTGGTGGACACCGAGGAGATGTACGAGCACGCCAGGGAATTCATGCAGCAGGTAATGCCGCAGACCCTGCGCAAGCTCAAGCATTACAAGGACGACATCCCGCTGTTCAACCGCTTCCAGATCGAATCGCAGATCGAAGGCGCCTACGAGCGCAACGTGCGCCTGCCGTCGGGCGGCTCGATCGTGGTCGACCAGACCGAAGCACTGACCGCCGTCGACGTGAACTCCTCGCGCGCGACCAAGGGCAGCGACATCGAGGACACCGCCTTCCAGACCAATCTGGAAGCGGCCGAGGAAGTGGCCCGCCAGCTGCGCCTGCGCGATCTGGGCGGCCTGGTGGTGATCGACTTCATCGACATGTCCTCCAACAAGCATCAGCGCGAGGTCGAGAACCGCCTGGCCAACGCGCTGAAGTACGACCGCGCACGCGTGCAGGTCGGCCGCATCTCGCGCTTCGGCCTGCTGGAAATGAGCCGCCAGCGCCTGCGCCCGAGCCTGGGCGAATCGAGCCAGATCGTCTGCCCGCGCTGTGATGGCCATGGCCGCATGCGCAGCGTCGAGTCGCTGTCGCTGTCGATCATCCGCGTGGCCGAAGAGCACGCGATGAAGGAGAACACCGGTCAGGTGCTGGTGCAGGCGCCGGTGGAGATCGCCAATTACCTGCTGAACGAGAAGCGCAGCGCGCTGCGCGAAATCGAACAGCGCCATGAAGCGCCGATCGTGATCGTCGCCGACGAGCAGCTGCACACCCCGCACTACACGGTCACCCGCCTGCGTGAGAACGAACTGGGCGAGGAAAGCAGCCGTCCGAGCTACCAGCGTGGCACTCCGCGCAAGCTGCCTGTGCACGCCCTCACCAAGGGCCAGCTGAACATCCCGCCGCCGGTGGTGACCCAGGTCAAGCACACCTCCCCCGCCCCGGTGCGTGAGGAAGTGGAGCCGGCTGCAGCGGCACCCGCGCCGGTGGTGGCTGCGCCCGCCGCCCCGTCGACCGGCGGTGGCGTGATCGGTTGGATCAAGCGCGTGTTCGGTGGTGAGCCGGCACCCGCCCCGGCGCCGCCGGCCGCCCGCCAGCCGCAGCAGGACGGTGGCCGCAGGGAGCGCAACAAGGATCGCAACAAGGACCGCAAGGACCGTCGCGACGACAATCGCGGCAACGGCAATGCGCAGCAGCAGAAGGAGGGCGGCAACCGCAAGGATCGCGGCGAACAGCGCAAGGACGGCCGTCAGGGTGGCAATGGCAACACGAACGGCAACGGCCAGCCGCAGGGCAAGCAGAAGGACGGCCAGCAGCCGCAGCAGCAGAACAAGCCGCGCAACGAGCAGCAGGGCCAGAACCCGCAGCAGCCGAAGCTCAAGCAGCCGAAGCAGCCGCGTCCGCAGCAGGACGGCGACAAGCCGGCCGAGAAGCCGCAGCGTGGTGCCGCAGAAGCCCAGACCGACACGGCGACGGCATCCGCTGCGGTGGCGGCCAGTGCCATCACCGCTGCTGCGGTGGCCGCGCGGGAGGCTACGGCGCCGGTCGCGCCGGTGGTCGCACAGCCGCCGGTCGAAACCGCGGCGCCGGCCGAAGTCGCGCCTGTCACCGCCGTTGAAGGTGACGCCACTGCCGTGACGGGCGAAGAGGCACCTGCCGACACCACGGGCGAGCAGGCCGGCGAAGGCGCGACCCGCCGTCGTCGTGGTCGTCGTGGTGGCCGCCGCCGCCGCCGTGGTGGCGCCGAGAATGCGGCCGGCACCGATCCGCTGGGCGAAGACCAGGATGACGGTGACGAAGGCGATGACGCCGACAGCACCGACAGCGCCGAGCCGCGTGTCGACCACGCTGCCGGGTCAGCACCGGTTGCAGCCACGCAGCCCGCCCGCTCGCAGCCGGAGTTCGACTTCGATGATGACGTCGAGCCGTCCATCGTCGAAGGCGAGAAGCCGGCCCGCGTTGCGGCCGCTGTCGCCGCCGCACCGGCCGCCGTGGTCAGCAGCGCCGTGGTTGAAGCCGCCGCGCCGGTGACCGCCGCGCCTCCGGCACCGGTCGAGACCGCTGCCAAGGCAGAACCGGCACCATCGCCGGTGCAGACCAGCATGCTCGACGCCATCGACGCCGCGACACCCGCACAGCCCGTGGCGGCGGCAACCCCGTCGGCGGACGCCGCACCGGTGATCGAAGCAACGCCGGTCGTGGCCGAAGCGGCCCCTGTGGTGGACGTGAAGCCGGTCGTGGTCGAGCCTGCACCCGTCGTGGAGTCGAAGCCGGAGGCTGTTGAAGCAGCGCCCGTGCCTGAAACCGCACCGGTGGCTGTTGAGGCGGCCCCGGTGGTTCAAGTGAAGCCGGTCGTCGAGCCTGTCGTGGTTGCCGAAGCCCCGGTCGCACCGGTGGCCGTGGAAGCCCCGCCGGTGGACGCCCCTGCGCCGGTCGCCGATGCCGTCGTGACGCCGCCCCTCGACCCGGTCGCGGATGGCCATGCCGATGCTGCCGCCCAGGCGGCCGAAGCCAAGGCTGACGAAGAGGACGACGAGGCCGCCAAGCGCACGCCGCCGGCCAACTGACCGCTCGTTGATCGGGTGACAGCAGAACGGCGGGGATCGATGATCCCCGCCGTTTCTGTTTGTGCATCGGGCTGTATCGTGCCGACCGGGGATAGGCCGCTGGGTCGTTGTTCAGGGTTTCGGCGCGAACTGCAATCGCGTCCAGACGCCGTAATGGTCCGAAGCCCAGCGCCCGCTGTCATCCGGCTGGTCGAACAGAAGCCTGGCCTCACGCGCAACCAGCTGATCCTGCTGGAAGAAGATGTGATCGATCCGCGAGGGCGCCTGGTAATAATGCCGGTTGAGGGTGCTGACAGCCGCCAGGTCGGTGTTCACATGCACGCTGCCATAGCTGTCGCCATAGTGGCTGCGCAGCTCGCTCAGGTCACCCGCATCGACCAGCGCGTTGAAGTCACCTGCGATCACCACCGGCGCGCCATCCGACGTTGCGGCGATGAAGCGCAGCAGATCTTCCACCTGCGTCCGCCGGATGCGCTTGCCGCTTTCATCGCTGCGCTCATTGAGATGGGTTGCATAGAGGTTGACTGGCCGGCCCTCCACCTCGATGCGCAGGTGCGCCACCGTGCGGTAGTCGTCCAGCGGCAGCAGCAGGTGCTCGCCCTGGGCGAGGATCGGCTGTCGCGTCAACAGTGCGTTGCCGTAGCGCTTGGGCGCGCCGACCGGATCGGTGGACACGAACACGTATCGGTAGCCCAGCTGGCTGGCGAGCCATTGCGCCTGGTTGCGCACGTTGCGCCGCTGGATCACTTCCTGCAGCGCGATCGCATCAGGTTGCAGGCGCTTGAGTTCTGCCAGGATGGTACGACGCCGGCTGGGCCAGTCCTCGCGGTCGTGGTGCAGGTTGAAGGTGACCATGCCCATGCCAGGCGCGCGCGCGGCTGCGTCCCCATCGTCCGCCGGTGGTACGTCCGCCATCGCCGCGGCAGGCAGCGCCAGCGCGATCGCCATGCCCAGTGCGGACGCTGCCGCGCGCGCACGCCATGCCTTCCTACCCATCCTTACTGTCCCTTGCGCTCGGAGCGACGCACTGCCGCCGGCACTTCGATCTCGACGCGGGCCGGCAGTTCGTGCACATGCAGTTCGCGGTCGATCCATTCACCCGGCGCGCCATTGATGGTGGCGTCACCCGGTTCGCCCGCATAGGGCCACGGAAGCACGACGCCTCCAGCCGGTGGCACCAGGCCGGGCTGCACCTCCAGCACCAGCAGCTTGTCACTGCGCCGCAACCGGTAGTTCAACTGCCCCTGCGGCGTACGCAGGCCCTGCACCGCGATGCCCTCACCCTGCAGCCAGGCCGTTGGAACGCCGCCGGCCAGCACCAGTGACTCATCCATGTCGCGGCTGTAGGCGAACATGTCCAGCGCCGAGCGCACGAAATCCGACGCGACCCATGCATGCGGCAGGTCGCCGACGAAGAACGGCTTGCGCGCTGTCCGCGAGACCACTTCCGCCCATTGGTTCCATGCCTGCGGGGCACGGTCCTTGAAGAAGAACTCGGTCGCCTGCCAGGCGCGGTCGCGCCAGCCCAGGCGCACGAAGGCGGCGACGTTGCGCCACTCATACGGCGTGTAGTCCTTCCATTCGCGCTTGCCATCGCGACGCGCGACGAATTCCTTCCAGTAACGCTCGAAGGTTGCTTCCAGGGCCTGCTGCGGCAGCCGGCCCTGCTCGCCCCCGGGCGCCAGCGCGATGGTCGTCGATGTCGCATCGAAATCGCCCAGCTCGGCCGAGCCCGGCAGGTAATCGATGTTGTGCTGCTGCATGGCCGACAGCAGCGATGCCTGCAGGTCGTCGCGGAACTGATCGCGTGACTCGGCGATCTGCATCGCCTCCACCTTGCCCAGCTGCGTCGCCAGCAGCGCAGCGTCCTTGTAGCCACGCAGCGCCCAGAAGTTGTCCCAGTACGAATGCATCGGCTTGGCCGAGTATCCTTCGTGGCTGATCGAGGCCGGCATCATCCCGTAGAAGGCCGGGTTGCGTGCACGGTTCTCCTCGGTGCGCTCGCTGGCACGCAGCTGCTCCATGTACTGATAGGCCCCCTGCACATGCGGCCACATCAGTTCCATGAACGTGCTGTCGCCGGTGTAGCGGCCATACTCGGCGATGTTGTAGATCAGCTCGCCATGGCTGTCGTTCTCCGGCACCGGGTCGCTGCCACGTGCGTCGACGCAGCACGGCACCTTGCCATTCTCGAACTGGAACGGCGCATACCAGTTGAGGTAGTCACGCACCGCGTCGCTGCGGCCCATGCGCAGCAACCCCTCGGAGATCATCGCGCCGTCGCGGATCCAGCTGCGCGCATACGAGCGCGTGCCCGGCTGCAGGCTTGGCCCGACGCGCGAGATCAGCATGTGCGCTACCGCGGTGCGCAGCGTATCGACCATCGGCTGGCCCGCCTTCGGAACCTGCAGCGACACCACGCCGAGCTTGGCACGCCACATGTCGGCAACCTGCTGCTGCGCCTTTGCCACGTCCACGGCCTGCGGCGCCCAGCCACCGGTCTGCGGCAGTACCACCGCCACTTCGCGGCTTTGCCCGGGTTCCAGGGTGATCGTGTACAGCAGCGCGCCCGACGCCATGCCGGTGCTGTCCTTCACCGTGGTCGTCGCCGGCAGCTTGCCCGAGGCGAGGTGCATGGCATCGAGCTTGCCGTCGAAAGAGGTGGCAAAACGCGCATCAGGTACCTGCAGCGGGTAGATGCGTGGCTCGCCATTGATGCGGACCAGCTGCTCGCCGACGTCGAGGCTGTCGATGCGGCTGAAGCCGCCGGTGGTGTTGAGGAACTGGGTTGGCGGATTGACCTGCCAGGGGCGGATGGCCAACGCCAGCGTGTACTCGTGGGCCACCTTGTCCGGATTGCTCAGGCGGTAGCGACCGATCAGCTGCGCACGCTCGGGCGTGCCCTGCACGAATCCGGTGACCGCCAGCCCCACCTTCTCATGCACCCAGTCGACATTGGCGATGGGCAGGTAGCGATCCTGCAGCGACTGGGTGATGGCCACATCGCTCCAAGCGATCAGCTTGCCATCCAGGCGGACGAACGGCTCGATGCTGAAGCTGCCCTTGGCAGGCTCCAGCGCACCGTCTTCGCTGATCAGCGCCTGTTGCTGGCCGCCATCCAGACCCAGCAGGGTCCAGTACGGCTGTTCGCCCACGAACGCGCGCGGTACCGCACCGCGTGGGAGGTCAGCGGCAACCGACGACAGGAATGCATTGGGCGTGGCTGCGAAGTCCAGTGGCTTGAGCGTGATGTCACGGATGCCATAGCGCCAGTTCGGACCTCCCTGCAGGTCGAAGCGCACATAGCGCGCATCGGTATCCGGCAGCGCCAGCCAGTCACGGCCACCGCCACCGGCGGTCACTTCGCGTGCCGTGCGCCAGTCGCGTCCATCCACGGACGTGCGCACGGTGTAGCGGGTCGCCTGCAGGTCCGGCAGCCAGTCGATCACCGCGCCGCCGATCTCGCGGCTCTTGTGCAGGTCCAGGCTGATGGTCTGCTGCTTCACCCCACCGCTGATCCAGAAGGTATCGCTCTTGCCGTCCACCATCCGGTCCTGCAGCGCCGTGGCGGTGTCGGCGATCACCTCCGGCCGCAGCGGCGATTCGTCCCGTGCGGGCAGGCCCTGCAGGGTCAGTCTGTCGAAGCACACCGTGCCGCGTCCGCCGACCTTGCTGTAGATCGTGAACTCGACTGCGGCGCTGCGCGCCATTTCCTTCTCCGGCGACGGCCCCCACGCCTTGTCGATCTGCCGACGCCGGTACTCGACCGGCGTCCACGACCTGGGGAAACTGTAACCGGGGCGGTTGACCCACCACACGTTGTCACCACTGGCGTCGATCAGCTTGAACTGCAGATCATTGGCCGGTGAATCACCGCGCAGCTGGAAGCCGAAGCGGTAGTTGACCGGATACTCGACCGCCAGCGCGCGACGGATGCCGACGTAGCCCGATACGTTGTGGAAGTCGTAATCCAGGCACAGCGCGCGGCCGCCACCCGCGCCGCTGACCGGGCGCAGCGAACCGCTGACCTGGTCGGACAGCACCAGCTTCCAGGCACTGACATCGTCGAAGTCGTCCAGCACCTTCGGCGCCGGCAGCGCCGGAGGGGCGGCGATCGCCAGGGAGGTCCACAACAGGCCCAGTCCAACGGCGATCGCACCCTTCATCCCTTCACGCTCCCCAGCAACAATCCTTGGATGTAGTACCGCTGCAGCACCAGGAACAGTGCCAGCACCGGAACCACGGTAACCACCGCGCCGGCCATCATCATTTCCACGTCCATGATGTGTTCGCGCGAGAGGGTGGCCAGGGCCACCGGCAAAGTGTAGTGCTCCTGATCGGTCAACACGATCAGCGGCCACATGAAATCGTTCCATGCGCCCATGAAGGTGAAGATCGCCAGGGTCACCAGCACCGGCTTGAGCATCGGCAGCACGATCTGGAAGAAGATGCGCAGCTCCCCTGCCCCGTCGATGCGCGCGGCCTCCAGCAGTTCGTCCGGGATCGAGCGCGCGTACTGCCGCACCAGGAAGATGCCGAACACGCTCGCCAGCGCCGGCACGATCACGCCACCGAAGCTGTTGACCAGCCCCAGCTGCTTCATCAGCAGGAACAGCGGCAGCATCGCCACCTGGGCGGGAATGACCAGCGCCGCCATCAACACCTGGAACAGGCGCTCACGGCCAACGAAATTCAGCTTGGCGAACGCATAGCCGGCCATCGTATTGAGCAGCAGCGAACCCAGCGTGATCGCCAGCGACACCAGCAGGCTGTTGGCGAAATTGCCGCCCATGCCGGTACGCGCGAACAGCTCGTGGTAGTTGTGGGTGGTCACCTGCGAGGGCAACAGCGGAGGCGGGAAATGGCTGGCCTCGCCCTGCGGCATGAACGAGACCGAGACCATCCACAGCAGCGGCGCCAGGCTGACCAGGGCCAGCACCAGCAACGCGCCGTTGATCCACCACGGATGCCAGCGCGACTGGCCGATTTCACGACTCATACCAACTGCCTCCTGCGGCCAAAGCGCAGCATCACGGTGGTCACCGCCAGGATGATCAGGAACAGCAGGAATGCCACCGCGGAGGCGCGTCCCAGGTTCCACCACTTGAAGCCTTCCTCGAACATGAAATACAGCACGCTGACCGTGCTCTGCAGCGGGTCGCCACGCGTCATCACGTAAGGCTCGGCGAACAGCTGGAAGTAGCCGGAGACGGTGATCACTCCGACCACGAGCAGCACCGGGCCGAGCATGGGCAGGGTGATGTGCAGGAACTGCTTCCAGCGCGAGGCACCGTCGATCCGCGCCGCTTCGTACAGATCATGCGGGATCGCCTGCAGGCCGGCCAGGAAGATCACCATGTTGTAGCCGAAGTTCTTCCACACCGCGAACAGCATGATGGTAGGCATCGCCCAGTTCGGATCGCCCAGCCAGTCGATCGGGCTGATGCCCAGATGGCCCAGGCCGTAGTTGACCAGGCCGTAGCTGGTATGGAACAGGTAGCGCCAGATCACCGCCACCGCCACCAGCGTGGTCACCACCGGCGCGAACAGCGCGGTGCGGAACAGCGCCTTGAAACGCGCGGCAGGCGCGTTCAGCAGCATCGCCGCGCCCAGTGACACACCGATCGACAGCGGCACACCGATCAGCACGAAGTAGCTGGTGTTCCACAGCGACTTCCAGAACATCGGGGTCTGCAGCAGGTCGATGTAGTTGCCGAGGCCGACGAAACGCAGGTTGCTGCTGTCGGCCAATGCGTACAGGTCGAAGTCGGTCACGCTGAGCGCCAGCGCCGAGGCGACCGGCAGGCCGAAGAACACCCCCAGCACGATCAGCGATGGGCCTGCGAAGATCCATCCGGCCAGCGAAGTTCGTTTCATTGCGCGCTCCCGTCGGCCAGGGTGCTGCTTGAACGCGTCGGCGAAGGCGCGCGCTCCTGCAGGCGTTGTTGTTCATGCATCCAGCGACGCTTGGCCAGCACCTTGTCCACGCGCTGGTCCAGCTCGGCCACGGCGTCGTCCTGGGGCATCCCGCCGCGCACCACCTTTTCGGTGACGATGCGCATTTCCTGCACGATGCGCTCCCACTCAAGCACCTTGGGCGTCGGCCTGACCCGCTCCAGCTGGTCGCGGAACGCCGCCGCCAGCGGATCACCGGCCAGGGACGGTGCATCCCAGGCACTGCGACGCGGCGGCAGATCACCGATGATCGAATGGAAACGGGCCTGGATTTCCGGGCGCGACAGGAACTCGATCAGCTTCCAGGAGGCTTGCTTCTGCTGCGATTTGCGGAAGATCACCAGGCTGGTACCGCCGGCGATGCCCGCACCGGGGCCATCCGGACCCGGCAACGCGGCGGTGCCCCACTGCCCTTCCAGCGCCTTCGGCTGCAGCTTCTTGAACTCGCGGATGTTCCAGGGGCCGGAGATGTAGAACACGTTGAAACCGCGGAAGAATTCATCCCAGACATTCGAGATCTGCGTCTCGGACATCTTCGGCGCCCAGCCCTGCTCGAACATGTTGGCGTAGAAGGCCAGCGTGCGGCGGAAGCCCGGGCTGGAGAAGTTGCCACGGGTATCGTCGTCGCGCAGCAGCGGATCGGGTTGCTGCAGCGCCAGCGACAGCTGCTGCTCGAACTCGTTGATCGGCATCAGCACGGCATAGCGGTTCGGGCCCTGCATGCGCTTGATCGCCGCCATCTGTTCGTTCCACTCCTGCCAGGTCCGCGGCGGGTGGTCATAACCGGCCTTGGCCAGCAGGTCCTTGCGGTAATAGATCAGGCGGGTATCGACGTACCACGGCACGCCCACCAGCTCGCCATGGATCACGTTGGTATCCCAGATGCCCTGGAAATAATCCTTCGGGTCGACCACCGCCGAGCGCTGCACGAACGGTTGCAGCGGCGTCAGCGCATCGAGCTCGGCGAATTCGGGAACCCAGGTGTTGCCCAGCTGGCAGACATCGGGCAGGCCATCGGCGGCGAACGCGGTGAGCAGCTTCTCGTGCGCCGCGGTCCATGGGATGTTCTGCACATCCACCTTGATGCCGGGATTCTCGGCCTCGAATTCGTGGATCAGCTCGCTGACCACTTCCGCTTCGCGCCCCATCGCCCAGAAGCGCACGGTGGTGGTGCCCGGTTCGGTACGGGCGCAGCCCGCCACGACCAGCGCGGCCAGGGCCGGCAGCGCCCAGCGGCGCATGCGATGGAGCCAGTTCTGCACAGCGTTACTTTCCCTGGCCTGTGGTGCGGTTGGCATTGTTCTTCTGTTCCTGTGCGGCGGCCGCGCGTGACTCGGCGATGCCGACCGCGCGCGCCGATGCAGCCTTCTCGTCCTTCTGCAGTTCCAGCGGCTGGAACGAGCCCTCGGGGGCCAGCCAGCCGCCGCTGAATCCGGCGCGCTCCAGCCCCTTGCGGATGTAGGGGTTCTTCTTCATGACTTCCCACACGAAGTCGTTGCGGTAGTTGGCGATCATGGTCAGGATCGGGCCTTGGTCGATGGCGATGTAGTCGCTGGCGACCCAGCCACGATCCGGCACCAGGCGCCCGGTCTTGATCGGAATGTCGTAGCTGAAGCTGGGATTGAACGAATCCAGGAAGCCGTAGCTGGAATAGATGTAATCGCCGAAGCGCTTGTGCATCTCCAGCGTGGCCGGAATGACCTGCTCCGGGGCGAACACGATCGAGGCCACCGCCGCGGTCGGCGCGATGGTGCCGTCGTCGAAGTTCTCGCGCAGGCCGGCGCCGCGCGAGGAGTAGTGGCGGAACTGGCGCTGCTCGCCGCGATATTCCTGGGTGGTGTTCTGCGGACCATCGCTGGCGGTCAGTCCCCACACGTTCTCACCGTACTCCTTCCACTGCATCGGGTTGGCGATGGCGTACTCGCGCTGGGCCAACGCGGCCGAGCGGCTGTTGAGGAAGTAGGTGCTGCCGCGCTCGCGCATGTAGGCATCCTGGATATCGCGGAAATCGATCCAGACATGGCTGTACTGGTGGCCGAACAGTGGCCCGAAGGACAGGTATTCCTGGCCCTGGTAGACGCCCCAGTCGTTATCGTAGGTCCGGGTCCACACCGTCCATGCGTCGGGGCTGACCGGATGCGTGGGCGAGCCGAGGGCAAGGATGTACACCATCATCGCCTCGTTGTAGCCCATCCAGTCGTGGTCGATGAAGCCGCTTTCGGGGAACCAGCCCATCGAGATCAGCGGCGCGCGCTGCTGCAGCCACGGCCAGTCGATCTTCCTGTACAGGGTATCGGCAATCTGCCGGATTTCCTTCTCGCGCGGATCATCGCCGTCGTAATAGGACTGCGCGAACAGCACGCCCATCATCAGCAGCGCGGTATCCACCGACGACAGTTCGACCCAGCTGTCGTAGCGGCGGCCTTCCTGCATGTCCAGGAAGTGATAGTAGAAGCCCTTGTAGCCGGCTTTGCCGGTGCGCTGCGGGCCCATCGGCACGTCACGGAAGAACTTCAGCGTCGTCAGCGTGCGGTCGATCGCCTGGTTGCGGCTGACCCAGCCATTCTCGATGCCGATCGGATAGGCGGTGAGCGCGAAGCCGACCGAGGCGATGCTGGCGAACGGGCGTGACGGATAACGGTCCGGTGTCAGGCCGTTCACTTCATTGGTGGTGTCCCAGAAAAACTGGAAGGTGCGGCGTTCAATGTCATCGAACAGCGGCGGCAGTTCCGGCTTCATCGGCCGCGGCGGTGCGTCGGCCTCGATCAGGATCACCGGCGGCCGGGGTTTGGCGGGCTCCTGCTGGGCCGGCTTGCAGGCGGCGATGGCCAGGGTCATCGCTGCGGCGGACAACAGGTGGCGTGCCTGCATGGCGCGGTTCCTCCGGTGGACTGATCGATGGGAAAGCATAACGTCCAATGATCTGAAATCGTTTACAAACCACACATTTAAAAAAGCCACGGGAACGTGGCCTGACAGCGCGATCATCGCAGTTGCCGATGCCGCCGGCGAACCGGCGGCATCGACTCCTGCAGCAGGCGTACCCGCTTAGAAGCGGAAGCCCACTTCCGCCTTGATCTGGCGGGGCGTACCGATGATGTCACCGGTCTCGTTGTAGCTGGCCTGCAGCTTGCCGTTGGTCTTGACGTAGTTGTAGGTGGAGAAGTTGTCGAAATCGAACACGTTGATGATGTCCAGGCGAGCGTACAGCTCGGTATCACCCGGCATCTTGAACGTCTTCGTCGCCTGCAGGTCGACCGAGCGGTAGCCGAAGATCTTGCCACCCACCAGGAACTTGCCGTTGGCGTTGGGCACGGCCGCCTGCGGGGTCGGCAGGGTGTAGCCGCTGGCCTGCGGCACGGGGTACCAGTCGTTGACGGCCGTCGGCGTTGCCAGGGTGATCTTGCCGCCGAAGGTGATGCCCCAGAAGCCCGCGTACGAACCGGTCACCACCAGGCGGTGACGGGGAGCGCCGTTGGAACGGATGGTCGGGTAATCGCCGATCAGGCCACGGTCGAAGGCGTACTTCTCGTTGATGTCGCGGTTGTGGCGTGCGGTGGTCCAGGTGTAGGCGATCGAGGTGCCCCAGCCGCTTTCCTTGGTGAACGGCTTCTGCGCCGACAGCAGCACCTGCGTGGCGCGGGTCTTGATGCCCTGCTGGCCGATGATCAGGCTGCCGAAGCCCGGCACGTTGCAGCTCCAGGCCTGGCTCAGGCCCGGCTCGGTACCGCCGCACAGGCGCGGATCATCGAAGAACTGGCCGGTCGGGTAACGGTTGCCCAGGGTGAAGGCGAAACCGTCGTAGCTCAGGGTGCGGGCGATGGTGGCATCGGTCAGCCAGTCACCGATCTGGTTGCTCATGCCCAGGCTGAACTGATCCGAGTACGGCGCCTTCAGCTTGTTGTTCAGCAGGTCGACCTCCAGGCCGGCGTTGCTGGTCGATCCCACCAGCGCCTGCAGGTTGCCGATGCCGTTGAGCAGGTTCGGATTCCAGTCGTAGCAGGCGGCCTGACCGTTGATGCAGGTCCCGGTGGCCGGGTTGCGGAAGTAGATGGTCGGCTGCGGCAGGGCCAGCTTGGTGGTCTCCAGCTGCAGGTTGTCGAACAGGTCGCGGTCGTAGGAACGGCCGGCACCACCGTGGATCACATGCTGCTCGTCGGCGTTGATGTCATACGAGAAGCCCAGGCGCGGCTGCCAGGCATCCTTGAATGCCTTGCGGTTGTGACCGTTGCTGATGTAGTCGCTGATGTCCAGGCCGCCCAGCGCCAGCGAATCGGCGTAGGTCTGGCCGGCGGGTGCGCGCGGATCCTGCGAATAGATGGCATCGACCACCTGCTGCGGGGTCACGAAGTCCAGGTAGGACGGGGTCTTCTCGTAGTCCCAGCGCAGGCCGATGTTCAGCTGCAGGTGGTCATTGACCTGCCAGTCGTCCTGGATGAACACGCCGTACTGCTTGGACTTGGAGCGTACTTCGCCGGACACGCCCGACACGCCGGTCACCGGCTTGACGAACTGCGCCTTGTACGGAATGGAATCCGGGAAGTCCGGATCACCCAGGGTGTAGGTGAAGGTCGGGTTGATCTGCGCCGCATCGGAAGCGTACAGGTCGATCTGCTTGTACTTCACGCCCATCTTGACGGTGTGGTCGCCAGCCCACTGGATGCCATCCAGGGTCAGGTTGTCTTCGATCGACCAGCCCTTCTGGCCCTTCACCTGCGAGTCCAGTGCCGAGGCGCCACCGATCTTCACGATCGTGCGGTCTTCAGGACCGTCCGGCGCGGTGTAGGTGATGCCGTTGGCCAGGGTCAGCGGGGTCGGGTTGTTGAACGAATCTTCGTGGGTGACCATCAATTCGTTGTAGTAGCGCTCGCCGCTGTGGTTCCAGCGCAGCGCGTAACGACGGTCGGTATTGACCACTTCACGGCCGGCTTCCGGCGAGGTCTGGCCACTGAACTGCGACTGCGTTTCGTCGCGGTCCTGGAAGGTCAGCTCGATGCGATCGTTGTCGGTCGGCTCGAAGTCGATCTTGCCGAAGATCAGGTCCTGCTGGAACGGCTGGCTGGCCGGGCCGAGACCGGCGGCGCCGGCGGGCGGCAGCAGACCGGCGGCACCGGTGACCGCACCGTCCGGTGCGATGGTGACCGGCAGGTCGAAGCGCTTGGCTTCGTAGGTCACGAAGAAGTGGGCCTTGTCCTGGATGATCGGGCCGCCCAGCGCGAAGCCGTATTCCTTCTCGGCCGACACCTGCTTGTCCTTGCCGCCCTGGCGTTCGGCCGGGGTCTTGGCGCGCATGTCCTCGTCGGTGTAGCGATAGAACGCCTCACCCTTGAATTCGTTGGTGCCGGACTTGGTCGCGGCGGTCACCGCAGCGCTCGAGACCTGGCCGTACTCGGCCTTGTAGTTGCCGCTGATGACCTTGTATTCGCCAATGGCCAGCTGCGGGAAGGGGTTGCCGGCGCTGCCGGACTGGCCGGCCACACCGCCGCCCTTGACGTAGCTCTTCTGGCCCACGCCATCGATGTACACGTTGGTGCCATCGGCATTGGTGGCGCCGCCGCGCAGCGAGGTGTTGCCCTTCGCATCACGGGTGAAGATCAGGCCCGGCACCGCGTCGGCGAACTCCAGGAAGTTGCGCGACACCTGCGGAGTGGTCTGGATCTGCTGCAGGCTGACGGTCTTGCCGACTTCGGACGTGCGCACTTCCTGCAGCAGGGTCGGCGCGACGACGTTGACGGTGTCCAGGTTGGTGGCCGCGGTTGAACCCGGGGTACTGCTGGCAGCGCCAGCGAAGTTCAGGGTGGCGGTGGAGGCCACGGTCACGGTGACCTTCTGGGTCTGGCCGTTGGCCACCACGTCGTAGGTGCCCGGGTCCAGGCCCATCAGCGAGTAGCTGCCGTCGGCGCGGACGGTGCCGCGGCGCACGGTGCCGGTCGCAACGTTGGTGGCGGTGACTTCCGAACCGGCCTGTGCGCCGGCAACCTGGCCGCGCAGGCTGGCGTTGGCCGACTGCGCCAGGGCGTTCGGGGCGGCGGCCAGCATCAGGCAGCTGACCAGTGCGGTGCTCAGCAGCCGGCGCGCCGGCGTGCGGATAGTGGAATGCATCATCAACTCAATCTCCGGGTGGCGGCGACCGCGTGTGCGGTCCCCTGCGATCAATCAAAAAAGAAGGAACGCCTCCGGCTTCAACGGCCGGATGGCGGAGTGGTGGAATCGCGAACAACGAGACGGGGTACCAGGGTCTGCTTGTCCCCGGCCCCTTCCGTGGAGGTGCCGTCCATCAACTGCATCAGGCGCGTCATCGCCCGATCGCCGAGCTCGGCGATGCTGACCTGCATGGTGGTCAGCGACGGGTGAACGAAACGTGCCAGCGGAATGTCATCAAAACCCGCCAGGGCGACATCGGACGGAACATGGACGCCTGCCTGCGCAAAGGCGTACAGGCAGCCAAGTGCCATCATGTCGTTGGCGGCGAACACGGCATCGGGCAGCGTGCCGGCTGCCAACAACTCCTGACCGGCGCGATGGCCGGAAGCTTCGTCGAAATCACCGGGCAGCTCGATGCCTTCGGCGCTGCCGCCGGCAGCCGCCAGCGCGTCACGGAAGCCGCGCAGGCGCTCGCGCGCGTCGAAGTTGAGGTCCGGGCCAGAAATGAACGCGATGCGCCGGTGACCGGCATCGAGCAGATGACGGGTCATCGCCATTGCGCCCGCGTGGTCGTCGATGCTCAACACCGGATGATCCTGCCCAGGCAGGTAGGTGTTGATCAGTACGGTGGGCAGCGACTGCGGCAGGTTGTCGGTCAGGAAGCCGGGGCTCTCGGCATAGGGCGAGAGCACCAGCAGGCCATCGACACGCCCGCGCATGGCGCGCAGGGCAGCACCCTGCTGCTCCTGGTCGCCGTGGTAGCTGGACACCAGCAGATGCTGGCGGCGGCTGCGGGCAACGCCGTCGATGCCGCGCATCAGCTCGGAGAAGAACTCGCCGTACAGGTCCGGCAGCACCACGCCGACCGTGTTGGTGCGGCGGCTGCTCAGGCTGCGGGCGGCGGCGTGCGGGGTGTAACGCAACCGTGCGGCCACCTCCAGCACAAGCTGGCGGACCGGTTCGGCGACATTTTCATGCCCGTTGAGCGCGCGGGAAACCGTGGCCACGGAGACCCGGGCTTCGCGTGCGACATCCTTGATTGTAATGGCTGCCTTGTTCACGAAGCCGCCCTCCACGGCTTGGACCTACCAGCATTGGCGCGGAATGTAAGCGTTTCCATCTGGGCTTGTAAACTGTCCGTTAGACGAATGTCCTGAAATGGACATGGAAATCTGTCCCTGACGGCCCACGCACGGACCGGCAATGACAGTGCGGGACAAGGGCTCAGCCCTGTTCTGACGGTGCCAGCGCGCGGATGGACAGCGCGTGGATGTCGGTCTCCATCATCGCGCCCAACGCCGCGTATACCGCGCGGTGGCGGGCCAACGGGCCGAGGCCGGCAAAGCGCTCGCTGACCACATGCACGTTGAAATGGCCACGGCCATCGCGCGCGCCAGCGTGGCCGGCATGACGATGACTGTCGTCCTCGATCTCGAGCACGCTCGGGGCCAGCGCCTGCTGCAGCGCATCACGAATTCGCTCGATCCGGTCCGCGTTCACGGCAACACCTGGCGGAAGGGCCGCACCTGCACCCTCACGTAGACACCTGCGGCCACATAGGGGTCCGCATCGGCCCAGGCCTGTGCCTCCGGCAGCGACCCGAAGCGGGCGATCACCACCGAACCACTGAACCCCGCCGGGCCTGGATCTGCGCTGTCGATCGCCGGACAGGGCCCGGCCAGCAGCAGTCTTCCTTCATCACGCAGCGCGTGCAGCCGCGTCAGGTGTTCCGGCCGGGCCTGCAGCCGTTGCGTCAGTACGTCCTGGCCGTCATAGCCTTCAATCACATACCACACCGGCATTTCCTCGCTCGCGTTGTCGGGTCCGCCGATTCTAGCCAAAGCCCCCTCGCCCTGGCCGCAGCTGGACACTGGCGCGGCAAAGGCTTACCCTAGAGTCCATTGCACGTGGCTGGATGCAGCAACCCGTCGGTTTTTGCGGCCAACGCAGCCCCCGACGACCGACCTGCCGCTTCCGGGCAGGCCACGTAGACGACCTCCCCGTAGTCCCGTCGCTGCCGTCTCCTGCGGCGCGTCCTGCTGTTTGATATGTGTGGAATCGCGCCGAGACAGGCGCGCCTGGTGCCTTGGGGCCCGCGGTGCACGCGCGGCACCGGGTGCCGCGACTGGTCCGTTGCAATCCTGATGTCCATTAGATGACTTCCGAACTCGCGCTCGACGCGAACCCGCCAACCCGGCCGCCCGCCCCCCAGCAGCAGGAAATGCCGCTGGCCGTCGTGCATGGGCAACCGGTCCTGCAGATCCCGCAGGACCTGTACATCCCGCCGGACGCACTGGAAGTCATCCTGGATGCCTTCGAAGGTCCGCTGGACCTGCTGCTGTACCTGATCCGCCGGCAGAACCTGGACGTGCTGGACATCCCCGTGGCCGAGATCACCCGGCAGTACGTGGAGTACATCACCGTGATGCGCGAGCTGCGCTTCGAACTGGCGGCCGAGTATCTGGTGATGGCAGCGATCCTGGCCGAGGTGAAGTCGCGCATGCTGCTGCCGCGCCCGGTCAGCGACGAAGGCGATGAAGCCGATCCGCGCGCCGAACTGGTGCGTCGGCTGCAGGAGTACGAACGTTTCAAGCAGGCGGCGGAGGACATCGATGCCCTGCCCCGCCAGGACCGGGACACCACGGTGGCCCATGCCTTCATGCCCGAACGCGCCACGGTGAAACTGCCGCCGCCGGTGGATCTGAAGGAGATGCTGCTGGCGCTGCACGATGTGCTCAAGCGCGCCGAGCTGTTCAGCGGCCACGCGATCAAGCGCGAGGCGTTGAGCGTGAGGCAGCGGATGGGCGAAGTGCTCGGCCGCATGGAAGACGGCAGGTTCTACCGTTTTGAAAGCCTGTTCACTGCTGAAGAAGGCAAGCTGGGCGTGCTGGTCACCTTCCTGGCCGTGCTGGAACTGGCCAAGGAACAGCTGCTGGACATCGTCCAGGAGGAACCGCTGGCGGCGATCTACGTGAAGTCGCTGGCGGCCGGCAACACCAATGCCCCGCTGCAGTTCAGCAGCGAGTTCGACGACAACGACGCCGCCAACGAGAACGAGTGAGCGCTGCCTGCCGATGGATCAACCGCTGATCAACCGCATTGTCGAAGGTGCCCTGCTGGCCTCCAGCCAGCCGCTGACCCTGGCCCAGCTGAAGGACCTGTTCCCGGAGGAGGAACCAGCACCGCCAGGCAGCATCGAACGTGCGCTGGAGCACCTGCGCGAAGGCTGCGAAGGCCGCGGCGTGGAACTGGTCGAGGTCGCCTCCGGCTTCCGCTACCAGGTCACCGGCGAGGTGCATGGCTGGATCAGCCGGCTGTGGACCGAACGCAAGACCCGCTACACCCGTGCCACCCTGGAAACGCTGGCGCTGATCGCCTACCGGCAACCGATCACCCGCGGCGAGATCGAGCAGGTGCGCGGCGTCGCTGTCAGCAGCAACATCATCCAGGCACTGGAAGAACGCGAATGGATCCGCGTCGTCGGCCACCGCGACGTGCCCGGCAAGCCGGCACTGTTCGGCACCACCAAGGGCTTCCTGGATTACTTCGGCCTCAAGCGCCTGGATGAGCTGCCGCCGCTGTCGGAGTTGAAGGACCTGGGCGAGCTGGAACCACAGCTGGCCCTGGACCGCGATGCACCGGCTGCCGCCAGCGCCGACGGCCCCGACGTCTCGGCCGAGCCGGACGGGGCCGCCAATGATGATGCCGGCCTGGCCGGTGACAACACCCCGCATTCCGCCGACGCAGTCCCTGCGGCGGCCACCGATGAGCAAGCACCTTCGCCCCTCGATGATGGGCACCCCGATTCCGCGCCGGGCGAGCGCGCGGTGCCAGTGAACGAACGCGAAGACAACGCCGTCGCGACGACGACCGTGGCTGTTGACCAAGCCGATTCCGAACCAGAGGCCGACCTCGAAACCGTCGGCCGGAGCAAAACTGATGAGTGACACCCCTCGCAAGCTGTCGTTGAACAAGCTCTCGCTCAAGCGCGAAGCCACCTCCGAACAGTTCAAGTTGGAAGAACGCCTGCACAAGGTCCTGGCCCAGGCTGGCCTTGGCTCGCGCCGCGCGCTGGAACAGCGCATCGCCGAAGGCCTGGTCAAGGTCAACGGTGAAGTCGCGCAGACCGGCATGTCGGTCAAGAGCGGCGACAAGATCGAACTGGACGGCCGCGGCTTCGTCGCCACGGCCCTGTCCGAACCCTCGCGCGTGCTGGTCTACAACAAGCCGGAAGGCGAAGTGACCACCCGCGAAGACCCCGAAGGCCGTCCGACCGTGTTCGAATCGCTGCCGCCGCTGAAGGGCGCGCGCTGGATCGCGATCGGTCGCCTCGACATCAACACCACCGGCCTGCTGCTGGCGACCACCGACGGTGAACTGGCCAACGCGATGATGCACCCGTCCTTCGAGGTCGAGCGCGAGTACGTGGTCCGCGTGCGTGCACCGGAAGGCCAGGAAAAGGTGGCCGATGCCATCGTCGACCGCCTTGCCCGTGGCGTCGCGCTGGAAGACGGCCCGGCCAAGTTCGACGAGATCGAACGCATCGGCGGTACCGATTCGCACGACTGGTTCCGCGTCGTGGTCAAGGAAGGCCGCAACCGCGAAGTGCGCCGCCTGTGGGAATCGCAGGGCTGCCAGGTCAGTCGCCTCAAGCGCACCCGCTACGGCCGGGTCAGCCTGCCGCGCGAACTGGCCCGTGGCCAGTCGGTCGAGCTGCCGAGCGCCCAGGTCGAAGCGCTGCGTGCTGAACTGAAGCTGGAAGAAGGCGCTCCGTCGGCCCTCACCCTGCAGCCGGTGATCGGCCAGCGCCGCGCCGCCAAGACCACCGTGCGCGTGCGCGAAGGCGGCCGTGGCAACGCTTACGTCAATGGCCACAGCACGGCCGACGAAGGGCGCGAACTGCGCCGTTTCGACACCCTGCGCGAAGACCGTGGCCGTGGCCGCGGCGGCAAGGGCGGGGGCTTCAAGGGCGGCCTCACGGTCAGCGGCGAAGCCGCGGCCAAGCAGTCGCAGAAGCCGTTCAAGCAGCGCAAGCCGAAGAATGACCGTTCGCTGCCGGAAGGCAATCCGGCTGCGTTCCGGACCTGGTACGTGCCCGATGGCGTCAGCACCGGCCCGAGCGGCCACCGCAACGCCGGTCCGGGCGCGCGTGGTCCGGGCGGCGGCCAGGGCCGTCCTTATGGCAAGCCGAAGGGTCCGGGCGCCGCAGGCGGCCAGGGTCGCGGCGGCGCCGGTGGCCAGGGCCGTCCCGGCGCGGGCAACCGCAGCCAGGGCGCGCAGGGCAACAAGCATCCGTACGGGCATCCGGGCAACGCCCCGAGCTTCCCGTCCGACCACGCCAACCCGGGCTTCAATCCGTATGGCAGCCCGAAGCCGGCGCAGGGTGCCCGTCCGGGCAGCCGCGGTCCCGGGGGCGGCAACCGTGGCCCGGGTGGCCCCGGTGGCAATCGCGGCCCCGGCGGTCCGGGGGGCAACCGCGGTGCGGGCGGCCCCGGCGGCAATCGTGGCCCGGGTGGCCCCCGTCGCGGCGGCCCGCGCGGCGGCTGATCGGCAGCACGCCTGACATGAAAAACCCCGGCATTGGCCGGGGTTTTTCGTTATCGGGTGCCGCCGCGACGGGAACTGATCAACGCCGGCTGATGGTGAAGGCCGTGCCGTCCACACCCAGGTCCCAGCCCTTGCCGGTACCGGACAGCGCCAGCGAGATGTCGCCCTTGGTCATCACCTGCGCATTGCTGGATTTCACCGCACCGGCATGGGCCCCCACCGACGCGTAGGTACCGAGCAGTTCATCCACGCTGACGGCGCCGGTGAAGCTGCCGCGCCCGTCGGTGATCTTCGATTTGCCAACGGTCAGGCCACCGCCCTTCATCTGGATGCGCACCGGCAGACTGGCACCGTTGCTGCAGCTGACGGTGCCGGTGCCCGAGGCCGTCTTGTAGATCAGCGACCAGCCGGACAGGTTGTAGCGCAGGTGGCAGTCGAGGTTGCCACCGGCATGCGCGGCCGGAGCCAGGGAGGTGGCGGCCAGCGCCAGCAGCAGGGCAAGGGACTTGTTCATCGGCAGGACTTCCACAGCGTTCGGACTGCCGGCGAATCTAGCAGCGCGCGCGTGCAGGGTGAATGCAGGCGCGCACGGTGATGCGGGCAGCGTTCAGCCCTTCGTTCAGGCCTGCACGTCCAGATGGAAAGCATCGGCATCGAGCATCGCCGGGAAGCGCGCACGGTGCAGCGCCAGCGCGTCGGCCGAGAGGGTGGTGGTCACCACCTGCTCGCGCTCGCGGATCTCCACCTGCGGCTGGCCGAGGAAATCCAGCACGGCGCTGTCGCCGGCATAGTGCAGCTGGTTGCCGTCCACGCCGACACGGTTGACCGCAGCGACGAAGCACAGGTTCTCGATCGCACGTGCGCGCAGCAGCGTCTTCCACGCGTAGGCACGCGCCGAGGGCCAGTTGGCAACGAAGATCTGCAGATCGAAATCCAGCTGTTCGGGCCGTTCCACGTTGTAGCGGTTGCGGCAGAACACCGGGAACCGCAGGTCGTAGCAGACCTGCGGATTGATGCGCCAGCCCTTCCATTCCACGCAGAGGCGGTCGCGGCCGGCGGCATAGCGCTCGTGCTCGCCGCCATAGCGGAACAGGTGGCGCTTGTCGTAGTACTGCAGTCCACCGTCGGGGGTCGCGAACAGCAGCCGGTTGTACACGCCCGCGCCGTCGCGCAGCTGCACGCTGCCGACCACCGCCGCGTCCAAGGTTCTGGCCTGTTCGCGCACCCAGGCGACGGTGGGGCCATCCATTCCTTCAGCCTGTGCGATGGCCTCGTTGGAGAAGCCACTGGTGAAGGTCTCCGGCAGGATCACCAGATCGGTGGTGCCGGCGAGCGGCGCCAGCAGCGCGCCATAGTAGGCGCGGTTGCCGGCCGGGTCATGCCAGCGGGTGTCGCCCTGGACGAGGGAAATGCGCAGATCCTGCATGGTCGTCACTCCGCTCACAGCAGGCGCAGGCGTTCGATCGCCGCGTCCAGGGTCGCCTCGTTCTTGGCGAAGCACAGCCGTACCAGGCGCTGGCCGGTCGGTGCGGTTTCGTAGAACGGCGACAGCGGGATGGCGGTGACGCCCTTCTCGATGGTCAGCCACTTCACGAACTCATGGTCGGGCAGATCGCTGATGGCCGAATAATCGACCAGCTGGAAGTAGCCGCCCGGCACCGGCAGCGGCTTCAGTCGCGTACCGGCCAGCTGCTCGCGGAAGCGGTCACGCTTGGCCTGATAGAACGCGCCCAGTTCCAGGTGGTGCTCCGGTTCGTCGCGGATCATCGCGGCAAAGCCATACTGGGCCGGGCCGAAGCTGGTGAAGGTGTTGTACTGGTGCACCTTGCGGAATTCCGCGGTCAGCAGCGGCGGCGCCACCGCATAACCGATCTTCCAGCCGGTGCAGTGGTAGGTCTTGCCGAAGCTGGAGATGACGAAGGTCCGCTCGCGCAGTTCCGGGTAGCGCAGCACCGATTCGTGGCGGCGGCCATCGTAGATGATGTGCTCGTACACCTCATCGGAAATCAGGTAGATCTGCGTGCCACGCAGCACGTCGGCCAGCGCCTGCATGTCGGCCTCGTCCAGCATCGCACCGGAGGGGTTGTGCGGGGTGTTGACCATCAGCATGCGGGTGCGCGGCGTGATGGCCGCACGCACGCGGTCCCAGTCCACGGCGAACGTCTGCGGGTCCAGCGGCACGTGCACGGCGGTTGCGCCGGCCAGCTCGATGGCCGGCTCGTAGCAGTCATAGGCCGGGTCCAGCACGATCACTTCCTCGCCGGCGCGCACCACGGCGTGGATGGCGTTGAAGATGGCCTCGGTCGCGCCGCTGGTGACGGTGATTTCGGTGTCCGGGTCGACCTGGGCGCCGTACAGGTCCAGTGACTTCTGCGCGATGGCCTGGCGCAGCGGCGCCACACCGGTCATCGGCGGATACTGGTTCAGGCCGGCCGCCATCGCCCTGGCGGTTTCGTCGATCAGGCGCTGCGGCGCGGAAAAATCCGGAAACCCCTGGCCCAGATTGACTGCACCGTGCTCGGCAGCGAGCTGGGACATGACGGTGAAGATGGTGGTACCGACCTTGGGCAGCTTGGTGGTGGGTTGCATCGGCCTGGGCTAATGGGAACAAGGGCTGGAAGTGTACGAAATCCGGACCCGGCCTGCGGCGCGGGCCGGTCGTGACGGGTCATGCCGGGCGGCTGTTTGCACATGCCCTTTCAGCGGGATACCGCGCTTGACGCTCGCCGGGCGTGGCCCGGCGCTACCGGGCGGATTTCATCGCTACAATTGCCGCCGCACTCCGGCATGAAGATCCCTGCCCCTTGGACACCCCTGCATTGCTGGCCGCCAGCGGCCTGAGCTTCTCGCGCAATGACGCGCCCGTGTTCGGCCCGCTGGACTTCCACGTGGATGCTGGCGAGGCGCTGCTCGTGCAGGGCGGCAACGGTGCCGGCAAGACCACCCTGCTGCGCGTGCTCGCCGGCCTTGCGCGACCCGGCGCCGGCCAGGTGCGGATCGACGGCAGGCCCGCCAGCAACGCCGAACGGGCGCGCTATGTCGCCTATCTCAGCCATCTTCCCGCGCTGAAGCCGGACCTGGACACGCTGGAGAACCTGCACTTCCTGTGCGGCCTGCACGGGCGCCGGGCGCGGCAGATGCCGGGCAATGCACTGGCCATCGTCGGCCTGGCCGGGTATGAGGACACCCTGGTGCGGCACCTGTCCGCCGGACAGAAGCGGCGGCTGGCGCTGGCCCGCATCTGGCTCTCGCCCGCCCCGCTGTGGCTGCTCGACGAGCCCTACGCCAACCTCGACCTGGAGGGCATCACCCTGGTCAACCGGATGATTTCGGCACACCTGCGCGCAGGTGGCGCCGCCCTGGTCACCACCCATGGGGCCTACGCCGCACCACCGGTGCGTACCCGCCAGCTCGACCTCGGCGGTGCCGCATGATCGCCCCGGGTACCGAACCAGGCCTGTGGCAGACCGCGCGCGCGCTGGTCAGGCGTGACCTGCGCCTGCTCTGGCGCCGCCGCGGCGATGCGTTGCAGCCGCTGCTGTTCGCCCTGCTGGTGGTGGTGCTGTTCGCACTGGCACAGGGACGCGATCCACAGCCGCTGGCGGCGACCGCTGGTGCGGTGCTGTGGCTGGCGGTGCTGCTGGCCGGGCAGCTTGCGCTGGATTCGCTGTTCCGCTCCGACGCCGAGGATGGCTCGCTGGAGCAATGGCTGCTGGCACCGGTGCCACTGGCGTGGCTGGTGCTGGTGCGGGTGCTGCTGCACTGGGCCACCACGGCCCTGCCACTGATCGTACTGAGCCCGCTGCTGGCGGAAATGCTGCATCTGCCGCATGACCAGCTGCCGATGTTGCTGGCATCGTTGCTGCTGGGAACACCGTTGCTGAGCCTGATCGGTGGTGTGGTCGCTGCACTGACCGTGGGCATCCGGCGCTCTGGTATTCTCGTGGCGTTGCTGTCGTTGCCGTTGTACGTGCCGGTGCTGGTCTTCGGTGCAGGCAGCCTGGCTGCAGCCAGCCGTGGACAGGATCCGGTCGGCGCGCTGCTGATGCTGGGTGCCGGCCTGCTGGTGGCACTGGTGCTGGCACCGCTGGCGACTGCCGCTGCGATTCGTATTTCTCTGAGTTGATCGAGCTGAGAGCCAATCCACCCCTGCTGGATAGCCGTCACGCATGAATCCGATTGTCCGCTGGTTCCACCAACTCGGTTCTCCGCCCACGTTCGATCGTTTCGCCGCCCGCTGGTCGCGGGTGTTCTACCTCGCGGCCGTGCCGGTCCTGCTTGTCGGAATCTGGCAGGCATTGCTGGTGGTGCCGCCGGAAGCCCGGCAGCTGGACAGTTTCCGCATCCTCTACATCCATGTGCCCAGCGCCTGGATGAGCCTGTTCGTATTCGCGCTGATGGCGCTGTACGCCGCCATTGCCCTGATCTGGCGGATCAAGGTCTGCGAGATCCTGGCCATGGCGTGCGCGCCGATGGGCGCGGGGTTCACGCTGATCACCCTGCTCACCGGCAGCATCTGGGGCAAGGGCACGTGGGGGACCTGGTGGGACTGGGACCCGCGCATGACCAGCGAACTGGTGCTGCTGTTCCTGTATCTGGGCGTGATCGGCCTGTACCACGCCATCGAGGACCGCCGCAGTGCCGCCCGTGCGGCCGGCCTGCTGGCCATCGTCGGCGTCAGCCTGCTGCCGGTGATCCGCTATTCCGTGGACTGGTGGGGTGGGTTGCACCAGCGCCAGTCGATCAACGTGTTCGGTGAATCGGCCATCGACAGTGCCATGATCGCCCCGCTGTGGTGGATGGTGATCGGTACCAAGTTCTGGTTCGCCGGTTCGGTGCTGGCCAAGGCGCGCGCCGACAATCTCGACCGCGAGGCCGGCAAGGCCTGGGTCGGTGGCCGCATCGACGCCGCGCAGGCTGCTGCGGAGAACCCGAAATGAGCCACCTGCCCTACGTGATCGGTGCGTACGCTGTGTTCGTGCTGGTGCTCTGCGCCGACGCGCTCGGTTCCTGGCTGCGCCTGCGCGCCGCCCGGCGCATGGCACAGGCCCGGCAGCAGCGGCAGCAGGCACGTGCCAGCGCCCAGGATGTCCCGCCGTCGCTGTCCACGGAGCTGGAACGATGACACCGGTCCAACGCCGCCGCCTGGCCTGGGTCCTGCTGGCCCTGCTCGCTTCCGGCCTGGCCACCGCGCTGGTGGCGATGGCACTGGAGCGCAACATTGCCTACCTGTACACGCCCTCCGAAGTGCTGCGTGGCGACGTCGAGCCGCAATCTCGGTTCCGCCTCGGCGGCATGGTGGTGAAGGGTTCCTTCAATCGCCCGCCCGGCTCGCTGGAAGCCCACTTCCTGGTCACCGATGGCGATGCCCAGCTGGCGGTGACGACCTCGCGCATCCTGCCGGACATGTTCGCCGAAGGCACGGCCGTGGTCGCCAGCGGCCGCCTGCAGGAGGGCGCGCTGCAGAACGCCGTGTTCGTCGCCGACGAAGTGCTGGCCAAGCACGACGAGCAGTACGTGCCGAAGGAAGTGGCCGACAAGATGGGCCAGGCCCATCTCAAGCACGACGTGCCGGTGACGGCACCCGAGGTCCGCTGAGTGCTGCCCGAACTGGGTCAGATCCTGCTGCTGTGCGCACTGCTGGCGTCGCTGCTGCTGGCCGGCCTGCCGCTGGCCGGCGCCCATCGCGGCAACGCGGCGTGGATGGCGGTGGCACGGCCGGCCGCTTACGCGCAGCTGCTGCTGGTGGCCGGTGCATTCGCGGTGCTGACCGCCACCTTCGTGCAGCAGGACTTCTCGGTGCGCTACGTGGCCGAGAACTCCAACTCACTGCTGCCACTCATCTACCGCTACTCGGCGGTGTGGGGCGCGCACGAAGGCTCGCTGCTGATGTGGGCGCTGGTGCTGGCGCTGTGGACTGGAGCGGTCGCGCTGTTCTCACGGCACCTGCCCCGGCACGTGCAGGCGCGCGTGCTGGCGGTGATGGGCATCGTCAGCGTGGGCTTCCTCGCCTTCCTGATCTTCACCTCCAACCCGTTCCTGCGCTTGAACCCGGCCCCGCTGGAGGGCCGTGACCTCAATCCGCTGCTGCAGGATCCGGGACTGATCATCCACCCGCCGATGCTGTACCTGGGCTACGTGGGTTTCGCGGTGCCGTTCGCCTTCGCCGTGGCCGCGCTGCTGGAGGGACGCGTGGACGCGCGCTGGCTGCGCTGGACGCGGCCATGGACCAATGTCGCCTGGGCGTTCCTGACCCTGGGCATCGCCCTGGGCAGCTGGTGGGCCTACTACGAACTGGGCTGGGGCGGCTGGTGGTTCTGGGATCCGGTCGAGAACGCCAGCTTCATGCCGTGGCTGGTGGGCGCCGCACTGATCCACTCGCAGGCGGTCACCGAGAAGCGCGGCACCTTCGGCAGCTGGACCCTGCTGCTGGCGATCGCCGCATTCGCGTTGTCGCTGCTGGGCACGTTCCTGGTGCGCTCCGGCGTGCTGACCAGCGTGCACTCGTTCGCCGCCGATCCTTCGCGGGGCCTGTTCATCCTCGTGTTCCTGTCGCTGCTGGTCGGTGGAAGCCTGCTGCTGTACGCACTGCGGGCGGGCCAGCTGAGCATCGACGCCGATGATGCCCGCCGCGGCTTCACCGCGACCTCGCGCGAAACGCTGCTGCTGGCCAACAACCTGCTGCTGGCCACCGCCTGCGCGATGGTCCTGCTCGGCACGCTGTACCCGCTGCTGGCCGATGCGCTGTCGCTGGGCAAGATTTCGGTCGGCCCACCCTACTTCGGCAGCCTGTTCCTGCTGTTGATGGCCCCGTTGGTGCTGCTGCTGCCCTTCGGCCCGCTGGTGAAATGGCAGCGCGACCAGCCTTCGCGCGCCATGGCCCTGCTCGCCCCCTGGCTCGGCCTGGCGGTACTGCTCGGTGCGCTGGCCTGGTGGCAGGCGCCGCAGAACGGATGGAAAGCCGGCATCGGCGTCGCCGCGGCGGCCTGGGTCGCGCTGGGCACCGCCCGCTTCGTCTGGCAGCGGTTGCGTGGCAATGGCCGCTTTACTGCCGAAATGCTCGGCATGATCGTTGCCCATGCCGGCGTCGCCGTGTTTCTGGCGGGCGCGTTGCTGGTGGAAGCGCTGAACGTGCAGCGCGAAGTGGCGCTGGCACCGGGCCAGCAGATCGTGGTCGGCGGTCACGAAGTGCGCTTCGAAGGCGTGGATCACCGCGAGGGCCCCAACTTCATTGCCGACCGCGGTCATCTGCGGGTGTTCCGCGACGGCCGCGAACTGGCCCTGCTGCATCCGGAGAAGCGGCAGTACGCCAGCGGTGGCCAGGTGATGACCGAGGCCGGCATCGATGCGCGCATCGGCGGTGATGTCTACGTGGCATTGGGTGAGCCGCTGGGCAACAATGCATGGGCAGTCCGCGTCCACATCAAACCGTTCGTGCGCTGGATCTGGCTGGGCGCGCTGCTGATGGCCCTGGGTGGATTCATCACCGCCGCTGACCGCCGCTTCCGTCGTCCGTAGGAGTTTCCATGTCCGAGTCCCCCGCCCCGCGCCCCTCCCGCCCGCTGCCGCCGGTCGCCATCGTTATCGGCGTGCTGTTCTTCTTCGGCCTGCTCGGGTTGATGATCTACGGCGTGATGAAGTCGGGCGACCCGCAGCGCGACGTGCTGCCTTCGGCCCTCATCGACAAGCCCGCCCCCGCCTTCGCGCTGCCGGTGCTGCACGATCCGCAGATGATCGTGCGCAGCGAAGAACTGCGCGGTGCGCCCTATCTGCTGAACGTCTGGGGCAGCTGGTGCGCGGCCTGCCGCGAGGAACACCCGGTACTGACCCGTTTCGCCGAGAGCAAGCGCGTGCGCGTGATCGGCTACAACTGGAAAGACGACCCCACCGATGCCCTGCACTGGCTGGAACAGCTGGGCAATCCGTTCATGGTCGTGCTCAGCGACATCGAAGGCCGTACCGCGATCGACTGGGGCGTAACGGCCGCGCCGGAGACCTTCCTCGTCGACGGCAGCGGCATCGTGCGCTGGAAGTACAGCGGAGCGATGACGCAGAAGGTGGTCGACGAGAAGCTGATCCCGGCGCTGGAGAAGATCGAGAAGGCTCAGAACGATGCGGCCGGTTCGCAGCGCGTTGCTCCGTAGCGGCCTGCGCGGGCTGCTGGTACTGCTGCTGGCCGGGTCGTTGCCCGGCCTGGCGCAGCAACCACTGCATGACCCAAAGCCGCTGCAGTTCCGTGATGCAGCGGAGGAGCGTCGTTTCCACGACCTCGCCGCGCAGCTGCGCTGCGTGCAGTGCCAGAACCAGTCGCTGGCCGATTCCAACGCCCAGATCGCCCAGGACCTGCGCCGGGAGGTACTGCAGCTGATGCAGCAGGGCCATGACGATACGCAGATCAAGCGCTTCCTCGTCGCCCGCTATGGCGACTTCGTGCTTTACCAGCCCCCACTGCAGCCGGGCACCTGGTTGCTGTGGGGTGGTCCGCTGCTGGTACTGGGCGCCGGCGCGCTGGTGGTGGTGGGCATCGTCCGCCGTCGTGCCCGCACCGTGGCCGCCGCACCGCCGACATCGGCCGACGTGGGAGAGGACTGGTGAACGATTGGCTGCTTTTCGCGGCTGCCGCCAGCGCTGCGCTCACTGCGCTGCTGGTGTTGTGGCCGCTGCGGCGGCAAGGCCGCACCGGCTTCGTCGTCGCCGTGGTTGCCGTGGGCATCGCCGGCGCCTGCCTGTACCAGCTGGTGGGGAACCCGCAGGCGGCACGGGTGCAGCCGGCGCCATCGGTGGCGACCCTGCGCGAGGGCGTGCAGGCCCTGCAGGGCGCGCTGCAGCGCGATCCACAACGTGCCGATGGCTGGGCCCTGCTCGGCCGCTCGCAGAGCGAACTGGGCAACGCCGCCGCGGCTGCCGAAGCCTTCGCACGCGCGGTGGCACTGGCACCGGACGACCCGGGCGTGCTGGTGGAAGCGGCACAGGCGCGCGCCCAGGCCGATGCCGGAAAGCAGTTCGACGACACCGCTGTATCGTGGCTGCAGCGGGCGCGCACGCTGGCGCCCGAAGCCGAACGGGCCAGCTGGCTGCTCGGCATCGCCCTGCGCCAGCGCGGCCGCAACAACGAAGCCGCCGATGTCTGGAGCGGCCTGCTGCCGCACCTGGAACCGGGTGCCGCGCAGGCGCTGCAGGCACAGATCGCCATTGCCCGCGAAGCGGCCGCACAGGCACATGATCCGGCCCCGGCGACCTCGCCTGCACTGCTGCAGGTGCGTGTGCAGCTGCCCGTCTCCGTGCAGCATGCGCAATGGCCCGCGGGCGCGCAGATCTTCGTGCTGGCACGTGCGGTCGGCGGCCCGCCGATGCCGGTCGCGGTGCGCAAGCTGCCTCTGGCTGGTTTTCCCGGCACGGTCGGACTTGGCGACGGCGACAGTCCAATGCCCACCGCCCCCCTGTCAGCGCATCGCGAGGTGGAAGTGCTGGCGCGGATCTCGCGCAGTGGCAGTGCCAATCGCGGCGACGGTGACCTGCAGAGCCTGCCGGTAAAGGTGACCCTGCCGCATGAGGACGTGGTGGAACTGCGGTTTCCGTAACACCGCACCGCTGCGCTCGCCGGGCACGGCCCGGCGCTACCTGTGCGCTTGCCATCGGTAGCGCCGGGCCATGCCCGACAGAGGGTTGGCGTGCGACATTCGCCCGCTGATGGAAACCAGCGTGTCGCCAGCTCCACATGTGGCCCCGCTAGAATGCCCGCATGACCGAATTCATTCCGCCCGGCACCCGCTTCCATGCCCTGCCTTCGCCCTTCCCGTTCAAGCGCGGCGGCGCCCTGCACGGTGCGCGCGTGGCCTACGAGACCTGGGGCACGCTGGCTGCCGATGGGGGCAACGCGATCCTGATCGTCACCGGCCTGTCGCCGGACGCACATGCCGCCGGCAACGCAGGCAATCCCGCACCGGGCTGGTGGGAGGCGATGCTCGGGCCGGGCAAGCCGATCGATACCGACCACTGGTTCGTGGTCTGCGTGAACTCGCTGGGCAGCTGCAAGGGCTCGACAGGACCGGCATCGATCAATCCGGCGACCGGCGAACCGTACCGACTCGACTTTCCCGAACTGTCGATCGAAGACGGCGCACGCGCCGCCGTCGAGGTGGTGCGTGCGCTGGGTATCGAACGGCTGGCATGCGTGATCGGCAACTCGATGGGCGGCATGACCGCGCTGGCGGTGCTGATGCTGCATCCGGGAATCGCGCGCAGCCACATCAACATTTCCGGCAGTGCGCAGGCGCTGCCGTTCTCCATCGCCATCCGATCGCTGCAGCGGGAAGCGATCCGTCTCGATCCACGCTGGAACAGTGGCCGCTACGACGACACCCAGTACCCTGAATCCGGCATGCGCATGGCGCGCAAGCTGGGGGTGATCACCTACCGCTCGGCGCTGGAATGGGACGGCCGCTTCGGCCGCGTGCGCCTGGATTCGGACCAGGCCGACGACGATCCGTTCGGCCTTGAGTTCCAGGTCGAAAGTTATCTCGAAGGCCACGCGCGCCGCTTCGTGCGCTTCTTCGATCCGAACTGCTATCTGTACCTGAGCCGCTCGATGGACTGGTTCGACCTGGCCGAGTATGCCAATGGCGATGTCATGGCTGGACTGGCCAGGATCCGTGTGGACAAGGCGCTGGCCATCGGTGCCAACACCGACATCCTGTTCCCGGTGCAGCAGCAGCAGCAGGTGGCCGACGGCCTGCGCGCCGGCGGCGCCGATGCACGCTTCACCGGACTGGACTCGCCGCAGGGCCATGATGCCTTCCTGGTCGATTTCGATCGGTTCGGCCCGGCTGTTCGCAGCTTCCTCGACACGCTCTAGTGGGATGGCGGCGTCATCTCGCGCTGGCCGCCTTCGGCGCGCTGATCGCACTGACGATCAGCGGCGTTCTGCCCCTGTGGCTGGGCGGCTGGTGCCTGCTGGCCAGTGCCGTGTCGTTTGGCCTGTATGGCCATGACAAGCGCGCCGCACAACGCAACCACCGGCGCATTCCGGAACGGACACTCCAGCTGCTGGCCTTCGCCGGCGGCTGGCCCGGCGCATTGCTGGGCCAGGCGACGTTCCGCCACAAGCATCGCAAAGCCGCGTTCCAGTGGGTGTTCGGGTTGTGCGTGCTGGCCAATGTGGCCTCGATCGCCGTGATGCTGCGCGAATTTTCCTGATGAGGCGCGCCGCTCACACCTCGCGGATCAGCACGCCATCGCGCAACCGGTACTGCGCGTCGACCACGCCATCGGGCAGGTCGTCATGGGTGATCATCAACAGGCTGCGACCGTCCAGCAGGCCGGCCAGATCCTGCAGCAGCGCATGGGCCGTGTCCACGTCCAGGCCTTCGGTCGGTTCGTCCAGCACCAGGATCGGCGCGTTGCGCAACAGCGCGCGGGCCAGCGCCAGGCGTCGCGCCTGACCCGCGGACATCGTCGCACCGTTCTCGCCAACCCAGGCCAGCAGGCCACCATTGCGCTCGGCCCACTCGCCCAGCCGCACCCTGTGCAACACCGCCCACAGTGCAGCATCGTCGGCATCAGGATCCCCCAGGCGCAGGTTCTCCGCCACGCTGCCGGCGAACACCGGGGCGTTCTGCGGCAGCCAGGCCAGCTGCCGATGCCAATCGGCCTGGGCGAAATCACGCAGGTCCCGCCCGCCATAGGTCAGCCGGCCCTGCTGCGGATCCCACAGGCGCAGCAGCAGGCTGGACAACGTGGTCTTGCCGCAGCCACTGTCGCCACGGATCGCGATGCGCTCGCCGGGCGCCAACGTCAGCTGCAGCCCGCGCAGCACCGGGCGTACCGCCCCCAGCCACTGGAAGTGGACGTCATCCCAGTGCACGCGTGCGTGCAGCGGAACCGGCTGCGGTGCCAACGGTTCGTCCACGGCCGGCGGCTGCTCGACGATGGACTGCAGGCGATCGGCCGAGATGCGACCGGACTGCAACGACTGCCATGCCAGGCCCATCCCCGCCCACAGTTCGATCAGCGCCACCGTCAGGAACACCAGTCCGGCTGCCATTTCAGCCGCGATGCGCTGCTGCTCGGCCGCATGCAGGGCCAGTGCCAGCATGGCCACCAGGCCGAGCCCGGCCACGCTGCCGTGCAGTGTCGACGCGGCGATCAGGCGCCAGCGGCGACGGCGATCACGCGCGGCCAACTGCTTGGCGGCCACCCGCACCTTCAGCTGCCACGCCGCATCGGCATGCAGCGCCGCCAGATCACCCGCGCCTTCCAGTCCTTCAAACGCGGCCGTGCGCAGTGCGGCTCGATGCGCGGCGCGATCCGCTTCCTCGCCATCGCGGCCACGCACGCCCAGCCACGGCACACCGAACGCAATCAGCGCAGCCAGCACCGCCAACAGCACCGCTGCCGACGGCAGGATCATCGCCGCCGACAGCACGGCTACCATCGACAGTGCCCCCAGCGCGACCAGCGGGCCCAGCGCGCGGACCAGCAGGCCGTCCACTTCACCGATATCACCGAGCAGGCGCGCGAGCAGCTCGCCGGTGCGGGTGGCACCCAGCCGCGCGGGCGCCAGCGGCAGGGCACGCCGGAAGAACCACACCCTCAGGTCGCGGGCGATGCGCAACGTGGCATCGTGGCCAACCAGCTTCTCGAAATAACGGGAAACGATGCGTGCCATGGTCAGGCCACGGATGCCGGCCGAAGGCGAAAAGAAGTTGAAGCCCTGGCCGAGACCGGCGGCACCGGCCAGCGCCGCTGCGGTGAGGAAGCCACCGGACAGGCCAAGCAGGGCGGTACCTGCCAGCATCGTGGTCCACAGCAGCAGCATGGTCAGCAGCAGGCGCGGCCGCTGCTGCAGGAACACCGCACGCAGCGTATCGGGCGAGCGGCTCATGTGTGCACCGCCTGCGCCGGCTCGACCAGACGTCCTTCCGGCAGCAGCAGGCAGCGATCAGCCCAGGCGATCACGGCCGGGCTGTGGGTGGCAACCACCACGCTGCGACCGCGCGCGTAGGCGGCAAGACTGCGCAGCAGCGCGGCCTCGGTATCTGCATCGAGGAAGGCGGTCGGCTCATCCAGCAACAGCACCTGCGGGTCGCGCAGCAGCAGGCGGGCCAGGCCGATGCGTCGTGCCTCGCCTCCGGACAGGCCGAAGCCGCGTTCACCGATGATCGTATCCAGCCCCTGCGGCAGCCCCTGCGCGAACGTGAGCACCTGCGCTGCCTCGGCCACCGCGCGCAATCGTGCATCACTGGCGCCAGGATCGGCCAGCCGCAGGTTGTCGGCGATGCTGCCGTGGAACAGATAGGGGCGCTGGCTGGCATAGGCCACCTGCACGCCGGGGCGCAGCATCAGCCTGCCCTCGCGCGGCGGCAGCCAGCCGGCCAGTGCCTCCAGCAGCGTGCTCTTGCCGCTGCCGCTGGCACCCACCAGTGCCAGCCGCTGGCCTGGCTCCAGCAGCACATCCACGCCCTGCAGCACATCCTGCGACGCGCCCAGCGGGCGCAGCACCAGGCCCTGCGCCTGCAGCGGCGGCAGGGCGGCCTCGGCCGGCTCCACTGCCAGCGGCACGACCTCGTTCTCGATCAATCCCTGCTCATCCGGCAACGACTGCAGCAGGCGCTCCACTTCGGCTGCCGCGGCCAGCGCGTTGGCACGATCGTGATAATGCGCGGCCAGCCGTCGCAGCGGTGCATAGAATTCCGGTGCCAGCAGCAGGCAGAACAGGCCGGCGCCCAACGTCGGCACGGCCGCATGCAGCGACATCATGCCCAGATAGCTCAAGCCCAGGTACAGCGCGACCATCGCCACGCTGACGGAAGCGAAGAACTCCAGCACCGTGGACGACAGGAACGCGATCCGCAGCACCTTCATCGTCCGCATCCGCACGCCCTCGGCAGCGGCTTCTATGCCCGCCAGCTCAGCCTCGCCCCGTCCGTACACGCGCAGCAGGCCCAGGCCCTTGATACGGTCGGCGAAATGGCCGCTCATGCGCGCCAGCTCACCCAGCTGCGCGCGACCTGCCGCTTCGGCGCCCCACCCCACCAGCATCATGAAGAACGGCACCAGCGGCGCCGTGAACAGCAGGATCAGCGCCACCACCCAATCCACCCAGGCCACCGCGGCCAGGATCAGCACGGGCACCACCACCACCTCAGTGCGCACCGGCAGGAAACCGCTGTAATAATTCTCGATCGCATCACCGTGATGCAGCAGCAGCTCGCCCAGCTCGCCGGTGCGGCGCTGCCGCAGCCACAGCGGCCCGTGGCCGAGCAGGCGGGCGAACACGCGCTCGCGCAGGGCCAGGCGGGCAGTGTCGGCAACATCGCCGACGGCAGCCTGGGTCGCGCTGCCCAATGCCGTGCGCAGCAGGAGGATCAGCGCCAGTGCGGCCAGCACCGGCAGGCCCGAGGACAGCGGCGCCTGCTCCACCAGCACCTGCTGCACCAGCCAGGCGATGGCGGCGGCCTGGCCGATCAGCAGCGCGCCGGACAGGCTGATGCATACGGCCGCCAGGCGCTGGCGGCCCCGTGCCCCCCGCGCAAGGTCGGCCAGCCACGCGGTGCGGGCACGCCGCTGCCGGTTCGTCTCGGCTTCCGGCGAAAGGACGGTCGGTTCGGCAGCGCTCAAAGGGTCTTCACAGGGAGTGGAGGATGGATGGCATTGTAGGCACAGGCAACAGCCTCCCCCTGCGGCCAGGGGTCGCAGTTTTCACAGGGCCCGCATACGATCTCTTCGCGTACCTGTTCATACATTGATCTGGATCAAGGCTGTCTGAAGTAGTCGGTCACATCATTCACGTCGTAGACCACCCTTCCCGCCACCTGCAACGGCACTATCCAACGAGGTAGCCAGGCCATGATTGATCAGACAGTCGTAGAACTGTCGCGGCTGCAATTCGCGCTGACCGCGATGTACCACTTCCTATTCGTACCACTCACCCTGGGCCTGTCGTTCATGGTCGCCATCATGGAGAGTGTGTACGTGATGACCGGCAAGGAGATCTGGCGCCGGATGACCCTGTTCTGGGGCGTGCTGTTCGGCATCAACTTCGCCATGGGCGTGGCCACCGGCATCGTCATGGAATTCCAGTTCGGCATGAACTGGTCGTACTACAGCCATTATGTGGGTGACATCTTCGGTGCGCCGCTGGCGATCGAAGGGCTGATGGCCTTCTTCCTGGAAGCCACCTTCGTCGGCCTGTTCTTCTTCGGCTGGAACCGCCTGAGCAAGGTCAAGCACCTGACGGTCACCTGGCTGATGGCGCTAGGCACCAACCTGTCGGCGGTGTGGATCCTGATCGCCAACGGCTGGATGCAGAACCCCACCGGCGCGGTGTTCAACCCGGAAACCATGCGCATGGAAGTGGTCGATTTCATGGCTGTGGTGTTCAACCCGGTGGCGCAGGCCAAGTTCGTGCATACCGTCAGCGCCGGCTACGTGACCGGCGCGGTGTTCGTGATGTCGATCAGCGCCCTGTCCCTGCTGCGCAACAAGCACAAGGACCTGGCCCGCCGTTCGTTCGCGGTGGCCGCGGCGTTCGGCCTGCTGTCATCGCTGTCGGTGGTGGTGCTGGGCGATGAGAGTGGCTACGCCGCCAGCGAGCACCAGAAGATGAAGCTGGCCGCGATCGAGGCGATGTGGGAGACCGAGCGTGCCCCGGCGGACTTCACCGCCTTCGGCATTCCCAACCAGCAGACGCACCAGAACGACTATGCGGTGAAGATCCCGTACCTGATGGGCCTGATCGCCACCCGTTCGCTGGACCAGCCGATCCCGGGCATCCTGGAACTGGTGGAGCGCGCCGAGCACCGTGTACGCGGCGGCCAGCTCGCCTACGGTGCGCTGGAACGCCTGCGCGCCAACAAGAACGACGTCGAAGCCCGTGAGATGTTCGACCGCCACTGGCAGGATCTGGGCCATGGGCTGCTGCTCAAGCGCTACCGCGAGGACATCCTCAACGCCACCCCCGAACAGATCTCGCAGGCGGCAATGGATACCGTGCCGCGCGTGATGCCGCTGTTCTGGACCTTCCGCGTGATGGCGGGCCTGGGCTTCTATCTGATCGCCTTCTTCGCATTGGCCTTCTACTACTCGTGCCGCAACAACTTCCAGGACAAGCGCTGGTTCCTCACGCTGGCCCTGTGGACGCTGCCGGCACCGTGGATCGCGATCGAATGCGGCTGGTTCGTGGCCGAGTACGGCCGTCAGCCCTGGGCGGTTGATGGCGTGCTGCCGACGTTCTACGCGGCATCGGGCCTGGCCCTGCACCAGATCGTGCTGACCCTGGCCGGCTTCACCGCGATCTACACCGCACTGATCGTGGTCGAGATCAAGCTGATGCTCAAGGCGATCCGCAAGGGTCCGGACGAGGTGCTGCCGTCGCTGCAGTCGCCCCGCCCGCATGCTTCCCACAATGCCGCAGCGCCGGCCGCCGGCCAGGCCTGAGGCAGGAGAAAACCAAGATGGATTTCATTCTTCTGGACTACACCACGCTGCGCGTGATCTGGTGGCTGCTGCTCGGCATCCTGCTGATCGGCTTCGCGGTGATGGATGGTTTCGACCTGGGAGTGGGCACGCTGCTGCCTTTCGTGGCCCGCACCGACGCCGAGCGCCGGCTGGTGATCAACACCATCGGCCCGGTATGGGAAGGCAACCAGGTGTGGCTGATCCTGGGTGGCGGTGCGATCTTCGCCGCCTGGCCGCCGCTGTACGCGGTCAGCTTCTCAGGCTTCTACCTGGCGATGTTCGTCATCCTGTTTGCCCTGATCCTGCGCCCGGTCGGCTTCAAGTTCCGCAGCAAGATGCCGGGCGAGCGCTGGCGCAACACCTGGGACTGGGCGCTGTTCATCGGCGGCTTCATCCCTGCGCTGATCATGGGCGTGGCGGTGGGCAACGTCCTGCTGGGCGTGCCGTTCCACTTCGATGACAGCATGCGCATCTTCTACACCGGCTCGTTCTTCGGGCTGCTGATGCCGTTCGCGCTGCTGGCCGGCCTGCTCAGCGTTTCCATGCTGGTGGCCCACGGTGCGGCGATGCTGGTGATCAAGACCGACGGCCCGGTGGCTGAACGCTCGGCGCGCTTTGGCAGCATTGCCGCGCTGATCGCCTTCGCACTGTTTGCGGTGGGGGGAGCCTGGGTGGCCTTCGGCCTGCCGGGCTACCAGATCACCTCGCAGGTGATCACCGACGGCGCCACCAACCCGCTGCTGAAGAGCGCCGAGCTGGGCGCGGCCGGCGGCTGGATGCGCAACTACAGCACCATGCCGGCGACCCTGCTGGCGCCGCTGGTCGGCCTGCTTGGCCTGCTCGCCAGCGCGGTGCTGCTGCGTGCCCGTCGCGGCGGCCTGGCCTTCATCGCCTCCGGCGCAGCCATCGCCGGCATCATCCTGACCGTCGGCTTCGCGATCTTCCCGTTCCTGCTGCCGTCCTCCAGCCAGCCCACCTCCAGCCTGACCGTGTGGGATGCCTCGTCCAGCCATCTGACCCTGTGGATCATGCTGCTGGCCACGGTGGTGTTCCTGCCGATCATCCTCGCTTACACCACCTGGGTGTACCGCGTGCTCAAGGGCAAGACCACCAGCGATGAAATGGGCAGCAACCCCAACGCCTACTGATCCCCTGCCTCCCAAGGAGAACCGAACATGTGGTATTTCGCCTGGATCCTCGGCGCCGGCCTCGCCTCGACGGTCGCCATCCTCAACGGCATGTGGTTCGAAGCCCGCGAACAGAACCGCATCGACACAGAGAATCGTCGCTGAAATGTAAAAAAACCTTGCCGCCCAGGCCTTCACACGGTATCTTAGGCGGCTCCTTCGGGGTGTAGCTCAGTCTGGTAGAGCGCTACGTTCGGGACGTAGAGGTCGCAGGTTCGAATCCTGTCTCCCCGACCACTTCGGTGGTCGCATTGAAGCCTGGTGAAGTCGTCCAGGCTTTTTTGTTCCCTGAAGAGCCGCTGCCCCGGCAGCGTGAAGGAAACGGCGTTCACCCCTTGCCGCCATCGGGGTGAATGGCTAGAATAGGCGGCTCCCTTCGGGGTGTAGCTCAGTCTGGTAGAGCGCTACGTTCGGGACGTAGAGGTCGCAGGTTCGAATCCTGTCTCCCCGACCACTCCGGTGGTCACCAAGAAGCCTGGAAGACGCCATCGTCCTCCGGGTTTTTTTGTGTCTGCGGTCCAGCGACCCGCCGGACGCGACGCCGGAGAGGCGCGCCGCAGCGTGCCGGAAAGTGCCGATAGCGACAGATTGCGCCGACAGGACCTCGCCCCGCCCGCCAGCCACGTACAATGATGTCCACTCCCCCACCTGCCGCGTCGGCGTAGACCGATGCCGGCGCTGCACGCCACTGTGGCGGCGTGCGACACCTGCAAGGACCACCATGAGCTCCTCCTCATCCGAATCGCCGTCGCTGCTGCACGGCCGCGTTCTGGCATTCGCCGCCATCCTGCTGGCGGCGGTCAACCTGCGCACTGCCGTCACCTCGATCACCCCGCTGCTGGACGTACTGGGCCAGCAGTTCGGATTCGGCACCACCATGACCGGCGTACTGGGCATGCTGCCGACCGCCTCGTTCGCGCTGTTCGGCGTGGCCACGCCGGCCGTGGCCCGGCGCCTGGGCCTGGAGCGCACCACCCTGTTGGCGATGATCCTGGCCACGGCAGGCCTGCTGCTGCGCTCCAGCGCCGGCAACGTCGGCACCCTGTTGCTGGGCGCGGTCGTCGCGCTGGCTGGAATGGGCATCGGCAACGTGGTGGTGCCGCCGCTGGTGAAGCGCTATTTCGCCAACAAGGTCGGCACCATGAGCACGCTCTACATCAGCGTGCTGCAGCTGGGCACCATGCTGCCGGCACTGCTGGCGGTGCCGGTGGCCAGCGCGGCCGGCTGGCGCGTATCGCTGGGCATGTGGGCATTGCTGGCATTGGCCGCCGCGCTGCCGTGGCTGGTACTGGCCAGGCGCGCGCCGAAGCCGCAGGCCGACGCTGCCGATCCCACCGCGCAGCCTCACGGCAAGGTCTGGCGAACCTCGTTGGGCTGGAGCATGACGCTGATGTTCGGCATGACATCGTTGATGACCTATTCGATGTTCACCTGGCTGCCGCGCATCGTGGTCGAAGCCGGCGCCACACCTGCGTTCGGTGGGGTGATGGTGGCGGTGTTCTCGGCGCTGGGCCTGTTGCCGTCGCTGGTCATTCCGTCGATGGCGGTGCGCCTGCAGAATCCGTTCCCGCTGGTCCTGATCGGCTATTCGTCATTCGTGATCGCCTTTGCCGGCCTGCTGCTGGCCCCCATGAAGGCGCCGCTGCTGTGGGCCTGCCTGCTCGGCGTGGGCCCCTCGACCTTCCCGCTGGCACTGACCCTGATCAATCTGCGCACCCGTACCCCAACCGGTTCCGCCGCGCTGTCCGGCTTCATGCAGGGCGTGGGTTACAGCTTCAGCTGCCTGGGTCCGTTCCTGGTCGGTTGGCTGCATACCGTCAGCAACGGCTGGACGCTGCCGTTCGGCTTCCTGTTCGGCTGCGCCACGCTGATGCTGTGCGCATCGTGGGTGGCCTGCAAGCCGCGAAAGCTGGAAGACCTCTGGTAAACGGCTCGCCGCCGGCGCAGGCCTGGCGGCTGCCGGGGTCAGACGCGCGTCTGACCCTCGCCGCGGACCACGAAGCGCTCGACCGTGAGCGCCTCCAGGCCCATCGGACCATAAGCATGCAGGCGCGTGGTGGAGATGCCGATCTCGCTGCCCAGCCCAAGCTGGCCGCCGTCCGAAAAGCGCGAGGACGCGTTGACCATCACCACCGCCGAGCGCAGCGCATTGACGAACCGCTCGGCATTGACGGCATCGGTGGTCGCGATCACTTCGGTGTGATCGGAGGTGTAGCGGCGGATATGCGCGATTGCCCCATCGAGATCATCGACGACGCGCACGGCCAACACCAGATCGAGGAATTCGGCTGCGTAGTCCTCGTCGGTCGCCTCGGTGCTGCCCGGCAGCAACGGACGCGCGTGGGCATCCGCGCGCAGTTGTACGCCCCGTTCGCCAAGCGACTGCGCCACGCGCGGCAGGAACTCCGCCGCCACGCGCCGATGCACCAGCAGCGTCTCCAGTGAATTGCATGCGGCCGGCCGGCTGCACTTGCCATCTACCAGCAGGCCGATGGCCTGGTCGAGATCGGCGCTGGCATCCACGAACAGATGGCAGACGCCCTTGTAGTGCTTGATCACCGGCACGCGCGCGTGTTCGGCGACAAAGCGGATCAGGCCTTCGCCGCCCCGCGGAATCGCCAGGTCGATCAGCTCGTGCAGCTGCAGCAGCTCCAGCATCGCCTCACGCCGCAGGTCGGTCAGTACGGTCACCGCTGCGGGGGGAACGCCGTTGGCCTGCAACGCACCGGCCAATGCCTGGGCAATGGCGGTATTGGAATGGATCGCCTCGGAGCCCCCACGCAGGATCACGCCATTGCCCGCCTTCAGGCACAGTGCGGCCGCTTCGGCGGTCACGTTCGGGCGCGCCTCGTAGATCATCGCGATCACGCCCAGCGGCACCCGCACTTTCTGCACGCGGATGCCATTGGGGCGGACGTCGTTGCGGGTCACCTGCCCGACCGGATCGGGCAACGCGGCAACCTCACGCACCGCGTCGGCCATCGCCAGCAGACGCGGCGGGTCCAGTGCCAGCCGGTCCAGCATGGCACTGCCGACGCCCTTGTCGCGCGCGGCGGCCAGGTCGCGTGCATTGCCGGCCAGGATCTGGCCGGCATTCACTTCCAGTGCCTGTGCCATGGCCCGCAGCAGCGCGCGCCGCGCTTCGCTGTCGAGGCCTGCAACCGCCTGCGCCGCATCACGGCAGGCGCGTGCCTGTGCTTGGATGTCACTCATCGGGGTGTCCTGCGGTCCGGTCATGGCAGCACCAGATCGTCACGATGGACGACGCTGCCCCCATAGTTGTAGCCCAGCACGGCCTGGATGTCGCGCGAATGGCGGCCAGCGATGCGGCGCACGTCGTCAGCCGCGTACTGGCTGACACCACGGGCAACGCAGACCCGCCCTTCGGCGGTGTTCCAGCACACCTGCACCATGTCGCCCCGGCGGAAATCACCGTCGGCACCGGTGATGCCGCCGGGCAGCAGCGAAGCGCCCTTCTCGCGCATCGCCTGCGCCGCGCCGGCGTCGATCACGATCGCGCCATCGGCCAGGGGGGCATGGCGCAGCCAGTGCTTGCGCGCCGCTTCACGGCTGCGTGCGGCATGGATCCGGGTGCCGAACAGGCGATCCTGCGCCAGCGCGCGCACCACCTCGCCGCTGCGGCCGTTGAACAGATAGGTTTCGATACCCAGCCGGCCGGCCTTGGCGGCGGCCTCCAGCTTGGTACGCATGCCCCCGGTGCCCGCGCGCGAGCCGGCGCCGCCGGCCATCGCCAGCACGTCCGGGCCCAGTTCCGGCACATCGTGCAGCGGCCGTGCGTCGACCACGGTGCGCGGGTCGGCGCTGTACAGGCCATCGATGTCGGTGGCGATGAACAATGCGTCGGCATCGACCAGCGCCGCCACGGTCGCGGCGAGGTTGTCGTTGTCGCCGAGCTTGAGTTCATCCACCGAGACGGTGTCGTTCTCGTTCACCACCGGCAGCGCACCCAGCCGCAGCAGTTCGGTGAGGGTGGCGCGGGCGTTGAGGTAGCGGCGGCGGTTGCGCAGGTCGTCGTGGGTCAGCAGCACCTGCGCGACCGGGCGCTCGAAGAAGCGCTGCCACAGGCCGATCAGCTGCGCCTGGCCAAGCGCAGCCAGTGCCTGCCGCGCGGCCATCGCAGCGCCCGGCGCATCGGCACGCGGCAGGATCGCGCGGCCGGCGGCGACCGCGCCCGACGAGACGATCACCACTTCGCGGCCAGCCAGCACATTGGCCGAGACGAACTGGGCCAGGCCAAGCGCGTGGCGTGGCGACAGGCCGCCTCCATCGGCAGCGAGCAGGCTGCTGCCCACCTTCAGGACGGCACGTCGCCATGGCGGCAGCGCCTGTTCGGGAAACGGCGAAGCGACGGGGGCGGCGTGCGGGGTCATGGCCGGGCTCTCAGCGCGTATTCCATTCGTGCACGGTCAGCTCGGAGGCCTGCATCGTCACCAGCGGATCCGTGGCGACGATGGCCTGCGCCTGTGCGAGGCTCTCCACGTTGCACAGCACGTAGGCACCGCCGCTGCCGTCGGCGAAACCACCGGTGAGCTGCAGTTGGCCCTGCGCACGCAGTCCATCGAGGAAATCCAGATGCGGCTGCACAGCGGCGGCACTGAAGCCGGGCCGGCGCATGGCCAGGACCAGATAGACGGTGCCCGCCATCAGGACAGCGCCTGCCAGCGCGCGCGCAGCTCATCCAGGCGCAGGTCCGATGCCGAACCCGGCGAGACACGCGCGGCCAGGCTGCCCTCCGGCGTGCGTCCCTGCCCTGCGCTGTCGGCACCTGCCGCGGCGGCCTTGTAGGCGTCGCGGAACGGCACGCCGGCCACGGCGGCCTCGACCGCGACGTCGGTGGCATACATGCCGGAGTCGATCGCCGCGCGCAGCCTGTCCTCGCGCCATTCCAGATTGGCCAGCAGCGCCGGCAGCAGTTCCAGCGCGGCCAGGCCGCGACCGAAGCCGTGGAAGATGGCCCCCTTGGACGACTGCAGATCACGATGGTAGCCGGACGGCAGCGACAGCAGCTGTTCGATTTCGGTGCGCGCCGCAGCAACGCTGGCATGGGTGGCACGCATCAGTTCGATCACATCGGGGTTGCGCTTGTTCGGCATGATCGAGCTGCCGGTGGTGTACTGCGCCGGCAGTGCGACGAAGCCGAATTCGGCGCTGGTGAACAGCGACAGGTCCCAGGCGATGCGACGCAGGTCCAGGGTAGCGCCACCCAGCGCCTCCAGGGCGGCCAGCTCGAACTTGCCGCGCGACAGCTGTGCATAGATCGGTGATACCTGCATGCGCGCGAAACCGAGCGCGGCCGTGGTGTGTTCACGGTCCAGCGGCAGGTTCACGCCATACCCGGCGGCGGTGCCCAGCGGGTTGGCATCGACCAGCGCATGGGTGTCACGTGCACGGATGGCATTGTCGATGAAGGCTTCAGCCCAGCCGGCCCACCACATGCCCGCCGAGGACACGACGGCTCGCTGGATGTGCGTATAGCCCGGCACCGGCAGGTCCTTTTCCGCCTGCGCGCGGTCGAGCGCGACCTTGGCCACCTCGGCGCTGAGCTGGGCGACGCGCTGCAGCTTTTCCTTCAGCCACAGGCGCGTGGCGACCAGGATCTGGTCATTGCGGCTGCGACCGGTGTGGATCTTGCGGCCGGCATCACCCAACCGCTCGGTCAGGCGCGCTTCGATCGCCGAGTGACCGTCTTCATAGCGCGTATCCAGCACGAAACGGCCTGCGCGGAAGTCGTCTGCCAGCACCTCCAGCTCGCGCAGCAGGCCCTCCAGCTCGCTGGCGGCGAGGATGCCGATGTGCTGCAGGCCCTGTGCATGCGCGGCGCTGGCCGCGATGTCATGCAGGAAGAACTCACGGTCGAGGATCACGTCATCGCCGGCGAGGAAGGTCTGGATCTGGGCGTCGACAGCGACGCCGGGTTTCTGCCAAAGAAGGTCTGCCATGGGGGCTCCGGATGCGGGTTCAGTGCGGGATCGACGTCAGTTCGTCGATGCCCAGCGCAAGGTTGAGATTCTGCATGGCCTGGGTGGCCGCGCCCTTCAGCAGGTTGTCCAGCGTCGCCACCACCACCACCCGCTTGCCACCCGGGGCCAGGGTGAAGCCACCGATCTGGGCACCGTGGCGGCCGGCGATGCGGCTGACCCACGGCGCGTCATCCACCACCTCGATGAGTGCTTCGCCGGCATAGGCCTGCTGGAAACGCTCGACGATCTGCTCGCGCGTCTGTGCGCGGTTCAACCACAGATTGGCGGTCAGGGTGATGCCGCGGAAATGGGGCGCCACATGCGGCATGAACTCCACTGCCACCCCCAGCTGCACCGACACCTCGCGCTCGTGCACGTGGTTGGTCAGCGCGTACGGCATCAGGTTGTCGGCCAGCAGCTCGACGTTGTTCTTGTCGGAGGGCGTGGTGCCCGCACCGGAATAGCCGGACACGCCGAAGCACTGCGGCGGCCCGGCCAGCAGGTCCAGCAGCGGATGGATCGCCAGCTGCATCGCGGTGGCGTAGCAGCCAGGATTGCTGATGTGCTTCTGCCCGGTGTAGCGACCGCGGGTCAGCTCCGGCAGACCGTAGTACCAGCTGTGATCGAAGCGGTAATCGGCCGACAGGTCCACGATCACCGTATCGGGCCGGGCGCTTTCAAGCGCGGCCACGAACGGTGCCGCCAGACCATTGGGCAGCGCCAGGATCACCGCGTCCACGCCCTTGGCCGCCACCGCCTCGGCGTCGAGATTTTCGTAGCGCAGGTCACCCTGCACTTCCGGGTGATGGTCAGACAGGCGCTGCCCTGCACGTTCGCGCGAGGATACGAACGCCAGGCGCAGGCGCGGATGCGCGGCAACGAGCTTGATCAGTTCGGCACCGGTATGGCCACGGGCACCGATGATGCCCAGGGTGAAAATCGAATCGTTCATGCGTGGCTGTCCAGACGGTACTGCAGGTGGCGCTTCACGCCCTGCCATTCCGCATCGATGATGGAAAAGATGACGGTGTCGCGCGGCGTGCCGTCGGCATGCCGCTTGTGGTTGCGCAGCACGCCATCCTGCTTGGCCCCCAGGCGGGCGATGGCGGTGCGCGAGGTGGTGTTGAACCAGCTGGTTTCCAGCACCACGCTGATGCAGCCCATGACCTCGAAGGCATGCTGCAGCAGCAACAGCTTGGCCTCGGTATTGGCACCGGTACGCTGCGCGCGCGGTGCATACCAGGTATAGCCGAGACTGAGCTTGGGCACGGCGGCATCCAGGTCATAGAAGCGGGTGCTGCCGACGATGTCGCCAGCGGCATCACGGATGACGAAGGGCAGCACCCTGCCCTCCGCCTGCGCCTGCAGTGCGGCCTGTACGTAGGCGCCTGCCTGTGCCGGCGCCGGCACCTGGGTGTACCAGAGCCGGTCCAGTCCGCTGCCTTCCAGCGCGGCACGCAGGCCGTCCACGTGTCCCTGCTGCAAGGGCTGCAGCGTCACATGCTGGCCGCGCAGGGTCGGCACCGTCGCCCAGGTGTCGGTGACGGTCATCGTTCAGCCCTGCAGGCTCGGTGCGCGTGCAGCGCAGTGATCGACATAGGTGCGGATGCGGTCGATGCCATCGGCACCGAACCAGAAGACCTTCCACTGATCCTGCTTGTAGCAGCCGTCGGATTCGGCGTAGTAGAAGTGGTTGATCGGATTGCCGTGACGCGAGCGCCAGAACAGCTGAGGCGTTTCCTCCAGCATCACGTTCCAGACCGCACGCCCCAGGCCCTCGCCCTGCGCATCATCGAGCACGGCGAACTTGTCCAGATAGACACCTTCGGCCTCGTTGGTCAGGATGACGGCCGTCCGATAGTTCTCGCTGACGTACGCGCGCAGCAGCCTGGTCTTCTGGAAGTAGTCCGGCACCAAGGTGCGGCCGAAGCTGGATTCGATCAGGCCCTTCAGGCGTGGCAGGTCCAACGCGTCCCACGTGGCCGCACGCAGCACCTTCTCGCCCTTGCGCACCAGCGTGCCTGAGCCCTTGTGGGTAAACAGTTCCTTGGCCAGATCAGCCGGGCGGGTGATCGACACCGACGATTCCAGCGGCAAGCGATCGAGCAGATCCTTGATCTGTTCGATCTTGACCTTCATGCCGCCGTGGATCCACGGCTGTGCGATCAGGTGGTCGTACTCGGTGGACAGGTTGATCGAATCGATGACGTTCCCCGCCTCGTCCAGCAGGCCACCGGTACCGGTCAGGAAGATGATCTTGTACGGCTGCAGTTCCTGCACCAGTTCGTTGGCGGCAAAGTCGGCATTGACGTTCAGGATCTGTCCGCCGGCGGTCTCACCCAGGCTGGTGATGACCGGGATCGATCCGGCGCGCAGGCTGGCTTCGATCGGCGCCAGGTTGACCTTCTTCACTTCACCGACCAGGCCGTAGGTGTCCATGTCCAGGTACTCGGCCTCGAACACGCCACCGGTGATCGAGGTGGCACGCGCTCCATTCTGCTGCAGAGCTTCGACCAGGCGCAGGTTGGATTGCTGGAACACCCGGCGCACGATCGCCAGTGCTTCCGGCGAGGTCACGCGCAGGCCGTTGACGGTCTGCTTCTCGATGCCGGCAGCGGACAGCTCGGCGTCCAGCTGAGGGCCGGCACCGTGCAGCACGATCGGGGTCAGCCCGACTTCCTGCAGGAAGGACAGCGAGGAGGTCAGCGCTTCAAGATCGTCGCGCAGCACGGCGCCACCGACCTTGACCACGGCGAAGCGCTTGGCGTCCAGCTGCGAGAAGCGCTTGAGGTACTGGCTGATCTCCTTCGCGCTGGCCATGCTGGACAGCAGGCGCACGATGGTCTGGCGGGTCTGGCGGTGGGGCTGGAGGGCAGGAGACATTTCGGTTTCGTCACGGGCGGCGGTCGCCGCGTTGCAGTTCCACCATGCCGGGGCGTGGCGGCGTTGTGGGGTTGATCAGGCGCCGGCGCCGATGATGCGGTGCACGGCGTCGGTATAGCGTTGCAGCTGCTCCAGCGTCACGAACTCATCGGCCGTGTGGGCCTGGGCAATGTCGCCGGGGCCGAACACCAGCGTGGTATAGCCTGCCGCGGAGAACAGCGAGGCCTCGGTCCAGAAGTCCACCGCGTTGCCGATCGGCAGCTCCAGCGCATCGGCCACGTCACGCGCCAGCAGACGGCGGTTCTCGGCTTCGGCGATGTCACCGGCCGGGAGGCTGGGGCCACGGAAGGTTTCGGTGAACAGCGCGGCTTCCGGTTCGGCAAGACCCGCGAAGGTCGCCAGCAGCGCATCGATGTCCATCGAGGGCAAGGGGCGGAAGCCGAAACGCACTTCGGCTGCCGGTGCGATCATGTTGGCCTTGATCCCGCCTTCGACGCGCCCGATGTTGAAACGCAGGCCGGTCAGGCCACCGAAGCGTGCAGATGCAAGGGAATCCACATGATCCAGGGCCCGATTGCCCCAGCGCATCGCCTGGTGCAGCGCACTGGCGGCGGCATCCTGCCTGCCGGACGCATGGCCCGCACGGCCGGCGAACTGCATCAGCACCGAGCTGATGCCACGGTGCGCGAGCACGGCCTCGCTCATGGTCGGCTCGGCCACCAGCACCGCGTCATAGGCAATGCCACGGGCCAGGAACGCGGCGATGCAGCGTGGATCGTTGGCTTCCTCGTCGCTGGAGAACAGGAACGCGGCGTCGCCGTCACTGGCATTGGCCGCAGCCACCAGCGCCGCCGCAGCGCCCTTGATGTCACACACGCCCAGGCCGACCACACGATCGTCCAGGCGGCGCATCACGTGCGGGTCGGCAGTCCAGTGTGGCGAATCCGGCACCGTGTCCAGATGCACGTTGAACAGGTACTTCGGTGTGCCGCGCACGGCATACAGGCTGACCGCACCGGCCCCGTGATCGATCACTTCAACGGTGAAACCCGGCAGGTTGGCGCGCAGGTAATCGAAGATGCCAGCGGTGCTGATCGCGCGCGGCGGGTTGCGGGTGTCGAAGGACACCAGGGCCTGCAGGTGATCGAGTGTCTGTTCAAGCATGAATCAACAGTTCCTGTGAAATTCCGCCGGGCATGGCCCGGCGCTACCGTATCGCCTCTGCTGGAGCGCCCCAGCGCAATCGCGGTCAACCGCGATTGACCTGCGCGTACAGCGTGGAGCTCATGCCGAACAGCTTGATGAAGCCTTCCGCCTCTTCCACGCCCCAGTCGGCCGACTGCGCATAGGTGGCGCCCTTGGTGTTGAGCAGATGCGGCGACTTCACCGCCACCGCGTCCACGCGCCCGCCACGGGTCTCCAGTACCACTTCGCCGTTGACCTTGGCCTGCGAGGACTTCAGGAACGCTTCGATGTCGGTCTTCAGCGGGTCGTGATAGAAGCCTTCGTAGACCAGCTCCACCCACTTGCGCGCCACGTCCGGCTTGAAGCGGTTCTGCTGCTTGGTCAACACCGCGTCTTCCAGCGCGCGGTGGGCGGCCAGCAGCGAAACCAGGCCAGGGGCCTCGAACACGATGCGGCCCTTCAGGCCGATCACGGTGTCGCCGGTGTACACGCCACGGCCCACGCCGTACGGCGCGAACAGCTTGTTGAGCTGGGCCAGGATCTGGTCGCCCGGCAATGCCTTGCCGTCGAGTTCGACCGCTTCGCCCTCGACGAACTTCAGGGTGACGGTCAGCGCCTGTTCCGGCCATTCACTGCGCGGCGAGCACCAGCCACGTGCGCCCTCGCCCGGAGCTTCCCAGCGGTCGATCTCGCCACCGGACATGGTCACGCCCAGCAGGTTCTCATTGATGGTGTAGGCCTGCTGCTTGGCGCGCACGCCGAAACCACGCTCTTCCAGGTACTTCTGCTCGTAGGCGCGGGTCTGGGTGTGTTCCTTCTGGATTTCGCGGATCGGCGCGATGATCTGGTAGTCGCCCAGCGCCTTCACCGCCAGATCGAAGCGGACCTGGTCGTTGCCCATGCCGGTGCAGCCGTGGGCGATGATGTTGGTGCCCAGCTCGGCGGCACGCTTCAGCGCGGCATCGACGATCAGGTAGCGGTCCGAGACCAGCAGCGGGTACTGGCCCTGGTAGCCCTCGCCCGCCCACACGAACGGCTTGACGAAGCCCTCCCAGATGGCCGGGCCACCGTTGACGGTGACATGGCTGGTCACGCCCAGCTCGGCGGCACGCTTCTCGATGAAATCACGCTCTTCATCATCCACGCCGCCGGTGTCGGCGAACACGGTATGCACGTTGTAGCCGCGCTCCTGCAGGTACGGCACGCAGAAGCTGGTATCGAGGCCACCGGAGAAGGCGAGGACGACGTCTTTGTTGCTCATGGGGGGTAATGTCCTGGTAGCGCCGGGCCATGCCCGGCGGGGTTTTTGAATGGGAAAGAATCAGCGCCCGGCAACCGCCGCCATGATCGCCTTCTGTACGTGCAGGCGGTTCTCGGCCTCGTTGATGGCGATGCACTGCGGCGAGTCCATCACCGCGTCGGTCGCCTTCACGTTGCGGCGCAGCGGCAGGCAGTGGCTGAAGACACCGTTGTTGGTCAGTGCCATCTTGCGTTCGTCGACGATGAAGTGCTTGAACTGGTCGCGGATCGGCTTTTCCGGCTCCCAGTTGCCGAAGAACGGCAGCGCGCCCCAGCTCTTGGCGTAGACCACATCGGCACCGGCGTAGGCGCTGTCGATGTCATGGCTGATCTTCAGCGAACCGCCGCTCTCGGCCACGTTCTGCTCGGCCCAGCCCATGTAGCGGTCGTCGAGAATGTAGTCGGCGGTCGGGCACAGCAGGGTCACGTCCATGCCCATGCGGGTGGCGATGGTCAGCGCCGAGTTGGCCACGGCGGTATTCAGCGGCTTGGGATGATAGGTCCAGGTCAGCACGTACTTCTTGCCGCGCAGGTCCTGGGTGCCGAAGTGCTCCTGCAGCGCCATCACGTGAGCCAGTTCCTGGCACGGGTGGGTGATGGTCTCCATGTTGATCACCGGCACCGGCGAATACCTGGCGAAGCTGTTGAGCACGATGTCCTGGCGGTCATAGGCCCAGTCCACGAACTTCGGGAACGCGCGCACGGCGATGATGTCGCAGTAGCGGCCCAGCACCTTGGCCACTTCGGCGATATGTTCTTCGGTATCGCCGTCCATCACCGTACCGAGGTTGAACTCGATCGGCCACGCATCCTTGCCCGGTTGCAGCACCACCGCGTGCGCACCCAGCTGGAACGCGCCCAGCTCGAAGCTGGTGCGGGTGCGCATCGACGGATTGAAGAACACCAGCGCGATCGACTTGCCCTTGAGCTGGTCGCCGAGCTTGTTGCGCTTGAACAGCGCTGCCTGGGTCAGCAGCGCATCAAGCTCGCTGCGGCTCCAGTCCTGGGTGTTCAGGAAGTGCTTGGGGGACATCATCTTTCCTTGCGTGGCGGCGTCAGGTTCGACGCGGTGGAAGGGAAATGCGGAAACCAAAGGTGGGGTGAAATCGTTGCAGTTGAAGCTTTCAGGAAGCGGAAACGAAAAAACCCAGCCGGCGGGCTGGGTTTCTATCGGACGAACAGCAAAAAGCTCCGGTTACCCAGCGAGAATGTGGGGTTCCGGTCGACGGGCACGCGAGGTCATGCCCGACGCCTGTCGGGCTGCGCTGCTGTCGTGCTGGAAGTCGGTGAGCTTCATGGCCGGGCATCTTTGCACGCGGCCGGCGCCGGCGCAAGGGGCCGGGGTCCCAGAATCAGGGATTGCTGGCGGTGCCCTGCTCCGGGCCGACCCAGGGCGTGATCGAGACCCGGACCTTGAGCCGGTTGCCAGGGTCTTCCGGCAGGCGCGAGCGGTACTTGGTGCCCCTGTAGACGTAATCCACGTCGTAGGCGATGGGCCGACGGAACTCGCGCCCGACGGGAACGATCCGGCAGTCGCGGGTCAGCATCGGCCCGTTGTTGGTGGGACCGGTGGGCGCGGCCGGCGTCTCGGCTGCGGTCTCGTCCACCGCCTCCTCGTCGCTGCGCTTGAACATCGAGCGCACCGAGTCCCAGAAGCGGCTGATCCGGCCCTTGTCCTCCGTCGGCTCCTCGCCGGTGACGTTCACCGGGGCCAGGGTCCGGGTCGACACCGGCTCGCAGTGCTCCTCGGTCCGGGTCGCGCGCAAGGTCTGGAACACCGGCTCGACGTTCAGCACCTGGGCGTAGTCGAACTTCACGTTCTCCACGATCACCACCCGGTTGCGGGGCTCCCCCTCCTGGGCCAGAGCCACGGCCGGCAACGCCGACAGCCAGGCCAGGGTCAGCAACGCGGTGGATTTCATTGGCGACGGGAGCAAGGACACGGCAATAGTGTAGGCAGTGACGAGCGCAAGGGGCTGAACATTACCCGTCCGCGCCGCTCCTGCCCACCCCACCTGGGTGGCCCCTGGGTCCACCGGTGGCAGGCGGTCGCCCCAAAGGGGGCCGACACGTTCTAAAATCGCAGGCTTGTCCCCCAGCCACACCCCCATGACCCTGCGCCTGCACAACAACCTGACACGCCAGCTCGAACCGTTCATTCCGCTCGACCCGGCCTGTCCGACCCTGTATGTGTGCGGCCCGACGGTCTACAACTACGTGCACATCGGCAATGCCCGTGGGCCGGTGGTGTTCGGCGTGCTGGCCGACCTGCTGCGGCGGCGTTTCGGCGCCCTGCGCTACGCCCGCAACATCACCGACGTGGATGACAAGATCAACACGGCCGCGCGCGAACAGGGGGTGCCGATCAGCACCATCACCGACCGTTTCGCCGCCGCCTACCGCGAGGACATGGCCGCGCTGGGCGTGGTGCCGCCGGACATCGAACCGGAAGTGACCGCGCACATGCCGCAGATCATCACCATGATCGAGCAGCTCATCGCCAACGGTCATGCCTATGCCGCCGAGGGCCACGTGCTGTTCGCCGTTGCCAGCTTCGATGGCTACGGCAAGCTCTCCCGCCGCGACCCGGAAGAAATGCTGGCCGGCGCCCGCGTCGATGTCGCGCCGTACAAGCGCGATCCAGGCGATTTCGTGCTGTGGAAGCCGTCCACCGACGACCTGCCGGGCTGGGCCTCGCCGTGGGGCCGTGGCCGCCCCGGCTGGCACATCGAATGCTCGGCGATGGCTGCCGCCCATCTGGGCGAGACCATCGACATCCATGCCGGTGGTGTCGACCTGCAGTTCCCGCACCACGAGAACGAAATCGCGCAGAGCGAATGCGCCCATGGCGGAAAGATCTTCGCCCGCTTCTGGCTGCACAACGGCATGCTCAATTTCGGCGGTGCCAAGATGAGCAAGTCGCTGGGCAACATCGAACGCGTGCACGACCTGGTGCGCCAGCACCCGCCGGAAGCGCTGCGTCTGGCCCTGCTGTCGGCCCACTACCGGCAGCCGCTGGACTGGTCCGACGCGCTGATCGAACAGTCGGTGCGCACGCTGGACCGCCTCTACGGCACCCTGCGCGAGCTCGCCGCGGTTCCGGCCGTGGCGGTGATCCCGGCCACGATCGAGGCAACCCTGGATGACGACCTCAACACGCCGCAGGCACTGGCCGAACTGGCGCGCATCGCCGCCGAAGCACGCCGCGCCATCGAGCCGGCCGAACAGGCGCGCCTGAAAGGCGAGCTGCTCGGTGCGGGTCTGGCGCTGGGCCTGCTGCAGGCCGACCCGGCGCAGTGGTTCGGCACCGTTGCCCACGATGATGGCGAGGATGCGCGCATCCAGGGCCTCATCGATGAACGCGCCGCCGCCAAGAAGGCGCGTGACTTCGCCCGCTCCGACGCCATCCGCGACCAGCTGGCCGCCGAAGGCATCGTGCTGGAAGACACCCCGCAGGGCGTGCGCTGGTCGCGCAAGCGCGGCTGATCCGCGCCCGCCACGCCCCCACCGAAGAGATTGCAGTGATCGACTCCCCGTTCCCGCTTGAACCCACCACCGCCGAGGCCCAGGCCGCCATCGCCGAGGAATTCGGCTTCTTCGGCGACTGGTCCGAGCGCTACCAGTACCTGATCGACCTCGGCCGCAAGCTGCCGGCCTTCCCCGAAGAGTGGAAGACCGAAGAACACCGCCTGCTCGGCTGCCAGTCGATGGTCTGGATCGTTCCGGAAGGCAATGCGCAGTCGCTGCGCTTCCACGCCATCAGTGATTCGGCGATCGTCTCCGGCCTGATCTTCCTGGCCCTGCGTGTCTATTCCGGGCGCTCGGCACAGGAAATCCTGGACACGCAGCCGAGCTACATCCAGGACATCGGCCTGGCCCGCCATCTTTCGCCGACCCGCAGCAACGGCGTCGCAGCGATGCTGGCCTTCATCCGCGAGACGGCGCAGGCCCAGCTGCAGCGCGGACACCCGTGAGCGGGACCGTCCCGGCCGAAGACACGGCGCTGGGCCTGCTGGCCCGGCCGGGCTTCGCCAAGCTGCTGGCCTACCGCATCTTCGCCATGTTGTCCTACCAGGTGGTGGCCGTCACCGTCGGCTGGCACATCTACGAAGTTACCCGCAATCCGTTCTCGCTGGGCCTGATCGGTCTGGCCGAAGTGCTGCCGTTCTTCTGCGTGGCCCCGTTCGCCGGCTATCTGGTCGACCATCTACCGCGGCGCAAGCTGGGAATGGTCGCCTGCTCCGGCCTGATCGCCACCGCACTGGTACTGACCAGCGTCGCCATGGGCTGGCTGCCGTTCCACGGCGTATGGCCGATCTATGCGGCGATCGCACTGACCGGCATGGTCCGTGCCTTTCTTTCGCCGATCTACAATGCATTATTCGCCCGCGTGCTGGCGCGCGAGCAGTTCGCACGCGGTGCGGGACTGGGCGCCGTGGTGTTCCAGGCCGGCATGGTGGTGGGTCCGGCACTGGGCGGCGTACTGGTCGGCCTGGGAGGCAAGGGGCTGTCCTATGGCGTGGCGACGGCCTTCGCGTTGGTGGCAGTGGCCTGCCTGGCCACGCTGAAGGTGGAGGAACCGGTGCACAGCGGCCCCGCAGCACCGATCTTCCAGAGCATCGCCGAAGGTGCGCGCTTCGTGGTCGGCAACCGCATCATGGTCGGCGCGATGGCGCTGGACATGTTCTCGGTGCTGCTGGGCGGTGTGGTGGCAATGCTGCCCGCCTTCCTGCATGAGATCCTGCACCATGGACCCGAAGGGCTGGGCATCCTGCGCGCTGCGCCCGCTCTGGGCTCGATCGGCGTGGGCCTGTGGCTTGCCCGGCACCCCCTGCACCGCAACGCCGGCCGGGTGCTGTTGTCTGCGGTCGCGGGCTTCGGGTTGTGCGTGATCGGTTTCGGGCTGTCGCAGCACTTCTGGCTGTCGGCGCTGATCCTGCTGTTCTACGGCGCCTTCGATGGCGTGTCGGTGGTGGTCCGCTCGACCATCCTGCAGCTGGCGACGCCCGAGGAAATGCGTGGGCGGGTATCGTCGATCAACGGCATCTTCATCAGTTCGTCCAACGAACTGGGCGCCTTCTATGCCGGCACGATGGCACGACTGCTGGGCCTGGTACCGGCAGTGGTGCTGGGGGGCTTCGCGGTGCTGAGCGTGGCCGGCATCACGGCATGGAAGAACCCGACGCTGCGGAAGTTGAATCTTCGCGACCTGCAGTGAACCTGTAGAGCCGAGCCCATGCTCGGCTGCGCATTTCCGTGCGCCCACGCAGCGGTTGCGCCGGGCCGCGCCCGGCGGGCTTCTTCCGCGACCGCGGCGGGGTGTAACTTTCTTTGCTCGTGCAAAGAAAGTCACCAAAGAAACACGCCGCCATCCGCGAGCCGGCGCTGCGCGCCAGTGCCCTGCGCTCCTCGGCGAATCAGGGGACGGCGCGGAACTCGCTTCGCTCGGACACCCGCGCCTCTTCGCCCCTGATTCCCCTGCGGTGCTCGGCTCGCTACAAGGCGGACCCAACAGCCGCGAGCGCATGCATGACCGCTCCTGGTAGAGCCAAGCCATGCTTGGCTGCTTTTGCTATTCCTTGCCCTCCGGCTTCGGCCTGAGCCGAGCGTGGGCTCGGCTCTACGGCCGCGCACGCAGGGAAGCGTCGAGAGCCTGTCGGTGGGGGCCGGGCAGAACCGTCCGCGGCATGGATACCGCGGCCGAGCTTACACCCGCGGGCTCCACCCGATACCCGGAAGGCGCTGCTTTAAACAGCCAACGTGAACCCAACAAAAAACCCGGCCAAGGCCGGGTTTTCTGCATGACCAGACAACGACCGGGAATCAGTCGCCCTGCTGCTTCTGCAGGTGCTCCCAACGCTCCTGGGCGTCGATGGTGCGCTCGGCCGTGAGACGGGCTTCCAGGCGCTCCAGACCGATCTCTTCACCCGTGTCCACGCAGTAGCCGTAATCACCGGCTTCCAGGCGCTTGAGCGTGCTGTCGATCTTGCCGATCAGCTTGCGGTAGCGGTCGCGGGTGCGCAGTTCCAGCGAGTTCTCGGTCTCGCGGGTCGCACGCTCGGCCTCGTCGCCGATATCACGCACTTCCTCGCGCAGATTCTCGATGGTCTGCTTGGACTCCTCCACCAGGTCCGCGCGCCAGTTCTGCAGGCGCTGGCGGAAGTACTCCTGCTGCAGCGGGCTCATGTATTCCTCTTCCGACGACGGCTTGTAACCGGCCGGCAGGATCGGGCGGCCGGTGGCCTCGTCGGTCTTGTACTCGACGACCTTGTACTTGCTGCGCGGGGCCGGGGCGGCCGAGCGGGCGGCGACGGCCACGGCGACCTTGCCGACAGGGCGCGACACGGTCTTCGGAGCGGGATCGGATTTCACGGCGGTTTTGGCAGGCGATTTCGAAACGGGCACGGGATTCTTGGATTGCGGGGCGGTCGACGCGGAAGGTGCAGCGGCCGAGGCCGGCTTGGGTGCCGGTTTGGCTGCAGCACCTGCCGCGGTCTTGGCCGGGACAGGCTTGGCCGGAGCCTGCGTTGCGGCAGGCTTCGGTGCGGACTTCACTACGGGGGCCGGTGCCGGCTTTGCAGCCGGCGTGGCGATATTCTTGGTGACCTTCTTTACAGCGGCAGGCTTGGCCGCCGGCTTGAGCGCCGCGGCCTTCTTTGCCGCTGGCGGTGCAACCGGCTTTTTCACCGCCGCCTTCGGCGCCGGCTTGGCTGCCGGCTTCTTCGCAGCCGGTTTGGCAGCAGCCTTCTTGACCGGCACCGCCTTGCTGGCGGCCTTTTTCACTGCCGGCGCCTTCTTGCTGGCAGCAGCAGGTTTGGCCTTGACCGGCGCAGCGGCCTTCTTGACGGCCGCTTTGCTTGCCTTGGCCGGCGTTTTTTTCGCGGTGGCCTTCCTGGCCGCCGGTTGCGAGGACGCTGCCTTGGTCGCCGGCTTGGCCGCCGGCTTCTTGACAACGGGCTTTGCCGCCAACTTCTTCACAACAGGCTTGGCGGTTTTCTTGGCGGCCTTTGCGGCCTTCTTTGCAGTTTTTTTAGCAGCCACGAAACGCTCTTCCTTGGATTCCCCGGGGCCCGGGAAAGCGGGCCTTTATAGCCTACCCGACCCGCAGCAGCAACCTCGACAGCCCCGCTCCATTCAGTCCTGGAGTCAAGGCCCCCAAGGGGCAGTCCGACGAACACGGACCGCCTCGCGCGGTACGGAACCTGGCCGGCACCCGAAGGTGCCGGTACCGGTCGCAGGCCATCGGCGACATGCGACCAACGGCCCATCCTGCACAAATGCGGCCTTCATGCCAACTGGCATAAGATGACTGGGTGATCTCGCGCCTGCTCATTGCCCTGCTGCGCTTCTACAAGCGCTTCATCAGCCCCCTGCTGGGGCCACGCTGCCGTTTCGTGCCCAGCTGTTCTGAATACGCGATGGAAGCCATCTCCCTGCATGGCCCGCTGCGCGGCAGCTGGCTGGCCGCGCGCCGGCTCGGCCGCTGCCACCCCTTCCACCCCGGCGGTGTCGACCTCGTGCCCGAACGCACCGACACCCCTTCATGCCGTTGCACAGGAAAACACTGACATGTCCTCCACGCTCATCACCAATGCCCGCATGGTCAATGAAGGCCGCACCTTCGACGGCGACCTGCGCATCGAGAACGGTCGCATCGCGCAGATCGGCACCGGGCTGGCGCCGCGCGAGGGCGAAGAGGTGGTGGACGCCGCCGGCCGCTGGCTGTTGCCCGGCATGATCGACGACCAGGTGCACTTCCGCGAGCCGGGCCTGACTCACAAGGGCGATATCGCCAGTGAATCGGCAGCGGCCGTGGCCGGTGGCCTGACCAGCTTCATGGACATGCCCAACACCAATCCGCCGACGCTGGACTCCACCATCCTGGAAGCCAAGTACGAACTGGCGCGTGGCCGCGCCTGGGCCAACTACGGCTTCTACCACGGGGCCAGCAACGACAATCTTGAGGCCATCCGCCAGCTCGATCCGAAGAAGGCGCCGGGCGTGAAAGTGTTCATGGGCGCGTCCACCGGCAACATGCTGGTGGACAACCCGGAAACACTGGACGCGATCTTCCGCGAGTGTCCGACCCCGATCATCACGCACTGTGAAGACACGCCGATGATCGATGCCAACCTGAAAGCCTTCCAGGAAAAATACGGCGACGCGCTGACCCCGGACATGCACCCGGACATCCGTTCGCGCGAAGCCTGCATCAAGTCGACGCGGCTGGCGCTGTCGCTGGCACGCAAGCACGGCACCCGCCTGCACGTCCTGCATATCTCCACCGCCGACGAACTGGCACTGTTCGAGAAGGGCCCGCTGATCCGGGCCGATGGCAGCCGCAAGCAGATCACCGCCGAAACCTGCGTGCACTTCCTTCACTTCGCCCGCCCGGATTACTCCACCAAGGGCAACCTGATCAAGTGCAATCCGGCCATCAAGGACGTGGCCGACCGCGAGGCGATCACCGCCGCGCTGGCCGACGACGTGCTGGACGTGCTGGCCACCGACCATGCCCCGCACACCTGGGAGGAGAAGCAGAAGCCCTATGCGCAGGCGCCGTCCGGCCTGCCGCTGGTGCAGTACGCGCTGGTGGCCGCACTGGAGCGCGTGCACGAGGGCAAACTGACCCGTGAGCAGGTGGTGCAGAAATTCGCGCATGCCCCGGCCCAGCTGTTCGACGTGGAACAGCGCGGCTTCCTGCGCGAAGGCTATTTCGCCGATCTCGTGCTGGTGGAAGACGTGCCGTTCACGGTCAAGCGCGAGGACGTGCTCTCCAAGTGCGGCTGGTCGCCGTTTGAAGGCACGACCTTCCGGTCGCGCATCGCCTCCACCTGGGTCAACGGCCAGCGGGTGTGGGACGGCAGCACGCTGGTGGGCGAGCCGGCCGGCCAGCGCTTGACCTTCGACCGCTGATGCGTGGGTTCCTCATGCTGGGGGTGCTGGTTGCCGCCCCCCTCTGGGCCGTATCTGCGGCACAGGCCCAGGATGGCATCGGCAGCCTGATCGACAGCCGCGTGGTGTTTCCTGCCAGTGCGTCGCAAGGCGCGCTGGTGATCGGCAAGGTTCCCGCCGGCAGCCGGGTGCAGTATGCCGGCCGCTCGCTGCGCGTGAGCGGTTACGGCAGCGTGGTGTTCGGTATCGGCCGTGATGAAAAGGGACCGCTGCGCGTGCAGGTGCAGCGCCCGGACGGCGGCAGCGAAACGGCCACCATCTCGGTGACGCCGCGTGACTGGCCGACCGAACGGGTCAACGGTGTACCGCCGAAGACGGTCAATCCTCCGCCCGCCATTGCCGAACGGATCAAGCGCGAGCAGGCACAGGTAACCGCCGCGCGTGCCCGCGACGATGACCGCACCGACTTCACCCAGACCTTCATCTGGCCGGTGCAGGGCCGCATCAGCGGCCGCTTCGGCAATGCCCGCGTCTACAACGGCCAGCCCGGTGCCGGCCATTCCGGCATGGACATCGCGGTACCGACCGGCACGCCGGTGAAGGCACCCGCCGCCGGGGTGGTCACCTTTGCTGGCCCCGACCTGTACCTGACCGGTGGCACGCTGCTGATCGACCATGGCTACGGCGTCAGCTCGAACTTCCTGCATCTGTCGCGCATCGACGTAAAAGTTGGCGACCGTGTGGAACAAGGCCAGGTGATCGCCGCAGTCGGCGCCACCGGCCGTGCCACCGGCCCACACCTGCACTGGGGCATGAACTGGTTCGAGACCCGCATCGATCCGCTGCTGGTGCTGGAGCGGAAGTAACCCGCGTGCCCCCTCGCCGGGCATGGCCCGGCGCTACCAGAGCCACCAAACGGTAGCGCCGGGCCATGCCCGGCGGCGCAGCGGCAACGGAATCAACAACCTGCAACCCGGTAGCGCCGGGCCATGCCCGGCGAGCGCAGCGGCAACGGAATCAACAACCCGCAACCCGGTAGCGCCGGGCCATGCCCGGCGAGCGCAACGGCAACGGAATCAACAACCCGCAACCCGGTAGCGCCGGGCCATGCCCGGCGGCGCAGCGGCAACGGAATCAGCGACACGCGACCCGATAGCGCCGGGCCATGCCCGGCGAGCGCAACGGCAACGGAATCAACAGCCCGCAACCCGGTAGCGCCGGGCCACGCCCGGCGGCACAGCGGCAACGGAATCAACGACACGCAACCCGGTAGCGCCGGGCCATGCCCGGCGGCGCAGCGGCAACGGAATCAACAACCTGCAACCCGGTAGCGCCGGGCCATGCCCGGCGAGCGCAGCGGCAACGGAATCAGCCGCGTGCGGCCCACCACACCCGCAGCAGGGTGCGCAGCGGGGTCGCCTCGATCGGCTTGCCGGCCGCCTGGGCCGTCAGGCGTGCACGGGCCAGGCTGGACCACACGCGGCGCGGGCGCGGGCCTGGCACGCGCGTGCCCCACCCCTTCAACAGGTGCTGCGCCCAGCGCTGCGCGGCGGAGCGGGTGTCCTCGTCCAGCAGGCTGCGCGGCACGCCGGCCACGCCTGCGTCCTGCAGGCGCTGGGCCAGCGTCTGCAACTGCACGGCCCGGCCCGCACCGGTCCGCGGCCTGTCATCGAACAACACCACTTCCACGGCCGCGACCGCTTCAGCGTAGCGGGCCAGCGCGGCTTCGGCACTGGCCGCATCCGGCGCGACGGTGCGTGCCTCCACCAGATCCGGCAGCGTTTCCGCCAACCGCGCCCACGGCGCACGCACCGGTTCCAGCACACGACCCAACGGATGGCGCGAACGCTGTCCTTCCCAGCTGCGCAGCTCCTCGCCCCACCATGCCAGCTTGGCATCGGCCGGCAACGGATCGCCGCTGGTATTGAGCATGTCGTCGAATTCCTGCAGCAGCGCGAACCACGCTACGGCCAACTCACGGTGCGATTCGGCCACGAACGGCGCGGCCACCGACCATTCCGGCCAACGGCTGCGCCATTTGTCGAGGAAGCTTTCCAGCGCGGTGCTGCTCACTACGATCGTCCTTACGGGAGGGCCGGGCGTGCCGGCCGGGTTGGCCACAGGCTGGCCAGTTGCAGAAGTGCGGCGTTCTCGACCAGTACATCGGCCTGCCAGGCCAACGGGTCGTCGCTGTGCAGGCGGTAGCCCCACAGCGCTGCCACCGATGGCATGGCCGCGGCGCGCGCCGCGATGATGTCGCGCTCGTCGTCGCCGACATACACGCAGTCGCTTGCCGCGACACCGATCGCCTGCGCAGCGTGCAGCAGCGGCAGCGGGTGCGGCTTGCGCTCGGCCAGGCTGTCGCCGCCGACCAGCACGGCGCAGCGCTGCTGCCAACCGTGCTGCGGCAGGATCAACCGCGCCAGGTACTCGGGCTTGTTGGTAACGATGCCCCATATCGTTCCAGCAGCATCGAGCGCGGCGAGCATGCCGGCGACGCCATCGAACAGCACCGCGTGCTGGCCGATCAACGCTTCATAGCGCTGCAGGAACTCCGGGATCAGCGCGTCGCGCGCATGCGCATCCAGGTCCGGGAAGGCCGCCGCGATCATCGCCCGCGAGCCCTTGGACACCACCGGGCGCAGCTGCGCCGGATCGATCGGCGCGCGTCCACGCTCGGCCAGCATGGCGTCGCAGGTGGCAACGAAGTCCGGCGCACTGTCCAGCAGGGTGCCGTCCAGGTCGAACAGCACCGCGCGCGGGAAGTGCGTGGCGGTCATGCCGGCTTGACCGCGTAGGCCAGGTAGTTGATGTCGGTGCGGGTGCTGAGGCGGGCACGGTTGCGCCACGGCTCGTATGCCATGCCGCTGACATCGGCCAGCTGCAGATCAGCCTCGCGCAACCAGCGTGCCAGTTCGGCCGGCCTGATGAATTCCTGGTAGTGGTGGGTGCCCTTCGGCAACAGGCGCGCCACGTATTCGGCACCGACAATGGCCACCGCGAATGCGGCGGCCGTGCGGTTGATGGTCGACAGGAACAGGTGCCCCCCCGGCTTCAGCAGCCGCCTGCAGGCCTCGATGATCGCGCCGGGGTCCGGCACGTGCTCGAGCATCTCCATGCAGGTCACCACATCGAAGCTGCCCGGCTGTTCAGCGGCCAGGTCCTCGGCGGCCTGCACCCGGTAGTCGACCTTGGCACCACTTTCCAGTGCGTGCAGCCGCGCGACCTTGACCAGCTCCGGGGCCAGATCGATGGCGGTGACATCGGCGCCGGCCTGGGCCAGTGCTTCGCTCAGCAGGCCGCCACCGCAGCCGATGTCGAGCACGCGTGCGCCGCGCAGCGGCACGCGGTCGGCCACGTACTTCAGGCGCACCGGGTTCAGTGCATGCAGCGGCTTCTGCGGACCATCGGCGTCCCACCAGCGGTTGGCCAGTGCGGCGAACTTGTCCAGCTCGGCCTGATCGAAATTGGAGGAAGCATGGGGGGCAGTCATGGGGAATCCTTGCAGCGCCGGGGTTCAGGCGCGGATATGGCGGATGCGCTCGCGCCACTGGCGCGCGTTGGCGATGATGCCCGGCAGGTCCATGCCGACCAGCTCGCGCTGCACCAGCTTGGGCTTGCCGGCAATCCAGACGTCGCTCACCTGCTGCCGGCCGGTGGCGTACACCAGCTGCGAAAGCACGTTGTGCAGCGGCTGGGTTTCCAGCGCGGACAGGTCCACGCAGACCAGATCGGCCTGCTTGCCCACCTCGATCGAGCCGATCCGCTCGCCGAAGCCCAGCGCACGGGCACCGCCGAGCGTGGAAGCGCGCAACGTGGTGGCCGCGTCCAGCGCAGTGGCGTCGTTGGCGACAGCCTTGGCCAGGATCGCCGCGGTGCGGTTCTCGCTGAACATGTCCAGGTCGTTGTTGCTGGCACAGCCATCGGTACCGATGGCCAGGTTCACGCCTGCGCGCTGCAGGGCGCAGGCGGGGCAGAAGCCGGAGGCCAGTTTCAGGTTCGATTCCGGGCAGTGCACCACGCTGACGCCACGCTCGGCGCACAGGTGGATCTCCGCGTCGGTCAGCTGGGTCATGTGCACCGCGATCAACCGGTCATTGACCAGGCCCAGGCGATCAAGCCGCGCCAGCGGACGCTGGCCATGCAGCCTGATCGAGTCGCTGACTTCCTGCGCGGTCTCATGGGTATGCAGATGCACCTGCATGTCGAGCTGGTCGGACAGCATCCGCACCCGCTCGAAATTGGCATCGCTGACCGTGTAGGGCGCATGTGGTGCGAACGCGACGCCGATCAGACTGTCGTTGCGCCACTGGTCGTGCAGTTCCCCGGCCTTGGCGAAGTACTCGTCGTCGCTCTTCGCCCAAGCGGTCGGGAAATCGATGATGACCGCCCCCACCAGCGCGCGGAAACCATGCTTCTTGTAGACCGCCGCCTGCACGTCGCCGAAGAAGTAGTTCTCGTTGGCGCAGGTGGTGCCGCCGCGCAGCATCTCGGCAATGGCCAGCGTGGTGCCGTCGGCGACGAACTCGGGGCCGATCACCGCCGCTTCCACCGGCCAGATGTGCTCCTGCAGCCAGGTCATCAGCGGCAGGTCATCCGCAACGCCGCGCAGCAGGGTCATCGGGTTGTGCGTGTGCGCGTTGACCAGGCCCGGCATCAGCGCGGCGTCCGGACGGCTGACCACCTGCGCGGCACGGAAGCGCGCCCGCGCTTCGGCACGCGGCAGCACGGCCACGATCTCGCCGCCACGCACGGCTACGGCATGGTCTTCCAGCACCACGGCATGCGGTTCGATCGGAACGACGTAGCCGGCTTCGATGAGCAGGTCGCAGGCTTCGGGGAGGTGCGGGCTGTCGCTCATGCAGGCTCACTTGGCTGGGGGGAGAACCTCACGGGAGGCGGTAGCGCCGGGCCACGCCCGGCGGCTGTCCGTTGCGGCACCGAGGACGCCGGCAACGGGTTCCGGGCGATGCCCGGAAAGCCGGGCCTGGGCCCGGCTCACAGGTCATCCGGCTGCGCCGGATTACTTCACGCGCGAGGAGTACTCGCCCGAACGGGTGTCGACCCGGATGACTTCATCCTGGTTGACGAACAGCGGCACGCGGACCACGGCACCGGTTTCCAGCGTGGCCGGCTTGCCGCCACCGCCGGAGGTGTCACCGCGGACGCCCGGATCGGTTTCGGTGATCTTCAGCTCGACGAAGTTCGGCGGCTGCACGAAGATCGGCGCACCGTTGAACAGGGTCACGATGCAGGCTTCCTCGCCCTTCAGCCACTTTTCGGCGCCGCCCATGCCGGCCTTGTCGGCCTGGACCTGCTCGAAGGTCTCCGGATCCATGAAGTGCCAGTACTCGCCATCGCTGTACATGTAGTTCATGTCGGTGTCGACCACGTCGGCCACTTCCAGGTCGTCGGTCGCCTTCATGGTCAGTTCGACCACGCGGCCCGAACGGATGAAGCGGTACTTGACGCGGGTGAACGCCTGGCCCTTGCCCGGCTTGACGTATTCGGTATCGGTGATGACCGCCGGTTCATTGTTGACCAGGATCTTCATCCCGTTCTTGACGTCATTCATGCCCACAGTGGCCATGCTCAAGCTCCTCAAATGGCAAAACCGCCGCGGGTGCGGCGAGCCGGTAGAATGGAAAGCCCACCGGATGCCGGTGGGCGACTGTTTTTCTGCCCCCATGATAACCGCAGGCCCCCTCTCCATGCAGCTTTCCGCCTTTCCCCGCCCGTCGTCGCCGGGTGCACCCGCACGCTGGCAGGAACTCTGGCGCCAGGCGCTGCGCGACCCGCACGCACTGCTGGCGCGGCTGGAGCTGGATCCGGTCGCACTGGGCGTGTCCGAGGCGGCCATGGCCCAGTTCGCGCTGCGCGTACCGGACGGGTTCGTGGCCCGCATGCGCAAGGGCGATGCGGCCGACCCGCTGCTGCGCCAGGTGCTGCCGGTCAATGACGAGATGCAGGTCGTTCCCGGGTTCAGCTTCGACGCGGTGGGCGATGGTGCGGCCAGGAAGGCGACCGGGGTCATCCAGAAGTACCGGGGCCGGGCGCTGCTGATCGCCACCGGCAGCTGTGCAATCAATTGCCGCTACTGTTTCCGCCGGCACTTCGACTACGCCGCTGAGAATGCCGCCAAGGGCGGCTGGTGGGAAGCGGTGGACGCCATCGCCGCCGATCCGGATATCGACGAAGTGATCCTGTCCGGGGGGGATCCGCTGTCGCTGGCCACCCACAAGCTGGTCGAACTGACCGACGCGCTGCGGCGGATTCCGCACATCCGTCGCCTGCGCATCCACACCCGGCTGCCGATCGTGCTGCCGCAACGGGTCGATGACGAGCTGCTGGCCTGGCTGGGCAGCCTGCCGTGGCCGCTGGCGATCGTGGTCCATGCCAACCATCGCAATGAGTTCGATGCCAGCGTGGACGCGGCAATGGCGCGCCTGCGTGGCACCGGCGCCCAGCTCCTGAACCAGGCAGTGCTGCTGCGTGGCGTCAACGACAGCGTGCAGGCGCTGCAGGAACTGAGCGAACGCAGCTTTGCCGCCGGCGTGCTGCCCTATTACCTGCACCAGCTGGACCGGGTCGAGGGCGTGGCCCACTTCGAGGTGGATGACACCCGCGCCAGGGAGCTGATCGCCGGCCTGACCGCGCGCCTGTCCGGCTACCTGGTTCCCAAGCTGGTGCGGGAACTCCCCGGCGACCCGAGCAAGCGCCCGCTGTAACGATCCCGCCGGGGTCAGAGCCGTTTCCTGCAGAAAGGGATCTGACCCCTGAACCAGGATTCAGACGCCGGACTCGATCATCCGCACCACTTCGGTCGCGGTGACCGGGTGGCTCAGCCAGTAGCCCTGGCCAAGATCGCAGCCGCGCTGGGCCAGCAGCTCGAACTGCGCCTGCTGCTCGATGCCCTCGGCAACCACCGTGATGCCCAGCGCGTGGGCCATGGCGATGATCGCCGTGGTCAGCGCCAGGTCGTCCGGATCACGCTGCATGTCGGCAATGAAACTCTTGTCGATCTTCACGCCGTCCACGGGTACCTGGCGCAGGTGGCTCAAGCCCGAGAAGCCGGTGCCGAAGTCGTCCAGCCACACCTTGACGCCGGTGCGATGCAGCTTGTCCAGCAACTGCGCGGCCACCATCTCATCACCGATCACGGCGGTCTCGGTCAGTTCCAGATGCAGGCGCGAAGCCGGCAGCCCCGACTCATGCAGGCACTGTGCGACCAGTGACGGCAGCTCGCCGCCACGCAGCTGCCGGGGCGACACGTTCACCGACACGAACAGATCATCGCCGCCCGCACTGCGCGGCCACTGCGACGCTTCCATGCAGGCCGCGCGCAGCACCTTCGGCCCGATCACCTCGATCAGCCCGCTCTGCTCGGCCACTTCGATGAACACCGACGGCGGGATCGTGCCCAGAGTGGGGTGCTGCCAGCGCAGCAGCACCTCGACGCCGACCATCCGCCGGTCGCGGGTGCGGAAGATCGGCTGGTAGGCCAGGCGCAGCTCGCCGCGCTCCCAGGCGCCGCGCAGTTCCTGTTCCATGTGCACGCGGCGCTCGACAGCATGGTCCATCGCCCGGCTGTAATACCGGTAGCAATTCTTGCCGGCCATCTTCGCCTGGTACATGGCGATGTCGCCGTTCTTCAGCAGTGTGGTCGCGTCTGCGGCATCGTCCGGGAACAGGGTCACGCCGATGGAGGTGCCCAGGAACAGCTCCCTGCCCTGCACCACCAGCGGCTTGCCCAGTTCGCGCACCAGCACCTCGGCCAGCAGCCGCGCATTGGCAGCGACATCGCCGTCGCCGACCAGGATCACGAACTCGTCGCCGCCAAAACGGGCCAGCAGCGCCTCATCGCCGCCGGCCTCGGCGACGGCGCGGCCGATCCGCTGGGCAAACTGCAGCAGTGCTTCGTCGCCCGCTTCATGCCCGAGCGTATCGTTGACCCGCTTGAAATCGTCGATGTCCGCAAACAACAGGCCCAGCCGCTGCTTGGACGCACGCGCGGCCATCAGCCGGTGGTCCAGGGCTTCGCGGAACGCCAACCGGTTGGTCAGGCCGGTCAGTGCGTCGGTGTAGGCCATATGCCGCACCTCGCGGTCGTGGCGGGCGATGGCATCACGCATGCGGGCGAACCCCCGCACCAGCTCGCCGACCTCGTCGTCGCGGGTATTCTCCAGCAGTGGCGCCTGGTAGTCGCCGGCTTCGATGCGACGAGCCGCCACCGCCAGGTCGCGGATCGGCGCGACCAGGGTGCGCTGCACGTAGAAGATCACCGCCACGCCGATCACCACCAGCAGGCCGAGCATCAGCAGCAGCCAGCCCAGATGACGGCTGCCGACCTGCTGCAGGCGCTCGCCCAGCGTTGCGTTGGCGGCCTGCTCGCGCTGCTGCACTTCGTCCAGCGCCATGCCGACGCGGACGCCGCCGATGCGCTGGTTGCCGACCATGATCGGCATCGTGTTGTCGAGCACCTTTGGCGACTGCTGCACCACCAGCGTCCGCGCGGCGATCGCGCCCGGCGCAAGGGGGTCTCCCATCGGCTGACCGAAGGCGGCGACCTCCACCGAACCGTCGTGCACCAGCCGGCCACGTTCGTCGAACACCAGCACATAGCGCACCACGGGCTGCCGCGACGTGCTGCGCACCAGTGCGCCGACCTGGTCCAGATCGTGGTAGTACAGCGGGTTGGCCAGCGCATCGGAAAGCTCACGGGCGATCGCTTCGCCGCGGCTGCGCACGCTGCGGTCGAACAGTTCATGGATGACGCCGCCGCTGAGGTTGCGCACCTCGCTCTGCATCGCCGCCTGCCGCCCCAGCAGCACCGCCAGGATCGCCACCACCACAAGCATCGCCCCGCCCATCGCGAGCAGGAACCGCGCCTGCATTCCCGAGCCGAGCCACTTCATTCCACTTCCATCCGCACGCGCGTCAATCCTTGTTTCAATTCATCCAGCCGCTGCTGCGCATGCGCGTCGACGCGGTGGAAACCGGAAGTACCAAAAAAACGGTGCAGCGCTACCTGTGCCTGCGGATCACTGGCCGCCTGCAGCAGGACCTCCTGCAGGCGATCACGGACGCGTGCATCCAGGTCGGCGCGCACCACCTCCACGGCGCGAGGATAGGGCTCCGTGCGCAACAGTTCTCGGAAGTCGCGCCGGAACGCCCGCGGCATGCGCCGCTCATCGTTCCAGTCCACGCTGCTCACCGCGCCCGCATCGGCCACGCCCTTGTGCACGTAGGTGGCGATGTTCAGCTCGCTGCGGGCGAACACATAGCCGACGCTGTCCGTGCCCGGAGCGTCCCACGTACCCGCGAGGATCTGTGGGGACAACCCGTGGCCCAGCAACGTCATCACCGGCACTAGGTAGGCGCTGGTGGATGCGGTGTTCTGCAGCGCAAGGCGGTGGCCCCGCAGGTCCTCCAGCCGCTGGAACGGGCTGTCGCGGCGCACGAAGAATACGGTCTGGTACTCACGCACGCCATTGCGCTCGGTCAGCAGCAACGGCCGCGCACCGCTGCGCTGCCCCAGCGCCACTGCGGTTCCGGCGGTTTCCGTGACCCAGTCGACCTGCCCCCGCCGCAGATAGCTGGCCATCTGCTGCGGATCACGCGCCATCAGTATCCTCCCCTCCTGGATGCCGACGTCCTGCATGCGTGCCACCACGTAGTCCAGCAGCGGCTGCAGCTGCTGGTAATGGGCCTTGGGATCGTCGCTGATCCGGCCCAGCACCAGCACCGGATCCGGCGCAGCACGCACCGTTCCGGCCAGCAGGACCATGGCCAGGCTCAGCAGCGCCCCCTGCATTGCCGTTCGCAGACCCGACACCGGTTTCATCCCCCCCTGGGTATCCGGACAGACTACCCGAAAAAATGAGAACGTCGTCAGCCGTTGTGACTGCCCGGCTTGGCCAGACGCGCCATGCGCTGGGCATCGGCCAGGATGCCGCGCAGCAACCGCACTTCCTGCTCGCTCGGCTCGCTGCGCAGGAACAGGCGGCGCAGCTTGCGCATCGCCGACTCCGGCGCACGGCCCTTGTGGAAATCGATCTCGTCCAGGGTGTCGCCAAGCTGGGCGAAGAAGCTCTCCATCTGTTCGTGGCTGGCCACCTGCTCACGAAAGCCCGGTTCGGCGCCAACGGCAGGCTGGGCGCCAAGCAGCTGCATGCGCACCTCGTAGGCCAACACCTGCACGGCGGCGGCGAGGTTGAGCGAACTGAACGCCGGATCGGACGGAATGTGCACCGCCGCGTGGCACAGCTGCAGCTCCTCGTTGGTCAGGCCGGTCCGTTCCCGGCCAAACACCAGCGCCACCTCGGCACCCTCACCGGCCTTGGCGACCGCACGGGCCGCTGCGTCGGCGGGCAGGTACTCCTCCAGCTGGACCCGGCGTGCGCGGGCGGTACACCCCAGCACCAGACGGCAGTCGGCGACGGCCTCGGCCAGGGTGGCCACCACGGGCGCATCGCCGAGCACGTCCTCGGCGCCGGCCGAGCGGCGGAATGCCTCCTCGTCCAGCGGTTTTTCCGGGGCCACCAGTACCAGGCGGGCCAGGCCCATGGTCTTCAGGGCGCGGGCGGCGGCGCCCATGTTGCCGGGATGCTGGGTTCCGACCAGGACGAATCGGAGGCGGGTAGCGGCGGGGAACTGGGACATGAACAGGGAAAAGGTCGAGCTGGACGATGACCAATGGTAAACTGTGCGGCCGGCCACTGCGCCGGACCCGCTCTTTTCCCCCGCCAGCCCTACCCTTCTGCCTTTCCGGGAGCCCACGCCATGCAGAAACCCGCCGTCACCGTCATGGTCAAGGCCGCCCGCCTCGCCGGCAACGTCCTGTTGCGCAACATCAACAAGCTCGAGGCACTGAACGTGGTGCAGAAGGGGCGGATGGACTACGCCAGCGAAGTCGATGCGGACGCGGAAAAGGTCATCGTCAAGGAGCTCAAGCGCGCGTATCCCGAGTACGGCGTGTTTGGCGAGGAAGGCGGCGTGCAGGGCGAACATCGCCACATGTGGGTCATCGATCCGCTGGACGGCACCAGCAACTACCTGCGCGGCGTGCCCCACTACTGTGTATCGATCGCCCTGGTCGAGAACGGCGAGCCGACCGACGCGGTCATCTTCGATCCGCTGCGCAACGAGCTGTTCACCGCCAGCCGTGGCGCGGGCGCCGTGCTGAACGACCGTCGCATCCGCGTGGCGGATCGCAAGGACCTGGGCGGCACCATGATCCAGACCGGCTTCGCTCCGCGCGAGCGCGCCCGTGCCGGCGCCCAGTTGAAGGCGGTCGATGCCCTGCTGGTGCAGGCCGAGGACATCCGCCGTACCGGTTCCGCTGCGCTGGACCTGGCCTATGTCGCCTGCGGTCGCGCCGACGCCTACTTCGAGGCCGGGGTCAAGGCCTGGGACATCGCGGCCGGCGTGCTGCTGGTGCGTGAGGCCGGTGGCAAGGTGTGCGATTTCAAGGGAGCGCCGCTTGCACGCATGGACAACCGCGGTCCGGAAACCCAGCAGGTGGTGGCGGGCAACCTGAAGGTGGCCGAGTCGCTGCAGAAGGTGCTGGTCAACACGGGCTATGCAGCCGAGTTCGACGCGAAGTTCTGAGCTTCCCTGTAAAGCGGTTCATGGAGACGGCACCTGCGAAGGTGCCGTTTTCGTATCCGCAGTGATCGTGCTTGTCACTTTCTTTGCTCGTGCAAAGAAAGTAACCAAAGAAACACGCCGCCAGGACGCGAGCCGACGTGCTGTGCACGCCGGTTCCCTGCGCTCCTCGGTCCGTCGAGGGACGGTGCGGGAACTCGCTGCGCTCAGACACCCGCACCTCTTCGCCCTCGCCGGACCTGCGGTGCTCGGCTCGCTCAAGGCGGACCCAAGGTCAAGAACCACAGCTGCACGACGATGACGGGTAGCGCCGGGCCATGCCCGGCGAGCGAAGCGGCCGCTTCGCCTTCGACCTTGAAAGTGACACCCCTCCGCAGTCGCGGAAACGATCCTGCGGGCGCGCGTCGATGCTGCCGACGCGCAAACAGAAACGCCCGGCACGGGGCCGGGCGTTCCTGTAGCAGTGCGTTGCAACCGGAGGCTTACACCACCGTCGAGGCCCGCAGCGCGGCGATGCGCTCTTCCAGCGGCGGGTGGCTCATGAACAGCTTCTTCGCGGTCGAACCGGCGATGCCGAAGGCGGCGATCTGGGTCGGCAGCGTGCTCTGGCCGTGGTTGAGCTGCAGGCGCTCCAGCGCGGCGATCATCTTCTGGCGACCCGCCAGCGAGGCACCACCGGCATCGGCGCGGAACTCGCGATGGCGCGAGAACCACATCGAGATCATGGTCGCGAACAGGCCGAACACCATCTCCAGCACGAACACGATGATGTAGTAGGCGAACCCGCGGCCGCCGCCTTCGCGGTTGCCCGACAGCGCGCTGTCGATGACGCCGCCGACCACGCGCGCCAGCACGATCACGAAGGTATTCAGCACACCCTGCAGCAGCGCCATGGTGATCATGTCACCATTCGCCACGTGGGCGATCTCGTGGCCCAGTACGGCTTCGGCCTCATCTTCGCTCATGTTCTGCAGCAGACCGGTGGACACCGCCACCAGCGCGTTGTTGCGGTTGGCGCCGGTGGCGAATGCGTTGATCTCCGGGCCATCGTAGACCGCCACTTCGGGCATGCCGATGCCGGCCGCCTTGGCCTGTCGCTCGACGGTAGCCAGCAGCCAGCGCTCGGTCTGGTTGCGTGGCTCGGTGATCACCACCGCGCCGGTGGAGCGCTTGGCCATCCACTTGGACAACAGCAGCGAGATGAAGGAACCGCCGAAGCCGAAAATCGCAGCCATCACCAGCAGGCCGCTCATCTGGTTCGGATTGACCCCCAGCAGCGACATCACGATGCCGGCCAGGATCAGCACTGCAAAGTTGGTGGCTAGAAAGAGTGCGATGCGGGTAAACATGGGAAATTCCGGCTCGGAAGGGGTCGATATCCGCCAATTTGCGGTGCGGTCAGCTTGAATTCAAGCACCAACCTGACCGACGATTCAGCCAGCATGACCTCCCCCCTTTCCTGCGGCCGCTTCGCGCCCTCGCCTACCGGCCTGCTGCACCCCGGCTCCCTGCTGGCTGCATTCGGCAGCTGGCTGCTCGCGCGCCATCACCATGGCCTGTGGCGGCTGCGCATCGAGGACATCGATCCCCCACGCACCGTGCCCGGGGCTGCTCACGCGCAGTTGCAGGCACTGGCGGCATTCGGCCTGGCCCACGATGGTCCGGTGCTGTGGCAAAGCGAACGTGGCGATGCTTACCAGCAGGCTCTGGACAGGCTGCTGGCCAGCGGGCAGGCCTTCATCTGCCACTGCAGCCGCAGCGAACTGGCAGCCCGGGGCGGCATCCACCATCGCTGCGTCGCGCGTCAGCCCCGACCGGACCCTGCCGTCCGCTTCCGCGTACCGGCCGGCAGCGTGGTGCAGTTCGACGATGGCCTGCGCGGCCGCCAGGTGCAGGACGTCCACGCCGAGGTGGGTGATTTCGTGCTGCGCCGCGCCGACGGGTGCTGGGCCTACCAACTGGCGGTGGTGGTCGACGATGCCGCGCAGGGCGTCACCGACGTGGTGCGCGGCGCCGACCTGCTCGACTCCACCGCGCGGCAGATCCTGCTGCAACAGGCACTCGATCTGGCAGTGCCGCAGTACTGGCACCTGCCCCTGCTGCTGGACGCCCCGGGGCGCAAGCTGTCCAAGTCGCTGGCCGCGCTGCCGGTCGACAGCGCCCGCCCGGTGCCGGTGCTGCGTCAGTTGTGGGGCCTGCTCGGCCAGTCGCCCGCCGCGCTCGAGGGTCACGACGATCTGCACGACCTGCTCGCGGCGGCCCGGCAGGCATTCGATCCGGCCCGCCTGCCGCGCACGGACATCCTGTTGCCGACGGGCGCACTTTCCGCGCCGATGTTGCAGAATCCCCCTTCCCCCACCTGAAACCCGGACTGCATTCCATGACATCTCGCGTCGCACTGGTCACCGGCGGAACCGGCGGCATCGGCACCGCCATCTGCCAACGCCTGGCCGACCAGGGCCACCGGGTCGCCACCAACTATCGTGATGAAGCCAAGGCCCGCGCCTGGCAGCAGGCGATGACCGAACGCGGCTTCAACGTGTCCATCTTCGCCGGCGACGTGTCCGATCCTGACAGTGCCGAAGCGATGGTGCGCGCCGTCGAAAACGAACTGGGCCCGGTCGAGATCCTGGTCAACAACGCCGGCATCACCCGCGATACGACCTTTCACCGGATGCGTGCGGACCAGTGGCATGACGTGATCAACACCAACCTCAATTCGGTGTTCAACGTCACCCGCCCGGTCATCGAAGGCATGCGTCGCCGCGGCTGGGGCCGGGTCATCCAGATCAGCTCGATCAACGGTCTGAAGGGCCAGTATGGCCAGGCCAACTACGCCGCCGCCAAGGCCGGCATGCACGGCTTCACCATCTCACTGGCGCGCGAGAACGCGGGCTTCGGCATCACCGTCAACACCATTTCGCCGGGCTATGTCGCCACGGACATGGTCATGGCCGTGCCGGAGGAAGTGCGCGCCAAGATCATCGCAGACATTCCGACCGGGCGCCTGGGCAAGCCGGAGGAGATCGCCTACGGCGTGTCCTTCCTGGTGGCCGAGGAGGCCTCGTGGATCACCGGCAGCAACCTGGACATCAACGGCGGCCACCACATGGGCTGGTGATCCGCGCGGGCGCGGCCGGTCACGTGCCGGACCGCACCTGCCTGCGGTCATGCTGCGCAGCACGCAAACCCTTGTTGCGCAACATGATCCGCCGTGAAAGCCAAGCCTGGCGGGGGCTGGGGCGGTTGCAACGGCTGCTGCACTGCGCCATGCTGCGCGTCTACTGTGACGAGTGACCGCTTCATGGCTGCGACCCGCATCATCAAGAAGTATCCGAACCGCCGTCTCTACGACACCGAGATTTCCAGCTACATCACCATCGAGGACGTCCGCCAGCTGATACTGGACGGTGAAGACTTCGAGGTCCGCGACGCCAAGAGCGGTGACGACCTTACCCGTTCGGTCCTGCTGCAGATCATCGCCGACCAGGAGCAGGACGGCGAGCCGATGCTCTCCACCCAGTTGCTGAGCCAGCTGATCCGCTTCTACGGCGACTCCCTGCAGGGATTCATGGGCAACTACCTGGAACGCAGCATGCAGGTGTTCCTGGACCAGCAGCAGCAGTTCCGCCAGCAGATGGGCAACCTGCTGGGCCAGACGCCGTGGGCGATGATGAACCAGCTGACCGAACGCAACCTGGAGCTGTGGCAGGAATTCCAGCGCAGCATGGGCACCGGCTTCGGCGGCCCCCGCGCCGGCGGAACCGGCACGGGAACCGGAACCGGCAGCAAGCCGAACGAACCGGGCACCGGCACCGGCGGCAAGACCCGCCGCTGAGCTACGGCAGGGACTGACATGAAAACGGCGCGCCACTGGCGCGCCGTTTTCGTCTGCGGGTCATCCGCAGGCAGACGTCAGCGCTTCGCCTTGCACGCCGTGCAGACGCGCTCGACCTTGTAGCCCTTCGCCCTGAGCTTCTCGACCACGCCATCGCTGCCGAGCAGATGCAGCGTGCCAACCACCACCAGCGTGCCACCCTGCCCCGCCTGCAGATAGGGCACCAGCTTCGGCACCCAGGCATCATTGCGGCCGGTATTGATGCGCTGATACAGCTGCGGATACTGCTGGCGCATCTCGGCAGCCATTTTCGTCCACAGCAGGCGCTCGTCACCGCGGCGCCATGCGTCGTGCAGCATGCGCGCCTGTTCATCACCCTTGTCGGCCTGATCGAGGGCTTCGGACAGCATCTGCCGCTGCTCCTGCACCGACATCCCATCAAGCATGCCGATCTGCGTATCGATGTCCTCCAGACCACCGGTGCTGCGCCCGGTCGCCTGTGCGCGCTCCATGAAGTGACGGTCCAGACCGAGGGCCGGGTCCAGGCCCATCTTCTGCATCTGCCCCACCGAAATGCTCAGGCCGACAAACCAGGGCTTCATGCCCTGCATCTGCGCCAGCGGCAGCTTGTTCACGGCGGCGAAGGCCTGCAGCTTCTGCCAGGTCGCTGCATCGAGATCACGCTTCAGTTCGCTGCCGTCGGTGCGCACGGCGGCCTGCACCATGCGGCTGGCCAGCTGCGGCGACTGCATGTCTTCCGGCGAGAGTTCGAACAACACGCGCTGCGAGGCCCCGAAGGCCTGCTCCACGTCGGCCGACAGCGGATAGTCCTGCGGCTTCAACAGATGGAACGAGCCCAGCAGATACAGCCGTGAATCGCCGGGACCGGTGACCTTCCACAGCAGCGGTACCGGCGGCTTGACCGACGCACCTTCAGCGGCCGGGGCATTGCGGCCCTGCGCCAGAGGCGCCACCGCGCAGGCCAGCAGCAACACGGCGGCGTGGAACAGGTGTCTGATCATCATGTCAGCCTTCTCCTTCAGGCAGGTGGTAGGCCTTTTCGCCCGCGTCCACGCGAAGGTCCAGCCGGTTCTCCGGCGGCGCCAACGGGCAGGTCGCGTAGGGCGTGAACGCGCAGGGCGGGTTGTAGGCGTGGTTGAAATCGATGAGCACGCGGCCATCAGCGCCGGGTGCGCCGGTATCCAGATAGCGGCCAGCGGGATAACTGCCGCGGCCGCTGGTGCGGTCAGCGAAGATCAGGAACAGGGGCTCGCCGGGGGCACCGATTGCCTCCAGCCGCCAGGTCCGGCCATCACGCTCAAACTCGACCGCACCGGCGTTGGGCATATCGGTGGTCAGTCCGGTGATGTCGACGATCGGCAAGGTCTTGCCCGGTGCGTGCGCAACGAAGCGCGCCTGCACCTGCCAGTCGGGCCCTCCCGGCCAGTACTGCAGGCCGGCGAAGTCCCGGCGTGCAGGCGCGTCGGCATGCTTGACCCTCAGCGCATCGCGCGGACCACGCCGGATCAGGCTGAGCTGGCCCTTGCCACCGTCGAAGGCAAGCAGGGTGGGCTGCGGATCCTTGTCGGTATCCATGCGGATGCGCCCTCTTACCGGCTGGCCGTTGTGGGTGAGCTCCGCCCCGGCTTCCGGCGTGAACCACCATTGCCGCCCCTCGCGCCGCAGCAGGCCGAGCTTGTCCGGCCCCACTGCCAGACGGATGCCATTGGTGGCACCGCTGCCAACGAAGTGCGAGCTGTTCTGCAGCCAGTGCAGCCCGACCAGCGCCGTCCAGCCATCAGGCCGCGTCAGATCCTGATAACGCGCCACGCGCCATTGCGGCTGCGCTGCGGCGTATGCCGGGTCTTCCACCACCGCAGGCGCCGGCGGCGGCGCCGGGCTGCAGGCTGCCAGCAACAAGACAGCCAGAAGGCCGCCCATTCCCCGATACGCCATCGATGCTCCCCTCAACGTCCGCGCAGGAACCAGCGGTCGATCTCCGCCAGCGAAAAACGGGCCCAGGTCGGCCGGCCGTGGTTGCACTGGCCGGATCGCTCGGTGATCTCCATGTCGCGCAGCAGGGCGTTCATTTCCGGCACCGTCAGCCGGCGATTGGCACGCACAGCGCCATGGCAGGCCATGGTCGACAGCAGTTCATCGCGCGCGCTCGCTACGCGGCGGCTCTGGCCGTGCTCACGCAGGTCGGTCAGCACATCGCGCAGCAGCCCCTCCGGCTCGGCGTGGGCCAGCAGCGCGGGAATGCTGCGCACATGCAGCGAGCCCGGGCCGGCCCGCGTCACCTCGAAACCAAGCGAGGCCAGCGTCGCGGCCTCGCTCTCTGCGGTATCCGCTTCGCGTTCGCCCACCGCCAACGTGATCGGCACGAGCAACGGCTGCGACTGCAGGCCGATACCATCGTGCGCGTTCTTCAGCCGCTCGTAGCCGATGCGTTCGTGCGCCGCGTGCATGTCGACCACGATCAGGCCTTCGGCATTCTCGGCCAGGATGTAGATGCCGTGCAGCTGCGCGATCGCATACCCCAGGGGCGGCACGCCCGCGTCCGCACGGGTGTCCGGCAGGCCGTTTCCGCTCTGCATCGCAGGCTGCGCGGTGTCGCCTTCGCCTGCAGCAGGCGTGGCATAGAGCGCAGCGTAGGCGGCCGGCGCATCGGCAACCTGCAGGCCCAGCGGCTGCTGCGGGCGCCATCCCTGATATCCGCCACCGCCGCCCGCCCCCGGAGCAGGACCACGGACCAGACCGAATCCGGACGCGCCCACGGTCGATGCCGCCGCTGCTGCCCCCGCTTCCGCTGCCTGCCCGGCACCTGCACCGATCTCCTGCGCCGACACGCCGGCTCGGGTATCGGCCAGCGCGTCCTTCAACGTGCGATAGACGAAATCATGGACCAGCCGCGCATCACGGAAACGCACTTCGTGCTTGGCCGGATGCACGTTGACGTCGACGCGCGTGGGGTCGAGTTCCAGGAACAGCACGTAGGCCGGTTGCCGGCCATGGAACAGCACATCGCCGTAGGCCATCTTCACCGCGTGGGCAACGCTGCGGTCGCGCACCGAACGGCCGTTGACGTACAGGTACTGCTGGTCGGTACTGGCCCGCGAATAATGCGGCTGCGCGATCCAGCCGTGCAGGCGCAGGCCCGCGCCGCTGTGGTCCACGCGCACCGCCTGCAGCGCGAAATCATCGCCCAGTGTCTCGGACAGGCGCGCGTCCGAATACAGGTCACCCGGCTTGTAGCGGCGTGATGCCTTGCCATTGTGCGAGACCCGCAGCTCGACGTCCGGCCGCGCCAGCGCCAGCGAGCGCAGCCATTCTTCGATGTGCCCCAGTTCGGTGCGCTCGGCGCGCAGGAACTTGCGTCGCGCGGGCACGTTGTAGAACAGCTCGCGCACTTCCACCGTGGTACCCGGTGCGTGCGCGTGCGGCGTGACCTCGCCGATCTTGCCGCCATCGATCTGCAGCGCGGAACCGTGCTCGTCATCTGCGCGGCGCGACGCCAGGGTGAAACGACTGACCGACGCGATCGATGGCAGCGCTTCGCCGCGGAACCCGAGCGTGGCCACCGACTCCAGATCGTCCAGGTTGGCGATCTTGCTGGTGGCGTGCCGCGAGACGGCCAATGGCAGCTGCTCCGCTGCGATGCCACTGCCGTTGTCGCGGATGCGGATCAGGCGCACGCCGCCTTCTTCCAGGTCGATGTCGACACGGCTGGCGCCGGCATCGATCGCATTCTCGACCAGCTCCTTGACCACCGACGCGGGGCGCTCTACCACCTCGCCGGCGGCGATCTGGTTGATCAGGATGTCCGGCAAAGGCCGGATCGGGCGCGGGCCGGGCGCGCTCATGGGGCAAGGTAGGCAGCAGACTTCATGCGTCGATGATAGCGGAGGTACCGCGTGGAGAGTCGAGCCGGGTCACCTGCGCGATGCCGATGATGCGCCACGCCCCAGGCATGGCCCGTCCAACAGGGTGCGGCCTACTTGCTGCCGCCGGCCATGGTGGCGGCCGCGTCGATCTCGGCCTGTGCGCGGGCCGCGTAGAGCGTCCCCGGCGGCGGCTGCCGGCTGAAGAACGTGTGCACGCCATCAAGCACCGCACCGGCGATCTTGCGCTGGTAGCCCGGGTCGATCAGGCGGCGCTCCTCGTCCGGATTGGAGATGAAGGCGGTTTCCACCAGCATCGCCGGCATGTCCGAGGTGCGCAGCACCGCGAAGTTGGCGCGCTCGATGTTTGGCTTGTGGTTGTTGCCGATCCGCTTCAGTCCACCCAGTACGTGGCCGGCCGCATCTTCGGACGCTTTCATGTAACCGCTCTGCGCCAGATCGAGCAGAACGTTGGCCAGCGTGCCTTCAGTCTGCTGCAGGCGCACACCACCGACCAGATCGGCGGCGTTTTCCTTGTCCGCCAGCCAGCGCGCACGCTGCGACGAGGCACCCTTGGTGGACAGCACGTACACCGATGAACCGGTCGCCGAGCGGTTCTCGGCGGCGTCCGCATGAATCGAGATGAAGATGTCAGCCTTGTTCGCGCGGGCCTTCTGTGCGCGCATCGGCAGCGGGATGAACACGTCGCTGTCGCGGGTCAGATAGGCTTTCAGGCCCGGCGTGGCATTGACCTGACGGGCCAGCTCACGCGCCACCGCCAGGGTGACGTCTTTCTCGCGCTTGCCGGTGGGCCCGATCGCGCCCGGATCCTGTCCGCCGTGGCCGGGATCGATCGCCACCACCAGGTGCCGCATGCCAGGCTGCATGCGGATGCGCGAAGCGTCGCTGGGCATCGCCGGACGCGGCGGTTCGGGCGGCGGCGATGCCGGTACCGGTGCCGGGGCTGGCGGATTGCTCACCACCGCAGCGGTGCGCTGGCCGGCCAGGATCGCCGCGGGCGACGATGCCGGCGGGGCACTGCTGGCGCTGGTGCCCGCAGCGGCCACCTGCACGGGCGCGGTGGACGGCGCCGGCGTGGGCGCGGCCGGGGCGGCAGCCGTGGCACTGGCCTGCTGCTGCACCTGCGCGGTCAACAAGGCGGTAGCGCGGGCGGCGTCGCTGCGCGTCTGCATGCTGGGTGCCGTCGTCTGCGTGGTCGTGGCAACCGGAGCCGGCGCCGCAGCGGCCACGCCCGGGCTGTCACCCGGCCATTCGATCACCAGCTTCGACGCCTCTCCTTCGCGCTGCATCTGCGGGCGGAACGGCGCCACGGACTCCGCAAGATCGAAAACAACACGGAAGGTGCCCGGAACCGGTTGTCCGGTGCGCACTGCCGTCACCACGCCCTGCGCGGCCGGCATCTTCAGGTTGCGCACGGCAGTGGAGTCCGGGAAATCGACCACCAGCCGGTTCGGGTTGGCCAGCGACAGCGTCTTGTAGCCGCCACTGCCAACCAGAGAGATTTCCGCGCGGGTGCCGGTGGAACCTGTATTCAGCTGTACCTGGCGGACTTCACCCGCCCACGCGCTGAGGCACGCCAGACCCAGTCCGACGGCGGCACAGATGGCGATGAGACGGTTCCCCAGGCGCATGGCTCAGGATTCAATCACCGCGCTGAACGGAATGCAATACCTTTTTCCTTAATAATCCGTAACCTGCCGATCTTTGTTCTCGTCAGGCGACAGAAACAGGCCGCAAGTCTCCACCTTCGGCCAACCGCTGCAGCCATTCCCGGCCGGCGTCGCTGAGCCCACTGAGACGCGCCCGGCGCCCCTGGCCCTCGATCTCCAGCGCCACGACCAGGTCCGTCGGCGGCAATGCGCCCGCCCCCCGTTCCGGCCACTCGACCAGCCACAGCACCGCACTGCCCTCGTCCAGGCCCAGGAAATCCAGTTCCCCGGCCTGGCCGATGCGGTACAGGTCCAGATGCCACGCCTCGCCACCACTGGCCAGCGGATAGCGCTCGACCAGGGTGTAGGTTGGGCTGCGGATCGCACCCTGCACGCCCAGCGCACGCAGCAGCGCACGCGCCGTGGTGGATTTGCCGGCGCCGAGGTCGCCGCGCAGCTCGATCAACGCCTGCGGCGGTCGCGTGGCCGCCAGCCATTGCCCGAGACGTTCGGTGGCATCGCTGTCGGCAAGGAAGAATTCGTTCATGGGGAGCGTTCCGGATTGGCCAGCCGCCGCAGGGGCGCCAGCAGGTCGGTGGGAAGCAGACCACGCGCGCCGTCGATGGCAGCGGCGTCGCCGGCAAGCGCGTGCAGCAGGGCGCCGCCTGCTGCGGCATCGAATGCGTCCAATCCCTGCGCGCGCAGTCCAGCAATGACGCCGGTCAGCAGATCTCCCATGCCGCCGACCGCCATGCCCGGATTGCCGGCCGCGATCAGCCGCGGCAGCCGCGCAGGTGCCGCGACTACACTGCCGGCACCCTTCAGCACCACCGTGGCGTGATAGCGCTCGACCAGCGCCTGCGCGCTGCCGAAGCGATCGGCCTGTACCTCGGCGGTACTGCAGCCCAGCAGGCGTGCAGCCTCTCCCGGATGCGGCGTCAGGATGGCATCAGGCACCGCGTGCGGGTTCTGCGCCAGCAGATTCAGGGCATCGGCGTCGATCACCAGCGGACGCCCGCAGGCGAGCACGCTGGCATGCAGCGCACGCGCCCAGTCGTCCTGGCCAAGGCCCGGCCCGATCGCAACCACCCGTGCGCGGTCCAGCAGCGCAGGCAACGCCGCGCCATCTTCCAGCGCATGCGCCATCGCCTCGGGCAGGCGCGCAAGCATCGCCCCCACATGCTCACGACGGGTGCCGACACTGAGCAGTCCGGCACCGGCACGCAGTGCGGCCTCGGCCGCCATCACCGCTGCGCCACCACTGCCGTGGTTGCCGCCCACACACAGCACATGCCCGGACTCGCCCTTGTGGGTGTTGGCCCGGCGCGGCGGCAGCAGCGCCCGCAGACGGTCGCCGACCCAGCGTTCCGCGCTGGCCGCGATGCCTTCCCGCGCCGCCTCCGGCAGGTCCAACGGCGCCAGCCGACGCTGGCCGACATGATCCAGCGCGTCGCCGGTGTACAGGCCCCGGTGGCAGACAATGAACTGCAGGGTGACCGCCGCGCGCACCGCAACGCCGGGAACGCCGCCCTGATCGGCATCGACACCGCTGGGTACATCCAGTGCCAGCACCGGCGCCGGAGAGGCGTTGAGTGCTTCGATCAGCGCCTGCGCCATGCCGGCCGGGGCCCGATCCAGGCCGAGACCGAACAGCGCATCCACGCCGACGTCGGCGACCGGCAGCTGGCCGTCGAATTCGATGCTGCTGCCGCCGGCGGCAGCGAATTCCGCCGCTGCCTGCTGCGCCAGCGGCGTGGCGGGCAGCCTGCCCGGCAGGGTGATCACCTGCACCTGGCGGCCCGCCTGCAGCGCATGGGTCGCCAGTACGTAGCCATCGCCGCCGTTGTTACCGGCGCCAGCCACCACATACAGACTGCGGGCATCCGGCCATTGCTGCAGCAGGCACTGCCAGCCCGCCAGGCCAGCCTGCGCCATCAGGCTCCAGCCACCATCACCGGCAAGCGCCGACGCGCGGGCGTCCAGCGCGCGCGCAGCAGCGGTGTCGAACAGAAGAGAGAGATCGGGCATGCCGGGATTTTATACTGGTGCACATGTCCTCCGTCCCCGCCCCTGCCCCAGCCGACCCGGTCCAGGCCGTGCAGCGCATCCGCGAACTGGCCCGTGCACACGGTTTCCAGCGCTGCGGCATTGCCGGCATCGAGCTGGGCGAGGACGAGGCACACCTGGCCGACTGGCTGGGCCAGGGCCTGTACGGGACCATGGACTGGATGGCACGCCACGGCACGCTGCGCGCACGCCCGGCGGAACTGCTGCCGGGCACGGTGCGGGTCATTTCCGTGGGCATGGACTACAGTCACCGCGACGATACCGAAGCCTGGGCGACCCTGGCCGATCCCGGCCGCGCCTACGTGGCGCGCTACGCGCTGGGGCGCGACTACCACAAGCTGATGCGCAACCGCCTGCAGAAGCTCGCTGCGCGGATCAACGATGAAGTCGCGCCACTGGGCTACCGCGTTTTCGTCGATTCGGCACCGGTGCTGGAACGGGCCCTGGCCCGCAACGCCGGGCTCGGCTGGATCGGCAAGCACACCTGCCTGATCGATCGCCAGGGGGGCTCATGGTTCTTCATCGGCGAGATCTACATCGACCTGCCGTTGCCGGTCGACGCGCCCGCCACTGCGCACTGCGGCACCTGCACGCGCTGCATCGACATCTGCCCCACGCGCGCCATCACCGGCCCGCAGCGGCTGGATGCGCGCCGCTGCATTTCCTATCTGACCATCGAGCATGACGGCGCGATCCCCGAGGACATGCGGCCACTGATCGGCAATCGCATCTACGGCTGCGACGACTGCCAGCTGGTCTGCCCGTGGAACAAGTTTGCCAAGCGCACCGATGAAGCCGATTTCCGCGCACGCAACAACCTGGACACCGCGCGCCTGGATCAGCTGTTCGCCTGGGACGAGGCGGAATTCCTGCGCCGCACCGAGGGCAGCCCGATCCGTCGCAGCGGCCATGAGCGCTGGCTGCGCAACATCGCTGTGGCACTGGGCAACGCGCCGACAGCGCCGCAGACCCTGGCCGCACTGCAGACCCGCATCGATGATCCCTCGCCGCTGGTGCGCGAGCACGTGCAGTGGGCGCTGGCACAGCACCGCACGACCTGAGCCGGGCGTGCCCGGCGCGCGCCAACGTGCGATCCTGAGTGCCCGCTCCACCCGCAGCGCGCCGTACCCATGCAGCCACGCAACAACGACATTCTCACTCCCAGCCAGCTCAACACGCTGGCGCGCGACCTGCTGGAAGGCAGCTTCCCGGCGATCTGGGTCGAAGCCGAACTGGGGAGTGTGGCCCGCCCTGCGTCCGGGCACCTGTACTTCACCCTGAAGGACGCACGGGCACAGCTGCGTGCGGCGATGTTCCGGATGAAGGCGCAGTACCTGAAGTTCGTACCGCGCGAGGGCATGCGCGTGCTGGTGCGTGGCCGGGTGACCCTGTACGACGCACGCGGCGAGTACCAGATGGTGCTCGACCACATGGAGGAAGCCGGTGAAGGCGCGCTGCGGCGGGCGTTCGAGGAGCTGAAGGCGCGCTTGGACGCCGAAGGCCTGTTCGATCCTGCACGCAAGCGGGCGCTGCCCGCGCATGTGCGGCGGCTGGCGGTGATCACCTCGCCGACCGGCGCCGCCGTGCGCGATGTGCTGAGCGTACTGGGCCGTCGTTTCCCGCTGCTGGAGGTGGACCTGCTGCCGACCCTGGTGCAGGGCTCCAGCGCCGCCGCGCAGATCACCCGCCTGCTGCAGGCAGCCGATGCCAGTGGTCGCTACGACGTGATCCTGCTGACCCGCGGCGGCGGTTCACTGGAAGATCTATGGGCGTTCAACGACGAAGCGCTGGCGCGCGCGATCGCCGCCAGCGATACGCCGGTCGTGTCGGCCGTCGGCCACGAGACCGACTTCAGCCTGAGTGATTTTGCCGCCGACCTGCGCGCGCCGACACCGTCGGTGGCGGCCGAGCTGCTGGTCCCCGACCAGCGTGACCTGGCCCTGCGCCTGCGCCGCAATGCCGCGCGGCTGGCACAGCTGCAGCGCCACGCGGTAGGACAGGCCATGCAGCGCGCCGACCGTGCGCTGTTGCGATTGAATGCGCAGAGTCCGCAGGCCCGGCTGGACCTGTTGCGGCGCCGCCAGCTTGAGCTGGGCCGGCGGCTGCACGCGGCCTTCAACCAGCAGCAGGAGCGCCGTGCCGCGCGCCTGCGCCATGCTGCCGCGGTGCTGCGTGGCCATCATCCGCAGCGCCAGCTGGACGCGATGCAGCGTCGCCTGTCGGCCCTGCGCGGACGCCCCCATGCAGCGATGCAGCGGCTGCTGCAACGCGATGCGCTGCACCTGCGCGGCCTGGCCCGGTCCCTGGAAGCGGTCAGTCCATTGGCCACGGTGGCACGCGGTTACAGCATCGTGACCCGTGCCGATGATGGTGCACTGGTACGACAGGTTGAACAGGTCCAGCCCGGCGACGCACTGCAGGCACGCGTGGGCGACGGCGTCATCGACGTGCAGGTCACCTCGGTCAGGTAAGCGGGGGCCAAGGCGCAGCCCGGCGTGCGCCTTCCTACCTGGCCGCCTCGCAGAACTGCTTCCGGTACTCCAGCGCCTTCGGCATCAGGGCCTGCAGATTCTGGATCCGGGTTCCCGGGTTGGGATGGGTGGAGGCAAACTCCGGCGGCGACTGACCACCACTGGCCTGGCCCATCCGCTGCCACAGCGGCACCGCTTCGCGCGGATCGAAACAGGCAGCCGCAGCCAGCATCAGCCCCACCTCATCGGCCTGGGTCTCGTGGCTGCGTGCGTAGGGCAGCAGATAGCCATAACCCATCGCCGACATCACCATCTGCTGCTGCTGCGCATCCATGCCACTGGCAGCCCCGGCCATCTGCCCGATCTGGGTCAGCTTCTGCTGTGCCATGCGCTGCGCTCCATGGCGCAGCAGCGCATGGGCGATCTCATGCCCCATCACCACCGCCATCGCATCCTTGGTCCGCGCCACCGGCACCAGACCGGTATAGACCGCCATCTTCCCGCCCGGCAGGCAGAAGGCGTTGGCCTGCTCGGAGGGGATCACGTTCACCTCCCACTGGAAGCTGCGCGCGAAATGGGCCGGCTCCACGCCATGCTCCCGCGCCAATGCGGTCTCCACCACATCGACCTTGGCGATCAACCGCTCGGCAATCGCACGCACGTCACGCGAGATCTGCGCGTTCGGGTCCAGTGGCCGCTCCTGCGCCAGGATCTGCTGGTAGGCCTGCAGGCCCAGCGCGGTTTCCTGCTGGGCATCCAGGCTGCTGTCGATCATGACCTTCTCGCCGGTATAGGGATCGACCGTCCGGTTCGAAAACCAGTAAAAGGCCGCGTAACCCGCCGCCAGCAGCAGTACCCACCAGCGGATGTTGCCGAACAGGCCACGCCGCTGCGGGCCCTGCGGCGAGCGGGAAAATGGGTCGTTGCGCATGCGGTGGTCTTCCGGCTGGCCCCGCCGGCCGGCGGGCACGGCGCAATCTTAGTGTGCCGGAGCCCGCGCCGGGTGAAGCCGGCCGCTCAGATGCCGCGTACCAGGCGGAACCCGATGCGGGCGTTGGTGGTGTCCGAGTCCTGCGACTGCCGCCAGGCCGCCCGGGTCTGCTCGGGAGAGTTCGCCCAGTTGCCTCCGCGGATCACCCGCGCCCGGCAACCCGGGTTGAACCAGGCCACGCCGTCGGAGGGCGCACGCCGGTAGCTGGAATGCCAGCAGTCGGCCACCCATTCGCTGAGATTGCCGGCCATGTCGTGCAGGCCGAACGCGTTGGCCCGGAAGTTCGCCACCGGCGCCGGGCCCCACCAGCCATCGCCATAGCCGATGAACGCGTTGTGCCAATGCCGGCCAGACGGCGAGACATCCTTGCTGCCGGTGAAGTTGCCGCTGCCCGGCGGGGGCGTGCCTGCATCCCCCCAGGGATAACGGCCGCTGCTGCCGGCGCGCAGCGCATACTCGAACTCGGCCTCGCTGGGCAGCCGGTAGCTGTAGCCGGTCTGCTCGGACAGCCACGCGGCATAGTTTTCCGCGTCGCGCACGCTCACATGCATCACTGGCGCATTGCCCAGCGCGCGCGCGCCGTCGTAATCCGAGCGCCAGTCGACACCGCTGCGGCGGATGAAGTTGCCGCTGCGCTCGTCATAGACCACCGAATGACCGCGACGGGTCGCGCGTGGGCGGGCATTGGTGGCTTTGACGTAGCGCTCGAAATCGCTGACAGTCACCTCGGTGATGGCCATCGCGAAACCGCGGTCAAACCGCACGTAATGCGAAGGGCGCTCGGCATCGGTGGCGCCGGGCTCGGCATCCCCTGCGCCCATCTGGAAGCCGCCATGCGGCACCACCACCATCTGCGGGCCACGCCCGCCATCGCGCATCGCGTCGCTGAACACCTGGCCGGGACGGAAGCTGCCGTAATGGGTTGCCAGATCGATGCGCTCGCGCAGCTGCGCCACGACCGCGTCGCCGGGCAGCGCGATGCGCAGTGCTTCGGCCAGCTTCTCGCGTGCAGGTTTCAGGCCCTGCGGCGTCGCCAGGTCGCGCAGGCCCTCGTCGCGCAGCTGCGCCAGGGTGTTGGCCCGGATCTGCTCGATGCGCTCGAAGGCGTCGGCGATGGTCGGAGAGGAATCACGGACCTTGCTGGCTTCGGCCAGCCAGGTGCCGGCACTGGCGAAGTCACGGCGGCGGGCGGCCTCCTCGGCACGCCGGATCAGGCCGCTCTCCGCCGCAGCAAGGCCTTGGCGTGCGCGGCGGTTGCCCTCGTCAAGCGCCAACGCCTCGCGGAAACTGCCGATCGCGCCGTCACCGTCCTCGCCGATCCGGTCCGCGCGCAGGTCCTCCTCGCCGGCCCGGTTGTAGGCCACCACGCGTTGCGCGATCTCCACCCGCGCCTGCAGGGCACGCACCTTTTCATCGTCAGGGGCCAGGGTCAGCAACACCAGCGCCTGGCGTCCCGCTTCGGCCAGCGCCTCGCGCTGCTGCAGCGGCCGTACCAGCAAGGCGTCGGTCTGCTGCAGCAGGCGCTGGCGGGCACGCTGCAGGCCAGCACGGGCCTGGCGGTCGTCAGGCACCTCCTCCTGCACCGCCAGCCACAGCGGGATGGCGGCATCGCCATCCTCGTACAGCCGATCCTGGGCAAACGCCTGCTCGGCGGCCCTGCGCAGCTGCGCCAGGCTGCGCCCCTCCCGATCGACACGGGGCGGCGTCCACTGCTGCACGTCTTCGGCGGCATCCTGACCGGCGATGGTCACGCTGCCCTGCACCGCCGGCCGATCCTCCGGCGCCGGCGGCGATGCCGCCTGGCCGGAACCCTCGCCGGCCTTGCCTGCCGGTGTCGGCGGTGACGGGGTGCAGGCGACCAGAGCCAGGGCCAGGCTGGCGCACAGCGCGGACGACAGCGGAAAACGCAAGCAGAGCCTCCTTCGGCACGGACGCGGACCGACGTTAGGCTATTCTCCCCTGCCTGAGCAAACCCGAGTAGCAGGCCCTGACCCGTGGCAATCTGGATCACCACCCCCGCCGAGCTGGATGCGTACTACCAGCAGCGTCCCACCCGCATCGGTCTGGACACCGAATTCATCCGTGAACGCACCTTCTGGCCGCAACTGGCGCTGGTGCAGATGGCGGTCGGCGAGGACATCCTGCTGATCGATCCGCTGATTCCCGGCATGCCCGAAGCACTGGCCCCCTGGCTGACCGATACGTCGATCATCAAGGTGATGCACAGCGCCAGCGAGGATCTGGTGGCCTTCAAATGGACCTGCGGCGTGCTGCCACGACCGCTGTTCGATACCCAGATCGGCGCGGCGCTGGCCGGCATCGGTGCCGGCATGGGCTACCAGAAGCTGGTGCAGGAGATCACTGGCGTGACCCTGGCCAAGGGCGAGACCCGCTCGGACTGGATGCGCCGCCCGCTCTCCGAGTCGCAGCTGCAGTATGCCGCCGATGACGTCGAGCACCTGTTCGCGCTGCATGACGCGATCGACGCGAGACTGCAGGCGATGGGACGCCAGCAGTGGCTGCACGACGACGCTGAACGCCTGTTGGCCAGCGTCGCCAACGATGAGGACCGCTGGCCGCACCTGTCCATGCGCTCGGCCCAGTTCCTCGATGCCGAGGCACAGCGACGCCTGCTGCGCCTGCTGCGCTGGCGCGATGTGCAGGCACGCCAGAGCGACCGGCCGCGCAGCTGGATCCTGGACAACGAACTTGCCGCCCTGCTGGCGCGCTCGCCACCGGCCGATGTCGACGCGCTCGCCAAGCTGTTCGAGCCGTTCCCGAAGGCGCCGCGCAAGCTGACAGCCGCCGTGTGGCAGGCCCTGGACACTCCGCTGGCCGACGAGCAGGACGCGCCGCTGGCAACCCAGCCCACCGACAGCAGCAAGAAGACGCTGAAGAAAATGCAGGACGCCGTGGCCGAATGCAGCCGCGAACTGGGCCTGGCGGACGGCGTACTGGCCTCGCGCAAGCACCTGGAAAGCTACCTGGAGCACCGCCAGTGGCCGTCGGCGCTGGCCGGATGGCGCCAGCAGGCGCTGGAATCGCGCCTGCAGCCATTGTTGCCGGTGCGCTGACAACCCGCTGCAGCAACGGAAAGGGGCGGCCAGGATCACCGGGCCGCCCCTTCCCGCAACCGTTCGATTACCAGTTCATGTTCAGCGACACACCCACGGTACGCGGCTCGTTGTACACCGCGGCCATGTAGTTCTCGATCACGCCCTTGAGATTCTTCTCGTTGGTGATGTTGCGTGCGAACAGCGCGACTTCATAGGCACCGTAGTTGCCGGAGTAACCGATCTTCAGGCCGCCCTCGAAGTCCCCCTTGGAGTTGAACTCCTTGCTGTCATACAGCACGAAGCTGGTATAGCCCTGCTTGTTCCAGTCGGTGGACACGAACATCGTGGCCGCGTCGCTGACCGGGAAATCGTAGCGTGCGGCCAGGTTGACGTTGTACTTCGGTGCGTTCGGCAACGGGTTGCCGTCGATCTGCGCGAAGGTGTTCGCACCCACCTTGATGGTCGGATCATCCACCGTGCACACCACCTGGCCATTCAGGCCGCAGACCTGCGCGTACACGCGCTTGTCCTTGATTTCGCTGTGCAGCAGGCTGACACCGGCGCTCAGGGTCAGGTTGGGAACCGGACGCAGTTCCATGTCCGCTTCGAAACCATACGCCTTGGCCTTGTCTGCGTTGAACAGCACGCCGTTGCCGTCCGAATCGTTACCGTTGAGCTGGATATCGTTGACGGTGTAGGTAAACGCGGTGGCGTTCAGGCGCAGGCGGTTGTCCCACAGGCTGCTCTTCACGCCGGCCTCCCAGGACAGGATGGTCTCCGAGTCGGCGGTGGTGAAGTCGGCATTGAACACCGCCGAACGGCCCTGGATGGTGGGCCCACGGAAGCCGCGCGCCACCTTCGCATAGACGCTGACGTCCGGCGTGATCTGGTACATCGCACTCAGGTCCCAGCTGGGCGTGGTATCGGACATCCTGACGTCGGTGCGGCCCTTGTAGGTCACCACCCCGGCAGCGGTGTCGGCGGTCTTCAGCAGCCGGGTGTGCTTCTCGTCGCGGGTCTGGCGCAGGCCGGCGGTCACCGTGAACCTGTCGGTGAAGGCGTAGCTGAGCTGGCCGAAACCGGCCCAGGAGGTGTTCTTGTTGCGCAGGCGTACCCAGTTGTTCGGATTGCGCGCAGCGCCCTGCAGGAACCAGGCACGCTGGTAGAAGTCGGTGGTGTCGCTGCCGTTGAAATAGAACGCGCCGGCCTGCCACTGCAACGCGCTGTCGTCATGGCTGGCCAGACGGAATTCCTGGGTCCACTGGTCCAGGTCGCGGATCCGGCCCATCGACTGGCCGTAGCCGTTGGGCACGCCGTTGACCGGATAGTTCACCGCAGCACCGCCATCGGTATCGCCACGGCTGTAACCGGAGGTGGTTTCATACGCGGTGATCGAAGTGAAGTCGATCGCGCCGAAATCATAGCGCGCCTTCACCGAGCCACCGTAGGTCTTGTAGGCCTGCGGGTTGTTGTCGGCTTCGTCGTAGGCGACCTGGTCGCGCGGCACGTCGGTGCGGTTGGAACCCTTGGTCAGCGCACCGCGCAGGAACAGGGTCGAGGTGCCTTCGTAATCGCGCGCGTGTGCCGAGGCAAGGATCGAGAACTGCTCGCTCGGCGTCAGCAGCAGTTGGGCGCGGACGTTGCGGTCATCGAAACCGCCCATGGCGTTCTTCTTCGGGCTGACGGTGCCATCCGCACTCGGGCCGCTGTAGGTGTTGTCGACATAGTCGTCGCGATGCTGGTACAGGGCCGACACGCGGAACGAGGCGATATCGTTGATCGGACCGCCAAAGCCGCCATCGATCGACACGCTGTTGTAACTGGCGTAGCTGGCGCTGACGCGGCCGGTGTAGTCCTGCGTCGGCTTGAGCGTGTCGAACTTGACGATGCCGGCCGTGGTGTTGCGGCCGAACAGCGAACCCTGCGGGCCGCGCAGCACTTCTACCTGGTCCACGTCGTAGACCGGATTGGACTTGAGCACCACGTGCTCCAGCACCACGTCATCCTGGATGATCGACACCGGCTGGGAAGCACCCAGATAGAAATCGATGTTGCCCAGCCCGCGGATGTAGAAGCGCGGGAAGATGCGACCGGTGGTGGTTTCCGCATACAGGCTCGGCACGCGGCCGGACAGCGCCAGCAGGGTGTCGTCGCCGCCGGCGGTGAAGTCGCGCATGCGCTCGCCCTGCACGACGCCCACCGACACCGGCACCTCCTGCAGGTTCTGCTCACGGTGTTCGGCGGTCACGGTGATGGTATCCAGCCCGGTGGGGGTCGGCGCACTGTCCTGCGCCGCGGCGCCGAAGCTGCCGACCAGCGCCAGGCCTGCGCAGGCCAGCGCGAGCGGATGGCGACGGAAGGAAACGTGGGAAGACGACATGCCCGACAGACGGCGGGAATCGGTATGGGAAGGCATCGAAAGCTCTGAGGAGACGTCCGGGCGGCCTGCGCGGGCCGGGCGGCGAGAAAGGGAACTGCTGCGCAGACTCGGGATTATCCTCCAAATTGTTACGATTTCGTTTCGCGCAACGGAATCGCACGAAAGCCGGCGGACTCGGCACAGTCGCCTATGGCCACGGCCGGGCGCGTCGCTTGGCAAGGCCGACCGCCAGCGATACAATGACAGCGCACTACGGGGCCATAGCTCAGCTGGGAGAGCGCGTCGTTCGCAATGACGAGGTCAGGAGTTCGATCCTCCTTGGCTCCACCATCCACGTGCCCACCAGGGCATGAAAAAGGCCGGAACTCCTGACACCCAGGGTCCGGCCTTTTTCGTTCTACACTCCGGGCAACCGGCAATGTACTGGATCGATGAAGATCACATCACTCTCCCCCATTCTGTCAGTGAACGATATCGGGGAGTCGATCGAGTTCTATCGGCGTGTGCTTGGCTTCGACCTGGCCTGGTCGTGGGGCGAACCGGCCGACATCGCGGCTGTGTGCCGCGATGGAGTCGAGATCACCCTGACCCGTCGCCCTGGTGCCAAGCCCGCTGGGGGCTCACATGTCTACCTCAATGTCACAGATGTCGACGCCTTCCATGCGAGGCTGCTGGACGCTGGCATCGCGATGCTGGTCCCCATCGGTGACCGGGCCTATGGCATGCGCGACTTCCGCGTGGCCGATCCCAGCGATAACGAACTCAGCATCGGGCAGCCGTTGGCCCCGGTAGACGACGCTTGAAGCAATGACGCGTCAGGCAGGCTCCTGCCCCCCATCCTTGCGCCGTGGACTGCGCGAGTGGGTGTCACGTACCTGCTGGTCGCGCTGTCCCGGACGCTGCTTGGCGACGTCGTCCTGCTTCCGGTCCTGGCGGCTTTCCTGCACCCCCTGGCGTGGATCGGGCGTGTCCTTTTCGTGTCTGCTCATGCGTGGCTCCGCCGCCGGCGGAGGCCGGCGCTGGTGCCACGCTAGAGGTCGCCGGGTAACGGACGGGTCAGTCCGGCGCGAACGCCATGTGCAGCCGCCTGCCGTCCGCTCAGGTGCGATTGATGGAGACCCCGCCGTCCACGCGCATCGCACTGCCGGTCACGAAGCTGCCTTCATCACTGGCCAGGAACAGCGCAGCGTTGGCGATCTCTTCCGGCCCGGCCAGGCGCTTGAGCGCATGCAGCGACCGCACGAAGTCCAGCGCATCCTCGTCTGGCGCAGCCTGCCGGCCCATCTCGGTGTCGGTGCCGCCGGGCAGCAGCACGTTGCAACGCACGCCCCGTGCGCCGTACTCGGCGGCGATCACCTGGCTCAGGCCGATCAGCCCGGCCTTGCTCGAGGCGTAGGCGGCCATGCCGGGCAAGCCGACGGTATGGCCGACGATGGTGCCGACGAACACCAGCGAGCCGCCGCCCCGCGCCAGCAGGGCTGGCAACTGCGCACGCGCGGCGTGGAAGGCTGCATCGAGGTTGGTGGCCATCACCTGCCTCCAGGCGTCCACCGGAAACTCCGCAGCGGGCACGCCCGGCCCCAGCATCCCGGCATTGTTGATCGCGATGTCCAGGCCTCCGAAGGCCCGCTTCGCCAGGTCGACCAGCACCTGTGCAGTGTCCGGCCCGGCGACATCGGCGGCATGCACCACCGCCTCGCCGCCGGCAGCACGGATCTGATCGGCCAGCGCCTGCAACGGCTCCGGCTGCCGCGCGTTGAGCACCAGCCTTGCGCCCTCGGCGGCGAAACGCAGCGCGCAGGCGCGGCCGATGCCGGCGCTGGCACCGGTGATGAGGGCGATCTTGTCGTGCAGGCGCATGTTCGGGGTCCAGGCAGTGAAGTGGACCCTACGATGTCGCGCCCCTGCCCCGTTGACACTCCGTTTCCGGGCCCTGCCGGCGCGTGCAGGAAACGGAGTTTCCGCCAGCGGGGCACGTGCCAGAATCGACGCATGGACACTGCCATCGCAACCACCGATGCCCGCGTCGAACGCGTCTGCCGCCACCTGCAGGCCCGTCTCGACGAACCCTCACTGCAGGAGCTTGCCGAACTGGCGGGCTGCAGCCCCACCCGGCTGCATCGCCTGTTCAAGCAGGCCACCGGACTGACCCCGAAGCAGTATGCGGCGGCCCTGCGCGCCGATCGGCTGCGCACAGGACTGCAACAGCAGGCGCGCATCACCGATGCTTTCCACGACGCCGGCTTCGGCTCCAGCGGCCGCTTCTACGAGAACGCGCCGCGCCTGCTGGGAATGACGCCCCGGCAATGGCGCAGCGGTGGACGCGGTGAGGTGATCCATTTCGCCATCGCCGAAAGCTCGCTGGGCAGCGTACTGGTGGCCAGCAGCAGCATCGGCGTGGTGGCGATCCTGCTCGGCGACGATCCGGAGGCGCTGCTGCAGTCGTTGCAGCAACGCTTCCGCCAGGCGGAGCTGGTCGGCGCTGACAGTGGCTACGAGCAGCTGGTGGCGCAGGTGGTCGGCCTGGTCGAGGATCCGGCACGTGGCGCGACACTGCCACTGGACATCCGCGGCACCGCCTTCCAGCAGCGCGTCTGGCAGGCGCTGCAGCAGATTCCCCAAGGGCAGACCGCATCGTATGCCGACATTGCCGCGCGCATCGGCGCGCCGCGTTCCAGCCGCGCGGTCGCGCGTGCCTGCGCCAGCAATCCACTGGCGGTGGCAGTGCCATGCCATCGCGTGGTGCGCCGCGATGGCGATCTGTCCGGCTATGCCTGGGGTGTGGCCCGCAAGCGCGAACTGCTGCGCCGGGAGAACGCCGCCAACGGCTGATGCCGCCCCATCAGGACCGGTGGATGCCGACCGTGGCCGGCTCGCGCCGTGGCAGCGCCGGGCCATGCCCTGCGGACACCGGCGAGAGCTCAGTCCAGCTTCACCACCAGCTTGCCGAAGTTGCGCCCCTGCAGCAGCCCGAAGAAGGCATCCGGTGCGCTCTGCAGCCCTTCGACCACGTCCTCGCGGTACTGGATGCGCCCTTCCCGCAGCCAGTGCGCCATCTCGCGCTCGAACTGCGGCCACAGGTGGTTGAAGTCGTGCACGATGAAGCCGCGCACCGTCAGCCGCTGCCGCAGGATCTGGCTGAACAGTGCCGGCAGGCGATCAGGTCCGGGATGCTCGACGCCGCGCGCGTTGTAGGTGGCGATGGTGCCGCAGACCGGAATGCGGGCGAAATCGTTGAGCAGTGGCAGCACCGCGTCGAGTACGTGGCCGCCGACATTCTCGAAGTAGACGTCGATGCCGTCCGGCACGGCGGCGCGCAGCTGCGCGGCGAAATCAGCCGCGCGATGGTCCAGCGCCACATCCACGCCAAGCGATTGCAGGTAGGCACGCTTGCCATCGCCACCGGCAATGGCGACCACGCGGGCGCCCTGCAGTTTGGCCAGCTGGGCGACGGTTGCCCCCACCGGCCCGGTCGCAGCGGCGACCACCAACGTCTCGCCCGGCTGCAGCCGGGCGATTTCATGCAGGCTGGAATACGCGGTGAATCCCGGCATGCCATACACGCCCAGCGCCGTGCTCAGCGGCAGGCCCGCCGGGTCCAGCCGGCGCCCCAGCACCTGCGCATCCAGCACCGCATGGGTCTGCCATCCACCGGGCGCCAGGAACAGCTCGCCCACCGCGATTCCCGCCGCATTCGACTGCAGCACTTCGGCGACGGTCTGCCCTTCCATCACCGCACCCACGGCAACGGGAGGCGCATAGGAAGGTCCCTCGTCCATGCGCCCGCGCATATACGGATCCAGCGACAGATAGCGGTTGCGCAGCAGCACCTGTCCTGCTGCCGGCGCCGGCAGCGGCGACTGCTCCAGGCGGAAATTGGTAGCGATCGGCGCACCCTGCGGCCGCGAGGCGAGCACGATGCGGGTGGTGGTCGGTTGATCAGCCATGGGATGGACTCTGCTGCGGACAGCATTGGACAGGAGGGGCGACAATACGCCGCGACGATCGGCGCGTGCGGCGGCGAAAACAGCGTTCCATCGCCTGCCTGATGCAACCGCGGCCGCATGTCTTGCCCCTGCATGTTTGCCGATGCGGGCGGCCCGCTGATTTCCGCTGCAGGCGACGATCCTCGCCGCCGCCGCGACCACCCGTCTCGTCCGCCATCGACCGGCGCCGCCACCTCGGCACGACGCAGGATCAACCACTTGCGCCCGCGCAGACGGCAATGTGAAGGTTTTTTTCCAAAATGCTTGCCGAAGACAGCCGACCTCCGTAATATGCGCGTCCTTGGCAGCGACGTCGCTGCAACGAAACACGTGGCCGAGTAGCTCAGTTGGTAGAGCAGGGGATTGAAAATCCCCGTGTCGGCGGTTCGATTCCGTCCTCGGCCACCACGTTCGAAGGCCTGCAGAAATGCAGGTCTTTTTTTTCCGGCCACCGCTGTCGATCGCGGTCTGCCGCACAATCTGGCCGAGTAGCTCAGTTGGTAGAGCAGGGGATTGAAAATCCCCGTGTCGGCGGTTCGATTCCGTCCTCGGCCACCATGCTTGAAGACCTGCAGAAATGCGGGTCTTTTTTTGTTTCCGGCGCGCCATGCAGGCGGTTGACGAAACATTCACACCGGCACGCAGCACGCCCCCTACGCTCCAGTGTCCTGCCGGAGTTTGCCGATGCATCTGCGCCCTGCCCTGTTCGCCTGCCTGCTGCTGGCTTCGCTGTCCGCGACCGCCAGCGAACCCGTGCGTGCCGTCGATGCGCTGGACATCGACCGCTATGCCGGCCAGTGGCACGAGATCGCCCACCTGCCCGTGTCGTTCCAGAAGCGCTGCGTCGGCGACATCACCGCACACTATGCACTGCGCCGCGATGGCCGCATCAGCGTCACCAATGCCTGCCGCAATGGCGACGGCGAACGCGTGGTGGCTGAAGGCGTGGCCCGGCCCGTGGCCGGACATCCCGGCCAGTTGCAGGTGCGCTTTGTCCCCGACTGGCTGAGCTGGGTGCCGCTGGTCTGGGCCGACTACTGGGTGCTGGCGCTGGATCCGGACTACCAGTGGGCGTTGGTCGGCGGCCCTGACCGCAAGTATCTATGGATCCTGTCGCGCCTGCCGGAGATGGACCGCGCACGGTTCGAACAGCTGAAGGCCAGGGCCGAGGCGATGGGCTACGACCTGGCACCGCTGCGCCTGATGGCGCCGATACGCGACGCACCGGCCGACTGAGCCGCTCCGCGCGGCTGCGCGCAACGCGCCCGCTCCGGCGCTGCGCGTGCCCGGCCGCCATCTTCACGCGCTACCCTCTGCGGCGGATCGCCACAGGCGATCCACTGAACCATACGCCGTAGTATGCTTACGCCAACGCACCCCCTTCAGAGGACTTGCGCCCATGTTGCACCGTTTCCGTACCGTCTTGATCGTCCTGTGCACCCTCGCCCTCGCCGCCTGCAGCGACGGCATCGTCAAGCGCGTCTCGGAACCGGCCGCCAGCCTGCAGCAGCTGACCGTCCGCGCCGACGGCAACTGGACCGTGGCGCTGCGCCTGCAGAACTACAGCTCGATGCCGATGACCTTCGACGATGTGTCCCTGGCGCTGAGCGTCGGCGACAGCGAAGCCGGCACCCTGCAGGCCCGTCCCGGCATCTCCATCGGCGGCACCTCCGCCGACGTCATCACGGTCGACCTGGTGCCCAGCTCGGCCGCACGCCTGGTGGTGGCCGATGCGCTGGCCGGCAACCGCACCCTGGCCTATGGCCTGAAAGGTTCGGTGACAGCCACGCCGCAGGAAAAGAAGCAGCGCAGCTTCGACGTCAGCAGCCGCAGCACGTTGAACCAGGCGCCGGGCCTGCCGGGCGTGCTGCGCTGAACACAACTTTCCATCGCGGCGCACCGCGCCGCTCTCCCTGTCCCTGATCGAGACGTATCCGATGAGCAGCTACACCGCCCCGCTTTCCGACCTCCGTTTCGCCCTGCACGACGTGCTCAAGGTCGAACCGCTGTTCGCCCGCCTGGGCTTCACCGACGCCACCGCCGACGTGGTCGATGCCGTGCTGGAGGAAGCCGGCCGTTTCAGCGCGAGCGTGCTGGCCCCGCTCAACAGCGTGGGCGATGAAATCGGCTGCGTGCTCGACCAGGCCACCGGCGAAGTCACCACCCCGCCTGGCTTCAAGCAGGCCTATGACCAGTTCGTCGACGGCGGCTGGACCGGCCTGACCGCCGCACCCGAGCTGGGCGGCCAGGGCCTGCCGCACACCCTGGGCGTGCCGCTGAACGAAATGATCAACGCTGCCAATCTGGCGTGGGGCAATTTCCCGCTGCTCTCGCACGGCGCCATTGAAGCGCTCAAGCAGCACGGCGAAGCGTGGCAGCACGACGCCTTCCTGAAGCCCCTGATCGAAGGCCGCTGGACCGGCACCATGTGCCTGACCGAACCGCACTGCGGTACCGACCTGGGCCTGCTCAAGACCAAGGCCGAGCCGAACGCCGATGGCAGCTACGCGATCACTGGCACCAAGATCTTCATCACTGCCGGCGAGCACGACCTGACCGGCAACATCGTGCACCTGGTGCTGGCCAAGCTGCCCGACGCGCCGCCGGGTGCAAAGGGAATCTCGCTGTTCGTCACCCCGAAGTTCAAGGTCGACCGCGAGGGCAACATCGGCGAGCGCAACGCGCTGCGCTGCGGCTCCATCGAGCACAAGATGGGCATCAAGGGCTCGGTCACCTGCGTGATGAACTTCGACGGCGCGCAGGGCTATCTGGTCGGCCAGCCGCACAAGGGCCTGCAGGCAATGTTCACCATGATGAACACTGCGCGCCTGGGCGTCGGCCTGCAGGGCATCGGCCTGTCCGAACGCGCCTATCAGAACGCGCTCAAGTACAGCCGTGAGCGCCTGCAGTCGCGCGCCCTGAGCGGCGCGAAGTTCCCGGACAGGCCGGCCGACCCGATCCTGGTCCATCCGGACGTGCGCCGCATGCTGCTGACGGTGAAGTCACTGGTGGAAGGCAGCCGCCTGCTGGCCCTGCACGCGGCCACCCTGATCGACATCGCCCACCGCGCCGACGACGCCGCCGAGCGCGAGCGCGCCGACACCCTGGTGAGCTTCCTGACCCCGATCTCCAAGGCGTGCCAGACCGAATGGGGCATCGAGAACACCTACAACGCCCTGCAGTGCTTCGGTGGCCACGGCTACATCCGCGAACACGGCATGGAGCAGCTGGCGCGCGATGCACGCATCACCACGTTGTATGAAGGCACCACCGGCATCCAGGCCCTGGACCTGATCGGCCGCAAGACCGCCTCCAGCCAGGGGGCAGGCCTCAAGCTGATGCTGGCCGAGATCGAGGCCTTCGCCAGGGAACACGAGGGCAACGAAGCGCTGGCCGAGTTCATCGGCCCGCTGCGCGCCAAGGCGGCCGAATGGGGCAAGCTGACCATGGACGTGCTGCAGCGCGCGGCCGGCAACCCGGACGAGCTGGGTGCGGCCAGCTACGACTACCTGTTCTATTCCGGCTACGTGGTGCTGGCGTACTGGTGGGCACGCAGTGTCGCCGCCGCCGACGCCAGTGCGCACGGCGCGGCATTCGCGCAGGGCAAGCGCGAGACCGCGCGCTTCTACTTCGCCCGTGTGCTGCCGCGTACGCTCAGCCATGCTGCCGCGATCCAGGCCGGTGCGGCGCCGCTGATGGCGATGGACGACGAGCGCTTCGGCGCCTGAGCCCATCCCGCCGGTAGATCCACGCCATGCGTGGATGAGGGGTCAGAGCCTTTTCCTTCGGAAAGGGATCCGACCCCGGCCTGAACGCCCTCGATCCCTCTGGAGAAAAGCCCCCCTTTGTTAAGGGGGGCGCGCCAACGGCGCGGGGGACAGGAGGAATGCGCGGACCTGAATCTTGCGATTTGCGTATCGCCGACGGGCGATACACAAATCGTCAACATTCAGGTATAAGCTGTTCTCCCGATGGAGACAGACACTACACGCTTGGGTCTGATCGAAGCCGGAGCCCCGCTTTCTGCTCCGGGCGTCGAAGCATCGCCCAACGTCACGACGTTGCACCGCCCCGGTTCGGTCCGGCTGCTCTCGCTCGACGCCCACGGACGCGTACTGGACTGGATCACCTGGCAGGATGCCGCCTGCCTCTACGCCCGCGAGGCCGTCGCCTGGACCCTTGGCGACCCCTGCCTGCACATCCACGGCGGAACCAACCGGTTCAGCGGCCTGCAGAGTGGCCTGGACCTGCATCCGATCATCGCCGCGCGCGGCCACGCGCGATCCCGTGCCATCGACCCTACCCCGAACCTGACCAACCCGGCCCTGTTCGCCCGCGATTCGCACCTGTGCCTGTACTGCGGCCAGCAGTTCAACCGTCCCTCGCTGACCCGCGACCACGTCATGCCGCTGTCCAAGGGCGGGCTGGACTGCTGGGAAAACGTGGTCACCGCCTGCTTCCACTGCAACTCGCGCAAGAGCGACCGTACCCCGCAGCAGGCCGGCATGCCGCTGCTGGCGGTGCCCTACCGGCCCAGCTGGATCGAGCACCTGATCCTGTCCAACCGCAACATCCTGGCCGACCAGATGGCGTTCCTGAAAGCGCAGCTGCCCAAGCGTTCCAAGCTCAGCACCTGAACCTGCCGGCCGGCAACCCTCACCGTCCTGTCACGGACGGCGGCGTTTGCTTGCCCCACCCCCGTTTGAGGGCGAAAATGGTCGTTCAGAACACGTGCGAACATGATGATCGACTCTGCCCGCTATCCCCGCCTCGCGCACATCCAGACGCCGGATGACCTGCGCACGTTCGACGAATCCGAGCTGAGGGCGGTCGCCGACGAACTGCGCGCCTACCTCATCGAATCGGTGGGCAAGAGCGGCGGACACTTCGCCGCCGGCCTGGGCGTGATCGAACTCACCGTCGCCCTGCACTACCTGTACCAGACCCCGCATGACCAGCTGGTCTGGGATGTGGGCCATCAGACCTACCCGCACAAGATCCTCACCGGCCGCCGTGACGAGATCCACACCGTCAAGCAGAAGGATGGCGTGGCGCCGTTCCCCAAGCGCGAGGAAAGCGAGTTCGACACCTTCGGCGTCGGCCATTCCTCGACCTCGATCTCGGCCGCACTGGGCATGGCCATCGCCCGCCAGTCACAGGGCGACGACCGCAAGATCGTGGCAGTGATCGGTGACGGCGCGATGACCGCCGGCATGGCCTTCGAGGCGCTGATGCACGCGGGCGGCATGGAGCCGGAGCCGAATCTGCTGGTGATCCTCAACGACAACAACATGTCGATCTCCGAGGCCGTCGGCGGGCTGACCAAGATGCTCGGCCGCGCCACCGGCAGCCGCACGCTCAATGCACTGCGCGAAGGCGGCAAGAAGATCCTGGGCGACAAGAAGAACAATCCGGCGCGCTTCGTGAAGCGCTGGGAAGAGCACTGGAAAGGCATGTTCGTGCCCTCCACGATGTTCGAGGAGATGGGCTTCCACTACACCGGCCCGATCGACGGCCATGACCTGCCCGCCCTGCTGTCCACGCTGAAGACGCTGCGCGCCTCCAAGGGCCCCAAGCTGCTGCACGTGATGACCACCAAGGGCAAGGGCTACGAGCCTGCCGAAGGCGACCAGATCGGTTATCACGCAGTGGGCCCGTTCGATCCCGACAAGGGCCTGGTGGCCAAGACCGGCGCCAAGAAGCCGACCTACACCGACGTGTTCGGCGACTGGCTGTGCGACGCTGCCGCCGCGGAGCCACGCCTGTACGGCATCACCCCGGCGATGCGCGAAGGCTCCGGCCTGGTGCGCTTCAGCAGGGAATACCCGCAGCGCTACTTCGACGTGGCGATCGCCGAGCAGCACGCGGTCACCCTGGCCGCCGGCATGGCCACCCAGGGCGGCAAGCCGGTGGTGGCGATCTATTCCACCTTCCTGCAGCGCGCGTACGACCAGCTGGTGCATGACGTGGCCATCCAGGACCTCGACGTGCTGTTCGCGATTGATCGCGCCGGCGTGGTCGGACCGGATGGAGCGACCCATGCCGGCAACCTCGACCTGAGCTTCCTGCGCTGCGTGCCGAACATGGTGGTGATGGCCCCGTCGAACGAGGCAGAGTGCAGGCAGATGCTCAGCACGGGCCTGCAGTACGCCGGTCCGGCTGCGGTGCGTTACCCGCGTGGCAGCGGTACCGGCGTCGCGGCCGGCAGCGACCTGTCCACGCTGCCGATCGGCAAGGGCGAGCTGCGCGTGCAGGGCAGCCACATCGCCCTGCTGGCGTTCGGCAGTACCGTTGCCGCCGCCGAACAGGTGGGCCGCGAGTTGGGCCTGAGCGTGGTCAACATGCGCTTCATCAAGCCGCTGGACCGCGACCTGGTACTGGCAATGGCCGCCCAGCACGAAGGCCTGGTGACCATCGAAGACAACGTGGTAGCCGGTGGTGCCGGTTCCGGCGTGGCCGAACTGCTCAATGCCGAAGCGGTGCTGCGACCGATCCTGCATCTCGGCCTGCCCGATGCCTACCAGCATCATGCCAGCCGCGAGGACCTGCTGGCAGAAGCCGGCATCGATGCCGCCGGGATCCGCGCGGCCGTGCTCAAGCGCTGGCCGCAGCTGGCTGCCACCCTTCCGCCGCTGAGCGCGGCGGGCTGACCGTTCCGGGTGGAACCGGGCAGGCGCCCGGTTTCCCCGCGCCTGCTGCGGAACGACGCGCGGTCCCTGTTCAACCGTAGCTGATCGCTTCCACGAACGCGCCGCTGGCTTCCACGCGCACGGCGGCGCGCTGCCCGGTGTCCACGAAGTGCAGCCGGGCCAGGGCCTGGGCGAAATCGAAGGCCCGGGCGCCGTCGCGGAACTCGATCGGCTCCGGTCTATCCGGGTGCAGAACGCGCCATTGGCGCTGTTCGCACTGAAGGCGGATCAACATGCAGCTCACTCCTTGAGGCAGCGTATCGATGATGGCGGAAGGCGTGCACCGGTGCCGGCACGGATTGCCGATGCAATCAAGACACCCCGTGTCCTGATTGCAGACGATACGGCGTTCAAACTGTGAGCAATATCAGATTTTTCTGATTTTGACGCAGATGGCCGGAAGGACTCAGTTCACCTGGAACTGGGCGCGACAACCATCGCTGACCCAGATGCCGCGACGGTCCCAGCCCCAGGTCCGGCCTTCGATACAGGCACTGCGGGAGTCCTGCCGGATCAGGCGTACGCTGCGGCGGACCCGGGTGTCACAGTATTCCTGTCGATGGCCGTTGGAATGACAGGCGATGACTTCGCCACCGCGGCCATTCCCGTTCCCCCATCCACCGCCCCAGCCGCCGCCACGACGCGATTCGCCGACGAACTCGGCCCGGCAGCCCCGGGTCACCCACACCCCGGAACGCGACTGGCCCCAGGTCTCGCCCTCCACGCACGGCGAGCCGGACAACTGGCGGATCAACCGGGGCCGCCCTTCCAGGCGGCACTCATTGCTGCGGTTCTTGATCGATTCGCATCGCACGATGCCGCCGCCGTCGCGGCCGCCATGGCGATCATCGTCGTAACCGTAGTACTGCGCCTGCGCGCTCCCGGCGGCGGCCAGCATCGGCAGCAGTGTGCAGGCCAGGGTGCGCCAGGTGAGTGCGTTGCCCATCGAAATCTCCAGATGAATGCGTGGCGGCAAGCATCCGGGATTCGCAGCGCGGCGCACAGAGGGCAACGCACCGCCGGTTCTTTCCCCATTCAAACAGCTCAACCGCGGCTGACTGCGCCGCAGGGTCGGCCGCTAGGCACCGATCCGCAGTACATCCACGCCCCCCCCCAGCGCCTCCACACGCACGATGCAGTGTTGGCCCGTGCGTCGGTGATGCTCCTGGGCCAGTTCGGCGGCGACATCGAACGCGTCGGCGCCACGGGCGAACGAAGCGGTGGTGCGCGCCTCGGGGTCCAGCACGTACCAGTGCTGGGCATTGCAGTGAACGGTAAACACCATGATCGACTCCAAAGGAGGGAATGGGCGGGGCGCCGAAACGAAGTGAGAGCGCCGATACCTGTTCAGGCTAGCGAGCGCTTCAGGCAGGGCCTATCAGATTTGTCCGAAAAATCCCCGCCGGCGGATCGGAATTCGCGCTTCGTCACATCCCTGAGCCCGTTCACCCCATGACTTTCGTGATTCTTGTCACGAAGTCAGCTTGGCTTCACACTATCGTCACCAACAGGGGCCCCTTCCACATGCGCACCTTCCAACCGCCGCAGCGCTCGACGCTGCTGAAGTTCTACTTCGCAGCCTGCTACCTGGTCCTGATCGAGGAACTGATCCGCGCGTCGATGAGTTGAGCGCTTGCCGCTGCTGCTGGCCCGCCGCACACTGATGGTTTAGGCCACGGAGTGTCCTCGATGAAAGCCCTCATGCTGGCGCCGATGCTGCTGGCCCTGGCCGCCTGCGCGGCACCGCAACAGACGCCCGTGCGCGAAGCGGCAGCCACTTCCGTCCCCGTAGTCGGCGGTGATCGCGATGCCCATGGCTGCATCGGCTCGGCTGGCTACCAGTGGTGCGAGCGCAGCCAGCGCTGCGAGCGCCCCTGGGAACTGGCCCAGGCGCAGGGCCTGGCCAACACCGCCGAGGCGATCGACGCCTACTGCGCGATGCCGGCACAGCCGGCGCGCAGATGAGCGCCGCCTCCATGACGGCGCTCAGTCCCCTGCCCACGCTTGCGCGCGGCCGCTATCGCCATTTCAAGGGCGGCGAGTATGAAGTGATCGACATCGTGCGCAGCAGCGAGACCCTGCAGCCGATGGTGCTGTACCGCGCACTGTATGGCGAAGGCGGATTGTGGGTGCGACCGTACGCCATGTTCGTAGAACAGGTACCGGGCGCACTTGGCACACAGCCTCGTTTCGCACGTATCGAAGACTGAAGACTGCGCGTCTCGCGTGGCAGCGCACGCCTGCGCGCGCTGCCACGCAGGCGGCCGCTAGCTGACCTTCTTCGCGACGGTCATGCCCAGCAGGAACAGCACCACGGCAATGATGATGCCGGCCCAGAACAGGAACTTGGCGATACCCACCGCGGCACCCGCGATGCCGCCGAAGCCGAGCACGCCGGCGATCACACCGATGATGGCGAAGATGATGGCCCACTTGATCATGTCGATCCTTTCCCCACAGGGACTGAAAACAGTGCGATCAGCCTAGGCCGCAGCCGATGCCAGCCTCGTGAGGGAGCCGCGCGTGCGGCGTGAAGCCGCATACGGATCAACGGGGCCGGAAGCGCAGCAGGGCCACCGCGAACGCCAGGAACACGCTGCCCACCAGCCGCTCGAACCAGCGCCGGGCGAACGGCCGGCCGAGCCAACGGCGCAGGCCATGGCCACCGGCGGCATACATCACGTACCAGAACAGCTCGCAGCTGGCGAAGGTTGCCACCAGGACGCTGTACTGCACGGCCTGACCCCGCGCGGGATCGACGAACTGCGGCAGGAACGCCGTGGCGAACAGCAGCAGCTTGGGATTGCTCAGGCCCACCAGCAGGCCGCCGCGGAATACCGCCCAGGCTCCGTCCGCTGGCAGGACCGTCGCCGGGGCCTCAACGTCCACCGGCGCTGCCGGCCGGCTGCTGTCGCGCCACGCTTTCAGGCCCAGCCAGGCCAGGTAGGCCACGCCCAGATAGCGCAGCACTTCAAACAGCATGGGTGAGGAGTGCAGCAGTGCGCTCAACCCGGCGGCGGAGGCCGCCAGTACCGCCAGCATGGCCAGCAGGCAGCCGGCCATGGCCGGGAGGCTGGCGCGGAATCCCAAGCCGACGCTGCGTCCGAGGATATGCAGCATGTTCGGTCCAGGCGTGCCACACAGCACGAACACCGTAGCCAGGAACCACCACCAGGTCTGCAGGGACATTCGGCCATCCACGAAAGAGAACCGTCCCAGCATAGGCGGTGGCTCACCGCGACGTCACATACAGCGCGATGCCGATGCGACGGTTACAGGCGGCCACTCACGCATGAACCTGCCGTGCCGCGCGCAGCTCCGACCACGCCGTACCCAGCACACGCATCGCCGACCGCAGAAACAGCACCAGCAGTGCGGCCGCCACCAGCAGATCGGGCCAGCCCGCACCGAACAGCGCCACCAGCCCTGCAGCCAGCAGCACCGCCGAGCCCTCGTACAGATCGTTGCGCGAGCACTCCCAGGCGGACGCCAGGTTGACGTCATCGTTGCGATAGGGTGTGAGCAGCCACAGGCACAGTGCATTGGCTGCCAGATTGAGCAGGGCGGCCAAGCCCATGCTGGCGAACAGCGGCACCTCCGGATGCAGCAGGCGCCAACCGATCTGCACCGCCACGGCCACCGCTGCGGCAAGGATCAGCAGCCCCTTGAACAGCGCCACACGTGCCTTGGCGACGATGCCCGCACCCACCACCGCGAGGCTGAGCGCATAGGTGGCCGCGTCGCCCAGATTATCCAGCGCACCGGACAGCAGTGACGAAGAATGGCTGTACCAGGCAGCCAGCACCATCATCGCGAACGTGGCAAGGTTGACCAGCAGCACGATCCGCAGCACGCGGCGGTGACGCGCCTGCATCGCCGCCAGGTCCATCGTCCTGCCGCAGCCACAGCATTCGCCCATCACCCTGCCCTCGATCATCGATGGCCGCATTATCGCGCCTGTCAGCGGTCGCGGCGACATCGCCGCCCGCCTGTGCTGCAATGGCGCCTCCCCACCTGGAGCGGCACATGAAGACCCTGGGCCTGATCGGCGGCATGAGCTGGGAGAGTTCGGCGCAGTACTACCGCCTCATCAACGAAGAGGTGCGCCGTCGCCTGGGGGCCGCGCACTCGGCGCAGCTGCTGATGTGGTCGGTGGATTTCGCTCCGATCAAGCAGTTGCAGCACGACGGCGACTGGGATGCGCTTGCGCGGCACATGGTGGATGCGGCAGAGCGGTTGCAGGCGGGCGGCGCCGATGTACTGCTGATCTGCACCAACACGATGCACGCGCTGACCGCACAGATCGAAGCAGCCTGCCCGCTGCCGCTGCTGCACATCGCCGACCCGACCGCCACCGCCATCGTGGCGGCCGGTTGGCGCAGGGTGGGCCTGCTCGGTACTGCTTTCACAATGGAACAGGACTTCTACCGGGGACGCCTGGCCGGTCGCTTCGGGCTGGAAGTGCTGGTACCCGACGCCGAAGATCGCCAGCAGGTCCACGACATCATCTACCAGGAGCTGATCGCCGGCGTGGTCAGCGAGCGCTCGCGACAGGTCTACGCAGACGTGATCGCGCGGCTGGTGGCGCGTGGTGCCGAAGCGATCATTCTCGGCTGTACCGAAATCATGCTGCTGGTACGCCCGCAGGACAGTGCGGTGCCGCTGTTCGACACCACCAGCCTGCACGCCCAGGCAGCGGTTGACGCCGCGCTGGCGGGATAGACGGCCGGCGTGGACGCGATCACTCCGCCCCCTGCACTTCCAGCGCCGTGACCAGCCAATCCACCACCGCCTGCGAGTCGCACAGGAAGAAGATCGCATCCCCGGACCGCGCCTCGGTCAACAACCGATAGACCGTGATCGCCACCGCCGACTGGTTGGCGATGAACACTTCGGGGCTGCGCGGCCCCTCGTTGTGCCGGGAAACGGCCTGCAATGCGCGGCGCGCAGCCACCGTTGCGACCGGGTCGGCACTGCGGGTCAACTCGGGCCCACGCAGGCCCCAGCTGACAAAGACGTGCTTGCCCTTGAACGTGGTGTCCAGGACCTGCACCTCGGCGGCACCTGCCTCAGCCGAGCGATGAATGACGGTACTGCTGATCAACGCAACCCCCTGTGGTCGTCGTGGTCCGCGCATCCACCTCCACGGACCCGCTGCACGCCCGTGACCGCAGCCACATGCTGCGCCAGCGGACGCGGAAGAGAGACGGAAGGAGAAGCCGATGCGATCGGATGTGCAGCGATGATACGGGATGTCGGTCACGCATGGGCCGGCGTACACGGCCGCATCGCCCATCGGTTCACCCACAAAAAAGCCCACGCATCGCTGCGCGGGCCTTCTGTTCCATCACAGTGGTCGGGACGGCCGGATTCGAACCGACGACCCTCTGCCCCCCAGGCAGATGCGCTACCAGGCTGCGCTACGCCCCGACTGATGCTGCGATGTTCCCGCCAGTGCGGCGGGGCGTGAAGTATAGCGGATCACGCGGGATTTGGGTCACCGGCGAAGCAATTGCAGCACTTCTTCCAGCTCCATCCGCACCTGCTTGATGATCTGGTTGCTCAGCGCCGATTCCTCGCGGGCATCGGGGCCCTCCAGACGCAGGCGGGCACCGCCGATCGTGTAGCCCTGTTCGTACAGCAGGCTGCGGATCTGCCGCACCATCAGCACGTCATGGCGCTGGTAGTAGCGGCGGTTGCCGCGGCGCTTGGCCGGCTCAAGGCTGGGAAACTCTGTTTCCCAGTAGCGCAGCACGTGCGGCTTGACGTCGCACAGCTCGCTCACTTCACCGATGGTGAAGTAGCGCTTGGCCGGGATCGGCGGTAGTTCGCGGTTACTGCCCGGATCCAGCATAAGCTTCCACCCTTTCCTTGAGCTTCTGGCCCGGACGGAAGGTGACCACCGTACGGGCGGAAATCGGAATTTCCTCGCCGGTCTTCGGATTGCGGCCCGGACGCTGGTTCTTGCGCCGCAGGTCGAAATTGCCGAAGCCCGACAGCTTCACCTGACGTCCCTGTTCCAATGCTTCACGCAGCACATCGAAAAACGCGTCGACGAATTCCTTGGCTTCACGCTTGTTCAGACCGACTTCGTCGAACAGCTTTTCCGCCATCTCCGCCTTGGTCAATGCCATTGCCTGCTACCCCCGAGTGCTGCCCGCTCAGCCGCGGATCCGGGCGTGGTGTTCACGCTCGATGGCGGTGACCGCCTCGGCCACCACCGCATCCACGTCGCGGTCCGTCAGAGTGCGCGACTTGTCCTGCAAAATCAAGCCCATAGCGAGACTCTTGAATCCCGGCTCGACCCCTTGGCCCACATAGCGGTCGAACAGGTTCAGCTCGCGCAGGAGCGGGCCGGCGGCCTGGCGGACCGTGGCGGCCAGATCGCTCCAGGCCACCTGCTCCGGCACCAGGAACGCCAGGTCGCGGCGCACCGCCGGGAAGCGCGACAGCTCGCCGGCACGCGGCAGGCGGCGCGCCGACAGCGGCTCCAGGTCCAGCTCGAAGGCGTAGACGTCGGCCTCGATGTCCATCGCCTTGGCCAGGCGCGGATGGATCTGGCCGATCCAGCCGATCGCAACGCCGTCGCGGAACACCTCGGCCGAGCGCGCCGGGTGGCCATGCGCACGGCTCGACGGGCGGAACTCCAGCGAGGCACCACTGGCAGCAGCCAGGGACTCCAGATCACCCTTCAGGTCATGGAAATCGACCTTGCGGGAAGGCAGACCCCACTGCACCGCCTGCGCATCGCCGCACACCGCGGCAGCAACACGCGGAGTTTCCAGCGGCGCCGGCTGGCCCTCCCCGGCCTGGCGGGCGAACACGCGGCCGATCTCGAACAGGCGCACCCGGCCCAGCTGGCGCGCGGCGTTGCGGCCCAGCGTGGCCACCAGGCCCGGCAGCAGCGACGGGCGCATCACCGCCAGTTCGGCCGACAGTGGATTGGCCAGCGGCACCAGATCGTCGCGCAGCTGCCACTGGGTCAGCAGCGCATCGTCGACGAAGGCGAAATTGAGGGTTTCCTGCAGGTTGCGCGCGATCAGCTGGCGACGCACGCTGAGGGTGTCGAGCTGGGTCTCGCTCGGCATCGCCACGCGCGCGGCACCGCCCGGCAGGGTGGTGGGAATCTGCTCGTAGCCATGGATGCGGGCCAGCTCTTCGATCAGATCCTCTTCGATGGCGATATCGAAACGGCGGCTCGGTGCGGTGACCTGCCAGCCGTCGGTCGTAGCGACCACCTCCATGCCGAGCGCGCGCAGGATGCGCTCCACTTCGGCATCCTCGATGGTGATGCCGAGCACGCGGGTAATGCGCGCGCGGCGCAGCGCGATGGTGGCCGGCCGGGGCAGGTCAGCCTCGCGCACGGCCTCGGTGACCGGTGCCGGGGTGCCGCCGGCCAGGTCCAGCACCAGGCGGGTGGCGTACTCGATGGCGGTGCGCGGCAGCGCCGGATCGACGCCGCGCTCGAAGCGGTGGCCGGCATCGGTGTGCAGCCCCAGCTTGCGGCCACGGCCCATGATCGCTGCCGGTGCGAAGTGCGCAGCCTCCAGGAACACGCTGGTGGTCGCGTCGGTCACACGGGAATCGAAGCCCCCCATCAGACCCGCCAGGCCCACCGCGCGATCAGCATCGGTCACGACCAGGAAACTGTCGTCCAGCACGGCATCGCGGCCATCGAGCAGCGTCAGGCTCTCGCCTGCGCGTGCGCGCCGCACGGCGATGCTGCCCTGCAGGGTGCCCAGGTCATAGGCATGCATCGGCTGACCCAGTTCCAGCATCACGTACTGGGTGATGTCGACCAGCAGCGACACCGGACGCACGCCACTGCGGCGCAGGCGCTCGGCCATCCACAGCGGGGTCTTCGCCGCAGGGTTCAGGCCCTCGATGACGCGCCCCAGGTAACGCGGCGCCTCGGCGCCGGCGTCGAGCCGGATCGACAGCTCGCGGCTGCCGACGGCGGCGACCGGTGCTGCAGCGAAGTCCAGCACCTGGCTGCGGGTGGCGGCCGCCACGTCGTAGGCGATGCCGCGCACGCTGAAACAGTCGGCACGGTTCGGGGTCAGCTTGATCTCGATGCTGGCATCGGGCAGGCCCAGGTAGTCGACCAGGGCCTGGCCGACCGGGGCATCCGCGGGCAGTTCCAGCAGGCCGGAAGCATCGTTGTCCAGGCCCAGCTCCTTCGCCGAGCACAGCATGCCGTTGGACTCGACACCCCGCAGCTTGGCCGGCTTGATCTTCAGTTCGCCGATCTGCGCACCGACCATCGCCAGCGGCGCGACCAGGCCCGGACGTGCGTTCGGTGCGCCGCAGACGATCTGCAGCAGCTCGCCCTGCCCGGCATCGACCCGGCAGACCTGCAGGCGGTCCGCTTCGGGATGGCGCACGGCCTCGACGATGCGCGCCACCACCACGTGCTGCAGGCCCTCGCCCAACGCGGTCACGTCTTCCACTTCCAGGCCGATCGCGGTCAGCACCGCACTCAGCTCATCGCGCGACGCGCGGGTGGGGACGTGGCTGCGCAGCCAGTTTTCGGAGAATTTCATGTTGTCACCCTGGTGGACCCGGCGCAGGCGCCTGGGCCGTCGAATGTTTGAGTCCGCCAGGCTGGGCCCGGCGTTGCCGAATGCGTTACGCGAACTGCTTCAGGAAGCGCACATCGTTCTCGAAGAACGCGCGCAGATCGTTGACGCCGTAGCGCAGCATCGCGAAACGCTCCACGCCCATGCCGAAGGCGAAACCGGTGTAGCGCTCAGGATCGATGCCGACGCTGCGCAGCACGTTCGGATGGACCATGCCGCAGCCAAGCACTTCCAGCCAGCGGGTGCTGCCATCGGGCTGCTGCCAGGCGATGTCCACTTCCGCACCGGGCTCGACGAACGGGAAGTAGCTGGGACGGAAGCGCATCTCGAAGTCGCGCTCGAAGAAGGCACGGACGAATTCGGCAAGCGTGCCCTTCAGGTCGGCGAAGGTCGAGTGCTCGTCCACCAGCAGGCCTTCGACCTGATGGAACATCGGCGAGTGGGTCTGATCGCTGTCGCTGCGGTACACCTTGCCGGCGGCGATCATGCGCAGCGGCGGCGCATGGTCGCCCATGTAGCGCACCTGCACACCGGAGGTGTGCGTACGCAGCAGGCGGCCGTCACCGAAGTAGAAGGTGTCATGCATGGCGCGCGCCGGGTGGTGCGGCGGGAAATTCAGCGCCTCGAAGTTGTGCCAGTCATCCTCGATCTCCGGCCCTTCCGACAGCTCGTAGCCCAGCCGGCCGAAGATGCCGGTGATGCGCTCCAGGGTACGGGTGATCGGATGCAGGCCGGCGCGGTCGCCGTTGCGACCCGGCAGGGTGATGTCGATGGCTTCGGCGGCCAGGCGTGCATCCAGTGCCGCGTCTTCCAGCAGCGCCTTGCGCTCGCCCAGCGCGCGGGTCAGCGCGTCGCGGGCCTGGTTGATCGCTTCACCGGCAGCCTTGCGCTCGTCGGCCGGCAGGGCGCCGAGCTGCTTGAGCTGCGAGGTGATGCTGCCACTCTTGCCAAGCAGGGCCACGCGCAGCTGTTCCAGCACGTCGGGGCTCTGTGCGGCGGCCACATCGGCCAGCGCCTGGGTGGTGAGGGATTGGATGTCGCTCATGGGGGGGGGCCGGAACTCCAGTCGATCTGCCATCGCGATGCGCGAAGGGCCGACCCCTGTCGCCACCGCCGTCCCGGCGCTGCCGCCATGGCCTCGCCGGGACCCAAAAAAGAATGGGGAAGGACTTGCGCCCTTCCCCATGCATTGCCTTGACCTGACACCGTTCCGGATGAACGGTTACGGCATCGGGAAGGACTTATGCCGCCAGCGCGCCCTTGGCCTTTTCGGCCAGCGCAGCAAAACCGGCTGCGTCGTGCACGGCGATGTCAGCCAGGACCTTGCGGTCCAGGGTGATGCCGGCCTTCAGCAGACCGTTCATGAAGCGGCTGTAGCTCAGGCCGTTGATGCGGGCAGCCGCATTGATACGGGTGATCCACAGCGAACGGAAGTTGCGCTTCTTCTGCTTACGGCCGATGTAGGCGTACTGCTGTGCCTTGATGACCGCCTGCTTGGCGACGCGGAAGACCTTGCGGCGGGCGTTGTAATAGCCCTTGGCGAGATCCAGAATCTTCTTGTGGCGGCGACGCGCCTGTACGCCACGCTTAACTCGTGCCATTTTTCAGTTCCTCAGAGGTAAGGGAGCATGCGGTCCAGACGGCCTGCGTCTTCTGCACGGACATGGCCCGTCTGACGCAGATTACGCTTACGCTTGGTCGCTTTCTTCGTGAGGATGTGGCTACGGTTGGCGTGGCCGCACTTGTACTTGCCCGAGGCGGTCTTGCGGAAACGCTTGGCCGCTGCCCGGTTGGTCTTGATCTTGGGCATTGCAATGTCCTTGATGGGATTTGACCCTGGTTTCTGACTGATCTGGCGGCGGCCTGGGCCGCTCTTTCCGTCCTGCCATGATCGGCGTACGACCCGTCCTGGGTGGGTCGAGCCGGGCATGATACAGGCAAAACCGCCCTGCCACCAGCCCCAGCACCCCTTGCGCCGGCATTTCACCGGCATCCTGCAAAAGCAAAGGGACGCCAGTGGCGTCCCCTTACCCTGAACCATTCAGCCAGGCGCCCCGGAAGGCGGCCCGTCAGGCCTCAGGTCTTCTTCTTCGGCGCGATCATCATGACCATCTGACGCCCTTCCAGGCGCGGACGGGATTCAATGACGATGTCCTCGCCCAGATCGGTCTCGATCCGGTTGGCCATTTCGCGACCCAGTTCCTGGTGGCTCATTTCACGGCCACGGAAACGGATGTTGACCTTGATCTTGTCGCCTTCTTCAAGGAACCCGCGCATCTTGCGCAGCTTGATCTGGTAGTCGCCCTCGTCCGTGACCGGACGGAACTTCACTTCCTTGATCTCGACCTGCTTGGTCTTCTTCTTGGCCTCGCTGGCCTTCTTCTGCGCTTCGAACTTGAACTTGCCGAAATCCATGATCTTGCAGACCGGCGGATCGGCCTGCGGCTGGATTTCGACCAGGTCCAGGCCTTCATCTTCGGCCATGGACAGCGCTTCGTCGCGCGACAACACGCCGATCATTTCTCCGTCACTGCCGATCACGCGGACGCGCGGCACACGGATTTCCTGATTCTTGCGGTTCTGTTTGTTGTCAGGGGTGCTGATATTACGTTCTCCCAAGGGTATCGAACCGGTCCGGGTGCCTGTGCCCCCGGACCGGACCTTTGCTTACGCGCCCTCGGCCTGGAGCCGCTCGATGAAGGCCTGCAGGCTCATGCTGCCCAGGTCTTCGCCAGAACGCGTACGCACCGCCACAGCCCCATTTTCCTTCTCGCGGTCACCAATGACCAGCAGGTAGGGCACGCGCTGCAACGTATGCTCGCGGATTTTATAGCCGATCTTCTCGTTACGCAAATCCGAGCTGACGCGGAAGCCTTGCTCCGCAAGGGTTTTGGTCACGCCCGAGACGTAGTCGGCCTGGGCGTCGGTAATGTTGGCCACCACCACCTGGGTCGGCGCCAGCCAGGCCGGGAACTGGCCGGCATGGTGCTCGATCAGGATGCCGATGAAACGCTCCATGGAGCCGACGATCGCCCGGTGCAGCATGACCGGGTGCTTCTTCTGGCTGTTCTCGTCCACGTACTCGGCGCCCAGGCGGCCGGGCATCATGAAGTCGACCTGCATCGTGCCCAGCTGCCAGGTACGGCCGATGGCATCCTTCAGGTGGTACTCGATCTTCGGGCCGTAGAAGGCGCCCTCGCCCGGCAGCTCCCGCCACTCCACGCCGCAGCTGGCCAGCGCCGAGCGCAGTGCGCCTTCGGCCTTGTCCCAGGTGGCGTCATCGCCCAGCCGCGATTCCGGCCGCAGCGCGATCTTGATCTGGATCTCCTCGAAGCCGAAGTGCCGGTAGACCGCCAGCGCCTGCTGGTGGAAGGCGGTCACTTCGGATTCGATCTGCGCCTCGGTGCAGAACACATGGCCGTCGTCCTGGGTGAAGCCGCGCACGCGAAGGATGCCGTGCAGTGCGCCGGAGGGCTCGTTGCGGTGGCAGGAACCGAACTCACCGTAGCGGATCGGCAGGTCGCGGTAGCTGTGCAGGCCCTGGTTGAACACCTGGACGTGGCCCGGGCAGTTCATCGGCTTGACCGCGTAGGTGCGCTTCTCCGACTCGGTGAAGAACATGTTGTCCTGGTAGTTGTCCCAGTGACCGGACTTCTTCCACAGGCTCACGTCCAGGATCTGGGGGCAGCGCACTTCGCCATAGCCGCTGTTGCGATAGACCTTGCGCATGTACTGCTCGACCACCTGCCACAGCGCCCAGCCCTTGGGGTGCCAGAACACCAGGCCCGGCGCCTCTTCCTGCAGGTGGAACAGGTCCTGCTGCTTGCCGATGCGGCGGTGGTCGCGCATTTCGGCTTCCTCGATGCGCTTGATGTAGGCATCGAGCTGCTTCTTGTCGGCCCAGGCGGTGCCGTAGATGCGCTGCAGCTGCTCGTTCTGCGCGTCACCACGCCAGTACGCACCGGAAATGCGGGTCAGCTTGAAGGCCTTCAGGAAGCGCGTGTTCGGCACGTGCGGGCCACGGCACATGTCCACGTACTCCTGGTGGTAGTACATGCCCATGGCCTGGATGTCGTCGGACATGTCCTCGATCAGGCGCAGCTTGTAGTCCTCGCCACGCGCCTTGAAGATCTCGATCACTTCCGCGCGCGGCGTCATCTTCTTGATGACGTCGTAGTCCTGGGCGATCAGTTCACCCATGCGCTTCTCGATCGCGGCCATGTCGTCCGGGGTGAACGGGCGCTCGGAGTAGATGTCGTAGTAGAAGCCCTCGGCGATCACCGGGCCGATGACCATCTTCACGTCCGGGTACAGCTGCTTGACGGCATGGCCGACCAGGTGGGCGCAGGAGTGGCGGATGATCTCCACGCCCTCCTCGTCCTTGGCGGTGATGATGCGCAGGCTGGCATCGTGATCGATGACGTCGCTGGCATCGACCAGCACGCCATCGACCGAGCCGGCGATGGTCGCCTTGGCCAGGCCGGCACCGATCGACTGGGCGACGTCCATGACGCTGACGGGGTTTTCGAACTCGCGGCGGCTGCCGTCGGGAAGGGTAATGTTGATCATCGCAGTGGCTTCGTGCGGGGGCCCGCGCTGCGGGCTGGAAAGCGGCTCCGGGCAGGCGCCCGGGCAATAAAAAAGCGCCGCGAGGGCGCCTGGAACGCAGGGCCTTCGGGGGCAGGTCAACCGTGGGCGGTGGTAGTGCTCATGTCGCACGCTCGGCCGGCGCTGGGCGCGGGCCACCTTGTTCCAGTCAGGATAATGACTGCGATTTTAGACCAGTGCGCGGGAAAGCCCAAGCACTCCCCGTCGCGCCCCTGAATGGCCGTCGCTGGCAGCCTGAAATCGCAATGATTACCATATCCAGGCAGCCCGCCCCGTGCCAGCCTGCCCGCTTTCCCCCAGGACCTCGTGATGCGCCACCCGCTCCGACCGGCCTACGCCGGCCCCGCCCGTGTCCCGCGTTCGCCGCCCTCGCGCCGCGCAGGCTGCCGGCAATGATCACTGTCGGCCTTTCCACGCTCGGCTTCTGCAGCCTGGGCGTGCTGTCTGCGATGTTCTCGGCGACGGCCTTCTATGCCGCCTCGCCGCATTGCCGCTGGCCGCGCCTGCGCCGGGCTGGCCGGCTTGGCCGACAGATCGGCCTGGTTGCCGCTGCGGCCGCACTGTGGCTGTGGATGGCCGAACTGGGCTTCGCCGCCGGGCTGGTGGCGATGCTGTGCACCTGGATGCTGGCGGCGATGCTGCTGCCGGCCATCGCCGCCTGGCACCGCCCCGGCGCGGAGCCGCGCTGATGTGGGCCCGCGCCCTCGCCGGCATCTTCGCCGGCTTCCTGCTGGCCGCGGCCGCCACCGGACTGGTGGCCTGGCTGCCGCCCGGCCCATGGCAGCACGCCCTGGTACCGGCCCTGATCGCCTTCATCCCGCTGTGGATGCTGGCCGCCCTCTGGGCGTTCAGCTTCCGCCGCGCCGCGCACGCCTGGCTGGCCCTGGCCGGCAGTGCTGGCGCCGGCTTCGCCGTGCTCGGCCTGCTGCGCCTGGCCGGTGCGGTGCAATGAGACCGTCCCCATGAAGTTCTCCTCGCAGACGCTGCGAACGTTCACCACCCTGCACACCTGGGTCGGCCTGGTCGCCGGCTTTGGCCTGTTCGTGGCCTTCTATGCAGGCGCCCTGACCCTCTTCCACCATGACCTGCCGTTGTGGCAGACGCCGGGCGCGGCGACGGCATTGCCCGCGGACCTGGATGACGCACAGCACCTGCTCGAGGACGTGCTGGCAGCCCACGCGGAGGCACGCCGCCATGTCGGCATGACCTTCCCCGGCACCGACCATCCGCAGCCGCTGGCCTACTGGCAGACCGATGACGGCAGCTGGCGCTATGCGTGGCCGGGACACACCGCCGGCAGCCCGACGCCGCCGCAGACCGGTCTGGCCGAACTGGTCAACGAGCTGCATTACAGCCTGGGCCTGCCGGTGGCCGGCGTGTATGTAATGGGCATCGTCAGCCTGCTGTACGGCATGGCCCTGCTCAGCGGCCTGGTGATCCACCTGCCGAAACTGCTGGGTGACCTGTTCGCGTTGCGCCCGGGCCGCAACCTCAAGCAGCAGTGGCAGGATGCGCACAACGTGATCGGCGTGCTCAGCCTGCCCTTCCATCTGATGTTCGCCGTCACCGGTGCCCTGCTCTGCCTGGCGTTCGTGCAGATGGCGCTGCTCAATCCGCTGATCTTCGATGGCAAGCTGCTGCAGGCCGTGCCGACCGCGATGGATACCGCTCCGGTGCGCGAGGCCAGCGGCGTTCCGGCACCGCCGGGCAGCCTGCAGGTCCTGCATGCGCGGGCCCTGGAAGTGGCCCGCGCACAGGGCGTGGCCAACTTCGAACCGGCCTATCTGAAACTGGCCAATGGTGGCGACGCCAAGGCCACCATCGAGATCACCGGCGAATCCACCGGCACGCTGGGCCCGCTGGGCGCGGTCGCCCTGGATGTGGCCACCGGCGACGTGCTGGCCACGCAGCTGCCGGGCCAGCGCGACGCCAACCACGCCACGCTGAGCGCCGCCTATGCGCTTCATTTCGGTGAGTTCGGCAACGGCGTGGTGGTCTGGTTGTACTTCCTGATGGGGCTCGGCGGCGCCTTCCTGTTCTATTCCGGCAACCTGCTGTGGATCGAATCGCGACGCAAGCGACGCCAGCCCGAGCAGTCGCGTGCGGCCGTCAACATGGCGCGTGCCACCGTCGGTGTCTGCATCGGCCTGTGCGTGGCGATCTCGTTGGCGTTCGTGGTAGCGCTGGTGCTCGAACGCGCAGCACCCGCGGCGGTCGACCCGGGCATCCGTTGGGCCTGTTTCAGCAGCTGGGCCGCGTGCGCGCTGTGGGCATTCCTGCGCAGGCCCGCACAGGCTGCCCGGGAACTGCTGTGGGCCGCTGCGGCCGCGACCGCGCTGGTGCCGGTCCTGCATGGTGCATTGAACGGTGACTGGCTGTGGCGTGCCGCCGCTGCCGGGCACTGGCCGCTGTTCTGGATCGACGCCGTCGCCCTGGCGATGGCCTTCGGCTTTGCGCGCCTGGCGCTGGCCAGCCAACGCCGGGCGCGCAACGGCGACCCCAACAGCGTCTGGGCCGACTGACCGCCCCGCCGGGCCATGCCGGCGGAGCGCGGCGCCTTCAATCGCCCACGCGGGCCTTGTGCCAGGGCGCCAGCATCGCGTTGAGCAGGCTGGCCTGTTCATCGTCGCCGGTCAGCTCCCACATGAAGACACCGGCCAGCCCCTGTTCGCGGGCGAACTGCGCCCGCAGGCCGATCGAACGCGGGTCTTCATAGCTGATGAAGACGTTCTCCCGCGGGTTGTACAACCACGGGCTCTGCGCCTGCGGGTGCCAGTGCCTGGTCCAGCCCGGCTGATCGAGGTAACGCGCCTTGATCACCCGCCAGTCGCCGGCATCGGCCGGCGCACTGTAAGCCTGGTACAGGCCGTCAGCAGTCTCCCCGGTCACCTTGAAGCCGCGCCCGTAGAACGGCACGCCCAGCACCAGTTTGTCCGCCGGCACGCCATGTTCGCGGTAGTACTGCACCGCACCGGCCACGTTGTTCCACCGCCGCAGCTCCGGCGCCAGCGGGTCGGCCGGCACTTCATGCAATGGCGCGTTGAAGGTCGACACGGCCGAAAAACCGGTACCCATGTCGTAGCTCATCAGGTTGATGAAATCGAGTATCCGGGCCAGCGCCGGCAGGTCGTAGCTGGCGGCGGGATCATAGGGGCCATCGGTCTGCAGCCGGCCAGCGGCCAGCGCGGCGGTCAGCAGCATCGGCTGCCCTGCCCTGCGCCCGTACGTATCGAGCGCGGTACGGAACGCCTGCGCCAGGCGCGTCATGTTGGCCCGGTCCTGCGGACGATGCGCCAGTTCCCTCGGGCCGCCACTGACCGGGAACTCCCAGTCGATGTCCACGCCATCGAAGCTGCCTGCGTGCCGTTCAAAGAACAGCGTCATGCAGGAGTCGACCAGGCGCCTGCGGCTGGCTTCGGTCAGCGCGGCATCGGAGAACCCACCGGCGCCCCAGCCGCCGATCGAGATCAGCGTGCGCAGATGCGGATGCGCTTTTTTCAGGTCAGCCAGCTCTGCAACGTTCTTCGATGCGTCCGCACCGATCACGCATCGGCCGTCTTCGATGGTGGAGAACGCGTAGAACAGATGCGTCAGGCGCTCGGCTGGAATGCCCGACACCGGATAGCGCCCGGCCGAGCCACCGGGGTAGTAGGCGCCGAAGATGGGCGACTGCGCCGGCGCAGCGTGCACTGCGCCGGGCACGGCAGCGGTGACGAGTACGGCAAGGACGGCCAGGGTCTGGCGGAACATGGGATCTCCCGGTTCGAAGGCGCAGCCACGGTAGCAAACCGATCACGCCCCGGCGCGGCTTCATCGAATGTCGTCCACTGGACAGGCACGGACGCCCGCAGGATGACATCGACATGTCCCTGACGCCCCACGGCAGGACAGCGCGCTGCCGTCGCCGGTACTGACCCTTCAGAATTCTTCAGACACGCTTCCAGCACTTCAGCGAAGGACCGGGCTCAAATCCAGTCTCCTTTCCGATGGAGCCCGACCATGCGTCCGTTGATGCCCTTCCTCCTTCTGCTGCTGGCATTCATACCCCACACCACCGGCGCCGCAACGCCTGCCTCCGTCCGCCTGCCCGCCCTGGAGCAGGCCATCGCCCGCGATGACCTCAAGCAGATCCGCAGCGTGCTGCTGCAGGTCGACGGCAACGTCGTCTACGAGGGCTACTTCAACGGCGCGGACGCGGGCACCCTGCACGATGTGCGCTCGGCCAGCAAAAGCGTGACAGCACTGCTGATCGGCGCCGCCATCGGCGAGGGGGCGCTGCCGGGCGTGCAGGCCCGGGTCTACGACTACTTCCCCGGATTCACCGCGCGCCACGTCGTCGACCCGCGCCTGCGCGCCATCACCCTGCAGGATCTGCTGACCATGAGCAGCCTGTGGGAATGCGACGACGAGAACCCATTCTCGAGCGGCCACGAAGAGCGCATGTACGTGAGCGAGCGTTGGCTGGACTTCGCCCTGTCCCTGCCGGTGAAGGGCTTCGCGCCCTGGATGCAGCGACCGGAGGACAGCCCTCATGGCCGTTCCTTCGCGTACTGTACGGCCGACTCGTTCGTGCTCGGCGCCGTGCTCGAGAGGGCCACCGGCATGCCACTGTCGGACTATGCCGCCCGGACACTGGAGCGTCCGCTGGGCATCACCGAGAGCCACTGGAACCGTTCACCGGAGGGCATCGGAATGGGAGGGGGCGGCACGCGCTACCGCAGCCGCGACCTGGCGCGGCTGGGGCAGCTGGTGCTGGATCAGGGGCGCGGCAATGGCCGGCAACTGGTTCCCCGTGATTTCATCGCTGCAATGATCCAGCCACAGGCCCGCACTGGCGATGGCAGCGAGTACGGCTACCAATGGTGGGGCCTGCAGCTGACGGTGCAGGGCAGGCAGCGGACCGTGTGGGCGATGTCCGGCAACGGCGGCAATTATGTCTTCCTGATTCCTGACAGGAATGCCGTGGCCGTAGTCACCAGCCAAGCCTACAACCGCAGCTTCGCCCATCCGCAGTCGCGGCGGATTCTCACTGAGTTCCTGCTTCCGGCACTGCGCTGAGACCGGACAGATCGGAGGGTCGCCATGCGGCGGCGAGGACCTGCGCGCGCTGCCTGGCGACATCCGCATCGATACGCGCCAGCAGCGGCTCCCACTCCGGCGCGCTGCGCAGCGGAGCATACAGCGGCGTGGCACGCAGCCATGCCGCATCGCGTAAGCCATCGTCCACCGCCTGGTGCAGCGCGGCCACGGCGGCCTTCGCATCACCCACCGACTGCAACAGCAGAGCCCGCTCGAGCGCAGCATCGGCCCAACCATCACCCCTCCCCGCCGGCAGGCGCTGCAATCGCGCACGTGCCCATGCCGGATCGATGGCCGTCGATCCGTACAGGCCCGCCAGCGTCTCTCCCAACGATTGCTGCGGCCGCAGCCGGTGCGCCGTCGCGAACGCCTCGGCCGCCGCCGCGGTGTCACCGGCCAGCAATGCCAGTTCTCCCTGTAGGCGCAGCAGCTGGGGATGTGGTGTGCCACGCGTCAATGCGATGGCCAGCTCCTCCCGGGCGCGCCCGGCGGCCCCGGCAACGTACAGGCTGCGCGGCCACGCGATGTTGGCGAACACGTTGTCCGGGTAAAGCTGGAAGTTGCGCGCATGGCGCTGCGCTGCCGCCTGGGTGAAACCGAGCAGTTCCATTTCGCGCGCCACCTGCACATCACGGAAGCGGATGCGTTCGGGTGCCTTGAGTGCGAGGTTGGCGCGCAGCGCCAGCGACAGGCGGCCCTGCTCCTGCTGCAGGTAGGCCAGCGATGCGCGGGTGCGCTCGTCCGCAGGATCGAGCTGGATCGCGCGCGCGTAGTCGGCTACCGCATCGTCCATCCGCCCAAGGCAATCATGCGCATACCCGCGCAGGGCGTACGTAGCACCGTCATGCGGCGCCCGTGCACGTTCGGAGTTGGCCAGCGCCAGCGCTTCGTGCATCTGCTGCGGAGAACCGTTGAACAGGCATCCCTGCGCCGACAATGCACGTGCCAGCCCACGCCGGGCCGCGCTGGATTCTGGATCGACCTGGAGTGCCTGGCGGTAGAGGGCGATCGCGCGTTCGTTGTTGCTCGCCTGGCCGATGCCGGCGTAATAGTCCGCGCGCTGCAGCAGGGACGTCGCTGCGGCGGGCGGAGCCTGGTCCGGCCACGCCAGCACCGCCACCGCCAACCCGCCCACCGCCACCAGCGCTGCAGCCCACCACCAGCGCCCTCGTGACGATCCGATCACTGGCGGCGGTGCCATCGGTATCGGTGCGGCGCACAGCTGATAGCCGCGCCCGCGCACCGAACGGATGTAGCGCGGCCGACGGCTGTCATCGCCGAGTGCCTGCCGCAGCAGTTTCACCCGCTGACTGACCGCATCCTCACCAACCACCGCAGGTGCCCAGACCTGGGCCGCCAACGTGTCGAAATCCACCACACGGGTGCCGTGTGCAAGCAGCACGTCGAACAGGGTCCAGCTCAGGCCACTGATGGGCAGGGCCTCACCGGCCCGGCTCACGCGCTGCGCCGGGCGGTCGATGTCCAGGTCGAGCAGGCGCAGGAGGTCCATGACAACAGCATAGCGGCAAGCCCGCTCAGGATGCCGGACAAAGAAAAAGCGGGCCGAAGCCCGCTTTCTCATTCCAGCGATGTCAGCGGCGGTGCTCAACCCGGGTTGACACCTGCCGTGATCGACCGTGGGTCGATCATTCGGCGCTGGCGCCCTCGCCTTCTTCCACGGCCTTCATCGACAGACGGATACGGCCCTGCTTGTCGACTTCCAGCACCTTGACCTTGACCACATCGCCTTCCTTCAGCTTGTCGCCGACCTTCTCGACGCGCTCGCTGGAGATCTGCGAGACGTGGACCAGGCCGTCCTTGCCCGGCAGGATGGTGACGAACGCGCCGAAGTCCATGATCTTGGCGACCTTGCCTTCGTAGATGCGGCCCGGCTCGACGTCCGAGGTGATCTGCTCGATGCGGGCCTTGGCGGCCTGGGCAGCGATCGCGTTGACCGAGGCAATGACGATGGTGCCGTCATCCTGGATGTCGATCTGGGTGCCGGTTTCCTTGGTGATGGCCTGGATGGTCGAGCCACCCTTGCCGATCACTTCGCGGATCTTGTCCGGGTGGATCTTGATGGTCAGCAGGCGCGGCGCGTAGTCGGACAGTTCCGAACGCGGAGCGGTCAGGCCGTGGGCCATTTCGCCCAGGATGTGCAGACGGCCAGCCTTGGCCTGCTGCAGCGCCTGCTTCATGATCTCTTCGGTGATGCCTTCGATCTTGATGTCCATCTGCAGGGCAGAGATGCCCTCAGCGGTACCGGCCACCTTGAAGTCCATGTCGCCCAGGTGATCTTCGTCACCCAGGATGTCGGACAGGACGACGAAGCGGTCGCCTTCCTTGACCAGACCCATGGCGATACCCGCCACCGGGGCCTTCACCGGCACGCCGGCGTCCATCAGGGCCAGCGACGAACCGCAGACCGAGGCCATCGACGAGGAACCGTTCGACTCGGTGATTTCCGAGACGACGCGGATGGTGTACGGGAAGGCTTCCAGCGACGGCATGACAGCCAGCACGCCGCGCTTGGCCAGGCGACCGTGGCCGATCTCGCGGCGCTTCGGACCCATCATGCGGCCGCACTCACCCACCGAGAACGGAGGGAAGTTGTAGTGGAACAGGAAGTTTTCCTTGTACTCACCGGCAACGGCATCGATGACCTGACCGTCGCGGGCGGTGCCCAGGGTGATGGTCACGATGGCCTGGGTTTCGCCGCGGGTGAACAGCGAGGAGCCGTGGGTACGCGGCAGCACGCCGGTCTTCACGGAGATCGGGCGGACGGTATCCAGCGCACGGCCGTCGATGCGGACCTTGGTGTCCAGCACCGAGTCGCGCATGGTGCGGTATTCCAGTTCGCCGAATTCCTTCGACAGCTCGGCCGGGTTCCAGCCTTCGGCAGCCACGCGGCCGGCCAGGGCTTCGACCACGTCCTTCTTGATCGCCGAGATGGCATCGCGACGCTGCAGCTTGTCACGCACCTGGAAGGCTTCGCCCAGGCGCGGGCCGATGGCTTCCTTCAGGGCGGCGATCAGCGCTTCGTTCTTGGCCGGGGCTTCCCAGGTCGACGGCTTGGTGCCGGCTTCGACGGTCAGCTCGTTGATCGCGTTGATGACCTTCTGCATTTCGCGGTGACCGAAGGTCACGGCGCCCAGCATCACTTCTTCCGACAGCAGCGCGGCTTCGGATTCGACCATCAGCACGGCGTTGGAGGTACCGGCAACGACCAGTTCCAGCTGCGAGTCAGCCAGTTCACTGACGGTCGGGTTCAGGATGTACTCGCCGTTCTTGTAACCGACCTTGGCAGCGCCGATCGGACCCATGAACGGGGTGCCGGCCAGAGCCAGGGCCGCCGAAGCACCGATCAGGGCCGGAATGTCACCGTCCACGTCCGGGTTCAGCGACATCACCGTGGCGATGATCTGCACTTCGTTCTTGTAGTCTTCCGGGAACAGCGGACGGATCGGACGGTCGATCAGACGCGAGATCAGGGTCTCCTTCTCGGTCGCACGGCCTTCGCGCTTGAAGAAACCACCCGGAATGCGGCCGCCGGCGTAGAACTTCTCCTGATAGTCGACGGTCAGCGGGAAGAAGTCCTGGCCTTCGCGCGCGCTCTTGGCGGCGACGGCGGTGACCAGCAGTACGGTGTCGTCCATCTTGACGATGACGGCGCCGCTGGCCTGACGGGCGACTTCGCCGGTCTCAAGCGTGACGGTGTGCTTGCCGTACTGGAAGGTTTTGGTGATTTTTGCCACGGAGGGTGTCCTTGGGGATGCTGTCTGCGAATTTGGACCGTCGGCGACCCTTGCCGCCAGCGGGTGACCGGATCGTTCCGGCCTGAATCGGGGATTGCGGTACTACAAAACAAAACCGCGGCGCATCGCTGCGCCGCGGGGGATTCGTTGCTTAGCGACGCAGGCCAAGCTTCTCGATCAGGGCCTTGTAACGCTCGACGTCCTTCTTCTTCAGGTAGTCGAGCAGGCTGCGACGGCGGTTGACCATCTGCAGCAGGCCGCGGCGGCTGTGGTGATCCTTCTTGTGGGTCTTGAAGTGACCGGTCAGCAGTTCGATGCGGGCGGTCAGCAGGGCCACCTGGACTTCCGGGGAGCCGGTGTCGGCGGCGCTGCGCTTGTTGTCTTCAATGACCTTCTGGGTGTCGATCGACATGTCTTTTTCTCAGTGATGCGTGGCCGGCAGGAACGCGCTTCGCGCACCGCCAGGCTCGCCGTGGACTACAGGGATGAAACCTGCGCGGGGCAGGCTGCCAGAAAATGGCCGCGAAATTGTAACGGCCAGGGGCTCCGGGGACAAGGACCGGGGCTGAACCGCCCCGCCCTGCTCAGAGGTTGAAGCGGCGCTGCGGGGCCAGCAGGCCACTGTCATCGACCTGACCGAGGCCCTGGACAGCGGCGTCCGGACCGAACACCGCCACCAGACCGCGCGGCCAGCCGGCATCGCGCAACCGCTGTCCCATGCAGAACCGTTGCGTCTGGCCGGCGTCCAGCTCGACCCGCGGATACCCGGCCAGACCGTCGGCCAGCGGCAGCAGCAGCGCATCCATGGCCGCCAGGTCGCCCGTTTCGACCATGGCCCGCAGCTGGTCCAGGGTGACCATCGCCGGCTCGCGGAACGGCTCCACCCACAGCCGGCGCAGGGCGCTGATGTGCGCACCACAGCCCAGCGCCTCGCCGAGATCACGCGCCAGGCTGCGGATGTAGGTACCCGAGCCACAGGTGACGCGCAGGCGCAGCCGCTCGGGCTGCTGTTCCAGGACCTCGATGGCATGCACCTGGACCTGCCGCTCCGGCGCCTCGATGGCGTCGCCGCGGCGGGCCTTCACGTACAGCGGCTCGCCTCCCTGCTTCAGCGCTGAATAGATCGGGGCCCGCTGGCGGATGCTGCCGGTCAGCGGTGCCAGCGCGGCCTGCAGAACGTCAGCAGTGATCTGCGGTACCGGGCGCTGCAGCAGCACCTCGCCTTCGGCGTCATCGGTGTCGGTGGTCTGGCCGAGCACGATCTCGGCGTCATAGGCCTTGGCCGAGCCCAGCAGCAGGCCGGCGATCTTGGTCGCCTCGCCGAAGCACAACGGCAGCAGGCCGGTGGCCAGCGGGTCGAGACTGCCGGTATGCCCGCCCTTCTCGGCACGGAACAGGCGGCGCGCCACCTGCAGGGCAGCGTTGGAGCTCATGCCGGTCGACTTGTCGAGCAGCAGGATGCCGTCCAGGCGGCGGAACTGAATTCGGGTCATGACAGATACGGGTGTAGCGCCGGACCATGCCCGGCAAGCGCGCGGCGCGGCCTGCATCAGACATCGCGCAGCCGGAATGCAGCAACGCCGGGCATGCCCGGCGTCGCGCGGTTATTCTTCGTCGCTCTCGCGGCGCTTCTCGGCAGCCACGGTGTCGGGCAGATCGCGCAGGATGTTGTCGATGTGCTCGCCCCGATCAACCGAGTCGTCGTAATGGAAATGCAGCTCCGGCACGTGGCGCAGCTTCATCGCCCGGGCCAGGTCCATGCGCAGGCGATAGCCCAGTTCCTTCAGGCCGGCCACCGCTTCGGCCGAACGTTCCGGCATCAGCGCGGTGACGAAGACCTTGGCATGGGCCATGTCGCGGGTGATTTCCACGTCGGACACGCTCACCGAGGGCAACCCGTGCTCGCGCACGGCGTTGTGCACCAGGGTGCCGAGTTCACGGCGCAGCTGGGCGGAGACACGGTCGGTTCGATGGAAAGTCTTGGGCACGCGGTCGGGCTCTTGAATTGAATGTGACCCGACCAAGGTCGGGCCCTACCGGGAGAGACGGCCCGACCGGGGTCGGGCGCCACCAGGGGTGGACCCGCCCGCGAGGGCCGGTCCGTTGCAGCATTACAGGGTACGCGGCACTTCGATGCGCTCGAAGCACTCGATCTGGTCGCCCGGCTTGACGTCGTTGTAAGCCTTCACGCCGATACCGCATTCGGTACCGTTGCGGACTTCCTCGACGTTTTCCTTGAAGCGACGCAGCGATTCCAGCTCGCCTTCGAACACCACCACGCTGTCGCGCAGGACGCGGATCGGCTTGCTGCGCTTGACCACGCCTTCGATGACCATGCAGCCGGCGACGGCGCCCAGCTTGGAGCTGCGGAAGACATCGCGGACCTCGGCGATACCGATGATCTCTTCGCGGATCTCCACGCCCAGCAGACCGGAGGCCACCTGCTTCACCTGATCGATCACGTCATAGATGATCGAGAAGTAACGCAGGTCCACGCCGTTGGATTCGATGATGCGACGGGCCGAAGCATCCGCACGCACGTTGAAGCCGATGACGGTGGCCTTGGAGGCGGCAGCCGAATTGGCGTCCGACTCGGTGATGCCGCCCACGCCGGAGTGGATCACGTTGATGCGGATGTCGTCGTTGGACAGCGCGACCAGGGCCTGGCTCAGCGCCTGCACCGAACCCTGCACGTCGGCCTTGATGACCAGGTTGAGGACCTGCTGGCCCTCACCCTTGCCCAGGGTCGCCATGATGTCTTCCATCCGGCTGCCCGCCGTGGCGACCAGGCGCGACTCGCGGCGCTTGGTCTCACGCTGCTGGGCAACGTCCTTGGCCAGACGCTCGTCCTCGACCACCACGAAGTCGTCACCGGCTTCCGGCACGCCGGACAGGCCCAGGACCTGCACCGGGATGGACGGGCCGGCAAACTCCGGCTGCTTGCCGGTTTCGTCGAACAGCGCTCGCACGCGGCCGTACTGGATGCCGCACACCAGGTAATCGCCCTTCTTCAGGCGGCCCTGCTGCACGAGCACGGTGGCGACCGGGCCGCGGCCCTTGTCCAGCGACGATTCAATCACCACGCCGGACGCGCGGCCTTCATCGACAGCCTTCAGCTCCAGCAGTTCGGCCTGGATCGAGATGGCGTCCAGCAGGTCGTCGATGCCCAGGCCGGTCTTGGCCGAGATCTCCACCATCTGGGTGTCGCCACCGAAGTCTTCGGCCACGACCTGCTCGGTCAGCAGTTCGTTCTTGACCCGCATCGGATCGGCGTCGGACTTGTCGATCTTGTTGATTGCCACGATCAGCGGCACGCCGGCGGAACGGGCATGCTGAATCGCTTCCTTGGTCTGCGGCATCACGCCGTCATCGGCAGCGACCACCAGCACCACGATATCGGTCAGCTTGGCACCGCGGGCACGCATCGAAGTGAAGGCCGCGTGGCCCGGGGTATCCAGGAAGCTGATCACGCCCTTCGGCGTATCCACGTGGTACGCACCGATGTGCTGGGTGATGCCGCCGGCTTCGCCGGTGGCGACCTTGGTGCGGCGGATGTAATCCAGCAGCGAGGTCTTGCCGTGGTCGACGTGGCCCATGATGGTGACCACCGGCGGGCGCTGCACGGCTTCGCCCTGGTTTTCACCGGTCGATGCCAGCAGTGCGTCTTCGGCGTCGTTGTCGTTGGCACGGATCGCCTTGTGGCCGAGTTCCTCGGTCACCAGCGCCGCCGTGTCGTGGTCGATGGACTGGGTGATGGTGGCCATCACGCCCATCTTGAACAGCGCCTTGACCACCTCGCCGCCCTTCAGCGCGAGCTTCTGCGCCAGGTCGGCCACGGTGATCGTGTCGCCGATCGCCACTTCACGCACGACCGGTGCGGTCGGACGTTCGAAGGCATGCGGACCGGCGTTGCTGCCACCGCGCGACATGTCGCGACGGCCGCCGGCCTGGTTCCGGCCGCCCGGACGACCACGGGTCGTGCTGTTGCTGTTGCCACGACGTGCACGGTCGGCGGCCGACAGGTGCATCTGGCCGGAGAAACGATCGCCCGGGCCACGCTCGTTGCGCGGCGCGCTGCGGTTGTTGCGGTCATCGCTGCGTGGCGGAGCGCCACGCGGGGCAGCCGGGGCTGCGGCCGGGGTACGCGGCGGACGCGGTGCGGTTTCGTCGATCGGAGCGCGCGTCTTCGGCTGGCTGGCGGCCAGCGCCTCGGCGGCCTTGGCGGCAACCGCTGCTTCCTCTGCAGCCTTCTTCTCGGCTTCGGCACGCTCCTTGGCGGCAATCTCTTCCTCGCGTGCACGGACGATGGCCTCGTCGCGCAGACGGTCCTTCTCGGCCAATGCCTGCTGTTCGGCGAGGTTGCGGGCGCGCGACTCTTCCAGCTTGCGCAGGATGTCGGCGCGCTCTTCGTCCGGAGTCATCGCACGGCCACCATCGGACTTGACGTAGGTACGCTTCTGGCGCACCTCGACATTCACGGTCGTCTTGCTGCGACCGGAATTGACCGTCACTTCCTGCTGTTTACGGCGGTTGAGGGTGATCTTCTTTGCAGACTGATCGGTCTCTTCCGGCGCCTGCTCGGGCTTGCCGTGCGAACGACGAAGGAAGCCCAGGAGCTTCACCTTCTCGGTGCTGGTCACGACCTGGTCGGGACCGCTGAACTTCATGCCGGCACCGGCCAGCTGTTCAAGCAGTTTTTCGACCGGTGTGTTGACCAGTTCGGCAAGCTTGCGGATGGTGGTTTGCTGCGACATTCGGATCCTATGATCTTGTGGGCGCCCCCCCGCATCTGGAGGTGGCGCGGATTCTACGCCCTGAGCGGCTCAGGGCCCTGTTCATTGCCGGCTCATTCGCCGCGTTCCAGTCGGGCGATCTCCTCGGCACGCGCGGCCAGGATCAGCGCGGCGGCGCGCTCCTGGTCCAGCCCTTCGATGCCGAAGTCCACGACCTCGTCGGCGGCCAGGTCGGAGAGATCCTCGCTGGTGCGCACGCCGTGGCCGGCCAGCGCATACGCGGTGGCTTCGTCCATGCCCTTCAGGGACAGCAGGTCCTGCGCCGGCTGGCCGTCTTCAAGGCCTTCCTCGACTGCCAGGGCCTCATTGAGCAGCGCATCGCGGGCACGAGCGCGCAGCTCTTCGACGATATCCTCGTCGAAACCTTCCACGGCCAGCAGTTCGCCGACCGGGACATAAGCGATTTCCTCGACGGTGCCGAAGCCTTCGCTGACCAGGATGCCGGCGATCTCCTCGTCCACTTCCAGCTTGTCCATGAACAGCTGGCGGGCCGAAGCCTGCTCGGCCTCCGACTTGGCGGTGACCTGGTCCTGGGTCATCACGTTGAGCTGCCAGCCGGTCAGGCGGCTGGCCAGGCGCACGTTCTGGCCACCCTTGCCGATCGCCTGGGCCAGGCGGTCCTCGGCAACGGCCAGATCCATCGAGTGCTTGTCCTCATCGACGATGATCGACTGCACCTCGGCCGGCGCCATCGCATTGATGACGAAGTTGGCCGGGTTGTCGTTCCACAGCACGATATCCACGCGCTCGCCATTGAGCTCGTTGGACACCGCCTGCACGCGCGAACCGCGCATGCCGATGCAGGCACCGATCGGATCGGTGCGCTGGTCGTGGGCCAGCACGGCGATCTTGGCGCGGTCGCCCGGATCGCGGGCACAGGCCTTGATTTCCACCAGGCCCTGACCGACTTCCGGCACTTCCAGCTTGAACAGCTCGATCATGAACTCCGGTGCGGCGCGGCTGATGAACAGCTGCGGGCCACGCGGCTCCGAGCGCACTTCGGCCAGGTAGCCGCGGACGCGGTCACCGGCGCGCAGCACGTCGCGCGGAATGCCCTTGTCCTTCGGGATGAAGCCTTCCGCGTTGCCGCCGAGGTCGACGTAGATGTTGCCGCGCTCGGCACGCTTGACCACACCGGTGATCAGCTCGCCGACGCGGTCCTTCCATGCGTCCACGACCTGCTGGCGCTCGGCTTCGCGAACGCGCTGCACGATCACCTGCTTGGCGGCCTGGGCGGCGATGCGGCCGAAGTCCGGGTTCTCGATCTGCTCTTCGATGTAATCGCCGACGTCCACGCCCTCGGCTTCATCGATGGCGTCCATCAGGCGGATCTGGCGGTCGGGCGACTCCATGACCACGTCATCGGCCACCACTTCCCAGCGACGGAAGGTTTCGTAGCTGCCATCCTTGTGGTCGATGACCACGCGGGTCAGCACTTCCTCGTCGGGATAGCGCTTCTTCGCTGCCGAGGCCAGGGCGGCCTCGATGGCATCGAAGATCACTTCACGCGGCACGCCCTTCTCGTTGGCGACCGCGTCGACTACCAGCAACAGTTCCTTGCTCATTGGCTCACTCCGCGCGCGGCTTCTTTGCCGCCGGCTCGTTGGAAGAAGAATTCTTGTTCGGCTTCGGACGCTTCGGTGCCGGACCGGTCGGCTTGCTCGGGGCCAGCCCCAGCGCCACCCAGTCGGGCAGGATCCGTGCCTTGTCGATGTTGTCCGCCGACACGACCACTTCGGCCTTGTCGACGATGAAGGTGATGGTGCCCGCAACCTCGTCGGTCGCTTCGATACGGCCCTGCAGGCGACGTCGGTTGTCCTGCGGCAGCTTCAGGGTGACCTTGGCCGACTCCCCCAGGTGGCGAGTGAACTGCTCCAGGTTGAACAGCGGACGATCGACGCCCGGCGAGGACACTTCCAGCGTGTAGTTGCCGCTGATCGGGTCTTCGACGTCCAGCTGCGCCGACACTTCGCGGCTGACCCGCTCGCAGTCGTCGACATTGATGATGCGCTCGGGCTGTTCAGCCAGCGGCACGTCGATGTAAAGGCGCAGGGTCGCACCGCCGGGGGCCGGCAGATACTCAACGCCCAGCAGCTCCAGGCCCAGCGACACAACGGTCGGGGCGAGCAGATTCGCGATGTCGGTTGCCTTGTCGCTCACAGCCTGCCTTGATCTCTTGGTTGGGTGCCGGCCATGGCCGGCGTGAACATGACGCCCCGGAAACGACAAAGGGCCCGCAGGGCCCCTTTTTCCGGAAAGACTCCGGTGACTGGATTCCGGTTGCAGCACGCCTCGAAGGCATGTTGCGAGCCCTCCTTCCGGGTGAGGTCTCCCCAGGGGAGCGCCGCCTTCAGGGGTACTGCTTAGGCCGATGATGATAGCGGCTGCACCGCGCTGGTGCAAGGCAGGGACCCGGGGTCAGATCCCTTTTCCACGGAAAAAGGGATCTGACCCCGAACACGTGGAAAGCACACAGACCTCAAAGAAAAACGCCTTCGAAGCAGCACTTCGAAGGCGATCTCTTTACTTGGTAGCGGGGGCAGGATTTGAACCTGCGACCTTCGGGTTATGAGCCCGACGAGCTGCCAGACTGCTCCACCCCGCATCAGAAGCGGAATCATGAGGCATAACTGCAATAAATGCAAGCTTTCCCTCATTCATCAAGCCGGATGGCGCCGGTCTGATGTTGGTAGCGGGGGCAGGATTTGAACCTGCGACCTTCGGGTTATGAGCCCGACGAGCTGCCAGACTGCTCCACCCCGCACCGGAAGTGTTTGAGCTGCTGCCCCACCCTGGCGAGGGGGCTGTCGCAACGATGTTCTGGCTGAACCGCTGCAGTGACAACTCAGGCTGCGCATATTACACGAATCGCGCAGCTTTGTGTCAACTTTTATGCAAGATGCGCAAAAGCCTGCTGGCACCAGACCATGATCGGGTTCCAGGCCAGGCCCAGCGCCAGCAGCGCCAGCGCGTTCACGCCCAGCACCAGGCCCAGCACGCGATCGTTGCTGCGCGGAATGGCCTCGCCCACCGGCTCATCGAAGTACATGACCTTGATGACCCGCAGGTAGTAGAAGCAGCCGACCACTGCGCACAGCACGCCGAGGATCGCCAGCCACAGCAGGCCGCCGTTGACGGCCGCACCCAGCACCGCCAGCTTGGTCCAGAAGCCGAGGAACGGCGGAATGCCCGCCAGCGACGCCATGATGCACAGCACCAGGCCGGCCATCCACGGGTTGCGCGCGTTGAGGCCCTTGAAGTCCTCGATGTTCTCGGCCTCGAAGCCGGCACGCGACAGCGCGATGATCGCGCCGAAGGCAGCGGTGGACATGATGGCGTAGGCCAGCGCATAGAACAGCGCGGCGGCGTAGCCCTGCGAGCCACCACCGGCGATGCCCATCAGCAGGAAGCCGATGTGCGAGACGGTGGAGAACGCCAGCATGCGCTTGAGATTGCTCTGCGCGATCGCCATCAGGTTGCCGATCACCAGCGATACGGCGGCCAGGCCGGCGATCAGCAGCTGCAGCTCGGTCGACAGCGGGCCCACGCCCATTTCCAGCAGGCGGTAGGCCATGCCGAACGCAGCCAGCTTCGGTGCCGAGCTGATGAACAGCGCGATCGGCGCCGGAGCACCCTGGTAGACGTCCGGCAGCCACATGTGGAACGGCGCCGCGCCCAGCTTGAAGGCCACGCCCGCGATCATGAACACCGCGCCGGTGATCAGCAGCACGCGCTCTTCGGAATGCGGGATGGCATCGCGGATCACGTCCAGGTGCAGGCTGCCGGTGGCGCCGTAGATCAGCGACATGCCATACAGCAGCAGGCCGGAGGCAAGCGAACCGAGCACGATGTACTTCATCGCCGCTTCCGAGGCCAGACCGCTGTCACGGTTGCTGGCCACCAGCGCATACGAGCACAGCGCCAGCAGTTCCAGGCCCAGGTAGACCATCAGCAGGCTGCCGGCCGAGACCAGGATCATCATGCCGGCCGTGCCGAACAGGATCAGTACCGGGATCTCGCCCTGGAACAGATTGCGGTCGCGCAGGTAGCGCCAGCCGTACACAAGGGTCAGGCCGCTGAGCAGCACGATCCCGGTCTTCATCACGTCCGCGGCGGTATCGCGCACGAACATGCCATGGAAGACCTCTCCCTGCCCGCCCACGCCGGTCGCCAGCATGAACAGCACGACGGCCAGTGCAGCAACCGAGAACAGGTGGGTGACGATCTTGTTCCGCTCGCTGACGAACAGGTCGAGGATCATCAGGGCGAAGGCGCTGCCGATCAGCACCAGCTCGGGGGCGAGCGGAGGCAGGTCAGCAGCGGTCAATGGCAGCAGCGGCGAGGTGGTCATCATCAAATCCTGGAATTACAGCAGCTTGCTGGATGCGATCTGCATCGCCAGCTTCGCGATCGAGGGCTCCATCAGGTCGGTCAGCGGCTTGGGGTAGATGCCCAGGGCAAGCACGCCGATGGCGAACACGCCCAGCACCAGCCATTCGCGGCCGTTGATGTCCTTCAGTTCGGCGACATGGCTGTTGGCCACTTCGCCGAAGAAGATGCGCTTGTACAGCCACAGGGTATAGGCCGCACCGATGATCAGGGTGGTGGCCGCGCCCAGGGCGATCCACGGATTACGCTGGAAGGCGGACAGGATGACCATGAACTCGCCGACGAAACCGCTGGTGCCCGGCAGGCCCGCATTGGCCATGAAGAACAGCATGGCGAAGGTGGCGAACCAGGGCATCACGTTGACCACGCCGCCGTAATCGGCGATGCGGCGGCTGTGCATGCGGTCGTACAGCACGCCGACGCAGGAGAACATCGCACCGGACACGAAGCCGTGCGAGATCATCTGCACCATCGCGCCCTGCAGGCCCAGGCGGGCGGCATCGACGTTGCCGGCTTCACGCACCAGCCACAGGGCAATGAAGGTACCCAGGGTGACGAAACCCATGTGCGCGATCGACGAGTACGCGATCAGCTTCTTCATGTCGTCCTGGACCAGGGCGACCAGGCCGACGTAGATCACCGCGATCAGCGACAGCGCGATCACCAGCCAGGCCCATTCCAGCGAAGCATCCGGCACGATCGGCAGGTTGAAGCGCAGGAAGCCGTAACCACCGATCTTCAGCGCGATGGCGGCCAGGATCACCGAACCGGCGGTCGGCGCTTCCACGTGCGCATCCGGCAGCCAGGTGTGCACCGGGAACATCGGCACCTTGACCGCGAAGGCGATCAGGAAGGCGAAGAAGATCCAGGTCTGCTCCTTGGCCGTCAGCGGCAGCGCGTACAGATCGGCCAGCTGGAAGCTGCCGCCCTTCATGTACAGGTAGATCAGCGCCACCAGCATCAGCACGGAGCCGAGGAAGGTGTAGAGGAAGAACTTCAGTGCGGCGTAGATGCGACGCGGGCCACCCCAGACACCGATGATGAGGAACATCGGGATCAGCATCGCTTCGAAGAACACGTAGAACAGCATCGCGTCCGTCGCGGCGAAGATGCCGACGGTGACGCCTTCCAGGATCAGGAAGGCCGCCACGTACTGGTTGACGCGCTTGTCGATCGCGCTCCAGGCACCGATCAGGGCAAGCACGCTGACCAGGGTGGTCAGCAGGATCAGCGCCACGGCGATGCCGTCCACGCCCAGGTTGTAGCCGATCTTGTACGCCGGGATCCACGCATGGGTCTCGACGAACTGCAGGCCATCGATGCCCGGGTTGTAGCCGCCCAGCAGCGAGAGGCTCGCCACGAAGGTCAGCACCGCCACGCCCAGCGACGCCCAGCGGGCGGTCTGCGCATCACGGATCGCAAGGATCAGGGCACCACCGATGATCGGCAGCCAGATGAGGACACTGAGTAGAGGCCAGTTCGACACGTCTTCTTATTCCGTACAGGTCATCAACGCAGGTAATGCATCAGCACGCCCAGCAGGGCAATCAGGCCGATGATCATCGCGAAGGCGTAGTGATAGAGGAAACCGGATTGGGTACGACGCAGCACGCCGGCTGCGACGTCCACAACACGTGCCGAGAGATTGACCACGCCGTCGACGATGTTGCTGTCGATCCAGCGCGAGACCCTGCCGAGCTTGACGCTGCCACCGGCAAAGCCATCGATCCACAGCTTGTCGAAGCCGTACTTGTTTTCCAGCACCGACACCAGCGGGGCGAAGGCCTTGCGTGCCTTGCCCGACAGGTCCGGCTTCCACAGGTAGAACAACGCGGCCAGCAGGAAGCCCGCCAGGGTCAGCCAGAACGGCGGCAGCATCATGCCGTGCAGCGCGAACGCCACCGGGCCATGGAATTCCTCGCCGAGGAAGGCCACGGTGTTCTTGGCCGGATCGTAGAAATCAACGATGCCGGTGAAGAACGTGGTCGCCTGGCCCTTGATCGCCTCATGGGCGTGGTGGCCGGCCCAGTCGGTGCCGTGCAGCATCGGACCGATGCTGAAGAAGCCGATGGCGATCGACGGGATGGCCAGCAGGATCAGCGGCAGGGTCACCACCCACGGGGTCTCGTGCGGCTCGTGCGCGCCGTGGCCATGACCGTGGTCGTCATGGTGGGCGTCGGCATGATGCGCATCGGCGGCATGGTGATCGTCATGGCCGTGGCCATGATCGTCATGCGCGTCGCGGAAGCGCTCCTTGCCATGGAAGGTCATGAACAGCAGGCGGAAGCTGTAGAAGCTGGTCACCAGCACGCCGCCCAGCACCGCCCAGTAGCCATAGGTGGCCACCCAGCTGCCCTGGATATGGGCATGGATCTCGGCGGCCTCGATGATGGTGTCCTTCGAGTAGAAGCCGGAGAAGAACGGCGTACCGACCAGGGCCAGGGTACCGATCCACATGGTGATGAAGGTGATCGGCATGTACCTGCGCAGGCCGCCCATCTTGCGCATGTCCTGCTCGTGGTGCATGGCGATGATGACCGAACCGGCGCCGAGGAACAGCAGCGCCTTGAAGAAGGCGTGGGTCATCAGGTGGAACACGGCAGCCGAATAGGCCGAAACACCCAGCGCCACGGTCATGTAGCCCAGCTGCGACAGCGTCGAGTACGCGACCACGCGCTTGATGTCGTTCTGCACGATACCGATCAGGCCGGTGAAGAAGGCCGTGGTGGCACCGATGAACAGGATGAAGTCCAGCGCGGTCTGCGACAGCTCGAACAGCGGCGACATGCGGGTGACCATGAAGATACCGGCGGTCACCATGGTCGCGGCGTGGATCAGCGCCGAGATCGGCGTCGGGCCTTCCATCGAATCCGGCAGCCACACGTGCAGCGGGACCTGGGCCGACTTGCCCATGGCGCCGATGAACAGGCAGATGCAGATCAGGGTGGCGATCGACCAGATCACCGGCTCGTTCAGCAGCTGCATCCCGAACAGGGTGCCGTCCCAGATCTGCAGCTGGGCGCGCGGGTCGGCCAGCATGCTGGCCTGCGAGAACACCTCGGAGTAGTCCAGGGTGCCGAACACCCACAGCACGCCGGCGATACCCAGCAGGAAGCCGAAGTCACCGACGCGGTTGACCAGGAACGCCTTCATGTTGGCGAAGATCGCGGTCGGGCGCTTGAACCAGAAGCCGATCAGCAGGTACGACACCAGGCCCACCGCTTCCCAGCCGAAGAACAGCTGCAGGAAGTTGTTGCTCATCACCAGGGTGAGCATCGAGAAGGTGAACAGCGAGATGTAGCTGAAGAAGCGCTGGTAGCCCGGATCGTCCTGCATGTAGCCGATCGTGTAGATGTGGACCAGCAGCGACACGAAGGTCACCACCACCATCATCATCGCGGTCAGCTTGTCGACCATGAAACCGACGTGGGCCGAGTACTGGCCGACTTCGAAGAAGGTGTAGACGTTCTGATTGAACGGCTGCGCCCCACCCCACAGCAGCTGGTACAGCGTGTACATCGACAGGCCGCACGCAACCGCAACGCCGAGGATGGTGATGGTCTGCGCGCCGAAGCGCTTGACCTGGCGACCGAACAGGCCGGCGATGATGCTGCCGAACAGCGGTGCAAGCACCACTGCGATCAACAGACTCTTGGAGAGAGTGATTTCCATCTGTAGATCAGCCCTTCAGCGAATCGACTTCGCCGACATTGATCGTGCGGCGGGTACGGAACAGGGTCACCAGGATCGCCAGGCCGATGGCGGCCTCGGCAGCGGCGACGGTCAGGATGAAGAACACGAACAGCTGGCCGGATGGATCGCCCAGCTGGCGCGAGAATCCGACGAAGTTGATGTTCACCGACAGCAGCATCAACTCGATGGACATCAGCAGCACGATGATGTTCTTGCGGTTGAGGAAGATGCCGGCAAGGCTGATGCAGAACAGCACCGCGCCCAGCGCCAGGATATGGCCCAGAGTGATCATGCCTTGGTCTCCTCTTCGCCGGCCGCAGGCGTGCTGTTGCTGTGCACCACCGGCTGCTCGGCACTCATCTTGACCACGCGCAGGCGATCGTGCGCCTTGACCATGGTCTGCTGCGTCGGGTTCTGGCTCTTCAGGCCTTCGCGGCGACGCAGGGTCAGCATCACCGCGGCCACCACGGCCACGGTCAGGATGACGGCGGCGAACTCGAACGGCAGCAGGTACTCGGTGAACAGGCTGCGGGCCAGCCAGGTGACGTTGGACGTGTCAGCGGCCAGAGCGGCCGCATTGTCGGCCGGGAACGGATTGACCGCCCTGCCCTTGACGCCGATCAGCATCAGCATCTGCACCAGCATCGCCACGGCCACGATCAGGCCGACCGGCAGGTAACGCACCCAGCCCTCACGCAGGTTCGACGGATCGATGTCGAGCATCATCACCACGAACAGGAACAGCACCATCACCGCGCCGACGTAGACCAGCACCAGCGCCACACCGAGGAACTCGGCGCCCACCAGCAGCCACACGCAGGCAACGGAGAAGAAGGTCAGCACCAGGCACAGAACGGCGTGCACGGGGTTGCGCACGCTGATCACCGCCGCGGCGGAGATGCCGGCCACGATGGCGAAGACCCAGAAAGCGATATTTACCCAATCCATCTCTCGACCTCAGCGGTAAGCGGCATCGGCGGCGCGACGCTCGGCGATCTCGGACTCGAGACGGTCGCCCAGGGCCAGCAGCTGCGGCTTGGTAACGATGTTTTCGCCACGATTCTCGAAGTGGTACTCGAGGATGTGGGTTTCGACGATCGAGTCCACCGGGCAGCTTTCCTCACAGAAGCCGCAGAAGATGCACTTGAACAGGTCGATGTCGTAGCGGGTGGTGCGGCGGGTGCCGTCCTCGCGCTTGGCCGAATCGATGGTGATGGCCAGCGCCGGGCAGACCGCCTCGCACAGCTTGCAGGCGATGCAGCGCTCTTCACCGTTGGGATAGCGGCGCAGCGCATGCAGGCCACGGAAGCGCGGCGACTGCGGGAACTTCTCCATCGGGTACATCATCGTGTACTTCGGCCTGACGCTGTACTTCAGCGTCAGCCAAAGGCCGGCCAGCAGTTCGAGCAGCAGCAGGCTCTTGAAGTAATGGGTAATCCTGTTCATCACTTTAGACGCCCTTTTGAATCACGCCGAAGAACACCATGACGGCGGTGACCGCGATCCAGAAAATGGTCAGCGGAATGAAGACCTTCCAGCCCAAGCGCATGATCTGGTCGTAGCGGAAGCGCGGGAAGCTGGCACGGAACCAGATGTAGGCACTGGCGAAGAAGAACACCTTGACGAACAGCCACGGCGCGCCACCCTTCCAGATCCAGTCGACCAGCGGCGACACAGTGCCCGGATCGACCCAGCCCTGGATCGGGCTCAGCCAGCCACCGAGGAAGAAGATCGAGATCAGGAAACTGATCAGGATCATGTTCGCGTACTCGGCCAGGAAGAACAGCGCGAACGCGCCGCCGGAGTACTCGACCATGTGGCCAGCGACGATTTCCGACTCGCCTTCCACCACGTCGAACGGCGCACGGTTGGTCTCGGCCACGCCGGACACCCAGTACACGACGAACAGCGGGAACAGCGGAATCAGGAACCAGTCGAAGAAGCCGGAACTGCCGGCCTGGGCCATCACGATGTTGCTCAGGTTCAGGCTGCCCGAAGCGATCATGACGCCGACCAGGGCGAAACCCATCGCGATTTCGTAGCTGATCATCTGCGCCGAGGCACGCATCGCACCCAGGAACGCATACTTCGAGTTGGACGCCCAGCCGGCCAGGATGATGCCGTAGATGCCCAGCGAGGTCATCGCCAGCAGGTACAGCAGGCCGGCATTGGCGTTGGACAGCACGATCTGCGAATCGAACGGAATCACCGCCCAGGCCGCGAACGCCGGGGCCAGGGTGATCAGCGGTGCCAGCAGGTAGATCGCCTTGTTGGCGTTGCTCGGCTGGACCACTTCCTTGAACAGCAGCTTGAAGACGTCGGCGAAGGCCTGGAAGATGCCCATACCCACGTACATCGGGCCGTGGCGGACGTGCATCCAGCCGATCAGCTTGCGTTCCCAGACCACGTAGAAGGCCACCGAGACGATCACCGGTACGGTGATCACCAGGATCTTCAGGATGATCCAGAGCAGCGCGCCGATGTCACCGAGGCCGAGCAGCCACTGGTGCAGCGGATCGACCGCGTTCAACAGCAATTCGTTCATGCAGCCACCACCGTTACGCGAGCGGCACCCAGCGGCGCGGTCGCGCCGTGGCCCGATTCAATCCAGACCGAACCCGCAGCGACGCGGGCGTCGACCAGCACCGGCAGGGTGGCGCGACCGGCATCGGTGCCGACCTTGGCCATCTGCCCTTCCTGCAGCTGCAGGCGTGCGGCATCTTCCGTGTTGAGGACGATGCGCGGGGCGTTGTTCAGCGGATGCGACTGCAGCGCCGGAGCGCGGCGGACCACGGCATCGGTGCGGTAGATCGCCGCCGTCGAGGCCACTTCCAGGCCTTCGCCTGCAACGGCCGGCTGGGCCGACGCAGCCACGGTGACCGATACCGGTGCCAGGCTGGCACGCAGGCCCGCCAGATCGATGAAGTCGAAACCGGCCACCGCCAGCTCACCGCCCAGCGCACGCAGGACGCGCCAGCCTTCGCGGGCCTCGCCCGGCAGCTTGCCACCGGCACGGGCCGACTGTTCGCGGCCATCGAGGTTGGTCAGGGTGGCGTCGATTTCCGGCAGCGCACCGATCGGCAGGATCACATCGGCGACGTCGCGGGTCGAGGCGCAGGCGAAGTGGCTGAACGCCACGACCTGGGCACCGGCCAGCGCCTTGCGCGCGGCAGGCGCATCGGCGAAGTCCAGGCCCGGCTCCAGGCCGTACACCACGTAGGCCTGGCGCGGCTGCGCCAGCATCGCGGCGACGTCCCTGCCGGCCGGCAGCACGCCCGCACGGGTCAGGCCGACAGCGTTGGCGCCCTGCGGAATGCGGCACAGGCGAGCACCGGTGGCGGTGGCGAAATCACGCGCGGCGGCGCGGATCGCGGCAGCCTGCGGGTGGTTCTCGGCGATGGCACCGACGATCAGCACGGTGTTGCTGCCACCCTGCACCGCCGAACGCAGCTCGGCATTGGCCAGGGCATCGACGAACTGCGACGGTGCGACGATCTGCTTGCCGGCGATGCTGAAGGCGAAGTCGAAGTCGACCGGGTTGACGACGTGGATCTTCGCGCCGTTCTGGGTCTGCGCCTTGCGCAGGCGGGCATGCAGCAGCGGCAGTTCATGGCGGATGTTGCTGCCCAGAATCACGATGCGGTCAGCGCCTTCGATCTCCGCCAGCGGCAGGCCGAACACTTCGGCGGTGGCGGCGTCGGAGAAATCGCGGTTGTTGATGCGGTGATCGATGTTGCCCGAACCCAGGCCCTTGGCCAGGCGCGCCAGCAGAGCGCCTTCCTCGTTGGAGGTCGACGGGTGCACCAGCACGCCCAGGGTGTCGCCCTGGTTCGCCTTGAGGATGTCGGCGGCAGCGGCCAGGCCTTCGGCCCAGCTCACTTCCTTCCACTCGCCGTTGACCTTGCGCAGCGGCTTGACCGCACGGTCTTCGCTGTACAGGCCCTGGTGCGAGTAGCGGTCGCGGTCGGACAGCCAGCATTCGTTGACCGCTTCGTTGTCGCGCGGCACCGAACGCAGCACTTCACCGCGGCGCACATGCAGGAACAGGTTCGAACCCATCGCGTCGTGGTAACCCAGCGACTCGCGCGCGGTCAGCTCCCACGGACGGGCACGGAACTGGAACACCTTGTTGGTCAGCGCGCCGACCGGGCAGACGTCGACGACGTTGCCGGACAGTTCGGTGGTCAGGGGCTTGCCGTCGTAGGTACCGATCTGCAGGTTCTCGCCGCGGTACATGCCACCCAGTTCATAGGTGCCCGCCACTTCGGCGGTGAAGCGGACGCAGCGGGTGCACTGGATGCAGCGGGTCATCTCGGTGGCGACCAGCGGACCCATGTCCTCGTCCGGGACCACGCGCTTGCGCTCGTTGAAGCGGCTGACCGAACGGCCATAGCCCAGTGACACGTCCTGCAGCTCGCACTCGCCGCCCTGATCGCAGATCGGGCAGTCCAGCGGATGGTTGATGAGCAGGAACTCCATCACCGAGCGCTGGAACTTCAGCGCCTTCTCGCTGCGGGTGGCGACCTTCATGCCGTCCATCACCGGCGTGGCGCAGGCCGGCGCCGGCTTCGGCGACTTCTCCACGTCCACCAGGCACATGCGGCAGTTGGCGGCGATCGGCAGCTTCTCGTGGTAGCAGAAGCGCGGAATCGGAATGCCGGCCTTGTCGGCGGCCTGGATGATCATCGAACCCTTGGGCACGACCAGGGACTTGCCATCGATCTCGATGGTCACATGGTCCGGTGGCACGTTCGGGTTTACGGGTTGCGCGCTCATGCGGCGGCTGCCTCCACCTTCTTGCCGTCAACCATCGAATGACCGTTGACGATGTAGTACTCGAATTCGTCCCAGAACTGGCGCAGGAAACCCTGGATGGGCCATGCCGCCGCTTCGCCGAACGCACAGATGGTGTGGCCTTCGATCTGGCCGGCCACCGCCTTCAGCTGGTGCAGGTCTTCCATCGTGGCCTTGCCGGCGACGATGCGCTCGAGCACGCGGTGCATCCAGCCGGTGCCTTCACGGCACGGCGTGCACTGGCCGCAGGATTCCTTGTGGAAGAACTGGCTGATGCGGCAGGCGAACTTGACGCAGCACACGCTGTCATCCAGCACCACGACCGCCCCGGAACCCAGGCCGGAGCCCAGCGCACGGATGGTGTCGTAGTCCATCGGCAGGCCCTTCAGCTCCGCCGCGGTGAGCACCGGCATGGAGACGCCGCCCGGAATCGCACCCTTCAGGGTACGGCCCGGGCGCAGGCCACCGGCCATTTCCAGCAGCTCGTCGAAGGTGGTGCCAAGCGGCACTTCAAAGTTGCCGCCGTTCTGCACGCAGCCGGAGACCGAGAAGCACTTCGGGCCGCCATTGGCGGTCCGGCTCAGGCCCTTGAACCACTCCGGACCGTTGCGGATGATCGCCGGCACCGAGCCGTAGGTCTCGGTGTTGTTGATCGTCGACGGCTTGCCGTACAGGCCGAAGTTGGCCGGGAACGGCGGCTTGTAGCGCGGCTGTCCCTTCTTGCCTTCCAGCGATTCCATCAGCGCGGTTTCTTCGCCGCAGATGTAGGCACCGGCACCGAGAGCACCGTAGATGTCGATGTCCACGCCGGAGCCCAGCACGTTCTTGCCCAGCCAGCCGTTCGCGTAGGCGTCGGCCAGGGCCTGTTCGAAGTGCTCGAAGGGCTCGTGGTGGAACTCGCCGCGCAGGTAGTTGTAGCCCACGGTCGAACCGGTGGCGTAGCAGGCGATCGCCATGCCTTCCACCACCGAATGCGGGTTGTAACGCAGGATGTCGCGATCCTTGCAGGTGCCCGGCTCGGATTCATCCGAATTGCAGAGGATGTACTTCTGCATGTTGCCCTTGGGCATGAAGGACCACTTCAGGCCGGTCGGGAAGCCTGCGCCACCGCGGCCGCGCAGGCCGGAGGCCTTGACCATCTCGATGACCTGCTCCGGCGGGATCTTCTCTTCGAGGATCTTGCGCAGGGCGGCGTAGCCACCGGTCTTGAGGTAGCTTTCGTACGACCACGGAGTGTCGTAATGCAGGGTGGTGTAGACCACCTGGTGCGGCAGCGGAGCGGGACCGACCGGGCCCTTGGATTCGTGGTGATGTGCCATGCCCTTACTCCAGCCCGTCCAGCAGCTCGTCGACCTTTTCCAGGGTCAGACGCTCATGGTAGTGACCGTTGATGACCATCATCGGCGCACCGCCGCAGCCGGCCAGGCACTCTTCCTCGCGCTTGAGGTAGACGCGGCCGTCCGGGGTCGATTCGCCGTGCTTGATGCCCAGCTTCTTCTCGCAGTGGCGCACGATGTCCTCGGCGCCATTGAGCCAGCAGCTGATGTTGGTGCAGATGGCCACGTTGTTGCGGCCCACCTTCTCGGTCTCGAACATCGAGTAGAAGCTGGCGACCTCGTAGGCCCACACCGGCGGCAGGTCCAGGTACTTGGCCACGCCGGCGATCAGCTCGTCGGTCAGCCAGCCCTCGTTCTGCTCCTGGGCCGCATGCAGGCCCTGCAACACGGCAGAGCGCTTGCGGTCCGGCGGGAACTTGGACAGCCAGTGATCGATGTGAGCGCGGGTCTTGTCGCTCAGCACCACCATCGGGTCGACGTCGCGCGCCGCCTCGAAATTACCTGTCGCCTTCATCGGCCGACCTCAGCGAAATGCATAACGTGAAATTCCAGGAACTGCGGCGCCGGCTTGCGCCGGCTGCCTGCAGCAGGCGTTGGCGTGGCAGACGGCATTACCGGTCAACCTCGCCGAACACCAGATCGTAGGTACCGATCATCGCCACCACGTCGGCCAGCATGTGGCCGCGCACGACCGAGTCGATCGAGGACAGGTGGGCGAAGCCCGGCGCACGCAGGTGCACGCGGAAGGGCTTGTTGGCGCCGTCGGAAACCAGGTAGCAGCCGAACTCACCCTTCGGGGCCTCCACCGCCGAGTAGGTCTCGCCGGCCGGCACGCAGTAGCCTTCGCTGAACAGCTTGAAGTGGTGGATCAGCGCTTCCATGTCGTCCTTCATGTCCTCGCGGCTGGGCGGAGCGACCTTGAAGTTCTTGACCATGACCGGGCCGGGGTTGGCCTTCAGCCATGCCACGCACTGCTTGATGATGCGGTTGGACTCACGCATCTCGGCGACGCGGACCAGATAACGGTCGTAGCAGTCGCCTTCCTTGCCCAGCGGAATGTCGAAATCAACGGCATCGTACTTGGCATACGGACGCTTCTTGCGCAGATCCCAGGCGATGCCCGAGCCGCGCAGCATGACGCCGGTCATGCCCCACTGGTGCGCCAGTTCCGGGGTGACCACGCCGATGCCGACGGTGCGCTGCTTCCAGATGCGGTTGTCGGTCAGCAGGGTTTCGTACTCGTCGACGCGACCCGGGAACTCATTGGTGAAGTTCTCCAGGAAATCCAGCAGCGAGCCCTCGCGCGAAGCATTGAGCTGCTTCAGCGCCTTGCCCTTGTGCCAGCGGGATTCCTTGTACTTCGGCATGTGGTCCGGCAGGTCGCGGTAGACACCGCCCGGACGGTAGTACGCCGCGTGCATGCGCGCGCCGGAAACCGCTTCGTAGCAGTCCATCAGCTCTTCGCGCTCGCGGAAGGCATACAGCATCACCGCCATCGCGCCCAGGTCGAGCGCGTTGGAACCCAGCCACATCAGGTGGTTGAGGATGCGGGTGATCTCGTCGTACATGGTACGGATGTACTGCGCACGCTCCGGCGCCTCGATCCCCATCAGGGTCTCGATCGCGCGCACGTAGGCGTGCTCGTTGCACATCATCGACACGTAGTCCAGGCGATCCATGTAGCCGATCGACTGGTTGAACGGCTTGGACTCGGCCAGCTTCTCGGTACCACGATGCAGCAGGCCGACGTGCGGGTCGGCGCGCATGATGGTCTCGCCGTCCATCTCCAGGATCAGGCGCAGCACGCCATGCGCGGCCGGATGCTGCGGGCCGAAGTTCATGGTGTAGTTGCGGATTTCCTGCCGGCTTTCGGCGGCATTGCTGGCGAACGCTTCGCCGGCCTGGTGTACGTGGCTCACTTCACTGCCTCCTGCGCGCGCTCGCCGGCTGCGGTCTGCAGACGGGCGTCGTCGCGGATCACGCGCGGTACGCCGACACGCGGCTCAACCGAGGTGACCGGTTCGTAGATCACGCGCTTCTTTTCTTCGTCGTAGCGCACTTCGACATTGCCGATCAGCGGGAAGTCCTTGCGGAACGGATGGCCGACGAAACCGTAGTCGGTCAGGATCCGGCGCAGGTCCGGGTGGCCTTCGAAGATCACGCCATACAGATCGAACGCTTCGCGCTCGAACCAGTTCAGGCCCGGCCAGATGCCGGTCAGCGAGGACACCACCGGCAGTGCTTCGTCAGGTGCGAAGCAGCGCAGGTGCATCATCAGGTTGTGCTGGTACGAGCGCAGCTGCGCCACCACGGCAAAGCGCTGGGTCGGCATGTGCTGCGGGCGGGCGCCTTCGGCACTCTCCTCGCTGGGGAACTCGCCCCACGCGAAGCGGCCCTGCGCCTTGCCCTCGACGCCGCGGCTGAAGCCGTGCGAGGACACGTCGGCGGTGTCCCATTCGTCGGAGCCATAGCCCAGGTAGTCCACGCCGCAGAGGTCCACGGCCTGCTCGAAACCAAACTCGTCACGCAGCGCCAGGGCGGTGGCGTGCCACTCGGCGGCAGGCACTTCCAGCGTCACTTCGCCGCGGGGTTCGACCACGATGACCTTCGCACCAGCGAAACGTGCGGAGAGTCGGTCGATGAAGGATGCTTGCTCTGCCATGGGGGCTTGGCGCGCTCTTGTCAGGTGAAGGGGTCAGCGGGCGATGGTCTGTGTACGCCAGATCTTCTTCTGCAGCTGCAGGATCCCGTACACCAGCGCCTCGGCGGTCGGCGGGCAGCCCGGGACGTAGACGTCCACCGGCACCACGCGATCACAGCCGCGCACGACAGAATAGGAATAGTGGTAATAACCACCGCCATTGGCACAGCTGCCCATGGAGATCACCCACTTGGGGTCGGGCATCTGGTCGTAGACCTTGCGCAGTGCCGGGGCCATCTTGTTGACCAGCGTACCAGCGACGATCATCACGTCGGACTGGCGCGGCGACGGGCGGAACACCACGCCGTAACGGTCCAGGTCCAGGCGCGCGGCGCCGGCGTGCATCATCTCCACGGCACAGCAGGCCAGGCCGAAGGTCATCGGCCACATCGAGCCGGTACGCGCCCAGTTCAGCAGGGCGTCGACGCTGGTGGTGACGAAGCCTTTTTCCAGCAGGGGATTGTCGCCTTCCGGCCGCAGGATGTCATCAACCCGCCCTTCCGGGGTCGGATTGTTCATCAGGCCATCGAGCGTCTGAATCACTCCCATTCCAGCGCTCCCTTCTTCCAGACGTAAATGAAACCGAGGAACAGCATGCCGACGAACAGGCCCATGGTGACCAGCGAACGGGCACCCAGCTCCATGAAGACCTGGGTCCACGGCACGATGAAGATGATTTCCAGGTCGAAGACGATGAACTGGATCGCGATCAGGTAATAGCGCACATCGAACTTCATGCGCGCGTCTTCGAACGCCTCGAAGCCGCACTCGTACGGCGAGAGCTTTTCCAGATCAGGGCGGCGGGGACCGAGGAGTCGGCCGACCAGCATCAGCACGACGCCGATACCGGTGGCAACGATCAGAAACAGCAGAGACGGCAAATATTCGGCCAGCACAGCGATTCTCTCTTGCCTCTGCCGCTGCGCCTGCAGGCGCTTTGGCATGGGGGAGTGGACGGAAATCACCCTGGCGCATTGCGCGCCAGGTGAACCCGCTTTACTTACAAATGGTGCCCAAGAGGGGACTCGAACCCCTACGACTTGCGTCGCTACCACCTCAAGGTAGTGCGTCTACCAATTCCGCCACCTGGGCAAACGATCACATCAGACTATCTTCCCGATGCGCCGCGTATTGTAACCGGCTTCAGTCTTTCTGGGAGCCTTCCGACGGCTTTTCTTCACCAGAAACCGAAGATTCCGCCTGAGCCGGCACAGTCGCCGCCGGAACCGGGGCTGCCGGGACCTCATCGGCCTTCGGAACGGCCGGCAGTTCGCCTGCAGGGGCGGCCGGAGCGCTGGCCGCCGGGGCGGACATCAGACCCAGGTCCTGCTCGGCGGCAGGACGGCTGCCGTGGCCGGCATACCAGGCCATGAAGAGACTGATGCCGAAGAACACCACGGCCAGCCACTTGGTCGACTTGGACAGGAAGTTCGAGGCGCCACGCGCACCGAACACCGTTCCCGAGGCACCGGCACCAAAGCCCGAACCAGCCGCTGCGCCCGAGCCACGCTGCATCAGGATCAGCGCGATCATGGCTACGGCAACCAGCACGTAGACGACATTGAGGATCAACATCAGCATTGGAAATCCGCCCTCGGACAATACTTCTAGGATTTAGTTCGCGGCCGCCGCCTTCGCGATGGCCAGGAAGTCCGCGGCCACCAGGGAGGCGCCACCGACCAGCCCACCATCGACATCCGGCTGCGCGAACAGTTCCCCGGCATTGTCGGGCTTCACGCTGCCGCCGTAAAGAATGGGCAGTGAATCAGCAATTCTAGCATCGATGCGCGCGACTTCGCCACGGATGAACGCGTGCACCTGCTGCGCCTGCTCCTTGCTCGCGGTGCGGCCGGTGCCGATCGCCCAGACCGGCTCGTAGGCGACCACGGCGCTGGCGAAGCCGTCGGCACCGACGAGATCCAGCACCGGCGCCAGCTGGCTGGCGATGACCGCTTCGGTCTGTCCGGCCTCGCGCTGCTCCAGGGTCTCCCCCACGCACAGCACCGGCACCAGGCCGGCATGCAGCGCAGCGGCAAACTTGCGGGCAACCAGTTCGCTGCTCTCGTGGTGGTACTGGCGACGCTCGGAATGTCCAACCAGGCCGTAACGGGCACCGACCTCGTGCAGCATGGCCGCGCACACTTCGCCGGTGTAGGCCCCCTTCTCGTTGCTGCTCACGTCCTGGGCACCGAAGGTCATGCCGGTCGCGCCGAACTCCTCGACCAGCTCGCCCAGGTACGGCAGCGGCGGCAGGATGACGACATCGACCCCGTCCAGCGGCAGCCCCGCAGCCACCTGCCCCAGCAGTTCATTGGCGAATTGACGGCTGCCATGCAGCTTCCAGTTTCCGGCGACGATCTTGCGGCGCATGAGCGGGTGGCTCCTGTGTGAAGTCAGCCGGTCATGATACCCGTTACGGCAAAAATCCGTTTCCGTGTAAGCGGTTACATGGATTTCCAGCCAACGGCGCGGCCCCTCGTGGCGGGGTGGGGTTGGTCGCGAGGAGCCCCGGGTAGTTGATCGGCCTGGCCGGGCGGGCGGGACTGCGCAGGGGACGCTGCAAGTACGTCCCTGTAAGCTCGATCGCCGCATCCATGCGGCTCACGCCCCTGCGCAGCCCCACCCGCCCGGCTTCTGACATATTCCGGCGGTTCCGCCCGCCACGGAAAGAGAAAAGAAGATCAAAGGCAAAAGCGGCATTGCGGGTGACTGCCGGGGTCAGATCCGGATCTGACCCCTGCCCCACCTCGACCTGACAGATCCCATCCAACCGTCACCGGGAAACTGTCGAAGGCGGGGAGGTGTCGGATGGCGGGGTGTCCGCGGCATGGATGCCGCGGCCAAGCCCCCAGGGATGGGTTTACGGCGTCCCCGCCATCCGACGCCTCCCCGCCTCCCCACGGAACATCCCAGAGCCGCTTTGGCTTTGGCTTTGGCTTTGGCTTTGGCCTCTGCGGGTGCAGGGTGCCGCCCTGCCGGGCACCTTCCACTGCGCTCGCCAGGCACGGCCCGGCGCTACCCGTAATGGAAAGGCCGCCTCGCGGCGGCCTTTTCATTACTTCAGCTTGATCTCGCGCAGGCGTTCCTCGAGGAAGCCGTGGGCGGTGATCGGCTCCGGATACCGGCTCGGGTTCTCCGGGGTGATGCAGGACGGCAGCACGTCGATCAGGAAGTCCGGGTTCGGGTGCAGGAAGAACGGCACCGAGTAGCGCGGCTGGCGGGCCAGCTCGCCCGGGGGATTGACCACGCGATGGATGGTGGAGGGATACACGTGATTGGTCAGGCGCTGCAGCATGTCGCCGATGTTGACCACGATGGTGTCCGCATCCGACGTGAACGGCACCCACTTGCCATCGTGCGACTGCACCTCCAGGCCCGCCGCACTGGCACCGACCAGCAGGGTGATGAAGTTGATGTCGCCATGCGCACCGGCACGCACGTTGGGAATGTCGTCGGTGGTGATCGGCGGGTAATGGATCGGGCGCAGGATCGAGTTGCCGAAATTGGTCTTGTCGGCGAAGAAATCCCCCGGCAGGCCGATGTGCAGCGCCAGCGCCGACAGCACGCGCGACCCGAGGTTGTCCAGCGCCTGGTACAGGCCGTAGCCCCGCTCACGGAAGCCCTCGACCTCGGTCGGCCACAGGTTCGGCGGCATCACGTCGCGGTACCTGGAGTCGTCGCCGATCTCCCGGCCGATGTGCCAGAACTCCTTCAGATCGAAGTGCTTGGACCCCTTCGCGGTTTCCACGCCGAACGGGGTATAGCCACGTGCACCGCCCCCGCCGGCCACGTGGTACTTCCGCTTGATCTCCTCCGGCAGGGCGAAGAAGGCCTTGAAGACATCGTAGGCCGCGTCGATGTCGGCCTGCGGAATGCCGTGGTTGCGGATGCCCGCGAATCCCCATTGGCGATAGGCCGCCCCCAGCTCGGCCACGAAGGCCTCGCGGTCGCTGTCAAAACGGGTGATGTCGAGGGTCGGGATCTGGCTCACAGCGGTTCCTGGCTTGTCATTGGGTCTGGAGGGCCGCCGCATTCAGGGCCCACCTGAACATTGTGACAGATCGCCCGCAGGTCGACACCGATACGTTGAAACAAACCGATACAATGCGCGACCCGCGCGCGGATCCGCCGGCCGCGGCGGCGCCGCCCCCTTGTCCCGCTCCTGCTGAACACGTACCGACGATGCCCTCCGCTCCACCCGCCGCCGATCCAGCTTCCCGACCCGGTTGTACCCAGCACTGGCGCCGGCTGGCCTGGTGGTCCTTGTTCGTGGCGGCGAACGCCGTACTGGCAGCCGTCATCACCCTGGGCAACGTGCCGCTGCGGGACAACCCCGGCGGCCCCGTCGGCCTGGCGTATCTGGCCGTTGCCCTGCCCGGCCACCTGCTGGCGTTCGGCGCGCTGGCCGGCCTGCTGCCGCTGCTGCTCGGACTGTGGGCCCGCAGCGCGCGTCCTCTGAGCATCGGCGCGGTGGTGCTGCAGGGCCTGTGGCTGTGCCTGCTGCTGGTCGATGCCAAGGTGTTCGCGCTGTACCGCTTCCACCTCAATGCCATGGTGGCGAACATGGTGTTCGGCGGCGCGCTGCACGATCAGGTCGCACTGTCGTGGAAGACCTGGCTGCAGGCGATCGCCCTGGTATCGGCCATCTTCGCCGCCGAAGCCCTGCTGGCGTGGGCCTGCTGGAAGCTGCTGCCCGCCCTGCCCCGACGGCGCCACGTCCTGCAGGCATGGACACTGGTCATCCTGCTGATGGCAGGTGGCCAGGTGGCGACCGCCTATTACGATGCACGCGGCGAGCGTGACGTGATCAGCCAGTGGAACTACCTGCCCTGGGCGCAGCCGATCACCGCCAAGAGCTTCATGCGTCGCCTGGGCGTGGTCAGCCAGCAGCAGGCGGGCCTGCCCGACCCCCGCCATGCCCAGCTGCACTACCCGCTGCATCCGCTGCGCTGCCAGAGCCACCGGCGGCCGAACGTGCTGATGGTGGTACTCGAATCACTCCGCCACGACGTGCTGACGCCACAGATCATGCCGAACACCACGGCATTGGCGCAGTCCTCCCGCGTCTACGAGCATCACTTCAGCACCGGCAACGCCACCCGCTACGGCCTGTTCGGCCTGCTCTACGGCCTTCCCGGTGGCTACTGGGCAAGCATGCTTGACGAGCAGCGTGGCTCGCAGCTGTTCCAGGTCCTGGGACAGCAGGGCTATGACCTGCACCTGTACGGCAGCGCGCCGATGTACAGCCCTGAATTCGACCGCACCGTGTTCGCCGATGTCCGTGACCAGCTGCACCAGGGGCCGTCGGCACTGAAGCCCGATGGCCGCGACCGTGCCATCGTCGCGTCGCTGCAGCAGGACATCCGTAACAGCCAGGCCGCGCAGCGCCCGTGGTTCGGTTTCGTGTTCCTCGACTCCACCCACGCGCCCTACCACCTGCCGGCCGACTATCCGCCCCTGGCCACGCCGATGGCCGCGGACATCGACTTCCTCAAGTTCGGGCCGGACCACGATCCGACGCCGGAACTGAACCGCTATCACACCTCCGTCCACTACGCCGACAGCCTGGTCGGATCGCTGCTCGATACCCTGCGTGCGCAGGGCCTGGAGCAGGACACCATCGTGCTGGTCACTGGCGATCACGCAGAGGAGTTCAACGACCTCGCGCTGAACTACTGGGGCCACAACGGCAACTTCTCCGACTACCAGTTGCAGGTGCCGTTCGTGCTGCACTGGCCGGGCGAGGCCAGCGGCCGTGATGCGCGCACCAGCTCGCATGAGGACTGGGTGCCCACGCTGATGCGGCACGCCCTGGGCTGCGAGAACCCGCTGGCCGACTACAGCACCGGCCAGGATCTGCTGGCGGCCCCGGAAGGGCTCCGTGCCCTGGTGGTGGAGAGCTGGTCGCAGCGCGCCGTCCGCCACGGCGATGCCCTCTACGTGTTCGACAAGTTCGGCAATGCCACCGCGCTGGATCGGCACTATCGCCCACTGCCACAACAGGCGCCGGACGCAGCCGCGATCCGTTCCGCCTGGGAAGCGCTGACGCGCTTCCGCAATCGTTGATATCAAGGATCGAGTCCGCATGAAACGTTCGCTGCGCATCCTGCACACCGAAGCCGCCAAGGGAATGGGCGGGCAGGAGATCTACATCTTCCGCCACATGCAGGCCATGCGCGCGCGCGGCCACGACGTCTCGCTGCTGTACCAGCCCGAGGCACGGCTGGCGCAGCTGGCGCGCGATGACGGCTTCACCGTGCATACGCTGCGCATGGGAGGGCTGGCGCGCCTGCTGCGCGGCATCTGGTCGGTTTCGCGCCTGGTGCGCCGCGAACGCTATGACGTGGTGAACACCACCAGCCGTCGCGACGCCTTGATTGCCGCCGCCGGCGCCCGCCTCGGCGGTGCGCCGCTGGTGGTACGCTCGCGCCACCTGATGAGTCCGGTCAACTCGCTGCTGACCTATACCGGCCTGCCGCACCGGGTGCTGACCGTCAGCAGCTTCGTCAAGCAGCTGCTGGCCGACCGTGGCATTCCCGCTGAGCGCATCGGCATCGTGCCGCCGATCGCGGTTCCACCGCGCTGGACCGATATCCGCAAGGAAGATCCGTGGCAGTGCCTGCAGGACGTGCGTGCCGAAGTCCGTGCCGAGCTCGGCTTCGGCGAACAGGACATCGTGGTCGGCTGCGTGGCGGTGCTGCGCGAGCCCAAGGGCCATGCCGATCTGCTGCAGGCAATGGTGCCGCTGTGCAAGGCCAATCCGAACCTGCACCTGGTGGTGATCGGCGACGGGCAGCCAGTGATGGAGCGCCTGCAGGCGATGTGCGCCGAGCACGGCCTGCAGTCGCAGGTCCACCTGCTCGGCTACCGCGACGGCGCCTGCCGGCTGATGGCCGGCTTCGATATCTTCGCCCTCGCCTCGCACAAGGAAGCCGCCGGCACCGTGTTTCTGGAAGCGGCGTACGTCGGCGTGCCGATCGTGGCGACGCGGGTTGGTGGCGTGCCGGAGATGGTCGTGGACGGCAGCAATGCGATCCTCACCCGGCTGGGCGACAATGCTGCCCTGACGGGCGCTCTGCGCCTGCTGGTGGACGATCCGGAACGGCGCCGGCAGATGGGCCGTGCCGGCTGGGAATGGATGCGCGCTGCGCACCGCTTCACACCCACCGGCCACGGCGAGACCACCGAACACTACTACCGCCAGTGGCTGAAGGAGCTGGGACATGGCTGATGCCCGAACCGTACCGGTGCTGATGCACCATCACGTCAGTCCGTCGCCCGGCATGATCACGGTGTCGCCGGAGAATTTCGAAAGCCAGATTGCCTGGCTGGCCAACAGTGGCTGGACCTCACTGACACTGGAGCAGTACGCCGGGTTCCTGGCCGGCAGGCCGGTGCCGCGCCGGTCGATCGTCATCACCTTCGACGATGGCTACCTGGACAACTGGGTCTACGCGCATCCGATCCTGCAGAAGTACGGCATGCACGCGGTGGTGTTCGTGGTCACCGGATGGATGGGCGAAGGCCCGGTGCGGCCGCATGCAGGCCTGCCCGGCGCGGTACTGCCGGCAACGCCGGACCATCGCGGCTGCGAGGCCGCCATCTACGAGCAGGGGCGCAGCGACGATGTGATGATGCGCTGGAGCGAAGCGCGCGCGGCGATCGACGCGGGCACCTTCGAGGTGCATTGCCATACCCACACCCATACACGCTGGTTGCGCCGCGACGACCTGGACCGCGCGCAGCGCCGGGCCGGCATCAGCAACGACCTGGCACTCTCGCGCCAGGTCCTGCAGGACAAGCTGGGCGCAGTTTCGGACACATTGTGCTGGCCGTACGGTGACTTCGACGATGACCATGTCGAAGTCGCGCGCGAGCAGGGGTTCCGTTACCTGCATACCACCCACCCGTTCGGCCGCAACGTGATCGGCGGCGATCCCGAACGCATCTACCGCTTCGCGATCCGCAACCGGCCGGCCAGCTGGTTGCGCAAGCGCATCGCGCAGAGCTACAACCCGTTGATCGCGCCGCTGTTCAACGGCTTCAAAGCCCGCCAGAAGAAGATGGTGCCGGGCCCCTGAGTCCGCCTCGGCCCAGCAGCGGCCCTCTGAACAGAAAACGCCCCGGTCGTCCGGGGCGTTGTCCGTTGCGGAACCACCTCCGGGCTCAGGCCGCGGCGGCGGCCTTCACTGCGGCCGACAGGCGATCCAGCGTGTCCTGCATCAGTGTTGCGTCATCGGCCTCGACCGTCACCCGCACCACCGGCTCGGTGCCGGACGGGCGCAGGAATGCGCGCCCACGGCCGGCCACGGCCTGCTGCGCCTCCAGCAGTGCCGACTGCACGCTTTCGGCCTGCACGGTGGTCTTGGCCGAGACATTGCCCAACCGCACGTTCACCGTCTTCTGCGGGACCTTCACCAGCGGCTGCAACGCCTGCCGCAGTGTCTGTCCGCTGCTGCGCAGCGCAAGCAGGACCTGCAGCGCACTGACGATGCCGTCACCGGTCGTGGCCCGGTCCAGGCACAGCAGATGGCCCGAGGCTTCGCCACCGAGCACGCCGTCACCTTCGATCAGCGCCTGGTGCACGTAGCGGTCGCCGACGTTGCTGCGCTGGAACGGGATCTGCAGGTCGGCCAGCGCCTTCTCCAGTCCATAGTTGCTCATCAGCGTGCCGACCACCGGCCCACGCAGGCGACCTTCCGCCTGCCAGGTGCGTGCCAGGATGTACAGCAGGTCATCGCCGTCGACCGGATTGCCCTGGTCGTCAGCCATCAGCACGCGATCGCCGTCACCGTCGAAGGCGATGCCGAGATCGGCACGGGTCTCGCGGACCTTGGCGGCGAGGTTGTCGATATGGGTCGAACCGACGCCGGCATTGATGTTCACCCCGTTCGGCTCGGCACCGATGCCGATGACCTCGGCACCCAGCTCGCGGAACAGCAGCGGGGCGATCTGGTAGGTGGCACCATGCGCGCAGTCCAGCACCAGACGTACGCCACGCAGATCGAACGCACGCGGCACGCTGGCCTTGCAGAACTCGATGTAGCGGCCTACCGCCTCGCGCGCGCGCGACGCCTTGCCCAGCCGCTCCGATTCAGCCGTGGTGAACGGCACGTCCAGTGCGGCTTCCAGCGCCAGTTCGGTGGCGTCGTCCAGTTTCTCGCCCTGTGCGGAGAAGAACTTGATGCCGTTGTCGTAATGCGGATTGTGCGAAGCACTGATGACGATGCCTGCATCAACGCCCAAGGTGCGGGTCAGGAACGCCACCGCCGGGGTGGGCATCGGGCCCAGCAGCTGCACATCTGTGCCGGCGGCGACCAGGCCCGCCTCCAGCGCCGCCTCGAACATGTAGCCGGAAATGCGGGTGTCCTTGCCGATCACCACGATCGGGCGGCGCCCGTCCTGGCCGTGCCGGGCCACCAGCACGCGGCCCAGCGCATTGCCCAGGCGCAGCACGAAGTCGGCCGAGATCGCTCCCTCACCGACACGTCCGCGGATGCCATCAGTACCGAAGTACTTGCGGCCTCCCATCAAGCCACCTCCGGCGCCGGCTGGCGGCCCAGCATCGCCAGCAGGTCGGACAGGCGGTCACGCATTTCGCGGCGGTCGCAGATCTGGTCGATGGCACCATGCTCCAGCAGGAATTCCGAACGCTGGAAACCTTCCGGCAGTTTCTCGCGCACGGTCTGTTCGATCACGCGCGGCCCGGCGAATCCGATCAGCGCCTGCGGCTCGGCGATGTTGATGTCACCCAGCATCGCGAACGAGGCCGACACGCCACCGGTGGTGGGATGGGTCAGCACCGAGATGTACGGCAGGCCGGCTTCACGCAGCTTGCCCAGCGCAGCCGAGGTCTTGGCCATCTGCATCAGCGAGAACAGGCCTTCCTGCATGCGCGCGCCGCCACTGGCGGAGAAGCAGACGTAAGGCGCGCCGATCTCCACGGCAGCCTCGGCCGCCAGCGAGAAGCGCTCGCCGACCACCGAACCCATCGAACCGCCCATGAAGGCGAAATCGAACGAGGATGCGACCAGCGGACGGCCCTTGAGCAGGCCGCGCATGGCGATCAGCGCGTCGTACTCGCCGGTGTTCTTCTGCGCGATCTTGATGCGCTCGCTGTACTTCTTCTGGTCCTTGAACTTCAGCAGGTCGGTCGGCCCCAGGCGCGCGCCGATCTCGGTGGTGCTGTCCGCATCGAACAGCGCGGCCAGGCGCGCGCGCGCGCGGATCGCCATGTGGTGGCCGCACTTCGGGCAGACCTCCAGGTTCTCTTCCAGTTCCGGCCGGTACAGCGCGCTGCCGCAGTTGCTGCACTTTTCCCACAGGCCCTCGGGGACGCTGCGCTTCTTGCTGGGGGTGTTGTCGGTGCGGATGCCGGACGGCATCAACTTGCTGAGCCAACTCATGCGGGAGGACACTTCCGTTCAGGGCGGCCCGGGGGCCGCAAAGGCGGACAGTCTAGCTCCGCTTTCCCCGCCCGTGCACCCCTTGCCGGCCTGTGGGCGGCGGCGGAAAAACCATGCTGGGACGTACGTTTAGCGCAGGCAGCACCGGGCCACGCCCGGCGGATACGCCGTAGCGCGCACCGCCGGGCATGGCCGGGCGCTGCCGTCAGGCGTCCAGGGCCTGGCGCAGGGGCGCCAGGAATGCGTGCGCCCGCTGGGCCGCCTCTTCGGCCGAGGTCGCTTCGGCCAGTGCCGCGACCAGGGCGCTGCCCACCACCACACCGTCTGCCTCGCGCGCCATGGCCGCCGCACTGGCGGCATCGCGGATGCCGAAGCCGGCCACCACCGGGACCGTGGCCCGTTCACGCAGCGCCTGCAGGCGTACGCTGGCGGCCTCGCTGTCGAGGCGGTCGGACGCACCGGTGACACCGGCAAAACTGACGTAGTACAGGTAGCCCCGCGCCAGCGCGAGCAGTTTGTCCGCGCGTGCCGGGCTGGTGGTCGGGGAGGCAAGCAGGACCAGGGCCAGGCCTTCCGCATCAAAGGCCTGCTGGGCTTCGCCGGCTTCCTCCGGCGGCAGGTCGACCAGCAGCACGCCATCTACGCCGGCGGTCACCGCGGCCTTGGCGAATGCCGCGTAGCCATGGATCTCCACAGGATTGAGATAGCCCATCAGCACCACCGGCGTCTGCGTATCGCGCTGGCGGAACTGCGCTACCGCCTGCAGGACGTAACGGCTGCCTGCACCGCGCGCCAGCGCACGTTCGGAACTGCGCTGGATGGTCGGGCCGTCGGCCATCGGATCGGAGAACGGAACCCCCAGTTCGATCACATCGGCGCCCGCCTCAACCAGTGCATGCATGACCGGCACGGTTGCTTCCAGCAGAGGATCGCCAGCGGTGACGAAGGGAATCAGTGCCTTGCGCTGCTGTTCGCGCAGGCGCTGGAAACAGGCGTCGAGTCGGGATACGGGCATGTCAGGTACATCCTTCGATCAGGTCAACGGCGCCGCTGGCGCCCCAATGCATTCTGGATACGGTGCCATCCACGATCTCCACGCGGATCGCCAGATCGGAACCGGGGTCCTGCCAGAGCAGGGATTCGCCGGCGTCGGCATCAGCGCCCAGGGCAGCGGCGATGACGCCCTGCGGCATCTGCTGCAGCACCTGCGCACGCGGCATGTCCAGGCGCAGTCCGAACGGCCCGGGCTGGGTCACCACCAGTCCCGAATCGTCGATCGGAGCCAGGTCGAAACGCACCACGTTGCCGTCCTGCACCAGCATCGCCACGCCCTCGGGCAGCGTGCCGCGCTCGTAATAGTCGCAGCGCCCGGCCGTCGCCTCGGCGAGGCCAGCCGAGTGCCACTGCGCCTCGGCCTGCAGTTCGCTGAAAGGCTGGCCGATCAGCACCTCGCCGGCATGGTCCAGCGCGACCGAAGCCACCGTCGGCGCGGCCACGTCATCTGCGACCTCCCCTGCTGCAGGCAACGGTGCATCCTCGATCGGGTGATGGGCGGCATCGTCGTCGTTGCTGGCCACCTGGCGGGCCGGGGCGATGGCCGCCGGAGACGTCGCCGCGGGCGCCAGCACCGGCGGATCGGGCGGCGTGCAGCCGCCCAGCCCCACTGCCAGTACCAGCGCGCCACCATGGCGCAGCATGGGACTCACAGCACCAGCCCTTCGCGTGCGGCGATGGTATGCACGTCCTTGTCGCCACGCCCGGACAGATTGCACAGCACGATCTGGTCGCGCGGACGCTCGCGCGCCAGCTTGATCGCCTGCGCCAGCGCGTGGCTGGACTCCAGCGCCGGCAGGATGCCCTCGGTGTGTGCCAGCAGATGGAACGCCTGCAGCGCTTCTTCGTCGGTGATGCCGAGATAGCGTGCGCGCCCGCTGTCGGCCAGGAACGCGTGCTCCGGGCCGACCCCCGGATAGTCCAGGCCGGCCGACACCGAGTGGGTCTCGATGATCTGGCCGTCGTCGTCGCACAGCACGTAGGTGCGGTTGCCATGCAGCACGCCTGGACGCCCTGCTGCGATCGAGGCGGCATGGCGGCCTGTGTTGATACCGTCACCGGCCGCTTCGGCGCCGACGATCTCGACCTGGCGGTCGTTGAGGAAGGCATGGAACAGGCCGATCGCGTTGCTGCCACCGCCCACGCACGCCGTGATCGCATCCGGCAGCCGGCCGTACTCGGCCAGCATCTGTTCGCGCGCTTCGCGGCCGACGATGGCATTGAAATCGCGCACCATGCGCGGATACGGGTCCGGGCCGGCCACGGTGCCGATGATGTAGAAGGTGTCCTGCACGTTGGTCACCCAGTCGCGCATCGCTTCATTGAGCGCATCCTTCAGGGTCGCCGAACCGGAGGTGACCGGCACCACCGTCGCGCCGAGCAGCTTCATCCGGTAGACATTGATCTTCTGCCGCTCGATGTCGGTGGCGCCCATGTACACCACGCACTCCAGGCCCAGGCGTGCGGCAACGGTGGCGCTGGCGACGCCATGCTGGCCGGCGCCGGTCTCGGCGATGATGCGCGTCTTGCCCATCCGCGCCGCCAGCAGCGCCTGGCCGATGGTGTTGTTGATCTTGTGCGCGCCGGTGTGGTTCAGGTCCTCGCGCTTGAGCAGGATCTGTGCGCCGCCGACGTGGTCGCTCAGGCGCTGGGCATGATAGATCGGGCTCGGCCGGCCCACGTAATGAGCCAGATCGCGGTCGTAGGCCGCCTGGAACGCGGGGTCCTGGCGGGCCTGGTCATAGGCCTGGGCCAGCTCCTGCAGCGGACCGACCAGGGTTTCGGCGACAAAGCTGCCGCCATAGCGGCCGAAGTGGCCCTGGGCATCCGGGAAGGCGTGGTAGTCGGCAATGGGGGAGGCAGACATGGCAGGGACCGGTGATTCAGACAGGTGGATACTCTAGCGCACGGGTCATGACCGGAAAATGGATATTATCTGGCACCTATCGTCAGGAAATCTCACATGAGCCGATCCCTGCTGCCGCCACTCAATGCCCTGCGCGCGTTCGAGGCCACCGCCCGTCTGGGCGGTGTGGGCCGCGCCGCGCAGGACCTGCATGTGACCCATGGTGCGGTCAGCCGGCAGCTGAAGCTGCTGGAGGATCATCTGGGCCTGGCCCTGTTCCAGCGCGCCGGGCGTGGCCTGCGCCTGACCGCATCGGGAACACTGTTGCAGGCGGCCTGCAGCGAAGCCTTCGCCGGCATCGAAGACTGCGTGCGCGAGCTGCGGCGGCCCGCGGCGTCGCCAGCGCTGGTACTGGGCTGCAGCGGCAGCGTGCTGGCGCGCTGGATGATTCCGCGCCTCCCCGCCCTGCAGGCCGCACTGCCCGGTGTGCGCCTGCAGTGGTCGGCACTGGACGGCAGCTTCACCGAGGCGCAGGCGGCACTGGATGCGGTCCTGCTGCTGGCGCAGGGGCCGTGGCCACGGGGCTGGCAGGTGCGCGAGCTGGCGCCCGAGCGGGTGGGCGTGGTGGTGGCACCGTCACATCCGGCGGCGCAGCGCCTGCGCCATGTGCCGCCCTCGGCACTGCTGCAGGAGACGCTGCTGCACACCAGCTCACGGCCACAGGCGTGGCCGACGTGGGCGCAGGCGCACGATCTCGACCCCGCCCGGCTGCGGCTGGGCACGGGTTTCGAACACCTTTACTACCTGCTGGAAGCGGCGGTGGCCGGGCTGGGTCCAGCGATCGCGCCGGAGCCGCTGGTCGCTGAGGATCTCGCGGCAGGCCGGCTGCTGGCCCCATGGGGTTTCTCCGCCACGGGCGGCTTCTGGGTCCTGGCGCGGCCGGAGGGCCAGGCCGACGCACGCGTCGACGCCCTGGCGGACTGGGTCGCGGCCCAGCTGAGGTAACGTGACGCCGCAGCCTCCCGGTCCTACTCCAGCACGGTGCAGTCGGCGCGGCGCACTTCCTCGACGAAGGTGCGCATCCTGTAGCCGTCCTTGATGCCCGGCTCCAGTTCAATGCCGCTGGAGACGTCGACGCCCCACGGAAGGGTCGCCAGCACCGCGTCGTACACATTGTCCGGGGTCAGACCGCCGGCCAGCAGGAATGGCCGATGCAACCCGGTCGGGATGCGGGTCCAGTCGAATGCAACACCGGTACCGCCACCGCCACCCGGTGCGTGGCTGTCGAACAGGAAGCCGGCCGCGCTCGGATAGCGCAGTTGCAGGGTACGCGCGTTGACTTCCTCACGCCCCCCCATCGCGACCGCCTTCAGGTAAGGCATGTTGAAGCTGCGGCAGAAGCTCTCGTCCTCCTCGCCATGGAACTGCAGCAGGGTGGGCCGCACGGTGCGCAGCACTTCGCGCACCTCTTCCTTGCTGTTGTTGCGGAACAGCGCCACCACGTCGACCATCGGCGCGATCGCCTGGCGCATCGCGCGCGCTTCGGCGGGCGCAACCCGGCGGCTGCTCTCGCGGGCGAAGATGAAACCCACCGCATCCACGCCGAGCTCGCCGGCCAGGCGCACGTCGCCGGCACGGGTCATTCCACAGAACTTGATGCGTGTACGGTAGTAGGAGCGGCTCATAGCGTGACCTCGGCGGGCAGATGCCAGTTGTCGGGGTACAGCGGTCCAATAAACACCAGGCCCTGCGGCGGTGCAGTGGGACCGGCTACGGTGCGATCCCTTCCGGCCAGCAGCTCGGCGATCCACTCCACCGGTTTCTCGCCGCTGCCGACCAGGATCAGCGAACCGACGATATTGCGAACCATGTGATGAAGGAATGCATTGCCCTGTACCGCCACCTCGATCACCTCGCCGTGGCGGCTGACCTGCAGTGACTGCAGCTCGCGCCGCGCATGCAGGGCCTGGCACTGGACCGAGCGGAACGCGCTGAAGTCGTTCTCACCCAGCAGCGCCTGCCCGGCCGTGTGCATCAGCGTCGCGTCCAGTGCGCGACGCTCCCAGCTCAGCGTCTGCCGGTCCAGCGCCGGCCGTACTTCGCGATTGAGCAGCCGGTAACGGTAGCGGCGCGCCCGCGCTGAGAACCGCGCATGGAAATCCTCCGCCACCGGTACGCACCAGCGCACCGCGATCGAGCGCGGCAGGCGGGTGGTGGTACCCAGCATCCAGGCGCGCGGGTCGCGCACTATGTCGGTATCGAAATGCACGACCTGGCACTGGCCGTGCACGCCGGCGTCGGTTCGGCCAGCGCAGACCACCTGCAGCGGCGCGTCGGCCACCGAAGACAGGGCCTGCTCAAGACTGGCCTGGACGCTGGGACCGCCCTCTCCCAGGTTCTGCCAGCCTCTGAAATCGCTGCCGTCGTACTCGACGCCAAGCGCATAACGCATGTGCTACCTCGATGTTGCGGAGTGGACGACGCTCAGGCCGGATCGCGTTCCGACCAGACCGCCAGTTCATTGCCACCGGGTTCGACGAACTGGAAGCGGCTGCCGCCCGGGAAGGAGAACACCGGCCGCACCACCTCACCACCCGCCTGGCGCACGGCCATTTCGGCGGGGGCCAGCTGATCGGCGTACAGCACCAGCAGCGGGGCACCTTCAGTAGCGCGTTGCGGCTGGCCGCGGAAGAAGCCCCCCTGCAGGCGACCATCGTCGAAGGCGGTGTAGTCGCTGCCGTAATCGACGAACGACCAGCCGAACACCTTCTCGAAGAAGGCACGGCTGGCGGCCGGGTCGCGGGACGCGAACTCAACATAGTCGATGCGACGCTCGCGGGTCATGGCAGGGTCCTTGTCGAAGGTATCGGTCACGGCAGCCGGGCCAGCAGCTCGCGCGCCTGCGCCTGGCAGTCCGGGTCGCCCCCTTCGGCAACCTCCAGCAGCAGGGTACGCGCGGTCTGTGCGTCGCCCAGATCCAGGTAGGCGATCGCCAGCTCCAGGCGTTCCTGCCCAGCGCGGGGCGACCAGGTGTCGCCGGCATCCTCCACCGACGGGGCGTCGTTGTCCTGCAGATCGGCGGGCAGGTCGAACACGCCGCGGAACTGCGGCTGCTGCTCGGCATGCAGCGCGTAGTCCGGGACCGAAACCCCGGAATCGGCTTCCTGGGCCGTCGGCCGGCCAACACCCCTCTCGTCCACCGGTTCGTCCCAGCGCGGCAGGTCGGTCACGGGTTCCGGCAACGGTGCCTCGTCCTTGCCATCGCCCGACGGCTGCTTGTCCGTGCCGCCCGATCCGTCTTCGGATCGGGCGTCGGCGATCGTCGCCCAGGCCGGCATCGCCGGCTCCTGGCGCCCGCTGTCGGCATCGGCGGTAGACCACGCAGACTGCTCGGCCAGCGTATCGAGCGCGGCACCGGCTGGCACGGCCGCCGCCAGAGCTGTGGCATCGTCTTCCTCGCGCAGCGGCGGCAGCGGCGATGGCTTGCGACGGCGCAGCAACCATGCGGCGCCTGCCAGCACCAGCAGCACCGGCAGTCCCAGCCAGTACCACGGCGTTCCGGCGTCACGCGCGCCCGGCGCCTGTGCCAGCCGTTGCTGGGCCGCCGCCAGGTCGTTGTCCTTCATCGCGATCAGCGACTGCTGTTGTGCCTTCAGCGTCTCCAGTTCGGCCACACGCTGTTTCAGCTCGCCGATCTCGGCATCGCGGGTGGCGATGTCCTCGCGCGCCTGGCGAAGTTGTTCGTTGCCCAGCATGTCACCCTCGCTGCCGGCTCCGGTGCCGGTGGTTGTGCCCGCGTGCGCGGCGTCGGACGCCAGCGCCGGGGCGATCTCAAGTCGTGCCCCGGCCGCGGCGGCCGGAGAAGTGGCCCGCGCAGCGACCGCAGGTGCAGGAACGCCTGCCGCCTGCGGCACGGTACGCGCCTGCCGCCACTGCGCGGCGTGTTCGCGGACCAGGGCACCGGCTTCGGCCGCATCCACAGCCGCCAGCGCGTCACTGCCGGGCATGCGCAGTACCGCACCCTGTTTGAGCAGGTTGATGTTGCCCCGGATGAAGGCCTCGGGATTGGCACGCAGCAGCGCAATCATCGCCCGGTCGCGGCTGACCTGGTTGCCGCGGGCGACCGCGCTGGCGATCTGCGACAAGGTCTGCCCGCGCTGCACGGTAATGCTGCCATCGGCAGCCGGCGGCAACGACGGTGCAGCGGCAGCGCGCGGACGCACCGGTGCAGCCGCCGTGGTCGCACTGGCCGGCGTCCCGCCCTGTGCAGGCGCCGGTACCGCCGCCTCGGCGGGCGGATCGCGGGCGATGGTATTGGAGAGCGTGCCCGCCGGTGCGACGATTTCCGGTTCCGCCACGGCCAGCGCGCTGGAGGGCGCATCGATCAGGGCCGAATACTCGCGCACCAACCGCCCCTGCCCCCAGTCGGCCTCGACCAGGAAGCTCAGCGACGGCGTCTCCACCGGCATCTGCGAGGTGACCCGCACCACGGCCCGCCCCTGCGCATTGCGGGTCAGCTCGAACTGGAGCTCGCCCACCAGGCCGGTCGGCTGTTGCAGGCCGACACGTTCGAACGTGGCTGGCGATGCCAGCGCCACGCGCAGATTCTCCAGCTCCGAAGGATCGGCGGACACCACCGGAATCTCCGCCAGCAGCGGCTGACCGGGTCTGGACAGGACGCGGATGTCGCCCAGCCCCAGCGCGAACACCGGACTGCTGGCCAGAGCCAGCAGTGCGGCAGACAGATAGGTGAGCGGGCGCGATGCGCCCTTGGCCCGTTTATTCATGGGCGACACTATAAAGCGTGCGGACCGGGGTCCGCACGCACAGAGCAGCCCAGGGCGCCCGGGCTGTCGATCAACGCTGCTCGGCAGCGACCAGCTCTGCCAGCTGCACCGCGTTCAGGGCTGCGCCCTTGCGCACGTTGTCCGACACGATCCACAGATTGAGGCCACGCGGATGCGACAGATCCTCGCGGATGCGGCCGACGTACACCGCATCGGTGCCCGATGCGTGGGTGACCGGCGTCGGATAGCCGCCGGCTTCATGGCGGTCGACCACCTCGATGCCGGGCGACTGTTCAAGAAGCGCACGGGCCTCGGCCACGGTGACCTTGTCGCGGGTCTCGATCGCCACCGACTCGGAATGGCCGTAGAACACCGGCACGCGCACCGCGGTCGGGTTCACCAGGATGCTGTCGTCGCCCAGGATCTTGCGGGTTTCCCACACCAGCTTCATTTCTTCCTTGGTGAAGCCGTTGTCCTGGAAGTCGTCGATGTGCGGGATCAGGTTGAAGGCGATCTGCACCGGGAAACGCTGCGGATCGATCTCCTGGAAACTCAGCAGCTGGCCGGTCTGCTTGCCCAGCTCCTCCAGTGCGGAGCGTCCACCGCCGGACACCGACTGATAGGTGGAGACGTTGATGCGCTCGATGCCATAGCGACGATGCAGCGGCGCCAGCGCGACCAGCATCTGCATGGTCGAGCAGTTGGGGTTGGCGATGATGCCGCGCGGACGATTGCCGATCTGGTCCGGATTGACCTCCGATACCACCAGCGGGACGTCATCGTCGTAACGGAAGGCCGAGGAGTTGTCGATCACCACCGCACCGGCGGCGGCGAACTTCGGTGCGTACTCCTTGGAGACGCTGCCACCTGCGGAGAACAGGGCGATCTCCACACCCTTCGGATCGAAGCTCGCCAGGTCCTGGATCCTGACCTTCTCGCCGTTGAACTCGACCTCACCACCGGCCGAACGCTCGGAGGCAAGCAGGCTCAGGGTTCCGACCGGGAAACCGCGCTCGGCCAGGATGGCCAGCATGGTCTCGCCGACGGCGCCGGTGGCACCGACGATGGCGACATGGAAGCGGCGTTGTGCATTGCTCATGGGGGAACTCTCAAGAAAACGGATGGGAAAAATTCACGCACGACAGCTGGGTTCGGGGAACCTCCTCGGACGGAACGCGCGGAGGCTCCCTATCGTTTCCCGTTTTTTTTGCCCAGGGCGGCACGTGCGGCCAGCGCCGCGTCGGCATTGATCGCGCTCGGCATGTGCGCCGGCCCGCCGGCCAGGCCGAGCGCGGCCAGCAGGTTGTCCACGGCCCGCTGCACCATCGCCGTACGCGTGGCCAGCGAAGCGCTGCCGATGTGCGGGGTCAGCACGACGTTGCGCAGCGCCAGCAGTTCCGGGCGTACGGCCGGCTCGCCTTCGTAGACGTCCAGCCCGGCAGCGGCCAGGCGCCCATGGGCCAGTGCATCGGCCAGCGCTGTTTCGTCGACCAGGCCTCCGCGCGCGATGTTCACCAGCGTGGCCGTCGGTTTCATCTTCGCCAGCGCAGCGGCGTCGATCAGGTGGTGCGAGGCCGGGGTGTAAGGCAGCACGAGCACCAGATGGTCGGACTGCGCCAGCAGCGTATCCAGATCGACATAAGCGGCACCGACTGCTGCTTCGGCATCTGCTGGCAGTCGCGAGCGGTTGTGGTACAGCACCTTCATGCCGAAACCATGCGCGCCACGACGGGCGATGCCCTGGCCGATCCGCCCCATGCCGAGAATGCCCAGGGTGCTGCCGTGGATGTCGGCACCGAGCATGGTCTGGAACGACCATTGCTGCCAGTGCCCTTCACGCAGCCAGCGCTCGGATTCGGTGATCCGGCGCGCGGCGGCCATCAGCAGTGCGAAGCCCAGATCGGCGGTGGTCTCGGTAAGCACGTCGGGGGTATTGCTGGCCAGGATGCCCGCCGCGCTGAGCGCGGTCACATCCAGGTTGTTGTAGCCCACGCCGACGTTGGCAACGACCTGCAGCCGCGAGGCATTGGCCAGCTCGGCCGCGCCGATACGCTCGTTGAGGGTGATGATCGCGCCATCGGCGCTGGCCAGTTGTGCGGCGATCTGCTCAGGCGACCACACGGTGACGGCGTCGGTGGTGCGCAGCTGCACGCGATCACGCAGCGGCGCGATGGCCGCCTCGATCAGCGGCTGGCTCACCCACACCGTCGGCCGCGTTTCAGCCATCGACCTGCCCGGGAATGCGGGGCGTGATGGTGCCGACATCGCCGCATTGCGCGCGGTGACGCAATGCCTGGTCCATCAGCACCAGCGCCACCATCGCTTCGGCGATCGGCGTGGCGCGGATGCCGACGCAGGGATCATGGCGGCCAGTGGTGACCACTTCGACCACGTTGCCGGCGGTGTCCAGCGATGGGCCCGGCAGGCGCAGGCTGGAGGTCGGCTTCAACACCATCGACGCGACCACCGGCTGGCCGGTGGAAATGCCGCCCAGGATGCCGCCCGCGTGATTGCTGGCGAAACCCTGCGGGGTCAGCAGGTCACGGTGTTCGGTGCCCTTCTGGGCCGCGCTGGCGAACCCGTCGCCGATCTCCACGCCCTTGACCGCGTTGATGCTCATCAGCGCCGCCGCAAGCTCGCCATCGAGCTTGCCGTAGATCGGCTCGCCCCAGCCCGGGGGCACGTTGTCGGCAACCACGTCCACGCGCGCGCCGACCGAATCGCCGGACTTGCGCAGCGCATCCATGTACGCCTCCAGCTCCGGCACCTGCGCGGCGTGCGGCCAGAAGAACGGATTGTCTTCCACCGCCGACCAGTCGAAACCTGCAGGAGTGATACCGCCCAGCTGCGACAGATACCCGCGCACGGTGACGCCGAAGCGCTCGGCCAGCCACTTCTTGGCGACCACGCCCGCGGCCACGCGCATGGTGGTCTCGCGCGCCGAGGAACGGCCACCGCCCCGCGGATCGCGGATGCCGTACTTGTGCCAGTAGCTGTAGTCGGCATGGCCCGGCCGGAACTGCTGGCCGATGTTCGCGTAGTCCTTGCTGCGCTGATCGGTGTTGCGGATCAGCAGCGCGATCGGCGTGCCGGTGGTCAGGCCCTCGTACACGCCGGACAGGATCTCGACCTCGTCGGCCTCGCGCCGCGCCGACGTGTGCCGGCTCTTGCCGGTGGCACGGCGCTGCAGATCGTGGGCAAATTCGGCCGCGTCCAGCGCCAGCCCGGGCGGACAGCCATCGATCACGCAGCCGATGGCCGGCCCGTGCGACTCGCCGAACGTGGTGACGGTGAACAGCTTGCCGAACGAATTGGAGCTCACGGCCGTTGCGCCGCCAGTTCGGTGATGCGGGCGCTGTGGGCGATCAGCTCGCGGCATTCGACCGCGAAAATGCCCATCTGCCCGACCTTGAACTCGATCCAGGCGAAGTCCACTTCCGGCAGGAGCTTGACCAGGTGCTGCTCGGACTCGCCCACTTCGCAGATCAGCAGGCCGTCCTCGCTCAGGTGCAGCGGCGCATCGCGCAGGATCTTCAGCACCAGGTCCAGGCCGTCATCGCCGGCACGCAGGCCCATTTCCGGCTCGTAGGAATATTCCTGCGGCAGGGCATCGGTCTCGTCGTTGGTGACGTACGGCGGGTTGGTGACGATCAGGTCGTAATGGCGGCCGGTCAGGCCACTGAACAGGTCGGACTTGATCAGCGTGACGTTGTGCGCCTGCAGGCGCTCCTTGTTCTCTTCGGCCAGCGACAGTGCGTCGTCGCTCAGGTCCACGCCGTCCACCTCCCAGTTCGGGTAATAGTGGCCCATGGCGATGGCGATGCAGCCCGAACCCGTACACAGATCCAGCGCGCGGCTGACGTCGCGGCCGGCCAGCCAGGGTTCGAAACCACACTCGATCAGCTCGGCGATCGGCGAACGCGGCACCAGGGCGCGCGCGTCGCTCTTGAAGCTCAGGCCGGCGAACCACGCCTCGCCGGTCAGGTAGGCGGCCGGGATACGTTCGTCGATGCGGCGCTGGAACAGCTCCAGCACCCGCACCTTCTCCTCCTGCAGCAACCGCGCCTGGCCATACGCCGGGCCCAGGTCATGCGGCAGGTGCAGGCTGTGCAGCACCAGTTGGGTCGCCTCGTCCAGGGCGTTGTCGTAGCTGTGCCCGAAGGTCAGCCCGGCGGCGTTGAAACGGCTGGTGCCGTAGCGGATCAGGTCGATGATCGTGTGGAGTTCGGCGGCCGTTTCAGCGGTCATGGCGGTACTGCGGGCAAAGTGGCCCCCGATTATAGGGGCTGGCGCCTGCGCCGGCATCCGTTGCGACGGAAACGATCAGGCCGCAGCCGGTATGATGGGGACCACTTCGCGCGGGGGCTCCCATGTTCAATCGCAACGTCGGCATCATCCTGCTGATCGCCCTGGCGGCGGGCCTGGGCCTGCTCGCCGCGCAGCAGGTCTTTGCTCCGAAGCCCCCGGCCGGCCAGCCGGCCACCGAAGCGATCACCCTGTACCCGCAGCCGCGCGAGCTGCCCGACTTCAACCTGGCCCAGTCCGATGGCACGCGGCTCATTCCGGGCGAGTTGAAGGGCCATTGGACCCTGGTGTTCCTGGGGTTCACCTTCTGCCCCGACGTGTGCCCGACCACCCTGGCCGAACTGGCCGGTGCGCAGCAGCAGTGGGAAGCACTGCCCGACGGGCTGCGTCCGCGGGTGCTGTTCGTCTCCGTCGATCCCGAGCGCGACAGCGCCACCCGCCTTGGCGAGTACGCGCACGGCTTCCACAGGGACACCCTGGCGGCCACCGCCGACGTCCCTTCGCTGGAACGCTTCGCCACCGCACTGGGCTTCGTGTTCCAGAAGGTGCCGGGCAAGCATTTCGATGAGAATCCCGAGGATTACACCGTCGAGCACTCGGCCAGCCTGGCCGTGCTCGATCCGCAGGGCCGGCTCGCCGGCCTGGTGCGCCCCCCGTTCAACGCGCCGGCGATCGCCCGCGACCTGCAGAAGCTGACCGAGAAAACCGCCCCATGAGCCTCACCACCGCCCTGACATACGCCCTGCCCCATCGCCTGTTGTCCTCGATGGCGCGCTCGCTGGCGTACTCGGACAACCCGCGCGTGTCGCGCTGGCTGATCGACACCGTCAGCCGCAGGTTCAACGTCAATCTGGACGAAGCCGCCAACCCCGACCCGCGCAGTTACGCCACCTTCAACCAGTTCTTCACCCGTGCGCTGAAACCGGGCGCACGCGTGGCCGATGCCGATCCGCGCACCCTGGTGATGCCGGCCGACGGCCGTGTCAGCCAGCTCGGCAACATCGAGGCCGGCCGCATCTTCCAGGCCAAGGGCCAGTCGTTCACCGCCGCCGAGCTGCTGGGCAGCGCCGAGGACGCCAAGCCGTTCAACGACGGCCTGTACGCGACCGTCTACCTGTCCCCGCGCGACTACCACCGTGTGCACATGCCCTGGACCGGCACCCTGCGCGAGACCGTGCATGTGCCAGGCCGCCTTTTCAGCGTGGGTCCGGCCGCCGTGGCAGGCGTGCCACGCCTGTTCGCACGCAACGAGCGCCTGGTCTGCCATTTCGATACCAGCTTCGGCCCGATGGTGAGCGTGATGGTCGGCGCGCTGCTGGTCTCCGGCGTGGAGACAGTGTGGAGCGGCGAGGAGATCCCGCAGTACGGTGACCGCATCACCCGCAAGGACTATCGCGGCCAGGGCATCCGCCTGGAGCGCTTCGCGGAGATGGCACGCTTCAACTATGGCTCCACCGTGGTCGTGCTGCTGCCGCCGGGCGTGGCGGAGTTCGCTCCACACCTGGCTGCGGAGTCACCGGTGCAGCTCGGCCAGGCCCTGGCCACGCTGCGCTGACAATCCCGCCACCGGGTTGCTGCGTAGCGCCGGGCACGCGCCCTGCACTACGCACAGGCCCCTACTGCAGGGTGGGGGCCGGGCCGACGTCCATGCCGTCGTAGTCTTCCACACCCATCTGCGCTGCCAGCGCTGCCAGCTCCTGGTTGCGGCGATCCAGCGACGCTTCGTCGTGGACCTCCACGCGCTCCACATGCAGCACGTGGAACGGCGCGTCCCCCTCGTCCGGCTCCTGCTCGAACACCTCCACCAGGGTGTAGCCCTGCGCCTGCAGATGCGCGGCCAGTGCCTGCAGCGGCTCGGCAGTGGAATGCACGAAGAAATAGCCCCACAGCAGCGGGCCGCTGATGTCCCAGTCGGTGTTTTCGCGCAGATTGGCGAACAGGTTGCGGGTTGCTTCAAGGTCCATGGCAGTTCCAGAGGTCGTGGAGATTACTTTTCGCAGCCCTGCAGCTTCAGCGCCTGGCCTTGGCGCAGGCTGTAGGCCGGTGCCTTCAGACCGTTGGCGCGTGCCAGCGTCGGCACGTCGCACTGGAATTTGGCCGCGATGCGGCCCAGCGTCTCGCCGCGGCCGACCTTGTAGCTGCGTGCCGGCTTCGGTCGCGCGGCCGGTGCCGGCCGAGGCGCGGCCACTGCCGCCACCGGTGCGGTCGGTACGCTGGTCGAACTGGCTGCATCGGCCACCGGCACCACGCCGCCCACCGCCACGCTGCCGGTGTAGCTGGCAGCGCTTGGCCGCACGATGGCGGCATTGAGGTCGGCCGTGATCAGGGTGCGCGCCAGGTCGGCACGCGGTCCGCTCACGCAGTTGCGCTGATACAGGCTCGCGATGCGGGTGGTTGCGTTGATCAGGGTGCCGGCCGGAATCCAGCCATCAGCCTCATAACGCGGATTGAGGTTGCGCAGCGCACGCATGTAGCCATCACGGGTGCCGTGGCTGCCCAGGCAGATGGTCAGCTCGTAGATGGTGGTCGAGCGCGCCAGGCGCAGGGTGGCCGGCTGCGCGCTGATCTTCGGGAACTCCACGCCGTACTGCTGGGGGTGCAGGAAGATCCACGCCGCAGCGATCACCATCGGCACGTAATCCTTGGTTTCACCGGGGAACTGGTTGTAGACACGGTCGACCCAGAAGCTCTGCCCCGGATTCTCGCGCGCCACGCGCAGGGCGCGCCCTTCACCCCCGTTGTACCCGGCCAGCGACAACTCGATGTTGTTGTTGAGCTCGCGCATGCGCTCGTTGAGATAGGTCGCACCGGCTTCAGCAGCGCTGTGGGCATCGAAGCGGGTATCGAACCCGGTGCCGTCCGGACCGAGGCCGAAACGCCGCCCGGTGGCCGGCATGAACTGCATCAGGCCGGCGGCGCCAGCGCGCGAGGACGCATGCACGCGGCCATTGGATTCCTTGGCCATGATGCCGAACAGGAGCGCTTCGGGCAGGCCGCGCTTCTCCCACTCCGGCCACATCACGGCACGCAGGTTCTGGTAGTTCTCGTAGCTGGTCAGCAGCGCCGGACGCATGTCGGTCAGCCAGCGGCGGATGCCGGCCTGGACGGCCGGGTTGTACTCGACCATGTTGTCGAAGGCGTGCCGCTTGTCGTTGAGCAGTGCCGCTGCGCGTGCGGCTTCCGGCACGTCGGCGGTCAACGGACCGATATGGTCGGGGTCGGCTTCCAGCCGCTCGGCGGGCAGTTCACCGCCCTCGTCTTCCGCGGCCGCATCGGCATCGCGCTTGAGCAGGCGCTTGTAGGTGGCCAGCATGTTGCTCATCTGACAACCCTTCTGCTTCACGCACTCACTGATGACATCCTCCATGTCCTCCAGCGCCGCGTCGGCCTCGTTGCTGCCCTTGGGGTCGGCGTTGGCCACCAGCAGCAGCGCATCGCTGTAACGCTTCTCGGCAGCCGTCATGCGCTGCTGCAGGGCATCTACCTTCACTTTGTCCCGGGCGGAAACCCGCTGGGCGTGGGCATCGGGGGCCAGGGAAACCAGGCCAGCCAGGGCCAGCAACGGCCAGGTGCGGGAAATCAGGACAGGAACGGGCATTTTTGGCACTGTGTGCGAAACAGGCAGGCAGAGTAGCGGCGCCGCCAAGGTCGGGGCAAGCCGACCTTCGGGCCGTCATCGCTGCCGGTTAACATTGGGCGCATTCACCACAAGGGCTGGACCATGGATCCGATTCTGCTCGGCAAAGGCATCACCGACGATGTGGCCGTCACCCTGCTGCCGAAACTCGGCAACCGCCACGGGCTGGTGGCGGGCGCCACCGGCACCGGCAAGACCGTGACCCTGATGACCCTGGCCGAAGGATTCTCGCGGCTCGGGGTTCCGGTGTTCCTCGCTGATGTGAAGGGCGATGTGTCCGGCCTGGCCGTGCCCGGCACGGGCAGCGAAGCGCTGCTGAAGCGCGCCGCGGACATCGGCGTGGCCGACTATGCGCCGGCAGGCAGCCCGGCCATCTTCTGGGACCTGTACGGAAAGCTCGGCCACCCGGTGCGCACCACCGTCAGCGAGATGGGGCCGACCCTGCTCGCGCGCATCCTCGAATTGAATGACACCCAGGCCGGCGTGCTGGACATCGTGTTCAAGCTGGCCGACGACCGCGGCCTGCTGTTGCTGGACATGGATGATCTGCGGGCCCTGCTCGGCCTGGTCGCCGAAGAGCGCAAGGACATTTCCACCGAGTACGGACTGGTCAGCGCGCAGTCGATCGCAGCGATCCAGCGTGCCGTGCTGCGGCTGGCGCAGGACGGCGGTGAGAATTTCTTCGGCGAGCCGGCACTGGAACTGGCCGACATCATGCGGGTCAATCACGACGGCCGCGGTGTGATCGGCATCCTCGCCGCCGACCAGCTGGTGCTCAAGCCCAAGCTGTACTCGACCTTCCTGCTCTGGCTGCTGTCGGAACTGTTCGAACAGCTGCCGGAAGTGGGCGACCTCGACAAGCCCAAGCTGGTGTTCATCTTCGACGAGGCCCACCTGCTGTTCGACGATGCGCCATCCTCGCTGGTGCAGCGCATCGAGCAGGTGGTGCGGCTGATCCGCTCCAAGGGCGTGGGCGTGTACTTCTGCTCGCAGTTCCCCGACGACGTGCCCTCCAACATCCTGGGCCAGCTCGGCAACCGCGTGCAGCACGCGCTGCGGGCCTTCACGCCGCGCGACCAGAAGGCGGTCAGGACCGCTGCCGAAACCTTCGTGCCGAACCCGAAGCTGGACGTCGCCAAGGTGCTGAGCCAGCTCGGCACCGGTGAAGCACTGGTTTCCACGTTGCAGGACAAGGGCGTGCCGATGCCGGTCCAGCAGACGATGATCGCGCCGCCCCGCTGCCGGATGGGGCCGGTCACCGAGGCCGAGCGCGCACAGGTGCGTGCCGGCAGCCCGGTCGGCAGCCGCTACGACACGGCGGTCAACCGTGAATCGGCCGCCGAGCTGCTGGCCCAGCGGGCGCAGAAGAGCGTGGAGCAGGCCCAGACCCCGGCCGCGCGCAGCCGCGAGCAGGACGAGGCACAGGAAGGTGGATTCGGCCAGGCGATCAAGGATGCGATCTTCGGCACCAAGCGTCGCCAGGGCATGATTGAAACCATGGCCAAGCAGACCACGCGCACGGTCGGGACCAAGCTGGGCAACCAGATCGTGCGCGGCATCCTGGGCGGCATCTTCGGCGGCAAGCGCTGAGGCCCTTTCGTATTCCTGAGAAAAAGCTGTATTACATGTCCCGTTGGCGTCCGCCCGCAGAGAAAAGCACCGCCCTGATCACCGCCGCCGGCCACGCCCGGCTGAAAGCCGAGCTGGACGACCTGTGGCGGGTACGCCGGCCCGAGGTGGTGAAGGCGCTGGCCGCTGCCGCCGCCGAGGGCGACCGCTCGGAGAACGCCGAGTACACCTACCGCAAGAAGCAGCTGGGTGAAATCGACCGCCGCGTGCGCTACCTGACCAAGCGGCTCGAATCGCTGCGCGTGGTCGATACCACGCCGACCGATCCACAAGCGGTGTTCTTCGGTGCTTGGATCGAACTGGAGAACATCGACAGTGGTGAGACCAGCCGTTACCGCATCGTTGGGCCGGATGAAACCGACGCCGGCCTGGGCTGGATCAGCATCGACTCGCCGCTGGCGCGGGCCGTGCTGAAGAAGCGCCTGGACGATGAGTTCTCGGTGGAACTGCCGGGCGGCCGGTTCACTTTCGCGGTGATCAGCGTCGAGTACCCGTCTTCGTAACACCGAGCCCTCCCGGCGTTGCCGTCAATCCAGCGCCGGGCATGGCCCGGCGCTACCGGGGCAAGAGCGGCGGCGGGTACAGGCGGCCCTGCCGCAGCGGGCGGAAGTAGTCGGCGTTGCCATGGAAGGTGGCGTCCTGCTGCGGGTGCCAGCCGGGGATTCCGGCCAGTGGCAGCGGGCGCAGCTGCAGCGGATCGGTCACCGTCGCGCCCTGCTCGATCGCCCGGGCCACGGTCTCGATGCAGGCACCCTCATCATCGCCGCGCACCACCACGCACTTGCCGACCAGCAGGCGCCCCGGCAGCAACGCCTGTTCCATCAGTGCATGGCCGAACACCGCGGCGATGGTGATGCGACCGGCCTGCCAGTGCGGCGGCGCGAACAGCATCGGCCAGTCGTGGGCGTCCCACGCAGCGATCAGCGCATCGTCCTGGACGCACACGATCACGCCGGTCTCGTCGAACTGGGTCAGCGCCGCCTGCGCGCGATTACGTTGACCGGTTGGCATCGTGGCGACGTGCAGGCATTGCCGCCTGTTGAGCGCGTGCTTCAGCTGCGGGTGACACGCCCACACCAATGCATTGAACAGATCGTGCCAGCTCGCCGCACGGGTGGCGATACGCCCCTGCGCGATGCGCGTTTCGTAGTGCAGGCCATCGGCCAGCAACGCCGCATCCTGCTCGACCAGTCGCCGCCCGCGCAACGCCAGCCGCGCATCCAGCTCGGCAACGGTCGGCCAGCGGTCGCCGGACAGAAGATCGCGGAAGGCACGCACCCGGGCAAACAGCGGATGATCGAACACCGCCGGGTCCACCGCCGCGCGCGGCGGCGGCACGAATCGCCGAGGGCTGCCAGCGTGGCCGGCAGCACCCTCGGCCATGATCAGAGCACCTTCAGGTCGAAGGCCGGGCGCGTGGTCGGCGGCAGCGCGTCGCCATACAGATCGTGTTCGTCGCTCTCGGTGATCTCCACGTTGATGAATTCGCCTACGCGCAGCGGCACCTGGTCGGCATTCTGGATATGCACCAGTCCATCAATTTCCGGTGCATCGGCCCTGGAACGGGCCACGGCGATGTCACCTTCGATGGCATCGACCAGGCACTGCTGCACCGTGCCGATCTTGGCCTCCAGACGTGCGGCCGAGATCTGTGCCTGCTTTTCCATGAAGCGCGCCAGGCGCTCCTGCTTCACCTCTTCCGGGACAGGGTCCGGAAGAGCGTTGGCGGTAGCACCCTCGACCGGCGAATACGCGAACGCACCCACGCGGTCCAGCTGCGCCTCATCGAGGAACGACAGCAGCTCCTCGAACTCCGCTTCGGTCTCGCCCGGGAAACCGACGATGAAGGTCGAACGCACGGTGATGTCCGGCGCGATGCGACGCCAGTTCTGCACGCGCTCCAGCGTCTTCTCTACCGCACCGGGGCGCTTCATCAGTCGCAGGATACGCGGGCTGGCGTGCTGGAACGGAATGTCCAGGTACGGCAGGATGCGGTTCTCGGCCATCAACGGCACCACGTCATCCACGTGCGGGTACGGGTACACGTAGTGCATGCGCACCCACGCGTCCAGTTCGGACAGGCCCTCGCACAGCGCCTTCAGGCGGGTCTGGTAGGCCTTGTCGCGCCACATCTTCTCGGCGTACTTCACGTCCACGCCGTAGGCGGAGGTGTCCTGCGATACCACCAGCAGCTCACGCACACCGCCCCGGACCAGGCGCTCGGCTTCGCGCAGCACTTCATCGACCGGGCGCGAGACCAGCTTGCCGCGCATCGACGGAATGATGCAGAAACTGCACGCGTGGTTGCAGCCTTCGGAAATCTTCAGATAGGCGTAGTGGCGCGGGGTCAGCTTGATGCCGTAGTCGGGCACCAGGTCCACGAACGGATCATGCCGGGGCGGCAGCGCCTCATGCACCGCCTCCATCACGCTCTGGTAGTCCTGCGGGCCGGACACCGCCAGCACGTTCGGGTACGCCTCACGGATCTGTTCGGGGCGCTTGCCCAGGCAGCCGGTGACGATGACCTTGCCGTTCTGGTTCATCGCCTCGCCGATGGCGTCCAGCGACTCCGTCACCGCCGAGTCGATGAAGCCGCAGGTGTTGACCACCACCACGTCGGCCGAGTCATAGGACGGGACGATGTCGTATCCCTCCGACCGCAGCTGGGTCAGGATGCGCTCGGAATCGACAAGGGCCTTCGGGCAGCCAAGGCTGACGAAGCCGACTTTGGGGTTCAGCTGGGACATGGAATCGCGGGACTCTGGGGGCCTGGGCCCCTGCCGGAGTGGCAGGGGTTCCTGGGGGCCGGGGCCTGAAAGGGCGCCAGTATACCGGGGTTGGGGGCCGCGCTCTGAACGGCCCCGGGGTGTACTGAGGGGAGCGCCCCGGATTCTGCCCCACGTGCCATCTCCATCAGCAGGGTACTCGTGAATGGGTCAAGGCCCCCGGCGGCATGTGCTGAAACTCCGGCTCGGCCCGGCGGAACGCGCCCCGACGGCTCGACGCTCACGGAGAGGCAATCGTCTCACGGTCCACCGTCGCCACGGCCTCACGGGAGCGTTGATTGCGACATCAATAGACGTTGATTGATCCGTTGTTTGTTGGGCCCGCGTATTCATCGCTCGCGGAGGTCATGCAGCGCCTGTAGATTTCCCTGCCAACGAATTCTGGAAACGAGCAGTTCCCACCGAATTGAAATTGACTCCGATTGGCGCACTCCCACTGGGCGCCAATGCAAAAACGTAATACCCCGCCTTGGGCTGCGTCATGTCGCTGGAGGCTGGATTCGAATCCTCCGCCGGATCTGAATCACCCTCACAGGACCAACCAACGACTGCCGACTCGCCAGATATCACGGTTTCGCCACGGCGCGCCTTGGAGTTCATGACTTCGCAGGCGGCCTGGTGGTAGAGCTTTGTGGCTTCATTCTGATCATCGTAACCATATACAAAACCGCCCTTTCCATCCTTGAAAAGGCGCACCTGGATAGCCACGTCGCCGCCTTCGAAATCAGAGAGGCGCACCGTCCGCTCAACCCACTGCCTGCCATCCGATGACGCCATCTGGCGGTCCTGGTACGACGATTGGTTGGCCATAGCCACCGTGTGCATTGTTGCCATCCCCAATGCACACAGAAGGCGAAATTCCTTTTTCATTTCATGAAACTCCATTTATCGGGCGCCTGCGCCTTCACGCCGCGCCCCGGAAACATGCCGAGATATGATCAGCCCCACATCGCCCCTCCAGACTGGAGTTCCGCGAACGAAACGCTATCTGCTCGCCCTCTTGGCTTCAGCAGGTGCTTTACTGAATCTACTGTCAGAGCCAGGCCGGATCAGATGTCAGAATCCCTGGCAGGATCGTCCGCGACGCATTCGGTCAAGTCGCGATCCGACGTCGCTCGATGCATCAGCCGCCCGATCACGCACAGCCGCAGACGCCGCGCTAACCCGCCCAGCGCCGACAATGCAGGCCTGTCCACTGCTATGAGGAAACCGACGATGTCCGAATGGATCACCCTGGATACGCATCATGGCCCGGTCCGGGCCTGGCAGGCCCTGCCAGCGGGCACGCCGCGTGGCGGCCTGGTGGTCGTGCAGGAGATCTTCGGCGCCAATCCGCACATCCGTGGCGTGGCCGAGCGCTTCGCCGCCGAAGGCTATGCCGTGCTGGCGCCGTCGTTCTTCGACCTGGTCGATGGCCCGGACGCCGACCCCGACGCCCTGCCCTATGACCCTGAAGGGGTGAAACAGGGCCTGGAACGGGTAAGTGCGCTGGGCATTGAACGGGCACTGGAAGTGGTGCGCGCCGCAGCAACCCGGCTTGCCCCCTTCGGCAAGGTCGGCACGGTCGGCTACTGCTGGGGCGGAACGGTGGCGATGCTGTCCGCGCTGCGCCTCGGCCTGCCCTCGGTGAGCTATTACGGCGCACGCAATGTGCAGTATCTGGACGAGACACCGAAGGCGCCGGTGATCTTCCACTTCGGCGCGCAGGACCGCAGCATCCCGCCGGAGGCCGTGGAGGCGCATCGCCAGAAGCTGCCGCAGATGGCGACCTATGTCTACCCGGCCGACCATGCCTTCAACCGCGAGGTCGGACATGCGTATGATCCAGACAGCGCCACCCTGGCGCTGCAACGCACCCTGGACTTCTTCACGGAGCATCTTGGATGAGCGATTTCGAACTTGATTCCCGCCTGGCCACCGACAGCGTTCTGGTGGCGCAAGGCCCGCTGTCGCAAGTGCGGTTGATGAACGACGAACGGTTTCCCTGGCTGATCCTGGTGCCGCGTCTGGCCGGGGTAACGGAGTGGATCGAACTGGACGGCGACCAGCAGGACAAGCTGCGCACCGAACTCAACCGCGCCTGCAAGGCCCTGAAGGGCTCCGACGGGGTGGAGAAGATCAACATCGGCGCATTGGGCAACATCGTGCGCCAGCTGCATTTCCACGTGATCGGCCGCCACGACGGCGATCCGGCGTGGCCGGGACCGGTGTGGGGCAGCGGTCCTGCGCACCGCTACGAACCGGACGCCCTGCAGCAGCATGTCGCCTACTGGAAGGAACGGCTAGGATATCCGGCCCACTCCTGAGACCGTGCCGACACGATGCGATTCAACCTCGTCGCCGCCATCCTGCTGATCCTGATCGGCCTGTTCATGCTTGCCAGCAACCTGGGCTGGACGCACCTGAACCTGTCCAAGCTGCTGCTGACCTGGTGGCCGGTGGCCCTGGTCGGCGTCGGCATCGCCATGCTGTTCGGCCGCGGCAAATAAGCGAAGGCGGCGCAAGCGCCGCCTTCGATCGAGCGACGCCGGGCATGGCCCGGCGCTACCGGTCCGTCAGGTGCGCGGCAGGGTGACGCCGGTCTGGCCCTGGTACTTGCCACCACGGTCCTTGTAGGACGTTTCGCAGATATCATCGGCCGCCGCCTGGAAGAACAGCATCTGGGCCACGCCTTCGTTGGCGTAGATGCGCGCCGGCAGCGGCGTGGTGTTGCTGAACTCCAGGGTCACATGGCCTTCCCACTCCGGCTCGAGCGGAGTGACGTTGACGATGATGCCGCAACGCGCGTAGGTGCTCTTGCCCAGGCACACCACGAGGGTGTCGCGCGGAATGCGGAAATACTCCACGGTACGCGCCAGCGCGAAGCTGTTGGGCGGGATGATGCATTCGTCGGCGGTGATGTCGACGAAGCTGCCCGAATCGAAGTGCTTCGGGTCCACGATGGTCGAGTTGATGTTGGTGAACACCTTGAACTCGCGCGAGCAACGCACGTCGTAGCCGTAGCTGGAGGTACCGTAGCTGACGATGCGCTGGCCGTTGACCTGCTTCACCTGCCCGGCCTCGAACGGCTCGATCATGCCGTGCTGTTCGGACATGCGGCGGATCCAACGGTCACTCTTGATGCTCATGCTCTGTCCTGGGTGCGAGGGGGCGCGAGGATTCTAGCAGGGGGCCGGGCGCCACCGCCCTCCCCGGCCGGTCCCTACAGCAGCGACGACAGGATCGGGATCGAGGCACGCGGGCGCTTGCCCACTTCCTCGATGAGCCGCTGCGCAGCGTGGCGATAGGCCTGGGCCGGCAGGGAATCCGGCTGCGCGGCGGTGATCGGTGTGCCTGCGTCACCCTGCTCACGGATGCCGATCTGCAACGGCAGCGATCCCAGCAGCGGCACGCCGTACTGCGCCGCCATACGCTCCCCGCCCCCCTCGCCGAACAGGTGCTCGACGTGGCCGCACTGGCTGCAGGTATGTACCGCCATGTTCTCGACGATGCCCAGCACCGGCACTTCGACCTTCTCGAACATCTTCAGTGCCTTCTTCGCATCCAGCGTGGCGATGTCCTGCGGCGTGGTGACGATCACCGCACCGGCCAGCGGAATCTTCTGGGTCAGCGTCAGCTGGATGTCACCGGTGCCGGGCGGCAGGTCGATCAACAGGAAGTCGAGGTCGTCCCACAGGGTGTCGTTGAACAGCTGGGTCATTGCCGAGGTCGCCATCGGCCCACGCCAGATCATCGGCGTGTCTTCCTCGATCAGGTAACCGATCGACATGGTGTCCACGCCGAAGGCACGCAGCGGTTCGATGCTCTTGTTGTCCGGGCTTTCCGGGCGGCCGGACAGGCCCAGCATGGCGGGAACGCTGGGGCCATAGATGTCCGCATCGAGCACGCCCACCCGCGCGCCCAGCTGCTGCAGCGCCACCGCCAGGTTGACGGCCGTGGTGGACTTGCCGACACCGCCCTTGCCCGAGCCCACCGCGATCACGTTGCGGATGCGCGCGTGCGGTGCCAGCCCCTTCTGCACCTGGCTTGCATGGGGACGACGGGTCGGACTGTTCACTGCGGGCTCCGGCGGAAAGTCAGGAAGGAGAACCCGACATCATACAAGCTGGGCGCAAGCTGACTTGATTCAGGATTGCCCAGATCCGCGCATGGATTCTCAAGTCGGCGCCCCACGGCGACGTTGCCTCTCTGCCCCCGCTGGGTGCACAGGTGGAAACTTTCACGTGCAGTTGACGGAAGGGCAGCACTCGTTCATCTTCCGGTCATCTTGATGCGAATCGCCACAAGGAACTGTCGATCATGGAAACCCGCCTCACGCGTGCCCGTCTGGGTGCCACCACCGCACTGCTGCTTGGCCTGCACGTCATCCACGCCTCCGCCACACCGTTGCCGGTCGAGGATTTCGCCAAGATCCCGGCCATCCAGTCTGTCAGCATGAGCCCTGACGGCAAGCAGCTGGTTGCAATCATTGCTGCGCCGGGCAGCAACAATGGCGATACCGCATTGGCCAACTGGAACCTGGACGTGCCCGGTTCGGCGCCCGTGGCGATCACGCCTTCCGGTGATCGCATGAAGTTCATTGCCGCCAGCGCGCTCAAGGCGGGTCGCAGCCTGGTGATCGGCCGACAGGAGCTGACCGCGCAGTTGTCCGGCTGCGGTGAAGGCAACTCGGTCGGCTCAACCAAGACGTTCCTGTCCAAGGCATTCCTCACCGACAGCAGCCAGACAAAGTTCGACGAGGCTTTCGCGGACAACACCCGCAAGCTCGGCATCAGCGAACAGACCCAGCGCTGCCTGGAGCTGGCCGGCACCGCGTCCCTGGTGCATTCGCTTCCGCTGGATCCGGACAAGGTGATCATCTCGCAGATCAACCAGACCAATTTTTCGGCCAGCTATTACCTGTTCAACCTCAAGACCGGGCAGACCGAGCTGCTGTTCCGTGGCGACGCCCGCTCCACCCCGGGCCTGTTCCACCCGCGCAACGGCGAGCTGCTGACGCGTACGCAGATCGAGCCGGCCGGCTCGAACGACTACGAGCAGCAGATCCTGGTCAAGAACAAGGCCAGCGGCCAGTTCGAGAAGCACGACACGCTGACCACCCGCCTGTCCGATCGCTACACGATGGAGGTGGTCGGCATCGATGACCAGAACGGCAAGCTGTACATCCTCACCGACAAGTTCTCCGACCAGGTACAGGCCCGACTGTACGACCCGGCCAGCAGAACGTTTGACAACGAACCGCTGGCGGCTCATCCCGAGTATCCGATCGGCGGCCTGATCCTGGGCACCAAGCCCAGCAACTTCAACCAGGTGCTGGGCTTCTATGTCGACGGCCCGCGCCGTGAAGCGGTCTATGTCGATCCGCAGATGAAGGCCCTGTACGACGGCCTCAAGCAGGCGTATCCGGGCAAGTACATCGCCATCACCGGTTACAACGATGATCTGTCCCGCGTGCTGTTCACCACCAACAGCGCGAGCTCGCCCACCAGTTACCAGATCCTGGTGGATCGCAAGCAGGTCACAACGCTCGGCAGCGAACGCCCCTGGGTGGACGGCAAGCAGATCGGCGAGCAGCGCTGGGTGACGTACACGGCCCGCGACGGCCGCAAGATTCCCGCCATCGTCGACCTGCCCGCAGGCTGGAAGAACGGTGACGCGGCGTTGCCGGCGCTGGTCCATCCGCACGGCGGCCCTTGGGCCCGTGACTACACCGGCTGGGATGCGTCCGGCTGGGTGCCGTTCTTCACCTCGCGCGGGTACGCGGTGATCCGGCCGCAGTACCGCGGCTCAACCGGGTTCGGGCGTGAGCACTGGATCGCCGGCGACAAGCAGTGGGGCCTGACGATGCAGGACGACAACGATGATGCGGCTGCCTGGCTTGTGCAGCAGGGGATAGCGGCCAAGGACCGCATCGCGATCTTCGGCTATTCCTACGGCGGCTTCGCCTCGGCCGCTGCGGTCGTGCGCAGCCCGTCGCCCTATCAATGCGCCATTGCCGGCGCCCCCGTAACCGACCTCGCCCGCCTGGGTGTTTCCTGGAGCGAGAACCGTCTGCAGCGCATCCTGCAGGGACAGACCGTGAAGGGCATGGACCCGATGCAGAACACCGCCAAGGCCGCCATCCCCCTGCTGACCTTCGTGGGAGACCGCGATGTGCGCACCCCCGCGTCCCACGCCAGGAATTTCTACAACGGCGTCAAGGACAAGGTGCCCGCACGCTTCGAACTGATTCCGGACATGCCGCACAGCATGCCGTGGTACCCCAGCCACTACCGCGCGACGCTGCCGCTGATGGCGGACTTCCTCAGCAAGGAGTGCGGACCGGGCGGCCTGTAAGCAACCGGACGCTGGCCCGTTCATGGACCCCGCTGGCTTGAACCCGGCGGGGTTTTTTCATGCGCCGTTCACTGAATTTCCCCTTAGCAACAACGGGTTACAGCAATTCTCCATTCATGTTGCATTTACTTTACGTGGCACATACACTCCATTAACCGAAGCATAACAAGTGGGGATCACATCGAAATGCGCAACGCCAACCGCCACATCAAGCCAAGCCGCGTCCCGCTCACTCTCGCTGTGCTGGCCTGCCTGCAGGCCGCACCGGCCCTGGCCCAGGAGACCACCCAGCAGGAAGCCGCGGCGTCAAGCACTTCCGCCCACAACCAGCGCGCCACCGACCTTGACAAGATCACCGTCACCGGATCGCTGATCCGTCGTGCGGATTACGAAACGTCGTCGCCGGTGTTCACCATCGACACCGAGCACAACGCTGCCCAGGGCCAGGTGTCGGTGGGCGAGTTCCTGCAGAAGTCCGCTATCGGTGCTGCTGAAACCCAGATCACCCACCAGTTCGGTGGCTTCGTCGTTGACGGTGGTACCGGCGTGCAGACGTTCTCGCTGCGCGGCCTGGGTGCCAACCGCACCCTGGTGCTGCTGGACGGCCAGCGTCCGGGCCCGGCCGGAACCCGCGGCGCGGTCGGCGCATTCGACCTGAACGTCATTCCCACCGCCATCCTGCAGCGTGCGGAAATCGTGAAGGACGGTTCCTCGTCCATCTACGGTTCCGACGCCGTGGCCGGCGTGGTCAACCTGATCACCAAGAAGAATTTCGAGCGCCCGGAGCTGACGGTCACCGGCCGTATCCCGACCGAAGGTGGCGGTGAAGTCTTCCAGGGCTCGCTTGCCAATGGCTGGAACTTCGAGAAGGGCAGCATCGTCGCTGCCGTCGAATGGTACCGCCACAACGAGCTGACCCGCGGCGACCGCGACTTCCTGAACTGCGGCAATGATCTGATCAAGGACGCCAACGGCAACCGCATCGACCGGCAGGATCATTCGATCACCGCCGGGACCAATCTTGCGAACTGCAACAACATGCTCATCAACGTCATCGATGAGTACGACTCGCCGATCCGTTACATTCCCTCGCCGGACGGCAGCACCGTGGGTCCGTTCCCGGGCTATCGCCCGCGCGCCAACCGCACCTACGCCAACGGCAGCCCGGTCGCCTACTACGAAGAACCGCTGAACTTCGATGCATGGGGCCAGGCTCACATCATCAACCGCCAGGAGCGCAAGTCGGCCTACTTCGCTTCCGACTTCGGTTTTGACGGGTTCAACTGGAAGACCCAGTTCCTCTACAACAACCGCAAGACCAACAACTTCCAGTGGCGCCAGTTCTTCCCGACTGTCGAGGCACCGGGCACCACCAACGGCTACGCCCAGCCCGTCCTGCCGTTCAAGTCGTCCTCGCAGACCGAGGTCGACTACTACTACCTGGCGAACAAGTTCGATGGTCTGTTCTCCGGCAGCTGGGGCTGGGAAGTCAATGCCAATGCCAGCCGCTCCAGCGGCAAGTACAGCTCGCTGGGCATCCGCAACTCGATCACCGGCGATCTGACCACTCCGAACGCAGGCGATACTCCGGCAGCGAACTACTTCGACCCGGGCTATCTGAGCGGCGCCAAGGTTGACGAACTGGTCGACATCCTGGGCATCACCGCCACCGGCAAGACCACCTATGACACCGTGACGGTCAATGCGATCTTCTCCGGTGAGCTGTTCGACCTTCCCGCAGGTGCGCTGGGCGCCGCGTTCGGCCTGGAATACCGCTACTACTCCATCGAAGATACGCCGGACGCCAATTACAAGGATCTCTGGGGTGCATCGACGGCCGACGTGACCAAGGGTAACGACAAGGTGAAGGAAGCCTTCGTCGAGTTCGACATCCCGCTGATCAAGGGCGTCACCGGTATCGAATCGCTCACCGCCAATGCTTCGGGCCGCATCTTCAAGTACGACTCGGTCAGCGGCAGTGACAAGGTCTGGAAGGCCGGCCTGAACTGGCAGATCATCCCGTCGCTGCGTCTGCGCGGTACCGTCGGTACCTCCTATCGTGCACCGGGCCTGTACGAGCTGTACCTGGGCAACCAGACCGGCTTCCAGGCGCAGACCGCGATCGATCCCTGCATCCGCTGGGAAGAGAGCGACAACACCAATATCCGTGCCAACTGCGGTGCCGCCGGCATCCCGGGCGATTACATCGGCGCAGGCTCCAGTGCCACCGTGTTCACCAGCGGCGGCGCCGGCAACCTGGTTCCGGAAACCTCCCGCGCCAAGAGCGCCGGTATCGTGTTCACTCCGTCGTTCGCTGACCTGAGCGTGGCGATCGACTACTTCGACTACGATATCCGCGGCCAGATCACCTCGCTGGGTGCACTGGACATCACCACCGGCTGCTACGGCTCGAACACCTTCCCGAACCGTTACTGCGACCTGCTGGAGCGCAACCCGACCACCGGCCCGGACGCGAATTCGATCCGCAACATCTACGCCCAGTACCTGAACATCAACCAGCAGCGTACCCGCGGCTGGGACATGACCCTGAACTGGGAACATGAGTTCGGCTTCGGCAAGTTCGCCCTGGATTCGCAGGTCACCTACACCGTGGAAGACGTGGCACAGCTGTTCGACAGCGCCGAGGCCAGCGGCCTGGCCTCCTCGGATCAGCTTGGCCTGATCGGCCGTCCGGACCTGGTTGCCAACCTGGGCCTGACCCTGACCCGCGGCGACTGGGAATACAACTGGCTGACCCAGTACATCGGCAAGACCGAGAACACCAATCTCAACTCGCGCTTCACCTACCAGGGCCGTCCGGACTCGTACCGCGACCTGGTCGCCGACGCTCGCGTGTATCACACCGCTTCGTTGAGCTACAAGCAGGCCGACTGGGAAATCCTGGTGGGCGTGGCCAACGTGTTCAACACCAAGCCGGCACTGATCTCCACCGGCGCCGGCACCCGCTACGGCAACACCGCTGCCTTTGCCACCCAGTACGACCTGTACGGCCGCACCCCGTTCGTGCGTCTGAAGTACAGGTTCTGATAGGGCCGTAGTCCGCAGCACCCCGACAGACCCGGCTTTTGCCGGGTCTGTCTTTTGCAGGGCCCGATCCAGCCCCTTGCACCCGCCCATGACCTTCGACACCCTTGCGGGGTAGGCTGGCGGCGTATCGTTCGGCCCACGGCCGTCCCCGCGGCTCTTCCCTGACTCACTCGGCCTGGAGGCCAAACATAGTGATCACGCGTACTCCCAAGATCGTGCTGCTCAGCCTGGCCGTGTCGGCCGTGCTGGCCGGCTGTGGCAAGAACGAAACCCCGGCCAAGGAGGCCGCCGCGCCTGCCCCGGCCGCCGCCGAAGCCACCACCTACACCCTGGATGAGAGCAAGCTGCCGGCCTATAACGCCTTCCAGCCCAGCGATCTGGACACCAACCTGGACGCCTGCACCGCATTCGGCGACTACGTCAACAGCAAGTGGCTGGCCGCCAACGAGATTCCCGGCGACCGCACCAGCTGGGGCGCGTTCACCATCCTCGACGAGCGTTCGGTGGCAGTGCAGCACCAGCTGGCCGAGCAGGTCGCGCAGGTCAAGAACCCGAGCCACATCGAGAAGATCGTCGGCGACCTGTGGGCCACCGGCATGGATGAGGCCAAGATCAACGCCCAGGGCATCGAGCCGCTGAAGGCCGACCTGGCCGCCATCGACGGCCTGCAGGACAAGGCCGCCATCGCCGACTACCTGCGCACCAGCGCAGCCAAGGGCGAGAACGTGCTGTTCGGCTTCGGCGCCGAGGCCGACTTCAAGAACTCGACCATGAACCTGGCCTATGCCAGCCAGGGCGGCCTGGGCCTGCCTGACAGCACGTATTACACCGACGCCAAGAACGCCGACAAGCTCAAGGCCTACCAGGCGCACGTCGCCAAGGTGCTGGAACTGTCCGGCGTCCCGGCAGCCGACGCCGCCAAGCAGGCTGAGGACGTGGTCAAGTTCGAGACCCGCCTGGCCAAGGCGTCCAAGTCGCGCGTCGAACTGTCGCGCAATGTGGAGCTGTACTACAACCCGGTCACCCTGGCTGACGCCGACAAGCTGACCCCGAACTTCAGCTGGACCGAGTTCTTCAAGTCGCAGGGCGTTGCTGCGCCGGAGAAGTTCTCGCTGGCGATGCCGGCCTTCCATGAGGAAGTGAGCAAGGCGCTGGGCGACACCGACCCGTCGGTCTGGCGCGCCTACCTGCGCTTCCACACCGTCGATGGCGCCTCGCCGTACCTGGCCGATGCCTTCGTCCAGGAGAACTACGCGTTCTACGGCAAGACCCTCAACGGCCAGAAGGAACAGAAGCCGCGTTGGAAGCGCGTGCTGGGCACCATCGAGAACGATGCCGGCGAAGCGTTCGGCCAGCTGTACGTGAAGGTTGCCTTCTCGCCGGAAGCCAAGGCGAAGATGGAAGAACTGGTGAAGAACCTGGCTGCCTCGCTGAAGGAACGCATCCAGGGTCTGAGCTGGATGAGCGAGGAAACCAAGGCCAAGGCCATCGCGAAGTGGGAAACCTTCACTCCGAAGATCGGCTACCCGGACAAGTGGCGTGACTGGTCGGGCCTGCAGACCCAGCGCGACAGCTACCTGGCCAACGTGCGTGCGGCCAACGAGTTCAACTACAAGTTCAACCTGTCCAAGATCGGCAAGCCGGTGGACAAGACCGAGTGGGGCATGACCCCGCAGACGGTCAACGCCTACTACAACCCGCTGCAGAACGAGATCGTGTTCCCGGCCGCCATCCTGCAGCCGCCGTTCTTCGATCCGAAGGCAGACGATGCGCTGAACTACGGTGGCATCGGTGCGGTGATCGGCCATGAGATGACCCATGGCTACGACGATCAGGGCGCGCGCTTCGGGCCGACCGGCAACATGGAAGACTGGTGGACGCCGGCCGACAAGAAGAACTTCGAAGGCCTGACCGGCAAGCTGGTCAAGCAGTTCGACCAGTACAAGGTTGACGGCCAGGCCGTGAACGGCCACCTGACCCTGGGCGAGAACATCGCCGACCTGGGTGGCCTGGCCACGGCCTACGATGCGCTGCAGAAGGCCTCGGCCGGCAAGGAAGATCCGAAGGTCGACGGCTTCACCCGCGATCAGCGCTTCTTCTTCAACTGGGCCACCGTGTGGCGTACCAAGTACACCCCGGAAAACGCCAAGGTCCGCCTGGCCACCGATCCGCACGCCCCGGCGCAGTTCCGCGCGATGGGCGCGCCCTCGAACCTGCCGACCTTCGCGGCCGCGTTCCAGTGCAAGGCCGGTGCACCGATGGCGCGCAGCGGCGAGCAGCAGGTGGTGATCTGGTAAGCCACGGCTGACGCCAAGGCAGACCTGCAAGGGCCCGGGATCTCCCGGGCCCTTGTTTTTGCGCGACCCGCCACGGCCGCCAGGCATACCGTGATACGTGCATGCTGCGCCCATGCGCGGCTTGCTATAGTGCGCCCGCCCTCAATCCATCATGGATTCGTTCTACATGCCCAATTTCCGTCCGCTTGCCATCGCCCTGGGCATCAGCCTGGCGACCCTGGTCCCGAGCCATGATGCGTTCGCCGCGAAGAAAAAGGCCGCCCGCGCCCCGGCCGTCAGTGCCCAGTGCAGCGACTTCTACGGCGCCACCAACGCTGGCTGGCTGAAGGCCAACCCGGTACCGCAGACCGGAGCCACCACCGCGCTGGGCCAGCTGGTCGAGCGCAGCAGGCAGCAACAGCGCGAACTGCTCGATGCGGCCATGACGTCGCCGCAGGGCAACGTGCAGAAGCTGCTGGGCGACTTCTGGGCCAGCGGCCTGGACGAGGCGGCGGTGGAAGCCGATGGCTCCAATCCGATCGCGCCGCTGCTGACCCGCATCAATGCGATCAAGAAATCCAAGGATGTGCCGGCGTCGATCGCTGCACTCCATCAGGTCGGCATCCCGGTCGCCTTCAACTTCGGTCCGGACGTCGACCTGAAGGCACTGGACCGTCATATCGGCTACTTCATGCAGGGCGGCATGGGCCTGCCGGATCCGGCGTTCTATACCCGCACCGATGCCGATACCGTGGCGCTGATGGGCCGCTACCGCACCTACGTCAAGCAGATCCTGGCACTGACCGGTACGCCGGCAGCCAAGCTCGATGCGGAGTCGCAGGCGGTGATCGCGCTGGAAACCGAGCTGGCGCGCAATGCACAGTCGCTGGCCGGCATCAACAACCCGTTCAACAACTACGCGCCGATCTCCACCAAGGAGCTCAACAGCCGCTACCGCAACCTGCAGCTGGAGGCCTTCCTGAAAGTACAGGGTGTGAACGACGATCTGGTATCGCTGGCCGACCCGGGCCTGTTCCAGCAGCTGGATGGCATGGTCACCAAGCTCAAGCCGGACCAGTGGAAGGCCTACCTGCGCTGGCGCGTGGGCGACTCGATGGCGCCGTACCTGTCCAAGGCCTACCGGGACGCCGAGTTTGAGTTCCGCGGCCGCGTACTGCGCGGGCAGACGCTGCCGCCGCAGCGCTGGGAAGCGGTGCTCGATGCCATCAATGTGGCGGCCGGTCCGATGGTCGGCCGCGAGTACGCTGCCCGCCATCTCTCGGCCGAGGACCGCCGGCAGGCGGCATGGATCGTCGACAAGGTCCGCGAGGTGCAGATCGAGGCCGTCAGGAACAGCACGTGGATGAGTGCCGAAGCCAAGGCTGAAGCACAGGCCAAGCTGGCGGCGCTGAAGATCGAGATCGGCACCCCGCTGCGCGACCTCGACTACACCGTGCAGCCGATGGGCCGGGGCTCGTTCGGTGGCAACATGCTGATCGCCTCGACCTGGCGCCATCGCGAGGAGATGAAGCGCATCGGCAAGGGCAATGCCGACCGTCGCTGGGACGTGCTGCCGCAACAGCCGTCGCTGGCCTATGACCTGGCGCAGAACCGCCTGATCGTCACCGCGGCCATCCTGCAGGGCCCGGTGTTCAACGCCAAGGCCGACAGCGCCGACAAGTTCGGCAGCTTCGGCGGCCTGGTCGGCCACGAGCTGACCCGTGCCATCGATGCCAAGGGCGCGCTGGTCGATGCCAAGGGCGAACTGCGCAGCTGGTGGACGCCGGCCGACAAGACGGCCTGGACCCTGCTCGGCAGCCGCGTGGCCGCCCAGTACGGCGCCTATGAGTTCCCGGGCGTGAAGGGCGCCAAGGTCAATGGCACGTTGACCCAGGAAGAGAACCTGGCCGACATCGCCGGCCTGGAACTGGCCTGGGCGGCCTACACCGCACAGGAGCCGAAGGCCAAGCCGGCCCAGCAGCAGGGCTTCTTCCGTGCCTGGGCCGCGTTGTGGGCGCAGCAGCTGTCGCCCAACGAAGCCGCACGCCGCCTGACCGCCGACATCCGCGCGCCGGGCATGTGGCGCACCAACGGCACGCTGGCCAACCTCCCGGCGTTCGGCGCCACCTTCAGCTGCAAGGCCGGCCAGCCGATGCAGCGCAGCGATGCCGAGCAGATCAAGGTCTGGCGCTGAGCCAGCCGGCCGTGACACGAAGGGCGCCCTCGGGCGCCCTTTTTTTTGCGCATGCAGCACGATCCGCCATTAACACGCGGCATGCTATCGCTGCGCCTTCGTCCTGCAGCGGAACCCGACCATGGCGCACAAGAACACGATCTGCATCTGGTACGACAGCGAAGCACTCGAGGCCGCCACGTTCTACGCCGGGATCCTGCCCGACAGCGCGGTAACGGCCGTGCATCACGCACCGGGTGACTATCCGGACGGCAAGGAGGGCAACGTGCTGACGGTCGAGTTCACCGTCTGCGGCATTCCCTGCGTCGGGCTCAACGGCGGCACCGCGTTCAGGCACAGCGAAGCGTTCTCGTTCCAGATCCAGACCGAGGACCAGGCCGAGACCGACCGCCTGTGGAACGCGATCGTCGGCAACGGCGGGCAGGAGAGCCAGTGCGGCTGGTGCAAGGACCGCTGGGGCATCTCATGGCAGATCAGTCCGCGCATGCTGATCGAAGCGGTGACCAGCCCGGACAAGGCCTTGGCCAAGCGCGCCTTCAACGCGATGATGCCGATGAAGAAGATCGACATCGCCACCATCGAAGCGGCGATCCGCACCGCATGACCGCGTGGGATGCGGTCATCGTCGGCGGTGGCCACAATGGCCTGGTCTGCGCGGCCTATCTTGCCCGTGCCGGCAGGAAAGTACTGGTGCTCGAACGCCGTGGCGTGCTCGGCGGCGCAGCGGTCACCGAGGAATTCCATCCGGGCTTCCGCAACTCGGTCGCCTCGTACACCGTCTCGCTGCTGCAGCCTAAGGTGATCGACGAGCTGCAGCTGCACGCGCATGGCCTGCGCGTCGTCGCCCGCCCGGCCAACAATTTCCTGCCGTTGCCTGACGGCCGCTATCTGCTGTCGGCACCCGGCCGTACCCAGGCCGAGGTGGCGAAGTTCTCCGAACGGGATGCGCAGCGCCTGCCAGCCTATGAGGCGAGGCTGGAGGTCTTCGCCGACGTGCTGCGCGCCTGGGCCCTGCGCGCGCCGCCGGACCTCGGCGTCGCAGGCGGCTGGCGCGCATTGCCGGCACTGTGGCGGATGGGCCGGCTCGGCCGGGAACTGGCAGCACTGTCCCCTGCCCTGCGCCAGGAGCTGCTTGATCTGTTCACGCTGTCGGCCGCCGACTATCTGGACCGCTGGTTTGAAAGCGAGCCGATCAAGGCCCTGTTCGGATTCGATGGCATCGTCGGCAACTACGCCAGTCCGTACACGCCCGGCAGTGCCTACGTCCTTCTGCACCACGTGTTCGGCCAATGCAACGGAGTGAAGGGCGCCTGGGGCCATGCGATCGGTGGCATGGGCGCGATCAGCCAGGCCATCGCTGCATCGGCGCGCGCGGCCGGCGCAGAACTGCGCGTGGATGCCGGCGTGAAGCGGCTGCTGGTCGAGCACGGACGCGCGGTGGGCGTTGAGCTGGCCGGCGGGGACGTACTGCGCGCGCGCGTGGTGGTGGCCAACGTCAATCCAAAACTGCTCTACGAGCAGTTGCTGGAACCGGAGCAGGTGCCCGCGGCGACGCGCGAACGCATGGCGCAGTGGCGCTGCGGTTCGGGCACCTTCCGGATGAACGTGGCGCTGTCGCGGCTGCCGGACTTCCACGCCCTGCCCGGCGCCGGTGAGCACCTCAGTGCCGGCATCATCATGGCGCCCAGCCTCGACTACATGGACCGCGCGTGGCTGGATGCGCGGCGCGACGGCTGGTCGCGCGAGCCGATCGTGGAGATGCTGATTCCCAGCACGCTGGACGATTCGCTGGCGCCGCCGGGCCAGCACGTCGCCAGCCTGTTCTGCCAGCATGTGGCACCGGTCCTGCCCGGGGGTAGGCATTGGGACACGCATCGCGATACCGTCGCCGACCTGATGATCGCCACCGTCGATCGGTATGCGCCCGGCTTCGCCGACAGCGTGCTCGGTCGGCAAGTGCTGTCACCGCTGGATCTGGAGCGGACGTTCGGCCTGGTGGGCGGCGATATCTTCCACGGTGCGCTCAGTCCCAACCAGCTGTTCTCGGCGCGGCCGATGATCGGCCAGGCCGGCTACCGCGGTGCCCTGCCCGGGCTTTACCTGTGTGGTTCAGGCACGCATCCCGGCGGCGGCGTGACCGGCGCGCCGGGCCACAATGCCGCGCAGGTGATCCTGCAGGATCTGTAGGGGTGTGCCAACCACGGCTGGCACCTGCCGCATCAGATGACCCTGCGGATCATTTGACGCTGCGCAGATGATTCGGACGGTTCGGCGGGCCGGGGGGACGGCGCTTGTTGAACGGTGGCTGGCCGCGCCAGTAGCGGATCAGCAGCCAGCCGAACAACATGCCACCCAGGTGCGCGAAGTGCGCCACGCCCGGCTGCCAGCCGGTCATGCCCAGCACCAGTTCACCGACACCGAACAGGATCACGAACGTGCGCGCCTTCATCGGAATCGGTGGGAACAGCAGCATCACCCGCTGGTTCGGGAACAACATGCCGTACGCCAGCAGCAGGCCGAACACACCACCGGACGCGCCCAGCACCGTGGCCGGATTCTCCAGCAGCGTCCCCACCAGCAGCTGGCAGACGCCGGCGCCGGCCACGCACACCAGGTAGTAGAGCAGGAAGCGCTTCTCGCCCCAGGTCTGTTCCAGCGGCGCACCGAACATGAAAACGGCCAGCATGTTGAAGAACAGGTGGCCGAAGCTGCCGTGCAGGAAGCCGTAGGTCAGCAGCTGCCACGGCTGGAAGTTGCCACCCGGGGAGAACGCATCGAAGCCCTGCTGCAGCGGCTGCAGCATGAACGGCTCGAAGGTCTGGTTGCCGAGCAGGAACGGCTGCTGCAACAGGAACAGGATCGCGTTGGCGATCAGCAGGGCCTTGGTGACGGTTGGCAGTCGCGGGAACATGGGGACACCGGCATGGAACGGTCTCCATCATAGCCGCACCGTCGTGTCGTGTCGGCGACTGCCGCGTGCGGCCCGTTCAGACCCCGGTCGCGCTCAGCCCGGTCCCCACACGGCTTCATCCAGCGCCGCCGCCGGGTCGGACGCGGGCATCCGCACCCGGCCGTTCTCCACCACCACGCCTTCCGCGCGCAGCCGTTGCGACTGTTCCCGCCAGCCCGCCGACCCCTCCGCCATGGCAATGCGCCCGTCGGAGCGCAGCACGCGGTGCCAGGGCAGTGTCGGGTCATCGTTCTGGCCGAGAATGCGTGCCGTCAAGCGTGCCCGCCCCGGCAGGCCCGCGCGCATCGCTACCTGTCCATAGCCCATCACCTGTCCCGGCGGGATCGCGTAAATCACCGCCAGGATGCGTGCACGCGCCTGCTCCGGCGTCAGCGGCGCAAGCGCGTCACCAGCAGCACGCCGAGCAGGACCAGCACGGTGCCGGCGATCTGCGCCGGCCCCATCGGTTCGTCGAGCAGCCATAGGCTCATCACGATGGTGGAAACAGGGCCCAGCATACCGACCTGCGCTGCCAGCGAGGAACCCACGCGCTGCACCGCCAGCATGATCGCCAGCACCGGCAGCACGGTGCAGACCGTGGCGTTGACCAGCGACAACCACTGCACCGGTGCAGGTGCCTGCCACAGCAGTGGCAGCGGATGGGTGATGGCGAAATGCAGCAGCACCAGACCGCTGGCCACGCAGCTGGCGTAGGCGGTCAGGCGCACCGCGCCGATCCGTGCCACCACCTGGCCGCTGCCGAACAGGTACAGCGCATAGCTGAGCGCGCTGCCCAGCACCAGCAGGCTGCCGACGATGATCTGCCCGCCCTCCCGCTGCAGATCGTGGCCGAACGCCAGCAGCACCCCCAGGTAGCTCAGCACCAGCGCGACGACCTGCCAGCGCCCTGGCCGCTGCCGCGCCAGCAGCACGTTGATCAGCAGCACCAGCGTCGGGTTGAGGTAGAGGATCAATCGTTCCAGCGTGACGCTGATGTACTGCAGACCCTGGAAATCCAGCAGGCTGGACAGGTAGTAGCCGGTGAACCCCAGCCACAGCACGCGCGCCCGGTCTGCCCACGACAGCGGCTCGACACGGCGCGAAGCCCACACCGCCATCAGTGCGAACAGGGGCAGTGCCATCAGCATGCGCAGCGCCAGCAGCGTGGTCGCATCGACACCGTGGCGCAGGCCGAGCTTGACGATCACCGCCTTGCCGGATGCGGCAACGGCGCCGATCGCCGCCAGGCCGATTCCCCCCAGGGCGATGCGTGGGGATGCGGTGGCGATGCGCGGGGAGGAGCTTGACATGGGAACAGCGGCGGGCCGCGCAGGGCGGCCCGGGGGTGCGTGTGGACGCCCATTGTCGCATGGCCCGACGCGGCAACCGCAGCGTCAGCGCATCAGCACCACTTCCTCTGCGGAGGTCGGGTGGATCGCCACCGTGTCATCGAACTGTGCCTTGGTCGCTCCCATCTTCACCGCCACCGCGAAGCCCTGCAGGATCTCGTCCGCGGCCTCGCCCAGGAGGTGCACCCCCACCACGCGCTCTTCCGGCCCGGCGCAGACCATCTTGAACAGGCTGCGCTGGGTACCGTTGGCCAGTGCCTGCAGCATCGGCCGGAAACGGCTGTGATAGACCGTCACCTGCTCGAAGCAGGCACGCGCCTCCTCCTCACCCATGCCCACCGCCCCCAGCGGCGGATGCGAAAACACCACGCTGGCCACATTCTCATAGTCCATCTTCGACTGTGGGCGGCCACCGAACAGACGGTCCATCAGCCGACGCGATGCAGCCACCGCCACCGGGGTCAGCCCCACCTTGCCCGCGATATCCCCCACGGCATGGATGCTGGGTACCGCCGTGGTCTGCCATTCATCCACTTGCACCTGCTCGTGCTCGCCGATGTCGATGCCCAGCGCCTCCAGGCCCAGGCCCCGGCTGTTGCCACGGCGGCCGGTGGCGAAGAACACCGCGTCGAACACGCTGTCCATGGGGCCATCATGGCCGAAGGCGCGGACGCGCTCACCGTCGCGCTGCAGTTCGCGCAGGCGGTAATCAAAGTAGATGCGCACGCCCTGCTGGCGGAGGTTTTCCGCCAGCTGATCGGTCAGCTCGTAGTCGAAGCGTTCCAGCAGACGCTTGCCGCGTACCAGCAGGCTCACCCGGCTGCCCAGCGCCTGCAGCAGCCCGGCCAGCTCCACCGCGATGTAGCCGCCGCCGATGATCGCGACCTCGGCCGGGGCAGCACGCAACTCAAAGAAGTCGTCGGATACCAGGCCCAGCTCCGCGCCGGGGATGTCCGGACGCTGCGGGTGCGCTCCGGTGGCGATCAGGATGTGGTCGGCGGTGTAGCGCACGCCGTCGCTGCAGGCCACCGTGTGCGCGTCGAGCAGGTGGCCGCGCGCCGGAATGCGGACGACGCCGGTTTCATCCAGGCGCTTGTGGTAGCTGGTATGGATGTTGCTGATGTAGGCCTGGCGATGGATCACCAGTTCCTTCCACGACAGTGCCGGTCGTGGCGGCACATCGAAGCCCATCGCGCTTGCCAGGCCGATACGCTCGTGCAGATCGGCGGCCAGCCACATCGCCTTCTTCGGTACGCAGCCAACATTGACGCAGGTCCCGCCCAGTTCACCGGGTTCCAGCAGCGCTACGCGCTTGCCGTACTGCGCGGCGCGGATGGCGCCGGCCAGGCCGGCAGAGCCGCCGCCAAGGACGATCAGGTCGTAATCATGGGAAGCCGTGTTCATCGGAATCGCTCGGGTCGGTAAGGGGCAGGATCGATCGCTGGCGTGCGGCCACAGACGAGATCGGCGATCAGCTGGCCGGTGCCGGCACTCATGCTGATGCCGAGCATGCCATGCCCTGCCGCAAGCCAGACGTGAGGATGGGCAGGCGCGCGGCCGATCAACGGTACATCGTCCACGCTCATCGGACGCCAGCCGCACCACTGCTCCTGCAGCTGCGCGCCACGAGGCATGCGCAGGTGGCGATCAGCGGCCAGCTGCAACGCCTGCAGGCGCTGCGCACGCAGCTGCGGGTCGGCACCGGCGAATTCCATCGTGCCCCCCAGTCGCAGCGCGTCGCGCCAGGCGATCACGAACACGGAGTGATCTTTCAGCACCGCCGGACGGGCCGGCACCAGCGGCGGGCGTGACCAGGTCAGCGAGTACCCCTTGCCGGGCTGGATCGGCACCCGCAGGTCGAGCAGCCGTGCCCATCGCGGCGACCACGGGCCGGTGGCCAGCACCAGTTCGCGCGCGCGCAGCGTGCGTCCGCCGGCCTGTACCCGGACCCCGTGTACGTCGCCGCTGAAGCCCTGCATCTCGACCTGCTCGTCGATCTCGACGCCCTGCGCACGCAGTACCCGCGCCAGCTCCGCAGTGAAACGGTCCGGGCGCAGCTGCGCGTCGCCGGGGAAATGGATCGCACCGGCAAGCCGATCATGGAACGCCGGATTGTCGCGTGCGTAGTGGCCGCCATCGATGCAGCGGGTCGCAATGCCGTGCGCATCCAGCGCCTCGCACTGGGCGATATGCTGATCGAAGCTGCGTGCATCACCGAACACGTAATCCAGGCCGCGCGTCTCGAATTCACAGTCCAGCCCATGGGTTCCCACCCATTCGGCCAGGCGCACGCGGGAATCATTCAACAGCGCAGCGCGCGCGCGCGTGGCCTGCAGCCAATGCCGCGCATTGCAGCGCGCGCTGAACTGCAGCAGCCAGCGCCACAGCGCGGGATCGAGGCGGCTGCGCACATAGAGTGGCGCGCGTGGGTCGAGCATCCAGCGCAACGCACGCAGCGGCACACCCGGCGCGGCCAGGGGCGGTGCATGACTGGGCGTGACGGTGCCGCAGTTGCCGTACGACGTCGCTGCGCCCACGCGGCCACGATCGATCACCCGTACCTGCCGTCCCTGTCCGCACAACGCCAGCGCAGTCGCCAGGCCGATGGCACCGGCACCGATCACGATCACGTCATCGCGCGCCCCCTGCATCGGTCAGCCCTTTCCAGCCTCGCGGCGCATCGGCGGCCACTGGCGATAGGTCATCGCCCGCCACAGCCACTCCATCGGTCCGAAGCGGAAGCGGCGCAGCCAGGCATGGGAAAGGGCGACCTGCGCGGCGAACAGCAGCACAGCGAAGAGCAGCTGCACGCTGCGCGGCATCACGTCGAAATAGCCCAGGCCATGGTGGTAGAACACCCAGGTGCACAACAGCGACTGCCCCAGGTAGTGGGTCAGCGCCATCCGGCCGACCGGCGCCAGCCAGCCCAGCCGCGCGCGCCACTGCACGATCCAGGCGAGGTAGCCCAGGCACATCGGCAGCGCGCCGATCATCACCAGCGCCATCGCCGAGGTCACACCAAGGTCGTAGGCACCGGGTGCCAGGTAGGGTTTCCAGGCCACACCCAGCACGGTGACCAGCAGGCCCAGCGGCAAGGCGACCCAGCGCAGCGCCGCGAACAGGCGCGGATGGCGTTCCGGCGCGGCCAGCGCGCCACTGCCGGCCAGTCCACTGCCGATCAGGAACATGCCCAGTACCGCCGGGCCGGTGATCAGCAGCGCCCCCATCGACGAACCAAACTCATGCAGGCGCTGGATGCAGGCCTGGATCCAGTTGCCGTGTCCGTAGACCATGCGCTCCCGGGCGATGCTCTGCTGCGCGTCGACCAGCATCTGTTGCGCGTCCTGCGGCGTTGCCAGTGAAACCATGGCGCCGAGCAGCAGCATCATCGCCGCGCCACCGAGGTAGACGATGACGCCCATCCACGGCAGCCAGCTGCGCGGTGCCTCGCGGCACGCCAGCAGGGGCAGCGACGCCAGCGCGTAGAGCACCAGGATGTCGCCGGACCAGACCAGCAGCGCGTGGCACAGGCCGATCAGCATGAGCCCGGCGCTGCGGCGCAGATAGAACGGAGTGAACTCGCGGCCGGCGGTCTCGGCGCGCTGTGCCATCACTGCGAATCCGGCGCCGAACAGCAGCGAGAACAGGGTGAAGAACTTGCCCTGCACGAACACATAGACGAAGGCGTCGGCCCAGTAATCGATCCCCTGCCAACGCACGTCGATACCGGTGAATGCCAGGTCCAGCGGTCCGCTGAAGGCCTCCATGTTCATCAGCAGGATGCCCAGCAACGCGGCCCCGCGCAGTATGTCCAGCACGGCGATGCGGTCGCCGGAGGCGACCGGCTGCAGGGAAGACGAAGCGCTGTTCACAGGACATCCGGCGGGCAGGTCCTTCATTATGCAGCCCGCCTGCGCGCCGTGGACGACCGCGCGGTGTTCCAGACATGCAACGGCCCGCCGAAGCGGGCCGTTGCTGCCGTCACGATCGCAGGGCGATCAGTGCGCGTGACCGCCGTCGCCGTGAACGTGGCCGTGCTCGATCTCTTCCTTGCCGGCTTCGCGCACGTCGACGATTTCCACGTCGAAGTGCAGGTCCTTGCCGGCCATCGGATGGTTGAGATCGACGTCGACCACGCTCATGCCGACCTTCTGCACGGTCACCGCACGCGGGCCGAAGTTGGTCTGCAGCACGACCTGCTGGCCCGGCGCCAGCTTGGTATTGCCGAAGTGCTTCTTCGGCACGCGCTGGGACAGGCCTTCGCGGCGCTCGCCATAGGCGTCGGCCGCCGTGACGTCGACACTGAAGGTGGCGCCGGCTTCCTTGTCCATCATGGCGTTTTCCAGGCCCGGGATGATGTTGCCGTGACCGATCAGGATCGCCAGCGGCTCGCCGCGGTCCTTGGACGATTCGATCGGCTCCTGGCCGACTTCGGAAACGGTGTAGTGGAAGCGGACAACGCGGTCTTTTTCGATCTTCATGCGCGACTCTGTCTGGTTCTGCCGGAGGCAGACGGGTTGGGGCGGGTTGTCGCCCGGCGGGGACGCCGCCATCATGACGGCCAATCCAAGGTGGCGCATTATCCGGAGAACATGCACATCACGCCAGTTTCGTCCGGCCCGCGCCGGCTGTCCGTGCCCGCCCTGCTGCTGGTCCTGCCCCTGCTGCTGACCGCCTGCGGCGGCGGCAAGGCCACCCGGACGGCGGCGCCCCCGCCGTCGGCGCACTGGCCGGCGACCACCCCGGACAATCCCGAGGCCGCCAATTCAGTACTGATGCGTGCCATCAGCCTGGTCGGCACGCCCTACCGTTACGGCGGCAACACCCCCGAATCGGGCTTCGACTGCAGTGGCCTGGTCGCCTATGTCTACCGCGAGATGCTGGATCTGAAGCTGCCGCGCACCTCGCGCGACCTGGCCGCCGTACAGGGCCCGAGGATCGATCCGAAGCGTCTGGCCACGGGTGACCTGGTGTTCTTCGGCAGCCGCGGCAACGTCACCCATGTCGGCATCTATGTCGGCGAGGGGCGCTTCGTGCACGCCCCCAGCACCGGCGGCACGGTGCGCCTGGACTCGCTCAGCGGGCCCTACTGGAAGGACCACTACACAGGGGCCAAACGCGTCCTTCGCTAAAATGAACAGGCGACATGTTCAAAATTGAGAATTGCGTCACAGTGGAAATAACGGTTTTATAACGGAATTTTTAACTTATCAGTGCTTTTACAGGGCATGATGCCCCATCGTTTTTTTTCTGTGACCGACGCGTGACGACTGACGACCTGACGTGCAAAGGCCAGACCGCCGCTTCTCCGCGTAGTGTCCGCCCTGTTCTTCTGGGCTTGGCACTGTGCCTGACCAGCCTCCCCGCCTGGTCGCAGACCGTTCCCTCACGCGCCGACGCTGCTCCGGTCCCGGCGACCGACAATGGCGTACGTGTGACGGGCAAGACCGACGCCGCGGCCCCCCAACGCAGCCGCACCGATGCAGCCGCCAGTGCCACGCTGGCCGCCCTGCTGCCGCACCTGGCCGCCAACGACACCATTCCGCTGATGGACCGCTCGGCCATGGTCGCCGGCGATCTGAGCCGCCTGCTCGCCAACTACGACACCAGCAGCGCTGCCAATGGCAGCGTTGTCGGCAGCGCCGCCGACAATGGCAAGGTGCAGTCGCTGCTGCGGCGGGCGATGACCCTGCTCGGCACCCCCTATCGCTGGGGTGGCAGCAATCCGGACAGCGGCTTCGACTGCAGCGGCCTGGTCGGCTACGTCTTCCGTTCGGCGCTGGGCATCGAACTGCCGCGCGTCTCCCGCGAGATGGCACACGACAACAACGCCGAGCTGATCAACGACCGTGCCGCCCTGGCCGCGGGTGACCTGGTGTTCTTCGGTCGCAAGGGCCGGGTCGACCACGTCGGCATCTATGTGGGTGACGGCCGCTTCCTGCATGCCCCGAGCGCAGGCAAGGATGTCCGGGTGGACACCCTGCTCAGCGGCTACTGGGGCAACAAGTTCATGCAGGCGCGCCGCGTCGAGCTCTGACGCCGCCTTTCCAGGCACCGCCTGATAGCTGAAAGCCGCTGCCCTGCAGCGGCTTTTTTGTTGCCCGCGGAATGCCTGGGATGCGTCTTCCCTTCCCTGGCCCGGCGGGCACGCCCACAACGAAAAGGCCCGCCAGTCCGGCGGGCCTTCATCTCTCGCATGACAGGCCGCTGCGCGGCGTCTCAGCTGCGTGGCGGAGTAGGGTCCGGGTCATCCACGCCCACGTTGCTGGAGGGATTGTCGTACACCGACTGGTCGAGCAGGCCGGTCTCCTTGGCCACCAGCACCGGCACCAGCATCTGACCGGTCACGTTGGTCATGGTGCGCATCATGTCCAGGATACGGTCGATGGCATACAGGTAACCGATGGTCTCCAGCGGCAGATTGGCGGCACTGAGCACCACGGTGGCCATGATCACGGCCGTACCCGGCACACCGGCAGTACCGAAGCTGCCCAGCACCGAGGCGATCAGCACCACCACGTACTGCTCCGGTGTCAAAGGCACGCCGCTGTACTGGGCGATGAAGACCGCGCACAACGCGGGGTAGATCGCGCCGCAGCCGTCCATCTTGATGCTCGCACCCAGTGGCACCGCGAATGCACCGTAGTCCTTGTTGACGCCCAGGTTGTGGGTGATCGAACGCAGCGCCACCGGCATCGCGGCGAAGCTGGAGGAGCTGACGAAGGCGACCTGCATGCCTGGCGCCGCGCCGCGGAAGAACTTCAGCGGGTTCAGGCCGTGCGCCAGCAGCAGCGCGCTGTAGACGACCACGATGTGCAACGCACAGGCCACGTACAGGGCCAGCACGAAATGCCCCAGCGGCAGCAGCTTTTCGAAACCGTAACTGCCCACCAGGCCGGCAATCAGGCCGAAGGTACCGATCGGGGTGACTTCCAGCACGAAGCGGGTCACCTGGATCATGATGTCGCTCATCTGGCCGACCAGCTTCCGCGCCTCGGTCACCTTCTCGCCCAGCTTGACGATGGCAAAGCCCACCAGGCCGGCGAAGAAGATCACCGGCAGGATCGAGCCCCTGCCAGCGGCCAGCACGGTCTCGCCGGCGGCATTGACGCGGGTGCCGATGCCGGACAGTGCATAGAAGACGTTGGCCGGCACCACATCCAGCAGCACCTGTACCACGCTGGGAACCTCGCGCGGTACATAGTTGCTGGCCATGGACAGCTGCAGGCCACCAGCACCGGGCTGCAGCACGGTGCCCACGCCCAGGCCCACGCACACCGCCAACGCCGCGGTAATCACGAACCACAGGAAGGTGCGGCCACTGAGCGCTGCAACCGACTTCTGGCCATGCAGTGACGAGATCGCGTTGATGACCGCGAAGAACACCAGCGGCACCGCGATCATCTTGATCAGGGTGACATACAGCTCACCGAGCGGACCGAACCACGTTTCCGCAGCGGGGCCGAGCGCCCAGCCGGCCAGCGCACCAAGCACGAAGCCGCCGACCACGCGCTGCCAGAATGGAATCCGCAGCCAGGCAGAGACCAGCGTCATAGGCAATCCAGAGGGGGGAAGGAAGGGATGCTGGCACGATAGCCCAAGGCGGCCCGCAGAACGACCGTCCGCCCGGCAAATCAGTGTGTCATCGGCGTGCCTTGCGAGGGCGGGCATAATGAACGTCCCGTTACAGTTTGTGAGATCCCAGCGTCCATGCGCCGTTCCGTCTCCCTGTTGGCCACGTGTGCCACCACCCTGCTGCTCGGCGCCTGCGCCAGCACCCCCCCCGCTTCCGCGCCGGCAGGCCTGAAGGTCGCCGTCGAGCCGGTTGCACACCCGGCCGGCGAGACGCCGCAATGGTGGTACCGCAGCGGCGCCGCCCAGGCCGCCGCCAATGGCGCGATGGCCGGCAAGGCCCGGAATGTCATCCTGTTCCTCGGCGACGGCATGAGCCTGACCACCGTGGCCGCTGCGCGCATCTACGAAGGCCAGAAGAAGGGCGGATCGGGTGAAGAGAACCTGCTGTCCTGGGAACGCTTCCCCGCCACCGCGTTCAGCAAGACCTACAACACCGACTCGCAGACCCCGGATTCGGCGGGCACCATGACCGCCATCACCACCGGCGTGAAGACCCACATGGGCGCGATCGGTGTCAGCGCAGGCGCCCGCACCGATTGTGCCGACAGCCTGTCCAAGGGCCTGCTCACCTGGCTGCAGCTGGCCGACAGCGCCGGCCTGGCGACCGGCATCGTGTCCACCGCGCGCCTGACCCACGCCACCCCGGCGGCCACCTACGCGCACTCGCCGGAGCGCAACTGGGAGAATGACACCGATCTGACCGAAGCGGCCAAGGCCGCCGGCTGCAAGGACATCGCCCAGCAGCTGCTGTCCACGTCGCGCTATGGCCGCGGCCCGCTGGTCGCGCTCGGCGGTGGTCGCGGTGAATTCACCACCGTGGAAGAGCGCGATCCGGAATACGACGACAAGGTCGGCCAGCGCCTGGATGGCCGCAGCCTGGTACAGGAATGGCAGCAGGCGCATCCGCAGGGTGCCTACGTGTGGAACAGCAGGCAGCTGGCCGCCGCCGCAAATGCGCCGGCCATCCTCGGCCTGTTCGAGCCGGACCACATGCGCTACGAGTACGAGCGCCCACAGGATCCGGCCGGTGAGCCGAGCCTGGCCGAGCTGACCGCTGCTGCGATCACCAATCTGTCGCGCCATCAGGAAGGTTACGTGCTGATGATCGAAGGCGCTCGCATCGACCATGCCAACCACAGCGGCAATGCCTATCGCGCACTGACCGAAACCGTGGCGATGTCCGATGCGGTGCGGGTGGCGTCGGAAATGACGTCGGCCGACGACACGCTGATCATCGTCACCGCCGACCACTCGCACACCCTGAACTTCGTCGGCTACCCCGCGCGCGGCAACCCGATCCTGGGCAAGGTGAAGGACAAGGGCGGTGAGGACGGCGCCGGCAAGCTGGACTACGCGCTGGACGGCAACGGCCAGCCTTACACCACCTTGAGCTACGCCAATGGACCGGGCCACACCGGCAGCACCAACCAGCAGCCGGCGGGCAGCAAGCGCTACCCGCACAACCCGAGCAGCTTCGAGCCGGCCAAGGGGCGTCCGGACCTGCACGATGTCGATACCGAGCATCCGGACTACATGCAGGAAGCGCTGGTGCCGATGAAGTCCGAATCGCATGGTGGCGAGGACGTCGGCATCTGGGCGCGCGGTCCCGGCAGCAAGGCGATCCGCGGCACGCTGGAGCAGAACACGATCTATCACATGATCGTGCAGGCAACGCCGGCGCTGCGCGATCGCCTGTGCCAGGCGGGCACCTGCGATGACAAGGGCGTGCCGGTGCAGCTGCCGGCGCCCAAGGCCTTCGAACGCAGCGTCGACGGAAAGTAACGGCACGGCGGACGCAGTGTGCAGCCGGGCCATGCCCGGCTGCATCCCGCCCGGGAATCGAAGGCGCGGCGCGACCCCGCCGATCACCCTACACTTCACCCGTGACTGCCTTCCCCGCCCTGGTTTCCCTCGATGCACCGCTGCTGGTCGGCTACAGCGGCGGACTGGATTCGACCGTCCTGCTGCACTGGCTGCGGCGCTGCACGCAGGCGGCCGGCGTGGGACTGCGCGCCGTACACGTACATCACGGGCTGCAGCCCCACGCCGATGCCTGGGTCCACCATTGCCAGCAGCAGTGCGCGGCCCTGGGCATCGAACTGGTCGTCCACCGCGTGCAGGTCGAGACCGGCACCGGTCTGGGCCTGGAGGGTGCAGCCCGGCAGGCGCGTCGCGCTGCTTTCGTTGCCTCTCTGCGCGACGGAGAGACGCTGGCCCTGGCCCAGCATCAGGACGATCAGGCTGAAACTTTCCTGCTGCGCGCGTTGCGCGGTTCCGGTGTCGATGGCCTGGCGGCAATGAGCGGGGACAGCATGCTCGCCGGCCACCGGCTGTGGCGGCCGCTGCTGCAGGTCCCGCGCGACGCTCTGCATGAGTATGCGCGGGCCCACGATCTGCACTGGATCGAAGACCCCAGCAACGACGACGCGTACGCCGACCGCAATTTCCTGCGCCTGCAGGTGCTGCCGCTTCTGCGCCAGCGCTGGCCGCACGCCGCAGCGGCCCTGGCCGGCAGTGCCGATCATTGCGCACGCACCCGCGGCCTTCTGCAGGAAGAGGACACTGAACTGCTCGCACACCTGGAAGCAGCCCCGCGCGTGCTGTCCTTGCAGCTGCTGCGGCAGGTCTCGCCGGAACGCGCCGCACGCGTCCTGCGCACCTGGGTGGCCAGCCATGGCGCGGCCCCGCTTCCGGGGCGGGTGCTGCAGCAGATGCTCGAGGAAATGCTGCCCTCCACTTGCGACCGGCAGGCGCAGGTGCGCTGGCAGGATCACGTCATCCAGCGATGGCGCGAGCATGCCTATCTGCTGCCGGCCGAGCTGCCCGCCCTGCCACCGGACTGGCAGCAGGAGTGGGACGGCCGGGCGCCTCTCGCCTTGCCTGATGGCGGCCAGCTGCGCCTGCTGGGCGCCGCGATGTTCCAGCAGCCGATGCAGGTGCGTGCACGGCGTGGCGGCGAGCGCATCGTGCTGCCGGGACGCAGCCACGCACATGCCTTGAAGGACTGCCTGCAGCGTGAACATCTGGCCCCCTGGCGGCGCGCGCAGCTGCCGCTGCTGTTTGCTGACGGCAGCCTGCTGGCCGCCGCCGATGTGGTGATCGCCGCACCGCTGCAGGCCTGGCTGCACGCTCACGACGCCCAGCTGCGGTGGCAGCCGGGTGGCTGGTGAATTGACCCCTGCGCGCGTGCCGTCCACACTTGCCGCATGGCCAAGAAGTCCCCCGAAAACGCCTCCCCTGTTGCCCAGTTCGAGCAGTCGCTCGAATCGCTGGAGCAGCTGGTGGAGCAGATGGAAACCGGCGAGCTGAGCCTGGAAGCGTCGCTCAGTGCTTACGAACGTGGCGTGGGCCTGTACCGCCAGTGCCAGCAGGCGCTGGAGCAGGCCGAACTGCGCGTCCGGCTGCTCAGCGATCCGGCACAGCCCGATACGGCAGAACCCTTCGATCCGCCCAGCCATGACGGCTGAGGCGGCGTTCGCGCGCTGGCGCGACCGGATCGAAAGCCTGCTCGATGCCGCCCTGCCCTCGCCGGCCGATGCACCGCAGCGGCTGCACCAGGCCATGCGCCATTCCGTCCTCGGCGGTGGCAAGCGCATGCGTCCGCTGCTGGTCTATGCCACTGGCCAGTTGTTCGGCGCTCAACCGGAAAGGCTCGACGCGGCCGCGATGGCGGTGGAACTGATCCATGCCTATTCGCTGGTGCACGACGACCTGCCGGCAATGGACGACGATGCCCTGCGCCGTGGCAAACCCACCACCCACATCGCCTTCGACGAAGCCACCGCGATCCTGGCCGGCGACGCCCTGCAGACCCGCGCCTTCAGCCTGCTGGCCGAGGCACCACTGCCGGCAACACTGCGCGTGGACTGCCTGCAGGCGCTGGCACACGCCTCCGGTGCCGCCGGCATGTGCGGCGGCCAGGCGCTGGATATCGATGCCACCGGACAGCAGCAGTCGCTGGCCGCGCTGACCCGGATGCATGCGCTCAAGACCGGCGCGCTGATCCGTGCCGCGGTACGCATGGGCGCATTGTGCGGCGATGCGCCGGAGCCGCAGCGGGTGCAGCTGGACGCATTCGCCGATGCACTCGGCCTGGCGTTCCAGGTCCGCGATGACATCCTCGATGTCGAAGCCAGCTCCGAGCAGCTGGGCAAGACGGCAGGCAAGGACCAGGCGCAGGACAAGAGTACCTTCCCCGCCCTGCTCGGCATGGAGGGAGCGAAGGCGCAGCTGCGCGAACTGGCGGCCCGCATGCAGGCTGCTCTGGCGGGCTACCACGAAGAGGCCGATGCGCTGCGCGCGCTGGCCAGGCTTGCGGTGGAGCGCGATCACTGACGTGGTGCGCAACGAAAACGCCCGGCAATGCCGGGCGTTTTCATGTCCGCATGCAGCCGGTCTTACTTGATCAGGCGCAATGCGAACGGGTAGCGATAGGCTTCGCCGTTGTTGGCCTTGACCGCGGCAATGATGCAGAACACCAGGCTGACCAGTCCGACGATCGGCATCAGGATCGCGCCGATGACCACGATGGTCAGGATGATGCAGACCACCATCGCGATGGCCACGGTGATCTGGAAGTTCAGCGCTTCCTTGGCCTGGTCGGTGACGAAGGACTTGCCGGCGTCGTCCTTGTTGATCAGCCAGATGATCAGCGCGCCGATGAAACCGGTGAAGATGCCCAGCAGGTGCGCGGCCAGGGCCATGGTGCGCTGGTCTGCCGGGACATCGGCGGTGACCGGCGGCGGCGGCGGGACGTTATCGAATTCACTCACGACAAAACTCCTTTTCATTGGGTGGTCTTGACCCACCGGCATCAGGCCGGTTGCGTCAGGCGGCCATAGCTTACGCCATCGACGCCATCAATCATTACCGGCGATGGTCATCCGCCCCACCAGGATCGAACCGGTCCGGATGTGCGAGCGCGGATCGACATCGCTGCCCACCGCTTCGATCGCCATGAACATCTCGCGCAGGTTGCCGGCAATGGTGATGCCGTCCACCGGGTACTGGATCTCCCCGTTCTCGACACGGAAGCCACCGGCCCCCCGCGAGTAGTCACCGGTCACACCATTGACCCCCTGCCCCATCAGCTCGGTCACCAGCAGGCCGCTGCCCATCTGCCGGGCGATGTCTTCCAGCGGCCCGGCGTTGGCCGCCAGCTGCAGGTTGTGCACGCCGCCGGCATTGGCCGTGGTCTGCAGGCCCAGCTTGCGGGCCGAGTAACTGCCCAGTACGTAGCGCTGCAGCACGCCATCGCGGACCAGTGCCGACGCGCGGGTCGCCACGCCATCGCCGTCGAAGGCGGCCGAGCGCAGGCCGCGGCGCAGGTGCGGCAGCTCGTCGATCTGCATCCAGTCCGGGAACAGTCGCTGCCCGGCGCTGTCCAGCAGGAAGCTGGCCTGGCGGTAAAGCGCGCCACCGGACACGGCCGACAGCAGATGGCCCACCAGACTGCGCGCCACTTCCGGGGCGAACAGCACCGGCATGCTGCCCGTAGCCAGCGAGCGCGGTTGCAGGCGGGCCACGGTACGCGCGGCGGCCTGGCGGCCGACCTGGGCCGGATCTTCCAGGTCCTGCCTGGCCAGCGCACTGGTGTACCAGCCGTCGCGCTGCATGCCATCGCCCTGGCCGGCAATCAGCGCACAACCGATCGAATGGTGGGTGCCGCGCTCACGGCCAATGAAACCGTGCGAATTGGCGTACACCGACAGGCTCTGCGAGGTGGACACCGCCGCGCCATCGGAGTTGCGGATCTGGGCGTCGGCCTCGCGCCCGGCGGCCTCGCAGGCCAGCGCCAGGTCCACCGCTTCGTCGGCCTGCAGGACCCACGGATGCCAGCCGTCCAGCTCGGGAAACGCCTTGGCCATCAGGGCGGCATCGGCCAGTCCGGCAGCCGGGTCATCTTCGGTGTGGCGGGCGATCGCGCAGGCCTGCTCCACGGTGGCCGACAGGCTGGCCTCGTTCAGGTCGCCGGTGCTGGCGCTGCCCTTGCGCTGGCCGAAGTACACGGTCACGGCAATGCCGCGGTCGCGGGTGGACTGTACGGTTTCCACTTCGCCCAGGCGCACATTGACCTCCAGGCCGCGGTCCTCGCTGCAGCTGACCTCGGCCTGGCTGGCCCCCAGCGCACGGGCACGCTCGAGCAGCTGCTGGGAAAGGTCGGCCAGCCGTTCCAGGCGGGCCGGGCTGTCGTCGCCGACAACCACTTCAGGGGCGATCACGTTCAATGCTTTATCCTGTACAGGTTGGGCCCGGCATCACGCCGGGCGACTTTTTTGAAAGCAGGTGTGGACGATGCGCGGACGCGACGAAGAAACCGGTGAATTCCTTGACAAGAGCCGCAAGCAGAAGCGCGGCGAAGCCCTGGAAGTCCTGGCCCTGGGTGAGAAGCTGGTGTCGCTGACCCCGGCCCAGCTGGCGCGCCTGCCGATTCCGGAGGATCTGCTGCCGCATATCGCCGAGTGCAAGCGCATCACGGCCCACATCGCCCACAAGCGGCAGCTGGCGTTCCTGGCCAAGCACATGCGCCGCGAGGAAGACGAAACCCTGGAGGCGATCCGCGATGCGCTGGACGCCAACAGCGAAACCTCGCGCCGCGAAGTGGCGATGATGCACCGCGTGGAAGACTGGCGCGAGCGCCTGCTGGACGACGGCGACAAGGCGCTGGCCGCGCTGCTGGACGAGTATCCGCAGGCGGATCGCCAGCAGCTGCGCACGCTGGTGCGCAACGCCCAGGCCGAGAAGGCGAAGAACAAGCCGCCGCGCGCCTACCGCGAGATCTACCAGGTGCTGCGCGGGCTGATGCTGCCGGCCGCGCTTGGCCTGAAGGTCGCCACCGGCGACGACACCGGCGCCGATCTGGACGACGCGACCGACGAGGACTGAGTCCCCGCCGGCCGGGGCGCTGGCCGGGGCCGTTGCCATGTTCAGGCCTGGGTGCCGCCGACGGTCAGGCCCTCGATCAGCAGCGAGGGCTGGCCGACACCCACCGGCACGCTCTGCCCGTCCTTGCCGCAGATGCCCACGCCCTCGTCCAGGGCCAGGTCGTTGCCGACCATGCGCACCTTCTGCATGGTTTCCGGGCCGTTGCCGATCAGGGTCGCGCCCTTCACCGGCGTGGTGATGCGGCCATCCTCGATCAGATAGGCCTCGGTGGCCGAGAACACATACTTGCCACTGGTGATGTCGACCTGGCCACCGCCGAAGTTGACCGCGTACAGCCCCTTCTTCACCGAGCGGATCATCTCCTGCGGATCGTGCTGGCCGGCGCGCATGTAGGTATTGGTCATCCGCGGCATGGTCAGGTGCGCGAACGACTCGCGGCGCGCGTTGCCGGTCGGTGCCATGCCCATCAACCGTGCATTGAGGCTGTCCTGCATGTAGCCGACCAGGATGCCGTCCTCGATCAAGGTCGTGCACTGGGTCGGATGGCCTTCATCATCGACGTTCAGCGAGCCGCGACGGCCGTCCAGGGTGCCGTCATCGACGATGGTCACCCCCGGGGCCGCCACGCGCTCGCCGATGCGACCGGCGTAGACGCTGGTGCCCTTGCGGTTGAAGTCGCCCTCCAGCCCATGGCCGACCGCTTCATGCAGCAGCACGCCAGGCCAGCCCGGGCCGAGCACCACCGGCATCACACCGGCCGGCGCCGGCACCGCGTCCAGGTTCACCAGCGCCTGGCGCAGCGCCTCGCGGGCGAACGCTTCCGGCCGGCCATCGGCGAACAGTTCTTCGTAGCCATAACGGCCACCACCGCCGGCATAGCCGGACTCGCGGCGACCGTTCTGCTCGACGATCACCTGCACGTTCAAGCGCACCAGGGGGCGGACGTCGGCACCCAGAACGCCGTCGCTGCGCGCGATGAGCACGGTGTCAACGCCACCGGACAGGCTGACCATCACCTGCTTCACCCGCGGATCGGCGGCACGCAGATAGCCATCCAGGCGCTTGAGCACTTCAACCTTGGCCTCGTTGCCGAGCCCATCGATCGGATCCAGCGCCGGATACAGCGCGCGTGCATTGCCGCGCAGCAGCGAGCGGCCCGCCTGGGCACCGCCCTCGCGCGAAATCGCGCGTGCCGACTGCGCCGCCGCCAGCAGCGCATCGGCATGGATGTCATCGGAATAGGCGAAGCCGGTTTTCTCGCCGGCAATGGCACGCACGCCGACCCCCTGCTCGATGGAATGGGCACCGTCCTTGACGATGCCGTCTTCCACGCTCCAGCTCTCACGCCGGGCGTGCTGGAAATAGAGGTCGCCGAAATCGACACCGGGGCCGAGCAGCTGGCCGAAGGTGCGCTCCAGTCCAGCGGTATCCAGGCCGCCGGGGCGCAGCAGGCGGTCTTGGGCAAGCGTCAGGGCGATATCAGTCATGGCTCTCGATCTGGGGATGCAGGGGCACTCAGGCAAGCCCCGGGGAATGGGAGGCCGCGCTCAGCGCGACCGCGGCAGGTCGGTCACGGCCGGTGGAAGGGTCGGCGCAGGTGCGGGAGCCGGCGGGGTCCGTTCGCGGCTGCGTTCGATCACCTCCACCTTCGGCTCCTTCCAGGGACCGGTCACCTTGTAGGTACGGGCGCCGATCTCACCCAGCGGCTTGGACAGCACCGCATTGGTCGCCGCCCCCAGCGCCGCCCCGACCGGGCCACCGGCCACTGCGCCGACCACGGTCAGCAGATTGCCGGCACGCGGATTGACGTCGATGGTCTGGTCGAACTGCTGCTGGCGCAGGTCGGCCTGACCGCGGATGGTGATGTTCGCCGCAGGCCCTTCGATCAGCACCTTGTCGGTGCGGGCCACGCCCTGGCCGAACTGCAGGCTGCCCTCGATCTGGTTGAACGCGAAGCCCTTGGAGAAGAAATCACGGAAGTCGAACATCAGCCGCCGCGGCAGCTGGGCCACGCTGAGCAGACCCAGCACGCGACCGGCACCGGGGTCCAGTTCCAGCAGCTGACCGTTGCGCGCATGGATATCCAGCTGGCCCTGCAGATTGCCCAGCTGGAAGTCCGACGGCCCGCCATTCCACGACGCCTGCAGCTGCGCCTGGCCGGCGCCGCCACGCAGCTGGCCACCGTAGTCGAGATTCTGCATCAGCGCGCCGAGATCCTCGCTGCGCACCTGCGCGTTCAGCTCGGTGCGGGCGCCGCTGCTGCTGCCCAGCCAGCGGCCGGTGATGTCGATCTCCTGGTCGGGCGCGCGGAAGCGCAGGGTCTGCACCTCCAGGCCGTTGCCCCGCGGGCGGGTGCGCAGCACGGCCTGGCCGAGCGCCACCTTGCCGAACTTCAGGTCGGCGATGTCCAGCGCGAACGGCGGCAGTCTGGCCGGATCCATGTCGTTGGCACCGGCCTGCACCCGGGCCGGTGCCGCTGGCGCATCGGGTGCGGCCGGCAGTGACTGCCAATACGCCCGGTCGAGCTGGCCGCTGATGGTGCCGCCCTCGGCATTGGGCACGCTCAGGCGGCCAGCCAGCGAAGGGCCGTCCAAGCGCACATCCAGCGCCTGCGCGCCCGGGCGCAGTTGCAGGCGGGTCTGCTCGAACACCCCTCCGATCAGCATCAAGCGGCCGACCTGCACGTCGATCGCCCGCAACGGCATCGGATCGCCGTCGCCGTCTCCGCCGCGGGCCAGGCCGATCCACTCCAACGCGTCCAGGGTCGGGCTGTGACCGTTGACCGCCAGCCCGCTGGAAGGCGGCTCGCGGTCGACCTGGCCGCTGCCCAGGGTCACCTGCACGCCGGTCTGATTGTTATGGCTGCGCGCGGCCAGGGCCAGGCGCTGGCCAAACGCCACGTCGATGCGGCCATCCCCCATCGGCAGCTGCGCAGTCACGGTGGTGGCCAGTGGCTCGTCGGCGGGCTTGTCCAGCGGGGCGGGAAGATCCAGGCGCGTGCCTGCCAGATCCGAGCGCAGGCGCAGTTCGCTGGGAGGAGCAGGCGCGCCTGGCGCGACCTTCGGCAGGTTGACGGCGATGGTCCAGGGCGAGGTACCGGTGATGTAGGGCTTGAGCCAGGCCATTTCCGGCGCGCGGTCAATCAGCACGCCTGCATCAAGGCGCGCCGAAAGCTCCGACTCGAAGGCCAGCTTCGGGTCACGCACGAACCCACCCGCGCGCAGGCTCAGTTGGCCGTCCTGGCCCAGATGGCGCACCGCCAGTTGCTCGGCGGCAAAACCCCCGTTGCCGTAGCGGGCCGACCCACGCATGTTGTCGAATTCCAGCGCGAAGCGCTTCTCCACCAGCTTCACGCCGGCCAGATCGACCGTGCCCTGCAGGTGACCTCCCCCTTCGTCGGCATGCAGCGGCTGCAGCAGGTCGAAGGTCACCTGCGCCGGCCCGGCGGCGGTCAGGTTGTCCAGCGTCTCGCCGTATTCCTGGTGCAACGGGCTCTGCCGCAGCAGCGCCAGCAGCTTTCCGGCTTCGCTGCGGGTATCGGCACGCACGTACAGCGGCTGCTGGCCGAAATCCTTGATGCCGGCCTCGAAGTGCTGCACCGGCACGCCTGCCAGGTCACCGCGCCCCTGCATGTGGAAGCCAGGACCGATGAAGGCGATGTCGGCGTCAACCTGGCTCATCAGCGGCCAGTCGCGCTGGAAGCGGATGTCGCCGCGGGTGATATGGCCGGTGGCCTCGAACCGCCCGTCGTTGTTGTCGAAGGGCCAGTCGTCGAGGTCACCGGTGACCAGGCCGATACCATCACGCACCTGGCCGCCGGCCAGCGCCATGTCCAGCCAGTCGGTGGCTCCCTTGCTCATCCTGGAATGGATCCAGAAGCGCTTGGCGGCCGTCATCGGTACATCGTCCAGCTTGGCCGCCAGCTGCAGCCACGGACGCGTGCCATTGCCCTGGAACCACACACCGCCGCGCAGATCGGCTGCGTAATCCGTGCCTTCCACACGCAGGGCGGCCGTGCCGATGCGCCAGCCGCCGCCTTCGTCGCGCCACCCTACCACCTGGCCTGCCAGGTGCAGGTCATGGCGCACGCCGAAGCCGGTCGGCCAATCGAACTGAAGCTCGCGCTGCGGCTGCAGCTGCAGGCGGAAGCCATCGGCGTCGCCTTCGAAATGGCCGCCCAGCCCTCGCAGGCCAGGTGCGTCACCGACGCTGGCAAAACCCAGCGACTGCAGCTCGCCCTGGGCCCACAGCGGACCGTTGCGCGTGCCGGCCAGCTGCAGTTCCCGCAGATCCAGCTGCGGCTTTGACAGGAACAGCCAGCGCCGCAGGCCAGGGTCCAGGCGGTCACTCAGCGCCAGCGCACGCAGCGCGGTACCGGCCTGCACCGCCCCGCTGCGGATGCCCAGTTGCGTGCCGACCTGCAGTTGCAGTCCATCAAGCTGCTGCGCGCCGGTGTCGTCCACCAGCCGCAGGCGCGGTACCTGCATCGCCCATCCGTCCGCCTGCCGCTGCCAGCGCAGCAGCGCCTGCATGCGCTGCAACTGCAGCCGGGGCACTGCCAGCCCCGGCATCGGTGCGCCGTCGATGCGCAGATCCCGCAGATCCGAATCGGTGGTCAGCGCCACGGGGACGAAATCGCGCAGGGTCAGCCACACATTGAGTTCGCCGCGTCCTTCACGCAGGCGCACGCCCCCGGCCGCCAGCAACGGCGACCAGGCGCGGAAATCGATGGGATCGGCGCCCAGCCATGCCTCGCCGTCGCCACGCACACGGTCCACATCCAGCACGGCGGTCAGCGGCAGGGCGTCGGTCTGGGCCCAGGCCCGCACGCCTACCCGCAGGCGGTCGCCATTGACGCGCAGGCGCAGATCGACGCGCGGCAATACGGTGTCGATGCCGAGCGCCGGGGCCTGCACGCCCAGCCGGCCGCCGATCACCTGCAGCTCGCCCAGCCGGCGCAGCGCCTCCAGCGGGTCACCCCCGCTGCTGGGCTGCGGCAGGCCACGCACCGACCAGCGACCGTCCTCGCTCTGCTGCAGATCCAGGGCCAGGCCGCGCAGACGCAGCTCGGTCAACGAACGGCCCGGCAGCAGGCCGCTGTACATCGACACCAGGATTTCAGCCTCGCCGACCGCCAGGCCCTGCCCGGCGCCAATGCGCAGGCCCTTCAGCTGCAGCAGCGGGCCACGACGGGTCCACGCCGTGTCCAGCTGGTCGAAACGGACCGGCTGGCCTGCGCGCTCGCTCAACCAGGCGGCGATCCTGTCGGGGTGTCGCTCGGCCAGCGGCAGCAGCTGGCTGAAGGTGCCCACCAGCAGCGCCAGCCCGACCAGGGCCACCGCACAGGCAGCAATGAGATGACGGCGGATCCTTCGCAGTCGCAGGCGCGGCGGCGCGCTCATCGGCCGCCGCCGACCTTCGGCCGGCGTGGATCAGAGCAGCACAACATCGAACTGCTCCTGCAGGTACTGCTCATCCGCCTGGAAGCGGATGCTCTTGCCGAGGAACTCTTCCAGCTCGGCCACCGCCGCGGATTCCTCATCGGTGATGCGCGCCACCACCTTGGTCGACGCGATCACCAGCAGGCGCGCGGCATCGAACTGGCGCACCGCGCGGGTGATCTCGCGGAAGATCTCGTAGGTGACCGTTTCGGTGGTCTTGATGGTGCCGCGACCGCTGCACTGCGGGCAGGTCTCCGACAGCTGGCGCTCCAGGCTTTCGACCGTGCGCTTGCGGGTCATCTCCACCAGGCCCAGCGGCGAGAAGTCGTAGACCGTGGTCTTGGCATGGTCCCGCGCCAGCGCCTTTTCCAGGGTCCGCAGCACCTGGCGGCGGTGCTCGGCATCATCCATGTCGATGAAGTCGATGATGATGATGCCGCCGAGATTGCGCAGGCGAAGCTGCCTGGCCACGGCCTGCGCCGCCTCCAGGTTGGTGCGGAACACCGTCTCCTCCAGGTTGCGCTGGCCCAGGAACGACCCGGTGTTGACGTCGATGGTGGTCATCGCTTCGGTCTGGTCGATCACCAGGTAGCCACCGGACTTCAGCGGCACCTGCTTGTCCAGCGCGCGGCCGATCTCGTCCTCCACGCCGAACATGTCGAAGATCGGGCGATCGCCGGAGTACAGCTCCAGCTTCTCGGCCAGCACCGGCATGTACTTGGCCACGAAAGCCTGCAGCTGCGCGAACGTTTCCTTGGAATCGACCTTCACCTTGTCCACGTCCTTGCGGATCAGGTCGCGCACCGAACGCAGCGGCAGGCTCAGGTCTTCATAGATCACGCTGCAGGGGGTGGCGTCGCGGCCGCGGCGCTCCACCACGTTCCAGACCCGCGACAGATAGGCGATGTCCTCGGCGATGGCTTCGGCCGGCTGCCCTTCGGCGTTGGTGCGCACGATGTAGCCGTAGCCGCCGTGCTGTGCCGACAACTCGGTCACCAGCGCCTTCAGGCGCGCGCGCTCGGCCTCGTCCTCGATGCGCGCGGAGACGCCCACCACTTTCGATTGCGGCAGCAGCACCATGTAGCGCGACGGGATGCTGATCTGCGTGGTCAGCCGCGCGCCCTTGGTACCGATGGGATCCTTCACCACCTGCACCACGATGTCCTGGCCGTCGCGCAGCAGCTCGACGATCGGCACGCTGGCCGGTGGTGGCAGCGTGGTGTTCTCGGTGTCGGCACTGGCCACCGGCGCTGGCCGCACCACGTCGTTGGCATGCAGGAACGCAGCGCGCTCAAGGCCGACCTCGACGAAGGCGGCCTGCATGCCCGGCATCACCCGCTGCACCTTGCCCTTGTAGATGTTGCCGACCACACCCCGGCGCCAGCCGCGCTCGATGTGCAGTTCCTGCAGCATGCCATTCTCGATCACCGCGACCCGGGTCTCGCGTGGGGTCACATTGACCAGGATTTCCTCAGACATCTGCAGCCTCCCTGGCGGCGTTGGCAATGGGAGCCGGCACGCCGCAGCGCGCCAGCAGACGATCGGTGTGCAGCAGCGGCAGCCCCATCACACCGGAGTAGCTGCCGGACAGGTGTTCGATCCAGCGCTCGGCCCCACCCTGGATGGCGTAGGCCCCGGCCTTGTCCAGCGGCTCACCGGTGGCCACATAGGCGGCGATGTCGGCGGCGCCGATCGCAGCGAACGTGACCTCGGACACCACCAGTTCGCTGTCCAGCCCGGCCGCGCCGACCACCACCACGGCCGTCATCACCTGGTGCGTGCGTCCGGCCAGGCGCGTCAGCATTGCCCGGGCATCGGCGGCATCGACCGGCTTGCCGAACACCTCGCCATCAAGCACGACCTCGGTATCCGAGCCCAGCACCCGTGCGTCCGGGTCATCGGCCAGCACCCGGGCCAACCCGGCGCGCGCCTTGTCGGCCGCAACCCGGCAGACGTACTGTTCGGCGCTTTCACTGGGCGCGCGCTGCTCGACAACCTCCAGGTCAAGCGCCTGGAAGGGGCGTCCGAGTCGGGCCAGCAGCTGGTTGCGTCGGGGGGAGCGGGAAGCAAGATAGAGCATCGGCACAGCATAACCTGAGGCCGCCGCCTGAATCGTCGGCAACCTGCTCCCGCGTGCCTTCAACCCCGAACGGACTCACAGCGCGTTCATCGCTACGACACCACCCTCACGCCACAACAAGGAGATCCCATGCGCCTGACCGCCTCCCCGCTGCTGCTTGCCCTGTCCCTCGCCCTTGGAGCCTCGATGTCCGCCCATGCCGCCCCGCCGCCGCCGATCGCCGCCCCGGCCGAGGGCACCCTGCTGAACATTTCGGCCAACGCCGAAGCGACCCGTGTGCCGGATGTGGCCACCCTGTCGGCCGGCGTGGTCACCCAGGCCGCCGACGGCAACAGCGCCATGCGCCAGAATGCGCAGCAGATGGACAAGGTGCTGGCCGCGATCAAGGCGGCCGGCATCGCCGAGCGCGATGTGCAGACCAGCGGCGTCAGCCTCAACCCGCAGTACCGCTATACCGACAACGAAGCGCCGAAGATCACCGGCTACCAGGCCAGCAATACCGTCAGCCTGAAGGTCCGCGACATCGCCAAGCTGGGCCGGGTGCTCGATGCGCTGGCCGCCCAGGGCGCCAACCAGATCAACGGCCCCAGCTTCGAGATCGACCAGCCGGAGCCGGTCTATGACGAAGCCCGCCTGGCCGCGCTGAAGAAGGCACAGGCGCGCGCCCAGACCTATGCCAAGTCGCTGGGCCTGCAGGTGCGCCGCATCGTCAGCATCTCTGAAAACAGCAACGGCGGCTTCCGCCCGGTGCCGATGATGCGGGCACAGATGGCCTCGGCCGCCATGGACAAGGCCACGCCGGTCGCGCCGGGCGAATCCACCGTTTCGGTCAACCTGGACGTGGTGTTCGAGCTGGGTCGCTGACGACCCGGCACGGCGGGGGCACTGTCCGCCGGACAGCGCCCTGCCCTGATCTGCTGCCCACGGGGCCGGATGCCTTTCCAGCGGAAAGGTCTCCGGCCCCGTTGCGTAGATGAAGGCCAGTTCAACATCGCCTGACATGCCTCTAGGCAGTGGCGGCCACGACGCGCTAATGCTTGGCTGCCAGCCGCGTGCGGCAAACCCCGATGGCGGCCCTGGTGCGTTGACGTCTTTCGACACTGGCACGGAGGTGGACCATGGTTCGTACGTATCCCGTTGCATCCGCGCACTTCGACCCCGCCCGCATCGCCGCCTGGAGCGCGGCCATCGCACTGCATCTGCTGGCGTTGCTGCTGCTGCTCATCCCCGCCACCTATCAGGCGGTACAGGCCCCGCGTGACACGACCACGGTCCGCTGGATCGAAAAGTTCGAGACACCGGAACCTCCGCCGATCCTGCCCACCGAACCCGAACAGGTGAAGGTCGCCCCCCGCTCCCAGGCGGTGCCGACCGCACCGGCGCTGCCAGCCCCCACCGCAACGGTCGAAGACGCGCCGGGCATCGTCCTGCCGGCCGCCGAACCGACCGCGGTGATGGCGCCGCCGACGCCGGCGGCAGCTACGCCGCTGGCGGGAGCCCAGCTGCAGTACCGCAGTGCGCCGCCCCCGGCCTATCCCATCCCCGCGCTGCGCAACCGCGAACAGGGCACGGTCCTGCTGCGCGTGGAAGTGGACAGCAATGGCCAGCCTGTCGCGGTCAGCATCGAACGCAGCAGCGGTTCGCGCAGCCTGGACCAGGCCGCACGCCAGCAGGTGCTGCGCCACTGGCGGTTTGAACCCGCCCAGCACGACGGCGTGGCGGTGCCTGCGATCGGCATGGTGCCGGTGCAGTTCTCGCTGCCTGACTGACCGTCGCACCGGCCCGGCCTCACGCCGGGCCGGAATCCGCGACCGGGTTTGCGAATCCGCACACCGCCCGTCCGCGCACCGCCGATTAAGCAAAATTTCACGACTCCGTCACCTGCCGGAAACCTAGATTGGCCCGTCCCGGACCTGATCCGGCGACAGCCCTCAACACAAGGTTTTCCAGTTAGGAGAGAAGCTGTGAAACACCCGATCCATCGGCCCGCCAGCCGCCGTGACACCCTGGCATCGTCCATCACTCACATCCTTACCGGCAGCGCCCTGCTGCTGGCCGGCGCCGTGGTTTCCTCCTCCGCCTTCGCCCAGGAGCAGGCCACCAATCTCGACCGCATCACGGTCACCGGCTCGAACATCCCGCGCACCAATACCGAGACACCGTCCCCGGTGCAGGTGGTGACCCGCCAGGAGATCGACCGCACCGGCAAGACCACGGTCGCCGAATACCTGCAGACCCTGACCGCCGACGGTTCCGGCTCGATTCCCAAGACCTTCGGCAACGGCTTTGCCGGCGGCGGCGCCGGCATCTCCCTGCGTGGCCTCGGCGCCGGCTCGACGCTGGTGCTGTTGAATGGCCGCCGCATGGCCACCTACGGCCTGGCTGACGATGGCCAGAAGGTCTTCACCGATCTGAGCACCATTCCGCTGGATGCGGTGGAGCGCGTGGAAGTTCTGAAGGACGGCGCATCGGCGATCTATGGCTCCGACGCCATCGCCGGCGTGGTCAACATCATCCTGCGCAGCGATTTCCAGGGCGCGATCCTGCGCGGTTCCTACGGCGTCTCCGGCGACGGCGACGGCGATGCCAAGAAGGCGACGCTGACCGCAGGCACCGGCGACCTGGCCACCGATGGCTGGAACGCATTCTTCAGCCTGGACGTCGGCAAGACCGACGCGATCAAGATCGGCGATCGCAAGAACCGCAAGTGGATCGGCACCGGTGACATCCGTCGCTGGGGCTATTCCGCCGCCGACGCGCAGTTCCTGGGCGGTGCCTACCTGTCCGGTGGTACTGCCGGTGGCGTGGGCCCGAACGGCTCGGTGTTCGACGACCGCAATGTCGACGACGACAATCCCGCGTTCCTGGTGGCGCTGCCGGGCTGTGCCAATCTGACCAGCATTCCCGGCCAGACCGATGCGACCGCACAGCAGCAGGGCTGCCTGTGGGATCCGGCGCAGAAGTTCCGTGACCTGAGCCCGGAAGAGAAGTACATCAACGTGTTCGGACGTGCCAGCTTCGCCTTCGGCGAAGGCGGCGAGATCTACACCGAGATCGGCTACTCGAAGAAGGAAACCACCTTCAGCAACACGCCCTCGGGCGTGTCCGGCGGCTGGGGCTACCCGGAAGGACCGGTCAACGCCAACAGCGGTTCCGGTGCCACCGTGCTCGGCCCGGATCATCCGGACAACCCGATTCCCGGCCAGGCCTCGCGCCTGCGCTATTCGGCCTGGGACGTTGGTCCGCGCGTGACCAACAACACCAACGAGTTCAACCGCTTCCTGGTGGGCGTCAAGGGCAACTGGGGCGACTGGAACTATGACACCGCCTACCTGCACTCCGGCACCGACCTGATCAACCGTCGTACCGGCTTCCTGCACTACGACAACGTCCGCTGTGCACTGGCCAACCCGAACTGTGCCGGTGGCGTATGGCGCATCGGCGACAACGCCAACCTCAACTCGCAGGCGCTGTACGATTTCATCTCGCCGGAGATCAGTGCACGCGCCAAGTCCAGCCTGGACATGTTCGACTTCACCGTGTCGCGCAGCCTGATGGACCTCAAGGGTGGCCCGCTCGGCCTGGCGATGGGCACCGAGTGGCGCAAGACCAGCAACAGCCTGACCCCGCAGACGTTCACCGACACCGGCGACATCATCGGCCTGGGCTACTCGGCCTATGACGGTACCCAGAACGTGTACGCCGGATACGTCGAACTGTCCGCGCCGGTGCTGGAACAGCTGGAGCTGTCCGGTGCACTGCGCTACGACAAGTACGAGAGCGGTGAAGGCAAGGCGACGCCGAAGCTGGGCGTGAAGTGGACCCCGGCCGACTGGATCGCGCTGCGCGCCAGCTACGCCGAAGGTTTCCGCGCGCCGAACCCGGCCGAGAACGGCGACGGTGGCCTGGCCGCCTTCTCCAACGCCCGCGACCCGGTGCGCTGCGCCATCAGTGAAGCCGAATGCACCGCACGCTCGGTGGCGATCATCACCCGCCCCAACAGCGACCTGAAGCCGGAGGAATCCAAGAGCTATTCGGTGGGTATCGTGCTGCAGCCGACCTCCTCCACCTCGATGACGGTGGATGCGTGGCAGATCAAGCGCACCAACGAAATCGCCCAGGGCAGCACCGCCGACGCCATTGCCGCCGGCAACGTCCTGCGCGACACCAACCTGCTCAACGGCATTGCCGGCACCGGCAGCATCCTGGCGGTCAACACGCAGTACATCAACGCCGCGTCCACCCGCGTGCGCGGTATCGACACCGATATCCGCCAGACCTTCGATATCGGTCCGGGCCAGCTGGAAATGGATCTGCAGTGGAGCCATGTGCTGAAGTTCGAGCGCACCGATGCCGATGTGACGGTCGACTACGCCGGCACCCACGGCAACTGCGACGTCACCAACTGCATCGGCACGCCGAAGGACCGCATCAACTTCGGCACCACCTGGAGGCAGGGCCCGTGGAGTGTCAGCGGCGTCGCCAACTACATCAGCAAGCTGGAGAACAAGGACCGCCGTGGCGGCGACTACCTGGCGTTCTACGAGGATGGCTCGCCGGTCGAGAAGATCTCCTCGTTCACCACCTTCGACCTGTCCGGTCGTTGGAACATCACCGAAGCCTTTGAACTGAACGCATCGGTGCAGAACGTGTTTGATCGCATCGCACCGCTCGATCCGACCACCTATGGCGGCGTGAACTACAACCCGCTGCACTTCAGCGGAGCCATCGGCCGCTACTTCACGGTCGGTGCCAAGTACACCTTCAACTGATCGTCGCTGCAGCATCACCTTCGGAGGCCCGGGCACATGCCCGGGCCTCCGTCGTTGCAGATGTTGCATGCGGCTTCACGGCACTGCCGCTACTGTGCCCCTGCGGCCGCGCTGCCGCAGGGGAGATTCATGGCTGCGACCTCACAACGGCTGGGCCTGGCTGCACTGACCGCTCTGGTGGTCGGCTCGATGGTCGGCGCCGGCATCTTTTCCCTGCCACAGAACGTGGCGCGCAGCGCCGGTCCGGCCGCCGCGATCATCGGCTGGGCGGTGAGTGGCGCCGGCATGCTGATGCTCGCCTTCGTGTTCCAGGCCCTGGCCAACCGCCGGCCGGACCTCGATACCGGCATCTACGCGTATGCGCGGGAAGGCTTCGGCAACTACATCGGCTTCTCCGCGGCATGGGGCTACTGGGTTGCCTCGGTACTCGGCAACGCCAGCTTCTTCGTGCTGATCTTCAGTGGCCTCGGCCACTTCATGCCGGTGTTCGGTGAAGGCAATACGCCGGCAGCGGTGGCCGCCTCGTCGCTGCTGCTATGGACCGTGCACCTGCTGGTGCTGCGCGGCCTGCGCACTGCCGCCATCGTCAACGGCCTGGTCACGGTGGCCAAGCTGCTGCCCATTGCGTTGTTCCTCATCCTGGCCGCCGGCGCGTTCCGCATGGACGTGTTCGGCGCCGATTTCCTGGGTACGCCCGCACTCGGCGATCTCGGCCAGCAGCTGCGCGGCATGATGCTGGTGACCGTATGGGTGTTCATCGGCATCGAAGGCGCCAGCATCTATTCCCGGCGCGCTGCGCGTCGTGCCGATGTAGGGCGCGCGACCGTGATCGGCTTTCTCGGCGTATGGCTGCTGCTGGTCCTGGTGAGCCTGTTGTCGATGGGCGTGCTGTCGCAGGCCGAGCTGGCTGCCCTGCCCAATCCATCGATGGCCTACGTGCTGCGCGCCATCGTCGGTGAATGGGGCGCGACCGTGATCATCATCGGTTCGATCATCTCGGTGCTTGGCGCGCTGCTGGCCTGGGTGCTGCTGTGCGCCGAGGTGCTGTATGCGGCTGCCGGCGACGGCACCATGCCCGCGTTCCTTGGCCGCGAGAATGCGCGTGGCGTGCCGGCCAATGCGCTCTGGCTGAGCAACGGCCTGATCCAGTTGTTCCTGCTGCTGGTGCTGGTGAATTCCGGCAGCTATACCGGCCTGGTACTGCTGGCTGCATCGATGAGTCTGGTGCCCTATTTCCTGTCCACGGCATTCGGCGTGCAGCTGGCCTGGCGTGGTCAGGCCTATGCGGGCGGCGAAGCGGGAATCCGCTGGCGCGACTTCAGCGTCGCGCTGCTGGCGAGCGCATACGCGCTGTGGCTTGTGTATGCCGGTGGCCTGCACAACCTGCTGCTGTCGGTGCTGTTGTATGTGCCGGGCGTAGCGCTGTTCGCGCTGACCCGTCGCCAGCGTGGCGAACAGGTGTTCACGCCTTGGGAGTGGGTGCTGTTCGGCGCCATCCTGGCAGTTGCGATCGCCACACTGATGGCGTTCTGGCGAGGAGCGCTGACTCTGTAGAGCAAAAAAAAACCTGCATCTCGCGATGCAGGTTTCTGAAAGTGGCGCCCGAAGTTGGACTCGAACCAACGACCCCCTGATTAACAGTCAAGTGCTCTAACCGGCTGAGCTATTCGGGCAGACGAACAGTATAACGGCTCTTCACGCGCGATGGTAGGGGTGATTTGCAATCATTGCGGCGGCCCGGTACAGCTGTTCCGCCACGACCAGCCGCACCAGCATGTGCGGCAGCGTGAGCGGACCAATCGACCACTTCTCGTCGGCCAGTGCCGAAACTTCGGGCGAATGCCCCTCGGGACCGCCGATCAGGAACGCCAAGTCCCTGCCCTGTCCCCGCCAATGCTCCAGGCGCTGCGCCAGCTGTTCGGAACTGAGCTGGCGGCCGGGCACATCCAGCGCCACGACGTAGGCATTCTTCGGCAGCGCGGCGATCACCCGCCGACCCTCGTCCTCGGTGGCACGGCGTGGATCGCGGCCTTTGCCGCGCAGGCCGGGCTCGATCTCGACCAGCTCGAACGGCAGCCAGTGCGAGAGCCGCTTCTGGTACTCGGCGAACCCCTGCGCGACCCAACTGGGTGCGCGTTCACCGGTGGCGATCAGGCGGGCTTTCATCAGCGCTCCTCGAAAACGTCGACGGCGCCATCGGCGCCGTCGAAGGGATGCATCAACGTGCGGCTCAGGCCACTTCGTCGTCGCTGGACGGCGGCTGGTCACCGACCGTCCACAGGCGCTCGAGGGCGTAGAACTCACGCACGCGCGGCAGCATCACGTGGACGATCACGTCGCCCAGATCGACCAGTACCCACTCGGCTTCGCGCTCGCCCTCAACCCCGAGCGGCATCACGTCGATCTTCTTGGCGAAGCGCACGACCTCGTCGGCGATCGACTTGACGTGGCGGGTCGAAGTACCCGAGACGATCACCAGGTAATCGGCAACGCTGGACCGGCCGCGCACGTCGATCTCGACCAGGTCCTTGGCCTTCAGGTCTTCGGTGGCTTGACGGACACTGGCCAGCAGTTCCGGCACGGACGGCGGCGGGCTGGGCAGATCGACCTTGATGGTCTGGGGCTGGGTCTGGTTGCTCAAAGTGGATCGACTCGATAAACGTGGGGGCGATTATACGGGGATGGCGCGGTCGCGGCATTCACGGTGTTGCCGGATGGTACAGCCGCTGCGCGGCCACGTAGTCGGCCACCGCCGGCGGCAGCAGGGCACGCCAGGGCCCTGCCGCGGCGATCTGCGCGCGCACGGCGCTGGCCGATTCCCCGCGCAACGGATGGTGCAGGCGCAGGATGCGGCCGGCCGGACTGGCAAACAGGTCCTGTTCGCTGTCGGCCCACCGCCCTTCCAGGACACGGCCGAGCTCGCCGTCGACCGAGGCCTGCAGTGGACTGCCCGGCCGCTCCGCCACCACGAAGTGGGCCAGGCCGAACAGCGCCTCCCACTCATGCCAGCCGGGCAAGCCCAGCAGGCTGTCGGCGCCGACCAGCCAGGCCAGGGGCCGGCTGGGACCGAGCTCGCCGCGCAGTTCGCGCAGGGTATCGACGGTGTAGGACGGGCGACCGGGAAAGCGCGCGGCCCGATCCAGTTCGTGCCGGTCCAGCAGCAGCCCCGGCTCGTCGCCGATGGCCAGCGACAGCATCGTGCAGCGCTGTTCGGCGGTCGCGCCGGGAACCGGGCGGTGCGGTGGATCGGCCGCCGGCAGCATCCGCACCGCGACCTGCAGCTCATCGCGCGCGGCGCGCGCGATCGCCAGGTGCCCCAGGTGCACCGGATCGAAGGTGCCCCCGTAATAGACCCGCAGGCTCATCGATCAGGCCCGGGCCAGCAGCCGCACAGCGCGCGGCTCGGCCACGGCCACCAGCAGGCGCTCCAGCGCCAGCCAGGCGTCGCCGTCGGCGCGCCCCTTGGCGATGCGGTCGACCAGCCCGGCCTCGGCCACGAAACGTTCCCAGCGCTTGCCTTCCGGATGCCGCTGCAGCGCACGCTTGTACGGTGCCTGCCGCGACTCCCAGATGCCGCGCGATTTCATCTCGGCGGCAAGGTTGCCACCGCGTGCCTGCACCCGCGCCAGCCCGGCACCTGCCAGCAGTTCCCGGATCACGATCGGCATCAGCGCGGCCACCGCCTCGCCTTCGCCGCGCAGGCCGGCAAGCATGCGCAGCACCGCCGCCGGTTGCCCGGAGAACGTGGCTTCCACCAGCCGGAATACGTCATAGCGGGCGGCATCGGCCACCAGCGATTCCATCCGTTCCACGTCCAGCGCGTGCCCATCGGCCAGCAGCGCCAGCTTGTCGATCTCCTGCGCCGCGGCAAGCAGATTGCCTTCCACGCGCTCGGCCAGGCGCTGCACTGCGGCCGGATCCGCGCGCAGGCCTTTGCTGCGCAGGCGACGCTCGATCCAGTCGGGCAGTTCATGCGGCTTGATCGCCCAGGCCACCGACAGCACGCCGACCCGGCCCACCGCTTCAGCCCACTTGCCCTGGTGCGCCTTGCTCCATTCGTTGGCGGTGATCATCAGCACGACGTCCGGTGCCGGATCGGCGCAGAACCGGCTGATCACCTCGGCGCCGTCCTTGCCCGGCTTGCCACTGGGCAACCGCACTTCCACCAGGCGACGGGCACTGAACAGGCTCGGCGCGTTGAAGCTGGCGTCGAGCTGGCCCCAGTCGAAGTCGCGACCATCGGCGTCGAACACCTCGCGCTCACCGATGCCGGCGGCGCGCGCCCGCGCACGGACCGCGTCGGCGGCTTCCAGCACGCGCAGCGTCTCAGGACCGGCGATCAGGTACACCGGCGACAGCGGGGTATCAGCGCCCTGGCTGGCCAGCTGCTCCGGACGCAGTTCCATGCCGGTCCCGGTCAGGGCTTGATGGCCGGTGCCGGTGTCGGCTCGGCCGGACCCGCAGGATCGACCGGCTTCGGCGCGGACAGGCTGCCCCCCTTCGCGACTTCGGCACGGACCACGCTGTCGATGCGGCGGATGATCGAGGCCGACATTTCCCGGCGCAGTTCATCGGCCAGGATCTCGCGCTCGGTGGTGGTACCGGTCGCGTCGGTGGGCGGCGACACGTAGTCGCGCGACAGTTCGATCACCTGCTGCGGCACCAGTTCGCTGCCATCCTCGCGACGGAAGATGAAGATCACCGCGTAGCGCAGGCTGTATTCCTGCGCACGACCCTGCGAGTCGATCGCGATCGGCAGGTCGCCCCAGCGTTCGGACAACACCTGCAGCTGGGTGCTGGGTTCGTTGCCATCCTCGCTTGCCAGCTTGGCGCCGGACGCCTGCAGACTGCGGTTGAGCAGCTTGACCAGTTCACTGTACGGGGCCGTGGAGACCACCTTCACCGGCGCGGTGTCGGTCGGCAACATCAGCTTGTTGCGCAGATGGAAGCCACAGCCGGCAAGGCCGAGGACAAGAACGAGGGCAAGCAGGAGTCGGGTCATGGAGAACAGTCTGGCGGAGCCGGGCGATCACGGCAACAGACAGCGTGCCCGAGACCGCGTGAACGCAGGGCCATCAACCGCATGCCCCCCGCGTTGCTGGAACACCGGCCGCCGGGAGGGCGGCCGGTGCGGGGTACATCAGGCGGCGACGATGTTCACGATCTTGCCCGGGACGATGATGATCTTGCGCACCGTCAGGCCTTCCATGAACTTCGCTGCATTCGGCTCGGCCAGGGCCAGCGCCTCGACCTGCTCGCGAGCGGCATCGGCGGCCACTTCGATGGTGCCGCGCAGCTTGCCGTTGACCTGCACGGCCAGGGTCAGCGCGTCGCGCACCAGCGCGCTGGCGTCGGCCTGCGGGAACGGCTGGTCCTCCAGCAGCGTCTCGCCATGGCCAAGCACCTGCCACAGGGCGTGGCTGGCATGCGGGGTGATCGGATTCAGCAGCAGCACGATGGCCTGCAGTGCTTCCTGGCGCACCGCGCGGCCCTGTTCGCTGCCGTCCTCGAACTTGGCCAGCGCGTTCATCAGTTCCATCACCGCAGCGATCGCGGTGTTGAAGCTGTGGCGGCGGCCATAGTCGTCGCCGACCTTGCCGATGGTCTCGTGGGTCTTGCGGCGCAGCGCCTTCTGGCCACCGTCCAGCGCGGCCACGTCCAGCGCCGGGGCGGTGCCCTCGGCGGCATGCTTCTGCACCTGGGCCCACAGGCGGCGCAGGAAGCGGGCCATGCCGTCCACGCCGGCCTCGTTCCACTCCAGCGACTGTTCCGGCGGCGCGGCGAACATCGAGAACAGGCGCACGGTGTCGGCGCCATACTTGCCGACCATCGCCTGCGGGTCCACGCCGTTGTTCTTCGACTTGGACATCTTCTCGGTGCCACCGACCACCACCGGCTGACCATCGGCGATCAGGGTCGCGCCGGTGATGCGGCCGCGCTCGTCACGCTGCACTTCCACGTCGGCGGGATTGATCCAGTCCTTGGAACCGTCCGGGTTCGGACGGTAATAGGTCTCGGCGATCACCATGCCCTGGCACAGCAGATTGCGGGCCGGTTCGTTGCTGTCCACCATCCGCGCGTCACGCAGCAGCTTGTGGTAGAAGCGGAAGTACATCAGATGCAGGATCGCGTGCTCGATGCCACCGATGTACTGGTCCACCGGCAGCCAGTAGTTGCCGCGCTTGTCCACGGCATCACGCGCGCCCGGCGAGGTGTAGCGCGCGTAGTACCAGCTCGACTCCATGAAGGTGTCGAAGGTATCGGTCTCGCGCTCGGCTGCACCGCCGCACTCCGGGCAGGTGGTCTTGCGCCACTCCGGGTCGGTCTTGATCGGCGAACCGGTGCCGGAGAACGCGACGTCCTCCGGCAGCACCACCGGCAGCTGCTCTTCCGGCACCGGTACCGCGCCGCACTTGGCGCAGTAGATCACCGGAATCGGGCAGCCCCAGTAGCGCTGGCGGCTCACGCCCCAGTCGCGCAGGCGGTAGTTGACGCGGCGCTGCCCCTGCGCCTTGCGCTCGAAACGCTCGGCCAGGGCTTCAAAGGCGCCCTGGAAATCCAGCCCGTCGAACTCGGCCGAATTGATCAGTTCGAAGGCACGGTTCTTGTCGCTGTACCAGTCCTGCCAGCGCGCGCCATCCCAATTGCGCTCGTCGTCATTGCGCGGATCCTTCAGCGCGATGACCTGCACGATCGGCAGGCCGTACTTGTTGGCCACTTCGTTGTCGCGCTGGTCATGGCCGGGCACGGCCATCACCGCACCGGTGCCATAGCCCATCAGCACGAAGTTGGCGACCCAAACCGGCACCTTCTCGCCGGTGACCGGATGGATGGCGCGCAGGCCGGTATCCATGCCGCGCTTTTCCTGGGTTTCCAGCTCGGCCTCGGACACGCCGCCCTGCTTCATTTCCGACAGCAGCGCGGCCAGTTCCGGATTGTTCTTCGCTGCGTGCAGCGCCAGCGGGTGCTCGGCGGCGATCGAGACGAAGGTCACGCCCATCACGGTGTCCGGGCGGGTGGTGAACACGCGCAGCGGATCCAGCACGCTGCCATCGACGTCGCGCACGTCGAACTGGATCTCCAGGCCCTCGGAACGACCGATCCAGTTGCGCTGCATGGTCTTGACCGATTCCGGCCAGCCGTCCAGCTCGTCCAGGCCGTCCAGCAGCTCCTGGGCGTAATCGGTAATGCGCAGGAACCACTGCGGAATCTCACGCTTCTCGACCAGCGCACCGGAACGCCAGCCACGGCCGTCGATGACCTGCTCGTTGGCCAGCACGGTCTGGTCGACCGGGTCCCAGTTCACCACCGCGTTGCGACGGTAGGCCAGGCCCTTGCGCATCAGACGGGTGAACATGCGCTGCTCGTGGACGTAATAGTCCGGGCGGCAGGTGGCGAACTCGCGCGACCAGTCGATGGCATAGCCCAGCGACTTCAGCTGGCTGCGCATGTGGTCGATGTTCTTGTAGGTCCACGCCGCCGGCGCGGTCTTGTTCTTGATCGCCGCGTTTTCCGCCGGCAGGCCGAACGCGTCCCAGCCCATCGGCTGCAGCACGTTGTGGCCGGTCATGCGCTTGTAGCGGCTGATCACGTCACCGATCGTGTAATTGCGCACGTGCCCCATGTGCAGCGCACCGGACGGGTACGGAAGCATCGACAGGCAGTAGTACTTCGGCTTGTCGGAAGTCTCGTCGACCTCGAACGCGCGGGTGGCGTCCCAGTACTGCTGGGCGGCGGATTCAACCTGCTGCGGGTCGTAGGCGTTGGGTTCAGCGCTGGTCATGGAACACGCGGATGCGGCGGCAAAGCGGTACAGCGTACCGCAGTGCGGCAAACGTCTCCAATCCTGTCCGACGGCTGTGGGCCCGGTGGCGGCCCCGCGACCGTCTCAACGGGCCCGCGACAGCGGCAGCGCCAACGCCAGCCAGACCGCCCAGCATGCGAAGGCCAGCCGCTGCGACAGAGGCGCCGGCAGCACGCCCTGCAGGGCGAAGGCTGCCAACGCGGCAACCACACCACAGGCCAGCGCCACCCCGCCCAATGCCCGACCCTGTGTGTCGCGCAGGCGCGCCGTGCCCAGCAGCAGAGCGCCGGCAACGAAGCCCAGCACCCATACCATCCAGGCGCTGGCATGCAGCTGGCTGGCCAGCCCGTGCAGGTCATCCACATCCAGCGGCAGCACGCCCATGGCGGCGAACGCCAGGCCGGCCAGCAGCAGCATCTGGCTGCCCACACGCGGGGCCCAGCCCGCGGTGGCCGGCAGCTGCCGGCGCAGGCATTCGGCCACCACCACCGCCAGCAGGCCCGGCAGCATGAAGCCCAGCAGATTGAAGCCCAGGGCATGCGGCATCCCCTGCGCGCCCAGCAACGCCACCGGATGGCGGGCCTGCGCATAGCCGTCGAGGCCGGCACCGAAGCCGATGACCGCAGCCACGAAGACGAGTGCGGCGATCACGCCCGACAGGCGCAGCAAGGGGGACGGCGACGACATGCAGGCTCCACGACAGCGGCAACAGGAAGGCCGCATTGTCGGCCATTTGCAGCGGCCCGGGTTGAGACGGACAGGTTCCGCCACCATAGAATCCCTCTCCAGATGCCAAGCGATGCCTCCTCCATGACCGAGACGACCTACGTATTCGACGCCACCACTGCGACCTTCGAGGCCGAAGTCCTGCAGAAGTCGCTGCAGACGCCGGTGCTGGTCGATTTCTGGGCCACCTGGTGCGGTCCGTGCAAGACCCTGGGACCGATGCTGGAAAAGCTGGCCGGCGAGTACAACGGCGCCTTTGAGCTGGCCAAGGTCGATGTCGACAAGGAACAGCAGATCGCTGCCGCCTTCCAGATCCGCTCGGTGCCGACCGTGTTCCTGGTCAAGGACGGGCAGCTGGTGGACGGCTTCCCCGGCGCCATCCCGGAGGGCCAGCTGCGCGAGTTCCTGGCCCAGCACGGCATCGTCCCCGCTGATGTCGGCGATACGGTCAGCGAGGAGGAAGCACCGCTGGACCCACAGGCACAGGTGGACGTGCTGCGCGCGCAGATCGCCGCCGAACCGGACAAGGACGAGCTGAAGCTCGACCTGGCCCTGGCCCTGCTGCAGATCGGCGGCGTGGATGAAGCCGGTACGCTGATCGACCGCCTGCCGGCCAACTTGGCCACCGACGACCGCGCCGTGCGCGCCCGTGCACGCCTGGCCTTCGCGTCCGCACTCAAGGACGCCCCGGCCGCCGAGGTGCTCGAATCACGCATCGCCGCCGATGGCAGCGACCTCAAGGCGCGCCATCTGCGGGGCGTGCAGCTGCTGCTGGAGGGCCAGGACGAGGCGGCCCTGGCCCAGTTCCTGGAAATGCTGCGGATCGACCGCGGTTTCGAGGACGGATTGCCGCGCAGGACCCTGATCGACGCCTTCAATGTGATCTCCGACGAGGACCTGGTCGGGCAGTACCGCAGGAAGATGGCCTCGCTGCTGTTCTGAACGGAAGCCTGTCCCGTTCAGAATCCCTGCACTGAACGCGGGCGATAATGTGATCGATGGCGGCCGTTCGGCCGCCGCGATCCATTCGGGGGGATGAGGGTCGGGGCCATTGGGTCTTGCTGCTGCGCCTCCGCATTGCCGGGACTGCAAACTGTGACCTTCGTCCGCACTTCGCCTTTCATTACGCGCCTCCAACGTGTCCTGCTGTGTGCCCTCCTGCTGCTGCCGGCCATCGCCGCCGCACAGGACTGGAACTACCGGGTCCGTCCCGGTGACACCCTCTGGGACCTGGGTGGCCTGTACCTGAAGCCTTCCGTGCCCTGGCAACAGCTGCAGCAGCACAACCGCATCGCCAATCCCTATCAGCTGCCGCCGGGCCAGCTGCTGCGCTTCCCGATCAGCTGGCTGCGCACCGAGCCTGCGCCGGCACGGGTCCTGTCCGTGCGCGGCAAGGTCGGGCTGGTGGGCGGCGATGGCAGCGCCACCCGCGCGGTGCGGGCCGGAGAGCAGCTGCGCATCGGCGACACCGTGGAAACCGAAGGCGACTCCAGCATCACCCTCGAATTCGCCGATGCCTCGCGGTTGCAGCTGCGCGAGTATTCGCGCCTGCGCCTGGACCAGCTCAGCCGCTACGGCCGAACCGGCATGGTCGATACCCGCCTGCGCCTGCAGCAGGGCCGCGCCAGCAACCGGGTCACCCCGGCACGCGGCCCGGCATCGCGCTACATCATCGATGCACCGACGGCGACCAGCAGCGTGCGCGGCACGGTCTTCCGCGTCAGCGCCGGCGATGGCGATGCCGGCCGGATCGGTGCCACCGAAGTGCTGGAAGGACGGGTGCAGGTCGCCAACACCCACGGCCAGCGCCTTGTCCGTCCGGGCCAGGCCAGCCGCAACGCCAGCGCCGACAAGGCGCCCGCCGCCGTGGCCGCGCTGCTGCCGGCGCCGACGCTGCGCCAGGATGAGCTGAGACTGGCCCCCCTGCCGAGCCTGCTGGCCTGGGACCCGGTCGCCGAGGCCGACCACTACCGGGTGGAGGTGGTGCAGGCGGCTACCCCGGAAATCCTGCTGTTCGCCGCCACCACCGCCGACACGCGACTGGCGATCGGCGATCTGCCGCCCGGCGAGCTGCGTGTGCTGCTGCGTGCGGTCGACGCACAGGGCGTGGAGGGCCTGGACGCCAGTGCCGACTTCGAACTCAGCGACCAACCGCCGCCGCCGTTGACCGTCTCTCCGCTGCACGGCCAGACCGTCAACAGCGATCGCCCCCGGTTCCGCTGGACCCAGGCCCCGGGCGCGAGCAGCAGCGTGCTGCAGGTCGCTGCAGAACCGACGTTCACGCAGCCGCTGCAGGAGCAGGCCAGCACCGGTACCGACCTGCGCCTGGCGCAGCCCCTGCCGCCGGGCCAGTACTACTGGCGCGTTGCCTCGCGCGATGACAACGGCCACCAGGGGCGCTATGGACAAGCGCTGCCACTGCAGCTGACCAACGAACCGGTGGACCCTGCCCTGCAGCCGCCCGAGGCGGCGCATGGCCAACTGACCCTGCGCTGGCAGGCCGGCAGCGAAGGCCAGCGCTACCGCGTGCAGGTGGATCGTCGTGGCGACTTCGCCAGCCCGATGCTCGATGAAACCGTCGAGCAGCCCCAGGTCAGCTTCAAGCGGCCATGGAGCGGCACCCTGCACGTGCGCGTGCAGTACATCGACGACGACGGGCACGCAGGCGATTTCTCGCCCGCGCAGCAGGTCAAGCTGCCCTGCCGCCTGTGCTACGGCGCCGGCGGCGGCGGTGCGCTGCTGCTCTGGCTGTTGTTATGAGGCGTTCGCCGCTTCCATGGTCCCGACGGATCGCACTGGCCGTGCTGGCCGGTGTGCTGACGGCCGTGGCCAGCCATGGCCAGTGGCTGTGGCGCCAGGATGAAGCGGCCTACGACGCGATGGTCGGCGGCTGGGACTATCGACCCGACCCCAGCGTGCTGATCATCGCCATCGACGAAGGCAGCCTGCAGCGCATCGGCCAATGGCCATGGCCGCGCTCGGTCCATGCGCGTCTGCTTGATCGCCTTACCGACGCCGGCGCCGAACGCATCGCACTGGACCTGATGCTGTCAGAACCCGACCGCCGCGACAGCCGCCAGGACGAAATCCTGGCCGCCGCGATCCGGCGCAATGGCCACGTCGTACTGCCCGTGCTGGCGGCGCCGGCAGCCGGCGACCGCATGGCCGAGGAGCTGCTGCCCATTCCACTGATCGCGGCCAGCGCTGCGGCGATCGGCCACAGCGATGTCGAAGTGGATGGCGATGGCGTCGCCCGTGGGGTGTACCTGCGCGCCGGCATCGGCCAGCCGCATTGGCCTGCGCTGGGCCTGGCCCTGGCCGGACTGCCCGCCAGCGCGATCGACGGCCTGCCCGACCCCGAGCCGGAGGTCGATTCCCCCTATCAGTGGCGCCGCGACGATTACGTGCGGGTGCGCTACGCCGGCCCGCCGGAACGATTGCCGCAGGTGTCCTATGCCGACGTGCTCGAGGGCCACGTGGACATGGCGATGCTGCACGGGCGACGCATCGTGGTCGGCATGACCGCCAGCGGCATCGCCCCGCGGCTGCTCACGCCGACCACGCGCGAGTACTGGATGAGCGGCAGCGAGTACCAGGCCAACATCGCCTCGATGCTGCTGCAGGGCAGGCAGATCCACGTCCTGCCACGGCTCTGCCAGGACGCCATCGGTGGCCTGCTGGTGGCGCTGTGCGTGATCCTCCTCGGTCTGCGCCTGCCGTGGCTGACGGCGCTCTGTTCGCTGCCGCTGGCCCCGCTGCTGAGCTGGGCGCTGCTGCGCGCCGGCAACCTGTGGTGGGCACCGGCCAGCGCGATGCTGGGCATCGTGCTGGTGCTGCTGGCCTGGGCGATATGGCGGATCGCGGCCTGGCACCGGCTGGCCAACCGTGACGCGCTGACCGGCCTGGGCAACCGGCTGCGTTTCGAACAGTCGCTGCAGCAGGAATGCGATGCCGCACGGCGCAGCGGCAAGCCGCTCACGCTCGCGCTGATCGACGTCGATCACTTCAAGCACCACAACGACCGTCACGGTCACCAGGTCGGCGATCGCGTACTGCGCGAAGTGGCGCGGCAGATCGCCGCGCACGCGCGTCGCCCGCGCGACAAGGCGGCACGCTACGGCGGCGACGAGTTCGCGCTGGTGCTGCCGGATACGCCGGCCGAGGGCGCGCGGCAGGTGATCGAAGACCTCATCCAGAGCATCCGCGCCCTGCCAGCACCGGGCGAAGGCCATGACGGCGGCATCACCCTGACCATCGGCGTCTATACCCGCATCCCCAATGGCGAGCTGCAACCCCATCATTTCGTGGAAGGTGCCGACGCGGCGCTGTACCAGGCCAAGGCCAATGGTCGCGACGGCTACGTGATCGACGCCGCAGGGTGACACGCGCCGCGCCGCGCACAGCTACAACATACGCATGCGAATGGTTAGACTTGGGGCCCGCCCCTCCGCCCTCGCGATGCACATGAACGCCCGCCTGTTCCGTTTCGGCATCAACCTGTGGCCGCCCTTCCTGTTCACCGGCATCCACGTCACCCGGGTCAGCCCGGACTACCGGCAGATCGACGTCGAGCTGCGCCAGCGCCCCTGGAACCGCAACTACGTGGGCACCCACTTCGGTGGCAGCCTGTTCGCGATGACCGACCCGTTCTGGATGCTGGGCCTGCTGCATATCCTCGGCCGCGACTACTACGTGTGGGACCGCGCCGGCGCGATCGACTTCCTCAAGCCGGGGCGCGGCACCGTGCGCACGTCGTTCCGCATCGACGATGCGCTGCTGGACGAACTGCGCGCCGACGCTGCCGGCGGCGGCAAAGTGCTGCGCTGGTTCAGCAACGATGTGGTCGATGAAAGCGGCGAGGTGGTCGCCCAGGTGCGCAAGCAGGTCTACCTGCGGCTGAAGCCGCACGCACGCTGATCCCGGCCGCATTCCCCTGCATCATCGGCAAGCACTGGCCGCTACAATGCGCCCATGTCGCTCGAAGCCCCCTCCCTGGTCCCCCGCCCCTCCCTGCAGCGCCTGTTCCTGACCGGCCTGCTGACCCTGCTGCCGATCTGGCTCACCTGGGTCGTGGTCAAATTCGTGTTCGTACTGCTGTCGGGTATTTCCAGCCCGCTGGTGGTGCCCCTGTCGGAGCAGATCGCGACCAGCTTCCCGCATTACCTGGGCTGGGTGCGCGCGGAGTGGATCCAGAACACCATCGCGCTGCTGGCCACGCTGCTGGTGATCCTGGCCGTGGGCGTGGCCAGCCGCCGCGTGCTCGGCCAGCGCCTGCTGCGCTGGATCGGCGCGGTGATCAAGCGGATCCCGCTGGCCAGCATCATCTACGACAGCGCCAAGAAGCTGCTGGACATGCTGCAGACCGAACCCGGCAGCACGCAGCGCGTCGTGCTGATCGACTTCCCGCACCGCGACATGAAGTCGGTCGGCCTGGTCACGCGGGTGATCAAGGAACACGGTACCGACCGCGAACTGGCAGCGGTGTACGTGCCGACCACGCCGAACCCGACCTCCGGCTATCTTGAAATCGTGCCGGTGGAACTGCTCACACCCACCGACTGGACCGTGGACCAGGCGATGAGCTTCATCATTTCCGGTGGTGCTGTGGCGCCAGCCAGCGTGCCGTTCACCCGCGCGGGCGAACGCACCGAATGAGCACGACGCCGGTCGAGCGCCCGCTGCAGGACCGCGCGGTCCTGCTGTTCATCGTGCTGGCCGCGTTCTTCTGCGGCAATGCCGTGCTGGCCGAGCTGATCGGAGTGAAGATCTTCGCGCTCGAAGACACGCTCGGCATCGACCCGCTGAACTGGAACCTGTTCGGCCAGACCGGATCGTTGAGCTTCACCGCCGGCACACTGCTGTGGCCGGTGGTGTTCATCATGACCGACACCATCAACGAGTTCTTCGGCAAGCGCGGGGTGCGTTTCATCTCGTGGTTGGCGGTGGTGCTGATCGCCTACGGCTTCCTGTTCGCCTTCGCGGCGATCTCGCTGGCGCCGGCCAGCTGGTGGGTCACCTCGATGAACGCCCATGGCGTGCCCGACTACCAGGCCGCGTTCGCAGCGGTGTTCGGCCAGGGCATGTGGACCATTGCTGGTTCGCTGGTGGCCTTCCTGCTCGGCCAGCTGATCGACGTGGCCGTGTTCCACCGGATCCGGCAGGCCACCGGCGAGCGCCACGTCTGGTTGCGCGCTACCGGTTCCACCGCGGTCTCGCAGCTGGTGGACAGCTTCGTGGTGATCTGGATCGCTTTCGTGCTCGGCCCGCAGCAGTGGCCGACATCGCTGTTCCTGGCGGTGAGCAGCGTCAACTACGTCTACAAGATGGGCTTTGCGATCGCCCTGATTCCCCTGCTGTACCTGATGCGCCGTGCGATCACCCGATACCTGGGTGTCGAGCGCGCGGCCGCGCTGCGGGCTGCGGCCGCGGCTGACTGAAGACCCAGCGGGCGCCAGCTGACTGCGCCCCCGCGCTGGCCGTACGCGGCCGGATCGTGCAAGCTCCACGGTCTGTGTTCCACGGAAGCTCCTGATGCCGTATTCCACCCGCGCCCTGGCCGCCGCCATTGCCGCGTTGTTCCTGTTCAGCGCCGTTCCGTCGGCCGAAGCTGCGAAGAAGAAGGCCAGCCGGCCCGCTGCGACGCAGAGCCGTCCGGCGGCCAAGCCCAAGGCGCGGCCCAGCACGCGCGCCACCGTACCGGCACGCAGCGCCACCCGCTCCCCCGCGCGCCCGGTCGCCGCCGCCCGCACTGTGCCCAAAACGGTCCAGCTGGAGCGCCTCTATGACGAATACTGGGATGCGTCGATGCGGTTGAACCCGCTGCAGGCGACCTTCCAGGGCGAAACCCGCTACAACGACCAGCTGCCGAACATCCTGTCCGCGGCGTGGCGCCAGCAGTCGCATGACTTCACCGTGGAGTGGCTGGGCAAGGTCGAGAAGATCGGCAGCGACGGCCTGCAGGGCCAGGACCTGCTGAGCTACGAGATCTTCGTGCGCGACGCGCGCGCGACCTTGGCCGCCGAGCCGTATCCCAGCTGGATGATGCCGATCAGCCAGTACTACAACGTCGGCAGCATCATGGCCATTCTCGGTGCCGGCGCGGGTGCGCAGCCGTTCAATACCGTGCAGGACTACGACACCTGGTCGCGCCGCTCGCTGGGCATTCCGGCGCTGTTCGACCAGGCCATCGACAACATGCGCCAGGGCATGAAGGCCGGTGTGGTGCAGCCGCGCGACCTGATGGAAAAAGTGCTGCCGCAGCTGGATGCGGTGATCAAGCCGACCGCCGAGGAGAGCATCTTCTGGTCGCCGATCCGGACCATGCCGGAGTCGATTTCCGCCGAGGACAAGGCGCGCATCAGTGCCGAGTACAAGCGCATGATCGAACTGCGCATCATGCCGTCCTACCGCGCACTGCGCGGCTTCATCGCCACCGAGTACCTGCCGGCCACGCGGACCAGCAGCGGTCTGGGCGCCCTGCCCAATGGCCAGGCGTGGTACGCCAACCTGATCGTGCAGACCACGGCCAGCGAACAGACACCCGCGCAATGGCATGCGCTCGGCGAACAGCGCGTGCAGGAGCTGCAGGCGCAGATCGCCGCAGTGATGAAGGATGCGAAGCTGCGCGGCACGCCGACCAAGCTTCTGCGCAGCATGCGCAGTGATCGCCAGTTCCAGTATGGCGACGCCAACGCGCTGCTCGGCCGCTACCGCCAGGTGCAGCAGCAGGTCGCCACGCGCCTGCCGCAGGTGCTCGACACGCTGCCAAAGGCTGCCCTGGACATCCGAGCAGTGGAGCCCGAGCGTGCGCTCACCGCGGCCGCGGCCTCCTACCAGCCGACACAGCCCGGCGAGGCCGGGGTGCTGTATGTGAACACCCGCGACCTGCCCAGCCGCAAGCGCTGGAACGTGCCGGTGCAGTACCTGCATGAAGGCATTCCCGGCCACCACGTGCAGCTGGGCCTGCAGCAGGAGCTGGCCAAGCAGCCGCGCTTCCGGCGTGCCGGCGGCGACCTGGCCTTCATCGAAGGCTGGGGCCTGTACTCGGAAACGCTGGGGGAAACGCTGGGCGTCTACACCGATCCCTACGACCGCATCGGCTATCTCTCCTCGCGCCTGCTGCGCGCAGCGCGCGTGGTCGCCGACACCGGCGTGCATGCCCAGGGCTGGAGCAAGCAGCAGGCCGTCGCCTACCTGCAGAAGACCGTGGACATGAGCAGCGATGATGCCAATGCCGAAGTGGAGCGGATCATGGCCCAGCCCGCGCAGGCGCTGTCCAACGTGGCCGGCCTGACGACCCTGCTGGCACTGCGCGACAAGGCCAAGGCACGCCAGGGTGCGGCATTCGACCTGCGCCGTTTCCATGCCGAACTGCTGAAGGACGGCTCGATGCCGCTGGACGTGCTGGAGCGGAAGATGGAACGATGGCTGTCACAACCGCCGGGGGCCGCGCCGCCCCCCTGATCGCCACGGAGCCCTCATGCGTCCCGCCACCGTCGTGTTCGCTGCCGTACTGGCCCTGCTGCCGCAGGCCGCGCCTGCCGCACCGGCGGTGATGCCACCGGATGCGGGCATCGATGGCCTGATGCAGGCCTACGATGGCCAGGTGCCGGGAGCAGCGGTACTGGTGCTGCACGACGGGCAGGCGGTGTTCCGCCGCGGGTACGGCCTGGCGGTGGTCGAAGATGGCACCGCGGTGACCGCAGCCAGCAATTTCCGGCTGGCCTCGGTGAGCAAGCAGTTCACCGCCGCCGCCGTGCTGCTGCTGGTGGAAGAGGGCCGCCTGGGCCTGGGCCAGCCAGTGCGACGCTGGCTGCCGGAACTTCCCACTGCGGCCTCCTCCGTCACCCTCCGTCACCTGCTGTCGCATACCAGCGGTCTGCCCGACTATGAGGACCTGATGGACCCCACCGACAGCCGCCAGGTGCACGACGCGGACGTGCTGGCGCTGCTCGCGCGCGAGGACCGGCTGGATTTCACACCGGGCACTGCGTACCGCTACAGCAACAGCGGTTATGCGCTGCTGGCGCTGATCGTCGGGCGCGCGTCGGGCCAGGATTTCGCCACCTTCCTGCAGCAGCGGATCTTCGGCCCGCTGCACATGACCCACACCGTCGCCCACCAGGACGGCGTCGATACGGTCACTGCGCGGGCCTACGGCTACAGCTGGCTCGACGGTCGCTGGCAGCGCACCGACCAGAGCACCACCAGTGCCGTGCTGGGTGATGGTGGCATCTATTCCTCGCTGGACGACCTCGCCCGCTGGGATGCCGCACTGTACGACGACCGCCTGCTGTCAGCCGCATCGCGGCGGGCCATGTTCAGCCCGGCCACCGCAACCACCGAACCGGACGTACCGCATTACGGCTTCGGCTGGCGCCTCAACGGCCGCATGCAGTGGCACAGCGGCGAAAGCATCGGCTTCCGCAACGTCATCCTGCGCTATCCGGACCGGCATCTGACAGTGATCGTGCTGAGCAACCGCAACGACCCCGAACCCTATCCGCTGGCGCTGAAGATCGCCCAGCGCTGGCTGGACATCCTGCAATGACCGACGATCCGACCGCCCTGCTGGGCATCCATCATGCCGCGCTGATCTGCAGCGACTATGCGCGCTCGAAGGATTTCTACGTGCGCATCCTCGGCCTGCGCGTACTGGCCGAGAACCACCGTGCCGCGCGCGATTCGTGGAAGCTGGACCTGGCACTGCCCGATGGCGGCCAGCTGGAACTGTTCTCGTTCCCGTCACCACCGCCCCGGCCCAGCCGCCCGGAGGCACAGGGCCTGCGTCACCTGGCCTTCCGCGTGGCCGCGCTGGAGCCATTCATCCAGCGCCTGGCCAGCTGCGGCGTGGACTGCGAACCGGTCCGCGTGGACGAATACACCGGCCGCCGCTTCACCTTCTTCGCCGACCCGGACGGCCTGCCGCTGGAACTCTACGAAGTCGGCTGATGGCTCGGGGTCAGATCCCTTTTCCATCGGGAAAGGATCTGGCCCCACTCACCTGCTCGACCCGGCACCCCCTTCCCCATACCCCGCCGAATGGGTATACAGTCGGCGTGTACCGGCACCGTGCCGGAATGAACCCTGGGAGGGGACCATGCGCAAGACTTTCAAGACCCTGCTGCTGGCGCTGCCGCTGTGCCTGGCGGCGCTCTCGGCGCAGGCCGCCGATGGCGCGGCCGGCCGCTGGAAGACCATCGACGACAAGACCGGCCAGGTGAAGTCCATCGTCGAGATCAGCCAGGCCGCCAACGGCACGCTGTCCGGCAAGGTGGTGGACATCCTGGACTCGGACAAGGGTCCGAACCCGGTCTGCGATGGCTGTGAGGGTGCCAACAGGAACAAGCCGGTGAAGGGCATGACCATCCTCTGGAACCTGAAGGCCGACGGCGCCAGCAAGTGGTCCGGCGGCACCATCCTCGACCCCGCCAACGGCAAGACCTACAAGTCGAAGATGGAACTGCAGCCGGGTGGCAACAAGCTGGACGTCTCCGGCTGCATCGCCTTCATCTGCCGGGCGCAGACCTGGGTACGCGAGTAAGCCACCGGCCCGTCCGTGCATGCCCGTGACCCGGCCCCGGCCGGGTCACCTCGTTGCGGGCATGCGATAATCTGCGGTTCCCCTCGGCTTCACCCCGCGACCATGACCCGTACCGCGCTCGTCACCACCGCCCTGCCCTACGCCAACGGCCCGCTGCATCTGGGCCATCTGGTCGGCTACATCCAGGCCGACATCTGGGTGCGTGCACGGCGAATGAGCGGCGGCAGGACCTGGTTCGTCTGCGCCGATGACACCCATGGCACGCCGATCATGCTCGCAGCCGAGAAGGCCGGGGTAACCCCGGAGGCCTTCATCGCCAGCATCCAGGCCAGCCATGAACGTGATTTCGCCGAATTCGGCGTGGCCTTCGATCACTACGATTCGACCAATTCGGCAGCCAACCAGGCGCTGACCGAGGCGTTCTACCTGAAGCTGGAAGCGGCCGGCCACATCAGCCGCCGTTCGGTGGCCCAGTTCTACGACCCGGCCAAGGGCATGTTCCTGCCGGACCGCTACATCAAGGGCATCTGCCCGAACTGCGGCAGCGCCGACCAGTACGGCGACAACTGCGAAGTCTGTGGCGCGACCTACAGCCCCACCGATCTGAAGGAGCCGAAATCGGTGATCTCCGGCGCTACGCCCGAGATCCGGGATTCGGAGCACTTCTTCTTCGAGGTCGGCCGCTTCGAGGGCTTCCTGCGCGAATGGCTGGCCGGCGACGTCGCGCTGCCCGGGGTGAAAGCCAAGCTGATGGAGTGGCTGGACGCCGATGGCGGCCTGCGCGCGTGGGACATCTCGCGTGACGCGCCGTACTTCGGCTTCCAGATCCCGGGCCATCCGGGCAAGTACTTCTACGTCTGGCTGGACGCGCCGATCGGCTACCTGTCCAGCTTCCAGACCCTGTGCGGCACGCTCGGCGAGGATTTCCAAGCCCACCTGCGCGCCGGCACCGCCACCGAGCTGCACCACTTCATCGGCAAGGACATCGTCAATTTCCATGGCCTGTTCTGGCCGGCGGTGCTGCACGGCACCGGCCACCGCGCGCCGACCCGCCTGCACGTCAACGGCTATCTGACCGTTGACGGCGCCAAGATGAGCAAGTCGCGCGGCACCTTCGTGATGGCGCGCACCTTCCTCGATGCAGGACTGGAACCGGAAGCGCTGCGCTACTACTACGCGGCCAAGTCCGGCGGTGGCGTCGACGACCTCGACCTGAACCTGGGTGACTTCGTTGCCCGCGTCAACGCTGATCTGGTCGGCAAGTTCGTCAACCTGGCCAGCCGCTGCGCCGGCTTCATCAGCAAGCGTTTCGACGGCCTGCTCGCCGGGCAGCTGCCCGATGCCGCCCAGTACCAGCGCTTCATCGACAGCCTGGCGCCGATCCGCGAAGCCTACGAGCGCAACGATCCGGCGGCGGCGATCCGCCTGACCATGACCCTGGCCGACGAAGCCAACCGCTACATCGACGACGTCAAGCCGTGGGTGATCGCCAAGCAGGAAGGCGCCGACGCGCAGCTGCAGGCCGTGTGCAGCCAGGGCCTGAACCTGTTCCGTGTACTGGTCACCGCACTGAAGCCGGTACTGCCTTCCACCGCCGCCCAGGCCGAGGCGTTCCTGGCCGCGCCAGTGGCCGACTGGACCGACCTGGCGCAGCCGCTGCTGGCCCATCGGATCGCTGACTACACCCCACTGTTCACCCGTATCGACCCGAAGAAGATTGACGCCATGATCGACGCCTCCAAGGACACCCTGCAGCCGACCGCCGCTGCCCCCGCCGCCAAGGCCGACGCTGCCAAGCCGGCGGCTGCCGTGCCGGCCAGTGCCGCAACGGCCAGCGCCGAGGCACCGGCCTACATCGGCATCGACGACTTCGCCAAGCTCGACCTGCGCATCGGCAAGGTGCTGGTGTGCGAGTTCGTGGAGGGTTCGGACAAGCTGCTGCGCTTCGAGCTGGATGCCGGCGAACTGGGCAAACGGCAGATCTTCTCCGGCATCCGTGCCAGCTACGGCGAGCCGGAAGCGCTGGTCGGCCGCAGCGTCGTGTTCATCGCCAACCTGGCCCCGCGCAAGATGCGCTTCGGCCTGAGTGAAGGCATGATCCTGTCGGCAGGTTTCGATGGTGGCGCGCTGGCGCTGCTGGACGCCGACAGCGGCGCGCAGCCGGGCATGCCGGTCCGCTGATGCACTGCGCGGGTGCGGCCACGGCCGCTCCCGCCGGTCACGGCAACGACGGGACGCACCACGGGAGGCATCGGAATGGAACTGGCGCTGTTCGACTTCGACCATACCGTCACCACCTGCGATACCTATGGCCGCTTCCTGCGCCGCGTGGCCACCGCCGAGCAGCTTGCGCAGGCGTGGTGGAAGGTGGGTCCGTGGCTGGCGGCGTACCGGCTGAAACTGATCTCGGCCGAACGCATCCGCGCCCGCGTCACCCGCCTCACCTTCAGCGAGCGCCACGCCGACGACATCGCAGCGCTGGCCACCGGCTTCTCGCGCGAGTTCCTGCCCGAGGTGGTGCGCCCGGAAATGCTGGAACAGATCCGCTGGCACAAGGAACAGCAGCACACCGTGGTGGTCGTGTCCGGTTCGCTGGATCTGTACCTGCGTCCCTGGTGCGAAACGCTGGGTCTTGAACTGATCTGCAACCGCCTTGAAAGCCGGGACGGACGCCTGACCGGCCGGTACCACGGCGGCGATTGCGGTCCTCGCAAGGTCGAGCAGATCCGTCGCCGTTTCGATCTGTCGCGTTACACGCGCATCCACGCTTATGGCGACAGCGCCGAGGACCGGCCGATGCTGGCCCTCGCCCACGAACGTTGGTTCCGTGGCAAACCCCTGAAATGATCCATACGCGCAGCCTTCGCCACGCATGAGCCTGATTCCGCCGCTGACCGAACGCCTGGACCGACTGTTGCCGCAGACGCAATGCGGACAATGCGGCTATGACGGTTGCCGCCCCTATGCGCAGGCGATGGCGCGCGGCGAGGCGGGCGTGGACCGCTGCCCGCCGGGCGGCGATGCGGGCGCGCGTGCACTGGCCCAGGTACTGGGTGTGCCGGCACTGCCGTTTGATCGTACGCGCGGCGAACACAAGGCGCCGCAGGTTGCGGTGATCGTCGAGGCCGACTGCATCGGCTGCACCAAGTGCATCCAGGCCTGCCCGGTGGACGCGATCGTCGGCGGCGCGAAGTACATGCATACCGTGATCGCCGACCTGTGCACGGGCTGCGAGTTGTGCATTCCACCGTGTCCGGTGGACTGCATCGTGCTGCGGGAACGGTAGCGGTGCCAGCTCCCTTCCGGCAGGAAAGGGAGCTGACACCCTCCCGCCGTTACGGCACGGCCGCCGTCACCACGATCTCGACCTTCCACTCGGCGTGTGCCAGCTTGGCTTCGACCGTGGCACGGGCCGGGGTCGCACCCTCGACCACCCATTCGTCCCACGCCTTGTTCATGCCGTCGAAGTCGGCCATGTCGGCCAGGAACACTTCCGCGCGCAGCACATGCTGGCGATCACTGGCCACCAGTGCCAGCAGCTTGTCGATCTCGGCCAGCACCTGCCGGGTCTGCCCGGTGATGTCCTGGCTGGTGTCCTCCGGAATCTGGCCGGAGAGGTAGGCAACCTTGTTGTACACGGTCATTTCGGACATGCGCGGTCCGACGTCGTAACGCTCCATCATGGGCGTGGCTCCTGCGGGTGATCAGGCCTGCATTGTCCTCCAAACCGGCGGCGGGTGGGTGTCCTGCACCACCGCTGTTCAAATGCCTTCGAGAGGCGCACGATGCGCCACGCCCGCGTTGACACCGCCCTCGCCCTCCCTGCCGCACCCTTGCGCCGATGACCGCCCCTTCCGATCCCGCAACCGCTCCGTCCATCCCGGTCTGGAAGCGGTTGCTTACCATCTTCGTTCCCCTGCTGATCCTGGCCGTGGCCCTGCATGGCCTGGCCGGCGAGTTCGACGAACATGGCTACCGCGCCATCCGCCAGGCGTTCCATGCACTCAGCGCAACGCAGATCGCACTGACCGTGACGCTGGGCCTGGCCAGCTACGCGTGCCTGATCGGCTTCGATGCCATCGGCCTGCGACGCAGCGGCATCCGCGTGCATCCCGCGCGCATCGGCATCACCGCGTTTCTCGCCCACACCCTGGGCCAGACCGTCGGCTTTGCGGCCTTGACCGGCGGCGCGGTGCGCCTGCGGGGCTATCGCGGTGCCGGGCTGGATCTGGCCCAGATCGGCCAGGTCGTGCTGATGAGCACGCTCGGTTTCATGTTCGGTGCATGGCTGTTGATCGGCCTGGCGTTATGCCTGGAACCCTCAGCGGCGGCGCTGGCGCTGCCGTTGGATTCCGGCGCCGTGCGCGCGGTCGGCATTGCCGCCCTGCTCGCCTATCTGGCCACGGTGCTGCTGGTCGGCCGCAGCGGACGCCAGTTCCGTGTGTTCGGCCACGCCCTGTGGCTGCCCGACCGGCTGACCATGCTCGGCGTCACCGCGCTCAGCGTGATCGAACTGGTGCTGGCCAGCGCAGCGTTCTACGTGCTGCTTCCGGACTCCACGCCCACCGGGCTTCCCGGCTTCGTCGGCCTGTACCTGGTGGCGGTGCTGGCAGGCCTGGTCTCGACCGTTCCGGCCGGCCTGGGCGTGTTCGAGTGGAGCCTGCTCAAGCTGCTGCCGCAGGTGGCACCGGCGGCGGTGCTGGCGGCCGCGCTGATCTACCGCGTCACCTACTACGTCCTGCCGCTGCTGCTGGCCACCGTGCTCGCGCTTGCGCCTGCACTGCGGCGACCGCTGCGGGCCAGCGCCGGCGCCACCCGCGCCGGCTGGAACGCGCTGCGCCCCTGGCTGCCGCAGATCATCGCGCTGGCGGCTTTCAGCATCGGCGCCGCCCTGGTCATCGATGGCACCTTGCCGACCCCGCGTCGCCACCTGCTCAATGCATCGCTGCCGATCCTGGAAACATCGCACCTGATCGGCAGTCTTGGCGGTGTCGCCCTGCTGCTGATCGGCCAGGGCCTGGCCCGGCGCAGCCACGCCGCGTGGATGCTGGCGATGGCGGTCTGCGTGATCACGCCGCTGCCGCTGTGGCTGCGCGGCGGCCAACCGTTGATCGCGGTATCGGCCGTACTGGTCGCGATGGCACTGTGGGCCGCACGCCGTGAGTTCTACCGCCAAGGTGCGCTGCTGGATGAGGCGTGGTCGTGGCCATGGTTGCGCAACCTGGGGCTGGTCCTGGTCGCGGTCACCTGGCTGCTGTTCTTCACGTACAGCCATGTCGAGTACCAGAACGAACTCTGGTGGCAGTTCGCACTGTCCGGCAACGCACCGCGTGCGCTGCGTGCGCTGCTGGTGGTAGCCATCGCCCTGGTGATGTTCGGCCTCGCCCGCCTGCTGCACAGCACGCGCAGCCCGCTGCCGGCCGCTGACGAAGCCACGCTGCAGGCGTTGGCACCGGTGCTGGCCAGCGCCACCGACACCCAGGCCTGCCTGGTGCTGACCGCCGACAAGGCAGTGCTGCGCGACGATGCCCGGCAGGGCTTCGTGATGATGCAGCGCTACGGCGGCTCGTTGATCGCGATGGGTGATCCGGTCGGCCCGCCGGAGGTCGCACGTGCGTTGATCTGGCGTTTCCGTGAGGAAGCCGACCGCCTCGGCCTGCGCCCGGTGTTCTACCAGGTGGGCGAAGCCTACTGGCAGACCTATCTGGATCTCGGCCTGGGCCTGGTCAAGCTGGGCGAGGAAGCGATCGTGCCGCTGCACGACTTCGGTCTGGAAGGCCGCGAACGCGCCGACCTGCGCCAGGCATGGAACCGGGGCAAGCGCAGTGGCCTGTCGTTCCGGGTGGCGCCGGTGGAAGAGGTCCCCAGCCTGCTGCCGCGCCTGCATGCGATCTCCAATGCCTGGCTGGAAGACAAGTCCGGTGACGAGAAAGGATTCTCGCTGGGCAGCTTCGATCCCGATTACCTGGTGCGGTTCCCGGTCGCGCTGGTCGAGGCCGAAGGTCGGATCGTCGCCTTCGCCAACCTGTGGCAGGCGCCAGCCGGTGCCGAGCTGTCGGTGGACCTGATGCGGCACGTCAGCGACGCGCCGAAAGGCACGATGGATTTCCTGTTCATCGAACTGTTCCTGTGGGGCCGGGCCCAGGGCCATGCGCGTTTCTCGCTGGGCATGGCGCCCCTGTCCGGGCTGGCCCAGCATCGCCTGGCGGGCCGCTGGAATCGTCTTGCCGGCCTGCTGGCACGGCATGGTGAGCGCTTCTATGGCTTCAGTGGCCTGCGCCGCTTCAAGTCGAAGTTCGATCCGCAGTGGCGCCCGCGCTACCTGGCGGCGCCCGGTGGCATGCACCTGCCGGCAGCCCTGCTGGACGCCACCCGCCTGATTTCGCTGGATCCACGCCGCGGCTGAGCCACCCGACCGCCGGGCATGGCCCGGCGCTGCTCCTGCAGGCGTGTGCTGATTACGCGCCGCGCTTGAGGATGACCTCGGCCAGACGATCGTAGTCGCCACCGAAATGGTGGTCGCCAGGCAACCGGATCCTGCGCACGCCCTCGTTCGCAGGCAGGTCCGGACACAGCGCGTCCTCATCCTTGTCGCCATAGACGCACAGGGTCTTGGCCGCCGGCAGCCTGGCCACTTCCGGCGCGATCGGCAGGCCATCGCCGCCACCGCCCAGCCAGTTGCTGACATGGAACTCGAAATCGGCCTTCCGCCCCACGGAGAGCAGCACGATGCGCTCGAGTGCTTCGCGGCTGCCGGCATCGAGCCGGTTGATGGTGGCCGGCAGCACGTCGGCGCCCTGCGAGAAGCCGATCAGCATCACCTTGTCGCGCCGCCATTGCTGGCGGTAGTGGTCGATGATCTTCTGCAGGTCAGCGGCAAACCCCTCCGGCGTGCGTTCGCTCCAGAAATAACGCAGCGAATCGATGCCCACCACGGCCACGCCGTGTTCGGCCAGCGACGAGGCCACGTCCTTGTCCAGTCCCGCCCAGCCGCCATCACCGGAGACGAAGATCGCCAGCGTATCGCCGTCACCGTGCGCGGGGACTTCCACCACGGGCAGGCCCTTCAACGCCGCCGGCGGCGGTGCCAGGCTGATGCCGGCCTGCGCACCGATCACCCGCGCGGCAGCCACCAGTCCCGGCGTGGCATCGCCGCGGGCGCTGCGCTTGAATCCGCGCGCCATCGCGACCTGCTGCACGAACGGACCCGCTCCCTGGCCCCTGCAGCCCATATCGCCGATGGCATTCAACCAGGGAAAGTTCAGTTCGGCCGGTTGCAGCCGCCCCTCCTTGACGCCGTCTCCGCAGACCATGCGTTCGTGGGCATGGTCGGGACAGAAGCCGGAGGTCAGCAGGCCGGCGAACACCTGGGTGTCGGCCTGTGCGGCCAGGCTGTAAGCCAGCTCGGCACCCTCACCATCGCCGCCGACCAGCGGCAGGTGATATCCCGGCAGGTGCAGGAACGCCTGCACCCAGCGCGAGAAATTCTCGACGTCGCCAGCACCGAACGAACAGGTGCTGTCGCCTTCGCGTTCAAGCACGCCCCGCAGGTGCGCCACATCCACCGCCGCCACCAGCGCACCGTCGGCACGCAGTGCTTCGATCGGCGCCAGGCTGGCAGCGCCATAGGGACCTTCGTGGAACCAGATCACCACCCGCTGCGGCACTCCCGCCGGCAGATGCACCGGCACCTGCTCGAATCGGCCATGGCTGACCTGCTGCACGGATGCCGCGGCCACCGCCGGCAACGCCGCCAGTGCCATCACCAGTCCCATCGCCCTGCCCAACCCTGCACGCGTCATGTCGCAACCCCAGTGGAATGCGCACACGATACGCCGCCACCGCGTGCACGACACGTACCGGTCACGGCCGTTCGCCGGGCCCGCGGCCAGGGTTCAGGCGCGTGTGCGCGCCAGACCGCGCCGGTACAGGGTGACGGCCAGCCAGAGCAGCCAGCCGACGATCACGGCGATCACCAGCTTCTGCCCCAGCCCGCGCGGCGGCCCGTCACGCCAGAGCACATGCAGCCACAGCAACGCGAAGGCCAGCCAGGCCCAGCCCCACAGCAGGGCAGCACTGCGCTGCCAGCCCGGCTCGCGACGCAGGTACCACGCCTGCAGCAGCATGCCGACGCTGGCACACAGGAAGGCCGTGTTGGCAGCCACGCCATGCACCAGCGGCGCCAGCAGCGGCGTCGCCTGCGGCAGCCAGCTGTCGCCGATGGCGACCGTCGCCAGGCCCAGGGCGGACACGGTGAACAGCAGCGGCGCGGCCGCGCTGCGGCGGGGCCCCACGCTGTGACGATAGAGCGCGATGCCGAGCGCGGCGATCGCCACCGCCAGCAGGCAGTAGGCGGCGCGCAGCGCCAGACCCCAGGGACCGTGCAGGTACAGGCTCAGGGTCGCGCGCATCCAATCCAGATCAGCGCGCGCGAACTGCGTCCACAGGGCCGTCGCCACGAACAACAGGAGCGCCACCAGAGCCAGCAGCGCAGCCGGACGCGCTCCGGTCATGGCGTGGCCTCCGGGTGGCGAGCCTTCCATTCGGCCAACGCCTTGCGGTAACGCTGCAGCTCTTCGGCATACAGATCGAGTACGCACAGCGGGCAGCCGCTGCCGCAGCACTCGTTGGGACCAGGTTCTTCCGGTGCGGTCGGCCGGGGATCAGGATCGGGAACGGACACGGTGGGCGGCGCTACCTTGCAGATGCAGGCCGCCAGTGTAACTGCCCCGCTCAGGTGTCCAGCCGGCGGCGCAGGTTCGCGCGTGCCGCGGCATCCAGGCGCTGGTGGAAGAAGTCGCTGAGGAAGATCCGCGGTGCGCGCAGCAGCCCCTGCAGGAAGCGGCGGCGGCCGGCGCGGTACAGGAAACCGGGGACCACCCCCTGGTACTCCTCGGCCACACCACGATCGTAGGCATCGAACACCGGTGCAGGCGCACCCAGGATCGCCATGTCGCAATCCAGGAACAGCGCCGCTTCGGCGTCGACATCCGCAGGACCGAGTTCGCCATGACGGGCAGTCAGCAGGATCAGCTGCTCGACGCGGGCGGCGTCGATGCCCGCCAGCGCAGGCTCCTGCGCGATGGCCTGCACGGCCAGTGCCGCCGAGCGTGCCTCGTTGTCCTTGCGTCCCGCCTCGTAGACCGCATCGTGGTAAAGCGCGGCCAGAAAGACCTCGGCGGGCTGCCGCCAACCCGGTCCATCGGCAACGTCCTGGCAGTGCTGCAGCACCGCGCGCACGTGGCCGAAGTGATGGTACGCGCGTGGCGGCGTGGCATATCGGTCCTGCAACGCCTGCCACTGCGCCGGATCGAGCGGGATCGGGGCGAAATCCATGCCGGCATGATCCTGCCAGACGCCCCGGCCAGCAAGCTGGACAATAATTCACCACGCACTCACAGCCGCCGTCCGGCAAGGGCGGAGCACAGTTGTCCACAGCTTTGCCGAGCGCTGGTCCACATCGCCTGTGGATGACCGCGCCGCCGACCGACGGTCGATGCACGGGCGCACGGGCAGGACTACACTCGGCGGCAGGCGGATGCGCCCGCCGCTGCCGGGAATTGCCATGCAACGTCCTGCCACCCGATTCCTGCTGCTCGCCCTGCTCGCGCTGGCGGCGCCGGCCGCTGTCGCCCTGGACGGTCCTGCCGCCGCACCGGCCGCTCAGTACCGCCCCGCCCCAGCGAGCGTGCCGACCGCAGACGAAGTGCTGGCGATTCCGCCGGCGCTGCGCGCGATGCTGACCCGACAGGTGATCGCGCGCAGCCACTCGCGCGACCAGCGCCTGCAGGCCCTGGTGGAGATGATCTTTGATCGGCAAGGACTGGATCTGCAGTACGACGCCGACGCGACCTATACCGTCGGCGAAGTCTGGCAGTACCGCCGCGCCAACTGCCTGGCATTCACGCTGCTGTTCGTGTCGCTGGCACGCGAGGCCGGCATCCAGGCCCGGGTGCAGGAAGTCGGCAGCGTGGTGTCCTGGTATCAGGAGCAGGACCAGGGCGTGGTCTACAGCGTCGGCCACGTCAATGCCGGGGTCGACGTCGGCGGCCGCTTCGGCACGGTCGATCTGGACCGCAACGTGCTGTACGACCGCCACGGCCCGCAGCCGATCGACCGTGCCCGTGCGTTGGCGCACTTCTACAACAACCGTGGCGCCGAACGCATGGCCAGCGACGATCTGGATGGTGCCCGGGTGTTCTTCGATGCAGCGGTCGCGCAGGACGCGCGATTCGCACCGGCCTGGAACAACCTGGGCGTGCTGGACAACCGGAAGGGAGACACCGCCGGCGCACGTCGTGCGCTGGAAATGGCATTGCGCCTGGACGGCCGTCAGGATGCGGCACTGAACAACGCCAGTGCGCTTTACCGGCGGTTGGGCCTGGTGGCAGCAGCGCAGCAGCTGGAGCGCCGCCTGCGCGCCGTGCAGCGCGAGGATCCGTTTGCCCAGTACATGCTCGGGGCCCGCGCCGAACGCGCGGGCGACCTGGCCGAGGCCATCCGCTGCTACCGCCGGGCGGTGCGTTTGTACGATGCCGCACACCAGTTCCATTTCGGCCTGGCGAGGGTGTACTTCCTCGCCGGCCAGCTGGCCCGCGCCGACAAGGAACTGACACGGGCCCAGGAACTCGGCGGGGCGCCGCAGCAGGCCCGCTACCAGGCCAAGCTGGACAGCCTGGCCCGCTGGCGGGCGCAGCAGCAGGCCAGGCGCTGAGGGCCCGTCAGGCCTTCTTGAGGAAGCAGGTTTTCAGCACCAGCCCCTTGATCTTGTCCGAGTTGCCTTCGATGTGCTCCGCATCGTCCTCGACCAGCCGGATGTTGCGGATCACCGTGCCCTGCTTGAGCGGAATCGAGGAGCCCTTGACCTTCAGGTCCTTGATCACGGTCACGGTGTCGCCGGCCTGCAGGGTGTTGCCGTTGCTGTCACGCACGACCAGCGCCTGCCCCGCGCCCTCCTCGGCGGTCCATTCGAAGCCGCAATCGGCGCAGATCCACAGCGCGCCATCGGCATAGGTGTTCTCCAGGGTGCACTGCGGACAGGCGGGAACGGACGACATTGCAAGTACCTCAAAATGAATCAACGGCCGCCATTGTAACCGCCCGCTCTTTTCACCCGTTCTCCCGCGGCCGCTCCCCCTGCCCGCCCGAGATGGCCGGCAGGCGCTTGCAGCGGACCGCAAACTGCAGCAGAGTGCGCGGCCCTTGTCCGTCCCTGGAATTCCGCATGCGCCTCGGCATCGACTTCGGTACCAGCAATTCTGCCGCCGCCATCGTGCACGAGGGCCGCCTGTTGCCGATCCGCTTCGGCGATGCCGAACAGTTCCGCACCAGCGTCTATTTCCCAGGCGTGGTACCCGATCCGGACGACTTCCAGCCCGATGCCAGCCAACAGCATGCGCTGGAGCAGATGATCGACAGCGCGGCGCGTGCCGCCCGCGCTGCCGGCCAGGAGCGCCCGCCGCAGGCACTGCGCCGCGAAGCATTGCGCGCACTGCGCCGCGAATGGATGGAAGCCCGTGCCCGCGAAGCGCGCAGCGCCAGCGACCTGCTGCAGAACGCGATCTACGGCGATGACGCGCTGGAAGCCTATTTCGAGGAGCATGAAGGCAACCTCGTGCAGAGCCCCAAGTCGATGCTCGGCTACAACCTGCACCCGCGCGCGAAGCAGACCATCACCGGCATTGCCGCGCATATCCTTGAGCACATCCGCCTGACCGCCAGCGCGCAGCTCGGCCAGCCGCTGCGCACCGCCCTGCTCGGCCGCCCCGTGCAGTTCCGCAGCTCGATCGGCGAGGCCGGCAACGCGCAGGCGCTGGACATCCTGCGCGAGGCGGCGGCGCAGGCCGGCTTCGACCGCATCGATTTCCTGGAAGAACCTGCCGCAGCGGCGATGCACTATCACGCCGGAAGCGCGACACGGCACCGGGCCGTGATCGTCGACATCGGCGGTGGCACGACCGACATCGCCCATGCCGAAGTGGGGGGACCAGTGCCCCCGCATATCCACCGTGCCTGGGGCATCGCCCGTGGCGGCACCGACATCGACCTGGCCCTGAGCCTGTCCAGCTACATGCCGCTGTTCGGTCGTGGCATCACCCGCGTGCCCGCCCACCACTACGTGGAAGCCGCCACCGTGCAGGACATGACCCGCCAGCGCGACTTCCGCCAGCACAACTACGATGCGGTCGACGCACCCTGGGGCCCGCGCCTGCAGGCACTGCAGGACACCGGCAACACCGCGCGCCTGTACCGTGATGTCGAGCGCGCCAAGATCGCCCTGAGCAGTTCTGCCACGCACCGCAGCACGCTGGACTACATCGGCCGCGACCTGCACGCCGACAGCAGTGCCGAGGGCCTGGCCAGTGCGGCCCATGGCTACCTGGAACAGATCCGCACGCTGCTCGCCCAGGTGCGCAGCGACATCGGCGGCGACCCGGACGCGGTGTTCCTGACCGGTGGCATGTCCCGTGCGGGCTACCTGCGCCAGGCCGTGGCGGAGGCGTTTCCGGGTGCCCGGATGGTCCACGGGGAGCCTTCACTCGGGGTGGTACAAGGCCTGGCGCTGGCCGCAGCCAGCCGGGATTAACAAAACGTTACGCAGGGTTTGCTACCCTCGGTAGGCTTGATCCACAGCTGTACCTTCCATCGGCCCTGCCGGTGTGTGTTCCGGGTGCAGCGCGGCCCGCCACGCGGGTCTTGCGGCCGTGCCTTCCTGGCTCGTTCATGGCCGCGCATCACCCGAGCCGCCATCGAGACCCGCTTTGGGCACCCGCCAGGCCCCTGTGGCCTTACAACCTGACGCCGCACCTGCACCCATCGACTGCCGCCGTTGTGACGCGGTCTGTTGCCGGCTGCCGGTACTGCTGCAGCCCGGCGACCACGTGCCCGGCCAGTTCCTCGCGCGCGACGCCCACGGCCGGGCCGTGATGGCGCGCAACGAGGAAGGCTGGTGCGCGGCGATCGATCCCTATCACCTGCGCTGCACGATCTATTCGCAGCGCCCGGCGATCTGCCGCCAGTTTTCGATGGGCGGCGATGACTGCCGCCGCGAGCGGCAGGATTACCTGCGCCAGGCCGATGCCTGTGCGCTTTCCTCCCCTTCCACCTGACAGGAGCAACCATGCCCCGCAAGGCAAAGACCCCCGCGAAGGCTAACAACAGCATCCGTAGCGAACGCAAGGGTGCAGCCGCCAGTACTGTGGTCAGCAGCGACTCGATCGCGTCTGACCTGGCCGCGTTCCGCAAGGCCGGTGGCAAGATCGAAGTGCTGGGTACGACCTGGGCGCTGAAGAAAGCCAGCTGACCCTCCCTGACCGCGGCGGCGCTGCCGCCGCGGCCTGCCGGTCGATGCTCAGCGGTCCAGTCGGACCCGCACGCTGCCCGAATGCGACTGGATGCGGATATCGCCGTCACCGCCCCCCAGCCGCGTGTCGAGATTGCTGCCCGGCCCATAACGCGGCCGCTCCACCGTGCCGGCATCACTGTTGATCGAGCCGCTGAAGCTGTTCACCGACAGCTGCGCCGATATGGTCCGCGGCAACCGCAGATTGACCGATGCGCTCACCGATTCGACGTTGATGCGCCCCCCTGGCGCCAGACCGGCAGCGGCCAGTTCGATGCTGCCTGACACCGTCTCCACCGCCAAGCGCTGGATGCGCCCCGCATCGACATCCACGCGTCCGGACACGGTCTGCGCACCGATGTCGCCGGACACGCCTCCCCCCGCGTCAATGCGGCCGCTGACGGTGTTCACGTCCAGCCGCGGCGTCTGCAGGCGGGCAGTGACGCTGCCGCTGACCGTGTTGAGCTTGGTGTCGCCGCTGCGGCCTGCCGCGGACAGGCTGCCGCTGACCGTATCGGCCTGCAGCCGACGCACATCGATGCCACTGATGTCCTGGCTCGCACTGACGGTGCTGAGCAGCAGTTCCGCCGAGCGCGGCACGTTCAGCACCAGGGTGGCCCCGCCATTGTTGCTGCGGCGTGGATATTCCACCTCCCACCGCACGCGGTTGGCACTCTTCTCCTGACGCAGTTGCAGGCCTTCGCTGAGGCTGCCGGTGAGCTGGACCTCGTTGCGGTCCCAGCCGCGCACGGTGACCTTGCCGGCCACGTTGCTCAGTTCAATCCGGCCACCGGTGGCGAGTGCATGGCGTTCGTCGACACGCGTGTCGGCCAGTGCCACAGCCGGTACCAGCAGCAGCGCGGCGCAGCAGAAAAGAAGGGGTCGCATCATGGGTCTCCTCAGGTTGTCAGTCCGGCGGCGGCCTGCGCCGCCTGCCGGGTCAGTTCCAGCCGCAGCGCATAGGTGCGCTTGAGCTGTCCAAGCAGGTGCGGCGCACGTGGATCCTGCGCCATCGCCGCGCGGATCTGCTCCGCGCTGCGGTCGAGTTCGTGCAGGGCCGGTTGCCACTCCGCTGCCCCGCCCTGCGGCAGGGAGGCCACCGCCTGCTGGTACTGCTCGGTCATCGCTGCGGCCTGCAGCTGCAGCCCGGAAGGCGCCGGCGTGGCCTGCGGCGGCTGCCACCACGGTGCCACCGCGTAGACCGCCAGGCTGGCGGCCAGCGCCGCGCCCACCGGCAGCCACCAGCGCCGTCGCGGACGCGGCGTCATCGCCACCACCGTGCCTGCTGCCGGGAGCGGTCCGGGGGCGGACCCGCGCGGTGGCAGGCTGGCCGACAGCCGCGCCCAGCCGTCCTCCGGAACGCTGCGCTCGCGGGGCAAGGCGCGCAGGCGCGCGAGCAGGTCGTGGTCGTGGTCGTGGTCGTAGTCGGGGTCGTTCATCGTCATGTCATGTCTCCCAGCCGTGCACGCAGCAAGCCACGCGCACGATGCAACTGTGCCTTGGAACTGCCGACAGCCATCTGCAGCTGCTCGGCGATTTCCTGGTGTTTCCAGCCTTCAATGTCGTGCAGCACCAGCACCGCCCGCGCCCGCGGGGGCAGCGTCGCCAGCGCACGTTCCAGGTCGCGCTCGGTGCCGGCGCAGCGGTCATGCACGGCCAGCTCCGGTACACCACCGTCCACGTCATCCAGGCTGTCGTGATCGTGTCCTCCCGCCCGGCCGCGCAGTTCCATCAGCGCGGCGTTGACCCCGAGACGATGCAGCCAGGTCGACAGGCTGCTTTCGAAGCGGAACCCGGGCAGTGCCTTCCACGCCTGCAGGAACGCTTCCTGCAGCGCATCCTCCGCACGTGCCTGCTGGCCGCCACACAGCCTCCACAGCACGGCGAACACCCGTGGCGCATGGCGTCGATACAGCAGTTCGTAGGCCGCTGTATCGCCACCGGCTGCCGCCCGTACCAGGGCGGGTTCGTCGACGGCGTCGGAGGCAGCAGGCGGTGCGGGCATGGTGGTGTCGAGCATAGTCCTTGGATGCGCCAGTCCCGCAGAAGGTTTAGATCCGATTCCTGCCAGGCACGATGCAACCTTTTCGGCGGCCGCTGCATCCATGGAGGGTCCTTCATGAAATACCGTCCGGGAGCTCGCCATGTCCAGCCCATCGTGTGCCGCCCTGCTGGCCGTCGCTGCCTGCGTCGCGCTGCAGGTGCTTGGCCTGTCGCTGCAGCTCCACCCCGAGCGCGGCCGGGCCTGCCTGCAGCAGCAGCGCCAGGAGCTGGTGTGCCTGGCGTGGAGGCCGATGGTCGAATCGCCGGCACGTGCCGGGTAACATCGGCGACCACCACCGCTACCTGCTGTCGCCCCATGATGTTGTCGCTGAAGGATCACCTGCCGGCCTGGACCCATCCCTGGCTGCACAACATGGGCATCGCCCTGCAGATCGCGCTCGTCCTGCTGGCCGCCTGGCTGCTGCGGCTGCTGGCGCGCCGCCTGATCCGCCGATTCGCCGATCACTACACCCTGCCGCCGGAAATGGTGATGGGCGCGCGCCGCATCACCAGTTTCGTGGTCTATTTCAGTGCACTGCTGTACATCCTGAGCCTGCTGGGGGCCTCACCGGCAGTGCTGTGGACGGCATTCACGGGCTTTGCAGCCGTCGGTGCGGTGGCCTTCTTCGCGGCCTGGAGCGTGCTCTCCAACATCTTCTGCACGCTGCTGATCTTCACTACCCGCCCGTTCCGCCTGCATGATTACATCGAGGTGCTGGAGAACGGCGAGAAGCCCGGACTGAAGGGCCGGGTGATCGATGTGAACCTGATCTACACCACGTTGCAGGAGACCGGCGAAGGCCACGAAGGCACGGTGCTGCAGCTGCCGAACAACCTGTTCTTCCAGCGCACCGTACGCCGCTGGCGCGATCCGGCACAGGCGCCGGGCGGCATCCAGGGCGACGGCTGAGCCGCCCACATCAACGCAGCTGGCTGTCTTTGCTGCCGCGACGGTTGTAGCTGCTGTGCGCCTGCTCTTCCTCATCGTGCGCCTGCTGGCAGGCCACGCACAGCCGCACGCCGGGCACGGCGTTGCGCCGCGCCAACGGAATCGGTGCGTCGCATTCCTCGCAGTGCTCCAGACCCGGGCCCTGGCGCAGCTGGCGCCGCGCGCGGGCAATCGCATCGTCTACCGTCGCGTCGATCTGGTCCTGGACCGCGCCGTCTCCCGCCCAACCGGTAGCCATGTCCGTGCTCCACAGGTGTGTGGCCTGATATGGGGACGATACACCCACGGAAAAGGCCGGGCAGTGCCCCGCCCGGCCCGTGCTTCAGCTACCTGTCTGCCCGTGGGGACGCCTGCGGCAGCGGCTTACCAGACCAGATCGTCAGGAATCTGGAACTGCGCGTAGTAGGCATCATCTTCGGCGTTGCCGGTGGAGATCTCCTCCGTCGAGCCCGGCTGCCCGTGGTCGACCACGATGGCTTCCGGCGCGCGCTCGCGCACCTTTTCCGCCGCAGCACGGGGCAGCAACGCGTAACCCTCGCCCTGGGCGACGATGACCAGCACGCCCACCGACAGCGCCTTGCGCAGCTTGGGGTCGATCAGCAGGGTGCGGATCGTGCTGCCATCGCTGAAGCGATACTCGTCCTCGCCCTTATGCGGCACGGCATGGGCAGCGATGATCTGCTTTGCCTGCGCCTTCTGCTCGGCCAGCCTGGCCTGTGCGTTGCGCTCGGCGGCCAGGGCACGATCACGCTCGATCTTCTCGGCGCGGGCGCGTTCAGCCTCACGCTGGACCTCGGCCGACGTCGATTCAGCCTTGCCCTGGCGCGCCTTGGCCTGTTCGCGTGCGGCGGCGCTGGCCTGCGACTTCTTGGCCAGGCCGGCCTTGAGCAATTGTTCCTGCAGCGCGTTGGGCTTTGCCATGGTCGGTGCGTACCGCGTGTAATCTTGGATGCCCCCATTCTACCGACGCCCCGCCGCCCCTGCATGGCAGTCCTGAAGTACCTCACCGGTTATCCCGAACCCCTGGTCGCCCAGGTCAGCGAACTGCTGGCGCAGGGCCGGCTCGGCCCGTGGCTGCAGCAGCGCTATCCCGAGCCCCATGAGGTGCGCAGCGACCGCCAGCTCTACGACTACACCCAGGAGCTGAAAGACCGCTACCTGCGCAAGTCGGTACCGCTCAACAAGGTCTGCTACGACAACACGCTGGAAGTGATCAAGCATGCATTGGGCACGCATACCGCCATTTCCCGCGTGCATGGCGGCCGCCTCAAGGCCAGCCGTGAGATCCGCATCGCCACGGTGTTCCGGCAGGCGCCGGCCGCCTTCCTGCGCATGATCGTGGTGCACGAGCTGGCGCATCTGAAGGAAGCCGACCACAACAAGGCCTTCTACCAGCTCTGCCAGCACATGGAGCCCGATTACCTGCAGCTGGAATTCGACACCCGCCTGTACCTGACCGAGCTGGCCAACCGCAGCCAGCGCTGACCGCGCGCAGGGGCTACACTGCGCGGCCCCCGCCCGACCTGCCCGCCCATGGAACCGATACGCCTCGACAAACGCTTGTCCGCCCTGCTCGGCATCCCGCGCGGCGAAGCGCGGCGCTACATTGAAGGTGGCTGGGTCACGGTCGATGGCGAGGTGGTCGAACAGCCACAGCGCCCGGTCGATGACACTGCGGTGATCGTGGTCGATGAACAGGCCAATGACAGCAAGGCCGAGCGCGTGGGCATGCTGCTGCACAAGCCGGCTGGTGCTGCCGCCGAAACCCTGTGTGCGCTGGTCAGCAGCAACAGCCACAGCGCTCTGGACGCCAGCGGCATCCGGCCACTGCAGCGCCATTTCCACGGGTTGCAGCTGGCTGCGTCCCTGCCCGCGGCAGACAGCGGCCTGGTCGTGGTCAGCCAGGACCCGGCCACGCTGGCCCACCTGCAGCGCAATCTCGGCCGCACCGAACAGGAGTATCTGGTCGAAGTGGCAGAAGGCGGGCCGGAACGGGGCCCCTGGCTGCTGGCCCGGCTGCAGCAGGAGTCGGGCGGGGCCAAGGTGAGCTGGCAGAGCGAGCAGCGGCTGCGCTTCGCCGGCAAGGGGCTGACGGCCAAGGGCCTGAAGACCGCGGTGGCTGCCGCTGGCCTGCAGGTCACCGCCCTGCGCCGCCTGCGCATCGGCCGGGTGGCACTGGGCCCGCTGCCGCCGGGACAGTGGCGCTACGTGGGCAGCGACGAACGGTTCTGACGCCCGCCGCCGCGCGGCACGCCGATCCACTAGCATGGGGCCATGAGCCCGCCTGCGCCTGTGTGGCGACGCCTGTTGCGCGTCGTTGCGATCATCTTCGCCATCCTCCTGCTGCTGGTCCTGTCCGGACTGCTGCTGGCCGACCACCTGACGCCACAGGCGCACGGTGAGCCGTCGCACGTACTGCCGCTGCAACCGGCGCAGACCCGCATCGACCAGCAGGTCGTGCCGCTGCAGGAGGCGCACCCCGGGCAATCCGGCGTGGCCTTCCTCGGCGATGGCATGGATGCATTCGCGGCGCGCGCGATGATCACCGCGCAGGCCGGGCGCAGTCTGGACCTGCAGTACTACATCTGGCACGACGACCTGATCGGTCACCTGATGGCCAGAGCGCTGCATGACGCCGCCGAGCGCGGGGTGCGCGTGCGCATCCTGCTCGACGACATGAATGCCAAGGACAAGGACGCGCTGATGATGGCGCTGGACCGGCATCCGAACATCGAGATCCGGCTCTACAATCCGTTCCGCAACCGCAGCGGCATCCTGCGCATGGTGGAGATGGTGCAGCGCTTCTTCAGCGTGAACCACCGCATGCACAACAAGAGCTGGATCGCCGATGGCCGTGTCGCCATCGTCGGTGGCCGCAACATCGGCGAGGAGTATTTCAGCGCGCGCACGGATGTGAACTTCCAGGACCTGGACCTGCTGGTCGCCGGCCCTGCCGTTGCACAGGCGAACCGGATATTCGACGACTACTGGAACAGCCCGGCGGCGATTCCGGTCTCCGCGCTGGCCTTCCATACCGACGCGCAGCTTCGCCTTCTGGTGCGTGAGTCCGACCATGAAGCGCAGCGCGATGCTGCCCGGCCCTATCTTGTGCGCGTGGCCGAATCACGCCATCGGCAGCGTCCCAGCCCCGAGCCGCTGCACTGGAGCAGCACCGTGCGCATCGTCTCGGATCCGCCGATGAAACACCGCAACGACGACCGCGGCAGCTGGCTCGTTACCGGGCTGATCGGTGAACTGGAGTCCGCGCGCAGCAAGGCCTTGTTGATTTCGCCCTACTTCGTGCCGGGCAACGAGGGCCTGGACGGGCTCTCGGCAATGGCGTCGCGCGGCGTGCACGTGGGCATAGTGACCAACTCCCTTGCCGCCAACGACGTTGCGGCCGTGCACGGCGGCTACATGGGCTACCGCGTGCCCCTGCTGAACGCCGGCGTGCACCTGTATGAGCTGAAGGCACAGGGCCAGGCGGGCGATGCAGGCCTGTTCGGCAGCAGCGGGGCCAGCCTGCACACCAAGGCCTTCCTGGTGGACGACCGCCGTGGCTTTGTCGGTTCCTTCAACCTCGACCCGCGCTCGGCCTATCTCAACACCGAAATGGGGGTGCTGTTCGACGACCCCGTGCTGGGCGCGCAGCTGCGCGACGAGTACCTGCGCCTGGCCGACGCCAGGCACAGCTGGTGGCTGGCAGTGGACAACCGCGATCGGCTGCGCTGGCTGGAGCGTGAGCCTCCGCCGCGCTGGGTGGAGGACGAGCCAGGTGCTACGCGGCGCCAGCGCTGGCTGTCGCGGATCATCAGCTGGCTGCCGGTGGAATCGCAGCTGTAGCGCTCAGTGTGCCCTGGCCTCGCCTTCATGCGGGGCGTCGTCCAGTGTTTCCACGCTGCGACCATGCAGGCGCCGCCAGATCCAGCGAAGCGCATGGGGCGGAGCCGACGGCAGCTGCTCCAGCAGGGCCAGCATGCGGCCCTGGGTGGCGTGGCCATGCCGGCACAGCAGGCTCGCCGCCGCCGCTGCGCTGCCCAGCCGCAGGCTGTCGGAAAGAGGGCCCGAGGCGTCGGCCGCCAGGGTCTGGTGTACCGGGTCGGGCAGCTCCCAGGCGGCGGCCACCCGCTGTGCCAGCGGCAACGACCACTGCTGCAGCAGCTGCAGGGCCAGGGCCGGCTGCACGTCCTCGCCGCGCGCCTGGGCTTCCTGCAGCAGCTGGCGCATCACCAGCGCCGCACCGAGTCCCTGCACCAGGCCCAGCCACTGCGCGGCGAAGGCATCGCCGGAGTTCACGCTGCGTGCGTGGTCGGCAGCAGCACGCGATGCCAGCAGGGCGTGCTCCCAGGTGATCGTGCTGAACTGCGGGAACCGCTCGCACTGAACCTGCATCACCGGCTGCACCAGCACCGCACTGATGATCTGCCGCACGCCTTCCGTGCCGACCAGGGTCACCGCCCGCTGCAGGCTCTCGACCGGGCGTTCGTGCACCTTGTACGCGGGACTGTTGGCGATGCGTAGCAGGTTGCCCGTGAGTACCGGATCCTGGCCGATGATCGCCGCCATCACCCGTGCCGAGGCGGCATCATCGTTGACGGTCTGGATCAGCTGCGGCAGCAGCTGCGGCCGGCGCGGCAGCTGCCGCGTCGCCCAGTCGCGATCCTGCAGCGCGTCCGCCACCGCCTGTGCCAGTCCGGCGCTGGCGGCATCGACAGGGCCGGGCTCGCCCGCCAGTCGCGGGTACAGCGCCAGCGCGTGCAGGCCACGCTGCAGCTGCGCGGCGATCTCTCCCGGGGGCACTGGGTCTCCCTGCAGGCGGGCAGCCGCAGCGGCCACCGCCTGACGCGGCCCCGCCGACAGACGCGACGGCGCCGCGCCGGTCAGCGACGCAAGCCAGCCGCGTACCCTGCGTGCCCAGGCCAGCGTCACCGGCCGTGATCCTGTCGATGTTGTACTGCGCTCGCCATGGCCCGTCTCTGTCTCTTCACACGATCCGGCCACTGGCCATCGACGCAGCATCGGCCGCGCTTTCATCTTCTTTAACCCGCAGTGCCCGTCGACGTCGACGGCAGACACTCGGGGAATGGACTAGAATGGCGCCGCGCGACCCGTCCCCCTGCACCGACGACGTCGCTTTTTTTGTTTTGGGACCCTACCGTTCACTGGTCGTTCGCTGCAGTTCGCCGCCGTTCGCACCATCGGAGACGCCATGCTATTCGAAACCCTCGCCACCACCGGCCACGAACAGGTGGTGTTCTGCCACAGCCATGACGCCGGCCTGAAGGCGATCATCGCCATCCACAACACCACCCTGGGCCCGGCCCTGGGCGGCGTGCGCATGCGTCCCTATGCCAGCACCGACGAAGCGCTGGCCGACGTGCTGCGGCTGAGCCGGACGATGACCTACAAGAATGCGCTGGCCGGCCTCAATGTCGGTGGCGGCAAGGCGGTGATCATCGGCGATCCGAAAGCGGACAAGACCGAAGTCCTGTTCCGCGCCTTCGGTCGCTATGTCGATTCGCTGGGTGGCCGCTACATCACCGCCGAAGACGTCGGTACCGACGTCAACGACATGGAGAACATCTACCTGGAAAGCCAGTTCGTGACCGGCGTCCACCAGGTGCATGGCGGCTCCGGAGATCCCGCACCGTTCACCGCCTACGGCGCGCTGCAGGCGTTGATGGCGTCGATGCGTTTCAAGTTCGGCCACGAGGAAGTGGGCAAGACCAGCATCGCAGTGCAGGGCCTGGGCCACATCGGCATGGAACTGGTCAAGCTGCTGCGCGACCGCGGCGCGAAGCTGTATGTCACCGACCTGGACGCGGCCCTGGTCGATCGCGCAGTCAGCGATTTCGGCGCCGAAGCAGTGAAGCCGGACGAGATCCACGAAGTGAATGCCGACGTCTTCGCGCCGTGCGCGCTGGAAGGCTCGATCAATGCCGACACCCTGCCGCGGATCAAGGCCAAGATCATCTGTGGCACCGCCAACAACCAGCTGTCCAGCCTGGAAATCGGCGATGAACTGCACGCGCGCGGCATCCTGTACGCACCCGATTACGCGGTCAATGCCGGTGGCGTGATGAACGTGTCGCTGGAGATCGATGGCTACAACCGCGAGCGCGCGATGCGCCTGATCCGCAGCATCTACCACAACCTGACACGCATCTTTGAACTGTCGCAGCGCGAGAACATCGCGCCGCAACGTGCGGCCGACCGAATCGCCGAGAGCCGCATCCTGTCGATCGGCAAGCTGAAGATGCCGCTGGGCCGCAGCACCCCGCGCCTGGGCAATCTGCGCGGCGGTTGACCGCCCCTGCCGGGCCTCGGCACGGCGCCCCTCCGGGCGCCGGCAACCCGATGATGGATCAGAACCCGGCGCTGTAACGCAGTGCCGCTTGCCGTGCGTCATCACCGCCGACACGCTGATCGATGCCCAGGCTCAGACGGCCACTCCGCCCCCACCACGACTCCAGCGCAAGCCCGAGCAGGGCGCTGCCACGCGGTGAGTCGGCACCGGGCAACGGTGCCCACGCGTCGACACCGACGAAGCTGGCCTGCCACTCCCCGGCGCCGCCCTGAAGGCGCTGCTGCCATTCGGCGTGCCCGCGCAGCGTCCAGCGTCCCCAGCCGCGCTCGCCGCGCAGCCCCGCCAGCAGTTGGCTGCGCTGCGTACGATTGGCTTCACCCCGCAGGCCTAAACCGAAGCCGCCGCGCTCGTTGAACGCCGCGGTATCCACCCGCGTGGCACTGGCACCGACATACGGTGTCAACGACGCGCCGACGGTGCCGAAGCGATAGCCGCTTTCGACACTGGCGCTGCTGAATCGACCGCCGTAGCGCGCGGAAACGCCGTAGGCACCTGCACCCAGCAGCAGCTGCCGGTCCAGTTCGCGGGTGAACCGCCCTGTGCCGAACTGCGCCAGTGCATAACCGCGCCCAACGCTCCAGCCGGCATACAGCTGTGCCTGCGCCTGGCGGTCCTGCCCGCGGTCACCGTTGAAGGCACTGCCACCGTTGCTGCGTGTTTCACCGAACGCCATGCCCAGCAGGCCATGGCTGCCCAGCGGCACGTCCTGACCGGCCATCCAGCCCCGGCTGTCGGTGGCGCTGCCAGCGAAACTGCCCTGCCCTGCCTCGCCCAACGTGCTCTGCCAGGCACCGCGCAGTGCAGGCAGAGCCTGCACGCGATCGAAACGGGCGGCCACCGCGCGTCGCGACATGTCGATGCTGTCGAAGGTCGCCGCCTCGGCACGCGTGTGGGCCTTGCCGGACAGGCTCTCCAGCGTGGCCGCCAGGCCCGTGCTGCGCTGCAGGCCGGCCGCTGCGCCACCGAATGGTGAATCCTGCAACGCGTGGTTGCCGTCCAGTTCGACGAACGCGCCTTCCAGCCGCGCCGCAGTTGTCTGCACACCGGCATCGAGCCCACGCGCAGCGGCGGTGACACTGATCCGGGTCAGGTTCAACCATGCGTTGTTGCTGTCATAGCCATAGCTGGTCTGCAGCAGGGCCAGCCCCTGCAGGCCACTGGATGTGGCCGCGGTGCTGAAGGTGCCGGTCAGGCCGGCTGCGGCGTGGATCAGATCCTGCCGGGTACCGTCCTGCGGCACGTAGCCATCGACGAATCCGTGGACGTGCACGCCACCGTCCAGACGGGCGCTGCCAGTGACCTGCAGCGCGTTGGCCCCCAGCGCGATCATCAGCTGAGCGCCGGCCTGCTGCACGTAGTTGCCTTCGATGGTCGCCGTGGTGTTGGCAGTGGTCAGGAACACGCTGCTGCCGTTGGTCACATTGCCGACCACGCGGGGCGTGCCGCCATTGAACTGCAGGCCGCTGGATGATGGATCGGCCTGCGGCAGGATGCTCACGCTGGAACGGATCACGCCGCCGTCGCGCAGCGACAGCACACCGCCTTCGATGCGGGTGGCACCGCTGTAGCTGCTGTTGCCGGTCAACGCCAGCACGCCGGCGCCCTGCTTGACCAGGCCGCCACTGCCGACGATGTCGTTGCTCCAGACCGAACCGGTGGATGCTGCGTCGACATTGGCAATCACGTCGCCCCAGTCGAAACGTCCCGGCCCGTTGATGGCCCTGCCGATGTCGAGCAGGCCGTAGCCGAACACCGGGTCCACGCCGGGGGCGCCGATGTCCTTGGCCGTGCCGAGCAGGGTCTGCCGTACCAGGTTGTTGTCGAAGTACGGATACCGCTCCCAGACCAGCGCGGCCGCGCCCGACACCAGAGGTGCGGCGAAGGACGTGCCGTAGTTCCAGAAGTAGCTGGTGCCCGCGTCATCCGGATAGACCGCGCTGCCGGGCGCCGCCAGACAGTAGCGCGCCGCCTGGCCGCAGGCATTGGCGTAACCGGCCAGCGTGTCCGGCGCGTAGGGATCGACGGCCGTGGCCACCAGCCAGCCGCGCTCCAGATCCGCAGCCGGGCGCGAGCCTGCCACGCCCGCCTGGCCCGGCAACGCCGCCAGGCTGCTGGGCTCGCTGCGCGCGTCGTTGCCCGCGGCGAACACCACCAGCCCGCCGTGATTGATGACGAAAGGCCGGTACTCGCCGGCGACCTGGGCGGTGGTGGGCAGGTCGGTCCAGTACAGCCCGCCCCAGGAATTGTTCATCACCTTGACGTTGTAGCTGATCAGGTCGCGGTGCACCTGGGCCACGCCGAGGGTGCCGCTGAAGGAATTGCCCTGGCCGCTGCCGTCGTCTGCCGGCGGCTTGTCGGAGATGATCCGCGCCGACACGATCTGCGCACCGGGAGCGATGCCGCCGGGCCAGCGCCCGACCGCTGCGCCCGCGGCCAGGCTGGCAACGGCAGTGCCATGGCCGACCACATCGTCCACCCCCAGATTGTTGCGGGCAGGGTCGATGTAGGTGAGGTTGGCCAGTACCCGCCCGTTCAGCGCGGCGGCCGTGCGCTGCACGCCCGAATCGACGATGCCGATGCGCACACCTCTGCCGGTGGCACCCGTGGCCTGCGCGGCGCGCGCCTGGGTGACCGACAGGTGCGCATCGAAGGCCGGCTCCAGCGGTTTGGGCGGGGGCGGCGTGGTCGGCGGCGGTGGTGCGGGCGGCGGCGTGGTGGGCGGCGGGTCAACGCGCACGTTGCCACCGCCACCTCCGCCCCCACACGCCGTCAGCGCCATCGCCAGCGCCGCTGCCAGGACCGACCGTGCCATCGTCGTGCGTTCCATCGATTCCATCCCATGAACGTTGGCCCGCCTTCATCCCGGCGGGCATGCGGCGCCATCCAGCGGCAGCCATCCCCGACCCTCTATACTTGGGCCGACCCCCACGCAGTCTGCCGGGAAACCGGAGCGCATCCAACGCCCCCGGTCTCCTTTCCGAACATTGCTTACGCATCAACGAGATTGCCATGTCCAACATCGTCATCGCCGCCGCCAAACGCACCGCCATCGGCTCCTTCCTCGGCCAGTTCAACGGTGTGCCGACCCCGACCCTCGGCGCGGCCGCCATCGCCGCAGCGCTGGAGCAGTCCGGTGTCCCGGCCAGCGACGTTTCCGAAGTCCTGATGGGCTGCGTGCTGCCGGCCAACCTCGGCCAGGCGCCCGCCCGCCAGGCCGCGATCGCCGCCGGCATCCCGCTGTCCGTCGGTGCCAGCACCCTCAACAAGGTGTGCGGCTCGGGCATGAAGACCATCATGCTCGGGCATGACCTGATCAAGGCCGGTTCGGCCAAGGTCGTGGTTGCCGGCGGCATGGAGTCGATGTCCAACGCGCCGCACCTGCTGCCCAACTCGCGCACCGGCAACCGTTTCGGCAACTTCCAGGCGGTGGACCACATGGCCCACGATGGCCTGGTCAACGCCTACGACGGCAAGGCCATGGGTGAATTCGCCGAATGCGCCGTGGACAAGTACCAGTTCAGCCGCGAGGAGCAGGACGCCTTCGCCATCGAATCGGTCAAGCGCGCGCAGGCCGCGCAGGCCAACGGTGCGTTTGCCGACGAGATCGTCGCGGTGAAGGTGGCCACCCGCAAGGGTGAGGTCGAGGTCGACACCGACGAACAGCCCGGCCGCTCGGACATCGCCAAGATTCCGACCCTGCGCCCGGCATTCAAGAAGGACGGCAGCGTGACCGCTGCCAGCTCGTCCAGCATTTCCGACGGCGCCGCCGCCGTGGTGCTGCTGACCGAGGAAGACGCCAAGGCCCGCGGCATCACCCCGCTGGCACGCATCGTCGGCCACGCCACGCATTCGCAGGAGCCGGAGTGGTTCACCACCGCACCGATCGGCGCCATCCACGCATTGCTGCAGAAGACCGGCTGGTCGTTGGACCAGGTGGATCTGTTCGAAATCAACGAAGCCTTCGCCGTGGTGGCGATGGCCCCGATGCACGAACTGGGCATTCCCCACGACAAGCTCAACGTGAATGGTGGGGCCTGCGCATTGGGGCATCCGATCGGCGCATCCGGGGCACGCCTGGTGGTGACCCTGGTCAACGCCCTGCGCACGCGCGGTGGCAAGCGCGGCATTGCCACCCTGTGCATCGGTGGTGGCGAGGCGACCGCAATTGCCATCGAATTGATTTAAAAAGGTTTAACTGCGATTTCGCAAAAATGAATGCGGGATCGCTTGACAGCCAAACGTGGCTTGTCATCATGTTGTCGGCGCGCAGTTGCGCGTTGCCTAATCTAACGACGAGGATTCACACAATGAGCATCAACAAGCTGCTGGTCGCGATGTCCCTGGCTCTGGCCCTGGCCGCCTGCTCGAAGCAGGAAGCTGCCCAGGACGCCGCTGCTTCGGCCAACGAAGCCGCCACCGAAGCCCAGGCTGCTGCCGATCAGGCCGCCGCTGCTGGCGCCCAGACCGCCGACGCTGCCCAGCAGGCCGCCGACACCGCCGCCACCGCTGCTGACGCTTCGGCTGACGCCGCTGCCCAGGCTGCTGGCGCCGCTACCGACGCTGCTGCTGAACAGGCCAAGGACGCTGCCAAGGCTGCCGAAGGCACCGCCGAGCAGGCCAAGGACGCTGCTGAAGAAGCCAAGAAGTAATAACTTCTTTCTTCACGCTGTTCTGGAAAAGCCGCTGGTTCGCCAGCGGCTTTTTCTTTGCATCGCGTTCCGCGACCCCGCCTTCACAAGGGCGTGAATAGGCTGGCGTCCCCATCCATTGCCGCAGTGCACTACCGGAGATCGCCATGAAGATCCGCTCGCTGACCCTGTCCCTGCTGGCCGCTTCGCTGCTGATCGGCCTGGCCGCCTGCAAGGGCCCGGAAGCCGAACAGGCCCGCCAGGATGCGCGGCAGGCTGCCGACAGCGCAGGCGCCGCCGCCCGTGACGCAGTCGACCAGGCCGCCGCAGCTACCCGCGAGGCCGCCGACAAGACGGCAGCTGCATCTGAGCAGGCGGCTGCCGATACCCAGCAGGCGCTGGACAAGGCGGCCGACGCTACCGCCAATGCTGCTGACCAGGCCAAGGTTGCCGCCACCGACGCCGCTGCACACGCCAGCGATGCGACCGCAGACGCCGCACAGAAGGTCGCCGACAAGGCGCGTGATGTCGCAAATGACGCGAAGGCGAACGCGGCCAAGGAAGAAGCCAAGCACTGAGCCGCGTCCGGTACTGCAGAGCGCCGCAGCCACGCTGCGGCGCTCTGCAGAATTCCGCGCTACGGCAGCGCGCGCGCCAAGATTTCCGGCAGGTCCAACCCGGCCGGCAGCGTCCCGAACACCCATCCATGTTCACCGTCGAGCCGGCTGCGGATGAACGCATCCGCCAGCGGACTGCGTGCACGCAGCAGCAGCGCCGCCTGCAGCAGCAATGCGGTGCGCTCGCAGAACATCCGCGCCTGCGACTCTTCCGGTGCCGGGGCCGTTACCCAGCGCTGCAGCGCAGCGGCATAGCGCGCATCGCGATCAGCCACCGCCGACAGCTCGCCTTGCAGTGCGGCCAGCGTCTCCGGTTCGCGGGCCAGTGCCCGCAGCACATCCAGGCACTGGATGTTGCCACTGCCTTCCCAGATCGAGTTCAGCGGCGCCTGCCGGTACAGGCGCGGCAGCATTGATTCCTCCACATAGCCCGCGCCGCCCAGGCATTCCTGCGCCTCGTTGACGAAGGTCGCCGCCCGCTTGCACACCCAGTATTTGCCCAGCGCCGTGCCCAGCCTGGCCAGCGCCGCCTCGCCGGCATCGACGGGTGCATGATCCACCGCGCGTGCGATGCGCATGGACAGCACTGTCGCCGCTTCCGATTCCAGTGCGAGGTCGGCCAGCACGTTGGCCATCAACGGATGCTCCACCAGCAACCGGCCGAAGGTGCGGCGGTAGCGGGCATGGTGCAGCGCCTGCGCCAGCGCCATGCGCATTTCCGCTGCGGCACCCAGCATGCAGTCCAGGCGGGTCATCATCACCATGCCGATGATGGTGGCCACGCCACGCCCCTCTTCGCCCACCCGCCACGCCTGCGCGCCGCAGAACTCGACCTCGCTGGATGCGTTGGCCCAATCGCCCAGTTTGTCCTTCAGCCGCACCAGGCGGAATGCATTGCGGTCGCCATCGGCAAGCCGGCGCGGCATCAGCAGGCAGGTCAGTCCGCCCGGTGCCTGCGCCAGCACGAGGAAGCCATCGCACATGGGTGCCGAGAAGAACCACTTGTGGCCGACCAGCCGATAGCGCTCGCCGTCGATGGGCTCTGCTCGCGTAGTGTTGGCGCGCACATCCGAGCCCCCCTGCTTCTCGGTCATGCCCATGCCCAGGGTGATGCCGGCCTTGTCGGCCACCGGTACGTCGCGCGGGTCGTACACCGGTGCGGCGGCCTTGCGCGCCCATTCGGCCAGGTTCGGCTGCGACCGCAGCACCGCTACCGCCGCATGGGTCATCGTCAACGGGCAACTGGTACCGGCCTCGGCCTGGTGGTGCAGATAGCTCAGCGCCGCGCGTGCAACATGCGCACCCGGCTGCGGCTCATGCCAGGACAGGCCGGCCACGCCATGCGCCTTCGCGGCGGTCATCAGCTGGTGGTAGGCCGGATGGAACTCCACCGTATCGATGCGATGCCCCTGCGCGTCGTGGGTGCGCAGGCGCGGGCGGTCGCGGTTGGCATCGAATCCGAGCCGGTACAGCTCGTCACCGGCCAGCGCACCGTACTGCGCCAGGCGCGGGACGAAGGCTGCGGCGCCTTCGCGATGCACCGCCTCCATCAACGCTGCGTCATCGGTCCACAGCTGGCGCCCGGCGAACGGTGGCGGCTGATTGAGCACCACATGGGTCTCGAAGGGGGCAGTGCTGCTGAAACCCGGTCCACTCATGCGATCCATCCGGCGGCAAGAGGTATGCGATCCGATTGTGCCGCATGCTGCGCCAAGCCCGCGTTCAGGCCGGTTCTCACCCCGTGCACGAGCCGCGCGCCACAGTGCAGCCATGGCAGGCAACGACGATCTTGTGGTGCTGCGCCCGGAAGGGCTGTACTGCGCTGCTGGCGATTTCCACATCGACCCCTGGCGGCCGGTGCCGCGCGCGGTCATCACCCATGGCCATGGTGACCACGCGCGCCCGGGCATGGGCGAATACCACTGCAGCACGGGCAGCGCGCCGATCCTGCGCTGGCGGCTGGGCGACGTGCCGCTGCACGCGCATGCCGAGGGCGCACCCTTTGCGCTGGGCCGGGTGCAGGTGTCGCTGCATCCGGCCGGTCATGTGCTCGGCTCCTCGCAGGTGCGCATTGATGATGGCCGGCAGGTGTGGGTCGCCTCCGGCGACTACAAGCGCCAGCCCGACCCCACCTGTACGCCGTTCGAAGTGGTGCCCTGCGATACCTTCATCACCGAGGCGACCTTCGCCCTGCCCATCTACCGCTGGCCGGACACCGCAGCCGTGGTTACCGAGATCGCGTCCTGGCGCGAGGAATGCGCGCAGCGCGGTGAAGCCGCCGTCCTGCTCTGCTACGCGTTGGGCAAGGCCCAGCGCGTGCTGGCCGAGCTGCTCGCACGGGGCGAACCGCCGGCATGGCTGCACGGTGCCATCGCCAATGGCGTGGCCGTCTATCGCGCTGCGGGCATCCCGATGCTGGACACGATCGCCGTCGCCGAACAGGGGCGCCAGGCCGATGCGGCCGGACGGCTGATCCTCGCCCCGCCCTCGGCCGCCGGCACGCCCTGGCTGCGCCGCTTCGGGCGCCACCAGCTGGGTTTCGCCTCCGGTTGGATGCAGCTGCGCGGAAACCGCCGGCGCCGCAACGTCGATCGTGGCTTCGTGATTTCCGACCACGCCGACTGGCCCGCGTTGCTGCGTACCATCGAGCAGACCGGCGCACGCCGCGTCATCGCGACGCATGGCAACACCGATGCGCTGATTCCGTTCCTGCGCGAACGCGGCGTCGCCGCGGAGGCTTTCCGCACCGATTTCGGGAGCGAGGAATGAAGGCCTTCGCCGCGCTGTACCAACGCCTCGATCGCAGCACCGCCACGCTGGACAAGCGCGCGGCGCTGGTCGATTACTTCCGTCACGCGCGACCGCACGATGCGGCCTGGGCCCTGTTCCTGCTCAGTGGTGGCAAGGTCGGGGGGGCGCGCCGGAAGATCGCTGCCAGCGGCGAGCTGCGCCGCTGGATCGGCGAGGAAGCCGGACTGCCTGCGTGGCTGGTCGAGGACAGCTATGCGCAGGTCGGCGATCTGGCGGAGACACTGACCCTGCTGCTGGACGACCCAACGGCAATGGCGCCGGACCGCCCTCTGGCCGACTGGATCGAACAGCATCTGCTGGCCGTGGCCAATCAGCCCGACCCCGAGCGACGTGCAGCCGTGGTCGAGGGCTGGCGCCAGCTGCCCGCGAACGAACGCCTGGTGTTCAACAAGCTGCTGACCGGTGCACTGCGCGTCGGCGTGTCGCAGCGGCTGGTCCAGCAGGCACTGGCCGAACTGTCCGGGCTGGACATCGCGCGCATCGCGCAGCGCATGCTGGGCACCTGGGTGCCCTCGCCCACCCTGCTCGCACAGTTGCTGTCGCCGGAAGAACTGCCGCTGGACCGTCAGCAGCCGTATCCGTTCTTCCTCGCTTCGCCGCTGGAAGGTGAGCCCGGTGATCGCCTGGGCAGCATCGACGACTGGCTGCTGGAATGGAAATGGGACGGCATCCGCCTGCAGCTGCTGCGTCGTCGCGGCGAGGTGGCGCTGTGGTCGCGTGGCGAAGAGCGCCTGGACGGCCGGTTCCCCGAGATCGAGCAGGCCGCCGCACTGCTGCCGGAGGGATCGGTGCTGGATGGCGAACTGCTGGCCTGGGATGAGCCGGCCGATCTTCCGAAAGCCTTCACCGCCCTGCAGACCCGCATCCAGCGCCGCAAGCCGGGCGCCACCACGCTGCGTACGACACCGGTGCGGATGCTGGCCTACGACCTGCTCGAACGCGATGGCAACGACCTGCGCGCATTGCCGCTTCAGCAGAGGCGCGTGCAGCTGGCGGAACTGCTCGGCACGCTCGGCGATGCGCGCATCCAGCTGTCGCCGGAGGTGCCCGCTGCGGACTGGGCACGGGCGGCCGCGCTGCGCGACGCGGCGCGCGAGCGCGGCGTGGAGGGCCTGATGCTGAAGCGCCGCAACTCGGCGTATCAGTCCGGCCGGCGCCGTGGTGACTGGTGGAAGTGGAAGGTCGATCCACTCACCATCGATGCCGTGCTGCTGTACGCACAGGCCGGCCATGGCCGGCGCAGCACGCTTTACACCGATTACACCTTCGGCGTATGGGACGGCGATGCGCTGGTTCCGGTGGCCAAGGCCTACTCGGGCCTGGACGATCAGGAAATCCTCGCCCTCGATCGCTGGATCCGCGCCAACACCCGCGAGCGCTTCGGGCCGGTACGCAGCGTCCGCGCCGAGCAGGTGTTCGAACTCGGCTTCGAGGCGGTCAACCGCAGTGCACGGCACAAATCAGGAATCGCCGTGCGTTTTCCGCGCATCCTGCGCTGGCGCCACGACAAGCCGGCCAGCGAGGCCGATCAGCTGGCGACGCTGCAGGCCCTGGCACGATGACGCGGAGCGAGGCCCTGCAGCGGCTGAACGGCTGGTTTGCCAGCCGCGGCTGGAAACCCCTGCCCTTCCAGCGCGCCATGTGGCGTCACTACCTGGCAGGCGAATCGGGCCTGCTGCATACCCCCACCGGCAGCGGCAAGACGCTGGCGATGTTCGGCGGACCGCTGCTGCAGGCGATGATCGCGCCCGCACCCGTACCCGCCCGCCCCAGCGCGGTGCGCCCATTGCAGGTGCTGTGGGTGACCCCGCTGCGTGCCCTGGCCAGCGACACCGCACGCGCACTGCAATCGGTCGTCGATGGCCTGGGCCTGGGGTGGCGCGTGGGCCTGCGCAGCGGCGACGCCAGCCAGCGCGAGCGGCGCCTGGCGCGCGAAGGGCGCATCGACGTGCTGGTGACCACGCCCGAATCACTGGCACTGCTGCTCACCTACCCCGATACCCTGCCACGCATGCATCAGCTGCGCTGCGTGGTGGTCGACGAATGGCATGAACTGCTGGGCAACAAGCGCGGCGTGCTGCTGCAGCTGAATCTTGCACTGCTGCGCGACACCACGCCTGCGTTGCAGCTGTGGGGATTGTCGGCCACGCTGGGCAATCTGCCGCAGGCGCGCGACGTGCTGCTGCCGGACAGGCCGGATGCACCCATCGTCGAAGGCGCGCGCCAGCGTCCGGTCACCGTCAGCAGCCTGCTGCCGGCACCGGGCGAGCGCTTTCCCTGGGCCGGACATCTTGGCCTGGCGCAGCTTCCGCGCGTGCTGGAAGCGCTGATGACCGCGCGCAGCAGTCTGCTGTTCACCAACACGCGGGCGCAGGCCGAACTGTGGCACCAGGCGCTGGCGGCGGTGTGGCCGGAGGATGCCGCCACGCTGGCGTTGCACCACGGTTCGCTGGACCCCGCACTGCGTCAGCAGGTGGAAGACGGCCTGCGCGCCGGTGCGATGCGCTGCGTGGTTGCCACCTCCAGCCTGGATCTGGGCGTCGATTTTCCCGAAGTGGACCAGGTACTGCAGCTTGGCAGTCCGAAGGGCGTGGCGCGGCTGCGCCAGCGCGCCGGCCGTGCCAGGCATCGCCCCGGCGCCAGCGGCAGAATCCTGTGCGTGCCCAGCCATGCGCTGGAACTGGCCGAGTACGCCGCCGTCCGCCGCGCGCTGCGCGACGGCGTGGTTGAAGCCAGGCGACCGCCAACCCTGTCGCTGGACGTGCTCGCCCAGCATGCGGTCAGCCGCGCGTTGGCGGGGGGATTCACCAGCCGCTCGCTGCTGGCGCAGGTGAGGCGCACGCACGCATTCGCGCAGCTGGACGACGCGCAATGGCAGGCTGTCCTGGACTTCATCGTGCAGGGGGGACGGGCACTGGCGCAGTACCCGGACTTCCACAAGGTGGTGCTCGACGCGGACGGCTACCATCGCGTGCACGACCGCCGCCAGGCCCTGCGCCATCGCTTGTCGATCGGCACCATCAGCAGCGATGGCGCCGTGCGTGTGCAGTTCCTGCGCGGCGGTGGCCTCGGCTCGGTGGAAGAACAGTTCGCCAGCCGCCTGCGCAGAGGCGATCGATTCCAGTTCGCCGGGCGCATGCTGGAGCTGGTGCAGCTGCGCGACATGACCGCCTATGTGCGCCTGGCCCGCAAGGGCGGTGAAGGCACCGTCCCGCGCTGGCAGGGCGGCCAGCTGCCCCTGTCGATGCCGCTCGGGCGCGAGCTGGAAGCGGTGCTGTCCGGCGCGGACGACAGCGCAGAGTCGCGCTGGCTGGCCCCCCTGATGGCACTGCAGTCACGCCTGTCTGCCCGGCCATCGCCCGTGCACCTGCTGCTGGAGGACGTCCGGCGCCGCGAAGGCCAGTTCGTGTTCGTCTATCCCTTTGCCGGACGCCACATCCACGAGGCACTGGCGGCGTTGCTGGCGCTGCGCTGCACGCGCCAGCAGCGCAACAGCATCGGCTATGCCGTCAATGACCACGGGCTGGTGCTGGCACCGACGCAGCCGATCGAGCTGCAGGCGGAGCAATGGAAGGAACTGTTCGCGGCCGATCAGCTGCTTGAGGACCTGCGTGCCGCCGTCAATCTGGGCGAGCTCGCGCGACGCCAGTTCCGCGGAATCGCACGCGTCGCTGGCCTGCTGGTACCCAGCCTGCCCGGTGGCGCGCCGCGCTCGCTGCGCCAGCTGCAGGCCTCGGCCGGACTGCTGTACGACGTGCTGCGCGAGCACGACCCCGATCATCTGCTGCTGGCATTGGCCGAGCATGAAGTGCTGCAGGACAGCCTGGATCTGCCGGGCCTGCAGCAGGTGCTCGAACGCATCTGCACGCAGTCACTGTCACTGCAGCATCCCGCCTCGCTGACACCGCTGGGCTTCCCGCTGTGGGCCGAGCGCCTGCGAGGACAGTTCAGCAATGAAGACTGGCGCACCCGCGTGCTGCGTGCCGCACAGCAGTTGGAGAGACGCCATGGCCGATGAGCTGGCCGTGACGCTGGGCGGTGAACCCATGCTGCTGCTCGGTGCGCGCGCACTGTGGTGGCCGGCCCGGCAGGCCTTGCTGATCGCCGACCTGCACCTGGGCAAGGCCGACCTGTTCCGCCGCGCCGGCATCGCGCTGCCGTCCGGCGGCACCCGCGACGACCTGCAGCGCCTGCAGAGGCTGGTGCAGGCAAGGGCTTGCCGCGAGCTGTGGATACTGGGCGATGTGCTGCATGGGCCGGCGCATCGTGCGGCGTGGTACCGGCAATGGCTGGGATGGCGAGAGCAGCACTCCGCGCTGGCGGTGCATGTGATACGCGGCAATCATGATCGGCACCTGCCGCACGCGGCGCTGCAGGTGGAGCTGCATGAGGAGGTGCAACTGGGCGCGTTCCTGCTGTGCCATGAACCACGGCACATGCCCGCGGCGCACGTCATTGCCGGCCATATCCATCCGCAGATCGCACTGCCGGCGCTGCGCCGCCGCTTTCCGGCGTTCTGGCTCCGCGAAGGATTGACGGTGCTGCCGGCATTCTCCGCCTTCACCGGCGGCTGGGTCATCGCACCGGCGCAGGGTGAACGGCGCATCGCCTGTGTCGAACAGGGTCTGGTGGCGATGCCTGGCCGGTAAGGCCAGCGGGCGCGACAGTCAGGCCGGCCGGACGCCCGCCAGCGCCGGCATCAGATGGAAATCGGGCGTGTCGTTGCTCTGCCGGCGCGGCAGTGCCTGGACGGCCGACAGCATTTCCTGCGCGCAGGCGCGGATGTGCGTGTGGTGTTCCGGCAGCGCATGACTGATCAGGCTGCCCACATGGAACTCGAACACATCCTCCAGAACGTCGGGCTGGTCCTCGTGCAGCATCTGCAGCAATCCCCGCAGCTTGCAGATTTCCGATTCCAGCTCTTCGACCGCGAACAACATGGCGTCCTCCTCGTGAACTCGCAGCACATCCGGGCCGCAGCAGGCCGCGACGGCGGCGCCACCCGGGCCACGCGATGTTCGAATCACGGAGAGGAAAACGGGCGACGCAGCTGTGGCGTGCTTCACTCTTGTCGCACAGACGCGGTGAGGTAACCGTTAATTCACGTGATGATGCGATTCACGCAGCCGCCGTGGCAGCCTGCGTGGCAAGCGCAACGGGCGGCCGGGCCAGGGCTTCGAGGAAGGCTGGATCCAGAGCAAGCGAGCCGAACCAGCCGTGCTGGGTTCCACTGAGCACCCGCAGCATGTGCCCGCGTCCCCCCGGCAGCCGCCCCATCGGGCCAAGCAGCGCGTCACGTGCCTTGGCCCACGCATCGCGATCGGACTGGAACAGCGGCGTCAGCCAGCGGCTCCAGCGCTGGTACACCGCCACATGCGCACGTCGCTGCGCCTGGTAAGCCTGCAGTGCCGTCTCACCAGCGCCATGCACACGCAGCGCGTCTCGCAGCGCCAGCGCATCGAGCAGCGCCATGTTCACCCCCTGCCCCAGCTGCGGGCTCATCGCGTGCGCTGCATCGCCGACCAGGACCATGCGCCCCTGATGCCAGCGGGTCATCACCGCATCGCGGTAGACCGCCCGGGACAGCTGTCCGGCATCGTTCAGGTGATCGAAGCGTGCGCTGGCCTCGGGCCAGAGCGCATGCAGTTCCTGCAGCCATGGTTGCATGCCTTCATCTTCCCAACGCGCGAAGTCGGCGCGTGGCAGGCTCCAGAAAAAACTCAGGCGCGGGGTGTCATCACCCGGACGCGTGCCCACCGGCAACAGGCCGATCATCTTGCGCGCGGCGACGTAGCGTTGGCGCAGCTGCTGCACGTGCGGCCACTCTCCGGCCGGCAGCAGGCACCACAATGCGCCCCACGGATAGACGCGGTCGAGGCCAGCGCCGCCGGCAATGGTCGCGCGCAGGGACGACGCTGCGCCGTCGGCCGCCACCACCAGGTCAAACGGGCCATGCGTGCGGCCTTCGTTGTCGCGCAGTTGCCCCCGCGCGGTATCGACCGCGTCGATGGTGGTCCCCGCATGCAGTTGGCCGGCGCCATCGCGGGCCTGGTCCAGCAGCGAGAACAGGGCGCCGCGCTGCATGCCCAGACCGTGCAGGCGGACATCGAGGCCGCCATAGCCCATGTCCATCACCGCACGCCCGCACGGCGTGTCGCCATAAAGCCGATGCACCGGCGCGGCATGCGCGCGCACGGCCTCCAGCAGTCCCATCTGCCACAGCACCTGCAGGCCGCTGGGCTGCAACAGGAAACCGGCGCCGACCGGCCCAGGGGTCGGCACGCGCTCGAAGATCTCCACGTCGTGCCCGTCACGGGTCAGCAGGATGGCCATCGCCTGGCCAGCGGTGCCGTATCCAATCACGGCAATGCGAAGTCGTTCCGTCATCCGCACATTGTGCCCCAGCCGGATCCGGATCGTTCTCCAAGCCGCGCACGGGCGGGCCGCCCAGTGGGCGAATGTCCCCCGGCGCCGGCCTGCGACCGTCGCCTCCTCCTTTACTTCGCCCACTGGGCGGCCCGCCCGCGCGCGGCTTGGAACTGGTCCCATGCGATGGGCGCAAAAAAAAACCCCGCCGGAGCGGGGTTCTCAACGCACTGTCGAGTAGATCACTCGGCCGGCGTGATGTTCGAAGCCTGGGCACCCTTCGGGCCCTGGGTCACGTCATAGGTGACACGCTGGCCTTCCTGCAGGCTGCGGAAGCCCTTGGAGTTGATGGCGGAGAAGTGCGCGAACACGTCGGCGCTGCCATCCTCCGGCGAGATGAAGCCAAATCCCTTGGCGTCGTTGAACCACTTGACGGTACCGTTCGGCATGGTGATGCGAGACCTTATGCAATGAATGGGTGGTGTACGCTGAACCCGCGTACCGGCTGAGTATGCAAAGCTTGCTCGGCGAAGACAATCACCCCCGTGCCAATTCGCCGATCAGTTCCGGAAGTCCATTGCTCGCCGCCTGCACATTGGCCAGCACTTCGGCCATCGTGATCTCCTCGCCATCACCACAGCCCGCGGCCCAGTTCGCCACGATCGCCAGGCACGCGTAATCCAGCCCCAGCTCCCGCGCCAGCGCGGCTTCGGGCATTCCGGTCATGCCCACCAGATCGCAGCCATCGCGCCGCATGCGGGCGATTTCCGCGATGGTTTCCAGCCTCGGCCCCTGCGTCGCACCGTAGCAGCCACCGTCATGGACCGTGACACCCGTCACTTTGGCTGCGGCCAGAATCTTGCTCCGCAGCATCGGCGTGTACGGGTGGCCGAAGTCCACATGCAGCACCTCGGTACCCTCTTCTTCACAGATCGTGCTGATCCGGCCCCAGGTGTAGTCGATGATCTGGTCCGGGCAGGCCAGCACGCGCGGCCCGACCTGCTCGGTGATGCCCCCGACGGTGTTCAGCGCCAGCACGCGCTGGGCGCCGATCTGCTGCAGCGCAGCCAGATTGGCGCGGTAGTTGATCTTGTGCGGCGGCAGCGAGTGGCCCTCGCCATGGCGCGCAAGGAACGCCACGCGGTTGCCCAGCAGCGTGCCCACGCGCACCGGGCCGGAGGGACGGCCGAAGCGGGTCTCGACCTCGTGGGTCTGCACATCGTCGAGCTTGGCCAGGTTGTAGACACCGGTACCGCCGATCACGGCCAGGGCGATCTGTTGCATCGAAAGCACTCCAGAGAAAGACGAACGCCGGCACCCGAGGATGCCGGCGGCGGCAAAGGACGGCCGCGGACGGCCGTGCCTGTTATTCCTTCATCGCGTAGATGGCCGGCACGCAGCGCAGGGTCTCGTTGACGTCCATGCCGAAACCGAACACGTAGCGGTCGGGCAGTTCGATACCGGCGTAGTCAGCCGTCACATCCGGCAGCCCGCGATCGTGCTTCTTCACCGTCATCGCCGCGATGCGCACGTCGGTCGCGCCCTGTTCCAGGCACCAGGTGCGCACGCCCTGCAGGGTGTAGCCCTCATCGAGGATGTCATCGACCAGCAGCACACGGCGGCCGAACAGCGCGGTGGCCGGCTTGTGCTTCCACACCAGGTCGCCGCCGGTGGTTTCACCGCGATAGCGGGTGGCGTGCAGGTAATCGAACTGCACGTCCTGGCCGCGCGCACCCAGCTCCAGCGCCAGCTGGCCGGCGAACGGCAGCGCACCGTGCATGATCGACAGGAACAGTGGCACCTCGCCCTTGTAATCGCGCGCGATGGCGTCGGCGATACCGGCGATGGCCTTGTCGATGGTGGGGCGGTCAACCAGCAGGTCGGCCTGGGCCAGGGCCTGGGAAATGGTGAGGTTCGGCATCAGACGGTTCTTCCAAGGGTTTCAAGCAGACGGGATTGAGTGTCGCCATGGCGGGCATCGGCCAGCAGGCCATCCCAGCCAAGCGCGCCGCGGCCGAGCAGGCCAAGCAGCGCAGCGGTATTGAGGGAGCGTCCCTGCACCGCGTGCAGGGCTTCATCGACCAGCTCGGGATGGCAGACCAGCACGACGTCGCAGCCCGCATCCAGGTGCGCGTGCACGCGTGCCGCAACGCCACCGGCATGGTGCGAAGCGGCCATGCCGATGTCGTCGGAGAACACCACGCCGCGGAAGCCCAGCTCGCCACGCAGCACCTCCTGGATCCAGCGCGGCGAATAGCCGGCCGGTTCCGGCGCCACCTGCGGGTAGATCACGTGCGCCATCATCACGGCGTCGGCACCGGCGGCAACACCGGCCCGGAACGGCACCAGGTCCTGCGCGCGCAGTTCGTCCAGCGTCCGCGGATCGACCGCGGTATCGACATGGGTGTCTTCCAGCACGGTGCCATGGCCGGGAAAATGCTTGAGGGTGGCCGCCATGCCGGCCGCGTGCATGCCGCGTACGTAGGCCTCGGTGAACGCAGCCACGACCTGCGGGTCTTCACTGAAAGCGCGGTTGCCGATCGCAAGGTTGCCACGGCCCAGGTCGACCACCGGGGCAAAGCTCAGGTCCACGCCACTGGCGCGCACTTCGCTGGCCATCAGCCAGGCGTGCTGCTCGGCCAGCGCCAACGCGGCGCCGGGATCCTTCGCATAGCCGGCACCGATCTCCTGCAGCGGCGGCAGATCGCTGTAGCCCTTGCGGAAACGCTGCACGCGACCGCCTTCCTGGTCGACGCAGATCAGCTGCGGGCGCGGCGCAGCCTCGCGGATCGCGGCGCTGAGCTCGCTCACCTGCTGGCGGGAGGCGAAGTTGCGCGTGAACAGCACCACCCCGGCAACGGCATCGTGCTGCAGCCAGTCGCGTTCCTGGGGGGTCAGTTCAGTGCCGGCAACGCCGATCAGCAGCATGGTCGTTCTCCACAACGGGCGCCCGCATGGCGCAGTGCCGCATTGTCGCAGAACCGGCCGTTGGACGCAGGTGGGGGCGTCCATCGCGCGCCCCCCTCGAAGGATCAGACCCTGCAGCCGTCCGCACCACAGGCGTCGTCGCCGCTGCGTCCGGTTGCCGTGCCCTGCTCCGCCGCGATCTGCCGCAGCGCCTGGGCGAAGGCTTCCGGAGGCTGGGCGCCGGAGATCGCCCAGCGGCCGTCGATGACGAAGGTCGGCACCGAGGAAATACCCAGCGCACGGGCCTGGTCCAGTCCCGCTTCGACCTCGGCCAGGCCCCGTGAGGAGGCCAGCATCTGGGCGATCTCTGCCGCATCCAGTCCGCCTGCCACACCGGCCCGGGTCAGCACCTCTGTGTCCGCCAGATTCTGGCCGTGCTCGAAATGAGCGCGGAACAGCGCCTCTCCGACCGCGTCCTGCACACCGTGCTGGCCGGCCAGCCACAGCAGCCGGTGCGCTGGCAGGGTGGTCACCCGCACTTGGCCCTGGCTGAAGTCCATGGGCAGGCCTTCGCCACGGGCGGTGGCCTGGGTCTGGCCGAGAATCTGCTCTGTGCGCTCGACACCGCCGAATTTGCGCGCATACGCCTCGCGCAGCGGCACCGGCGTGGTGCCCGCATCCGGGTCCAGCTGGAAGGGCTGCCAGTGGATGTCGAGTACTGGGGCATCGGCCCCCAGCAACTGCACCCCCTGCTGGAAACGGTGCTTGCCGATCCAGCACCAGGGACAGACCACGTCGGAGTAGATGTCGATTCTCATCCCACCGACATGGGGTCCGGGCGCCCCGAAAAAAGGGGGAACGCCCCTTTCACCAGCGTGAATAGGGATGACTGGCCAGTGCGACGTTGTAGTAGCGCGGGTCGTCGGTGACCTCCGCGCCGGCCCAGTCCGGCAGGACGATGGCCTGCCCGGCGCTTTCCAGCTCGACTTCGGCCACCACCAGGCCGGCGTTGTCACCCAGGAACTCATCCACTTCCCAGGTCAGGCCGGCATGCTCGACCAGGTGGCGACGCTTGTCGATCAGGCCCCCCACGCACAGCGCCAGCAGCGCGCGCGCATCCTCCACCGGAATCGGGTAATCAAACTCCTGGCGGGTATGGCCGATCGTGCGCGACTTCAGGTTCAGCGCGGCGTGCTCACCTTCGATGCGCACCCGCACGGACGCGTTCTGGCGACCGCTGTCGAGCGCGCCCAGATCGTTGATGTAGCCCTGCGCCATCGGAATCACCCGGTGTGCGGCCGCACGCCAGCCGTCGCTGCTGACGAGGAATTTGCGTTCGATCTCGATGCCCATCGCGCCATTATGCGCGATGGGCATGACAGCGGGTCAGCGCTTTTCGAACACCGCGATGCTTTCCACGTGCGCGGTGTGCGGGAACATGTCCATGGCGCCGGCACTGACCAGGCTGAAGCCCTGCTCGTTCACCAGATAACCCGCGTCCCGGGCCAGCGATCCCGGATGGCAGCTGACGTACACGATGCGCTTGAACTGCTTCAACGGCAGCTGCTGCAGCACCTCGATCGCGCCCGAGCGCGGCGGGTCCAGCAACAGCTTGTCGAAGCCCTGGCGCATCCACGGCGTGGCGCGCTGGTCCTGGGTCAGGTCGGCGCTGTAGAACTGGGCGTTGCCCAGCCCGTTGCGCTCGGCGTTCTCACGTGCGCGGGCAACGAGGCCCGCGTCGCCTTCCACGCCCACCACCTCGCGCACTCGGCGCGCCAGCGGCAGGGTGAAGTTGCCCAGCCCGCAGAACAGGTCCAGCACGCGCTCGTCCTCACCCGGCTCCAGCAGATCCAGGGTGTGAGCGATCATCTTCTCGTTGAGCTTGGCATTGACCTGGATGAAATCCAGTGGCCGGAATGCCAGTTCGACATCCCACGGCGCCAGCCGGAACGACAGCGGCACGCCCTGCCCGTCCAGCGGATGGACGGTGTCCACGCCACCGGGTTGCAGGTAGATGGCGAATCCGTGCTGCTGGCCGAAGCTGGCCCATGCGGCGCGGTCGGCATCACTGAGCGGCTGCAGATGACGCACGGTCAGCGCGATGGCCTGGTCACCGCCGATGAATTCGATCTGCGGGATGTCGCGCTTGCCGTCGAGCGACTCGATGAAGGTCGACAGCGCCTGCACCTTGGTGCCCACTTCGGGGATCACGGTCAGGCACTGGCTGAGATCGGCGACGAAGCGCGGGTCCTGTTCACGGAAGCCGACCAGGGTCTTGTCCTTCTTCTCCACGCGGCGCACCGAGAAGCGCCCCTTGCGGCGGTAACCCCAGCTGTCGCCGACCAGCGGTGGCAGCACGCGGCCCGGCTTCACGTGACCGATGCGTTCCAGGTTGTCCATCAGCACGCGCTGCTTGGCAACGATCTGCTGGTCTTCATCCAGGTGCTGCAGCACGCAGCCGGCGCAGGTGCCGAAATGCGGGCACTTCGGCGTCACCCGCTGTGGCGAGGCCTGCAGCACTTCCACGGTGCGTGCTTCGTCGAAATGGCGGCTACGGGCGGTCTGTTCAGCCATGACCACCTCGCCCGGCAGGGCGCCGCTGATGAAGGTGACCTTGCCACCTTCGCCTTCACGGCGGGCGACGCCGCGACCATCATGGCTTAGGTCGAGGATCTCGGTCTGGAACGGGGTACGGTCGATGCGGGAGCGGGATCGGGCCACGTGGCAACAGGCTGCGGGCGAAAATGGGCGCGTATTGTCGCAGATCCTGACCGGCGGGGCCTGCCGCCGCTTGCGCCAGCCGCCGCCGTGCTTGATGATGTCAACCAGCTGACATGGAGGCAGCCCCTGATGCAGATGACCCCGAGGGCCGGTCGGCCCCGCTTCCTGCTTGTCGAGGACGACATCATCAGCCGCGGGTTTTTCAAGGCGGCGTTGGAAACCCTGCCGGCGGACGTCGATACCGCGGACTCCCTTGCCAGTGCCCTGGCAAGCGCCGAGCCCGGGGCTCACGACCTGTGGCTGATCGACGTCAACCTGCCCGACGGCAATGGCGCGCAGCTGCTGCGCGAACTGCGCCGTTCGCATCCGGACACGCCTGCCCTGGCGCATACCGCCGACGGCGACACGTCCATCCATGCGCGCCTGCGTGAGGCCGGTTTCAGCGACACCCTGGTCAAACCGCTCGGCCGCGACCAGTTGCTGAAGGCGGTCCGCCGCGCCCTGGTCAACTCGCCGGCCGGCATCGCCGTCGCTCCGGCCCCCGCTGCGATCGAGCTGAACGGGCAGGACTGGGACGAGACCGCCGCTCTGGCCGCTCTCAATGGCCAGCGCAACCACCTGATCGCCCTGCGCGAGCTGTTCCTTGCGGAACTGCCGGGCGTCCGCGATGCGGTGGAGCAGGCCGTGGACCAGCATGATGAACGCCAGCTGCGCAGCCAGCTGCACCGGCTGCAGGCAAGCTGCGGCTTCGTCGGTGCCGCACGGCTGGGCCGCGCGGTGCGCCAGCTGCACCACATGCCGGAGTCGGACCTGGCACAAGCGGGCTTCCGCGCCGCGGTAGCGGCACTGCTGCACTGAGGGTTGCCCGGCACGGGTGCGCCCTGCCCCGTCGGATATCGAAATCAATCCGGGGTCAGATCCCTTTCCCTGCGGAAGACGGTTCTGACCCCGCCCGCCTACCGCCGGGGGGCCAACTGCTCCAGCAGCTCCCAGGACTTCAGCCCCCGTGGCCCCAGGTGGTGCGCCAGCACCCGCCGCATGGGCAGCCGCAGGCTCGCCAGATCGGCAGGCCCCGGCTCCTCGTCGGCCGCCAGCGCCAACAGCGCCGAACCGGTGGCCGCCGCACTGCGCTCTCCACCGCGCTCGCTGAGCAGCCGTTGCGGCCCTTCCTGCGGATCCAGCGCATAACGCGCTGCCGGATCGATCGGCTGACCATCGCTGGCGCTTTCCAGATCGAAACCGAGCCCCAGTGCGGCAAGCAGCTCGCGCTCGAAGCGGCGCAGCGTCCAGGCCAGTCCGGCACCCACTGCCAGCCGCGCGCGTGCCTCGCCGTACGCCAGGTACACCTCCGGCAACGGATCCTGGCGTGGCGCCAGCCGCAGCGTCAGTTCACTCAGGTAGAAGCCGGCCAGCATGGCCTGGCCGACCAGCCGCGGCGCCGCGTCCAGCGCTTCGGCGGCACGCAGCTGCGCCAGTTCGCCGCGCTGCTGTGCGCTGAAGCGGATCCACTGCAGCGGCTGCAGGGCCGCGCGCAACACCTGGCCCTTGGCCGTGGACACGCCGCGCGCAAGCAGGCCGATCCGGCCATGCTCCGCGCTCAGCACCTCCACCAGCAGGCTGGTTTCGCGATAGGCCCGTGCATGCAGCACGAACCCCGTGTCGTCCTCGATGATCACCGAAGCGATCGCCGTGGCTTACTCGTAACCGAAGGCCTTCAGCGCGGCCTCGTCGTCGGACCAGCCTTCACGTACGCGCACCCAGGTTTCCAGGAACACCTTGGCACCGAACAGACGCTCCATCTGCAGGCGCGACTTGGCCCCGATCTCCTTCAGGCGCGCGCCCCCCTTGCCGATCACGATGGCCTTCTGGCCTTCCCGCTCGACCCAGATCACCGCGCCGATGCGCAGAAGATTGCCATCCTCGGTGAAGCGCTCGATCTCCACGGTGGTGGCATAGGGCAGCTCCTCGCCAAGCTGGCGCATCAGCTGCTCGCGTACCAGTTCACCGGCAAGGAAACGCTGGCTGCGGTCGGTGATCTCGTCCTCGCCGAACATCGGCGGGGCTTCCGGCAGCAGCTCCAGCACGTCACGCACCAGGGCGTCCAGGCCGTTGCGCTTCTGCGCCGAGATCGGATGCACGGCGGCGAAATCACGGCCGGCGGTCACCTCCTGCAGGAACGGCAGCAGCGCGCCCTTGTCCTTCAGGCGATCGATCTTGTTGACCACCAGCACCACCGGGATACCAGCATCGCGCAGCACGTTGAAGGCCAGGCTGTCTTCGTCATCCCAGCGCCCGGCCTCGATCACCAGCAGGCCTGCATCCACGCCTTCCAGCGAGCCGCGCGCGGCGCGGTTCATCACCCGGTTCATCGCCCGCTTCTGCACCTTGTGCAGGCCCGGGGTATCGACCAGCACCAGCTGGCCTTCCGGATAGGTGGCGATGCCGAGCAGGCGGTGGCGGGTGGTCTGCGGCCGGTTGGAGACGATGCTGACCTTGGCCCCGACCAGGGCATTGGTCAGGGTCGACTTGCCGACGTTCGGGCGGCCGATGACGGCCACGCTGCCGCAATGATGGGAAGTTTGTTCGCTCACTTGGAATCCAGTTGTTCTAGGACGGCTGCAGCCGCCTGTTGTTCGGCAAGCCGCCGCGAGGCGCCTTCGCCCTCGGTGCTGGCGGCCGGGTCGGCCACGTTGCAGCGTACCCGGAAATGTTTGGCGTGGTCGTCACCGGATTCTGACACCAGTTCGTACTGGGGCAACGCCTTCTGCCGGGCCTGCAGCCATTCCTGCAGGCGGGTCTTGGGGTCCTTCTCGGGGCGCCCGGTGGCCGGCAGCGCTTCCATCGAGGCCGTGAACCAGGGCAGCACCGTCTGCCGGCACGCGTCAAAACCGGCGTCCAGGTAGATCGCGGCCACCACCGCTTCCAGTGCATCGGCCAGGATCGAGTCGCGGCGGTGCCCGCCCGACTTCATCTCGCCCGCGCCCAGGATCAGCCGTTCGCCCAGCTGCAGGGTACGGGCGATCACTGCCAGCGCCCCTTCACGCACCAGCTCGGCGCGGGCGCGGGTCAGCGCGCCCTCGTCGGCCTTGGGCCAGCGCTGGTACAGCGCCTCGGCGACCATCATGTTGACGATGCTGTCGCCGAGGAATTCCAGGCGCTCGTTATGCGGCACGCCGGCACTGCGATGGGTCAGCGCCTGCTTGAGCAGCGCCGGGTCGCGGAAGGCATGGCCGATCAGGTCGCCACGTTGGATGAATTTACTGGGCACCGCTTCGGGTCAGGTCCTGGGAAGAATCGAATTTGCCAACCACATCGAGGTTGCCGATCAACGGGCGACGCACTTCGTAGTTGACCTTGAGGGTCCAGCCATTGTCGCGGCGATCGAACTTGACGTTGCCCGGCTTCACGTTGTCCGAGTAGTTGATGTACAGCCGCTTGAAGAACAGATCCTGGATCCGTGCCGGCTCCATGCTGGCCACGCCCGGCTGGCTGGCCAGGCTCTTCATCGCCGAACGTACCGCGTAATACTCCTGGTACATCGGGAACAGCTTCATGCCGATGTAGATGAAGAAGCCAACCACGACCAGGACCACCAGAAACGAGGTCAGGGTGATGCCGCGCTGCGTGTTCATCGTCTTCATTGCGTTCTCCCCAGATACGCGTTGGATGTGAAAATACTCAGTTGATGCCCGAGCCGATCCGCGAAGGCTCGAAACCGTCCTTGCAGAACCAGCCCTGGCAGTTCAGCCAGATCAGGAATGCCTTGCCCCGCAGGTTCTCTTCCGGCAGCAGCCCCCAGAAGCGCCCATCATCGCTGTTGTCACGGTTGTCGCCCATCACCAGGTACTTGCCGGCCGGCACCGTCCACTGGCCCTGGCCACGCGGATAGTCGGTCTCCAGCACGGTATGGGTGCGGCCCGGGAGATGCTCGACCAGCAGGTTGGCGCCCTCGCCCTGGCCCTTGTGGCCGGCGTAGATGCCCTTGTTGTCGTACTTCACCGGCTCGCCGTTCAGCACCAGGCTGTCGCCCTCGAACACCACGGTGTCACCCGGCACGCCGATCACGCGCTTGATGAAGTTCTCGCCCTTGGCCGGGTCGTTGTCGCCGTGGCCCGGGAAGTGGAACACCACCACATCGCCGCGCGCGGGATCACCCACCGGCACGAAGCGGGTATTGGTGATCGGCAGGCGCAGGCCATAGGCGAACTTGTTGACCAGGATGAAGTCACCGATCAGCAGGTTCGGCATCATCGAGCTGGACGGGATCTTGTACGGCTCGGCGATGAAGCTGCGCACGACCAGCACGATCGCCAGCACCGGGAAGAATGCACGCGAGTAATCCACCAGCACCGGCTCGGTGTCGAGCAGGCCTGCACGCTGGGCGCGGCGCCTGGCGAAGTACAGCTTGTCCGCAAGCAGGATCAGGCCCGAGGCCAGGGTCAGCACGACCAGGAGGATCTCAAACAGTTTCATTCAGGGTCCTTTGCAACGTCACCGGACGACCGGCCCCGGAGGGCCGGTGCGCGCTTACTTGTTGTCCATCTGCAGCACGGCCAGGAACGCTTCCTGCGGGATTTCCACGCGGCCGACCTGCTTCATGCGCTTCTTGCCTTCCTTCTGCTTTTCCAGAAGCTTCTTCTTGCGCGAAACGTCGCCACCATAGCACTTGGCCAGCACGTTCTTGCGCATGGCCTTGACCGTGGTACGGGCGATGATCTGCGAGCCGACAGCCGCCTGGATCGCCACGTCGAACATCTGCCGCGGGATCAGGTCCTTCATCTTCTCGCACAGCTCGCGGCCGCGGCGGTCGGCATGGCTGCGGTGGACGATCAGCGACAGCGCATCGACCTTGTCGCCATTGATCAGCACGTCCACGCGCACGAACGGGCCGGCATCGAAGCGCACGAAGTGATAGTCCAGCGACGCGTAGCCGCGGCTGACCGACTTCAGCTTGTCGAAGAAGTCCAGCACCACTTCGGCCATCGGCAGCTCGTAGCTGATCTGCACCTGGCTGCCCAGGTAGTTGATGCCGATCTGGCTGCCGCGCTTCTCCTCGCACAGCTTGATGATGTTGCCGATGTACTCCTCGGGGGTGAGTACGTTGGCACGGATGATCGGCTCGCGGATCTCCTGGACCTGGTTCACCGCCGGCAGCTTGGCCGGGTTGTCCATGTTGATGATCGAGCCATCGGTCTTCAGGACCTCGTACACCACCGTCGGCGCGGTGCTGATCAGGTCCAGGTTGTATTCGCGCTCCAGCCGTTCCTGCACGATCTCCATGTGCAGCATGCCGAGGAAGCCGCAGCGGAAACCGAAGCCCATCGCCTCCGAGCTTTCCGGCTCGAAGCGCAGCGCGGCATCGTTCAGGCGCAGCTTGTCCAGCGCCTCGCGCAGGTCCGGATAGTCCTCGGCGTCGACCGGGAACAGGCCGGCGAACACGCGCGGCTGCATTTCCTGGAAGCCCGGCAGCGGCTTCGGTGCCGGATCACCGGCCAGGGTCAGGGTGTCGCCCACCGGCGCACCATGCACGTCCTTGATGCTGGCCGTGACCCAACCCACCTCACCCGCGCGCAGCGCCGGCAACACCTTGCGCTTGGGGGTGAACACGCCGACGTTGTCGACCTGGTGGTTGCGGCCGGTGGACATCACCTGCAGCTTGTCGCCGGCCTTGATCTCGCCCTGCATGACGCGCACCAGCGAGACCACGCCGAGGTAGTTGTCGAACCAGGAGTCGATGATCAGCGCCTGCAGCTTGTCGGTATCGCGCGGCTGCGGCGGCGGAATGCGATGGACGATGGCCTCCAGCACGTCCTGCACGTTCAGGCCGGTCTTGGCGCTGACCGGCACGGCGTCGCTGGCGTCGATGCCGATCACGGCCTCGATCTCGGCCTTGGCGCGCTCGATGTCGGCCGTAGGCAGGTCGATCTTGTTGATCACCGGCACCACTTCCAGACCCTGCTCCACCGCGGTGTAGCAGTTCGCCACCGACTGCGCTTCCACGCCCTGGGCAGCATCGACCACCAGCAGCGCGCCTTCGCAGGCGGCGAGCGAGCGGCTGACTTCATACGAGAAGTCGACGTGGCCCGGGGTGTCGATGAAGTTCAGATGATAGGTCTGCCCGTCCTTGGCCAGGTACGGCAGCGATACCGACTGCGCCTTGATGGTGATGCCACGCTCGCGCTCGATCGGGTTGGAGTCGAGTACCTGCGCTTCCATCTCGCGGGCCTGCAGGCCACCACAAAGCTGGATGATGCGGTCGGCCAGCGTGGACTTGCCGTGGTCGACGTGGGCGATGATGGAGAAGTTGCGGATGTTCCGCATCGAATCAGATGACATAGGTGGCGGCGGCGCGCGGCGTCGTCAGGGTAACGGTGGATTATCGCACGGCCGGGGCCCGCCCGCGAAAGGCACCGCGCCGGGCCAGGGCCGGAACGACCGAAGCCCCGCCTGAGCGGGGCTTCGGGGGGCAGCGGCTGCCGGAGCAGCCCCGGTCCTTACTCGCCGGCCTTGACCGCCACGAAGGCGCTGTTGCCGTTGCCGGTGCGGACCAGCAGCATCACCACATCGCCCTTCTTGTAGCTGGACAGCGCGCGGTTCAGCGACTCCACGCCGCTCACCTGGGTGCTGGCCACCTGCAGGATCACCATGCCCGGGGACAGGCCGGCATCCCGGGCGCCCTGCCCCTTGACTCCGGTGATGCGCACGCCCTCGCCCGATTCCAGGCCCAGCTGCTTGCGCTGCGGCGCGGTCAGATCGCTGACGTCCAGGCCCAGCAGGGCATTGGCACCACTCTGCGGAGCGGCATCGGCCCTGGCGATGGCGGGGCTGCGGGCGCTGGCCTGGTCATCCTCGGCCAGCGCGGTCAGGGTGGCGCTCAGGTCGCGCGGCTTGCCGTCACGGATCACGCCCAGGGTGACCCGGCTGCCCGGGGCCATGGCGCCGATCAGCGGCGGCAGATCGGACCAGCTGTTGACCGGTGCGCCGTTCACGGTGCGGATCACATCCCCCACCTTCACACCGGCGCGGGCGGCCGCCGAATCCGGCACGATCTGGTTGACCAGCGCACCCCGGCTGTCCGGCAGGCCCATGGCCTGCGCCTTCAGGCCGTCGATCTCCTGCACCACCGCGCCCAGCTGGCCGCGGGTGACCCGGCCGGTCTTCTTGATCTGTTCGACCGCGCTCATCGCCAGGTCGATCGGAATCGCGAAGCTGATGCCCATGTAGCCACCGGACGCAGAGAAGATCTGCGAGTTGATGCCCACCACTTCGCCCCGGGTGTTCAGCAGCGGACCGCCGGAGTTGCCCTGGTTGATCGCCACGTCGGTCTGGATGAACGGCACGTAGCGCTGGTCCGGGCCGCCGGTGCTGCGGCCGAGGGCGCTGACCACGCCGGCGGTGACCGAGTGGTCGAGGCCGAACGGCGAGCCGATCGCGACAACCCACTGGCCCGGCTTCAGGCTGTTGGAATCGCCGACACGGACGGTCGGCAGGTTCCTGCCTTCGATCTTCAGCAGGGCAACGTCGTACTGCTGGTCGCTGCCCACCACCTTGGCGGTGAACTCACGGCGATCGCCCAGCTTGACCTTCACCTCGCTGGCGTCGGCTACCACGTGGTAGTTGGTCAGCACGTAGCCGTCGGGCGAAATGATGAAGCCCGACCCCATGCCGCGGCCCTTGATGCTGGGACCGCCGTCGGGGCCGCCCGGCCCCTGTCCCGGCATCGGGAAGTCCGGGCCGAAGAAGCGACGGAAGAACTCCGGCATGTCGTCGTCCCCCATCGGCCCACGCGCCTGGCGGTTGCTGCGGACGATGGTCGTGTCGACGTTGACCACGCCCGGGCCGACCTGCTCGACGAGGTTGGTGAAATCGGGCAGGCCGGTGACCAGCGGCTGCGCCGGAGCGCGCGGCGCGGCCGCGGCCGCGGCCGGCGCGGTCTGGGCAGCCGGGGACGGCGCCTGGGCACAGGCCACCAGCGGCAGGGTCAGGGCCAGCAGGCCGATGGCCTGCGTGCGGAATCGGGGAGTCATCGGACGGCAACCTCCGGATCGGATGGAAGGGAGAAGAAGGGCCCCGCGATCGGCGGGGCGTGGCGGCACCCGGCTCAGTCGCGCGGGCGGGGCGGCGGCGGCAGGTCGTCCTGCAGGCGCGGCTCGAAGGGGTAGAACGTGGCGCTGTCAGCATGCGCCGGGAAGCTGGCGTTGAGCGCGCCCCCCGCGGCCGGAGCCAGGCTGGAGCGCGGCCACGGCCGGGCCTGCAGGCCAGCCACCTCGCCGAACGGCAGGTTGCGGCTGGCACCGGCCGGCACGGTCGGCACCAAGGGCGCCTGGGCGGCGGCCACGGCCCGCTGCGCCCCGCCGTCACGCTGGGCCACCCGCGCAGCCTGCTGGCCGCGGGTGGCACTGGCGCTGGCGCGGCGTGCGTCCTGGCGACGGCTGGCGGCCAATGCGGCCGCCGGAACACTGGCCACCGCCACCACCGCCGGATCGACCGAGGCTTCGGTCACCGTCGCGGGCGATACCGGTGCCGGCGGCAGCTCGGCCTGGCTGGCGACCACCTGGGGTGCCAGCGGCTCTCCGGGAGGGGTCTCCTTCAGCTTCTCGCCGCCGATCAACAGGGCCACCGCAGCGACCGAGGCAGCCAATGCGGCACCGCCTCCCCAGGTACGCCAGCCACTGCGGCGCACCTGCCGGTCCTGAGGCCCGGACCGGGGCGTGGGTTCGGCGGCGATGGCAGAGGCAACCGCGGCGCTGAAGCCGGCGGGCGCAAGCACCGACGCCTGCCCGCGCATCACGTCGCCCAGCAGCTGCCAGCGCTCCTGGCAGCCGGCCAGTTCCGGGTCATGCTCCATGCGGCGCAGCAGGAAGCGGGCCTCGTCGGCCCCCAGCTCGCCATCGACCAGGGCCGACAGCTGTTCCCGATGGCGCTGGTCAAGCCGCAGCCCGGCCGGCGATTGATGATTCTGCGATTCGTTGAATGGATGACTGGTCATACGCGGCTCTTCTCGCGGGTGGCGCTGCCGATGTCCAGCAGCGGCCGGAGTTCGGTGTCGATCGCCTCGCGCGCCCGGAAGATCCGAGAGCGCACGGTGCCGATCGGGCACCCCATCTTCTGCGCGATTTCCTCGTAGCTCAGGCCTTCCACCTCGCGCAGGGTGATCGCCGACCGGAGTTCTTCCGGCAGCGCGTTGACGGCCTTCATCACTGTCTGTTCCAGCTCCTGGCGCATCAACTCGCGTTCGGGCGTGTCGGTGTCGCGCAGGCGCGTGCCGCTGTCGAACTGTTCGGCATCGCCGATGTCGATGTCATCGGTCGGCGGGCGTCGATTGTGTGAAGCCAGGTAGTTTTTGGCGGTGTTCACGGCGATCCGATGCAACCAGGTTGAGAACTGGGCATCGCCACGGAAGCTTCCGATCGCGCGGTAGGCGCGTATGAAAGTGTCCTGGGCGACGTCCTGACATTCACTCCAGTCGGCGATGTAGCGACCGACCAGGGCCACGACCCGATGCTGGTACTTGCGCACCAGTACATCGAAAGCCGCGCTCTCGCCGCGCTGCACGCGCCGGACCAGTTCCAGATCCAGCTCCTGTGGTGTTTCAACCTCGGCCATGGGGGGCCGCACTCCTGTCAGCCCAACCGACGTCGGGCAATGAGACTGCCAATCCCGGGAAAAGTTCAGTCGCCGATCACCCGGCGCCGCACCAGCTTTTAACCACTGTTCCGTTAGCGTTCTGTTCCACGGCCATGGATCCGGAACCGCCACTCCCCTGCTATAGGGATTTGACGCGGGGGAAACAACCTCTGGATCATAGCCGCTTCTCCATACACAACCGGATGGAACGTCCATGCTCTCAGGCTTCGATGGTCTCCGCTTCAGCCACTGGCACCCCGAGATCCGCGACGACGGCGTGGTGGTCCTGTCCCTGGATCGTCAGGACAGCAGTGTCAACGCGATGTCGCAGGACGTGCTGCTGGAGCTGGGCGATCTGCTCGAACGCATCGCGCTGGATCCGCCGAAGGGCGTGGTGATCCAGTCCCTGAAGAAGGCCGGCTTCATCGCCGGCGCCGATCTGAAGGAATTCCAGGAGTTCGACCGGCGCGGCACCGTCAACGATGCCATCCGTCGCGGCCAATCCACCTACCAGAAGCTGGCAGAGCTGCCCTGCCCGACCGTTGCAGCCATCCATGGCCACTGCCTGGGTGGCGGCACCGAGCTGGCCCTGGCCTGCCGTTACCGCGTGGCCTCCAACGACAGCAGCACCCGCATCGGGCTGCCGGAAACCCAGTTGGGCATCTTCCCCGGTTGGGGTGGAAGCGCGCGCCTGCCGCAGCTGGTCGGCGCCCCGGCGGCGATGGACATGATGCTGACCGGCCGCACCCTCTCGGCCTCGGCCGCGCGTGGCATCGGCCTGGTCGACAAGGTGGTGGCACCGGCGGTGGTGCTCGACACCGCCGTCGCACTGGCGCTGGCCGGCACCACGCGGCCGTTCAAGCAGCGTGCGCTGGCATGGGCCAGCAACACCTGGCTGGCGCGCAAGGTGCTGGCACCGCAGATGATCAAGCAGGTCGCGCGCAAGGCGAAGAAGGACCAGTACCCGGCGCCCTATGCACTGATCAGCACCTGGCAGCGCAGCGCCGGCAAGCCGGTGCAGGCCCGCCTGGATGCCGAACGCCGCGCGGTGGTCAAACTGGCCAGCACGCCGACCGCGCGCAATCTGATCCGCATCTTCTTCCTGACCGAGCGCCTGAAGGGTCTGGGCGGCGGCGATTCCGGCATCCGCCACGTGCACGTGGTCGGCGCCGGCGTAATGGGCGGTGACATCGCCGCGTGGGCGGCCTACAAGGGCTTCGAGGTCACCCTGCAGGATCGCGAGCAGCGCTTCATCGATCCGGCGATGGAACGCGCGCAGGCACTGTTCGCCAGGAAGGTGAAGGACGAGAGCAAGCGTCCGGCGGTGGCGGCGCGGCTGCGGGCGGATCTGGAGGGCAAAGGCGTGGCCGCCGCTGATCTGGTGATCGAGGCGATCATCGAGAACCCGGAGGCCAAGCGCGCGCTGTACCAGACGCTGGAGCCGGGCATGAAGGCCGATGCGCTGCTGACCACCAATACCTCGTCGATTCCGCTGGTGGAACTGCGCGACCACATCCAGCGCCCGGCGCAGTTCGCCGGCCTGCACTACTTCAATCCGGTGGCACAGATGCCGCTGGTGGAAATCATCCATCACGACGGCATGGCGCCGGAGACCGAGCGCCGTCTGGCAGCGTTCTGCAAGGCGCTGGGCAAGTTCCCGGTACCGGTGGCGGGCAGCCCGGGCTTCCTGGTCAACCGCGTGCTGTTCCCGTACATGCTGGAGGCGGCCACCGCCTATGCCGAAGGTATCCCGGGCCCGGTGATCGACAAGGCAGCGGTGAAGTTCGGCATGCCGATGGGCCCCATCGAGTTGATCGACACGGTCGGCCTGGATGTCGCCGCCGGCGTGGGCCGCGAGCTGGCGCCGTTCCTCGGCCTGCAGATTCCGGCGGCACTGCAGACGGTGGAAGCCGACAAGCGCGGCAAGAAGGATGGCCAGGGCATCTACACCTGGGAGAACGGCAAGCCGAAGAAGCCGGATGTCGCCAGCGACTACCAGGCCCCTGCGGACCTGGAAGATCGCCTGATCCTGCCGCTGCTCAACGAGGCCGTGGCCTGCCTGCACGAAGGCGTGGTGGCCGATGCGGACCTGCTGGATGCGGGCGTGATTTTCGGCACCGGATTCGCGCCGTTCCGCGGGGGTCCGATCCAGCACATCCGCGCGGTGGGTGCCGATGCGATCGTCGAGCGCCTGAAGGCGCTGCAGCAGCGTCACGGTGACCGCTTTGCCCCGCGCCCGGGCTGGGACAACCCTGCCCTGCGCGAACCAGTGGTGTGATGTGATGTGATCGGCCGGGCCTGCGGCCCGGCACCCGCAGAGGCAACGTCAAGTTCCACAGCAGAAGCCAGAGCCGGAGCAACAGCCGGCTCTGGCTTTTCTGTTTGTCGGGCGGGGCGGTGTCGGGTTGCGGGGACGCCGTAAACCCGTCCCTGGGGGCTTGGCCGCGGCATCCATGCCGCGGACACCCCGCAACCCGACACCGCCCCACCCCCGACAGTTTCCCGGTGACGGTCGGTGAATCTCGATTCCGGTGTGGATCACTGCGAACTGGTGGGTGTCGACCTTGGTCGCCACCAGGAGCGAAGCGACCGGCGTTTGATGTTGATTTTCTTTTTTCTTCTCCGTGGCTGGACGCACACGGAAACTGTCAGGGGCCGGGCGGGGTGGGTTCGCGGGGGTGTCCGCGGCATGGATGCCGCGGCCAAGCCCCCAAGGACGGGTTCACGGCGCCCCCCGCGAACCCACCCCGCCCGGCCAAGCGCGGCTGTTGCTTTACTCGGCCAAGCAGCCAGCCACGAGGGGCTGCGCCGTTGGCTGGAACACCCTGTTACCCGCATGGGGCATGTGCCCGTCACGGCCGCATGCCATGCTGGCACTCTTGATCCCTGCCAGCGAGACGCCCGCATGACCACCATCATCGCCCCGCGCGTACACGACATCGGCGGCCTGGAAGTCCGCCGCGCCGTCCCCACCCTGCAGGCCCGCAGCATCGGTTCGTTCGTATTCGTCGACCAGATGGGCCCGGCCGTCCTTACCGCAGGTACCGGCATCGACGTGCGTCCTCATCCGCATATCGGCCTGGCCACCGTCACCTTCCTCTGGTCCGGCGCCATCGGCCACCGTGACACGCTCGGCTCGGACCAGGTGATCCGTCCCGGCGACGTCAACTGGATGACCGCCGGCCGCGGCATCGCGCACTCCGAACGCACGCCCCCGCCGGAGCGCGGTCACGACCATCCGATCCACGGGATGCAGACCTGGGTGGCATTGCCGAAGTCGCACGAGGAAGTGGAGCCGGCGTTCTATCACCACGCCGCCGCGACCCTCCCGGAGCAGCGCCGCAACGGTGCCTGGCTACGCGTGATCGCAGGCCGCGCCTATGGCGAGGAGTCGCCGGTGAAGGTCTTCGCAGACACGCTCAATGTAGCCATCGACCTCGATCCCGACGCGGAGATCGACATCGATGACGGCCACCGCGAGCGGGCGCTGTACATCCTCGAAGGCCAGGCGCAGCTGGATGGTGTGGACATCCCGGCGCAGCACCTGGTGATTCCCGAGGCCGGCGCGCGCGGCCGGCTGCGCGCGAAGACCCCGCTCAAGGCCATGCTGTTCGGCGGCGAACCGCTGGATGGCCCGCGTCACCTGTGGTGGAACTTCGTCTCCAGCTCCAAGGAGCGCATCGAACAGGCGAAACAGGACTGGGAAGCCGGCCGGTTCGGCAGCATTCCCGGCGACGACAAGGAGTTCATCCCGCTGCCGCAGTACTGAGCATCGCGCGCTGCACACACCCTGAGGTGTATCCCTGCACCGGCCCTTGACGCTATCGTCACTCGCCGGTCACTGAAATGTGACCTGTTTCACATTTTAGTTCATCAAAGGAGTGCAGTTCATGAGCATGGGTAAACGCTTGGCCGCCGAGTTCCTCGGCACTTTCTGGCTGGTTCTGGGTGGCTGTGGCAGTGCGGTACTGGCTGCCAAGTTCGGCGGCGACGGCAATCCGCTGGGCATCGGCTTCCTGGGCGTGGCACTCGCGTTCGGCTTGACCGTGGTCACCGGCGCCTACGCGTTCGGTCACGTGTCCGGCGCGCACTTCAATCCGGCAGTCAGCGTGGGCCTGTGGGCCGGCGGCCGCTTCCCGGCCCGCGACCTGGTGCCGTACATCATCGCCCAGGTCGCGGGCGGCCTGCTGGCCGGCTTCATCCTGCTGCAGATCGCTTCCGGCGCCAGCGGCTTCGCCATCGACGGCAGCCAGGCCGGGGCCTTCGCCAGCAACGGCTACGGTGCGCTGTCGCCCGGCGGGTACAGCGTGGCGGCCGCCTTCCTGTGCGAAGTGGTGCTGACTGCGGTATTTCTGGTCGTGATCATGGGCGCCACCCATGGCAAGGCACCGGCAGGGTTCGCTCCGCTGGCGATCGGTCTGGCATTGACCCTGATCCATCTGATCAGCATCCCGGTCACCAACACGTCGGTGAACCCGGCTCGGTCCACCGCGGTGGCGTTCTTCGCCGGCAGCGGCGCGGTCGGCCAGCTCTGGCTGTTCTGGGTCGCCCCCCTGCTGGGCGGCATGATCGGCGGCATCATCTACAAGTGGGTCGGTAACGACCGTTGAGTGCTGCCCGGACGATTGCGGCCGACAGTCGGCCGCAATGGTTACGGTTGTAACCGCAATTTGTGCGGGCACTCACGTTCCGTTAAGGTCTGTTTGACCGCCTGTGCACATGCCCGGCGGGGATGGCATCCGGGGATGGGATGCCACGGCCGCCAGCAGCATGGCGGCGTCACACGACACGCCACCTTGGGGGATGCATGAAGTTCGCGCCTGTTGTCCTGTCGAGCCTGTTGTTTGCCGCGGCCCAGGCCGCCGCGCAGGCACCCGCCGAATGTCCTTCGCTGCCGGCGAGCAGCGGCCTGAAATGGCAGCAGCACGTGCAGTCGGACTTCCTGCTCTGCCGCGCCAGCACCGAGGATGGACGGGAAGTACTGAGCCTGATGCTGAGCGCACGCGATCCGGCGATTCCGCTCAGCCGCTCGCTGCGCCAGGAAAAAGGCAGTTTCGCCGGCGAGTCACTGTACTGGTACCAGCCCGATCTGGGTGGACAGCAGCCGCCGGGATACGCCGAACGACGCATCAGCGTGATCAAGCTGGACAAGGGCCGTTATGCGCAGATTGCCCTGTACCCGGGCAGCACACAGGAACTGGGGTCGCTGCAGCAGCTGGCGCAGGGCATGAGCCTGACGCCCTCGGCCGTAGCCGCCGGACGTTGACGGTGATGGGGATGACTGCCTGGCAGCATCCCCGCCGGATCGGACGCGTTGGCGGCACCGCCGGGCATGGCCTGATGGATGTCCGTTACGCGTGTCGTGCCGGAGATCCGCCGGGCATGGCCCGGCGCTACCGACCTCTTCCGCCGGGCATGGCCCGGCGCTACCGGCTTCCTCCTGGGGGGCGGCGTCGGCCCTCAGAACCTGCCTTCCTGGAAATCGACGAAGGCCTGCATCAGTTCCTGGCGCGTGTTCATCACGAACGGGCCATGCCGCATCACCGGCTCCCGCAGTGGCCGGCCGGCCACCAGAATCAGCCGCGCCCCTTCGCTGCCAGCCGAAACGTGCAGCTGTTCACCGCCACCGAGCACCGCCAGTTCCTGGCGCGCCACACCACGTGCGGCATCCTGCTCGCCGACCGTGATCGCGCCCTCGAAGACATAGGCAAACGCGTTGTGGCCTTCGGGAAGCGTGTAGGTCCAGGCACGATCGGCCTCGAGGCGGACGTCCAGATACAACGGATCGGTGGCCGGCTGCACGATCGGGCCGGTGGTGCCATCGACAGTACCGGCGATCACCTTCACCTCCACACCCGGCTCCGGCTGCACCACCGGAATGCGTTCCGGCGCGAACTCCTGGTACTTCGGGTCCGTCATCTTCTCGCGCGCGGGCAGGTTCACCCACAGCTGGAAACCGCGCATCTGCCCGCTTTCCTGTTCCGGCATCTCCGAATGCACCAAGCCCCGGCCTGCAGTCATCCACTGCACGCTGCCCGGGGTCAGCAGGCCCTCGTTGCCGTGGTTGTCGCGGTGGCGCATGCGTCCGTCCAGCATGTAGGTGACCGTCTCGAAACCGCGGTGCGGATGCTCCGGGAAACCGGCGATGTAGTCTTCGGCGCGGTCCGTACCGAATTCATCCAGCAGCAGGAACGGATCCAGATCCGGCAGCGTCGGGCCGCCGATGACACGGGTCAGGCGCACGCCGGCGCCGTCGGACGTGGGCATGCCACGGATGGTGCGCAGGACGCGGACCGGTTCGGGAAGGCTCATGGCGACTCCTGTTGGATGGATGCCACTGAAGATGGACGCCGCGGCGCCGTCCGCCAATGGATGACGCCGCAACCGATTGTTCCATCCCTGGTGTTCGCCGGGCGTCATGCCGGCGGTTCCGCGACACGGATGTCTGCCCGCAGCCCATGCCGCACACGCGGTCACCACCTTCGTACGACCAAAGTACTACCGCCGATGGGCCCCGCACGCATTGACCCTGTAAAGGGCACGCGGGACTCTTTGAATGTCTTTCCGGGAGAGAGCACCTCATGAAAGGGTTTGCCAAACTGGGTTGGGCGGCACTCGCCCTGCTCGGCGCGTTCTGTCTGGGCACCGTGGCCTTGCGCCGCGGCGAACATATCAACGCGCTGTGGATCGTCGTCGCCGCTGTTTCGATCTACCTGATCGCCTATCGCTTCTACAGCCTGTTCATCGCCAACAAGGTGATGCAGGTGGATCCGACCCGGGCTACGCCGGCGGTGATCAACAACGATGGCCTGGACTACGTGCCGACCAACAAGCACGTGCTGTTCGGCCACCACTTCGCGGCCATCGCCGGCGCCGGTCCACTGGTGGGCCCGGTGCTCGCGGCGCAGATGGGCTACCTGCCCGGACTGCTGTGGCTGGTGGTGGGCGTGGTGCTGGCCGGTGCGGTACAGGACTTCATGGTCCTGTTCCTGTCCAGCCGGCGCAACGGCCGCTCACTGGGCGATCTGGTCCGCGAGGAAATGGGACAGGTGCCCGGCACCATCGCGCTGTTCGGCGCGTTCCTGATCATGATCATCATCCTGGCGGTGCTGGCGATGGTGGTGGTCAAGGCGCTGGCGGAAAGCCCCTGGGGCATGTTCACGGTGATAGCCACGATGCCCATCGCGATCCTGATGGGCATCTACATGCGCTACATCAGGCCGGGCAAGATCGGCGAGATCTCGGTGGTGGGCCTGGTGCTGCTGCTGGCCGCGATCTGGTACGGCGGCAAGGTTGCTGCAGATCCGGTGTGGGGCCCGGCCTTCACCTTCACCGGCACGCAGATCACCTGGATGCTGATCGGCTACGGCTTCGTCGCTTCGGTGCTGCCCGTGTGGCTGTTGCTGGCACCGCGCGACTACCTGTCGACCTTCCTCAAGATCGGCACCATCGTCGCTCTGGCCATCGGCATCCTGATCGTGATGCCCGAGCTGAAAATGCCCGCACTGACCCAGTTCGCCGCCAGTGGCGATGGCCCGGTGTGGAAGGGCGGCATGTTCCCGTTCCTGTTCATCACCATTGCCTGCGGCGCGGTATCCGGTTTCCACGCGCTGATTTCCTCGGGCACCACGCCGAAGCTGCTGGCCAATGAATCGCACATGCGCTACATCGGCTATGGCGGCATGCTGATGGAATCGTTCGTGGCGGTGATGGCGCTGGTGGCTGCGTCGATCATCGATCCGGGCATCTACTTCGCGATGAACAGCCCGGCGGCGGTGATCGGTGCCGATGCGGCGTCTGCCGCGCACTACATCACCAACACCTGGGGCTTCACCATCACGCCGGAACAGCTGACCGCCACGGCCGCCGCGATCGGCGAACCGACGATCCTGCACCGCGCCGGTGGTGCTCCGACGCTGGCGGTGGGCATCGCAATGATCCTGCATGAAGCCATTCCCAGCGGCAGCGACGCGATGATGGCGTTCTGGTACCACTTCGCCATCCTGTTCGAAGCGTTGTTCATCCTGACCGCCGTGGATGCGGGCACCCGCGCAGGCCGCTTCATGCTGCAGGATCTGCTGGGCAACTTCATTCCGGCGCTGAAGAAGACCGAGTCGTGGACGGCCAACATCATCGGCACGGCCGGCTGCGTGGCGCTGTGGGGCTACTTGCTCTACACCGGCGTGGTCGATCCGTTCGGCGGCATCCAGACCCTGTGGCCGCTGTTCGGCATCTCCAACCAGATGCTGGCCGGTATCGCGCTGATGCTGGGGACGGTGGTGCTGTTCAAGATGAAGCGTGACCGCTACGCGTGGGTGACCGCGGTACCGGCCACCTGGCTGCTGATCTGCACCACCTATGCCGGCTTCATCAAGATCTTCGACAGCAACCCGGCGCAGGGCTTCCTGGCGCAGGCGCACAAGTTCCAGGCCGCCATCGCCAGCGACACCATCACCGCACCGGCCAAGTCGGTGGCGCAGATGCAGCAGATCGTGGTCAATGCCTACGTCAACACCGGCCTGACCGCGCTGTTCCTGCTGGTGGTGGGCGCGGTGCTGACCTATTCGATCCGCACGATCCTGGCCGCACGCCGCAATCCGCAGCGCAGCGACCGCGAGACCCCTTACGTGGCGCTGAAGCCGCATGAAATGGTGGATCTGTAATGAGCACGCAACTGGTTCCCGTTGGCCAGTACCAGGCGCACCGCCGCGTGTGGCGGCGCCTGGTGCAGACGGCACGCCTGTGCTGTGGCATTCCTGATTACGACAACTACGTCCGGCACATGCTGGAGAAGCATCCGGACCAGGAACCGATGGACTACAAGACGTTCTTCCGCGAACGTCAGGAAGCGCGGTACGGCGGACGCAACGGCGGCCGCTGCTGCTGAAAGGCAGGACGGTGCTGGATCTGTTGTAGATCCACGCATCGCATTGAGTCCGGGGTCAGATCCGTTTCCTCCGGGAAACGGATCTGACCCCTTCTCTGCTCATGGGTCGGCATGAAGTGCATCCACGCATGGCGTGGATGTACCGCAGATCGCGGGAAAGCGCAGCCATAGCGACCCGCGCTCAGCCGTTGGCCATCCACTTCAGGATCAGGCCGGTGACATAGGCCAGCCCGGTGCCGGTGGCATAGCCCACCGTGCCGAGCAGCACGCCGACCGGTGCCAGTGTCGGATGGAAGGCCGCAGCCACCACCGGCGCCGATGCCGCCGCGCCGATGTTGCCCTGCGAACCAATGGCGAAGAAGAACAGCGGTGCACGGACCAGCTTGGCCACGGCCCACAGCACCAGCACGTGGGTCGCCATCCAGATCGCGCCGAGCAGGAACAGCCACGGCCGATCCAGCAGCGACAGCAGGTTCATCTGCATGCCGATGCAGGCGATCAGGAAGTACAGGAACACCGTGCCCAGGCGCGAGGCACCCGCCGCTTCCAGACGACGTGCACGGGTGAAGCTCAGGCCCAGACCCATCGCGGTGGACAGCAGGATCACCCACACGAACTGGCTGTCCAGGCTGAACTGGCTGGCCCAGCTGACGTTGGCCTTGAACCAGCCCGACAACGGCGCGGCGATCGCATGCGCCAGGCCGACACCGCCCAGGGCAACGCCGACGATCACCATCAGGTCGGTCATGCTGGGAATACGCGCGTTCTGCGCTTCATAGGCGCTGATGCGCGCCTTCATCTCGTCGATGGCACGGGTATCGGCACCGTTGCGGGTATCGATCTGCTGCGCGCGGTTGGCCAGGAACAGCAGGATCGCCATCCACAGGCTGGCGCAGGCCACGTCGACCACGGCGAACTGGCCGAACGTGGTCGCATCGGTACCGAACACTTCGCGCATCGCAACCATGTTGGCGCCGCCGCCGATCCAGCTGCCGGCCAGCGCGGCCATGCCGGCCCAGGTATCACCGGCGACCGTTTCCGGGTGGATCAGTTTCATCACCTGGAACGAGACGATGGCGCCGAGCATGATGCCGGCGGTACCGGCGCAGAACACGAGCAGCAGCTTCGGGCCAAGCTTGATGACCCCTTTGAGGTCGATCGACAGGGTCAGCAGGACCAGCGCGGCCGGCAGCAGCACATCGCGTGCGACTGGGTTGTACAGCGACGTGTTGTGGCCATCGATGACACCGGCGGTGTTGTAGATGGCCGGGATGAAGTAACACAGCAGCAGAGCCGGCACCCAGGCGAAGATCTTCTTCAGCAGGGGGGTGGGACCACTGGCAGCCCAGAAGATCAGGGCCAGGGTGGCGGCAATCAGGCCCAGGCCAACGATATCGTTGCTGATCAGGGCAGTAGCGGGTTCGGTCGGCATGGGATCCTCTGTCGATCGAAAGAGCGGAAAAAAAAGCGCCGCATAAGGCGGCGCGGATCGAGATTAACACCGTCTTCACGCTGGGTCATGTTGCAGTGCCGGCCTCGCCTTTCACGGTACGGAGCGTGTCCATGCAACTTGGTGCCTTCTCGGTCAGCCTTTCGGTCAGGGATCTGGCCGCCTCCCGCGCATTCTATGAGGCACTGGGATTCTCGGTGACCGGCGGCGATGCAACGCAGAACTGGCTGGTGCTGCGCAACGATGGTGTCGTCATCGGCCTGTTCCAGGGCATGTTTGAAGGCAACCTGCTGACCTTCAACCCGGGTTGGGACCAGCACAAGCAGGAACTTCCCCACTTCCAGGACGTGCGTGAGCTGCAGGCCGAACTCGATGGCAAGGGCATCGAACTGGCGGTGCGCACCGACCCTGACGGCCAGGGCACCGGCTACCTGCAACTGTCCGATCCGGACGGCAACGTGATCCTGGTCGACCAGCATGTGCCGAGGCCGAAGGCCTGACCCCGGGACTGCGGTCATCCGCCTGGGCGCGAGGCACCGAAATCCAGGGTGGCCTGCGTTCCGCGCGGCTGGCAGGGCTGCAGCTGCAGGGTCCAGCCCAGGTGCTCGCACAGGCGCGCGATCAGGTCCAGGCCGATCCCGCCACGATCGACACGCTCCCCCCGGGCCATGCGTGCGTGGATCGCAGCGATCTCCTCCGGGCTCATGCCATGCCCCGGGTCCTGCAGGGTCAGCACCGCCGAAGCGCTCAGGCGCAGCTCGATGCGCCCGCGGCCGCTGTTCTCGATCGCGTTGCGCAACAGGTTGCCGATTGCCGCCTGCACCACCGCCAGCGGGGCGACGATGTCCACCGGCGCGGCCTGGATACCGATGCTCAAGTCCTTGTCGCCCAGCAGATGGCGATGATGCTCGACGATGTCCGGCAGCAGCTGGTCCAGTGCGATGCGCTCGGCACGCGCCGCCAGCCGCGCCGGATCGCGCGCAAGCACCAGCAGCAGTTCGATCAGCTGCTCCACGCCCTGCGCGGTGCGCAGCACGCGCTGGATCTGCTGCCGGGCACGGTCTGGCAGGCCCGGCTGCTCCAGTGCCAGCTCGGCGGCGCCGGTCATCACGGCAATCGGGGTGCGCAGCTCATGGCTGGCAGTGCTGATGAAGACCCGCTCGCGTTCAACGAACTGCTCGTTGCGTTCGAGGTAGTCGTTCAGCGCATCGGCGATGGTGTGCAGCTCGGAACTGCCACGCGGGTCGACATCGATGCGCTGGCCCTGCGCGCCCGGCCGCAGCGCGCCGATGCGCTGCGCCAGCAGGCTGAGCGGACGCACCATGCGCTCCATGCCGAAGGACGCCATCAGCACGGTGACGAAGATCATGATCACCCCGGCCAGCATCACCCACCGCGTGGCGAACTGCTCAAGGTCGTGAAAGTCGGAGATGTCCAGCACCAGCGCAACGCGCCCCATCGAGTCCGTATCACGCACCATGACCGCCGTTTCGCGGTCCTTCACCATCACCCCGTCATGCAGGCCGGGATGCAGGGTGCGCAGGCTGTCAGGCAGGTTCACCGCGTCGAAACGGTACAGGCTGAGCGTGTCCGAGTCCTGCCACCGGTAGTGTGGCTCGTGCTCGACATGCTCGACGATGCTGTCCAGTTCGGAGTTGAGCAGCGCGCGCCAGGCCGCGTGTTCGGCGTGCTCGTGCACATAGTTGCCTACGCTGAACACTGCCAGCGAAAGCAATGTCAGGTAGCCCAGCAGCCACCACAGCACGCGGCGGTACAGCGGGCCGGGTCTACGCGCCTTCATCGTCATTCCTGCCGGCCTCGGCGGCGGTGGGCAGGGCCAACCGGTAGCCGACCCGCGGCAACGTGTGGATCAGCTTGTCCACGAACGGTCCATCCACGCTGCGGCGCAGTTCGTAGACATGCGAGCGCAACAGGTCGCCATCCGGTGGCTCGTCGCCCCACAGGGCGAACTCGAGCTGCTGGCGGGTGACCGCGCCGGGGCTGGCGCGCATCAGCACTTCCAGCAGCTTGCGGCAGGCCGGATACAGATGCAGGACCTGTCCGGCGCGCTGCGCCTCCAGGGTCGCCAGGTCCAGCACCAGGTCCCCCACCTGCAGGCGCTTGCGGGGGTTGCGCCCCTGCGCCCGCTGCAGCAGGGCCTCCAGCCGCACTTCCAGCTCCGGCAACGCGAACGGCTTGGTCAGGTAGTCATCGGCGCCGGCACGAAAGCCGGCAATCTTGTCCGGCAGTTCGTCGCGTGCGGTCAGCATGATCACCGGCACCTCCGAGCCGTGCTCGGCACGCAGGCGGCGCAGCACTTCCGGCCCCTCCATCCGTGGCAGCATCCAGTCCAGGATCACCGCGTCATAGGGATGGCTGCCCGCCAGATGCAGACCGGTGATGCCATCGGGGGCCACATCCAGCACATGACCGCGCGACTCGAAGTAGTCGAACAGATTGGCCACCAGCTGCCGGTTGTCCTCGATCACCAACAGGCGCATGCATGAAAGTTCCACGGAAGTTCGTACCATGGTAGCGCCACGCATGTCGGAATGAGGTCGCCCCGGCGATACTCCGACGCTTTTCCCACCCCCGCCGCCTCAAAATGGCCGTTTTGCTCCCGGAGCCTGCCGTGCCCGTAGCCCTGCCCCGCCGTTGGCGCCTGCCCCTGCTCTGGCTGTTGATCATCGCGGCACTGGCTGCCGGCATCGGCATGCGCCAGCCGCAGCCACCGGACGAACCCCGCTTCGTACTGGCCGCCAGGACCATGGTGGAAAGCGGGGAATGGCTGCTGCCGCACCGTGGCAGCGAGCTGTATGCGGAGAAGCCGCCGGTGTTCATGTGGCTGCAGGCGGCGGCGTACGAAGTGGTAGGCAGCTGGCAGTGGTCGTTCCTGCTGCCTTCGCTGCTGGGGGCCCTGCTCAGTCTATGGTTGGTGTCGGATTTGGCACGCCGACTGTGGTCGCCGCGCCACTCCCTCTATGCCATCGGCGCCCTGTTCTGCACCCTGCAGTTCGGCCTGATGGCCAAGCGTGCGCAGATCGATATGGTGCTGGTGGGGATGACCACGCTGGCCCTGTGGGGCCTGCTGCGGCATCTGTGCGAGCGACGCAATGTGCCGGCGCTGTGGCTCGCCGGCTTTGCCGCCGGCCTGGGCACGGTGACCAAAGGCGTAGGTTTCCTGCCGCTGCTGATGGTGCTGCCCTGGTTCGGCTGGTGGCTGTACCAGCATCGCCGCGGCCGTCGCATCGAGGGTCCGCACCCGGCAACCCTGCTGTGGCTGATCCCTGCATTCCTGCTCGGCGTGGCCGTCTGGCTGGCCCCGCTGGGCTGGGCCCTGCTGCACGAACCCAGTGCTTCGCTGCAGTCCTATGCGCATGAACTGCTGTTCAAGCAGACCGGCACCCGCTATGCCAACGCCTGGCACCACCGGCAGCCGGTCTGGTACTACCTGCAGGTGATCCTGACACTGTGGCTGCCGGGTGCGCTGTTGCTGCCGGTGCTGGCTCGCCCGTGGTGGCGGCGCCTGCGCCGTGGCGACCGCCGGCAGTGGCTGCTGCTGGGATGGGCGCTGCTGGTGCTGGTGTTCTTCAGCGCCAGCCCCGGCAAGCGCGAGGTTTACCTGCTGCCGATGCTGCCGGCCGTGGCCCTCGCCGCCGCGCCCCTGCTGCCCGGCCTGCTGCGCCGGCTGTGCGTGCGCCGGTATCTGTTCGGTTACAGCCTGGTGCTGATGCTGGCAACCGCCGTGCTGGGCGTGATGCTGCTCACCGAAAGTCACTGGGCGCAGGCGCAGCTGCAGCGGCGGGCGATGCCCGACACCCTGCTGCCGGTGCTGGGTGACGGCCTGCTGACGTTCGCGATCGCCGTGGCCACCTTGGCCGTGTGGTTGCGCGTGCGGCGCGCCGCCACCCTGGTACTGCTCACCCACGGCCTGCTGTGGATGCTGTATGGGCTGGTGCTGATTCCGGCGTTGGACCCCTACGCGTCGTCGTCGGCGCTGATGCGCCGGGTCGGCGCGAGGATCGGCCCCGATGCCGAACTGGCACTGGTGGCATGGCGCGAGCAGAACCTGTTGCAGGCCGACCGCGCCGTGCGCGAGTTCGGCTTCAAGCGGCCCTGGCCTGAACAGTGGCACGACGCAGGTCCCTGGCTGGCCGAAGCACCCGACCGGCGCTGGCTGCTGGTGCTCGACAAGGCGATGAGTCCCTGCGTGGATGCCACCCAGGTGATCGACATCGGCGTCGCCAACCGCAACCGCTGGCAACTGGTGCCCGGCATTGCCTGGGATGCCGGCTGCCACGCCGAGCGGGCCGGCGCCAACGAAGAAGAAGACTGAATCATCCCCCACGCGGGCCGGCGGTTAACCCGGCCCGAACGCAGGTCCGACCCTTCTCCGACATCAACCTGACGAGCATGGCGCCGGTTCATCGTCACGGTGTTTTCCTGCATGTCCGTCCGTCCTCCCGTCTCCGCGGTTGCTTCGGCCTACTCCACGCTGGCATCGCGGTTCGCCGTGACCCACCTGTGGCTTCCACTGCTCATCGTGCTGCCCCTGTTCGCAGTGTTCATGGAGGGGGGAGTCGATCAATGGCTGGCTGACCACCTGTTCCGGTTGGAGGGCGGCCAGTGGGCACTGCAGGACGCGTGGTTCACCCGCTCGCTGGTGCACCGGGGCGGCAAGTGGTTCAGCACCGCCGCAGCGCTGGTGGTGATACTGCTGAGCTTTCACCACTGGCGCCGCGGACGTGATCGCACCCTGCGATGGGCGCTGCTTTATGTCGTAATTGCCTTGGCGCTGGGAACCGGTGGCGTGTCGCTGCTGAAGTCGCTGGTGCCGATGGACTGCCCGTGGGATCTGCTGCGCTACGGCGGCCACCAGCCTTATATCGGGCTTTTCAGCCATCGTCCGGCCGACATGCCGATGACTGCGTGCTTTCCTGCCGGCCATGCCAGCGCCGGCTATGCCTGGCTGAGCCTGTACTTTTTCGCCCTGCTGTGGCGTCCTGCCTGGCGCTGGACCGGCCTGGCACTGGGCCTGGGCAGCGGGCTGCTGTTCGGCATCAGCCAGCAGCTGCGGGGTGCACATTTTCTGTCGCATGACCTTGCCACAGCCCTGCTGTGCTGGCTGCTGTCACTGGGGCTGTACGTTCTGGTCCGCCATCACCTGGACCGCACCAACCGCCTGGAGGCGAACGCATGAATGCTTCGGTTCAACGCTCGCTCCGTGTGCCATCGCTGGCCGGACTGCGCAGCTGGCGGCCACAGCTGTCCACCGAGGCGTTGATCGCGCTGACCAGCCTGTTCTTCGCCCTGGCCGGCAACGGCCTGTTCTGGCGCAGCGCGATGGCCAGCCACCCGGAGAGCCTGCGCTACGCGGTGTCGCTGCTGCTGTTGCTGCTCGGCACGCATGGCCTGCTGCTGGGCCTGCTGGTCTGGCGCTGGAACGCCAAGGTGGTGATCAGCGCGCTGCTGCTGGTAACGGCCTTCGCCGCCCACTACATGAGCCGTTACCACATCTATCTGGATGCGGACATGCTGCGCAACGTGCTGGCGACCGATCCGAAGGAAAGCCGCGAACTGATGACGGTCTCGCTGCTGTGGCCGGTACTGCTGCTGGCGGCACTGCCGATGGTGCTGGTGTGGCGGGTGCAGCTGCAGCGGCGCAGCTGGGGGCGCAGCCTGCTGTGGCGCCTGGGCTTCCTGGCGGTAGCTGCGGTGACCGCTGTTGGCGGTGCACTGATCTCGTTCCAGGACGTCTCCGCACTGATGCGCAACCAACGTGAAGTGCGTTACCTCGCCACCCCGGCCAACGTGCTGCTGGGTCTTCCACGTGCACTGCGCGGCGACAACCCGGTGCAGCGCGCGCCGAAACTGCCGATCGGCACCGACGCCAAGGCCACCCCACGCGCTCCGGCGAGCAAACCGCGGCTGCTGGTAATCGTGATGGGCGAGACCGTGCGCGCACAGAACTGGGGCCTCAACGGCGGCCGCAACACCACACCGGAACTGGCCCAGGCACCGGTGATCAACTTCCCCGACATGCACTCCTGCGGCACCAGCACCGAAGTTTCGCTGCCCTGCCTGTTCTCGCCATGGGGACGCCACGACTACGACGAGAAGAAGATCCGCGCGCACCAGTCGCTGCTGCACGTACTGAACCGTGCCGGCATCGCACCGCTGTGGCGTGACAACCAGTCCGGCTGCAAAGGCGTGTGCGAAGGACTGGACTTCCAGTCGCTGTCCGATGCGACCACCCCGGGCCTGTGCGCCGACGGCCGCTGCATGGACGAGATCCTGCTGCAGGACCTGGCCACCCAGGTGCGTGCCAAGCCCGGCGACCGCGTGGTCGTGCTGCACCAGCTGGGCAACCATGGCCCGGCGTATTTCGAGCGCTATCCGGCCGCCTTTGCCCGCTTCAAGCCAACCTGCGACACCCGTGACATCGGCCGGTGCTCACGCGAAGAGATCACCAACAGCTACGACAACGCGGTGCTGTACACCGATCACTTCCTGAGCAAGACCATCGGCACGCTGCAGGGCATGCAGGACTACGACACAGCGATGATCTACCTGTCCGACCATGGCGAATCGCTGGGTGAGAAGGGCCTGTACCTGCACGGCGTGCCCTATGCGATCGCCCCGGCCGAGCAGACCCGCGTACCGATGACGATGTGGTTCTCGCCGGGCTTCGCCAGCAGTCGCGGGCTGGACCTGCAGTGCGTGCGAAAGCGTTCGGCAGCGTATACCGACCACGACAACCTGTTCCCGTCGGTGCTGGGCCTGATGCAGGTGAAGACGGCGCTGTACGAGCGCGATCGCGACGTGTTCGCCGGCTGCGAGAGTTGAGGGGTGTTCGGCAGGGCTTGCAGCCCTGCACCTGCAGAGGCAACGGCAGCAGCAACAGCGTGCAATCCGTGGGTAGGCGGGGTGGGTCCGGTGGCGGGGGACGCCGTAAATACGTCCTTGTAGGCTCGGTCGCCGCATCCATGCGGCTCACGCCCCCGCCACCGGACCCAGCCCGCCTTCGACAGTTTTCCGCAATCTGTTGGACATGCCGATGGGGTCGGATCCGTTTTCCGGAGGAAAACGGATCCGACCCCAATTTGATTGTCGATACCTGACAGATGTGTCGACCAAGGTCGACACCCACCAACGGCCGCCGCGATCTGTCAGAGGTGGGGCGGTGCGGGCTTGCAGGACCGTTGGCGCCATGGATGGCGCCATCGAGCCCCAAGGATGGGTTTACGGCGTGTCCTGCAAGCCCACACCGCCCCGCCATCCCACGGATAGCCCGCTGTTGCTGTTGCTTCTGCCGTTGACGTGCCTTGGCTTCTGCGGGTGCAGGGCTGCAAGCCCTGCCGAACCCCACCAACCTTCCACACTTGCGGTGGGCACGCGCGCCCACTAGCCTTCGGCCGTCGTTCACCACCCAAGGACCGCCCGTGAAACACCGTCATCTCCTGCTGGCCGCTGCTGTCGCCGCCGCCACGCTGGCCCTGGCTGCCTGCAAGAAGGAAGCGTCCCCCGGCGCCGAGACCGCCGGCAGCAGCGCACCGGCCGGCGAGACCGCCGACCAGTTCGTTGCCCGCATCAATGCCGAATACAAGGCTGCCTATCCGGAGATGACCTCGGCGCAGTGGCTGTCTTCCACCTACATCAACAGCGATTCGGAGCGCATCGCGGCCAAGGCCAACGAGCGTTCACTGACCCAGCTCAACAGCTGGATCGAGCAGGCCGCGAAGTTCGAGGGCCAGCCGATGAGCGCAGACAGCAAGCGTGCGATCCATCTGCTGAAGCTGATGTCCTCGATGCCGGCACCGCGCGACCCGGCCAAGCTGGCCGAGCTGACCCAGATCGCCACCCGCATGGAGGGCAGCTACGGTGCCGGCAAGTACTGCACCGATGCCAACGACCCGGCCTCCTGCCGCCAGCTGGGGGAACTGGAACAGGTGCTGGCACGCAGCCGCGACTACGACGCGCAGCTTGATGCCTGGCAGGGCTGGCACAGCACCACGCGGAACATGCGTGGCGACTACCAGAAGTTCGTCAGCCTGGTGAACGAAGGTGCAAAGGGCATGGGCTTCACCGATGCCGGGCAGATGTGGCGCAGCGGCTATGACATGCCGCCGGAGCAGATCGGGCCGGAAACCGACCGCCTGTGGGAGCAGGTCAAGCCGATGTACGAGCAGCTGCACTGCTACGCGCGCGGCAAGCTGGACAAGACCTACGGCAAGGACAAGGCCGAGGTGGGTAATGGCCTGATCGCCGCGCACCTGCTGGGCAACATGTGGCAGCAGGACTGGTCCAACCTGTGGGACCAGCTGGAGCCCTATCCCGGTGCCGGAAGCCTGGACATCACCGCCGCACTGGAAAAGCAGTACCAGACCAACCTGAGTGCTGCGCTGGCCAAGGCTGGCAGGGATGCCAGCGTCGCGGGCCAGTACAGGGCCCAGCGCGAGGCCGAACTGCGTACCGCGAAACAGATGACCGAGCGCGCACAGGATTTCTACGTGTCGCTGGGCATGCCCTCGCTGCCGCAGTCGTACTGGGACAAGACCCAGTTCATCAAGCCTGACGACCGTGACGTGGTCTGCCACGCCAGCGCCTGGGACATGAACATGGAAGGCGATGTGCGCACCAAGATGTGCATCAAGCCGAACGAAGAGAACTTCACCACCATCTATCACGAGCTGGGCCACATCTACTACGACCTGGCCTACAACCCGTTGCCGCCCCTGTTCCAGGGCGGCGCCAACGATGGCTTCCACGAAGCAATCGGCGACACGATCGTGCTGGCGATGACGCCCAAGTACCTGAATTCGATTGGTCTCGTTGATGCACCGCAGGAAAGCCGCGAGGCCGTGATCAACGCGCAGATGCGCATGGCGCTGTCGGGCGTTTCATTCCTGCCCTTCGGCCTGATGATCGACCGCTGGCGCTGGGGCGTGTTTGATGGATCGATCACCGCCGACAACTACAACAAGGCATGGTGGGACCTGAAGGCCAAGTACCAGGGCGTTGCCCCGGCCAGCACCCGCGGCGAGGAGTTCTTCGATCCGGGCGCGAAGTACCACGTGCCGGGCAATACGCCGTACACCCGCTACTTCCTCGCCCGCATCCTGCAGTTCCAGTTCTACAAGGGCCTGTGCGATGCATCGGGTTACAAGGGCCCGCTGCACGAGTGCACCTTCTACGGCAACAAGGAAGCCGGCCAGAAGTACTGGGCGATGCTCAGCAAGGGCGCCAGCCAGCCGTGGCAGGCCACGCTGAAGGAGCTGACCGGCACCGACAAGCTGGATGCCGGCCCGATGATCGAGTACTTCAGCCCGGTCAATGAGTGGCTCAAGCAGCAGAACGAAGGCCAGATGTGCGGCTGGCAGGCCAGCGCGGCACCGGCGGCGAAATGAGAAAAGGGGCGGATCCGCGAGGATCCGCCCCTTTCGTTCCGGTAGCGCCGGGCCATGCCCGGCGGCTTTTATCGCACCGCTGCGCTCGCCGGGCATGGCCCGGCGCTACCCCTTCTTCGCGGCCAGCTGCGCGGCCAGCGCGGACTTGAATTCCTCGAACGTCTGCCCTTGTGCCTGCGCTTCGGCCTGCGCGGCGTCGCGCAGCGCGTCGGAGTACATCAGTCGCACCGGGGTGCCGCTGCGCTCATGCAGCTCGCCCGCCTGCATGATCATCGCCAGCACGTGTGCCGCGCTGTGGGTCTGCCCGGCAATGCGGCCATCCATGCCCAGTACCCACTCGCCGTCGCGACGGACGATACCGGCCAGCAGGGTGCGCTGCGGGTCGCGCAGCTCGGCGTGCGGCTCCACGGGCGAAGCCTGCGCAGCGGCGCGGCTGGCGGCCTGCGCTTCCTTGCGGCGGCGCTGGTCGCGGCGGATCTTGGAGGAGATGGACATGGACGCTACCGCTGCGTGGGGGGCGCAAGGATAACGCACCCCGGCCGTTGCGCCGCTTCACGTCGCCTGGCGCGCGCCGCGACGCAGCCCGCGAGCCGTCGCCGCCGTGGGCTCACGCCTCCGTGCAGGCCGCCTGGGCGGTGCGCTCGCGCAGATGCTCCCAGTACCAGAACACAAACCCGGCGGCGAAGAAGCCGGCCTGGCCCAGCGCCAGATGCAGCGGGCTGGCACTGAGCAGGGGCGACACGACACCGGCCACCACGGTGCTGATCATCAGCTGCGCGAAGGCCTGCAGCGACGAGGCCAGGCCGCGCTGGTGCGGATACATGTCGAGCACGGCCAGCGCCAGGATCGGGAAGATCAGCGCCATGCCCATGCCGCCCAGGAAAATGGGCAGTACCGCCCACGGCAGCGCGAACTGCGGCGCCAGCACCACGTAGCCGACGTTGAGCAGTGTCGACAGCGCGCACAGGGAGAAGCCGATGGTCACCTGCCGGGTCGGCGTGGTGTGCCCGGCCATGCGCCCGGACAGGAACGCGCCGGCCGTCATGCCACCGATGGTGGGAATGAACAGCCAGGCGAAGTCGCCTTCGCCCAGATGCAGGTGCTGCATCACGAACACCGGCGCGGACGCGATGTACAGGAAAATGCCGCCGAAGCCGATGCTGCCGGCCAGTGCCAGGCGCAGGAAACGCGGGTTGAAGCCGATGCGCACATAGTCACGCAGCAGTGCGCGCGGCGACAGCGGTACCCGCGCCTCCGGCGGATGCGTTTCCGGCAGGAAGCGCGCGGTGGCCACCAGCAGCAGCAGCGAGAACACCACGAGGAACCAGAAGATCAGCGGCCAGCCGGCACCGCTGAGCAGAATCCAGCCACCGATGATCGGGGCGATGGCCGGCGCGATGCCGAACAGCATCGAGACCTGGCTCATCAACCGCTGGGCGTCATGGCCGTGGTACAGGTCACGGATCACCGCGCGGCCGACGATCATGCCCACGCCCGCCGACAGGCCCTGCAGCGCGCGGAACGCCAGCAGGGTCGGCAGGTCAGTGGACAGCGCGCAGCCGACCGAGGCCCCGGCAAATACCACCAGGCCACCGAGGATCACCCGCTTGCGGCCCCAGGCATCGGACAGCGGCCCGTGCGCCAGGCTCATCAGGCCATAGAACAGCAGGTAGACGCTGATGGTCTGCTGGACGGCCACCTCATCCACCGCCAGGCGCTGGGCCAGCTGCGGGAAGGCCGGGAAAATGGTGTCGATGGAGAACGGGCCGAACATGGCCAGGCCCGCGAGCAGCAGGGCCATGCGACGGGTGGACGGAGCAACAGCGGCGGTCATGTGAACGGTGTCCGGCAAGGCCATGCGCGGCACGCACGGCGGGCGCCGGTCCCGCTGCAGCAGGGACGGCGCCAGATGAATTCGGGTATCCGCCCATGATAGGCGGGGAATGCGCCCGATGCCATGCAGCACCGCACAAAACGCACGCCCCGGGCCATCGGCCATTCAGGCGCCGGCCCTGCCCGGGCGGCCCCGGCAGCAGGCCATAACCGGCTATAATCGGCGGGCAACACGGTGGGAGAAGCGGAACACCGCTGCCGAAGGCGCAACGCCCGTAATCGCTCAGGCCCGATACCACCCGCAACACAACTCTGGAGAGACCGGTTCGATCCGGCGCCGAAGGGGCACGAAGCTGCGGCCAGCCGCGCTTCCAAACTCTCAGGCAAAAGGACAGAGGGGCGCCCAGCAGCCCGCCATCCGGCGGCTTGTGCCCGTGCGTGTGCCCTTTCCTGACGGATCCTTCGCCATGTCCCAGAACACCCCTTCCCTGCGTGAGCTCGAGCACCACAGTGCGTTCGTCGAGCGCCATATCGGCCCCAATGACGCCGAGATCGCGCAGATGCTCGACGTCGTCGGCCACGCGTCGCTGGATGCGATGACCGATGCCATCGTGCCGGCCAAGATCAAGTCGCCGGCAGCGCTGGCGCTGCCGGAGTCGATCACCGAAGTGGAGGCGCTGGCGAAGATCCGCGCGATCGCCGACAAGAACACCGTGCTGCGCAGCTTCATCGGCCAGGGGTATTACGGCACCCACACGCCGAACGTGATCCTGCGCAACATCCTGGAAAACCCGGCCTGGTACACCGCCTACACCCCGTACCAGGCAGAGATCTCGCAGGGCCGCATGGAAGCGCTGATCAACTTCCAGACCCTGTGCGCCGACCTGACCGGCATGGAGATCGCCAACGCCTCGCTGCTGGACGAAGCCACCGCAGCGGCCGAAGCGATGACCCTGGCCAAGCGTTCGGCCAAGTCGAAGTCGGACACCTTCTTCGTGCACGATGCCGTGCACCCGCAGACCCTGGAGCTGCTGCGCACCCGCGCCGAGCCCATGGGCATCGTGCTGCGCGTCGGCACCCCGGCCGAAGCGCTGGAAGCAGACAGCTTCGGCGTGCTGCTGCAGTACCCGGATACGTTCGGCCAGGTGGCCGACTACCGGGCACTGGTCGAGGCCGTGCATGCACGCGGCGGCCTGGTCGCCGTGGCCACCGATCTGCTGGCGCTGACCCTGCTCGCCGCACCGGGCGAATGGGGCGCGGACATCGTGGTCGGCAACAGCCAGCGTTTCGGCGTGCCGTTCGGCTTCGGTGGCCCGCACGCGGCGTTCATGGCCTGCCGCGATGCCTACAAGCGCTCGATGCCCGGCCGCCTGATCGGCGTCTCGATCGATGCGCAGGGCAACCCGGCCTACCGCCTGACCCTGCAGACCCGCGAGCAGCATATCCGCCGCGAGAAGGCCACCTCCAACATCTGTACCGCACAGGTCCTGCTGGCGGTGATGGCCTCGATGTACGCCGTCTACCACGGTCCGGAAGGCCTGACCCGCATCGCCCGCCGCACCCACCGCCTGGCCGCGATCCTGGCCGCCGCACTGCGCAAGGCCGGCGTGCAGGTTGCTGGCGACTTCTTCGACACCCTGCACGTCACCGGTGTGCACGCCGATGAGATCCACGCCAAGGCGCGCGCCGCCGGCTACAACCTGCGCGCGATCGACAGCGACTCGGTCGGCATCAGCCTGGACGAGACCGCCACCCGCGCCGATGTGGTTGCGCTGGCCGCCGTCTTCGGTGCCCAAGCCGATGTGGATGCGCTGGATGCCAGCACCGCCGACGCGCTGCCGGCCGGGCTGCTGCGCCAGTCCGCGTTCCTGACCCATCCGGTGTTCAACACGCACCACAGCGAGCACGAACTGCTGCGCTACCTGCGCTCACTGGCCGACAAGGACCTGGCGATGGACCGCACGATGATCCCGCTGGGCTCGTGCACCATGAAACTCAACGCCACCGCCGAGATGATCCCGGTGACCTGGCCGGAGTTCTCGCAGATCCATCCGCTGGTGCCGGCCGACCAGGCGCTGGGCTACAAGGAACTGATCGAGTCGCTGGAAGCGATGCTGGTCGAATGCACCGGCTACGATGCGGTCAGCCTGCAGCCGAACTCGGGTGCACAGGGCGAGTACGCCGGCCTGCTGGCGATCCGCGCCTACCACCGCTCGCGCGGTGAGGAGCATCGCGACATCTGCCTGATTCCGGATTCGGCCCACGGTACCAACCCGGCCTCGGCACAGATGTGCGGCATGAAGGTGGTGGTCACCAAGACCGATGCCAACGGCAACGTCGATGTCGAGGACATCCGCCTCAACGCCGAGAAGTACAGCGACCGCCTGGCCGCGATCATGATGACCTACCCGTCCACGCACGGCGTGTTCGAGGAGGAGGTGGTCGAGATCTGCGAGATCATCCACAAGCACGGCGGCCAGGTGTACACCGACGGTGCCAACATGAACGCCCTGGTCGGCGTGGCCAAGCCGGGCAAGTGGGGTTCGGACGTTTCCCACCTGAACCTGCACAAGACCTTCTGCATCCCGCACGGCGGCGGCGGCCCGGGCGTCGGCCCGTGCGCGGTCAAGGCGCACCTGGCCCCGTTCCTGCCGGGCAAGCTGGGTGACAACGGCCCCGTCGGCATGGTCAGCGCCGCCAGCTTCGGCAGCGCCTCGATCCTGCCGATCAGCTGGATGTACATCGCGATGATGGGCCGCGAGGGCCTGCGCAAGGCGACCCAGGTCGCGCAGCTCAATGCCAACTACATCGCCAAGCGCCTGGCGCCGCACTTCAGGACGCTGTACACCGGCCGCAACGGCCTGGTGGCGCATGAGTGCATCCTCGATGTGCGCCCGCTGGAGAAGAGCAGCGGCATCGGCGCCGAGGACGTGGCCAAGCGCCTGATCGACTTCGGCTTCCACGCGCCGACGCTGAGCTTCCCGGTGGCCGGCACGCTGATGGTCGAGCCCACCGAAAGCGAGTCGCTGCATGAGCTGGACCGCTTCATCGATGCCATGATCCAGATCCGCGAGGAAATCCGTGCGATCGAGGATGGCCGCCTGGACCGCGAGGACAATCCGCTGAAGAACGCGCCGCACACCGCCACCGCGGTGACGGCCAGCGAGTGGACCCACGCCTACCCGCGCGAGCTGGCCGCCTTCCCGCTGCCCAGCCTGAAGCTGCAGAAGTACTGGCCGCCGGTGGCTCGCGTCGACAACGTCTACGGCGACAAGAACGTGATGTGCGCCTGCATCCCGGTCGACGCCTACAAGGACGATGAAGTCGAAGCGTGATTGACGGAACGGCCCGCGCAAGCGGGCCGTTTTCGTTTACGGTAGCGCCGGGCCATGCCCGGCGAGCGCAGCGGCTGAACCGATCACGGATCCGGCATCTGCCCCAGGCTCAACTGCCAGGACACACCGAACCGGTCCTGCACCCAGCCGTAGCGGTTGCTGAAATCGTAGTCGCCCACCGGCATCAGCCAGTGCCCGCCCTCGCCCAGCACGCGCGCCGCGCGCTCGAACTGTTCGGCGCCACCGCACTCGACGAACAGCGAGATCGACGGACTGAAGGTGAAGTCGTGCACATCCAGGCTGTCGAAGCACAGATAGTTGGTGCCGCCGAGCATGAAGGTCGCCTGCCGCACCTGGCCGGGCACTCCCGCCCCTGCGCCGTCGGGATGGCGTTGCAGGGCAAGCAGCCGGAAATCGGCGAATGCCTCGGCGTACAGGGCCAGGGCCGCCTCGGCCTGGCCGGTGAACATCAGGAACGGACGACTGCGCAGCATGGGGTGCTCCAGTTCAGCGGGCCGATGACGGCCCCGCGAACAGGATGGCACGCAGAATGTATGCCCGCTGTAGAGCCAAGCCCACGCTCGGCTGTACGGATCAGGCCTCGCGCATGCGGCGCGCGATCGCACTGCCGGCCGCGATCGTGGCGGTCAGGGCCACCATCGACAGGAACTGCAGGCGCGTATGCGCCTCGCTCAGCAGCAGGCCGAAGATCAGTGCCAGGATCGCCAGGGCGCAGCAGGTCAGCCACGGGAAACCGGCCATGCGGAACGGCAGGCGCGAGCCGAGGCGGTCCGCACGGCGGCGCAGCACCAGTTGAGAAAGCAGCGACAGCGTCCACACCAGCAGGCAGGTCGAGCCGACGATGTTCAGCAGTACCGGCAGCACCTTGTCCGGGAACAGCAGTTCCATCACCGTCGCGGCAAACCCGAACAGTACGCTGGCCAGAACGGCGATCACCGGCACCTGCCGCGGGTCGGTCCAGCCCAGCACGGCCGGTGCCTCGCGGCGCTGCGCCAGCGAATACATCATCCGCGACGCGCCGTAGAGGTTGGCGTTGAGGGCCGACAGCAGGGCGATCACTGCGATCAGCGTGATGGCCGTGCCCGCCCCCGGAATGCGGGCCGCATCCAGCACCGCGGCGAACGGCGACTTCAGCGCTTCGCTGGTCCACGGCACCACGGCGATGATCACGCTCAGCGAGCCGATGTAGAACACCAGGATGCGCCAGGCCACGGTGCGGATGGCGCGGGCGATGCTGCGCTCGGGATCCTCGGTCTCGGCCGCGGCAACGGCCACGATCTCGGTGCCGCCGAAGGCGAACACCACCACCAGCAGGGCTGCGCCGATGCCGGCCAGGCCCTGCGGTGCAAAACCGCCGTGTGCGGTGAAGTTGCTCAGTCCCGGAGAGGTCACCTGCGGCAGCCAGCCCATCAGCAGCGCGAAACCGATGGCGATGAACGCCAGGATCGCCACCACCTTGAGAATGGCGAACCAGAACTCGAACTCACCGAAATTCCTGACCCCCAGCAGGTTGATCGCGGTGAAGAACAGCATGAACGCCAGGGCGGCCATCGGCACCGGAATGGCAGGCCAGACCGTGGCCAGCAGGCCCGCCGCTCCCACGGCCTCGGCGGCGATCACGATCACCAGCTGTACCCACCAGAGCCAGCCGACAGTCGCCCCTGCCGTGGCGCCCATGGCGTCGGCGGCATAGACCGAGAACGCGCCGCTGGTCGGCTTGGCCGCCGCCATTTCGCCCAGTGCGTTCATCACGATGATCACCAGTGCGCCGGCCACCAGGTACGACACCAGCACCGCCGGGCCGGCCGCCTGTACGCCCACACCGGAGCCCAGGAACAGGCCCGCGCCGATGGCGCTGCCCAACCCCATCATGATCAGCTGGCGTGGCTTGAGCGAATGGCCCAGGCGGGAGGGCGAGGCAGGCGTAACGGGGCTGGCGGGCATCGGCAGGAGTGGGCGGCGGCTACAGGGGCGTCACCTTACCCTGTCCCGCGCCTGTGGGGATAGGCACAGTGCAGCAGGCCGCTCAGGCCAGCGCCGGCTCGCCGATGCGGGCGCGGTAGGCGCGCGGCGAGAAACCGGTTTCGGCCTTGAACTTGCGGGTGAACGCGCTCTGGTCACTGAACCCGCAGGCCTGGCCGATGCAGGCGATGCTGTCGTCGCCATGCAGCAGATGCATGGCCATCTGGATCCGCAGCCGCGTCAGCACCTGCTGCGGGGTCATCTGGAACACCTTGCGGAAGCTGCGCTCCAGCTTGGACAGCGAGAACCCGGTGATGTCCAGCAATGTCTGCATGCGCACGTTCTCGGCGTAATGCGCGTTGAGATGGGCCAGGGCCAGCCGTAGCTGCTCGTACTGCGTTCCCAGGCTGTCTTTCTGGCCCAGGTCGCGCGAGATGCCGATCAGGCCCTCGATGCTGCCGTCGACCACCAGCGGCCGCTTGCAGGTCAGGCACCAGCCCGGCTCGCGGTTGGCGAACAGGTGCAGCTCCATCAGGTTCTCGATCACCTCGCCGGACAGCACGCGTGCGTCCTGGTCGACATAGTCCGCACTGAGGCCGGTCGGGTAGATCTCGGCCGCGGTACGCCCGATCACGTCCTTGCGCGCGCGCAGGCCCAGCCGCCGCAGCATGGTCTGGTTGACGTGGGTGTAACGGCCCTGGCGGTCCTTGATGAAGAACAGCACGTCCGGGATGGCGTCGAACAGGGCTTCGATGTCGGCGGGCTCGACTCGCATGCGCCAAGCATAGCCGAGGCGCCCTTGTCCGCGCGATCACCTGCGCGGGACCGGGGCTTAACGTCTGGCGCGCGAGGGTAGAGGTTGACTTCCCCGCTACAGGACCTGGACCCATGGCCGCCAGCAAGCCCACCGGCAAGCGCGCACCCGCCCCCTCCCCCGACCATCGCCGTGGCGACGGCGACGAACTGCACCTGCACGCCGGCGGCACGCACCCCCCGATGACCACGGCCCAGGGCATCCCCGTCGCCGACAACCAGAACTCGCTGCGCCAGGGCCCACGAGGCCCCACCCTGCTGGAGGACTTCATCCTCCGCGAGAAGATCACCCACTTCGACCATGAGCGCATCCCGGAGCGCATCGTGCATGCCCGCGGCAGCGCCGCCCACGGCTATTTCGAACTCACTCACTCGCTGGCCAAGTACACCCGTGCGCGCATCCTTGGCGAAGTCGGAAAGAAGACTCCGGTGTTCACCCGCTTTTCCACCGTGGCCGGCGGTGCCGGGTCGGTCGACACCCCCCGCGACGTGCGGGGTTTCGCGGTGAAGTTCTACACCCCTGAAGGCAACTGGGACCTGGTGGGCAACAACATCCCGGTGTTCTTCATCCAGGACGCAATGAAGTTTCCCGACCTGGTGCATGCGGTGAAGATGGAACCGGACCGCGCGTTCCCGCAGGCAGCGAGCGCGCACGACACGTTCTGGGACTTCATTTCGTTGATGCCCGAATCGATGCACATGATCATGTGGGCGATGAGCGACCGCGCCATTCCACGCTCGCTGCGCATGATCGAAGGCTTCGGCGTGCACAGCTTCCGCCTGTTGAACGAGGCCGGCGACTCCACCTTCGTCAAATTCCACTGGCGGCCGAAGCTGGGCATCCAGTCCACGGTGTGGGACGAGGCGTTGAAGCTGCAGGCCGCGGACAACGATTTCCATCGGCGCGACCTGTTCGAGGCGATCGAGCGTGGCGACTTCCCCGAATGGGAACTGGCCGTGCAGCTGTTCACGGAAGAGGAGGCCGACGCATTTCCGTTCGATCACCTGGACCCGACCAAGATCATTCCCGAATCGCTGGTGCCGCTGAAGGTGATCGGGCGCATGGTGCTGGATCGCTGGCCGGACAACTTCTTCGCCGAAACCGAGCAGGTGGCCTTCTGCCCGGCCAACGTGCCGCCCGGCATCGACTTCAGCAACGACCCGCTGCTGCAGGGCCGGCTGTTCTCCTACCTGGATACCCAGCTGATCCGCCTGGGCGGACCCAACTTCCACCAGATCCCGGTGAATGCGCCGAAGTGCCCGTTTGCCAACCACCAGCGCGATGGGCATATGCAGATGCAGGTGCCCAAGGGCCGCGTGGCCTACGACCCCAGTTCGCTGGAGGACGACAGCCCGCGCGAGACACCGGCCGGATTCCGCAGCCATGCCAGCGCGGATGACGGCCGCAAGGGGCGCACGCGTGCCGAGAGCTTCGCCGACCATTACAGCCAGGCACGGATGTTCTTCCGCAGCCTGGAAGCACCCGAGCAGGCCCATCTGGCCTCGGCACTGGTATTCGAGCTGTCCAAGGTGGAAACGCCCAAAGTGCGCGTGCGTACCGTCAGCCACCTGCGCAACATCGACGAAACCCTCGCGCAGCGGGTGGCGGAAGGACTGGCGCTGCCCGCCCTGCCCGACCCGGCACCCACTGCTACGCCGGCACAGGACATGCCCCCCGCACCGGAAGTCCGCGTGATCGGGCGCAGCAAACCCACCCTGCAAGGGCGCTGCATCGGCATCCTGTTTGATGAAGGCTCCGATGCCGGTGTCATCAGCAGCCTGCGCAAGGCCGCAGAGAAGGCCGGCGCGGCGGTGAAGCTGGTGGCTCCCAAGGTGGGCGGCGCCACCCTGAGCAACGGCAAGCTTCAGGCGGCCGACGGGCAACTGGCGGGGACTCCATCGGCGGTGTTCGATGCGGTCGCGATCGTGCTCAGCGAGGAAGCCGGCAAGCGGCTGTCCAGGGACAGCGCCGGGCTGGAATTTGCCAGCACCGCGTGGGCACACCTGAAGGCCATCGGCAGCGATGACGGAGGCCAGGTGCTGCTCAAGGCGGCGCGCGTCGGCAAGGATGCGGGCATCGTCGACGCGGGCGATGCAGACGCTTTCCTCGCCGTCGCCGCCACCCGCCAATGGGCCCGCGAACCGAAGCTGCGGCAACTGGCCTGACGGCCTCACCCTCATCGCCTGCAAGGAGACGTGTCATGCCCCGTGGAGACAAATCCGCCTATACCGACAAGCAAAAGCGCCAGGCCGAACACATCGAGGAAAGCGAGCGCGAGCGTGGTGCCAGTGAGAGCACCGCCGAGCGCATCGCGTGGGCCACCGTGAACAAGCAGGATGGCGGAGGCAAGCGCAGTGGCAGTGCCCGCAAGGGCGCCAAGAAGACTGCGAAGAAGGCGGCGAAGAAGGCACCGGCAAAGAAGGCCGCAACGAAGAGCACTGCGGGAAAAGCACCGGCGAAGAAGGCCGCAAAGAAGACTGCCGCGAAGAAAGCGTCCGCGAAGAAGTCCACCGCCAGCACGCGCAGTGCAGCCGCAAAGAAGGCAGCGGCAACCCGGGCGGCAAAGAAGGCGGCACGCTCGACCGCCGCGAAGAAGGCGGCGCGCACCCGCGCAGGCGGTTGAGATGCACCCGGCAGCGCAGCGGGCACACGATGCCTGCGGCCCTGCACGGTGACGTGGCGCACGCCGGGCAGCATCAGCACCCGGCGGCGCCACGGCTCAGTCAATCGCCGGCCCGGCCCTTGGGCGCGGGTGCCGCCACGGCCACCGCCTGCAGCTTGCGCACCGCAGCGATCGGAATCGCTTCAGCCCGTCGCTGCTGCGGCCACCAGACGAACAGGAATGCGCTGCTGGAGCCCAACAGGCGCGCGGTGCCGGGCAAGGGCGCCGCGTCGCCGTTCAACTGCAGGCGGATCACTTCCCCACGTCCCTCGTTGCGGATCTGCTGCCCCCGCACCTGCACGTAGTTGGCCGCGCCGATGGCCATGAAAGCGGCCACGGCCAGGGTCATCGCCGTCAGCGGCCGCAGACCTACGCCCTCCCAGCTGGTCAGTACCGAGCGCATGAGCACCGCCCGCCATGCCCAGTTGCGTGCGCGCAGTTGCTCGAGCTTGGCCGCATTGCGCATCCGTAGCGTGTCCGGCCAGCTCACCAGCAGCACCAGCAGCACGCCCGCAGCCAGCAGCAGTGCATAGGCCGGGTCACGGATGCCGGCCACCAGGAAATCGCTGGGCTGCAGGTAATCCAGAATCGACAGCTCGAATCCCCGGTAGAACCAGAAGCTGCACCACAGCCCCAGCAGCGACACCAGCAGATAGGCAGTGGTGAACAGCAGTGCCGGCTCACGGCGCATGCGGGACAGCGCCTGCATCACCGCCGAGTCATCATCACCACGGGTCAGCGGCAGCATCGACCAGTCGGTCGCTGCTTCCGGCTCCGGCGGCGCCGCAGCCACCTCGATGCCCTGCACCCGCGGCACATCGCCATAGGTCCCTTCCGGTTCCCTGTTGTCCATGCCCGCTCCCCTTTTCAGCGAGCATCGCCGAAAAAGGTGGCGCGCGGTAGACCACCGGCCTGCGGCATACTCCACGGTGCCGCAGGGCGCAGAGCGGAGGAAAGGGCCATGAAACGATGGACTGGCATGTTGGGGCTGCTGGCGTGGCTGTGCGCCGCGTCACCGGCCGTTTCCGGCAATGCGCGGGCTCCCGCCGCGCCAGCGGACGATGTGGGTACCGCGCAGGCCGTCGCACAGGCTGAAGCGCGTGGCCGGCAGATGTTCGAGCACGACCTGGCGGCCGAGCGCGCAACCGACGCCCTGCTCGAACAGGGCATGCGCGGCGACACCCGGGTAAGGGGCTGGATAACCGAACAGCGCGGCAGCCACTACGAAGTCAGCATGATCGGCGACGGCGCAGTGGTCCTGTATAGGGCCGCCACCGACGCGCAGGGAAGGATGACCGGCGCAACCGAGACTCTGGATGTTCCAGCGGCGCCAACGACCTACCAGGCCGGCGCTGCCGCCGCACGGGCGCTGGCGTTGAACAGCGCCTTCGACGCCTGCGCGCAGACCTACAACAGCGTGGTTCTTCCGGCGCCCGGTACGGCCGCCGATGCGTGGACGGTCTACCTGCTGCCCGCCACCACCGATCCTGCCGTAGTTCCGCTGGGCGGCACGCATCGTCTCGACATCGCCCACGGCCGGATCGTCTCCCGCCGCGCCTTCACCCACAGCTGCATCCAGCTGAAGCGTGCGCCACCCGGTGCGGCGATGTTCATCACCCATCTGCAGGACCCGACACCGACCGAGATCCATGTGTTCTGGAGCCTGTGGGCCCGCTCGCCGCTGTACGTCTCCACGGGTAAGGACGTGATCTGGAAGATCGAGGACGGCCGCATCCGCCGCATGCAGGACTGACCGGCCACCACGCGCGAACACGTGGCGGCCCGTGCCTTCAGGCGGCTGCCGACGGTCAGGCCGCGCGTGCTGCCACCGTGCGGACTGCACCGCTCTGCTCGATATGGAACACCGCGACCGACGCGGTCAGCGCATTGGCCTGCTCTTCCAGCGCGCGGCTGGCGGCAGTGGCTTCTTCCACCAGTGCGGCATTCTGCTGGGTCACCTGATCCATCTGCACCACCACCTGATTGACCTGTTCGATGCCGGCCGCCTGTTCCTTGCTCGCCGCAGCGATGTCACTCATCAGCTGGTTGGTGCGTGCGCTGGCCTGTGCCAAGCGGGCAATGGCTGCTTCCGACTCGACCGTAACCGCCAGACCGCTCTGCACCTTGCCTGCCGCCTCTTCGATGAGTTCCTTGATCTCCTTGGCGGCGATGCCCGCACGCTGCGCCAGCGTGCGCACTTCACTGGCGACCACGGCAAAGCCGCGGCCCTGCTCACCCGCGCGGGCAGCTTCCACCGCAGCGTTCAAGGCCAGGATGTTGGTCTGGAAGGCGATGCCATCGATGACCGTGGAGATTTCCGAGATGCGCGCCGAGGACTGATCGATCTCTCCCATCACAGATGCCATCTGTGCCATTGCCTGTTCGGTGGCCCGCACCGCCGCGCCGGCAGCGTGTGCCTCGCTGTCGGCCTGGCGGGCCAGCTCGGCATTCTGGCGGACGGTCGAGGTCAGTTCTTCCATCGATGCCGCCGCTTCTTCCAGGTTGGCGGCCTGCTGTTCGGTACGGCGCGACAGGTCGCTGTTGCCGGCGGCGAGCTCCTGCGCGGCAGTGTTGATGCTGTCGGCAGCGTCCTGGATGCCGCGCACGATACCGGTCAGCTGGGCCGTGGTGGTGTTGGCATCGTCGCGCATGCGGGCGAACACGCCGTCGTAGTGACCGTCCATGCGCGCAGTGAGGTCGCCCCCGGAGATCGCGCGCAGCACATCGGAGACGTCGGCGATGCTGGCCTGCGAACTGGCCATCATGCCGTTGAGCTGCTCGACCATCGCCCTGAACTGATACTGGAACGCACTGGCATCCCCACGCACGCTGAAATCTCCAGCGCGCGCCGCGCGGACCAGGTCGTCAATCTGGGTGTTGACTGCCAGCAGGCTCTGTTTCACTGCGGCCAGGGTGCGGGTCAGCGTACCCTTCTCGCCGGGATAGTCCGGAAGGTCGCGGCTGAGGTCGCCGATGGCATAGCGCTGCATGACCTCGGCCATCAGCAGTTCCACCTGCACGTGTGATTCCACCAGGCTGTTGGTGGCCTGCATCATGCGCCCGAAATCGCCCGGAAACGCGCTGGCGTCCATGCGGTAGCGGATCGCACCCGCCTCGTGCTTCTCGGCCATGTGCATCTGCGCCCCGATGGCGGCCTGCACGCTCTGCCGCACGCTGGCCATCGCCTCGCCCAGCCGGGTCAGCTCGTCACGGCCGCCGAGGCGGAATTCCTGGTCCAGCTGGCCCTTGGACAGGCGCTCGGCCAGGTTCACCGCGCGTGCCAGCGGACCGGTCAGGCTGCGACCGATCATCACCGAGGCGGCAATGCCGACCAGCAGGGCCACGCCTCCCAGCACCAGCAACTGCAGCAGACTGCGTTCACCCAGGCGGATCGCCTCGGCGGCGGCCTCGCGGCTTTCCTTCTCTTCGAAGTCGACTCCCTCGGACAACGCCTTGTTCCAGCCGTTGGCCGCGTCCTGCACCGGCCCCAGGGTCAGTGCCACGGCAGCGGGGTAGTCGCCCTGCTCCATCAGTTCGCTGGTCTGCTTGTTGAGCGGGCGCGCAAGGGCGCGCTTGGCCGCGATGGTTTCAGCGATGGCCTTGCCCTCTGCATCGCCCGGCAGTGCCTGATAGGCGGACCAATCCGCCTCGTAGCGCTTGACCAGGTCGGCAATGCGCTTCTCGTCGCTGCCGCGGTCTTCGCCCTGGCGGATCAGCATTTCGCGGCGCACTACCATCATCTGGTTGTTGGCATCGAGCATCTGCGACAGCAGGCGTACCTTGGCCACACTGACGTCGACTACCTGCTGCATCGCGCGCTTCTGCACGACACTGGCGGTGGCGCCGGTGGCCACCACGGCCGCGACCAGCAGCAGCAACAGGCCAAAGCCCAGCCCAAGACGCCAGGCAACCCTGACATTCCTCAAGTAATCCATGGGTACATCCAAAACGGGGGGATGCGCCCGTATCGGCCGCGCCACCGGCAATCTTGATCGGCAACGAGCACGGGCGTCGGCAGCCGTTCACCTTGGTGAGGCCCCGCCCCGTACTTCTGCGACAAGGGCCTGAGCCACGCCGGGGCTGCCCTGCTCATGCCGGCATCAGGTTGCTTTCACGGAGGCTGCGCAGCCTCTGCGGGCAGGGTGGAGCTGCCATCTGCCGGAGATCTTCATGCCCGTGTACCGCCCCGCCCTGCTCGCCCTGTCCTTGCTGGTGTCGCCCGCCTTCGCGCAGGTACCGCCGCCGGCCCAGCTGCCGGAGCCCATTGCCGAGAAGGCCGGACCCGATACAGCAGCCCGCTCGCCGCTGCACGCCCAAGTGTTGCTGGATCGCGCCAATTTCTCCCCGGGCGAGATCGACGGTGAAGTCGGCAGCAACCAGCATCGGGCCGTGGCCGGCTTCCAGGCGGCACACGGCCTGACGGTGAGCGGAGAGCTGGACGACAGCACCTGGGAGGCTCTCCAGGCCGAGACGATCGCGCCGCTGGCCAGCTACACGCTGACGGCCGAGGATGTTGCCGGTCCTTTCCAGTCCATTCCCAAGAAACCCGCCGCACAGGCAAAGCTGAAGTCGCTGGGTTACAGCAGCGTCGAGGAAGCGCTCGGTGAACGCTTCCACGCGTCCCCTGCCCTTCTGAAGTTGCTCAACCCCGGCGTCGATCTGGCCAAGGCCGGCAGCCGCATCCAGGTGCCCAACATCGCCCCCGCGGCATTGCCGAAGGCGGCGAAGATCGTGGTCGACAAGTCCGATTCCACTCTTCAGTTGCTGGATGCGCAGGGCAAGGTGATCGCACAGGTGCCGGTTTCGTCCGGCAGCCAGCACGATCCGCTGCCGATCGGTGAATGGAAGATTCTCGGCGTCCATCGCGACCCGCCGTTCCACTACAACCCCAAGCTGTTCTGGGATGCGCGCAAAGGCGAGAAGAAGGCCACGCTGCCGCCCGGTCCGAACAATCCGGTCGGCCGGGTCTGGATCGATCTGTCCAAACCCCACTATGGCCTGCACGGAACGCCGGTACCCGGGCATGTCGGCAAGACCGAATCGCATGGCTGCGTGCGCATGACCAACTGGGATGCACTGCGCGTGGCCGATGCGGTGGATACCTCCGTCCCCGTGGTTATGCAGGAGTGAGCCGATGCGACTTTCGCAGTTGATCGTGCTGGGCGTGCTGATGGGTGTGGGAATGGGCTGGTGGCTGCGCCGCGATGCGGGTGAGCCAGTAGCGGTTGCCCGGCCTGCAGCACCACCTGCGGTGGCTGCGGCGCCGGAGGTTGCGGCTGCGACGCCGCGTGTGGGCGCTGCGGCTCCCACGGCGGTGCCGCCGTCCAGCGCCACCGATGCGGCAAGCGGCCTGCTGCTGCCGGTGCAGGGCGTACTGCCTTCGCAGCTGCGCGATACCTTCACCGATGCCCGCAGCGAAGGGCGCGTGCATGATGCAATCGACATCATGGCCGACGCAGGAACTCCGGTGCTGGCAGTGGCCGATGGGACGGTGGAAAAGCTGTTCGACAGCAAGCGTGGGGGGCTGACGATCTACCAGTTCGAGCCGAGCGGGCACTGGTGCTACTACTATGCCCACCTGCAACGCTATGCCGATGGCCTGGCCGAAAAGCAGGTGATCAAGCGTGGCGAGGTGATTGGCTACGTAGGCAGCACCGGCAACGCCAGCGCCGAGGCCCCGCACCTGCATTTCGAAGTGCACGTGCTGGGGCCGGAGAAGCAGTGGTGGAAGGGGGAATCGATCAATCCGTACCCGCTGTTGCAGGCGGGAGGGTAGCGCGTGTGCCGCGTGGCAGAGCCAGTCGCAGTGATGCCCGATTTGGGCACGATCCTAGCCGTATTGGGTATCTGACAAGTACCCCGCCGGGCATGCCCGGCGCTATCGGCGTCGCCACCGCCACAGCGCGATGCTGGCGGTCGCCAGCCCGCCACCGGCAATCAGTAACAGCAGTGCCAGGGGCTGCCAGAAGAAGAACGGCCACAGACCTCCAGCACGGTCAGCCGCAGCCAGGAACCCCCCGCGCGGACGTGCGTCGCCGCGCCCATAGCCGAAGTACGAGGCGGCAATTCCAGCGGACTCAACCGATTCCAGTGCGCGGGTGATGCCGGAGCCCGGCACGTCCGAACGCGCGCCAGCGCGGAAGTCAGTCTGAAGCGCGTGAACCCACCCGATACCTCGCCAGATGGCGAGGCCAGGCATCGCACATGCGGAAGGGCGTCAGGCCGGCCTGACTTCTCTGCAGACCGGCTCGGCAAGTTCGCGGCAGGCGAAGAACAGCCCTTCCACCCCACCTTCGTCCAGGTGCCTGCGCGGCGTCGCCGTAGTGGCGCAACGGTTGGCCGCATGCAGCATCTCCACCGCGGTGAGGATGCCCACGGCCGCACGGTCGATCCGCGCCAAGGACTGACGTCGTCCGTCGGACAGGTTCTCCTCCGGCCACAACATGCCATCGGAGCCCTAGCCATCACGGATGCGGGTGAGGCAGCCCTGGAACGTGCTGAGATCGTCGGCGGGATTGGCGTCGTCGTTGATGGGCTCAACAACATGGAACGGCGGGGTCTTGCGAGCGGTCATGGTGTCGGCTTCCGTGGCTGTACTTGACAGCGCCACCGCCGACAGATGAAACCGGCCCAAACTGAAGCGCCGCGACCCCACAGGGAGTCGCGGCGCTCTTTTTTCAATTGAACAGCGTTACCACCACGCCGGACATGGCCCGGCGCTACCTCAGGCGAACGGATCCTGCAGGACCATGGTGTGGTCGCGATCGGGGCCGGTCGAGACGATGCTGATCGGGCAGCCCGCCAGCTCCTCCAGCGAACGCAGGTAGGCGCGCGCGGCCGGCGGCAGGTCATCCCACTGGGTGATGCCGTGGGTGTTCTCGCTCCAGCCCGGGAACTCCAGGTACACCGGGGTGCACTCTTCCCAGCCCTGCGCGTCCAGCGGCGCGTACTCGGTACGCTTGCCGCGGTATTCGTAGGCGATGCAGACCTTCAGCTTCTCCATGCCGTCCAGCACGTCCAGCTTGGTGATACACAGGCCGCTGATGCCGTTGATGGCCACGGCGCGCTTGAGCGCGACGATGTCCATCCAGCCGCAGCGACGCGGACGGCCGGTCGAGGCGCCGTACTCGGCACCGCGGTCGCGGATGCCCTGGCCGATCTCATCGTCCAGTTCGGTCGGGAACGGACCGCCGCCGACGCGGGTGGCATAGGCCTTGGCGATGCCCAGCACGTAGTCGATCGCATCGGCACCCACGCCGGCACCGGCCAGTGCGCCGCCGACGGTGGTGTTGGAGCTGGTGACGTACGGATAGGTGCCGTGGTCGATGTCCAGCAGCGCGCCCTGCGCACCTTCGAACAGCACGCGCTTACCCTGCTTGCGCAGGTCGTGCAGGATGCCGGCGACGTCGGACTTCATCGGCTCGACGTACTCGCCGAAGGCAAGTGCCTCGTCGTAGGTCTTCTGGAAGTCGATCGCGTCGGTGTTGAGGTACTTGGTCAGCACGAAGTTGTGGTAATCCAGCGCGGTGCGCAGGAGTTCTTCCAGCTGCTTGGGGTAATGCAGGTCGGCGATGCGGATGCCGCGACGCGCCACCTTGTCTTCGTAGGCCGGGCCGATGCCACGCCCGGTGGTGCCGATCGCCTTGCCGCCGGCAGCGCGTTCGCGCGCCTGGTCCAGGGCGATGTGGTACGGCATGATCAGCGGCGCGGCCGGGGAGATCTTCAGGCGCGAACGCACTTCCACGCCGGAGGTTTCCAGTTCGGCGATTTCCTTCTGCAGCGCGGCCGGCGAGATCACCACGCCGTTGCCGATCAGGCACAGTGCGTCGTCGCGCAGGATGCCGGACGGGATCAGGTGCAGGACGGTCTTCTTGCCGTTGATGACCAGCGTGTGGCCGGCATTGTGGCCGCCCTGGAAGCGCACGACCGCGCCGATTTCCTCAGTGAGCAGATCGACGATCTTGCCCTTGCCTTCATCGCCCCACTGGGCACCCAACACTACGACAGACTGACCCATGACGGGCTCCTCGATTTGTTGCGGCCATCGGGGCCGCGGACGGGTAAACCGTGGCGGGGGTGGCCAGCGCGGTCATGGCGGCTCCAAACGGGGAGCGGCCGGCGATGGATGGCCCAGACACGGAAAAAGCCGAACGGGGGAGGCCCGTCCGGCTTTTGTGCATTATCCGGGTTTCCGGGGTCGGGTGCCACCTTTCCGACGGACGGCTTCACCCAGCGGTCAGGGGCCCGAAACGGGGTCAGATCCCTTTCCTGCGGAAAGGAATATGACCCGCTGCTAATGCCGTGCCCACCACAGCAGGCTCAGGCCGGCCAGCAGGATCAGGCCGCCAAAGCTGCGCAGGGCCGGTCCAGGCAGGTCCAGCAGGCGCTCGGCCATGCGCTTCCAGGCCAGCGGGGCCGCGAACAGGAACAGGCCTTCCAGCACCGCGACCAGGCACACGGCCGCGAACAGGTCTTTCATCGGGAACTCCAGAAATGGCACGGGGCCCGGCATCTGGCCGGGCCCCGTGGGTAGTGCGTGCGACCTCAGCGATCGCTCTTGAGGTACTGCAGGAACGGGTCGTTCTTGTCGAGCACGATCACGCCGTTGCCATCGGTCATGGAGCCACGGTAGGCCTCCAGGCTGCGGTAGAAGGCGTAGAACGCCGGATCGGCAGAACCGGCCTTGCCATAGATGCGCGCGGCATCGGCATCACCTTCACCGCGCAGGCGCTGGGCATCACGCTCGGCTTCGGCGATCAGCACGGTGCTGTCGCGGTCGGCCTGGGCGCGGATCGTCAGCGACTGTTCCTCGCCTTCGGCGCGCAGCTTGGCGGCCTCCTGCTTGCGCTGGGCGCGCATGCGCTCATACACGTCGTTGATGACCTGGCTGTCGGTCGGCAGATCGACCTGCTTGATGCGCAGATCGATCATCTGCATGCCCAGCCCTGCCACCGCCTCGTTGATCCCCTTCAGCTGCTCGGCGATCAGCTCGCTGCGGTCGCCGGACACCAGCTGCTGCAGGGTGCGCGAGTTGATCTGGTTGCGCAGCGAGTCGGTGATGATCGGTGCCAGGCGGGCATTGGCGATGCGCGGATCGCCGCCGGTGGCACGGAAGTAGTCACCCACGTTGGAGATGTAGCCGATCGCGAAGAAGTCGACGCTGACGTCCTTCTGCTCGGCGGTGAAGTAACGCGCAGGGGCGGTATCAAGCACCTGGAAGCGGCGGTCGAAGACCTTCACCGTTTCCACGATCGGCAGCTTGAAGTGCAGGCCCGGCTTGATGTCCGAGCGCACTACCTTGCCCAGGTTCAGGACCATGGCGGTCTGGTCCTCGCGGACCACGTACACCGAGCCCAGCAGGCCCAGCACCACCGCCACGATCACGGCGATCCAGATTGGACTCTTCATCGGCTGCCCTCCTCACGGCCGCTCGGTCGCCCGGTCGGGCGGCCCGTGGGCCGGCCCGGGTCACGGGAAGGTTCCGCTGCCGTGGTACCCGGCAACGAAGGCATCACCACGTCCGGATTCGGCACGCCGGCGGCCGACGTCGCAGGACGGGTATCGCCGGTCATCGGCACGTAGATCAGCTGGCGGCCATCGCCACCGATCACCTTGCGGTTCTCGCTCAGCACCTGCTGCACCGTTTCCAGCCACAGGCGCTTGCGGGTCACGTCCGGCGCATCCTTGTACTGGGCCTGCAGCAGGCTGAATCGCTGCGCATCACCCTCGGCCTTGGACACCACGGCCTGCTTGTAGCCTTCGGCGGTGGTACGGGCGCGCGAGGCCTGGCCTCGTGCTTCCGGCACGACCTTGGCGGCGTAGGCCTGGGCTTCGTTGATCAGGCGTTCCTTGACCTGCTGCGCACCGTTGACCTCGTCGAAGGCCGGCTTCACTTCCTCCGGCGGACGGGCGTCCTGCAGGGTCAGGCCGGTGACGGTCAGGCCGGTCTTGAACGCGCGCAGCAGCGCCTGCAGGCGCTCCTCGGCAGCCGCGGCCAGCGGGCCACGGTTGTTCAGCACGGCGTTCAGATCGGCACGACCGACTTCCTCGCGCACGGCACTCTGGGCGGACTGTTCCAGCACCTGGTTGGCATCGACCGTGCCGAACAGGTACTGCTGCGGATCATCGATGCGGTACTGGACGTTCAACGACACGTTGACGATGTTCTCATCGCGGGTCAGCACCGGAACCTGGATCGAGAAGGTCTTGATCTCGGTCGCGTTGACCTTGGTGACCGACTCGATCGGCCACGGCAGCTTGAAGTTCGGTCCGGGCTGCAGGATGCGCGAGAACTGGCCGAAGCGCAGCACCACGCCACGCTGCTGCTCGCCGATCAGCTGGAAGCTGGAGAACAGCACCAGCAGCACCAGGGCGGCCACCACCCAGCGGACGATGCCGCCATCGAACAGATCCTTCAACGGCCCGGGCAGCCCGCCCCAGCCACCACCATTGCCACCGCCGCGCGACCCGAACGGCCCGCGTCGATTGTCCTCGGGGCCTTGTCCGCCCTTGTTGCCGCCGGGTGTATTCCAGGCCATGCACGCTCCATCAAGATATGGGCTGCGGCGCGGGCCCTTCCCGCGGCGCCAGCCGTGAACCATCACCGATCATACAAGATGGGGCGGATCGGCAGGATCGAAAGGGGGCGAACGGGGTAAGGTGGCGTTTTCCTCGAAGTCAGGCACGCTGATGGTCCCCACCACCCCGTTCACCGCCTTCCGCATCGAAAGCGACGACGCCGGCTACCGCAGCGGCCTGACCCGGCTGGGGGTCGACGACCTCAACCCCGGGCAGGTGCTGATCCGCGCCCGGTGGTCCTCGGTCAATTACAAGGACGCCCTGGCCGGCACCGGCAAGGGCCGGATCCTGCGCCGCTTCCCGCTGGTGGGCGGCATCGATGTGGCCGGCACGGTCGTGGCCTCCACCGACCCGGCCTGGCGCGAGGGCGACGCCGTGCTGGCCACCGGCTGCGGCCTGAGCGAAACCCGCGACGGCGGCTACAGCCAGTACGTGCGGCTGGAGTCGAGTGCGGTGATCGCGCAGCCGCCCGGGCTCAGCCCGCGCGAGGCGATGGTGCTGGGCACGGCCGGTTTCACCGCCGCGTTGGCGCTGCTGCGCCTGCAGGACAATCGGCAGACCCCGGATCTGGGCCCGCTGGCGGTGACCGGCGCCAGCGGTGGCGTGGGTGCCCTGGCGCTGTCGATCTTCAGCCGCGCCGGCTATACCGTGCACGCCATCAGCGGCAAGCCGGAGCAGGCCCGCTTCCTGCGCGACATCGGCGCCAGCGAGGTTCTGCCACGCGAGGCGTTGGCCGATACCGGCCCGTTGCAGACCGGGCGCTTCGGCGGGGGCCTGGACAATGCCGGCGGCGACATGCTGGCCAGCCTGCTGGCGCAGACCGTGCCCTACGGCAGCGTGGTCAGCGCGGGCCTCGCCGCCAGCCCGAAGCTGGACATGACGGTGATGCCCTTCATCCTGCGTGGCGTATCGCTGCTGGGCGTTTCTTCGGCCAACGCGCCACGCGCCCTGCGCGAAACCGTCTGGGCGCGGTTGGGCGACGACTGGAAGCCGCAGCATCTGCAGCAGATCTGTACGGCGGAAGTCGGCCTGGAGGCGCTGCCGGAGGTGTTCGAGCGCATGCTGGCCGGCGGTTCGCTGGGACGCACGGTGGTACGGATCGACTGAACGTTGCAGGCAGGCGACGGACGGCAGGCGCCGCCCTCCCGCCGGTAATCCGCCCGCACTACACTGCGGGCATTACCTGGGGAACAACATGGCACGCATTCTGATCGTCGACGACTCACCGTCGCAGCTGTTGGGGATACAGCGCATCGTCGAGAAGCTCGGGCACCAGATCCTGACCGCCACCGATGGCGCCGCCGGGGTGGAAGCCGCCCGTGCCGAGCTGCCCGATCTGGTGCTGATGGACGTGGTCATGCCCAACCTCAACGGTTTCCAGGCGACCCGCACCCTCGCCCGCGACGAGGCGACCCGGCACATCCCGGTGATCCTGGTGACCACCAAGGACCAGGACACCGACCGTATGTGGGGCATGCGCCAGGGCGCCAAGGCCTACATCACCAAACCGTTCTCGGAAGATGAGCTGTCCGAGGTGCTGGAGCGGGTGTTCGCCGGGCAGGGCTGAAGCCGCAGCATGCGCGGGTAGCCCCGGGCCATGCCCGGCGAGCGCAGCGGGTCAGGAGCCGCGGGGCATGGCCCGGCGCTACCCCTGGGTTGATTCACCGAGGGCGCTGCACAGGACGTCAGATTGATTCGCCGAAGGCCTTGGCCAGGTTGCGGTATGCCTTCTTCTGCGCTTCGTCGGTGGCGGCCGGGGCAATGATCTCCAGCTCGACGATCTGATCGCCATCGGGATTGCCCGGCAGGCCGCGGCCGCGCAGGCGAAGCTTGCGACCGGCTTCGGAATCGGCCGGAATCTTCAGCTCCACCGCGCCGCCCAGCGTGGGCACGCTGATGCTGGTGCCCAGCGCCGCCTGCCAGGGCGTGACCTGCAGCGAATACAGGATGTTGCGGCCATCGACCTCGAACTGCGGGTGTGCGGCGTACTCCACCTCCAGCAGCAGGTTGCCACCGTGGTTGCCCTGCCCCGCCAGACGGATCACCTGGCCGGGACGGATGCCCTTGGGCACGCGCACATCCAGCTGCCTGCCGTTGACGGTGATGCGCAGGCTGTCGCCGTTGTAGGCAGCCTCCAGCGGCACCGACAGCTTGGCGCGGGTATCGCGGTTGGGTGCATGCCCCTGGCTGCTGAATCCCGGGCCCGGTGCCTGGCCACCGCGCTGGCGGGCGAACAGGCTCTCGAAGAAGTCGCTGAAGCCGCCATTGGGGCCACCACCGCCGAACACTTCCTCGAAATTGAAGCCACCGCCACCGTAGTTCGGCGGCACATTGAATTCCTCGCCCGGCCGGTAACCCTGCGCGCGCAGCTGGTCATAGGCCGCGCGCTTTTCCGGATCGCGCAGCGCCTCATAGGCTTCATTGACCGCCTTGAACCTGTCTTCGGCCCCGGCCTCCTTGCTGACGTCCGGGTGGTACTTGCGTGCCAGCCGGCGGTATGCAGTCTTGATCTCCGCATCACCCGCACTCGGTTCCACCCCCAGGGTGGCGTAGTAATCCTTGAATTCCATCCAGCTACCTCGATTCGCTTCGGCCGCGCCGGTGGCGCCGCCCCGGGTTCATTCTACGCGCCGGCGATGCTACGCCGCCCCTCGTGCGGCCCCGGTGAGGCCGACTGATCCTGCGCAATGCGCCTGCCATCGGCCTGCGCCACGCTGTGGCTGGAACCCTGGCGCGTGCCCCCTGAAGATGGGGCCTGCACGCGGGGTTTCCAATGTCTTGACGCCCCTGTCCCATCCCGCCCACTAGCCTGCCCCAGCAAGGAGTCCATCATGACCATCCATGTCGGCGACCGCATTCCGGAAGTGACCCTCAAGCGCATCCGCGAGGGCATCGAGACGCTCGATACGCACTCGCTGTTCGACGCCCGCAAAGTGGTGCTGTTCGCCGTGCCCGGCGCCTTCACCCCCACTTGCTCGGCCCGCCACCTGCCCGGCTTCGTCGAGACGTTCGAGGCGTTCCGCCAGCGCGGCATCGAGGTCTACTGCGTGGCGGTCAACGATCCGTTCGTGATGAAGGCCTGGGCCGCTGACCAGCACGTACCCGAGGGCCTGCTGATGCTGTCCGACGGCAATGCCGAACTGACCCGCGCGCTGGGCCTGGAACTGGATGCCAGTGCTTCGGGCATGGGCATCCGCTCGCGCCGGTTTGCCCTGTACGTGGACGACGGCGTCGTCCGCGCGGCCTGGATCGAGCAGCCCGGGCAGTTCGAAGTGTCCTCGGCCGAGTACGTGCTGGAGCACCTGCCCACCTGATCTTCCACCGCAAGAGGAAACGGCCAGCCATGTCCAATACGCCAGCCAACGCCAACACGTCTTCCCACCCGCTTCCCGGCATCAGCGACCGCAAGGTCCTGCGCCAACGCGCGCGGCGCAATATTGAAGATGGCGCGATCACCGAAAGCTACAGTGCCGACCGCAAGGCCGTGATCAAGCTGCTCAACGACGCCCTCGCCACCGAGTATGTCTGCGTGCTGCGCTACTACCGGCATTACTTCACCGCCAAGGGAATGCTGGCCGATGCGGTCAAGGCCGAGTTCCTTGAGCATGCGCAGCAGGAACAGGCGCATGCTGGCAAGCTGGCCGAACGTATCGTCCAGCTCGGCGGCGAGCCGGACCTCAATCCGGACACGCTGAGCGCGCGTTCGCATGCCGAGTACAAGGAGGGCAGCGACCTGCGTGACATGGTTCGCGAGAATCTGGTCGCCGAACGCATCGCCATCGACAGCTACCGCGAGATGATCGACTTCATCGGTGATCGCGACACGACCACCAAGCGCATCCTCGAGGAGATCCTGGCGCAGGAAGAAGAGCACGCCGATGAGTTCGCCGACCTGCTGGACGGGTGGATCGGGGAATAGCGCTGCGCGTATCGGATATCGCGTGCCGGCCGTGGGCCGGCACCTACCGGAGGACGTTGAAACGCACCTGCGTCCACGCGCCATCGGCAGCCAGCGCGGTCAGCGTATGGCTACCCGGTTCGGCGAACTCGCGCTGCATCAGCTGAGATCCCCGGGTCTGTGCGATCCAGCGGCCATCCAGCAGCCAGTCCACTGCCTGCTCGCTGCCCAGCGCGCGCAGCTGCAGGCGCACACCGTGTTCGGCATTGGGCGCGCGCGCCAGCGTGGCGCCGTCATTCAGACCGTCCACGTGCAGCGCCACGCTGGCCTCACGGCCATCGTCGCGGCAGTCCGGTGACAGCGCCGGCAGCTGCGACAGCTCCCGGGTCGCCTTCGGCAGCCACGGCGACAGCAGCGCCGGCCAACGGGCGATTTCGCGCGCCACCTCCTCATGGGGCAGACGACAATCGGCCGAGACGCGCAGACCGGTGCGTGCATCTGCCAGGTAGCGCTGACGGCCCGGTTGCCAACGCCGGGCTTCGCGCTCGGGGAACGTGAGCGGTACGGCGCCGTCGAGCAGGTACGCCGGCATCCGCCGCTGGCACACGGCCGGCGGCAATCCTTCGGCGCGTTCACCGGTCGGCCAGCAGATGTCGCCCTGGCTGACGCTGGCCGGCATCGGTGCCGCCGCCGAATCGCCACGCTGGCGCGGCAGACTGTCGACCACCTCGAACATCAGCGGCAGCGCGGTGACCGCGCCGTACTGGCCCGGCAGGGGCGTGCCGTCGGGCCGCCCCACCCATACGCCCACGGTGTAATGCCGCGTGCTGCCGATGGCCCACGCATCGCGGTAGCCGTAACTGGTCCCGGTCTTCCAGGCAACGCGGGGGCGCCCTCCCACATCGAAGGTGCCCACGCCATACCCCGGACGCGGGTTCGACTCCAGCATCTCACGTACGATCCAGCTCGCCCCCGGCGACGCCAGCCGCCGCTCGATCATCGGCTCATCATCGGTGTAGCGCACGCGGCCGGCGATACCGTTGCGGTTCAGTGCGGCGAATGCCCCGACCAGATCTTCCAGCCGCGCGCCGGTGCCACCAAGTATCAGCGAGAGATTGGGGGGGCTGCCCGCGGGAAAACGCAGCTGGATGCCGGCGTGTGACAGGCGCGCGGCAAAGCGCGCGGCGCCGACCCGCTGCAGCAGGTCCACCGAGGGTACGTTGAGCGACAGGCGCAACGCACTGGAGGCGCCGATCGGGCCATTGAACGCCATGTCGAAGTTGCCGGGCCGGTAGCTGCCGAAGCTCTGCGGCGCGTCCACCAGCAGGCTCTCCGAGTGGATCAGGCCATCATCCAGCGCCATCGCGTACAGGAACGGCTTGAGGGTCGAACCCGGCGAGCGCCAGGCCTGAACCATGTCGACGTGGCCCAGGCGCTGGCGGTCGCCGAAGGACAGCGTTCCCACGTAGGCGCGCGCCTGCAGGGTCTGGTTGTCGACCACCAGCAGTGCCGCCGACGTCCGCTCCGGCAGGCTCGAGAAATAGCTGGCCACGCGCTCTTCCAGTGTGCGCTGCAGGCCGATGTCGATGCTGCTCCGGATGCGCGCCTGGCCGGGGTGTGCCGCATGCAGCCGCTGCGCCAGCAATGCCGCATGCAGTGGCGGTCGCAGCGACCGCGCCACCACGTTCTCGATGCGTGCATCCTCCACCTCATCCGGTGTCCACGCCCCCCGTTCGGCCATGCGTGCCAGCACCTTGTCACGTGCCTTCTGCGCCGCTTCCGGATGGCGGTCCGGGCGCAGGCGGCTGGGTGCCTGTGGCAGCACCGCCAGCAACGCGGCCTCGGCATGTGACAGCTGCGCGGCCGGCTTGCCCAGGTAGGCCCAGCTGGCAGCCTCCACGCCCTCGATGGTGCCGCCGTAGGGCGCACGCTCCAGATACAGGGCCAGGATCTCCCGCTTGGAAAGATGCACTTCCAGCTGCAGGGCCCGCAGCACCTGCTTGAGCTTGCCCCACGGGGTACGCGAATGCGGGTCGAGGATGCGTGCCACCTGCATGGTCAGGGTCGAGCCACCGGAAACGATGCGGCCGCCGCGCAGCAGCTGGCCGCTGGCACGCAGGATCGCCAGCGGGTTGATGCCCGGATGGCGCCAGAACCAGCGGTCCTCGTAGGTCAACAACGCCTGCAGGTACAACGGCGAGACGCTGTCGATCGAGGCCGGATAGCGCCACACGCCCTCGGCATCGGCGAACGCACGCAGTGGCGTGCCGTCGGCAGCCACCACCAGGGTGCTGGTGTCGCGCTGCTTCGGCAGTGGCGGCGGGAAAACGATGTCCAGTACCAGCAGCAGCGTCAGCAGACCCGCCGTTCCCCAGCGCAGCCACGGCCACAGCGGCCGCAGCCAGCGGCGCAGGTCCGCCCGCCGGGTCGTCATCGCGTTCTTCATTGCAGGTTGCCAGCAGGACGGGCCGCGCCGTCGCGGCCCGTCCGCGCGGTCACGGCTGCACCACCGTGATCGTGGTCGGGTTGCTGCGGCCGACGCCACGCAGCTGCGGCCGGTACATGTCTTCCACCAGCGGCGGCGGCACCGAGTAGGTGCCCGGGGTCACCGCACGCACCAGGTAGAACACATTGGCCTTTCCGCCGCGCGAGAGCTTGAGCGCTGCCACGTAGCGGTCGTCGCGGAACTCCTCATGCTTGGTATCGGCCGCGTCACCGCGGTCGCTGATGGTGATGCCATCGACGACCACGTCCGCCCACTGCTTCGCATCGCCCAGGTTGAAGTTCTCGATCTCCAGGCCGGCCGGCAGCAGGTCGGTCAGCAGCGCATCCGGCATGGTGGTGTCGGCACTGACGGTGACCCGCACGATCAGCGCTTCGCCTTCCTTCAGCGGGCGCGGCGACCACGGCTTGCCGTCGGTACCGAAGTAGCTGCGCTCGACACCGATCACACTGTTGTCCGGCGCGGGCGCACTGCGCGGGATGCCCGCCACATCGATGCTGGCGAACATCGGGGGCTGGCCCTGCGGAGTGAAGCGCACTCCGCTGGCCAGTTCGCTGGCGCTGAAGGTGCGGCCGAACAGCTTGCGCTCGCTGATCGATTCACTGTTGCCACCGACCACCAGCTCGCCGGCCACCAGTGCCTTCTGGTTGGCCGCCAGCGCCTTGCCGAGGCGGGCAATGGCGACCTGCTCCTGCGTGCTCAGCCACATCCAGCCGGCGTTGCGGCGCGCATCCAGGCCGCGGCCGAGATCAACCGCACGCGCATCCCATGCCGGCTTCGCCAGCTTGTTCTCGTGGGTCAGCGCGATCATCAGCGCATCATCACGGATCGCGCTGCCGTAGTCGCCGAAGTACGACGGGCGCTCGCTGCTGGACTTGGCGAAGGCAGCTTCCAACGCGGCCTGGCCACGCTTGGCGTCGCCCTGCAGCGACAGCGCCACGCCCAGGTGGACCAGCGACAGGCCGCCAACCGCCTTGCTGCGCTCGTTGTCGTACAGCGTACGCAGCGTACCCAGCGGCGCACGGTTGACCCGGGCCAGCACGTAGCCGGAATACGCCTGGTTGGCGAACTTCAGTTTCTCGCGCTCGTCCTGCCCGTAGAACGGGTTGCCGCCGGACAGCAGATCCTCGCTGAGACGGTTCAGTGCCTTCTGCAGCACGTTGTCCGGTACGGCGAAGCCGGCATCCCGGGCATCAAGCAGGAACTCGGCGATGTACGGGGTCAGCCACGGGTTCACATAACCATCGTCGCCCCACATCGAGAAGTTGCCGTTGGCCACCTGCATCGACGCCAGGCGGCCGAACGCGCCCTCCATGCGTTCGCGGCGGGTCTTGGCATCCAGGCCGTCTGCGCCGAGCATCGACGACGTGGCCTGATCCAGGATCAGCGCAGCGTAGCCCTTGCTGGTGGTCTGCTCGGCGCAGCCATACGGGTAATTCAGCGCGCCCTGCAGAGCACTGGCAAACGGAATCGGGGGCAGCGGGCTGACCAGCAGGCGCGCATTGACCGACTCGGACATCAGGCCATCGGCCAGACCGCTGTCGAGGCTGACCGCCGCCAGCGGGTCGAGCGTGCGTACCTGCGAGCGCAGCACCTGCGGCCATGCGGCACGCACCGGCAGGTCGTAGCGGCGGTCGGCCTTGAAGCCATTGCCTTCCACACGCACCCGCACCTTGGCCACGCTGTGGCCTTCGCGTGCCGACAGCGGGAAGCTCAGCGTGGTCTTCGCATCGGCGTTGAGCTGCACGCTGCGGCTGCCCTCGCCAAGGGCCAGCGGTCCCTCGCTGTCCACGCGCACGTTGAACTGGCCGGGCTTGCCGGTGAAGTTCTGCACGTCCAGCGTCACGGTGCTGCGGTCGCCCGGGGCGAGCACGCGCGGCATGCTGGCCTCGGCCAGGATCGGTGCGCGCACCACCGTTTCCACGTCGCGCTTGCCGTACTGGTCATCGCTGTACACCAGCGCCGACACGCGCAGCGTGCCGTTGAAGTCCGGCACCTTGAGGCGGATGCGGGCATTGCCCTTGGCATCAAGCTGTACCGGGCCGGAGAACAGATCCACGGTCTGCACGCGCGCGGTCGGCCGCTTGGCCTGAGGCAGGGACTGCAGCGCCATGTCACCGCCGAACTTCAGCTTGCCGGCGCCGCCGTCGAAGCTCTCGATCACCCGGCTGTAGATGTCATAGGCATCGATGCCGAGGCGGCGCTGGGCGAAGAAGTGCGCGCCGGCATCGGGCACGGGGAAACGGGTGATGTTGAGGATGCCCACATCCACCGCCGACACGGTGACGTGCGCAGCCTTGCCGGCCAGCTGCGGTGCGCTGACCGTCACCGGCAGATCCTGTTCCGGGCGCATCTGCTTCGGCGCCACCAGGCCGACGGCCACGGTGCGGCCCCTGCGGTCCATCGGTACGTGCACCACGCCGACCGCGCGCGCCGGGGTGATCTTGCTCGGCGCACTGCCGCCCCGGAACACCAGCGCGGTGATGTAGACATCGTGGCGCTCCCAGTCAGCGGTGACCGGGATGTTGAAGGTGGCACCGGGCTTGGCGTCGATGTCCTGCACGTACAGCATGCGATCGGTCTCGACCATCAGGATGCCCTTTCCGGCATGCGGCGGGGTCACCGTCACCTGCAACGTATCGCCCGCCTTGTAGCCGGTCTTGTCCAGGCCCAGCTTGACCTTGTCCGGACGCGCATCGAGACCGCGATTGTCATCGCCCCAGCTCCAGCCGGCACGGAACGGATAGCGGCTGGTCAGGCCGGTGCCCGGATCGAACACGTCCACCCGGTACTCGCCCCACTCGACCGGAACATCGAACGCCACCGCACTGCTGCCGGCATCGACCGTGCGGGTTTCCTTGTTCTCGAACCGACGGGTGAAATCGTAGTCCCAACGGTTGTCGTTGAAGGTCCAGTGATAGTCACGCAGCTCGCGCACCAGGGTGATCTTCAGGCCCTTGGCCGGCTGCGGCCGGCCGGCCGCGTCCACGCGCACCAGTTCGAAGCGTGCATTGCTGTTGGAGTCGGCACCATCGTCGGGGTTGAACAGCGGACGCACGCCGACCAGTGCATTGGCCGGCCACATCACCCGCTTCAGGGTGCGGGTCACGGTCCGCCCACCGGTCTCGTACAGGCTGCCGGACAGCACCACCGCGATCGGCGCCTTGGCCTTGGCCGCTTCTTCCGGCAGCGTCACGTCCTCGCGCAGCTGGCCGTTGGCCGGCAGCGTCGTGTCGATCACGTCCTTGGCCTCGCGCGGCAGCTGCAGGGTCGGGTCGCCGAAGAAGTAGCCCGGCAATCCCTCGACCGGCTGCTGTTCGGCTGCCACGGCCAGGCGCGCGGTGAAGCGGTTGCCGTCAGCCGGCGCGCCGTACAGATACGCGCCATCGGCCTGCAGACGAAGATCTTCGCCCGGCTTGAGCGTCTTCTGCGGGCTGTCCAGGTCCAGCTTCATCCGTTCGGGCAGGAACTCTTCGATGCGCAGGGTCATGCCCTGGATCGCTTCCTTGCTGGCCGGATCGGTACGGAACTCCACCTGCCAGCGTCCTGTCGGCGCCTCGGCCGGGATGACCTGCTCGAAGGCGATGTAACCCTGCCCGCCCGGCTGCAGGCGGGTCTCGCGGAAGGTCTTGCCGTCGGGCTGCTTCAGGCGCAGGAACACCGGCTGCGACTTGACCGGCTTGCCATCATTGTCGCGCAGCAGCGCAGACAGGCGCACGGTCTCGCCCGGCCGATAGAGGTCGCGGCCGGACCATGCGTAGACATCGAACCAGGCATTGTCACGGCCGGCAACGGCAAACTCGCTCAGGTCCAGGGCCGGCTGGTTGAAGGGCAGGAAACTGGTGTCGCGACCACTGCTGGCCACCAGTACGTGGGTGGCGTCGAGCGTGTAGTTCAGCAGCGCATTGCCGTTGCCATCGGTACTGCCCTTGAGCACCACCTCGCCCTTGCCGTCGAGCACGCGCAGCTCGACGTTCTTCAGCGGTGCGCCGTCCTTCAGTCCGGCGGTGTGGACGAACAGCTTGTCCTTGTAGGCGCGCGTGTGCAGGCCGATGTCGCTGACCGAGAAGAACGCGGTGTCGAACTCGCCCTCGTAATCGCCCGTGCGCTTGAGCAGTGCGAAGTACAGGCCCGGCTCCTGCAGCTCCTTGATGTCCTGGGTTGGCAGGTAGGTCAGCACCCGCTCGTTCTGCTTGCCGCCGAGGATGAAGCGGTTGACGTAGACCGGCTCGGCCAACGCATTGATCGGGCTGCGCTCGTAGTCGCTGCTCAGTTCCCAGCTGCCACGACGGCCGCCGCGCTGGTACTGGCTGAAGAAGGTCGGCAGATCCTTCTCGCGCACGCGCAGGAATTCGACGTCGACCTCGGGAACATTCACGGAGACAACGGGCAGGCCGCGGCTGTCCTTGGCCGGCAGCACGCTGCCCTGCGAGGCGAAGCCGGCCACCGGCTTCAATTCGCCACTGAACACCTTCTGCTTCAGCTCCTTGCCCAGCCGGCTGCCATCGGCGGCCAGCAGGTCCGGCGATACCACCAGGCTGAACTCCTTGCCGGCTTCGACGAACGGATAGCGCAGGGTCAGTCCGTCATCGGACAGGGTCCAGCTGCTGTCGTCGGTGCCGACCTTCTCTTCGAAGCGCACCAGCGTGTCGAAATCCTGCGTGCCGACCAGCGGGCGCGAGAACTCCAGCGCCAGCGACAGGCCGTCGTTCTTCTGGTCCGGGTAGGCGCGCAGCAGGGTGAACTCCTTCACCTGCTCGGCCTGGGTGGTAATGGCCTCGCCACTGGCCTTGGGCAGCTGCCCGCTGTCGTTGCGGCAACCGGCCAGACCCAGCAACAGGCCTCCTGCCAGTACCGCCGCCGCCCATCCCCACCGCTTGCGCCGTGCCGGACCGCTCATGTCGTCACTCCTTGATCGAGGCGGCCATTATAGGCGCGCCGCGTCAAGGAGTTGGCGCCGATCCGGCAGGACTGCATCGGAACGGTAGCGCCGGGCCATGCCCGGCGGTCCCGGTAGCGGCCAACCTTGGTTGGCGTTGGGCCCGTGCCAACCAAGGTTGGTACCTACCAAGGCGCGCCCTACCCCGGCCGGTACAGATCCACGTAGTCGGTCACCGGCATGGCCGCCAGCGCCACCGGGTCCAGCGAGGCCGCCAGGATGCGCTGCTGCTGGGTGGTGGGGAACCGATGGGCCAGATGCCGCCGGAACTTGTCCATCAACAGGGGCATGCCCTCGTCGCGTCGCCGGGCGTGGCCGAGCGGGTACTCGACCAGGACCTCCGGCAGTTCGCTGCCGTCGTTGAAGCGGACGGTCAGGCCGTTGGCGATGCTGCGCTTGTCCGGGTCCAGGTAATCCGCGCTGAGCTGCGGGTCTTCGTGGCAGGTCATCCGCGCGCGCAGCGCATCGATGCGTGGGTCAGCAGCGACATCGTCCTCGTAGTCCTCGGCCACCAGCCGCCCATGCAGCAGCGCGATGGCGACCATGTACTGCACGCAGTGGTCGCGGTCGGCCGGATTGTGCAGCGGGCCGCGCTTGTCGATGATGCGCATGCAGGCCTCCTGCGTGCGGATGGTGATATGCGCGATGTCATCGACGCTGCGCCCGCCTGCCCGCAGCTGCGCGTGCAGCGCGACCGCGGCCTCCACTGCGGTCTGGCCGTGGAACTCGGCGGGAAAACTGATCTTGAACAACACGTTCTCCATCACGTAGCTGCCCAGTGACCGCCCCAGCGTCACCGCCTGGCCGTGCATGGAGACCGCTTCGAAGCCCCAGGTGGGAGCGCTCAACACGCTGGGATACCCCATCTCGCCGCTGGCCGCCATCAGCGCCAGGCGCACGCCGCGGCTGGTGGCATCGCCGGCGGCCCAGCTCTTGCGCGAACCGGTGTTGGGCGCATGCCGGTAGGTCCGCAGCGCCTGGCCATCGACCCAGGCCAGCGACAGCGCATTGAGCATGCGCTCGCGATCCAGCCCAAGCAGGCGGGCGACCACGGCGGTGGTGGCGACCTTCACCAGCACCACGTGGTCCAGCCCGACCCGGTTGAAGGAATTCTCCAGGGCCAGCACGCCCTGGATCTCGTGCGCCTTGATCATCGCCACCAGCACATCGTGCACGGTCGGCGGCGGACGACGCAGGGCCACGGCATTGCGCCCCAGCCAATCGCAGACGGCCAGGATGCCACCGAGATTATCCGACGGATGACCCCACTCGGCGGCCAGCCAGGTGTCGTTGAAGTCGAGCCAGCGCACCATCGCGCCGATATTGAACGCCGCCTGCACCGGATCCAGCACGTAGTGCGTTCCCGGCACGCGCGCGCCGTTGGTCACGCTGATGCCCGGCACCAGCGGCCCGAGCAGCTTGCTGCAGGCCGGGAAGGACAGCGCTTCCAGGCCGCAACCGAGGGTATCCAGCAGGCAGTAATGCGCGGTCTGGAATGCCAGTGGCGAGTCGATGCGCACGTCGCGCACGTAATCGACGATGTCCACCAGCAGCGCATCCCACGCGGCACGTTCGTTGGACGGGGTGTGGCTGTCGGACATCGTCTGTTCTCCGCTGACGCCGGACCACGCCCGGCGGTTCATGGGCGGGCCCTGCCGCGCTCGCCGGGCATGGCCCGGCGCAACCGCCATGGTCCCGCGTTACAAGGTGTCGGCCGGTACGCGCACGCTGCCTTCCATCAATACACGGGCGCTGCGGCTCATGATGGCCTTGGTCACTGTCCACTGGCCGTCAACGAGACCGGCCTGGGCGCCCACGCGCAGCGTGCCGGACGGATGCCCGAAGGTCACCGCCTCGCGCTGGCCACCGCCGGCGGCACGGTTGACCAGCGTGCCCGGAATCGCAGCAGCGGTACCGATCGCCACGGCGGCAGTGCCCATCATCGCGTGATGCAGCTTGCCCATCGACAGCGCACGCGCATGCAGATCGATGGCCGATGCCGGGATTGCCTTGCCGCTGGACGATACATAGTCCTGTGCCGGTGCCACGAACGCCACTTTCGGCGTGTGCTGGCGGGTCGCCGCCTCTTCCAGCGTCGAGATCAGGCCCATGCGCAGCGCACCGTGCGCACGGATGCTCTCGAACTTCTGCAGGGCGGCCTTGTCGTCGTTGATCGCCGGCTGCAGCTCGGTACCGCTGTAGCCCAGATCGGCCGCATTGAGGAAGATGGTCGGGATGCCGGCGGTGATCATCGTCACCTCGAAACTGCCCACGCCCGGCACATCCAGGGTATCGACCAGGTTGCCGGTCGGGAACATCGCGCCCGCGTCGCCATCATCGGAGGGATCTATGAACTCAAGCTGGATCTCGGCGGCCGGGAAGGTCACGCCATCCAGCTCGAAATCACCGATCTCCTGCACCTCGCCATTGCGCATCGGCACGTGGGCGATGATGGTCTTGCCGATGTTGGCTTGCCAGATGCGCACGGTGCACAGGCCGTCGCGCGGCACCCGGGCCGGATCGATCAGGCCGTTGGCGATGGCGAACGGACCCACCGCAGTGCTGAGGTTGCCACAGTTGCCGCTCCAGTCGACGAACGCGGTGTCGATCGAAACCTGGCCGTACAGATAGTCCACATCGTGATCGGGCACGGACGCACTGGAGATGATCACGCACTTGCTGGTGCTGGACGTGGCCCCGCCCATGCCATCGGTGTGCTTGCCATAGGGATCGGGCGACCCGATCACGCGCATCAGCAGCGCATCACGTGCCGGGCCCGGCACCTGTGCGGCTGCGGGCAGGTCCTGCAGGCGGAAGAACACGCCCTTGCTGGTGCCACCGCGCATGTAGGTGGCGGCAATGCGGAGTTGCGGAAGAAAGCTCATGGAACGGTTCCTTGCAATGAAAGACGGCCCGTTGCCGGGCCGTCGGTTGTCTCATGCCACCCGGGCACCTTCGAGGAAATCCTGGGCGAAGCGCTGCAGTACACCGCCCGCTTCGTAGATCGCCACTTCCTCGTCGCTGTCCAGGCGACAGGTGACCGGCACGATGATGTCCTGCCCATCGCGGCGGTGGATGACCAGGGTCAGGTCGGCGCGCGGCGTGCGCTCGCCCACCACGTCGAAGGTCTCGGTACCGTCGATGCCCAGGGTCAGCCGGGTGGTGCCCGGCTTGAACTCCAGCGGCAGCACGCCCATGCCGATCAGGTTGGTACGGTGGATGCGCTCGAAGCCTTCCGCCGCGATCGCTTCCACGCCGGCCAGGCGCACGCCCTTCGCCGCCCAGTCACGCGAGCTGCCCTGGCCGTAGTCGGCACCGGCGATGATGATCAGCGGCTGCTTGCGCTCCATGTAGGTCTCGATCGCCTCCCACATGCGCATCACCTTGCCCTCCGGCTCCACCCGCGCCAGCGAGCCCTGCTTCACGCTGCCGTCGTCGTTGCGCACCATCTCGTTGAACAGTTTCGGGTTGGCGAAGGTGGCGCGCTGCGCGGTCAGGTGGTCGCCGCGGTGGGTTGCGTAGGAATTGAAGTCCTCTTCCGGCAGGCCCATCTTCGCCAGGTATTCGCCGGCGGCACTGGAGGCCAGGATTGCGTTGGACGGCGACAGGTGGTCGGTGGTGATGTTGTCCGGCAGCACCGCCAGCGCGCGCATGCCCGCCAGCGTGCGTTCACCGGCCAGCGCCCCCTCCCAGTACGGCGGGCGGCGGATGTAGGTGCTCTGCGGGCGCCAGTCGTACAGTGGACTGACCGCCGCACCCTGCTCCACGCGTACGTTGAACATCGGATTGTAGACGCTGCGGAACTGCTCCGGCTTCACCGCCGCCTTCACCACCGCATCGATCTCGGCATCGCTCGGCCAGATGTCCTTCAGGCGCACCTCGTTGCCGTCGGCGTCCACGCCAAGCACGTCCTTCTCGATGTCGAAGCGCATGGTGCCGGCAATGGCATAGGCGATCACCAGTGGCGGCGATGCCAGGAAGGCCTGCTTTGCGTAAGGATGGATGCGGCCATCGAAGTTGCGGTTGCCCGACAGCACGGCGGTGGCATACAGGTCGCGGTCGATGATTTCCTGCTGGATCGCCGGATCCAGCGCACCGCTCATGCCGTTGCAGGTGGTGCAGGCGAACGCGACGATGCCGAAGCCGAGCTTTTCCAGCTCCGGCAGCAGGCCGGCCTCTTCCAGATACAGCTGCACCGCCTTTGAACCCGGGGCCAGCGACGACTTGACCCACGGCTTGCGCAGCAGGCCGCGCTCGTTGGCCTTGCGCGCCAGCAGGCCGGCGGCGATCACGTTGCGCGGGTTGGAGGTGTTGGTGCAGCTGGTAATGGCGGCGATGATCACCGCGCCATCAGGCATCAGGCCCCGCAGCTGCTCGGCCTTGCCGGCATCGAGCTTGGCTGCGTCGGCGATGCCGCGCTCGGCCAGCTCGGCCACCGGCAGGCGGCGATGCGGATTGCTCGGGCCCGCCATGTTGCGGACCACGCTGGACAGGTCGAAGCGCAGCACGCGCTCGTACTGCGCCGTGGCCAGCGCATCGGCCCACAGACCGGTGCTGCGTGCGTAGTTCTCCACCAGCGCCACCTGCGATTCCTCGCGGCCGGTCAGGCGCAGGTAATCGATGGTCTGCCCGTCGATGTAGAACATCGCCGCGGTCGCGCCGTATTCCGGGCACATGTTGGAGATGGTGGCACGGTCACCGATGGTCAGCGCGGCCGCACCCTCGCCGAAGAATTCAAGCCAGGCGCCCACCACGCGTTCCTTGCGCAGGAACTCGGTCAGGGCCAGCACCACGTCGGTGGCGGTGATCCCTGGCTGTGGCCGACCGGTCAGTTCCACGCCGATGATGTCGGGCAGGCGCATCCACGACGCGCGGCCAAGCATCACGTTCTCGGCCTCCAGGCCGCCGACACCGATGGCGATCACGCCCAGCGCATCGACGTGCGGGGTATGGCTGTCGGTGCCCACGCAGGTATCCGGGAAGGCCACGCCGTCCTGCACGTAGATCACCGGCGACATCTTCTCCAGGTTGATCTGGTGCATGATGCCGTTGCCCGGAGGAATCACATCCACGTTCTGGAACGCCCGCTTGGTCCAGTCGATGAAATGGAAGCGATCCTCGTTGCGGCGATCCTCGATGGCGCGGTTCTTCTCGAATGCCTGCGGATCGAAACCACCGCACTCCACCGCCAGCGAGTGATCAACGATCAGCTGTACCGGCACCACCGGGTTGACCTTGGCCGGATCGCCGCCCTTGTCGGCGATCGCATCGCGCAGGCCGGCGAGATCCACCAGCGCGGTCTGGCCGAGAATGTCATGGCACACCACGCGCGCCGGGAACCAGGGAAAATCCAGGTCGCGGCGACGTTCGATCAGCTGCGTCAGCGAGGCGGTGAGCAGGGCCGGATCGCAACGGCGCACCAGGTTCTCGGCCAGCACGCGCGAGACATACGGCAGCGTGGCGTAGGCGCCGGGTTGGATCGCATCGACCGCAGCGCGCGCATCGAAGTAATCCAGCGGGGTGCCGGGGAGGGTCTTGCGGTAATCGGTATTCATGGGCTGGCGGAATGCTTGGGGCGGGCCGGATGCCGGCGAGCGGCAATGAAGGCATCCGGCCGGCACTGGGCCGACCGGATGGATGGATCACGCGGCGGTCAGGCGCGCTTGTCGATGGCCACGAACTCGCGATCTTCCGGGCCGATGTAGTTCGCGCTCGGACGGATGATCTTGCCGTCGATGCGCTGCTCGACGATGTGCGCGCTCCAGCCGGCGGTGCGGGCGATGACGAACAGCGGGGTGAACATCGCGGTCGGCACGCCCATCATGTGGTAGCTGACGGCGCTGAACCAGTCCAGGTTCGGGAACATTTTCTTGATGTCCCACATCACCGTTTCCAGGCGCTCGGCGATGTCGTACATCTTCATGCTCGACTGCTCTTCGGACAGCTCACGGGCGACGTCCTTGATCACCTTGTTGCGCGGGTCGGACACGGTGTACACCGGGTGGCCGAAGCCGATCACCACTTCCTTGCGCTCGACGCGGGCCTTGATGTCCTCTTCGGCCTCATCCGGGCTGTCGTAGCGCTTCTGCACCTCGAAGGCCACTTCGTTGGCGCCGCCATGCTTGGGGCCGCGCAGCGCGCCGATGCCACCGCAGATCGCACTGTACATGTCGCTGCCGGTACCGGCGATGACACGGCAGGTGAAGGTGGACGCATTGAACTCGTGCTCTGCGTACAGGATCAGCGAGGTGTGCATCGCCTTCACCCACGAATCCTGTGGCTTCTCGCCGTGCAGCAGGTGCAGGAAGTGGCCACCGATGGAATCGTCATCGGTTTCCACGTCGATGGCGCGGCCGTTGTGGCTCCAGTGGTACCAGTACAGCAGCATCGAGCCGAGGCAGGCCATCAGCTTGTCGGCGATGTCGCGTGCACCCGGATGGTTGTGGTCATCCTTTTCCGGCGCCACGCAGCCGAGCACCGACACGCCGGTGCGCATCACGTCCATCGGGTGTGCCGACGGCGGCAGTTCTTCCAGCGCGGCTTTCACCGCGGCCGGGATGCCACGCAGCGACTTCAGCTTGGCCTTGTACGAAACCAGCTCGGCGCGGGTCGGCAGCTTGCCGTGCACCAGGAGGTACGCGATTTCCTCGAATTCGCTGGTGCTGGCCAGATCCAGGATGTCGTAGCCACGGTAGTGCAGGTCATTGCCGCTGCGACCGACGCTGCACAGCGCGGTGTTGCCGGCGGCAGTGCCGGACAGGGCGACGGACTTCTTCGGCTTGAAGGTCGGGGTTGCGGTCGTATCGTTCATGTTTCCCTCCGAAAACTTGATGGTGCAGGGTACTGCTTATTTCTTGGCGGCGAACAGTGCGTCGAGCTGCTGCTCGAACGCGTGGTAGCCGATGCGGTCGTACAGTTCTTCGCGGGTCTGCATGGCGTCGACCACGCTGCGCTGGTGACCGTCGCGGCGCACCGCCTGGTAGACGTTCTCCGCCGCCTTGTTCGCCGCGCGGAACGCCGACAGCGGGAACAGCTGGATGGCGACCCCGGCCGAGGCCAGCTCGTCGCGGCTGAACAGCGGCGTGGCACCGAATTCGGTGATGTTGGCCAGCACCGGCACCTTCACTGCATCGACGAAGCGGCGGTAGGTGTCCAGATCGTAGGCGGCCTCGGCGAAGATGCCATCAGCGCCCGCTTCGACACAGGCGATGGCGCGCTCGATGGCCTTGTCCACGCCGTCCACCTGGATGGCATCGGTGCGTGCGATCAGGAAGAAATCCGGATCGGTCTTTGCATCAGCGGCGGCCTTCACGCGGTCGACCATCTCACCCTGCGAAACGATCTCCTTGCCGGGACGGTGACCACAGCGCTTGGCGCCCACCTGGTCCTCGATGTGGCAGGCGGCCGCGCCGGCCTTGATCAGCGACTTCACGGTGCGCGCGATGTTGAACGCGCTGGGTCCGAAGCCGGTATCGATGTCCACCATCAGCGGCAGGTCGCAGACGTCGGTGATGCGGCGCACGTCCACCAGCACGTCTTCCAGGGTGTTGATGCCCAGGTCCGGCAGGCCCAGCGAGCCTGCGGCAACACCACCGCCGGACAGGTAGATGGCGCGGAAGCCGGCGCGCTTGGCCAGCAGGGCGTGGTTGGCGTTGATCGCACCGATCACCTGCAGCGGCGATTCGGCGGCCAGAGCCTCGCGGAAGCGGGCACCGGCGGAAGAAGGGGCGGAAGCGGTCATGCGGCAATCCATGTTGAGGAACAGGTGGGCAGGCGCAAGCACCATGCCAAGCTGCAAGCGATTGATTTCAAAGGCATGACCGATCGACAGCACTGAAACATATGAAACATTGAAACAGATGTATCATGAAACACTCCTGTCCCGGTGTCCGCCCCATGTATCTGCCCCGCTCGCCCCTGCGCCATGCCGACGCCGACCCCGGTCGCCCGGTGATCTGGACGGTCAGCGTTTCGCGGCTGACCGGCCTGCTGGGTGACGTCATTCCCGAGTTCGACCGCCGCGCGCGCATCGAGCAGATCAACCTCGGCTTCGAAGAGGCGGTGGAGGTGATCGGCCAGCGCCTGCGCCGCGAGCACTGCGACGTGGTGATTGCCGGTGGCTCGAACGCGGCCTGGCTGCGCAGTCGGCTCGACCTGCCACTGGTGCCGATCCAGGCCAACGGCTTCGACCTGATGGAGGCTCTGGCGCGCGCGCGCCGCATCGCCGCACGTATCGGCCTGGTCACCCATGCCAGCGACGTGCCGGTGTTCAGCGGCTTCCAGCAGAGCTTCGGCCTGGATATCGAGCACCGCCGCTTCGTCACCCGCGAAGATGCGCGCGACTGCATCGCCGATCTGCGTGCCAACGGCATCGAAGTGATCGTCGGCACCGGGATGGCCATCGACCATGCCGAGCAGGCCGGGCTGCCGGGCGTGCTGCTGTATTCGGCCGACTCGGTGCGGCAGGCCTTCGAGCATGCGCTGGAACTGACCCAGACCCTGGCACGCTCGGTGGGTCCACGCCCCACCATGCGGCGCAGTGCCGCCCCGCGCGGCGATGCATACGCGCTGCTCGGCGACAGCGAGGCGATGGCGCAGGTGCGCGCACAGATCGCGCTCTATGCACCGCACGACAGCACCGTGCTGGTCACCGGCGAGACCGGTACCGGCAAGGAACTGGTGGCACGGCAACTGCACGCCGCCAGCGGCCGGCGCGGTCGTTTCGTCGCGCTGAACTGCGGCGCGATCAGCGAATCGCTGCTGGAAGCCGAACTGTTCGGCTACAGCGATGGCGCCTTCACGGGCGCACGTCGTGGCGGCCGGGTCGGCCTGGTCGAAGCGGCCGATGGCGGCACACTGTTCCTTGACGAGATCGGCGAGCTGCCCTTGCCGCTGCAGACCCGCCTGCTGCGCGTGCTGGAAGAACGTGAAGTGCTGCGCGTCGGCGCCACCGAACCAACCCCCGTGGACCTGCGGGTGGTGGCCGCGACGCTGCAGTCGCTGGAGCATCGCGCAGCAGCCGGCAGCTTCAGGCGCGACCTCTACTACCGGCTGGCGGCACTGCGCATCGCACTGCCCCCGCTGCGTGCCCGGCGCGCTGACATCCCGCTGCTGACCCGGCACTTCTTCCGCCAGCTGCGCGGTGTCGACGCCCCCCTGGACCAGGACGCGATGGCAGTGCTGGGTGCCGCCGACTGGCCGGGCAATGTGAGAGAACTGCGCAATCTGGTCGACCGCCTGCGCATCCACTGGCAGCCGGCAGACGGGATGATCGACGCTGGGCGCCTGCTGCAGCTGGCGCCGGAACTGGCGCGCGAAAGCACCCCGTCCCTGCGGCTGGAAAGCAATGGCAGGCGCCCGGCACGGGCCCAGCTGCAGGCGCTGCTGCGGGAACACCGCAATGACCGCGAAGGCATGGCCCAGGTGCTCGGCGTGTCACGCACCACCTTGTGGCGCTGGCTGCGCGCGGAAGGACTGTAGGCAGGCGCAGCGCGGACCGCGCGGCGCGCCGCCAGCCAAGGTTGGCACTACCCCCGCGTGGCCGCGTCCAGCGGCATGCGGAAATAGACCACCCGCTCGGTCTCTTCAAAGCCACAGGCGCGGTGTGCCGCGTGCGCCTCTACATCCTCCAGGCGGCTGTCCGAGGCCAGCTCGCTGCAGCCCGCGTCCCGCGTCCACGCCTGCACTTCCGCCAGCAGGGCACGGCCGACAGCGCGGCCCTGCCACTGCGGCGTTACATACCAGCCTTCCAGGAACCCGACCGGCGAGGAACCGGTGCCGTTCACATAGTCGTGGCGCAGGCGCACCTCGGCGAAACCGACCGCCTCACCATCAGCCGCGCACGCCAGGAACACCGCACCTTCCGGATCGGCCAGCGACTGCGCCAGCTCCTCCAGTGGATCATCGGCGTCGGGCCACAGGCCCACGCGCAGCTGCGACCATGCAGCGGCATCGGCCGGTGTGGCCTGGCGGATCGTGGCAGCGCAGCCGCTCACGGATACAACAGGCGCTTGCTCCAGTGCCCCTCGGCGCCGGCTTCGTAGCACCACCGCTCGTGCAGGCGGAACTGCGCGCCGTACCAGAACTCGATGCGGTCGGGCACCACGCGCAGGCCACTCCAGCCGTCCGGACGCGGCACGTCCTTGCCCTCGAAACGTGCCTCGACCTCGGCCACGCGCGCATCGAACTCTTCGCGCGTTGCAAGCGTCTTCGACTGCTGCGAGGCCCACGCGCCGATCTGGCTCATGCGCGGACGGCTGGCGAAATAGGCGTCTGCTTCCGCATCGGCCACCTGTTCGACACGGCCTTCGATGCGCACCTGGATGCCGGCCTCGCGCAGGCTGCGCCACAGGAACAGCAGGGCCGCCTGCGGATTGGCCCGCAGCTCCTGGCCCTTGTGGCTGTCCAGGTGGGTATAGAACACGAAGCCACGCTCATCGAAGGCCTTCAGCAGCACGGTGCGCGCCGATGGACGACCGTGCAGGTCGGCACTGGCCACGGTCATCGCGTTGGGCTCGACCTCGCGGCTCTGTTTGGCCTCGTCGAACAGGGCCGCAAACGTGGACAGGGCTTCGGCGTACAGGTCGCTCATGATTGCGTTCTTCTCACACGGATTGATCTATTGTGGCGGCATGGTCGCTGCTGCGTATATGCCCCAGGTGAAAGGATTTCCCGAAACATTGGCCGAGCAGGCACTGGATGATGCGCTGGGCAGCGGCGCGGCGGTTCCAGTATTGGCGATCAGCGGGCTGCAGGGGAGCGGCAAATCGACGCTGGCCGAGCAGGTGGTGGCGCGCGCCCGGAACCGGGGGCTGAACGCCGCGACCCTGTCCATCGACGATGTCTACCTGACCCGCGCGCAACGGCAGCGGCTGGCACGCCAGGTCCATCCGCTGCTGATCACCCGGGGGCCGCCGGGCACCCACGACCTGCCGCTGGTCCACGCGCTGCTCGATGCCGCCGCCGCGCGCGAACCACTGGCGCTGCCGCGCTTCGACAAGCTGGCCGACGAGCGCCTGCCGCAGGCGCAGTGGCCACGGCTGGAAAAGCCGCTGGACCTGCTGGTGTTCGAAGGCTGGTTCCTGGGCACACCGGCGCAGGAGGAATCCGAACTGGCTCAGCCGTTGAACGCCCTTGAACGTGATGCCGACAGCGATGGCCGCTGGCGCCACTGGTGCAACCAGGCCCTGGGCCGCGACTACCCGGCATTGTGGCAACGCTGTGACCGCCTGTGGTTCCTGCAGCCGCCAGACTTCTCGGTGGTACCGCGCTGGCGCTGGCAGCAGGAGCAGAACCTGCAGGCGGCCCAGCCCGGCCGGCATGGCATGAGCCGGCCGCAGCTGGAGCGCTTCGTGCAGTACTTCGAGCGGGTCAGCCGGCAGGCGCTGCATGCACTGCCGGCCCTCGCCGACCGGGTGGTGGTGCTGGACGCGCAGCGCCAGATACAGGCACTGCGCTGAGCCCCCTCATTCCACCAGGAAGGTCACCCGCAGATTGACCCGCCATTCGGTGATCTCACCGCTGCCATTGGTGACCACCTTGGTCTCGTTGATCCAGGCCCCCTGGATGCCCTTCACGGTTCCGGAGACCTTCTTCAGGCCGCTGCGCACGGCATCCTCCACGCTGGTGGGCGAAGAGGCGGTGATTTCGATGACCTTGGCAACCGACATGGCCTGTACTCCGTTGAACGCGGGAATCCCCGCAGGAAGTCCCACCCTGACGTGAAGGACGTAAAGGCCGGGGCACGGAGGTGTTAGCATCAGGGCGCATGAATCCTGCTCCGAACCTGATCCTGATCGGCCCGATGGGCGCCGGCAAAACCTGCATCGGCCGCCGCCTCGCCGAGCGCTTCACGCTGGACTTCGTCGATGTCGACCAGTCCATCGTCGACGCCGCCGGAGCCAGCATTCCCACGATCTTCGAGCACTCCGGCGAAGCCGGCTTCCGCAGCCTCGAGCGCGACGCGCTGGCCCGCCTCCTGCAGGGCCACGGCCAGCTGGTCTCGACCGGCGGCGGAGCGGTACTGGACCCGGACAACCGGGCATTGATCGCCCACCGTGGCTTCGTGGTCTACCTGCGCGTCAGCGTGACCGCGCAACTGGAACGGCTGGCCCGTGACAAGGCCCGGCCGTTGCTGCAGCGCCCCGACCGCGAGCAGGTGCTGCATGACCTGGCCGCCCATCGCGATCCGCTGTACCGCGAACTGGCCGACCTTACCCTTGATACCGACCCGTACACCGCTGCCGACGCCACCGCCCAGCTGGTCGTCAAGCTCGCCGCGCAATGGCAGCGCCAGGACCTGATCGCATGACTTCCCCCACTCCGCTGCAGGTCGCCGTTGGCGGTGACCGCCCTTACACCATCTCCATCGGCGCCGGCGTCCAGAGCGATGGCCCTGCCCTCGCCCGCCACGTGCGGGGGCGCCACGTCCTGCTGCTCAGCGACAGCGACGTCGCCCCGCTGTACCTGGCGCGGCTGAAGCAGACCCTGCTGGCCGCGCGTCCGGATCTGGTCGTCGGCGAACACGTGCTGGCTGCCGGCGAAGCCTCCAAGACCCTGGCCGAATTCGGCCGCGCCATCGAAGCGCTGGCAGCCCTGGGCGCCACCCGCGATGCCTGTGTGTTCGCGCTCGGTGGGGGCGTCGTCGGCGACCTGGCCGGCTTCGCCGCAGCCTGCTGGATGCGGGGCATCGACTGCGTGCAGCTGCCGACCACGCTGTTGGCGATGGTCGATTCGTCGGTGGGCGGCAAGACTGCCGTAGACATTCCTGCCGGCAAGAATCTGGTCGGTGCCTTCCATCCGCCGCGCGCGGTGGTGGCCGATACCGGCGTGCTGGCCACCCTGCCGCCGCGCGAACTGCGCGCGGGGCTGGCCGAAGTGGTGAAGTACGGCGCACTGGGCGATGCGGATTTCTTCGACTGGCTGCAGCACCACGCCGACGCGCTGTCCGCTGGCGAGGACGTGGTGCTGGCCGAAGCCATCGCCCGCAGCTGCAGGCACAAGGCCGCCATCGTCGAGCGCGATCCGTTCGAGAAGGGGGAGCGTGCGCTGCTGAACCTCGGCCACACCTTCGGCCATGCCATCGAAACCGAACAGGGGTATTCGGCGCCGGGCCGCGATGCGCTGAACCATGGCGAGGCGGTGGCAGTGGGCATGGTGCTGGCGGCCAGGCTGTCCACCGATCTCGGCCTGGCCGACGATGCCGACCGCGCGCGCCTGCAGGCGCTGCTGGAAAGGCTCGGGCTGCCGGTCGCGATCCCGGCCGGCCTGGATCCGCAGGCCCTGCTCGGCCGCATGCGGCTGGACAAGAAGAACGTGGCCGGTCGACTGCGCCTGGTGCTCTGGCGCGGCATGGGTCGGGCCGAGGTGGTGCCGGACGTGGATGAAGCAGCGGTATTGAAGGTGCTGGGCCAGGGTTGATCGCTTCCGCGTACGCCGGGCATGGCCCGGCGCTACCCGGGGTTTCCCGAGCGTCCGCCGGGCATGGCCCGGCGCTACCCGGGGTTTCCTGAGCGTCCGCCGGGCATGGCCCGGCGCTACCGCGTTGCGGCCGGGGTCACCCTGGCCCCGCTACAATCGGGCCATGCATGTCTACCTGCAACATCCCGAGGCCGGTGCGCAGGCACCGCGGTTCCTGCGCCTGAGCCTGCAGCCGGATCTTTTCGGCGGCTGGGAGCTGCTGCGCGAAAGCGGCCGCGTCGGTGGCCGCTCGCAGCTGCGCCGCGAGCTGTTCCTGCAGGCCGACGAAGCCCGCCACGCCTTCGAGAAGGCGCGCGATGCCGAACTGCATCGTGGCTTCCAGATCCTTTCGCACGGCGACTGACGCCGCTGCCCACCTTCGATCCAAGGAACGTTCAACGTGACCAGCCCTCTCCGCAACGATCGCCTGCTACGCGCTCTGCGCCGCGAACCGGTGGATTGCACGCCCGTCTGGCTGATGCGCCAGGCCGGCCGCTACCTGCCGGAGTACCGCGCGACCCGGGCCAAGGCCGGCAGCTTCCTGGCGATGGCCAAGAACCCGGAGATCGCCTGCGAAGTCACCCTGCAGCCGCTGCGGCGTTTCCCACTGGATGCCGCCATCCTGTTCTCGGACATCCTCACCATCCCCGACGCGATGGGGCTGGAGCTGTACTTCGTCGAAGGCGAAGGCCCCAAGTTCCGCCACCCGGTGCGTGACGAAGCCGCCATCGCCAGGCTGGCGGTGCCGGACATGGAGCAGGACCTGGGCTACGTGATGGATGCGGTGCGCCTGATCCGCCGCGAGCTGGATGGCCAGGTGCCGCTGATCGGTTTCTCCGGCAGCCCATGGACACTGGCCTGCTACATGGTGGAAGGCGGCGGCAGCAAGGATTTCTCGCGCATCAAGGCCATGGCGCTGAACCACCCGCAGGCCCTGCACCGCCTGCTGGAGGTCACCACCGACGCGGTCATCGCCTACCTGGGCGCGCAACGCGCCGCGGGCGCACAGGCCCTGCAGGTTTTCGACACCTGGGGCGGCGTGCTGTCGCCGGCGATGTACCGCGAATTCTCGCTGCGCTACCTGCAGCGGATTGCCCAGGGCCTGGACCGTGGCGAAGGCAGCGAGCGTACGCCGCTGATCCTGTTCGGCAAGGGCACCGGCCTGCACCTGGAAGCACTGTCGCAGACCGGTGCGGATGCACTGGGCCTGGACTGGACGCTGGACCTGGACGAAGCGCTGCGCCGCACCGGTGGTCGCGTTGCCCTGCAGGGCAACCTCGACCCCACCACGCTGTACGCTTCGCCCGATGCGATCGCCACCGCTGCCGCGCGCGTGCTCGATACCTACGCCGCCGGCAATGGCGGGTCGCGCGAGGGCCACGTGTTCAACCTGGGCCATGGCATGTCACCGGACATGGACCCGGCCCACGTGCAGGTACTGGTCGACGCGGTGCACGCGCACAGCCAGCGCTGAGCAGTGCGCATGCGGTTGCGGCGCGGTGTTGATCGCGCCGTGACCCGCAGTGCGCGATCATGGCGCCCCCACGTTGCACCGGCCACAACCCATGTCCACATCGCCATCGACCTACAACCGCCAGCGCCCCCTGCTGTGGCTGGTGTCCCTGGCGATCTTCATGCAGATGCTGGACTCGACCATCGTCAACACGGCGCTGCCGGCGATGGCGGCCAGCCTGGGCGAGAGTCCGCTGCAGATGCAGTCGGTGGTGTTCAGCTATGCACTGGCGGTCGCCACGTTCATTCCCGCCTCCGGCTGGATCGCTGACCGCTACGGCACCCGGCGCACCTTCCTGGTGGCGATCATCCTGTTCACCCTCGGCTCGCTGGCCTGCGCGCTGGCCCAGCACCTGCATCAGCTGGTGGGTGCCCGCGTGCTGCAGGGCATCGGCGGTGCGATGCTGCTGCCGGTCGGCCGCCTGGCGGTGATGCGTTCGGTGCCGCGCGAGGACTTCCTGCGTGCGATGAGCTTCATCGCCATCCCCGCCCTGATCGGCCCCTTGATCGGCCCGACGCTGGGCGGCTGGCTGGTCGAGATCGCCTCCTGGCACTGGGTGTTCCTGATCAACCTTCCGATCGGCGTGATCGGCTTCATCGCTGCGATGAAGATCATGCCGGACCATTACGCCAGCCACCGCACCCGCTTCGACCTGCGCGGCTACATCATGCTGGCCTTTGCGATGGTGGTGCTGTCGCTGGCGCTGGACGGCATCTCCGGGCTGGGTACGCCGCACGCGCTGGTGATGCTGATGACCGTGGCGGGGCTGGCCGCACTGGTGGGCTATTGGCTGCACGCGGCCAACTCGACCGCGCCGTTGTTCTCGCTGGCGCTGTTCCGTGTGCCCAGCTATCGCATCGGCATCCTCGGCAACCTGTTCTCACGCATCGGCAGCAGCGCCATGCCGATGCTGATTCCGCTGCTGCTGCAGGTGGGCCTTGGCCTGGGACCGATGAACGCCGGACTGATGATGGTGCCGGTGGCCGCGGCCGGCATGGTCTCCAAGCGGCTGGCGGTGAAGCTGGTCGAACGCTACGGCTATCGGCGCGTGCTGATGACCAACACCGTGCTGGTGGGCCTGGCCATGGCCAGCTTCATCCTGATGACGCCGGGCCAGCACCTGGGCTGGCGCCTGCTGCAGCTGGCCTTCTTCGGTGCGGTCAATTCGCTGCAGTTCACCGTGATGAACACCGTGACCCTGCGCGATCTGGATCGGGAGTTCGCCAGTTCGGGCAACAGTCTGCTGTCGATGGTGATGATGCTGGCTGCCGGCTTCGGCGCGGCGGCGGCGGGCAGCCTGCTGGCCGCCTTCGGCACGCACCTGGAGGGCCACGGCGCGACGGCGGCGTTGCACGCCACGTTCCTGTGCGTGGGCGCGATCACACTGACTTCGACGATGATCTTCTGGCAGTTGCCGGACACCAAGCCCGAACCCCGCCAGGTCGAACACGTCGCGGAGTAGCCTGCCGGACTGTGCCCGGCCTCAGCGCCCCAACACCTTGGCGATGGCCTCCACCAGCAGCTCGCCCGTGACCGGCTTGCGCAGGAAACCGCCGATCCCGGCCGCTTCCACCTGCTTCTGCAGGTCCGGGTCCGTGCGCGCGGTCACCGCCAGCAACGGCAGCGTGTACCCCTGGTTGCGCAGATGCTCGGCCAGCTCGAAGCCGCTGAGGCCCGGCAGGTCCAGGTCAAGCAGGGCCACATCGAAATCACTCCCGCTGATCTCGCGCAGCGCCGCCAACGCATGCCCGGCATGCACCACCTCATGGCCGCGCGCACTCAGAAGACCCTGCACGACATCGGCCACCGTCGCGTCATCCTCCACCAGCAGCACGCGCAGGGGGGGCATGTTCGCTACTGCATCCTCGCTCCGCGCGGCGCTGTCCGCATCGGCGTCGGCGTCCACTTCCAGCGGCAGGGGCAGCATCACTCCAAAGCAGGTTCCGCGCCCCAACTGGCTTTCGACCTGGATCCGGCCCTGCATCGCCTGCGCCAGCTCGCGGCAGATCGCCAGCCCCAGGCCACTGCCACCATACTGCGCCGCGGTACGTGCACCGTCAGCCTGCTCGAACCGGCGAAACAGGCGCAGCTGCTGTTCCTGGCTGATGCCCGGCCCGGTGTCACGCACTTCGAACTGGAGTGCGCGCATCGCCTCATCGCACCGGGCATGCAGGGTGATGGTGCCACGGCTGGTGAACTTCACCGCGTTGGACAGCAGGTTCAGCAGGATCTGCCGCACCCGGATCGCATCGCCGGTGGCCTGCAGGCCGGGCGGCAAGCGATTGTCCAGGACGAAACGCAGTCCCTTCTGCGCGGCCAGCGGCCCCATCAGCGCGGCCAGGTCCTGCAGCAGGCAATGGAGCGCGAACGGCCGGGACTGCAGTTCCAGGCGCCCCGATTCAATTCGCGCCAGGTCCAGCGCATCGTTGACCAGATGCAGCAGATGCTCGCCCGCCTGGCGGATGGACTGGGTGTAGCCGCGCTGCTGAGGATCCAGCGGCGAGGACAACAGCAGCTCGCTCATGCCCATCACACCGGTCATCGGCGTGCGGATCTCATGGCCCAGATTGGCCAGGAAGCGTGTCTTGGCCGCCGAGGCCTGCTCGGCCAGTTCCTGCTTGTGCAACGCCAGCTGGTAGGCGTGGCGACGCTGCAGGCGGCGACGGTACAGCCACGCAAACCAGCTGGTCAGCAGCAACGCGATCGACGTCAGCACCAGCAGGCCCGACAGGCTGCGCCACCACGGCGGCTGCACGCGGAACTCCAGGGTCTGCACCCGCGACCAGACGTGGTCGGCCGAGCGCGCCTGCACTTCCAGACGATAGCTGCCCGGCGGCAGCCGCGAGAACAGGCGTTCACCGGCGGGCCCGACCTCGACCCAGTCCGGGTCATAGCCGGCCAGGCGGTAGCGATACGAATTGGAGGCCGAATCGGCGAAGGACAGCAGGCGCGCCACGATGCGCAGATCGCGGTCGCCGTCGGCGATCAGCAACGGTGCGTCGTGGGTCAGGTCCAGCACCTGCTCGTTGCGGCGCACCTCCACCCGCTCGATCACCAGCGGTGCGCGGCGCACCGAAGGCCGCACCTGTTCCGGATCGAACACCACCACGCCGGCCGGCGTGCCTGCCACCAGCCGTCCCGAAGACGTCGCGATCAAGGTATGCGCGCGGAACTCCTGGCTGGGCAGGCCATCGTGCACGCCATACAGGCGCACGCTCTGGCCGTCCGCGCCGACCCGCACCAGGCCGCGTGCGCTGGTGGCCCAGGCCACACCCTGCGCATCGACCACCAGACCGGTGGCGGAAACCGCCGGATATCCCTGTTCGGCACCAATGACCCCCTGCCGCTCCAGACGCCCCTGGCTCCATCGATAGCGCGACAACCGGCCGTCCTCGGACAGCCACACCTGGCCGTCGCTGCCGGTATACGCCGCGTACAGTGCCGTTGCCGGCGCGCCGGGCACCGGCTGGAAGCGCTGCTGCTCAGGCTGCCACTGCAGCAGCCCGCGGCTGCTGGCCAGCCACAGCTGGTTCTGCGGACCGCATACCAGATCCTGGTTCAGCTGGCCGGTCTGCAGTCCGTTCTGGCCATTGTCCAGTTCGAGCAGCAGCCGACCTTCCAGATCGCGCTGCTGCAGGCCGGCGGGCATCATCAACCACAGGCTGTTGCTGTCGCAGATCATCAGTGCGTCGACATCGCCCTCCATCGCGGCATCGGCAGGCGCGTCGCGTCCCCAGCGGCGCAGCTCGTCGCGTGCCGGGTCATAGCGCAGCAGCGCTCCGGACGAACCGATCCAGACCCGGCCATGGCGGTCCTCGCGAACCGAGGTCAGCCAGTGGATGCCATTGACGCCGCGCCGGAACTGCTCGATCCGGCCGGTACGGGGATTGAAGCGATCCAGCGCGCCGTGGCTGCCGACCGTCCAGACACCTCCGTTGCTGGACGCACTGGTGCCGAGTACGTAGGCGTTGCGCAGTGACGATGCATCGTCCTCCAGACGCGAGAACACCGAGAACTGCCACCACCGTGGCAACAAATGCCAGAGACCGGCATTGGTGCTGGCCAGCCAGATGCCGCCCTCGCGATCCTCGTAGGCGCCGGTCCAGTTCGGCCGCACCTGGCCGCGCGCGATCGCGCTGTACAGCGGCACCGTCTGGTACTGGCCATCGACCGCGCGACCGAGTCCGCTGCGGGTGTCCAGCCAGTAGCCCCCCTGCTCATCGCGCAGCATCATGCCCAGCACCTCGTCGCCGGCCGGCACCGACCAGGGTTGCCGCTCGAAGCGACCATCCGGCCGGCGCACGAATGCGCCGGCCAGCGTGCTGATCCACAGGCTGCCGTCAGGTTCGGCGGTCAGACCGTTGATCAGCTGGCCGGGCACCTGCTCGTCGCCGACCCGCTCGAAATCGCTGCCGGTCCAACGCGCCACGCCATGCTTGGTGCCCACCCACAGGCTGCCGTCGGGCAGCGTGGCCAGATAGGGCACCGCAGCGGCCGGCAGGCTGCGCGGATTGTTCGCCTCGGGCAGGAAGCGCTGCACGCGATCATTGCCATCCACCCGGTACAGCCCGCCTTCGTGGGTACCGAACCAGATCGAGCCATCGGGGGTGGCGGCCAGGCTCCAGATCGTATTGGTGCTCATCAGCGGCTGGCTGCTGCGGTCGAAGAACCGCAGCTGCCGGCGGTCGGCCGACATCCTTACCAGGCCGGCATTCTCGGTGCCGATCCACAAGCGGTTGCGGGTATCGACCAGTACGGTCCAGATGCGGTTGTCGCGCAGGCCGTCCTCGGAGCGCCAGACCCGGTAGTTGCGGCCGTCGTATCGGGCCAGCCCGTCATTGGTGGCGATCCACAGGTAGCCGTAGCGGTCCTCCGCCATGCGGTTGACAGTGTTGGACGGCAGGCCATCGAACACCGTCACCTGCCGGGGCGTGGGCGGTACCGGCTGTGCGGCAGCGGGCGCCAGGCAGCACAGCAGAAGCATCAGCAGCATCGCCGCCCGCAGATACGCCACTGATCGCCTCCTCACGCGTTCCCAGATGGTGCCCGTCGTGCGGGCGTCGGCATGGTAAACCGAAAGTCGCGCCGTTCACGCCCGGCGCCGGCGCAATCAGCTCTCACCCTGGCGCTTGCTGCGAGCCTGCACGATGGCCGCCACCAGCATGTCGCCCGTGACCGGCTTGCGCAGGAAGCCATCGAAACCGGCGGCCAGCACCTGCGCCTCCGCATAGGCATCGGACCGCGCGGTCACCGCCACCAGTGGCAGCTCGTAGCCCATGGCGCGCAGCTGACGGGCGATCGCCGTTCCGTCCATGGCCGGCAGATCCAGGTCAAGCAGACCGACATCAAACCCCTCGGTCGCGATCTCCGACAAGGCCCCCAGGCCATGCAGCACATGCACTACTTCATGGCCACGACCGCGCAGCAGGCCGGCGATGACGTCCGCTACCGTGGCGTCATCTTCGACCAGCAGGATGCGGAGCGGCGGCAGCGGCGGTGGCGACGCCCTGTCCGAACCACTGTGGGCAGCCTGGCGGGTCCACGGCAGCGGCAGCTGCACGCGGAACCGTGCGCCCCTGCCCGGCTGGCTGTCGACATCGATGCGCCCCCCCATCGCCACGGCCAGTTCCTGGCAGATCGCCAGGCCCAGCCCGCTGCCGCCATAGCGCGACGCTGTCCGTGGACCATCGGCCTGCTCGAAGCGATGGAACAGACGCTGCTGCTGTTCGGCATTGATGCCGGGGCCGGTATCGAACACCTCGAAGCACACCCCGCCGCCATCCTCCTGCAGCCGCACGCCCAGGCCGACCTGGCCGCGCTCGGTGAACTTGATGGCATTGCCGAGCAGGTTCAGCAGGATCTGGCGGATGCGCATTTCATCGCCACTGACGCTGATCGGGCCGGGCAAGGCATCCTCGCGTACAAAATCGAGCTGGCGCTGCTGCGCCATCGGCCGCATCAGCATCTGCACCTGGTCCAGCAGCGCGGCAAGATCGAACGGGCGCAGGTCCAGCTCCAGCCGCCCGGCTTCGATCCGGGCCAGGTCCAGGGCATCGTTGACCAGACGCAGCAGATGGCTGCCCGCCTGCTGGATCGATCCGGCATAGCTGCGCTGTACCGGATCCAGTGATGTAGCCAGCAGCAGTTCGCTCATGCCCAGTACGCCGGTCATCGGCGTGCGCACCTCATGACCCAGCGTGGCCAGGAAGTGGCTCTTGGCCTGCGAGGCCTGCTCGGCCAGCTGCTGCTTGTGCACGGTCAGCTGCCACTGCTGGCGCCTTCTCAGACGGCTGCGGATCGCCCATGCCAGCACCAGCAGCAGCAACGAGCCCAGCAGCAGGTAGCCGAAGATCGCCATGCCGCTGCGCCACCAGGGCGGCAATACCTTCACCTGCAGCCGCTGCGACGGCGTCCACGGACCACTGTCGGTGGCCGCCTGTACTTCGATCACGTAGGCACCGGGCGCGAGGCGTGACAGCGTGCGCTGGCCGTCGCCGCCCTGCTCCACCCAGTTCTGGTCATAGCCCTGCACACGGAACCGATAGCGGTTGCCCTGCGGGTTGCCGTACGAGAGCAGCCGCGCGTCGATCTGCAGATCACGGTCATCCGGACCCAGCAGCAGCACCCCGGTGGTCGGCAGGGGTTGCCAGCCGCGCGCATCGTCGCGACGTACGCGCACCTGCGCGATCACCAGCGCGGAGGATGGCAGCGGGGTGTCGGCGGCATTGACGTCGAAACCGACCGCGCCGGTCTGGGTCACCGCGAGCACCCGGCCATCGGCGTTCACCGCAGGCGGTCGGCCGGTGAATTCGGCATCGGGCAGTCCGTCGCGCTCGGTGAACTGCCTCAGCCGCTGCGTTTTCGGATCCCAGCGCAGCAGACCGCGCGGCGTGGTGGCCCACAGGCGGCCATCGTCGGCCAAGGCCAGCCCACCCATGCTCAGGGGTGGCACGCCGGCGGCAGCATCGACGCGCTGCACCAGGCGCAGGCTCATGCCGTCCCACTGGTAGCGCTCGAAGGCGCCCTGGCGGGCGAGCCACAGCTGCTGCGGATCGATCCACACCAGGTCATAGATCGAGCCCCGCGAGACGCCCGGAACCGCCTCGAAGCGCTCACCCTGCTGGCGCCAGAGGCCCATGTCACCCATCACCCAGGCCTGCCCGCGCGGATCGAATCGAATCTGCTCGATCGGCGCATCGCCCAGGCCGCGGAATCCCTCGACGGGGAAACTGCGCAGCACCCGGCCATCGTCAAGGCGCTGCTGCACGCCGACGTTCATCACCGACACCCAGGCGGTGCCATCCGGCGCCTGCCGCATCAGGTCGATGCGCTGGCGCAGGTCTGAACCGCCGTCGATGCGCCAGTCCTGGGTTGCGCGGGTGGCCGGGTCATAGACGGTGATGCGCCCGGCGCGGCCCAGCCAGAGGCGGCCGTCCGGCCGCGGCAGTACCGACCAGACCGCGCCACTGCCCAGTTCGCGATCACTGGCAAGCACACTCAGCACGCCCTGCGCATCGATCCGGTACACGCCGTGTGCCGAACTCACGTAGTAATTCCGGCCATCGGTGGCCGCACTGAGCAGGTACTGGCTGTCCAGCGGTTTGCCGTCGAGCTGGTTCCAGGTGGAGAAGCGGCGCCAGTCCGGCGGCAGATAGGCCAACCCCTGGCTCAGCAGAGCCACCCAGACCCCGCCTTCGTGGTCCTGCAGCAGATCGAGCACGCCGCTGTGGGCGGTCAGGAAGCCGCTGCCGCGATCACCCTCCAGGCGCCGCAGTGTCTGCGCATCACCGCGCAGCAGTCCATCCGAGGTTCCTGCCCAGTAGCCTCCCTGCCGGTCCGCCAGCACCAGTGCCGAGCGCAGGCGATCACTGCCGGCCCAGCGTGGACGGCTGACGCGGTCCTGGGCATCGATGCGGAACAGGCCTTCGTTCTGGCTGCCGACCCAGATCGATCCATCGGGGTCGCGGCTGAGACGCAGCACGCTGACCGTGCCCAGCTCGCGCGGCGCGATGGCCTCGAAGCCGTTGCCGTTCCAGCGGGCGACACCGGCCTCGGTACCGACCCACAGGCGGCCCTGCGCGTCGACCAGGCTGCTGAAGATGGTGTTGCTGGGCAAGCCGCCGGGGCGCTGCGGATCATGCTGGAAGAAGCGCAGGCTGCCATCCTCGCCGAAGCGGCACACGCCATGGCCGCTGGTGCCGATCCACAGCGCATCGTCCGCATAGGCCAGTGTCCAGAACTGGCTCTGGCATTCATTGTTCACCGCGTCGAAGCTGGAGAAACGCTCGCGATCCGCGTCCAGCCGGGCGATGCCCTTGCCGTTGATGCCGACCCACACCCGGTCCAGCGGATCCACCAGCAGGGTCTCGATCTCGTTGCCCGGCAGCGAACCCGGCCGCTCCGGTTCATGCTGCCAGACCCGCAGCGTCGTGCCGTCGTAGCGGGCCAGCCCACCATCGGTGGCCGCCCAGATGTACCCCTGGCGGTCCTCGGCCAGGGCCACGACCATGCGCGACGGCAAGCCCTCGGCGGCGCCGAAGCGGCGCAGCCGTGGTGTCTCCCCAGCCATGTCCAGGGTCCCGGCCACCGTGGCGCTTGCCAGCAGCAGCAGACCCGTTACTGCGATGCCTCGGCACCACAGACGCCAGCCACTCGTCATCCTGAACCCCCGATCCAGCCGCGATTGTCACACAGGCCCAGGCTTCACGACTGCAACAGCCTGTTTCCAGTGGCATCGCCACCACGAACTGTTGCAGCCATGCACGCAGCGTTGTCAGGGGGCTGTGCGTATGATCGCAGCGTCCCCTCCCGGAGCCCGCCATCGATGCGACCCCGCCTGCTCCTGCTGCCGTTGCTGCTCGCCGCTGCGCCCGCCTGGGCACAGCTCGATACCTACCGGCTGGATCCGGTGCACACGCGGGTGCTGTTCACGATCGATCATGCCGGCTACTCGCAGGCCATGGGGACGGTATCGGGCAGTGAGGGCCACCTTCAGTTCGATCCCGACAATTGGCGCGAGGCAACCCTGCAGGTCGATGTACCGGTGGCTCGGCTGGATCTGGGTGATGCCAAATGGAACCAGGCCACGCTGGCCCGCAGCCTGCTTGATGGCGAGCGGTTTCCCAGCGCCCGGTTCGTATCGTCGCGGGTCGAACCGATCGATGCGAACCACGCCCGTGTGTTCGGCACGCTGACCCTGCGCGGGGTCAGCCAGGAGGTCGCGCTGGATGTGACCCTCAATGCCATCAAACGCTATCCGTTGCCGCCGTTCCGCCGCACCGCCGGTTTTTCCGCCAGCACCACGTTGAGCCGCCGCGCGTTCGGCATCACCGCCTGGCCCGGGGTGATCGGCGACGCGGTACAGGTACGGATCGAGGCCGAGGCCTTCCTCGACCGCAGCGACAGGCCGGGAACTCCTGCCCCGGTTCCCCACTCCGACAGCAAGACGGCCCCCAAGGACCCCGCATGACCGCCAAGAACTCCCCTGCCGCCTGGGGCAGTGTCAGCCAGACGCTGCACTGGTTGATCGCACTACTGATCCTCGCCCTGGGTGTGATCGGCCTGACCATGGGCGAACTGCCCAGGACGCCCAAATACTTCTGGGTCTACACCGCGCACAAGTCGATCGGCATCACCGTGCTGGCCCTGGTGCTGCTGCGCCTGGTCTGGCGCCTCTACGCCGGTGCGCCCAAGCCGGTGCCGGGTGTGCCCAGCTGGCAGGAGCGCATCGCCAGCGCCACCCACGTGCTGCTGTACGTGCTGATGTTCGCCATTCCGCTTTCGGGCTGGCTGTACGACTCTGCCAGCGGGCTGCGGCCCTTCCGCTGGTTCGGCCTGGTCGATGTGCCCAAGCTCAGCGGACCGGATCCGCAGGTCGTCGCCGTGTCGCATGCGATCCATGAGTACGGCTTCTGGCTGCTGATCGCTGTGGTGCTGGCCCATGCCGGCGCTGCCCTTTACCACCACCTGTTCCAGCGCGACGCGACGTTGAGCCGCATGCTGCCGCGTGGCTGGCTTGCCTCTCCCCAGAAGGACTGACCGATGAATCTGAAACTGACCACCCCGGCGGCCGTGGCCGCTGCCCTGGCCGGCATGCTGGCCACTGCCCCGGCGTTGGCCGCGGACTATGCACAGGCTCCCGGCGCGGGCTCGATCCTGGTATTTGCCAGCAAGTACGACGGCGAAGTGTTCACCGGCAGCTTCCCGGGCTTCGCCACCAAGCTCAGCTTCGATCCCGCCAATCCGGCGGCCGGCTCACTCGACGTCGTGATTCCGCTGGCCGGCGCCAGGAGCGGCAACAGCGATCGTGACTCGACGCTGCAGAGCGCGGACTTCTTCAATGTCGGCAAGTTCGCCACCGCGCGTTACACCGCGAAGGGCTTCCGCGCCATCGGCAATGACCAGTTCGCCGCCGATGGCACGCTCGAGCTGCGTGGTGTCAGCAAGCCGGTGACGCTCACCTTCACCTGGAAGCCGGGCACGCAGCCGGTGCTGACCGGCAAGGCCACCGTCAAGCGCCTGGACTTCAGCGTCGGCGCCGGCGATTGGGCCGACACCAAGACCATCCCCGACGAAACCGCGATCAGCACGATCGTGAAGTTCGACGCGAAGTAAGCCACGGGCCATGCCCGGCTCCACCTTGGAACGGTGATACAGGGTGGCGCCGGGCCATGCCCGGCGGCTTCACCCCGCAGCCAGCCAGGCCCGCACCCGCGCCGCATCGAAGGGCCAGTCCAGTTCGCGGCCGCCCGCCTCGTCGCGCAGCACCGGTACCCGCGCGCCGTAGTGCGCCTCCAGCGCTGGATGGTCATCCAGGAACACCGATTCGAACTCGGGCGCGCGTGCCTTGGCCAGTTCGGCCAGGGCCATATCGCACAGGTGGCAGTCGTCACGCTGGAACAGGGTCAACACCGGCTTGCCTCGCTTGGCGGAAATGCTGCGCCGCAGCCATCGGAGGGCCCGGCAAGCCGCTAGAATAGCCGCTTGTCCGGTACCCGCAGTTTGGCATCCATGGCTGTCAGCACGTTCGACGTTTTCAAGATCGGCATTGGCCCGAGCTCTTCCCACACCGTCGGACCGATGAAGGCCGCCGAGCGGTTCATCCATCGCTGGCTGCTCGACCCCGGCCGCCTGCACGAGGTCGCACGCATCCGCGCCGACGTCTACGGTTCGCTGGCGCTGACCGGTCGCGGCCATGGCACCGACAAGGCAATCCTGCTTGGCCTGGAAGGCCAGCGCCCCAACCTGATCGATCCGGACATCATTCCGTCCACGCTGGAGCGCATCCGCAGCAGCAAGCGCATCCAGCTGATGGGCCAGCATGAGATCGCCTTCGACGAGAAGCGCGACCTCGGCATGAACAAGCGGCAGAAGCTGCCGTACCACACCAACGGCATGCGCTTCACCGCGTACAACGCCGACGATGAAGTGATCGCCACGCGCGACTATTACTCCGTTGGCGGTGGCTTCGTGGTCAACCAGGACGACGCGGCCGATGACCGCATCGTGCCCGACGAAACCCCGCTGCCCTATCCGTTCAAGAGCGGCGACGAGCTGCTCGCGCAGACCGCGCGCAGCGGCCTGAGCATCGCGCAGCTGATGTTCGAGAACGAGAAGTGCTGGCGCAGCGAGGACGAGATCCGCGCCCAGCTGCGCGAGATCTGGAGCGCGATGCAGTCATGCGTGACGCGCGGCATCCGCGAGGAAGGCGTGCTGCCGGGCGGCCTGAAGGTCGGCCGTCGCGCGCCGGCGCTGTACCGCGAGCTGTCGTCGAAGCCGGAAGCGGCGATGCGCGATCCGCTGACCACGCTGGACTGGGTCAATCTGTACGCGCTGGCCGTGAACGAGGAAAACGCCGCAGGTGGCCGCGTGGTGACCGCGCCGACCAACGGTGCGGCCGGCGTGCTGCCCGCGGTGCTGCATTACTTCGACCGGTTCTGCCCGGGCGCGAACGAGCAGCGCGTGTTCGACTTCCTGCTGACCTCGGCGGCGATCGGCATTCTCTACAAGGAGAATGCTTCGATTTCCGGTGCCGAAGTGGGCTGCCAGGGCGAAGTGGGCGTGGCCTGTTCGATGGCGGCCGGCGGCCTGGTCGCGGCGCTGGGTGGCAATCCAAGCCAGATCGAGAATGCCGCGGAAATCGGCATGGAACACAACCTCGGCCTGACCTGCGACCCGATCGGTGGGCTGGTGCAGATTCCCTGCATCGAGCGCAACGCGATGGGCGCGGTGAAGGCGATCAATGCCTCGCGCATGGCGATGCGCGGCGATGGCAAGCACAAGGTGTCGCTGGACAAGGTCATCAAGACCATGCGCGACACCGGCCGCGACATGCAGGACAAGTACAAGGAAACCAGCCGCGGCGGCCTCGCGGTGAATGTCATCGAGTGCTGATGACGGTCATCTTCCGGACGACACCGTCACCGCATTGCGGTTAGGCTCGGGCATCCCCTGTCACGGAATGTCCCATGCGCGTGATCGCCGCCGCACTGCTGGCCTGCCTGCCCCTCACCGCCGCTGCCGCTCCCGCCTATGGGCCGCGGCTGGAGGGCTTCGATTACGGCTATCCGGTACAGACCTTCACCCTGGAATCGCAGCAGCAACCGCTGCAGATGGCCTATCTGGACATCGCGCCGACGACCGCGCCGATCGGCGTGGTGGTGCTCCTGCATGGCAAGAATTTCTGCGCGGCGACCTGGAAGGAAACCATCCCTCCCCTGCTCGCCGCCGGTTACCGCGTGATCGCACCTGACCAGGTCGGCTTCTGCAAATCCAGCAAGCCCGAGCGCTACCAGTATTCATTCGGCCAGCTCGCCGCCAACACCCATGCACTGCTGCAGCAGCTGCAGCTCGGCGGCCTGCCCGTGCACCTGGTCGGCCATTCGATGGGGGGCATGCTGGCGGTGCGCTATGCACTGACCTATCCGCAGGACCTGCGCAGCCTGTCGCTGGTCAATCCGATCGGCCTGGAGGACTGGAAGGCACTGGGCGTGCCGTGGCGGAGCGTCGATGCCTGGTATGCCGGCGAGCTGAAAACCAGTTACGAGAGCATCCGCCGCTACCAGATGGACGTGTACTACGACGGCACCTGGAAGCCTGCCTATGAAACCTGGGCACGCATGCAAGCGGGCATGTACGAGGGCGACGGCAGGCAGGCGGTGGCCTGGAGCCAGGCACTTGCCTCGGACATGGTGTTCAACCAGCCGGTGGTGTACGAGCTGAAGAATCTGAAGGTGCCGACCGCGCTGTTCATCGGCCAGAAGGACCGCACTGCGATCGGTCGTGACCTGGCACCGGCAGAAGTGAAGGCACGGTTGGGCAACTATCCGGCGCTGGGCAAATCGGCCGCTGCGGCGATTGCCGGCGCGACGCTGGTCGAATTCGCCGAACTGGGCCATTCGCCGCAGGTACAGGACCCCAGGCAGTTCAATGCCGCGCTGCTGAAGGTGTTGAAAGGGCGCTGAAACTGCGGATCCGCCGGGCATGGCCCGGCGCTACCGGGACGAACACGACATTGCAGGTAGCGCCGGGCCATGCCCGGCGGGCGCAGCGGTATGGGTAGCGCCGCGGTGTGGGTAGCGCCGGGCCATGCCCGGCGAGCGCAGCGGTGCGGACAACACCGGGCCATGCCCGGCGGGCGCAGCGGGACCCTGCTCATCCCACGATGCGCAGCACGTCATCCAGCAATGCGGCAGCAGTGACTTCCGCGCCCGCTCCCGGCCCCTGGATCAGCAACGGCTGGGTGCGATAGCGGTCGCTGTGGATGGCGACGCGGTTGTCGGTGCCCGCCCCCTGCGCCAGTGGATGATCGGCCGGCAGTTCACGCAGCCCCACCTGTGCGCCGTCAGCGTCGACCCGGCCGACGAAGCGCAGAACACGGCCGCTGTCCGTCGCCTGCTGCCAGCGCGCCCGCAGCGGTGCGTCCAGCTGCTCCAGTTCGGCCAATGCGTCGTCCAGCGGCAGCGCAGCCAACGCCGAAGGCACCAGTGAATCCACGTGCACCTGTGCGGCATCCAGCGCCAGTCCGCTGCTGCGCGCCAGAATCAGCAGCTTGCGCCGCACATCCTCGCCGGACAGATCCAGGCGCGGATCCGGTTCGGTGTAACCCGCGGCCAGCGCCTCGCGCACTGCAGCCGAGAACGGCGAACGGCCGTCATAGCGATGGAACAACCAGGCCAGGGAACCGGACAACACCCCCTCGATCGCGTGGATGTGATCCCCCCCGGCCACCAGCGCGCGCAGGCTGCTCAACAGCGGCAGTCCCGCCCCCACGGTGGCACTGTCGCCGTACCGGGCGCCGCTGTCGGCGCAGCTCTCGGCGATGGCCTTCGCGCGTGACAGCTGCCCGCCCCGGCCCAGCTTGTTGGCCGTCACTACATGCACCCCGCGCGCCAGCCACTGCGCATGGCGGGCGGCCACGTCTTCGCTGGCGGTGGCATCAACCACCACATCGCCACGCTCCAGCCCTTCGGCACCGGCCCACGGTGGCACGCTCTGGCCGCCACGCGGTGCGCGCCGCGCCAGTTCCAGCGGCAGGGCCAGATCGCGGTCGATGGCCAGCGCAGTGCGCGAGTTGGCCAGCCACTGCACGCTGGGCAGTTCCAGGCCGCGCGCCTGCAGGGCCTGGTAGCGCTGCACGAACGCAGAGCCCACCGTCCCGGTGCCCAGCAGTGCCAGGCGACCGCCGCCCAGCGCCGGAATCTCGGCAGCCAGCGCGCTCATGCGTCCACCACCTGTTTGCGACGTGCGGCAGCGTCGATCACCGCTTCGGCGCGGGCCAGCGCCGCACCCAGATCGGCCAGCAGGTCGCGCTCGGCCTCGATGCCGACCGACAGGCGCAGCAGCCCTTCGCTGATGCCAGCGGCAGCACGCGCCTCAACGCTCATCGCTGCGTGGGTCATGGTCGCCGGATGCGCGACCAGGCTTTCCACGCCGCCCAGCGATTCGGCCAGGGTGAAGCAGCGCAGTCCATCGACAAACGCGCGCACGGCAGCGTGCGGATCCTCGCCGGCGCAGTCGGCCAGCTCGAACGACAGCATCGCGCCGAAGCCGCTCTGCTGGCGTGCGGCGATGGCATGACCGGGATGGTCGGCCAGGCCGGGGTAATACACCCGGGCCACGGCGGGGTGCGCGTCCAGCAGCGCGACGATCGAGGCCGTGTTCTCCTGGTGCACACGCAGGCGTGCATCCAGCGTGCGCAGGCCGCGCAGGGTCAGGAAAGCGTCGAAGGGAGAGCCGGTCAGCCCGAGTGCGTTGCCCCACCACACCAGCTGTTCGTGCAGCGCGGGATCACGTGCGATCACCGCACCGCCGACGACATCGCTGTGGCCGTTGATGTACTTGGTGGTCGAATGCAGCACCAGATCGGCACCGAAGGAGAGCGGCTGCTGCAGCGCCGGCGACAGGAACGTATTGTCGACCGCCACCAGCGCCCCGGCCTTGTGCGCCGCCTCGATGACGAAGCGCAGGTCGGTGATGCGCAGCAGTGGGTTGGACGGGGTTTCCACCAGCACCAGCCGTGGCTGGGTGGCCAGGGCCTGCGCCAGCGTGCGCGGGTCGGTGAGGTCGGCGGTGACCAGTTCGAAATGCCCCTTCTTCGCCAGCGCGTTGAACAGGCGCCAGCTGCCGCCGTAGGCATCGTGCGGTACCACCAGCGTGTCGCCCGGCTGCAGCAGGGCATTCAGCACCAGGTTGATGGCGCCCATGCCGGTGGCGGTGACCACGCCACCGGCTCCGCCTTCCAGTTCGGCCAGTGCTTCGCCCAGCAGGTCGCGCGTCGGGTTGCCACTGCGCGTGTAGTCGTACTGGCGCTTGTTGCCGAAGCCTTCGAAGCTGAAGTTCGACGACAGCACGATCGGTGGAGTGACCGCGCCATGGGCGGTGTCACGATCGATGCCGGCGCGGACGGCGGCAGTGGTGCGACAACAGGACGGCTCGGCGGCGTGCAGGCTCATGCGGACTCTCCAGAAGTGCGGAAGGCGGTAGCGAGGATCGCGTCGATGCGATCGGTTTCTTTGAGGAAGGCGTCGTGGCCGTATGGGGAGCGCAGCACGCGCAGGCTGCCGCGCGGACCCAGCCCCTCGACCAGGCCGACCAGGTCGGCCAACGGCACCAGCCGATCGCCTTCCACGGCCACCACCACGGTTGGCGGCAGGATGGCGGTGGGATCCACGCGATGCAGATCGATCGATTCGGACAGGCGCAGGTAGGCGGTCACCGGGGTGCGCGCGACGTACTGCGCGCCCGCCGCGTCGAGGTAGTCCTCGGCGGCCACACGGACGCGGCCGTTGACCACCTCGGGCGGAGCGTCGAAGCGCTCGCCGAACTCTTCCGGCGTGCGGTAGCTGAGCATCGCGAACTGCCTGGCCAGTGCCAGGCCATGGTCTTCACCGCATTGCAGCTGTCCCAGGGCGACCGCCCGGCGCTGCAACGCACGCCACGCCGCGGCATAGGGGTGCGGACGGTGCGCACCACTGGCCAGCACCAGCTGGCGCACGCGGGCGCGATGGCGGACAGCGAACTGCTGCCCCACCAGGGCGCCATAGGAGTAGCCGACAAACGCCTTCAGTGTGCGGATGCCCAGGTGATCCAGCAGCAGGGCCAGTGCGTCGGCCTGGTCGGCCGTGTCGATCGGCACGTCCAGCGCGCCATCCGCACCGATGAAGTCGAACGCCAGAACGCGCAGCTGCTGCGGATCGAGCGTGCGGCCACTGCCGACCAGTTCCTCGGCCCAGCCCTTCTCGGCGAACTGCGCGTTGGACGCCACATGGCGATGGGCGGAGATGCCGCCAGCCAGTACCACCACCGGTGCATCGACCGGTCCCACCCATTCGTAGCGAACGCGTACCGGGCACGCGCCGGCGTGGCGCATCGACAGCACCGCGGCGAACTCGCCGCGCTCGGCGTGCACGCGGTCTTCGACCGGCACGCTGACGGGGACAAAGGGTTCGGGGCGAAGCGTGGTGCTGGGGGCGAAGCTCATGGCGGGATCCGTTAGGGGAATCGGCCATCGAGCCTTCGCGGGGCTCGCGTTCGAGATGCACCTGCGGTGCATGGTTCGAACCATCTTCCGGTGGACGCCACGGTCCCCGCAGGATTTGGCACCTACGCCGGCACTTGCGCGCCTGCGGGCTGCCCCGGCTTCAAAGGGCCTGTCCCTCTGCCGGTCTCGATGGTGGAGCCACGATGCCATCGCTTTCCGTCCATGTCAATCCCTTCATGCGGATAAAGCGATGAATGACCGGAGCGATCGCTGCGGCCCACCTTTCGCGGATCAGGTACAGTCGCGGCGGTGCCCCTGTCCGGAACGCCCGATGCCGCGCCTGCCCTTGTCCTGCCTGCTGCTGCCGCTGCTGGTCAGCACCACCGCCGGAGCTGCCGACTGGCGGCAGGGCTGGGGCCTGGTGCCCTCACCGGCCCCCGCCCCCGGCACGCAGGGCATTGGCCAGGCGGTCCCCATGGCGCAGCTGCGGCTGCAGCAGGTGGGCGACTACTGGCAGGCCCGGATCGACAACACCCTGGCCGGCCCATTACAGGTTGAACTGCGCGCTGGACCCGGGCGCCCCATCGAGGGCCTGCCGGTACGGTCGCTGGTGCAGGGCGACAGCAGCTTCGTGGTCGGTCACCTGCCCTCGCCCGTGGGCGGCAGCACGCTCGACGTACGTCTGCAGTCGGTACCGGGTCGTCCCGACGCCCGCGCCGAAGACGTGGCCTACCGCCTGCCGTTCGACGCCGCACGCCTGCGCGTGGACCAGGCGCCGCAGGGCCGGTTCAGCCACGATGACGAGGAGAACCGCGACGCCGTGGACTTCGCCCTGCCCGAGGCGACGCTGGTGCTGGCCGCGCGCGAGGGAACCGTGATGCAGATCCAGGACGGCTTCCGCGGCAACGGCCAGGACCGCGAGCGCGACGGCGGCAGGGCGAATTTCATCCGTGTCCTGCACAGCGACGGCAGCATGGCGCTGTACGGCCATCTGCAGGCAGGCGGCATGCGCGTGCGTCGTGGCCAGGCCGTGCAGGCCGGACAGCCGATCGGCCTGTCCGGCAACAGCGGCTACAGCAGCGCCCCGCACCTGCATTTCGTGGTGCAGGTCAACCGCGGCATGGCCCTGCGCTCGGTACCCGTGCGCATCTTCGCCTCCCAGGGACAGCTGCAGTTCGCCCGCCAGGGTGATGCCGAGGGCGCGGCCGGGCGCTGACCGGCCACGGCCGGTATAATCAGGCGCTTATCTCTTTGAAAAGCGCCCCGGGCGGGCGCCACTGCCATGTCCGAAGTCGCCACCGAAGCGTCGCGTCGCCGCACCTTCGCCATCATCTCCCATCCTGACGCCGGCAAGACCACGCTGACCGAAAAGCTGCTGCTGTTCGGAGGCGCGATCCAGATGGCCGGTTCGGTCAAGGGCCGCAAGGCGGCCCGCCATGCCACCTCCGACTGGATGGCACTGGAGAAGGAACGCGGCATCTCCGTCACCTCCTCGGTGATGCAGTTCCCGTACGAAGGCAAGATCGTCAACCTGCTCGACACCCCCGGCCACGCCGACTTCGGCGAGGACACCTACCGCGTGCTGACCGCGGTGGACTCGGCACTGATGGTGATCGACGTGGCCAAGGGCGTGGAAGAGCGCACCATCAAGCTGATGGAAGTGTGCCGCCTGCGCGACACCCCGATCATGACCTTCATCAACAAGCTGGACCGCGAGGGCAAGGATCCGATCGAGCTGCTGGATGAAGTGGAAACCGTGCTGGGCATCCAGTGCGCGCCCGTCACCTGGCCGATCGGCATGGGCCAGCGCCTCAAGGGTGTGGTCCACCTGTTGACCGGCGAGGTGCACCTGTACGAACCAGGTCGCAACTTCACCCGCCAGGATTCGACCATCTTCCCGTCGATCGACGCTCCCGGCCTGGCCGAGAAGATCGGCGCACAGATGCTGGCCGACCTGCGCGATGAACTGGAGCTGGTGCAGGGCGCCAGCCATCCGTTCGACCTGCAGGCCTATCGCGAGGGCAAGCAGACGCCGGTGTTCTTCGGTTCGGGCGTGAACAACTTCGGCGTGCAGCCCCTGCTGGACTTCTTCGTCGAGCACGCGCCGTCGCCGCAGGCACGCGCCACCACCGGCCGCGAGATCGCCCCGGAGGAGAGCAAGCTGACCGGCTTCGTGTTCAAGATCCAGGCCAACATGGACCCGCAGCACCGCGACCGCGTCGCCTTCATGCGGGTGTGCTCGGGCCGCTTCAGCGCGGGCATGAAGACCTTCCACGTGCGCACCGGCAAGGAGATGAAGCTGGCCAACGCCCTGACCTTCATGGCCAGCGACCGTGAAATCGCCGCCGAGGCCTGGCCGGGCGATGTGATCGGCATCCACAACCACGGCACCATTTCCATCGGCGATACCTTCACCGAAGGCGAGGCCGTCACCTTCACCGGCATCCCCAACTTCGCCCCGGAGCTGTTCCGCCGTGCGCGCCTGCGCGATCCGCTCAAGCTCAAGCAGCTGCAGAAGGGCCTGGCCCAGCTCTCCGAAGAGGGCGCGACCCAGTTCTTCCGGCCGCTGACCAGCAACGATCTGATCCTGGGTGCGGTGGGCGTGCTGCAGTTCGACGTGGCCGCTTACCGCCTGAAGGACGAGTACGGCGTGGAAGCCACCTTCGAGCCGGTCAGCGTCACCACGGCGCGCTGGATCCACTGCAGCAACGAGAAGAAGCTGGAAGAGTTCCGCGAGAAGAACGCACTGAACCTGGCGCTGGACGCCGCCGGCCATCTGGTCTATCTCGCGCCGACCCGGGTCAACCTGCAGCTGGCACAGGAGCGCGCGCCCGACGTGCGCTTTGCCGCCACCCGCGAGGCCGCGCACGCCGTGTCGGTGGCCTGAGCCTGGGGTCGGATCCCTTTCCGCAGGAAAGGGCTCTGACCCCAGCACCCAGGGATTCATCGACCATACGGTGACCGGCGTGCATGCGCCCGCCATCGCGGCGATGATAGGGGGGCGCGGGTCCCCCTCCCCGCGAATGATGCCTACGCCATGTCCTCGACTTCCGTTGCTTCGATCCGCGAAGAAATCGCCAGTGCGCTGACCCACGGTCTCGGCGCCGTACTGGCGCTCGGTGCGGGTGCCGTGCTGATCACCCTGGCCGCCATCTACGGCGATGGCTGGCAACTGGCAGGTGCGATCGTGTTCGGCGTCGCGCTGCTGCTGCTGTACACCGCCTCCACCCTCTACCACGCCATCCAGCATCCGGTTGCCAAGGGCAGGCTGAAGGTCTTCGACCACTGCGCGATCTATGTACTGATCGCCGGTACCTATACGCCGTTCACGCTGATCGGCCTGCGTGGCCCGTGGGGCTGGGGTCTGTTCGCCGCGATCTGGACGCTGGCCCTGGCCGGCGTGGTGTTCAAGCTGTTCTATACCGGCCGCTTCAAGCGCCTGTCCACCGCCATCTACGTGGCCATGGGCTGGCTGGTGATCGTCGCGGTCAAGCCCATGCTGGCCTCCATCGATGGCTGGACGCTGGGCTGGCTGCTGGCCGGAGGTATCTCCTACACGCTGGGGACCTACTTCTATCACCGCGAATCGATCCCCTATTCGCATGCGATCTGGCACCTGTTCGTGATCGGCGGCAGTGTCTGCCACTTCGTCGCGGTGACCATGCAGGTGCTGTAGATATCCGTGCCACACGCGTTCATGTGCACACCGCGCACATGAACGCTTCGCGCTGCGTCCACCCGCGCAGGGCAACCATGGCAGCGTGAATGCGACTGCCTCCCCTGCTCCGCCGCGTCCGTCGCGCTGGCGCTTCCGCCGCCCTGGCCCGCGAGGCCAGCGCTGGCTGGCGGTGCTGGTGTTCCTGCTGGCGGCCATCCTGGTATTGATCGCGCTCTGGGACTGGAACTGGTTCAAGGGGCCTGTCGAGCGAGCGGTACAGGCGCGGACCGGCCGCGTGCTGCAGATCGGCCACCTGGATGTCGACCTCGGCCGTACCAGCACGATCCGCGCCGACACCGTCACGTTCGCCAATGCGTCATGGGCGAAGCAGCCGAACATGGCCAGTGCCGACCGGGTCGAAATCGACCTGCGGGTGTGGCCCCTGCTGCGGGGCAGCGTGCAGCTCCCCGAGATCCGCCTGACCCGTCCCGACGTGCTGCTGGAAACCGCCCCACGCAAGGGCGAGCCGGGCAACTGGGATTTCCTGGGTGACAGCCGCGGCGGCGCCACGCCCCAGCTCAAGCGGCTGCGTATCGATGACGGCCGCCTGCAGTTCATCGACGCGGCGGGTCGCACCGACATCCATGTCAATGTGCGTAGTGGCCGGCCCAGGCAGGCGGATGCCGCGCCGCCCCTGCTGGTGCAGGGCAAGGGTCGTTGGCAGGGCAATCCTTTCACCCTTCGCGGCGGCACCGAATCTCCGCTGGAACTGACCGACAGCGATCATCCCTTCCGCATCCATCTTGATGGGCGTGCAGGTGCCACCCATGCCGTCGCCCGTGGCACCCTGACCAATCCCTTCCAGCTGCAGGTGCTCGACCTCGCTTTCGCACTCAGTGGCCAGGATCTGGCCGACCTGTATCCCCTGCTGGGCATCGCCATTCCGCCTTCGCCGCCCTATGCCCTGGAGGGGCGCCTGAAGCGCGACCATAACGTGTGGCGCTACGAGCAGTTCACCGGCAAGGTCGGCGACAGCGATCTCGGCGGCAATGTGAAGTTCGAAACAGGTGGTGCGCGCCCGCGCCTGACGGCCACGCTGGAGTCCCGCCGGCTGGACTTCGACGACCTGGCCGGCTTTGTCGGCGCCCCGCCCAGAACCGGTGGCGGCGAGACCGCCAACGCCGAGCAGAAGGCCGAGGCCGCACGCGTGGCGGCGCGTACCAGGGTGCTGCCGGACACGCCGTACAATCTCGGCAAGCTGCGCGCGATGGATGCCGATGTGCGCTGGAAGGCACATCGCATCAACGCACCATCGCTGCCGCTTGACGATATGGATGCGCATCTGCTGCTGGACGATGGCGTGCTGCGGCTGGACCCGCTGAACTTCGGTGTGGCCGGTGGTGACATCCGCAGCACGATCCGCATGGATGCGCGGCAGCCGCAGATCGCCACCGCGCTCAAGGCCAGCGTGCGCGGCGTGCAGCTGGGCCAACTGTTCCCGGATGCGAAGCTGGCCGAGCAGGCCAAGGGCGGCATCGGCGGCGAAATCGACCTCAGCGGCCGCGGCAATTCGATCGCCGCCATGCTGGGCAGCAGCAATGGCGATGTGGGCCTGGCAATGGGACGTGGCCACGTCGGCAATCTGGTGATGGAACTGGCCGGGCTGGACATCACCGAGGCAGTCAAGTTCCTGGTGACCGGCGACAAGCAGATTCCGCTGCGCTGCGCCTTCGCCGACTTCGGCGTACGTGAGGGGCTGATGACCAGCCGCACGTTCGCCGTCGATACCACCGACACGCTGATTCTTGGCGAAGGCACCGTCAGCCTGCGCGATGAGTCGCTGGACCTGCTGCTGAAGCCACGGCCGAAGGACCGCAGCATCCTCGTGCTGCGCTCGCCGCTGCACATCGCGGGAACGTTCAAGGATCCTTCGTTCCGCCCGGACTTCAAGGCGCTCGGCGTCCGCGGTGCGGTCGCCCTGGCACTGGGAAGCATCGCGCCACCGGCCGCGCTACTGGCCACGATCGAACTGGGCCCCGGCAAGGACGCCGACTGCGGCGGCCAGTACGCGAAGTAGGCACGTTTGTTCGCGGCGGCTGCATGGATCGCGAATTGAGGGGCACGCGCGGAACCACAAGGTGTTGCCAACCAAGGCTGGCCGCTACCCACCGCGTTCCCAGCAATGTATCCAGAAGCGGAGGGCATGGCCGTGCAGGACCGTTGGCGCCATGGATGGCGCCATCGAGCCCCCATGGAAGGGTTTACGGCGTGTCCTGCACGGCCATGCCCTCCGCCTTCCGGCGCATCAGCAAGGCACCGCTTTGGCTTTGGCTTCGGCTTCGGCTTCGGCTCCGAACAGCGGGCCGGCGGGCCGCAGGCCCGCCAGCGAAAACTCATCCCGCCACGATGTACTGCTGCAGCTGGTCCAGCTCGCGGCGCTGTGCATCGATCACCGACTTCACCAGATCGCCGATGGAGATCACGCCCAGCACCTGTCCCCCCTCCACCACCGGCAGATGGCGGATACGGTAATCGGTGACCAGCTGCAGGCAATGTTCGACCTGTTCGCCGGGCGCCACCGTCACCACCTTCGCAGTCATGATCTCGGCCACCGCCGTATCGCGTGAGGAACGATCGCGCAGCACGATCTTGCGGGCGTAATCACGTTCGGACAGGATGCCGACCAGTCGCGGCCCTTCCATCACCAGCACCGCACCGATGCCCTTTTCGGCCATCAGCCGGATCGCATCGATCACCGCCGCGCCGGGCGCGACCGCATGCACTTCAGGGGACTTGCCGTCCAACAGTTGCCGTACCGACGTCATCTGCCTGCCCTCCCAGGGTGGGTTGCACGACGGAGTCTGCCACGGACGATGCTAGCCAGGCGTCAACCAGGTACAGGGGACGCTGCTTGGACTCCTCATACAGGCGCCCCAGGTACTCGCCGATCAGGCCCAGCGCGATCAGCTGCACACCGCCCAGGAACAGGATCACCGCCATCATCGTCGGCCAGCCCGCCACGCGGTCGCCGTACATCGCGGCCTTCACGATCACCCAGACACCGAACACGAAGGCCACCGCCGCAGTGGCCAGGCCCAGATAGGTGGCCGCGCGCAGCGGCACGGTGGAGAAACCGGTGATGCCTTCCAGCGCGAAGTTCCACAGCCGCCACAGGCTGAACTTGCTGCTGCCGGCCACCCGCGGGTGGCGCTGGTACGGCACCGCCACCCGGCGGAAGCCAACCCAGCTGAAAAGCCCCTTCATGAAACGGTGACGCTCACGCATTTCACGCAACGCGCTCAGCGCGCGTGGCGACAGCAGGCGGAAGTCCCCGGTATCGGCGGGAATCGGCGTGCGCGACAGGCGGCCGATCACCCGGTAGAACATCGCCGCGGTCGCACGCTTGACCCAGCTCTCGCCCGCGCGCGCCCGGCGCGTGCCATAGACGTTGTCATAACCCTCGCGCCACCGCGCCACGAACTGCGGCAGCAGCTCCGGTGGATCCTGGCCGTCGGCATCGAGAATCATCGCCGCACCCTCGCGGACGAGATCCAGCCCGGCGGTCAGCGCGGCCTCCTTGCCGAAATTGCGCGACAGCTTCAGCGCCGACACGCGTGGCTCGGACTGCGCCAGCGCGGCGATCACCTCCCAGGTTCCGTCCTGGCTGCCGTCGTCAACGTAAAGGATGTGGCCATCGATGTCCGGCATCGCATCCAGTACCGCGCACAGGCGCGGGTGCAGTACCGGCAGCGCCAGAGCTTCGTTGCAGGCGGCAATGACGACGGTGAGGCGTTCACGGATCATGCCCGGATTGTACGTCGCCAGTGCGGAGCGGCGCAGACGCCCGCCTCAGTCCTCGGCCAGGTACGCAGCGCCACCCAGCTGCCGGGCCTGCCGCTGGATCCACGCGGCACGACGTTGTACATAGGGACCGGGCGAGGCCGCGCTGTAGCGCCGCGGCGCCGGCAACACGGCCGCCAACCGCGCGCTCTCGGCCGGGCTGAGGCGCGCGGCGTCCTTGCCCCAGAACGTCTTCGCCGCCGCCTGCGCACCGTACACGCCGTCACCGAACTCGGCGATGTTGGCGTACATCTCCAGGATCCGCTGCTTGGGCCACAGCGTTTCGATCAGCACCGTGTACCAGACCTCCAGGCCCTTGCGGATCCAGCTGCGGCCCTGCCAGAGGAACAGGTTCTTGGCCACCTGCTGGCTGATGGTGCTGGCCCCGCGCAGCCGACCGCCCCGCGCGTTGTGGTCACGCGCCTTCTCGATGGCCTGCAGATCGAACCCACTGTGTTCGGGGAAACGCTGGTCCTCGGCCGCCACCAGCGAAATCGGCAGGCTCGGCGCCATCTGGTCCAGATCCCGCCACTGGTAGTGCAGCCGGTAGGCCCAGTCGCCCGCCCCCAGCGCCTCCCCGTAGCGCCACAGCATCACGCTGGAAATGGGCGGATCCACGAAGCGCAGCACCAGCACCTGCAGGCAGCTGAAGGCCACGAACAGCACCGGCAGCCACAGCAGCCGCTTCCAGTGCCAACGCCGGCGGCGCGGAACGTCCCCGGCCACCTTCACCTTGTCCTGCTCTCCCCCTGCCCCCATTAGTGGTGCATCCTTCTTCTGCCTGGCTGTCGGCACATTATCCGGCAACCACCCCTGTTTCCGCGCGATGTGAGCCGATGACCGCCCAACCTGATTCCCTGATCCGCTTCCTGCTTCCCGACGCGGGTGTCCGCGGCGTACACGTGCGCCTGCAGGCCACCTGGCAGGAAATCCTGTCCCATGCCCATTACCCGGACGCCGCAGCCGAGCTGCTCGGCGAAGCCTGCGTGGCCTCGGCGCTGTTCACCGGCCACACCAAGGTCGACGGCCGCCTGTCCATCCAGCTGCGCAGCAGCACCACGCTGCGCACGCTGTTCGCCGAATGCACCGCCGCCGGCACCCTGCGCGGCATCGCCCAGCTCAGCGAGGGCGCCGACGCGCCGCGCGACCTGTCCAGCCTGGGCGATGACGCCCTCCTCGCCATCACCATCGAGAACCCCGGGCTGGACCCGCGCGAACCGCAGCGCTACCAGAGCCTGGTCGGGCTCAGCGCTGCGGAACTGGACGAGGCCTTCGAGGACTACTTCCGGCAGTCCGAGCAGCTGCCGACGCGACTGCTGCTGGCCGCCGACCGCACGGGGGCCAGCGGCCTTCTGCTGCAGAAACTACCCGGCGACGAGGGCGACGAAGATGGCTGGTCACGCGCCAGCGCCCTGTTCGAGACCCTGGGCAGGGCCGAACTGCTCGCTACTCCCGCCGAGCAGCTGCTGCACCGCCTGTTCCATGAGGAGAAGGCGGAGCTGATGGGCAGCAAGCCACTGTCCTTTGCCTGCTCCTGCTCGCGCGAGCGGGTCGCCTCGATGCTGCAGTCGCTGGGCGAGGAAGAGGCACGTGCGGCGGCCGAAGCCACCGGCCAGGTGGAAGTCCGTTGCGAATTCTGCGGACGGGAGTATCACTTCCCGTTGACGGAGTTCGGCATACTGTTCCACGGTGCCGAGGGGACTGTTCCGGCACCTGAACGCCTTCAGTAAGCGGCCGGTCTTGCACCTGGGGAGGATCAAGGCTTGTTAAGAAATCATAAACACCCTAGGATCGAGTCCCCGCCCCTGCGGGAACTTCCGTTGTCTGTCCCTGTCTGAACTGGTCCGATGCGTACCTATCTGCGTCTACCGCTGGCCCTGCTGATCGCCCTTGGCGCGGTCGCGGGCGCGCATGCGCAGAGCAAGGACACCCGCACGGTGCTGCCGGTGTGGAACAAGGGCAGCGGCAAGGTCGAAGCCCTGCTCTACCTTGAACCCACCGGTGAGCAGGCCGCCGGCGCCCGCTGGCATTTCGGCCGCAATTCGCTGGATGCGGCCTTTGGCCTGTCGTCGGGCGACTCGCTGGGCCTGCTCTGCAGCAACAGCAGCAGTACCAGCATCAGCGGTCTGGCCAGCCATTGCATGCTGGCCAGTCTGGGCGACGACGATGACCTCAGCAGCCGCCGCTTCACCGGCACGGCTGCCCTGAACCGGGGCAGCAGCCGCCTGGGCATCACCGCCGGTACCGGTCGCGAAACACTGCCGGCCTGGCTGGCCGGCCCGAACAAGACGCCGTCGCTGCGTGCCGAGCAGAACGACCTGACCGTGTTCGCGCAGAAGAACATCGGTCGCGAAGGATTCGTGTCCATTGCCGGCACCTACGCCAAGGCACGCCTGGTGCCGCTGGCCGATGCCTCGCCGGCCCTGGTCGATCGCTGGGACAGCAAGAGCCTCAGCCTCGGCGCCGGTTACGGCAACTTCACCGGCAGCATCATCGGTCGCGTGGTCGACGTACCCGGCCGTCCCGGCAAGTGGGAAGGTCTGGGCATCGGCCTGACCTGGCGGACGCCGTGGTCCGGCCAGCTCACCGTCGGCGCCGAGAACGTGATCAGCCGCGGCAAGAACCCCTTCTCGCCACGAAATGAGAGCAACGACGACGGCACCGTGCCGTATGTGCGTTACGAGCAGGATCTCTGACCGCTCACACCTCCCTTATGCAGTGACATCGCGGGCGCCGGAAGGCGCCCGTTGCGTTTGCGTGCACCGCATTCCCTTTGCGCCCCCGGCGCTGTCGCAATGTGTGCGTTTCTCGCCGCAGCGACATGTTTCGATACATATCAATGGAAACTTTTTTCATCATTTTTCTTTAACAAACGAGGCGCCATGCCACAAACCCTACTGCAAGCCATTGAAAAGTATTGACATTCCATCAATTTACACAAATCACAGCTTTGATTAACACAGCTTTAATTCTTGGCAGGCGCCCGCTACTATCGGCTCAGCCTCGCGATTTGGAAGCGCACTTTCGCTTCCCCGCCGGGCATAACCCCAGCCAAGATTTCTTGGAGAGAGAGAGCCAATGAAACTCAAGTCCAGCCAGCTGCGCGATGCAGTTGTGATCGCGCTTGTTGCCGGTGCCACCACGGCGACGGCACAGGCCCAGGATGCCACCAACCTCGATCGCATCGAGGTCACCGGTTCGCGCATCCGCCAGGTCGACACCGAAACCGCACAGCCGGTGATGACCATCAGCCGTGACCAGATCGAGAAGCAGGGCTTCAAGTCGGTCGCCGACATCCTGCAGAACATCCCGACCGCCGGTTCGCCCGCCATCAGCCGCACCTCGCCGCTGAGCTCGGGTGAAGCCGTCGGCGGCTACTACATCGACCTCCGCAACCTCGGTGCGAACCGCACCCTGATCCTGATCGATGGCCGACGCCTCGGCATCACCAACGATGGCCTGCAGGACGTGGCGTCGATCCCGTCGGCGATGGTCGAGCGCATCGAAGTCCTGAAGGACGGTGCTTCCACCATCTACGGTTCGGACGCGATCGCCGGCGTGGTGAACATCATCACCCGCAAGGATTTCGAAGGCGCGGAAGCCAACGTGTACATCGGCCAGTGGGACCAAGGCGATGGCAAGCGCGAGAACTACGACTTCATCATGGGCTTCCGTGGTGAGCGTGGTTCACTGACCGCCGGTGTTGAATACACCAATGAAGATCCGGTGTGGGCAAAGGACCGTTGGTTCTCGCGTGACCGCTTCCCGACCGGCGAGAAGAGCGCCCCGCGTCCGGGCGGCCTGTCCGGCACCTCGCAGTGGGGCCGCTTCGTCTACAACGGCCAGCTCTACACCCTGCGCCGTGATGTCCCGGGCCTGGATCCGTCCGACTTCGCAAGCTACCGCCTTGTCAACCCGTCCATCGACGTCTCCAATCCCGCGTTGGCCTCGACCGTGTACAGCGGCATCAAGCGCAAGTCGGCCTTCCTGAACGGCCGCTTCGACTTCACCGACAACGTGCGCTTCGACACCAGCGTCATGTACACCGACCGTGAGTCGTTCGCGCAGAACGCCGGCTATCCGTTCTTCAGCGAGGACTACCCGCTGGCCGGCCCGTTGTCGGCGGACAGCATCTACAACCCGGTAGGCGAAGACGTCGATTATGTCCGTCGCGGTTGGGAAGTACCCCGCGAAGTGCACAACAGCCTGACCACCACCCGCTTCACCGGCGTGTTCAGCGGTTCGTTCCAGACCGGCGAGCGCTACTGGGACTGGGAAGCCGGCTATCTGTACAACCAGAACAAGGGCACCCAGGTCAGCACCGGCAACCTGAACACCTACGCGGTTGGTCAGGCTACAGGTCCGTCCTTCATCAACGCCAACGGCCAGGCACAGTGCGGCACCCCGGATTCCCCGATCCCGCTGGGTAGCGGCCCCGGGGCCTGCACCCCGTGGAACCCGCTTATTCCGAACGGCTACAACTCGCCGAACAGCCTTGCCGATCCCGACGTGCAGGCCTATCTGTATCAGCCGGGCCAAGCGCTGTCGCGCACCACGACCAAGAACTACTTCGCCAATATCGCCGGCACCATCGCAACCCTGCCGGCGGGTGATCTGGGCGTGGCGATCGGCGTGGAGCGTCGTGAAGAAAGCGGTTCGTTCTCGCCGGACGCGCTGGCCCAGACCGGCATCTCGACCGATCTGGCCGCAGGCCCGACGCAGGGTGGTTACAACCTCAACGAAATCTACGCAGAACTGCAGATCCCGATCCTGGCCGACCTGCCGGGCGCGAAGGAACTGACCCTGACCGCCGCCACCCGTTACTCGGATTACGACACCTTCGGCGACACGCTGAACAGCAAGTTCGGCCTGAAGTGGAAGCCGGTGGACTCGATCCTGATCCGCGGCACTTGGTCGGAAGGCTTCCGCGCCCCGACCGTGGCCGACCTGTACGGCGGTATCTCGCAGACGTTCCCGAGCTACACGGATCCATGTGACACCAGCTTCGGCCCAGCCGCAGGCAACGCGCGCTGCCTGGCCGACGTGCCGGCCGGCTTCCGCCAGCCGAACACCTCCAGCAGTGGCCCGGCACAGGGTCCGGGTGAGGCCAGCGACACCCCGTTCATCACCGGTTCGACGCCGGGCCTGACGCCGGAAACCTCTACGTCCAAGACCATCGGCGTGGTGTGGAGCCCGGAATTCCTGAGCGGCTTCAACGCCTCGCTGGACTGGTGGAACATCCGCATCGAGAACACCATCGTTGCCGACACGCCGACCGACCTGCTGAACGACTGCTACCTGCGTGGCATCGAATCCCGCTGCACCGGCTTCACGCGTAACGCCAACGGCAACATCACCGATCTGGAGTTCGCACTGCGCAATGCCGGCTATGTCGAGACCGAAGGCTTCGACTTTGACGTGAACTACCGCTTCGAGACCGGTTTCGGCAACTTCACCACGTCGTGGCAGAACACCTACGTCACGAAGAACGAGATCAAGCAGGACAACACCGACAATCCGCCGACCCAGCAGAACGGCTTCGAAGGCAACTTCCGTATCCGTTCAAACCTGACCATCAACTGGCAGCTGGAGAACCTGTCGGTCTCCTGGACCGCGCGTTATTACTCGGGCACCAAGGAAGATTGCTACTTCGACGACCGCTGCACCCTGCCGGACTTCAGTGCACCGGATACGCAGGGCCAGATCACGCCGAAGAACGAGCTGGGCTCCAACACTTTCCACGACCTGCAGGTGTCCTACAATCTGCCGTGGAATGCGACCGTGGCCGTCGGTGCCAACAACGTGTTCGATCACTGGGCGGCTCCGGCCTACGCCCAGCCGAACTCGGGCTACTCGTACTACGGTGGTTACGACATCGGTCGCTTCGTATACATGAAGTACCAGCAGAAGTTCTGATCGGTTGATCGATCGATGACTGCAGCAACGGCCCCGCAAGGGGCCGTTGTTCTTTCTGCACTGCCGGCGCGTACCACCCTGCACCGGCAACAAAAAAGCCGCGATCAGGTCGCGGCTTTCTCGTGGGCAACGGAAACCGTCAGCCGTTCGGAATGAGCGTCTCGATCAGGTGTTCGACATAGGCCTCGAAATCCTCCCGCGCCTGCTTCGGCTGCTGCAGCTGCAGCGACAGCTGCAGGAAGCCCACATAGGCCGCATAGGCCAGGCGCGCACGATGGCGTGCGTCGGTGGAGCTCAGGCCTGCCTGACGGAACGAGGCGATCAGGTAATCGAGGCGACGCTGCGAAACGCGGTCGATGACCGGCCGCACCATCGGATGGTCCAGCGCCTTCAGCAGCTCGCTGTAGATGATGTGCGGCTGCACTTCGTGCGCCACCATCTGGAACAGCTGACGCAGGCGCGCGCGCGGATCCGGCACGTCTTCCAGGCTGCCGAACACCTGCTCCTGCTCGAACAGCTCCCACCGCTCCAACGCCGCCTGCAGCAGGGCGTCGCGCGAGGGGAAATGCCAGTAGAAGCTGCCCTTGGTGACGCCGAGGCGCCGCGCCAGCGGTTCCACCGCGACGGCACCCACGCCTTGTTCAGCAATCAGATCGAGGGCCGCCTGGGCCCAGTCTTCGGCGCTCAGGCGGCTGTTGCGGCCGGCGCGCGGTTCGCCGGCAGAAGCGTCAGGTTGATTCATGGAGTGATTTAACCATACGGCGGGGTTCGTTGCAGTACGCGGATGCAGCCCAAGGGCTCCGCTGTGCCGACCGGCCACCTGACGCGCCGCACCATACCATGCAGTATTGACATCCCCCACAACCGATCCATACTAGCAAGTATGGTTACTTCCCCCACTCCCGTTGCGTTCCACGACCTGCGTCTGGAAGCCGCGCACGGCACACGGCTGGCCGCCACGGCCAGCGATCACGGCCGCCGCGGCCGGGTGCTGTTCGCCCACGGTTTCGGGCAGACCCGGCATGCCTGGAACGCCACGGCCCGCGCGCTGTCTGCTGCCGGCCTGCAGACGCTGGCCTACGACGCCCGCGGTCACGGCGATTCGGACTGGAATGCCGCCGACCTGCCCTATCACGGCGAGCAGTTTGCTGACGATCTGATCGTGCTGGCCGGTGAACAGCCGCGCCCGCCCGTGCTGGTCGCGGCCTCGATGGGCGGCCTGTTCGGCCTGCTGGCCGAATCGCGCTGGCCGGGCCTGTTCTCGGCGATGGTGCTGGTGGACATCACCCCGCGCTGGGATACCGCGGGCGTAGAGCGCATCCTCGCCTTCATGACCGCCCATCCCGATGGCTTCGCCTCGCTGGCGCAGGCCGCCGACGTGATTTCCGCCTACATGCCGCACCGGCCTCGCAAATCCGAGCAGTCGCTGCGCGCGCTGCTGCGCGAGGATGGTCACGGCCGCTGGCGCTGGCACTGGGATCCGCGCCTGGTCGCCGAGCTGGCCCGCGACAGCGAGCAGCACCAGGATGCGCTGGCCGATGCCGCGCGCCAGGTGAAGTGCCCGATGCTGCTGGTCAGTGGGGGTCGCAGCGACCTGGTCACGCCGCAGACCGTGGCCGAGTTCCTGGCGCTGGCCCCGCACGCGCGCCACGTGCAGTTGCCGCAGGCCACGCACATGGTCGCCGGCGACGACAACGACGCCTTTACCGCTACTGTGTTGGACTATCTGGACGTGTTGCCTGCGGTGGACGCCGCAGCTTCGTCCGTCACAAACGAGCACGTCACCGGAGCACGCTCATGAGCATCGTTCTTCCCTTCCTTGCCCTGCTGCTGGCAGGTGCATTCGCCGCCTACCACCGCATGCGGCTGGTCACCTGGACGCTGATCAGCGCCGCGCTGCTGGTCGCCTGCTGGTTCATCCCCTACGTCAACCAGACCTCCACGATCGTCGCCGCCGCCGTGCTGGCCTTGATCGCTGTACCGCTGCTGCTGCCGTTCATCCGCAAGCCGCTGCTGACCGGTCCGATGATGAAGGTGTTCCGCAAGGTGCTGCCGCCGCTGTCGCAGACCGAGCGCATCGCACTGGAAACCGGCTCGGTCGGTTTCGAGGGCGAGCTGTTCACCGGCGATCCGGACTGGAACATCCTGCTCAACTATCCCAAGCCGCAGTTGACCGCCGAGGAGCAGGCCTTCCTCGACGGCCCGGTGGAAGAGCTGTGCCGGATGGTCAACGACTGGGAGATCACCCACGTCCACGCCGACCTGCCGCCGGAGCTGTGGGCCTTCATCAAGAAGAACAAGTTCTTCGGCATGATCATCCCGAAGGAATACGGCGGCCTGGGCTTCTCTGCGCTGGCCCACCACAAGGTGATCCAGAAGCTGGCCTCGGTATCCTCGGTGGTCAGCTCGACCGTCGGCGTGCCGAACTCGCTGGGTCCGGGCGAACTGCTGGTGCATTACGGCACCCAGGAGCAGAAGGACCAGTACCTGCCGCGTCTGGCCGACGGTCGTGAAGTGCCCTGCTTCGGCCTGACCGGCCCGTTTGCCGGCTCCGATGCCACCTCGATTCCCGACTACGGCATCGTCTGCCGGGGCGAATGGAATGGCGAGCAGGTGCTGGGCGTCAGGCTGACGTTCGACAAGCGTTACATCACCCTGGCTCCGGTCGCATCGCTGATCGGTCTGGCCTTCCGCATGTACGACCCGGATGGCCTGATCGGCGAGACCCGCGACATCGGCATCACTCTGGGCCTGCTGCCGCGCGATACCGCCGGCGTCGAGATCGGCCGCCGCCACTTCCCGCTGAACTCGACCTTCCAGAACGGCCCGATCCGCGGCAAGGACGTGTTCATCCCGCTGACCCAGCTCATCGGCGGCGCTGCCATGGCCGGCAAGGGCTGGAACATGCTCAACGAATGCCTGGCCGTGGGCCGTTCGATCACGCTGCCGTCCACCGCCAGCGGTGGCGCCAAGGCCGGCGCTGCGGTGACCGGCGCCTACGCGCGCATCCGCAAGCAGTTCGGCCTGTCGGTCGGCCGCTTTGAAGGCGTGGAGGAAGCACTGGCCCGCATCGGCGGCAAGGCCTACAAGATCAGCGCGCTGTCGCAGGCCACGGCTGCCGCCGTCGACCGCGGCGACGTGCCATCGGTACCGTCGGCGATCGCCAAGTACCACTGCACCAGCATGAGCCGCGAGGTGATCTCGGACGTGATGGATGTCATCGGCGGCAAGGGCATCATCCTCGGCCCGCGCAACTTCGCCGGCCGCAGCTGGCAGGCTGCGCCGATCGCGATCACCGTGGAAGGCGCCAACATCATGACCCGCAGCCTGCTGATCTTCGGCCAGGGTGCGATTCTCTGCCACCCGTGGGTGCTGAAGGAGATGAAGGCTGCACAGGATCCGGATACCCGTGCCGGCCTGCAGGAATTCGACCGCAGCCTGTTCGGCCACATCCGCTACGGCATTTCCAACGCCGTGCGCTCGTTCTGGTTCGGCCTGACCGGCGCCCGCTTCGGTGCCGCCCCGGGCGATGCCTACACCCGCCGTTACTTCCGCAAGCTGGACCGCTATTCGGCCAATCTGGCGCTGATGGCCGACATCTCGATGATGACGCTCGGCGGCAAGCTGAAGTTCAAGGAATCGCTGTCCGGCCGCCTGGGCGATGTGCTGAGCCACATCTACATGACCAGCGCCATGCTCAAGCGCTACCACGATGAAGGCGCACCGCAGGCCGACCAGCCGCTGCTGGCGTGGGCCTTCCATGACAGCGTGCACAAGATCGAAGAATCGCTGTCGGCCGCCCTGCGCAACTTCCCGATCCGTCCGATCGGCTGGCTGATGTGGGCACTGATCTTCCCGCTGGGTCGCCGCGCCGAAGCACCGGGTGATCGCCTGAGCCGTCGCGTCGCCGCTCTGCTGATGGCGCCGAACGAAGCGCGCGACCGCCTGGCACAGGGTGTGTTCCTGACCCCGTGCGAGAACAACCCCGGCGGCCGCATCAACAGCTATCTGGCCAAGGCCATCATGGCCGAGCCGGTGGAGCGCAAGTTCCTGAAGGCGCTGAAGAGCAAGGGCATCGAGGCGCTGGACTTCCAGAGCCAGCTGGACGAAGCCGTGGCCGAAGGTGTGATCACCCAGGACGAGCGCACGCTGCTGGAAGAGCTGCGCACGCTGACCCTGGACACCATCACCGTGGACGACTTCGACACCCACGAACTGCGTGCGGCCAGCTACTACGACCGCCAGCACAAGGACCCGCACTCGCAGGCTGCCTGATCGCCCGCGACGCGCGTTGCCTCGACGGCGGGCCTCGGCCCGCCGTCGCTTTATCCGCCCAACGGAATCCCACCATGTCCACGCCCCTGCTCTCGCTCTACAACCGCCTGCAGCGCTGGCCTGCCGGCACCTGGCTGTTCTCGCGCGCGGTGTGCTTCAAGGCGCCCTACTTCGCCAGCATCGCGCCGCGCATCACCCGCCTGGAAAATGGCCGCTGCGAAGGTACGCTGGCGGACCGGCGCAGGGTGCGCAACCACATCGGCACGGTGCACGCGATCGCGATGTGCAATCTGGCCGAACTGACGGCCGGGCTGATGGTCGATGCATCACTGCCGAAGGGCATGCGCTGGATCCCCAAGGGCATGCAGGTGCAGTACCTGGCCAAGGCACGCGGCACGCTGCAGGCGGTGGCACTGCCGGCGCAGCCGATCGTGGTCGCGGCCCAGGGCTATGCGCTGCCGGTGACGGTGAGCGTGCGCGACCGTGCAGGGACCGAAGTGTTCAGCGCGGTCATCGACATGTGGATGTCGCCGGCCAAGTGAGGTTCCGGCCAACGGCGCAGCCCCTCGTGGGTTGGTCGCGGCATGCGGTTATCGGTTGGGCCGGATGGGTCGAGCCAGGCGGGGACGCCGTGAACCCATCCCTGGGGGCTTAGCCGCGCCATCCATGGCGCGGATACCCCGCCCGGCCCGACCCATCCGGCCTCTGACAGATTTGTGCGGCGTCCAACCCACGCAGAAGAAAAAAGAAGAGCAGAAGCAAAAGCAGCCCATCGGCCGCTTTTGCTGTTGCTGTTGCTGTTTGCTCTTTTTTTTCTTCTCCGTGGGCTGGACGCCCGCGGAAACTGTCAGGGGCCGGGCGGGTTGGGTTCGCGGGGGTGTCCGCGGCATGGATGCCGCGGCCAAGCCTACAGGGACGTACTTGCGGCGTCCCCCGCAAACCCAACCCGCCCGGCCAAACCCATGACACGCTCTACGCGGCCAACCCACGAGGGGCTGCGCCGTTGGCCGGAACTCTCACACCAGCGCGCGCAGCACCAGCGCCAGGATCGCCGGCAGCGCCTGGATCATGAAGATCCGGCGGCTCACGCTGTACGCGCCATAGCACCCCGCCACGACCACGCAGACCAGCGAGAACGTCACCAGCACCGGCTGTGCCATCACCAGCCCCGCCACGATGCCGGCCGCCAGGAAGCCGTTGTACAGCCCCTGGTTGGCCGCCAGCACCTGTGTGGTCTGCGCCTTCTCCGGCGTGTTGCGGAACGTTTTCAGCCCCAGTGGCCGCGTCCACAGGAACATCTCCAGCACCAGGAAGTAGACGTGCAGCAGGGCGACCAGCAGAGTCAGGGCGAGTGCGATCCAGTACATGGGCGGTTCCTTGAACAGGGATGGAGAATGGGGTCAGATCCCTTTCCTGCCGGAAAAGGATCTGACCCCGGAAAATCAACGGTCGCGGGGCAGCTTCTTCTCTTCGCGCAGCACGCCGAACGCGGCCAGCGTCATGAACGCGGCCACCGCAACGCCTCCGATGAACACCACGTGCGAACCGAACAATGCCAGTCCCTTGTGCACCCAGGTGAAGCTCAGGTCGGCACCACGATAGACCACCGTGTCGATGGCCGCACCGGCCTTGTAGCGCCATTGCCGGTCGACACGGGTATAGATCGTCTCGCGTGCCGGCTTGGCCAGGGCGAACTCGCTGGCCCGGGTCATCACCTGCACCACCGCCACCATCAGCGGCATCGGCGACGCCGCCAGCACCGAGAAGCCGATCAGGATCGCGAAGCCGGGAATCAACAGCGCCGGAGCGATGCCGTGGCGCGACAGCAGCCAGCGGGTCAGGCCCAGCTGCATCAGCAGGGCCAGCGCGTTCACCGCCAGATCGATGCGCGAGAAAAATGCGGTGCTCGCCGCAGGGTCGGTGAACGACGCGCGCACGATGCTGGCCTGCTGGTTGTACAGCAGCGTTCCCACGCCGACGCCGAACACCACCATGATGGCCAGCCAGCGCAGCAGGGGCTCGCGCGCGATCAGCTTCAGGCCATCAAGCACGCTGCCGCCCATCGGCTGCTCGCCGGAGACCAGTTGCTGCTCGCGTTCACGCAGCACCGCCCAGTGCCGCAAGCGCCAGATGCACAGCAGGCACACGATCAGGAAGCCGGCCGAGACCAGCATCAGGTTGGCGATACCCACCCGCTGCACCAGCGCACTGGTGATGATCGGGCCGAGGAACGCGCCGAGCGTGCCGGCCGCGCCGATGTAGCCGTAGTACGCACGGGCCTGCACGTTGGAGAACACATCCGCCATGAAGCTCCAGAACACGGCGACGGCGAACAGGTTGAACACCATGACCCAGAAGAAGAAGGCCATGCCCCGCCCCGGCACGCCACTGTCGAACAGTGCGTAGAAGCCCAGCAGGGTCGCGATGAAGAAGCCATACACGGCCGGCAGGAATACCCGCCGCGGAAAGCGGCTGACCAGCCAGCCATAGACCGGCTGCAGCACCAGCATGATCACGAACACGCAGGAAAACAGGAACTGCAGGACGAAATCCTTCAGTGCGATGCCGTGGCTGGCGAACCAGGCGATCAGCACCGGCGGGAACACCGTCTCCAGGTCGGCCGAAGCCGCCATCGCCTCGCGTACCGGTCGCAGCACGTAGTAGCCGCTCAGCAGGCAGAAGAAGTAGAGGAACGACCACCACAGTGCCGGGGACTCGCGCAGCGCTGCCAGCAGCCCGCGCAACGGCCTCCCGTCCTGCACCGAACTCATGCGGCGCCCCACGCCAGCAGGCAGCGGTTGGACAGCGGCATGGCAGGCTCCGGGGGGCGGCAAAGCGCGTACGTTAGCCAATGCACTGCAACATCGCCAGCGCGGCACGCAGGTGGCACCGCAGGGGACTCGCACGGGCGACCGCCGACACGTTCGGATACACAATCCGGCAGCGTCAAAATTCCAACTTTTTCAACGAGATGCGCATTCATCTTCGCTTTGTTTGTGCACAGGCGAAAAGCGGCGCTAGAATCGCCATCAGCAGTCGCGCACGGGTCCAACCGATGAAAAAGAACAGCCTGCGTCGTCCGATCCGTTCGGCGGCCACCGGTTTGCTGGGCATGCTGATGCCCGTTGCCTTGTCCACCACCGCGCAGACCCCGCCGGCCTTGCCGCCGATGCCGGCCAACATCGAGACCGCGGCCGCGCCGGCCGTCGCTCATACCCAGCCGGCCGCTTACCGTACCGGCCTGATGCCGCAGGTGCAGGCACCCGCCCCCGGCTTCAACGTTGCCAACATCGAATCGATGGCGCAGCAGCTCACCTATGGCGAGCGCGTGCCGGGCATGGCGGTGGCGATCGTGCAGGGCGGACGCGTGCTGAGTGCGCGCGGTTACGGCGTCACCGACGTCAACAATCCGCTGCCGGTCGATGCCCATACCGTGTTCCGGCTGGCCTCGCTGTCCAAGGCCTTCGCGGGCACCATGGCCGGCCTGCTGGTCAATGACGGCACGCTGCGCTGGGACAGCAAGGTCACCGACTATGTGCCCGGCTTCCGCCTCAACTCGCCGGAAGCCACCGAGCGTCTGACCGTCGCCGACGTGCTCAGCCACCGCGTCGGCCTGCCCTACAACGCCTACGACCGTGACATCGAAGGCAACGCCGAGTACTACGCACTGACCCAGAAGCTGGCCAACACCAGCCTCAAGTGCCTGCCAGGCGACTGCTACGCCTACCAGAACGTGGCCTTCAGCCTGATCGGCGACGTCGTCTACGCCGCCTCCGGCAGCTTCTACGAGCAGGCGGTCGAGCGCCGCATCTTCAAGCCGCTGGGCATGAACGATGCCAGCCTCGGCCTGGCCGGCATCCAGGCCAGTTCGCGGTGGGCACGTCCGCATGTGCGCAGCCGTAATGGCTGGGTGTCGCTGACGCCGAAACCGACCTACTACCGGGTCGCGCCGGCGGCCGGCGTCAACGCCAGTGCCAGCGACATGGCACAGTGGCTGCTGGCCCACACCGGTCATCGCCCCGACGTGCTGCCGGCACCGCTGCTGGCCACCCTGCATTCGAGCCTGATCAACACGCCGGGCGAAATGCGGTCGGGCTGGCGCCGCGAGCGTCTGCATTCGGCCGGCTACGCGCTCGGCTGGCGCACCTTCGATTACGCCGGTCATGACGTGGTGTTCCACGCCGGCGCCGTGCAGGGCTACCGTGGCCTTGTCGCTCTGGTCCCGGAGCGTGATCTCGGCATCGCGATCATGTGGAACGGCGAAAGCGGCCTGCCCAGCGGCCTGCTGCCGACCGTGCTCGACTCCGCGCTTGGCCTTCCCTCGCAACGTTGGCTGGACGTGGATACCGACTTCGGCAGCGACAACCTGATGGCCGAGGGCGCAAGCCCGGCGCAGCAGGACAAGCGCAAGGGCAAGGGTGCATCCAGCAACCGCGCGGTCGCCTCGCCGCGCTGAACCGGCACTCCCTGGCATCACCGGAAGGGCGGCCCATCGGTCGCCCTTTTTTCTTGCGGGCTGCAGGCAGGGGATAAAAAAACCCCCTCCTCGCTGGGCAGCCGAGGAAGGGGTTTCAGGGTACGGCTATCGGGAAGTACTTAGATCAGCGGCGCCGGGGTTGCCGGCAGAGCGACCGGAGCGGCCTTCTTCTTGCGGGCGGCCGGCTTGCGCTTGGCGACCTTCTTCGCTGCCTTCTTCGGGGCAGCCTTCTTGGTCGCCTTCTTGGCCGCCTTCTTCGCAACCTTCTTTACGGCCTTCTTGGTCGCCTTCTTGGCGACCTTCTTGGCCGGCTTGCGGGCAGTGGTCTTCTTGGCGGCCTTCTTTGCAGTCTTCTTCGCTGCCTTCTTGGCGACCTTCTTCACTGCCTTCTTCGCGGTCTTCTTCGCCGGCTTCTTGGCTACCTTCTTTGCCGCCTTCTTCACTGCCTTCTTCGCAGTGGTCTTCTTGGCGACCTTCTTCGCAGCCTTCTTCACCGCCTTCTTGGCGGTCGCCTTCTTTGCGACCTTCTTCACTGCCTTCTTGGCAGCGGCCTTCTTAGCGACCTTCTTCACCGCCTTCTTGGCGGCGGGCTTTTTCTTCGCAGCTTTCTTGGTTGCCATGGGATGGCTCCTCGTCAGTGATAGGGAGTTGAAACGCCCAGGTGGATCAAACCCGCGGATGCTGCGTGCGGGGACCGCCGGCGCGTCAGGCGCGCCGTTACGGATGCGGCAATGCCTGCCTCGATCGGCGGAGCAGGCATCGGAACGGGAGTTGCCTTGCATTTCTCCGGGGGAAGCGGGGCCATGTCCACCGTCTTGGGGATCGCGGTGGCTTTCGAGGGGCTGCTTCGCATCGGACGATTGATTCTGCGCACTCGGTTGGGCAGGCAAGGTCTGCTGAGGCGAAACCTAATCACGCTTTTTTTTACTGTCAACAACCCCCGCGAAAAATTTTCACATTGGCGCCGTCCCGGACACCGCCTCCAGCGTCCTCGTTTCGCTTCCGCAGACACCGCTGGCGTGCACAACACGACCGCCACGCGCACCACTGCGTGCGCGCGCGCTCAAGAAAAAACACTTGAAATAAGCACTCTGCGTAGATGCGTGCCATTCCTGCGCCACCTCGCGCGCGCACCCGGGCTACGTATCGCAGCGGCCTGCCGCGCCACCACAACGGGGCCGCAACGAGGCAGAAAAAGTTTTCACATTCGAACGCGCCGGCGCGGGGTGGAAACGCGGATTTGCGCAAAACTGCGCGCGTCCGAAGACACCCTTCCGAAGCGCCTGATGCCGCGTCGTGGGTGTGCAGCGAACCGGGCGTCATGAGTCCGGCGCGGTCGCCGGAACGAAAACGGCCACCCGAAGGTGGCCGTTTTCAAACCAGGAAACAACGACTCAGTGGTCGTCGTTCTCAAGGACTTCGGCGTAAGCGTCCGGGTCCAGCAGCTCGTTGATCTCTTCGGCGTTGGACAGCTCGACCACGAACATCCAGCCTTCGCCGTAGGCATCTTCGTTGATGGTTTCCGGCTTGTCGGACAGCGCCGAGTTGACCTCGACGACCTTGCCGCTGATCGGGCTGTAGACGTCCGAGGCCGCCTTCACCGACTCGACGACAGCGATCTGCTCGCCGGCCTTGGCGTCGGCGCCGACCTCCGGCAGTTCGACGTAGACCAGGTCACCCAGCAGGCCCTGGGCGTGGTCGGAAATACCGACGGTAACGCGGCCATTGCCTTCGACACGGGCCCACTCGTGGGACTTGAGGAACTTGAGGTCGCCGGGGATCTCGCTCATGGGACTGCTCCAGGATTTGCAGGGGGTGGAAAAAACGGGGCTAGTGTAACCAACCGGCCGCCACTGCTGTCAGTGACGTCCGGCACGTTCGGATCAGGCGTCGGCGAGCACGCCGGGCTGGGCCTGGCCTTCGCGCACGAAGGGGAACTTGACCACGCGCACCGGCACCTGCCGGCCACGGATATCGACCGTGACCTGGCCGAGGTCACCTGCCGGCACGCGGGCAAAGGCGATGCCCTTGGCCAGCGTCGGCGAGAAGGTGCCGGACAGGATTTCGCCCTGGCCGCCGGCCGTGGTGACCACCTGGCCGTGGCGCAGGACACCCTTCTCGTCCATCACCAGGCCGATCATCTGCCGCGCATTGCCGGCGGCCTTCTGCGCTTCCAGCACGTCGCGACCGATGAAGTCACGGCCTTCGTCCAGCGACACCGTCCAGGCCAGTGCGGCTTCGTACGGGCTGATGGCTTCGTCCATGTCCTGGCCGTACAGATTCATGCCGGCCTCCAGGCGCAGGGTGTCGCGGGCACCGAGGCCAGCCGGCTTCACGCCTGCAGACAGCAGGCGGTTCCAGAACCCGACCACGGCCTCCTGCGGCAGCAGGATCTCGAAACCGTCCTCACCGGTGTAACCGGTACGGGCAACGAACAGTTCGACGCCCTCATCGGACCGCACCTGCAGCGCGGCGAAGCGGCCGAGTTTGCCCAGCGCCTCGCGGTCGGCGGCGCCGACCAGACCAATGACGAGCTCGCGCGCCTGCGGCCCCTGTACGGCGAGGATGGCCAGGTCAGGACGCTGTTCAACGGACACGTTGAACGGAGCGGCCTGCGTACGCAGCCAGGCCAGATCCTTCTCGCGGGTGGAGGCGTTGACCACCATGCGGAAGAAGTCCTCGCCCAGGTAATAGACGATGAGGTCATCGATGACGCCGCCTTCGGCATTGAGCATGCACGAGTACAGCGCCTTGCCCGGCACCTTCAGCTTGTCGATGGAATTGGCCAGCAGGCGGCGCAGGAACGGCTTGACCTGCTCGCCGCGCAGGTCCACCACGGTCATGTGGCTGACGTCGAACACGCCGGCCTCGCGACGCACCAGGTGGTGCTCGTCCAGCTGCGAGCCGTAGTGGATGGGCATGTCCCAACCCCCGAAATCGACCATCTTGGCGCCGAGGGCGCGGTGGGTATCGTTGAGCAGCGTCTTCTGGGTCATGACCGTTCCGGCAGCAGAGGAAACAAGAACCCCCATTATCCCAGATCGATCGCCCCCGGGCGTGCCGCACCGCAGCGGTTCGCGCACGCACCGCCTGTCGGCCGGCTCAGCTGGCCGCTTCAACCACCAGCGTGCTGCCCTGCACCGCGACCACCCGCACCCGTGCCCCGGCCGGCAGTTCCGGACCGCTGACCTGCCAGTACGCATCGTCGATGCTGACCCGACCCTGCCCGTCCGTGATGCCCTGCTGCAATGGCACCACCCGACCGATCAGCTGCTCGGCGCGGCGGTTCAGCAACGGCTTGTCGCTGGCGCGTGCCCGCGATCTGCCCCAGCGCCGGTAGCACTGGATCGAAAGCACGCTCAGCACGACGAAGGCGACCACCTGCCACAGCAGCGGGATGCCGGCAAAGATCGCCACCAGCACGAACACCGCTGCAGCGCCGATGCCGATCCACAGCATGAACGCGCCGGGCAGCAGAGCCTCCGCAGCGAACAGGAGCAGGGCCAGCGCCCCCCAGGCGACGACGTCCCAGCGCATGTCAGCCTCCGATCGGCGGCGGTCGCTTGCCGCCCGCCTTGTTGTCCTGGCTCGCCAGCGCCTGCTTGGCCAGCTCGGCCACGCCGGCGATGGAGCCGATCACCCCACTGGCCTCCATCGGCATCAGGACCAGCTTCTGGTTCGGCGAGCTGGCCAGTTCCTTGAACGCTTCCACGTACTTCTGGGCGACGAAGTAGTTGATCGCCTGCACGTCGCCCTCGGCGATCGCCGCCGACACCACCTTGGTCGCCATCGCTTCGGCTTCCGCCAGGCGCTCGCGTGCCTCCGCATCGCGGAACGCTGCCTCGCGCCGCCCTTCCGCCTCCAGCACGGTAGCCTGCTTCTCGCCATCGGCGCGCAGGATCTCCGACTGCCGCGACCCTTCCGCCTCCAGGATCTGCGCACGCTTCTCGCGCTCGGCCTTCATCTGCCGCGCCATCGCGTCGAGCAGATCGCGGGGCGGCTGGATGTCGCGGATCTCGATGCGGTTCACCTTCACGCCCCACGGGTTGGTGGCATGGTCGACCACGCTGAGCAGCTGGGCGTTGATCACTTCGCGCTGGCTCAGCGATTCGTCCAGGTCCATCGAGCCGATCACGGTACGGATGTTGGTCTGGACCAGAGCGATCATGGCCACTTCCAGGTTGGCCACCTCATAGGCGGCCTTGGCGGCGTCCAGTACCTGGAAGAACACCACCCCGTCGACGCGCACGGCGGCGTTGTCCTTGGTGATCACTTCCTGGCTGGGTACATCCAGCACCTGCTCCATCATGTTCACCTTGCGCCCCACGCCGTACACGATGGGGATCAGGAAATGCAGGCCGGGGGTCATGGTGTGGGTGTAGCGGCCGAACCGCTCGACAGTCCATTCATACCCCTGCGGCACCATGCGCACGGCCTTGAACAGGATGACCACGGCCACGAAGGCCAGTACCACGGTAAAGAACATGGTCGGGAACATCAGGCTTTCCTTATCGGTAGACGTCCAACCCCGAGCATAGCGTGTGAATGCGGCGTGCACACGTTCTCACCACCGCACCCGCCCGCGCAGGATGTCGATGAACATCACCCAGTCCCCCAGGAACGAGTACAGCGGATGGCGGAACGTGGCCGGGCGGTTCTTCTCGAAGAAGAAGTGCCCCACCCACGCGAACCCGTACCCACAGACCAATGCCGTCAACAGCAGCAGCGGCTGGCCGCGCAGGATCGCCGCAGCGACCAGCAGCAGTACGCCGCAGCTGCCGATGAAGTGCAGGCGCCGCGACACCGGATGGCGGTGCTCGCTGAGATAGAACGGATAGAAGTCACGGAAGCTGGAGAAACGGGACATGTGCGCACTCCCAATGCCACGATCGGCCCCATCATGCCCCTTTCCGGCGGGCCTCGCACTGCCGGCGGTCAGCCCGGCTGGCGCGGCCCGAACATGATCACCGCCATGCCCGCCAGGCACAGTGCAGCACCCAGCAGATCCCAGCGGCTGGGCCGGATGCCATCGACCAGCCACAGCCAGAACAGCGCGGTGCCGATGTACACGCCACCGTAAGCGGCATAGACGCGGCCACTGGCGGTCGGATGCAGGGTCAGCAGCCAGGCGAACAGGGCCAGACTGGCCGCCGCCGGCAGCAGCAGCCAGACGTTGCCTCCTTTGCGCAGCCACAGCCACGGCAGGTAGCAGCCGACGATCTCGGCCAGCGCGGTCAGCAGGAACAGGCCGAGTGTCTTCATTCCTTCTCGGCGGCCTTGGCGTGCTGCCAGAGCGCTTCCTGCGCGTCCAGGTCCAGCGAGGCGAGGGATGTGCCCTGTGCCTCGGCCTGTGCCTCCATGGCCCGGAAGCGACGCTCGAACTTGTGGTTCGCACCGCGCAGCGCGGCGCCCAGGTCGATGTCGGCGTGGCGGGCCAGGTTGGCGCAGACGAACAGCAGGTCGCCCAGTTCCTCCTGCAGCCGCGCCTTGTTGCCGGCGATGTCGCCGCGCTCGAACTCCTCGCGCAGTTCCTGCAGTTCCTCGGCTGCCTTGTCCAGGACCGGCAGCGGACCCGGCCAGTCGAAGCCCACCTTGGCCGCGCGCGACTGCAGCTTCACCGCGCGTTGCCACTCCGGCAGGCCCCGCGAGATTCCAGCCAGGGCGGAATGGTCCTGTTCGCCCTTGGCTGCCCGCTCCGCGCGCTTGATCGCATCCCAGTTGCGCATGACCCCGTCGGCATCATCGACGCTGACATCGGCGAAGACATGCGGATGGCGGCGCTGCATCTTGTCGCTGATCGCGCGGGCAACCTCTGCGAAAGCGAACGCCCCCTGCTCTTCGGCCATGCGAGCATGGAATACCACCTGCAGCAGCAGGTCGCCGAGCTCGTCGCAGAGATCATCGAGGTCGCCGCGATCGATCGCATCGGCGACTTCGTAGGCTTCCTCGATGGTGTACGGGGCAATGGTCGCAAAGTCCTGCTCCAGGTCCCATGGGCAGCCGCCCTGCGGATCACGCAGGCGGGCCATGATCGCAAGCAGGCGTTCCAGTTCGGTGCTGGCGGCACTGCCGGCGGTGGGGGTGTCGTGCGCGCTCATGCGGCCTCCAGGTCAGTCGGACAACCAGTCGCGCCACGGCAGGCTGGTATCGCCAAGGGCGATGAAATCGCCGTTCAACAGCGTCTCGCGGCGGTTGTAGCGGAAGGGCTTGCCGGTCGCCGCCGAGAGGACCGCGCCACCCGCCGCGTGCAGCACGCACTGGCCGGCGGCAGTATCCCATTCGGAGGTCGGGCCGAGCCGCGGGTACACATCCAGGCCCGCCTCGGCAATGCGACAGAACTTCAGCGACGAGCCCTGGGCGATGGTCTCGATGCGGCCCATGCGCGCCAGCAGCGCTTCGGTTTCCGGCGAGCGGTGGGAGCGGCTTGCCGCCACCCGCAGCGGAGCGGTCGCCGGGCTGCGCGTGCGCAGCACGGTGTCGTGCAGTCCCTGCCGGCGGTACGCCAGTTCGCCGCGCATGGCGTGCCACACAATGCCGGTGACCGGCGCCAGCACGACGCCAAACGCCGGGGCACCCTGGTAGATCAGGGCGATGTTGACGCTGAATTCGCCGTTGCGCTTGACGAACTCGCGGGTACCGTCAAGCGGATCGACCAGCCAGTAGGCGCCCCAATGGCGGCGCATTTCCCAGGGCACCTGGGCCGACTCTTCGGACAGGATAGGCAGGTCCGGGGTCAGTTGCCGCAGACCCTGCTCGATGACCTGGTTGGCAGCCAGGTCAGCGGCGGTCACCGGACTGTTGTCGTCCTTGATCCGCACGTCGAATCCGTCGGCGTAGACCTGCATGATGGCCTGGCCGGCTTCCTGCGCGATGGCGATCGCGGTCTCGCGCAGATCCGTGGTCAGCTTGATCATCGGGCTCCCTGCAGCCACTGGCGGGCGATGAACAACGCCGCCAGTGAGCGGCCCTCGGAAAAGTCCTCGCGCAGCATCAACCGGTCCAGCTCGGACAGCTTCCAGGGCACCACCTCCAGCTCCTCGGGCTCGTCCCCGATCAGCTTTTCCGGATACAGGTCGCGCGCCACCACCAGCCACGACTGGTGGCTCATGTACGTCGGCGCCAGCGTCATGGCGCGCAGCACATCGACCCGATGCGCGCCATAGCCGGCCTCTTCCTTCAGCTCGCGATCGGCGGCCTGCTCGGGGGTCTCGCCGGCATCGATCCGGCCCTTGACCAGGCCAAGCTCGTAGCGATGTACCCCGGCGGCGTATTCACGCACCAGCAGCACCGTCTCGTCGTCGAGCATGGGCACCACCACCACCGCACCGTGGCCACGACTGACCAGACGCTCGAAGCGGCGGCGTTCACCATTGGAGAATTCCAGATCCAGATGCTGGCGCTGGAAGGGACCGTTCTCTTCATCGGTGATCCGATGGATGATCGGCAGGCGACGGCTGGCACGGTCATCGTTCATGCGGAATCTCCGCGGCGGCCGACGCGGGCGCCGGGGCCGATAGAATGTGCAGGCAGCAACATGTTCATGAGCCCGAAATGCTAGCAGACCCAACCCCCTCCCCGCTGGCCCTGCACTGGCGGCAACGCGACCTGCAGGTGCTGTGGCATCCGTGCACACAGATGCGCGAGCATCCCGACACCCTGCCGCTGGTGCCGATCGCGCGCGGCGAGGGTGCGTGGCTGATCGACCATGACGGCAACCGCTATCTGGATGCCGTCAGCAGCTGGTGGACGAATCTGTTCGGCCACGCCGAGCCCCGCATCGGCGGCGCCATCGCGGCCCAGGCCGGCCAGCTGGAACAGGTGATGCTGGCCGGCTTCAGCCATGAGCCGGCGATCACCCTGGCCGAACGCCTGCTGGCACTGGCCCCGCGGCAGGCCGGGCGCGATCCGCTGACCAAGGTGTTCTACGCCGACAACGGCTCGGCCGGGGTGGAAGTGGCACTGAAAATGGCCTTCCATTACTTCCATAACCGCGGCGAGACCCGGCGTACGCGTTTCATCGCGCTGGAAAACGGCTACCACGGTGAAACGCTCGGTGCGCTGGCGCTGGGCGACATCCCACTGTACCGGCGGGTGTACGCGCCGTTGCTGGCCGAAGGGCTGTTCGCACCCTCGCCCGACGCCTACCTGGCCGAGCCAGGGCAGAGCGCCGCCGAGCGTGCGCGCCAGGCCGCCGATGGCCTGGCGACGCTGTTCGACCAGCACCCCGGTGAAGTATGCGCGGTGATCCTGGAACCCCGCCTGCAGTGCGCCGGTGGCATGCGCATGCATGATCCGGTGTACCTGCAGCGCGTGCGTGAGCTGTGCGACGCGCACGGTGCGTTCATGATCGCCGACGAGATCGCCACCGGCTTCGGTCGCACCGGTACGATGTTCGCCTGCGAACAGGCCGGGGTGATGCCGGACCTGATGTGCCTGTCCAAGGGCCTGACCGGCGGGTTCCTGCCGCTGGCCGCGGTCCTGGCCACGCAGGCCCTGTACGACGCCTTTCTCGACGACTCCCGCGAGCGTGCGTTCCTGCACTCGCACAGCTATACCGGCAATCCGCTGGCGTGCGCTGCGGCGCTGGCGACGCTGGACATCTTCGGCAGCGACGATGTGATCGCGCGCAACCGCGGCACCGCATCGGTGATGGGCACCCTCGCGGCACCGTTTGCCGACCACCCGCATGTGGCCGATGTGCGCCAGGCCGGCATGGTGGTGGCATTCGAACTGTCGCGCGGCGGCGACAGGCGCACGCCCTTCGACCCCGGACTGCGGCTCGGCCTGCACGCGTACAAGGCAGCACTGAAGCGCGGCGTGGTCCTTCGCCCGCTGGGCGATGTGCTGTACTGGATGCCACCATACTGCGTGGACGACGAACAACTGGATCTGCTGGCGCGTACCACGCTGGCCGCCATCGACGAGGCGATTGCATGCGCGTGACCCGCTGTCCCATCGACCTGCCGCTGCACAGCGGCCAGACCGTGACCCTGCCCGAGGAGACCGCCAACCACCTGGTGCGGGTGATGCGCCTGCGCGAAGGCGATGGCTGCGTCCTGTTCAACGGCGATGGCCATGACTACGCTGCGACGCTGACCGTGGTCGGCAAGCGCGAAGTGCAGGCACGCATCGACAGCGTGCAGGCCATCGACATCGAATCGCCGCTGGCCATCACCCTGATGCAGGGCATCGCGCGCGGCGAAAAGATGGACCTGATCCTGCAGAAGGCCACCGAACTCGGCGTCAGCAGCATCCTGCCGGTGAACGCGGAACGCACCGAGGTGAAGCTGGACGCGGCCCGCGCCGAAAAGCGCGTCGCGCACTGGAACAACGTCGTGCAGTCGGCCTGTGGCCAGTCCGGGCGCGCGCGCATTCCACGGGTGGGTGCGCCGCTGTCGCTGGCGCAGGCAACCGCTGCGCTGCCCGCCGATACGCTGCGGTTGACCCTGGACCCGATGGGTTCGCACCGGCTGTCGACATTGGCAGCGGCGCCCGCGGGCGGCATCGTGATCGCGATTGGTCCGGAGGGCGGCTGGTCGCCACGCGACCGCGAGCAGCTGGCCGCCGCCGGCTTCCAGGGCCTGCAGCTGGGCCCGCGCATCCTGCGCACGGAAACCGCCGGGCTGGCCGCGATCGCCGCGTTGCAGGCGCGGCTGGGTGATCTCGGTTAGGTCCACCGACAACCTGCACGCCAACGGCAGCGCCGGGCCATGCCCGGCGGCCTGTGTCCGGGGGGCGGCCTCAGGCCGCCAGTGAAGCCAGCGCGCTTTCCAGTGCGTCCAGATTCGGCAGCAGCGCGCTCTGCTCACCCAGCAGTACGCGCATGTGCACGATCTGCGGCAGGGTCTCCTCCGACGCATCGGCCAGCAGGCCATCGCGCGGCACCGAGATCAACTGCGGGAAGTTCTGGGTCAGCAACGCGTAATACGGCCGCTGCTGATCGCCGCTGAGCGCCTTCAGTACCACCACCTTGTTGTGGACACCGGCTGCCTCGTCCCCCAGCCCCGAAAGCCGTGCGAATGACACCAGCGGCACCTGCCAGCCATGCCAGGCGATCTCGCCGACCAGCCAGCGGGGGGCGTCGGCCACCGACTGCACCGGCACCCGCGACATCATTTCAGCCACCGTGGCATTGGGCAGCAGCACGCGTTCGTTGCCGGCCTGGATCAGGACACCACGGATTTCATCGTTGCTGGCGTAACTCATGGAGCCTCTCCGTTGTGGTCACCCTCGCCCCAGCGCGCGGCGATGATCTGCGCCAGTTCCTGCGGTTCGCCAGCGGCCATGCCGGCGGCCACCACGGCGGTGGCGGCGGCCGGGTCGTAGCATCCCTCCCCCACCTGTCCGGCCACCCACGCGCCGGCGGCAGCCAGGTCCAGCGCCGGCCCGACATGGCCCAGATCGGCACCGCTGAGCAGTACCAGTGCGGTGTACTGGGCCGGCAACGCGGCAATCGAGATGCCCTGCGCGTCGGTCAGGAAATGCAGGCCGTCGCTGGCCGCGCGGACGCCGATGTCATCGGCCAGTACATGCACCTGCCCGGGCGTGGCGCGCTGGCCGGCTTCGGCCAGCTGCACCGGCAGCGGCGAGACACGCGCCATCTGCTTGACGAGATTGCCGTAGCGGCCCCCATCCAGGCGCATGTGCACCAGCACCGGCACCGCCAATGCCGAAGGCAGCGCGCCCAGCAGGCGACGCAACGCATCAGGGCCACCGATCCCGGCCAGCACCAGCAGCGCGCCCGCGCGTGCGCCGGGCGGGGCGGCCGCATCCAGGTCGACCAGGCTCAGGTGGTCGGTATCGAACGACGATGAGCGCGCCTCGACCTCCGCTGCGGCGTACGCCGGGGTGGCGGCATCGGCGGACTCGTCCACCAGCGACCACGCGGTGTGATCGAACGCCACCGACGGTGCCGCGGGGGGTTCTGTCCGTGCGACCGGCGCTTCCGGCGGTTCGGGCACGATCGGCTGCAGCGCGGCCAGAGCGTGTTCGAACGCGACCGGTTCATGCAGCTGCGCCGGCGGTGCGTACAGGCCATCGGCTGGCACGTCGTCGGCCCAGCGGTGTGCCTGTTGCAGGTGCGTCTGCAGCGCTGCCTCCTGCGGCGCAGGTGGCGGCGCAGGACGACCGGGCTCCAGCTGCAGGGCCGGTTCGTCCTCGGCGCCCGGCGGCAGCACCTGCTGGTGTCCATGCAGCTTGGCGGCCAGGTGACGCCCCCAGCGCTGCGCCTCCCAGCCGTTCCGGCGCGCGGCCAGCTCGGCTTCGTCGAACACCAGGGTCAGGCCGGGGGCCGACAGCACGGGCTCCAGGCGTTCCAGTGCGTCCTCGATCGCCGCTTCCAGTGCGATCACCACGAACTGCGGCCGCGCGTCATGCAGCGCCTGCGGTTCAAGGCCATTCGGGTCGTCTTCCAGCACGATCTGCACGTCGGCGTGCGCCAGTGCTTCACGCAGGCGCTCACGCGCCGCGCCAGGCCGGGCCAGCAGGGCGACGGCCGGGTTGGCTTCACTCTCGGACACGGGCGATCCCCAGCAGGTCGTACACGTTACGCATCAGGTCCAGCTCCTGATAAGGCTTGCCCAGGTAGCGCTGGACGCCGATTTCGAAAGCGCGCTGCCGGTGCTTGTCGCCGCTGCGCGAGGTGATCATCACGATCGGAACGTCCCTGTAACGCGGGTCGGCGCGCATCGCGGTGGCCAGCTCGTAGCCGTCCATGCGCGGCATCTCGATATCCAGCAGCATCAGGTCGGGAACACGCTCCTCCAGCCGCTCCAGCGCTTCCACGCCATCGCGGGCGACGCTGACCTCGAAGTTGTGGCGCTCCAGGATGCGGCCGGTGACCTTGCGCATGGTCAGCGAGTCGTCGACCACCATCACCAGCGGCACCTGCCGTTCCTGACGCGGCGCGTTGACCAGCACCGGCGGCGTCGGGTTGGCCAGGTAACGACGCACCAGCGGCGCCACGTCCAGGATCACCACCACACGGCCATCGCCGGTGATGGTGGCACCGTAGATGCCCGGTACCGATGCGATCTGCAGGCCGACCGGCTTGACCACGATTTCGCGGTTGCCCAGCACCTGGTCGATCGCCACGGCAGCTCGCAGGTCGCCGGCGCGGACCAGCAGCAGCGGCACCTGCGCCTGGCCCTCGGCACGTGCCGGTGCCTGGCCGACCAGGCTGCCCAGGTCGTACAGCGGATAGTCTTCGCCGCTGTAGCGATAGCTGCTGTCGGCGGCCTCGAAGCGCTCGCGCGAGAGGCGGCCGATACCGCTGACCGAAGCCACCGGTACGGCAAAGGTGGTTTCGCCGATCTGCACGAACACGGCCTGGGTAACGGCCAGCGTCTGCGGCAGACGCAGGGTGAAACGCACGCCCTGGCCACGCACCGACTGGATATCGACCGAACCACCCAGCTGGCGCACTTCATTGCGCACCACGTCCATGCCCACGCCGCGGCCTGCCAGCTGGCTGACCTGGTCGGCGGTGGAGAAGCCCGATGCGAAGATCAGGTTGTCCAGTTCGTGATCGGCAGGCTGCGCGTCGGCGGCCAGCAGGCCACGGTCGATCGCGCGGCGACGGATCGCTTCCCGATCCAGGCCGGCGCCGTCATCGGCCACGTCCAGCACGATTTCCGAGCCTTCGCGATGCAGGCGGATGGCAATCTCGCCCTCTTCCGGCTTGCCGGCGGCACGGCGCTGCTCCGGCGCCTCCAGGCCATGGGCCACCGAGTTGCGCAGCATGTGCTCCAGCGGCGCGACCATGCGGTCGAGGACGTTGCGGTCCAGTTCGCCATGGGTGCCTTCCAGGGTCAGGTGGACCTGCTTGCCGGTGTCGATGCCGGCCTGGCGCACCACGCGGCGCAGACGCGGCACCAGGCCGTCGAACGGCACCATCCGCGCACGCATCAGGCCATCCTGCAGTTCCGAACTGACGCGCGACTGCTGCTGCAGCAAGGCATCGTACTGCCGCGAGAGATCGTCCAGCACGCCCTGCAGGCCGCCCAGGTCGGCGGCGGACTCGTTCAGCGCACGGCTGAGCTGCTGCAGGGTGGAGAAGCGGTCCAGTTCCAGCGGATCGAACTTCTGGTCGGCTTGGTCCTGCTCACGCTGGTAGCGGGCAACGATCTGCGCTTCGGTCTCCAGGTCGAGGCGACGCAGCTGGTCGCGCAGACGCGCGTTGGTGCGTTCAAGCTCGCCCATCGCGCCGCGGAAGGCGCCGAGCTGCTGCTCCAGGCGCGACCGGTAGATCGCCACCTCACCTGCGTGATTGACCAGGCGGTCGAGCAGATCCGCGCGCACGCGCACCTGCTCCTGCTGGGGACGTGCCAGCGGATCGTCCTCGATCGTGCTTTCGACCGGCAACGGCGCGGACAGCGGCGCATCGACCAGGGCAACGGTCGCCGGTGCGACGGTGGCCTCAGTCTCCACCGGGCCAGCCGTGCCGACGGTGGCAGCCGCTGCCGGATCGGTAGCGGTACGTGCCTCGAAAGCATCGACCAGGTCCTGCGCCGGTTCCACCACACGATGCTCGCCGGTACGGGTCAGCAGCTGGTGCAGGCGATCGAAACCGCGCTCGAGCAGCTGCACGTCGCGGCGCTCGATCTCGGTGCGCCCCGCCGCGACCACCTCCAGCAGCGATTCGATGCTGTGGCCGAGGTCGCCGATGGCGTTGATGCCGGCCATGCGTGCGCCGCCCTTCAGCGTATGCAGGTCACGCTGCAGGCCGGCAAGCACTTCGCGGTCCTGCGGCGCATCGCGCAGCTCGCTGATCAGGCCATCGCAGTGATCAAGCAGGTCCTTGCCTTCTTCGACGAAGATGTCGACCAGCTCGCGGTCATACACGGTGAAGTCGAGCAGATCGGCAGGCTCCTCGCCCGCCGTGCCTTCCGGTTCCGGTTCCGGCATCGGCTCGATCGGCTGGTGCGCCGGCACGTCATCTTCGGCAACCGGACCATCGACCGGCGTGGAACCGTCCGGTCCGGCAGCGCCGCTGCCCTGGCCCGGCGCGTCTTCCATCTCGAAGAACGGTGACGGCGGTGCGGCGGCCGGCTGCGGATCGACCGCAGGCTCTGCAAGGGACTCCCCGGCATTCACCGTCGCCGGGGACGGCGGGTCGGCGCTCTCTCCTTCACCGACCGCCGTCTCCCCGCCGACGTCCGCATCCTCGGCAAAGGCATCCGCCTCGCCCGGCGCGAGTTCGCTGGCCTGCAGGCCGAGCACGGACCACTGCCCGTCGTCGGCCGGCGTCTGCTCTTCGTCGATCACATGCAGGCCGGCCTCGAGCGCAGCTTCCAATGTGACCGGTTCCGCAAAACCCGGCGCAGCCATGTCATCCTGCAGGCTCGACAGCGTGCTGTCGAGTGGCAGTGCAGCAGCGTCATCACTCGCATCGAACCCTTCCACGTCATCCCACGACGTATTCAGGTCGATCGTTTCGGTGAACGCAGCGGCGTCCGCCGCCTCATCCGCATCACGGTCGTCGACCGGCAGCGCGCTGGCGTCCAGGTACGGCGACAGGTCGTCCGCGCCTGTCAGCGCGGCGTCTTCGGCCAGCGCGGGGGGCGCATCGGCGACCACCGACGACATCTCCGCTGCGGATTCATCGGCAGCGACCGCGACCGGCGGCAGCGTGGCTGCGGCCTCCTGTCCGGTACCGCCCAGCGACGGCCAGCCGGCGTCGAAGTAGCGCGAAAGGTCATCACTGGCCGTGAGCTCGGCCACGTCCAGTCCGTCCTTCGCCGGATCGGCTGCGGGCACGTCATGGGTGTCAGCAGGTGCACTGTCGATCCCGGCGTTGATTTCGGCGTCGATGTCGCTCTGCGCCTCGGCAGGAACCGGCGCGTCCACCTCGTGCGCAGGCTCTCCATCGGTCGCGAGCGCCTCTTCGTCATCCAGCCCCACCAGCGGCCAGCGCGCTTCCGGCAGCTCGCCGGCCAGGGTCTGCAGGCGCTGCACCAGCGCAGGCTGAGGTGCAATGCGCGGCTGCTCCGCCTGCAGTGCTTCCATGGTCGCGGTAATGGCCTGCGCGGTCGCGTCGAGCGCAGCAACGCCCTCGTCGCCCGGCACCACATCGGCAGCCAGGGCCCGCTTGATATAGGATTCGGCGCCGCCCGTGACCGCCGTGATCTCCGGCACCTCGGTCATCGCGAAGGCGCCGTTCATGGTGTGCACGGCGCGCAGCAGCGCATCGCTCACCGGCTGTGGTGCCTGCTGCGCCGAACGCAGCCACGCCTGCAGGGTTGCCTGGTGGACCTCCACCTCGGCTTCGAGGATCTCGCGCAGCACGCTGTCGATATTGGCTGGAGTGCCCTCGACCTCGGTCGCGTTCCCGGCGTCGGCTGTCATCACCGCTTCCGCTTCGAGAATGCGGCTGATCTCGTCCTCGCCCTCTTCCGCCGCCGGCGCCACCGGTGCGGGCGCCGCAGCCGGCAGCGGCACGTAGAATGTCTCTTCGCCGGCACCTACGCGATCGGCAATGGCCTGCATCGCCTGCAGATCGACACTGATGCGCTGGCCATGACGCAGTGCGTCGCTCAGCTGCGGCAAGGCGGCATGCGCGTGATCAACCATCGCCAGCACGGCCGGCGTGGCCGGACGGCTGCCGTCAAGCACACGGTTGAGCATGCCTTCGATCTTCCACGCGAACTCGCCCAGCGTCCGCGCACCGACCAGGCGGCCGCTGCCCTTGAGGGTGTGGAAGATGCGGCGGATCGGCCGCAGCCGGTCCAGATTGTCCGGCTGCGCGTGCCATGCCGGCAGCAGCGTACCGAGGTTGGCACGCTCGTCGTCGAACTCTTCCAGGAACACCTCGCGGATGTCCTCGTCGATGTTCTCCGCATCATCGTCGAAGCCAGCATCGAAGCCCGCTTCGGACGCGGGCGTGATCGCGACCGGCGCGTCGGCGGCCGATGGCATCGCCCGCGGGTTGAAGTCCTCCGCGGCGGCGCTCAGTTCAGCGAAGAACCGGGCATCGGCTTCGCTGAAATCGATCGGTGCGATGGTGTCGATCTCGATCAGGGCCACCGCCGGTGCTGCATCTGCGGCAGGCGATGCGTCCGCGGCGAGGGTGATCGGATCCGTTGGCTCCGCATCAACGCTGTCCAGCACCGGATGCAGGTCTGCGTCGTCTTCCAGCACCAGCGTTTCCATCGCATGCAAGGACAGCACGTCGTCGGCGTTGTCCAGTGCATCGGCGTCGAAACGGAATACGACTTCATCAGCCGCCACATCCGCGGCGCCATGCTCGGCGGCCACCGGATCGAATACCGGCGCCGACGTGATGTCCGGTGTACCGGCGGACGCGAACGCCACCGTGTCGTCGCCGGAGACCGACGGTGCATCCGCCATGTCGTCCACCTGGGACAGCGTCCACTGCGGCACCTCGGCCGGTACCGGATCGATCGTTTCGTCGCTGGCCAAGGCCGGCGCATGTGCATCGTCCGCGTGCCCGGCACCGACCTCCACAGCGGCCAGGTCCCATTGCGGCACGGCCGGGGCCGGTGCGCTGGACGCGGCGAACACCAGCGAGCTACCGGCATCGGGCGTCGTCCCGGGTACCGCGACCGGTACCGACAACCCACCGAACATCAGCCCGTTGTCGGTCACTGGCGGTGCGGGCGGCGGATCGAAGACGAAGTCCGGCAGGGCGGCAGCCACACTGCCGGCGGCGGGCGCGGCCGTGCTCACATCGATGTCGACGTGGCCGGGCTGCAATGGCATCACCTGCAGGTCAACCGCCTCGCGCTCGACCGCCTGCACGCCCTGCGGCACCTCGTCGATCGCGGCGCGCTCCGGCAGCGGCCAGTAGCGCAGCGCTTCCAGGCTGCTGCGGGTGATCTCCAGAATGTCCTCACGGCCCGGACGACGATCACGCAGGGCTTCGAGGTAGTACTCCAGGCTGGCCATGGCGTCGGCGAGCGTATCCAGCTGGCGCCCGCTGGGCACACGCTGGCGACCGATCAGCTCGGCGTCGATGTACTGCTGGACGCCGCGCAGGTAGTCGGCGGCGGTCCCCAGGTCGAGCATCCGCAATGCACCGGCAACGTCGCCGAGCAGGCGCGGCACGTCCTGCAGTTCCGCGTGGTTCCAGCTGGTTTCGATGAATGCGACAAAGTGCTCGCGGGCTGCAGCGAAATTGGCGATGGCCTCGTGTGCCAGCACCTCGACGGTACGGCGGTTTTCCACGGCGGCAGGGTCATCCTCGCCACTGCCATCCGCACCCAGATGGGCAACCTGGTCATCCAGCGACGCATCGACGTAGAGCAGCGCGCCGGCGATGTCCAGCAACAGGTTCTCGTCGATCTGCTGGCGGCCCTCGACCACGCCGCGCAGCGCGTCGCGCTGCTGCACGACCACGCCGCGGGCCACGCCCAGGCCCATCATGCCCAGCGTATCGGCCACGGCGCCCAGTTCGTCGGCCTGCGTCTGCAGCTGTTCTGCTGCACCGCCGGTGCGCAGATGCAGGTCCAGCGCATCCTTGATGCGCAGCAGCTCTTCCTTCACCGCGCTGCCGACCGTATCGAGCAGTTCGCGGTTGCGCCCGCTCAGGCTGCCGCGCGCATGGTCGAGCTCGGCTTCGGTGGCGGTGACGCTGTCGGGAGCGAACGCGAACAGGACACTCTCGTTGATGCCGGCCGCACCGCGCGCGGCGCGGATGTCATTGAGCAGCGGCAGCAGCACGATCGGAATGTCGCGGTGGCCGTTCTGCAGGCGCTCCAGATAGTCGGGCAGCAGCACGCTGCCGCGCATCAGCGTGGCGCAGGCCTCGTCGCGATCAGACGCCTGGCCGCTGCCGATCGCATGGGCGAGCTGCTCCAGCTCCTCGGCCACCATTGCCGGGGCGTACAGTTCGACCATGCGCAGGGTGCCCTGCACCTGGTGCAGGTGGCCGGCGCAGATACGCATGCGGCTGGCATCGGACGGATCCTCGGCGTAGTACTCGACCTCGTTGCGCACCTGGCGCAGGGTCTCGTCCAGCTCGGGCTTGACCCAACCCAGCGCTGCGTGGCTCATCGCATCGCGCAGAGTGCTCATTGACAGGCTCCGGTCGCCGCCGCGCGAAGGCCGCGCTGGATCTGGCGTGGGGAATGGAAATGCTTCATCGACGGGTTCCTTGCTCTTCGCCCTGCCCGCGTCACGCCGGCAGCTTGAAGTCGGCGACCGAACGACGCAGGTCGGCAGCCAGCTGCGCGAGGTGGCCGATCGACTCCGCGGTCTGTCCGGCACCCTGTGAGGTCTGGCCGGTGATCTGGCGGATCACGCCCATCGTGCGGGTGATGTCCGACGCGGCTGCGGACTGCTGCTGGGCCGCGATGGAGATGTTCTTGATGAGGGTGTTCAGTGCATTGGACACGCGCTCGATCTCGGTCAGTGCCGTACCGGCGTCTTCGGCCAGACGTGCACCGGACACCACTTCGGCGGTGGTCTGTTCCATCGAGGTGACGGCCTCGTTGGTGTCGGCCTGGATGGCCTGCACCAGGTTCTCGATACGGCGCGTGGCGCCCGATGTGCGCTCTGCCAGGCGCTGCACTTCGTCGGCCACGACCGCGAAGCCGCGGCCCGCTTCGCCCGCCGACGCGGCCTGCACCGCTGCATTCAATGCCAGGATGTTGGTCTGTTCGGAAATGTCGTTGATCAGTTCCACGATCGAGCCGATCTCCTGCGACGACTCACCCAGGCGCTTGATGCGCTTGGAAGTTTCCTGGATCTGGTCGCGGATCTGGTCCATGCCCTGGATGGTCTCGCGGACCACGCCGGCACCCTCGGCGGCAATCACCACCGAGCGCTGTGCCACGTCGGCCGATTCGGCCGAGTTGCGCGAAACCTGCTCGATGCTCGCTGCGATTTCGCCGATGCGGTCCGAGGCCGAGGTGATCTGGTTGGCCTGGTGGCCGGCTGCTTCTGCCAGCTGCATGGCCGTCGCCTGGGTTTCCTGGGTGGACAGCGCGACCTTGGCCGAGGTGTCGTTGATGGTCGTCACCAGGTGGCGCAGCTCGTCGACGGCGTAGTTGATCGCGTCGGCGATGGCGCCGGTCATGTCCTCGGTCACCGACGCCTTGACGGTCAGGTCGCCCTCGCCCAGCGAGGAGATTTCGTCCAGCAGGCGCATGATCGCCTGCTGGTTGCGGCTGTTGAACTCCACCTGGGTCTGGTAGCGCAGCTCCTGCTCACGCGAGCGGCTGCGCACGTTGGTGGAGACGAAACCGATGATCGCGATCAGCGACAGCGCACCGGACGCTACACCGATCCAGAAGTTCGGGAACAGGCGGGTATCGGACACCGAGCCGAACGAAGAGAAGGCTTCGAACAGCTTGCGGCTGTCATCCAGCATGTGCGCCGAGCCCTGGCCCAGCGCGGTGGCCGCCGACTGCGCGGCGAACAGCTGGCGCGAGCTGGCCAGGATCGCATCGGCATCGGCCTTCATCGCCTGCCACTGGGTGTGCGACTGCTCCAGCGCGGCCACGGCGGCCGGGCCACGCACTGCGGTGATGCCCAGTTCCTCGTTGCCGTTGCGCAGGCCGTCGAGCACCTGCGAGAACACGGTGATGTCACGCGCCAGTGCGTCGCCCGCGGCGGCCGCCGAAGAGCCGCCCGCACGCATTTCGGTGACCCGTCGGGCCATCGAGCCGGCCACCACGACCTGCTGCAGCGCGCTGTATACCTGCGCGGCCGGTGCACCCGAAGCCGACATCGCGCGCACCACCTCGTTCAGCTGCGCCTGCAGCCCCGGCACCGCGCCAGTGAAGTTGTTGGCATTGCCGGCCAGGGCCAGCACCGCCGGCTCGCTGGCGACCAGCTGCCCGGCCTGCTTGCCCAGCGGCGCCCAGGTTTCACCCAGCGTCGAGATCGCCCGCGACACGCCCGGTTCCTTGCCGTAGCGCCCCTGCAGCGTCGAGACATTCTGTTCGATCGCGTTGCGGGTGGCCTTGAAGGCAGTGAACGCCTGGGCATTGCCGCCCACCGCGTCACGCCCCTGGTTGGCCAGCTGCTGCGACAGCACCTGCAGGTCCGCGGCCTTGGAACCGGCATCGGCCAGGCGGCTGCCCTGCCAGGTCGCCACGCCGGTATTGACGCCGAACAGGATCATCGATGCCAGCAGCAGGGCCAGCCAGAGGTTGCTGCCGCCCAGCCGAAGCTTGCCGGTCTTGGTGGCGTCCGAAGCAGTACTCATCGTTCAACCTCGATCTTCAGTGCAGGGGGCGATGCCCGGCCTCAGGCCGCGGCTTGCCGGAATTCAGGAGTGCGCGACAGCAGCGAGAGCGAGAACACGCCCCAGTCCTGGCCGTCAGCATGGAAACCGCGCTCGACGAAGTGCCCGTAACGACCCTCGGCCAGGCTGCCGGCCTCGATCTGCTGGTCGGCTTCGAAGCTGCGCTGGCCGAACAGTTCGTCGATGGTCAGTGCGACGTCACCGCCGGCCTGGCGCATGATCAGCACGCGCTGCCCTTCCTGCTGCACGGTGCGTGTGCCTTCCAGGAAGTACTTCAGGTCGACCACCGGGAACAGGTTGCCGCGCAGGTTGCCCACGCCCAGCAGCCAGGGCTGCGCGCAGGGCACGGGCGTGACCGGCGGCATCGGCACGATCTCCACCACTTCGCGGAAATCGGACACCAGCCGGCGCTGGCCGACGCGGTAGCCGACGCCTCGCCACAGGTCCTGGACGAATTGCCGGCCCGGCAGCTGCACCGCATGGGCCAGGCTGCGCCGTTCGTAGGCTTCGAGAATGTCGAAAGGCGAGCGCATCAGGCCACCAGTTCGTTGATCCGCGCGATCAGTTCATCCTCGCGCGGCGGCTTGACGATGTAGTCGGCCGCACCCTGGCGCAGCCCCCACGCCTTGTCGGTCTCCATCGCCTTGGTACTGACGATGATGACCGGGATGTGCCGGGTCGCGGCGTCGCGGGCCATCGCCCGGGTGGCCTGGAAACCGCTCATGCCCGGCAGGACCACGTCCATCAGCACCAGCTGCGGCACCTGGTCGCGGACAAGCTGCAGGCCATCCTCGGCGTTGTCCGCTTCCAGCACCTCGTGGCCGGCACGGCGCAGCCACTGGGTGAACACCGCGCGGTCGGTCGGTGAATCCTCGATCAGGACGATACGAGCCATTGTGCCTTTCCCCCCTGGTCAGGCGTTGACGTATGTGCGGATGGCACCCAGCAGTTCTTCGCGCGTAAAAGGCTTGGTCAGGTACTGCTCCGACCCGACGATGCGCCCCCGCGCCTTGTCGAACAGGCCATCCTTGGACGACAGCATGATCACCGGGGTCGCCTTGAACAGCTGGTTTCCCTTGATCAGCGCGCAGGTCTGATAGCCATCCAGACGCGGCATCATGATGTCGACGAAGATGATCTGCGGTTGCTGGTCGGCAATCTTCGCCAGCGCTTCAAAGCCGTCGGTGGCGGTGACCACCTCGCAGCCTTCGCGCTTGAGCAGCGTTTCCGCAGTCCTGCGGATGGTCTTCGAATCATCGATGACCATCACCCGGAGTCCTGCGAGTTCCCCGCCCGCAGTCGTGTTTTCAGTCATTGCCTATCCCCAAGCGCACGGCCCGGTCTCAGGCGGGGGCCGCTACGAAAGCGTATCTATATCGCACTTTCCGCGCCCGCTTCAAGGCCGGCCCATCACGCGGGCCGTGCTACCGGGCTGAACGTGACGGGGTTCGCATACGGTGCGCGGCCCGGCGGACGGACGCAGCGTTGCATTGCGGCAGGGAGGCGCACGGCGGGCGTTGCCGCTACCATCAACGCCTTGCCTGACAGGTGCGCCCATGCCGTTGAACGTCATCGTGGTGATGGACCCCATCGCCCACATCAAGATCGCCAAGGACACCACCTTCGCCATGCTGCTGGAAGCCCAGCGCCGCGGCCATGCCCTGCACTACGTGCGGCCGGGCGGACTGGCCCTGGAAGGTGGCGTGGCGGTGGCCCAGACCGCCCCGCTGCGGGTCCGCGACGACCCCGCCGGCTGGTACGAGCTGGGCGGGTTCAGCCGGACCGAGTTCGGTCCCGGCCAGATCGTGCTGATGCGCAAGGATCCGCCGGTCGATGCCGAATACGTCTACGACACCCAGGTGCTGGACGTGGCCGCTGCGGCCGGCGCCTGCGTGGTCAACAATCCGCAGGGCCTGCGCGACTACAACGAGAAACTGGCCGCGCTGCTGTTCCCGCAGTGCTGTCCGCCGACCCTGGTCAGCCGCGACGCCAAGGCCTTGAAGGCCTTCGCACTGGAACATGGGCAGGCCGTGCTGAAGCCCCTGGATGGCATGGGAGGGCGCTCGATCTTCCGCAGCGGCCAGGGCGACCCGAACCTGAACGTGATTCTGGAAACGTTGACCGATGGCGGACGCAGGCTGGCGCTGGCACAGAAGTTCATCCCGGACATCAGTGCTGGCGACAAGCGCATCCTGCTGATTGACGGCGAGCCGGTCGACTACTGCCTGGCGCGCATTCCGCAGGGCGACGAGTTCCGCGGCAACCTGGCCGCTGGCGGGCGCGGCGAAGGCCGTCCGCTGAGCGAGCGCGACCGCTGGATCGCCGCGCAGGTGGGACCGGAAATGAAGCGCCGCGGCATGCGCTTCGTTGGCCTGGATGTGATCGGCGACTACCTGACCGAAGTCAACGTCACCAGCCCCACCTGCGTGCGCGAACTGGACGCGCAGTACGGCCTGAACATCGCCGGCACGCTGTTCGACGCGCTCGAGGCCGGCCTGCGCTGATGCCCGCCGCACCCGCCGTCCTGCCACCGCCGCCGCGCGAAGCGCAGCGGCTGGGTGCCACCCTCACCCTGTCGGTGCTGGTCCACGTCCTGCTGATCCTGGGGGTGGGTTTCGCCGTGAAGGGCGAGGCCCCACTGGTGCCCACGCTGGAAGTGATCTTCAGCCAGACCCGCACCGCGCTGACGCCGAAGCAGGCGGACTTCCTGGCCGCCGCCAGCCAGGAAGGCGGCGGTGACCACGACCGCGCGCAGCGTCCGCGCGACAACCAGGCCGGGATCGTGCCGCAGGCCCAGGCCGGGGTCAGCCCGGTGCCACAGCAGCAGCAATCCGCAGCGCCCGTGCCACCGCCGCAGGCCCGGGTGGTCAGCAGCCGCAATGGCCAGGACACGGTGGCACGTGCGCAGGCCCAGCCAACGCCACTGGAACCGGTGCCGGACGCACCGATGACCGCACGCGAGCAGCGCGATGCGGAGATGGCGCGGCTGGCGGCCGAGGTCCACCTGCGCTCGGCGCAGTACGCCAAGCGACCGAACCGCAAATTCGTCTCGGCCAGCACGCGCGAGTATGCCTATGCCAATTACCTGCGCGCCTGGGTCGACCGCGCCGAGCAGGTGGGCAACCTGAACTATCCGGACGAGGCACGGCAACGCCGTCTCGGCGGCCAGGTGGTCATCAGCGTTGGCGTGCGTCGCGATGGCAGTGTGGAAAGCAGCCGCATCCTGCGTTCAAGCGGAACACCGCTGCTGGATGAGGCCGCGCTGCGGGTGGTGACGCTGGCACAGCCGTTCCCGCCGCTGCCGCGTACCGAGGACGGAATCGACATCCTGCAGGTCACCCGCACGTGGGTGTTCCTGCCCGGCGGCGAACTGCGCGACGACCGGTAGGGGGTGTTGCCCGGGCCTGCGGCCCGGGACCCGCTGAAGGCAACGGCAACGGCAACGTCAACAGCAAAAGCGGCGGTCAGTGTAGTGACGCCTGGCGGGGCGGTGCCGGGCGGTGGGGACGCCGCAGGTACGTCTGTGCAGGCTCAGCCGTTGGCCTTCGCCTTGGCCTCGCGCGCGGCCTGCTGCTCGACCAGGGTCAAGGCCACGTTGTCGCGCAGGTAGGCCGGTTCCACCCTCTCCGGCGCGATGCCCTCGCCACGTGCCAAGGCCAGCACCGCCAACGCCAGCACGTCCGATGCCCGCGGCAGCGCCGCGGCGTCGAACCCCCGCAGGCCCGCCCCCAGCTGCGTGACCAGCGCGCCCTCGGCCGCACCGAATCCCGTGCCGACACCGAACACCGACAGATCGTCCGGCAACGCTACTGCGGCCGGTGCGCACACCCGCTCTGCATCGCACGGCATCGGCAGGCCGTCCACGCGCTCGAAACGCGCGACGTAGAGTTCGCCCATCCGTGCATCGATCGCCGACAGGATCTGCCTTTCTTCTGCCGGCGCACGCAGCGCCAGCACCTGCAGGGTCGATACCGGCAGCAGCGGACGGTCCAACGCCAGTGCGATGCCCTGGGCAAGGGCGATCGCCAGGCGCACCCCGGTGAAGGCACCCGGACCACGACTGAGTGCGATGCCATCGAGCTGGCGGCGGCTGATACCGGCCTCGGCCAGCAGCGCGTCGGCCCACGGCAGGCTCAGCTCGGCATGCCGACGCGGGGCGATCTCGAAGCGTTCCAGGACCTGCCCGTCTACGTGCAGGGCAACGGAACAGGCTTCGGTGGCGGTTTCAAAGGCGAGCAGTTTCATCGGGTCGGATCAGAACAGGGGGAACGTGCCACCCGGGGCGGGGTACGTGGCCGCCACAGGGGCGTCCGGCGCTCCAGCATCGGTCGCGGGGTGCCATTGTGGCGCAAAGAAGGACTGCACATCGGCCAGACTGCGGGTCCGGCGGAAAGGTGGCAGCGAATCGAGGAAGATCCGGCCATAGCCACGGTTGAGCAGCCGCGGGTCGCACAGCACCAGCACGCCGCGATCGCTCTCACTGCGGATCAGCCGGCCGACGCCCTGCTTCAGCGCGATCACGGCCTGCGGCAGCTGCTCGTCGCGGAATGGATTGCCCCCCTGGCTGCGGATCGCCTCCAGCCGCGCCTCGTAGACCGGATCGTCCGGCGCGGCAAAGGGCAGCTTGTCGATCACCACGACGCTCAATGCTTCGCCGACCACGTCCACCCCTTCGCGGAAACTGGCCGAGCCCAGCAGCACGCCGTTGCCGGAATCGCGGAACTGCTGCAGCAAGGTGGCGCGTGGCGCCTCGCCCTGCACGAACAGCGGCCACGGCCCATCGCGCAGCGCCTCAGCCGCTTCGCGCAGGGCCCGGTGCGAGGCGAACAGCAGGAATGCACGGCCCTGCGAGGCCTGCAGCACCGGCCGCAGGACCTGGATGAGCGAGGTGCCGAACCCCCGCGCGGCAGGATCGGGCAGGCCTTCGGGCAGGTAGCACAGTGCCTGCTCGGGCCAGTTGAATGGACTGGACTGGACCAGTGTCTGCGGATCATCCAGGCCGAGCCGGCGGGCGATGTGATCGAAGCCACCACCGACGGTCAGCGTCGCCGACGTGAAAATCCATGCGGCACGACTGCGCTCGCGATGCTCACGCAGCGGACCGGACACATCCATCGGCGTGCGCTGGCAGCGGAATCCGCGCGGGGTAAGCTCGTACCAGAGCACATCGGCGCTCGCCGCCTGCGCAGGGTCGGCATCGAAATCAAGCGCCGGTTCGTCATCGCCCAGCCAGCGCCCCAGACGCGATACCGCCTCGCGCGCACGTGCGTGGCAGGCATCGAGGCCTGCGGCGGCTTCGCGCAGCGGCTGCAGCGCCTGCTCCAGATTCACCAGACCGGTCATCACCGCATCAAAGCCATCGCGCACCTGCGGCATCGCCAGTGCGCGCCACTGCGTGCCACGGGATGGCAGGCCATCCATTGCCGAGCGCAGCGCACGCAGTGCCTCCTGCAGATGATCGACCGGCGCCTGCAGCGCTGACTGTGCGCCACCGACACCGCGCGCCTCGGCCAGACAGTCCCGGCCCAGCTCCTGCCAGGGTCGCATGCCGAAGCCCTCACCGAAGAACTGCGCTGCCAGTTCAGGCAACTGGTGCGCCTCATCGATGACGAAGGCCTGTGCGCCCGGCAGCAGCTCTCCGAAGCCCTCCTGCTTCAGCGCAAGATCGGCCAGCAGAAGATGATGGTTGACCACCACCACGTCCGCAGCCTGAGCGCGTTGCCGCGCGCGCACCACGAAGCAGTCATCCCAGAACGGACACTCGGTGCCCAGGCAGTTGTCGACGGTGGAGGTAACCATCGGCAGCAAGGGTGAGTCATCGGCCAGGCCTTCCAGTTCCGCGATGTCGCCATGTTCGGAACGACCGGACCAGGCCAGGATGCGCTGGAACTGCGCCGCCTGCTCCGGGCTGGAGAAGCGTGGCTCGCCACGCGCCTGCTGCAGGCGGTAACGGCACAGGTAATTGCTACGCCCCTTCAGCAGCGCGCTGCGCAGGCCGACCCCCAGTGCCTGGCGCACGCGTGGCAGGTCGCGATGGTAGAGCTGGTCCTGCAGTGCACGGGTACCGGTGGAAATGATCGTACGCAGGCCGGACAGCAGCACCGGCACCAGGTAGGCGAAGGTCTTGCCGGTGCCGGTGCCGGCCTCGGCCAGCAGCAGGTCGCGCTGCTGCAGCGCATCGGCGATGGCCTCGGTCAGGCGCAGCTGTGCCGGACGCGGGACGAAGGCATCCAGGTGCGAGGCAAGCGCGCCGCCTGCGCTGAGTGCTTCGCGGCTGGCGTGGACAAGGTCGGACATCAGACGGAAAGGATACCGGGCCGGGCGCTGCCCGGCACCCGTTTGTAGCGTCGAGCTTGCTCGACTGAACTGGAAGGGGTCAGAGCCGTTTCCTTTCGGAAAACGGCTCTGACCCCATCGCGAGCGCGCGACCGGCTTCTGATCTTTCTGTTCTCGCCTGCGGCCCGCGCGGCGTGTGACGCGCCCGATGGAGGGAATACCTCAGTACCGCTTGATCCCCGGTACCGTGCACCCTTCCAGCTGTGCATGCGCCGACACCGCGTTCTCCTTCTCCCCGCGCGCCAGCCGTGACTGCTCGATCGTCGCCCAGTGGCGCCGGCACAGCGGCCCGGTCTTCGACCCCAGATCGATGGCCTTGCGCGCGAACGTCTCCGCCTCCGACCACTTGCCCTGCAGCAGGGCGATTTCGGCCCGCTCCTGCAGCACTGCGGGGTCTGCGGCGACGATCTGCAGCGCCTGGTCCAGGCTGGCGGCGGCGGCCGGCAGATCGTTGGCCTGGCGCTGCGTCAGCGCGGTCTGGCGCAGATCCTCAACCTGTGGATCGCGCAGCGGCTGCACCGACAGTTCCTTGTCATCCGGTCCCGCCGCCGCTTCGACCGCAGCCAGGCGCTGCACCGGCGTGGTGGTAGCGGCGACCGGCCTGACCACCGGCGGCGCGCTGCTGACACAGGCGGCCAGCACCACAGTGAGGCCGGCCAGGGTGAGCGGATGCAGGAAAGTTCGAAGCGTCATCGGATTCATCGACTCGGAGGAGGAGTGGTCGCCGCCGGCGCGGCTGCGGGTTCTTCCGCCGGTTCCGGCTTGCGATCCAGGCCGAACCAGCTGCGCCAGCCACCGCCTTCGCTGCCGGCGCCGTCCTGGGCTTCGGGCGAAACCGCCGGCGCGCAGGGCGCATATGCCGGCGCATAGCCGACCACGAACGGGAAGCGCCGCGCGCCCGGACAGCCCTCATCGGTACTGTTGGTGCCGCTGGCGGCGATCGGCTGCCAGTCCAGCCCCTTGTTGCTGACCCGCAGCGGCGCGCTCGGCAGGCGCTGGAAGATGCCCGACCACACGCGCATCGCACCGGTGGCGCCATACAGCCCGGCCTGCTCGTTCTGGTCGTTGCCCATCCAGATCACCGCCAGGTGGTCGCCGGTGTAGCCGGCATACCAGCTGTCGCGGCCATCATTGGTGGTACCGGTCTTGCCGGCCGGCTGCAGGCGGCCCAGGCCGTCTGCGTTGAGGCGCTGCGCGGTGCCGCTGGCAACCACCTGCTGCAGGCCGATGCTGATCAGGTTGGCCGCGATCGAATCGCCTTCCTGTGCCGGCGCAGGCGACTTGTCATAGCGCTTGAGCAGCTTGCCCTGCGGATCAAGCACGCCACGCACCGCGTGCAACGGCTGGATCTCGCCGCCCGAGGCCAGGAACTGGTACAGCTGCGCCATCGCATACGGGCTCTGGTCGGTCGAGCCGAGAATCACGGCCGGATTCGGTTCGGCCTTGATGCCGGCCAGCACGTGGATCAGCTGGGTCACACGCTCTGGACCGACCTGCATGCCGACCCGCACCGTGGCCTGGTTGTAGGAATTGGCCAGCGCATCGATCAGCCGCACGGTGCCATGGCTGCGGTTGTCCGCATTGCCCGGGCTCCAGTTGCGGCCACGGCTCAACTGGACGGTCACCGGCGAATCGTCAACCCAGCTCGCCAGCGAGTAGCGGTCTGGCTGGGCCAGCGCCAGCAGGTACACGAACGGCTTGAGCAGCGAGCCGACCGGTCGCTGCGCCTCGATGGCGCGGTTGAAGCCGACCTCGGAGACCTCGCGGCTGCCGATCACTGCCAGCACGTCGCCGTTATGCACATCGGTCAGCACCATGCCGGCCTGCAGCTCGGGACGGCGCTTGCTCTCCAGCGACTTGATGGTACGGGTCACAGCGCCTTCGGCGTAGGCCTGCGCGGACGGCGACATGCCGGTCATGACGCTCAGGCCCGCGCCCTGCAGTGCGGACTCGGGATAATCGTGGCCGAGCTGGCGACGGACCAGATCGACATAGGCCGGGAAGCGGTTGGCGGCGACCAGGCCCGGTGTCTTCGGCACCCCCAGCGGAGCCTTCAGCGCCCGCTGGTATTCGGCATCGTCGATCAGCGCCGCTTCGCGCAGCTTGCCCAGCACGAAGTTGCGACGATCCAGCGCGCGTTCCGGGTTGCGTCGCGGGTCGTAGTAGGACGGGCCCTTGACCAGGCCGATCAACAGCGCGATGTGCTCGGTTTCCAGCGACGACAGGTCGCGGCCGAACCAGAATTCGGCGCCGGAGGACATGCCATGGATCGCCTGGCTGCCGCGCTGGCCCAGGTACACCTGGTTCAGATACGCCTCGAAAATGGTGCGCTTGTCGTAACGCGCTTCCATGATCAACGCATACAGCACTTCATTGAACTTGCGGGTGAGGGTCTGCTCCTTGCCGATGCCGAGCAGGCCGCTGCGGGCCAGCTGCTGGGTCAGCGTGGACGCACCCTGCCGGCTCTGCCCGCCGGAACGGACGGTCACCCAGACCGCACGGGCGATGCCCGACAGGTCGATGCCGTGATGGCGGTTGAAGTCCTTGTCCTCCACCGCCTGCAGGCCGGTCACCAGCAGGTCCGGCGCCTCGTCCATGCGGATCAGGCGACGCTCTTCCTGCTTCTGGCCGTACAGCGTGGCGATGCGTGCCGGATCCAGGCGGGCGGCCTTGAGCGCCTTGCGGCTGTCGGCATCGCGCAGCGACGCGACGGTGCCGCCAGCGAGCGACAGCTCGACGCGACGCGCGGCCACCCGGCCATCGACGTCGGCGTAGCCACGGCTGGCAATGACGAAGCGGCCCCCCTTCACGGCGTAGGTAGCCGGCTCCCTGCCTTCGCCGTCATCGCGGTAGGCGGACGCGGCCAGTTCGGTCTTCAGGGTCGCCGCATCCATCGCCTTGCCGGGCGTCAGCACCAGCGGGCGGGCGTAGACACGGGTCGGGATCTGCCAGCGCAGCTCTCCGAAACGCTGGGTCACCTGCTGGTTGAGGTACAGCGTGTACGGGATCAGGAAACCCAGTCCCAGTGCGACCGCTGCCATGCTCCAGGTGATCAGCCTGCGTCGCCAGGGCGAGCTGCCGCCCTCCTGGTCGTCGTCGTCGAAATCGTCGTGGTCGTCGGAATCGTAGCGTCGGGGCACGGGAAAAGCATGGCAGGGGCGTCAGCGGAGTCTACCCCAGCCCTTTCCCCAAGACAGGTTCGATCGGTCGTCCGTTCAGCGATGGCCCGGCGGCAGCGGACCGGCCCGGCCGCGGATGCCGTCCCACAGCCCCTTCAACATGAACCGCAACCGAATCCAGCGCGGCGCCAGGAACAGCCCGTTGCCCACCAGCTTCAGCAGCAGGCGTGGCACGTCCTGCGCGATCCAGACCCGCGGCGTATAGGCGCGCCCGTAGAGCAGCACGCGGTTGCGCATGATGAAATACAGGCGGAACGGCTTGTGCACGATCACGCCGTCCGGCTTCGCCCGCGACGGCAGCAGTTCCTCGCCGATGCTGTGGCTCATCTGCGCATCGCAGATTCCGTACAGCGCGTGGCCACTGCGTTTGGCGCGGAAGCACCAGTCCATGTCCAGGTTGTCGATGAACAGGCTTTCGTCCATCGCACCGATGTCACGCAGCGCCGACATCGGCACCAGCGATCCGGACGTGATGAGGAAGTCGCAGGAGATGCGCTGGCCCGGGCCGCCACGCAGCTTGTGGTTGAAGGGGAAGCCGAAGCGGACGAACGGGGCCAGCATGCCGCTACGTGCGTCGCGGAACTGCGGCCCCACCGCGGCGATCCGCTCATTGCCTGCCAGCTCGACCAGCGCGGTGCCCAGCACGTCGACCATGCCTGGCTCCAGCACGCTGTCCTGGTCCATCAGCAGCACGTAGTCGAACCCCAACGACTGCGCCTGCTCGTACGACCGGTTCAGCGCACTGCCGAGCCCGACGTTGTGCGGCGAAGCCAGCAGGCTGATGCCGGGCGCCGCGCCCAGCAGCGCTTGCACATCCACGCCACGGCTGCCGTTGTCGAACACCACCAGATGCCCGACCTGCTGCAGCACGCTGTCGACCACCCGCCGCAGCAGCTCCGGATCGGGGCCATAGGTGACGATCACGGCGCAGACGCGGTGCGCGTCGAAGGCAGCACGGGCTGCCGGCATCTGCGAAGTCATTGGATTCCCTGCACGAGGTCGCTGGCTGCCGAACGCAGTCCATTGGAAAAACGATGATAGCGGCCACTGCCCAGCTCACGGGCGATGTGCAGCATGCGGGACGGCAGCCGGGCTGGCGCGCAGGCCCGCGCCTCGGCATGGCGCAGACGCTGGTCCAGTGTCGCCAACTGTGCAGCATCCAGTGCCGGCCGGCCCAGCCGCGCCTGCTCCTGCAACGAGCGCAGGCGGGCCAACGCCGCCGCGAGGTAGGTGCGGCGCGCGGAACCACTGCCCACGGCCCGCTCCAGCAGCCCGCGCTGGCGCGCGCCCACCTGGTTGTCGCCATGCTGCCGGTAGTCGGTGGTGATCGCTTCGATGCAGTCCAGTCCACCGCTTGCCGCCGCCACCAGCGCCAGCCATTCGTCGTGGATCCAGCCCTTGGCCACCGGCAGCGCCTGCGTGATCAGGCCACGCCGCAGCGCGGTCACGGCGCCGGTCACCAGATTGCGGCCCATCAGCAGCTCGAAGCCTTCACCTCGGTGTTCCCGGTCCAGGTCGCGGCGGCTGATCGACAGCGCCTGGAACAGGGTCGCCGGCAGCGGCCGGCCCTGCGCATCGACCAGCCGTGCATCGCTGTGCAGCAGTTGTACCGTGGGCCGCGCGGCGAACGCCTGCAGGAAGGTGGCGACCTTGTCCGCATGCCACACATCGTCCTGGTCGCACAGGAAGACGATGTCGCCGCTGCAGGCCGACAACGCGGTTTCGAAATTGCGCACGTAACCGACGTTCTGCTCCTGCTGCCGCAGCACCACCTCGATGCCGGCCGCACGCAGCGCTTCAGCCTCGTGCAGGAGCACGGCCCACGTACCATCGGCAGAAGCATCGTCGACCACCACCACCTGTGTCGGCAGTACGCTCTGCGCGGCGATGCTGCGCAGTTGGGCGGCGACATGGCGCTCACCCTGCCAGGTACACAAGGCAACGGAGACGGTGGGTGCGACGCTGGACATGTTCTGGGGAGCGGCCGGAGCGGCTGGACTATACCCGACTGGCACCACCGGCACGAATGGTCGTCGCATCAGCGCGGCTGCGGCTCGCCACCTGCGCGCCGCAGCCGCTCCTCGAATGGCGGCAGTTCGGCCAGATCCGGTTGCAGCTGCCGCGCCTGCTCGGCGGCGTGCGCGGCAAATGCCAGATCGCCACTGCCCAGCCGTTCGCTGCCGATCGCCAGCCAGCGCTGGGCCAGGCGCAGCCGTGCGGTCGGCAACCCGGCGTCGGTCGGCGCCAGCGTCTGCCACGCCTGCAGACAGGCGCCGGCGGCCTGCACCCGGTTCTGGCGCAGGTTGTCGTCGAAGCACTGGCGGCTGGCCGGCAGCAGCCGCGCGGCAGCCGCTTTCACGCGGGTGTCGCGTGGGGCCAGCGACTGCGCTTCGCGCAGCGCATCGAAGGCACTGTGCCCGGGGGGGCTGATCCATTGCCCTGCACGCTCGGCGCGTTCGATCCGCCGCAGGTGATCACGCAGCTGTCGCTCACGCTGGCTGTTGCTGATCGACGGCTGCTGCAGGGCCTGCTGCGCCTGCCGTGCACGCTGCAGGCGCTGCTCGAGCTGCTGCCTGGCCGCTGCCGAGGCACCCAGCGACGCTGCCAATGCGGCATCGCGCTGTGCCGCCTCGAACTGGAAGTCATCGGCCCGCTTCTGGCTGCGTGCGAGGACCGCCTGCAGTGTCTGCTCCCGGCCGCGCTGGGCACTGGGATCGTCGGCCGCCACCGCCAGGACCGCCTGGAAGCCCGCCGCCGCCGCTTCCAGCTGCTGTCGTTTCAACGCACGCTGCGCCCGCCGCAATCGCTGATCCATCGCCTGCGCCAATGCTTCCTGGCTGGCCGGCAGGTCGGCGTGCCCGGCATCGAACTGACGTGCCCGCTGCACCACCGCGGCCGCGTCGGCCAGATCACCTCGCGCGGCCAGGGCACGCGCCTGCTGCAGCAGGTCACTCAGTGCATCCTCGCGACCTTCCAGCGCCGATAGGTTGTCCGGCTGCAGGGCCAGAATGCGCTGGAACATCGGCAGGGCGCTGCTGTCGCCGTCATCCAGGCGCCCGGCGGCGAGTGCGTTGCGCGCCTGCGCAAGCATCGCGCCAATCCCTGCCCCGGCCGTGCGACGTGCCCGCAGCTGGCGCGCCAGCGCATCGGTCTGGCTCTGCGGCACCTGCAGCTCGCGTGCCAGCGCCAAGGCCTGCGCACTGGCGTCCAGATCCCCGGCCTGCAGCCGGTCCTGCGCCTGCTGCAACGCAGCGGCACCGGTCCGTGCCAGGCCCTCGCGCGCCTGCGGGCGATCGCCGTCGAGCGCAAGCGCGGCCTGGTAGCGCTCGCGCGCACCACTGCCATCGGTGGCGGTCAGCCGTCCCGCCGCCAGCGCACGATCACCTTCGGCCAGCAGCTGTTCGATCTGCGGTTCGTCCCAGAACCAGTCCGCCAGCGGCTTGCGCAGCAGCACCAGCAGCACGAACACCGCCATCGCCGCCACCAGCGCCCAGCGCCAGACCCGGCGCGCATGCCGCGCCTGCAGCCACCACCAACGGCCTTCACGGCGGACGCGGTCCAGCGCAGGATGTTCGGCGCCGTTAGGGCGATGCGGAGGCTCGCGTTCCATGCGTGCAGGGTAGCCGGGGTGGCGTGAAGCTCAGCCGAGGCGACGTGCCTCGCTGACACCGGGCAAGGCATCGAGCTTGCCCAGCAGCGTCGACAGCTGTCCGTAATCGCTCACCTTCAGCCGCAGGCGCAGGTGGGCGCGGCCGCTGTTGCGCACGTTGTCGCTGTGGATGTCGAGCACGTAGGCGTCTTCCTGGGCGATTAGGTTGGTGATGTCCTTCAGCAGCCAGCGGCGATCGACCGCATCGACCACCACGTCCACTTCGTAACCGCCGCCCGCCTGCCCCCATTCCACCGGCAGGATGCGTTGCGGGCTGGCCGCGGCAAGGCGGGCCAGCGCTGCACAGTCTGCGCGATGCACCGTGACACCCCGGCTACGGGTCAGGTAGCCGACGATGGGTTCGCCCGCCACCGGCTGACAGCAGCGTGCCAGCTGCACCAGCAGGTTGCCCACGCCCTGTACGGTGAACTTGGACTTGCCCAGGTTCTCGCGCCGTGCGGTCGGGCGTGGCAGGGTCGGCGGCGGCGCTGGCTGGCCGGCCGCACGTTCGGCCTCCAGCAGCGCGCGGCTGATCTGGTTGGGGCCGGTATCGCCCAGCGCCACCTGGATGTACAGGTCGTCGACGCTGTCGGCATGGAACTTCTTCGCCGCGGCCGCCAGATCCGAATGCTGCAGCCCGAGCCGCTTGAGCTCGCGCTCCAGCAGTTCGCGGCCGGCCTGCACGTTGCGCGCGCGGTCAAGCTTGTGGAACCAGCTTCGTACCTTCTCGCGCGAGCGGTTGCTGGCCAGGAAGCCGTTCGCCGGTATCAGCCAGTCGCGGCGCGGATCGGCCTCCTTGCCGGTAAGGATCTCCACCCGGTCGCCGCTGCGCAGGCGGTAGGTCAACGGCACGATGCGGCCGTTCACCTTGGCGCCGCGGCAGCGGTGTCCCACCATGGTGTGCACCTGGTAGGCGAAGTCCAGCGGCGTGGCCCCCTGCGGCAGATCCAGCACTTCGTCCTTCGGGCTCAGCGCATAGACGCGGTCCTCGGTGAGCTCCGCATCCAGTGCCCCGGCCAGTTCATTGCCCTGCCCGTCCTGCGCCTGCTCCAGCAGCTGGCGCATCCAGGTGATCTTGCGGTCGAAGGCCTTTTCGGCGCCCTTGCCACCTTCCTTGTACTTCCAGTGCGCAGCCACGCCCAGTTCGGCCTGCGCATGCATCTCGTGGGTGCGGATCTGCACTTCGATGGTGCGCCCTTCCGGGCCGACGACGGCGGTGTGCAGCGAACGGTAGTCGTTGGCCTTGGGTCGGGCGATGTAATCATCGAACTCGCTCGGCACCGGCGCCCACAGCGCGTGCACCACGCCCAGCACGGCGTAGCAGGCCGCGACGTCGTCGACCATCACCCGCACCGCACGGATGTCATACAGCTGGTCGAACGCCAGCCGCTTCTTCTGCATCTTCCGCCAGATGCTGTAGATGTGCTTCGGCCGCCCGCTGACCTCGGCCTTGATGCCCTGGGCCGACAGTTCGCGCGAGAGTACCTTCTTGACGTTCTCGACGTAACGCTCGCGGGCGATGCGCGTTTCATCCACCTCGCGGGCGATGCGCCGGTAGGTGTCCGGCTCCAGATGGCGGAACGCCAGGTCTTCCAGCTCCCACTTCAGCTGCCAGATGCCCAGGCGGTTGGCCAGCGGGGCATGGATGTCGCGGGTCAGCTGGGCCAGCGCGCGGCGCTGCTCCTCCTCCAGCCTGTCGGCCGCGCGCATGCGCGCCAGCTGCCGCGCCAGCAGGATCGGCACCACCCGCAGGTCGCGGATGATCGCCAGCAGCAGCCGGCGCAGGCCCTCACTGTTGCGTCCGGCCTCGCGACCGGCGTGCAGCGCCCATACCGGGTCGGCCGCGTCCTGACCGTCGAGCAGGCCGATCACCGCCGCCCGGTGGCTGCCAAGCGGCAACTGCTCCAGGTGGGCGCGCAGGCCGGGCAGGTCGAACAGCAGGGCCGCGACCACCGCGCCTTCGTCCGCCGAGAGCATTGACAGGGCATCGAGGGTGTCGCCCAGCACCGACCAGCTGGCGCGCATCTGCGTGTCAGTCCCGGCAGCTTCCCAGTACTCGCGCAGGGCCTGGCGCAGCGGAGCGGGCAGCACCGCTGCCGAGGGACGGTTCAACAAGGCATCCAGGCCGGGGACGGAAGCGCGGTTCACAGCATCGAGCAGGCAAGACAGAGGCCCCTACACTAGCGCCGGCACCGTTCAGGGACAATCGCCGCCGCTGCATCGCCGGGCATGAGCACATGCCGCTACACTCGCGGGCAAACCCCGGAGAGACCTGTCATGCCTTCCATTGTCCTGCGCGCCCGTCCACGGCTGCTGGCCTGTGCCGCCGTGCTGTTGTCCCTGTCCGCGCCCGCCCTGGCGCAGCGCGTGGTGGAGGGCGATCTGCAGCAGCAGATGTCACCGGCCGAGTTCAAGGCCGCCGGCCTGGACAAGCTCAGCGCCGCCGAACTGGCCTCGCTCAACCGCTGGCTGCAGGGCAAGGTCGAAGCCGCTGCCACCGAGGCGGTTGCCGCCGTGCGCGAGGAAGCGCGCGAGGAGGGGCGACAGGAAGTGATCCGCAAGAACCGTGGCTTCTTCGACTTCGGCAGCAAGGAGCCGATCACCGGTGTGCTGCAGGGCGAGTTCCGCGGCTTCGGCAAGGGCCGCGTCTATTCGCTGGACAACGGCCAGCAATGGGAGCAGACCGACGCGACGTCAATTTCCGGTGTCCGCAGGCAATCACCCAAGGTCAGCATCACCCCGGGCATGTTGGGTGTGTGGTACCTGAAGGTCGAGGGCGTCAATACCCAGCCCAAGGTCCGTCGCACCAAGTAACGCGCGACCCGTCCGAATGCAGCCGGGCACTGCCCGGCTGCACGCTTCATGCCTGGCGCAGTGCCGCCACCCGCTGCGCCAGCTTCTTGGCCGAGATGCCGGTGCGCGCCCCCAGTTCCTGGGCGAACAGCGAAACCCGCAGCTCCTCCAGATCCCAGCGCAGCGCCTGCCACTGTGGCCGCTCGCGCAGGCCCTGCTGTTCACCGGCAGCCAGCGCCTCCAGGAACGGATGCAGTTCCAGCATGCGCGCCTGGTCACGTGGCGGGTCGCGCTTGGCACGTTCGGTGCGAAGGATCATCGCCTTCAGGTAACGGGGATACTGGGCCAGCGCATCAGCCGGTGTGTCGCGCAGGAAGCCGGGGTGGATCAGTCCCGCCAGCTGCGCTTCCATGTCGTCCAGGTTGCCCCGTGCCCAGCCCATCAACGGCGCTTCCAGCATCGGCTTCAGTTCCGCCACCAGCGCCAGGATGGTCTCGGCCAGCTTCAGCCGCGACATCGCCTCGCCGAACAGGGCCTTGGCTGCATGCTCGCGGCGCTGTTCGAAGGCCGCCGCATCGCGGATGTCTTCCAGTCCTTCGGCCAGCACGGCGTTCATCGCCGCATCCACCAGATCGCCTCGCAGGCGCTCCTGCGATTCGATCGCCGCATACAACAGGCCCGTCTTGGCACCGACCGGCAGCTGCTTGCGGGCCTGCTTGACCTTGTCGGCCAGGGCGATCTCCAGCAGGCGGCGCACGCCCAGTGGGTGGGCCTCCTCGGCCTGCTGGCGGTCGGCGAAGATGCGCAGGGCCACACTGTCACCCTCGTCCAGCAGCGCTGGATAGGCGGGCACGCCCGCCTCACCGGGTACCTGCAGTGGAATCGGCGCAGCCGGGAAGGTACGCAGCCCATCGGCCGCCATCTCGCGACCGGCACGCGCGGCAAAGGCATCACCGGCTCGGCCGCCGAATCGCGCCCGCAACGCGTCGAGGTCACGTGAGGTGGCCAGCACCTTGCCCTGCTCATCGCGCAGGCGCAGATTCATGTGCAGATGCGGCTCGATGGAATCCGGCTCGAAATCAGTCGCCGCGACTGGGGCGCCGGTCGCGCGCGACAGGAAGCGTGCCAGTTCGCCGGTGATCGCATCGGCACTGGCATTGGGGAACGCCTCATGGAACGCACGGCCGAAATCCGGGGCCGGCACATAATTGCGGCGCATCGCCTTGGGCAGGCTGCGGATCAGCGCTGCCGCCTTGTCGGCGACGAAGCCTGGCGCCAGCCAGCCCAACTGCACTGGATCGAGCGCGTTGAGCAGGTGCAGCGGCACCTCCAGGGTGACACCATCATCTTCGGCACCCGGCTCGAAACGGTAGTGCAGCGGCAGCCTTGCCTGGCCCAGCGGCAGATACTTCGGATAACGCTCCTGTTCGCTGCCTTCGCCCGGCAGCAGGTCCGCCAGCGTCCAGTGCAGCCCCTTGCGCTGTGCGGGCGGCAGTTCCTTCCACCACGCGTCCAGGCCGGATGCCGAATGGATGTGGGGGGGAACCCGGTCCAGATACCAGCGCGCCTGCCAGTTTTCATCGGCAACGATGCCAGCCCGGCGCAGCTTCGCTTCTTCCTCGCGCGCCACCTCCAGCACCTTCTGGTTGTCTGCCACGAAACTGGCGCGGGTGTTGATCTCGCCGGTCACCAGCGCCTGCCGCACGAAGATGTCGTGTGCCTCGCCGGGTGCGATGCGTCCATAATGCACCGGCTTCTTCGGCGCCAGCACCAGACCGAACAGGCTGATCTGTTCCGATGCCAGCACCTGGCCCTGCGCACGCGACCAATGCGGGTCGAAGTGCTTGCGCAGAAGCAGGTGCGGCAGCTCGGCAATCACCCAGTCCGGCTCGATCGCCGCCAGGGTCATGCCCCACACCTTCTGCGTGTCGAGCAGGTTGGCCACCAGCAACCAGGGGGGTGGCCGCTTGGACAGCACGGAACCGGGGAACGGCAGGAAGCGGCGCTGGCGCGGCGCGAGGAAATCCCCCTTCTCGGTGCGATGGCCGATCTGCGTAGGCAGGCCCGCCACCAGTGCACGATGCAGCGTCTGATAGGCCGAAGCGCGCACGCGTTCACTGAAGCCGCCGCCGGCAGGCGCCTGCTCTTTCTGCGCCCGTGCCGCCACCGGCGCCGGCACGGCGTCTGCCTTGCCCTCGCGGGCCAGACGGGCAGCGCGGTGCAGCTGGCCCCGCGTGGCTTTCACCGCTGCCGCGTCATCACGTGCGGCCGCCGGCGCACTGCTGCCCGCCAGCAACGGTGCCATCGATGCTTCCACGGGCTCTTCCTTCCAGCCCAGCTCCTCGCACAGCAGGCGTAGTTGGCGATGCAGCTCGCGCCACTCGCGCATGCGCAGGAATCCAAGGAAATGCCGCCCGCACCAGTCGCGCAGCTTGGACTGGGTCAGGTCTTCATGGGCCTGCCGGTAGGCATCCCACAGGCGCAGCACGCCGACAAACTCGGAGCGGCCGTCGGCGAACTGGGCATGCGCCGTGTCGGCGGCCCCCCGTGCCTCGGCCGGTCGCTCGCGCGGGTCCTGGATGCCCAGGAACGAGGCGATCACCAGCATCGGCCGCAGGCAGCCGGCCGCCTGTGCCGCCACCAGCATGCGTGCCAGCTTCACATCCACCGGCAGGCGCGCCATCTGCTTGCCGATCGCGGTCATGCGCCGCTCGCTGTCGATCGCGCCCAGCTCGGTCAGCTGCTGCCAGCCATCGGCCACCGCACGTTCGTCCGGTGCTTCCAGGAAAGGAAAATCCTCGATGCGGCCCAGACCCAACTGCAGCATGCGCAGGATCACCCCGGCCAGGCTGGAGCGGCGGATCTCCGGATCGGTGAACTCCGGCCGGGCCTGGAAATCGGCCTCCGCATACAGGCGGTAGCAGATGCCCTCGGCGATACGGCCGCAGCGGCCCTTGCGCTGGTTGGCGCTGGCCTGCGAGATCGGCTCGATGTGCAAGCGGTCAAGCTTGTTGCGCGGGCTGTAACGCTTGACGCGGGCGAAGCCCGGATCGACCACATAACGGATACGCGGCACCGTCAGCGAGGTCTCGGCCACGTTGGTGGCCAGCACGATGCGCCGGTTCGGCCCGGGGTTGAACACCCGGTCCTGGTCCTGGTTGGACAGCCGCGCATACAACGGCAGCACCTCGGTATTGCGGTACCGGCGTCGCTCCAGCGACTGGTGGGCGTCGCGGATCTCACGTTCACCCGGCAGGAAGATCAGCACATCGCCCCGCGCGTCCAGGCGCGTGATCTCGTCGATCGCCGATACGATCGCATCGTTGACGGTGCGTTCGCCCTCCTGCTCGCCCTCGCCTTCCAGCGCGCGGTAGCGCACCTCGACCGGATAGGTACGGCCCTCCACGCTGATCACCGGCGCGTCGTCGAAATGCTGGGCGAAACGGTCGGTGTCGATGGTGGCCGAGGTGACGATCAGTTTCAGGTCCGGCCGCTTGCGCAGCAGCTGCTTCAGATAGCCGAGCAGGAAGTCGATGTTGAGGCTGCGTTCATGCGCTTCATCGACGATGATCGTGTCGTAGTTCGACAGCCAGCGGTCGCTGGCGATCTCCGCCAGCAGGATGCCGTCGGTCATGAACTTGATGCGGCTGTCCTCGCTGACCTTGTCGTTGAAGCGCACCTGGTAGCCGACCAGCTGGCCCAGTTCGCTCTGCAGCTCCTGTGCCACGCGGCTGGCCACGGCGCGTGCGGCGATCCGGCGCGGCTGGGTGCAACCGATCATGCCGGCCTGGCCACGGCCGGCGGCCAGGCACAGCTTGGGCAGCTGGGTGGTCTTGCCCGAGCCCGTTTCGCCCGCGATCACCACCACCTGGTGATCCCGGATCAGCGCGATGATGGCATCGGCTTCACGCGCAATCGGCAGCTGGGGGTCCAGAGTAATGGCTGGTTGCTGCTGCGCCCGTATCTGCCGGCGCTGCACCGACGCCTGCAAGGCCTGCTCGAAGGTAGCAGCCAGTGCCGCATCCTGTGGCTTGGCCTGGCAACGCGAGAGCATCCCCAGCAATCGGCCCCGGTCGCGGCTCATTGCGCCGTCGATGGCGGCGCGCTGTTGGCGCAGGCGGGACTGCGGCATTTTGTCGATAGCGTTCATCAATCGGTTCGTTTAAAACTTTGAAAGCAAACAGTCGTCAAGACTGATTTATTGTGAAGACCAACGATTCCACAAAGGAGGAACCCCATGGCGAAGACCAAGAGCCCGACCAAGGCCAAGACCGGCAAGCAGAAGCTTGCCGCTGCGGCGCCGTCGGCCCCCAATATCGATATCGGGATCACCCAGGGCGACCGCAAGAAGATCGCCGACGGTCTGTCGCGCTTCCAGGCTGACGCGTTCACGCTCTACCTGAAGACGCACAACTTCCACTGGAACGTGACCGGGTCGATGTTCAACTCGCTGCACACCATGTTTGAAACACAGTACACCGAGCAATGGGCGGCCCTGGACGATGTGGCCGAGCGCATCCGCGCGCTGGGCTTCAATGCCCCGGGCTCCTACCGGGAGTTCGCTGCGCTGACCTCGATCGCCGAGGAGCCGGGCCTGACCGACAGTGCGGACTGGCGGGAAATGGTACGCCAGTTGGTGGTCGCCAACGAAGCGGTCTGCCGTACGGCGCGTGAAGTGCTGGAGGTGGCGGCCAAGGGCGATGATGCCCCGACCGAGGATCTGATGACCCAGCGCCTGCAGACCCACGAGAAGTATGCGTGGATGCTGCGCTCCCTGCTCCAGTAAGGGTTGGGGGGTGTTCGGCAGGGCTGCGCCCTGCACCCGCAGAAGCAACTGCAACGGCAACGGCCGGAGCAAAAGCGGGTTTCCTGTGGGTTGGCGGGGTGGGTCCGGTTGCGGGGGACGCCGCAAGTACGTCCCTGTAGGCTCGGTCGCGCCATCCATGGCGCTCACGCCCCCGCAACCGGACCCACCCCGCCTTCGACAGATCTCCACGAGCTGTCAGGACATGCCTTGGGGTCGGATCCGTTTTCCGCAGGAAAACGGATCCGACCCCATTCTGTTTGTCGATATCTGACAGATTTCATCCACGCAGGGCGTGGATGGCCCCACCGTCACCGGGAAACTGTCGAAGGTGGGGCGGTGTCGGAGTGCGGGGTGTCAGCCGCATGGATGCGGCTGCCAAGCCTACACGGACGTACTTGCGGCGTCCCCGCACTCCGACACCGCCCCACCAGACCGCGGATCAGCCCAGAGCCGGCTGTTGCCTTTGACGTTGCACTGGCTTGCAGCAGGTGCAGGGCGCAGCCCTGCCGAACCCCTACCCCTCCCTCCGGGGTAAACTAGCGCGATGGCTTCCCGTCCCGCGCACGACCTGCTCAACCGCGTCTTTGGTTACGACGATTTCCGTGGTCCGCAGCAGGACATCGTGGAGCACGTGGCTGCCGGTCACGACGCCCTGGTGTTGATGCCCACCGGCGGTGGCAAGTCGCTGTGCTACCAGGTGCCCGCCCTGCTGCGCGACGGATGCGGCATTGTCATCTCACCGCTGATCGCACTGATGCAGGACCAGGTCGAAGCCCTGCGCCAGCTGGGCGTGCGCGCCGAATACCTGAACTCGACGCTGGACGCAGAAACTGCCGGCCGCGTCGAACGCGAAATGCTGGCCGGCGAGCTGGACATGCTCTATGTCGCACCCGAGCGCCTGCTGACGGGTCGCTTCCTGTCCCTGCTCTCGCGCAGCCGGATCGCCCTGTTCGCGATCGACGAAGCCCATTGCGTGTCGCAATGGGGCCATGACTTCCGCCCCGAGTACCGCCAGCTGACGGTGCTGCACGAGCGCTGGCCGCAGATTCCCCGGATTGCCCTGACAGCCACCGCCGATCCGCCGACCCAGCGCGAGATCGCCGAGCGCCTGGACCTGCAGGATGCCCGCCATTTCGTCAGCTCCTTCGACCGCCCCAACATCCGCTACACCGTGGTGCAGAAGGACAACGCACGCAAGCAGCTGACCGATTTCCTGCGCGGGCATCGCGGCGAGGCGGGCATCGTCTACTGCATGTCGCGGCGCAAGGTCGAGGAAACCGCCGAGTACCTGCGCGGACAGGACTTCAACGCCCTGCCCTACCATGCCGGCCTGCCCGCCGACGTCCGCGCGGACAACCAGCGCCGCTTCCTGCGCGAGGATGGCATCGTCATGTGCGCCACCATCGCCTTCGGCATGGGCATCGACAAGCCGGACGTGCGCTTCGTTGCGCATACCGACCTGCCCAAGTCGATGGAAGGCTACTACCAGGAAACCGGCCGCGCCGGCCGCGATGGCGAAGCGGCCGAAGCATGGCTGTGCTACGGCCTGGGCGACGTCGTGCTGCTCAAGCAGATGATCGAGCAGTCCGAAGCCGGCGAGGAACGCAAGCAGCTGGAGCGGTCCAAGCTCGACCACCTGCTCGGCTATTGCGAATCCATGCAATGCCGCCGCCAGGTGCTGCTGGCCGGCTTCGGGGAGACCTATCCCCGCCCCTGCGGCAACTGCGACAACTGCCTGACCCCGCCGGCGGCATGGGACGCGACGGTTCCCGCGCAGAAGGCGCTGAGCTGCGTCTACCGCAGCGGCCAGCGCTACGGCGTTGGCCACCTGATCGACATCCTGCGCGGCAGCGAGAACGAGAAGGTGCGCCAGCAGGGTCATGACCAGCTCAGCACCTACGCCATCGGCCGCGACCTGGATGCACGGACCTGGCGCAGCGTGTTCCGCCAGCTGGTGGCCGCCAGCCTGCTCGAAGTGGACAGCGAAGGCCACGGCGGCCTGCGCCTGACCGATGCCAGCCGCGACGTACTGAAGGGCCGCCGCACGGTGAACATGCGCCGCGAGGCTGCGGCCAGCGCCGGCCGCGAACGCAGCGCGCAGCGCACCGGCCTGTCGGTCCCCCCGCAGGATCTGGCCCTGTTCAATGCCCTGCGCGGCCTGCGTGCCGAACTGGCCCGCGAGCAGAACGTGCCGGCCTTCGTGATCTTCCACGACAGCACCCTGCGCAACATCGCCGAACAGCGCCCCACCAGCCTGGACGAGCTGGCCCGGGTCGGCGGCATCGGGGGCACCAAGCTGAGCCGCTATGGTCCGCGCCTGGTGGAAATCGTGCGCGAAGAGGGGTAGCGCCCGGCCTCCTGTAGAGCCGAGCCCACGCTCGGCTGCCGTTGCCGCAGAAGCAGCCGAGCGCGGGCTCGGCTCTGCATTGGTGCCGCTCCAATCTTGAACCGGCCATTCAGCCGGAAGTGCATCCGGGCCCGCTTGCGGCTAGATTAGCGCCATGTCCCTGGCCTCGACCCTGCTCCGCGTCGTGCTCATGCTCAGCCTGTTGCTCAACGGGCTGAACGCGGCCATGGCCAGCGGTCATGAGGAGATGGGCCGCATGGCCCACGTGATGATGGCGACGATGGCGGGCGACGCCGACTGCCATCACCACGCCGCCATGTCCGCCGACGAGGCGCCGCAGGCCCAACCGGCGGCCCACGATGCGCATTGCAAGATCAAGGACTGCCTGCGCAGCTGTGCCCAGCATCCCCTGCTGGCGGTGCAGGCGCTGCCCTTCATGGCCGGTCCCGGCCTGTCGCTGACACCGCAGCCGATGCCGGCCAACGGCCGCCCGGCGCCGCCGTTGCCGCCACTTTCCCGCCCTCCCATCGCCTGATCCACACGCGTCGTGCGCCACGCGCACTCAAGCCGGCCCGCTGCCGGCGTCCTACCGTGTCTGGAGTCACCACCATGAATACCCGCATTCCCCCCGGCCCGGGCGCCCTGCCCATGCCGTCGCGCCGCCTGTTCGTTCAGGGTCTCGCCGCTGGCGGCGTGGTTGCCGGCATCGCCGCGGGCGGCGTGCCGCAGCGCGCGCTCGCTGCGGCCAGTGCCGCCCCGCGCTTGGCCGGCGCACCGGCCGTGCTGACCGATACCCGCCTGGAACTGGCCATCGGCGAATCGCTGGCCAACTTCACCGGTCGCACCCGGCCGGCGATCACCGTCAACGGCTCACTGCCGGCACCGATCCTGCGCTGGCGCGAGGGCCAGACCGTGGATCTGTTCGTACGCAATACGCTGGACCGCCACCCGACCTCGATCCACTGGCACGGCATCCTGCTGCCGGCCAACATGGACGGCGTCCCGGGCCTGAGCTTCAACGGCATCGGTCCCGGCGAGACCTACCACTACCACTTCCAGCTCAAGCAGTCGGGCACGTACTGGTATCACAGCCATTCGATGTTCCAGGAGCAGGCCGGCCTGTATGGCGCACTGATCATCGACCCGGCCGAGCCGGCCCCGTACCGGCACGACCGCGAACACGTGATCATGCTGTCGGACTGGACCGACATGGACCCGGGTGCACTGTTCCGGCGCATGAAGAAGCTCGCCGAGCACGACAACTACTACAAGCGCACCCTGCCCGACTTCGTGCGTGATGTGCGTCGCGATGGCTGGTCCGCGGCGCTGTCCGACCGCGGCATGTGGGGACGGATGCGGATGACACCCACCGACATCTCCGACATCAACGCGCATACGTACACCTACCTGATGAACGGCACCGCGCCGGCCGGCAACTGGACCGGGCTGTTCCGCACTGGCGAGAAGGTGCTGCTGCGCTTCATCAACGGCGCCTCGATGACCTACTTCGACGTGCGCATTCCCGGCTTGAAGATGACCGTGGTCGCTGCCGATGGCCAGTACATCCATCCGGTCAGCATCGATGAGTTCCGCATCGCCCCCGCCGAGACCTACGACGTGCTGGTCGAACCCAGCGGGCAGGATGCGTTCACCATCTTCTGCCAGGACATGGGCCGCACCGGCTACGCGGCCGGCACCCTGGCCGTGCGCCACGGCCTGCAGGCGCCGGTTCCCGCCCGCGACCCGCGCCCGCTGCTGACGATGAGCGATATGGGTCACGACATGGGCGGCGGTCACGGCGGTCATGACATGGCCGCGATGAAAGGCATGGAAGGCGGCTGCGGCGCCAGCATGGGGCACGGCGCGCATGGCGGCGCGACGACCACCGGCACGGCTCCGAAGCACCCGGCCAGCGAACGCAACAATCCGCTGGTGGACATGCAGAGCTCGGCCACCGATCCCAAGCTGGACGATCCCGGCATCGGCCTGCGCGACAACGGCCGCCAGGTGCTGACCTACGGCGCGATGCGCAGCCTGTTCGAGGACCCCGATGGCCGCGAGCCCAGCCGTGAGATCGAGCTGCACCTGACCGGCCACATGGAGAAGTTCTCCTGGTCGTTCGACGGCATTCCATTCGCCAGCGCCGAGCCACTGCGGCTGAACTACGGCGAGCGCATGCGCATCGTGCTGGTCAACGACACGATGATGCAGCATCCGATCCACCTGCATGGCGTCTGGAGCGACGTGGAGGACGCGCAGGGCAACTTCCAGCTGCGCAAGCACACGGTGGACATGCCGCCCGGGACCCGCCGCAGCTACCGCGTGCGCGCCGATGCGCTCGGCCGCTGGGCCTATCACTGCCACCTGCTCTACCACATGGAAGCGGGGATGATGCGCGAAGTGAGGATCGAAGAATGAAGCGCTCCCTTTTCTCCCCCAGCCTGCTGGCAATGGCCCTGAGCGTCGCACTGCCTGCCTTCGCACAGTCGCACGCAGGCCATGACAGGCCCACGCCCGCACCGGCACCGAAGATCCAGCAGCCCACTGCCGAAGACGCGGTTGATCACTCGAAGATGGATCATTCGAAGATGGATCATTCGACGATGGATCACTCGAAGATGGATCATTCGAAGATGGATCATTCGACGATGGATCATTCGACGATGGGCCACGGCACGTCCGCGCCGACCGAGCCGCGCGAGCCCATTCCAGTGCCCACCGACGCCGATCGTGCCGCCGCGTTCCCGCCCATCGCCCATGGCGCGATGGAGCATGCGCCGGAAATCAACAGCCTGCTGCTGATCGACCGCCTGGAGCACTGGGACGGCAAAAACAGCAACGGCCAGGCCTGGGAGGCCACCGGCTGGATCGGCGGCAACATCAACCGCCTGTGGCTGCGCACCGATGGCGAGCGCAGTGAGGGCCGCACCGAATCCTCGGCGGTGGAAGCACTGTACGGGCGCAGCGTGTCGCCCTGGTGGGATGTGCTGGTGGGTGTCCGCCAGGACTTCCGCCCCGCCGATTCCCGAACCTGGGCGGCCATCGGCATCCAGGGCCTGGCGCCGTACAAGTTCGAGAGTTCGGCCACACTCTATGCCGGCTCCGGCGGACAGCTGCTGGCCAAGGCCGAAGTGGAGTACGACGTGCTGCTGACCAACCGGCTGATCCTGCAGCCGCTGGTGGAGGCCACCGTGGCCAGCAAGGACGAACCGGAGTACGGCATCGGGCGCGGCCTGAACAAGGTCGAGGCCGGACTGCGCCTGCGCTACGAGTTCAGCCGCCGCTTCGCGCCTTACATCGGTATCACCCATGAGCGCAGTTTCGGCGATACCGCCGACTATGCCGGCGACCACGCGCGCGACACGCGCTGGGTGGCGGGCGTGCGCATGTGGTTCTAGTCGGCACAATGCGTGCAGCAGCGGGCCCCGGTTCAGACCGGGGCCCGCTACACTGCGGCACGTTCTTTCGCAGCTTGCATCATGGCCTTGCAGATCCGCCGCGCCACCTTCGCCGACGCTGAAGCGCTCTCAGCGATCGCCATCGCCACCTACACCGAAACCTGGGGCGACTCCTATCCGCCGCAGGATCTGCATGCGTTCCTGCACGCGCACTACAGCACGCAGCCGCAGCGCATCGAGCTGTCCGATCCACGCAGCGCGGTCTGGCTGCTGCTCGATGGCGATGCGGTGGTTGGCTATCTGGCCGCAGGCGCCAACACCCTGCCGCATGTCGACGCCCGCGACGGCGACATCGAACTCAAGCGCCTGTATGTGCTGGCGGCGTACCAGAACGGCGGCCACGGGGCGCGCCTGATGGAGGCGTTCCTGCATTGGCTGGATACGCCGCAGCGCCGCACCCTGTGGGTCGGCGTCTGGGAGGAGAACCTCGGCGCACAGCGCTTCTACGCGCGCTACGGTTGCAGCAAGGCCGGCGAATACGACTTCATCGTCGGCGACAGCCGCGATCGCGAGTTCATCCTGCGCCGGGCCTGACGCCCCCGGGATCGCCGCTGCCCCGTGGGCCTGTCAGAAATCGAACAGGTCGGACAGGAAGCTTTCCTTCTTCTTTTTCTTGTAGCCGTAACCGTGCTGGCCACGGTTTTCGTCGTGACGCTGGCCAAGGTGGCGGGTATCGCGGTGCATCACCGGCGGTGGCACTGCCGCCGGTTGTGCCTGTGCTGGCGGCGGTGGCGGCACCGCCGCACCGGCATTGGCGCGCTCGATGATCTTGTCCAGCTCGCCACGATCCAGCCACACGCCGCGGCAATTCGGGCAGTAGTCGATCTCGATGCCATGGCGCTCGGCCATCTGCAGGGTCTGGGTCTTGCACACGGGGCACAGCATCGGCATCGCTCCTGTCGGGTCTGATCTGGACTCTACCTGCTCTGCGATGACTGTCCGGCAACGCATGACCGATGGCAGGGGGACTTCCGGCGCGTGCCCTGCATCGCGCCGCCTCGCACACTGCGGTCTGGTCCCGCATGGAATGCGCTGATGAGTGTCCTGTCCCGCCTGCCGACTGCCGCCCGGATCCTGCTGGTCCTGCTGGGAACGGGCCTGGGGCTGAACGTACGTGACATCGCGGCGGCGCTGGGGCGGCCCATCCCCGGCCTGCCGATCCCCTATGGCGGCAGCCTGCTCGACAACGCCCTGGCGGTGCTGGTGGCCGTGCTGCTGGCCCTGCTGCTGCGTCCGCGCCACATGGGGTTGGCCGAAAGCCTCGGCCTGCGCGGCAACGGGATGCGCGGACCGCTACGGGTGCTGCTGGCCAGCCTGCCCTGCTGGGTGGGTCTGGCCGTGCTCGGCCGACCCAACACGGCGCTGACCGCCCTCGATGCGACGATGCTGGCCGTTCTGTTCCCGCTGGCCGAAGAGATTCTGTTCCGCGGCCTGGGCTTCATTCTGCTGGTGAAGATCGTGCGCGGCCCGTGGCCCTTGCTCGCACTGCCGCAGGCCCTGTTGTTCGGCATGGTGCACTGGCTTGGATTCGGCGGTTTCGATGGCGGTGGGGTGGCGCTGTTCGTCGGCGCAGTGATCGCCTTGGGGGGCTTCGTCTTCGCCTGGCTGGACCGCCTGGATGGCAACACCCTGTGGTGCGGCCTGGCGCTGCACGTGTCGATGAACCTGGCCTGGAACGTGTTCAGCCTGGACGACGCCGTGGCGCTCGGTTGGCAGGCCACCAGCCTGCGCATCGGCACGGCTCTGCTGGCGGTCGCGGTCCTGGCCTGGGACATGCGCCGGCGCCGCCGTCTGTAACATCCACGTGGCTTGCCGTGCACGCCGGGATCACTACCGGATTGCGCATACTTGCGCGCCTTTTCACCGTCGCTGTCCGGAGTTGTCGCGTCATGTTGCTGTCCAAGCGCCACGTTGAACCGCGCGTCCTGCTGATCGAGGACGCGGAGGAGACCCGCGAACTGAGCCGCATGGCGCTGGAAAGCCAGGCCTGCCACGTGGTGGGGGTGAGCTCTGCCGAAGCGGCACTGGGCCTGCTGGCCGCCGGCGAGCGCTTCGACCTGCTGTTCACCGACGTCAATCTGGGCCCGATCAGCGGCATCGAAGCCGCCAACCGGGTCCGCGGCCTGCATCCCCAGCTGCCGATCCTGGTGACATCGGGCATGGACCAGCACGCCGTCCTGCCGCAGCTGCGCGACGGCATCCATTTCCTGCCCAAGCCGTACAACATGAGCGAGCTGCTCGATGCGATCCGCCTGTGCTTCCGCCACGCGGATGTGGGCGTATTGACCGGGCCGGATGCACAGGCGGCGTGAAGCATCCATCCACGCCCAGCGTGGATGACCTCCGCCGTCAACCGCTGCTGTACGGCCCGGTGCCCGGAAACACCCTCAGCAGCGCGCGCGTGATGACGTCCGGGTAGACCGTGAAGTGGTCCTCGTCATCGATCACCATGTTCTCCACCTTCAACGAACGCCCGCTGCTGCGCAGCTGCTCGGCGAATTCGGCGTTGTCGCGCAGCATGTCGTTGCGGGTGAAATAACGCGGCTCGGGCTTGACCGTTTCAAAGCTGCCTACCGACAGCACCACCGTGGTCGGCTGCGTCGGCGCCTTGGCCTCCGCCTGCATGCGCGGCACGTGATGATCATCGAACCACAGCGACGGACTGGACAGGATGTAGCTACGGAACATGTCCGGGCGCGTGGTCAGCACATAGGCGCCGAACAGGCCACCATAGGAATGGCCTGCATAGGCACGCCGCGCCGGATCGGTGCGGTAGCGCGCATCGATCATCGGCAGCACCTGCTCGGCAAGAAAGTCGCGATAGTGCGCGGCACCGCCGTAGCTGACGTCATCACTGTAGTCCCGCGGATCGGTACGTGCCGGGTCGCTGGGCGTGTAGTCGCGCGAACGGCTCTGCCTGGAGGTCAGCCCCTCCTGCGGCGGCAGCCCCACCAGGATGAAGTCTTCGATGTTGACGCCCCGCTGCCCCACCATGTGTCGCACGCTGCGTACCAGCGGGAAGCTGTACAGCGCGTCGGTCACGTACAGCACCGGATAGCGCTTTTCCGGATGTGCGGCGTAGTCGGCCGGCAACGCCACCCACACCGGGTAATCGCGGCCGACCGGATCATGCACGCGCAGCGCCTCGGTATCCGGCAGCACCACACCCGGCGCGACGGTAGACGCGCTTTGCTTTGCCTCACTCTGCGCCGCCGGTGGCGCCACCGACATCGCACAGCCACTTACGGCCAGACAGGCCGCCACACTCCATCCACGCACACGCTGCATCCACACGCTCCCGTTACGGGCGGCGCACCGGATGGCGCCGCTGCCGCATCCTTGCATGCGGTGCACGCCGGTGCCAGTGCGGTCAGGGCGAAGCCGCTGGCGGCGCCGGGAACAGCGTGCGCAGTGCCTGCAATGCGGCCGGGTGATAGATCGTGGCGTGGGTTTCTTCCGGCAGCGGCAGGTACTTCACCAGCGGCGACGGCGACGGGTGTTGCAGCAGCGTGGCCAACTGCGCCGCGGAACTGGCCAGTTCCGGTTGCCCACTGCTGGCCAGGAATACGCGTGGCTTTGCCTGCGTCACCGCCGGCAGCTGCGTGGCTGCGCCGGCCAGCAAGGTGCCACGGTTCCACCACAGGCTGGGATCGAGCGCGATGTAGCTGTTGAACAGCGCCGGTTCCTGCAGCAGTGTTTCAACCACGAACAGGCCGGCCAACGATTCGCCGATCAACGCACGCTCGTCGGTGGTCGGGTAGCGCTGGCGTACCTGCGGCATCAGTTCATCGCGCAGGAAGGTGCGGTAGGCCGCCGAACCGCCGATGCGCGGCGCGATCTTCTGGTCCTGCGGGTCCTTGCTGGGGCCGGTCATGTCGCGGCGCCGCTCGGTGTTCTCGATGCCAACCAGCAGGAACGGGCGCATGCTGCCGTTACCGGTCAGCACCTGCACCAGCCCCGCCACATGCAGGAAATCCTCGCCGATGCCGCCGTCGGGCATGTAGAGCACCGGCAGCGGTGCCTTCGGATCCAGGCCCCACGGCTGCGGGCGGTAGACATTGATGCGGCGGGTCTCGCCCAGCGCCTTCGATTGCACGGTGAAGGTCTCGCCGATGACGAGCGGCGCGGCCGGCGTTGTCTGCGCGGACGGCGCGGGTTCGGCGGCCATCAGTGGCGCGGCGGAGACGGCGGACAACAACAGCGACAGCACGATGGGGCGCATGGGAGAACCCGTCCTGGGAAAGAGGCCGAGCATAGCGCGAGGTCGCTGTACATCCACGCCAAGCGTGGATGGATCACTGTAGAGCCGAGCCCACGCTCGGCTTGGCCCTGACGCGAACCGCAGCCGAGCATGGCTCGGCTCTACAACACGTCGCTCTGGCGCGGACGCCAACATCTCGGTCGTCGCAAATGCACCGATTTTCGAGAGCATGATTCGCAGACCAAACAACCATCTCATGCAAATGTGACGCCTCCGTTCCACGTGCCGCGTCACGTCACACTCGCCGTCACCGGCAGTTCTCGACATTTTCCCCGCGCGATTGACCAAGCCCCAGAGTACTTGCGTCGCGCACTGTCGCTTGCTGCACCAGCGGGGCCTGCGCCACCATCGTCGCGCGCCTTGGTTCCGCATTTCTCTTCGGAGAATCCTCATTGAAATCCAAGCGCGTGCGTGAACACCATGCAGCGCCACCGACAACGGGTGGCACCGGGCCTGCAAGCTCGTAATGACATTCACGCTGTTGTTTGCGCTCACCGGCCGACGCCGTCTTTGGATGGTGCCGGCGGGTGATCCGTCGGCCGTTATGGCGGGCGGTGCGTGGGGGTTTTCGGACCCGCCGGTTACTGCGTGATGTCATTCCGGCTTGCAGCCACGCATCGCCCGCCACCCGCGCTGCGCGGTGGCACGCCCACGCAAGAGCCGAGGAAGCCGAGATGACCGAACGTCCGCACTATGCTTCACACGCCACCAGCATCGATGATGACGACGACAACCCATCGCCCGAACTGAGCACCTTCCTGGGCTGCCTGAAACGCATCCGCGCGGGTGAAGGTGCCGATGGTCTGCCCTGGCCTGAGGCCGACGTTTCCCCGGGGCGTGGGGTTGCCCTGTCGCGGGTGGAACGGGCTGCCATCGGCATGCTGACCGTAGCGGAAATGCTGCACGCCGCCGATCGCTGCCGGGAAATGGCCACGCCGGACCGGCATCTGGACGCCGGAGTGGTGGAAGGGCTGTTCTTCGCCTGCCGCAGCCTGGCGGAACTGGTGTGCAGGGATGTGCGGGCCGAGTAGCCCGCTGCCGCAAAGCGGTCCATACTCGGGCCGGACCGGTCCATCGTCATGTTCAAACTTACAAGGAGGTACACATGTTGAATGCAATGATCGTCGTAGCACTGGCCGCAGGCCCAACCGCATCCGCACCGTATGGCGACTGCCTGCTCGCTAACCTCCAGCCCGGGCTGTCCGACCGTGCAGTGCAACTGGTGCAGCAGGCCTGCGCCGTAAAACACCCGGACAGCTTCGCTGCATCAGTGGAACTGGAGCGCAGATACAGCATCCAACGACAGGCGCAGTTCGATGCGGATCGTGCCACGGCGGAGCGGGCCGCGAACGCCGCCGCCCGCGCTGCGAATGTGGCTGCCACCGTGGCGGCGGAACGCGAGGCAGCAGAGGCCAAGGCTGCGACGGCGAAGTAGCCTCCACAGGAGGTGGGGAACGCACCCATTGATCGCTGTCCAAGGAAAGGAATTCCCATGCAGATGACGTCGCTTGCTTTCGGCATCGCGTTGTTGACGAGTGTGTCTGTCGGCCCGGCACTGGTCGGTGCACAAGCCGCCCCCGCAAAGGCGCGTACCACCGTGGAATCGCGGACGACCTGGCCAGCAGGCTCCGTCGAGGCCGCGTCCATTCTGGCGTGGGTCAAGGCACGGTCTCCCGGACATGCGCCCATCACCTCTGGGGGAGATATCTCGATTATCCGCAGGCAGATTGAGCCGCAGCCGCTGACTCGAACATCCAGCGGCCCAACCGTGGAGCTGCCCGTCTCAGGGCGGCAGGGCGAGGCGATCACGATCACGAGTCGCCAGGCAGATGGCTCCATCGAAACCTGGGCCCATACAGGGATCGATAGCGGGTGGATGCTGGTTGAGTATCACTTCAAGCGCGGCTTCAGCCCCGAGAGCATCAAGTAATCGAGCTACGCTCCTGGGCTGCTGCTGGACCAAACGCGCCTTGCGCAAGCCGGCACCGCTTTTCAACTTGGCTCTGGCGCAACCGGCCTCTGGCAGCGGCGGCAATCTGGACGGAACGGCCCACGCGTCTGGCCGGCCACTGGCCGTGATCTGGGAGCAATGAAACTGGGTACTGGTCTGGCCGCAGCTGGCGTTGGGCCGGCGTAATGGTTGTTGCCACCATCACCTGCGTTCTGTGGACACGCGCGAGGCGAGTTCGGGAAACCACAATGTAGGAATTTCCCTATAGCACGGAAATCGGAGAGCTGAAAGACTCTGAACCGCTCGTAGATGTCGAGCTAGCCAAGACCTAGAGGAGTGATTATGAAGACCCATAACATCCTGTTCGGTTTCATTGCTGTCACGATCGGTGCGATGTCTACAATTGGTGTGGTGCCTGAAGCGAAGGCCGCCGGCTTTCAAACAACCTGCAGCCCTCTCGGGGGTGGCTGGTACCAATGTACGGAAAAGTACTGCAACAACGATGGCTGCGTGGTTGTGAATACTTGGAGCCAGTTCTTCCAAGGCGATCAAGTGATCTTCGAGTAACGTTCCCCACATGAACATCGGCGCAAAGGCTCAGGTCTTTGCGCCTTACCCCAATTGGCGATTGCGATCGCTCGATTTGAAATCAGAGATAGTCGATCAGGCGGCCGCAGCCAAGCACCGCGCGGAGCGGTGGATATTTTGCGGAGCGCGGGGGAAGGGCTGAAACCCTTGGTGCACATGGTGGGCCGTGTAGGATTCGAACCTACGACCAAAAGATTAAAAGTCTTCTGCTCTACCGACTGAGCTAACGGCCCGGTGCACTGCCCCAGCCGCGTGGCGGGGGTGGGCATTCTACCCCACTTTGCCACGCGACGCGAAACCCCATACCCGCAGCCCGGGCAATCAAGCGCCCGGGCAGCCGGCTTGAACCGGCTTAAACCTTCCGCCCACACCGCGCATCCCATCCCTGATCCCCACTGGAGAGCCTGGATGCGCCGCTGCCTGCCCCTGATCGCCGCACTGCTGTTGCCCGGCGCCGCGCTGGCAGCGGCGTCCCCGGTGCGTAGCGACGACATCGCCCGCTTCTGGGCCACCTACGATGCGGTGCGCGCCGAACCCGATGCCGAGCGCCGGGTGGCGCTCGTGCAGCAGCACTACGTCGACCCGGGCAGTCCCGGCCTGCATGCGCTGATGCAGGTCCGCAATTACACCGCGCGCGAGTATGCCGATGCCATGCGCGCGTGGCCGCGGTTCTGGAACTCGGTAAGGCCACTGACAACCAACGCCCGCAGTGCCAGCGCGACGCTGGAACAGGATCTCATGGCCTTCCGCACGCTCTACCCCTCCCTGCGCCCGGCCACGATCACCTATGCGGTGGGCGTGCTGCGTACCGGCGGCACCACGCTGAGCGACCAGGTGCTGATCGGTGCGGAGATGGCACTGGGCGACGAGCGCGTGGATGTCAGCGAACTGCCGGAGCCGATGCGCAGCCGCCTGCGCATCTTCTATGACAGCCGCCCCGGCGCGAACAACGCGCAGAACAACCTGCATGAGTATGTGCACACCCAGCAACGCGAGACCACCGGCAATCTGGCGCAGTACGCGGTACGCGAGGGTGTGGCCGAGTACATCGCCGAGCGCATCAGCGGCAGGCGCCCTGCCCTGCCGCTCTATGACTACGGCCCGCTGCACGAGGCGGAGATACGTACCCGGTTCATCGCCGAGATGGACGGCGATGACCTGGACAACTGGCTGTACAACAGTGCCCGCAATCCGTTCGGCGTGAGCGACGTGGGCTACTACGCCGGCTATCGCATCGCGCAGGAGTACATGCGCCGGCAGGCCGATGAGAAGGCGGGGATCGCGCGGATGATCGAGCTGGACTACGCCGATCCGCAAGCGGTGCGGGCCTTCATCGAGGCTTCGGGTTGGTTGCAGCAGCGGTAGCGCTGGGCCATGCCCGGCGCACAGTGCCAACCAAGGTTGGCACCCACCATTGAGGCATCAGCCCCCATCACCTCAGGCGTACAGCGTCGGGTCGGCCACGCCGGCGTCGGCGAAGCCCTGTGCACGCAGGCGGCAGGCATCGCAGTGGCCGCACGCGGCACCGTTGGCATCAGCGTTGTAGCAGGACACGGTCAGACCGAAGTCCACGCCCAGGCGCACACCCTCGCTGACGATCTGGCCCTTGCTCAGGAACTGCAGCGGCGCGTGCACCTTGATGCCTGCACCTTCCACGCCGGACTTCGTCGCCAGGTTGGCCAGGGTCTGGAAGGCGGCGATGAACTCGGGGCGGCAGTCCGGGTAGCCGGAGTAATCCACGGCATTGACGCCACAGAAGATGTCGTTGGCGCCCAGCACTTCGGCCCAGCCCAGGGCCAGCGACAGCATGATGGTGTTGCGTGCGGGCACGTAGGTGACCGGAATGCCGGCACCGCCGGCCTCGGGTACGTCGATGTCATCGGTCAGTGCCGAGCCGCCGATGCTGCGCAGGTCCACATCCACGGTCTTGTGCGCGACCACGCCCTGGGCCTTGGCCACGCGTGCGGCGGCGTCCAGTTCGGAGGTGTGGCGCTGGCCATAGCGTACGCTCAGGGCATGCACGGCAAAGCCCTGTTCCTGGGCCATGGCGATGACGGCGGCTGAATCCATGCCGCCGGAGAGAAGCACGACTGCCTTCTTCATGGAAAATCTTCCGGTTGGGGGAGGAAAGCCAGCACGCTGTCCCGCGCCGGAGTTGCATCAGGAAACAAGGGTGGCCTCAGCGGCCCGGCTCATCGTTCCACAGAATCTTGTGCAGCTGCATCTGGAAGCGTACCGGAAGCCGGTCTTCAACAATCCAGTCGGCCAGCTGGCGCGCGGTGATCTCCCCCTTGCTGGGCGAGAAGAACACCGTGCAACGCTTCACCAGCGCGTGCTCGGCCAGCAGGGCCTTGGCCCAGTCGTAGTCCTCGCGGCTGCAGATGACGAACTTGATCTGGTCGCGTGCGGTCAGCAGCGGCAGGTTCTCCCAGCGGTTGCGCGCCACCTCGGCCGAACCCGGGGTCTTGATGTCGACCACGCGTGATACGCGCGGGTCCACCGCGCTGACGTCCAGCGCACCGGACGTTTCCAGCGAGACGTCCAGGCCGGCGTCACACAGCTTCTGCAGCAGCACCAGGCAGCGCTTCTGCGCCAGCGGCTCGCCGCCGGTCACGCAGACGTGACGCACGCCCTGGGCCAGCACTTCGGCCACGATGTCGTCGATATCCCACCAGGTGCCGCCGTGGAAGGCGTAGGCGGTGTCGCAGTACTGGCAGCGCAGCGGGCAGCCGGTCAGGCGAACGAACACGGTCGGCCAGCCGGCGGTATCGGCTTCGCCCTGCAGCGAGGTGAAGATCTCGGTGATCTTCAGGCGCGGCAGGGGCGACTGCACGATGTCGCTGGGGGTGGCGACGGCGTTGGACGGGATAACGGCGGTCATGGCGGGAACTTCTTTGTGGGACACGTGGCGGATGGGCTACCGTGGCCGGTAACGAAAGCAGCCGAGCATGGCTCGGCTCTACAACAGCAACCGAACGGGCATGGCCCAGCCGGTGACGCGAGCCGCCGGGCATGGCCCGGCGCTACCGGATCCGGGCGGGTTGGCCGATCCGGAAACGAAAGCAGCCGAGCATGAGCTCGGCGCTACGGGACACGTATTGTACGCCCGGTCAGCGGATCTGCTGGCCCAGGCGGATCGACTGCAGGCGGTCCTGCGCGGTGCGCGCGGCGTCCGAACCGGGGTACTGCGCCACGACAGTCTCCAGCGTCTGCTGGGCCTGATCGACCTTGCCCTCGCCATACTGCGAGAGGCCGACCTTGAGCAGGCCGCCCGCGGCCTTGTCATGGGTCGGATAGCGTGAGAGCAGCTCGCGGAACTGGGTCTCGGCCATCGGGAAATTGCGGGTGGCGTAGTAGCTCTCGCCCAGCCAGTACAGTGCATTCGGCGCGTACACGCCGTTCGGATACAACTGCAGGAAGCTCAGGAACAGCTGCGCCGAATCATCGTACTTGCCGGCCTTGAGCGAATCGAAGGCGACGTTGTAGGCGGTGCGCTCATCACCCGTGGCGGCCAGACTGCCGGGATCGCCATGGATGGACGGCGGCCGCTCGGAAGTGGCCGCCGCTGCCGGTTTGGCCGGGGCCGGTGCGGCCTGCGGCGCGTTCGCCGGAACGGGGGGCAGGACCGGGGCATTGCCCCCTTCCAACCGGTTCAGGCGGCTGTCCAGGTCCAGGTACTGATCCTGGGCGGACTGCTTGAGCTGGGCGTTGTCGTGCTGCAACTGCTCGATCGAGGCCTGCAGGCTGGTCACCTGCTGCCGCAGCTGGTTGATCTGGTTCAACAGGTCCTGGTTGGCACTGTTGTTGTACATCTGCTGCTCGAGCGCGCCGACACGATCGGCCAGACTCTGTCGCTGTGCATGCGCCGGTGCGGCAGCCACGAGGGCTGCCGCAACGACCAGCATCAGTTTGATGCCAATGCGCATGGATTACTGCGCGGTGTAGACGATTTCGACGCGACGGTTCTGCGACCAGCAGGACTCGTTCGACTCGGTGCAGACCGGACGCTCTTCACCGTAGGACACGACGGTCAGCTGCGAAGCCGAGCCACCGTTGGCCTGCAGCGCCGAGCTGACGCCGTTGCCACGACGCTCGCCCAGGGCCTGGTTGTACGCGCGCGAACCACGCTCGTCGGTGTGGCCCTGCAGGGTGATGCGCGAGGACGGGCGGTCACGCAGGTACTTGGCGTGGCAAGCCATGATGGCCTGGAATTCCGGCTTCACGTCTTCCTTGTCCAGGTCGAAGTAGACAACGCGCTGGCGCAGGCAGGCATCGGTATCCAGGTCGCCCGGGCCGTACAGGCCGGAGGTCGACGGACCGGTCGGGGTGGTGGTCGAGGTGCCGGTGTCAACCGGGGCTGCCGGCTCTTCCTTCACCTTCTTCGAGCAACCGGCCAGGACGGCCACAGACAGCAGGGAAACAAGCAGAACACGGGTGGACTTGTTCATGGCGATACCTTTGTGGCTCCTAGGCCGATGAGGGGTTCAAGACAGCGAAAATATTAACACTCTTTTAGCGCTGGGTACGGTATGGGGACCATGCCGGCTCGCGCACATCACCATCGGCCAGAACCAGGCGCTGGCGAACCCGCGCATCGGCCGAAACGGCATACAACACACCACGGCCACCTTCGCGGGCGGCGTACAGCACCATGCTTGCGTTGGGCGCAAAGCTCGGCGATTCATCCAGCGAACCCGGGGACAGGGTGCTCCAGCGCGGCGAGCCCAGCGAGCTGTCCATCATCGCGATCTTGTAGCTGTTGCCCGAGCCCTGGGCCACGGCGATCTTCTTGCCGTCATAGGACACCGAAGGCTTGGCGTTGTAGTTGCCCTGGAAGGTCACGCGCTCGGCGCTGCCGCCGCCGGCACCGACCTTGTAGACCTGCGGACGGCCGCCGCGGTCGGAGGTGAAGTACACCGCGCTGCCGTCCGGTGCCCAGGTCGGCTCGGTATCGATGGCGAAGTGGTTGGTCAGCTGGGTCAGCTGCTTGCTGCCCAGGTCCATCACGTAGATTTCCGGGTTGCCGGAGCGCGACAGGGTCAGGGCCAGCTTGCGGCCGTCCGGCGAGAACGCAGGCGCGCTGTTGATGCCGCGGAAGCTGGTGACCAGCTCACGGGCACCGGTGGCGATGTTCTGGATGTAGATGGCCGAGTTGCCGCGCTCGAAGCTGACGTAGGCCAGCTTGCCACCATCCGGGCTCCACGACGGCGACAGCAGCGGCTCGGCCGAACGCACAATGGTCTGCGGGTTGTAGCCATCGGAGTCGGCCACCATCAGCGCATAGCGCATGGCGTCGCCCTTGCCGCTGGCGGTCACGTAGGCGATGCGCGTCCAGAAGGCACCCCGGACACCAGTGATCTTCTCGTAGATGGCATCGGCCATCTGGTGGGCGACGTCGCGCATGGCATTGCCGCGGGCGGTCATCGCCAGGCCGAGCAGGCGCTCGCCCTTCGGCACGTCGAACAGTTCGTACTCGACACGGTAGGCACCGGCACCAGCATCCAGCACGCGGCCGACCACGATGTAGTTCTGCTTCAGCGCGCGCCAGGTGGCGAACTGGATCTCGCCGCCACGGACGGGCTTTTCAACGATCTGCGCTTCGGGCAGGGTGCGGAACTGGCCCGAACGTTCCAGGTCGGCGCGGACCACACCGGCGACATCGGTCTGCGGTGCGGCCGACGAGCCCTGGTAGGGCATCGGCACGATGGTGATCGGCAGCGCGGACGCGTTGCCGCCGATGATGTCGATATCCAGTCCCCTCTGCTGCGCGACGGCAGCGAAGGGCAGCAACAGGGCCGCAAACACGGCAAGCCAGCGAGGCATCTTCTTCATGGAGCGCTCAATAGGGGGAAACCGGAACGAGGGATAGCAAAGCGGCGGTGAACCGCTTCGCAATCATGAACCAAGGGTACGTGAATTCCGGGTCAGTTCCAGCCCGTCCTCTCACGCCCCATTAACGTATCGGTCGGCTGCCGCGCGACGGGGCGACCCGCAGGCCGGCCCGCGCGGCCGATCAATCCTGCGCGGTGAAGGTCAGGTTGAGCGTGCGCGCAAACACCGATTCGAATCCGCGATAGGGCAACGGCTGCGCATTGAGCACTGCGGCCTCGATCGAACGCCTGCCGGCTTCGTCATAGGGGCAGTTGGCGCCCACCTTGGCCTGAAGCACCTGCCCCCCCGGAATCTGGGTGATGGTGATCTGGCAGCGCTGGCCCAGCGGCACACTGTCTGGACGCGTCCAGGCGCTGCGAACCTTGGCCTGGATCGCGGCAGCGTACTTCGCCGACAGATCATCGCTGTTGCCACCGCCCCCAGCGGCCGGCTGTGCCGCACCGGTGTTGCCGGCCGGCGCGCTGCCGGCGGCGTTGCGTGCGGCGGCGACCTGGCGCAGCTTCTGCTCGGCCAGCTTGGCTTCCTTCTCCGCCTGTTCGCGCCTGGCACGGATCTCGGCGATCTTCTTCTGCCGTTCGGCCTCGGCCTGGTCGGCGGCCTGCCGCTCCTGCTCGGCACGCTTCTTCTTGGCGTCTTCTTCCTGCTGCTTGGCCAGGCGCAGCTTCTGCTCGGCTTCTTCCTGGCGCTTGCGCTCGGTCAGGTCGATCTGCTCCTGGCGGCGCTTGGCTTCCTGTTCCTGCCGGGCCTTCTCCTGCGAGATGGCCAGTGCGCTCACCGCCTCCTGGTCCTGCGTATCGGGCTGGGCGACACGCTCCTGCGCCTGTTGCTGCTGCGGCGTGGGAGCATCCTGCGGACGTGGCTCGGGAATCGGCTGCGGCGGTGGAATGGTGTCCTCGGGCACCGGAATCGGCTCGGCAACCGGCGGCGGCAGATCTTCCAGCTTCTCCGACTGGCGCAGGGCCTGGCGCGCAGCGGCCGCCTCCGACGCGGACAGCGCCAGGCTGGCCTCGACCGAGGGATCACCGGCAGCGGCATCGGTATTGCGCGTGGGCGACCACAGCCACGCCAGGATGAACACCAGCGCGACCAGCAGGTGCACCAGCACGGCCAGCGCCAGGGGCAGGCCCCAGCCCGGTTCCTGCTGTCGCGGAGGCGGCAGGGTCTCAGCGTGCATCGGTGGCCAGGCCTACCTTGTCCACTTTCGCGCGCTTGATCACGTCCATCGCCGCGATGACCTTCTCATAGGCCACGGCACGGTCGGCGGCGACGATCACGCGCAGGCCCTTGTCCTGTGCGGCGATGCCGGCCAGGCGCCCTTCCAGCTCCTCGGCAGACACGGCCGTGGGCTCCTTGGCGTCGGGCAGCTTCAGGCTCAGCTGGCCGTCCTGGCGTACCGAAACGATCACCGGATCCTGCTTGCTCTCCAGCGCCTTGGCATTGGAGTTCGGCAGGTCCACGTCGAAACTCAGGGTGAGCAGCGGTGCGGTGACCATGAAGATGATCAGCAGCACCAGCATGACGTCGATATAGGGAACGACGTTGATTTCCGATTTCAGCTTGCGGCGCTTGCGGCGACCGATGGCAGCGGACATGGCTTGGACTCCCGGGTCAGGCGCTTACTCGTCGCCAGCGCTCTGGCGCTGCAGGATGGAGCTGAACTCGTCGGCGAAGGTCTCGAAACGGACCGACATGCGCTCCACACGGGTGGTGAAGCGGTTGTAGGCCCACACCGCCGGGATCGCCACGAACAGGCCGATGGCGGTGGCGAACAGCGCTTCGGAGATGCCCGGGGCGACCGAGGCGATGCCGGCCTGGGCGCCGCTGCTGATCATGTCGTGCATGGTCACCATGATGCCGAACACGGTGCCGACCAGGCCCACGTAAGGCGCGGTCGAGCCGATGTTGGCCAGCAGTTCCAGATTGCGCTCGAGCTGATCGACTTCGCGGGTGTAGGTGGTGCGCATCGCACGTTGCGCGCCTTCCAGCTGCGCACGGCCATCCAGCCGGCGCTTGTCGCGCAGGCGGGTGAACTCGCGGAAGCCCGCCTCGAAGATCGCCTCCAGGCCGCCCACGTTGCGGCTGCGGTCGGTGGCCGAGCTGTACAGCTTGCCCAGGTCGGCGCCGGACCAGAAGCGGTTCTCGAACTCGTCCGCCTCGCGGGTGGCCTGCTTGAACACGCGGGCCTTGCGGAAAATGATCACCCAGCTGACGAACGAGCCGACCAGCAGCAGCAGCACGATGATCTTCACCGGCAGGCTGGCCTTGGCCATCAGTTCGAGGTAGTTGATGCCGCCGCCGGTGGTGGCCTGGGCAAGGGTCTGGGTCGCGGCGTTGCTGACGTCAGCCGGCAGTGCCTCGGTGACCGTGGCCTGCAGGGCCAGGAGCGTTGCGATCATCCGTTGTTCCTCAGTGTTCGGATTCGGGGTGGAGGTAGGGTTGCAGCACGGCAAGGACCGCGTCGTCCATGCCACGCGGGCGGAAACTGGCCGCGTCCAGTGCGGCGATGCGGACCTGCGCCGACAGCAGCAGTTCGCCGTCGCGCTCGATCCGCTGATCGAAGACCATGCTGGCCTTCTTCAGCTGGACCAGCGTGGCACTCACCTGCAGGAGGTCATCCAGCCGCGCCGGCCGGATGAAGTCCATCTGCATGGCACGTACCGCGAAGACCATGCCGTGCTCGCTGCGCATGCGCTCCTGGCCATAGCCCAGCGCGCGCATCCATTCGGTCCGGGCCCGTTCCATGAAGGCCACGTAGCGGGCGTGGTAGACCACCCCGCCTGCGTCCGTATCTTCCCAGTAAATGCGTGTCGGCCAACTGAATAGTGGCTCAACCGACATCGGGAACCTCCGCGAACAGGTCCTGCGGCGGGTTCTTCGGCTTCAGGCCCATGTGCCGGTACGCCTTGTGGGTGGCCATGCGGCCGCGCGCGGTGCGCACCAGGAAGCCCTGCTGGATCAGGTAGGGTTCGACCACGTCTTCCAGCGTTCCGCGCTCTTCGGACAGCGCGGCGGCCAGCGATTCGATGCCGACCGGGCCGCCGTCGAAGTAGTCCACCAGGGTCCTGAGCAGGCGCCGGTCGAGCTCGTCGAAACCCTCCGGGTCGACCTTGAGCATCTGCATGGCCGCCTGGGCGACCGCCACGTCGATATGGCCACCCGCCTTCACCTGGGCGTAGTCGCGCACCCGCCGCAGCAGGCGGTTGGCGATGCGCGGGGTGCCACGCGCACGGCGCGCGATCTCCCCTGCGCCGTCGGCGGTGCAGTCGATGCCCAGGATGGTGGCCGAGCGGCGTACGATCCGGGTCAACTCCTCGACACTGTAGAACTCCAGCCGCTGGACGATGCCGAAGCGGTCGCGCAGCGGCGCGGTCAGCAGGCCGGCGCGGGTGGTGGCCCCGATCAGCGTGAACGGTGGCAGGTCGATCTTGATCGAGCGGGCCGCAGGGCCCTCGCCGATCATGATGTCGATCTGGAAATCCTCCATCGCCGGGTACAGCACTTCCTCGACCACCGGCGACAGGCGGTGGATCTCGTCCACGAACAGTACGTCGTGTGGCTGCAGGTTGGTCAACAGGGCGGCCAGATCACCGGCCTTTTCGATCACCGGACCGGATGTCACCCGCAGCGCCACCCCCAGTTCGTTGGCGATGACGTGGCTGAGCGTGGTCTTGCCCAGCCCCGGCGGACCGAAGATCAGCACATGGTCGAGCGCGTCGCCGCGGGCCTTGGCCGCTTCGATGTAGATCTCCAGCTGCTCGCGCACCGGCGCCTGGCCCAGGTAATCGGCCAGTCGCTTGGGGCGGATGCTGGCGTCGGCGGCGTCATCCTCGCGGGTGGCGCCGGCGCCGATGATGCGGTCGTCGGTCATGTGCTGATTATGCGGCAAAAGCGCCGGTTTCGACCGGGCTGCGCCCGGCACCCGCGGTAGTGCCGGCCGCTGGCCGGCAACCTCAACAGCAACAGCCGAAGCGGGCTTCCTGGGGAATGGCGGGGTGGGTCCGGTTGCGGGGGACGCTGCAAGTACGTCCATGTAAGCTCGGTCGCCGCATCCATGCGGCTCACGCCCCCGCAACCGGACCCACCCCGCCTTCGACAGTTGGCCGCGATCTGATGGTAGGTGTCGACCTTGGTCGAGACGGAAGATCCACGCCATGCGTGGATGGAACAGAGCAGGAGAGTGGGCTCAGTTTCAGGCACGCAGCATCTCCGCAAGAGGAGCCCCCTTGTTGTTCAAGGGGGCGCGCCGATAGGCGGGGGGATAAGGTGGAATGCGCGCGGGGCCCACGGTTTGCGCAGCAAATCGTGGGACGTAACGCAGGTGGAGATTAAATCTCCACCTGTGCGCCCAACTCAACCAGACGGTTGCCCGGAATCCGGAAGAAGCCCGTGGCCGGCGCAGCATTGCGATGCATCAGCGCGAACAGCTTGTCGCGCCAGATCGGCATGCCGCGGTTGGCGGTGGCGACGATGGTCTCGCGGCTGGCGAAGAAGGTGGTGTCCATCGGATCGAAATAGATCCCGCCGTGGTCGCAGGAGCGCATCAACGCCAACGGTACGTCCGGCGTCTCCATGAAACCGAAGCGGACATAGACCCGGTAGAACTCGTCGCCCACCGATTCGATCTTCAGCCGTTGCCCCTCCATCGCATAGGGAATGGGCAGGGTTTCCACATGCAGGAAGACGTTGCGCTCGTGCAGCACCTTGTTGTGCTTGAGGTTGTGCATCAGTGCATGCGGAGCCACGGTCGGGTCAGCGGTGAGGAACACCGCGGTACCCGGCACGCGCACCGGCGGCGCCAGCATCAGGCCCGGCAGGAAGGTGTCGATGCGGATACCGTCCTTGCGGATCTCGTCGCGCAGCAGCTCTCGGCCACGGCGCCAGGTGCGCATCATGGTGAACAGGAAGATGCCCAGCACGACCGGGAACCAGGCGCCCTGCAGCAGCTTGGCGCCATTGGCGATGACGAAGCCGACGTCGATGATGAAGAACACCACGCACAGCGGCAGGATCCAATGGCGCGCCTTGGGCCACAGCGAGCGCGCGACCAGGGCCAGCAGCAGCGTATCGATCAGCATGGTGGCCGAGACCGAGATGCCATAGGCCACAGCCAGGTTCGACGAGCTGCGGAAGGCGAGCACCAGGCCGATGACCATCACCGCGATGCCCCAGTTGATGCCCGGGATGTAGATCTGGCCGATGGTGTCGTGCGAAGTGTGCTTGATGCGCATGCGCGGGATGTAGCCGAGCTGCATGGCCTGGCGCGAGACCGAGAACGCGCCGGTGATCACCGACTGGGAGGCGATCACCGCCGCCATCGTGGCCAGGATGATCATCGGATACAGGGCCCAGTCGGGGACCGCTTCGAAGAAGGGATTCTTCACCGCTTCGGGGTGGTTCAGCACCAGCGCGCCCTGCCCCAGATAGTTCAGCACCAGGCACGGCAGCACGAAGAAGTACCAGGCATGGCGGATGGGCTTGGCACCGAAGTGGCCCATGTCGGCATACAGGGCCTCGCCACCGGTGACCGCCAGCACCACGGCGCCAAGGATGAAGATGCCGTGCCAGCTGTGCTCCATGAAGAAGCGGATCGCCCACCACGGGTTGAACGCCTTCAGCACTTCCGGCGAATCGATGATGTTGTAGATACCGATCGCCGCCAGCGAAATGAACCACACCGAGGTGATCGGGCCGAACGCCTTGCCGATCTTCTCTGTGCCGAAACGCTGCGCGGCGAACACCATCAGCAGGACCACCACGGTGATCGGCACGATGAACGCGTGCAGGCCCGGTGCGGCCACCTCCAGGCCCTCGACGGCACCAAGCACCGAGATCGCAGGGGTGATCACGCCATCACCGAAGAACAGCGACGCACCGAAGATGCCCAGGATGCCCACCACGTAGGCCGAGCGTGAGCCGTTGCGCAGCGTACGCTGGGTCAGCGCCATCAACGCCATGATGCCGCCCTCGCCATCGTTGTCGGCGCGCATGATGATGGTCACGTACTTCAGGGTGACCACGATGTTCAGCGCCCAGAACGCCAGCGACAGCACACCGAGCACGGTGTCGTGGTCGCTGTTGAGCCCGTAGTGCGGCGAGAACGCCTCCTTCAGGGTGTACAGCGGGCTGGTACCGATGTCACCGAAGACCACACCGATCGCACCGATGACCAGCGCCAGTCCCCCGGCCGGGGGGGCGTGACCGTGTCCGCCAGGGGCGGCTGCGTGCGGGGTTTGACTGCTGGACATGGGACTCCTGGCGAAGCTCAGGCGATGGGGGGAGGAAAAGGACGCGGCTCAGCGCAGCGCCGACTGCAGGGCCTTGCGGATGACCGTGGCCACTTCGTCGCCTTCGTTGAAGGCATCACGGGCCATGCGGGCCGCTTCGGCCGGCTTGTAGCCCAGCTGCTGCAGCGCCACGGTGGCATCGGACAGCGGGTCGGCCGGGGCCGGACCACTGCCGGTCGGCAGCGCCCCGCCGGCACCGAACTGGGCCGCACGGTCGCGCAGCTCCAGCACCATGCGCTCGGCGGTCTTCTTGCCGATGCCCGGGATGCGGGTCAGTGCGGTGATATCGCCCGCCTGCACCATGCGCGCGAATTCCTCGACGCTGACAGCGGACAGCACGGCCAGCGCGATCTTCGCGCCGATGCCGCTGACCTTCTGCACATCGCGGAACAGCCGACGCTCGCCCTCGCGCAGGAAGCCGTACAGCGAGACGCTGTCTTCCTTCTGCGCGTAATGGGTGTACAGCGTGACCTCGCGTCCGAGCTCGGGCAGGTCGTAGAAGGTGCTCATCGGCGCCTCCAGTTCGTAGCCCACTCCATTCACGTCCACCACCAGCCACGGCGGCGCCTTGTAGGCGACGATGCCGCGCAGTCGACCGATCATTGCGTGCAGCTCCTCATTTGCGACCCCACGCCTGGCGGGCGCTGAGCCCCAGGCGGTTGGCCGTCGCCCTTACGTGGGCGTGGGTGATCGCTACCGCCAACGCGTCGGCCGCGTCGGCCTGCAGCTTGGTTTTCAGGTTGAGCATGAGCCCGACCATGTGTTGAACCTGTTGCTTTTCCGCGCCACCACGGCCGACCACGGCCAGCTTGATCTCGCTGGCGGCGTATTCGTGCACCGGCAGGTCGCGCAGCACCACGGCCGAAATGGCTGCGCCGCGGGCCTGGCCCAGCTTCAGCGCCGAATCGGGGTTGCGCGCCATGAACACGCGCTCAATCGCCACTTCCTGCGGCTGGTACTCGCGGCACAGGTCGGCCAGACCCAGCACCAGCAGCTTCATCCGCTGCGGGAAATCGTCGGCGCCCAGCAGTACCAGGGGCTGGTGATGGACGTGGATGACGCGCCCTGCGGCATCGACATCGATGATGCCCACCCCGGTCCGCTGTGAACCGGGGTCGATGCCGAGGATGCGGGTCATGCCGCGCTCCTGGCGGGGCGGAACGGGAAGCGCTGGCAGGCGTATGGGCTCATGACTGTCCGCGGTGACCGTTCAACGGCCCGCGCCCAGGCCGTCGGTGACGGCTCAGGCGTAGGCGTCGGCGCCGAGTTCGGCGTTCGAATACACGTCCTGCACGTCGTCCAGGTCTTCAAGCATGTCCAGCAGCTTGCGGACCTGCAGGGCGACCTCGCCCTCGACCTTGATGTCGTTGTCGGCGCGGAAGGTGATCTCGGCGTGGTCGGCGAGATGCCCTGCGGCAGTCATCGCCTCCTTTACCGCGTTGAATGCGTCAGGGCTGGTGACCACGTCGATCGAGCCATCGTCCGGATAGACGACGATGTCATCGGCGCCCGCCTCGATGGCCGCTTCGGTGATCGCCTCCTCGTCGGCACCCGGGGCAAAGCTGAGCACGCCCAGGCGCTTGAACATGAAGGCCACCGAGCCCTCGGTACCCATGTTGCCGCCGCATTTGCTGAACGCGTGGCGGACATCGGCCACGGTGCGCACGCGGTTGTCGGTCAGGCAATCGACGATCACCGCCACACCGCCGGGCGCATAGCCCTCGTAGCGCACTTCCTCGTAGTCGACGCCTTCCAGCTCACCGGTGGCCTTCTTGATCGCACGTTCGATCACGTCCTTGGACATGTTCACGGCCAGGCCCTTGTCCATCGCCACGCGCAGGCGCGGGTTGTTGTTGGGGTCGCCTCCACCGCCGCGCGCGGCCACGCCGATCTCGCGGATGATCTTGGTGAAAATCTTGCCGCGCTTCGCGTCGGACGCGTTCTTGCGGGCTTCGATGGAGGGGCCTCTACCCATGGGTGCTACCGTCTGGCTGCTTCAGGATCAAGGCGCGGATTCTACCTGATCGGGCGCTGCAACCGTGTCTAGGGCGGATGGACGCCGCTGCGCTCGCCGGGCATGGCCCGGCGCTACCGGGGAAAGCGCCGCAGGATCGTTGCCGGGGTAGCGCCGGGCCATGCCCGGCGGACGGTGCGCATCGACCGGGCGCCTACGCGGCCGCAGCGTCGCGGCTGTGATCGAACCGGCCGTGGCGCAGGAAGTGCGCGGTCTGCCGTGCCGCATCGGGCGAAACCACCAGGCCGCTGTGGCTGGTACGCACTACGCAATGATCGGCCAGACCCGGCAGGCGGGTTTCCGCCAGCGCCACCGTGCCGTCGGAGGCATCGTCGATCGCGCCGAGCAGGCTGCCCAGCCCATGCGGCACCGAACCGGCGATCAGGCCGACCGCGGCCGTGCCCTGCCAGTCGGGCAGGCCGTCAAGCAGCAGTTCGCTGCTGCGGCCCAAGGCCAGGCCCCAGCCATGCTCGGACAGCGAACGCGCGGTACCGCTGCCGCGCAGCGGCGAGCCAAGGCAGACCACGCGCTGTACCTGCAGCTGCGGTTGCCGGCGCAGTGCCTCCAGCGCCAGCAGCCCGCCAAGGCTGTGGCCGACCAGCGACAGCGGTCCGGCATCGGCCAGACGCTCCAACAGCTGAGGTACCGCTACATCCGGGCCGCCGAACACGGAGGAATAGCCAAAGGTCTGCACCCGGAACCCGCGCGCGCGCAGGCGCCACGCCAGCGGCCCTACCCAGGCGCGGGCGTTCCAGATGCCATGGAGCAGCAGTACGGGGGGTGTCATGTGCAACAGCCTGGCGATCAGCGGGGCGGAAACGTGAGGTGATTGAACACACGCCGGCAGAAAGCGGCGGTGAACGCGCTCAGGCCGTTCGCGGCGCGCGGCGCAGGATGAACTCCAGATCGTTGGTCTGGCCGACCGGGAACAGGTACTGCCCGGCCTTCTCGAAGCCGTAACGGGCATAGAAGCGCTGTGCGCCGAAGTTCTCCGACCACACGCCCAGCCACAGTGTCCTCGGGCCGTCGCGCTCCAGCCACGCCAGCGCGGTTTCAAGCAGGCGGCTGCCCCAGCCACAACTCTGCTGCGACTTGACCAGATACAGGCGTTTGAGCTCGCCATCCCCCGCTTTCACGTCCGGATGGGGCAGGCCACAGGGACCGGCGGCGGCATGACCGACCGCCTCCCCTTCCCGCTCCAGCAACCACACGGCGTAATCCGGGTGAGCCAGGATCGTGCGCTGGCGCTCGACCGTGTAGGACTCCTGCAGGAACGCCTGCAGGTCCTGCGGCGGATACAGGTGGCCGAAGGTCTCGGTGAACGTGCGTGCGGCCAGCGCCGACAAGGTCGGCGCGTCGTCCACGGTGGCGCGGCGGATCGAGTACATGCAGGAAGTTGACGTCAGCGCGAAGGGCGGGTCAAGCCTTTTCAGGCGATTCCGCGTCTTCCTCGTCCTCTTCCTCGTACTCCTCTTCGTCCTCGTCCTCTTCTTCGCCTTCCTCGTCCTCGTCGTACTCTTCTTCCTCTTCGTCGTCTTCGTAATCTTCGACGCCGAAGTCTTCACCGTCCCAGCGGCCTTCGCCGTCGGCGACGAAGGTCAGGGCCATCGCCGACGGGTTGGTGCCGACGCGGACCAGCCAACCACCGAACACGCGTGCCCGCTCGGTGACCAGGTTGGCCTCGGAGCCTTCATTGCCCAGCTTTTCCCACTCCAGCGAAAACGCAAACTCGGTCATTGCCTGGATCTCCTGATCAGTTTTTCTTGGGGCGAACCTGGATATGCACTTCGGCCAGCTGCTCGTCGACGATCGGCGACGGCGCGTCGGTCATCAGATCCTGTGCACCGGTGGTCTTCGGGAACGGGATGACGTCGCGGATCGACTCGGTACCGGCCATCAGCGCGGCGATACGGTCGATGCCGAATGCGATGCCGCCGTGCGGCGGCGCGCCGTAGTTCAGCGCGTCGAGCAGGAAACCGAACTTCGCACGCGCTTCTTCGGCGCCGATGCCGAGCAGCTCGAACACCGCGCTCTGCATGTCCGGGCGATGGATACGGATCGAGCCGCCGCCGATTTCATTGCCGTTGAGCACCATGTCGTAGCCGCGCGAGACCGCGGTACGGGCATTGGCGCGCAGGTCGGCGATATCGTCCACGGCCGGTGCGGTGAAGGGGTGATGCAGGGCGACATAGCGCTGCGCCTCGTCGTCCCATTCGAACATCGGGAAATCGGTGACCCACAACGGGCGCCAGCCATCGGCGACCAGGCCGAAGTCCTTACCGGCCTTCAGGCGCAGTGCGCCCATGAAGTCGGAGACCTTGTTATAGCCACCGGCACCGAAGAACACGATGTCACCCTTGCCGGCGCCGACGTGCGCAACCAGCGCGGCGAAGGCGTCTTCGCTGAAGAACTTCTGGATCGGCGAGCTGACCTCGCCGTTGTCGGCGATCTTGATGTAGGCCAGGCCCTTGGCGCCGTACTTGGCGGCGTGCGCAGCGTACTCATCGATCTGCTTGCGGCTCAACGCTGCGCCACCGGGGATGCGCAGCGCGGCGACGCGGCCATCGGCGTCGTTGGCCGGGCCGGTGAACACCGGGAACTCACTGCCCTTGACCAGCTCGGCCACGTCCACCAGTTCCAGCGCGATGCGCAGGTCCGGCTTGTCCGACCCATACCGGCGCATCGCTTCGGCCCAGGTCATGCGCGGGAAGCTGGCATCCAGGTCGACGTCCACCACTTCCTTGAAGATGGCGCGGATCATCTCTTCGACGAAATCCTGCACGTCGCGCTCGCGCACGAAGGCGAACTCCATGTCCAGCTGGGTGAATTCCAGCTGGCGGTCGGCACGCAGCGCTTCATCGCGGAAGCAGCGCGCGATCTGGTAGTAACGGTCGAAGCCGGCCACCATCAGAATCTGCTTGAACAGCTGCGGGCTTTGCGGCAGAGCGTAGAACTCGCCCGGATGCATGCGCGCCGGCACCAGGAAGTCGCGCGCGCCCTCCGGGGTGGCCTTGGTCAGGATCGGGGTTTCGATGTCCTGGAAGCCACGCGCATCCAGGTGACGGCGCAGCGCCTGCACCAGCTTGATGCGGGTGCGCTGCATGCGCTGCATTTCCGGGCGGCGCAGGTCCAGGTAGCGGTACTTCAGGCGGGTATCTTCGCCCGGATTCTCGTGAGCGTGGAACGGCAACGGCGCCGCCTTGTTCAGCACGGTAATGGCCGTGGCGATCACTTCCACCCTGCCGGTCGCCATCTTGTCGTTCACCGCGTGGCGGGCACGCACCACGCCTTCCACCTGCAGCACATCCTCGTAGCCCAGGCTGGCCGCGACCGCGAACACTTCGGCGTTGTCGACCTCGACCGTCACCTGCACGATGCCTTCATGATCGCGCAGATCGATGAAGCAGACGCCGCCCTGGTTACGGGCCACGTCGGTCCAGCCGGCGAGGGTGACAGTCTGGCCAATCAGGGTCTCGTCGACCAGGCCGCAGAAGTGGGTACGCATGGGGGAAAGCTCCGCTGGAGAACGCCGGCACCCGATGGGCCGGAAAGCCCCGTATTCTGCGGCCGAGGCCCCGGCCGGGGCAAATGCGGGGCAGTCACACGGGCTTTATCCGTTCCGTCCTTATAGTCGCGCACCACACACCGTATGGGGATTCGCCATGAAAACGCTGTCCCTGGCCAGCCTGGCCGTCACCCTCAGCCTGGGCGCCCTCGCCGGGCTCACCCTCTCCCCCGCCCCCGCCGCCGCGCAGAACGGCGTCATCCGCTGCGAAAGCCAGAACAACCGCGAACGGGTCTGCACTACCGGCTGGCGCAGCGCGCAGCTGGTACGCCAGCTGTCCGGCTCGGCCTGCCAGGAAGGCCGTACCTGGGGCAGCCGCAACGGCAGCATCTGGGTCAACAACGGCTGCCGTGCCGAATTCGTCGAGGGTCGCGGCGGTTGGGGCGGTGGCAATGGCGGCTGGGGGGGCAGCAACGGCAACACCATCCGCTGCGAAAGCCAGAACAACCGTGAACGCAGCTGTCCGGTCGGATGGCGCAATGCCCGCCTGGTCCGCCAGTTGTCCGGCAGTCCCTGCCAGGAAGGCCGCACCTGGGGCGTGCGCAATGGCGCGGTGTGGGTCAGCAATGGCTGCCGCGCCGAGTTCGCTGAAGCCCGCGGTGGCTGGGGCGGCGGCAACGGCGGCTGGGGCGGCGGCGGCAACAGCAATTACTCCATCACCTGCAGCAGCAACAACAACCGCGTCCAGAACTGTGACTGGGACGAGCGTCAGGGCCGGCCGGTGCTGCAGCAGCAGTTGTCGGGCAGCGCCTGCCAGGAGGGCCGCAGCTGGGGCTATGCGCGAGGCCAGGTCTGGGTGAGCAACGGCTGCCGGGCCCGCTTCGGCACGCGCTGAGCGAACGAACCTGCGGGCGTGCGGCGGCATCGCCGCCGCCGCGGTCGCCGGGGATGGCCCGGCACTGCCAGGCGCGATTCGAGCGCTACGGTGCGGTTGCCGGCGGGGCCTCGTCGCCCCACGGTGCCGGCGGCAACGCCACCGGCTTGCTCAGGTCGAACTGCACGCGGAAGCGGCGGCCTTCGGGACGGGTCAGCTCGTAGACGAAGCGCTGGTCCGGCTCGATCTCCATCGCCCACACGTTGTGGGTAGACGCCAGCATGTCGGCGCGGCGGAACATGGCCACCGAATCGGCATCGGCCGGGAACTGCTGGCGTTCGGCGGTACCCGGCGGACGGCTGTCGCCGCCATACAGGGTGATCGCATCAGGGCTGCCATCGGCATGCCGGTGATCGTGCTTGAGCCGCAGCCCGCTCTCGGTGCGGGTCAGGACCCAGGTCCGCGAATGATCATCGCCAACATGGAAGGGGATGCGCAGCTCATGCCCGGGATCGGCACAGCCCCGCACGTGCATGACCAGCCGCTGCCCGGCGAAGGGGTCCTTGCCGGTCGGTGCCGGCGTGTCCTCCACCACTTTGCCCTCGTACGCCTGGCCGCAGTGGGCGGCGATCGCAGCCATGAAGGCGTCGGCCGGGGCCGTCGCCACGTCGTGGGCGACCGTATGCGAGGGCTGTGAGCAGGCTGCGAGCGTGAGCAGGGCGGCAGAAGCAGTGACGAGGGCAGGCAGTTTCATGCCCCAACCCTAACGACCATGGCCGGCCTGCGCAAACCACTCACCCGTTCAACGCCCCGTGTCCACGCCCTCCGCCAGGGTCTCGGTTGCCGCCACGGGTGCGGCCTCGCCCGCCCCGTCCGGCTCCTGCTCGACCGGGTCGACATCGAAGGGCGTGCGGAACACCAGCGAGGGCAGCAGGGTGGTCAGCGCCGCGTACAGCAGCAATGCGCCGAACAGCACCGCCGGAATCTGGAACCGCTCACGCATGATCGCGGCCAGGACCAGGGTGAAGATCAGCGTCGGCGCCAGCGCCAGCGACACGCGCAGACTGCTGCGGAAACTCTCACCGAACATCAGCCTGCGCTGCAGCCAGACCACGCCGATACGCAGCGGCAGCACCACCAGGGTGATCACGATGCCCAGCCCCAGCGCTTCGAAGCTCAATGCCTCGGCCGGAACCTTGGTGCCGGCATTGAAGAAGTAGAACGGCACGAAGAACGATGCGAACAGCCGCAGTGCATGCAGGTTCTCGTGCGAGGCCAGCAGCGGCATGCGCTGGTGCAGCAGCCGTGCGACCAGGCCTGCGATGAAGGCGCCCACCAGGTAATACACCCCCAGCAGGTAGGTGATGTAGGCAGCGACCATGCCGACCATGACCAGCAGCGAAAACTCCGAACCGGGCGCGTGCGGCGCCACCCAGCGACCCAGCGCGATGAACAGCAGCGGCAGGCCGACCATCATCGCCAGCAGGGCCAGGCTGGACAGGGCCATGTGACCCGGATCGCCGGCCTGCAGCACGATGAACAGTGCCGCCAGCGCCAGCAGCTCACCGGCGATGGCCTTGCTGGTCACCCAGAACCGCTCGTCCTCGCTCAGACCCAGCCGCGACAGCGAATCCATGATGAAACCCGTGGAGGGCGTCAGCAGTGCCAGGGCCAGCAGGCCCGCGGCCTGCCACGGCAGGCCGGCGTAGCGCCAGGCCAGCCAGCCGACGCCGAACAGGGTGGCGCTGCGCACCACAAGATGCGCCAGCAGGGGCCACATGCCACGGCGCAACGCCTGCAGATCGACCTCCAGACCTGCGAACAGGAACAGGGACGAGATGCCGAGCGTGGCCAGCAGCCCGATCACCGCGTCGTGCGCCTGGTCCCCGAGCCAGAGCATGCCGATGATCCCGAACAGCAGGCAGGTGAGCGGTGCGGGCAGGCTGAAGCGCTGTAGCGCGCGCGGGATCACCAGCAGCGCGAAGATCAGCAGCAGGTAGATCAACTCATGACTCATGGGGGACTTCCGTGTGGTTTCGAACGCGCGCAGGATGCGCGCGCACGACCCTCGGAGCAAGCCCGGCCCGGAGACTGGCGGGCGTCAGCCGATCAGCCTGTCCGCGATGCGTCCAACCTGCGCCAGCACGCTGGCGCGTTGATCGTTGCTGATGTCCGCAGCCTGCAGGTAGGCCGTAATCACCCAGGGTGCCCCTCCCCGCACGGGCCACAACACGGCGGTGTCATTGCGTGCATCCTCGCCATTGCTGCCGGTCTTGTCGCCCACCCGCCAGCGCGCGCCCAGCCCTGCGCGCAGGCACGCATCGCCGGTTTCGTTGTCGATCAGCCAGTCGGCCAGTTGCTGGCGCGCGCCCGGCGCCAGCGCATCGCCCAGCACCAGCCGCTGCAGGGTCGCGGCCATCGCCGCCGGCGTGGTGGTGTCACGTGGATCACCCTCGGCGAAGCTGTTCAGTTCCGGCTCGAGACGATCGCTGCGGGTCACGCTGTCGCCCTGAGCGCGCAGGAAGGCCGTCACGGCGGGCGGCCCGCCCACCACGTCGAACAACAGATTGGCCGCCGTGTTGTCGCTGCTGATGATCGTTGCCCGGCACAGGTCGCGTACGGTCAGATCCTTGCCGGCGTGGCGGCGCGCCACCGGCGCATGCGAAAGCAGGTCGGCCTCGCGCACCGGCACGCGCCTGTCCAGCAGCCCGGGCACGCGCCGTGACTGGTCCAGCACCGTGGCCGCCAGCACCGTCTTGAACGTGCTGCACAGCGGGAACCGCTCATCCTGGCGATGGCCGATGCGGCGACCGCTGGCGGTATCCAGCACGGTCACGCCAAGCCGGCCGGCGCAGGCATTTTCCAGGGCGGCAAAGTCCGTGGCGGCGGCGATCGCGCCGGCCGCCGCCGACGTGCCAACGCCCCTGCCGGCAGCACGGGCGATCAGCGGCAGTGCCAGTGAAGACACCACTGCTGAAGTACTGAACTGAAGGAATCGTCGACGGGGCAACATGCAGGACCTCCGGAAAGTGAACCCGATTATCGAAAGCCCCCGCCGCGCCTGACCAGCGCGTTTTTTCAGCACGTGCCATCAATTTCATTCATGCCTAAGAAGGGCATTCAACGGAGATTCCACGAACCATCCGGATCCCGCTACGATCAGTCATCATTTCAGCTCACGGCTTTCCGATGCTGCATCCGACTCTGCCGCTCAACGCCCTGCGCGCCTTCGAAGCAGCGGCCCGCCACCAGAACTTCACCCGCGCCGCGCTTGAGCTGTGCGTCAGCCAGGCCGCGTTGAGCCATCAGATCCGGGGGCTGGAGGACCGGCTGGGGATCCGCCTGTTCCATCGCCTGCCTCGCGGCGTCGCCCTCACCGATGAAGGCGCCGCGCTGTTCCCGGTGCTCAACGAAGCGTTCGAGCGCATCTCGGCCAGCATCGCGCGCTACACGGGGGGAGCGGCCCGCGAAGTGCTGACGCTGGGCGTGGTGGGCACCTTCGCCACCGGCTGGCTGCTGCCACGCCTGGCCGCGTTCGAGGCCACGCATCCGGATATCGAGCTTCGCGTGCAGACGCACAACAACCGCATCGATCTTGCCGGCGAAGGCCTGGACCTGGCCATCCGCTTCGGTGAGGGCGACTGGCAGGGGCAGGCCTGCACGGCGATCCTGGATGCGCCGTTCGCACCGCTGTGCGCCCCCGCCCTGGCACGCCGGCTGAAACAGCCGCGTGATCTGGGCACGCTGCCGCTGCTGCGCTCCTATCGCAATGACGAATGGCCGCGCTGGCTGCAGGCGGCCGGGGTCAGCGGCGTGGAGGCGCGCGGGCCGGTATTCGATTCGTCGCTGACCTTGGCCATGGCCGCTGCCGGAGGGGCCGGCGTGGCCCTGCTGCCGCTGCGCATGTTCGAACAGGAACTGGCGGAAGGACGGCTGCTGCAGCCGTTCGCCACGACGCTGGAACTAGGCCGCTACTGGCTGACGAGGCTGCGCTCACGCGCCGAGCGTGAGCCTGCACGACGCTTCCGGGAATGGTTGCAGGCGCAGGGCTGACGCGCGCGAGCGGTAGCGCCGGGCTGATGCGCACGAGCGGTAGCGCCGGGCCATGCCCGGCGAGCGCAGCGGATCGGGAACACCACCGGGCATGGCCCGGCGCCCTCCATCAGGACTCCAGCAGCTCCATCCAGGCAGCTTCAGCCTTTTCCAGCTGCGCAGCGGCCGTTTCGCGATCACGGCCCAGCACGGCCATGCGGGTGCTGTCGGCATAGTTGGCCGGGTCCGCCAGTTGACGGTCCAGTTCGGCCAGGCCGGCTTCCAGCTCGGCCACCTTGGCTTCCGCCGCGGCCAGCTTGTGCGGATTCACCGGCTTCTTCTGCACGACCTGCGCCACCGGTGCGGTCTTGACCACCACCGGCTCTTCCACCTGCTCCATGCGCGCCTTGGTGCCCTGCGCCTGCGGACGGGTGCGCAGCCACGCAGCGTAGGCGTCGAGATCTCCGTCGAACGGCTCGACCACGCCATCGGCCACGCGCCAGTACGTATCGCAGACCAGGCCGATCAGGTGGCGATCATGGGAGACCATCACGATCGCGCCTTCGAAGGTTGCCAGCGCTTCGGCCAGCGCCTCGCGCATTTCCAGGTCCAGGTGGTTGGTCGGTTCGTCCAGCAGCAGCACGTTCGGCTGCTGCCAGGCGATCAGCGCCAGCGCCAGGCGCGCACGCTCACCACCGGAGAAGCCATCGACCGGCTCGAATGCACGATCACCCGGGAAATTCCACTTGCCGAGAAAATCGCGGAACGACTGGTTCGGCGCATCCGGCGCGATCTCGCGGAAATGCTCCATCGGCGACTGGCCTTCGTGCAGCGACTCGACCGTGTGCTGTGCGAAGTAGCCGATCTTCAGGTCCGGATGGGCCATGCGCTCTCCGGCAATCGGTGCCAGCTCGCCCACCAGGGTCTTCACCAGGGTGGTCTTGCCGGCGCCGTTGGGGCCGAGCAGGCCGATGCGTTGTCCCGCTTCCAGACCAAAGCCGACGTTGTGCAGGATCACGGCGTCCTGGCCATAGCCCGCCTCGACATGATTCAGGCGGATCAGCGAGAACGGCAGTTTGGCGGGCGGTGCGAACTCGATACGGAACTCGCGCTCGGCACGCACGGCCTCGGTACCGGCCAGCTTGGCCAGACGCTTCATGCGGCTCTGCGCCTGCGCGGCCTTGCTGGCCTGCGCCTTGAAGCGGTCGATGAAGCTCTGCAGATGGGCCCGCTCGGCCTGTTCCTTCTCGTGCGCGATCTGCTGCTGGCGCAGCTGCTCGGCACGTTGGCGCTCGAAATCGGTGTAGCCGCCCGGGTACAGCTTGGCGCCGCCCCCATGCAGGTGCAGGGTGTGGGTGGCAACGTTGTCGAGGAACTCGCGGTCATGCGAGATCAGCAGCAGCGTGCCGGGGTACTTCAGCAGCCACTGTTCCAGCCAGTACACCGCATCCAGATCGAGGTGGTTGGTCGGCTCGTCGAGCAGCAGCAGGTCGCTGGGCATCATCAGCGCGCGGGCCAGGTTCAGGCGCACGCGCCAGCCACCGGAGAAGGAGGACACCGCGCGGTGGTGGGTCTCGGCCGGGAAGCCGAGGCCGTGCAGCAGCTTGCCGGCACGTGCTTCGGCGTCATAGGCGCCCATCTCGGCCATCCGGGTATGGGCATTGGCCACCGCCTCCCAGTCTTCACGGGCGGTCGCATCGGCCTCTTCGGCCAGCACGGCGGCCACTTCCGTATCGCCACCGAGCACGAAGCTCAACGCCGGATCCGGCAGCGACGGGGTTTCCTGGGCCACGCTGGCAATGCGGACCTTGCCGGGCAGGTCGACGTCGCCCTTGTCGGCCTCCAGTTCGCCCTTCACCGCCGCGAACAGGCTGGACTTGCCGGCACCGTTGCGGCCGACCACGCCCACCCGGTAACCGGCATGCAGGGTCAGGTCGACGTTGGACAACAGCAGCCGCTCGCCGCGGCGCAAGGCGAAATTACGAAGCGAAATCATCGGGGGGGTCCATATAACCGGATGGAATGTGCTGGTGAGCACTGTTCCTGCGACGCAATTCTAGCGTTAACGAATACTTGACGCGCCCCGGGATGCGCAGCGGCTGGCGTTTCCTCTCTCCCACGTCCTCACCGCACGTGTCCCGGGCCCCTCTCATGATGATGCCCATCGCGGCTAAATGGTTGCTGCTGCAACGTTTTTTCCGATGGCCGGCATTTGACAGGCACTGAATATCCCGTTAATTCCTATTTTGCGCACCGCAACAACCGTCGTCCGCTTCACCTCGTGATGTCGATACCGGTGCCGTCCCCGCCAACCGGAGTTCCGTCCCGATGACCCGCAAGACCAGCCTGATCGCCGCCGCCGTCGCTGTCGCACTCGGTGGCTCTCCGTTCCTCGCCGCCGCCCAGCAGAGCGGTACTGCCGCCAACACACTGGACACCGTGATCGTCACCGGTACCCGCGTGGCCGACCGCACGGTCGCCGAATCGCAGTCCCCGATCGACATCATCACCCCCGAGGTTCTGCAGTCCACCGGCACCAGCGAACTGGCCACCGCGCTGTCGCGTGCCCTGCCCTCGCTGAACTTCCCGCGCCCGGCCCTGACCGACGGCACCAGCGGCGTGCGACCGGCGCAGCTGCGTGGCCTGTCACCGGACCAGGTGCTGGTGCTGGTCAACGGCAAGCGCCGCCACACCTCCGCCATGATCAACGTCAACGGCAGCATCGGCCGCGGCTCGTCGGCGGTGGACATCAATGCGATTCCGATCGCCTCCATCGAGCGCGTTGAAGTGCTGCGCGACGGCGCTTCGGCGCAGTACGGCTCGGACGCCATCGCCGGCGTCATCAACATCGTGCTCAAGGGCAGCGGCAGCGGCGGCAGCCTGGCCGTCGACTACGGCCAGTATTCGGCCGGCGATGGCAACAAGTACCAGCTCTCCGGCGATACCGGCGTGGAGTTCGGCAGCGGCCGTGGCTGCCTGCACGTGGCCGGGCAGATCAGCCAGCAGGATGAAAGCAACCGCGCCGGTCCTTACCAGGGCAGCACACCGAACACCGGCAATTTCCCTGGCATCGGCGAGACGACCTTCGTGGTCGGCGATCCGCGCGTGGATGCGACCGCCGCCTCGGCCAACGCCAGCTTCGACTTCAGCGACCGCGTTACCGGCTACGCCAACGCGTTGCTCAGCAACCGCGACATCACCTCGTTCGCGTTCTACCGCTCGCGCAACCACAGTGGGCAGGGCGCCCTGCTGGCCCAGGTCTATCCCGACGGCTTCGTGCCGCAGATCAACCAGTACTCCAAGGACCGCTCGCTGGTGGCCGGCGTCAAGGGCAGCACCGACAGCGGCTGGACCTGGGACCTGAGCCTGAACCACGGCGAGAACACCCTGGATTTCCACACCCGCAACACCATCAACTACAGCCTGGGCACGGCCAGCCCGAGCTCGTTCTACGACGGCACGTTGAAGTACCAGCAGGACATCTTCAATGCCGACCTGACCAAGTCGCTGGACTGGGGCCTGGCCTATCCGGTGACGCTGTCCTTCGGTGGTGAGTACCGCAAGGAGAAGTGGGACCAGAACCCGGGCGAGCTGAATTCGTACACCGGCAGCGGCGCACAGGGCTTCGCCGGCTTCACCCCGACCAATGAAGTGCATACCGACCGCCACAACTATGCGGTCTACGCCGGCCTGGAAGCGGACCTGACCGAGAAGTTCTCCGCCGGCCTCACCGGGCGCTACGAAGACTATTCGGACTTCGGTGACCGCTTCTCCGGCAAGCTTTCGGCACGCTACGCGTTCACCGACAAGGTCGCGCTGCGGGCCACCGCGTCCAGTGGCTTCCGCGCGCCATCGCTGGGCCAGCAGGGCTACCAAGCGGTGACCAGCACCATCATCAACGGTGACTTCTTCGAACGCGGCACTTTCCCCACCACCAGCCCGGCCGCACAGGCGCTGGGCGCCTCGCCACTGAAGGCCGAGACCTCCACCAGCTACAGCCTGGGCCTGGTGCTGCAGCCGGTGGACCGCCTGTACGTGACCATCGATGCGTACCAGATCGACATCGACGACCGCATCGCGCTGTCCTCCAACATCACCACCACGCCGGCTGCAGCCGCGCTGCTGGGCGGGCTGGGCCTGCCGCAGGTGACGGCCTTCTCGTACTTCACCAATGCACTGGACACGCGCACGCGGGGCGTGGACTTCGTCTCCAGCTATACCGTGCCCTTCAGTGCCAGCAGCCTGGAGCTGACGGCGGCCTACAGCTACAACGAAACCGAAGTGAAGCGGGTGAACGGGTCTCCGTCGGTGTTCCCGACGCTGGGTATCTCGCAGTCGCTGATCGGCCGCGATGAGATCGGCCGCATCGAGGACAGCTATCCGCGCGACAAGGCGATCCTCAGCGGCACCTGGCGCTCGGATCATTGGGAGCTGGGCCTGGCGGCCACACGCTACGGCAAGTTCACCGTGCGCAATTCGGCCACCGCGCTGCGTGACCAGACCTACGGTGATGCCTGGGTAGTGGATGCCTCGGCCAGCTACAAGCCGAGCAGCAACTGGACCCTGACCGTCGGCGCGGACAATCTGCTGGACAAGTATCCGGACCGGACGGCGGACCTGCAGAACTCGACCTTCGGCATGCTGCCGTACAGCAACTACTCGCCGTTCGGCTTCAACGGCGCGTATGTGTACGGGCGTATCCGGTACACCTGGTAAGCGGCACCGGTAACGCCGGGCCATGCCCGGCGGCGCTCGCGTTTCGCACCCGCTGACCTACCGCGGCGGGTGTTCTGTTTTGTGCTGCGGGCAGATCAGTCGCACGGCTGGCAATTGGTCCTGCGACGACCTCGTGCAATCACACGGACAGACTCAAGACAATTGTCCAGACTGTCAAAATTCACGTTTACTTGAAATCCAGGGAGCGACCAGCTCGCGCTGCCAAACGTTCCCTCATCGCGCCATCGACTGGCTCGTTCACCAATGCGTTCTTCGAGAATGGACGGCGGATCATCGAATTGAAGACCGAATGGCAACGGTCCAGCCCAGGCTCTTGAGTTTCCCAGTCGATCGCGGATGAAACTTATGCCGGTGCATACCGGGTGGCCACCGGGCACGCCTCGCTTACTGTCGAAGTAAAGGATGAAGCCATGCTCGTCGGCTCTGTCAACGACCTCCCTGCTCGCCTCCGCCATCAGACTCGCAAGACCAAATTCCCGGAACACAGCCTGGAAATCGGCACCTCCGGTCGATCTCCCGAGGATATCGAGCACCTGCTCCGCTGAGGGGAACGCGTGCATCGCCGGCGCGTGGGCCAGCAATGGCATGGGAATTCCCACGCTGATATCAACGATCCCAGGCTCTCGTGCCTGTTCGACGCACTCCGGTTGATAGGTCAAACGGATGCGGTGGTCAGGCAACCACCAAGCGTCGCGCCTGCCGGCATGCAGTCTACTCCCCCACCCTGCCGTAGCCAGTCTGGCGCGCGCCGTAGCCCTGTCGTCATCCCACTTTAGGCCAAAGGGCAGGACACCCTCATAGCGACGCATGACGTCTGGAATTCCTGAGGTCACAGCGACATTGGTGAAAACAAGCACGCCGCTTTTCCCGTGCGATGCTACAGATCGTCCATTCCAGTAATTTCGTTCGCTGAAAGAGAACAGCACGCCCTGGCCGCTCGCACGCAGGACGGCCTCATAAGGGCTTCTGGCGGGACGGATCAACTCTGGTCTTCGCCTGACGCCCAGCGATTGAAGCATCGTCGTGACGGCTGGATCAGCAGCGCTTCTACCAAAGAGGGCCGTTATCGCCTGGAGTTCCATTTCATTCATTCCTCTGGCGGCAGCCGTAGGCTGACGCAACGCACTCCCCTTTCACCGTCGTAGTCGACAGCCAGCTCCAGCTTTTCGAGCGTCCATGCGTCGACATTGCCAGTTGCCGTCCCGCAGCATCATCCACTCAGATCCGGTGACCACTGATGCCCAAGCGGTAATCATCCAGATCCCGGAGCTGGATTCCGTTCCTGGAGAACATGATTTCGAGCTCCTGCAGTTCTGAATCTCTACCGATCACAGCGATGAATTCTTCAACCGTTGGATGACTCACAAAGATCTCGTTGTCTACTTGAGCGGTAAGCCGCCACGACCTGCCTACGGATGGCGATCGATACGTTTGATAGGATCGCTCAACGAGATGCAGCGAATCGAATCATCGGGACCAGAGAAATCAACTGCGAGCTCCAAGCCACCGACGCACCAGACATCTACCTCACCATCAAATCCCATTTCAACAGCATCCCCTGCATTCAGCGCATCGAGCCGCCCCCTTACATCTCGGCGCAGCATGGAAAAGCTCAGTGCGCAGGGCAACGGGCCAGAGTAGGCAAGCTCTTCCTTCTTGTTCTTCTTACTCTTTCTCGGCCCCCAGAACGCTGCGCTCGTCAGTACCCAGGGCCCATCGTCCAGGTCATGGTACGGAATGTCCGCCAGCAGGCCGATATCCTTGAATTCCAACTGCAGCGTATTTTCCTCGTCAGTCCAAAACCGCATTCCCGCCAGCTTCAACGGATAGTGGCGAAGGTCGCGCTCACCGATTTCCAGTTCAAGGAGCAAGCGGGCCAGGGGCGCCGAGCTCGTGTCTTGACCTATCGCCTGCATTACTACGTCAATGTCGGGAAGCTTCATGTGGTTGTTCACTGGTCTGAAGAGAGCAGGCCCCACTGGTTGGTCAGCAGAACGGAGGAGCGAGCACATGGTGACGCGTGCCGGTTTCGGGGAAACCCGCCAGATCGCAAACTTCACCCCCTTCGCCTGCGCCTTCCGTCCAACCACCGGTGCTTGGATGCCGTCGCATCGACTGGAAGACCTTGTGGCACAGGGCCAGGGGCCCTGCAAAGACGTCGCCACGTGTCGAACCCATCCCCGTTCCCGTGCTTGTATCGGCTGGCGTCGGCTTGGCTCAGGTTCATGGTTCAGAGCAACTGGCCGCCCCACACAGGGCCGATCCCGACAGCGCCCCTCGACCGGCCCGCACACGCCAGCTCGGACGCCGACCGACGGCTCCCCTTACGCAACGATCCGATACGCTGGAGGGGTTTGCCGTATGTGGCCTCATCGGTGAAAATCGGGACATCCCCCTCCCCGAACCCTGCGAGTGCCGATGCACCATGACACCGACCTGATCAACATCGTCGCCGTTGGCCTGGGGCTCGCCTTCATCTTCGGCGCGCTGGCCAACAAGCTGCGCTTGTCTCCCCTGGTCGGGTATCTGGTTGCTGGCATCTGCGTGGGGCCATTCACCCCGGGGTTCGTCGCCGACCAGGCGCTGGCCAACCAGCTGGCCGAACTGGGCGTGATGCTGCTGATGTTCGGCGTCGGCCTGCACTTCTCGCTGAAGGACCTGATGGCGGTCAAGGCCATCGCCATCCCGGGTGCCATCGGCCAGATCGCAGTGGCCACCCTGCTCGGCTGGGGCGTGGCGTGGTTGATGGGCTGGCCGACACTGCATGGGGTGATCTTCGGCTTCTCGCTGGCCACCGCCAGTACCGTGGTCCTGCTGCGGGCGATGGAAGAGCGCCGCCTGCTGGAGACCATGCGCGGCAAGATCGCAGTGGGCTGGCTGATCGTGGAGGATCTGGCCTGCGTACTGGCACTGGTGATGATGCCGGTGCTCGCCGGCGTGTTCGGCCCCGATGCGGCCAAGGAAACCCACACCGTCGGCAGCGTGCTGGCCGATCTGGGCTGGACGTTCGTGCAGCTTGGCCTGTTCGTGGCCGTGATGCTGGTGGTCGGTCGGCGGGTCATTCCCTGGATCCTCGAACGCATCGCCGGCACCGGCTCGCGCGAGCTGTTCACCCTGTCAGTGCTGGCGATCGCACTGGGCGTGGCCTTCGGTTCGGCCATGCTGTTCGGCGTGTCCTTCGCGCTGGGCGCGTTCTTCGCCGGGATGCTGCTCAACGAATCGGAACTGAGCCACAAGGCGGCGCATGATTCGCTGCCGCTGCGCGATGCGTTCGCGGTGCTGTTCTTCGTTTCGGTGGGCATGCTGTTCGACCCCAACATCGTCGTGCAGCATCCGTGGCAGGTACTGGCCACGGTGCTGATCATCATGTTCGGCAAGTCCGCCGCCGCCTTCTTCATTGTGCGCGCGTTCGGCCACCCGAGCAGCACCGCGCTGACCATCTCGGCCAGCCTGGCGCAGATCGGTGAGTTCGCCTTCATCATCGCCGGCCTCGGTGTCTCGCTGCAGATCCTGCCGAAGGAAGGACAGTCGCTGGTGCTGGCCGGTGCACTGGTGTCGATCATGCTCAACCCGCTGGTGTTCGGCCTGCTCGACCGCTGGCAGGCGAAGCAGGAGCAGCTGCCGCAGGCGCCGGAGCCGGAAGAAGCCACCGGGCCCTCGCGCGACCTGCATGACCACGCCATCGTGATCGGCTACGGCCGCGTCGGCAGCGAGCTGGCGCAGGTGCTGCGCGACCGCGGCGTACCGGTGCTGGTGATCGATGACAACAAGGACCATGTCGAGCGTGCACATGCCAGTGGTCTCGCGGCGATCCGTGGCAGCGCCGCGGCCGACCGGGTGCTGGCCGAGGCCCACCCGGAGCGCGCCAAGATCGCCGTCCTGGCCATTCCGCAGCCATTGGAAGCCGGCGAAGCGCTGGCCAAACTGCGCGCGATCAATCCCGAGCTGACCCTGCTGGCACGGGCACACAGCGATGCTGAAGTGAAGCACCTGCTGGAACATGGCGCCGATGGCACGGTGATGGCCGAGCGCGAGCTGGCCTATTCGCTGGCGGAGATGATCATGTCCACCCCGCCCTACCGGAATCTCGGCCAGCACAGCATTCCGGTGGTGTGAGGCAGGGCGGACGGCGTAGCGCCGGGCCATGCCCGGCGGCTGCCATGAAGAATCCCCGGTCGACCCGCATCGACCGGGGATAGGTAACACCAGTGCCACGCCTTGGAGAGGCAGCTCCACCGTAGCGCATCGCGGCGGCGGTGGTGATCGCCACTGGCGATGACGACCAAGCGCCTGGCTATCAGGCGCCGGCCAGCGCCTGCTGCAGGTCGGCCTGCAGGTCGCCGATGTGCTCGATGCCGATCGACAGCCGCACCGTGTCTTCGCTGACCCCGGCGCGGGCCAGTTCATCGGCATCCAGCTGGCGGTGGGTGGTGGATGCCGGATGGGTGGCCAGCGACTTGGCGTCACCCAGGTTGACCAGCCGCGTGAACAGCTTCAGTGCGTCCAGGAAGCGGGCACCGGCCTCACGTCCGCCAGGGAGACCGAAGGTCAGCACGCCTGAGCCCTGCCCACGCAGGTAACGCTGTGCGCCCGCATGCTCAGGGTCATCCGGCAGGCCGGCATAGCGCACCCACGCCACCTTGGGATGCTGCTTCAGATACTGCGCCACGGCCAGCGCGTTGGCGTTGATCCGTTCCATGCGCAGGGCCAGGGTCTCGATGCCCTGCAGGATGAGAAACGCATTGAACGGCGACAGTGCCGCGCCGGTATTGCGCAGCGGTACCACCCGCGCCCGGCCGATGTAGGCGGCCGGGCCGAGGGCGTCGGTGTAGACCACACCGTGATAGCTCGGGTCCGGCTGGTTGAGACGGGCGAAACGCTGTGGCTGCGCCGTCCAGTCGAAGCGGCCCGAATCGATGATCGCTCCCCCCAGACTGTTGCCATGGCCGCCGAGGTACTTGGTCAGCGAGTGCACCACGATATCCGCGCCATGCTCGAATGGGCGCAGCAGGAAAGGCGTGGCAACCGTGTTGTCGACAATCAAGGGCACGCCGGCGGCATGGGCGACTTCGGCAATCGCGGCGATGTCGGTGACATTCCCGCGTGGATTGCCGATCGACTCCACGAACACCGCCTTGGTACGGCTGTCGATGAGGGGAGCAAAGGCTGACGGATCGGCCGGATCGGCGAACCGCGCCTGGATGCCGTACTGCGGCAGCGTATGCGCCAGCAGATTGAGGCTGCCGCCATACAGCGCACTGGCGGCGACGATGTTGTCGCCTGCTTCGGCGATGGTCTGGATCGCATAGGTGATCGCAGCCTGCCCGGAGGCCAGCGCCAGCGCACCGATCCCGCCTTCCAGCGCGGCCAGACGTTGCTCCAGCACGTCGGTGGTGGGATTCATGATGCGGGTATAGATGTTGCCCTGCACCTTCAGATCGAACAGATCGGCGCCGTGCTGGGTGTCATCGAAGGCGTAGGCCACGGTCTGGTAGATGGGCACCGCCACTGCGCGCGTGGTCGGGTCGGGCCGGTAGCCGCCGTGCACGGCCAGGGTTTCCAGTTGCCACTGCGGATCACTCATCGCGTCAGGTTCCATCCGGGGAAACCTGCACGATAGGCGACCCCACCGCGCACGCTGAGAGCCGCTGGCGATGAGCCCGTAACCTGTGGTTATCAGGACCTGCCCGGCAGCCCGCAGGTTCCCGCCCCCATGGGCGGGAACCCGGCCGACATCAGGCCTTGGCGAACACCAGGTGACCGCCGTCGTTGCCGACCTCGATGGTGTCTCCGTTGGCGAAGGCGCCCGACAGGATCTTCTGTGCCAGCGGATTCTCCAGCTGCGACTGGATCGCGCGCTTCAGCGGGCGTGCGCCGTATACCGGATCGAAGCCCACATTGCCCAGCAGGTCGAACGCGGCATCGGACACCACCAGCTTCAGGCCGCGCTCGGCCAGCCGCTTCTCCAGCCCGCGCATCTGGATGCGCGCGATCTGCTTGATCTGCTGCTTGTCCAGCGGGTGAAACACCACGATATCGTCGAGGCGGTTGATGAACTCCGGACGGAAGTGCGCCTGCACCACCCCCATCACCGCGGCCTTCATCTGCATGTAGGCCTCCGGGCTGTCGTCACCGCTCATATCCTGGATCTGGTGCGAACCCAGGTTCGAGGTCATCACGATGACGGTATTGCGGAAGTCCACCGTGCGGCCCTGGCCATCGGTCAGGCGGCCATCATCCAGCACCTGCAGCAGGATGTTGAACACGTCCGGATGCGCCTTCTCGACCTCGTCGAGCAGGATCAGCGAGTACGGACGGCGACGCACGGCTTCGGTCAGGTAGCCTCCTTCCTCATAGCCGACGTAGCCCGGAGGTGCACCGATCAGGCGGGCGACGCTGTGCTTCTCCATGAACTCGCTCATGTCGATGCGGATCATCGCGTCGGCGCTGTCGAACAGGAATTCGGCCAGGGACTTGCACAGTTCGGTCTTGCCGACGCCGGTCGGGCCCAGGAACAGGAACGAGCCGGCAGGCCGGTTCGGGTCGGACAGGCCCGCGCGTGAGCGACGCACCGCGTCAGACACCACCTTGATCGCCTCTTCCTGGCCGACCACGCGGTTGTGCAGCACCTCTTCCATCCGCAACAGCTTGTCGCGCTCGCCTTCGAGCATCTTGTTCACCGGGATGCCGGTCCAGCGCGACACGACCTCGGCGATCTCCTCGTCGGTCACCCGGTCCTGCACCAGCTTGAAGTCCTTGTGCTCGGCTTCCTGGGCAGCCGCCAGCTGCTTTTCCAGTTGGGGCAGCAGCCCATACTGGATCTCGCTCATCCTGGCGAAATCCTGCCGGCGCTGCGCGGCTTCCAGCTCCAGCTTGGCCTGCTCCACCTGCTCCTTGATCTTCGTTGCGCCCTGCAGCGCGGCCTTCTCCGACTTCCAGATTTCATTGAGGTCGGAGAATTCGCGCTCCAGCACCTCGATGTCATTCTCCAGATCGGCAAGGCGCTGCCGCGAGGCATCGTCCTTCTCCTTCTTCAGCATTTCGCGCTGGATCTTCAGCTGGATCACGCGCCGCTCCAGCCGATCCAGTTCCTCGGGCTTGGAGTCGATCTCCATGCGCAGGCGCGAGGCGGCCTCGTCCATCAGATCGATGGCCTTGTCCGGCAGCTGGCGGTCGGTGATGTAGCGGTTGGACAGCGTGGCCGCAGCAACGATCGCCGGGTCGGTGATCTCAACGCCGTGGTGCAGGGCGTACTTCTCCTTCAGCCCACGCAGGATGGCAATGGTGTCCTCCACCGAAGGCTCGCCCACGAATACCTTCTGGAAGCGGCGTTCCAGTGCGGCATCCTTCTCGATGTACTTGCGGTACTCGTCCAGCGTGGTGGCACCGATGCAGTGCAGCTCGCCGCGCGCCAGCGCCGGCTTCAGCATGTTGCCGGCGTCCATCGCACCGTCGGCCTTGCCGGCCCCGACCATGGTGTGCAGCTCATCGATGAACAGGATGATCTGCCCTTCGTTCTTGGCTAGGTCGTTCAATACGCCCTTCAGTCGCTCCTCGAATTCACCGCGGAACTTGGCGCCGGCGATCAACGCGCCCATGTCCAGTGACAGCACGCGCTTGCCGCGCAGGCCCTCAGGCACTTCGTCGTTGATGATGCGCTGGGCCAGCCCTTCCACGATCGCGGTCTTGCCCACGCCGGGTTCGCCGATCAGCACGGGGTTGTTCTTGGTCCGGCGCTGCAGTACCTGGATGGTGCGGCGGATTTCCTCGTCACGGCCGATCACCGGGTCCAGCTTGCCGCTCTCGGCGCGCGCGGTCAGGTCGATGGTGTACTTCTCCAGCGCCTGGCGCTGCTCTTCGGCGTTCTCCGACTGCACGTTCTCGCCGCCGCGCAGCTTGTCGATCGCCGACTGCAGGCGCGCCTTGTCGGCACCGGCGGCGCGCAGCGCCATGCCGAGCGTGCCGCCATCCTCCAGCGCCGCCAGCACGAACCACTCGCTGGCGATGAAGGCATCGCCGTGCTGCTGGGCCAGCTTGTCGGTGTGGTTGAGCAGGCGGTTGAGATCATTGCCGATCGACAGGTTGCCGGCCTGCCCGGACACCTTCGGCAGCGCGTCCAGCGCCTCGTCCAGGCGCTCGCGCAGCACCGGTACATTGACACCGGCCTGCGCCAGCAGCGGGCGCGTGCTGCCGCCCTGCTGGTCCAGCAGTGCGCTGAACACGTGGACCGGTTCGATGATGCTGTTGTCGCGGCCCACGGCCAACGACTGCGCGTCCGCCAGCGCCTGCTGGAAACGCGAGGTGAGCTTGTCCATCCGCATTGCGAATCCTCATCGGTCGTCAGTGCCGGCCCGTGCCGGCGATGCTGGAAAGATGCGGTTGCACCACCCGGTTTCAAGGGCGGCTGCGACTGCACCCCGGGGCCAGTCAGCCTGGGGCCAGCATGCCGGAACGGGTGTGGTCGGCGCGTTGATCCGGATCAGTACGCATGGCGGGCCGCGCCCGCGATCGCTCAGCGCGCGATCGCGCTGCGGATCGCCCGGAGCTGCTGCTTGACCGCCCGCGATTGCGCCACATCCATGCGCAGCAGGGCCTTCTGGCCAATCGAGCGCGCCTGCAGATCCGGATCCACGAAGCGGTAGCGGCCCCGTTCATCGCGTTGAACGAGGGGCGCCTGCTGCGGCTCCGGGGTCTCCAGCAGATGGTCGATCACCGCCACCAGGCGATCATTGAAGTAGCCCTCTGGCCGCCCAAGATCGACATAGGCCTGCTGGATCAACGGGTAGAAGCGCTTGTACGCCGTAGCCGTTGCCGCCGGGTCCAGCGCGGTGAATGCCTGCACATAGGGCGCATAGCGCGCGGCGTTGCTGGCGGCGATGCGTTCCCCGCCCTCGCCCGGCTCGACCTGCAGGCTCCCCGGCAGAGGCCGCGCGGCCAATGCGGTCGGCGGAACACTGGGCTTGTCCAGATTGTCGACCTGGGTCACCAGGCGCTGGATCAGGTGATCGCGCAGCAGCAGGGTGAGCGGCCCCTCCCCCTGGAACAGCTGGCTCAATGCGCTCCAGGCCGCGATATCGCTGTCGGCCAGTTCCGGCAGCGCGGGATCGGCCGCGGCTTCGGTGTCCAGCGGATGCTGGATGGCGGGCGGCGCCGGTGCGGTTTCTGCGGCCGCCTTCGGTTGTGGCGGTGCGCCAGCACTGGCGGGGGGCGACTGCACCGGCACCGGGACACCGTCCGCCAGGCTCTTGAGCTGATCGCGGAACAGCCAACCGCCCGCGCCACCGATCACCACCACACCCAGCACCCAGGGCCATACCGCCTTTCCACTCTGCATGATGCAGTCCCTCGTTTTCCATCTGCATGGACAAGGTGTGACCCTCTCGATTCCCGAGGGTTCCCCGCGTGTTCCGCTGCCGTTGGGGTTGGCGCCGCACGCAGGGCACGCTCACGCCTGCTTTGCGCGCGCTGCGCGAGGCTGTGCACCTTGTCGTGGGGAGACCGTGTCATGCACTACGCGTTGTACTACTGGACCGGCATCCAGGGACGTGGCGAATTCGTACGATTGGCCTTGGAAGACGCTGGCGCCGACTACATCGACATGGCGCGGATACATGGCGACGCCGTGATGCAGCCCTTTCTCGATGGCCACAGTGAGGGCACGCAACCGTTCGCCCCCCCGTTCCTCAAGGCGGGGCGACAGGTCATCGCGCAGGTCGCAGCGATCCTGGATTTTCTCGGCCCGACCCTGGATCTGGTGCCGCAGGCCGCGTCGCGGCGCATGCAGGCGCTGCAGTTGCAGCTGACCATTGCCGACCTGGTGGCTGAAGTACACGACACCCACCATCCGATTGCTGCGTCGAAGTACTACGAGGAACAGAAGACCGAAGCCAACGCACGTGCGGCGTCATTGCGCAGCGAGCGGCTGCCGAAGTTCCTCGGCTATTTCGAGCAGGTGCTGGCGGCCAACGGTGGCCGCCATGCGCTGCGCGAGCACTCCTACGTGGATCTGTCGCTGTTCCAGCTGATGAGCGGGCTGGACTACATGTTCCCGCGCCGGATGCAGGCACTCACGCCGCGCCTGCCCCTGCTGCGGGCACTGCAGGAGCGGGTGGCGAAGCGACCGAACATCGCTGCCTATCTCGCGTCGGAGCGGCGATTGGCGTTCAACACCAACGGCATCTTCCGCCACTACCCCGAGCTGGACGGAGAGCGGTAGCGTCGGGCCATGCCCGGCGTCACCGGTCAATGATCGGCGCGATCACCCAGCGGCTTCACCGCCTGCTTCTGCAGCGACAACAGCCCCAGCAGCAGTGCCAGCGCCACGTAAGCCCCTGCAAACTGCCAGCTGATGGTACGCGCCAGGCCTTCAAGGTCCCACGGCAGGTAGATGCCGCCGCGCGGATCCACCGAGTGGATCAGGCCGAACAGGGTCAGCACAGCCGCCACCAGCAGGAAGCCGCAGGCACGGCGCAGACGGCCGTCAACCATGGCGGCCACGGCGGAAATCCACAGCATCGAGGTGATGATGAAGCCGTTGCCCAGGGTGAAGATCACCGCCAGTTCCGGCAGGCCGTGTCCATCGAGCTTGGTCAGCAGCTGCGGCAGCTGGTCCGGTGCGATCCAGCCCGGCGCCTTGATCGCCAGCAGGTAGGCCACCGAAGGCAGGAAGCCGAACACCATCGCTCCGGCGTGCTGTCGCGGTGTGGCCTGGAACGCCTGGGTGGTGATGTCGATGGCGACGTACACGATGATCGGCGCCAGCACCGCCAGCGGCAGCCACTGCACCAGCCCGGAAATGATGCCCAGCATGCCGCCGATGCCGACGAACAGGCCCGTCAGCAGCGTGTACCCGCTGCGTGCGCCCATGTGCTTGTATGCAGGCTGGCCGATGTAGGGGGTGGTCTGCGCGACACCGCCGCAGACACCGGCCACCAGCGTGGCCACCGCTTCCACCAGCAGGATATCGCGGGTGCGGTAATCATCCCCGGCCGCGCGCGCGCTCTCGGACACGTTGATGCCACCGACCACCATCAGCAGGCCGAACGGCAACAGCAGCGGCAGGTAGGTCATTGCCGTGGGCAGGCCGTCCAGGAAGCCCAGCGTCGGCAGCGGCAGCACCACCTGCGGCGGCGTCCACGCCGGCACGTGGAAGCCGGGGGCCCCCAGTCCCGCCAGACCGAGGCCGTAGTACAGGACGGTGCCGAACACGAATGCCAGCAGCACACCCGGGCCACGCACCGGCAGCCGGCCCTTGGCGATCAGCACATACAGCAGCAGGCCCAACGTGGTGAAGCCGACCAGTGGCGAACGCAGGGTTTCCAGCAACGGCAGCAGGCCCATCAGTACCAGCGCGATGCCGGCGATGGAGCCGAGCAACGCTGCACGCGGCAGCGCGCGGGTGACGGCTTCGCCGAAGAAGGAGAGCACCAGCTTGAGCGCGCCCATGATGACCAGCGCCGCCATGCCCAGCTGCCAGGTCGCAATGCCGGCGGCATGCGGGTCCATGCCCTGCTGCTTGAACGCGACGAACGCCGGACCGAGCACCAGCAACGCCATGCCGATGCTGGTGGGTGCATCCAGCCCCAGCGGCATCGCGGTGACGTCATCACGCCCTGTGCGTGCCGCCAACCGGCGCGCCATCAGGGTGTACAGCAGATTGCCGATCAGCACGCCGAAGGCGGTACCGGGAAACATGCGGCCGAACACCACGTCGGCGGGAAACTGGAAGATGCCGACCAACGCCATGGCGATGAAGCCGAGGATGGAGAGGTTGTCGACGACCAGGCCGAAGAAGCCATTGAAGTCACCGGCGACGAACCAGCGACGCGGTGCGGCGGAAGCGGGAGCGGACATGGAAGGGGCGATGGGGGTGGGGAGCGCCGATGGTAGGCCCAGCGGGGCCGGCGCGCCAATTCCACGGTGGAATGATGGGTTCCAGCCAACGGCGGGGCCCCTCGTGGCTGGGTCACGGACGGCGATTTCCTGGGTTGGGCCGGTCGGGTAGATGCCGCGGGGGACGCCGTAAACCCATCCCTGGGGGCTTGGCCGCGGCATCCATGCCGCGGACACCCCCGCGCCACCTACCCGCCCGGCCCCTCACAGTTTCCTGCGTGTGCCAGCCACGGAAGAGAATCAAAAGATCAAAAGCAGGCTCTCCCTGTCGAGCCGAGCCCATGCTCGGCTGCTGTACGCGAGGCCTTTGAGCCGAGCAGGGCTCGGCTACAGAAGATCATTCCGGTCATTCTTCAGTTCATCCACGCAGGGTCGACACCCCACCAACAGCAGCGGAAGACTGTCGAAGGCGGGGTGGGTCCGGTTGCGGGGGCGTGAGCGCCATGGATGGCGCGACCGAGCCTCCAGGGACGGATTCACGGCGTCCCCCGCAACCGGACCCACCCCGCCATCCCTCAGGAAACCAGCTTCTGCTCTGGCTCTGGCTCTGGCGCGTAGCGGGTGCAGGGCGCAGCCCTGCATCGACCCACCCCTCACTTCTTCAGGAAGTTGTCCACCAGCAGATGCTTCACGTCGTCGAAGCGGCCATTCAACACCGCCTTGGCCGCATACAGGGCCGTACCCGCCACCTGTTTGGCCTCGATCTGCGGCGGCATCACCAGCTCCGCCCGGCTGGTATGCACGTCCAGCAATGCCGGACCGCGCTGGGCGAGGAAGTCCTGTACGGCCTCCTCCAGGTCCTCGCTGCGGGTGACCGTGCGGCCATGGAAACCGATCACCTCGGCCAGACGGCCGAAATCCGGATTCTTCAGATCGGTGTAGTTGTCCAGCAGCCCTTCCACCTTCTGCTCCAGCTCCACGAAGTTCAACGAACCGTTGTTGAACACCACCACCTTGATCGGCAGCTTCTCCTGCACGGCGGTCAGCAGATCGCCCAGCAGCATCGCCAGGCCGCCATCGCCCGACAGCGAGATCACCTGCCGGCCCGGGAACGCCTTCTGCAGGCCCAGCGCCTGCGGCATCGCATTGGCCATCGTCCCGTGCAGGAGACTGGTAAGCGTGCGGCGACGGCCATTGACGCGGATATGCCGCAGCACCCACACCATCGGCGAGCCACCGTCGGCGGTGAACAACGCATCGTCGCTGGCGTATTTCGACAGCAGCGCGGTAAGGTGCTGCGGATGGATCAGTTCGCCCTCGCCCGGCTGCTCCTCCTGCTCCCGCTTGGCCAGCGCCTTGTCGCGACGCTCGATGCACTCGTCGAGGAACGTGCTGTCCTCGCGGGGTGGCAGCATCGGCAGCAGTGCATCCAGCGTCGGTGCGATGTCACCCACCACGCCCAGGTTCACCGGATGGCGGCGACCAAGATGGCTGCCATCGCGATCGACCTGGATGATCGTCGCCTTGTCCGGATAGAACTGCCCCCAGGCGAAATCGGCGCCGAGCAGCAGCAGCGTGTCGCACTCCATCAGGGTGTGGAACCCGGATTCGATGCCGAAGATGCCGGTCATGCCCATGTTGTAGGGGTTGTCCGGCTCGACGAAGTCCTTGGCACGCGAGGTGTGCGCGATCGGGGCCTGCAGGCGCCGGGCCAGTTCCAGCAGCTGCGCATGGGCGCCCTGGCAACCGGCACCGGCATAGATGCCGATGCGCTTGCCCTGCCCCAGCAACCCGGCGATGCGCTGCAGCTCGCCATCCGACGGGCGCAGCACCGGCTGGGCGTAGTGCACCGAGAACGGCACATCGTGCTTCACCTCGGCCTGGCTGATGTCGGCCGGCAGGATCACCACCGCCACGCCGCGGCGGCTGATCGCCGCCTGGCAGGCCAGGGCGACCACGCGTCGTGCCTGCGCCGGGCTGTGCACCTGTTCGCAGAACACCGTGCAGCTGCCATAGACCGCCTTGAAATCCACTTCCTGGGGGAATTCCATGCCCAGTTCGCTGGTCACCACCTGGCTGGCGATCAGCACCATCGGTGCGCGGTTGCGGTTGCTTTCAAAGATGCCATTGATGAAATGCAGGCCGCCGGGACCGCAGGAGCCGGCACAGGCCGTCAGCTCGCCGCTCACCAGCGAATCGGCGCCGGCGGCGAAGGCGGCCACCTCTTCGTGGCGCACATGTACCCATTCGATTTCGCTGCGATGCAGTGCATCGGTGACGTGGTTCAACGTGTCGCCGACGATGCCATAACAGCGGCGGACACCCGCCTGCTGCAGGGTATCGACAACGATCTCGGCAACGCGCTTGCTCATCGGATGCATCCTCGAACGGGGGAACGTCCGAGGCTAGACCCGACGAAGTGATGCCTCCGTGGGCAAGCCACGCATCGCCTCGACAGGCAAACTGCAGAGCGATATCGGGTCAATCGTTGACGTTGATCCAGCCCACCACCGCGCCGCTCTTCGGGTTGCGATACCGCACCTTCAGCCAACCCTCGTGTTCATCCAGCAGTTCCACGCGGTCGCCCTGCAGCAGGTAACGCCGGGTGCTGGGCGCACCGGGCCGGTCGAACAGGAACAGGCGCGCCGGCACCACGGTGGCCTGCTGGCTGCGCAGCGGGCCGTCGGGCGGTGCGCCCAGGCCATCAGCGATCGCGCTCTCCAGCACACGACCGGTGGGATCAAAGGTGCGCCAGACCGCCGACGGGCCCTGCTCGTCGGCCGGCACCCACCGCAGTGCGGCGTTCAGGGTATCGCCCAGCATCAAGACGCGCTCGGCGCGATACAGATAGAGTTTCGCGCCTGCAAACCGGTACTGGTCCGTGTACCACATCGGGCCGCTGCGGCAGCTGCTGGTCAACGTGCGCGTGGCGGCATCAATGGTGAGCCCCATCAGGCCGCCGCAGTTGTCACGTCCATGGGTTTCGGCCTGCAGCGCGCGGAAACCACCGCTGGCCGGATCGTAGCGATACACCGCCACCGCTTCATTGACCATGCCGACCGACGCCCGCGCAACCAGCTCCGGGCGCCCATCGAAATCAACATCCTCGGCTGACAACCGGGAATTGCCGTCGACGTCCGGGGCACCCGGCAGGCTCAGCCGCTTGCCAGAGGGCAGCAGCTGCACGGCAATGCTGCCGTCCTCCGCCACCTCAGCCTGCACGCCAATGCCAGGTGCCGCCTCGAAGCGCAGCGGCGCATCGCTGTCAGCAGCGTGCGCCAGCGGTACCAGCAGGCCCGCCAGCAGGCCAATCACGGTGTCCCTGTGTCTCATCATCTTTCCCTGCGGCGCCAGGGCGGCGCCTCCCGGTCAGAACGATACGTCAACGGCCTGCCGCGACCACAGCACCGACTGGTGCCCGGTCTGCTGCTTCCACGCCAGGCGGATGGCTTCGATGTCGGCACGACGCTGCGGGCTGTCTTCGTGCAGCACCACCAGTACCTTGGTGCGCAGGCGGTTCGGCGCAGCGTCACCCCGGAACAGCCACTGGCCGTAGGCATCGAACACGGTCAGGCCATCGGGGAAGCGCGGGGTCACTTCCTTGTCCAGGAAGGTCCGCCACTGCGCCTCGCTGATGGTGTCGGCCTGCGGTCGGTTGCCGGCGCCCTGCTCCTCGCCCACCCCGAAGTACAGCTCGCTGCGCACCCAGCCCTGGCCAGCGGACGGGCGTGCGGCATCCCCCTTCAGTTCAGCGGTCGTGGCCGTAGCGTAGGCGCTGGGCGCCTGCGAGGAGAGGCTGGCGCAGCCACTGGCGGCGAGCAGAACGGCGAAGGCAAGGCCAAGGTGTTTCATCGGTACAGCTCCGGGGAAGGGGGACAGTGCGAGCCGGCAGCGTACAGCGCCAGCGGCCCGGCGCGCTGATGCCAACAGGGCATCAGCTCATGCCGGACCGGCAGGGGCTTGCATCAGCACCGGTCATCACGCGAAGATAATATATCGCTTCATCCGGATGGATGTAAGTGAAACTATCTCCCCCCTTCCCCGTCGTCGTTGTTGCTGGAGCCCCCATGTCCGCCCGCCTGCCCGCGTCGCCGCTCGGCCTCGCCATTGCCCTTGCGCTCTCCCCCATCGCCCCGGCCCTGGCCCAGGACGCCACCAACCTCGACACCGTGATCGTCACCGGCACCCGTGCCGCCGACCGCACGGTGCTCGAATCCACCTCGCCGGTGGATGTGCTTACCGCCGAGGACATCCGCAAGGCCGGCGTGGTCAACGGCGAACTCGGCAGTGCGCTGCAGGCGCTGTTGCCGTCGTTCAACTTCCCGCGCCAGTCCAATTCCGGTGGCGCCGACCACGTCCGCGCCGCGCAGCTGCGCGGCCTGTCGCCGGATCAGGTACTGGTGCTGATCAACGGCAAGCGCCGCCACCACACCGCCCTGGTCAACACCGACAGCAAGATCGGCAAGGGCACCACGCCGGTCGACTTCAATGCCATCCCTGTCAGCGCGATCAAGCGCATCGAAGTGCTTCGCGACGGTGCCGGCGCGCTGTATGGCTCCGACGCCGTGGCAGGTGTCATCAATGTGATCCTCGACAATGGTGGCGACGGCGGCGAGATCGAAGCCAGCTACGGTGAAAATCACACCGATCTGAAGCCGATCGGCCGCACCCTTACCGATGGGCAGGCCGGCAACATCAGCGCCAAAGTGGGCACCTCGCTGGGTGAGGACGGTGGTTTCCTGCGCGTCGGCCTGGAGTACAAGCACCGCAACGGGACCAACCGCGCCGGCTTCGACCAGATTCCACCGTGGGACCAGACCCCGGACAACCTGGCACTGCAGGGCAAGCGCAACTACGTGCTGGGCGATGGTGAGAGCAAGGACATCAACCTGTGGCTCAACACTGAAATCCCGGTCGGCCAGACCTCCACCTTCTACGCGTTCGGTACCTTCAACCAGCGTGACACCGAAGGCGCGAACTATTTCCGCTACCCGGACGGCGAGGCCAACTGGAAGGAGGTCTATCCGAACGGTTACCGGCCGGTCTCCGAAGGCGAGAACCGCGACGTGCAGGCGGTCGCCGGTGTGCGCGGCCAATGGGGTGAGTGGAGCTACGACGGCAGCCTGGACCATGGCCAGAACGATTTCACCTATCGCCTGCGTGATTCGCTCAACGCCTCATTGGGCCCGGCCAGCCCGACACGCTTCAAGACGGCTGATTATGAGTACGCTCAGACCGTCGGCAACCTGGACCTGAGCCGTGTGTTCGCCCAGAGCGACAGCATCAGCCATACGCTGGGCCTGGGCGCGGAAGCGCGCCATGAGCGCTACCAGACCCGTCCCGGCGACCCCGCCAGCTATGCGGCCGGCCCGTTTACCGACCGTCCCACCGGCTCGCAGGCCGGCGGCGGCCTCACGCCGCAGGATGCCGCCACCCTGTCGCGCGATGTGGCCAGCGCCTATGCCAGCCTGTCCAGCCAGTTCGGCGATCACTTCTCCAGCGACCTGGCTGCGCGCTACGAGCACAGCGATGATTTCGGCGGCGAACTGACCGGCAAGCTCGGCCTGCGTTACCAGTTCACCCCGGCTTTCGCCCTGCGTGGCGCGATCTCCAACAACTTCCGCGCCCCGTCGCTGGCACAGATCGGCTACGAGTCGACCTCCACTGGCTACAACGCCGGCGGCCAGCTGGTGCAGGGCCGGCTGCTGTCGGTCAACAATCCGATTGCCCGGGGCCTGGGCTCGCAGGACCTCAAGCCCGAAAAGTCGATCAACACGTCGCTGGGCTTCACCAGCCGCATCGGTGAACACTTCGACCTGTCGCTGGACTTCTTCCAGATCGACATCGATGACCGCATCGCGCTGTCCGAAAGCATCACCGGCGATGCGCTGACCGATTACGTCGCCGCCAACTACGGCGTCAGTGGCCTGCAGAGCGCCAGCTTCTTCGTCAATGCCGCCGATACACGTACCCGTGGCGCCGAACTGGTCAGCAACTGGCGGCAGGCGCTGGGCGATGGCCAGCTGCTGCTGACCGGCACTTACGCCTACACCAAGACCACGCTGAAGAACGTGCTGGCCACGCCCGCACAACTGCAGGCGCTCGATCCGGACTATGTGCTGTTCGGCATCGAAGAGACCAACACGCTGACCGACGCCACCCCGCGCACGCGCGGCAGCGTCTCTGCAGCGTGGAGCAATGACCGCTGGTCACTCAGCAGCCGGGTGAACCGCTATGGCAGCGTCACCCGTGTCTTCAACTTCGGTGACGGTTACATTCCGCGCCAGACCTACCAGGCCGAATGGCAGCTGGATGCAGAAGTGGAGTATCGCATCAGCGCCCGATGGAGCGTGGCCATCGGCGGACAGAATCTGACCGACAACTACCCGGATCGATCCAATGAGGACATCCATTACTTCGGCAATCTGCCCTACGACGTGCTTTCGCCGATCGGCAGCAACGGCGCTTACTACTACGGCCGCGTCCGTTACACGTTCTGACCGCGGCTGACGCGTGTCTGCGGTGGTGCGGACCGTGGGTCCGCACTGCCCCGCTCCGGTACCGCTCCCTCGTGCCGGCAACCGACAGACAGCGCCGACGCACTGTCGTCGCCTGCTCTCGACCCCACGTACACGCCCACGCTGGCAGGCTGGGCGTCATGGCTGAACCGCTCCCCCTGCGTCCGCCACCTCCATTGCTGGACGATGCCTGCGCGTTGTTCCTCGATGTCGATGGCACCCTGATTGAATTCGCTGCACGACCGGACGCCGTGCAGCTGCTGCCCGATGTGCGTGAGGCCATCGGTCGTATCAGCGACCGCCTGGAAGGTGCCGTAGCACTGGTCAGTGGCCGTCCTCTGGCACAGCTTGACCAGTTGTTCGCGCCTCTGCAGCTGCCTGCGGCCGGCCTGCACGGCCATGAACTGCGTGGCCAGGACGGACGCGTGCTGCGCGACGAACATGACGATGACACCGCCGAATGGCTGCATGCCCTGCATCAGCAGGCGATGCGGTTTGCCCATGGCCATCCCGGGGTACTGGTGGAAGACAAGGGTGTGGGCCTGGCCCTGCACTGGCGCGAGGCGCCGCACGCTGGAAGCGAGGTGCGGGCGTTCGCTGACCGCCATGTGCGCGGTCGCTCCAGCTACCGCCTGCAACCCGGCGATCACGTGGTCGAGTTCGTGCCCGTCGGCACCGACAAGGGCCGCGCGATCCGGCGGATGATGCAGTACTTGCCGTTCCGGGGCCGCCTGCCCGTGTTCCTCGGCGATGACCTGACGGATGAATTCGGATTCGACGCCGCCAACGGCCAGCATGGCTGGAGCGTGCTGATCGGCGAGCGTGAACCCAGCGCCGCCGTGTTCGCGCTGCCTGACATACGCAGCGTGCACGCCTGGCTGCGCGAGAATGCCTATTGACCCGGCCACCCCCACGGCCGCAACCGAGATGTACCGCGTGATGACCCAACCCGATCTTGATCTGGGCGTGGTCGGCAACGGCAGCTTCGGCGCCCTGGTCGACAAACATGCCCGTGTCGTCTGGAGCTGCCTGCCCACCTTTGACGGCGACCCCACCTTCTGTGCGCTGCTGGGCCCGAACCAGCAGACGGGCGGCGACTTCGCCGTCGAGCTGGAGGACTTCGCCGACAGCGAGCAGGAATACCTCACCAACACCGCCATTCTGCGCACCGTGCTGCGCGACACGCATGGAGGTGCGCTGGAGATCCTCGATTTCGCGCCACGCTGGCGGCAGAACGACCGCTTCTACCGGCCGGTCAGCCTGATCCGCCAGGTGCGGCCATTGGCCGGCAGTCCCCGCATCGTCATCCGCGCACGGCCGCTGGCCGACTGGGGCGCACGCGTTCCCGAATCCACGTGGGGCAGCAATCACGTACGCTGGATCCTGCCCGACCACGTGCTGCGGCTGACCACTGATGTCCCGGTCCGGATGGTCCGTGATGGCCTGCCGTTCGTGCTCAACCACCCTGTGCACCTGATCCTGGGCGTGGATGAATCGCTCAACCGCTCGATCAGCGGCTATGTGCAGGAAGCGTTCCAGCGCACGCGTGACTACTGGCGCGAATGGGTGCGCTATCTGTCGATCCCGCTGGAATGGCAGGACGCGGTGATCCGCAGCGCGATCACTCTCAAGCTGTGCCAGTACGAGGACAGTGGGGCGATCATCGCGGCGATGACCACCTCCATTCCCGAAGCTCCCGGCAGCGTGCGCAACTGGGACTACCGCTACTGCTGGCTGCGCGATGCTGCGTTCGTGGTGCGTTCGCTGAACCGGCTTGGCGCCACCCGTACGATGGAGCAGTTCCTCGGCTACATCTTCAACCTCGCCACCACCGACGGCACGCTGCAGCCGCTGTACGGCATCGGATTCGAGGCCAAGCTGGACGAGGATGAAGTTCCCAGCCTGTCCGGCTACCGTGGGATGGGCCCGGTGCGCCGCGGCAACCTGGCCTGGGTGCAGCGCCAGCACGACGTGTATGGCAGCGTGGTGCTGGCCTCCACCCAGCTGTTCTTCGATCGTCGCCTGCAGGACCCCGGGGATGCCCATACCTTTGCCCGGCTGGAACCGCTGGGCGAACAGGCCTTTGCCCTGCACGACGTCCCCGACGCAGGCCTGTGGGAGTTCCGCGGCCGCACCGAGGTGCACACCTACACCAGCGCGATGTGCTGGGCCGCCTGTGATCGCCTGTGCAAGATCGCGGTGAGGCTCAAGCGCGATGACCGTGCACGCTACTGGCGCGAGCGCGCCGACATCATCCACGCGCGCATCATGCAGCGGTCCTGGAGCGAATCGCTGGGCCACTTCACCGACACCTTCGACGGCCATCGCCTGGACGCGTCGCTGCTGCTGCTGGCCGACATCGGCTTCATCGATGCACTCGACGCGCGTTTCATCGCCACGGTCGAGGCCATCGGTCGCGACCTCAAACATGGCAATTCGCTGTACCGCTACATCGCACCGGACGATTTCGGCGAGCCGGAAACCAGCTTCACCATCTGCACCTTCTGGTACATCGATGCGCTGGCGGCGATCGGGCGCATGGATGAGGCACGCGAGATGTTCGAGACGCTGTTGAAGCAGCGCAACCATCTTGGTCTGCTGTCGGAGGACCTGGCCTTCGACAGCGGCGAGGCGTGGGGCAATTTCCCGCAGACGTATTCGCATGTGGGTCTGATCACGGCAGCGATGCGCCTGTCGCGTTCGTGGCAGGAGGCATCATGAGTCGTCTGGTGGTGGTCTCCAACCGCGTTGCCGTGCCCGGCGAGAACCGCGCCGGCGGCCTTGCGGTGGGCCTGCTGGCTGCGCTCAAGGAGCGCGGCGGCATGTGGTTCGGCTGGAGTGGCAAGACCGTGCGTGATGGCAGCGGCGCGCTGCATGAACAGCAGGACGGCGACATCCGCTTCGTCACCATGGACCTGAACAAGCGCGAGGTGGACGGCTACTACAACGGCTTCGCCAACCGCACACTGTGGCCGCTGCTGCATTTCCGCCTGGACCTGGTCGACTATGACCGCGGTACGCGCGAGACGTATCACAAGGTCAATGCGATGTTCGCCGACAAGCTCGCGCCGCTGCTGCGCGAGGACGACATCGTCTGGATCCACGACTACCATCTGATCCCGCTGGGTGCCCTTCTGCGCGAGCGCGGCATCGGCTGCCGCATCGGCTTCTTCCTGCACATCCCGATGCCCTCGGCGGACCTGCTGCAGGCCATGCCCGACCACCTGCGGCTGTTCTCCGCGCTGTATGCCTATGACCTGGTGGGATTCCAGACGCAGCGCGATGCCGACCGCTTCCAGACCTACCTGCGGCTGTTCGGCGGCGGTCGCGTGCTCGACAACGGCGAACTGGAGGCCCCGGGGGGGCGCCGCTTCCGCGCTGCCGCCTTCCCGATCGGCATCGACACCGGGCTGATCGCGCGCCAGGCCAGCACCGCAGCGGCCAAGGCCGCCGTGAAGAACCTGCGGGCCAGCCTGCGCGATCGGCAGCTGGCCATCGGCGTGGACCGCCTGGACTATTCCAAGGGGCTGCCCGAGCGTTTCCTCGGCTTCGAACGTTACCTGCAGCGCCATCCCGACCAGCGCGGCACCCTGACCTACCTGCAGATCGCGCCGGTCTCGCGCGGTGATGTCACCGAGTACCGGCAACTGCGCAGCCAGCTGGAACAGATCGCCGGGCACATCAACGGTGGCCATGCCGAGCCGGACTGGACGCCGCTTCGCTACGTCAACCAGAACTTCACCCATGCCACCCTCACCGGCTTCTACCGTGCGGCGGCCGTCGGTCTGGTCACCCCGCTGCGCGATGGCATGAACCTGGTCGCCAAGGAGTACGTCGCCTCGCAGGACCCGGAGGATCCGGGCGTGCTGGTGCTGTCCCTTCTGGCCGGCGCCGCCGATGAACTGAAGCAGGCGCTGCTGGTCAACCCGCACGATCTGGACGGCGTGGCCGATGCCATCGCCACGGCCGCCACCATGTCGCTGCGCAAGCGCCAGGAGCGCTGGCACGCCATGATGGAGCACCTGCGCACCTACGACATCAACCATTGGCGGCGCAGCTACCTGGACGCCCTCGAAGGCTGAATCAGGCGCATTCTGTACGCCGAAACTTGACGCTTTTGGCTCGAAAGTAATTGCGCATGCAACCATCCCGCAGCTGTGGCGTGATCTCCACAGCCGCTGTCGCAAGTGGCACTCAGGCAGGCGAACGTCCTGCTGCCCCAAGGCTTCCCGCCAGCTGCGTGGCGTCCTCGCGACGCCATCGCGGAAAACGAAAGAAAATGAACCGGCGATATTTCATTTCGCATTGACGCGACCTCCCCACAGTGGCGCCCCCAGAGCTCCTGCAATCGACAGAAGCCGCACCGTGCACGACTGCGTGCACATCACTCCGGGGATCCACTGCATGCACGCGTACGACCGTTTCATCGAAGAAGCCAGCCACCGCCTGGGACTGGGCCATCGCACCCGTTGGGTGGTTGATGTGATTGCCGGCTGGATAGCCTCCCACCCGCGGGGACTGGACGGACTGGAGCAGACCTTCGAGCAGGCGGGCCTGGGGGTTCACTTCCGATCCTGGCGGCGTCCCGGGCAGCCGCCGCTGCCGGTGCTGGCCAGCGACCTGCAGCGTGCGCTGGGTGATCCGGTCATGGACCGGCTGGCCCGGCGCAGCAGACTGTCATCGGGGGCGTTCCGGGTCGTGGCCTGCGATCTGCTGCCGGGGCTGATCGCATTGACGTCCCAGCCCATCGAGCCGGCCCCTTCGGAGCCGCGCCAGCTGCGCAACCGCCCGCAGCGGCAGCGACCGCAGATGGCCGGCACCCTGCTCACCCCGCGGGTGCAGGGCATGGCCCTGCGCAGCCTGCTGTGGATGATGGCCGCCGTGGTCGTGCTCGGCGCTACCGCATGGCTGCAGCTGAAGGCACGCACGCCGCTGTGGACGCCACAGGCGATCGTCCGCGAGCACGACGCGCGGCTGTTCCTGCACCAGCGCGGCGCGCAGGTCTCGGTCCATGGCAGCCTGCCCAGCGACGCCCTGCGCCGCCGCCTGTGGAGCGCGTTGATTGCGGTGCATGGCGCAGGGCACGTCAGTGGCCGTATCGAGATCGATCCGCAGGCCCGGTCGCCGCGCTGGTTCGAGCGCCTGATCCGCACCCTGCCCTGCCTGCAGGGCAACGGACTGCGCCTGGAGTTCGCCGGCAACCAGCTGGATATCGACTCCACCGCCCTGAGCGAAGAGCGGCGCCTGGCGATCTCGCGGCAGCTCCGCCAGGATTTCCCCGCCCTGCGGATGAGTGGGCTGTGGGGTCCGGGCCGGGCGGCATTGTCGCGGCTGCCGGCCGATGCCGGCGCCGCGCAGCGGATCGCTGCGCTGAACCTGACCCGGCTGGAGTTCCATCCTGGTTCCAGCGAACTGCGCGGCAGCTCCAGCGAAACGCTGCAGGTGGTGGCTGAGGCATTGCGCAGCACTGCGCCGGGCACACGGGTGGAAGTGGCCGCGCACACCGACAGCCAGGGCGCGTCCGAGGCCAACCGGCAGCTCAGCCAGCAGCGTGCGGACGTGGTGGTGACGGCGTTGCAGGCGCATGGCGTGCCGGCACCGATGCTGGTCGCGGTGGGGCACGGCGAAGAGCATCCGGTAGCCGACAACCGCAGCGAGGACGGCCGCGCGCGCAACCAGCGCATCGCCTATCGGCTGCTTGCGGCTCCGCACTGACACCGCGCGCGGACCGACCGGCGCATCAGTCCAGGAAACGGCCGGCCTGCTGCGTCGTCGGCAGCGTGCAGCGGTCGTGACGACCGAACCAGCGGTATCGGTTGCGGGCCAGCCTGCGATAGGCGGCATCCCGCCAGCTGCGCGGCAACAGGCGCAGCACGCCCGCCAGCCGCCATGCGCCTCCCAGCCCGGTCAGCACGCGCAGGATCGCGTCCGTGTCAGTCCAGGCGCCCTGCTCGTCCAGCAGCAGAAAGGAGCGCGGGTCCTGCGGATCCAGCCCATGGCTGCGCAGCAGCAGGCTGCCATGCGTACCCTGCATCGCTGCGAAGCGATAGCGCCCGTGGCGGTCCACGCGCAGCAGGAAACGCACCCAGCGGCTGCACAGCGCACAGACGCCATCGAACACGATCACTGCGTCACTGCGCGTCGAGCCAGCCTTCATAACGGATCAGCGCTCCAATCCAGGGCAATGTCACATCAACCAGGAAAGTGTAGCGCTCTGCGGCCCAGGCCTCGCGGCAGCGCACGCCGTCGAACCAGCGCGTCGGCAGCGGCAGCAGGCCGAACACGCGGACGCTGCGCACTGACCAGTCGATGCCACCGTCGCGCGCCCGCAGCTCGAATCCGAAGTGCACCGCACCGAGCTGCTCATGCAGACGGCCTTGCTGTGCCCACAGCCGCGACACCATCGGCCAGCGCCCGAAACGTCGCGCCCACTGCTCGCCTTGCCCGCAGGCGCTGAACACCACCTCGACCGGCAAGGCGTGCCCCTCCTTCGGCAGCCGCGCCAACGCGGCCAGCACGGGCACCAGCCAATGCCGGCCCCGTTCGATCCGCGCCTGTCCGGTACGGCGGCACGGCAACGGCGCTGCATGCAACGCCTGCACCGGTGCTGCCAGGGTGGCGAAGGCCGGCCCCAGCACCTGCGCGAACAGCGGCACGGTCAGGGAGCGATCCAGGCCAGCGTTGCCATGCGGCCGGTACGACGGTCGCGACGGTGCGAATACAGGTCCGGATCGGCAATGGTGGAGATCGTGCCGCCAGACACCTGGGCCGGGTCCACGCCCACGGACTGCAGGCGCTGGCGGGCCAGTGCGAACATATCGACCTTCCAGTGCCCCGCGCGGGTGGCCACGAAGGCGGCGGCCGCCGCCGGTTCGTGGCCGACGAAGGCCTGATACACCTCTTCGCCGATCTCATAGTCGGCAGGCCCTGCCGCCGGGCCCAGCCAGACCCGCAGCTGCGACGGCGCGGTGCGCATCGCGGCTACCGTGTGTTCCAGCATGCCATCGGCCAGGCCGCGCCAGCCCGCATGGGCCGCGCCCACTTCGCTGCCGTCGGCGGCGGCAAACACCACCGGAAGGCAGTCCGCGGTCAGGATGGCCAGCACCACCCCCGGCACCGACGTCACCGCGGCATCGGCCACCGGCTCGCTGGCCCCGGCCACTGGCGGGCCATCAAAGCGCAGCACGGTGGTGCCATGCACCTGGCGCAGCCAGTGCGGCGCGGAGGGCAGCGCCAGTCCCTGCTGCAGCAGTTGCCGGTTGTGTTCGACGTTGGCCGGCGCATCTCCATCGGCTGCGTGCCGGTTGCCCAGGTTGAACTGGGCAAAGGGTGCCGGCGAAATGCCCGCGCCGTGCCGGCGTGTGGTCAGCGCCCGCACGCCCGGCGGCGCCGGCCAGTCAGCCTGCAGCAGCGGCAGCGCGGTCGCCATCACCAGCGATCCCGCTCGCGTTCGGTAAAGGCCTCGCTGTCTTCGCGCAGCACCTTCATCAGGTGCAGCATGTCGTCCGGTACCGGCGCCGAATTGCGCACCGGCTCGCCGGTGATGGGATGCACGAACTCCAGCGTCTCGGCGTGCAGGGCCTGGCGCTTGAAGCCACGCAGCGCGGCCACCAGTTCGTCGCTGGCGCCCTTGGGCAGCTTCAGCGCACCGCCATACAGCGGGTCGCCGATGATGGGGTGGCGCAGGTGCGCCATATGCACGCGGATCTGGTGGGTGCGGCCGGTTTCCAGCCGGCATTCCAGCGCGGTGTGCGCCCGGAAGCGCTCGCGCAGGCGGTAATGGGTGATCGCGTCCTTGCCGTCTTCGCGCACCGCCATCTTCAGGCGGTCGCGCGGATGACGGTCGATCGGCGCATCGGCGGTGCCGCCGGCCACCAGAGCGCCCATCACGATGGCCAGATACTGGCGGTGCACATCACGCGCGGCCAGCTGTTCGACCAGGGCCGTCTGCGCCTCCAGGGTGCGGGCGACCACCATCACGCCGCTGGTGTCCTTGTCGAGGCGATGCACGATGCCGGCGCGCGGCAGAACCGCCACCGACGGGTCGCGGTACAGCAGCGCATTGACCAGGGTGCCGCTGTGGTTGCCGGCACCCGGGTGGACCACCAGGCCGACCGGCTTGTTGATCACCAGCAGGTGCTCGTCCTCGAACAGCACGTCCAGCGGGATGTCCTCCGGCTGGGCGTCGGTCTGGGTCTCCAGCACCACGTTCAGGGTCACCACCTCGCCACCGCGCAGCGGATCGCGCGGCCGCGCCTGGGCGCCATCGAGCAGGACGTCGCCGGCCTTGATCCATTCGGTCAGGCGTGAACGGGAGTACTCGGGGAACAGTTCGGCCACGACGGCGTCGAAACGCCGGCCGGCGGCGGTGTCGGGGACGATGGCCTGGCGGGCCGATTCGGAGGGTTGTTCAGACATGGCAGGGGGGTATCTTTGAAATTTTGGGGTCCCGGCGGTCGGTTTCAGTCGCAGGACAGGACACTAGGCTATCATCGACCCTTCGTATTCCAGACGCGTCCCGCCTTGACCCCATGATCCGACGCTCCGCCATGCTCTCCGCGCCCGTCCGCCTCACCGCCCTGCTGCTGGTGCTGGTCATCGCCGCCACCGGCTGCCATCGCGGCGCCAAGAAGGGTGATCGCCCCGACGAGGGGACGCCGGTCGAACAGCTGTACGAGAAGAGCCACACGCTGATGAAGGGGGGCAACTGGAGCGGCGCCGAAGCCAGCTTCCGTCGCCTGGTGGCCCAGTACCCCTACGGCCCGTATACCGAACAGGCGATGATCGAAACCGCCTACGCGCAGTACAAGGCCGGCAAGCACGACGATGCGGTGTCGAGCATCGACCGCTTCATCCGGACCTATCCGACCCATCGCAACATCGCCTACCTGTATTACCTGCGCGGCCTGGCCAACTCCAACCGCAATACGGTTTTCCTGCGCCGCGTATGGTCCCTGGACCCCAGCCGCCGTGATCTGTCCACGCCGCACCAGGCGTATTCGGACTTCAACATCGTCGTTGACCGCTACCCGAACAGCCGCTACGCCGCCGACGCCCGCCAGCGGATGATCGAGCTGCGTGACGTATTCGCCCAGCACGAGCTAGACAACGCGCTGTACTACATGCGCCGTGGCGCCTGGGTGTCGGCCGCCGGCCGCGCCAACTACCTGCTGGAAACCTATCCGCAGAGCGCCTTCCAGTACGACGCCGTGGCGGTCCTGGCCGACTCCTACACCCACCTGGGCAACAAGACCCTGGCCGACGATGCCCGGCGCGTGCTGGAGCTGAACCAGCCCGATCACCCGTGGCTGGCAGGCAACTGGCCGAAGTACCCCTGGATGATCCGCAAGCTCAACCCGTTCGCAGGCGAGAAGTCCGCCAGTACCGGCCAGCGCAACGCGCGGCTGGAAAAGAAGTAAGAAAAGGGCCCCGCAAGGGGCCCTTCCTTTTTGTGGGGCCCGCCATGGCCGGGCCCTGCGGAGGCGCGGGCCTCAGCCCTTGTAGCCGTTGCTGATCGGATAGCGGCGTTCGCGGCCGAAGGCGCGACGGGAGACCTTCGGCCCCGGTGCGGCCTGGTGCCGCTTCCACTCGCTGATGCGCACCAGCCGCAGCACGCGGTCGACCACGGCCGCATCGTAACCGGCTGCAACAATCTCGGCGCGCGACTGCTCCTGGTCGACGTAGCGGTACAGGATGCCGTCCAGCACGTCGTAGGCCGGCAGCGAATCCTGGTCCAGCTGGTTCTCGCGCAGTTCGGCCGACGGCGGGCGGCTGATCACGGCCGGCGGAATCACCGGCGCCCCCCCCACGGTATTGCGCCACTTCGACAGACCGAATACTTCGGTCTTGTACAGATCCTTCAACGGCGCGTAGCCGCCACACATGTCACCGTAGATGGTGGCGTAGCCGACCGCATACTCGCTCTTGTTGCCGGTGGTCAGCAGCAGGCCACCGAACTTGTTGGCCAGCGCCATCAGGATCACGCCGCGGCTGCGCGACTGCAGGTTCTCCTCGGTCACATCCGGGGTTGTGCCCTCGAACAGCGGCGCCAGCGATTCCATCAGGCCCTTGAACGCCGGCTCGATCGACACCGCTTCCAGCTTCACTCCCAACGCCTGGCACTGCTCTGCAGCCAGATCGTTGGACAGGCCTGCGGTATAGCGTGACGGCAGGCGCACGGCAGTCACGTTCTCGGCCCCCATCGCATCCACCGCCAGGGCCAGCACCAGGGCCGAATCGATGCCGCCGGACAGGCCCAGCCACACCTTCGTGAAACCATTCTTGCGGCAGTAATCCTGGATGCCACGGGTCACCGCGCGCCAGGCCAGGGCGTCCATGCTCTCGTCGCCGTCGTCCATCCAGACGTGCGGCATGAAGCGCCGGCTGGCACCGTCGTACTCCACCACCAGCCACTGGTCGACGAACGCAGCGGCGGCCGGGTGCACCGTACCGTCGCCATCGGCCACCACCGAAGCGCCGTCGAATACCAGTGCGTCCTGGCCACCGACAACATTGAGATACGCGATCGCCGCACCGCTCTCGCGGGTGCGCGCGGCCAGCACGGCATCGCGCTGGGCGTGCTTGCCGCGCTCGTAGGGCGAGGCATTGGGCACCACCACCAGCTGCGCGCCAGCACGCACGGTATCGGCCAGCGGCTCAGCGAACCACAGGTCCTCGCAGATCAGCAGGCCCACCGGAATGCCGTCGACGTCGAACACGCAGCTGCCGCCATCAGGATCGACGTCGAAGTAGCGGCGCTCGTCGAACACCGCGTAGTTGGGCAGCTCGCGCTTGCGATAGGTCTGTTCGACCCGGCCATCGCGCAGCACGCTGGCGGCGTTGTACACCACCGCGCCCGCCGCCTGCGGCCAGCCGACCACGGCGGTGATGCCGCGGCAGGCAGCTGCAATGCGCGCGATCGCCTGCTCGCATTCGTACAGGAACCCCGGACGCAGCAGCAGGTCTTCCGGCGGATAGCCGCTGACCGCCAGCTCGGGGAACATCACCAGCCCGGCGCCATACTCATCGCGCGCCTGGCCGATCATCTCGATGATGCGCTCGGTATTGCCGGCGACATCGCCGACCGGAAAATCGAACTGCGCCATCGCGATGCGGATCGAAGCCATGGAAGTCCAGCCTGTGGTTGCAATGGCCCATTGTAACGCCGCACCGTGTGCCTGCCGGGCGGACCCTGCAGGTAGCGCCGGGGCCATGGCCGGCGGATGACTGCGCGACGCCCAGACGCAGAAAAGCCGCCCGGAGGCGGCTTTTCCAAAGCGAGCCGAGCATGGGCTCGGCTCTACAGAATCGTGCCGGCCGGAGGCCGGCGACGATCTTACTTCACCAGCTTGGCGATGGCAGCGCCCAGGTCGCCCGGCGAACGCACAGTGACGACACCAGCCGCTTCCATGGCGGCGAACTTGCCTTCCGCCGTGCCCTTGCCGCCGGAGGCGATCGCACCGGCATGGCCCATGCGCTTGCCGGCCGGAGCCGAGGCACCGGCGATGAAACCGACGACCGGCTTCTTCACGTGGTTCTTGATGTATTCCGCACCAGCTTCCTCGGCGTCGCCACCGATCTCGCCGACCATGATGATGCCTTCGGTCTGCGGGTCTTCGTTGAACAGCTTCAGGCAGTCAACGAAGTTCAGGCCGTTGATCGGGTCGCCGCCGATGCCGATGCAGGTGGACTGGCCCAGGCCGACTTCGGTGGTCTGCTTGACCGCTTCATAGGTCAGGGTGCCCGAACGCGACACGATGCCGATCTTGCCGGGCTTGTGGATGTGGCCCGGCATGATGCCGATCTTGCACTCACCCGGGGTGATGACACCCGGGCAGTTCGGGCCGATCAGCACGGTGTCCGGGTAGGAACGGGTCAGCACGTTCTTGACGCGCAGCATGTCCAGCACCGGGATGCCTTCGGTGATGCAGACGATGACCTTGATGCCGGCAGCTGCGGCTTCCAGGATCGCGTCGGCCGCGAACGGCGGCGGCACGTAGATGACCGAAGCATCGGCGCCGGTGCTCTGCACGGCGTCGGCAACGGTGTTGAAGACCGGCAGGTCGATGTGGGTGGTGCCACCCTTGCCCGGGGTCACGCCGCCAACAACCTGGGTGCCGTACTCGATCATCTGAGTCGCGTGGAAGGTGCCCTGCTGGCCGGTGAAGCCCTGCACGATCACCTTGGTGTTCTTGTTAATCAAAACAGACATGGGAATTTCCTTCGGTGTCGTGGATCAGGCGGCGTTCTTGACCGCTTCAACGACTTTCTTGGCGCCGTCGTTGATGTTGTCAGCCGGGATGATGGCCATGCCGCTGTCACGCAGCAGCTGCTTGCCTTCTTCCACGTTGGTGCCTTCCAGGCGCACCACGACCGGCACCTTGACGCCCACTTCCTTCACGGCGGCGATGATGCCCTCGGCGATCATGTCGCAGCGGACGATGCCGCCGAAGATGTTGACGAAGATGCCTTCCACCTTGTCCGAGGACAGGATCAGCTTGAACGCTTCGATGACGCGCTGCTTGTTGGCACCGCCGCCCACGTCCAGGAAGTTCGCCGGCTCGCCGCCGTTGAGCTTGATGACGTCCATGGTCGCCATGGCCAGGCCCGCGCCGTTCACCATGCAGCCGATGTTGCCGTCCATGGTGACGTAGTTGATGTCCAGCTCCGAAGCGGTTACTTCGGTTTCATCTTCCTGGGACTTGTCGCGCATCGCGACCAGTTCCTTGTGGCGGAAGTTGGCGTTGTCGTCGCTGTTGAACTTGCCGTCCAGCGCGTACAGGTTGCCGTCGTCCAGGATCGCCAGCGGGTTGATCTCAACCAGCGCCAGGTCCTTTTCGTTGAAGATGCGGTACAGGTTCACCATGATGTTGGCGAACTGGCCGGCCTGCTTGGCGGTCAGGCCCATCTTGAAGCCGATGTCACGGCCGTGGTAACCCTGCACGCCCTCGACGAAGTCCACATTCAGGGTGTGGATCTTGTCCGGGGTCTCGGCAGCCACCTGCTCGATTTCCATGCCGCCTTCCGAGGAGGCGATGTAGCTGATGGTGCGGGTGCCGCGATCCACCAGGACCGACAGGTACAGTTCCTTGACGATCTCACCGGCGGTGGTCACCAGCACCAGGTTGATCGGCAGCTCGACGCCGGCGGTCTGGTAGGTGGCCATCTTGGTGCCGAGCATCTTGGCCGCTGCGGCCTTCACGTCATCGACGGTCTTGCAGAACTTGACGCCGCCAGCCTTGCCGCGGCCGCCAGCGTGGATCTGCGCCTTGACCATCCAGGGGCCCTGGCCCAGCGACTGGGCGACTTCAACCGCCTCGTCCGGAGTAGCCGCGACCTTGCCGGCCGGGACCGGGATGCCGTATTCGGCAAGCAGTTGTTTTGCCTGGTATTCGTGGAAATTCATGCGTCACCGTGGGAATAGGAACGACCGCACGCAATTCCTCAGGGCCTCCGGGGGAGGCACCGGCACGGACCGCGGCGGGCCCACTATTGTGGCCGAGCCGGCGCCGGGGCGCAAAGAAGTCTGTACGCAGTACCGGATCCGGGCGGATTTCCGCTGTCATTCAGGCAGTTGCGGATCGCCGGCAGCCGCCCGGCCGCCCTCGCCACAGGCCGATTGCGCGACGCGGACCCGCGGCCGGGCATCGCCACGACCGTATACTGGGCATCTGCGTCCGCTCGGGCATGCCCGTCGCACAACCCAGATCCAGGCAGCCAGAAGGGGAGTTCCGGCGTGTCACCCAGTGCTTCATTGATCGACCGCATCGAATCGATTCCGCGGCGCGAGCTGTACTTCTTCGCCCTGTACCGGGTGCTGATCGCAGCCGTGATCGCCGCCCTGCTGTACAGCCCGTTGTCGATGATGGTCGGCGAGGCCCACCACCCGCGGCTGGCCTACACCGTCGGCGCGGCCTACCTGGCGTTGTCGCTGCTGGCCCTGGCGATCGGCCGCAACGAACGCTGGCTGCGGCCGATCGTGGTCACCGGCGTGCTGGTGGACATCATCGCCGCCATCCTGCTGGCCCACGCCCTGCCCGGCGCCAGTGCCGGCATCTCGATGTCGCTGCTGTTCAACATCGCCGCGGCCGCCACCCTGCTGCCGCTGAGCTGGGGTCTTGGGCTGGCCCTGGCGGCGAGCCTGGCAACGGTGGGCGAATACCTGTGGAAGCTGCTGGAGGGCGGCGACCCGACCCGCACCCTGGCCGAACTGGCGATGTTCACGACCAGTTACCTGGCCCTGGCCTTCATCAGCTACCAGGTCGGCAGCCGCGCCCGCCGCAACCAGCAGCTGGCCAACCAGCGCGGTGACGAGGTGGCCAATCTGTTCCAGATCAACGAACTGATCATCCGCCGCATGCGCACCGGCGTGCTGGTGGTGGATGCCGACAGCCGCATCACGCTGGCCAACGAGGCTGCCTCGATGCTGCTCGGCGACAGCGACGGTGCGGGCGGAACCGGCCGCCTCGATCTGGCCAGCGTCGCACCCGAGCTGGCCCGTCGCCTGCAGCGCTGGCGCAACGGCTGGACCCAGGACGAACTGCCGCTGCAGCTCAATCCGGACCAACCCGAAGTGCAACCGCGCTTCGCGCGCCTGCTGGCCGGCAGCGAACTGGCCCTGGTCTTCCTGGATGATTCCAGCGTGGTGTCGCGGCGCGCCGAGTCGCTCACCCTGTCGGCGATGGGCCGCTTCTCGGCCAGCCTGGCCCATGAGATCCGCAATCCGCTGGCGGCGATCAACTATGCCGTGCAGCTGCTGGAAGAAGGTACCGGCTTCAACGAAAGCGACCGCCGCCTGCTGCAGATCATCCGCCAGCAGTGCCAGCGCACCAACGGCATCGTCGAGAGCGTGCTGGGCCTGGCCCGGCGCGAACGTGCCACTCCGGAGAACGTGGATCTGGTCGCCTTCGTGCGCCGCTTCGTGCTGGAGTACAAGCAGGGCCAGACGCTGGAAACCGACAGCATCGAACCGATCGTCAGCGACACCTCGGTGCCGGCGCAGGTCGACACCCGCCACCTCTACCAGGTGCTGACCGTGCTGGTGCACAACGCCCTGAAGTACGGCCGCATCGGCCAGCAGCCGGCCCGCGTGCGGCTACGTGTGGCCCGGCACGAACGCAGCGCGGTGATCGACGTGATGGACCGTGGCCCCGGCATTCCCGAAAGCGTGGCGGCGCAGCTGTTCCGGCCGTTCTTCACCACCTCCGAGCACGGCACCGGCCTGGGCTTGTACATCGCCCGCGAATTGTGCAGGGCCAACCAGGCACGGCTGGATTACATCCCGGTGCCAGCCGGTGGCTCGTGCTTCCGCTTGGTCCTGCCAGGTCCGCACACCCTGCTGCCCGATGGTTCCTGATTCTGTGCGTCAAACATTTGTCGCTTTCAGCCCCCTCGTTTATCTTTTCCGCCCATGAACGAAACCCGCAGCGCCCTCGTCGTCGACGACGAACGCGACATCCGCGAACTGCTGGTGCTGACGCTCGGCCGCATGGGGCTGCGCATCAGTACTGCAGCCAACCTCGCCGAAGCGCGCGAGCTGCTGGCCAGCAATCCTTATGACCTGTGCATCACCGACATGCGCCTGCCGGATGGCAACGGCATCGAGCTGGTCAGCGAGATCGCCCAGCACTACCCGCGCACACCGGTGGCGATGATCACCGCCTTCGGCAGCATGGATCTGGCAGTGGAAGCCCTGAAGGCGGGCGCCTTCGACTTCGTCAGCAAGCCGGTGGACATCGCCGTACTGCGCGGACTGGTCAAGCACGCGCTGGAACTGAACAACAGCGAGCGGCCCGTACCGGGCCCCGTCGCCGAACAGGGCGCCCGGCTGCTCGGCAATTCGCCGGCGATGGACGTGTTGCGTGCCACCATCGGCAAAGTGGCGCGCAGCCAGGCCCCGGTCTACATCCTCGGCGAATCCGGCGTCGGCAAGGAACTGGTCGCGCGGACCATCCACACCCAGGGGGCACGTGCTGCCGGGCCGTTCGTGCCGGTCAACTGCGGCGCGATTCCCGGCGAACTGATGGAGAGCGAGTTCTTCGGCCACCGCAAGGGCAGCTTCAGCGGCGCCCACGCCGACAAGCCCGGCCTGTTCCAGGCCGCCCATGGTGGCACCCTGTTCCTGGATGAGGTCGCCGAGCTGCCGCTGCAGATGCAGGTGAAGCTGTTGCGCGCGATCCAGGAGAAGTCGGTGCGCGCGGTGGGTGCGGCCAGCGAGGAACCGGTCGATGTGCGCATCCTGTCGGCCACCCACAAGGATCTGGCCGAGCTGGTCGAGGACGGCCGCTTCCGCCACGACCTGTACTACCGCATCAATGTGATCGAACTGAAGGTGCCGCCGCTGCGCGAACGCCGCCAGGATCTGCCGGAGCTGGCCGCTGCCGTGCTGGCACGGCTGGCCCGCAGCCACGGCCGCACCACGCCGCTGCTCGCGCCCTCGGCGCTGGAGGCACTGGCGCAGTACGCCTTCCCCGGCAACGTGCGCGAACTGGAGAACATCCTTGAGCGCGCGCTGGCCCTGGCCGAGGAAGACCGCATCGGTGTCGACGATCTGCGCCTGCCGCAACACGCCCCCCGCATGCCCGGCAACGGCACGGCCGCCGAAGCCGTGGTCGATCTGCAGCCGGGCAGTGCCGCCCTGCCCTCGTACATCGAACAGCTCGAACGCAGCGCCATCCAGCGCGCGCTGGAAGAAAACCGCTGGAACAAGACCCGTACCGCCGCGCAGCTGGGCATCACCTTCCGCGCGCTGCGCTACAAGCTGAAGAAGCTGGGCATGGAGTAAGGGCCGCAAGACCCAGCGGTCGGATCCCTTTCCGCAGGAAAGGGCTCCGACGCCGCCAGCACAACCGCGTCAATCCTTGGTAACGCGATTGATCTCGGCCAGGCTGGTCACACCCGCCGCGACCTTCCTCAATGCCGACTGCCGCAGGTCATTGACCCCGATCGCCTGCGCGGCTTCGGCAATCTGCAGCGCATTGCCACCGGCCAGCACGATCGTGGCGATCTCGTCGGTCATCGGCATCACCTGGTAGATACCGGTGCGGCCCTTGTAACCCTCGGTGCATTCATCACAGCCCACCGCCTCATGCAGCTGGATGCCCTCATCCAGCTGGGCCTGGGTGAAGCCCTCGGCCAGCAATGCATGCTCCGGCAGCTGCGCCGGGCGCTTGCAGTTCGGGCACAGCCGTCGCGCCAGACGCTGGGCGATCACCAGGGTCACCGAGCTGGTGATGTTGTACGGCGCGATGCCCATGTTCATCAGGCGCGAGATGGTCTGCGGCGCGTCGTTGGTATGCAGGGTGGACAGCACCATGTGGCCGGTCTGCGCGGCCTTGATGGCGATCTCGGCGGTCTCCAGGTCGCGGATTTCGCCGACCATGATGATGTCCGGATCCTGGCGCAGGAACGAGCGCAACGCAGCGGCGAACGTCATGCCGCGCTTGTTGTTCTGCTGCACCTGGTTGACGCCGGGCAGCCGGATTTCCACCGGGTCTTCCGCCGTGGAGATGTTGCGCGTCTCGTCGTTGAGAATGCCCAGCGCGGTATACAGCGACACCGTCTTGCCCGAACCGGTCGGCCCGGTCACCAGCACCATGCCGTACGGCTTGTGGATCGCATCCAGGAACAGCTTCTGCTGGTCGGGCTCATAGCCGAGCTTATCGATGCCCAGCTTGGCGGCACTGCCGTCGAGGATACGCAGCACGACCTTCTCGCCGAACAGCGTCGGCAACGTGCTCACACGGAAATCGATCTGCTTGGACTTGGACAGGTTGAGCTTGATGCGGCCATCCTGCGGCACGCGCTTCTCGGCGATGTCCAGCTGTGCCATCACCTTCAGGCGCGCGGCGATGCGCTGGTTCAGCTTCACCGGCGCGCGCGCGACCATCTTCAACAGCCCGTCGATGCGCAGGCGCACGCGGTAATCGTCTTCGTACGGCTCGAAATGGATGTCCGACGCGCCCTTGCGGATCGCATCGACCAGCACCTTGTTGACGAACTTCACCACCGGGGTGTCGTCGCCCTTGGCATCGATGCCGGAGTCGCCACCCGCACCATCCTCATCGCCCAGGCCCACGTCGAGGTTGGCCATCCCCTCATCGTCACCGCCCAGCGCGTCACCCAGCGTGTCGTGGCTGGCGTGCCACTGTTCCAGAGTGCGGCGGATCTGGTCCTCGTCGACCAGGATCGGCTCCACCACCAGGTTGGTGTGGAACTTGATCTCGTCCAGTGCGTGGGTCGGGTTGCTGGTGCCGACGAACAGCTTCCCGCCACGCTTGAACAGCGGCAGTACGTTGTGCTTGCGCAGCAGTTCCTCGCTGACCAGGCTCATCGCGTTCTGGCTGGCATCGAAGGTCGAGACGTCGAACAGCGGCATGCCGAACTCGACCGCATTGGCCGCGGCCAGCTGTGCTGCCCCCACCACCTTGTTCTGCGCGAACCACTGCGGCAGCGGCTGCCGCGCGGCGGCGGCCCGGGTCATGGCGTCGCGGGCGGTGGCTTCGTCCAGCGCACCATCCTGGACCAGGCGGCGCGCCAGCCCGGTGATGCCGACAAGGTTGGGGGATGAAACAACGCTCATGGGAGTCCTCGTTACTCGTGCCCTGACGGCCGGAATTCAGTTTCAGAAACGGGTTGCCGGCCCATAGCGGCCAGGTAGCTCAGCAAACGCAGCGGTCCGTTTCCTCGCGCATCGGGCGCGAGCGCCTTCCAGTACTGGTCCGTCAGTTGCCGCGACGCCGTGGTATCCCCCAGCTGCCGCGCAGCGTGCTGCATTGCACCGAACAGATAATAGCCGGTGGCCGGGTCGGCCAGCAGCGTCGGCGCATGCTCGCTGCCCAACAATCGCCGGCCTTCCGTGAGTACAGCGTGGTGGTCGTCGGTGGCCGCGGCGGCAACCAGGGCAAGGCTGGCGGACACGACGGGATCGGCCGGGGTGCACTCCATCCAGTCGCGCTGCGCCCAGAGGGCCGCCCGCTGCGCTGCCGGCAGGAACGGGATCGTTTCTCCGGCCAGCACGAACAGCAGCCGGGTGGTTTCCATCGGAGATCCGTCCAGTTCGCAGCGCGCTGCCAGCCCACGCAGCGCCTGCGCACTCATCCAATCGGCATCCGCCACATCCGTGGGCGCCTCGCCCTGCAGGAAAGCTGCCACGGCCCGTGCGGTCGGACGTTTGTCATCCCGGCTGGACGCCGGTTGCGGCAGACCCGCCGCAGCACCTGCCAACTGCCCCGTTGGCGGCGCACTGACAATCCGCCAGGGGGCCGTCATCACCTGCTGGAAATCACGGGTGAACGCCCCCTGGAAACGTGCCACCGGGGCATTCAACTTCAAGGTCGGGAAATAATCGGAATTGCGCGCGGCCGGATACAGAGGAACGAAGGCGCGCAGCGCTGCGTCATCCATGGACAGGGCGTTCTCCAGATCGGCCACCGAATGCACGCCGATCCGCGCCAGTTCCCCGCGCAGCTGCGGCTGCTGGAACAGGCTGCCCTTCATCGGCGGCAACGTGCCCTTCGGCGTCGCCACCAGGATCAGGTCGCCACGATTGGCCAGGTAAGCGCGCACATCGGAGAACTGTTCCAGCAGCCCCGCCAGTACCGAGCTGACCAGTTCGGGGGTGATCTCATACAGCTGCAGCCACTGCACGAACACGCCACCTTCGTTGAGCTGCTGTGGCACGAACGCATAGAACTCGTCGCTGAACAGCGCCGCCGTTCCACCCACCCAGGGATTGGACGGCTCGGAAATGATCAGATCGTACTTGCGCGGACTGGCGGCGAAATAGGACTTCGCATCGTCGATCACCACGTGCGAGCGCGGATCGTTGAAGGCGCGCTCGACACGCTCGCCGAACAGACGCGCGCCCTCCACCATGGCCGGCTCGATCTCCACCGTTTCCACCCGCCCGACGCGCTGGTCGCCCAACAGCGTGTGCGTGCTGAGCCCGGATCCGAAACCGATCACACCGACGCGCTGGTAATCATCGCGCAGCGCCAACGGCAGAGCCGCCAGCAGGATCATGGTCGATTCGTCGCTGGTGGGTGCCTGTGCCATCGACACGGCCATGCCTGCATCCACTTTGCCGTTGGTGGCGATGGCACGCATGCGGCCGATCGGCTGAGTGCTTTCATAGACCGCCACGGTGGCCGTCTGCCCATCGCGCGAGAACAGCATCGTGGCGGTATCCGCCAGACGGGCCGTGCCATGGCGGTACACCGACGAATTCAGCACCAGCGGATCGAAGCGGACCAGCACGATGGCCGCCACTACGCCAGCGACACCCAGCGCGCCAGCCTGCCACAGTGGCGAGCGCAGACGGCCCGGAGCCGCAAGCCGAAGGCGCTGCAGCAGCACCAGGCCCAGCACGATGTCGACCACCGCCGCGACCAGCAGCGCGTACTTCAGCCCCAGCAGCGGCATCAGCAGATGGATGGCAACCAGCACACCGACGATCGCGCCGAGCGTATTGAACGCATAGGCCTGGCCGATCGCGCGCTCGCCCTGCCCGGCGCGCAGCAGCGCCAGGGTCAGCAACGGCAGCGTCATGCCGGCGAAGAACGCCGCCGGGAACATCACCAGGCCGGCAATGGCGGCACTGGCCAGGTTGTACAGCACGTAGCCATCCGCACTGCGCACGATGACCCGCATCAGCCAGCCGACCCAATCGAAGGCCTGCGCATAGACGAACATCGAGGCCAGCGCCGCCAGCCCCATCCACACCTGCACCCAGCCGGCGACGCGCAGGGGCGACGGCATCCGGTCGGCGCGGCGGCGCAGCCACAGGCCACCGAAGGCAATGCCGAGGATGAACGCCGCCAGCATCAGCTCGAACGAATGCAGCGTGGTGCCGAGTGCGAGCGACAGCATGCGCACCCAGGTGATTTCGTAGACGAAGGACGACGCGCCGGTCGCCGCCGCGACCAGCAGCACCAGCCGCACCGGCACTGCGGTCGCAGGTCGTACGCCGCCGGCAGCCGGCGCGGCGGAGGCCACTACCGCAGGCGCGCTGCCGTCGCGGGCCAGTGGATAGACCAGGATGGCCACCACGATGTTGAGCAGGCCGGCACTGAGGACGGTGCCCGGCAGTCCTACCGCCGGCAGCAGCGCGTAGGTCGCCACCAGGGCGCCGGCGGCCGCGCCCAGGCTGTTGGAGAAATAGAGCCCAGCCAGCACCTCACCCTGCGATCCGGGCTGCAGGCGCATGTAACCCGCACTCATCAGCGGGAAGGTCGCGCCCAGCAGGATGCATTGCGGCAGCACCAGGGCCGTGGCCAGCGCCCAGCGCAGCGCCGTGGACGAGGTCCCCTCCATGCCCGGCATGAGGTGGGTGTATGCCCAGCCGGTCACGCCCTGGAACAGCCCGTCGAAACCGATGCCCAGCACCCCGATCACCAGCTCGATGACCGCGTAGGCCAGCAGCGGCCGGCGCAGCAGTGCACTGCGGCGGCTGACCAGCCACGCCCCCAGCGCCATGCCGCCCATGAACAGGATCAGCACCAGCGATTGCGCGTGCGAGGAATGCCCCAGGAACAGCCCCAGGTACTGCGTCCAGATGGACTGGTAGATCAGCCCGGCGAAGCCGGACACCACGAAGATCAGAAGCAGCCGTGGGCCATGGCTGAATGAAGGACGGCGCATTGCGAACTCCCCAGTCGCACGGTCGAATCTGCAAGGAGACACCATCCGGGGGCATCTCGCAAGGATTTACATGACTGCGTTGAGACTACGAAGAGGAATCGTCTTGATGGCTGACATAAAAAAAAGAACAGGGAGCCAAAAGCTCCCTGTTCTTCATCCGATCACACTAGCTGTGAGATTCACTCTTCCGGAGTTTCTTCCTCACCGGCACCGGCCTGGCAGGAACCCGGGCGGAACTTGACATCGATCGAGCCACCGCAGCTCCAGCTCGGAACCACGCCCTTCGAGCCATCACCCGACGGGGTCAGCGTGATGGTCTTGTTGTCGATCAGGGTATCGCCAACGCCCTTCGCAGTGGCAACGATTGACTTGCCATCCCATTCCAGCTTGGAGACGTACTGAGTTTCCTGGAAGTCCGGCTTCCACGACGCCGGCGGCAGGGCATTGTTGCTGGCCACGTATTCCGACACGTCGGTACGCAGCGAAGAAGCCGCAAGGATCACTTCCGAGACCTTGGCCTTCTTGGTGTAGTTCGAGTAAGCCGGCAGCGCGATGGCGGCCAGGATGGCGATGATCGCAACGACGATCATCAGTTCGATCAGGGTGAAGCCCTTCTGGTTCTTCATGGTGGTACGTCCCCAAGTAGTGGTGGTTGATTTTCCGGGTGCGGCAACCGGCCGGCCAGATGACCGGATGAGCAGGCTGCCCGTCCCCGCGGGTGGATCAACGCAGGTTGCGTGCCAATCTCCCATGGCCACGCCTCCCCCGATTTCCCCGCGCCAATGATGGCAGCTATTTCGCGGATGGGAACCCCCCTGCGCCGAATCTGCGATGGACGCGGCAATGTGACGCAGCGCGTCACCTTCCGCCTCGACGCGTCGAAAACCCTGCACGCCGTCACGCCGGCAGGCTCCCCGGACGGGCCTGAACCGGCTACCATCGCCGCTCAGGATGCCCGCCTGGGGATGGCGGGCCTGGGGAGCCAACATGTCTGTGAGTCGCAGTGCGATCAAGAAGGAGCCCGTGGCCCGCGCCACGATGGAGCTGCAGCCGTTTGTCTGGGAGGGGACCGACAAGCGGGGCATAAAGATGAAGGGTGAGCAGCTGGCGAAGAACGCCAATATGCTGCGCGCCGAACTGCGCAAACAGGGCATCAGCCCGGGCCAGGTCAAGCCCAAGCCGAAGCCGCTGTTCGGTGCGGCCGGCAAGCCGGTCTCGCCGAAGGACATCGCGTTCTTCAGCCGGCAGATGGCCACGATGATGAAGTCCGGCGTGCCGATCGTGTCGGCGCTGGAGATCATCGGCAGCGGGCACAAGAACCCGCGCATGAAGAAGATGGTGGACACGATCCGCACCGACATCGAGGGCGGCTCGTCGCTGTACGAGGCCATCAGCAAGCATCCGGTGCAGTTCGATGAGCTCTACCGCAACCTGGTACGGGCCGGCGAAAGCGCCGGCGTGCTGGAGACCGTGCTGGACACCATCGCCTCCTACAAGGAAAACCTGGAGGCGCTGAAGGGCAAGATCAAGAAGGCGCTGTTCTACCCGGCCATGGTGCTGGTGGTGGCGTTCCTGGTCAGCACGATCCTGCTTGTCTGGGTGGTCCCGCAGTTCGAGGAAGTCTTCCAGAGCTTCGGTGCCGACCTGCCGGCATTCACCCAGATGGTGGTGAACCTGTCGCGGTTCATGGTGTCGTGGTGGTGGCTGATGGCCATCGTCGCCATCGGCGCGGTGGTGGCGATCGCCATGACCTACCGGCGATCGGAGAAGATGCAGCACACCGTCGACCGGCTGATCCTGAAGGTGCCGGTGATCGGCCAGATCATGCACAACAGTGCGATCGCCCGCTTCTCCCGCACCACAGCGGTGACCTTCAAGGCCGGCGTGCCGCTGGTGGAGGCCCTGGGCATCGTCGCCGGCGCCACCGGCAACAAGGTCTACGGCGAGGCGGTGCTGCGCATGCGCGACGACGTTTCGGTCGGCTATCCGGTCAACATGGCGATGAAGCAGCTGAACCTGTTCCCGCACATGGTGATCCAGATGACCGGCATCGGCGAGGAGGCCGGCGCCCTTGACACCATGCTGTTCAAGGTCGCCGAATACTACGAGCAGGAGGTCAACAACGCCGTGGATGCCTTGAGCAGCCTGCTGGAACCGATGATCATGGTGTTCATTGGTACCATTGTCGGCGGCCTGGTCATTGCGATGTACCTGCCGATCTTCAAACTGGGCGCCGTCGTCGGATAAAAATACATGGCTTTTCTCGACCAGCACCCCGGCCTCGGCTACCCCGCCGCGGCCGGACTGGGACTGCTGCTGGGCAGTTTCCTCAATGTTGTCATCCTGCGCCTGCCCAAGCGGCTGGAATGGCAGTGGAAGCGCGATGCGCGCGAAGTGCTGGAGGAACCGGACTTCTACGAGCCGCCGCCGCCGGGCATCGTGGTCGAACCGTCGCACTGCCCGCATTGCAAGCACAAGCTGTCCTGGTACGAGAACATCCCGCTGTTCAGCTGGCTGATCCAGGGGGGCAAATGCCGCCACTGCAAGGCGCCGATCTCGCTGCAGTACCCGCTGGTGGAAGCGATGACCGCCCTGCTGGTGCTGGCCTGCGTGTGGCAGTTCGGCTTCGGCTGGCAGGGCTTCGGCGCCATCGTGCTGACCTGTTTCCTGATCGCGCTGTCCGGCATCGACCTGCGCACCCAGCTGCTGCCCGACCAGCTGACCCTGCCCCTGATGTGGCTGGGCCTGATCGGCAGCATCGACAATCTGTACATGCCCGCCAAGCCGGCCCTGGTCGGCGCCGCCGTGGGCTATCTGTCGCTGTGGACGGTCTGGTGGCTGTTCAAGCAGCTGACCGGCAAGGAGGGCATGGGCCATGGTGACTTCAAGCTGCTGGCGGCGCTCGGCGCCTGGTGCGGCCTGAAGGGCATCCTGCCGATCATCCTGCTGTCCTCGGTGATCGGCGCCATCGTCGGTTCGATCTGGCTCTACAGCCGGGGACGCGATCGCGCCACGCCGATTCCGTTCGGCCCGTACCTGGCCATCGCCGGCTGGTTGTTCTTCATGTGGGGCGAACCGCTGGTGGAGCGCTACCTGGCCCTGAGCGGCCTGCGCTGAGGGCGCCGCCGTGAGCCGCTACGTGGTCGGCCTGACCGGCGGCATCGCGGCCGGCAAGAGCGAAGTGACGCGGCGCTTCGAAGCGCTGGGCATCGTGGTGGCCGACGCCGATCTGGCCGCCCGCGCGGTGGTGGCCACCGGCAGCCCGGCACTGGCCCGCATTGCCGACCGGTTCGGCACGGACATGCTGCTGGCCGATGGCAGCCTGGACCGGGCGCGCCTGCGCACCCATGTCTTCGCTGACCCGGCCGAACGGACGGCACTGGAAGCCATCACCCACCCCGCCATCCGCCTGTTGATGCAGCAGCAGTGCACGCAGGCGTCGAGCCCATACGCCATTGCTGCGATTCCGCTGCTGACCGAGGTGGGCGGCCGCCAGGCCTATCCATGGCTCGATCGGATACTGCTGGTGGATGCACCCGAAGGCGTACAGCACGCCCGGCTGATGCAGCGCGATGGCATCGACGCCGCGCTGGCCGACCGGATGATCGCCGCCCAGGCCAGCCGCGCGCAGCGCCGGGCACTGGCCGATGACGTGGTGGTCAACGATGGGCAGCCGGACGACCTGCAGGCGCAGGTGGAGGCGCTGCACCACCGCTATCTGGCACTGGCCGCGAGCTGACCCGCCGGGCACGTGCCCGGCGTTGCAGAATCGTCGTGGCAGTGCCCCCCCCGCCATCACTGCAATGTGGCTGTCCCCCTGATTCTCTCGGCCTGCAGCTGCTGCTGCACGTGACACGTCAGTTCCCGCGCGGCCAGAATCAGGCCTTCCATCGCGCCCGGTGGCAGCACGTTCTGCTGGCCGCCCCGCGTGCGCGCGATGTGCGCGGCATACATCACCCGGGTCAGGGTGCTAAGACCTTCGACGGCGCGCCTGAGATCGGCAGGCTGCACTGCGTCGGCGCTGACACCGCCGGCGTCGATTGGCGTCTGCTGGGCCGGCATATGGCCGTCGCAGCGGGACAGTACGTCCTCGACGCGCTGGGCGACGTCCGGAGACAACTGGCTGATCGAGTCACCGACCAGTTGATGCAGGTTGGGGTAACGGATGCGATGCGACATGGCGATGCTCCTGGCAGCCGGCAGAGTGCGCGGGCTGACATCTTGGCCATCTGCACGTCCGGCAATCAGGAGGGAAAAGCGTCAACTGCGCTGTGACTATCCGGAACCGTGAGATCGGACACGCAGCGGACGCGGCAGGGCGTGCGCGCGCCGGGTTTCTGGCCGTGCAGAACAGATGCGTTCATGCCGTTAGCGACAGCGACGCCCTGGAAGAGGCGTCCCTGTAGGGCCGGGCCCTGCTCCGCAGGCAAAGGATCTGCTACAGCGGCCTGGGCGAGAACGTCAGCGTTGCGATCACGCCGCGCTCGCCCCCCGGGCGCACGCTGACCTGCCAGCCGTACAGGTCGCAGAGGCGGCTGACGATCGACAGGCCGATGCCGCCGCCCTGCGAATGGCCCGCGTGCGTACCGCGGTAACCGCGCTGGAACAGCTTGGCCGCATCTTCCTCGCTCAGGCCCGGACCACTGTCGGTGACCGAGACCGAGTTGGCCCCTACGTGCACGCGGACTTCGCCATCCTGCGAGTACTTCACCGCGTTGCCGATGAGGTTGCCCAGGGCCACCGAAAGCGCGGCCTCGGGCGCGTCGATCACCAGGTTGCGCTCGCCCTCCAGCGCCAGTTCCAGGGGTTTGCCCCCCAGCTGCGCGCGGTGCGCGTCCAGCAGTTGCTCGGCCACGCGGGCAACATTGCTGGTGCCCTGCCCCCGCTCGTTCCGGGACAGCAGCAGCAAAGCGCCGATCAGATCACTGCACTGCTGCTCGGCACGTTGGATGCGCTGCAGGCGCTGCAGCACCTTTTCATCCAGGCCGGGACGGGTCAGCAGCAGCTCGGTGGCACCGCGGATCACCGCCAGCGGCGTGCGCAGTTCGTGGCTGACGTCCGCATTGAACTCACGGTCGCGCTGCACCACTTCGGTCAATCGCGAGGAGTAGTCGTCCAGCGCCTGGGCCAGCTGGCCCACTTCGTCGTCGGGGAAGCGCGGCGCCAGCGGCTCAGGCTCGCTGGTGCCGCCCCGGTAGGCGCGCAGGCGGGCCGCCAGGTCCGATACCGGCTTCATCACCTTCGAGGCCGACCACCAGCCCAGCACCAGCGACAGCAGGCTGAACACCAGCACCGACAGCACCAGCGCACGGTTGAGCTGCTTGCTGCCGCGCATGCTGTCGGTCATGTCATAGGCCAGGAAGAACCACGCATCGTCGGCTTTGCGCACGGCAAGCTTGTAGGCGTACGGCTGCCCCTGTTCGTCGGTCCCGCTGAGGTTGTAGTTGCCGGTCTGCAGGTCAGCCCATTGCGGCCAGGACTCACGCGCCTTGTCGAACTTGTCCGCCGAATAGGCATACGCGCGGATCTGCTGTACCGGCACGGCCGGATTGCGTCCGGGGTGCTCGTAGAAGCGACGGGCGTATTCTTCAATGTTGTGGTTGATCACATCCTCGACCAGCTGGTTCTCCACCCGAATCCGGGCCCAGTTGGTGGCGAACGCGAACAGTGTTGTCAGGCAGAAGCCCAACAACACGAATGACACGATGATTCGACTGCGCAGGCGGCGCCGATACGGCGTGCGCCGGCGCTCCCCCTTGGTTGCCACGGGATCAGCTTTCCGGGGTGGCGATGCGGTATCCGATGCCATGGCGGGTCTGGATCAGCGGCACTTCGAACGGCTTGTCGACCACGGCACGCAGACCGTGGATATGGACGCGCAGCGAATCCGAGTCGGGCAGTTCCTCGCCCCACACGCGGGTTTCCAGTTCCTGGCGGGTGACCACGGCCGGCGCCGCTTCCATCAGCGCCTGCAGGATTTTCAGTGCGGTCGGGTTGAGCTGCAGCAGCTTGCCCTGGCGGCGCACTTCCAGCGTGTCCAGGTTGTACTCCAGGTCGCCGGTTTCCAGCACGCGGGTCTGCACCCCCTTGCCACGTCGGGACAGCGCGTTCAAACGCACTTCCACTTCCTGCAACGCGAACGGCTTGATCAGGTAGTCGTCCGCACCGGAATCAAAACCCGCCAGCTTGTTGTCCAGCGAGTCGCGAGCGGTCAGCATCAGCACCGGGGTCTGCTTGCGCGCTTCGTTGCGAAGCTTGCGGCAGACCTCGATTCCGTCCATGCCCGGCAGGTTGAGATCCAGCACGATCGCGTCGAACTCGTGCACTACGGCCAGATGCAGTCCGGTCACGCCATCGGCGGCGAAGTCCACGGTGTGGCCCCGGTCCTCGAGGTAGTCGCCCAGATTGGCGGCGATATCGCTGTTGTCTTCTATTACAAGAATGCGCACTGGGACCTCTGTTTCGTGAAGGGTCGTCGGGGGGCCATGCCCACTCCCGCAGGGTGGACCCGTGGAAGTGGACGCGACGTCTACCTGCTGAACGATACAGGTTCCATTCTTAACATTTCGTACCGGACATGTTGCTACTGCATCTACTCCAGCAAGGCACGCGCGCGGCCCAGCGCGGCCTGCCCCTGCGGCCGCACGGCCACCGCCCAGGACTGCGTCAATCCAAGGGCGGCGGGTTGTTGCCCTGAGCCCGATACATCAGGTCGCGGCTGGACCTGGTCGCCTCGCGCCGTTGCGCCACCGTCATACACACGTTCTGCGGCATGTTGCTGCCGATCTGGCGCTCACGGCGGCACACCATCCTGCTGTCGGCTTTGGCCTTGGTCAGAAGGGTATTGACCTCCTCCTGGTCATTGAAGACCTCGACCTTGTCCTGCGGTGCCAGACTGTCGGCACTGTCGTGAGCGCCCACCCGCGCGCGGATACGGGACAGCGCGGCCTGCACACGACTCTTGTCCTCGGTGGAGATTTCGCTGTATTCCTCGTCATTGAGCGCCGCTTCAACACGCTGGATCTGCATCGCCAGCGGCTCACGCACGTTGAGCTGGACCACCTCCTTGCCGGACTTGGCTTCGGCCGAGACAGCAAGACCCAGGCACAGTGCCAATGCGAACGTTGTGGTACGGAACATTTCCACCTCCAGTGTCATCCATGAACGGAAACCGAACTCTACGACCGGAGCGCAGCCTCCACAAGGGACTACCGGCAGGGTGTCCCATGGCGGTTGGGATGGATCAGTAGCCCGATGCAGGATCAAGATTGTTGAACGTGCGCTGGTCATTGATCAGCGCCTTGCCCTTTTCTTCGATGCGGCGACGTTCGGCGACAGTGAGGCAACGGCCCTTGGGCATGTTGCTGCCGGTGGTGCGCTGGTAGGTACAGACCTGGCGGCTGTCGTCGTGCGCGCGGGCGAGCAGCTGGTTGACCCGCTCCTGGTCGTTGAACACCTGCGCCTGTATCTGCGGCGGCAGCTCATCGACCCGCTGCCGGCCCCCCATGCGCTGGGTGATGCGGGCCAGCGCCTGCTGGATCTGGCTGCGGTCATCGGCGCTCAGTTCGGCGTACTCCGGCGCCTGCAGCGCCTGCTCGACCTGTTGGACCTGGCCGGCAACCGGAGCCTGGCGATCCATCTGCAGGGCGCTCTTCTCTGTCTTGGCGACAGCAGCGCCCGACAGGCACAGCACCAACGCGATCATCGTGACGCGGTACATCGCCTACCCCCCGGTCCATCGGAACGAAGGCCCAACTCTACGAGCGCCTCCGGGCCGCCACAAGTGGCGCGTGGCCTACGGACGCGCATAAAAAAGGCCCAGGCGGTGCACCCGCCTGGGCCTGAAGTCGTATCCCGATACCGATCCTGCTGAGAGGCAGAGCTGCGGTTCGCTGAAGCCTACGCCCGCACCGATTAAAGGCATGTTAAAGCAGCGTCTCATCACCAAAAGAGAATCTCAACCTACTGAAAAATCAGGATTTTTTCAGCTTCTCGACGTGCTCGATGATGCGCATGGCCACGTCCACTCCGCAGGCTGCCTCGATGCCTTCCAGGCCCGGGGTCGAGTTGACCTCCAGCACCAGCGGGCCCCGCTGCGAGCGGATCAGGTCGACGCCGCAGACCGACAACCCTAGAGCCTTGGCCGAGCGCACCGCGACCTGCTGTTCGGCGCGACTGGCCTTGGCCGCCACGGCGGTGCCGCCGGCGTGCAGGTTGGAGCGGAAGTCGCCTTCGGGCGCCTGCCGCTGCATCGAGGCCACCACCTGGTCGCCGACCACGAAACACCGCAGATCGGCTCCCTTGGCCTCACCGATGAACTCCTGCATGAGGAAGTTGGCATACAGGCCACGCAGCGCCTCGACGATCCCGCGCGAGGCACTGGCCTTCTCGGTCAGGATCACGCCGCGCCCCTGCGTTCCCTCGTTGAGCTTCACCACGTGTGGCGGCGGCCCCAGCATTGACAGCAGATCGACGGTGTCATCGGGGTTGTCGCCGAACACCGTGACCGGCATGTCGATGCCTTTGGCCGCCAGCAGCTGATGCGCGCGCAGCTTGTCGCGCGAGCGCAGGATCGCGTCGGACGGATTGGGCGTACGCGCGCCCATCAGCTCGAACTGGCGCAGGACCGCGGTGCCATAGCGCGTGATCGACGCACCGATGCGCGGAATGACCATGTCCACACCGGTCATCGGCCGCCCTTTGTAGTGCATCGAGAATCCGTCGGCAGCGATGCGCATGTAGCAGCGCAGCGGATCGAGGATGCGCACCGTGTGGCCGCGCGCACGCCCCGCCTCGACCAGCCGGCGGGTGGAATACAGGGAGCTGTTGCGGGACAGGATGGCGAGCTTCATCGCGGCGGGATCGGTCGGCAGGCGCGCAGCATAGCGCGGCCGTGTGGCGGGCGGATGATCGCCTCGGAGGCGCGCAGAGGGGACCGCCGATCAGCGACGTGGTACGCGCAGCGTGAAGCGTCCGTTACGTGCACGCACGATCAGCATTGTCTCCCGCCACTCCAACGCCAGTTCCAGGCAGGTGTGGGCGGTAGGTTGGCGATTCGGCGTACTGCCATCCCACGTCTCCGTGTAGGCCTCGCACTGCACGTCACCATCATCGCTCACGGCCAGCACGTCCACCCACACGGGTTCACGGGACGTCCCCACCCTTGCCCATGCGCTCGTGCTTATGGCTCGCCATTGACCTTCCCGGTGGACCAGCCAGACGCTGCCCTGCAGACGCATATCTGCGCCCAACAACACACCCCGCACTACCAGGCATTGGTTGCCGGGACTGACCATCATCTGCTTCAAGCTGCAGACATGCCGTTCGCTGTCGACACCGTCCAGCTGCAGCGCATAGGGCCGTATCCTGCAGAACAGCTCAGGATCAACCGTCAGGCGCAGATCGTCCGGCAGCAGCAGCGTGGCCAGCAGAATGCGGCCGTCTGGCAGCACGTGGCGCAGCTCCGCCTGCGGCGGGTCGACCAGCGCTGGATGATCGGGCGCCAGCCACAGACCGTGGTAGGGCTGCAGTTGCGTCCGCTCGCCAGGCAGGCTGCACACCCAGTCGGCGGCAGCGCGATCATCGTGCTGATGCCGGCGCTCATTCAGCGCCTGGTGGAACTCATGTGGCAGAAGAGCTGACAGCCGCCCCAGCACCTTATGCTGCTCGTCATAAACCATCACAACCCGACAAGAGTGGATCCAGGCCTGCGCAATACGCAACGATGTGCCTTCCAGATCAAACCACCCGGCGCTGCAGCTCTGCCCCCCCGAAACATCAATATCATCGACGATGGCACCGTCACGCAGCATCTGCGTGCTGCATACGGGCCCTCCCATACCAAGCTCTCCGCAATTCAGCAACACATCGTCGGCGGGCGGCTCCGTGGCAAAGGGCTGCAGCGGCTCGGAGCGCAGCGCCGCGCCTCCGGCTTCAGCACCCATCAGCGGAAAACGCTGCAGCACGCTGCCGACGACGCCGCCGGCCGCCAGTGCAGCCACCACGCCCAGCGGCGACCACCACACGATGCACATCGCCACCAACGTCAGCAACGGCAGCCATTTGATGATGAGCCGCAACGCGGTACGAACCAGGGCCATGCAGGTCGGCCGCAGGGTGCCGGCAACTATCGAAGACCGGCTCTCTTGGCCAGCACGAATGCCAGAAGCCCGAATGCGACCGCTGCGCCCTCCAGAAGATGTGGGGGAAAAAAGCCAAGAAAGATGTTCGCGCCCGCCAGAAACGCCGCGATGGCGGCAAGAAACGCAAACACAATCACGCCGACAGGCCGAACCGGTACAACAGGATCGGGGCCACGGCCAGCTTCCTGCTTCGACTGCTCATTGTGTTCCATCACATGACTCCGTGTGTGTGCATCCGCAAACTACGGGAAGCAGGAGGTGATTGCCATCTTCTCCTTCACCGTATGCCGCCGACGCGATTCTGGCCGGCTTCCGGTGTCTGATGGACACGGGCGGTTCCGGTCAAAAGCGACAGAAACCGCCTTCACCTGGAAACCGCGGGATCATCCGGAAGTTCATCGCACGGTATTCAGCGTTCAGCAGCGCAGCGGATCGAGGATGCGCACCGTGTGGCCGCGCGCACGCCCCGCTTCGACCAGCCGGCGGGTGGAATACAGGGAGCTGTTGCGGGACAGGATGGCGAGCTTCATCGCGGCGGGATCGACCGGCAGGCGCGCAGCACAGCGCGGCCGCGTGGCGGGCGGATGATGCCGCGCGGTTGCCGAGACAGGGGGCCACGGCCCAGCCAGCAACAGCCCGACACCGACGCCGTCGGACTGCGGCTGCGGCTGCGGCTGCGGCTGCGGCTGCGGCTGCGGCTGCCGCGTGCTATCGGCCCGTATTGATCCGTGCAACGACTTCCCGCACCCTCTTGGTGTAGGCCGCCACAAGCTGTCTGGACTGCTCCGGCGTGACGGCCTTGCCGACGTGGCCAGGCTGTGCGGCGTAGTCCCGCTGGAATTCACACATTTCCACGGACAGCGCACTGCTGACGTCGTCCTGGGCAATGGACGGCGCACCGGTACTGCCATCCGCATTGACGTTGATCAAGAACGCGCGGTCGCCCGTGTAGCCGCCGAAGCTGTTCTTCGCGTTGACCATCCCGCAGACAATCGTACCGTCGAACATCGCAAACGCCTGACGGATGACGATCTTTGCCGAGTCAGGATCCTTCAGCGCCCGACGGACCCCCGCCTCCGCTATGGCCCGATCAGCCTCGACTTTCTGCTTTCTTGCGTCTTCTTCGGTCGGCGTGCACGCCGCCGCAATACCCATCAACGCAACCGCAAGAACCCGATTCCGCATACCCCCCCCTGCCACTGGCTTGAATGTTGCCGCACTTTACCGGCTTATCGCCCCGCCAGACCATCGGCAAGCACCGGAAGCGCCCGCGCTTCACCGACTCACACAGCCGGCAGGCACAGAAAGATGCAAAAGGGGAAACATCCAGGTTCGCGGCCGATCCGGAAAACGCACGCATCGTTGCGGAAGATGGAGCGGGCGATGGGAATCGAACCCACGTCAGTAGCTTGGGAAGCTACAGCTCTACCATTGAGCTACGCCCGCGTCGCGTGGTGAAAGTCTATGCGGTCGGGCCGGTGTTGCGCAATGGTGACCACCGCATGCGCCGGGCATGGCCCGGCGCTGCCATGCAGCCTTCCCTGGCCCTTGCGGTGCCTGGGAAGGTGCCTTCGTCAGAAACTGCCGCTGAAGCTGGCAAACAGCGTCGCGTCGCGGGCGCGCTTCTGCCCGCTGGTGGTGCTCAGACCGATGTTGCTCTGCAGGCCGAACAGCTCCGTGCGTGCACCCAGCACCACAGTCGCGTAGTTCCTGTCGAACTTCATGCCGGGCACCCGGTAGCTGCCCAGCTCCGGCAGGGACTGCAGCCAGGCGCTGGCCTGCTTGGTGTCTTCGAACTCGTGGTCGTAGGTGGCCTGCACGTAGGGCTTGAAGGTGCCGCCATCGAAGCGCGCCTGCCAGCCGATGCGACCGACAGTGGAGTCCAGCTCCTGGTTGTTGTAACCCAGCGCAGTGGCCAGCGTGCCGGCGTCGGCGCTCTCGGTATAGCCGTCGATCTTCACCTTCTGCCAGATCACGGCAGCCACCGGACCGTGGCGGAAGCCGCCCTCGGTGCCGAACTCGTACCCCGCGTTGATGGCGGCGGTGAGATTGCTGCCGTCTGCCGAACCGCCATGCTCACGGGTGGCCGGACCCAGCTGCACCTTGCGGGTCACGTCGTAGTCGAGCCAGCTGTAGCTGACCTGGCCGTTGACCCAGGCACGCTCGCCGTACCAGCCAGCGAACAGGCCCAGCGTGGTGTCGGACTGGGTGAAATCGCCGCGGCTGTTGCCGAAATCGGCATCCATGCGGCCATAGCCACCGAAGCCGCCCAAGACCATGCCGTCACGCGACCAGTCGACGCCGAACAGCCCGGCCGGCGCCAGGCCGTCGTAGAGATCGGCGTGGTCATAACGCTGCATGTCGCCGCGCACACCGCCCCACCACGACAGGCCATCAGCCGGACGACCGCCCAGATGCATGCCGACCTGGTCGGCGCGCGAACGGCCGATGGTCTGCGCCGAATGGCTGAGCACCTGCTGCAGGCGCGGGCCCTCCAGCACGGATACCGCGTACTGGCCCAGCAGTGCATGGCCTGCCGTGGTCGGATGCACGCCGTCGGCGAACAGGTAGGTCTTCGCGGCATCCGGGCTGACGTAGGAGGTCGGGTTGCAGCCGATGATGCTCTGCGTCGAATTGGCCGGGTCGATGGTGCAGGCCGTGCCGGTGACGTTGGTGAAACCGTACATGGCCGGATTGGCGGCCACTTCACTGAGCACGGTGAAGGTATCCAGGGGGATGAATTCGATGCCGGCCTGCTTCAGCCCGCCGTACAGGGCGTTGTTGTAGCCGGCCGACAGCGCGGTGGCGGCGGCGGCATTGGGGCCACGGAAGGACGGCGTCAGGCCGACGTTGGGCAGGTTCGGCACCAGCACATACTGGGCGCCCGCCTGCTTCAGCGCGCCGACCAGGGCGATCTGGTCGGTGACAGCCGCGCCGATGATGGCCTGCGCCTGTGTCGGCGCCGTAGCGGCCGCGAACAGGTCGTTGGCACCGCCCCAGACGGTGTACAGCGCGTTGGCATCGGCTTTGCCGCCATTTGCGGCCAAGTAGCGGGTGAGTTGCGTCTTCAGCGACGGAATGGGCCCCAGGGCACCAGTGACCTCCACCGACACACGCGCACCGCCGACGGCGTAGTTGTCGCCGTTCTGGCCGTTGCCGTTGGGCGTTCCGTTCAGGCCGTAGTAGTTGGCGACCTGCTGCGACCAGACCCAGCCCGGATTGGTGGTGAACTGGCCGGTGACCGGCTGTGCTGCCGGGGGCAGCAGCGGCCGGAAATAGCCCGCGTCGGTGAGGCTGTCGCCGAAGAACACCGCGTGCGAGTAAGGGGATTCGCCTGCCATGGCCGGAACCGCAGCCAGTGCGATCGCGGCCGCCATCAGGGAGCGGATCGGGCGTTTGCTGAGCAGCATGTAAAGAACTCCTGTGGGGACGTCATTGAGGACCCGGCGTGCGTACGCCGGCGCACGGTGAATGGTTTCACCGCACCGACGATTGCTCACGCTGCGCCGCCGCATGAATTGCCGCGCAGCCCGCCAATCGCAGGCTGCGCCGATGCGGGCGCCGTGCGGAGAAACGGATGGTTTCCGTCCTGACGGGCCATACGCGACAATGCCGCCATGAACATCCAGCTCAACGGCGAACCCCGCACCCTGCACGCTTCGGCAACCCTCCATGACCTGCTCGAGGCCGAGCAGCTGCTGCAGCGCCGGGTGGCGGTCGAGGTCAATGGCGAGATCGTCAGCCGCAGCCGCCATGGCGAGCATCGCCTTGCCGAAGGTGACGTGGTGGAGATCGTGCACGCCCTGGGTGGGGGTTGAGGCACGACGCCCGCGCTGCGCGCTCGCCGGGAGGCAGGCGCTGCCCCTGCGCCTGCCTCCCGGCGGCATCGAAGTGACGACCCCATCTTCAGGCGGATAAGCGATAATCGCGCCATGAACGTTCATGTCTCCCCCGATTCGCTGGTGATCGCCGGCAAGACCTACGGCTCGCGGCTGCTCACCGGCACCGGCAAGTTCAAGGATCTGGAAGAAACCCGCCTGGCCACCGAGGCCGCTGGCGCCCAGATCGTCACCGTGGCCATCCGCCGCACCAACATCGGTCAGAACCCCGGCGAGCCGAACCTGCTGGACGTGCTGCCGCCGGAGCGCTTCACCATCCTGCCCAACACCGCCGGCTGCTACACCGCCGAGGACGCGGTGCGCACGTGCCGCCTGGCCCGTGAACTGCTGGACGGCCACAACCTGACCAAGCTGGAGGTGCTGGGCGACCAGAAGACCCTGTACCCGGACGTGATGCAGACCCTCAAGGCCGCCGAACAGCTGGTCAAGGATGGCTTCGAGGTCATGGTCTACACCTCCGACGACCCGATCCTGGCCAAGCGCCTGGAAGAGATCGGCTGCGCTGCGGTGATGCCGCTGGCCGCGCCGATCGGTTCGGGCCTGGGCATCCAGAACAAGTACAACCTGCTGCAGATCATCGAGGACGCCCGGGTGCCGATCATCGTCGATGCCGGCGTAGGTACGGCATCGGATGCGGCGATCGCGATGGAGCTGGGCTGCGATGGCGTGCTCATGAACACGGCCATTGCCGGCGCGCGCAGCCCGGTACTGATGGCCAGCGCGATGCGCAAGGCGGTCGAAGCCGGCCGTGAAGCGTTCCTGGCCGGGCGCATCCCGCGCAAGCGCTACGCCAGCGCGTCGTCGCCGGTGGATGGGTTGATCGGCTGATGACCAATCCTTTCGACAGCGCCGGGTCCAAGGCCCCGCCCAAGCCGTTCACCGTCAGCGAGGGACGCCGCGAGGTGCGCAGTTTCGTGCTGCGCCAGGGCCGCTTCACGCCTGCCCAGCAGCGCGCATTCGACGAACGCTGGCCGCGCTTCGGCCTGGATTACAGCGGCCAGCCGCGCGACCTGGACGCCACCTTCGGTCGCCCGGCGCACAAGGTGCTGGAAATCGGCTTCGGCAACGGCGCTGCGCTGCGCTTTGCTGCCCAGCATGACCCGTCGCGCGATTACATCGGCATCGAAGTGCACGCGCCCGGTGTCGGCCGCCTGCTGAACGCCCTGGCCGACGACAACGCCGACCACGTGCGCCTGTACCACCATGACGCGGTGGAAGTACTGCAGAACGAGATCGCCGATGGCGCGCTCGATGAAGTGCGCATCTACTTCCCGGACCCGTGGCACAAGAAGCGCCACAACAAGCGCCGCCTGCTGCAGCCGGCCTTCGCAGAGCTGCTGGTGCGCAAGCTGCGTGCGGGCGGCCGCCTGCACTGCGCCACCGACTGGGAAGACTACGCCGAACAGATGTGGGACGTGCTCGATGCGACCGCCGGCCTGGTCAACCGGGCCGGTCCGCGGGGCAGCGTGCCGCGTCCGGAGTGGCGGCCGCAGACCCACTTCGAGACCCGCGGCCAGAAGCTCGGCCATGGCGTCTGGGACCTGTTGTACGACCGCACCTGACGATCGCCCGAGGACACCGCGCCCCACATGGATACCGCGCTGACGCTGACCAACGACATGAAGCTCGTACTCGGGCTGGTCGGCTTCACGATGGCGATGTTCCTGTTCGAGCGGATCCGAGCGGACGTCGTCGCGCTGGTGGTGCTGGTGGTACTGGGTGTCACCGGCCTGATCGCCCCGGAGGAGATCTTCGGCGGCTTCTCCGGCAACGCGGTGATGAGCATCATCGCCACCACCATCCTCGGTGCGGGCCTTGACCGCACCGGCGCGCTGAACCGGCTCGCGGCCTGGCTGCTGCGACGCGGACATGGCATCGAGCAGCGCCTGCTGATGATGACCACGGCCATTGCCGGCCTGAACTCGTCCTTCATGCAGAACCCATCGGTGATGGCGCTGTACCTGCCGGTCGCCTCGCGGTTGGCGGCACGCACCGGGCTGACCATGCAGCGGCTGCTGCTGCCGATCTCGGCGGCGATCGTGATGGGCGGTGCGCTGACCATGGTCGGCAACTCGCCGCTGATCCTGCTGAACGACCTGCTGGCCTCGGCCAACAACAACCTGCCCTCCGGCCTGGCCAGCATCGAGCCGCTGCGCATGTTCGCGCCGCTGCCGATCGGCGTGGCGCTGCTGATCGCCTCGCTGCTGTACTTCCGCTATTACGGCGACCGCAAGCTGATCGAGGAAGAGACCCTGGTCAACGATGGGGTCACCCCGGCCCGCACCGAGAGCTACTTCGCCAAGACCTACGGCATCGAAGGCGATGTGTTCGAACTGGTGGTCACCGCCGAAAGCCCGCTGGTCGGCATGACCCTGGGCGAGGCCGAGAGCCTGCATGACGCGCCGCTGCTGCTGGCGCTGAAGACCGGCAACGATACGCGGCTGGCGCCACCGGCGGAAATGCGCATCTGGGTGGGCAGTGTGCTGGGCGCGATGGGTCCGCGCGAGCAGATCGGCGATTTCGCCCAGAACCAGTTCCTGCGCATGTCCTCGCGGCTGAAGCACCTGGGCGACCTGTTCAATCCCAGCCGCGCGGGCATTTCCGAGGCGGTGGTGCCGCCGACCTCGAACGTGATCGGCAAGAGTGCGGCCGACCTGCGCCTGCGCAAGGAGCGCGGCATCAGCCTGCTGGCGATCAACCGCGACAAACAGGTGATCCGCGAGGACGTGCGCGACGTGCAGCTGCGCGCGGGCGACATGCTGGTCTTCCACAGCATCTGGACCGACCTGGCGCAGGCCGCGAAGAGCCGTGACTTCGTGGTGGTCACCGACTACCCGACCGGCGAACAGCGCCCGCACAAGTTCAAGATCGCCATGGCGATCTTCGCGCTGACGATCCTGATCGCGCTGACCAGCAAGCTTCCGGTAGCGCTGACCCTGATGACCGGCGTGGCCGGCATGTTGCTGACGGGCGTGCTGCGGATGGACGAGGCCTATGCCTCGATCAACTGGAAAACCGTGTTCATGATGGCCGGACTGATCCCGCTCGGCTGGGCAATGGACTCCAGCGGCGCGGCGGCCTGGGTCGCCGGCCATACCATCGACAAGCTCCCCACCGGCATACCGGTGTGGGTACTGGAGCTGGCCCTGGCGCTGCTGACAACGGTGTTCTCGCTGGTGATCAGCCATGTCGGCGCAACCATCGTGATGGTGCCCATCGCGGTGAATCTGGCGCTGGCGGCGGGTGGCAACCCCACCGCGTTCGCACTGATCGTGGCGCTGTCGGCCTCCAACAATCTGATGACGGCCTCCAATCCGGTCATCTCGATGATCACCGGCCCGGCCAACTACACCCCGCGCGAGATGTGGCGGGTCGGCGGACCGTTGTCGCTGATCTACACCTGTGTGGTGGTGCTGATGATCAACCTGATGTTCTGAGGGTCGGGTTCATCGGCAGGGCTGCGCCCTGCACCCCAGTAGTGCCGGCCGCTGGCCGGCAACCTCAACGGCAAAAGCGTGCATTTCGTGGGATGGCGGGGTGGGTCCGGTTGCGCGGGACGCCGTAAACCCGTCCATGGGGGCTTGGTCGCGGCATCCATGCCGCTCACACCCCCGCAACCGGACCCACCCCGCCTTCGACAGATTTCTGCGATCTGCCAGAACGGCGTCGTGCACCGCTTTGGTAGGTGTCGACCTTGGTCGACACGGTAGATCCACGCCATGCGTGGATGCCTTTGTAGAGTCGAGCCACGCTCGACTGCTCCTGGCTTGATGGCTCAGAGCCGTTCTCCTACGGAAAACGGAGCCGCCCCCTAGCCGGCCTCAGGCCAGGTAGACCTGCCCATCACGCACGTCCACCGGCACCGCGCGCAGGCGGTCGCCCTTGCAGGGGCCGGCGATGCAGTCACCGCTGTCCAACGCGAACGAGGCGCCGTGGGCGGCGCAGACCAGATGCCCCTCGCGGCTCTTCAGGAACTGCCCCGGCGCCCAGTCCAGGCGACGGCCGGCATGCGGGCAGATGTTCAGGAAGGCGCGCACCTGTGCGCCGTCGCGATACAGCAGCAACGACTCGGCATCGCCCTCGACCACTGCTTCGACCTCGGCAAACGCACCATCGGCAATGGCATCAAGGGCGATCAGGGCAACAGCGGCAGTCATGGCGAAGGCTCGGACAGTAAAGAAGCATTGTCGCACGCCTGCTCAGGTGACTGGCTGCAGGATGAACACAAGTCATTGATTCGTAATAAGCACAGGCTATATTTAACGAGTTTTTCACTCAATGACAGTGCGGGCTCCCGATACTCTGGTTTCGCTGATTTCCCAGCCTATCGAGCCGCCATGTTCAATCGCGATTCCGCCTTCAACCAGTTCCGCACCCTGTTCGCGCCGCGCAAGCCGCGTCACCCGCTGGTGCGCGTTGCCGTGGGCCTGCTCGGCCTGGCGATCCTGGCCGCGATGGTGTTCATCGGCGTGTTCGTCGGTGCGGCGATGATCCTGGTCGGCCTGGCGTGGAAGCTGCTGGCCTCGCGCAAGGCGGGTGCAGCCCGACCGGCCGACCCGACCGTGGTCGAGGGCGAGTACCGGGTGGTGCGCAAGCCGGTGCTGCCGGCCTCGCGCTGAGCCCTGCCGGCCGGCGTGCCCGCTGACGGCGGGCGCCATGCGTTCTAGACTGCGGGCACTCCCTTTCTGGATGCCCGCATGTCCGATGTTTCCGATGTGATCCCTGCACCTGCCACGCCGCGCGTTCCGGTGGTGGGCGGTGGCAGCTTCCCCGTGCACCGCGTCTACTGCGTGGGTCGCAACTTTGCCGACCATGCGCGCGAAATGGGAGCCGCGGTGCCGGCGGCCGACGACCGCGGCCGGCCGATGTTCTTCAGCAAGCCTGCCGATGCGCTGGTGGTCGGCCATGACGATGCCATCCCCTACCCGCCCGCGACGGCCAACCTGCATCACGAAGTGGAGCTGGTGGTGGCGATCGGCCGTGACGCCCCGGCCGGCGAGCTTCCCGTGGCCGAGGCCGAAGCGCTGGTGTACGGCTATGCCGTCGGCCTGGACCTGACCCGCCGTGATCTGCAGGCAGCCGCCAAGGAGAAGGGCCATCCCTGGGATGCCGCCAAGGGCTTTGATGCCTCCGCACCGATCAGCGAGATCGTGCATGCCGGCGAAGTGGGCGATCTGGCGGCGCTGAACCTGTCGCTGGAAGTCAACGGCGAAGTGCGCCAGCAGGCCCTGCTGGACCAGATGATCTGGAACGTGCCGGAAATCCTGCACGAGTTGTCCAAGCTGTGGCAGCTGCGCGCCGGTGACCTGGTGTTCATGGGCACGCCGTCCGGAGTGGCCGCACTGAAGCCGGGCGACCGTTTCAGCGCGCGCCTGGAAAACGTGGCCGAGCGCCACGGCGTGATCGCCGGCTGACACCACCTGCGCTACTCTGCGCGCTGTCCACATCCCCCACAGGAGAAAACACATGGGAGTGCTCACCGAATTCAAGGAATTCGCGATGCGCGGCAACGTCATCGACCTCGCCGTCGGCGTGGTGATCGGCGCCGCCTTCGGCAAGATCGTCACTGCGCTGGTCGAGAAGATCATCATGCCGCCGCTGGGCCTGCTGATCGGCAAGGTGGACTTCTCGCAGCTGGCGTGGACGCTGTCGCCGGCACGCATCGGGCCGGACGGCAAGGAGATCCCGGCGGTGGTGATCGGCTACGGTGATTTCATCAACACCCTGATCCAGTTCGTGATCGTGGCGTTCGCCATTTTCCTGGTGATCAAGGTGATCAACCGTCTGTCGCGCAAGAAGGAAGCCGCTCCCGCCGCCCCGGCCGAGGAAGTGGTGCTGCTGCGCGAGATCCGCGACAGCCTGAAGAAATAAGGCGTAGCGCCGGGCCGTACCCGGCGAGGTCGCCGCATGTGAAAGCCCCGCTCCGGCGGGGCTTTCGCTTTGCCGGACGTGGCGGAAAACAGCGTTCGCTCCGGACATGACCTCCCGCCCATGCGCGCGTCTGAACGACTGTTAAGCTCCAAGGCTTGGTCCCTTCCCGGAGTTGTCCATGCGTCGCCGCGTCCTTGCCATCGCATCCTCCCTTGCCCTGCTGGCCGCCCCGGCCTTCGCGGCACCGCGCGCCACCACCCTGCCCCCGGCGTCGCTGGCCACGGCCGCGCAGCTGCGCGATCAGGCCCTGGCCGATGACACCGGCTGGAAGGTGGTCGAATCGCTGACCACCGAAATCGGTCCACGCATCGCCGGCAGCGAAGCCGACGCGCGTGCGGTCGCCTGGGCCGAAGCCAAGTTCAAGGCCCTGGGTTTCGACAAGGTCTGGAAAGAACCGGTGACCTTCCCGAAGTGGGAACGCCGCAGCGAACACGCCGCCGTGACCGGCAGGAACCCGCAGCCGCTGCAGATCACCGCACTGGGTGGCAGCCCGGGCGGTACCGTCGAAGCCGAGGTCGTGCGCTTTGCCGACCTGGCCGCGCTGCAGGCCGCGCCCGCCGGTTCACTGAAGGGCAAGATCGCCTTCGTCGATTACCAGATGCTGCCGTTCCGCGATGGCCGCGACTACGGCCGTGGTGGCGCGATCCGCAGCAAGGGACCTTCCGAGGCGATCCGCAAGGGCGCCGTCGGTTTCCTGATGCGCTCGGCCGGCACCGATTCGCACCGCGTGCCGCACACCGGCATCACCCGATTCGATGATGGCCTGACCCCGGTACCGTCCGCGGCCCTGTCGGTGCCCGATGCCGACCAGCTGGCACGGCTGCTGGCACGTGGCAGCACTACGGTGAAAGTCGCGCTGGACTGCGGCTGGGACGGTACTGCGACCTCCTACAACGTGATCGGCGAGATCACCGGCCGCACCCTGCCCAAGGAAGTCGTGGTGATCGGTGGCCATCTGGATTCGTGGGATCTGGGCACCGGTGCCGTCGATGACGGCGCAGGTGTCGGCATCACCATGGCCGCGGGGCATCTGATCGGCCAGCTCAAGCAGGCCCCCAAGCGCACGATCCGGGTGATCGCGTTCGCCAACGAAGAGCAGGGGCTGTACGGCGGCAAGGCTTACGCCGAAGCGCATGCAAAGGACGTGGCGCTGCACCAGCTGGCTGCCGAGAGCGATTTCGGTGCCGGCCGCATCTATGCGTTCAATACCGGCTCGCCAAACCCGGAAGGCTCGCGCGAAGCGACCCGGCAGATCGCCGAGGTGATGAAGCCGCTGGGCATCGAGTACGCAGCCGACAAGGGCGGCCCGGGTCCGGATATCGGCCCGCTGGCGGCCAAGGGTGGCGCCTGGGCGTGGCTGGCACAGGATGGTTCGGACTACTTCCACCTGCACCACACCGCCGACGACACGCTGGACAAGATCGACCCGAAAGCGCTGGCGCAGAATGTGGCGGCATACACCGTATTTGCCTATCTGGCCGCAGAGGCCGACGGCAACTTCGGCAGTGAAGCCAAAGCGACCACACCGCCGAACGAGTGAGGGGCCACGCCGGGCGATGCCCGGCGGGTGCAGCGGGAAAGGAGGTGCGGACCGAGGTCCGCACCCACCAGAGGGGATCGCACCACCAGAGGGGATCGCACCCACCAGGCTGGGTCACCCCATCTGCCCGGATAGTTACCGTTCCCACGCGCAGGTGTTGCGAACACCAAGCCGGTGCGGATCGAACAGGGGATCCGTCCCCAAGCGACGGTGGTGCTCGTAATCGCGCAGCGCGGCCAGCGCCGGCTTCTGCAGCAGCAGGATGGCGAGGATGTTCAACCAGCTCATCAGGCCCACGCCGATATCCCCCAGCGACCAGGCGACCGTGGCACTGTTCAGCGCCGAGTAGCCGGTGGCCAGCAGGAACAGCAGCTGGAACCCGCCCATCACCCACGGCATCGGGCGGTCCCGGCACAGGTAACTGATGTTGGTCTCGGCCATGTAGTACAGCGCCAGGATGGTGGTGAACGCAAAGGGCAGGATGGCCAACGCCACGAATGAACGGCCGAAGCCCGGCAATGCCGATTCCACCGCGTGCTGCACGAAACGCGGTCCGGCCTCGACGCCCGGCAGATTGCCCAGCAGCAGACGCGCATCATCCGGAATGCCGTTCACCGCCGGGTCGTAGACGTTGTACAGGCCGGTCGAAAGAATGAGGAAGGCGGTCGCACTGCACACCACCATCGTGTCGATATAGACCGAGAACGACTGCACCAGGCCCTGCTTGACCGGATGGGAGACCTCCGCTGCGGCCGCCGGGTGCGCACCACTGCCCATGCCGGCTTCGTTGGACAGCACGCCGCGGCGCACGCCCCACTGGATCGCCGTGCCGATCATGGCGCCGAACGCTGCATCCATGCCGAAGGCACTGCGCAGCACCAGCCCTGCGATCTCCGGCACTTTGTCCGCGTTGAGCACCATCACCATTGCGGCCACCAGCAGATAGGCGATGGCCATCAGCGGTACCAGCCACTGGGCGACACCGGCGATGCGGCGTACACCGCCGACAAGGATGGCACCCAGCGCAACCAGCAGTGCGCCGGTGGTGAACACGACCGGTACGTCCCAGGCTTCATTCACCGCGCTGGTGATCGCATTGGACTGCGTACCCGCCAGCATCGCGCCGGCCAGCACGGCGACCAGTGCAAACAGCACCGCATACCAGCGCTGGCCCAGTCCCTTCTCGATGTAGTAGGCCGGGCCACCCCGATACTGGCCACCGGCGTCGCGATCCTTGTAGATCTGCGCCAGCGTCGATTCGATGAAGGCGCTGGACGCACCCAGGAAAGCGACAACCCACATCCACAGGATCGCACCGGGACCACCGAAGGCGATGGCCATCGCCACACCGGCGATATTGCCAACGCCCACCCGGCTGGACAGCGACAGGGACAACGCCTGGAACGGGGAGACCCCTGCATCGGACCGCTCATGGCGGAACACCAGGCGGAGCATGTCCGGCAGCGCGCGCAGCTGGATGAAGCGGGTACGCACGCTGAAGTACAGGCCGGCGAGCAGGCACAGCACCACCAGGTAAGGGCTCCACACCACGCCCAGAAGGGCATTGACGATCGATTCGACGTTCATCGCGCCCCCTCAGAAGGACATGCCCAGGGCGACCTGGGGGCTGATGAGGCGGGCGGCATTGCGGCCGGCCACGGTGACCTCAATGCCGGCGATCAGGCCAAGCGAGGGGGTGAAGTGGTACTGCAACGCGGGGGCGAAAGTCAGCGTACGGCTGGCCGGGCGCCATTCGTCGACGCGCGCGATGGCGCCATCCGCGCCGGGAGCGAAGCCGCTGAGGCGTTGCCGGGTCTCGCGGCTGGCCGCCACTTCCATCACCGCCACCCAGCGGGGGTTGACGCTGTATTCGGCGCCGATCGACAGGCCCAGTACCGAACCGCGCGCGATGTGGCCCTGGAAGCCCGCGGCGGTACCGTACACGCTGGCACCGGTGAGGGCCGTGCGGGAAGGCGCCGGACCCGCGCTGAGCTGGGCACGCCAGCGCAGTGGCCGCTCGTTGCCCAGCCACACCACCTGCTGCACGCCCAGCGCGGCGACGGTACGCTGCACGCCATCACCCTGCGCGTCGAGCGGATTGCCGGTGATGCGGTCATGGCTGCCCGTGCTGAAGCGCTGCACGAGCGCTACTGAAACCGCGGGCCGGGTGCCATCCGCATTGGCCGCCTGCAGCAGATACTGCAGGCGCGCAGTGGTGTCGCCCGCGCGGAAACCCCGGCTGTGGGCGGCACCGGATTCGGCGCGCGACGCGCTCAGGTTGACCTGGCCGGTGATCCGCTCACCCAATCCATAGGCGATGGGCACCACCACCGTCCAGCCGCCACTGCGTTCACCGCTGCGCTGGCGCTGGCCACGGTCATCGAAGTGATCACGGCTGTCGACACGTACCAGATAGGGTTCGATGTAGCCGTGCCCCTTCGGCATGCCGGCCGGATTCGGGGTGATCAGCGGACCCGTGAAATTGACGCCTTCCAGACTGCGTGCGCTGGCATGCGCATCGACGGGCGCAAGCAGGCTTGACAGCGAGAGGAGCGCGCCGAGGGCGCAACGATGACGACCATGCATGTGGAACACCTTGCCTGACAGGAATGGAACTCCAACCTGCGTCGAGCAAGAGGGCGCAACAATGAGGCAAGTTTCAAAAGCATGCTTGATCGGAAAAATCAGGCTGTACGCAACGCAAGACGACGTTATCAGCCTTAAGCCGCCTTGACGTTGCACGACGTCCGCGGTGGTCCCGCCGGCACATCGCGCAAAAAAAACCCGGCCACGGGGGCCGGGTCCTGGCAGCCGATGGCGGCGACCTGTCCGTCAGCCGTCGCGACGGCTCGCCCACTGCGCCAGCAGCACTGCGGTGGCCGAGGCCACATTTAGGCTCTCCACCGCGCCACTGCCGGGAATGGAGACCTGCAGGTCACATTCACCGGCCAGGTCGCGGTCCATCCCCTCGCCTTCGGCGCCCATGACGTAGACCAGACGCGCCGGCAGCGACGTGCGGAATACATCGTCACCGCCATCGACGAGTGTGGCCGCCAGACCGAAGCCGGCATCGCGCAGCTGGGCCATCGCCTGCGGGGTCGCAGGCAGCTGCACCAGCGGCACTGCTTCGGCACCGCCTTCGGCCACGCGGGCAGCCGCACCGGACAGCGCCAGCGTGCTGCCGGCCGGCAACAGCAGCGCCTTCGCGCCGAAGTGCGCCGCCGAACGCAGGATCGCGCCGAGGTTGTGCGGATTGCCTACGCCATCCAGCCACAGCGCCAGTGACGGGCCTTCGCCGATCTGCTGCAGCCACTGCGCCAGCGGCACGGTCGGCGCACGCAGCACGTCGGCCACCACGCCTTCGTGGTGGGTGGTGCCGGCCAGCTTGTTCAGATCGCCTTCCTCGACCACGCGGTAACCCACGCGGTTGGCCACGCACCACTTCAACAGCGGCTGCAGGCGCGGAATCCGGGCCTCCAGCAGATACAGCTTGCGCAGTGCCTGCGGCCGCGCTGCGAACGCGGCCAGCACGGCATTCAGGCCGTACAGGCGCAGCTCATCGCTGCCTCCGCGTCCACCGCCGCCCGTTGCCGGCAGGTCCGTGCGCGGCAACGGTGTGGCGCGCGGCGGACGAGCGGACGGGCGGCGGTTGTTCCAGGGGTTGTTCACTTACACGTTCTCCTGCTTGCGCTGGCGCCAGAAATCGGCGTTCCGGATGCCCAGTGCATCGGGATCGAACGTCGGATCCAGGCCCAGCTTCTTCTGTCGTTCGTAATCGCGCAGCGCCAGCATCGCGGGCTTCTGGATGATGAAGATGGCGATGATGTTCAGCCAGGCCATCAGGCCCACGCCGATGTCACCCAGGCCCCAGGCCAGGGTCGCGTTGTGGAACGCACCGAACACCACCATGGCGATGATGCCCAGGCGCAGACACAACACGGTCAGCGGACGGTGCTTGTTGTGGTTCACATAGCTGAGATTGGTCTCGGCCATGTAGTAGTACGCCATGATGGTGGTGAAGGCGAAGAAGAAGATCGCCAGCGAGACGAACGACGCGCCCCAGCCCGGCAGCACGGCTTCAACGCCGGCCTGCGCATAGCCCGCCCCTTCCGGAATGCCGGCCAGGCCCTGGAACACCGGAGCCGCGCCTTCCACCGGCGAGTACACGTTGTAGGTGCCGCTGGCCAGGATCAGGAACGCGGTGGCGGTACACACCATCATGGTGTCGAAGTAGATCGCGAACGCCTGCACGTAGCCCTGCTTGGCCGGATGCGAGACCTCCGAGGCCGCCGCCGCGTGCGGGCCCGAGCCCTGTCCGGCTTCGTTGGCGTAGATGCCGCGCTTGACGCCCCATTCGATCGCCAGGCCCATCATCGCGCCGAACGCCGCATGGGTGCCGAACGCGCTGTTGAAGATGATGCCGAACATCTCCGGGACGCGTTCGTAGTTGATGATCATGATGACGACGGCGGTCAGGATGAAAGCCGCCGCCATGAACGGCACTACCACTTCGGCGAAACTGGCGATGCGCTTGACGCCGCCGAAGATCACCACGCCCAGCAGCAGTGCGACCACGATGCCGATGCCGAGCTTGAGCGCGGCAACCGATTCCATGCCGAAGGCCTGGCCATCCAGCGGACCGCACAGCGCACCGCCACGGCAGGCATTGATGATGCTGTCGGCGATGGCATTGGCCTGCACCCCCGGCATCAGGAAGCCGGCGGCGATGATCGTGGCGATGGCGAAGGCCATGGCATACCACTTCAGGCCCATCGCCTTTTCAATGTAGTAGGCCGGGCCACCACGGTAGCGGCCTTCGGCATCCTTGGTCTTGTAGATCTGCGCCAGGGTGCATTCCACATACGAGGTGGATGCACCGAGGAAGCCCATCACCCACATCCAGAAGATCGCACCGGGGCCACCGAAGGCGATGGCCGTGGCCACGCCGGCGATGTTGCCGATACCCATGCGCCCGGCCATGGACATGGCCAGGGCCTGGAACGAAGAAACGCCGGCGTCGGACTTTTCACCCTTGACCGTGAGGCGGCACATTTCCACGAAGCCGCGGATCTGCATGAAGCGGGTGCGGGCACTGAAGTAAAGGCCGGCTGCCAGGCACACGAAGATCAGTGCCTTGCTCCAGATGATGCTGTTGACGAAATGTACGGTAGCTTCCACGCGCGCTCTCTCCAGTCGGCGGGGTGAATGGACGTCCCGTCGGCTGGAAGGGACCGGTCGATTCTCCCTGATCGAAGGTCGCTGCGATAGCGCCGGAAGGCATCCGCCGGGCATGGCCCGGCGCTACCGGTTCCGCCGCAGGCATCCGCCGGGCATGGCCCGGCGCTACCGGTTCCGACGCGGGCATCCGCCGGGCATGGCCCGGCGCTACCGGTTCCGCCGCGGGTAGCGCCGGGCCATGCCCGGCGCCGTTCAGGGCAGCTGGGTGCGCACCCGCGCGAACCGGCGCAGGTCATGCAGGGTGCCGCGCTTGTAGATGGCGCAGCGCTCCACGCCCTCTTCGTGGAAACCGTTCTTTTCCAGCACCCGGGCCGACCCCAGATTGAAGTCCACCACGGTGGCCTGAAGCCTGAACAGGCGCAGTTCGTCCATCACCCACGGCGCGAAGACGCCCACCACGCGGGTCATGATGCCCCGCCCCCAGTACGCCCGGCCAAGCCAGTAGCCCAGCTCGGCGGTATGCCCACGCTCGGCCACGCCCGGCTGGGCACCGATGCTGCCGCAGGCCTGGCCGTCGATCTCGATGGCCAGTGCCAGGGTGCCCGGGGTCAACACGCGACCGGCAAGGAACGCCTCACCGTCCTCACGTGTGTAGGGATAGGGGAAGCGGTCGCGCAGACCCCGTGACACCTCGGCATCGTTGGCATGACGCAGCAGCGATTCGAGGTCGCCGCCGCGCCATGGACGCAGCTGGAAACCGTCGCCGCGCAGCACTGGGGTCGGGGCCCTTTCCTGCGGGGAAAGGGATCCGCCCCCGTCGGCGCGACGGTCAGGCATGCCCGCCCACCGAGGGCGACGCTGCTTCCTGCTTTTCCAGCTCGCGCTTCACTGCTTCCGGCGAGCGCGTGTACGGGGCCAGACGTGCGTAGAACGCCGGCACCACGAACAGCGACAGGAAGGTGGACAGGGTGACGCCGAAGATGATCACGATACCGATCGTGCCACGGCTCGCCGAACCCGGTCCACCGGCCACCACCAGCGGAATCGCGCCGACCACGGTGGCGATGGAGGTCATCAGGATCGGACGCAGGCGCACCATCGATGATTCGATGATGGCCTCGCGCACGCTGCGGCCGTCGTCACGCAGCTGGTTGGCGAACTCGACGATCAGGATGCCGTTCTTCGCCGCCAGGCCGACCAGCATCACGATGCCGATCTGGCTGAACAGGTTCACTGTGCCCCCGCTCAACCACAGGCCGACCAGCGCGCCGAGCACGCCCAGCGGTACCGTCAGCATGATCGTCAGCGGATGGATGAAGCTCTCGAACTGTGCGGCCAGCACCAGGTACACCACCAGCAGGGCCATGGCGAAGGTCAGCAGGACCGCACCGCCCGCGCTCTGGTACTCGCGCGACTCGCCCTTCCAGTTCACCTGCGCGTACTGCGGCAGCTCCTCGCGCGCGACGTTCTGTGCCCAGGCAATGGCCTCGCCCAACGGGTAGCCCGGCGCAAGGCCTGCGCTGATGGTGATCGAGCGCAGGCGGTTGAAGCGGTTCAAGGTGCCTGCCTCGGCAACCTCGCTCAGGGTGACCAGGTTCGACAAGGGCACCAGCTCACCGGAGGTGGCACGCACGCGGATCGCGGCCAGATCGGCCGGCGTGGCGCGTCCGTCGCGGCCCGCCTGGACCAGCACGTCGTACTCTTCGCCGTTGTCGACGAAGGTGGTGACGCGACGCGAGCCCATCATCGTTTCCAGCGCCGAGCCGATTGCGGTGACCGGCACGCCCAGGTCGGCCGCGCGCTGGCGGTCGATGTTCACCCGCATCTGCGGGCGGGTTTCCTTGTAGTCCGAGTCGGGGCCGACCAGGCCGGGATTGTCGGCCATGCGCAGCAGGATGCGGTCGCGCCACTGCGCGATCTCGGCGTACTCCGGGCCTCCCAGCACGATCTGGAAGGGCTGGCCGCCGCTGCGGACCAGGCCACCGCCGACCTGCGTGCGCACACGCACGCCCTGGATGGTGTCCAGCTCCTTCTGCAGCTCATTGGCGACCTCCGGGGTGCCTTCGCTGCGCTGGCGCCACGGCTGCAGGAAGATGCTCACCCGGCCGGTGTGCATTTCCTCGCTTGCGCCCCAGCCACCGGGCACGCGCGGGTTGGCGCGCACGATCGGCTTGTCCGCTCCCACGTGGGGCGCCAGCATCGCTTCGACCTGCTGCACCTGCTGCACGGTGTAGTCGTAGCCTGCGCCCTCCGGGCCGTCGATCATGATCTGGAACGAGCCACGGTCTTCGGCTGGCGCCAGTTCCGAGGGCAGCACCTTGATCAGCAGCCAGCTGGCAGCCAATGCCGCCGCCATCACCAGCAGGTAGATCCAGGTGCGGTCGACATGGCGCTGCAGGATGCGGCCATACGCGCCGGCCAGCCGCTCCAGGTTGCGGTTGACGAAGCCATGCAGGCCACGCGGCGCCTGCCCGGTATGCGGCTTGAGCAGTTTGGAGGCCATCATCGGTGTCAGCGTCAACGCCACGAACGCGGACAGCGCCACGGCCGCGGCCAGCGCCACCGCCAGCTCGCGGAACAGGCGCCCGGTGTTGCCCTCGAGGAAACCGACCGGCAGGAACACCGCCACCAGCACCGCGGTGGTCGCGATCACCGCGAAGGCCACCTGCGTGGTACCGCGCTTGGACGCCACCAGCGGCGGCTCACCCAGATCGATCCGGCGCTGCACGTTCTCCACCACCACGATCGCATCGTCGACCACCAGGCCGATGCACAGCACCAGCGCCAGCAATGTCAGCAGGTTGATCGAGAAATCGAACGCGTACAGCGCGATGAATGCGGCCACCAGGCACACCGGTACCGTCACGGCCGGAATCAGCGCTGCGCGGAAGCTGCCGAGGAACAGCCAGATCACCGCCAGCACCAGGATCATCGCCTCCACCAATGTGGCATAGACGCGATCGACGGCCGCTTCGATGAAGGTGGTGTTGTCGAAGGCAACGAAGATCTGCGTGCCCTTGGGCAGCGTCAACGCGACCCGCTCGGCTTCGGCGCGCGCGGTGCGCGCGACGTCCAGCGAGTTCGCGGTGGAGGTCTTGACGATGCCCAGGCCGATGCCCGGCTCGCCATTGCTGCGGTAATAGGCGCGGCGCTCGGCCGACGCCAGCTCGATCTTCGCCACGTCGCCCATGCGCACGACGTAACCGTCGCTGCCCTTGCCCAGCGGGATGGTCGCGAAGTCTTCGGGCTTGATGTAATTGCGTTCCACGCGCAGGGTGAAATCACGGTCGGTGGATTCGATGCGCCCGGCGGGCAGTTCCACGTTCTCGTTGCGCAGCGCGGTTTCCACATCACCGGTGGTCAATCCACGCGCAGCCAGCTGATCGCGGTCCAGCCAGATGCGCATCGCATAGCGCTGGCGACCACCGATACGGACCTGGGCGACGCCATCGAGGCTGGAAAAGCGGTCGACCACATAGCGGTCGGCGTAGTCGCTCAGCTCCAGCGTATCCATGGTCGAGGAGACCATGTTGAACCAGATGATCGGATCGGCATCGCTCTCGACCTTGGCGATCTCCGGCGGGCGCGCCTCTTCCGGCATGCGGTCGGCAACCCGGCTGACGGCATCGCGCACGTCATTGGCCGCGGCCTCGATATCGCGGTTGGAGGTGAACTCGATGCTGACCTGCGAGCGGCCGTTGGTGCTGCGCGCGTTGATGGTATCGATGCCTTCGATGCCGGCGAGCGCATCTTCCAGCACCTGGGTGATCCGGCTTTCGATGACGGCCGCCGAGGCACCGGTGTAGTCGACCGAGACCGACACGATGGGCGGATCGATGGCCGGCAGTTCGCGCAGCGTGAGGCGGGTGAAGGACATGATGCCCAGCACCAGCAGCAGCAGGCTCATCACCACGGCGAACACCGGCCGCTGGATGGAAACGTCGGACAGCTTCATCCGCCCTGTTCCTCGGTCGCGACCGGCGCAGGCGCATCGGCAGGCTTTGCACCGCTGGCCGGCGCCGCATCACGGGCGGCCACCTTCAGACCCGGGCGCAGCTTGCCGGTGCCGTCGACCACGATGCGCTGGCCCGCGGCCAGCCCCTGCTTGATCTCGACCACGCCGGCACGGCGCGCGCCGGTGACCACGTCCACGCGCTCGACGCTGTCGTCGGCGCCGATGCGGTACACGAAACTGTCACGGCCCACCTGCACCACCGCGATCTCCGGGATCACCAGCGCCGGGCGCTCGGGGCGGAACAGGCGCACATCGAGCAGCATGCCCGGGCGCAGCGCATGGTCGGCGTTGGCGAAGTCGGCCCGCACGGTCACCGCGCGGGTGGCCGGGTCGATACGTGCATCGATGGTGGTGACCTCTCCTTCGAACGTGCGCCCCGGCCACGCGACGCTGGTCGCGCTGACCTTGTCGCCCGCCGAAAGCGCGGCCAGTTCCACTTCGGGCACCTGGAAATCGACGTGCATGCGCTCGATGTCGTCCAGGGTGGCAATCACCGTGGTCGGCGTCAGCAGCGTGCCAGGGCTGACCTGGCGGATACCCAGCACGCCTGCGAACGGCGCACGCACACGACGGTCGCCGATGTCGGCCTGCATCTGCGCGACACGGGCCTCGGCGGCATCGCGGATCGACTTCTGCGTATCCAGCGTGGCGCTGGACACCAGCCGCTGCGTGGCCAGTTCGCGCTGCCGGCGGTAAAGCTGGTCGGCCTCGTGGAAGGTGGCCTGCGCCTGCACCAGCGCCGCTTCCTGGGCCTGGCCGCGCAGAGTCACGATCGGCGCACCTGCGGCGATCTGCTGGCCGCTTTCGAAGTGCACCTTCTCCACGATCTCACTGACCTTGGCGGTGACGCTGATCGACTCCCGCGCCTTGGCCGTACCCAGCGCCTGCAGGGTGTCGTTCCATTGCGTGGGCTGCACGATCTGCGCGGTGACCGGCACCGCTTCCCCCTGCCGTCGCGCGGCGGCCTCCTGTTTGCCTGCGCACCCGGCCAGGACGGCCAGGCTGAGGCCAAGGGCCAGGGTCGAAGCGATACGAGCCAACATGAACGGTCCTGATTGATCCACGGCCGCCGAGTGTAGGCATCCCCCCGCGAAGGCGGTATATGCCAAGCGTTTACCGGCGTGGAACCGGCGTCGCGATAGCGGCCTGAACCCGTTCCATGCAAGGGTCTGTGCGGCGGTGTCGGCGTATGTCGGGATGTATCCGGGCGGCCGCCGGCCGTGTTGCTGCCGTAGAGTCGGACAGGTCCGGCGGAGGGCGTCGGACCGGGTCGGATCCTGGCGGGGATCCGATCCGGTTGTTCCTCTCCGCGGCCGATCCATCGGGGCCTGGCCGCGTTGTTGCTGTTGCGCCAGTTCTTCGCAGGTGCAGGGCGCAGCCCTGCCCGAGCACCCTCACACCGTGATGGTCTGGGTCAGCGATTCCCAGGTCGGCGGCAGCGGCCACGCGGCCACCTGGTTGCCGTCCAGCACCCGGCGCAGGTCCCGCGGATCGATCTGCGGTGCCAACACATGCACCAGCTCCAGCGCGTAATCGCGCAGCACGCGGTCACGCGGCAGCACCGCCCAGGCGATGCACTCGGCGATCGGAGCGGGTGCCGGCCATGCCTTGAGGTCTTCGTCGAGGGAACTGACCGCCATTTCGGCCAGCAGGCCCACACCCAGGCCGGTACGCACATAGGTCTTGATCAGATCGGCGTCCAGCGCAGTCAGCGCCAGATCCGGAACCAGCCCGTTGGCAGCAAAGGCACGCTGCAGCGACGAGTTCGGGCGCGTGGACGATTCATAGCTGATCAGCGGCTGGCGGGCGAGCGCCGCCAGGTCCGGTGCGCGGCCCGCGCGATCCAGCGGATGGCCCTTGGGCACGACCACCAGCCGCCGCCAGCGGAACAACGGCACGGCGATGCCATCGCCAGGCTCCCCACCGGCCGTACTGATGATGGCGATGTCCGCATCACCCTGGTTCAACCGATCCAGCGCATCGGCTTCGGCGGCCTGCTGCAGGTGCACGCTGACCTGCGGATACGCCTGCTTGATCGCCGCCACCGCCGGCGGCAGCACGAAGCGCGCCTGGGTATGGGTGGTGGTCAGGATCAGCTGGCCCTGGCTTTCGCGGCGCTGGTTGGCCGCGTAGGTGCGGATGTTGTTGGCCTCGGCCAGCACGGCGCGCGCGCGGGAGATCACCTCGGTACCGGCCGGGGTGACCGACTCCAGGCTGCGACCCTTGCGTACGAACAACAGGAAGCCCAGCTCGTCCTCCAGCTGCTTGAGCTGCTTGGACAGGCCGGGTTGGGTGGCGTGCACGCGCGAGGCAGCCAGCGTGATGTTCAGCTCGGCGTCGGCGATGGCGACCAGATAGCGCAGCTGGGTCAGCGTCATGGGCGGGCAGGCAGCAGGGGCGGAGGTCCACTCTAGGGTCAATTACCGTCACCAGCTTATAACCAAAGGTTGTTTAAGAAAGGCATCTGGTCATTTCCGGGCGTCATATGCCGGCGCTACGGTCAGCCGGCAGCCGCTGGCGTGAACAGCCAGCCCTCCCTCTTCCGCCCGCCGTCCTGGCGCGGCCCCGCCTCCGGAGCGCTTCCATGGCCCTGTACGACTCCATCCTCGACACCGTCGGCAACACCCCCATCGTCAAGCTGCAGCGCCTGGCGCCGCCGCAGGTCAGCCTCTACGCCAAGGTCGAGTCGTTCAATCCCGGCGGTTCGGTCAAGGACCGCCTGGCGCTGGCGATCATCCTCGACGCCGAGGCCCGTGGCCTGCTCAAGCCGGGTGACACCATCGTCGAAGCCACCTCGGGCAACACCGGCGTGGCGCTGGCGATGGTGGCCGCCGCCCGTGGCTACAAGTTCGTGGCGACCATGGTCGAGACGTTCTCGGTGGAACGCCGCAAGCTGATGCGTGCCTACGGCGCCAAGGTGATCCTGACCCCGGCGGCGGAACGTGGCAGCGGCATGGTGCGCAAGGCGCGCGAACTGGCCGAACAGCATGGCTGGTTCCTCGCCAGCCAGTTCGCCAATCCGGCCAACCCGGCCTACCACCGCAACACGACGGCGGCGGAGATCCTGCGCGACTTCGCCGGCAGGCGCCTGGACTATTTCGTCAGCGGCTGGGGAACCGGCGGAACCCTCACTGGTGTCGGCGAGGTACTGAAGGTCGCACGGCCGCAGACCCGCATCATTGCCACCGAGCCAGCCGGCGCCGCGCTGCTCAAGGGCGATGACTGGAAGCCGCACAAGATCCAGGGCTGGACGCCGGACTTCGTGCCGGACGTGCTCAACCGCGACGTGGTGGATGAGCTGCTGAGCGTGGACGACGAACGCGCCATCGCCACCGCGCGCCGGCTGGCCGCCGAGGAGGGCATCTTCGTCGGCATCTCCGCCGGCGCCACGGTCGCCAGTGCGCTGGATGTGGCCAGCCGTGCCGAGCCGGGTTCGGTGATCCTGGCGATGCTGCCGGATACCGGCGAGCGCTACTTCTCCACGCCCCTGTTCGCCGACGTGAACGAAGGTTCCGACGACGACTGGCTGGCCGGCCTGCCGTGATGCACAGGGTCGGATCCCTTTCCCGTCCGGGAAAGGGCTCTGACCCAGCCGGCGCACCTCGGAAACATGGGGTCAGAGCTTTTCCATCCGGAAAGGGATCTGACCCCTTTCTGCTTCAGCCTGCGTGAAGGTGGCGACCGCCATCGTGCGTGAAGACCGTCGGATCGCAGCGCGTGAGACGGTCATGACGCAGCATCGATGGCCTGTCCCCTACGCTGGGTACAGCCGCCGCAGGTACTGCGCGGAACATCCGACAGGCAGGAGACGGACGCATGAAGATCGAAGTGTGGCAGGGCGACATCACGACCCTGGCGGTGGATGCGATCGTCAACGCGGCCAATGAATCGCTGCTGGGGGGCGGTGGAGTGGACGGTGCGATCCACCGTGCTGCCGGCCCCGGCCTGCTGGCCGAATGCCGGCAACTGCCGGAGCTGCGGCCAGGCGTGCGCTGCCCGACCGGTGAAGTGCGCGCCACCGGCGCCCATGCATTGCCGGCGCGGCACGTGCTGCACACGGTGGGCCCGGTCTGGCATGACGGCCTGCGCGATGAACCCGCGCTGCTGGCCAACTGCTACTGGAAATCGCTGCAGCTGGCTGAATCGCTCGGGGTGCAGTCGATCGCGTTTCCGGCCATCAGCTGCGGCGTGTACGGCTATCCGCTGTACCAGGCCGCGCAGATCGCCGTGACGGAAACCCTGGCGTGGCAACGCAGCCATGCACAGCCGATGCGGATCGTGCTGGTTGCTTTCAATACGGCCACGGCCAAGGCCTATCAGCAGGCCCTGGCCAGCGCCGGGCAGAACGCGGACAACGAAGTGCGCGGCACGCTGCTGCCGCCGCTGGGCGATACCGGATTCGCTGCCGCGCATTGAACACGGCAGGCGGCAGCACTGAAGAAAAGGCCGGGCAATGCCCGGCCTTTTCATTACGGCAGTGCCCCTGGACGCGTCAGCGGCTGGCCGCGTCGACCGCGGCGTCACCCGGCACGGCCGCCGCATCCGCCGCTGCGCGGGCCGCCGACGCCGCGACGCCGGCAGCGCTGGCGCCATCGATCTGCACGCGCACCTCGACCAGGCCCTGCTCGTCGCTGAGGCTGGAAATATCGACCGTGTAATGACCGGCCGGCAACGATTCCTGCAGACGCGCGTTGGTGCCGTTGCCGCCGTCGTCGTCGACCAGCTCGACGTCACCGCCGACCACACGCAGCACGGTGTCCACCTGACCGGAGATCGCATCCAGGCGAACGTCGCCCGGACGCTCCAGTGTCAGCAGGAAGCGACGGCGACCTTCGCTGTCGAGCATGGTGAACACGCTGCCCGACTGCGGCAGTTGGGTACCATCGCGCTCGACGATGTTGCCCGGCAGCTCCGTGCGGGCAACGGTCAGCTTGAAGGTGCCGGACGCATCGTCGTCCAGCCCGCGCACGCCCAGCGTGTACTTGCCGGGCTGCAACGGCAGCGAGAGGCGCGAATTGGTGCTGTCACCGCCATCGTCGTTCTCCGCGTCGATCTCGCCGCCCTTCAGCTTCAGCACGGTATCGAACGCATCGGACGACAGGTTGACTTCATAGAGGCCGGCCTTGTCCACCTGCAGGGTGTAGTCCTGCGATCCGGATACCAGCATGTCGACGACTTCGCCACTGCCTGCGATGGGCTTGCCGTCGTAGGGCACCAGCTTCTCCACCCGCAAGCGATACGGGCCGTAGGCGGTCGGGCTGTCGGCGTTGACCGCCACCTGGTAGGTGCCGGCGCCGTTGGCGCGGAACGCCAGCGATACATCCCCGCTGCGCTCATAGCCGGTGCGGCTGCTGGCGACCAGGCTGCCATTGTTGAACACGGCAATCGAGCCACTGAGGGCACCGGTCAGCTTCATGCCTACCAGCTGCTTGTCCTCCAGCGTGATCTGGTACAGCTGGTGGTGGCTGCCGTCATTGAAATTGATGCCGCTGCGCGAGGTGATCTCGCCGGAAACGGGCTTGTCGAACTCGAGCGACGGGGCCTTGCCCACATCCGCATTGCTGCCGGAACGGTTGCAACCGCCTGCGGCGAGGACCGTAGCAACGGCCAGCGTGATTGCTGCCAAACGCATGTTTTTCTCCTTGGCCTTCCATGTGTGTCCCGCGGGCCGGCCGGGCCCGCGGGAGGCGGAAAAGATACCCGCAAAAGCAAACGCCGGCGTGAGGCCGGCGTTGCCCTGTTCATCCTGCGATGGAACCGATCAACCGTTCCACTTGCCCAGTGCAGCCAGGCCGTTTTCCTTGGCGCGCTCGAACACGGTCTTCTGCGCGGCGGCGTAGTTGCCCTTCATGTCCTTGGCCCACAGCTTCAGTGCCGCCTGCTGCATGGCACGGCCGTAGGAGAAGCTCAGCGGCCACGGCAGGTTGCCCAGCTGGTTCATCGCATTGAGGTGGGCGGTGGACTGTTCATCGCTCTGGCCGCCGGACAGGAACACCACGCCCGGCAGGATCGCCGGCACGGTGCTCTTCAGGCACATCACGGTGGACTCGGCCACTTCCTCGACGTCGGCCTGCTCTTCGCAGTCCTTGCCCGAGATGACCATCGAAGCCTTCAGGATGGTGCCTTCCAGCAGCACGTTCTGCTGGTACAGGGCGTCGAACAGCGAACGCAGGGTGGCTTCGGTGACTTCGTAGCAGGTCTCGATGTCGTGGTCGCCGTCCATGATCACTTCCGGCTCGACCATCGGCACCAGGCCGCATTCCTGGCACAGCGCGGCGTAGCGGGCCAGCGCATGGGCGTTGGATTCGATGCAGGTGCCCGACGGAATGCTCTCGCCGATGTTGATGACCGCGCGCCACTTGGCAAAGCGCGCACCCAGCTTGTAATACTCCTGCAGGCGCTCGCGCAGGCCGTCCAGGCCTTCGGTCACCAGCTCGCCCGGGCAGCCGGCCAGCGGATGCGCACCCTTGTCCACCTTGATGCCCGGAATCATGCCGTGGTCGGCCATGTACTTGGCGAACGGCACGCCGTCCTTGGTCGACTGGCGGATGGTTTCGTCGTACAGGATGGCGCCGGAAATGTGCTCGTTGAGCTTCGGCGTGGTCAGCAGCAGTTCGCGATAGGCGCGACGGTTCTCCTCGGTGTTCTCGATGCCCACGCCGGCGAAGCGCTTGGCGATGGTACCGGTGGATTCGTCGATCGCGATGATGCCCTTGCCCGGGGCAACCATGGCCTGGGCGGTTTCAGCCAGCTGTTCGATGCTCATGTACTTCCTGTGGCGGGTGCGGGAAAAACGTAAGTATAGCCCCGCAGCCCGTGGCCTCGACGTGGAGGCCAGACTGGAAACGATTCCAATGTCCGTTCAGGACAGGCGCTGTCCTGCGGCGTTCCGGTCAGAGCCCCGGTGGGGCTCCGACCCGGGTCCGCAGCGGTTACAGATCGCCCAGACCGCTGGCGCGACCGTCTTCGCCCACCTCGAGCAGGCGCAGGGTGTTGGTCGCACCGTGGGTTTCCATGTGCTCACCGCTGGTGAACACCACCCGATCGCCGGCCTGCAGCAGATCCGATTCGACCAGCAGGCGGATGCTGCCACGTGCGGCTTCGCGCGGGGTCAGGCCACGGCTGTCGAAATTGATCGGAAACACATCGCGCATCAGCGCCATCTGCCGGCGTGCGCCGTCATGGCGGGTCACCGCGAACACCGGTGCCTTGGCACGGAAGCGCGACAGGTAGCGCGCGGTACCGCCGGACTCGGTCATGGCCACGATGGCCCGCACGCCCACGTGCTGGGACAGGAACATGGTCGCCATCGCGATGGCCTGGTCGGCGCGCTCCAGGTTGCGCGGCGACGCATTGAAGTCGGTCTCGGTCTGGAACTGGCGCTCGGCGCCCAGGCAGATGCGCGCCATCGCCTCCACGGCCTTGACCGGATACGCACCGGCAGCGGTTTCGGCCGACAGCATCACCGCATCGGTGCCGTCGATCACCGAGTTGGCCACGTCCAGCACTTCCGCGCGGGTCGGGATCGGGCTTTCCACCATCGACTGCAGCATCTGGGTGGCAGTGATCACCACCTTGTTCTGCGCCAGCGAAGCCTTGATGATCTTCTTCTGCAGGCCCGGCAGTTCGGCATCGCCGATTTCCACGCCGAGGTCGCCGCGCGCCACCATCACCACGTCACTGGCCTCGACGATCTCCTCCAGGTTCTCGATCGCTTCGGTGCGCTCGATCTTGGACACCAGCGCGGCGTAGCAGCCGTGCGATTCGGCGATCGCGCGGGCATCGTTCATGTCCTGCGCATTGCGGCAGAAGGAAACGGCGATGAAGTCGACACCAATCTTGGCGACGATCCCGATCAGCTCCTTGTCGCGCTCGGTCAACGCGCCCAGCGACAGGCCACCGCCCTGCTTGTTCAGGCCCTTGCGATCAGACAGCACCCCGTCGTTGAGCACGGTGCTGATGATCCGCTCACCCTGCACCTCGACGACCTGCAGCTGCATCAGGCCGTCATCGAGGAGCAGGACATCACCGGGGCCGACGTCCTGCGGCAGGCCGAGGTAGCTCACGCCCACCTGCGTGGCATCGCCAGCCGGTGCGTTGGGCGAGGCGACCAGATCGAAACGGTCGCCCGCCTTGAGATGGATCTTGCCTTCGGCAAAGCGCTCGATGCGGATCTTCGGGCCCGGCAGGTCGGCCAGGATGCCCACTTCCACGCCCACCCGCTGCGCGGCAGCGCGCACGTCGGCGGCACGCTTGGCCTGGCCGGACGGGTCACCGTGGCTGAAGTTCAGGCGCACCACGTTGACGCCGGCGCGGAACAGATCCTCCAGCACGCCCGGCGGATCGGTGGCCGGACCGAGGGTGGCTAGGATCTTGGTGCGACGCTGACGCTCGAACATGGTGAATGGGCCTCTCCCGTTAAAGCACGGAAATTAGCACATCCTTCACGCCCCATGTATGCGGTTACAACCTTGTGCTGCCTGACTCTGCGGGACATGTAACGGACATCGCCCGGACATACGCCGGCGCAGGGTGTCCGGCATCAGGCCAACAGTGTCGTCAGCTGGACCGGTTCGCGTGCCAGCTGGCCCGCACCGGCTTCAGTGAGCTCCGCTTCGCCACCAAACCCCCACAGCACACCGATGCTGCGCAGGCCGTGGTGACGCGCGCCCTCGATATCCATGCGACGGTCGCCGATCATCCAGCACTGCGTGGGCGACACCTGCAGCCGGCGCAGCGCTTCGCCTACCAGCTCGGGCTTGTGGCTGCGCGAACCATCCAGGGTCGAGCCGATGATGTCCTCGAACAATCCGCCGAACGGCAGATGGGCCAGGATCCGGCGCGCGTGCGGCTCGTTCTTGGCGGTGACCACCGCCAGGCGGTGGCCACGCGCATGCAGGGTGCGCAGGGCGTCCTCCACCTGCGGGTACACCGTGTGCTCGCGCCAGCCCTCGGCATCGAAGCGTTCGCGGTAGTAGCCGACGGCCTGCTCCACCCGCGCCGGTTCGATGAACAGCGGCGCGAACGTGGTGCGCAGCGAAGGCCCGATCCAGCCCAGCAGGGTTTCCCGCGCCGGCACCGGATGCTCCATCTTCTGCAGCGCATAAGCGATGCAGGTGGTGATGCCCACCTGCGAATCGATCAGCGTACCGTCCAGGTCGAAGAAGAGCGTCGCGCGTTCTTCCCGTGCCGGGTGGGCAGAACCGGCCTGGGTGCCGTCCGGGTTCATGCGCCGCGCGCGGCGAGCGCGGCCACGGCCGGCAGGGTCTTGCCTTCCAGGAATTCCAGGAACGCGCCGCCACCGGTGGAGATGTAGCTCACGTCCTTGGCGATGTCGAACTTGTCGACCGCTGCCAGGGTGTCGCCACCGCCGGCGATGGAGAATGCCGGGGACGTGGCGATGGCACGCGCCAGCGCTTCGGTTCCCTTGCTGAAGGCTTCAAACTCGAACACGCCGACAGGGCCGTTCCAGACCACGGTGCCGGCATTGGCGATCAGCTGCGCGTACTGGGCAGCGGTCTGCGGACCGATGTCCAGGATCAGATCATCTTCGGCGACCGCATCCACGGCCTTCACTTCGGCAATGGCGTCGGGCAGGAACTGCTTGGCCGTGACCACGTCCACCGGAAGCGGAATCTCGGCCCCGCGCGCCTTGGCGTCGGCAACGATCTTCCGGGCGGTGTCCAGCAGGTCCGGCTCGTACAGCGACTTGCCGACCTTGTAGCCGGCAGCCGCGATGAAGGTGTTGGCGATGCCGCCCCCCACGATCAGCTGGTCGACCTTGCCCACCAGATTGGCCAGCAGTTCCAGCTTGGTGCTGACCTTGCTGCCGGCCACGATGGCCAGCAGCGGCTTGGCTGGTGCGTCCAGCGCCTGCGCCAGGGCATCCAGCTCGGCCATCAGCAGCGGGCCACCCGCGGCGACCGGGGCGAAACGGATCACGCCATGGGTGGACGCCTGCGCGCGGTGCGCGGTACCGAAGGCATCCATCACGAACACATCGCACAGCGCGGCGTACTTCTTCGACAGGGCTTCGTCATCCTTGCCCTCGCCGACGTTCATCCGGCAGTTTTCCAGCAGCACCAGCTGGCCCGGCTGCACCTCGACGCCGTCGATCCAGTCGCGTACCAGCGGCACCTCGCGACCCAGCAGTTCGGACAGGCGTGCGGCAACCGGTGCCAGCGAATCGGCTTCGCTCCACACGCCTTCCTTCGGCCGGCCCAGGTGCGAGGTGACCATCACCGCCGCGCCCTGCTCCAGTGCGCGCTTGAGCGTCGGCAGCGAAGCGGTGATGCGCTGTTCGGAAGTGATGCGGCCATTCTCGATCGGCACGTTCAGATCCTGGCGGATCAGCACGCGCTTGCCGGAGAGGTCGAGGTCGGTCATGCGGACGATGGACATGGGCAACTCTTGGGCTCAGGGACGGGGTGCCGGCGTTCGGCAGACCGTCATTGTATCGGCTGCGGCAGAACGGATGGCGCCGGCCGCAGCGCCGCTCCATGCGCGGCCGGGATTGGTCGGGATCTACGCCGAAGGCGAAGGCTTCTGCCTGAGCAGGCTGACCGCCAGACCGCCCACGACCAGGACCCCCACGCCCAGCAGCGCCCACAGCAGCCAGGCTTTCCAGTCCCGCTGCGGTTCCAGCGCTGCGTCTCCGGCCAGCGGCTCGGGGCGGCCCTCCAGGCGTGCCAGCGTCGGCTGCCAGGCCGGATCGTTGCGCTGGCGAAGTTCCTCGATCAGCACCCCGATCGGCGCCTCCGCGCGGCGCGCCGTCGCGCTCCCCACCGCCAGTGCATAGGGCGCTGCGCCCTGGCTCAGGAACACCATCACTTCCGGCTGGTAGCCCAGGCGCAGGGTGGGGGCGCCGGCGATCTCCGCCGGGCTTGCCACCAGCTTCCAGTAGCGGTCGCGGTGCACATCGCCCAGCACCTGCGCCGCCGACTGCTGACGCGAGCCCTGCGTTCCCTGCTGCAGCTGATAGGCGATCCACGGTGCACTGCGTCGTTGCCACTCCGCGCCTTCATCGTCGCGGCTGAACAGCGTCCACTGCACCAGGCTGTTGTCGGTACTGGCGACATCGGCGCGCGCGATCGGGAAACGGCCGTCCAGTTCAAATGTGTATTCGCCCTTGCCCTGCGCTATCGGCGTCAGTGACAGCCATTCCCAAGGCAACGTCGCCGGTGCCGGCGGAAGCTCGGCGAGCACGCCATGCAGGGCAGGCAGTCGCGCGTCGCCCTGCGGCAGCACGCGCAGATAGCGCGCATTGCCGTCAACCTGCAGGCGTCGCTGCAGCAACCGTTTGCCGGCGCGCTGCAGGTCCACCAGCGGAATGTCCCGACCGATGGAGCGCCAATGCTGCAGGTCATCGCTGGCATCAAGCTGCACCTGCGCCTGCAGCGGCTGGCCACTGTCGGCCCAATCCAGCACCAGCGCCGCCAGCGGCTGCTGGCCGAGCACGCTGGCATCGATCAGCCAGCCGCCCTGCCCGTTCACCGTTCCGGCGCCGACACGCGCTTCGACCCGGCGCACACGGCCGTCGGTATCGCGCTCGGTCAGCAACTGCAGGTCGTTGCGTTGCGCATCGGCCAGCGGCGGCAGTGCGAACCAGGGCAGCTCGCGCTGCACCGGCGGCTGTGCCAGCGGCGCGTCGGGTGCCAGCAACGCCGACGGCAGGGCCTGTCCGGCCGCGTTGAACACCTGCAGGTCACCCAGGTCTGCTGCGCCTGCACGGCGGTAGATCGCCGGTTCCAGCACCACCCGATAGGCGCCGGACTGCGCACTGGACAGCGTCAGCGGCCACTGCTCGGCGTACTGCGTGCGGTAGTCGGACGCGTGTACGGCCATGGTGGCGAACAGGCCCAGCATCGCCGGCACCACCATCCTGCTCCACATTCTCATTGGTTTTCCTCCACGGATGGCACCGCGCCCGGTGGCGCCGGTGCCAGATAGCCGACGACCGTACACAGCAGGCCATAGGCGATGAACGATGCGATCCCGAGCAGGTTGCCCAGGTGCTGGCGATCGATGAGGACCAGCTTGGCCAGGACCACGCCCATCAGCACCGCACCGACCATCCACAACACACGTTGGCCACGACGCGAGCCCCATACCCAGGCGATCACGCCGAGCACGCTCCACAGCACGGTCAGGCTGGTCTGGGCCAAGCTGTAGCGCGCCATCGACGTACTCCAGGCCAGCCCCCCCCAGTGGTGCACGCCATGCAGGACCAGGCTGGTGAGGGCGATGAAGCCCGCCAGTGCCAGCACCGGCAGGCGCAGCCTGCGCAGCGCGGGCGGTGCCACATCGCTGTACAGCCAGCGCGCCAGCAGCAACAGGCTCAGCCACTGCCCCATCTCGGCCGGGTTCAGCACCGGCAGCCACGGCAGCGGTGCCGCAGTGCCCGGCAGCAGCTGGCCCAGCAGCCATCCGGTCGCCAGCAGCGCGAACAACACGCACTGCAGCGGCACGCGTGCGGCATCGAATGCCGGGCCCAGCGGCCAGCGCAGCCAACCCCAGCGCCACAGTGACAGGGCGGCCAGCAGCAACCAGGGCAGCGTCACCAGCAACAACGTCCAGCCCTGTGCCAGGCCAGCCTCGCCGCCTCCCCACAGGGCCAGCAGCGAAAGCAGCGATGGCCACAGCAGCCACCACAGGAACTGGGCGATGCGCGCCACCGTGTCGCCGCCCTGGCGCAGGCACAGCAACGTGCGCACCCCCAGCACGGCGAACAACGCCCATGCCAGGGCGCCGTGGCCCGCGAACGGTTGCTGGTGTGCATGGCTTTGCGCCAATGCCAATGGGAACGCCATCGCCAGCATCGCCAGTGCGGTCATCCCCAGCGCACGTGCCGGTTGCCGGCGCTGCACCTCGGCTGCCAGCCAAGCGGTCGCCGCCGCCAGCACCAGCAGTGCATCGGCCTGCGAGGCATGCGCGAGGAAACGACCGATCTCGTGCACCCAGCCGCCGAGCCACCACAGCAGGCCCCACAGGTAGTAGACCAGGGCGATCTCATGACGTGCCCGGCGCTGGTAGCTCCAGGCCGACGCCAACCCCGCCACGGCCAGCAGCAGCGCACCGATCGCGGTGGGATTGAGCAGCAGACGCGCGTCCTCGTGCCAGTGGTTGCCACCTGCCACGAAGGCGAATGCCGCCGCCATCTGCAGCAGCGCAGCGGACACCTGTGGCAGCCAGCGCCTCTGGCGCAGACCGAGCCAGGCCAGCCCGGCACCTTCCAGCGCGAACACCGCACCGGTGGCACGGGCGGACAAGGCCAGCGGCACGGCCAGCGTGGCGAAACCCACCGCCAGCACCGCGTGCGACTGCGCCAGCACCGTATACGAGGCCCGGGCGATCAAGGCACGCGCCAGCACCGCGTAGATCACCGCCAGGCCCAGCGCGCACAGTGCCAGTGTCATCGGCTGTTCGTGCAGCATCGCCGCTTGCAGCGAGAAGGCGATCAACGGCGTGCCGAACACCAGGCTGCCATCGACCAGATCGCGGCGACCGGCAGGCTGCCTGCGCGCGTACAGCAGGGGAATCAGCAGATAGAAGGCGAAGAACAGCAGCAGGAACGGTTCGGTGCTGGAGAACTTCTCGGCCCTGTACTGAAGCACGCCCCAGAACGTGCCGATACCGAAGGTGAACGCGAAGCCCAGCAGGTTCAGCGCGCGCCACGGACGGAACCAGGCGATGGCGAAGATGCCGGCGTTGAGCACTGCGTAGTAGCTGAAGAGGCCGACATGGTTGCCACTGCCGGTCGACAGCCACAGCGGGGCCATGAAGCCCGCCAGGATGCCCAGCACCGCCAGGGTGCGCGAGTTCTGCAGCACTGCCAGCACGCACAGGCCGGCGACCAGCGCGATCGAACTGGCGAACGCAAATCCCGGCGCAAGCAGTTCAAAACGCTTGAATGCCGCGAAGATGGTCAGCAGCAGCACACCGATGGCGCCGCCCTGCAGGGCCAGCGCGAACAGACGCCGGCGTTCGCGCTGATGCCAGCCGAAGGCCAGCAGGCCCAGCGCACCAGCGGTGCCGGCCGCCAGCCGGAGTTCGACCGGGAGCACCAGCCAGCCCTGGTCACTGACGTACTTCAGCAGCGCGGCAACACCGGCCAGCAGCACCAGCATGCCGATCTTGACCGGCACGTTGCCCTCGGTGAACCAGCGTTTAACTGAGCCGATGCCTCGCTCGAAGAAGCCCGGCCCGGCCGGCTCGACCGGTGGCGCGGGCGGGGGCGGCGTGGCCGGCAGCGGTGGTGGAGGCGGCGTATGCCGCGGCGGCGCCGGCACGGAGGATTCCGGCGCATGGGCCGCCACGGGAGAAGGTGCTGCCGCAGCCCGCGGTCGCTCCATGGCGGGCGCGTCCGTTGCCGGAACGGGGGCGGGCCCGGGCGGTGGCGCGGCAGCGCGCGGCGATTGCGAAACATCGGCCAGTGCGCTCTCCAGCGCGGTGACCCGGCGCCGCAGGCCGGCGATCATCACCAGCGCGACCACCAGCAGCAGCGGAATCGCCAGCAGTATCAATACGACCAGGGCTATCAGTGCTTCCATTGCGTGCCTTCCCATGCGATCCCGCGCCCCTGCGGCGGCGGTCGGACCGCCCCATGCTACGACAGGGCCGGCCCCTCAAACGACGAACCCCGGCCAGGCCGGGGTTCGTGCGCGATCTTCGCCGGCCTTACTTGGCGGCGACGACCCTGGCCATTTCCAGGCACTTGTTGGAGTAGCCCCACTCGTTGTCGTACCACGACACGAGCTTGACGAAGGTACCGTCCAGGGCAATGCCGGCTTCGGCATCGAACACCGAGGTGTGGGTCTCACCGCGGAAGTCGGTGGCCACGACCTTGTCTTCGGTGTAGCCGAGGATGCCCTTCAGCGCACCTTCGCTCTGTGCCTTCACTTCGGCGCAGATCTCGGCGTAGGTAGCTTCCTTTTCCAGCTCGACGGTCAGGTCGACCACCGACACGTCCGAGGTCGGCACGCGGAAGCTCATGCCGGTGAGCTTCTTGTTCAGTTCCGGAATGACCACGCCGACCGCCTTGGCCGCACCGGTGGAGGACGGAATGATGTTCTCCAGGATGCCGCGGCCGCCGCGCCAGTCCTTGTTGGACGGGCCGTCAACGGTCTTCTGGGTAGCCGTGGCGGCGTGCACGGTGGTCATCAGGCCACGCTTGATGCCCCACTTGTCATTGATGACCTTGGCCAGCGGGGCCAGGCAGTTGGTGGTGCACGAGGCGTTGGAGATGATCGCCTGGCCGGCGTAGGTCTTGTCGTTCACGCCGAACACGAACATCGGCGTATCGTCCTTGGACGGGGCGGACAGGATGACCTTCTTGGCGCCGGCATCGATGTGCTTCTGCGCGGTTTCCTTGGTCAGGAACAGACCGGTGGACTCGATGACCACTTCCACGCCCACTTCGTCCCACTTCAGGTTGGCCGGATCGCGTTCCTGGGTCAGGCGGATCTTCCTGCCGTTGACCAGCAGATCGTTGCCCTGCACCGACACGTCAGCCTTGAAGCGACCGTGCACGGAGTCGTACTTGAGCATGTAGGCCAGGTAATCCGGCTCCAGCAGATCGTTGATGGCCACGATTTCGATGTCGTCGCCGAAGTTCAGCACCGCCGAGCGCAGGACGTTACGCCCGATGCGACCGAAACCGTTGATACCAACCTTGATTGCCATTTCTCAAGCTCCTGCAGCCGCGACGGGTGCGGCGGGGTGGATAGGGCCCACAAGTCTAGCAGGCCCGGCCTGGCCACCGCCGGCCAGACCGGGCCGGTGGCGGGCGGGCTGGCCGGATTTGATCCGGATCAAAGCGTTAGCGCGGCGTGAGGCCGAGACTGGCCCCATCCACCCCGCAACGAGAACACCCCCATGCGCAAGACCTCTCCCCTGATCGTGGCCAGCCTGGCCGCCGCCCTGTCCCTCGCCGCCGCCCCGGCGATGGCCCAGTCCAAGGGCGACTGGACCCTTTCGGCCGGCGTGCACCAGGTGGCACCGAAGTCGAACAACGGCTGGCTGGCCGGTGGCACGCTGAAGGTCGACGTCGACAACGACGTCAAGCCGACCATCACCGGCGAGTACTTCATCGCTGACAACCTGGGCATCGAAGTGCTGGCGGCACTGCCGTTCAAGCACGACATCAACATCAACGGCCTCGGCCGTGTCGGCAGCACCAAGCAACTGCCCCCGGTAGTGACCGTGCAGTACCACTTCAACAGCAAGGGCAAGGTGTCGCCGTTCATCGGTGCGGGCGTGAACTACACGACCTTCTTCAGCGAAGACACCACGGGCGCGCTCAAGGACAGCCGGCTGAAGCTGCAGGACTCCTGGGGTCTGGCCGCACACGCCGGCGTGGACTTCGCGATCGGCGAGAAGGGCGCGCTGCGCGTGGACATGCGCTGGATCGACATCGACAGCAAGGTGAAGCTGGACGGCCAGAAGATCGGTACGGTCAACATCGATCCGCTGGTCTACGGCGCCTCCTACGTCTTCAAGTTCTGAGCGCTGCCTCCGGCGTGGCGGGCCTGCCCCGCCCTCCGGCCAACCGCTGAACCCTCCGCAGCATGTTGCCCCGGTGATCGCCGGGGCTTTTTTCGGCTTACCCATCCGTGGCCACCTCGACCCGGTTGCGCCCGGACGCCTTGGCCCGATACAGCGCGGCATCCGCACGCGCCAGTGCCTGCTCCAGCGAATCGGCGCCATCGTCATGCCACCGCGCCACACCAATACTGACGCTCACCACCGGCGCGGCGTCCGAATCGGCATGGGCGATCGCCAGCGCCTGGACCTGCTGGCGCATCCGCTCGAACGGCGCGGTTTCCGGCTCGCCTGGCGACCACTGCCCCAGCGCCACGAACTCCTCACCGCCGTACCGCGCCACCACCGAGTCAGCGCCGCGAAGCTGCGCGGCCAGCGTCACCGCCACCGCATGCAGGACCGCATCGCCCGCCGGGTGACCATGATGGTCGTTGTAGCGCTTGAAGTAGTCGATGTCGATCATCGCGATGCGCAAGGCGCCACGCGCGTGCGGCCGGCGGAGATAACGCTGGAAGATCTGGTTGGCACGTCGGTCAAATGCGCGCCGGTTGAGCAATCCGGTCAATCCGTCGTGGTTGGCCAGTGCGTCCAGCCGCTGCTCGGCGCGCCAGGTTGCACGCGCCTGCCTTTCCAGGATGTAACTGCCGAAGATGCCAGCCAGGTTGCTGGCCAGCACGAACGTCACGCTCTGCAGCATCTGCGCCCAGTGCCGGCCGACCTGCAGCTCCGCCAGCACGAACGCCGATGCGATCAGGGTTCCGGTCAGCGTGGCGACGCCGAAGCGCAGGCCACACAGGAAGTAGTTCAGCAGCAGGAACAGGCTGACGCCTTCATAGGGATAATCCACGCCGGCGCGATGCGCCGTCCAGATCATCGTCACCAGCGCCAGCCCGCTGATCAGCACAGCACCGCCCCCCAGCCATTGCAGATGGCGGCGGAACGCCGGGACGAAGGTGAGTGCTACCGCCACCAGCAGTACCGGCAGCAGCAGCCCGAGCCGCCAGCGCAGCACCTGTGCATGCACATCCGGCGGAAGCCAGAAATGGTCCAGCACGGCAAAGCCGATTGAAAAGATGCCGGCAACGGCACAGGCCCAGCGCATCCGCCAGACCACCTGTTCATCGAACGCGCGGGCAAAGCCGTCGTCCGCATGTATTGCCGTGATGCGCCGGTCCGTGATGCTCATCGCGATGTCCCCGCCCGTGGCCGCGCCACCGTAACGGTCCGCGCATCAAGGGCGCGTGGCGAGCGGCCATGCTGGATCAAACGCGTCCGGCCGCCGCCCCGCTAGAATGCCGGCATGAAAGCCCTGCATTCCCTGTTCCTCGCCGCCGCGATCGCGCCGGCTCTGCTGTCCGCCTCCGCCCCTGCCCATGCCTGGGGCGCGCAAGGTCATCGCCTTGTCGCTGAGGTAGCGGATTCCCGCCTCTCGCCCGCTGCACGCGCCGAAGTCGACCGCCTGCTGGCCACCGAACCCGGTGCCACCCTCGCCAGCGTGGCGCCCTGGGCCGACCAGCTGCGTGCCAAGGACCCGGGCCTCGGCCGCCGTTCCGCCGGCTGGCATTACGTCAACATCGCCGAAGACGGCTGCCACTACGAAGCGCCCAGGCACTGCACCAACGGCAACTGCATCGTCGAAGCGCTGAAGGCGCAGAGCGCGATCCTCGGCGATCGCAGCCTGACCGACGGCGAGAGGCTGCAGGCCCTGAAGTTCGTGGTGCATCTGGTCGGCGACATCCACCAGCCAATGCATGCCGGCTACGGTCACGACAAGGGCGGCAACGACTTCCAGCTGCAGTACGGCAACCGCGGCACCAACCTCCATTCGCTGTGGGACAGCGGCATGCTCAACACCCGCAAGCTGGACGACAACGGCTATCTGCCGGTGCTGCGGTCGCTGCCGGCGCCGAAACTGGCGCGCCAGTCCAATCCGCAGCGCGATCCGCAGGCGTGGGCTGAAGCCAGCTGCCGCATTTCGATGCAAGCCGGCGTTTATCCAGCCTCGCGTAAGATCGGCGATGAATACACCGTGCGCTACCGCCCGGTGGCGGAAGCGCAGCTGCGGCTGGCCGGCGAGAATCTGGCGCAGCTGCTGAACCGCGTGCTCGCCGCACGCTGAGGAGGTTGCCGATGCCGGTCCAGGTCCAGTCGTTCTTCCATCGTGACAGCAATACCTTCAGCTACCTGGTCAGCGACCCGGCCAGCGGTGAGGCTGCGCTGATCGATCCGGTCCTGGACTACGACCCGGACACCGATGCCAGCAGCGAGTCGCCGGTCCAGCCGGCACTGCACGCGATCGAGCAGCAGGGGCTGCGGCTGAGGTGGCTGCTGGAGACCCACGCCCACGCCGACCATGTGTCGGCCGGGCGGCGGCTCAAGCAGCGTTTCCCTCACGCCACGCTGGCCATCGGTGAAGGCATCCGCGCCGTGCAGGCGACCTTTGCGCCGCGGTTCGGCCTGCAGCTTCCTGCCGCAGACGACATCTTCGACCACCTGTTCGCCGACGGCGAGACCTTCACGCTGGGCGAAGTGCGCGGCCAGGTCATCGCCGTGCCCGGCCACACCAGCGACAGCATCGCCTACCTGATCGGCGACGCACTGTTTACGGGCGATTCGCTGTTCATGCCCGACGGCGGTACCGCCCGCTGCGATTTCCCCGGCGGCGATGCGGCGCAGCTGTACCGCTCGATCCAGCGCCTGCTGGCGCTGCCCGAGTCCACCCGCGTGTTCGTCTGCCACGACTATGGCCCGGGCGGCCGCGACATCGCCAACGAGACCACCATCGGCGAGCAGCGCGCGCGCAACATCCACGTGCATGACGGCGTGGCCGAAGCCGACTTCGTCAGCGTGCGCCAGGCCCGCGACGCCACGCTGGCCGAGCCGGCGCTGATGCAACCGGCGGTGAAGGCCAACATCCAGGGCGGCGCCTGATCGACGCCGCTGTACTGGCCGGGCATGGCCCGGCGCTACCCGGCATCACGCGCGATCATTTTCCCTGCGTACGGACCGTCTGCCGGCCCTTCACGATCTCGAAGGTGAAGGCGTACAGCAGGCTGACCGGCACCGGCTCGATGCGCTCGGCGCTCCCGCAGTCGCCGCGGTCGGATGGGACCTTGCCGACCGGGTAGTGGCAGACCGCGGCAGCGCTGTACTTCCACATCGCCACCGCCTCCTGCGCCGCCTGCAGCAGCGGCGCGTTCTCCGCTGCAGCGCCGGCGGCGCACTCGGGGCGGTCGGTCAGCGGCAGGCTGCGCTCGACCATGCCTTCCGCATCGACCACCACCTGCAGGCAGATGGTGGTGGGCGCCAGTTCGGTACGCGGATCGCGGTCGCCCACCTTCGGATCAGGCGCCGCATACAGCTGCGGCATCCGATAGCCTTCGCCCGCTGCCAGCGCATAGGCCTGCACCTGACCGCTGCCGCCCGCCGCTGTGGGCTGCAACCGCTGATGGCCGACACTCTCGCTGCGGGTGTCAACCGTGCCCAGTCGCTCCTGGGTGGCACAGCCGGCCAGCAGCGTGGCCAACAGCAGCGCGGCCTGCCTCACCGCGCGCGCTCCGCTTCCCTCTCGTCCTCACTCATGGAGAACGTCAGTGGAATCCGCACGGCGGAAGCCACCGGACGCCCATCCTTCAGGGCCGGCCGGAAGGTCCAGCCCTTGGCGGCCGTGACCGACACCGAATCGAACACACCGGGATTGGTGGCACTGAGCACCTGTACGTCGGTCGGCCTGCCCTCTGCGTCGATCTCGACCTTCAAGGTGACGACGCCGGTCAGGCCCTGCTGGAACGCAGACTCCGGATACTTCGGCGGTGCCATCCTCTCGACCTGTGCAGAACGCTGCAGGCCGGCCACAGCGGCATCGGCCTGCGCGTACTCGGCGGGCTCGACGCCGATCGACGACACGCCGGCCATCCCGAGCTGGCTTGCCCACGCCACCGTGGCCAGGCCCGCGCACACCCCGACCACCAGCACCTGCCCGGACACCCACGGCAATGCCTTCCGCTTGGACTGCTTCAACATGGCGATTCGCTCCTTCAACACGGGTTGGCTGCGCCAGTGACACACTGCCGGCGCAACCGGGTGAACCAGCTGCGCCTTCAGCAGCGTGCTGGCGTAAAGTCCGCGCAGCGCAGGCTGCGTGGCAATGGTGCGGGCATCGCAGGCCAGTTCCTGGTCGCGCAGGAACCTGCGTGTTGCCCACGGCAGCAACGGATGGAACCAGAACGCTGCGCGTGCCAGCAGCAACGCGCCGTTCGCCCAGTGATCGCCATTGCGGCGATGGCTGCGTTCATGTGCCAGGATCAACCCCTGCTCGCGTGCATCGAACTGCTGGTCGAAATCGGGGCCGACCACGATGCGCGGCCGCCACAGGCCGACCAGGGCCGGCAGACCGGGATCGGCACTGGCCTGCCAGCTGCCGTCGGCACGCGCCTGCAGACGGCCCAGGACACGTTCGAAGCGCTGCTGCGCACGCAGGCCGCGCAGCAGACTGATCGCCACGCCAAGCATCCAGGCCAGCAGCAACCATTGCGGCCAGCGCATGACCTGGGTGGGCTCGCCCTCCGGCGCGACAGGCATCACGTTCAGGGGCAGGGTCGGCACATGCTGCAGCAGGGGCAGCGCAGGCAACGGCAGCAACAGGCCTGCCAGCAGCAGGGGCAACAACCACCAGCTGCGATAGGCCAGCGAGGGCCCTCCCAGCCGCAGCAGCAGCGGCCGCATCGCCGCCAGCAGGATCACCGCCAGCGCCAGCCACACGCTGGCCCGCCACACGCTGTCGAGCACCTCACTCATGGTCCAGCTCCTGGATCAGCTTCTTCAGTTCGGCGATGTCCTGCGCGCTGAGCTGGCCGCGCTCACTGAAATGGGCAACCAGTGGCGCCACCCGTCCTTCGAACACTCTGCCCAGAAAGTCCTGGCTCTGCGCCGCGACCCAAGCCTCGCGCTGCAGCAGCGGCCGATACAGATAGCGGCGGCCTTCGCGTTCGGCAGCGATCGCGCCCTTGGTCAGCAGGCGGTTGAGCAGCGTCTTGATGGTCGGTTCGGCCCAGTCCCGGTGGGCCAGTGCGGCAACCACCTCATCGGCACCGCGGGGCGCCTGCTGCCACAGCACTTCCATCACGACCGCCTCGGCTTCACTGATCGGATTCATTGTTTACGTCCGTAATCGACAATTCGATTACGCACGTAATCAAAACCGCTGTCAAGCCCTGCATCGACCTGCACTTCATGCGCCCTGGCCCAGCATCGGCCGTCCCGGCCCCGGAGTGCGCATGAAACCGCTACCCAAGAAGGATTTCCCCGTCGAACAGGCCCGCCGCTTCCTCGAACCCGGCCCGATCGTGCTGGTCAGCACCGCATGGCGCGGCCAGCGCAACCTGATGACGATGGGCTGGCACATGGTGATGGGCTTCTCGCCATCACTGGTGGCGACCTATCTGTGGAACGAGAACCACAGCTTCGCGCTGGCGCGGGGCAGCGGCGAGTGCGCGATCAATGTACCGGGCGTGGAGCTGCTCGATACCGTAGTGGACATCGGCAACTGCAGCGGGCGGGAGGTCGACAAGTTCGCGCACTTCGGCCTGGATGCCCTGCCCGCCCGCGAGGTCGGCGCGCCGCTGGTCGGCCAGTGCCATTCGTGCTTCGAGTGCCGCCTGTACGACGACAGCCAGATCGAGACCAGCAACCTTTTCATCTGGGAGATCGTGCGTGCCCACGTCGCGCCACGGCCGAAACTGCCGCGCACCGTGCACTACCGCGGCGATGGCCGCTTCATGGTGGCCGGTGCGGAAGTCTCGCGTCGACGGCGGTTCAAGCCCGACATGCTGTAATGCCGGAACTCCCCTTACGCAGGACTGCCCCGGATGACCGAACACCTCACCGACCTGGACGCCGCCGTCGATTGGCTGTTCGCGCGCGTGGAAGGGCCGCTGCGGATCGGAGCACCGCTGGCGCTGGGCAAGCCACACCGGTTGCTCAATGCACTGTATGCACGGGTCGAGAACGATCCCTCGCACCCCCTCCAGCTCTACACTGCCCTGTCGTTGAATCCGCCGAAGGTGCGGGGCAGCGGCCTGGAGGCCCGCTTCCTGGGCCCCTTCGCGCAGCGCCATTTCGGCGAGGATTTCCCCCGCCTGGCCTATGCCGACGCGATCGCCCGTGACGCACTGCCCGCCCATGTGCAGGTGGAGGAGTTCTACATGCAGTCCGGCGCCCTGCTCGGTTCCCGGCAGGCGCAGTCCAGCTACACCAGCCTCAACTACACCCATGCCGCTGATGCAGTGGCCCAGCGCGCGCCGCAGGTGATCGTGCAGAAGGTGGCGATGCGCCCGGACGATCGCCGCCTCTCGTTGTCCTGCAACAACGACATCACCCAGGACACGCTCGATGCAATCGCCGCACGCGGCCTGCCGCGTCCGCTGATGGTGGCCGAGATCGATCCGCAGCTGCCTTATCTGGGCGGCACCGCCACGGTCGATGTGTCCTTCTTCGACCTGGTCATCACCCCGCCGCCGCCGTATCCGGCGCTGTTCGGCCTGCCGCGGCAGCCGGTCGCCGACGCCGACTATGCGATCGGCCTGTATGCCAGCACCCTGGTGCGCGATGGCGGCACGCTGCAGATCGGCATCGGCACGCTGGCCGATGCACTCAGCCATGCACTGGTGCTGCGGCATACCGACAACGCGCGCTACCGGCGCGTGCTGCACGCGCTGGATCCGCAGCTTGCGCGGCATCCGCTGGTGCAGGAAATCGGCGGCCTGGAGCCGTTCGAGATCGGCCTGTACGGCTGCAGCGAGATGCTCAACGAGGGCTTCCGGCGGCTGGTCCAGACCGGCGTGATCAAGCGCAAGGTGCACGACGACCTGGCGCTGATGCAGCGCATCGAGAACGGCAGCACGCTGTCCATCGACCATGCCACGCTGGCCGCCGAAGGCGAATACCTGCATGGCGCGTTCTACCTGGGCTCGCCGGAGTTCTACCAGTGGCTGCGCGAGCTGCCGGCGGATGAACGCCGCGCCATCGGCATGCGCCGCATCAGTGAGATCAACCAGCTTTACGGCGGCAACGAGACGCTGGAGCGCCTGCAGCGCCGCCATGCACGCTTCTTCAATTCCTGCATGATGGCCACTGCGCTGGGCGCGGCGGTCTCCGATGCCCTGGACGATGGCCGCGTGGTGTCCGGCGTCGGCGGCCAGTACAACTTCGTGGCAATGGCCCATGCCCTGCCGGAAGCACGCAGCGTGCTGATGTTCCGCGCCGCGCGCGATGACAAGGGCCAGCGCGAATCGAACGTGCGCTGGAACTATGGCCACACCACCATTCCCCGCCATCTGCGTGATATCTACCTGGACGAGTACGGCATCGCCGACCTGCGCGGGTTGACCGACGAGGACTGCGTGCAGGCGATGATGGCGATCACCGAGGCGCCGTTCCAGCAGGGCCTGCTGCAGCAGGCACAGGCCGCACGCAAGCTGCTGGCCGCACCGCAGCCCGATCCGCAGCGGCTGCAGCGCAATACACCGCAGGCCCTGGCCGCAGCGTTGGCACCCTTCCGTTCCGACGGCACCCTGCCCGACTACCCGCTGGGCAGCGACTTCAATGAGATCGAGCAGGTACTGGTCAAGGCGCTGGGTTGGTTGAAGGCCAACACGCAGACCCGCGGCGACAAGCTGCGTACCGTCTGGGCAGCGCTGCGGCAACCGGCCGGCGATGGCGATGCGGTGTACCTGCAGCGCATGGGCCTGCAGTCACCGAAGGACTTCAACGAGCGGCTGGACGCGCGCCTGCTGCGGCTGGCGCTGGCACGCACGGCCTGAAGCCGGTAGCGCCGGGCCACGCCCGGCGAGCAGCCGATCCGCCGGGCATGGCCCGGCGCCAGCCCAAAAGGAAAGGCCGGCTTGCGCCGGCCTTTCCTGCATCACATCGCGATGCTGCTTACAGCGCCTTGGCGGCGTCCACCACGAGCGCGGCGGTGATGCCGAAGTGCTTGTACAGCTGATCGGCCGGGGCCGAGGCACCGAAGGTGTCGATACCGATCACCGCACCGTCCAGGCCGACGAACTGGCGCCAGAAACCAGTGACGCCGGCTTCCACCGCCACGCGCTTGCGCACGGCGTTCGGCAGCACCGATTCACGATATGCCGCATCCTGGCGCAGGAACACATCGGTGGACGGCATCGAGACCACGCGGGTCTTGAGGCCGGCCGCGTCCAGCTGGGCTTTCGCTTCCGTGGCCAGCGAGACTTCCGAACCGGTGGCGATCAGGATCACGTCCGGGGTACCGGCGGCGTCGGCCAGCACGTAGCCGCCACGCTCGATCTGCGCGATCTGCTCAGCGCTCCGTGGCTGGTGCGGCAGGTTCTGACGGCTGAACACCAGGCAGCTAGGGCCGTCCTGGCGGGTGATCGCCGCCTTCCAGCTCACCGCCGACTCGACGGCATCGCACGGGCGCCACACGTCGTTGTTCGGGATGTAGCGCAGCGAGGCCAGATGCTCCACCGGCTGGTGGGTCGGACCGTCTTCGCCCAGGCCGATCGAATCGTGGGTGTAGACGTGGATGGCATGGGCCGGGATCAGCGCGCTCATGCGAACGCCGTTGCGGGCGTAATCGCTGAACACCAGGAAGGTGGCATCGAACGGAATGAAGCCGCCATGCAGCGCCAGGCCGTTGGCGATCGCGGTCATGCCGAACTCGCGCACGCCGTAGTACACGTAGTTGGCGTTGGCGTCGTCGCTGGCGACCGAGGTGCTGCCCTTCCACAGGGTCAGGTTGGAGTGCGCCAGGTCGGCCGAGCCGCCGACGATTTCCGGCAGCAGCGGCGCGAAGGCCTCGATGGCCAGCTGCGAGGCCTTGCGCGAGGCGATCGTCGGGCCTTCAGCCGCGACCTTGGCGATGTACGCGTCGGCCTGGGCAACGAAGTCGGCCGGCAGTTCGCCGTGCGAACGACGGGTCAGTTCAGCGGCTTCGGCCGGATACTGGGCCGCATACTTGTCGAACAGCTGTTCCCATTCGGCCTGGCGCAGGGTGCCGGCACCGTTGGCGCGCCAGCCATCGTAGATGGCCTGCGGGATTTCAAACGGGCCGTACTCCCAGCCCAGCTGCTTGCGGGTGGCTTCCAGCTCGTCCTTGCCCAGCGGGGCACCGTGGCTGGATTCCTTGCCGGCCTTGTTCGGCGAACCAAAGCCGATCGTGGTGCGGCAGCAGATCAGGGTCGGCTTGTCGCTCTGCGACAGCGCGGCCTCGATGCCGGCCTTGATGCTCTCCGGGTCGTGACCATCGACATCGCGGACCACGTTCCAGCCATAGGCCTCGAAACGCTCCGGCGTGTTGTCGGTGAACCAGCCTTCGACGTTGCCATCGATGGAGATGTGGTTGTTGTCCCAGAAGCAGACCAGCTTGTGCAGGCCCCAGGTGCCGGCCAGCGAAGCGGCTTCATGCGAGACGCCTTCCATCAGGCAGCCATCGCCCATGAACACCCAGGTGCGATGGTCGACGACTTCCAGTTCCGGACGGTTGAAGCGCTGCGCCAGCAGCTTCTCGGCCAGGGCGAAGCCCACGGCATTGGCGAAACCCTGGCCCAGCGGGCCGGTGGTGGTTTCCACGCCGGGGGTTTCATGGCGCTCCGGGTGACCGGCGGTGTGGCTGCCAAGCTGGCGGAACAGCTTGAGCTGCTCGATCGGCAGGTCGTAACCGCTCAGGTGCAGCAGCGCGTACTGCAGCATCGAGCCGTGGCCGTTGGACAGCACGAAACGGTCGCGGTTGAACCAGTGCGGATTGCTCGGGTTGTGGCGAAGGTAGTCGTTCCAGAGCACTTCGGCAATGTCGGCCATGCCCATGGGCATGCCGGGGTGGCCGGACTTTGCGGTTTCAACCGCATCGGCGGCAAGGAAGCGGATGGCGTTGGCCAACTGGCGACGGGTAGGCTGCGTCATGGTTCTGTCGGAATCGGGAGGCGGCCGCGGACGTGCGGGCGGCCTATTGTCCCATAGTCACCGGGTGGGGGTCAGTTCCACTTGCCCGGTCGTGCGGGCGCTGGCCGGCAACGTCGTGATCTCCGCCGGATTCCGCATGTGAAAAGGGGTCGGAGCCCTTTCCGTGCGGAAAGGAATCCGACCCCGATCAGGTCGCCAGGACTCAGTCGCGGTCGGGAACCAGCGCCGGGCCGTCGTGGCCCTCGCCCTTGGCCACCAGGGTGGTCAGCGCCAGATCGCCGGTCACGTTCAGCGCCGTGCGGCACATGTCCAGGAAATGGTTCACGCCCAGGATCAGGCCGATCCCCAGCGGGTTGACCCCCACCATGGCGCAGATCATCGCCACCACCGGCAGCGAACCCGACGGCACGCCCGCGGTACCGATGCCCCCCAGGATGCACACCGCCATCACCATGATCTGCTGGCCGATGCTCAGGTCCACGCCGAAGAACTGGGCCAGGAAGATCACCGTCACGCCCTCGAACAGCGCCGTGCCGTTCTGGTTGGCGGTGGCGCCCACGGTCAGCACGAAGCGGGACACGCGCTGCGGCAGGCCCATCTGGTCGGCCACGCGCAGCGCGGTCGGCAGGGTGGCGTTGCTGGAGGCGGTGGAGAAGGCCATCACCGTCGCTTCCTGGGTATCGCGGAAGAACGACAGCGGCGAACGGCCCGACAGCCACACGGCGGCGCCGTAGGTCACCACCATGTGCAGGCCCAGTGCCAGCACCACCACGCCCACGTAGGCGCCCAGGCGGATGATCAGCTCGAAACCGAACAGCGCGGCCAGGTTGAACATGAAGCAGGCCACCGCATACGGTGCCAGGCGGATGACCAGGTTGATCAGGGTCATCGAGATTTCGAACACGCCTTCGATAGCGCGGCGCAGCGGGGCGACCTTCTCGTCATCGGTCAGCACCATGCCGATGCCGAACATCAGCGCGAAGAACATCAGCGAGAGGATCGCGCCGTTGTCGGAGGCCGCCTGCAGCACGTTGCTCGGCACGATCGACAGCAGCATGTCCATGCCCTTCGGCGTGCCATGGATGCCGGCGACGATCTCCTTGCTGCGTTCGGCGTTCTCCGAGAGCATCAGCGCGGCGGTCTGCGGATCGACGCCGACGCCGGGCTTGAGCAGGTTGACCAGCACCAGGCCGATGGCCACGGCGATGCCGGACAGCAGCACGGTATAGGCCAGCGTCTTCCAGCCGATGCGGCCGAGGGCGCGGATGTCGCCCATCTCCGACACGCCCATGATCAGCGCCGAGAAGATCAACGGCACGATCAGCATGAAGATCAGGTTGAGGAACAGCCCCGATGCAGGCGTGGTGATGTAGTCCATGACCCACTTGGCACCGCTCTGCAGACCATCGACGCTGCCACCCAGGGCGTGCACGGTCAGTCCCAGGATCAGGCCGATCGCGAAGCCGATGCCCATCTTCCAGTGCAGGGGCAACGTCTTCTTGCCGGCGGCAGCTGCTGTCATACGCAGGTTTCCTCGAAAAATGAATGCACTCTAACAAAGCGCGCAAGCGGCGCCGGTTCAGGTTCGGCGCTGCGGATACAGCGGCGCCAGCCCAGTGTCGGTGCCGCGGGCGGTACCCGACCAGTGTGGACCGTCACGGAAGGCCTCGCGCAACCGCACACGCAGCGGTGCCGGCTCTCCCTGCCCGCCCCATCGCACCTGCTGGAGGTCCTGCAGCACTCGGCGCTGGATCGGATCACCCAGCCTGGCGATGACCTGCTCCAGCCGCGGTACACCTGCCATCGCGCACAGCTGCGCTTCGACCTGGTCGAAGCCCTCGCCGTCCAGCACCCGGCGCAGTTCGGCGACGCTGCCGCGTCCTTCGCTGGCTTCCGGCCCGGACGGCGGCCCCGGCGGGCGAGTGGCACCGCGCATGGACGGCCCACCGCGTCCGCGCTGCCAGCCCCACAGCAGGGTCAGCAGCCACAGCAGCGCCAGGCCGATCACCGCGGCAATCCAGGGCCAGGGCTGGCTCGGCGTCCCCGAGGCGATCGGATCGGTGGCCGCAATGCGCGTGTCGTCGTCGGGCAGCGCTGCATCGGTGTCGATCGGCGGCGGCGCGGCGGGCGCCACAGTGCCCGCACCGGCGCTGACCGTCAGCGCCAGGTCCGGCAGTCGTGCCTGCTGCGCGCTGCCGTCGCGCACGTTCCACCATGACACCCTCGGCCCCGGCACCTGCAGCGGACCCGGCTGGCGTGGCACGACGGAGTAACGACGGGTGATCTTCAACCGCGGGGTGCTGCCATTGAAGGTTTCTTCGTACTGCGCCGGTTCGGCGAACACCTGCGCCGCCATGCCGAGGTCCGGAACCGGAAGGTCGGTGAACTGGGCACGGGTGGCACCTTCGGCGATCGCTTCGACCACGATGGTGGCGGCCTCGCCGGTACGCGCAGTACTCGGCGCGCTGGTATAGCGCAACTGCAGGCCCTGCAACGGCAGCCACGGCTGCGGCGCCTGAGCCGGCTGTGCCTGCACCTGCAGCGTGCGGTCGGCGCCGGTGGCGTTCATGCGGCCATCGCCCCCTCCGAAGAAGTCATCGAAGAAGCCGCCCGCGCTGCGGCCGTTGAAGCGCGCGCCGGCCAGGCGCAGTGTCCCGCTGCGCTCGGGAATCAGCAGGAAGCGGCGCTCGACCACGTTGTAGCGGCGTCCATTGACCTGCCTCACGTCGGTGCGGTCGTCGCCCACCCGCTGCAGCGAGGCACCGGCGGGCGTATCCACGATGAGCTCGCCGGAGGCCAGCTGCGAGGCGAAGAACAGGCGCACGACCACGCCAACGCTCTGCTGCACGTAGGGCGTGTCATCGTCGACATCGGTCTGGATGAACGCCATGGCCGCACCGTTGGCAGCGGTGACCGGGGCGGCGGCGTCCACCTGCAACGTCAGCGGTGCGGTCTGCGCAGTACCCACCTGCAGGGCCGGGATCGTCAGCGCGCCACTGCGTCGCGGTGTCAGCGCCACGCCATACAGACTGCGTTGCTGCATGCTGCCGTTGCTCCACTCCACCTGGCGGCTGCTGGTCTGCCCACTGAGATCGAAGTCACCGCGCAGCGGCGCGAAGTCCGGCGCACCGGCATCACTCTGCACGTTGAGGGTGACCGTATCGCCCATCGCGATGCGATCGCGGTCCAGCCATGCCCGCGGCTGTGCCCAGGCCATCAATGGCAGCCACAGCAGCATTGCCGCACACCGGCGTAGGCCGTGCATGTTCATCGCCCTTCCCTCTTCCTGCGTTCGTTTTCCAGCTGGAACTTGGCACGCAGCAACGCGCCCGGATCATCCGGCACGCGCCGCATCCAGGCGTCCACCGCCTGTTGTTCCTCGCGCTGGCGCGGCGTGCGGCCGTCATCGCCCGCCACGGTCGGATCATTCTTCTCCCGGCCCTCGCGCCCCTGTTCGATGGCCTGCTGCATGCGCTGTCGCTGCTGCGCGTCGGCCTCGGCCTGCGCATGGGCGTCCTCGGCCTGGGGCGGTGACGGCGGTCCCTGATCACCACGCTCACCGGGCCGCGGTTGCGGCTGGGCGCCGGCGTCTGAGGGCGGGGGGCGCTGCGAGGGCGCCTGCGGCTGTCCCTGCCCCGACGGCTGGCCCTGCTGTGGCTGGCCCTGCTGATCCTGCGGCGTCGAGGACGGCTTCCGGGGCGGATTCTGCTGTCCCGGGTTCTGCCGCTGGCCACCCGGCGGCTTGCGCTTGCGTGCAGCATCGACAACAGCCCGGTTGGCCACCGCGTCGGCCATCCCCGGCTGCAGGGCCAGTGCGCGATCGTAGGCGGCTATGGCATCGTCGTACTGGCCCTGGCGGGCCAGCACATTGCCGAGGTTGTACCAGCCGGCCGCGGTGTCGAGCCCTTCGAACTGCTGCCGGGCACGTGCGAAGTCACCCTGGCGGTAGGCCTGTACGCCTTCGGCCAGACGCTGATGCTGCACCTGGTCCGCCCGCTTCCACAGCGTGCCCTGCACCGGCCGCGTCTGTGCCTGCGCCTGCGCGCCGTCCGTCCACGGCAACAGGCCGACCGCCAGCACGGCAGCCAGCAGCGCACGCCGTCGGAACGCCAGCAGCGCAAGCAGCATCAACGGCGGCAGCAACCAGAAGCCTTCGTCGCGCCATTGGTGACCGGTACCCGGCCGCTGCAGCGCTGTGCCTTCACGGGCATCGAGCACACCCAGCGCGCGCAGGTCGCGATCATCGGCGGCGATCCGCACATAGCGGCCGCCGCCGGCCGTCGCCACGGCGCGCAGGCGGCCTTCGTCCAGCGCGGCCTGGCGGATCTGGCCGCTGCTGTCGCGGTACGCGGCACCGCCCGGAGTTCCCAGACCCAGCACCGACACCTGCAGCCCCAGGCTGCGGGCCTGCGAAGCAGCGAGTTCGGCCTCATCGTCAGCCTGGTCGGTGACCACCAGGATCTGCCCCTGGGGCGCGCCGGTCTGCCGCATCAGCCGTGTCGCCCAATCGATGCCACGATCGGCACGCTGGCCATCGCGCGGCATGATATCCGGCGACAGCGCGTCCAGATAGAGCGCGACATTGCTGGCATCCTCGGTCAACGGAGCGACGGTATAGGCATCGTCCGCATAGACGATCAGCCCAACCTGGCCGCCCTCGCGGGCGCGCAGCAACGTGCCGATCTTGGCCCGCGCCTGCAGCAGGCGCGACGGCGGCAGGTCGGTGGCGGTGATCCGGCTGGACAGGTCCAGCACCACCAGCAACGGTGCGCTGGCCTGGAACATCGGCTGCGCCTGCTGTCGCCAGCTGGGCCCGGCCAGGGCCAGGCACGCCAGCGTCCAGCCCAGCAGCTGCGCCCACGGCAGGCGCATGCGACGGCGCGGCTCCGACGCCAGCAGATGGGGCAGCAGATGGGCATCGACCGCCTGCCGCCATGCATCGCTGCGGCGCTGTCGATACACCGCTACGGCCACGATCAACGGCAGCGCGGCCAACGCCCACAGCCAGTCAGGCCGCAGGAAATGCAGCGCGTTCCAGTCCGGCAGATGGGATGCCAGGGCGATCATCGACGACGCTCCGGCCATGCCCACGCAAGCGCACCGAGCAGCAGCGCCACGCCCAACGGCCAGGGATAACGCTCATCGCGCGGGCGCAGGGCCGGCCCCTTCTCCGCGATGGGCTCCAGCCGGTCCAGCTCGGCATAGATGCCTGCAAGCTCGGCCGTGTCGCGGGCGCGGAAGAACTGGCCGCCGGTCATCCGGGCGATCTGCCTGAGCGTCGCCTCGTCCACCGGGTCCTGGTCGGCGGAAATCGGAATGCCGAGAAAGCGCATGCTGCCATCGCCGCCAAAGGCGACGGTGTGGATGCGCACGCCCTCGGCACGCGCTACCTCCGCCGCACGCAGCGGTTCCAGCACGCCTGCATTGCTGACGCCATCGGTGAGCAGGATCAGCACACGCTGGCCCTCGGGCTGGCTGCGCAGGCGCTTGACTGCAAGGCCGATGGCATCGCCGATGGCGGTCTCGCGCCCGGCCAGGCCGACCACGCTGTCGCGCAGCTGGTCGCGGACGCTGGCCAGGTCGGCAGTGAGCGGGGTCAGCGTATAGGCCCGATCACCAAAGATCAGCAGGCCGATGCGATCGCCTGCACGACGGTCAAGAAAGTCGGCCAGCACGGCCTTGGCGGCGGTCAGCCGATCGACGGCCTGACCGCCGAGCACCATGTCGGCCTCGCCCATGCTGCCGGACACGTCCATCGCCAGCATCATCTGGCGCCCCTGCTGCGGCGGTGTGATCGCCTCGCCCAACCGCTGCGGCCGCGCCAGCGCCACGCACAGCGCGATCCAGCCCAGCCACAGCAGCAGCGCACGCCACCTGTGCGCATCGATACGACCCGCTCCGGCCAGGGCCTCCAGTTCGGTCGCGGCATAGGGCACGCGCAGCGCAGCGCCGGGGGCGGCACGGCGCTTCCAGGCCAGCATCAGCAACGGCAACGGCACCGCCAACAGCGCCAATGGCCAGGCCAGCTGCAGGTCCGGCCAGGGCCAGTAACTCGCCAGCGCACTCATCGGCGCCGCTCCTGCAGCATCGCCAGGTAACGTCCGCGTGCCCAGCGGCGCAGCACTGCGACATCGGCCGCATCCACCTGCGGCCGGTACGCGCCCTCGGCAAGCAGATCGCGCTGCGCCGCCGGCAACGTCGCCTGCGGATCCACCCGCAGCCACCAGGCGTGGTCATGCAACGCTTCGCTGCCCGGCCGTGCCTGACGCGCGGCACGGCGCAGCAGGCCCGCAATGGCCGCCACCTCAGCGGCGGCATCGGTCGAGCCCGCCAGCTCGCGATCAAACGCCTGCAACCAGCGCTGCTGACGCCGACGGCGACGCCACCACAGCAGGGCGAGGATCAGCAGGGCGAGGATCAGCAGCGCCAGCAGCAGGACCGCCCCGATCATCAGATAGCCGGGGGCCGGTGGCCACCACGACGGTGCCGGTGGCAGCTGCACATCGCGCAGGGGCAGGGCTGCGCTCATGCGGGTACCTCGGTAGGCGCCAGCGCCAGCCAGGCATCGCTGGCCGCATCACTGCTCAGTACCTGCACATTGATGCGGCGTGCCCCCAGCTGGCGCTGCAGTTCCTGCAGCGGTTCAACGAAATGCGCATGCCACTGCGCCTGCACGTCGCCGCGGCGCAGGTCCAGTCCGATGCGCTGCTGGGCGGCAAGGAACTGCAGGGGCGCCGACGGCGGCTGCAGCTCCAGCGGATCGACCAGCAGCACCAGGCTGAGGTCGTGATGCTGGGCCAGCGCTCCCCATCGCGCCGGCGCAATGCGGATGGCCTGCTGCGGGTCGGCCAGCACCAGCAGCCGTGCACCCGGACGCAGTACGCGCGCCGCGTGGTCCAGCGCGCGCTCCAGACCCAGGTCATCGGCCGGAGGTTGCGCATACCAGCGCGTCAGCGCGTCGAGCACGCGCAGCACGCCGCGTGGTCCGCCGGCTGGCGCTACCGGCGCTTCGCGGTCACTGCCGCGCAGCGCACCGATGCGGTCGCCGCGGCGCTGCGCCGACCAGGCGGCGACTGCACCGGCACGCGCAGCCTGCACCGACTTGAAGCGCACGCGGGTGCCGAAGTACAGCGTGGGTGAGGTATCGGCCACGATCAGACTGACCCGTTCGCGTTCGGCCTGGAACAGCTTGGTATGGGCACGACCGGTGCGCGCGGTCACGCGCCAGTCGATATGACGGGCATCGTCACCGGCGACGTACTCGCGCGATTCGGCGTACTCCATGCCGCGCCCGCGCAGCGGCGACGGTGCCTGCCCCGCATTGCCGGCGCGGCCGCGACGGGGCGGCGGCGGACGCTGGGCCAGACGGCGCAGCGCCACCAGCTCGGCCAGCTGCGGGCGCAGTCCATCGCCTTCGCTGGCAGACACTCCATGCTCCTGGGATGTATCGGTCATGCGCAGGCTCAGGGTGCCGGCACCCGGGCCAGCAGTTCCTGCACCAGCCGTTCGCCATCCCAGCCTTCGGCGGTCGCCTCGTAGCTCGGCAGCACGCGATGGCGCAGCACGTCCGCAGCCACCGCACGCACATCATCAGGGGTGACGAAGTCACGGCCGGCCAACCATGCGCGCGCACGCGCGCAACGCTCCAGCGCGATCGAACCGCGCGGGCTTGCGCCCCACGCGATGCGACGGCCCAGCGCGGGGTCGTAGCGGGCCGGATCGCGGGAGGCCAGCACCAGCTCCACCAGGTAGCGTTCCAGGGCCGGTGCCATGTGCAGGTCCAGTACCTGGCGACGCGCCTGGAAGACATCCTGCATCGGCATTTTCTCCGGGGCCGCCGGGGCTTCACCCAGCGCGCCGCGCGCACGTTCGCGCGCCAGCCGCAGGATTTCCGCCTCGGCCGTCTGGTCCGGATAACCGATGCGCACATGCATCAGGAAGCGGTCCAGCTGCGCTTCGGGCAACGGGAACGTGCCCTCCTGCTCGATCGGGTTCTGCGTGGCCATCACCAGGAACAACGAGGGCAACGCATAGGTGTGGCGACCCACGGTGACCTGGCGCTCGCCCATCGCTTCCAGCAGCGCCGACTGCACCTTGGCCGGTGCACGATTGATTTCATCGGCCAGCAGGATCGGATGGAAGATCGGGCCCGGCACGAATTCGAAACGGCCTTCCTGCGGGCGCCAGATCTCGGTACCGGTCAGATCGGCAGGCAACAGGTCCGGGGTGAACTGCACGCGCGCGAAATCGGCCTCCAGGCGCGCTGCCAGGGCGCGGATGGCGGTGGTCTTGGCCAACCCGGGCGCGCCCTCCACGAGCAGATGGCCATCGGCCAGCAGCGCGATCAGCAGGCGCTCGACCAGGGCGGCCTGGCCGACGATCTCGGCCGACAGCGCCTCGCGCAACGTGTTGAACGCCGCGTGCAGGTGGGACGTGGCCGGCGTGGCAGCCGGCATTGCAGATTCGGGCATCGGCGGGGGCAGGTTCATGAGGGCCTTTGACCGGCACAGGACGGCACGGGTTCCCGACATCATCGCAGGGTGCCCCGGCGATGGCATCAAGAGACGCTGAACAGCGTCCACGCCCTGCGTGGATGCATGGCCGCAACGCAGACGGGGCCGCACATGGCGGCCCCGTTTCGCACCTGCTGCAGGCGGTGGCTCAGTTCTGCTTGGCCACGCGCAGCACCTTCGGCGTCACGAACACCAGCAGCTCGGCCTTGTCCTTGTTGCGACCGCGCTTCTTGAACAGATTGCCCAGGAACGGCACATCGCCCAGGAACGGCACCTTGCTGATGCTGTTGCGATCGGTGAACTCGTACACACCGCCGATCACCACGGTCTGGCCGTCCTCGACCAGCACCGCGGTATTGACTTCGCGGCGGTTGATCGACGGCACCGTACCGTAGCCCTGCAGTTCGATCAGGCGATCGACTTCATCCTTCTTGACCTGCATGTTCAGGAACACGCGGTTGTCATTGGTGATCGTCGGGGTCACCCGCAGCTCCAGCACGACTTCCTTGAACTGCACGTTCGGCGTCGAACCCGCGCCCCCGGCGGCACCGGTACCGCTGATGGTGACGTAACCGATCTCCTTGCCCTGCTTGATCATCGCCTCGCGCTGGTTGGTGGTGACCACGCGCGGATTGGAGATCACTTCGCCACGCGATTCCTCCTGCATGGCCGACAACTCGACATCCAGCAGGTAGCCCGCGTTGAGGATCGACAGCGCCAGCGAACCCGGGTTGTTGGCCAGGGCCACCGGCAGGTTCCAGTTCAGGCCACGCTCGATGGTCGAGCCGGTCGGCACGGGTGCCGGACCGACACTGCCACCGGCCTGCCACTCACGCACGGCCTTGGCGTTCTCCAGCGCGGTATCGACCTGCGATTTGCGGGTCTTGGCGTTGGCGTCGAGGCTGCCGCTGAAGTAGACATTGTCGCGGCTGCCGCTGATGCCGAACTTCGCACCCAGTTCGCGGGCGAAGGTGTCGGTGGCGATCACGATGCGGCTTTCGATCAGCACCTGGTCCACTGGACGATCGATCACCCCGATCAGTTCGCGCATGCGTGCGATCTTCTTGGGGATGTCGCTGATCATCAGCGTGTTGGTGCGCTCGTCGGCAACGATGCGGCCGCGCGTGGACAGGAACCCGCTTTCCTCCTGCGACGAGGAACCGCCACTTCCACCACCGCCACCGCCGCCGATGCCCTTGGCCTCGGTCAGCGCTTTGAAGATCTGCGTCGCGCTGTGGTAGTTGATCTGCACGTAATCGGTCACCAGGTCTTCGCGGTTCTCGATGGCGATGCGGGCGTCTTCCTTCTCCTGCTCGAACTTGGCCAGCTCGGCCTGCGGCGCGACCCAGATCACGCTGCCATCGCGACGCTTGTCCAGGCCCTTCGCGCGCAGCACGATGTCCAGCGCCTGGTCCCACGGAACGTTGACCAGGCGCAGGGTCACGTTGCCCTGTACCGAATCGGACGCCACGACATTGAGGTTGGATTCTTCGGCGATCAACTGCAGCACCGTGCGCACCGGCACGTCCTGGAAGTTGAAGGTGACCGGCTTGCCCGAGTAGCCACGCTGGCCGACGGCCTTCGCCGCCTGGGTGACCGTACCGGCGTTGACCGCACCGACGGCGGCGGGCGCCTGTCGCGGACTGATCTCGACCACGTATTCGTTGCCGCTCTGGTAGGCCAGCGACTCCACCGTACCCGCCGTGCTCAGCACCAGCTGGGTCCCGGCGCCCGATGGCTTGGCATCGATGCGCTGCACGGGCGTGGCGAAGTCGACCACGTTCATCGGCTTCTGCAGGTTGGCCGGCAGGCGCGCGTTGCCCACGTCGACCACGACGTTGCTGCCCTGCGTGCGCAGGTCGGGAATCGCGCCCTGGCCGTCGAACTGCAGGATCAGGCGGCCGACGCCGTCATCGCCGCGCTTGAAATCGATCTTGGACACCGACAGGCCAGTTGTCGCCGGGGCCGAAGGGGCCACCGCGGTGCTGGCCGGTTTCTCCGCCGGTGCGGCGGCCAGCGCCGGAGCGCAGGCCAGCATCAGCGCGACTCCCAGCGCGCTGACACGGTTCAAGGTAGAGCGCCGGATGGGACGCAGCCCCTTGGCTTGGTGAAAGGTCATCGTGCTATCCCCAGTAAACGATCATTGATCTTCCAGCGCGAGCGTCGCTGGCCGTTCCAGCCAACCACCCGCGCCATCCGGCACCAGTTCGATCAGTTCAACGCGGTCCTCGAAGACCGCGGTGACCCGCCCGTCGCTCTGCCCCAGGTAGCCGCCTGGGCGGACCCGGTAGGTGACCTTGTCCGGCCCCATCACCAGCGCGACGGTGCTGCCGCCGGTGCCGATGGTGCCGACCATGTCCAGTGCGTCCAGCGGGAAGCCCTCCAGGGGCTCCTTGCGCCGGTTCGGGTCCGGTCGCAATCCGCCGTTCCCCTGCTGCGGATTGGTCCAGGCATCGGTGAACGGATCGCGCATGCCCTGCGCGGAGTATTCGAAGGTCTCGAACTGCTGCATCACCGGCAGCGGCTCCAGCGGCTGCGCCGGTCGCGCACGCTCGCCCTCCACCCACTTCTCCAGGTTCGGTGCATCGCCCGGCGTGCTGGTCACGCCGCGGCCACAGCCGGCCAGCAGCAGGACCGCCAGCACCATCGACCCGCGTACGATCTGTGCGCGCATCACTTCCCGCCCTCCTTGCCGGCGTCAGCGCTCTGCTGCGCCTGCACTTCGGCTTCGTCCAGATACCGGTAGGTCTTGACCGTGCCGGACAGCTCCAGCGCACCTGCGCGGACGTTGCCGCTGGTCTTGTCCTTGGGCTTGAGGTTGATGTCGTGCATGGTCAGGATGACCACCCGCGGCAACGAAGCCACGCCGCTGACGAACGCACCGAACTGGTGGTAGCTGCCCACCATCCGCAGCTTGATCGGCTTCTCGGCGTAGAACTCCTTGATCTGCTCGGACTCGGGTTCGAACAGCTCGTTGGACAGGCCGCTGGACAACGCGGTCTGCGAGATGTCGATGATCAGGTCCGGCATTTCGGTCTTGCTCGGCAGCTGCCGCAGCATCTGCTGCAGCACCTGCTCCATCTGTGCCAGCTGCTGCTTCAGCGGCGCCAGGTTCACCGCACGTTCCTGCTGCTTGGTGAACTCGGTGCGCAGCTCGGTCTCCTGCCGCTCCAGGCCCTCCAGTTCCTCGCGCTTGCCACTGATCAGCAGCATCCACGCCACGAACATGATGACCAGCGCCAGCAGCGCGCAGAAGACGATCTTGGCCTTCTGCGGCCAGTTGCCGATGTCGTTGAAATCCAGGTTCTTGAGATCGATCTTCTGGCTCATGCGCGATCCCCCTGCAACGGGGCGTGGAAGGCCTGCGGCGGCTGTGCCAGGCGGCTGCCCTCCGGCTTGGCCGGCGCAGCGGCCGGCGGGGCCGTTGCCGGGGGCGGCGTGGTGGCGGGTGCGGGTGCGGTGGCCGGTGCCGCGGGTGTGGCCGCCTCGGGTGCGGCCGACAGCGGTGCGACCGGTTCGGCGGCTGCGGCCGGTGCCACGGTGCCATCGGCATTCAGGCCCGGCGGCGCGGTGGCCTCCTCGCTCTGCGCCGGCAGCTTCACCTTGACCACGAACACATACGGCAGCGCCTTGATGTCCGATACCGGGCCCGGGCGACCGTCCTTGTCCTTGTCCGGCTCACGCGCCTCGATGATCGACAGCTCCGGACTGGCCATCCAGCCGGACGTCTCCAGGTTGCGCATGTACGCCGAAACGCGGGCGTTGGACTGGGTGCGGCCTTCCAGGGTAAGGGTGTCCCCTTCCTGCTTCAGGGCGGTCAGCACGACGCCATCGGGAATGGTGCGCACCAGCGCGTCGAACAGGTGGACCATCTGCGAGCGCTTGGCCTGCAGTTCCTCGATCACCTTCTTGCGCGCCAGCAGCCGCTCCTTCTGCGCGTCGAGGCGGTCGATCTCCTTGTTCTGCTCCTTGACCTTGTCGATCTCGGCCTGCAGGTAGGCATTGCGGTCCATCTGGCCGCTGACCTGGCGGTCGTAGTAGAACCAGATCATCAGCGACAGCAGCAGGCCACCCACGGCGGCCATGCCCAGCATTGCGTAGAACTCGCGCTGGCGTTGCTTGCGCCGTTCGGCGCGCCAGGGCAACAGGTTGATGCGTGCCATCAGTCGAAGCTCCTCAGCGCCAGACCGGTCGCGATCATCAGCGCGGGAGCATCCTGGGCCAGCGCATGCGCGTTCACCTTCGGTCCCAGCGTCATCTGCGCCAGCGGATTGGCGACCACGGTCGGCACACCCAGCTGCTCCTCGACCATTTCCGGCAGGCCCCCAAGAACCGCGCAGCCTCCGGCCAGCACGATGTGATCGACACGATTGAATTCGCTGCCGGCGTAGAAGAACTGCAACAGGCGGCTGATCTGCTGGACCGTGGCTTCCTTGAACGGCTCCAGCACTTCCATCTCGTAGCTTTCCGGCAGCCCGCCCTGGCGCTTGGCCAGGCCGGCTTCCTCGTAGCTCAGGCCGTAGCGGCGCATGATCTCGTCGGTCAGCTGCTTGCCGCCGAACACCTGTTCGCGGCTGTACAGGCTGCGCCCGCCGCGCAGGACGTTCAGGGTGGTCATCGTGGCGCCGATGTCGACCAGCGCGACCACGCCGTCGGTGGACACCGGCAGCTCACTGGCAACCAGGGCGAAGGCGTTCTCGACCGCGAAGGCCTCCACGTCCATCACCTTGGCCTGCAGGCCGCCGAGTTCCAGCGCCGACTGGCGCAGTTCCACATTCTCGGACCGCGACGCGGCCAGCAGCACCTGGACCATCTCCGGGTTGTTCGGGATCACCCCGATCACCTCGAAGTCCAGGTTCACTTCCTCGATCGGATAGGGAATGTAGTTGACCGCTTCCAGCTCGATCTGCGCTTCCATGTCGTTCTCGTCGAGCTCGGCCGGCATCGGGATCACCTTGGTGATCACGGCCGAGCCGGCCACGGCGGCGGCGGCCTGCTTCGCCTTGCTGCCGGAACGGTTCAACGCCCGGCGGATGGCCTCACCCACGGCCTCCACCTCGACGATGTTCTTCTCCACGACCGCATTCGGCGGCAGTGGTTCCACGGCGTAATGTTCCACACGGAAACGATTGCCACTGCGGGAAAGCTGCAACAGCTTTACCGCAGTCGAACTGATGTCGACGCCAATAAGCGGCGACTGACTTTTTGGGATGAGCCCCACGGTTTCTCCCCTGCCGACGGGCACTTGGACGCAAGAACTGCGACCGCGCATTAATAACGTATTCTTAGCAAATGGCAACCGCCCTGCTGTGAATTCCCTCACAGGTTCACGATGCAGCCCCTGGCGTTTCCCCTTGCGCTCCCCGGTGCCGACCCCAGCCGCCACCTTGCGTAATCTATACTCTGCGACCACGAAATTCGCAATCGGAATCTGAACCCGATGACTCGACTCCGCCGCTGGCTGCGCTGGATCTTCCTGATTGTCCTGGTCCTGGCGCTGATCGGTGCGGCCGCTGTGGGCGGTCTCTACTACGCTGTGTCCTCCAAGCTCCCCGACGTGCAGACCCTGCGCGACGTGGAGATGCAGGAGCCGATGTACGTCTATGCCGCCGACGGCAAGCTGATGGCGGTGTTCGGCGAGACCCGGCGCACCCCGGTCACCATGAAGGAGGTGCCGGAGAAGCTCAAGCAGGCTTTCCTGGCCACCGAGGACGCCCGCTTCTATGAACATGGCGGCGTGGACTACAAGGGCATCGCCCGCGCGGTGTGGCTGCTGGCCACCACCAACGACAAGCGCGTGCCCGGCGGGTCCACCATCACCCAGCAGGTGGCCCGCCAGTTCTTCCTCAGTTCCGAGTACAGCTACACCCGCAAGCTGGCCGAGATCCTGCTGGCCCGCAAGATCGAGTCCGAGCTGAGCAAGGACGAGATCTTCGAGCTGTACCTGAACAAGAGCTTCTTCGGCAACCGTGCCTACGGTGTGGCCGCGGCAGCGGAGTTCTACTACGGCAAGAAGCTGGCCGAGCTGGACCTGGATGAGATGGCCTCGCTGGCCGGCATCCCGAAGTTCCCCTCCTCCGGCAACCCGATCTCCAACCCGGAACGCGCCCGCCAGCGCCGCGACAACTATGTGCTGCAGCGCATGGCCGATCTGAAGTTCGTCAGCCAGGCCGAGGCCGATGCGGCCAAGGCCGTGCCGATGCATGCCACCGCGCATGAGCCGCCGGTGCAGGTCGAGGCGCCCTACGTGGCCGAACTGGTGCGCCAGGAGATGATCGCGCGCTTCGGCGGCGACGTGGTCAACAAGGGATACCACGTCACCACCACCATCGATTCGACCCTGCAGACCGCGGCCAACCTGTCGGTGCGTGACGGCCTGCTGCTGTATGACCACCGCCACGGCTGGCACGGCGTGGAGAAGCAGGTGCAGCTGGGGGCCGGCGACGATGCCGCAGCCCTGGCCGAACATCTGCGCGGCATCCCGGCGCAGGCAGGCCTGCTGCCGGCGATCGTTGCCAGCGCCGGTGCCGATGGCAGCGCCACGGTGGTGCTGGCCAACCGCAGCGAGATCGTGCTGCCGGCCGGTGCCGCCCGGTGGACCAACAAGACCCCCGGCAAGCTGGTGCAGCGCGGCGACATCGTGCGTGTGCGCGCCGGCGACAAGGAGGGCGAGTGGCTGCTGGACCAGATCCCGCGCGGCCAGTCCGCGCTGGTCTCGCTGGATGCCCACAGCGGTGCGCTGAAGGCGCTGGTCGGCGGTTTCAGCTTCTCCGGCAACAAGTTCAACCGCGCCACCCAGGCCCGTCGCCAGCCCGGTTCGAGCTTCAAGCCGTTCGTCTATGCCGCAGCGTTCGACAAGGGTTACAACCCGGCTTCGATCGTGCTTGATGCCCCGGTCGTGTTCCGCGACCGCCGCGGCAAGACCTGGGCACCGCAGAACGATGGCGGTGGCTTCCGCGGCCCGATGCGCCTGCGCGAAGCCCTGGTGCAGTCGCGCAACCTGGTCTCGGTACGCCTGCTCGACGGCATGGGCGTGGACTACGCCCGCAAGTACATCAGCGAGTTCGGCTTCGCCGAATCGGAGCTGCCGCCGAACCTGTCGATGTCGCTCGGCACCGCCTCGCTGACCCCGCTGTCGGTGGCCCGTGGCTATGCCGTGTTCGCCAACGGCGGCTCGCGCGTGGACACCTGGCTGATCGATCAGGTGAACGACCGCGACGGCAACCTGGTGTTCAAGGAAAACCCGGCGCTGGCCTGCCGCGACTGTGCCGGCAGCAGCGACCAGCCGGTCAGCCAGGTCGTGGACGGCTTCAACTTCGGTGCCCCGGCCCCCACGCCGGACCCGGCCGCCGCCAAGGCGCAGGCCACGACCGAAACCGCTGCCGCACCGGTCAACCCGGATGCGCGCACCGCGCCGCGCGCGATCGATGCACGCACCGCCTACCAGCTGGTGTCGATGATGCGCGATGTGGTCCAGCGCGGTACCGGCACCCAGGCCAAGGTGCTCGGCCGCGAGGACGTGGGCGGCAAGACCGGCTCCACCAACGACCACCGCGACGCCTGGTTCTCCGGCTTCGGCGGCCCGTACGTAACCACCGTGTGGGTGGGCCGGGATGACTTCCGTTCGCTGGGTTACCGCGAATACGGTGGCAAGGCCGCGCTGCCGATCTGGATCGAGTACATGCGCACCGCGCTGAAGGACACGCCGATCGCGCAGAACGACCCGCCCAGCGGCATGGTGCAGACCACGCTCAACGGCGCGACCGAGTGGGTCAAGGTGGAGGACATGGATCGCCTGACGGACTACGACCTCAACCTCAATACCCCGCAGGCCGACGCGGCTGCGTTCGATATCTTCTGACGCGTGCCGCGGGCGTCACCGTCGAGCCGGCGCATGCCCGGCTCGACGGCCCGCCCAGCCGAGCGTGGGCCCGGCCCCGCATCCCTTCTCCATTGCCCACGCAGATGTCACACCGTTGCGCTAGTCTGTAGCCAGGTCGCAACAGGAGTTCCCGCATGCATCGCGCCCGCCAGCATGCCACCACCCAGACCCGTGAGCGTCGTCACCGCCTCGCCCACGAAGCCGCCCGCCTGATGGCCGAAGGCGGCATCCGCGACTTCCACCAGGCCAAACTGAAGGCGGCCAGCCGGCTCGGCATCCATGACGATGCCTCGTTGCCCCGCAATGTCGAGATCGAGGATGCGCTGCGCGAGTACCAGCGCCTGTTCGCTGGCCCCCAGCACGGCAACGAGCTGCAGCGCCGTCGCGAAGCTGCGCTGCGCGCACTGGAATTCCTGCATGCCTTCGCCCCGCGCCTGGTCGGCCCGGTGCTGGACGGCACCGCCGATGCCAACAGCCCCGTGCAGGTGCATCTGCACAGCGACGACCCCGAAGCCGTGCATCGCTTCCTGGACGAACAGGGCATTCCGGCCGAGTCGCGCGTGCGCCGGCTGCGCCTGGACCGCGAGCGCAGCCTGGACGTGCCGGTCTGGGTGTTCAGTGCGGAGGAACTGACGTTCGACCTGGCCGTGCTGCCGTATGACGCCCTGCGCCAGGCACCGCTGTCACCGGTCGACGAGAAGCCGATGCGGCGCGCCTCGCAGGCCCAGCTGCGCGAACTGCTCAGCCAGGAGCAGATCGAAAGCTATCTCGGCAGCATCTGAGCCCCACAACGCAGACGCCCCACGCGGCGGACCGCGTGGGGCGTCGTCATGCATCAGGGCGACCGGACCGCGTCGCCCTGCCGGTTACCAGCCCACGCCGAAGCCCACGCCCACGGTGCGCTCACCGCTGTTGGTGAAGGCACCATTGAGGCTGAAGGTGGCCGAGCCGCGCTCGTTGAGCACGCGCTGGTAACCCACCGCCAGCGCCGACTCGCCTTCGGCATGGCCCACACCCGCGCCGAGGCGGTTGTAGGTCTGCAGGCCGGCGGTGTTCATCGCCATCGCCGCCTGCGCACTGCCCATTGCCGCCATGCGGTTCAGGCGCTTGTCCATCCGGTCCAGCCGGCGGTCCACGCTGGCCATCGCCTGGTCGGTATAGGCCTGCGCCTGGTTCACCGCCTGATCCACGGCACGCGAGTCCACCTGCGGCAACGGATCGTCGGCTTCCGGCTTCGGCTTCGGCGTGTCGGTGGAGGCCACCGACGGCGCGTCCTTGACCGGCGGGGCCGGGGTCTGGCTGTCCGCCGGCGACTCGCCAGCGACGTCGTCCACCGTTGCCTGGCGGCTGGCCGTCGCCGACCCGTCGATCTGCGACTGCAGTCCGTCGATGCGGCCGTTGAGCTGCTGCTGCACGGCGTGCAGCTGACCACCATTGACTGCATCGCGGCTGCCCGGCGCGATCATGCCGTTGGCCACGTTGCCCAGCACCCTGCCGTGTTCCCCGGCCAGCCGCAGCTGGCCGGTACCGTCACTGCGGAGGCCGCCATCGTCGAACAGGCGCTCGAAACGCGCATCGATGCTGGCCAGATCCCGGCGCGTGTCGACCACCGCGCCGTCGAGCGACTTCAGCGCATCGCCGACCGTGGCCTGCCGCTGGCCCTGCACGTGGAACTCCGGCGCGATGATGTTGCCGTCGGCATCCATGCGCATGTCGCCGCCGAAGGCCGCGAAGGCACTGCGGAGCTGGGAGACGGTGGTGAGGTCATTGGCGTTGATGCCGTTCATTGCGTTGGTGACTCTACGCAGAATTCCTCCGCCACCCAATGAAACTTCATTGGCAACCGTAGCGACGGATCCCCAACCCAACGCGACGCTGTTGAGGGCACCTTCCAGCACCTTTGTCGAACCACCCAACGCAATGCCGTTATCGACTCGAACCTGAGAGCGAGCACCCAACGCGAAGCCATCCTCTGCACCCTCATGCACGTACGCGGCCCGGCCCAACGACACGGAGTTCTTGCCACGAGCGAGCGCATAGCTCCCGATGGCCGTTGCGCCTTCCGCAAGCGCTCTGGCATCGCTGCCCATTGCAGTACCCAGGAGCGCCGCTTCCGCTGGCTTGCTCAGCTCGTCATAGCCAACGACCGCGTACAGGTGCTTCTCCTCCAGGCCCGCGATCCGCTGGTTGCTGGCATGAAGCTGCCCGCCCGTGACAACCTCCCGGCTGCCCGCATGGCTGATATCACCCTCGCCAACGTTGATGAGGCGCGCGCCACCGAAATCGACGGCGGAACGGTCGGCGCCGAAGCGCACGGCACTGGCATCCGCCATCGCCCGGGCCTGATCCAGCGTATCCAGGCGCGCGTCCATCGCATCCAGTCCGCCACGATTGCTGTCCACGCCTGCATCCAGCGCAGCCAGTGCATCGCCTACGGTGCCGTGTACAGCGCCCTGCACACCATAGGAAGGAGCAATCACGCTGCCGTCCACGGCAAAGCCCGCGCCGCCGCCGAGAGCGTTCACCACGCCGGAGAGCTGCTCGACAGTGGTTACGTCATAGGCGTGAACACCATTCATCGCATTAGTAACTCGCCTCCTGAGACCTTGACCACCTAGCGATACCACACCCGCCTCAGTAGCGACAGATCCGTAGCCTAGCGCAACACTGTTGGTTGCTCCCTCCCAAATTTGGGTAGAGCCACCGATCGCCAACCCGTTCTCGGCACTGACACGTGAGCGTGCACCCAGTGCGAATCCGTCATCGGCACCCGCCAAGACCTGAGCCGCACGTCCCAGCGCAACTGAATTGGTTGCCTGCGCATCAGCGAAGCTGCCAATTGCGGTAGATCCGGAGCCGAGAGCCTTTGTATCACTGCCCATCGAGGTAGCCAGATGGCCGGCGCGCGCCGCGAGGCTCTCTCCATCGGCACCAACGACTGCATACTTCTGCGCCTCCTCCAGCACCGACACCCGCTCATGGGTCACGAACAGCTGCCCGCCCGTGACCGCCTCGCGGCTGCCTGCCGCAATCTCGCCATCAGCCAGAGCGACCAGACGCGCAGCCTTCAGGTCCACCGTGCCGTCCTCGCCGAACTGCACGACGCTGCCCAGGTCAGGCGTGTAGTTGTCGAAGTCCACGCGCAACGCGTCCAGGTCGTCCCGGGCGGATGCGATCTGCGCGCCCTGCTCGGCCACCTTCGTATTGGTGGCGAACAGCTGCGCGCCATTGACCGCCTCGCGGCTGTCGGCACTGAGTTGCCCGTCGCCTACGGCGAGCAGGCGCCCACCCTCCAGGTCGACATTGCCGCCTGCGTCGAAACGCACCACATCGGACAGGTCCGGATCGAAGCCCTCGAAGTCCTCGCGCAGGCGGTCGATGTCCGTACGGTTGCGGGCGATCTGCGCGTTGCTGTCGAACAGCTGGCGGCCGCTGACTGCATCGTCGCTGGTGGCCGACAGTTGACCGGCGGCAACGCCGTGCACGCGACGCGCCTGGTTGCCCTGGTTGCGCACATCCAGCACGCCGCCGCTGTTGGCGGCTCCCAGTCGTACGTCGCCGGTGGACGAGGTCTGGCTGAGCAGGCCACCGAGCACGTTGGCCTTGCCCTGTGCATCGTTGGCGGTGGACTGGGCGGCGTTGGCCACGCTGTGCGCCGTATTGGCCAGGGTGGTGGCCGTGGTCACGTTCTGGTTGGTGGTGTTGAGCTGGCGACCACTCACCGCGTCGGTACTGGCTGCACTCAGCACACCATCGGCGACGCCACTGATACGACGGCTGGCGTTGCCCTGGTTACGGACATCGAGGACGGTGCCACTGTTCTGCGCGCCCAGCCGCAGATCGCCGCCGGCTGCCGCCTGGCCGACCAGGCCACTGAGCGTGGCGGCGGTGGCGGTGACCTGCGTGACGTTCTGGTTGGTGGCATGCAGCTGCCGGCCACTGACCGCATCGGCACTGGTGCTGCTGAGTGCCGCGTCGGCCACGCCGATGACGCGACGGTTGGCGCTGGACTGGTTGCGCATGTCCACCGCGCCACCGGTATTACTGGCACCGACGCGAACGTCGCTGTTGCCGGCACTCTGACTGAGCAGGCCCCCCAGCGCGTTGGCCTTGGTCTGCGCATCGTTGGCGATGCTGTGCGCGGTGTTGGCCAGCGCATTCACCGTGGCGAGGTTCTGGTTGGTGGCATGCAGCTGCCTGCCGGTCACCGCCTCGGCGCTGGTGGTGCTCAGCGTTCCGTCAGCCACATTGACGATGTTCCGCTTCACCGTGGCACTGCCCACCGAGACCTGGTTGGCGCCGGTCGCCACCGAGCCCGCGCCCAGCGCGACGCTGTTGCCCGCCTGCGCATTGACCTTGGCGTTGGTGCCCAGTGCGATGGCGCCGCTGGAGGTGGCATCCACGGCGGCACGATTGCCCAGCGCCACCGAGGAGTCAGCCGCGGCGCCCGCCAGGGTGCCCGCGCTCACCGCGTTGGCGCCGCCCGCGCTGGCCTGGTAACCGAAGGCATTGCTGTGGGAGCCCTCCGCTTTCGCCGAATGGCCCACCGCCACGGCATTGCTGCCGGCCGACGCGCCTTGGCCGACGGCGGTGGTGGTGCTGGCCAGGGCCGTCAGCGCGCGTGTGGCATCGGCCTGGGCCGCAGTAGCTGCCTGGGTGACTGCGGTGACATTCTGGTTGGTGGCATGCAGCTGCTTGCCTGTCACGGCTTCGGCACTGCTGGTGCTCAGCGTGCCATCGGCCACATTGACGATGCGGCGCTTGAGCGTGGCATTACCGACTGAGACCTGGTTGCTGCCGGAGGTGGTGGAGGAACTGCCCAACGCCACCGAACCGGTGTGGTTGGCCAGCGCGCGGTCGCCAAAGGCGGCACTGCTCTCGGCCGTCGCTTCGGACAGATTGCCGACGGATGTAGCGAAGCGGGCGCTTGCCACACTGCCGCGGCCCAGCGCCGTGGCCTGGTTGGCGGTGGCCGCCGCCTGATAGCCCAGTGCGGTGGCATGGATCACGTCGGCCTTGGCGTCGTTGCCGATGGCCACGGCACGGTCGCCGGTGGCCGAGGCACGCAGGCCCGATGCCACGCCGCCATTGCCGCTGCGCGAGCCGGTGCCGAGCGCCACGCCGCCGTTGGACGCGGCAACGCGCTCACCGGCCGCATTGACGCCGCTGCGGGCATTGTTGCCCAGTGCAAGACCGTCATTGTTGTAGGCCAATGCCGCATTGCCGATGGCCACGCCGTTGTCGCCCCCCTCGGTCCGCGCGCGGTTACCCAATGCCACTGCACTGCTGCCGTCCGCAGATGCCAGGGTGCCCATCGCCACGGCGTTGCTGCCGGCGCTGGACGCCTGGAAACCCAGGGCGTTGCTGTAGCCACCGGACGCATCGGCGGCATTGCCGATGGCGGTGCTGTTGGTGCCCGTTGCAGTGGCACCGGTCCCAATCGCGATGCGGCTGCCATCCAGCCTGGCCAAGGCCTGCCCGGCTTTCGTCGCAGCCTGGTCTGCGGCCGTCTTCGCCGCGTTCGCCGTGCCCGTCGCGCTGGCGATGCTCTGGTTGGTGGCGTGCAGCTGCTTGCCGGTCACTGCTTCGCTGCTGGTGGTGCTCAGGGTGCCATCGGCCACATTGACGATGCGGCGCTTCAGGGTGTCATTGCCCACCGAGACCTGGTTGCCGGCACTGGTGACCGAGCCGGCGCCCAGGGCCACTGCATTGCTCTGCCCGGCATTGGCGTTGGCACCCAGCGCCACGGCCTTGCCGTGGCCGTCGGTCACGGCGTTCTGGCCGATGGCGATGCCCGCATCGTAGCCGCCGGAGCGCGCACCGCTGCCGATCACGATGGCGTGGTGTGCGTTGCCATTGGCGAGCTTGCTGCCGTCGCCGATGACGATGGAACCCTGTGCCTGTGCCTGTGCGTTGTTGCCCAGCGCAACCGATCTGGATCCCGACGCCTGTGCCCCCGGCCCCATCGCCGTGGCATCGCTGCCCTCGGCCCGGGCATTGCGCCCGACCGCGACCGCACTGTTGCCAGGCGCCCCAACGTAACTGTTGAGGCCGATCGCGACGGCCCCGACTCCCAGCGCTGTGGCGCTTTTGCCGATCGCAGTCCCCCCTTCGCCGATTCCCGTGCCCGCATTGATGCCGATGGCCACGCCACCGGCAATGCCCTTGGCATTGTTGCCGATACCGATGCCGTCGAACGCCGTGACCGAACCCACGCCGATGGCCACGCCCTTGGTGCTGTTGACCGTGGAACCCCCACCGATCAGCACGTTCTGGTAGCTGGTAGTGCCGACACTGCGCGACGTGGCAGGCGAGCCGATGAACGCGCTCATCAACGCGTCCCACTCTGCCGGTGCTGCGTCAGCCTCCGCTGCAATGGCGTCGGGTACGCTCGACGGATCCGACGCAACCTCGGTCGCGAATGCGGGAGCGGCCAGCATCACGCACAGGGCGGCGGCAAGCGGGCGTGCCGCCGAAGCCGGCTTGCCGCGCGAACGGGTGTGCTCGCTGGCCACGGCCCAGCAGCGCAGGCGGGTATTCCAGATCAAACGGTAGATGCGATTCATCGATGTCTCGGTGGTTGGGAAACGGGAACCTGGGGGCGCAAGGCCAGTCATGGGCGGTCAGGGCTGCAGCGTCTGCCGGTGTTCACGGAAGCCGGCGTGGCTGAGCCGGTAGTCGATCTCCACGCGCCCGCCGACGCGGGGCACGAACGGCAGCGTCATCGCCGCGCCGGGGTAAAGGCTGCGTTTGATCTCGTGCGTGGTGCAGCGGCCGTCCGCGTCGCAGTCCTGCACCTGGTTGACGCCGAGCCGCAGCGTGCCGCGGTTCAACAGGCGATCACCGTCCAGGGCCATCTCGACGCGCCCCTCGGCGGGCAGCACATTGACCAGCACGCCCCAGACCAGGCTGACGCCCAACGTGGCGCTGGCGCCCTGCACCGGCACCTCCGGCGTGCTGTCATCAGGACCGCGTACGCCTTCGAAGTAGATGCGGAACGCGGTTTCCTGCTCGACCGGTTGCAGCGGAATGATCCGTATCAGGCGCGTACCGCCCCCTGCCAGACCGAAGCGTCCGGGCGTGACCGCCATGACGGCGGCGGTGCCGACGGCCTCATCGACTTCTTCCTCGTGGTCACTGGCCGGATGCAGGATGCGTTTCACCGTGGCCTGCACGTACTGCGGCTGCGGTGATTGCGAATGCACGCGCACGGTCGTGGTCTTGCCGGCCTCGGCGTGCACGCGCATGGGGTGGACGTTGAGATTGGCCAGCACCGGTGCCGCTGGCAGAAGGGCCAGCAGCAGCGCGCCGGCCAGGGGAATCTTGCTCATGGGATCGGGTTCCAGGGGAAGGTCAGAGGCGGTCGGTCGGCAGGCGCATTTCGAGCTTGAGGCGGCCGTCGTAGTAGCCCTCGCGTTTCTCGGATGCCGGCACACGGGGGGTTTCCAGGGTCAGCGGCGTGGGCACGCAGTACACCCACTGGTTCATGTCGGGCAGCATCACCAGCCGCAGCTCGGCGGTATCGATGCCGTGCAGCAGCACTTCCTCGTTGTTGTGCAGGGCGATCTTCTGGCCGCTGTGGTCCAGGGTGAGCTGGTAGTCCAGGCGGTCCTGCGCCTCGCGCCCACCGTCGCGGTGCCAGACCGAGTACTGCGATGGCGGACGGCCCGGCGCGGCGGGGCCCATGTCACGCGCGGTGATGGCCAGATACTCGCTCTGCGAGCCCATGCCGTCGTACAGGCACATGTCCAGCACGGCGGTGCCACCGATCGTGCCGGGTGAGGGAATCGGCCGGTAGTCCAGCTGCAGGCCCACCAGCGGCTCGGCCATGCCGAACTCGGGCAGGTAGATCATGGTGCGGTCGCGATCGGTGATGGTCAGATCGAACCGGAACACATGGGTGGCGACGATCGGGCCGTCGGGATCGATGCGCAGGTTGAGGCGGAGTTCTGCTCTCCAACGACCCGCAACGAGATTCCCGACGTCTTCACTGTGAATGATGAGCCGCGCAGCTGTACCACCTGGAGGTATCTGGCAATCGCGAGTCGTGGAACTCCAGAGCGGATATCTGTTCTTATCCCAGAAATCATCGCTGCAAGTGCGCTGCCACTCGGCCCGCTCTATCCACCCTACAACGTCGATGCCGATGTCCTGACCGCTTCTCAGTTCGCGAAACTGAAGTGGGAAGGATGCGTGGGACACAGGCCCCTCCTGCGTATCACGCGTCGGACAACGCCCATACGCAGGGTCTTCATCACACGTCAGATGGATCTTCCCGTACCCCAGCTCCACCTCCCCATACCCGAGCACCGTCCGCGGCGCCCACAGCTCCAGCGCTTCGGGCGCGGAGCGGTCGAAGGTGCGGACGATGTCCGTGGTGATCACGCCGGTGGCCGGCGTCGTTGCCGGTGGGCGCTGTGCCAGCGCCTGTGCACTGCCAAGCAGGCAGGCCGCGGCCAGCAGCAGCCTCCATGCGGTCCTCATCGCGCACCTCCACTCATCACGTTGCGTTCGTTGCGCCCCGCCACCGGGGCCAGTTCGTTGAGCAGCCGCTGTACCCGCGCCTGGTGGCGGATCGGTGCCGGCAACTGCTCCAGCGCCAGCGGTTCGCACTGCACCTGGCCGACCAGCAGCACCACGCTGCGGCGCTCACGCACGGTGAGCGGGCACTTCAGCAGGTCGCCTGCACGCAGCAGGTAGAGCACCGGCTCGCGCTGCGGGAATTCGGCGATGAAGCCGCCGTCGCGGCCCAGCGAGGGCACCGGTGCATTGAGGATGCGGGCGCCTTCCAGCGGGGTACCGGCGATGTCGCGTGCGTTGCCGATGAAGGTGTAGGTCACGTCCAGCGTGACCGGAAGCGCGATCACCTTTCCCGGCAGCAGGAAGGCGTGCTGCGCCGCACCCAGGCGGGCGACACGCACTGCGGCGTCGCTGTCGTGCGCACTGGCGTCCTGCACGTCCACGCGGTGACGCTGGTAGCCGCCCAGCGGCAGCAGCCGGCGCTCGCCGAAGCCGAGGATGCGGCGCCGGTTGCTGCCGGCGCGGATGTCGGCAGCCGCGCCACTCAGCTCCAGATCGCGCGCATCGTCCACGCTGACCACTACCCCGGCATCGGCGCCATGGGCGCCGCCCCAGTGCAGCCCGCGTGCGGACAGCGACAGCCCCGACGTGTGGTTGCCGCTGTAGGCCAGTTCACCCCCACCGTGGTGCTGGTAGTACGACACCGATGCACCGCTCTGCCCGAAGCGGTTGTCGATACGGGCGCTGGCCAGCGCGCTGTAGCGGTCGTCGTTGTACGCGCTCAGCTCGGCGCCCAGATCGCGCGCGTCGCCGTCGCGCTCCTGCCGCAACGAATGCGACAGGCCCAGGCGGGCATCCGGGCGGCTGTGCTGGGGCTGGCGCATGTCCAGCGCCACGCGCTGCTGCACGCTGCCGTCGTCGATCCGCTGCAGCCGCGAGACTGCAATGTTCAGGTAGAGGCCGCGATCACGGGCAGGCCCGCGCCCGCTGCCGGTATCGGTGTCCTGCTGCCACACCCCCAGCCGGCTGCCGATGCTCAGTCCACGCCACTGCCGGGTACGGCTGTAACTGGCCTGCAGGCTGCGCGAGGTCTGCGCAGGACGCAGCGCCGGCACATGCGGCGGCTGCAGGCCCGGCGGCAGGCCCGTCCAGGCATCGTCGTCTTCGCCGGGCAGGCTCCACTCCGGGGTGAAGCTGCGCCGGCGCGTGTATCCCAGGTACAGGCTGCCGCCGAACAGGGGCGCCGATACCGAGGCACTGAGCGCATCGACACAACCGAAACGGTCATGCAGCACCGGCGTGCTGCTCTGGCACGCACCGCCGCGCAGGCGTTGCCGATAGACATTCCAGGACGCGTAGTGGCGATAGCTCAGCTGCTGCTGCAGGCCGCGGCTGCCGTCGCCTCCGTTCAGCACGCCGACCATCGCCTGCAGGTCATGCCGCCCGAACTGCTGGCGTCCCTCCAGGCGCAGTTCGCCGTAACCGGTATCGGCGACGCGGGCGATACCCGCTGTCATGCCGTAGTTGCGCGCAAGGGGGATGCGCAACCCCGCCTGTACCGCCGTGTCGGACGCATCGCCGATGTCACTTGCACGTGTCGCATGCGCACGACGCCGCCCGCCCTGCACGAACCACTGCAGGCTGCGCTCGGACCAGTCGCCGCCCCGGCTGAAGGGTGCCTCCTCGCTGCGCACGAAGCGGCCATCCTCATAGATGCGCAGGGTGACGGTGTAGCTGCCGAGCGGAAACCGGCGCGTATCGAGATCGTTGACACCGGCCTGCAGGTAAAAGGTCTGCAGCAGGCGATCACCGTCGAAGGCGTCCACGCGTGCATCGCGGCCGAGCAGCACGGTCAACGGGGTGGAGGTGACGTTCGCGTCGGTATCGACGTAGGCCTGCGTGGTCCCCACGCGCAGCCCCTCGAAGCGATCCAGCGGCAGCATGCCGAACCCGAAGGTGCCGCCCTGCTGGCTGGACAGATTGCGCCGGTCCATGCGGCCCAGCTGCACGTAGTGGCGCTGGGCAAGATCGTGGCGATAGTAGAGATCGTCCAGCTGGAAGCGGTCATGCGCGCGATAACCCTGCCGCGCCTGGCGGCTGTAGTTCCAGCTGCTGGCGACATGGCCATCGCGCAGCACGCCAAGCACCGTGCTGCCCTGCACGCTCAACGCCTGATAGCCATCGCCCCCGCTGAAATTCACGGTCTGCTGCTGCAGCAGCGCGTTCTGTGCCTGCTCGGACACCTGGTGGAACGGCGAGCGCTGCGCGCTCTGCTGTGGCAGCCACCGGCGTGCCGGAAACAACATCAGCACGCCATCGCTTTCATCGAAGATGGCGTGCACCTGCGCAGGATCGTCCGGACTGTCGATCCAGCCGCAGCCGGGATCCGGTTGGCCGTAGGGACAGGCCAGATGACTGTTGCGCGGCAGCGGTGCAGCCAGTGCCGCCTGCAGCGCGTCGCGCGCATCGGCGCTGAGACCCAGGGCTTCCAGTACCTGCGCGGGCTGATCCAGCTGCACCGTATCCAGCGTGACCCAGGCGGACCACAGGCCGGCCGACTGCCCGAACAGGCGTACCTCGACACGCTCGGTCTGGCCGCTGGCGAGGTCTTCGAAACCGGCCGGTACCGGCCGTGCGTGGACAGTCGGCAGGGCCGGAATGGCCAACGTCAGGGCGAGCGCGACCGCCAGCCGGCTGTGGGCAGGTGCAGGTATCAACATGGGGAGACAACCGATGGCCGGCCGGCCCGCGCACGGGCCGGCGCGGTGGGGATTACGGCGCGGCGGTGTTCTGCGACACGACCAGCGCAACGGTGCCGCTGTACAGGCCCGCGAAGTTGATCTCGCCGGACACGGTCTGCTGCACGCGCAGCGGCATGGCGATCGACGCACCCGGAATCGCGCTGTCGAACAGGTCGTCTGCAGCGAAGTCGATCGGGGTGGTCTCCAGGGCGCGGCCGTTGAGGCTGACCGTCAGCGGCACGTTGATGGCACCCGGTGCGGCCAGGTCGGGACGCAGCACGGCGTCGGCCGCCAGGCGCACGCTGACGTCCTTCTCGGTGTCATTGGTGAAGATGCGCACATCTTCGGTCCACGACGACAGGCCGGCACCGCCGGCGCGGTAGACCAGCTGCACCGCGTCCGGCAGCGCGGTGCCGTCGGCCTTGAGCAGGGACAGGGTCGGATCGACGTTCGCCCACACGGTGATGTTGGTTTCCACGGCGGCCTGCGCGGTCAGCGAAGCGCCGGCGAGCGCCACGGCCAGGGCGGCCTTCTTGAACATGTGCGACATGGTTTCTCTCTCTGATGGATTGGGTTGCCTCCTGGATGGAAGCACTGCCGGCACGGACCTGCCCTGCCAGCAGCGCGGTCAAGGTATTGATCGGCTCCTGCGGTGTACATGCAACGTTTCTTGATTGCCGATTACGCGTACTTCTGCGACATCACACACGCATCGCGCGTGCCGTGACCAGCAGAATGCGACGCTTTCGGCATTGCTACAGCCAGAGGGGGGACCACGGCATGGGCAAAAAAAAACGCCCCCTTGCGGGGGCGTTCTTCCACGTTGCGATTGCGGGGCGATCAGCCCTGGTAGTCGCGCACGTCGCTGCCGGTGTAGACCTGGCGCGGACGGCCGATCTTCATTTCCGGATCGACCTGCTGTTCCAGCCAATGCGACACCCAGCCGGAGGTACGGCCCAGGGCGAACATGACGGTGAACATCTCGGTCGGAATCTGCAGCGCCTTGTAGATGATGCCGCTGTAGAAATCGACGTTCGGGTACAGCTTGCGGGCGACGAAGTAGTCATCCTGCAGCGCGGCCTGCTCCAGCTTCACGGCCACGTCCAGCAGCGGGTCCTGCACGCCCAGCTGCTTGAGCACCTTGCTGGTCATCTCGCCGATGACCTTGGCGCGCGGGTCGAAGTTCTTGTAGACGCGGTGGCCGAAGCCCATCAGGCGGAAGCCGGAGGTCTTGTCCTTGGCCTTGAGCACGGCCGATTCCACGTTGTCGGCCGAACCGATTTCTTCCAGCATCTTCAGCACGGCTTCGTTGGCACCGCCATGGGCCGGACCCCACAGCGCGGTGACGCCCGCGGCAACCGACGCATACGGATTGGCACCGGTCGAGCCGACCAGGCGCACCGTCGAGGTGGACGCGTTCTGCTCGTGGTCGGCGTGCAGGATGAACAGCAGGTCCAGCGCCTTGACCACGTCCGGATTCAGTTCGTACTGGCCGTCGGCCGACTCGAAGGTCTGCTTCAGGAAGCGGCTGACGTAATCCAGCGAGGTGTCGGGCGTGTTGGCCGGCAGGCCCTTGCCGTGACGGTAGATCAGCGCCGAGAGGGTCGGCACCTTGGCGATCAGGCGCACGGCGGCCTGACGGCGCTGTTCGGCGTCGGACAGGTCCAGCGCGTCGTGGTAGACGGCCGACAGCTGCGCGATCGCGGCAGCCAGGATGGCCATCGGATGGGCATCCTTGGCGAAGCTGCCGATCAGGGTGTTGATCGAATCGGGGACGTTGGCCTCGGCAGCCAGCTCATCGGTGAAGGCCTTCAGCTGCTCGGCGCTCGGACGCTCGCCGTTGATCAGCAGGTAGGCCACTTCGACGTAGCTCGACTTTTCCGACAGCTGTTCGATCGGGTAGCCGCGGTACAGCAGCACGCCCTTGTCGCCGTCGATGTAGGTGATGGCGGACTTGCAGCTGGCCGTCGCGGTGAAGCCGGAATCGTAGGTGAAGTACCCCGTTTCCTTGGTCAGCTTCGCGATGTCGACGCAGTCGTTGCCAAGGGTGGGTTTGATGACGGGCAGAACGACCGACGTGTCGCCGGCGTTGAGCGTGACCTGATCAAGATCGGACACTGTGTGCGCTCCTTCATGGGAAGGCGCCTGCCCAAGCGCATTGGTCAGGCACGTGAATGACGTCCACGACCTGTGTCGTGGATCACGCCATTATCGCACAGCAGCATTTGCCCGGTGCTAGACGGAAGTCGTAGACGGCAGGCGGCCGGAACCCGGCCAGCGAGTGGCCCGGATCGGCAAAAGCGTTGTCACGCGAACGCAGTGTTCTGTCCATCCAAACGCCTGTTGGGCAGGCGCCGGGGAAAAACAAACGGCCGCGCAGAGCGCGGCCGTCGGTTCGGAGCGGGATCGACAGATCAGCGCGCGTAGCGCTTCTGGAACTTGTCGATGCGGCCCGAGGTGTCGATGACCTTGTGCTTGCCCGTGTAGAACGGATGCGAAGCCGAGGAAATTTCAACCTTGACCAGCGGGTATTCGTTGCCGTCTTCCCACTGGATGGTTTCCTTCGTCGCCATGGTGGAGCGGGTCAGGATCTTGAAATCGGAGGTGACGTCATGGAAGACGACGTCGCGGTAGTTCGGATGGATATCGGCCTTCATGGGCTCACACCGTAAATGGGCTGGTGGTCAAGAGCGGCATTATAAGCACCGGCCGCCCCTTGGGGCAACCGGTTGCGTGGATCCGCGCTCAGTCCGCGCCAAGTGCCTGCCGCACAAGGCTTTCGAAGCGGGCCTGGTCGTAGGCCATCAGAAGGTCGCAGTTGTCCGGCTGGCCGGTCTGGCGGTTCCAGTCGACGAGGGTCGCGCCGCGACTGAACGTGCCGTTCAGTTCCACGTTCAGCGGCCGCGATTCCACCCGCAGCTGCCCTTCCGGGTTCAGCGCCCAGGCCATGGCCAGGGCATCGGCGGTGTACCAGCGTCCGCCCTTGCTGTCTTCGGACAGGCCACGGGTCTTGCGCGAGATCAGCTCATAGAAGCGGGCGCGCTCCGAATCGGCCTGCAGCCACGTCTCGGCCTCCTGCAGCGGCAGGCCGTGGGCGACGGTGGCTTCCCAGTCCGACACCAGCAGGTGCTTGAATGCGGTGAACACCACGTGCGCCGCTTCCGGATCGAAGGCGATGTTGAACTCCGCCGCCGGCGTGATGTTGCCGTGGCAGGTGACCGCGCCGCCCATCACCACGATGCGCTTGATGCGCTCAGGCAGGGTCGGGTCCAGCTTCAGCGCCAGCGCCAGGTTGGTCAGCGGGCCGAGCATCACCAGCATCAGTTCGCCGGCATGTTTGTGCGACAGGCGCAGGATCGCCAGCGCGGCATGCTCGGCTTCGGCCTGTCGGCCCGGCGGTGGCAGATCGACATCGCCGTAGCCATCACGGCCGTGCACATGCGCGGCATCGACGGAGGGATGCAGCAGCGGATCGGGGCTGCCGGCAAACACCGGCACGTCGGGACGGCCGACGATGTCGCAGAGCTTGAGGGCGTTACGGACGGTGTACTGCAGGCCGACATTGCCGGCGGCGATGGTCAGGGCGACCACGTCATGCCGTTCATCGGCAAAGGCCATCAGCAGGGCCAGGGCGTCGTCCACACCGGGATCGGTGTCGATCAACAGGGGGATCTTGTGGGTCATCGTTGCCGTCTTCAGATCGGCAACGAAGTGTGGACCGGGATGATGACCGTTGCAAGTATGGGGATTCTGGCAGGGCTGTGCCCTGCACCTGCCGGATCAACGGCAAACGCCAGAGCAACGGCAAAAGCTGGTTTTCTGGGGGATGGCGGGGGTGGGTCCGCCTCCGACAGTTTCCCGCGGCCTGTCGGAACGGCATTTTGCTCTGGTAGGTGTCGACCTTGGTCGACACATCCACGCAATGCGTGGATGAACATGGAAATGATCGAAAGCGCTGTCTGTAGAGTCGAGCCATGCTCGACTCCCGCGCGCAGCGCACAGAGGCCGCTTACGCCGAGGCGTAGCGTACGGCCGCGCCGATCCAGCGCTTGACCACGCGGTCGGCCAGTGCGGGCTGCTGCGCCAGCAGGCGCTCGGCCAGGTCATGCACGCCGGGCAGCAGGCCGGCGTCGCGTGCCAGATCGGCGATGCGGAAGCCGGCCAGGCCTGTCTGCCGCGTGCCAAGCAGTTCGCCCGGCCCGCGCAGTTCCAGGTCCTTCTCGGCGATGACGAAGCCATCGTTGGTTTCGCGCATGGTCTGCAGACGCTCGCGCGCCATCTGCGAAAGCGGCGCCTGGTACAGCAGCACGCAGCGCGACACCGCCGAACCGCGGCCGACGCGACCGCGCAGCTGGTGCAGCTGGGCCAGGCCCAGACGCTCGGCGTTCTCGATCACCATCAGCGAAGCATTGGGCACGTCCACACCCACTTCGATCACCGTGGTCGCCACCAGCAGGTCGATGTCACCGGCCTTGAACGCGACCATGGTCGCCTGTTTCTCGGCGGCCTTCATCCGCCCGTGCACCAGCCCCACGCGCACGCCCGGCAGCAGCGCCTGCAGCGATTCGAAGGTGGCCTGTGCGGGCGTGGCGTCCAGCTCTTCGCTTTCCTCGATCAGCGTACACACCCAGTACACCTGCCGTCCTTCCGCGCAGGCCAGGGCGATACGTTCGATCAGCTCCGGACGGCGGTCGTTGTTCAGGGCCACGGTCTGCACCGGCGTACGGCCCGGTGGCAGTTCGTCGATGGCCGATACGTCCAGGTCCGCGTACTCGGACATCGCCAGCGTGCGCGGAATCGGCGTGGCAGTCATCACCAGCTGGTGTGGCACGCTGTTGCCACCGGCGCCCTTGTCGCGCAGCGCCAGGCGCTGGTGCACGCCGAAGCGGTGCTGTTCGTCGACGATGGCCAGGGCGAGGTCCTGGAACACCACCGCCTCCTGCATCAGCGCGTGGGTACCGACCACCACCTGCGCTTCGCCATTGGCGACCTGTTCCATCACCTTCGCGCGCGCCTTGCCGGTGACCTTGCCGGCCAGCCAGGCGATACGTACACCCAGCGGCTCCAGCCAACCGCGCAGATTGTTGAGATGCTGTTCGGCCAGCAGTTCGGTGGGCGCGGCCAGCGCGACCTGCTTGCCCTGCTCTACCGCCAGCATGGCGGCCAGCGCGGCCACCACGGTCTTGCCGGAACCCACGTCGCCCTGCACCAGCCGCAGCATGGGACGGGGTCGCGCGAGGTCTTCGCGGATCTGCTTGAACACGCGCGCCTGCGCACCGGTGAGGGCGAACGGCAGCTGCTTCAGCAGGGCCTTGGCCAGCGCACCGGGGCCGGCCAGCGGCGGCGCATGATGCGCCTGCAGCGCGATGCGTTGGCGACGCAGGCTGAGATGGTGTGCCAGCAGTTCTTCCATCGCCAGCCGGCGCTGCGCCGGATGGGTGCCGGCGGCCAGCGCGGCCAGGTCGGCATCCGGTGGCGGCCGGTGCACCGTCAACAGCGCACTGCGCAGCGACGGCAGGCCGAGGCCATCGAGCCAGCCAACGGGCAGCAGTTCCAGCGCGGCTTCTTCAGGCAGGCGATCCAGCGCCTGGCCGATCAGCCTGCGCATCGTCATCGGGCCCACCCCTTCCACCGTGGGATACACCGGATCGAGGCGGTCGCCAAGTTCAGGATCATCGTTGCGCCCCAGCACCTGGTAGCTGGGATGAACGATTTCCAGGCCAAGGTGGCCCGGCTTGGGCGTACCGAAACAGCGCAGGCGGTTGCCGACCGCGAACTGGCCGACCTGCTGCTGGCGGAAATGGAAGAAGCGCAGCACCAGGGTGCCCTGCCCCTCGTCCTCGACCGCCACCTTCAGCATCGGCCGGTAGCGCATGCCGCGCTCGACCGCGACGACGCGCACTTCCACCTGTGCCGGCACGCCGGATCGCAGGTCTTCGATGCGGGTCAGCCGGGTCCGGTCCTCATAGCGCAGCGGCAGGTGAAGCCAGAGATCCTGCAGGGTGGCCAGGCCACGCGCCTGCAGCTTGGCGGCCACGGCCGGACCCACGCCGGCGAGCATCGCCAGGGATGCTTCGCCGGACGGTGACAGGACCGGAGTGACCGCCGCCTTGCGTGCCACGGGGGCGTCAGTCGATGACCATCACCGCGTCGACCTCGAAGTTGGCGCCCTTCGGCAGGCCGGAGACTTCGATGGTGGAACGGGCCGGGAACGGAGCCTGGAAGTAGTCCTGCATGACCGCGTTGACCTTGGCGAACTCGCCCAGGTCGGTCAGGTACAGGCCAAGGCGCACGACCTGGTCCAGCGAACCGCCGGCAGCTTCGGCCACGGCCTTGAGGTTGTCGAACGCGCGGCGGGCCTGGGCTTCGACATCACCGGCACCGACGATGTCGCCGGTCGCCGGATCAAGCGGGATCTGGCCGGAGAAGTACACGGTGTTGCCGGCGCGCACGGCCTGCGAGTAAGGGCCGATGGCGGCAGGCGCCTTTTCGGTGTTGATGATCTGGCGGGACATGGTCGCTCCGGTACATTGGGGAAAACAGAGCGGTGATTGTAGCAACCCGGTAGCGCCGGGCCATGCCCGGCGACGTTTGGTTCATGCTTCGTGGCGCGCTCGCCGGGCATGGCCCGGCGCTACCGGTGCACCATCCACCCATGGCCTCCAGGCCGGGCGCATCCTCGTGCGTCGTGTGCGCGGAACATCTTCCACGCATGGCGTGGCTTTACTGGCGGCGCACCGACTGCACGACCGACAGGCGGCGCAGGCGCCGCATGACCTCGGCCAGGTGGTTGCGGTCGCGCACCTGGATGTTGAACGCCAGCACGGCAGCGTTGAAGTCGCGATCCAGATAATCCACGCGCTCGATGTTGGACTGGCTCTGCGCGATCGCGGCGGCAAGCTGGGCCAGCACGCCGGTGCCGTTCTCCACTTCCACCACCAGCGAGGTGTCGTAGTCACCGGAAACGGTGGTATCCCAGCCGATCAGCACCCAGCGCTCGGGCGACTTGCGCAGCTCGGCCAGGTTCGGGCAGTCCATGCGATGCACCACGATGCCCTTGCCGGCGGTGTGGTACCCCATGATGTCGTCGCCGGGAATCGGCTGGCAGCAGCCCGCGAAGGTGACCACGCCGCGCTCGCTGCCATTGATCAGGATCTTCTCCTGCGAGTGGTGGCGCGAATGCGGGCCGCCACGCAGTTCCGCATAGGCCATCAGCGCCTGCGCGGCCTGGGTCGGCATCCAGTTGCCGAGCGCGACTTCGGCCAGCAGCGCCTCCAGGCGCGGGAAACGGTGTTCGGCCAGGAATGCGTCCAGGCGCCCCTTCGGCAGCCGCTCCAGCGAGGAATCCATCGCCTCCAGCGCACGGTCAAGCATGCGGTGGCCCAGCTGCACGGCGTCCTCGTGCTCCAGCTGCTTGAGCTGGTGGCGGATCGCGGTGCGTGCCTTACTGGTGACCACGAACTCCAGCCACTGCGGTTTGGGCGTGGCCGAACGCGCGGTGATGATCTCCACCGACTGCCCGGAGACCAGCTTGGTGCGCAACGGCACCAGCTTCTTGTCCACGCGCGAGGCCACCGCCATGTTGCCGACATCGGTATGCACGGCGTAAGCGAAATCGAGCGCGGTGGAATTGCGCGGCAGGGCCAGGATCTTCCCCTTCGGCGTGAACAGGTAGACCTCGTCCGGGAACAGGTCGACCTTCACGTTGTCGAGGAATTCCAGCGAGGAGCCGGCCGCGCGCTGCGAATCGATCAACTCGACGATCCACGCGTGGGCACGGCTCTGCGCGCTGTTGGGAGAATCGCCACCGAACTTGTAGGTCCAGTGTGCGGCCACGCCTCGCTCGGCAATCAGGTCCATTTCCTCGGTACGGATCTGCACCTCGATCGGCGAGCCGTACGGTCCGAAGAGCACGGTGTGCAGCGACTGGTAGCCGTTGGCCTTGGGAATGGCGATGAAGTCACGGAAGCGACCGTCCAGCGGCTTGAACGTGGCATGCACCGAGCCCAGTGCGTGATAGCAGGTGGGCACGCTGCGCACGACCAGGCGGAACCCGAACACGTCCATCACCTGGTCAAAGCTCTTGTTCTCGTCGCGCATCTTGTTGTAGATGCTCCACGGCGTCTTGATGCGGCTGACCAGGCGGTGTTCGATCCCCTCCTTCGCCAGTCGCTGCGAGAGCTGCACTTCCACCTGCGCCATCGCCTCGCGGCGCACCACCGGCTGGCTGCGGATGTGCTTTTCCAGGATCGCGTGGCGCCACGGATACAACGCCTTGAAGCCCAGGTTCTGCAGCTCGCTCTTGACCAGGCTCATGCCCAGCCGCTGCGCGATCGGCGCGTAGATCTCCAGCGTCTCGCGGGCGATGCGGCTCCTCGCTTCGCGGCTCTGGGCGCCCAGCGTACGCATGTTGTGCAGGCGGTCGGCCAGCTTGATCATGATCACGCGCAGGTCGCGCGACATCGCCAGCAGCATCTTGCGGAAGCTCTCCGCGGCAGCTTCCTGGCGGTCCCGGAACTTCAGCTTGTCCAGCTTGGTCACGCCATCGACGAGTTCGGCAACCGGCTCGCCGAACTCGGCGGCCAGCGCCTCGCGGGTCAGCGGCGTGTCCTCGATGGTGTCGTGCAGGATCGCGGCGATCAGCGCTTCGACATCCAGGCCGAGCTCGGCCAGCACCTGCGCAACCGCCACAGGATGGGTGATATAGGGCTCGCCCGACTTGCGTGTCTGCCCAGCGTGCGCAGCGGCCCCGACTTCCCAGGCACGGCGCAGCAGCGGCAGCTGCTCCGGCGGCAGGTAATGGGCGGCGCGTTCAAGCTGGAGGACGTAGTCGGGTACGGCGGCAGTGGGGGCTGCGGCGACCTTGGCAGTGGGGCCTGGGTTCATGCCCGAAGCCTATTCCAGCGCGACGTTTACGGCAAATCCTGAATGCGAAACAGCCCGCACGGGGCGGGCTGTTCGGCGTGTCCAGCGATGACGTTGATCGATGCGATCAATCGTCGTTCTTGGACATGTCTTCATCGGCGACCACTTCCGCGGCGGCCCACTCCAGCGCTTCGCGCTCGGCGCGCTCACGCTCGGCCTTCTCGACTTCGTCGATCAGCGCGTTGTCGATCTTGCGGGCAGCGATCTCGCGCAGCGCCAGCACGGTCGGCTTGTCCTCGGTCTCGCTGTTGTCCAGCGTGGCCTGCACGCCATTGGCGAGCTGGCGGGCACGCTTGGAGGCCATCATGACCAGCTCGAAACGGTTGTTAACGACTTCCAGGCAATCTTCTACGGTGATGCGGGCCATACGGGCTCCCGGCGACCGGTCGGCCGCTCAGTCGAATGAGGGAAAGGGGACGGAGTGTACCGGCAGGGGCTGGACAAAATCAAGCCAACCCTCACCCGATTCTTTTGGAATCAGTCAGTTGCGCCCGGATCAGGGGTCAACAGGGCCTGGATCAGCCCGGCGTGGCGGACCTTCTGGGCCTCGCGGCGCAGGCGGCTGGCGGTGAAGATCGCGCACAGCTCGTCCACGGCGGTGTCGAACACCTCGTTGACGATGACGTAGTCGAACTCGTTGAAGTGCAGCATCTCGTCGCGGGCGGCGCCCAGGCGCTGGGCGATCACCGCCTCGCTGTCCTGCCCACGCTTGCGCATGCGGTCCTGCAGGGCCTGCTTGGACGGCGGCAGGATGAACACGGTGACCGTGCCCGGCACCAGCTGCCGGACCTGCTGCGCGCCCTGCCAGTCGATCTCCAGCAGCACATCCTGGCCGGCCGCCAGCTGCGGTTCCACCGACTGCCGCGCCGTGCCCTTCCAGTCTCCGTGCACCCATGCATGCTCGAAGAAGTCGCCCGCAGCAATCATCTGCTCGAACTTCTCTGCGGTGACGAAGTGATAGTGCTCACCGTTCACTTCACCCGGTCGCATGGCTCGCGAAGTGAAAGAGATCGACAGGGCGATCTGCGGGTCGCGGGCCAGCGTCGCGTTGACGATGCTGCTCTTGCCGGCGCCTGAAGGGGCGGCAACGATGTACAGCGTGCCGCGCGCGATGGTGGCCGACGGGGTGGACGGGGCGCTCATGCACGGAACCCAACTGGTTGATTTCGCAAAATTTTTCCTCGATGTTCCAGACATGGCGCGGAGGATCGCGCCAGGACGGCGGGGACTGCGCGGAACATCCTGGAACCAGGCCCGGCAGACGGCTCCCCGGGGTGCGGGCACGCAACTTTACCAGAGCGGCCCATCCCCGCGCCCGGCCACACCCGGCCGGCCTTGTGCCACATGGGCATGCGGGGGGCTGTGCTATAACCGGGGCATTGCGGTCGTTCCCGGAAAGACGCTCGCGGCATGCTGGCGGTTCTCCCCTTCGACGGCCGTACCCACCGACAGCCCGGAGGCCTGCACGCCTCCCCGCCATCCAAGGAGAACGGCATGCCCTCGATGAGTCGCCGCCAGTTCCTGAAGGTCACCGGGACAACCCTGGTGGGCTCCAGCCTGGCCCTGATGGGCTTCGCGCCCGGCATCGCGCTCGCGGAGGTGCGGCAGTACAAGCTGACCCGCGCCACCGAGACCCGCAACACCTGTACGTACTGTTCGGTGGCCTGCGGCATCCTGATGTACAGCCTCGGCGATGGCGCCAAGAACGCCGAGCCGAGCATCTTCCACATCGAGGGCGACCCGGACCACCCGGTCAACCGCGGCACGCTGTGCCCGAAGGGCGCCGGCCTGGCCGACATCATCCACAGCAAATCGCGCCTGCTCTACCCGGAATACCGTGCACCGGGTACGAACGAATGGAAGCGCCTGAGCTGGGACGACGCTCTGGACCGCATCGCGCGGCTGATGAAGGAAGACCGCGACGCCAACTTCGTGCAGAAGAACGAGGCGGGGCAGACGGTCAACCGCTGGCTGACCACCGGCATGCTGGCGGCCTCGGCCACCAGCAATGAAACCGCGGTATTGACCCACAAGGTCGTCCGCTCGCTTGGAATGCTCGCATTCGACAACCAGGCACGTGTCTGACACGGCCCGACGGTGGCAGGTCTTGCCCCGACGCTAGGCCGAGGTGCGATGACGAATCACTGGGTCGACATCAAGAATGCCGACCTGATCCTGATCATGGGTGGCAATGCCGCCGAGGCACACCCGTGCGGGTTCAAATGGGTGACCGAGGCCAAGGCACACAACAAGGCCCGCCTGATCGTCATCGATCCACGCTTCAACCGCTCGGCCGCGGTGGCCGATGTCTACGCGCCGATCCGCACCGGCACCGACATCGTGTTCCTGGGTGGCCTGATCAACTACCTGCTGGCCGAGGACCGCATCCAGCACGAGTACGTGCTGAACTACACCGACATGTCGTTCCTGGTGAAAGACGAATTCGCCTTCACCGACGGCCTGTACTCGGGCTATGACCCGCAGAAGCGCAGCTACGACCGCTCCAGCTGGGACTACCTGTATGGCGACGACGGTTACGTGCGCAGCGACCCGACCCTGAAGGACCCACGCTGCGTCTACAACCTGCTCAAGCAGCACTACGCACGCTATACCGTGGAGATGGTCGAACGCATCTGCGGTACGCCCGCCGACAGCATCCGCCAGATCTGGGACATGATCGCGTCCACCGCCGGCAAGGACAAGGCGATGACCATCCTGTACGCGCTGGGCTGGACGCAGCACTCGGTCGGTGCGCAGAACGTGCGCGCCGGCACGATGGTGCAGCTGCTGCTGGGCAACATCGGCGTGGCCGGTGGCGGCATGAACGCCCTGCGTGGGCATTCCAACATCCAGGGCCTGACCGACATCGGCCTGATGTCCGACCTGCTGCCGGGCTACCTGACACTGCCCAGGCAGGACGAGCAGGACTACAACGCCTACATCGCCAAGCGCACGCAGAAGCCGCTGCGCGCCAACCAGATGTCGTTCTGGCAGAACTACCCGAAGTTCCATGTCAGTCTGATGAAGTCGTGGTGGGGCGATGCCGCCACCGCCGACAACAACTGGTGCTTCGATCACCTGCCCAAGCTCGACAAGCCCTACGACATGCTGCAGGCCTACGAGCTGATGAACGAAGGCAGGATCCATGGCTACATCTGCCAGGGCTTCAACCCGCTGGCCTCGGCACCGAACAAGGGCAAGCTGATCAGCGCGTTCTCCAAGCTGAAGTTCATGGTCAGCATGGACCCGCTGGAAACCGAAACCATCGCCTTCTGGCAGAACCATGGCGCACTGAACGACGTCGACCCGAGCACCATCCAGACCGAAGTGTTCCGCCTGCCGACCACCTCGTTCGCCGAGGAGAACGGCGCGGTGGTGAACTCCTCGCGCTGGCTGCAATGGCACTGGAAGGGCGCCAACGCACCGGGCGAAGCGCGCAGCGACATCGAGATCATGTCCGAGCTGTTCCACCGCATCAAGGCGCTGTACGAGAAGGACGGCGGCGCGTGGTGGGAGCCGGTGCGCGACCTCGCCTGGAATTACGCCGACCCGAAACTGCCGACGCCGGAAGAACTGGCGATGGAGTACAACGGCAAGGCCCTGGTGGACGTGTTCGATCCGAAGGACCCGACCCGGCTGGTGCGCAAGGCCGGCGAACAGCTGGCCGCGTTCGGCGACCTGCGCGACGACGGCAGCACGTCTTCCGGCTGCTGGATCTACATCGGTGCGTGGGGGCCGACCGGCAACATGATGGCACGGCGCGACAACAGCGATCCCACCGGTATCGGCAACACGCTGGGCTGGGCCTGGGCGTGGCCCGCCAACCGCCGCGTGATGTACAACCGCGCCTCGTGCGACGTCGCCGGGCAGCCGTTCGATCCACGACGCACCCTGCTCGCCTGGAACGGCAGGAACTGGGGCAACATCGACGTGCCCGACTTCAAGGCCGATGAAGACCCGGCCGGCGGGATGGGCCCGTTCATCATGAACCCCGAGGGCATCGCCCGCTTCTTCGCCAAGGCCGGCATGGCCGAAGGCCCGTTCCCGGAACACTACGAGCCCTTCGACACGCCGTTGCGCAGCAACCCGCTGAGCCCGGGCCAGGCGCTGACGCTGAACAATCCGGCCGCGCGCGTGTTCGACAGCGACCGCGCGCAGATCGGCTCGCCGGACGAGTTCCCGCATGTGGCCACCACCTACCGGCTGACCGAGCATTTCCACTTCTGGACCAAGCACGGCAAGCTCAACGCCATCATCCAGCCGGAGCAGTTCGTCGAGATCGGCGCAGCCCTGGCCGACGAGCTGGGCATCGGCAACGGCAGTCGCGTGCGGGTCAGCTCCAAGCGTGGCCACATCGAAGCCGTAGCGATGGTGACCAAGCGGATCAAGGCACTGCAGATCGATGGCAGGACGGTGCACCAGGTGGGCGTGCCGATCCACTGGGGCTTCCTGGGTGCTGCCAAGCCCGGTTACATCGCCAATACGCTGACCAACGCCATCGGTGACGGCAATTCGCAGACGCCTGAATCGAAGTGCATCCTGGTCAAGGTCGAGAAGGTGTAGGAGACACGCCATGTCACTGCAATCGCTGGACATCATCCGCCGCTCGGCCACCACCACGCCCTCGCCGCAGGCGCGCGGCGCCCACACCGGGCAGGTCGCCAAACTGATCGACGTGAGCAAGTGCATCGGCTGCAAGGCCTGCCAGGTCGCCTGCATGGAGTGGAACGACCTGCGCGACGAGGTCGGCAGCTGCGTCGGCAGCTATGACAACCCGCCGGACCTGAGCGACCAGTCGTGGACGGTCATGAAGTTCCGCGAGTACGAGGACGAGAAGGGCAAGCTGGAGTGGCTGATCCGCAAGGAGGGCTGCATGCACTGCAGCGACCCGGGCTGCCTGAAAGCCTGCCCGTCGCCGGGCGCGATCATCCAGTACGCCAACGGCATCGTCGATTTCCAGGAGGAGAACTGCATCGGCTGCGGCTACTGCGTGACCGGCTGCCCGTTCGACGTGCCGCGGATCTCCAAGAAGGACCACAAGGCCTACAAGTGCACGCTGTGCTCGGACCGCGTGGCCGTGGGCCAGGAACCGGCGTGCGTGAAAACCTGCCCGACCGGGGCGATCACGTTCGGCAGCAAGCAGGCGATGACCGAGCACGCCGCCGGCCGCGTCGAGGACCTGAAGTCACGCGGCTACGGGAATGCCGGGTTGTACGACCCGCAGGGCGTCGGTGGCACCCACGTGATGTACGTGCTGCAGCACGTGGACAAGCCCGAGCTGTACGCCGACCTGCCAAAGGACCCGCGCATCAGCCCCATGGTCGAGGTCTGGAAGGGGGTGGCCAAGCCGCTGGGCGTGCTGGCAATCGCCGCGACAGCCTTCGTGGGCTTCCTGCACTACATCGGCATCGGCCGCAACACGGTCAACGATGAGGAGGAAGAGCAGGCCGAGCACGAAGCAAAGAAGATCGAAGAGGAGCAGCGGCCATGAAGTACGCCCCGCACCCCCGCCAGATCGTGCGCTACCGCGCTCCGACCCGCATCAACCACTGGATCGTGGCGATCTGCTTCGTGCTGACCGCGCTGTCCGGCCTGGCCCTGTTCCACCCTGCGCTGTTCCCCTTGACGGCGCTGTTCGGTGGGGGGCCGTGGACACGCATCCTGCATCCCTTCGTCGGCCTGGCCATGGTGGTGGGCTTCGCCCTGCTCGCCTTCCGCATGTGGCGTGACAACCTGCCTACCGCCGACGACCGCGCATGGCTGCGCGGCATGCGCGAAGTGCTGCGCAACGAGGATGAGACACTGCCACCGGTTGGCCGCTTCAACGCCGGCCAGAAACTGCTGTTCTGGGCGATCATCGGCTGCCTTTCGGCGTTGCTGCTGACCGGCTTCGTGATCTGGCGGCAGTATTTCAGCCATCTGTTCCCGATCGGCGTGATCCGTTTTTCGGTGCTGGTGCACGCACTGTTTGGCTGGGTACTGGTGTGCGCCATCGTGGTGCACATCTATGCCGCGATCTGGATCAAGGGTTCGGTGCGCGCGATGACCCAGGGCAAGGTGACCTATGGGTGGGCCTACAAGCACCATCGGCAGTGGTTCAGGGACATCCTGCGCGGGCGGCGCGGAGAGGGGTAACGGCAGGGCCTGCGGCCCTGCACCCGCCGGATCAACGTCAACGTCAACGTCAAAAGCAGGTTGCCGCCGGATGGCGGGGTGGGTCCCGCTGCTGTTGGTGGGTGTCGACCTTGGTCGACACGATGAACACGGCAACAACCAATGGGGTCAGATCCGTTTTCCAGAGGAAAACGGATCTGACCCCGACCTTTCAGATGGCCGGCAACACGCTGGACGCCAGCGTCGACAACGGCGAGGATGGAGGCTGGTTCTTCCGGCTGGCCCCGCATGGCGCAACGCATCCTTGAACCCGGTGAGATCGAGACGCTGGCCTCGCGCGATGTCCCGCGCATCATCCTGCCGGATATCGCCTCGCTGTTCGGCGGACGTGCAGACCGGTTGCGCAGCCTGGCAGGACGCAGTGCCATCGGTGGCTACCTGCAGCTGCTGGCGGCACTGGCCGATGCACAACAGGCGCTGCTGGACGAACTGACGCCGCAGCAACGCGAGGCGCTGCAGGCGCAGGCCCGCGCGCAGCAGTCGAGCGCGGCGGCCAGCGCCGGCATGCCATTGCGGCCCGCCAACACACTTCAGCTCGATGGCCGATGGCGCGACTGGTTGCGCGCGCTGTGCCGGCACTGCGCCGATGAAGCCGGGCTGCCTGCGGAGACCCGACAGGAACTGCAACGGGTTGCCGCGGCCGCTGACGCCTGGCTGGATGCACAGGCGCATGCGGTGCTGGAGCGCGACGACGCACCGTCGCTGGACGCGGTCGCTGCCCTGCTGGTGATGAACGCGCTGCAGGTGTACTGGGCCGTACTCGCGGCCAGCTTCCGCCCCACCGACCTGAAACCGCTTGCCGATGCACCCGGGCTGTGCCCGCTGTGCGGCTCGTTGCCGGTGGCCAGTGTGGTGCAGGCGCGCCCACCCTACGCCTCCTACCGCTATCTGTCGTGCTCGCTGTGCGCCTGCCAGTGGCACTACGTGCGCGTGCAGTGCAGCCAATGCGGCGCGGCCGGCAAGGACATCGCCTATCGCGCGCTGGCCGAGGTCGACGGCGATGCTGGCGAGGTGGTGCGTGAAGGCGCGATCCGCGCCGAGACCTGCGATCACTGCCACAGCTACCGCAAGATTCTGTATCTGGAGAAGGATCCGGCGCTGGAGCCGGTCGCCGACGACCTCGGCACGCTGGCGCTGGATCTGTTGCTGGGCGAGGAAGGCTACATGCGCGCCAGCCAGAATCCGCTGCTCTGGCAGTCCGACGGCGACTGAACCGATGCCTCGCGTGCACGCCCCCACCGCCCCGGCCAGCGCCCTGCCCTCGCTGGACCGCCTGCTGCGCCTGCCAGCGTTGTCGACGCTGATCAGGGACCACGGCCGCAGCCGCATCGCCCATCTGCTGCGCGAGCACGTGCAGGGGTTGCGCGAGCGCAGCGGCTGCGGCCAGCTGTCACCGGAACAGCTGCAGCGGGCCGTCGCGGAACCCGGCGTGGTCGCGGCCCTGCAGTCGGCGCTGGCAGCCGATGCACGCCTGGATCTGCAGCCGGTATTCAACCTCACCGGCACGGTGCTGCATACGAATCTCGGCCGCGCGCTGTTGCCGGACGCCGCGGTACGCGCAGTGACCCGCGCGATGACGGCGCCGGTGGATCTGGAATTCGACATCGCCCTGGGCCGTCGGGGGGACCGCGATGCGCGCGTGCGGGCACTGGTCTGCGAACTGACCGGCGCCGAAGCGGCGACCGTGGTCAACAACAACGCCGCAGCAGTCCTGTTGCTGCTCAACAGCCTGGCCAATCGCCGCGAGGTAATCGTGTCGCGGGGCGAACTGGTGGAAATCGGCGGCGCCTTCCGCATTCCCGATGTAATGCGCAGCGCCGGTGCGCGGCTGCGCGAAGTGGGCACCACCAACCGCACCCATCCGGCCGACTTCGACAGCGCCATCGGCACGCGCACCGCGCTGCTGATGGAAGTGCACGCCAGCAACTACGCCATCACCGGCTTCACCGCCAAGGTCGATACTGCACGGATGGCATCGATCGCGCACGGGCACGGGCTGCCACTGGCGGTGGACCTTGGCAGTGGCAGCCTGTGCGACCTGTCTGCCCACGGTCTGCCGCGCGAACCTACAGTGCAGGAAGCGCTGGCGGCGGGCGCCGACCTGGTCTCGTTCAGCGGCGACAAGCTGCTCGGTGGACCGCAGGCCGGGATCATTGCCGGCCGCGCCGACCTCATCGCACGCATCAACCGCAATCCGCTCAAGCGCGCCCTGCGCATGGACAAGATGGGCCTGGCCGCGCTGGAAGCGGTACTGGCGCTGTACCGCGAACCGGAACTGCTGCCGCAGCGGCTGCCGACCCTGCGCACGCTGTCCCGCGAACAGGCAGACATCCATGCGCAGGCACAGCGCCTGCTGCCTTCCGTGCAGCCGGTGCTGGCCGCGCATTACGCGGTTGAAGCGGTGCCGATGTACAGCCAGGTCGGCAGTGGCGCGCAGCCACAGGCGCAACTGGCCAGCGCCGGCCTGCGCATCCGCGTCGCTGCAGCTGCCGGGTTGGACCGTCTGGCCAAGCGCCTGCGCGGCCTGCCACGGCCGGTGCTCGGGCGCATTGCCGAGGATGCGCTGTGGCTTGACCTGCGCGGGCTTGAGTACGGGGATGAGGCTGCTTTCCTCGCCCAGTGGAGCGCGCTGCAGGCATGATCGTCGGTACCGCCGGGCATATCGACCATGGCAAGACCAGCCTGGTGCGGGTACTGACCGGCATCGAAACCGATCGCCTGCAGGAAGAGCGCGCGCGCGGCATCTCCATAGAACTGGGGTATGCCTATGTGCCGGTGGAGGCCGCACGCGGAGAGGGGCCTCCGGCGATGCTGGGCTTCGTCGATGTGCCAGGTCACGAGCGCTTCGTGCACACGATGGTGGCCGGTGCCACCGGCATCGATGTGGCGCTGCTGGTGATCGCCGCCGATGACGGCGTGATGCCGCAGACCCGTGAGCATCTGTCGATCCTGCAGCTGCTGGGTGTGGACCGCGCTGCAGTGGCATTGACCAAGATCGACCGTGTGGATGCGGCGCGCATTGCCGAGGCCGAAGCGGAGATCGTTGCCCTGCTGGCCGGCACACCGCTGCAGGGGTCTGCAGTATTCGCCTGCAACAGCACCGACAGCGCGGATGCCGGCATCCATGCGCTGCGCGCCCACCTGCATGCGTGGGCCGCCGGCAACGACAGCAGCGGGACGGCCCAGCGCCGCAGCGAGCTGTTCCGCATGCCGGTGGATCGCGCGTTCTCGCTGGCCGGTCACGGCACCCTCGTCACCGGTGCGGTACAGGGCGGCGTGGCCGTGGTCGGCGCGCATCTGCGGTTGATGCCGGCCGCCATCGACGTGCGCATCCGCAGCATCCATGCGCAGAACCAGGCCAGTGGACAGGCTGCCGCGGGACAGCGCTGTGCCCTGAACCTGGCCGCCATCGCCCGCGACGGCATCACCCGCGGCGACTGGATCGCCGATCCGCGCGCGCTGCAGGCCACCACCCGCGTCGACGTACGCCTCCGCCTTGCGGCACAGGTGCGGCCCCTGCGCGACTGGACACCGCTGCACATCCACTGGGGCACGATGCACCGGCAGGCCCATGTGGTGCTGCTGGAGGATGAAGACAGTGGCAACGGCCAGCTGGTGCAGCTGGTGTTCGATGCCCCGGTCTGCGCGATGTGCGGCGACCGCTTCATCGCCCGCGATTCGGCCGCAGCGCATACGCTGGGCGGCGGCACCGTGCTCGATCCCGATCCACCGCAACGACGTCGGCGCAGCCCGGCACGCCGGGCGTGGTTGGCAGCCCTGGAGCAACTGGCCGCAGGCACGGGAATCGGCCCGCTGCTGCAGCAGGCACCGGCCGGCATCGCGCTGGCCGCACTGCAACGCTACTGCCGGCGTGAGGCCGCACAGATCGATCTCCCTGCAGATGCCCGGCGCATCGCCACCCGCGAGGACACGGTGATCATCCTCGCCTCGCACTGGCAGGCGCTGCGCGAACAGGTGATCCGCTCGCTGCATGACTGGCACGAGCGACGGCCGGACGAGCCCGGTGTCGACAGCGGGCGCCTGCAGCGCAGCACCCTGCCCGCGCTCTCGACCAGTCTCTGGAACGCGCTGCTGCAGAACCTGTTCGACGATGGCGCGTTGCAGCGCGTGGGCGCGTGGTGGCGGCTGCCAGGCCACGACCATGCGCCGCCGGAACGCGAGCGCGCGCTTCTCGAACGCGTGCTCCCGCGCCTGGATGCCGGTGGTTTCGATCCGCCCTGGGTGCGCACGCTTGCGGCCGATCTCGGCTTCGCCGAGGAGGAGATGCGTGCGGTCCTGCGTCGCGCCGCCGCGCGCGGCGAGCTGTTCCAGGTGGTGCCGGACCTGTTCTACGCACCGGCCCGCATCGACGCGCTGGCGGCAACGGTCGCCCGGCTGTCACAGGCAACCGGCATGGTGGATGCTGCAGCATTCCGCGATGCCATCGGCCTGGGCCGCAAGCGCAGCATCCAGATCTTGGAGTTCTTCAATCGCGTTGGCTACACTCGACGCGTCGGTGACCAGCATCGGCCGCGCGGCGACCTGCAATGGAACACCGCCCACGGTTGACTGCACCGGTACCGCCGTACCTTCGGAAGGCATGCGCATCCGGGCATGCGGCTGGGCTTCAAACCCAGCAGGGGGCGTCGATCGCTCCCTGGTAGGTTCGACTCCTGCTGCCTTCCGCCATTCGTGTTCCTGCAGGAGATGCCGGCATGGCCTCGCATGTGCAGTCCCCACTCCCCCCGTCGGCCGAGGCTCCGCAGCGATTGACTTCGCTGGCCCACGGCGGCGGTTGTGGCTGCAAGATCGCACCCGGCGTGCTGGCCGAACTGCTGCGGGGCACCCCGGCGTTCCCTGCGCCGGCCGAACTGCTGGTCGGCCGCGAGACCAGTGACGATGCCGCGGTCTACCGGCTTGATGATCGCCAGGCGATCGTCGCCACCACCGACTTTTTCATGCCGATCGTCGATGACCCGTTCGACTTCGGCCGCATCGCCGCCACCAATGCGCTGTCGGACCTGTATGCGATGGGCGCGCGGCCGCTGTTCGCACTGGCCATCGTCGGCATGCCCATCAATACGCTGCCACAGGACACGATCCGCGGCATCCTGCAGGGCGGCGAACGTGCCTGTGCCGACGCCGGCATCGTGGTGGCCGGGGGCCACAGCATCGACTCGGTGGAGCCGATCTATGGTCTGGCCGCGATCGGCGTGCTGGATCCGCAGCGGCTCAAGCGCAATGCCGATGCCCGCGCCGGCGATGTGCTGGTGCTGGGCAAGCCATTGGGCGTGGGCGTGTATTCGTCGGCGCTGAAGAAAGAAGTGCTGAATGCCGAGGGCTACCGGCAGATGGTCGAGTCGACCACCCGCCTGAACAGCGTGGGCCTGCCCCTTGCCGCGCTGGACGGCGTGCATGCCATGACCGACGTCACCGGCTTCGGCCTGCTCGGCCATCTGCTGGAGGTGTGCCGTGCCAGCGGGGTCGCCGCCGAGGTGGACAGCACACAGGTGCCTCTGCTGCCGCAGACCCTGGACCTGCTGCAACGTGGCTGCGTTACCGGCGCATCCAACCGCAACTGGGCCTCGTATGGCGGCCAGGTGCATTTCGCCGAAGGCGTGGCCGCCCACTGGCAGCCACTGCTGACCGACCCGCAGACCAGCGGCGGCCTGCTCGTATCCTGCGCAGCGGACGCCGTGGATGCGGTGAATGCCGTTTTTGCCGGCGCCGGGTTTGCCCAGGCCGCGGTGATCGGCCAGCTGCTGGCGGGGCCCGCCGGCGTCAGCGTGCGCTGAAACGATGAGGGCGCCCGAAGGCGCCCCGCAGCATCACTCGATGTTCTGCACCTGCTCGCGGATCTGGTCGATCAGCACCTTCAGCTCGACTGCGGCATTGGACGTGCGGCTGTCCACCGACTTCGAGCCCAGCGTGTTGGCTTCACGATTGAACTCCTGCAGCAGGAAGTCCAGGCGGCGGCCGACCGGCTCGCGCTGCGTGAGCACGCGGCGGATCTCGACGATGTGGCTCGACAGGCGGTCCAGCTCCTCATCCACATCCAGCTTCTGCAGCCACAGCACCAGCTCCTGCTCGGCGCGGCCGGGATCGACCGGATGCGGCAGATCGGCCAGGCGCGCAGCCAGCTTGGCACGCTGGCCATCACGGATGGCGGGAATCAGCGTGCGGACGTCACCCGCGATGCGCTCGATGCCATCCACGCGCTCGGCAATGGCCGCGGCGAGCTTGCCGCCCTCGCGCTCGCGGGCCTCGACGAATCCGTCCAGCACCTGATCCAGCAAGGCCAGCGCCTCGACCTGCAGGGCCGCCGCATCGGTGGCCTCGCCTCGGGTCACACCCGGCAGCTGCAGCAGATCGGTGAAGCTCACCTGCAGGTTGGGAAAATCCGACGTCAGGCGGTGGGCCAGATGCCCGAGCTGGCCCAGCAGGGCCTCATCGACCTGCAGATTCCCCGCCGCGTCCGGCGCACGCAGTCGCAGCACCAGATCCAGCTTGCCGCGGCTCAGGCGCGCGGCGATGCGCTCGCGCAGCTGCGGCTCCAATGCCCGCAGCTCTTCGGGCAGGCGGGTGCCGACCTCCAGGAAGCGGTGGTTGACCGAGCGCAGCTCGCAGCCCAGCGTGCCCCACGGGGTGACCCGCTCGCCACCCGCGTAGGCGGTCATGCTTCGAATCATGGAATGTGTCCGGTGCGTGCAAAGGGGGAATGGTACCCTAGCGCCCTCACCAGAGCCCCCCTGCCCGCCCCGTGAAGGTCGCGGGCATGGCGGCGTACTCCCCGCCCTTACGGAACCCGCATCATGTCCGATTCCCGCCCCAGTGGCCGCCAGCCCGACCAGCTCCGCCCGGTCGTCATCCAACGCGGCTTCACCCGCCACGCCGAAGGCTCGGTACTGGTGTGCTTCGGTGAAACCCGCGTGCTGTGCACGGCCAGCGTCGAGAACCGGGTTCCGGGCTTCCTGCGCGGCAAGGGCGAAGGCTGGGTGACCGCCGAGTACGGCATGCTGCCGCGCGCCACCCACACCCGCAGCGACCGTGAAGCGGCGCGTGGCAAGCAGGGCGGCCGCACGCTGGAGATCCAGCGCCTGATCGGCCGCAGTCTGCGCGCCTGCGTGGACCGCAACGCGCTGGGCGAGCGCACCATCACCCTGGACTGCGACGTGCTGCAGGCCGACGGCGGCACCCGCACCGCGGCCATCACCGGCGCCTACGTGGCCCTGGTCGACGCCGTGAACGTGCTGATCAAGCGCGGCGAGATCAAGCGCAACCCGATCCTGGGTGCCGTGGCAGCGGTGTCGGTGGGCGTTTACCGCGGCACTCCGGTGCTGGACCTGGACTATGCCGAAGACAGCGACTGCGACACCGACATGAACGTAGTGATGAACGATGGCGGTGGCTTCATCGAGCTGCAGGGCACCGCCGAAGGCCACGCCTTCCGCCGCGATGAACTGGACGCGCTGCTGGGACTGGCCGAAAAGGGCGTGAACGAACTGCTGGCCGCACAGCAGGCGGCGCTGTCGGCATGAACCGGCGCCTTGCCCTGACCACCCTGGTGGTGGCCGACTATGACGAGGCCATCGCCTGGTATACCGGCAAGCTCGGCTTCGCACTGCTGGAGGACATCGACCAGGGCCACAAGCGATGGGTCGTGGTCGGACCGACAGACGGCAGCGCCGCTGCCCTGCTGCTGGCGCGCGCCAGCAACGAGGAACAGCGCAGCCGCATCGGCAACCAGACCGGTGGACGCGTTGCGTTCTTCCTCAACACCGACGACTTCCACCGCGACCATGCGGCGATGCTGGCCGCCGGGGTGGAGTTCCTGGAATCGCCGCGCGAAGAACCCTATGCAACGGTCGCGGTGTTCCGCGATCTGTATGGCAACACCTGGGACCTGCTGGAGCCCCGTCAATGAAGAAACTGGTACTGGCCAGCCACAACGCCGGCAAGCTGGTGGAGATGCAGGAGATCCTTGCCGACCTGCCGCTGCAGATCACCTCGGCCGCCGAACTGGGCCTGGGCGACGTCGACGAGACCGGCCTGACCTTCGTCGAGAACGCGCTGCTGAAGGCGCGCGCAGCCTGCGAAGCGACCGGCCTGCCGGCGTTGGCGGATGATTCGGGGCTGATCGTCGATGCGCTCGGCGGCGCACCCGGCCTGTACAGCGCGCGCTATGCCGGCCACCCGACCAATGCCGCCGCCAACAACGCCAAGCTGCTGGACGCGATGGCCGACATCCCCGATGGCCAGCGCAGCGCCCGCTTCTATGCGGTGATCGTGCTCCTGCGCCACGCCACCGACCCGCAGCCGCTGATCTGCGAGGGCCGCTGGGAAGGGCAGATCATCCGCGAACTGCGTGGCACGAACGGTTTTGGCTACAACCCGGTATTCCTGGACACCACCCACGGCCTGACCGCTGCGGAAATGGAGCCGGCCCTGAAGAACGCCATCAGCCACCGTGCCATTGCCCTGCAGCAGCTCAAGCAGCAGCTGGCGACGCTGTACTGAAGCCATCCGATCGAACCAGGGAAGCCGGCCAACGGCCGGCACTACCGATGAAGCCCATGCCGCACGCCCACGACCACTGCAACCACCTGCCCGGCGAAGCCTGCTCCGCTGACCACGACAGCCCACCGCGACTGGTGCCACCGCCGCTGTCGTTGTACGTGCACCTGCCGTGGTGCGTGCGCAAATGCCCGTACTGCGATTTCAACTCGCACCAAGCCAAGGGCGAGCTGCCGTTCGAGGCCTACATCGATGCTCTGCTGCGCGACCTGGACCAGGACCTGCCGCTGGTCTGGGGCCGGGTGGTGCACAGCGTGTTCTTCGGCGGTGGCACGCCCAGCCTGTTCCCGCCGGAGGCGATCGATCGCTTCCTGCAGCAGGCCAGCGCCCGCCTGCGCTTCGCGCCGAACGCCGAGATCACGCTGGAAACCAATCCCGGCACCGCCGAGCATGGCCGCTTCGACCGCTACCGCGCGGCTGGCGTGAACCGCCTGAGCTTCGGCATCCAGAGCTTCGACGACGAAGCGCTGAAGCGGCTGGGCCGCATCCACGACAGTGGCGAAGCCGAGCGTGCGGTGAAGATGGCCCAGGATGCGGGGTACGACAATTTCAACATTGACCTGATGTACGCACTGCCCGAGCAGACGCTGGCCGGTGCCGAATCGGACCTCGAGCGCGCCTTTGCACTGCAGCCGGCGCACATCTCGCACTACCAGCTGACCCTGGAACCGAACACGGTGTTCTTCGCGCGCCCGCCGCAGGGCATTCCCGATGAAGACAACGCCTGGGACATGCAGGAACACTGCCAGGCGCTGCTGGCGCAGGCCGGCTTCGGCCAGTACGAGGTCAGCGCCTACGCGCGCCCCGGCCGGCAGAGCGCGCACAATCTGAACTACTGGCGCTTCGGCGATTACCTGGGCATCGGCGCCGGTGCACACGGCAAGATCAGTTCCGGCGCCGAAGAGCACGTGCTGCGGCGCTGGAAGCTCAAGCATCCGCAGGCCTACCTGGACAGCGCTGGCACCCCGGCGTCGTTCGGTGGCGATGACGTGATCACGCCCGCGCGGCTTCCGTTCGAGTACATGCTCAACCTGCTGCGCCTGCACGAGGGCTTCAGCCTGCGTGATTTTGAATCGCGCACCGGCCTGCCGCGCAGCGTGCTCGACGCACCGCTGGCCGAGGCCGTGCAGCGCGGCTGGCTGGAGACGGCCGATGGCCAGGTCCGCCCGACCGAACTGGGCCGCCGTTTCACCAATGATGTGGTGAGCCTGTTCCTGGACGAATGAGCGCCCCGTCGCATCCGCCGGGCATGGCCCGGCGCAACCTACACGCCAGCATGCCGCCGCATCCGCCGGGCATGGCCCGGCGCTACCTACACGCCAGCATGCCGTCACATCCGCCGGGCGGCCAGCATGCGGTAGCGCCGGGCCATGCCCGGCGTGCAGCGTGTGCATTCACCCTAAAGTAGCGCCGGCCTCGGCCGACACGGTAGATTCACAGGATCGCTCCGCGGGAATCCGGGTACCGCACGCCGATGTCAGCTGTCTTCTCCCTCTCCGCCACCGACGCTGCCCGCCTGGCCAGCACCGACCTGCCACCGCGGGTACGTGAACTGCTGGGGGCGTTGACCGGCCTGTGCCGGCAGGCACTGACCGCGCCGCTGATCCTGACCGTCGAAGCGCTGGAACAACTCCTGTTGCACGATGCCGACCGCGCGCGCAGTCCGCAGCAGCAGGCTGAACTGATGGCGCAGCGTAGCCAACTGCATGCCTTCGCCGGCCACTTCAGCGAGCGCATGCTCGATGCGGTGGCCGAGGCACTGGCGCGGCTGCGCGAACCGACCGCCTTCACGGCAGCAGCACCACCGCCCGCACTGCCGGGCACGATCGGCCTGTCGCTGGTCGACGAGCACGAGGTCGACCGCGACCTGCTGCTCACCGAAATGGTCCGGCGCGAGACGCAGCGCTCGGCCAACGCCCTGAACCTGCTCGGCCAGCGCCTGGGCGTGCTGGCTGCGGCGCCTGCGTTCGAAGCCGATACCCTTCCGCTGGCACCACAGGCGCTGTGCGCGATGGTGCGCAGGGTCGCCGAACAGGATGGCCTCGGGGCAGAGGTGCAGCTGGCGCTGTATCGCAGTTTCGAGCGCCAGGTGCTGGAACGCCTGGGCGACCTGCTTGATCGGGCCAATGCCCTGCTCGCCCAGCAGGGCGTGCTGCCGGGCCTGGTCTACACCCCGTATCTGGCCCGCTCGTCGAGTACGCGACGGATCATCACCCAGTCCGTCGCCGGCGGCCGTGCCACGCAGCCAGCCAGGCGCGCGGCGGCCCCCATGACCGGCTGGGGCGAGAACCTGCCTGCCGGCTCCTGGTCGACCCTGATGCAGGATGCCTTCCAGTCCGGTTCCGCATCCGCTGCAGCGCCCCCCGGGCTGACCACCGCCACCGGCACCCTGCTGCACGACCTGCTGCAGCGCGCGCGTACCACGCCGGCGGCAGACGTGCCTGCGGTACCGACGGCTGCCGTCGATGCGGTATTGGCAAGGCTGCAAAGCCAGGCCAGCGCCGCTACCGGTGTGGTCGACCTGCAGGCCGCCGTGGTCGCGCAACTGCGCAGCGAGCATGGCCCGCATGCGCAGATCGGCAGCCATGATCGCGACAACCTGGACCTGCTGCGCCTGTTGATGCAGCAGATCCAGCAGCAGCAGCGTCCCGACCCGGTGCCCGCCGCCCTGCTGGCGCGCCTGCAGGTACCGTTGGCACGTGCAGCGATGGCCGATCCGGGCTTCTTCGTACGCGACGAGCATCCTGCGCGCGAGCTGCTCAACCATATCGCCGAAGCCGGTGCCCGCTGGCTGGGGGACGACGACGTCGATCCGCAGTTTCTGCAGCGCATGGCACAGAGCGTGCAGAGCCTGCTCGGCGAGGATGCACGCACGCCGGAAGCCTTCGCTGCTGCCAACGAAGAGGTGCAGCAGCACCAGCGCGCGGCCGCCCATCGCGCCGAACTGGCCGAACGCCGCCACGTCGAAGCCGCGCGCGGCAGGGAGCGCCTGGAACTCGCGCGGCGCCAGGCCAGCGCCCAGATCGAGCAGTGCTGCAGCACGCAGCAGCCGCCGCGCTTCGTCCAGACCCTGCTGCGCCAGGCCTGGTCCGACGCGCTGACCCTGACCCGGCTGCGCCATGGCGAGGACTCGCCCCAGTGGCAGGAGCGGCTGCAGCAGACCGAGCGCATCGCGGCCGTCACCGCAACCGCCGCCAACGGCGTGGATGGCACCGATGGCCCCTTGGCCGCCGATGTGGAGGCCGCGCTGCTGCAGGTGGGCTATCACGCCGAGGAAGCCTCAGCGGTGGCCCGTCGCCTGGCCACACCCGGGGGCGAGGACGACAGCACGTCGCGTACCGAACTCAGCGCGCGGCTGAAGGCCCGCGCCCGGCTGGGCGAGCACACCGACAGCCGCAGTGCGTCCGCCCCTGCCGCGCCACGCAGCAGTGCGGAGGAGGCCGCCTACGAGCAGCTGTGCTCCCTGCCCTTCGGCAGCTGGTTCGACATCGACAACGGCGACGGCACGCTTCGCCGCCAGCGCCTGTCCTGGTACAGCCTGCTGACCGGCCATGTGCTGTTCGTCAATCCGCGCGGGCAGAAGATTGCCGAAACCGACCTCGACAGCCTGGCGCGGCAGATCAGCGCTGGGCGTGCGCATCTGGTCACCGAAGACAAGGGCCGGCTGGTCGACCGCGCCTGGAAGGCCAGTCTGGGCGCCCTGCGTGCCCTTGCCGGCCGCAACCCGCAGGACACCCCCGCATGAGCATGACGCCGCCGCAGGACACCCGCCGCGCCCCCCGACGCCAGGTGTCGGACCTGGTGCCGGTGACCGACCAGATGCGCGACTGCGTGGTCGGTCGCCTTGGCAATGTGTCCGAAACCGGCATGCTGATGCTGGCCAGCACTGCGCTGCGCGACGACGCGCTGTATCAGTTCCGCTTCCCGCTGCCGCTGGGCGATGGCCAGCAGGCAGCCATCGACGTGGGCGTGCACCTGTTGTGGAGCGAGCCGGCGCACGCCCCGGGACAGAGCTGGGTGGGCTTCCGGTTCCTCACCCTGTCACGCGAACACCGCCAGCTGCTGCGGCAGTGGGTAGGCGAAGACAGCGACGAAGGACCGCTTTCGACGGACTGACTGCCGGTTCCGGCACAGCGGTTTCTGCCGGTATGCGGCAGAATCTAGGGCCGTTTCCGTGTCGAGCCACCGCAATGATCCAGCAAGACCCCGGCGCCCTGTATCCCGATCACCTGGCCGTGCTGTGCCGACGCGCCGAGCAGGCGCTGGCGCGCGGCGGCTTTGATCACCTCGTGGTGCCCAGCGGCACCCTGCACTACCAGGTTTTTGATGATCGCGACTATCCCTATGCGGTGAATCCGCAGTTCAAGGCATGGTTGCCGCTGACGCGCGTGCCCAACAGCTGGATCGTGTTTACGCCCGGCAAGCGGCCGGTGGTGATCTTCCATCAGCCGTTCGATTACTGGCACGTAGTGCCGGACGCGCCGAGCGGCTGGTGGGTGGAGCACTTCGACATCCACATCATCCGCACGCCGGATGAAGCGCTGGCGTTGCTGCCGGCCGATCCGTCGCGCTGCGCGATCCTGGGTGAGCCGCAGAGCGCACTGGGCAGCCACGTGCCGAACAATCCTCCGGCGGTGGTGAATTACCTGGAATGGCACCGTGGCAGCAAGACGCCCTACGAGATCGCCCTGATGCGCCAGGCGCAGGTGCTGGGCGTGCGCGGCCATCGCGCCGCCGAAGTCGCGTTCCGCAACGGTGCCGACGAGTTCAGCATCCACATGGCGTACTGCCAGGCGGTGGGCCAGGACGCCAATGAACTGCCCTACGGCAACATCGTGGCGTTGAACGAGCACGCCGCCGTTCTGCACTACACCGAACTGGGCCGCAAGGCACCGCAGCCGCTGCGCAGCTTCCTCATCGATGCCGGCGCCAGCGCGCACGGCTACGCCAGCGACATCACCCGTACCTACGCGGCGCACGGCCACGACGAATTTGCTGCGATGATCGCTGCCGTCGATGCCGCCCAGCAGCAGATGTGCGCGGCGGTGCGCCCGGGCGTTGATTACAGGACGCTGCACGTGGACGCGCACCTGTCGCTGATGGGCGTTCTGAAGGACTTCGGCGTCATCAGGGTATCGCCGCAGACCGCGCTGGAGACCGGCGTCAGCGCCGCATTCTTCCCGCACGGCATCGGCCATCTGATCGGCCTGCAGGTGCATGACGTGGCCGGATTCGCCGCCAGCGACGAAGGCGGCCGGATCGAACGTCCGGCGGGTCATCCCTATCTGCGTCTGACCCGCGTGCTGGAACCGGGGATGGTGGTGACCATCGAGCCGGGCCTGTACTTCATCGACATGCTGTTGAACGAGGTCAAGGACGCCGGCCATGGCGATGCGATCAACTGGGAGCGCGTGGACTTCTTCCGTCCGTATGGCGGCATCCGCATCGAGGACGAAGTGCTGTGCACCGATGGCGAAGCGGACAACCTGACGCGACCGGAGTTTGCGGCAGCCAACGGCTGAGCCCCTCGTGGTTGGCCTCAAAGGTAGAGTCGACTGTTAGTCGACTGGCATCATGCGTGATGCGCGCTGGGCGGGGCGGGTAGGCCATGCAGGGGACGCTGCAAGTACGTCCCTGTAAGCTCGATGGCGCCATCCATGGCGCCAACGCCCCTGCATGGCCTACCCACCCCACCTTTGACAGTTTCCTGCCGCGTCCAACCACGGAAAAGAAAAAAGAAAAGCAGAAGCGGGTCGCTCGCTGCGCTCGCTCCGTGTCGACCAAGGTCGACACCTACCAGCAGCCGCAATTACCGGTAGATCCACGCCATGCGTGGATGATTCATTCGATATCCGACAGATGTGCCGACCAACGGTCGGCCCCCACCAACAGCCGCGTGAACCTGTCGAAGGCGGGGCACTGTGGGTTTGCGGGGTGTGAGCCGCATGGATGCGGCGACCAAGCCTCCAGGGATGGATTCACGGCGTCCCCGCAAACCCACAGTGCCCCGCCATCCCACGGATAGCCCGCTGTTGCTGTTGCTGTTGCTGTTGCTCCAGCTGTTGCGTTTGCGGGTGCAGGGCTGCAAGCCCTGCCGGCAACCCTCAACCCGCCATCACCGCTTCGATCTCGTCCGCACTCCGCGCCAGCCCTTCGGTCAGCACGCGATGGCCATCGTCGGTGATCAGCACATCGTCCTCGGTGCGGATGCCGATGCCACGCCATCGCGGCTCCACCGTCGTATCGTCCACGCCGATGTACAGGCCCGGCTCGATCGTGAATGCCATACCGGGCTCCAGCAGCCGCGAGTCGCCGGCCAGGCGGTAGTCACCCACGTCGTGCACATCCAGCCCGATCCAGTGGCCGGTCTTGTGCCGGTAGAAACGCTGGTACAGGCCTTCGGAGAGATTCTTCTCCAGCGTGCCCTTCAGCAGGCCGAGCCGCAGCAGGCCTTCGGTCAGCGTCTGCACCGCCGCCAGGTGGCCGGCTTCGTAGGGTACGCCGGGCCGGGCCTGGGCCAGCGCCGCCGCCTGGGCCTGGCCGACCAGATCATGCAGCGCGCGCTGCTCGGCGCTGAAGCGCCCGTTCACCGGGAAGGTACGGGTGATGTCGCTGGCGTAGCCACGGTACTCAGCACCCGCATCGATCAGCACCAGCTCGCCGTCGCGCGCACGCCCGTTGTTGTCGCGATAGTGCAGGATGCACCCGTTGCGGCCGGCGCCGACGATGCTGCAGTACGCCGGCACCGCATCGCTGGCGCGGAACACGCGCTCCAGTTCGGCCTGCAGTTCGTACTCATGGATGCCCGCTTTCGCCGCCTTCATCGCTGCCAGGTGCGCACGCACGCTGATCTGCGCGGCGTGCTGCATCAGCGCCACCTCCGCGCCGGACTTGAACAGGCGCTGCTCATGCAGCAGGTGGCCCAGCTCCAGGAACTCGTGCGGCGGCTGCGCACCGTGGCGCACCTGGGAGCGGACACGGTTGACCCAGCCGATCAGCTTCAGGTCGAAGTCCGCGTCACGGCCGAAGTGGTAGTAGACGCGCGAGCGTCCCTCCAGCAGGCCCGGAAGGATGTCGTCCAGATCATCGATCGGATAGGCATCGTCCATGCCGAACTGCGCCACGGCGCCCTCCTGGCCGGCGCGGCTGCCGTCCCAGGCCTCGCGCTCGGCATCGCGTTCGCGGCAGAACAGGATCGCCTCGCCGTGACGACGCCCGGGAATCAGCACCAGCACGGCTTCCGGCTCCGGGAAGCCGCTCAGGTACTGGAAGTCCGAATCCTGCCGGTACGGGTAATGGGTATCCAGGCTGCGCACCTTCTCGGACGCGGCGGGCAGCACCAGGATGGCGTCTTCGCCGGCCATGTCCATCAGCTGCCGGCGACGACGCTTGTACTCGCCGGCCGCGATGCCGGTGCGCTGCTTGATGTCCATCAGTTCAGGCGCTGCCGGTGGCGCGCGGCCAGCACCACATCGCCGTGCAGCAGCAGCACCGCCACGCGGATGAATTCCTCGATCTCCGACAGCGCCTCATCGTCGTCCTCGCCACCCGCCTCGAAATCCTCGCTGGAAGCACGCGCCAGGCTGGCCATGTCGGTCAGCGCCTCTTCGCCCTCTTCGGACAGGGCCGGACGACGGCCGCCACTGCCCAGTCCGAATCCACCCAGGAAGGCGCGGGTCCAGCTGAACATGGCGTCAGCCTGCGCAGCGACGTCCTCGCTGTCGCTCAGCAGCAGCTCGAACGCGAAATCGCGGTCCTCCAGCTGCTTGATGGTGGCCTGCAACAACTGCCCGAGGGCGCTGTCGGCCGCCACCGGCGGCAGGCTGTCGTCGGCCAGCACACGCGCCGGCCAGTCGTTGCCGGGAGCTCCACCGGCGGCCAGCCAGCCGCACAGGCCGCCATGCAGCTCGGCAGCGGTGGCGCCCAGGCCCAGGTCCTGGCTGGCGCGGGAAACGTCGTCGACGGAGGGAAGTTCGGTCATCGTGCGGCTCGTTCGGAGAAGGAAACCCCGAGCGCGCACGCGCGCGCCCGTGAGCCCTGTAGTGTAGCAACCCGATAGCGACCTCCCCGTGGCCATCCGGGCCTCCTGCGACAGCGCTTGACCGTCCTGACCCGGCTTGCCTATCGTGCCTGCATGGAACCCGCCGATCCCCTTGCCCAGCTGCAGGACTTCGCCGCCCGCGTGGAAGCGTTGCTTGAACGCAACCAGCGCCTGGCCGAAGAGAACCGCAGCCTGCGCCACCAGCAGGAACAGCTGGTCGCCGAGCGCTCGACGCTGCTGGCCAAGAACGAACAGGCGCGCTCGCGGGTGGAAGCGATGATCAGCCGGCTCAAATCCCTGGAGCAGCACACATGAGCGCCGAACCGGTCAGCGTCCGCATCCTCGACCGCGAGTACACCGTCGGCGTGGGTGCCGATGAACGCGACAGCCTGATGGCGGCCGCGCGCCTGCTCGACGCACGGATGCGCGAGATCCGCGGCAGCAACCGCATGGCGGCGGTCGACCGCATCGCGGTCCTGGCGGCACTGAACCTGGCCCATGAACTGCAGCTGCTGCGTGACGAGAACGCCCGCCAGGCCGTGGCCCTGCAGCAGACGCTGGCCGACCTGAACCGGCGGCTGGACCGCGCCATCGACGGCAATCCCTGACAGATCGCGCGACACGCGTCTTCTCATTTCTGAATTGGCACGGACTGTTGCCGACGAACGGCCTATCCAGATCAGGACCGGCCGCTATAATGGCCCTGCGTTCTCTGCGGTACTCGACGGCATGTGCAAACATTCGCCTTGTCCCTTAAGAACGACACCGGGAGCGCGACAGCGCCGGGAGTGCAGGTCCGCCTTGTAGCGGGAAGCCCGATGGTTCTCCAGCGTTCCCACTTGAGCCCCCGGGTTCAAGGTCGTTTCGCATGCATCGACATTGCGGAGAATGCAATATTCCAGCAAGGGCGGCGTCTTCGGGCGTCGCCCTTGTTCTTTCCGGCACAATGACGGCTGTTCCTTGCCGCACGCTGCCATGACCGACCCGCGCCAGGCCCTGCGCCACGACCTGCGGCAACGCCGCCGCGACCTTTCCGCCAGCGAGCGCATCGCCGCCGCCGATGTCCTTGCCGATGGGCTGCTGGCGTTGCCGTTTGCGCCGCTTCACGGCCACGTTGCCGGCTATTGGGCGCTGGACGGTGAGATCGCGCTGCATCGCTGGCAGCTGCAGCTGCCCGATGGACTCACCTACTGCCTGCCGGTGCTGGCCGGCGACACGCTGCGCTTCGCGCCCTGGCGGCCCGGTCAGCCCCTGACCCGCAACCGCTACGGCATTCCGGAACCGGACGTGGCCGTGGAAGACACGCTGGAACCGGCGCAGATGGCGCTGGTAGTGACCCCGCTGGTGGGTTTCGACACACAGTGCCGGCGGCTGGGCATGGGGGGCGGCTGGTATGATCGCAGCTTCGCCTTCCGCCACGACCGGCCGGCGCCGCCCTGGCTGGTCGGTGCTGCCTTCGCGGTGCAGCAGGTCGAGTCCTTGCCGGTGGCGTCGTGGGACGTGCCGGTGGATGCGATCTGCACCGAAGCCGGCACCCTGTTCCCCTCCGCTGCCCCCGTGAACGCATGACCGCCCGCAAGCGCTATTGGCTGATGAAGTCCGAGCCGGACGCCTTCTCCATCGATGACCTGGCCCGGGTCAAGGTCGAGCCGTGGAACGGGGTACGCAACTACCAGGCGCGCAACTTCATGCGCGATGGCATGCAGGTCGGCGACGGCATCCTGTTCTACCACTCCAATACCAAGGTCCCCGGCATCGTCGGCCTGGCCACGGTCGCCAGCCCGGCCTACCCGGACGATACCCAGTTCGACCCGAAATCCGACTACCACGACCCGAAAAGCACGCGCGAGAACCCGCGCTGGATGCTGGTGGACGTGGCCTTCGACCGCAAGCTCAGGCAGGTGATCGCGCTGGACGAGATCAAGCTGCACGCTGAAGCGCTGGGCGAGGGCTTCCCGCTGGTTGCCAAGGGCAACCGCCTGTCGGTGTTCCCGGTGACCGCCGCGCAGTGGAAGCTGCTGCTGTCGCTGGAAAAGAAATCCTGATTCCCTGCTGAGAGTTGCTCCCATGTCCGAAGCCAAGCGCCTGGCCGCCGAGAAAGCCATCGAGTACGTCGAAGACGGCATGATCGTCGGTGTCGGCACCGGTTCCACCGTCGCCTATTTCATCGATGCGCTGGCGCGCATCCAGCATCGCATCAAGGGTGCGGTGTCCAGCTCGGAACAGAGCACCGCGCGCCTGAAGCAGCACGGGATCGAGGTGATCGAGCTGAACCACACCGGCAACCTGTCGCTGTACGTCGACGGCGCCGACGAGTGCGATCCTGGCAAGTGCCTGATCAAGGGCGGTGGCGCTGCACTGACCCGCGAGAAGATCATTGCCGAGGCCAGCGAGCGCTTCGTCTGCATCGTCGACCCGAGCAAGCAGGTCCCGGTGCTGGGCAGGTTCCCGCTGCCGGTGGAAGTGATTCCGATGGCACGCAGCCTGGTGGCCCGGCAGATCCGCGACATGACCGGGGGCCAGCCGACCTGGCGCGAGGGCGTGGTCACCGACAACGGCAACCAGATCCTGGACATCCACAACCTGCAGATCACCGATCCGGAAAAGCTCGAGCGCGAACTCAACCAGCTGCCGGGCGTGGTCTGCGTCGGCCTGTTTGCCCGTCGCCGTGCCGACGTGGTGATCATCGGCGGCGAACCGCCGGTCGTGCTCTGACCCTCACGCGAAGGATCCTGACGATGTCGCTGCTGCGTTCGCTGCTGATGCTTCCCTTGCTGGCCCTGGCCGGCTGTGCCACCGATGCGGCCCGTCACTGGGTCGAACTGGACGGCGCCCGCTACCACGTGGAGCTGGCAACCAATGACGAGACCCGTGCACGCGGGCTGATGTTCCGCGACCAGATGCCCGTTGACCACGGCATGCTGTTCATCCATGACCGCGAGGAAATGCAGGCGTACTGGATGAAGAACACCAAGATCGCGCTGGACATCCTGTACTTCGACAGCCAGCGCAGGCTGGTGAGCCAGCAGCGCGACGTGCCGCCCTGCTCGGCCGGCGACATGTGCCCGCCCTATCCCAGCGGCGGCCCGGCCCGGTACGTGCTGGAACTCAACGCCGGCCAGGCCGAGAAGCTCAAGCTGAAGGATGGTACCGAACTGACCTTCGGCCCGGGCATCGAGAAGTAGGCCCACGGGGCCCGGCGGCCGGCCGGCACCCCGGTCGGGGTCGGATCCCTTTCGCACGCGGACGGGATCTGCCCCCTGGATTTTTCACGCCACACCGCTTGAATCCGTCTGCGATTGCCGCCAGTCTGTGACCATGCCGGACCGGATCACACTCCCCGACTGGGATGCACTGGCCGACCTCGAAGACGAGGCGCTGCCGTTGTTGCCGACCGCGCTGCTGATCGCGCGCGATGAATATCCGGATCTGCAGCCGTCCACCTACGACGCGCTGATCCAGAGCCATGTCGACCACCTTCGCGCCGAAGTGGACAGCATCGAGCGCAGTCCGCTGAAAATGGCCGCGATCAATCGCCACCTGTTCGACGAACTGGGCTACAGCGGCGACCACGACGAGTATTACGATCCGCGCAACAGTTATCTCAACCAGGTATTCGAGCGCAGGCTCGGCAATCCGATCTCGCTGGCGCTGGTACAGATGGAGGTCGCGCGGCGGCTGGGCATTCCGCTGGACGGCGTGTCCTTCCCCGGCCACTTCCTGGTGCGCCTGCCGGTGGATGACGGTGTCCTGGTGATGGACCCGTTCAACGGCGGTCGGCCGCTGGATGTGGACGAACTGCGGGAGCGCGCAAAGTCACATCTGGGCGGGCAGATGCCCGACGACCAGGTGCTGGCGCAGATTCTCGATCCGGCACCGTCCCGCGCGATCCTGATGCGGATGCTGCGCAACCTGCACGGCGTGTATGCCGAGGCCGGTGAATGGGACCGTGCCGCGCGCAGTGCCGACCGCCTGCTGAAGCTGGCGCCGGAGCAGGACGACGCCCTGCGCGACCGGGGCCTGGCCTACCTGCAGCTGGAGTACCTGACGGGAGCCCGGCACGATCTGGGGCAGTACCTCAAGCGCAATCCCGAGGCCAGCGACGCGCAGTGGCTGCGCGAGAAGCTGATCGATCTGGGCGGGCCGATGCCACGGCTGCATTGAGGCGGCCGGTGCGCGGACCTGCGGCCCGCCCCACTTCCGTCAATCGACCTCGACCATCTCGAAATCGGCCTTGGTAACGCCGCAGTCCGGGCAGGTCCAGGTGTCCGGAATGTCTTCCCAGCGCGTGCCCGGCGCAATGCCCTCTTCCGGCAGGCCGTCGGCCTCGTGGTAAAGGAAGCCGCAGACCACGCACATCCAGGTACGCAGGGTGGTGGGGGTGGCGTCGCTCATCGGATAATCGGGGTTGAATTCACGGGCCGCCATTGTCCCATCGCGGTCCACTCACCGGTAGCCATCGATGACCTCTGCTTTCCCGGCGCCCCGTGGCGTCTACCTCATCACCCCGGATGAGCCCGACACCGCACGCCTGCTGGCCCGCACCGCGCCCTTGCTGGCCGCCGGCGCCACCTGGCTGCAGTACCGCAACAAGACCGCCAGCGACGCGCTGCGGCTGGAACAGGCCACCGCACTGCAGGCGCTGTGCGCAGAGCACGGCGTGCCGCTGATCGTCAATGATGACCCGGTACTGGCCCGGGCCGTGGGCGCAGCCGGCGTGCATCTGGGCGGTACCGACGGCGACATCGCCAGCGCGCGCGCCCTGCTCGGTGCCGACGCCATCATCGGCGCCTCCTGCTACGACCAGCTGGCCAACGCCGAGGCCGCCGCAGCCGCTGGCGCCAGCTATGTGGCCTTCGGCGCCTTCTTTCCGACCACCACCAAGATCACCACCAGCCGTGCCCACATCGATCTGCTGCGGCAGAGCGCCGCACTGGGCGTACCGCGGGTGGCGATCGGCGGCCTGACGCCGGACAATGTCGGTCCCCTCATCGAGGCCGGCGCCGACCTGGTGGCCGTGGTCAGCGGCATCTACGCCGCAGCGGACCCGGTCGCCACCCAGCGCGCCTACCTCGCCCAGTTCCGGTAACACCCAGGAAACCCGATGAACCACGACCAGTCCCACGCCCTGTTCTCCCGTGCCCAGCACTTGCTGCCGGGCGGCGTCAATTCGCCGGTCCGCGCGTTCAAGTCGGTCGGCGGCGAGCCCTTCTTCGTCGAGCGCGCCGATGGCGCCTACCTGTACGACGTGGACGGCAACCGCTACATCGACTATGTCGGTTCCTGGGGTCCGATGATCGTCGGCCACAATCATCCGGCCGTACGCCAGGCGGTGAAGAAGGCCGTCGAACAGGGCCTCTCGTTCGGTGCGCCGTGCGCCGCCGAAGTGACGATGGCCGAGACCATCACCCGCCTGGTGCCATCCTGCGAGATGGTGCGGATGGTCAACTCCGGCACCGAAGCGACGCTGTCGGCGATCCGCCTGGCGCGCGGTGCCACCGGGCGCAACCGCATCGTCAAGTTCGAAGGGTGTTACCACGGCCATGGCGACTCGTTCCTGGTCAAGGCCGGCAGCGGCATGCTGACCCTCGGTGTGCCCACCTCGCCGGGCGTTCCGGCAGGCCTGAGCGAACTCACCCTGACCCTGCCCTACAACGACTTCGAGGCCGCCACCGCACTGTTCGAGGCACAGGGCAACGAGATCGCCGGCCTGATCATCGAACCGGTGGTGGGCAACGCCAACTGCATCCCGCCACGCGACGGCTACCTGCAGCACCTGCGCAAGCTGTGCACGCAACACGGCGCACTGCTGATCTTCGATGAAGTGATGACCGGCTTCCGCGTGGCACTCGGCGGCGCGCAGGCGCATTACGGGATCACGCCGGACCTGACCACCTTCGGCAAGATCATCGGCGGCGGCATGCCGGTGGGCGCCTATGGCGGTCGCCGCGACCTGATGCAGCAGATCGCCCCCGCCGGCCCGATCTACCAGGCCGGCACGCTCAGCGGCAATCCGGTAGCGATGGCGGCCGGCCTGGCAATGCTGGAACTGGTCCAGCAGCCCGGCTTCCACGCCGACCTGGCCGAGCGCACCGCACGCCTGTGCGAGGGCCTGGAAGCTGCGGCCGCAGACGCCGGAGTGGCCGTGACCACGACCCGGGTCGGGGCGATGTTCGGGCTGTTCTTCACCAGCGAGAAGGTGGAGACCTATGCGCAGGCCACCGCCTGTGACATTCCGGCGTTCAACCGCTTCTTCCACGCCATGCTGGACCAGGGCGTGTTCCTGGCGCCGTCGGCGTACGAGGCCGGCTTCCTGTCCAGTGCGCACGACGATGCGGTGATCGAAGCGACGCTGGCCGCTGCACGCGTGGCGTTCAAGGCCGCCAAGGGCTGAGCCCTGCCCATGGCAGGTGCCGACCTTGGTTGGCACTGCCTTGCACCGTATCCACGCATGGCGTGGATCTGCCGCACCGTGTAGAGCCGAGCCATGCCCGGCTCATCGTACGCAGCGCGGAAAAGAGCAGTCGAGCATGGTGCGACGCTGCAAACGGCGTCAACCAAAGGCGAACGTGCCCTTCATCATCGCGAAGTGGCCGGGGAACGAGCAGAAGAAGGTGTAGTCACCGCCCTTCTGCAGGCCCTGGGTAGAGAAGCGCACGCGCGTGGTCTCGCCGCCGCCGATCACCTTGGTGTGCGCCAACACGCGCTTGTCGGCCTTCGGCAGGTAGCTGTCGGCCAGGGTCATGCGCATGCCCGCCATCGCCACCGGCTGGTAATCGGCACTGCGGGTCAGCACCCAGTTGTGGCCCATGGCAGTGGCGGCCAGCTTGCCAGTGTGGCGCAGGGTCAGGTCCACGGCGGTGCAGTCGGCGGCGACCTTGATCTCGCGGCTGCTGAAGCTCATCTGGTCGGTGCTGTCGATGCTCACCGCACACACCCGCGCCATCGCCGACGGCGCCAGCATCAGCGCGCCCAGTCCCACTGCCACCATCCAAGCCTTCATCGTTGCCTCTCCTGCGGATTCAAGCGCCATTCTAGGCAGCCCCCTGTGGCCGCGTCTGCGACCGTCTGTCGCATGCCCACTCCAGGGTTTCCCGCACACTTGCCGCAATGGCATGCTCGGCCGATGCGGATCGACCTGTTGCTGCTGGATGTAGACGGCGTGCTGGTGCATTACCAGCGCGCGCAACGCGTGCTGCATCTGGCGAAGGCGCTGGGGGTTCCGACGCAGGCCGTGCAGGCCGCGTTGTACGACAGCGGGCTGGAAGCCGCGCATGACAATGGCTCGCTGGGCGGCCCTGCCTATCTGGCGCGATTGGGAGAGCTTCTGCACAGGACCATCGACGAGGACACCTGGACCGCAGCGCGGCAAGCCGCGAGCCATCCGCAGCGCGCAGTCCTGCAACGGCTGCAGGCCCTGCAGCTGCCGATGGCGGTGCTGACCAACAATGGCGCGCTGATGAAGCAGGCGTTGCCTTCCCTGCTGCCGGAGCTGTTCCCTGCCCTGCTGGGTCGCGTGTTCTGCAGCGCCGATTTCGGCCTGCGCAAACCGGCGCCGGAGGTGTTCCTGCGCACGCTGGAGATGCTGGATGCAGCGCCTGCGCACACGCTGTTCGTCGATGACCTGTTCGCCAACGTGCGCGGCGCACGCGCCGCTGGGCTGCACGCGGAAACGGTGCACGATGGCCGTGGGCTGGGCAAGGTGTTGAAGCGCTACCGGATCACGTGACCGCTGTAGAGCCGAGCCCATGCTCGGCTGCTGTTGCCTGACGTGGAGATGAGCCGAGCATGGGCTCGGCTCTACAGCGATTCCGCGGCAACGGGGTCAGCGCCAAGGCTTCAGCGCGCGGCGATGAACGCCGCAACAGCGGCACGCAGGCGCTTCAGGCCCTCGGCCACTTCCTCGTCGGTGATGTTCAACGACGGCACGAAGCGCAGCACGTCCGGACCGGCCTGCAGGGTCAGCAGGCCGTGTTCGGCCGCGTGATCGAGGATGGCACCGGCCTGCCCGGCGAAGTCCTTGGCCAGGACCGCACCCAGCATCAGGCCGCGACCGCGTACGCCACTGAACACACCGAATTCCTCGCTGATGCGGGCGAAACCATCGCGCAGCGCCTTCGACTGGCGGCTGACATTGGCGGCGATCTCAGGCGAGGACAGTTTGCGCAGCGCAACGCGGGCGACGGCAGCAGCCAGCGGATTGCCACCGAAGGTGGTGCCGTGCGCACCGAACTGCATGGTCTCGGCGACCTTCGGGCCGGCCAGCATCGCGCCGATCGGGAAGCCGCCTCCCAGCGCCTTGGCCAGGGTGACCATGTCCGGCACCACGTCATCCTGCCAGTGCGCGAACAGCGTGCCGGTACGGCCCATGCCCGCCTGGATCTCATCCAGCACCAGCAGCGCGCCGTGCTGGTCGCACAGCTCGCGCACGCGCTTGAGGAAACCGGACTTGGCCGGCATCACGCCACCTTCGCCCTGCACCGGCTCCAGCATCACCGCCGCCACGTCGCCCGCGGCCATCGCCGTTTCCAGCTGCACCTCATCGTTGAAATCGATGTAGCGGAAGCCACCGGGCAGCGGCTCATAGCCTTCCTGGTACTTCGGCTGGGCGGTGGCGGTCACCGCGCCCAGGGTGCGGCCGTGGAAGCTGCCGCGGAACGTGATGATCACCCGCTTGTCAGCCGGCCGCCCCTGGCTGGAGGCCCACTTGCGCACCATCTTGATCGCCACTTCATTGGCTTCGGCGCCGGAATTGCACAGGAACACGCGCTCGGCGAAGCGGCTGGCCTTCACCAGCTCTTCCGCCAGGTGCAGCGGCGGTGCGCTGTAGAACACGTTGCTGGTGTGCCAGAGCTTGCCGGCCTGCTCGACCAGCGCCGCCACCAGATCCGGGTCGTTGTGGCCCAGGCCGCACACGGCGATACCGGCCGCCAGGTCGATGAACTCACGGCCCTGGCTGTCCCACACGCGGGCGCCCTGGCCACGCTCCAGCACCACCTGGCGAGGCTTGTAGACCGGCAGGTAGTAGTGCGAAAGGGAGATCAGCGGGTCGGTCGCGGCGGTCATGGCAGTCGGCAGGATTCAGGAATGCCCATTCTCGCGCCGGAACCCCTGCGGCACAATGCGCCCATGCGACCGTTCTCCGCCCCCCAGCTGAACCCCGCCACCGAATCCGGCTGGCGCCGCCAGTGGTTCGACATCATCTACCGGCACGATACCCGGCCCTCGCGCAATTTCGACCTGCTGCTGGTGGTGACCATCATCGCCAGCATCCTGGTGGTGATGATCGACAGCGTGCAGCACCTGCATGCCGAGTGGTCCACCGGCCTGTACGTGCTCGAGTGGGGCTTCACCCTCATCTTCACCGCCGAGTACCTGCTGCGGCTGGCGGTGGTCAAGCGTCCGCTGCGCTATGCCGTGAGCGTCTGGGGCATCATCGACCTGCTGTCGATCCTGCCCGCGTACCTGTCGATGTTCATCCCCGGCGCGCAGAGCCTGCTGGTGGTGCGTGCACTGCGCATCCTGCGTGTGTTCCGCATCCTCAAGCTGACCCGCTACATCGAAGAAAGCGGCGTGCTGATGCAGTCGCTGTGGCGCAGCCGGCGGAAGATCCTGGTGTTCCTGTTCACGGTGATCACCATCACCATCATCGCCGGCGCGCTGATGTACGTAATCGAAGGACCGGAGAACGGCTTCAGCAACATTCCTGTCAGCATGTACTGGGCGGTGGTGACCATGGCCACGGTCGGCTTCGGCGACATCGTGCCGCAGACCGTGCTCGGCCGCTTCGTCACGTCCGTGCTGATCCTGATCGGCTACAGCATCATCGCCGTGCCCACCGGCATCTACACCGCCGAACTGGCCAGTACCATGCGCGAGGCCGAGCTGGCGGCACGCCGCGATGCCCGGGGCTGCCCGCACTGCGGGCTGGAAGGCCACGAACCGGATGCACGCCACTGCCGGGCCTGCGGCAACGCGCTGCCGGAAGCCTTCAACCGCTGACCCGTACCTGCGCGGGGCGGTGAGCAGCCTGCCGCCGCTCCCGCCTCAGCGCATCTGATTGCTGGCACTGACCAGTGCGTCGGCACACTGGACTGTCACCCGGATCTACTGCCGGTTGCTCTGGAACACCAGCGCGTTGTAGACATGCAGCAGTCGCCCGGCCGAACCCCGCGGGGCCATCGACGGCGAATCCAGCATGCGCCGCTCGAAGTCGTTGTACGGGGTCTTGCTGCTGACCCGCTGCAGGCGCTCCTTGCCCTCGCGACGGAAGTTCTCGGCTTCGCGCTCGAAGCTGTTCCAGTCCAGCTTGCCCGGCTCCTGATCGGCCACCTTGGCATGTGCTTCGTCGGAAATGCGATTGAAGGCCTGCAGCCGTTCATCGGCCTGCGCCGGATCGAAATCGTCGTCGCCCATCAGGTCCATGATCGCTTTCGCTTCCAGCATCATCGCCAACCGGTAGTACTCGCGGGTGCGGCCCTCGGCCTGTTCCAGCGCCTTGAGCTGCTCGCGCTGGGCAGCATCGTTCTGGCGTTCCAGTTCAGTGTTGAACGTCTCGCTGGCGCCGGCGAAGTCCTTGAACGCAGCCATCAGCGGCGCGTGCAGCTGCTTGCCCTTGGCGAACTGGTCGTCCTCGTAATCCTGGCGCTCGTAGTAGTCGTGTGCCTCATGGCTGACCGGCACCAGTGCCTTGAGCGCCTGCAGGTAGCGGCCAGCCGCCGCATCGAGTTCCGGCAGCGCGGGCTGGGCCGCGATCGCCTCGGTGATCGGTGCGTCGCACTGCTTCATGTCGTAGTCGTCGATCTCGCTCGGTCCGTACACACGGGTCTCGCGTCCGCTCGGACCGGCCTCCAGATCCTTGATCCATCCCGTGTACGAGCGGGCGCTGCCATGCACCTCGGAATCGACCGCGTTGAAGCAGCCGATATAGGCGTTGAGCTTGGCGGTCAGCTGCTGCTGGGCATCCTGCGTAGGCGCGGCATCGGCGTTGTCGGACGTGCCGGACGAGGAGGGCGGCTTGCCACCACAGGCGACCAGGGCAAGCGACAACGACGCAGCGAGCAGCGCTGCAGTGGTACGACGGAGCATCTACGCACATCCTTGTTGGAAACGATTACAGCCGCGAATTCTATCGCAGTTGGCCGATCATGACACTCGCATCGGATCAGTCGAGGAACAGATCCGGCTGCAGCGGCCGCGACGGATCCACCGCGTAGCCGGACAGGTCGGTGATGCCGGCCTGTGCCAGCACCTCGTCATCGATCAGGAACTGGCCGTGGAAACCCGCGGCTTCGCGTACCAGCACTGCATGCGCGGCATCGGCCATGATCTGCGGCGTGCGGCATCCCGCCGCGTCAACGCCGGGGATCATGTTGATGGCGTCGGTGGCGATCACCGTGCGCGGCCACAGCGCATTGACCGCCACGCCCTGCGGCCCGAACTCGGCGGCAAGACCGAGGGTGACGAAGCTCATGCCCATCTTCGCCAGCGTGTAGCCGGTATGCGCGCCCCACCACTTCGGTTCCAGGCTCGGCGGCGGCGCCAGGGTGAGGATGTGTGGATTCGGGGCCTGCCGCAGGTACGGCAGGCAGGCCTGTGCGCACAGGAAACTGCCACGCGCATTGACCTGCTGCATCAGGTCGAAGCGCTTCATCGGTGTCTCCAGCGTGCCGCGCAGCCAGATCGCGCTGGCATTGTTGACCAGGATGTCGATGCCACCGAAGGTATCGACCGTAGCGGCGACGGCCGCCTGCACCTGCTCTTCCTCGCGGATGTCGCATTTCAACGCCAGGCCCTGGCCGCCGGCCGCAGTCACCGCATCGGCAGCGCTGTGGATGGTGCCCGGCAACTTCGGGTTCGGCACCGACGACTTGGCCGCGATGGCCACGTTGGCACCATCGCGCGCGGCACGCAGCGCGATCGCCAGGCCGATGCCACGCGAGGCACCGGTGATGAAAAGGGTCTTGCCCTGCAGACTGCCCACGTTCCAGACTCCAGCGTATGCAATGAGCGGCTAGTATGCCGCGCCGACGCGGAGTTCACCCGGTCTTGACGATACTCGGGGCTCCAGTCAACGCACGAGGTCCACGCCATGCGCCGTTCCCGTCTGCTGCTGCCTGCCCTCGCACTCGCCCTGATGACCGCCTGCCAGGGCAGCTCGCCCGAGCCCGGCAAGGAACCTGTCGCCACGGACACCCCCAGCGCGGAGAAGGCAGCGACCGATGGCCGGATGCGCTGGAGCGAGGCGGTGGTGTGGGACGGCGACCTCAACGCCTGCCGTCAGGGAGGCGATGCGGCGACGCGCGACTGCCTGCGCGATGCGATGCGCAGCGGCGGCGCCAGCTCGGATGCAATCACCGCCGCCGAGCAGCTTTCCACCGGCGGCGAACTGGCCTATGTCAGCGCGTGGCATGAGCATGACGGACTGGGCGTGGCCACGGTTGAATATCCCTTCCGCGCCAACACCAACCAAGGCACGCGCCTGGTGGATGCAGGCGGCAAGCGCATCGATGTCGATGCGGTGCAGCTGGACGATGCGCTGCGCGCCGACCCGACTGTGCAGGCAGTGCTGAAGGCCAACCCGCAGGCGACGCCGTTCGCACCGGCGCAGGCCGCAGGCACCGCACCACTGGAAGGCGGCGGCATCCGCCTGCTGTACCGCACGCCGCTGCGCGACTGCCATGCCTGCCCGGATGTGGGGCAGCTGCAGATCGGCTATGACTTCGATGCCAAGCGGAACTTCATTGGCCAGCAGCTGGTGCCGGCAACGCCCTAGCGCTCCGGTGGCGCCGGGTGCCGCCGGGCCCGGCCTACCCGTACGCGCGTACCTGCCTGCGCAGCAGATGCGGCACGATCAGCCGGTGCATCGGGTCCACCGGCAGCATGTACAGGCGCCCGAACGCGTTGTGCGTATGCACCACCGTCGCCACTTCCAGCGTGTCACCCTGCCACTGCAGCGCCAGCTGCACGTGCAGGTGCCGGTCGTCATCCTCCAGCACGATGGCATCATCGTGCAGCGACTGCAGGGTGAAAATGCCGAGCCGCTGCCCGGGACTCGGATGCTGCGCAGCCTGCACCGCACGCAGCGAACCCAGATCCTTCATCCCGAGCAGGCGCATGCCCTGGTTGCGCAGCGCCATCAGCCCGTCAAACCACGCGGGGACCGTCGCTGCCATGTCGCGATAGGCCTGCAGTGCACTGCGCCCCTGTCGATGGGTGGCGACGCGGCAGGCATGCACGAAACCCGCACCCGCCAGCTGCGGATGCAGGACGCTGGCCGCGCTCGGCAGCGTGGTCACTACGTTCCACCGTCTCACGGCTTCGGCCCCTGCCCTTCGTTGTCTTCCCAGTGCAGGATGCGCCGTGTGACGAAGCGGTAGACCGGCTTGCCGGTGGCGAACCACAGTTCGCGTACCCACGACGTGCGCTTGAGCACGCGCTTCTCCACCGGCGTCAATGACTCGCGGCAGTACATGCGTTTGTGCTTGAGCAGATGGCGCAGATCCTCGCGGGCCAGCAGGCGCATCCAGCGCGAGCGCGGATTGCCGATCACCGCCAGCTGGAAGTCGATCAGCGCCGGACGACCATCGTCGGTGACCAGCCAGTTGGCCTCCTTGGCCAGGTCGTTGTGGGCGACGCCGCGCCGGTGCAACTGCTGCAGCAGGCGCCGCGCGGCGCGGAACCAGGCGAGGTCGCCGCGCGGCGGGCGCTGGTACATGGCATCGCCGGCCATGAAACTGCGATCCAGGTGGCGGCCATCCCAATCGATCAGCTGCGGGACATCGGCCATGCCGTGGATATGGCGCAGCGCGCGCGCTTCGCGCCGGGCCAGCCACCACGCCGGCAGGCGCAGCCACAGCGGCGTCGCCCCCAGATCGCGGCGCACGAACGGCCCGTCGGGGCCCTCCATACGAAGGATGCGGCCGAAGCTGTCGGCCTTCAATGCATGTGGTGGGACGTCTGGCGAATGCGGCATGGCGCCATTCTAGGCGATGCCGACGGTGGCAAACGGTCGGCAAGCGGCTGGGAACCAGTCACCTTCACGCCTTTATAATCGGGCAATGGACTCTTCATGGATCGACGCCACCCTCGCGTGGATTGCCGCTCATCCCGTGCTGGCGGGCGCGGTCATTTTTCTGATCGCGTTCTGCGATGCGGTCATCATTCTCGGCGCCATCGTGCCCGCACTGCCCCTGCTGTTCGCCGTGGGCGTGTTCATCGGCCTTGGCCAGATCTCCGGGCCGTACGCGGTCGCTGCGGCAGCGCTGGGTGCGTTCGCGGGCGACGGCATCAGCTACTGGATCGGCCGCCGCTGGGGCGATCGCCTGCGCGGCGTGTGGCCGTTCAGCCGCTACCCGCAACTGCTGGACCGTGGCGAGAACCTGTTCCGCCGCAATGCCTTCAAGAGCATTCTGGTGGCCCGCTACGTCGGCGCGATCCGGCCGTTCGTCCCCGCCATCGCCGGCATGATGAACATGCCCGCCAGCCGCTACATGCAGGCCAGCGGCATCGCCAGCATTTCCTGGGCCGTGCTGTTCCTGGCGCCAGGCTGGATCCTGGGCGAAGCCTATGACGCGGTCGCGGCCGTGGCAGGTCGCCTGGTGGTGGTGGTCGGCCTGCTCGCGGTGATCCTCAGCCTGGTCTGGGCGATCGTGCTGTACGGCTATCGCTGGTCCGCCGCGCGCATGGATCATTGGCTGTCGCGCCTGCTCGACTGGTCCAACCGCCATCCGACCCTGGGCCGTTACACGGTCGGCGTGCTCGACCCGAAGCGCCGCGAGTCGGTGCCGTTGGCGATGCTGGCACTGATGCTGCTGCTGCTCGGCTGGGGCTGGTTCGCACTGCTCACCCTGGTGGTCGCGCACGGTGAACCGCTTGCGGTCGATCTGCTGGTGCACCAGGCCATGCTGGCGCTGCGCAACCCGCTGGCCGACTACCCGATGGCGGCGCTGGCCTCGCTCGGCGCATGGCCGGTACTGCTGCCGGCCACCGCCGCGGCGATGGGCTACCTGATCTGGCGCCGGCGCTGGATGGCTGCGGCGCACTGGCTCGCCGCGCTCGCCTTCGGCCTGGCCCTGACCCTGCTGCTCGGCGCGACCGTGGATGTGGTCCGCCCGGTCGACGCCAGCAGCGGCTTCGGCTTCCCGTCGGTATCGGTGACCATGGCCACCATCACCTTCGGCTTCTTCGCGGTCCTGATCGCGCGCGAGATGCCCGGCCGCACCCGCGTCTGGCCGTACCTCGTATCGGGCATCGTGGTCAGCCTGATCGGCTTCTCGCGCCTGTATCTGGGCGCACACTGGCTGAGCGATGTGATCGGCGGCATGCTGTTCGGCACGTTCTGGCTGCTGGTGCTGGGCATCGCTTACCGCCGCCGGTTCAACCGGTCGTTCTGGGTCAAACCGGTCGCCTGGCTGTTCTACGGCGTCTTCGCCGTTGCCGCGATGTGGTATGCGCCGCGCAACATCCCGGTGAAGCTGGAACGTTTCGAGCCGTCCCTGCCCGCCGCGCAGGCGATGGATATGCAGGCGTGGTGGCAGCACGACTGGTCCGCGCTGCCGGCGCGCCGCAACGAGTTCGACGATGACCAGCGCTGGCCGCTCGATGTGCAGGTTGCCGGTCCCCTGGCCCCGTTGCAGGCACAGCTGGAGGCACGTGGCTGGACGCTGCAGGAGCAGGCCGGCTGGCAGGAAGCACTGCTGATGCTGGACAAGGACACCGGTGCGGAGCAGCTGCCGGTCTTGCCGGCAACGCTGGACACGCGCGTGGAAGCATTGCTGATGGTGCGCCAGGGGGCGCGTCCGGACGAGCGCTACGTGCTGCGCCTGTGGCCGGCCGCCGTGCAGCTGCAGCCGGGCGACACGCCACTTTGGCTGGGCAGCGCACAGACCCTGCGCTACGAGCGCCACTTCCAGTGGATCGGTATGTGGCATCCGCTGCGCGGCGTGGATCCAGCCTTGAACGCGGTGAAGGACGCCGTGCAGGACCTGCCGCAACGCGAGGATGTGCACGGCGAAACCGGGTTGCCGGTACTGCGGCTGAAGACCATCGCGCCGTGAGGATGCCGCCGGGCATGGCCCGGCGCTACCGCGATGCCGTGTGGTAGCGCCGGGCCATGCCCGGCGGATCCAGCAACCCGGTCGGTAGCGTCGGGCCATGCCCGGCGGATCCAGCAACCCGGTCGGTAGCGCCGGGCCATGCCCGGCGGATCCAGCAACCCGGTCGGTAGCGCCGGGCCATGCCCAGCGGCACCAGTTCCAAGCGCTGCGCGAATGATTCTTACGGCATCCAGCCCAGCAGCTGCTGCAGGCGCTGATGCGGATCGTCCGTCTGCAGCAGTTGCAGGCGCTGCTGTTCGCTCAACGGCAGCAGCTCGGCCAGGCGCCAGCCGACCCAGCTTGCCTGGTCCAGCAACGCAGGGTTGGCCGGAGCGTAGGCTTCGCCGGCCTGCTCGATGATGTGACCCAGCACGGTGGCCAGCAGCGCATGCTGTGGACGCAACTCGTCATCCGGGTCTTCTTCGCACCAGCGCACATCGGCCACCACCAGGCCGTTGTCGCGCACCCGGGTGCGCTCGACATGGAAGCGGCGGGTACCGCGCAGGCGCAGCTGCAGCACGCCGTCGGCGCCGACATCGAAGTCCTCGATGCGTACCTGCACACCGTAGGCGGCCGGCGTTGCCGGCGCACCGACCTCCTGGCCATCAAGGATCAGGCAGACGCCGAATCCCTCCGCACTGCGGCCACTGTCGCGGATCAGGTCCAGATAGCGGCGCTCGAACACGCGCAGGCCGATCGCCGCGCCAGGCAGCAGGGTGGCGTGCAGCGGGAACAGGGGCAGTGACGCGTCCGTGCTCATCGCGCCTGCAATGCTGCGAGGAAACGGCGCGGCGCGCCGTCGAAGCCACCATTGGACATGAACACCACGTGGTCACCGCGGTGCACGCGCTCCTGCAGCTGTGCCAGCAATGCGTCGGTATCGGGTACCGCGTGCGCGTGGCCGCGCACCGCTGCGATCACCGACGCTGCGTCCCAGGCCAGCTCGGGACGATGCAGGAACACCACCTCGTCGGCCAGCGCCAGCGAGGGCGCAAGCGCGTGTGCATGTGCGCCCAGCCGCATCGAATTGCTGCGCGGTTCCATCGCCACCACGATGCGTGCATCGCCCACCTTGGCGCGCAGGCCCTCGAGGGTGGTGGCGATCGCGGTGGGATGGTGCGCGAAGTCGTCGTAGACGGTGATGCCGTCGTGGCTGCCGATCACTTCCATGCGCCGCTTGACGCTGCGGAAGCGCGCCAGCGCCGGGATCACCTCGGCCGGTGCCACGCCCACCGCATGGGCAGCGGCCAGCGCAGCCAGGCCATTGAGAACGTTGTGCCGCCCCAGCAGCGACCATTGCACATCGCCCAGCGCTTGCCCGTGATGGTGCACGCGGAAGGCGCTGCCATCGGCGGCCAGCAGTTCGGCATGCCATTCCAGCGCCGGATCGAATCCGAAACGCTCGACCGGCGTCCAGCAGCCCATTGCCAGCACTTCGGCCAGGTGCACGTCCTCGCCGTTGACGATCAGGCGGCCGCGCGCCGGCACGGTGCGCACCAGATGGTGGAACTGGCGCTGGATCGCGGCCACGTCCGGGAAGATGTCGGCGTGGTCGTATTCGAGATTGTTGAGGATGGCGACCAGCGGCCGGTAGTGGACGAACTTGCTGCGCTTGTCGAAGAAGGCGGTGTCGTACTCATCGGCTTCCACCACGAACTCACGGCCCTGGCCGAGGCGGGCGGAAACGCCGAAATCCTCGGCCACGCCGCCGATCAGGAAACCCGGTGCGCGACCGGCATTCTCCAGCAGCCAGGTGAGGATGGTCGTGGTGGTGGTCTTGCCGTGGGTGCCGGCCACAGCCAGCGTGTCGCGGCCCGGCAGCACCTGCTCGGACAGCCACTGCGCGCCGGAGCTGTAGCGCTGGCCGGCGTCGAGCACCGCCTCCACGGCCGGGTTGCCACGCGAGAGCGCGTTGCCGATCACCACCTGGTCGGTGCCCGCCGGCACGCTGTCGACCCGGTAGCCCTGGTCCAGGGTGATGCCCAGCTGCTCCAGCTGGGTCGACATCGGCGGATAGATGGCCTGGTCACTGCCGCTGACCGTATGGCCCAGTTCCCGCGCCAGGGCGGCCACGCCACCCATGAAGGTGCCGGCGATTGCAAGGATATGTACGCTGCTCATGAGCGAGGATTGTGACCGATCACGGCTGTATAGGGCCAATGTCCGTAATGGGGTCAGACAAGTCCTACACCCGATGTGAGAAAACTCCAGCCACCTGTCAGGGAATTCCCGATAGCGATGTTCTGTGAACCCGGACACAATTCGGATTGCCAGCCGCAGTACCCGAACCGGTCCTACTCCCCAAGAGGCCATCCCCAAGGGAGCTCATGCTGCGGGGCCCTGAGCAAGCCCTCCGCTGGCACCTATGAAAACGACACAGGCCTGGTCCGCAAGGACCAGGCCTGTGTTCTGCATGCCGACCGCAGCCGGCCGCGCGCCTGGTTCAGGCCTTGATCGCGGCCAGGATGCGGGCTTCGATCTCGTCGAGCTCGCCGACGCCATCGACGCGGGCCAGGGTGCCCCGGCCTGCATAGAAATCCACCACCGGCGCGGTCTGGTCGTTGTAGACCTGCAGGCGCTGGCGCACCGATTCGGGATTGTCGTCGGCGCGGCCCTGCTCCTTGGCGCGGCCGGCGATGCGTTCGACCAGCAGTTCGGTGGCCACATCCAGCTGCACCACCGCATCCAGCGGCTGACCGATCTTGGCCAGCAGGCCGTCCAGCGCATTGGCCTGCGCCACGTTGCGCGGGTAGCCATCCAGGATGAAGCCCTTGGCGACATCCGCCTGGGCCAGCCGCGACTCAAGCATGCCCAGCAGGATCTCGTCCGACACCAGGTTGCCGGCATCCATCACCGCTTTCGCCTGCTTGCCCAGCTCCGAGCCCGCAGCGATCTCCGCACGCAGCATGTCACCGGTCGAGATATGGGCGATGCCCAGCTTGTCCTTCAGGCGCGTCGCCTGTGTCCCCTTGCCCGAACCGGGCGGTCCCAACAGAACCAATCGCATTGACCTGACTCCAACGTGTTGAAAACAAAGAAGGTTCGCGCCCCGGACGGTCCGGTATCGCTGCACCGCAATAGCGCCACTTTACCGCATCCGGGTAATGTCCCTGCAATGTCCCTCCCCTGAGCAGGTAGAAGCATGCGCAACGGTACCCTCCTCTATGCCCAGTCCGGTGGTGTCACCGCGGTCATCAACGCCACCGCTGCGGCGGTGATCGAACAGGCCCGGGCCAAGGGCATCAAGGTCCTGGCGGCCCGCAACGGCATTCTGGGCGCCCTGCGCGAAGAGCTGATCGATACCAGCAGGGAGAGTGCGGCGGCCATCCGCGCCCTCGCCCATACACCGGGCGGTGCCTTCGGTTCGTGCCGCTTCAAGCTGAAGTCGCTCGATGCCGACCGTGCGCGCTACGAACGTCTGCTGCAGGTCCTGCGCGCGCACGACGTGCGCTGGTTCCTCTACAACGGCGGCAACGACTCGGCCGATACCGCGCTGAAGGTCTCGCAGCTGGCCAAGGCCTCCGGCTACGACCTGACCTGCATCGGCGTGCCGAAGACCATCGACAACGACCTGGCTGTTACCGATACCTGCCCCGGCTTCGGCTCGGCGGCCAAGTACACCGCGGTGTCGGTGCGCGAGGCGGCGCTGGATGTCGCGGCGATGGCCGAGACCTCCACCCGCGTCTTCATCTACGAAGCGATGGGCCGCCATGCCGGGTGGCTGGCCGCTGCCGCAGGCCTGGCCGGCAATGGCGACGATGAGGCCCCGCACATCATCCTGCTGCCCGAACGTGCCTATGACGAGGCGGCCTTCCTGGCCAAGGTCAAGGCGGTGGTCGAACGCGTCGGGTACTGCGTGGTCGTGGCCTCCGAGGGCATCGCCACGGCGGATGGCCGCTTCGTCGCCGATGCCGGCGGCAGCAAGGATTCATTCGGTCATTCGCAGTTGGGCGGCGTCGCCGCGCACCTCGCTGGCCGGGTCAAGGACCAGTTGGGGCTGAAGGTGCACTGGGCCCTGCCCGATTACCTGCAGCGCTCGGCACGTCACATCGCCAGCCGCACCGACTGGGACCAGGCGCAGGCCGTGGGCAAGGCGGCCGTGCAACTGGCATTGAAGGGTCAGAACGGGGTGATGCCGGTGATCGTGCGCAGCAGCGACGCACCGTACCGCTGGAAGATCGAGTCCGCGCCGCTGTCGAAGATCGCCAACCACGAGAAGAAGATGCCAGCCGGCTTCATCCGGCGCGACGGCTTCGGCATCACTGCCCGGGCGCGCGCCTATCTGTCACCGCTGATCAAGGGCGAAGCGCCACTGCCGTACGGCGCCGATGGCCTGCCGAAGTATGTGACGCTGAAGAACGTGGCAGTGAAGAAGACGCTGCCGGCCTTCGAGGTCTGACTGCGATCATGGCCCTGCGGATCGTCCGCCTCGGTTCTCCGCGCGTTCCGGGCGAAGGCCTGCGCATCGGCACCGTACGCCGCCCGCCGCGCGGCGTGCCACGCAGCGAGTTCGCCCGCCAGGACTGGTACGACGTGTGGTTCCCGACGTTGTCGCCCAGCGCGGAACGGGTGAAACAGGCTCGCGGGGCGACCACCGCGGCCGACTGGAATGCCTTCTTCCGCAGCTACCGTGCCGAGATGAAGGCGCCCGACGCAGCCCACGCGCTGGATCTGCTGGCCGCGCTGTCGCAGCACACCGACATCAGCGTGGGCTGCTACTGCGAGGATGAGGCGCACTGCCATCGTTCGGCACTGCGTGACCTGCTGGTGGCCCGCGGTGCGAAGCTGGCCGAGTGATGGCAGGGGTGCCGGCCAGCGGCCGGCACTACCGGGTTCTCCGCCGGGCATGGCCCGACGCTACCGGTGCGCGCCGAAGTACATCCACGCCCTGCGTGGCTTCGCCCTGCCGGACGGCGTCAGTTGCAGGCCTTGCCTTCCACCTGCAGCTGCGCGGCGAACATCGTCACCTGCGGAATCTTGCCGGCGGCGGCCTGCTTCTTTGCTTCTTCCAGATAGATGCGCGACTGCCCCTGGCCGTCCAGCGCCTGGCGGTTGTCGACCGGCAGACGCCACACCCGCACCACCGCCTGCTGTGCCGGGCACGTCGCGCTGGGCACGCGGATCACGTCATTGAGCTTCCAGCCCTTGTCGACAGCGGGCTGCGCCTTGGCGAAGTCGACAAAACGAGCGCGCGGCTGGCACTGCTCGCTGGTACGGACCACGGCGAATCGATACGGCTCGGCAGCCTGGCCGGTGAAGGCGCCCTCCAGCCGCGCACAGGCTTCGGGAATCTGCCGCAGCGTGTGTACCGCTCCCACCGCCTGCGGCGCACCCACCGCGCGTTGCAGTTCCGGGGTCTCGGCGGCAGATGCAGGCATTGCCGGCACAAGGGCGGCAAGCATCAACAGGGACAGACGCATGGGAGGGTCTCCTTCAGGACTGAGCGCAGGCTTGCAGAGGAAGGCTTAACAGGGTGCAAAGGCGCGTCGGTGGAGGGGCAAGCGCTGCGCCTTCCACGCACGGCGCTACCATCCGGGCGCATGTGCACGCATACTGCGGCCACCAGGGAATGCTGAACACCGCCATACGTCGGACGACCGCCACGGTCGGCACGGGTTGGTTCCAGGCTGCAGCCCGTCGTCCCCCTCGTGGTGAAGTTCATCGCCACTGGATGCTCATCATCCATTCTGCGGAGGGGTCTAATGCTGGAACGTCACGGGCTGTCATTGGCGCTGGGCTGCGCCATTCTCGCGATCCTGTTCGGAATCGTCTCGGCGCGCTGGATCCTGCGCCAACCCACCGGCAATGAGCGCATGGTCGCGATCGCCACCGCGATCCAGGAGGGCGCACGCGCCTATCTGAACCGCCAGTACCTGACCATCGGCATCGCCGGCGTGGTGTTGTTCGTGCTCGTAGGCGTGTTCCTGAGCTGGTACACCGCTGTCGGCTTCGCGGTGGGTGCGGTGCTGTCCGGCGTTGCCGGCTACATCGGCATGAACGTGTCGGTGCGCGCCAACGTGCGGACCGCTGAAGCCGCACGCAACGGCATCAGCGCCGCGATGGACGTAGCGTTCCGTGGCGGTGCGATCACCGGCATGCTGGTGGTCGGCCTGGGCCTGCTGGGCGTGGCCGGCTATTACGCCCTGCTGCTGCGGCTCGGGCTGCAGATGGACCAGGCGCTGCATGCGCTGGTCGGCCTGGCCTTCGGCTCTTCCCTGATCTCGATCTTCGCGCGCCTGGGCGGCGGCATCTTCACCAAAGGCGCCGACGTCGGCGCCGACCTGGTCGGCAAGGTCGAAGCCGGCATTCCCGAAGACGATCCGCGCAACCCGGCGGTGATCGCCGACAACGTCGGCGACAACGTCGGTGACTGCGCCGGCATGGCCGCCGACCTGTTCGAAACCTACGCGGTCACGGTGATCGCAACCATGCTGCTGGGCAGCCTGATGCTCGCCGAAGCCGGCGCCAACGCCGTGCTGTATCCGCTGGTGCTGGGAGGCGTGTCGATCATCGCATCGATCATCGGCGCGCTGTTCGTCAAGGTGAAGCCCGGTGGCTCGATCATGGGGGCCCTGTACAAGGGCGTGATCGTGTCGGGTGTTCTGGCGGCGATCGCCTTCTACCCGATCACCACGGGGCTGATGTCCGACAACGTGCACGGTCCATTGGCGCTGTATGGCTGCGCCCTCATCGGCCTGGTCCTGACCGGCCTGATCGTCTGGATCACCGAGTACTACACCGGTACCCAGTACAAGCCGGTGCAGCACGTCGCCCAGGCGTCGACCACCGGACATGGCACCAACATCATCGCCGGCCTCGGCATCTCGATGAAGTCCACCGCGCTGCCGGTGGTGGCGGTCTGTGCCGCGATCTGGGGCGCCTACGCGCTGGGCGGCCTGTACGGCATCGCCATCGCCGCTACTGCCATGCTGTCGATGGCCGGCATGATCGTGGCCCTCGACGCCTACGGACCGATCACCGACAACGCGGGCGGCATCGCGGAGATGGCCGAACTGCCCTCGGAGATCCGGGACATCACCGATCCGCTTGACGCGGTGGGCAACACCACCAAGGCAGTGACCAAGGGCTATGCGATCGGCTCGGCGGCGCTGGCGGCGCTGGTGCTGTTCGCCGACTACACGCACAATCTGCAGGCGGCGAACCCCGGGCAGGAGTTCCGCTTCGACCTCAGTGACCACACGGTGATCATCGGCCTGCTGATCGGCGGCCTGATTCCGTACCTGTTCGGCGCGATGGCCATGGAGGCGGTGGGTCGTGCCGCCGGCGCGGTGGTGGAGGAAGTGCGCCGGCAGTTCCGCGACATCCCCGGCATCATGCAGGGCACCGGCAAGCCGCAGTACGACAAGGCCGTGGACATGCTGACCCGTTCTGCGATCCGCGAGATGATCCTGCCCTCGCTGCTGCCGGTGGTGGTGCCGGTGGTGGTCGGCCTGCTGCTGGGCCCACGCGCGCTGGGGGGCCTGCTGATCGGTACGATCGTCACCGGCCTGTTCGTGGCGATTTCGATGACGACCGGCGGCGGTGCCTGGGACAACGCCAAGAAGTACATCGAGGATGGCCACTTCGGCGGCAAGGGCAGCGAAGCGCACAAGGCCGCGGTGACCGGCGACACGGTCGGCGACCCGTACAAGGACACGGCCGGGCCGGCGATCAATCCGCTGATCAAGATCATCAACATCGTGGCGCTGCTGCTGGTGCCGCTGCTGTAGCGGATCGGTGGAGCCGGGCGTGGGCCCGGCTCCATCCCCTCACGCGGACTCAGCGATTCCAGCGACGCCCACAGCGGCGCGGATCGCCGACATCGCCACGTTCGACACTCTGGGGCGGCTCCAACCGTGGCGCCGGCCGGCTGAGCACATAGCCGGCGCTGACCGCGAAGAACAGGCCCACGCCCAGCAGCAGCCGCCAGGAAGGGTGTGCGCCCCAGCAGAGCAAGGCGAACCCCACCGCCATGCCAGCGCTGGCCAATGCCTTGCCCCGGCGCGACACGGCGCCCTGTTCCCGCCACAGTCGCAGCGGCGGGCCGTAGCGCGGATGTGCCAGCAGCCGTTGCTCGAACCGTGGCGAACTGCGCGCGAAGCAGCCCAGCGCCAGGATCAGGAAAATGGTGGTGGGCATCACCGGCAGCAACGCGCCGATCACCCCCAGCCCGACCATCATCCAGCCCAGCGCGAACCACAGCCAGCGCATCAGCGCATCGCCCGCAGGCAGAGTCCGGGCATCAGCCGAACTCGATTTCAACGTGGCCATGCACGCTGCGGAACGCGGCATCGGCGGCATCGATCACCTGCTGTTCCTGCGCGGCGCTCAGGGGCACCGCATCCAACGCGGCGGTGAATTCCCGCCAGTGGCGGGCCGCGCCATCCGGGTGCGCAGCCAGGTGGCGGGCACCGAACCCTTGGTCCAGGCCAAGCCGCGCGGCCATCTTGTACAGCACCGTGCCCCCCAGGTTGGAGCCTTCGGCCACGTACAGCCACCCCAGCGCCACCGGCAACGGCAGGTCACCTGCCAACGGCGCCATGTCCGCGCCAGGGAGATCCTGCCCCAGGTCGTGCAGATCAGCTGCCACCTGCTGCAGACGCCGACGCCCGGCCAGCCCCGGCAGCAATGCCTCCAGCGCCGGGCTGGCGTACAGCCGGTCGATGCTGCGATGGAAGCGGTACTGCACGCGCAGGAAGCGGGCGAAGCTGCCGAGATCGGCAAAGATGTCACCGGCCATGATGCGCTTGTCCAGTGCGCCGTGGCTGTCGCGTGTGGCGGCCTTGAGGCGCAGGCTGCGGCTGTCTTCAGGAGCGATATGTGCGTTCATGGAGGGTACCTGGGAGAGAGGTCCTGCTGTAGACGTGCGGCGCAGGGCTTTCCCCAAGCCCGCTTGCGTCGATAATGCCCCTCCCTCTTTCCCGCCGGGAACCGATGATGATCACCACCGAACCGCGCATGACCAACCTGTTCCTGCAGCTGGGCCTGGATGCCAGCGCCGAGGGCATCGCCCGCTTCATCCGCGACCACCAGCTGGCTACCGGCGTGGCGGTGGCCGACGCGCCCTACTGGAACGATGGCCAGCGGCAGTTCCTGGCCGAATCGCTGCAGGCCGATGCGGCCTGGAGCACGGTGGTCGATGAACTGAACGAGTCGCTGCACGAAGATGCGGTGAAGGCAGCGACCGGGCTGTAAGCCCGCGGTCGCGGCAAGGCGGTGCGGACCAAGGTCCGCACCCACCGAAGGCGCTCTGCGCAGGTAATCAGTACCTCCAGGTGAACGCAAGGCGCGCGGTACGGCCCGGGGCGGGCATCACGCCCAGGGCGAGCGGATCGAGATAGTAACGATCCGTCACGTTGTCCACGTTCGCCTCCACCGACAGCTGGTCGCTGAAGCGCCAGCTGGCGAACAGATCCACCAGGGTGGTGGGCCGGTACAGCTGCTGGATCGCCGACAGGCCGACATTCCAGTCCTTGTCCAGTCTGCTGATCGGGCCGGCGTTGTGGATCACCCGGGTGCCGAAGGTCAGGCGCTCGTCGAACAGGCGCGATCCAGCCGTCAGGTTCACCATGTAGCGAGGCGGGTTCTGCGTATTGGTGTAGGAACCCTCGAAGCCACCGTCCACGCAGTTGGGCGTACTGGCCAGTTCATCGTTGTTGCGCTGTGCACCGTACGCCCGGCGCTCGGCGGCGATGTCCGGGGCGCAGGTCTTGGCCTTGAAGTAGTAATGCGCGGACAGGTCGGCAAATACCTTGCCGCTGTCATAGCTGGACTGGAACTCCATGCCTGATACCTTGAACTGGTCGACGTTGCGGATCAGGCCAGCCGACAGCGTGCGGTAGTCACGCGTGATCAGGTCATCAATGCGCGTATCGAAGTACGCCAGCTTCAGCGCCAGGCGATCGCCGGCGGTGAACAGGTCATGGTGGACGGTGCTGGCACCGATTTCCCAACTGCGCGCGCGCTCCGGCTTCAGCTCTCCGACGGGTTTGGCGGCGGTGAACAGGCCCAGTGTCGTCTCGAACAGGCTCGGAAGCTTGGTGCCCTCGGCGTACTTCACGTAGACCATCGTGTCCTCGCTGAAGCGATAGGCCACGCTGGCGGTGGGTGAGAAGGCACTGTCGCGGCGACGGATCGGCTGCGACCAGGTCCAGCTGACCGGCACCTCCAGGTCTTCCGGTGCGTCAGCGTCGTAGAAGTTCCAGCCACCGATGTCAGCCACTGTGCCTTTCTTGTACGGCGAGGCCAACAGCGAGGCCTGGGTGAACGCACCCTCGGCGTCCGGATACCAGTTCAGCAGCGCGATGCGCTTGGCGCGCCAGGAGGGCAGTGCCGGGTTGCCATCCAGCAGCTCGGTGTAGCGGTACTGTCCCTGCACTTCATAGGCATCGGGTGTGGCCAGACGATTGCGGTCATGCACGTCCACCCGGTTCCAGCGGCCACCGGCCATCAACTCCCAGTGTTCGTCGGGCTGCCACTTCAGCGACGCCACCGCACTGTATTCCTTGCGTTCAGCGTTGCGCAGGAAACGGTTGTTGACCAGATCATCCTGCTTGATCGGTGCGGAGCTGCCCGGTGCGATGTCCTCGTCGCTGTAGGACAGGCCGTAGTCGAGGGTGAACACGCCTGCACGGGTGTCGAAGATCGAGGTGTTGCTGGCATCCAGGCCGAAGCGCTTCTGTCGCAGCGGATTGCGGTAGGCATCCTTGTAGCCCGGATCGCCGCTGAAACTCGGCGCGTCGTACCACTCGGTACGGCGGTCGAAGTACCACGGCGTGATGCCGGTCAGGCTGTTGTACATCACGCTGTCAGCATCGGTGTACCAGGCGTTGACGCGCAGATCGATCCGTTCGCTGTCTGGATCGAAGCGATAGCGCAGGCTGTAGCTGTCCATGTCGACGTGGCCGGGATCCCACTGTGGGATGCGATCCCGCTCAACGCGGATGATCTGCGAGGCCATGATCTCGCCGGCGCGGCCTTCATAGCGGCGATAGCCGGCTTCGAGGGTCTGCGCATCGTCGATGCGCCAGGTGCCTTTGAGCAGGGCCGACGTCGAGCGCGAGGAGGTGTTGAACACTTCGGTACGCGGCGGATTCAACGGTGCCAGCGTGCGCCGCGTCTGCGGAAAGTCATCGTATCCGTGTCTGCCGGAAAAATAGTTGCCGTTGTCGCGGTGGGCGTACGCCGCGACCAGGTCGAAGCGGTCCCACTGCCCAGCGGCGGCAACGTTGAAGAACTGGCTTCCGGTAGCACTGCGGTCCGTGCGGGGTACGGCGCTGTATGCCGGCACGTTGTTGGCACTGGCGTTGGCCAGACCACCGCGTACGCGGACACCGACGTCGCGGCCCTCGCGCAGGATGTCGCCGACGGTCAGCGTCTCCATCTCCACCACACCGCCGATGCCGCCGGACGCGTTGGCCTGCAGGCTGGGGCCCTTGGTGATGGTCAGGCGTGAGATCAGGTCCGGATCAAGATAGCTGCGCTGTGACTGGCCGGCGTAGCCTCGGTAGGTGTCCATGCTGGACTGCCCGCCATCGATGATGACGGGCACGCGGCTCTGGCCCTGGATGCCGCGGATGTTCACGTCGAAACCGTTGCCCACGCGCGGATCACCGGCGGTGACCCCGGCCACGCCCTTGACGATGTCGCCGTTGGATGTGCCACGGAAGCGCTCCAGCGTTGTGCGATCCAGCGTGGTGGTCGAGCCGACGCTGCGATAGGTGTCGAGCAGGCGCGCCTCGTCGCTGCCGATGCCTTCAGCGACGCGATCGCCGGCCACACGCAGCGGGCCGGTGATGGTCGGCGATTGCGCCTGCAGGGCGCCGGCCGCTGCCAGTGTCACTGCACCGTCGCCGACACGGCGCACGCCCATGCCACTGCCCTGCAACAGCCGCGCCAGCGCCTCGTCTGCGGTGAGCGGGCCGCTGACCGCCTGCGACGTGACGCCGCTGGCCAACGCAGCCGGATAGACCACCTGTACGCCGGACTGCCGCATGTAGCTGCGCAACGCGCTGTCGAGCGGCTGCGCGGGAATGTCGAAGCGCTGCGCGGCTGCCTGCGGGTTGGCAGTATCCTGGGCCAGCGCGGGCGGTACTGCGCCGGCAATACCGGCGGCGAGCAGTGCGACACACAGGCGGGACGGGCGCGGAGTGCGGCCCGGACGTGGGGAATCGAACATGGAGAAACCTGTCAGGAAAGCGGAGCCGCAGGCGCGGCGTCATCCACGGCACGCGTGGACACGGCGACGTACGTGGCGGCTGCGGGTACGTTCGTGGAGTAAGACGAACGGCAGCGCCACAGCCCCAAGGGGGATCACTGCAGACCACGTCTCCACGCGTGACGCGGCGTCATCTGTGAACGATGACCACACCCATCGGCAGGCGGGTGATCCTCAGCCCCGTCGTCTCCGCGAGTGCATCCAGGGCCTGTTCGGGGCGGTCGATACGCAGCGCGGCGCTCACGGCCGGCAAGGTCGAAAGGTCGCCCTGCACGAAGGTCAGACCAGCACGATAGCGGCCGAGCAGATGCACTGCATCGGCGACACTGGCCTGCTCAAGCAGCAGTTCGCCCTGGCGCCACGCACCCACGCTGTCGGCAGCGACATCGCTAAGGCGGACGACGCCGGACGCGGAACCGTACTGCGCACGCTGCCCCGCCTGCAGATAGGTCCAGCCACTGTCGGCCGGGGCGGCCACGCGCACCCTGCCCTGCCCGACCTGGGTTTCAACCGCTTCCTCGACCCGCGACACGGAGAATGCCGTGGAGATGTCTTGAACCACGCCGGTGCCTGCGGCCACGCTGAAGCGCCGCTGCGGATCGGCGACCACCTCGAACCAGGCGCGGCCACGCAGCAGATCGACGCGCCGAGTGCCCGCATCGAAGTGCACGGCGATCGCGCTGTCCGCGTCGAGCACCGCACGGCTGCCGTCGGGCAACTGCACATGCTGGACGCTCTGGCGGCTGCGGTGGTCCGCCTGCAGGCGCAGGGACGCCTCGGGCCAGACCATCAGCATCGCCAGGGCGGCAGCGGCAGCCGTCATCCAGCGCAGCCGCTGACGCCGGCGCCGCACCGCAGACGCGACAGCCGGCCGGGGGCCGAGGCTGCGCCACAGCGTGCGCTGCTGCTCGAAGGCGTGGCGATGGCCCGGTTGCGCCAGCCACTCTTCGAATTCGCACATGCCAGCATCGGTGATGTCGCCCGATGCCAGCCATGCGATCCAGCGCATGGCCTGTTCGGCCACGACGTCTTCGCAGGCGGCGGGAGAAGAAGTGTTCGGCGGGCTCATTGGCTGGCGGACAGGAATATTCACGCGCGGGGAGAGGGAACTGGACCGCAGGTACAGTCCAGCCATCAAGACGTTTGAGCCAGCCCCATCCCCAAGCGCGTCCGCTCAGCGGCCGCTGCGGGCCCAGGCCAGGCGCTGCAACGCGGCGCGGATGTGGTTCTCCACGGTGGTGACCGACACGCCAAGGCGACGCGCGATCTCGGCCTGGGTCAGGCCCTGCAGCCGATTGAGCCGGAAGATGGCGCGGGTCGGCTCCGGCAGGTGGCTGGCCGCATCGAGGACACGCTGCAACTCATCCTGCGCCATCACCTGCTCTTCGGTGGACGTGGACGTAGCCTCGTCCGGTCCCCACAGGTAGTGATCGGCCAACAGGCGGTTGCGGCGCGTCGACTCGCGCCCGTGATCGGTCGCCAGGTTGGCTGCCAGGCGGTACAGATAGGCCCTGGGATTGTCGATCAACGGGGCGTTGCCCACCCCGCGGGCCTTGAACCAGACAGCCTGGATCACGTCCTCCGCACCCGGGTCGCCCCCCAGGATGCGCTGCACCCGGCGCAGCAGCGCCGGCCGCTCTCGGATCAGCAGTTCGGTGAGGGTGGCGGCATTGGATGGCATGCGCGGAGCCGGTACGACGGGAGGGCGCCGCGCATGCTACACCGTCAATGCGAATCAGTCACGTTCTCATTTGAGAGGATCACAGGCAACCGATCAGCCCCTCGTGAATCGAAATGCGGCTGCCTGGCGGCGTGACATGGATCGCACGGACGGGCGCGGCCTGCTCCAGCGCACGGAGGAAGTCCTCAAGCCGTGTTCCCGTCGCCACGGGCAGTGGACAGGCGAAACTGCGCAGGTCGACATCGATCCGTCCATCATCAGCCACCGCGGTGGCGCTGCCGGCGAAGGTCCAGATGCAGCTCTGGATGGCGCCGCTCGCCGCATGCACCGAGCAGCGCAACCGCATCGGCAGCAGATTGCTGTATTCGCCTTCGCAGAAGGTGTCACCGCAGACGTGGTCAAAGCTCTGCCGCAGCGACCGTTCGACCGCCAGGAAGCGTTGCCACCCAGCCGCCTGGTTGGGGAACAGGCGTGCATGCATCCACATAGGCCGGCGCAGCGTGTGCCGCGCCGGCCAGGCCCATCAGGCCTGCAAGAACAACCCTCCTCAGCGCGCGCATCAGGCGGCCCTCCCGGCATTGCCCGGCCGCCCCAGGCAGGTCGGCAGTGTGTCGAAGAGCGTCACATCGGTTCCGGGGAAGGGCTCGAACGCGCCCTCCTCCTGCTCCAGCGTCGCGTGGAACACCTCCACCGGAATCCCCTCCCCAAGGGTGACGGGGCAGATCCAGCGCGCATTGTCCACCTGCACTTCGCCGCGGACCGGTTCGACCTGCAGCTCGCTGGCCACGATGCCCCAGGCGCAGTGGCGTACGGTGCCGGCGTCGACCTGCACGGCACAGCGGAACGTCAGTACCCGGTAGTTGCTGTACTCACCTTCGCAGAAGGTGTCGGCGCAGATGCCGTCGAACTCGCGCACCAGCGACGCCTGCAACCGGTGGAAGCGGTGCCAATTGGCCTGGGGCGAGGGGTAGTCGACAAGGTCGACATGGCTGGCATGTGCCAGCGCCGGCAGGGTTGCGAACAACAGGAACGTGCCGCAGCAGCGGGTTGTCCAGGACATGGCGGATATCTCCCAGGGAACGAGCCAGCAGCCTGCGCCGGCCGGCCTTCCGGGCCCATCGGGCAAGGCGGGCGCCGCAGGTCGTCCGCCTGCGCAGCGGCCTGTAGGGGTCGCCCCACCTGCACAGCGGCCTGCAAAGGCATAAAATGGAGGGCTATCCGCCTACATCCCCACCTGGAGCACGACCATGGGTCTGGAACTCGTCTCGCCCGGCAAGAACCCGCCGGAAGAAATCAACGTCATCATCGAGATCCCGAAGGACTCGGAGCCGGTGAAGTACGAAGTGGACAAGGAAACCGGCGCGATCTTCGTCGACCGCATCCTGTCGACCCCGATGCGCTACCCGTGCAACTACGGCTACGTGCCCAGCACCCTGTGCGGCGACGGTGATCCGGCCGACGTGCTGGTGGTGCTGCCGCTGCCGCTGGTGCCGGGCTCGGTGGTGCGCTGCCGCCCGGTCGGCGTGCTGAAGATGAGCGATGAGGCCGGCAGCGACGAGAAGATCCTGGCCGTGCCGGTCGCCAAGATCTTCAGCGGCTATGCCCACGTGGAGGACATCGAGCAGGTCTCCAGCCACTGGCTGGAGCGCATCGGCCACTTCTTCGAGCACTACAAGGACCTCGAAAAGGGCAAGTGGGTCAAGCTCGACGGCTGGGGCGGTGCGGCGGAAGCCAAGCAGATCCTGGTCGAAGCGCACGCGCGCTACCTGGAAGGCAGCAAGGCCTGATCCTGAACCGCGTCGCTCCGGTGTGTCCTGCCGGAGCGATGCGGGTCACGTTTCAACACCACGGCACAGCACTCCGGGTGCTGTATTAGGTAAATTGCGTCACTTCACACGTCGTCGACATCCAGCGTCGAGACAGCCAGGGGATTGTGTCGTGCGTATTCTGCTTGTTGGAGATGCAGCCAGCCTGCCGGCCGAGCTGACCGAATTCATTGCCGATCTTGGGGAAGACTGGCAGCCGTTGACCGCCGCCGACGGCCACACCGCGATGACGGCAGTGGCGACGCAGGGCGTGGACGCGGTGATCGTCTGCCCGCAGCTGCCGGACCTCAATGCCACCACCTTGCTGGGGCAGATCCGGACACTGCGCCCGGAAACCATCCGTATCGCCCTGGTCGATGCCCAGCACGGCAACCGGCCACCACCGGCGCGCCTGATCGGCGTTGCCCACCGCTTCCTGCCGCTGCCACTGGCGCCGGAAGTGCTGCTGGAGGCCTTGACCAGCCTGGAAGAGCTGCGCGAGGTGCTGGACAGCCCGCGCCTGCGTGATGCCATCGGCCGCATCGAGAAGCTGCCTTCGCCGCCGCACCTGTACCTGAGCCTGACCCAGGCCCTGGAACACGATGACGATACCGACAGCGCCGATGTGGCCAAACTGGTCGCCGCCGATCCTGCCATCGCCGCGAAAGTCCTGCAGCTGTCCAACTCGGCCTTCTTCAGCCAGGGCCGCACCATCGCCGATCTGCGCACGGCGGTCACCCGACTGGGCCTGTCCACCCTGCGCGACCTGGTCCTGGCAAGCGAGGTGTTCTCGGCACCGACGCTGTCTGCGGCCGAACGCAACTCGCTGCAGCAGCGCGCCCTGCTCGCCTCGCGCCTGGCCGCCCGCCTGCTGCCCGATTCCAGTGCGGAACTGGGTGCCACCGCGGCGCTGCTGGCTGACATCGGCCTGCTGCTGCCGGGCGTCCGCAACGAGCGCAGCGAGCCTGCGCTGGCCGGCGACCTCCGTCCCGGGCACGCCGAAGCCGGCGCCTACCTGCTGGGGCTGTGGGGCCTGCCGATGCCGATCATCGAAGCGGTGGCGTTCCACCTGCAGCCGCAACGTGCCACGACCCGCAGCTTCTGGGTGACCGGGGCGGTGCACGTGGCACTGGCGCTGGTCAACGGCGATCCCGTTGACGAGGACTACCTGCAGCGCGCGGGCGTGCTCAATCGACTGCCGCAGTGGCGTGAGCATGCCAATGCACTGATGGGGCTGACACCCACTGACGCCTGAGCAGCACGCAGGCGACTGCCGTCACCTCGCATGAGGGCGCGTCCAACGGACGCGCCCTTTTTTCTCTCTCAGCGCTGCGGACAGGCGTCCAGCACGCACAGACGCCATTGACGCTCGCACAGGGCCGGGGCGTTGCCCTTGGCCAGGCACTCCAGCCGGAGTTGCTCGCAGTACACACCGCCGCCGCAGACGATGATGTTCTGTGCGGACAGCGAGCCCACCAGCGTTGCATAGATCAGGACGGCGGCCGATACCTGGCGGAAAAGCGTGCGCTTCATATCCATCTCCCAGTGTCCGGTATTGGACGCACCTACTGTGCTGAATGCGACAAGAGCAGACAGTGACCGCACTCACTTTCCCGACCTGATCAGAATTCCCTTACAGAAACGAAAAGGGCGGACCTTGCGGTCCGCCCTCCTCGTTCTGCTATCGCACTTCGATGGATCAGAAGCGCTGGGTGTACTTCATGTACAGGAAGCGACCCACGTCGAAGCCGCCGTAGTAGGCGAAGCTCGAGTTCGGCTGGGTGAACATGATCGGACCCTTGTGGTCGAACACGTTGTTGGCGCCCAGCGCGATGGTGGCATCCCACGGTGCCTTCCAGCTGACCTGCAGGTCGTGGAAGGTGTTGGAGCCGGTCTTGCGCAGCGGCGACTTCTCACCGTTCTGGTAGCGGTCGGCGTCGTCGCACGGACGGTTGGCCACGCAGGCTTCGTTCATGCCCGAGTAGTAACGCGCGGTGTACGCCACGCCGAAGTCACCCTTCGACCAGGTCAGGCCCAGGTTCGAACGCACGCGGAACAGGCCCGGCTCACCGACACGGCCGATGGTGATGTTGTCACCGTCAGCGTTCTGGCCCTGCTCGTCGTACTTGGCCAGGTAGCTCGTCTGCCAGTCGATCGCGAACTGGCCGATGGCCAGCTCCGGCAGGCGGTACTTGATGCCCAGGTCGTAGCCCTGGGTTTCCATCTGGCCGAGGTTGGCCAGGCCGTAGGTCATGCCGTTGATGTGGCCATCGCCTGCACGGGTGTGCGCGGCGCAACGCGAAGCATCGCCCAGCACGTAGCAGTCACGCAGGATGCGGTCGACGCTGTCAGCGATGATCATGTCGCTGATTTCGTACTTGTACCAGTCCAGCGAGATGTCCAGGCCCTGCACCCAGCGCGGGCTCCAGACCAGGCCAACGGTGGTGCTCTTGGAGGTTTCCGGGGTCAGGTTCGGGTTGGCACCCGAGATGAACTGGTCCGGCGTCGCACACGGGGTCGAGGTGCACGGAATCAGGCCCTGGCCCAGCTGGGTGTAACCGACCGGGACGCCCGCCGCCGAGCAGGCCGCGTTGCCGTTGACCGAACCCGGCGCGGTGATGCCGCACGGATCGGTGTACGACTCGAAGCTGCTGCTCAGGCCACCGTACAGGTTGTCGATGGTCGGAGCACGGAAGCCCTCAGCCCAGGTACCACGAACCAGCAGCTCGTCCAGCGGACGCCAGGTGAAGCCGAACTTCGAGTTCAGGGTGTCGCCGAAGTTGCTGTAATCCGAGTAACGGGTCGCAGCATTCAGGGTCAGTTCCTTGGCAAACGGCATGTCCGCCAGGACCGGCACGTTCAGTTCCAGGTAGACCTCGTCCAGCGAGTACTCACCCTGGGTGGTCTGCGCGCCCAGGCCGGTGGACTGGCCCGACTGTGCGAAGGCGTCCGGCGAGAAGCGGCCTTCTTCCTTGCGGTGCTCGACGCCCACGGCGAAGCCCAGGTCACCGGCCGGCAGGGTCACGATCGAACCCGACAGGTTGGCGGTGAAGCTGGTGGTCTTGGTCAGACCGGTATCGGTGAAGTACGGGAACAGGAAGTCCTGGGTGGCCTGGTCGGCCAGCGAACCGGCACCGGCAACGCCGAACGGCAGCAGCGGGTTCCACGGACGGCAGCCGCTGGTGGCGAGCGGATCGGACATGCTGGTGCCGCAGCGGGCGACGCCATCAGCACCGATGAACGAAGCGCCCAGCGCCTGTTCCGATGCGATCAGGCTCATGTCGCCGTGACCACGCTTGGTGGTTTCGTTGCGGTTCCACAGCGCGCCGACGTCCCAGTCGAAGGTCTTGCCGGCGAAGTCGAAGAAGCCGCTGATGCTCGGGGCGAAGCGCAGGGTCTTGACCTGGCTTTCGGTGGTGCGCGGCACTTCCCACAGACGGCGGCGGAAGGTCAGGTCTTCACCGGTCGGGTTGAACGCGCTGTCGGCCGACAGCGGGGTGTCGAAGGATGCCGACTGGTACGGATAGCCTGCGATCTGCTGGGTGGTGTTGCGCTCGTTGTAGAGCACGTCAGCGTTGAACGAGATCGCGTCGGTGAAGTCGTAGTTGCCGTTGACGTACAGCGACTTACGCTCGATACCGGTCTGCACCATCATCTGCTGGTTGGCATTGACGGCGTCAGCGGAGGTTTCCAGACGGTAGTCGGCGCGGTTGGCCGGGTTGCCGCCATCACGCAGGGTGTACCAGCGCTGGTCGCTCGGGCCGACATAGCCCGGCTCGCCCTGCTTCAGGTTCGGGGTGACGCACGGGTCGCAGAAGCCACCCTTCTGGTTGATCGGGCTTGCACCCGAACCCGGGTAGTTCGGGCCGGCGTTGCCGTCACGGCTGAACCAACGGTCCTTCGCCCACACCGGATCCTGCTTGGAGTACTCGGCGGACATGGTGACACCGCCGCGCTCGCCCATGCTGCCGAGGGTGAACGAATAGGTTTCGGTGTCGCCGTCGCCCTTGCCGTACTGACCGACATAGACGCTGGCTTCAGCGCCGTCGAAGCGCTTGCGGGTGATCACGTTGACCACGGCCGCGATGGCGTCCGAACCGTAGATGGCCGAGGCGCCGTCCTTCAGGATCTCGATGCGCTCGATGGCGGCCATCGGGATCTGGCTCAGATCCTGGTAGCCGGCGGTGGTCGCGCCCAGGCGCTTGCCGTTCATCAGCACCAGGGTGCGCTGCGCGCCCAGGTTGCGGATGTCGACGTAGTAGCCACCGACGTTTTCGCCCGAAGCCAGCGACTCCGAACGGGAGATGGCCGGGGAGCCGGCCGAGGTCAGGTTCTGCAGGACGTCGGCAACCGAGGTGTAGCCCTGCTTTTCCAGGTTCTCACGGCTCAGGGTGACGATCGGCTGCTGGGTTTCAACGGCAGCGCCGCGGATGCGCGAGCCGGTGACCGAAATGCGGTCCAGGTCGGTGGTGCCCTTTGCTTCCGGTGCTTCCTGTGCGGAAGCGAAGGCGGGCGCCAGCGCCAGCGCAATGCCGGCCGGCAGCAGGCCGAACCGCACTGCGGGGTTACGAACGTTCATCAATCTCTCCAAGGTACGTGTTAGCAGCGTGTTAAAACACCCCAGCACGTTACGATTGCGTTGCAGCGCTGTATTTGCGCGAACCAACCAGAGACTTTGCGGATTGTGGCGGGAGCAAGCCGCCGTTTTCCCTGAAGCGCGAAGCGGACTGCCCGTAGCGGGCGCGGAACGCCCGGGCGAAGCTGCAGCAGTTGTCGAAACCACTGGCCGCGGCGACCTCTCCCACCATCATGTCGGTGTCGCGCAGCAGGTCGGCGGCGCGCTCCAGGCGCAGCCGTGCCGAAAGCGACTGCGGGCTTTCTTCATACAGGCTCTGGAACGTCTTGGAGAGATACCAGCTGGAGAAGTTGGTCAGCTCGGCCAGTTCGCCGATGCGTACGACGCGGTGGCTGTTGCCTTCCAGATAGAGGCGGGCGCGCTGCATGCGACCGAACACCTGGCGCTTGCGGCTGCGCGAACGGCCAGGGCAGCGCTGCACGTTGTCGGCCAATCCACGCTGCAGGCCGGCCAGATGCAGCAGCAGCGGGCGCAGGTGCTGCGCCGGGTGGCCACTGGCCAAGGCATCACGCCACAGGCGCAGCGCGACACGAGCGTCACTGCGGCCCATCCGGCCGCGGCCCGCGTACAGGCCGCAGTCGGCCATCTCCGCCAGCACACGCAGCGCTTCCACGTTCAGGTTCAGGCCGATGCACAGCCCGTTGCGCCCTGCCTGCACCAGCGGGCGCGATTCCTTCTCGAACGCGATCCATTCGCCGTGGCGCAGGCGGAAGCGCCCCTCCTTGGCCTCCACCCAGGAGCTGCCGCGCACCTGCATCCACACGGTGAAGCTGCTGCCCGCGGTCTGCAGGCTGCCGAGCCGGGCCACGCCCAGACAGGTCGGCACGACGTCATCGAGTGCCTTGTCCAGGGAGACGGATTGGCCACGATCGGCCAGTGAGAGTTGACGCATGGTGCACCACGGATTTGCCAAGTACAGGCCTCCGTTTTGCCCAATCAGGCGGCACCGCGTCAGGAAAGACCGACGAGATCGCCACGAATTCGCGGCGAGATCCCGACGAAAAATTTACGAAGGCCCATTTCCCTTGAACATCAACAGCTTGGAGAAGGCCGGGAACAGTGTGGGCGCCTTTTCGGGCAGCCGCATCACGCCGATGTCGGCGCCATCACTGACTGCCAGAGCGACAAACAGGGCCGTCCCGTCTGCGCTGGCACTGAGTCCGTTGCTCGCGCTCAAGCGCTGCGCGTCCAGGCAGCGCCCGGCATCCTCCTGCCCGGCGGCGATGCGGACGAGGATGGTGCTGCAGCGGGTGGAACTGCCGAGATAGCCGATGCTGTCGTGGCCGGCAACCGTCCACGAGCGGTAGCGCCAGCGGCTGGGCTTGTCCTCGCTGATCTGCCGCACGCTGTCCGGGGACAGCACCACGTCCGCCGACCACAACCCCTCCGCCGCCAGGCGGGTGAACAGCACCCGGCGGCCTGCGCGGTCGAAGCGGACCTGCGAGACGCCGTCGATGCTCGCCAGCCGCCGCCAGGGTTGGGTGCTGCGATCGAACAGACTGAGCCGCGTACGCTGGTCGGCATCACGTTCGACCACCAGCAGCTGCTCGGGCGTGGCGCCATACAGCGCCTGCAGCGGCTGTTCGGCGGGCACGGGCAACGGTTGCAGACGCTCGTCGCGGGGTGCGATCTCGTAGACCACCGCGCGACCGTGTGCATCGCGCCCAACCACCAGAAGTTGCCGGCTGTCGGCCGACCAATCGGGGGCCTGCCGTGCTTCCGGGCGCAGGCCCTCGATCGGCCGCAGCGAATCGGGGCGTTGCATGTCCGCCCACCAGAGAGCGAAGCTGCCCGAGCGGTCAGAGGTGAATACCAGCTGGCGACCGTCCGGTGCTGCCATCGGTTGACCGTCGCGGCCGCTGGACGCAAACAGGCGCTCCGGTTCACCGCCCTGCATCGGCACCTTGAACACGCCGAACTGTGCACGGCGATGGACGAAGGCCAGCATGCCGCCATGCCGCGATACCGCCGGCCACTGCGCGTCGTCCAGTCCGGCATCACGCAGCGTGCGCCGCTCGATGTCGAGGTAATAGAGCCGCACCTCGCTGTCGACCCGGCGGCCGAACACGATGGTGCGGCCGTCGCCAAGCCAGGCCCATCCGCGCAGCTCGGCCGACTCGCTGGTCAGCTGCTCCGGCGTGCCACCCGCGGCAGGAACCCGCCACAGGTCGCCCATCTGCGGGTTGCGCACGAACACCAGCCATTTGCCGTCCGGCGAATAGCGCGGCGCGTAATCGAAATCGTCCTGATCGACGGCGTACTGCAGCGGCTGCCACTGTCCGCTGGCCAGATCGAGTACTCGGATACCGCGGTGGGCATAGCGGCCCACCATGCTGCCGAATACCAGGCCGCGCCCGTCGGGTGTCCAGTCGAAGCTGAGCAGCTCGGTGCCATCGCAGCGCGTGGCCTGGCGCAACGCGCCGCCGGTCGCACTGGCGATCAGCACCTGACAACCCCCATCGGCGGAGAAGCGGGCAAAGGCGATGTCGCGTCCATCCGGCGACCAGTTCGGGAAGCGATCAACCGCACCCTCAGGAGGAACAAGCAGCTGCCGCGCCGGCGCGTTGCCGGACGTCTGTACCTTGATCGCACCGCCACCCAGGCCATCCTCGCTGGCACCTTCGTAGGCCACCTGCGAACCATCCGGCGACAGCGTGGGATAGGTTTCGAAGCCTGCGGTGGCGGTGATCAGCCGATAGGGCCGCTGCGGGCTGCCGATCACCCGCGTGCCGTTCTCCACCGCCGCCTCCACCGGAGAGCTGGCCGGCGCACGGCGCAGCAGCAGGACCGTCATCACCAGCAGTGCGGCCAGCATCAACAGGCCCAGCACCAGCAACAATCGACGTCGCAGGTAGCGCCAGCGACGGCGTCGCATGTCCTCCGGGGCTGGCGTGTGCACTTCCACGACCGCGTTGGAATCGCCAGCCGCGCCTTCGGCCTCGACCGCCAGTTCCGCTTCGGGCTCGGGCATGGCCTGCACCGGCACGCGCAGGCGGTAGCCGGTCTTGGCGATCGTCTCGATATACGCCTGGCCGTTGTCATCGTCGTTGGCGAAGGCTTTGCGCAGCTGGGTGACCGCCTGCGTCAGCACATCGTTGGTGGGCAGCGTATCGGGCCACACCTCGGCGAACAGTTCTTCGCGGGTGACCACGCGCCCGGGTTGCCGCAGCAGCACACGCAGCACGCCCAGCGCCTTCGGCGTCAGCCGGCGCGGGCGACGCGCGCCGGCAACTTCGACCTCTCGCGAGGACAAAGTGACGACACATTCGCCAATCCGGATCCGATCAGAATCGGTGGGCTGGATTTCGCTGCGGTTCATTTTTTGCTAAACAGTAGAGACAGTTTCCGGGCAGTGTTCGCCTTCGATACCGTCCCCAACGGGGAACAGCGAAAAGCCAGACTCCGCACAAAGCATCGGCGCATACCGCAAAAACAATGGAGCGCGCGAATACTAGCCTATGCCGGTTACCTCGCCTATCGCGTGGTCGACATCAGGCTCTCTCTCGCCGACGCATTCACATAACTTCGCACCATCATTCGCGCCCTTTCGGGCGCGAAATTTTTATCTGCCATTCATTTTCAGAAACGCCGCAGCATGGTCAATCCGACCAGCCGCGAAACCACCAAAGCCACGTACATCACGCCTGAGAACTGCTCCAGCATGACCAGTGCGCGTGCCTGCGGATGCAGCGGCACGACATCGCTCAGGCCGACCCCGGACAGCAAGCTGAAGCTCAGATAAAGCAGCTCCATCCAGCTTCGCTGAGGTCCCTCGCTGCTGCCCTGGAAGCTGCCCGGATACCACTGCTGGCACACCCCAAATGCGAAGGCGAATGCCCACGCGAGCAAGGTGAAGGTGGCGCCGGCCGCGAACAGCTCGTCGCGGGTGACTTTGTGGTCCTGCAGCATGTAGGCGATCAGGGCGCCGGCCGTATAGAAGTAGAGCAGGCTCTCCAGCAGCTGCGCGGTGGTCACCAGCGCGGCGCGGTCCAGCAGCGCGCCGGCGATGGAGAACACCACCGCCGGAATCGCCAGCAGCAGTGCCAGCCATGTACCCAACGGGCTGCGCTGGACCACCCACAACGCCAGGCCCAGCACCGCCATTCCAAACATGCCCAATGCGGCGCGGCCGGCGGCCGTGTCGTCCAGCGCGGGATACAGCATCACCGCCAGCAGCTGCGCGCCCAGCAGCCACGCGGACGGATGGCGGCGGGCGATGGCCAGCCAGCGGGTGGTCACGGCAACAGGCATGGCGTCCCTTCCCCGGAAAGATGGGCGGAGGATAACGGGATGCGCGTGAGGCGCGCGATGCAGCGCCGCCGGAGCACGCCCGGCGACGCCAGTCCGATCAGCCCTGCTGGTAGACCTCCGCGCCCGCAGCGCGGAACTGCTCGGACTTCTCCTTCATTCCGGCCTCGGCGTACTCGCGCACGTCCTGGGTGATCTTCATCGAGCAGAAGTGCGGCCCGCACATCGAGCAGAAGTGCGCCAGCTTGTGCGCGTCCTTGGGCAGCGTCTCGTCATGGAATTCCTTTGCCTTCTCCGGGTCCAGCCCGAGGTGGAACTGGTCTTCCCAACGGAACTCGAAGCGCGCCTTGCTCAATGCGTTGTCGCGGACCTGCGCGCCCGGATGCCCCTTGGCCAGGTCGGCCGCATGTGCGGCGATGCGATAGGCCATGATGCCGTCGCGCACATCCTGGCGGTTGGGCAGGCCAAGGTGTTCCTTCGGCGTCACGTAGCAGAGCATCGCGGTGCCGAACCAACCGATCATCGCTGCGCCGATGGCACTGGTGATGTGGTCATAGCCGGGCGCGATGTCCGTGGTCAGCGGCCCCAGCGTATAGAACGGAGCCTCACCACATTCGCGCAGCTGCTTGTCCATGTTTTCCTTGATCAGCTGCATCGGCACGTGCCCGGGACCTTCGATCATCGTCTGCACGTCATGCTTCCATGCGATCTTCGTCAGCTCGCCCAGCGTTTCCAGCTCGCCGAACTGCGCCGCGTCGTTGGCGTCTGCGATGCAGCCCGGGCGCAGCCCATCGCCCAGCGAGAAGGTCACGTCGTAGGCCTTCATGATTTCGCAGATGTCTTCGAAGTGCGTGTAGAGGAAATTCTCCTTGTGGTGGGCCAGGCACCACTTGGCCATGATCGAGCCGCCGCGACTGACGATGCCGGTCACCCGCTTGGCGGTCAGCGGCACGTAGCGCAGCAGCACGCCGGCATGGATGGTGAAGTAGTCCACGCCCTGTTCGGCCTGTTCGATCAACGTGTCGCGGAAGATCTCCCAGGTCAGTGCCTCGGCACGGCCATCGACCTTCTCCAGGGCCTGATAGATCGGCACCGTGCCGATCGCCACCGGCGAGTTGCGGATGATCCACTCGCGGGTCTCGTGGATGTGCTTGCCGGTGGACAGGTCCATCACCGTATCGCCCCCCCAGCGGATCGCCCACACCAGCTTCTCCACTTCCTCGGCAATGCCGGATGACACCGCGCTGTTGCCGATGTTGGCGTTGATCTTGGTCAGGAAGTTGCGGCCGATGATCATCGGCTCGCTTTCCGGGTGGTTGATGTTGTTGGGCAGCACCGCCCGGCCACGGGCGATTTCGTCGCGGACGAACTCCGGGGTGATGATCTTCTGGATGGATGCGCCGAAGGCTTCGCCCGGATGCTGCTGCAGCAGGCCTGCATCGCGGATCGCGTCCAGCCGCTGGTTCTCGCGGATGGCGACGAATTCCATCTCCGGCGTGATGATGCCGCGGCGCGCATAGTGCATCTGGGTGACATTGCCACCCGCACGGGCGCGGCGCGGCAGGCTGCGGGCCGGGAAGCGCACCGCATCGAGCTTCGGGTCGTGCTCGCGATCGCGGCCGAAGGAAGAGCTCAGGCCATCAAGCTGTTCGGTGTCACCCCGCGCTTCGACCCAGGCACGGCGCAGGGCCGGCAAGCCCGCGGACAGGTCGATGCGCACGTCAGGATCGGTGTAGGGGCCGGAGGTGTCATACACCGTGACCGGCGCGTTCTCTTCGCCGCCGAACAGGGTCGGCGTGCGGCTCAGTGCGATCTCGCGCATCGGCACGCGCAGGTCCGGGCGCGAGCCGGTGACATGGATCTTGCGCGAGCCGGGAATCGGCCGGGTCACGGATTCGGAGAGTTGCTGGGCCTGTTGCTGCAGGGCGGAGAGCTGTGCGTTCATCGGGCATCGTCCAGGAGGGTCAGGGACGAAGCGGCGGCGCACTGCCCCCGCACGCGGACGGCCCTTGGGCCGCGTCCGGGTTCGGTTGCATTGCAAAGCTTCCCTACGCCGGTATGAGCCGGATCAGGTTCCAAGGGACTGTCTCAACCGTGGCCGATGGCCGCGGTACCCCCGCTTCTTGCCGGCATTAGACCATAGAAGTCCTGCAACAGGGCGAGCCTACAGGGCGGCTGCGCGTCACGCGACATTGATGAATTAACGCAACCATGACGTCGCGTTCAGTAACGTGCACGCGCATCGTGTCGCTGCGACCGATGACGCATCGCCGCCATCGCGGCCCCTGCCCGGCTAGCGCTCGAGTGCCGCCGGCCCCTCGCTGCAAGCATTTGCTCGCTCCCTCAATCCCTTTGATCGGAGAAGCTCCTTCATGGTGTTTCGTGTTTCCATCGCACTGGTCCTGTTGCTGGTGCTGCTTGCCGGCGTAGCACCCGGTCCCTTCAACGCCGTGGTGCAGAGCATCCTCGGCGAACTCATCCGCGGCATCGGCTGGCTGTACCTGCTGGTGGTGTTCCTGGCGCTGGTGTTCCTGATGTACCTGGCGTTCGGCCGCTTCGGCAACCTGCGCATCGGTGGCGAAGACGCCGAACCCGAATTCTCGCGGGCCAGCTGGATGTCGATGCTGTTCGCCGCCGGCATGGGCATCGGCCTGGTGTTCTGGGGGGCGGCCGAACCGATCTCCCATTTCAGCAAGCCGCCGGAAGGACTGGCACCGGAAAGCATGGACGCCGCACGTGCAGCGATGCGCTATGCGTTCTTCCACTGGGGCCTGCATCCGTGGGCGATCTACGCGCTGATCGGTCTGGCAATGGCGTGGTTCCAGTTCAACCGCAACGGCCGCGGGCTGGTCAGCGACATGCTGCAGCCGATCATCGGTCATCATCATCGGGGCTGGATCGGACGGATTGTCAACATTGCCGCGGTGGTGGCCACGGCAATCGGTGTGGCCACCACGTTGGGCTTCGGCACCATCCAGATCGCAGCCGGCATGCAGCGCGTGTTCGGCGTGCATGCCGGTGTGCCGCTGCAGCTGACCATCATCGCCGTCGCCTTCGTGCTGTACATGGCCTCCACCCTCAGCGGCGTGGAGCGCGGCGTGAAATGGCTGTCGAACTTCAACCTGGCGCTGGCCGCCCTGCTGCTGGCACTGGTCCTGGTGCTCGGGCCGACCGGCGCGATCTTCAATACCTTCACCACGACGCTGGGGTCCTACCTGAACCAGCTGGTGACGATGAGCCTGCGCATGTCACCGTTCTCCTCCAGTACGTGGGTCGCCGACTGGACGATCTTCTACTGGGCCTGGTGGATTTCCTGGGCACCGTTCGTGGGTTCGTTCATCGCGCGCATCTCGCGTGGCCGCAGCGTGCGCGAGTTCGTGGTGGGCGTGGTACTGGCGCCGACGCTGCTGGGCTTCTTCTGGTTCTCGGTGTTCGGTGGCACCGCGATCTGGTCGCAGATCTTCGGCCATGCAGACCTGGTGCAGGCGCTGGGCAACGGCTATGAAACCGTATTGTTCACCCTGTTCGACAGCATGCCGCTGCCATTGCTGCTGTCGTGCATCGCGCTGGTTCTACTGATGATCTTCTTCGTGACCTCGGCTGACTCGGCGGTGCTGGTGCTGGCCAGCATGTCCACCGACGAGGCAGGCGACCCGCCCGCCAAGCGCAAGCTGGCCTGGGGTGTGGGCATCGCGCTGATCGCAGGTGCGTTGCTGCTGGCCGGCGGCCTCGATGCGCTGCAGGGCATGATCACGATCTCGGCACTGCCATTCGCGCTGCTGATGGTGCTGGTGATGGTCTCGCTGTACCGGGTACTGGACCAGGAGTACACGCGGGAGTGGCGGCAGGCACAGCGCCAGCGGCACATGATCGATGCGTGGATCGCGCGCGAAATGGCGGCACAGGAAGAAACCCAGGCCGAAGCAGCGCGCGCGCAGGATTCGGATTGAGGGTGTTCGGCAGCCTGCGGCTGCACCGCTTTTTCGCAAGCAAGGGCAACGGCAAGAGCGCGTCTGACTTTCCGCTTGCTTGCCGGAGAGGAGCAGATAGCGGGACACGCCGCAAGTACGTCCCTGTAGGCTCGGCCACGGCATCCATGCCGTGGACGGTCCCGCCATCTGCTCCTCCCCGCCTCCGACAGTTTCCTGGTGACGGTTGGTCCATCCACGGCATGCGTGGATGAGGTGTATCGGAAAACACGAAGGGGTCGGATCCGTTTCCTCTGGAAAACGGATCCGACCCCAACCCACAGCGCGCGGCTGTCGCTTCTGCTTTTGAACTTCTTATTTCTCTTCCTGCGGTGGCGGCCACGGAAACTGTCCGTGGCCGGGTGGGTGGGTTGGCTGGGGGCGTGAGCCGCATGGATGCGGCGACCGAGCTTACATGGACGTACTTGCAGCGGCCCCCAGCCAACCCACCCGCCCGGCCAAACCCGGCATTACGGAAACCACCGCAGAGGGGGCTCAGCCCGGTGGCCGGAACCTCAATACCCCGCCGCCTGCCCATCCTTTCGACTCTCCGACGCGCCGTAGTACACCCCCGTGTCCGGATCCCGCATGATCGCCTGATACCCGCCATACGGACCGTCGGCGAACACGATGCGATGCCCCTTGCGCATCAACGCACGCACCGTTTCGTACGGGAAGCCCGTCTCCAGGTTCACCTCCCCCCCATCGGTCATCGCCGAGGCCTGCCCGGTGGGCTCCGTGGAACCTTCATGCTGGATGCGCGGTGCATCTCCGGCCTCCTGCAGGTTCATGCCGAAGTCCACCAGGTTCATCACGATCTGCGCGTGGCCCTGCGGCTGCATCGCACCGCCCATCACGCCGAAACTGGCATAGGGCTTTCCATCCTTGGTGATGAACGCCGGAATGATGGTCTGGAACGGACGCTTGCCCGGTGCGTAGCCGTTCGGATGGTTCTTCTGCAGCACGAACATCTCGCCGCGGTCCTGCAGGATGAAGCCGAGCCCCGGGGGCGCCATGCCGCTGCCCATCCCGCGGTAGTTCGACTGGATCAGCGACACCATCATGCCGTCAGCATCGGCCACGGTCATGTAGATCGTATCGCCCTCCTCCAGCTGCTTCGGCGTGCCCGGCTGCACTTCCTTCAACGCCTTGTCCATGGAAATCAGTGCACGCCGCTGAGCGGCATACTCCTTGGAAATTAGCTTCTGGACCGGTGCGGGCTGGAAGGCCATGTCGGCGTAGAAGCGCGCACGATCGGCGAAGGCCAGCTTCTTGGCCTCCACGAACAGATGCACGTGCTCGGGCGAGCCGAATGGAATCTTCGAGAAGTCGTAGCCTTCAAGTACGTTGAGAATCTGCAGCGCGGCGATGCCCTGGCTGTTCGGCGGCAACTCCCATACGTCGTAACCGCGATAGTTGCTGCTGACCGGCTCGACCCACTCGCCGTGGTGGTCGGCCATGTCCTGGTAGCTCAGGTAGCCACCATTGGCCTTGAAGTAATCGCCGATGGTGTGGGCGATCTCGCCCTTGTAGAAGGCATCCCGGCCGCCGTCGGCCACCTTCTGCAACGTATCGGCCAGGTTCGGGTTCTTCCACATCTCGCCCTTGCGCGGGGCATGCCCGTTGACCGTGAACTGTTCCTTGAAGCCGGGATACTGCGACAGCCGTGGCACGGAACGATCCCAGTAATAGGCGATCACCTCGGCCACCGGGTGGCCTTCGCGCGCGTAGCGGATGGCGGGCGCAAGATTGTCGGCCATGGGCTTGCGGCCAAAGCGGCCATGCAGGGCGAACCAGCCATCGACGGCACCCGGCACGGAGACCGGCAACGGCCCGGTCGCCGGGATCTCCTTCAGGCCGCGGCGCTGGAACTCGGCCAGGGTCAGCGACTTCGGCGAGCGGCCGGACCCGTTGTAGCCGTACAGCTTCTGTGTCTTCGGGTCCCAGACGATGGCGAACAGATCGCCACCGATGCCATTGCCGGTCGGCTCCATCAGGCCCAGCGCAGCATTGGCGGCGATGGCGGCATCGACCGCCGAGCCGCCGGATTTCATCACGTCCAGTGCGATCTGGGTGGCCAGTGGCTGCGAAGTGGCCGCCATGGCGTGAGGCGCGATGACTTCCGAGCGGGTGGCGAAGGTGTGGCCGGTGATGCGGTCGGCAGCGAGGGAAAGCGCGGGCATGGCCGCCAGGACGGCGGCAGCCAGCAGGGAACGGGCAAGGCGTCGGGACACAGTCGGGTTCCGATGGAAGGGTGGTAGCACCGATCATCGCCGCTGCGGCCTTCACGCGGTATCGGGCAGAGGTCATGGGGCGAGGCGGCCGCGGCGACCGCTGCCGGCACCGGGTCATGCCCGGCGGGCAGAACCCCCAAAATCCGCGCAAAAACCTTGGTGAAAGGAGTGAATTCGGGTTCACCGAAACACTTTCAGCGGCAACCATCCTTGCGCCACAAGCGATTCCGCTGGACGCAGCGGAAAGTGCCTGGAATCACCCCGACAAGGGTTGACATCGTCAAAACAGCTGTGTTTCTCTCGATCACATGCTGCAACACAACACACCACCGCGAACCCACATCGAAGCCGCCGACATCGGCGCCGCGTCGCTGCGTTCGATTCTTGTGCTCGTACTTATTACCCAACCAACAGGTGCGGGACGAGCCAGCGTGTAAGCAGATAGAACACACCGGAACTCGATCAAAAACCCGCACCCGCCCAGGTGCGGGTTTTTTCATTTCAAGACCTGGTTTCAGACGCAACCACCATGACCACCGCCTTCTGCAAAACCCGGACCTGCTGCACCATGATGCCTCGTGGCGGCCGTTCCTGTGCGATGCGCGGCCCCTCCTCCACCGCTTTCCCCTGACCGGCCGGTACGTCGCTTCGACGACCGGCCGTTCTTTTTTCTTCCCACCGCAAGGAACCTCCCCCATGAGCACCAACGACCTGCCCCAGACCAAGATCGCCGTCATCGGCTACGGCAGCCAGGGCCGCGCCCACGCACTGAACCTGCGCGAATCCGGCTTCGATGTGGTGGTAGGCCTGCGGCCGGGCGGCCCGACCGAAGCCAAGGCCCAGGCCGATGGCTTCACCGTCGTGGCTCCCGCCGATGCGGTGAAGGATGCCGACCTGGTCGCCGTGCTGACTCCGGACATGGTGCAGAAGAAGCTCTACAACGACGTGCTGGCGCCCAACATGAAGCAGGGCGCGTGCCTGCTGTTCGCTCACGGCCTCAATGTCCACTACGGCATGATCGAGCCGCGCGCCGACCTGGACGTGGTGCTGGTCGCACCGAAGGGCCCGGGCGCGCTGGTGCGTCGCGAGTACGAGATCGGCCGTGGCGTTCCGTGCATCTGGGCGGTCTACCAGGACACCAGCGGCCAGGCCGCGCAGCATGCGCAGGCCTATGCGACCGGTCTCGGTGGCGCCCGCGCCAATCTGATCCAGACCACCTTCAAGGAAGAAACCGAGACCGACCTGTTCGGTGAGCAGGCGGTGCTGTGCGGTGGCGCCTCGGCGCTGGTACAGGCCGGTTTCGAGACCCTGGTGGAAGCCGGCTACCAGCCCGAGATCGCCTATTACGAAGTGCTGCACGAACTGAAGCTGATCGTGGACCTGTTCTACGAAGGCGGCATCTCGCGCATGCTGGAATTCATCTCCGAAACCGCGCAGTACGGCGACTACGTCAGCGGTCCGCGGGTGATCGATGCCGGCACCAAGGAGCGCATGAAGGAAGTACTGAAGGACATCCAGGACGGCACCTTCACCAAGAACTGGGTGGCCGAGTACGAAGCGGGCCTGCCGAACTACAACCGGTTCAAGCAGGCCGACCTGGAGCATCCGATCGAGAAGGTAGGCAAGGAACTGCGCGCCAAGATGGTCTGGTTGCAAGGACAGGCCGCGTAACCACGCGGCCCTCCCCCACCCGCTTGCAAGGTCCCCCATGAACTCTTCCACACACCGCAGCGCGCCACCCAACGGGGCGCGCTGGCTGACCCAGGCACTGGAGGCCGAAGGCGTCCGCACGCTGTTCGGCTATCCCGGCGGCACCATCATGCCGTTCTACGACGCGCTGGTGGATTCGTCGTTGAAGCACATCCTGGTGCGGCACGAGCAGGGCGCGGCGCTGGCCGCCAACGGTTTCGCACGCGCCAGCGGCCAGGTGGGCGTCTGCGTGGCCACCTCCGGCCCCGGCGCATCGAACCTGGTCACCGGTATCGCCGATGCGATGCTGGACTCGGTGCCGATGGTCTGCATCACCGGCCAGGTCGGTACGCCCCTGCTGGGTACCGACGCCTTCCAGGAGCTGGATGTGTTCGGGCTGACGATGCCCATCGTCAAGCACAGCTGGCTGGTACGCAGCGTCGATGACCTGCCCCGCGTGGTCGCCGATGCCTTCCGCATTGCCCGCGAAGGACGTCCCGGCCCGGTGCTGATCGACCTGCCCAAGGACGTGCAGGTGGCCGATGCCAGTCACCTGCCGGTGCATGTGCCGAGCAGCGTCGAACCGCCGCCGGCAGCCACCGACGCCGCCATCGCCGACGCCATCGCAGCGCTGGCGGCGGCGGATAAGCCGGTGGTGTATGCCGGCGGCGGCATCGCACTTGGCGATGCGGTGCAGGATCTGCGCGATTTCGTCGAGGCCAGTGGCATTCCCACGGTGATGACCCTGCGTGGACTGGGCGCTCTGCCGGCACACCATCCGCAGTCGCTGGGCATGCTGGGCATGCACGGCACCCGCGCTGCCAACATGGCGGTGCAGGAAAGCGACCTGCTGCTGGTGCTGGGCGCACGCTTCGATGATCGCGCCACCGGCAAGCTGGCGGAGTTCGCTCCGTTCGCGCGCGTGGTCCATATCGATGCCGATGCGTACGAGATCTCCAAGCTGCGCAGCGCCGACGTCGCCGTGCCCGGCAATGTCGGCCACGCCATCCGTGCCCTGCATGCGGCCTTCCCCTCCCCCAGGGCCCATCAGGACGCATGGCGCAGCCGCTGTGCGCAGCATCGCGACCGCTTCGCCGCCCGCTACGACGCGCCAGGGCAGCACATCTACGCACCGGCGCTGCTGAAGCGCCTGAGCGAACTGGCACCCGCCGACACGGTGATTGCCTGCGACGTCGGCCAGCACCAGATGTGGGTCGCCCAGCATTGCCGTTTCAATCATCCGCGCAACCATCTGACCAGCGGCGCGCTGGGCACGATGGGCTTCGGCCTGCCGGCGGCGATGGGCGCGCAGTTTGCCTGCCCGGAGCGCACCGTGGTGCTGGTGTCCGGCGATGGCAGCTTCATGATGAACGTGCAGGAGCTGGCGACCATCGCCCGGTGCCGGTTGCCGGTGAAGATCGTGCTGCTGGACAACGGCTCACTGGGCATGGTCCGGCAGTGGCAGGAGCTGTTCTTCGCCGAGCGCTACAGCGAGATCGATCTGTCCGACAACCCGGATTTCGTCGCCCTGGCCCAGGTGTTCGGCATCGCCGCCAGCCGCATCGATTCGCGCGATGACGTCGAAGGCGGCCTGGCCGCGCTGCTGGCCGAGCCGGGCCCGGCGTTGCTGCACGTAGCCATCGACGCGCGCGCCAACGTGTGGCCGCTGGTGCCGCCGAACACCGCCAACAGCACCATGCTGGAAAGCAATCCAGCCCATGCCCGCCAGGAGATTCCCAATGCAATACCGGCTTGACCTGGTGCTGCAGCCGGCCGAAGGCGCGCTGCTGCGCGTGATCGGCATGGCCGAGCGCCGTGGCTTCGCGCCGCGTTCGATCAGCGGTGCTCCGGACGCCGCCGATGACGGACGCTGGCACCTGCAGCTGGTCGTGGACGGCCAGCGACCGGCGGAGACGCTGTGCCGGCAGATCGAAAAGATCTACGACTGCGTATCGGTGGAGCTGACGCCGGTAGACAGCAGCATCGAAGGAGTATCGCAATGAACACCCGTACCGTTGTGACCACGGTGCCGGTACGGAGGCGTCTTCTTCGCCGCCCGTACCCGCATGCGGTGGTCGCGCACACCGCGCCGGTGGCCCATGCCGGCCGCTGATACCAGCAAGGAAAGTGATGTCGGCGACGTAAGCGTCGCCGATGTCCTGGCCGCGCAGGCGCGCCTGCGCCGCTTCCTGCCGCCCACGCCACTGCATCATGCCGAACGCTTCGGTACCTGGCTGAAGCTGGAGAATCTGCAACGGACCGGCTCCTACAAGGTGCGCGGGGCGTTGAATGCCCTGCTGGCCGGCCGCGAGCGCGGTGACAGCCGCCCGGTGATCTGCGCCTCGGCAGGCAATCACGCCCAGGGCGTTGCCTGGGCCGCCTACCGGCTGGATGTCCCCGCGATCACCGTGATGCCGCACGGTGCACCGGCAACCAAGATCGCCGGTGTCGCCCATTGGGGTGCCACCGTACGCCAGCACGGCAACAGTTATGACGAGGCCTGCGCCTTCGCCGTCGAACTGGCGCAGCGTCATGGCTATCGCTTCCTGTCCGCCTTCGACGACGCCGACGTGATCGCTGGCCAGGGGACGGTCGGCATCGAGCTGGCCGCGCACGCGCCGGACGTGGTGATCGTACCGATCGGCGGTGGCGGCCTGGCCGCCGGCGTCGCCCTGGCGCTCAAGTCGCAGGGTGTGCGCGTGATTGGTGCACAGGTGGAAGGCGTGGACTCGATGGCCCGTGCGATCCAAGGCGATGTCCGCGAGGTCGCCCCGGTGGCATCGCTGGCCGATGGCGTGCGGGTGAAGATCCCCGGCTTCCTGACCCGTCGCCTGTGCAGTTCGCTGCTGGACGACGTGGTGATCGTGCGCGAGGCCGAACTGCGTGAAACGCTGGTGCGGCTGGCACTGGAAGAACACATCATCGCCGAAGGCGCGGGCGCGCTGGCACTGGCTGCTGGTCGACGCATCGCCGGGCGCCGCAAGTGCGCCGTGGTCTCCGGCGGCAACATCGATGCCGGCGTGCTGGCCGGCCTGCTGACCGACATCCGCCCACGCCCGCCGCGCAAGCCGCGCCGGCGTCGCGCCGAGACGCCCCGCCCGCCGGCACGGACCGGCGTCACGCCCACCACCGCTGCCCCCCCTTCCCCCCTGCACGCCGTTGCACCTGTTGTCGAGGAGATCTCCCTGTGACCACCATCGAACGAATTACCACCCCGCGCATCCGCATCTTCGACACCACCCTGCGTGACGGCGAGCAGTCCCCCGGCTGCAGCATGAGCCCACCGCAGAAGCTGGTGATGGCGCGTGCGCTGGACGAACTGGGCGTGGACATCATCGAGACCGGCTTCCCGGCCAGCTCGCAGTCCGACCGCGAAGCGATGGCCCTGATCGGCCGCGAACTGCGCCGTCCGGGCCTGAGCCTGGCCGTGCTGTCGCGCTGCCTGCAGGCCGATATCGAGACCTCGGCACGTGCCCTGGAAGCTGCGGCCAACCCGCGCCTGCACGTGTTCCTGTCGACCAGCCCGCTGCACCGCGAGCACAAGCTGCGGATGACCCGCGAGCAGGTGCTGGAGTCGGTACGCAAGCATGTATCGCTGGCCCGTTCCTACATCGACGATGTCGAATTCTCGGCCGAAGATGCCACCCGCACCGAGCTGGACTACCTGATCGAGGTCTCGCGCGTGGCCATCGCCGCCGGCGCCACCACCATCAACCTGCCCGACACCGTCGGCTTCACCACGCCGGAGGAAATCCGCGCGATGTTCCAGCAGGTCATTGCCGGCGTGGCCGACGTGCCCAATGCCGCCAACGTGATCTTCAGCGCGCACTGCCACAACGACCTGGGACTGGCTGTGGCCAACTCCCTGGCCGCCATCGAGGGCGGCGCCCGCCAGGTCGAGTGCACCGTCAACGGCATCGGTGAACGCGCCGGCAACTGCTCACTGGAAGAAATCGCGATGGCGCTGAAGGTGCGCCAGGCCTTCTACGAGCAGGACACCGCGATCAACACCCCGCGCATCGTCGGCACCTCGCAGCTGCTGCAGCGCCTGGTCGGCATGCCGGTGCAGCGCAACAAGGCCATCGTCGGCGCCAATGCCTTCGCCCATGAATCGGGCATCCACCAGCATGGCATGCTGCGCCATCGCGGCACCTACGAAATCATGCGCCCGGAAGACGTGGGCTGGGAGGATTCGCAGATGGTGCTGGGCCGCCACAGTGGCCGCGCCGCCGTCGAAGCGCGCCTGCGTGCACTGGGCTTCTGGCTGGACGAAGAAGAGCTGAAGCTGGTGTTCGAACAGTTCAAGGGCCTGTGCGAGCAGCAGCGGGTAGTCACCGATGCCGACCTGCAGACCTTGATGCAGGGCGGCGCCAATGCACAGGGCTATCGCCTGGCCTCGATGACCATCAGCGATGTCGGCAGTCGCGCCAATGCACTGGTCGAGCTGTCCGACCCGGACGGCAACCGCGTGGCCGAGACCGCGCAGGGCGATGGCCCGGTGGATGCGCTGTTCGGCGCGTTGTCGGCCGCCACCGGCGTGCAGCTGATGCTCGACAGCTATCACGTGCACAGCGTCGGCATCGGTGCCGATGCACGCGGCGAGGCCAACCTGAGCGTGCGCCACGACGGCATCGAATACGACGGCACCGGCACCAGCAAGGACATCATCGAAGCCTCCGCGCTGGCCTGGCTGGACGTTGCCAACCGGCTGCTGCGCCAACGCCAGGCTGCTGCCAGCAGCGTCAGCGAAACCGCCACCCCTGCCACCGCCTGAGAAACCTGACATGAGCGCCTTCGACACGACCACGTCCGCTACGGCGGGCCAGCAGTGGAACGCCCAGGACTATGCGATCGATGCCGGCTTCGTGCCGCTGCTCGGCGGCGCGGTGTCGCGCCTGCTCGACCCGCGCGCCGGTGAGCACATCCTCGATCTGGGCTGTGGCGATGGGGTGCTCAGCAGTGAACTGGCGTTGAGCGGTGCACGCATCCACGGCGTGGACGCGTCGCCGGAACTGGTGATCGCCGCGCGCGCGCGCGGCGTCGATGCGCAGGTGATGGACGGCCATGCCCTGTCCTTCGACAGCGCGTTCGACGCGGTGTTCAGCAACGCCGCGCTGCATTGGATGCGCCACCCCGACGCCGTGCTGGAAGGCGTGCGCCGTGCACTGCGTCCCGGCGGCCGCTTCGTGGCCGAGTTCGGTGGCCATGGCAACGTGGCGACCATCATCGCCGCGGTGCAGGCCGCACGTGCTGCGCATGGCCATGGCGCCAGCGGTTTCCAGTGGTATTTCCCGACCGCCGACGCCTATGCCGACCGCCTGCGCCAGCACGGCTTCCAGGTGCAGCTGATCGAATGCCTGCCGCGCCCCACCGCACTGCCGACCGGCGTGGCAGGATGGCTGCGGGTGTTCGCCGCACCGCTGCTGGACGACCTGCCGGTCGAGGCCCGTGCCACCGTTCGCGAGGCCGCCGCGGCCCTGCTGGCCGACCTGCCCCGCAACGCGGCGGGCCAGCCGCTGGCTGACTACGTGCGCCTGCGCGTACTCGCGCGCCGCCGTTGACTTGACCCTTTCCCGTTATTTCCCGATGTTCGTTCAATCGTACTTCTGCCAGGCAACCGCATGACCTCCGCACCCCGCACCCTGTACGACAAACTGTGGGACGCCCACGTGGTCGTTCCCGAATCCGACAGCGCCCCTGCGGTGCTGTACATCGACCTGCACCTGATCCACGAGGTGACCTCGCCGCAGGCGTTCACCGAGCTGCGCGAACGCGGTCTCCGCCCACGCCGGCCGGACCGCACCAAGGCGACGATGGATCATTCCACGCCGACCCTGCCTGCCACCGCCGACGGCCGGCTGCCGTACGCCAGCGCCGCCTCCGAGGCGCAGGTCGCCACGCTTGCGCGCAACTGCAGCGAGCACGGCATCGAACTGTTCGACATGAGCTCGGACAACCGGGGCATCGTCCATGTCATCGCGCCCGAGCAGGGTTTCACCCAGCCCGGCATGACCATCGTCTGCGGCGACAGCCATACCTCCACCCATGGTGCGTTCGGCTCGCTGGCCTTCGGCATCGGCACCAGCGAAGTGGGTCATGTGCTGGCAACACAGTGCCTGCTGCAGCGGAAGGCGAAGACGCTGGCAATCACGGTCGACGGCCCCCTGGCGCCGGGCGTCGGCGCGAAGGACGTGGTCCTGCACATCATCGGTGTGATCGGCGTCAACGGCGGCACAGGCCATGTGATCGAGTTCCGTGGCAGCACCATCGAAGCGATGGACATGGAGCAGCGCATGACCCTGTGCAACATGTCCATCGAGGCCGGCGCGCGCGCGGGCATGGTGGCACCGGACCAGGTCACCTTCGATTTCGTCGCCAACACGCCACGCGGCCCCAAGGGCGCCGATTTCGAGGCGGCCGTGGCCCGTTGGCAGGAACTGCGCAGCGATGAAGGCGCGCGCTTCGACAGCGAAGTCCACATCGATGCAGCCGACATCCGTCCGACCTTGACCTGGGGCACGCATCCCGGCACCGCCATCGCGGTCGATGTGCCGATTCCTGCGGCCAACGACGCCGCCGCGCAGAAGGGCCTGGACTACATGCACTTCCAGGCCGGCCAAGCACTGGCCGGCACGCCGGTCGATGTCGTGTTCGTCGGTTCGTGCACCAACGGCCGCCTCAGCGACATGCGCGAAGTTGCACAGGTGCTGCGCGGCCGCCGCGTCGCCGAGCGCGTGCGCATGCTGGTGGTACCGGGCTCGGAGATCGTCAAGCGCCAGGCCGAAGCGGAGGGCATCGATGAGATCGTGCGTGCAGCCGGTGCCGAATGGCGCGAGCCGGGCTGCTCGATGTGCATCGCCATGAATGGTGATCTGGTCGCCCCCGGCCAACTGGCAGTGAGTACCAGCAACCGCAATTTCGAGGGCCGCCAGGGGCCGGGCTCGCGCACACTGCTGGCCTCGCCGATGAGCGCCGCCTGGGCGGCGGTGAAGGGCCACGTGGCCGATACCCGCGAACTGTTCGCGCAGGAGGTGGCGTAATGGCCGGTTTCCGCACCTTGACCTCGTCCAGCGTCGTGCTGCGCCAGACCAACATCGACACCGACCAGATCATTCCGGCCCGGTTCCTGTCCACCACCGAGCGTGCCGGCCTGGGCCGCAACGCGTTCAATGACTGGCGCTGGCAGTCCGACGGTTCGCCGGTGGCCGATTTCGCCTTCAACCAGCCGCACAATGCCGGCCGCAGCATCCTGCTGGCGGGCCGCAACTTCGGCTGCGGTTCCTCGCGCGAGCACGCGCCGTGGGCACTGACCGACCTGGGCCTGCGCGCCATCGTCAGCAGCGAGATCGCCGACATCTTCCGTGGCAACTCACTGAAGAACGGCCTGCTGCCGATCGTCCTGGACGAGGCCGACGTTCAGGCGCTGATGCAGCGCCCCGACGACGAACTGACCATCGACGTGGCGGCACGCGAGCTGCGTACGCCGGATGGCCGGGTCTACTCCTTCCCGCTGGATGGCTTCTCGCAGACCTGTCTGCTGGAAGGCGTCGATCAACTGGGTTATCTGCTGGGCCGCGTCCCTGACATCGAACGTTACGAGAGTGAGCATGCACGCTGAGATCGTTGTACTCCCCGGTGATGGCATCGGCCCGGAAGTGGCCGCCGCTGCGGTTGCGGTCCTGAAAGCCATCGGCGAACGCTTCAACCACACCTTCACGTTCAGCGAGCACGATATCGGTGGCATCGCCATCGATCGCCATGGCGAGCCCCTGCCCGCCGCCACCCTCGCCGCATGCCAGGCCGCGAATGCCGTGCTGCTGGGTGCAGTGGGTGGACCGAAGTGGTCCGACCCGAACGCCAGGGTGCGCCCCGAGCAGGGCCTGCTGGCGATCCGCAAGGCGCTGGGCCTGTACGCCAACCTGCGGCCGGTGCGTACCCATGATGCCGCCCTGGGGGCATCGCCGATCAAGGCCGAGCTGCTGCAGGGCGTGGACTTCGTAGTGGTACGCGAACTGACCGGCGGCATCTACTTCGGCGACAAGACCCGCGATGCCGACAGCGCCAGCGACCTCTGCCGCTACACCGTGGCCGAAATCGAGCGCGTGCTGCGCAGCGCGTTCCGCCTGGCGCAGCAGCGCCGAGGCAAGGTGACCTCGGTGGACAAGGCCAACGTGCTGGAGACATCGCGCCTGTGGCGCGACGTCGCCGCCCGCATCGGCCGCGAGGAGTTCCCGGACGTCGCGCTGGAACACCAGCTGGTCGATTCGATGGCGATGCACCTGCTGGCCAAGCCACGCGAATACGACGTGATCGTGACCGAAAACATGTTCGGCGACATCCTCACCGACGAGGCCTCGATGCTGGCCGGCTCACTGGGCCTGCTGCCGTCGGCGTCGCTGGGAGAACCGGGTGCGGTCGGCATCTACGAGCCGATCCACGGTTCGGCACCGGACATCGCCGGCAAGGGCATCGCCAACCCCTACGCGACGATCCTCAGCGCGGCCATGCTGCTGCGCCACTCGCTGGGCCTGGATGCCGAAGCGGCGGCTGTGGAGGCGGCCGTGCACGCGGTGCTGGATGATGGCGTGTTCACTGCTGATCTGGCTGCAAAGGGCCAGGCCGTGAGCACGGCGGCGGCGACCGACGCCGTACTGGCGAAGCTGGGCTGACCCGCCGGGCGGCACCTGTAGCGTCGAGCCATGCCCGATGGCTGTTGCATGAGCCGGGCATGGCCCGGCGCCACAGGTGCAGTGCGGTGGAGCCGCGCCCAGCGTGGCCCGGTTACTTGGTGGTGTAGCCACCGTTGACCAGCACCGTCTGCCCGGTCATCCACCAGCCGTCGGTGACCAGGAAACGGATCCACGGCACGATGTCGGCAATGTCGGTCAGACCGGTGCGGGTGAACGCGGACAGCGCCGCCGCGGTCTTGTGATACGCCTGCGCATCGGCACTCTCGGCAGGATAGAAGAACGGCGTGTCCATCGGCCCGGGACCGATCGCGGTCACCGAGATGCCCCGCTCGCCGAACTCCTTCGATGCCGCGCGGGTGAAGTGCTCCACCGGCGCCTTGGTGCCTGCATAGCTGGAGTAGAACGGCGTGTAGGCGCCCAGCAGCGACGTTACCAGGGTGCAGATGCGGCCACCATCATTGACGTGACGGCCGGCCTCCTTGAGGAAGAAGAACGCCGCCTTGGCATTCACCGCGCTCATCTCGTCGTACTCCGCTTCGCTGATCTCCAGCAGCGGCTTCTTCAGGACCTTGCCGACGGTATTGATGGCGACATCGGGACGACCGACGGCTGCGACAGCGTCGGCGAACAGGCGCTCCATGGCGGCAGCGGAGGTCAGGTCACCCTGCAGGGCCACGGCCTTGCTGCCCGCAGCCTGGACCGCCGCGACGGTCGCTTCGGCGTCGGCTTGGCTGGCGTCGCTGTTGTAATGGATGACGATGGCTCCGGCGCCGTGGGCGGCGAAATCGCGGGCGAGCAGGCCACCGAGGTTCTTGGCACCGCCTGCGATCAGCACGGTCTTGCCCTTGAGGGAGTGGTCGGTCATGGCTTCGGTCTCGGAGTGGGGCTGTCCGGGATGGCAACCCTGCCCCGATGACGATATCGTGCGGAAAATGCGGATAAAGCCCGCAACATTGACTTAACTTTCCAGAACGAGCGAACAATGGATCGGATCGACCGCTTCCGCATCTTCAGCCGGGTGGTGGAGTGCGCCAGCTTCACCCGCGCCGCCGACCAGCTCGGACTGCCCCGTTCCACGGTATCGGCGGCGGTCGCCGAACTGGAGCAGCGGCTGGGTACGCGCCTGTTGCAACGCTCGACGCGACGCGTCTCCACCACCCACGATGGCGATGTGTTCCACGCCCGCTGCCTGCGCCTGATCGCCGAGGTCGAAGATGCCGAATCGCTGTTCCGCCAGGAGGACGCGCAGCCGGTCGGCCTGCTGAGGATCGACGTACCCAGCCGTATCGGCAGGCGCATCGTGGCGCCGGCGCTGCCTGGCTTCTTCGCCCGTTACCCGCAGGTGGAGGTGGATCTGGGCATGACCGACCGCGCAGTGAACCTGATCGAGGAAGGCTGCGATGCGGTGTTGAGGGTCGGCCAGCTGGGCGATTCCAGCCTGGTTTCGCGCACGCTGGGCACGCTGGACTTCGTCAACGTGGCTGCGCCGTCCTACCTGCGCGCGTACGGCGTCCCGCAGCAACCGGCGGACCTGCAGCAGCACCGGGCGGTGAACTACGCCTCGCCGACGACCGCGCGGGTGGAACCGTGGGAATGGCAGGACGGAACCCAGCTGCGCACGCTGCCCATGCAGGGTTGGGTGCGGGTGAACAGCGCCGAAGCCTCGATCGCCTGCTGCGTGGCCGGACTGGGACTGCTGCAGATTCCGCGCTATGACGTGCAGGACGAGCTGCAGTCCGGCACGTTGGTGGAAGTGATGCCACGACACGTCGCACAACCGTTGCCGGTGACCCTGCTGCAACCGCATCGGCAGCATCGGGCACAGCGCGTGCACGTATTCCTGGAGTGGCTGGTGCCACTGCTGCGGAGCGGCCTGCAACTGCAGTAGATCCACGCCATGCGTGGATGCTTCTGTAGAGTCGAGCCATGCTCGACTCATCCCATCATCGCGCAAAGAGCAGCCGAGCATGGCTCGGCTCTACAGAAAGCAGATCCCGCGAGCAGAGCCGTGCCAACCAGGGTTGGCACCTGCCAGAGGCGGCGGCCCTGGAACCCGGGGCATTACGCCCCGGATTCATCCGGCTTCACCCGGAACCACGCCGCATACAGCGCCGGCAGGAACACCAGGGTCAGCACGGTACCCACGATCAACCCGCCCATGATCGAAATCGCCATCGAGCCATAGAACGCGCTGCGCGACAGCGGAATCATCGCCAGCACCGCCGCCAGGGCGGTCAGCACGATCGGGCGGAAACGCCGTACCGTCGCGTCGATGATCGCATGCCAGCGATCATGCCCGGCATCGATGTCCTGCTGGATCTGGTCGATCAGGATCACCGAGTTGCGCATGATCATGCCGGCCAGCGCGATCGTGCCCAGCAGCGCCACGAACCCGAACGGTGCACGGAACAGCAGCAGGAACAAGGTCGCGCCGATGATGCCCAGCGGTGCCGTCACCAGCACCATCGCGGCACGCGAGAAGCTGCGCAGCTGCAGCATCAGCAGCGTTGCGACCACGATCAGGAACAACGGCATGCCTGCCTTGATCGAGTCCTGGCCACGTGCCGAATCCTCCACCGTTCCGCCGGTTTCCAGCAGGTAACCGCTCGGCAGTGCAGCGCGGATGCCATCCAGCGTCGGCAGGATCTGCTGCACCACGTCCAGCGCCTGGCTGCCGTCACTGATATCGGCACGCACGGTCACGGTCGGCAGGCGGTTGCGATGCCAGATGATGCCGTCCTCGAACACGTACTCCAGGCGCGCCACCTGCGAGAGCGTCACCGACGTGCCATTGGCGGTGGGAATGGCCAGGCTGCCCAGCATGGCCAGCTGCACGCGCTCGTTCTCCGGCCCCCGCAGCAGCATCTCGATCAGGCGATTGCCCTCGCGATAGGTGCTCACGCTCATGCCCGACAGCGAAGTGCCCAGCAGCTGGCTCACCTGCGCACTGCTCACGCCCAGCGCGCGCGCACGGTCCTGGTCAAGCACCAGCCGCACGACCTTGCTCGGCTCGCTCCAGTCCAGGTTCACGTTCATCACATGCGGGTTCTCCCGCACCTTGTCCTGTACCTGGCGTGCGATCGCCTGCACCTGCTCGATGTGCTCGCCGGAGATCCGCAGCTGCACCGGGTAGCCCACCGGCGGACCGTTCTCCAGCCGCGTCACGCGCATCTGCACATCCGGGAACTGCGGGATCACGTCCTTCAGCAGCCAGTCGCGCGTGGCCTCGCGCGCCTTGGCGTCTTCGGTGAGCACCACGAACTGCGAGAAGTTGGTCGCCGGCAGCTGCTGGTCCAGCGGCAGGTAGAAGCGCGGCGAACCGGTACCCACATAGGCCACGTAGTTGGCGATGCCCTCACGGCCCTTCAGCAGCTTTTCCAGCTTGCTGGCCTGCGCCTGCGTGGCCTGCAGAGACGCGCCTTCAGCCAGTTCGATATCCACCATCAGTTCCGGGCGGGTCGAATCCGGGAAGAACTGCTGCGGCACGAAGCGGAACATCAGCAACGAGAACACGAACAGGGCCACCGTTGCTGCGATCACCCACCAGCGGTGGCGCAGGCACATGTCCAGGAAACGGCGGAAACGCGTGTAGAACGGCCGCTGGTACGGATCGTGGTCGTGTGCATGCTCCTTCGGTGCGACCCAGCGCAGCAGCGCCGGATGGCGATCGGCCCAGGCCAGGCGCTTCGCACGCCAGCGACCGGCCAGGCTGTCCGGCTTGGGCAGCTGCGGATTGAACAGATCCGGCAGCATCTTGTCACCCAGGTAAGGAATGAACAGCACCGCCGCAATCCATGACACTACCAGTGCGATGGTCACCACCTGGAACAACGAACGGGTGTACTCACCGGTGCTTGACGCCGCCGTGGCGATCGGCAGGAAACCTGCCGCCGTGATCAGCGTACCGGTCAGCATCGGGAACGCCGTGGATTCCCAGGCGAAGCTGGCCGCGCGCAGGCGGTCGTAGCCCTGTTCCATCTTGGTGGCCATCATCTCCACCGCGATGATCGCATCGTCCACCAGCAGGCCCAGCGCCAGCACCAGCGCGCCCAGCGAGATCTTGTGCAGGCCGATATCGAAGTAATGCATGACGAAGAAGGTCATCGCCAGCACCAGCGGAATGGTCACGCCCACCACCAGGCCCGTACGCAGGCCCAGCGAGAAGAAGCTCACCAGCAGCACGATCACCACCGCTTCGGTCAGCACCTGCACGAACTCACCCACCGACTCTTCCACCGCATGCGGCTGGTCGGAGACCTTGCGCAGGTGCATGCCCGCCGGCAGCGTCTTCTGCAGGCGCTCGAACTCGGCATCCAGCGTGGAGCCCAGCTTCAGGATGTCGCCACCGTCTTTCATCGCGACCGCAATGCCGATCGCATCCTCACCCATGAAGCGCATCTTCGGCGACGCCGGATCGGCGAAGCCGCGCTTGATCTCGGCGATATCGCCCAGGTGCACCGTGCGGTCGCCGGCCTGGATCGGGAAGCGACGGATGTCATCGATGCTCTGGAACTGACCGGTCACGCGCAGCTGCACGCGATCGGTCGGGGTCTCGAAGAAGCTGGTGGCGCTGATCGCGTTCTGGTCGGCCAGCGCCTGCTGCACCTGCTGCAGCGACACGCCCAGCGTGGCCAGCTTGGTGTTGGACAGCTCGATCCAGACCTTCTCGTCCTGCAGGCCCTGCAGCTCGATCTTGCCCACGTCCGGCACCCGCTGCAGTTCCAGCTGGATGCGATCGGCGTAGTCACGCATCACGGCGTAGTCGAAGCCCTGCCCGGTCAGCGCGTAGATGTTGCCGAAGGTGTCGCCGAACTCATCGTTGAAGAACGGACCGACGATTTCGCGCGGCAGGTTCGGCTTGATGTCGCCCACGCGTTTGCGCACCTGGTACCACAGGTCCGGAATGGCCTTGGAGCGCAGGCTGTCCTTGGCCGCGAAGATCACCTGCGACTCGCCCGGGCGCGAGTAGGAGCGGATGAACTCGTACTGCCCGGTGTTGAGCAGCGCCTTCTCGATCGGCTCGGTCACCTGGCGCGAGACCTGCTCGGCGGTCGCGCCCGGCCACATCGTGCGTACCACCATCACCTTGAAGGTGAACGGCGGATCCTCGGACTGGCCCAGATGCTTGTACGACCAGGCGCCGATGAGGGCGAAGGCGAGCATGGCGAACAGCACCAGCGCGCGGTTGCCCAGCGCCCATTCGGATAGATTGAAACGGCGCACAGGCTTACTCCTTCGCCTTCGGTGCGGCAGCCGGCGCTGCGGGCTTCAGCACCGGGCGATTCTGCCGGTCCACCGCGACGACCTGCTGGCCGGATCGCAGCAGATGGCCGCCCGCAGCCACCACCCAGTCGTCGGCGTCCACGCCGGACAGCACCGGCACGGCGTCGATGCCATAGGCGCCCGTGCTGACGGTGACCGATTTCAACGTGCTGCTGGCCGGGTCCACCACCCACACACTGGTTGCGCCACCTGCACCGCGCTGGAGAGCGGCCATCGGCAGCTGCAGGGTGCCGTGGCGGCCGGCGCTGCTGAACACGCGCGCGCTCTGCCCCAGCTCGACATCGGCCAGTGCATCGGCGGGCAGGCTGACCCGGGTTGCGTAGGTCCGCGCCTGCGGATCGGCGGCGGCGGCGATCTCGCGGATCGTGCCGGGCAGGCGCTGCCCCGGGCGGTTCCACAACTCCACTTCCACCGGCTGGCCTACCGCGTAGTCGCGGATGGTGGCTTCCGGCAGGTCGATCAGCACTTCGCGGCCACCGTCTGCGGCCAGGTTGAAGATGGTCTGGCCCGCGGCCACCACCTGCCCGGCTTCCGCCTCACGGCTGGCGATCACACCATCGGCCGGCGCACGCAGCTGGGCGTAGCCGGCCTGGTTGCGCAGCACGTCCAGGTTGGCCCGGGCCGCGTTGGCCTGGCCCTGCGCGGCCTTGAACGCGGCAGACTGCTGATCCAGCTGCGAGCGGCTGACCAGCTGCTGGTCGGCCAGCACCTGGTAGCGCTTGAGATCGTCGCGGGCGCGTACCAGATCGGCTTCGGCCGCGGCCAGCTGCGCCTGCGAGGCGCGCGCCTGCAGGGCGAAGTCAGCGACATCCAGCTCGGCCAGCACCTCCCCCTTCTTCACCCGTTGGCCGGCGTCCACATGGCGCTTGACCAGGTTGCCGCCGACGCGGAACGACAGCGGGCTCTCCTGGCGTGCCCGGACCGTACCGGGAAACGCCGCCGGCGCCTGCCCGACCTGCTCGCCGGGATGCACCACCAGCACCGGCACGGCCGCCGGTGGCGCCTGCTCCTGTCCCGAACAGGCTGCCAACGCAGCCACCCACACGATACCGCCCATCCAGCGCACGATCTTCATCGGTCAACGTCCTGACAACACTGAGTTCAGCAGGGGAGCCGCAACGTCCGGCCCAATTTAGTAAACTGGCCGGTATAGTATAAATATCGAACCGCTTGGTCTAGTATTACCGCAATGAGTTCTTCCACTTCCCGCAAGCCGTCGGCCAAGCCTGCTGCCAAGGCCGCCGGACCCGGGCGTCCCAAGGATCTTGGCAAGCGCGCGGCGATCCTCGAGGCGGCCAAGGCCCTGTTCATCGAACAGGGCTATACCGGTGTGAGCATGGACAGCATCGCTGCCCAGGCGGGCGTGTCGAAGCTGACGGTGTACAGCCATTTCGGCGACAAGGAGACCCTGTTCTCCGAGGCCGTGCAGTCCAAATGCATCGAGATGCTGCCGGATGCGCTGTTCGTGGCCGACGCCGAAGGGCCACTGCGAGACCAGCTGATCGGGATCGGCCTGGCCTTCTTCAAGCTGATCACCTCCGACGCGGCGATCTCGATCCAACGGGTGATGATGGCCCCGGAGACCGACGAACGCCTGCGTGAGCTGTTCTGGCAGGCCGGGCCCGAGCGCACCTGCGAGGCGCTGGCCGACTTCCTGCGCTCGCGCAGCGAGCGGGGCGAGCTGCAGATTCCCGACCATCACCTGGCCGGGCAGCAGTTCCTGACCCTGGTCAAGGGTGAAGTGCACATGCATATGATGTGCGGCATGCCACTGTCATCGGTGGAGATCGATCCTGTCACCCATGTGGCGGCCAGCGTCGACTTCTTCCTGCGCGCCTATGCGCCCGGAGGAGCCGGAACCGGCTGAAACGGCAAAGCTGAACGAACCGGTGGTCGCGATGACTTCCGGCACTGCGACCCCGGCCCCCCGGCAGCGGATGCTCTGGGCGCGCCGCCGGCCTCCGGCACCGGTAAAATGGCCGGCCCACTGCGCTGGATTTGAACCTCATGACGATTGATTACGCCCACGCCCGCGAACTGATGGTGGAACAGCAGATCCGTCCCTGGGACGTGCTGGACATCAAGGTGCTCGACGTCCTGGCCCGCCTGCCGCGCGAGGCCTTTGTCGCCGACGCGCACCGGGCACTGGCCTACGCCGATGTTGAACTGCCGATCGGCAATGGCCAGAAGATGATGAAGCCCGTCATCGAGGGCCGTACCCTGCAGGCGCTGGACCTGCAACCGGGTGACGAAGTGCTGGAGATCGGCACGGGCAGCGGCTTCCTGGCCGCCTGCATCGGCGCGCTGGCGCGCGACGTGCTGAGCCTGGAGATCGACCCGGAACTGGCGACCGCCGCGCGTGCTCGGCTGGATGCCTCCGGCCTCGGTACCAACGTCCGGGTGGAAGTGGCTGACGCGCTGGCGTGGCAGACCGAACGTCGCTTTGACGTGATTTGTGTCACTGGTGCCGTCAACGTGGTGCCGTCACAGTTCGCCTCGTGGCTGCGTCCGGGTGGTCGCCTGTTCGTGATCCAGGGCCGTTCGCCGGCGATGGAAGCGCTTCTGATCAAGGCCGATGGCAGCACCGAATCCCTGTTCGAGACCGATATCGATTACCTGCGCGGTGCCGCCCCGGCACCCCAGTTCCACCTCTGAGTCCAAGGAAGCCGCAATGATCCGCCGATCCCTCGCTGTTGCGCTGGCCACTGCCCTGCTGCCGTTGTCTGCCCATGCCGCTGACCTGTTGCAGGTCTACGAGATGGCGCGCAACGGCGATCCGCAGCTGTCGGCCGCCGAATCCACCCGGCTGTACGACAAGGAAGGCGCCGTGCAGGCGCGCGCTGCCCTGCTTCCGCAGATCAACGGCCAGGCCACGCTGAACCGCACACGCAGCGAGGCCAACGCCGATGCCAATACCGGCACGGTCAGCAGCAAGCGCCGCAATTACACGATCGACGGTTCGCAGACCCTGTTCAACTGGACGCAGATCAACAACCTGCGCTCGCAGCGCGAACTGAGCAAGGCGGCTGACTTCACCCTGGATTCGGCCAACGACAGCCTGATCGTCCGCACCTCGGCGGCCTACTTCAACGTGCTGGTGGCGATCGAATCGCTGAATGCCGCACAGACCAACGAAGCGGCCGCGAAGAAGCAGTTCGACTTCGCCGACAAGCGCCTGGAAGTGGGCCTGGCGCCGATCACCGACGTGCACGAAGCGCGCGCGCAGTATGACCAGGCGCGCGCCAACACCATCGTCGCGCAGAACACCCTGGCCGATAACTACCAGGCGCTGACCGAACTTACCGGCCAGCCGGTGCTGAACCTCAAGGGGCTGCCGGCCGACTTCCGTCCCGAAGTGCCGGCCAACCGCGGCAACATCGATGAACTGGTGCAGCAGGCGACCAGCCAGAACCCGTCGCTGAAGGCGCAGGAGCTGAAGGTCAGCGCGGCCGAGGCCGGCGTGCAGGCCGCCCGCGGCGCCCACTACCCGACGCTGTCGCTGGGCGGCAGCTGGGGCAAGACCGCGACCTGGGGCGACAGCACCGGTTCGGGTTCGCTGTCCCCGGATGCGCGCACCAACAGCATCGGCCTGACCCTTAGCGTGCCGATCTTCGCCGGCGGCGCCACCCAGTCCGGCGTGCGCCAGGCGCTGGCCCAGCGTGACATCGCCCAGGATGGCTACGAGCAGCAGAAGCGCGCGCTGGATCGCAACACCCGTAATGCCTACCAGACCCTGGTGCAGGGCATCAGCGAGGTGGAAGCACGCCGCCTGGCCGTCGTCTCGGCACAGAGCGCGTACGACGCCTCGCAGGTCGGCCTGGAAGTGGGTACCCGTACGGTGCTGGACGTGATCCAGAACCAGCGCATCCTGTTCTCGGCACAGCTGGACTACGCGCAGGCCCGCTACACCTTCCTGCAGAACCGCCTGCTGCTGAGCCAATCGCTGGGCGCGCTGGACGTGGCCGAACTGCAGGACATCAATCGCCTGCTGACCCAGGACGCTGGCAATCCCGCCACGACCACGCAGTAAGTCGTCACCCGCGTTGACGGAAAGCCACCCGACCGGGTGGCTTTTCTGATTGTGCCGCGGCGATGTGATCTAGCGCAGGAGCGGCAGCAGGCACAACGCTGCTGCCGCCATGCCCAGCACGGCGTCGGCAGGCGAGCGCGTCACCTCGCTGCGCCGCTGAAGTCCTCCCAGGCACAAGGCGGCCACCACCAGCAGTCCCACCGGCCCCGGCATCGCCGGCAAGACGCCGGCCGGCAGCCACAGCGCCAGCAGGGTCGCCAACAGGATGATCGCCACGGTCGCCACGCACGCCGCTGGTGGGTCGCCCTCGTTTCCAAGCGGCCACAGCGGCAGCGCCAGCCGCGTCGCCAGCATCAGCAGCACCAGCTGCAGCGCCGCCAACCCTGCATAGCCTGCCAGCGGCAGCCACGGCAACATCCAGGACAACTGGGGATGGCTTCGCAGCGCAACCGTCAAGGGCCGGCTGCTGGCCAGCGCTGGATAGTCGACCAGGCCCGCCTGCAGTGCGGCCAGTGCGATCAGCATCAGCGTCGCCGCGACGAGCACCATGAGCATCGTCAGTGGGCGTCGCGCCAGCCCGCCAACAGGCAACCCGGGAACACCCAGTGCCAGGCCGGCGCTGGCAAAGATGCCCAGCAGCGGCACAGCCGCAGCGAGCACGCCTCCCAGGCCGAAGCGATACGGTGCAGTGGCGGGGGGAACCCATGGGATCCAGTGCGCGTAGTGCACATACCGGGCCGCCAGCGCCAGCAGCAGCACGCCGATGCCGATCTTCACGGTCAACAGCGCGCACACCAGCAGCACCGTCCGCGCCGGTCGCATCAGCGTGGTGGCTCCCAACAGCAGCAGGCCTGCAGCTGCCGTCACCTGCACCGGCAGCGTACCGGCGCTGGATGCGCCCGCCGCCGCCAGTGCCGCATGCAGATGGCCAGCCCCGGACTGCGCCGCACCCGCCAGCGTCGCCGTGCACTCCAGCAACAACGCCAGGCACAGCACGCGGGCCATCGACCGCCCCCAGCCGGCCACCAGCAGGCCATACAGGCCATCGGCCATATCCGCCTGCGTCACCACCCTGTACAGGCGTGCCAGCACCAGCGCCGCACCGAGGGCTGCGAGCAGCAGACTGAGCACGACGGCCGGCCCCGCCTGCGCCGCCGTGTACTGACCGACCCGTGCGATGACACTGCCACCGAGCAGCAACGTCATCAGGATCACGCCCAGATGATCCATTCCAAGCCGATGGCCATCGCTGCCGCTCATCTCAAGCTCCCTTGATGCCGTCCAAGCACGGTCGACATCAGGCTGGCAGCCTGTGCGGGCAATCGATATCAGATTTGCATCTGCATGCCGCGAGGTGTGATCCGAGGCACGTTGCGGCGTCGGCAATCGGTCCTGCGGCGACAGAACGATGGCCGTCAAGCAGGCTTAATCCAGTTGATCGCGACAGTACGGCGGCGAGCGCGCCGCGTGCGGCTCAGCCGCGGGGCGGTGGCAGGTGCGGGGCCACCAGCGCCAGCGTCCGCTGCAGCGCGCCGCGCCCATTGCTGACCAGCGTGCATCCGGCGTGCGCCATGTCCTCGCGGGCCTGCGGATCCTCCAGCAGGTGCTGCAGCAGACCGCCGACCGCCTGCACGTCTTCGCCGATCAACAGCGCACCGGCCTCGCGCATGCGCCGCGAGATCTCCGAGAAATTGTGCAGGTGCGGACCGGTCACCGCGGCAGTGCCCATCGCCGCCGGCTCCAGCAGGTTGTGGCCACCGATCGGCTGCAGGCTGCCGCCGACGAAGGCGACCTGCGCACAGCCATAGAACGGCATCAGTTCGCCGAGGGTGTCGATGATGAAGGCGTCGGTATCGGCGGACGGCCACTGCTGCGCACGGCGGGTCGCCACGTTCCAGCCCTGCTCGCGCGCCAGCGCCTCCACCTTCGGGAAGCGCTCGGGATGCCGGGGTGCCCACAGCAGCAGCAGGTCCGGATGGTGCTGGCGCAGGCGCCGGTGCAGATCGATCACCGCCTGCTCTTCGCCATCATGGGTACTGGCCGCGATCCACACCGGCCGCGTGGCCGGCACCCGTGCGTGGAACTGTTCGATGAAGGCCTGCACGTCCGGCGTGGCGATGTCGAATTTGAGGTTGCCCAGTGCCTGCACCTGGTCAGGCGCCGCCCCCAGCTGCACGAAGCGCTCTGCGTCGTCCTGCGACTGGGCTGCCACGCACGTCACCGTGCGCAGCGCGCGGCGGATCAGCGCGGCCAGCAGCCGGTAGCCACGCAGCGAACGGGCCGACAGGCGGGCATTGAGGATGTAGACCGGAATGTCGCGGTCACGGCAGCCGAACAGCATGTTCGGCCACAGTTCGGTTTCCAGGATCAGCGCCAGGCTGGGCTGGAAGTGGCCGAGGAAACGGTTGACGCTGCCGGGCACGTCATACGGCAGGTAGACGTGGTCCAGCGCATCGCCCCACAGCGCGCGCACGCGCTCGGAGCCGGTGGGGGTGATGGTGGTGATGACCCAGCGGATATCCGGGCGCTGCTGGCGCAGGGCGTTGACCAGCGGCGCGGCGGCGTTGACCTCGCCCACCGAGACCGCATGCAGCCAGACCCGTGGCTGGCCGCTGGGCTGGGGATAGGAGGCGTAGCGCTCGTCCCAGCGGCGGAAATACTCACGGACCCGGAAGCCGCGCCAGACCAGGTGGTACACGGTGATCGGCAGCAGGATGTAGAGCACGACCGAATACAGGCCGCGCAGGATCCATTCGACAGGGTCTTTGCGCATGCGGCAAGGATACGGGACACCCCCGGGAAAGACACGCAGCCGGATTGCTAGAATGGCGCCATGTCCGATGCCTCCACTGCCGTCCGCCCGTCACTGCGCGATCCCCGCAACTGGCCGATGTTCGCCGCCATGTACGGCGCTTTCGCCATCGCCCGCCTGCCGTGGATGCTGCAGCGCGCCCTCGGTCGCGGGGTGGGGTCGATCGCCTGGCGCCTGGCCGGCAGCCGTCGCCGTGCAGCCGAGGTCAATCTCGCGCTGTGTTTCCCGGAAAAGGACGATGCCTGGCGCAAGCGGTTGGTTCGCGACAGCTTCGATGCCCTGGGCGTGGGCGTGTTCGAGTGCATCCGTGCCTGGTGGGGCAGCATCGACAGCATCCGCCCGCAGGTGCAGATCGAAGGGCTGGAGCACCTGCGGCAGATGCAGGCCGAGGGTCGCGGCGTGCTGCTGGTGTCCGGGCACTTCATGACCCTGGAGATGTGCGGCCGCCTGCTGTGCGACTACGTCGACCTGTCCGGCATGTACCGCAAACACAAGAATCCGGTGTACGAGTGGGCGGTGAAGTTCGGCCGCCTGCGCTACGCCAAGGCGATGTTCGCCAACGAGGACATCCGCGCCACCGTGCGCCACCTGAAGAAGGGCGGTTTCCTCTGGTACGCCCCCGACCAGGACATGCGTGGCAAGGACACCGTGTTCGTTCCGTTCTTCGGCCACACCGCCGCCACCATCACCGCCACCCACCAGCTGGCGCGGATGACCGGTTGCGCGGTCATTCCGTACTTCCACCGCCGCGAAGGCGGGAAGTACTTCCTGAAGATCGGCGCGCCGCTGGAGAACTTCCCGAGCGAGGATGTGGAAGCCGATACCGCGCGCGTCAACCAGGCGATCGAAGAGATGGTGCGCGAAGCCCCTGACCAGTACCTGTGGATCCATCGCCGCTTCAAGCGCCAGCCCGGCGGGCGCAGCGACTTCTACAAATAGATCCAGGCACGCCTGGATCCGCCCGGATTACCTGCCCGTTTCCATCGCGCGTGGTGAGTCATCCGCGTCACGCGCCAGCAGGCTGCCGGCGAACAGCGCCGCCAGCAGCACGGTCAGCCCACCCCAGAACGCAGAGTAGAACGCCAGGTGGGTGTTGAGCGGGAACACGGTGACCGCCAGCGCCAGCATGGCCGGCCGCACCCGCTCGCGGGCCGCGGTCGGTGCGAAGCGCCACGCCCGCCAGGCCTGTGCCACGGCGGCCAGCCACAACAGCAGGCCCAGCACGCCGGTCTCGGCCAGGATCTCCAGCACGATCTGGTGCGCGTGCAGGGCCGGTTCCGCGCCCCACACCGCGGTTCCCTCCCCTGCGACACAGGCGGGATACGCATCGCGGAAGCCACGCGCGCCGACACCGTTGATCGGATGTGCTTCGATCATGCAGGCCGCTGCGCTCCAGATCCGCGCACGCCCGGACAACGCCTGGTCGACGCCCGTCTCGTCCCCCTCCCAGGCCATCGTCGTGCGCAGCACGCGCTCGCGCAGCTGCGGCACGCTGGCAACCAGGACCCCGGCCCCCAGGACCCCGACCATCGCCAACAGCGCCAGCCGCTTCCAGCCGAACTGGCGCATGCCGCTGTAGGCCAGCACGAGCGCGAAGGTGATCCACGAGGCGCGTGAGCCGGCCAGCAGCAACACACTGCCGAGGGCCGCAGCGGCCAGCAGCCAGCCGGCAGCACCGAAGCGGCGCGCCAGCGGCAGCAGCAGGAACGGCGACAGGCTGGCCAGCACCTGGCCGAATTTCAGGTTGCACGGGCCCAGTACGCCACTGAGCCGGTCGGCCAACGCCGCTTCATCGGCCGGGCACAGCGCACGCCCGCTGATTGCCAGTTTGAGCTGCTCCAGCGACCAGAACCATGGGCTGGTGCCGGCCACCGCCTGTACCAGCGCATCCAGCGTCCAGGCGCCGGTGATCACCGCCAGTCCACCCAGGGTGAGTCTGCGCCGCTCCGGCGTGGCCACTGCGATCGCTACCAGCCACATGAAGGGCAGGTAGCGCAGGCCTGCTGCCGCCTTGGTCCACGAGGCCGACGGGTCGATCGCATCGAATGCGGAAAATGCCTGCGGCAACCAGTAGCCGAGGAACAGGATCGAGGTCAGCGCCCAGGCCGCCGGGCTCAGCAGATGCGGCCGGCGCTGCAGGCGGCGGATGACCATGCGCACTGCGGCATAGATTGCACCCAGGCCCAGGACGGTCTCGGCGATGCCTGGCAGCGGCCACAACGCCACGTAGGCAAGCACCCACCAGGGCGCCCAGCGCCCGGCGCGTTCATCGCGCAGGACGGCTGCGGTGTCAGCCTGCGAGGTCGGCATAGAGACGGAGGGTATCGCGCTGCATGGCCTGCAGGGTAAACGGGATACGGCCCGGCAACGATGGCGGCTGCGCCAGAAGGGCCAGCGCACGTTCACCCAGTGCCTGCGCATCTCCCAGCGGCACCGCACCGGTGGGCTGGAGCTGCTGCAGCAGTTCGCCCACCCCACCGTGGTTCCAGCCGAGCACCGGTCGGCCCACCGACAGTGCTTCCACCACGGTACGGCCGAAGGCTTCGGGCTTGTCGGACAGCTGCAGCACCAGATCGCTGGCGGCATAGGCCTGGGCGATGCGGGCGGTCGGCGTGCTGATGTGGACCGCGTCTGCGATGCCGAGCGTGGCGGCCTGGCGGCGCAGGTCGGCCACATAGGCTTCGCGCCCCGGCTCGTCGGTGCCCAGCATCCACAGCTGCGCCGGCACGCCGGCAGCGCGGACGTCGGCCAGCAGCTGCAGCGCGTGCGCGTGCCCCTTCAGGCGCGTGCCACGGCCCGGCAGCAGCAGCAGCGGCCCGTCCACCCCGGCCAGCCACGGGTAGTCCGCCACCAGCGACAGGCGCGGCCGGCGATCACCGCGCGCCACCCGCGGGAACTGACTGACATCAACACCACGCGGGATCACCCGCAGGTGGTCCTCCGGCACGGTCGGATAGTGGCGCTGCACGTATTCGCGCACGCTGTTGGAGACACAGATCACCCGCTCGCCGCTGGTCATCACCGCGCTGTAGCGGCTGGGCGAGTTCAGCCCGTGCACGGTGGTTACCCAGTGCGGCCGCTGCGCCTGCGGCATCGCCCGGATCGCATACAGCCCCAGCCACGCGGGCAGGCGCGAGCGGGCGTGCACGATATCGGCGCCGACCTCGGCGAACAGGCGACGCAGGGTCGGCAGATGACGCAGGGTCAGCAGCGACTTGCGGCCGATATCGAGGGTGAGATGCTCGGCACCGCTGGCCAGCAGCGGTTCAACGAGGCGGCCACCGGCAGACACCACCAGCGCGCGATGGCCGGCTGCCACCAGTGCCGACGCGATTTCCAGGGTCGAGCGCTCGACGCCGCCGGAGTGCAGCGCCGGCAGCAACTGCACCACGGTCAGTCGACGCATCGGTGAAGGCCGTTCAGTCAGCCAGTACGAACACGGAACCGCAGTACGGGCACTGCGCTTCACCGTTGGGTTCGTCTTCGATCGCCAGGTAGACCCGCGGATGCGAGTTCCACAGCGCCATCTCCGGGGTCGGGCAGCTCAGCGGCAGGTCGCTGCGGTGCACGGTGTAGCGCTTCTCGGCGTTGGCGGGCGCGGTGGCGGTATGGCTCATGGCGGATGTCGATGAACGGATTGCGAGGCCTGCGATTCTAGCACCTGGGGCGGCGACCCGGCCGCCCCTGTCCTTTCCTGGCCCCCGCCCCCTGACAGCCGGGACCTGCCAGCGCCCGGCCTACTGGAAGTCCAGCGACAGCTCCAGGAAGGCCGAGCGGCCATAGGCGTTGTAGATGCCCTGATCGTAGTACGGCCAGTTGCCGTTGCTGCGGTCGATCGGCGGCATCTCGTCGGTCAGGTTGTTGACCGTCAGCAGCAGGCTGGCCAGGTCATTGATGCGGTAGCCGACCGTGGCGTTCCAGGTGGTCCACGGGCCGATGTTGCGCTGCTCGCCACGGCTGTCCCAGGTGGGCGCGTTGCGCACGCCGAACGCACTGGCGCTGAACGGCCCGCGCTTCCAGTTCACGCCCAGCGTGGCCCGGTACTGCAGTTCATTGGAATTGCCGCAGCACAACTGGTCGTAGACCGGATCGCCTTCCTTGTCCTGGGTGGTGTGCTTGAGCGGGCGGTAGTAGCCCGCGTTGACCGTGAAATCTCCCACCGAGGAGGTACCCCAGCGATAGTCCAGCGCTGCCTGCACACCGGTCTGGCGTTGGCTGGCGATGTTGATCGGGTAGGAGAACACCTTGTCCACACCGTTGGGGTTGAGCGGATCGGTGGCCGGCTTGCGCTGCACCTGGCCCAGGACCTGCTGGCAGGTGGGCGAGGTGATGTCGAAGCGGGTCTGCCCGTTCTCCGATACGCCCAGCCGGCAGTTGGCCTCGGTGTCGAGGATGCTGTCGGTACCGAGGATGCGTACTTCGTTCTCGATCACCACCGAGTTGTAGTCCACCGACAACGTCAGCGCGTTGTCCAGTGTCGACCACACCGCACCATAGGTGAACGTGCGTGCAGTGATGTCCTTCAGATCGCGGTTGCCGGTACTGGAAGACAGCACCGCCAACCCGGACTGCTCGCAGTCATCGAAGTTGTCGGAGGTGTAACCGGCCTGCCGGCACTGGTAGAGGTCGGTGTTGGTGGTATAGCCGCTGCTCTCGCGCGAAAACAGGTAGAACATGTCCGGCGAACGGAACGCAGTGGCGTAGCTGCCACGCAGCAGCAGCGATTCGATCGGCCGGTACTCCAGGCCAAGCTTCCAGGTCGCCTTGCCGTTGCCGCCACCGCCCTGCAGGGCGTACTTGTCGTAGCGGCCGGACAGGTTGGCGCTGAAGGTATCGATGATCGGCACCTGCAGTTCCGCACCCAGCGCGTACAGATCCCGCTGGCCCTGCGCCGAGGTGCCGGCGGTCTGCCCGCGGAACAGCACACCGGCATCGGGATCGGCCGACTGGTTGAAGAACTTCTCGCGCTGGCCCTGGGCGATCAGCGCGAAACCGACGTCGCCGGCCGGCAGGGTGAACAGCGAACGATGGGTCAGCAGTGCCGTCACTGCTGTGCGCGACGCGCTGGATGCAGCACGGTTGAGGCCGCTGAAGCTGTCGTACTGGTCGCGGGTGATCGGCTGGTACAGGCGCGACAGGTCCGGGGCGTAGACCTCGTAGCCATCCTGCATGCCCAGCATCGGCCCCAGGTAGTAATCGTCCACGCCGTTCCGGGCGAGGAAGTCGGTGGATTTGCGGGTGACATCGGTGCTGGAACGGTTGACGTAGACGTCGTAGTCGAAGCTGCCCAGCACGCCACGCACGCCGGCGGTGACGTTCAGCGATCGCGTGTAGACGCGCTGGTCCTTGGCATCCAGGCCGACTTCCTCGGGCGCGTAGATGCGCTGCCACTGCTCGTACTGGCCGCTGGTGCGGTTGTAGAAGGTCTTGTTCCAGAACGGGCTGCCACCGCTGTAGGTCGGCCGGCTGAAGCCGAACAGGATGTCCGAGTACAGCTCGGTATCCGGGCTGAGGTGATAGCGCAGGAAGGTGGTCGCGTTGACGTCCTGGCTGGCGTTGTACAGCGACGCGGTGCCGACGTTGTCGGGGGTGCCGCAGTAGTAGCCACCGCCGGAAATGTCGCGGTGCGCGTACACGGTGCTGCCACCGAACAGATTCGACAGCGGCGCGCAGGTGGCCGCGCCCGGGTCGATGTAGGCGTTGGGCCCCTGACGCATGCGCAGGAAGCTGCGCGACGGATCCTGCGGCCCGGTCGGGTTGTCGTTGACGCTGTCGATGCGGCTGCGGTCGAAGGCGTAGATCGCCTTCTGGTTGATGTATTCCAGCCCGTAGCTGATATCGAGGTTGCCGAAGGTCTGTCCACTGCTGGCGCTGAAGCGCTGGCTGGAACCGCCGCCCTGGCTGTAACCACCGACGCGGTAGCGCAGATGGGTGCCTTCCACGCGGTCTTTCAGCACGATGTTGACTACGCCGGCCACGGCCGACGAGCCATACACCGAGGACTGTCCACCGGTGAGCACATCGATGCGTTCGACCATGCCCAGCGGGATGTTGGCAATGTCGGCGATGCTGGTGTTGCCGTTGTAGGCCAGCGGATAGCTGTTGATCGGCCGCCCGTTGATGAGGGTAAGGGTGTAGCTGGGGTCCAGACCGAACAGGCTGATGGTCTTGGCGCCCGGAGTGTAGAAGCCGGTTCCCTGGGAATCCTGCACCGACCCATTGGAGACCGGCAGCGAGCGCAGCGCATCGAACACCGTGGTGAAACCCTGCGCCTGGATCTGCTCGGCGGTGATGGTCGTCACCGGTGAGGGGCCCTCCACCTGCGCGCGCGGAATGAGCGACCCGGTCACCGTGACCGCATCCAGGTCGCGCGTACGCGGCGGATCGGCGCCCTCCCCTGCGTTGGAGGACTGGGCCTGCACGGCCAGCGGCGACAGCAGCAGCGAAGACATCAACAACGACAGCAACCTCGGTTTCATCAAGCGCTCTCCAGAGACGGATGACGGTCCTGCCGGTGGGGGACGGACGGGAGGGTCGTGGATGGACGGTGGTGACGGGCAGCAGCAGCAAGCGCAGGCCGCCCGCCCGGTTCAGGGCATGCAGGGTGTTCCGGGACAGATGGAAGGGTTGGGATCGGGACGGGAAGGACGCCGCCTTCCCCGGGCCTGGACCCCGGCCACTTTTAAATCGATCCAATCCCCTCTGTCAATAATTTGAAATGAAACGTTTTTCCCGGATTTGGATCGAACTAATTGCACTTGTCAGGGGGCAACGCACTGAGGCAGGATCGGGACCACTCCGACGACCCGATCGCATGGCCCGCCCCCACCGGACCGGCATCGCTCCTTTCCACCGCCCTTGGGCGGCGGGCGCGATGCTGGCCGTGGTACGTGCCGATGCGGGTCCTGCCTGCCGCCTGCCCTTCCGGGAGACCCTGCATGACCCTGTCCGATCCGCGCCGCGCCCTGCTTCCGCTCGCCCTGGCCCTGGCCTGCGCCACGCCCGCCCTGCCCGCAGTGGCACAGGGCCTGCAGACCTCGTTCGAAGCAGGTGAGCCCGCACCGGCCAAGGCCGGCGGCGCGCTGCAGGTGCAGATCGGCACCGGTCCGGCGGCGCCGTATGCGGCCAAGCGCAACGCCGGCTACAGCGGCCTGCGCGCGCTGCACTACCAGGCCGACGGCGGCGCGGCGCGGCGCGACCTGTTCAGCACGGACCTGACCATCGACGCCGACACCACCCTGTCCTGGCTGGTGCTGCCGGAGATCGTCGACAAGGACACGGTGGCCTCCACCTACGTCTCGCTGGACCTGCGCCTGGACGATGGCAGCCGCGTATCGGCCAGCTCGGCGCGTGATCAGCACGGCATCGCCGTGGGCGCGCGTGCGCAGGGCGATTCGAAAACGCTGTACCCGCAGCAGTGGGCGCGCAAGGCCGTACGCCTGGGCGATGTGCCTGCGCTGCGCGGCCGCCGGGTGGTCGCCATCGAGCTGGAAGTGGCCAGCGCCGACGGTGCGTCGGTGTCCGGCTGGATCGATGACGTGCGCCTGGATGCACAGCCGCGGCATGTGCCGCAGCGGGTCTCGGACTGGGTGCTGACCACCCGCGGTACGCAGGCCAACGGCACGTTCTCGCGCGGCAACAATTTCCCGGCCACGGCGGTGCCGCACGGCTTCAACTTCTGGACCCCGGTGACCGATGCCGGTGCACTGAACTGGCTGTACCGCTGGAACGAGCAGAACGATGCGAACAACCGCCCGCAGCTGCAGGCGCTCGCGCTGAGTCACCAGCCCAGTCCCTGGATGGGCGACCGCCAGACCTTCCAGGTGATGCCGTCGGCCAGCCGCGGTGTGCCCGAGGCCGACCGCAGCAAGCGGGCGCTGTCCTTCGACCGCTCGCACGAGAACGCGCGCCCCTACCGCTACGACGTGCGCTTCGACAACGGCATCGCCGCCTCCATCGCGCCGACGGACCACGCCGCGGTCTTCCGCTTCGATTTCCCTGCGGAAGGTGATGCCAACCTGCTGTTCGACAATGTGGACGCACGCGGCGGGCTGACACTGGATGCGGCCACGCAGACACTGTCCGGCTACACCGATACACGCAGCGGCCTGTCCAACGGTGCCGGCCGCATGTTCGTGGTGGCCCGCTTCGACCGGCCCTGGCGCAGCAGCGGGCGCATCGACAGCGGCCGACCGACCGGCTACATCAAGTTCGATGCCGGCAGCGATCGCCGCGTCACCATGCGCATTGCCACCTCGCTGATCTCGCTCGAACAGGCGCGGCACAACCTTGCTCTGGAGATTTCCGCCACGGATACGCTGGAAAGCGTGGCCGGCCGCGCCCAGGATGCCTGGGATGCGCGCCTGGCCCGCTTCGATATCGGCGATGCCACGGACGACCAGAAAACCACGCTGTACTCCAGCCTCTACCGGTTGTACCTGTATCCCAACTCCGGCCACGAAAACGTCGGCAGCGCTGCCGCCCCCGAGTGGCGTTACGCCAACCAGGCCAGCGCCAGCGAGAACAACACCGATGGCAGTGACAGCCGCACCTTCAGTGGCGTGCGCGATGGCCGGGTATTCGTCAACAATGGCTTCTGGGATACGTTCCGCACGACGTGGCCGGCGTACGCACTGTTCACGCCGGAGGACGCCGGCCAGCTCGTGCAGGGTTTCATCGAGCAGTACCGCGCGGGCGGCTGGATCGCCCGCTGGTCATCGCCGGGCTACGCGGACCTGATGGTCGGCACCAGTTCCGACGTGGCCTTCGCCGACGCATGGCTGAAGGGCGTCGGCGGTTTCGATCCCGCCGAGGCCTATGCCGCGGCGCTGAAGAATGCCACCGTGGTACCGCCCGATCGCCATGTAGGGCGCAAGGGCATGGACCGCTCGACGTTCCGCGGCTATGCCAGTGCCGACGTGCATGAAGGCATGTCATGGACGATGGAAGGCGCCCTGAACGACTTTGGCATCGCCAACATGGCGGAGGCACTGGCCAAGCGCGCGACCACCGCCGCGCAGCGCGAGCGCTACAGCACCGAAGCCGACTACTTCCGCTACCGCGCTGCCGGCTACGCGACCCTGTTCGACCCTGCCGCCGGCTTCTTCCAGGGCCGCAAGGCCGATGGCAGCTGGCGCGTGGACGCCAAGGACTACGATCCGCGCGTGTGGGGCCACGACTACACCGAATCCAACGGCTGGACGTTTGCCTTCACCGCCGCGCACGATGGCGAGGGCCTGGCCGCGCTGTACGGTGGCCGCGACAGGCTGGCCGCCAAGCTCGATGCCTTCTTTGCCACGCCGGAGACCGCCGATGCCGCGTTTGCAGGCTCCTACGGCGGCATCATCCATGAGATGACCGAAGCGCGCGACGTGCGCATGGGCATGTACGCGCACAGCAACCAGCCGGCGCACCATATCCCGTGGATGTATCTGTACGCCGGGCAGCCCTGGAAGACCCAGCAGCACGTGCGCGAGATCCTGTCGCGGCTGTACGTGGGCAGCGAGATCGGCCAGGGCTATCCGGGCGATGAGGACAATGGCGAGACCTCCGCATGGTACGTGCTGGCTTCGCTGGGCCTGTATCCACTGCGGATGGGCGCGCCGGAATACGTGATCGGCTCCCCGGCATTCAGGCACGCCCGGGTGGAACTGCAGGATGGCGCGGTGCTGACCATCAACGCGCCGCAGAACTCCGCGGAGAACGTCTACGTCCAGTCGCTGAAGATCAACGGCACGCCATGGACCCGGACCTGGGTACCGCACGAGGTGATCGCCAAGGGCGCGACGCTGGACTTCGAGATGGGCCCGCAGCCTTCGCGCTGGGGCACAGGCGCCGACGACGTGCCCCGTTCGCTGACCGCACCGGGCCAGCGACCGCAGATGCTGCACGATCTGCTGGGCAGCGGCGCGCGCGCTGCGCTGGCCGATGGCCGCGCCGTGCCCGCGCTGTTGGACGACGATGCGACCACGGCCGTTCCGCTGGGCGCGGGTGCCACCCTCAAGCTGAGCGCCGTGGGTGATGGCGCGCCGACGATGTATACGCTGACCAGCGGCGAAGGGCCGATCCGGGGGGCCGGATGGACGCTGGAAGCCCGTAACGGCGATGGCCGCTGGACCACGCTGGACCAGCGGCGTGGCGAAGACTTCAGTGCTGCGCGGCAGACCCGTCCGTTCCGCATCGCCTCGCCCTCACGCTATGCCGAGTACCGCCTGCGCGTAACTGCGCCGGGACGCCTGCAGCTGGCTGAGATCGAACTGTTGTCCCCCTCCACTGTACGGTGACCCCATGCGCATTCGCCTGCTGCCCCTTGCACTTGCTGCATTCACCCTGCCCGGCATTGCGCTGGCCCAGCCGTCGCAGAGCCGGGCCTTGGATGGCCAGTTCACCCGCGAAGGCGTCACGTTGCACTACCAGGATGCGACCGGTGCGCTGGCCGCACCGGCACGCCAGCGCATCGTCGATACGTTCTATTCCGCCTACCTGCGCGAACGGGCGGACTTCCACCCGGCGGCACCGGCCGAGGTGCACATCGTGATCGATCCGGCCTACGACGGCGTCGCCTACGTGGGCGAGAAGGACAAGGCGAGCACCATCACCATCAACCCGGGCTGGCTGGTGAAGCACCCCGATGACATCGACCTGGTGACCCACGAGGCGATGCACATCGTGCAGGGCTACCCGAGCTACGGCGACACGCGGGTACCGGGCTGGCTGGTGGAAGGCATCGCCGACTACGCCCGCGACCGCTACGGCACGGACAATGCCGCAGCGGGCTGGGCGCTGCCGGAAAAAGTGGGCAAGGGCCAGAGCGTGGAAAGCGGCTACCGGGTAACCGGGGCCTTCCTGAAATGGGCCGAAGCTGGACACCCCGGCTTGGTACTCGCGCTGGACAAGGCCCTGCGCAACGGCCAGTACACCCTGGCGCTGTGGCAGCAGCACACCGGCAAGGGCCTGCCGGCGCTATGGGCCGAGTACGCCAAGCCGCGTTCGGATGCCCCGCCGCCGGCACCGGCACGACGCGGCAAGCGCTGACCGGTAGCGCCGGGCCATGCCCGGCGGAATGCCTGATTTGCCGCGCTGCGCGCTCGCCGGGCATGGCCCGGCGCTACCGATCGCGGTGACGAAGGATTACGCCTTCTTTTCCGCTTCCAGCTGTTTGCGGATCTGCGCATCGACCGCAGCGATGGCGGTCATGTTCAGGATGCGGCGCGAGGTCGCGCTGGTGGTCAGGATGTGCACCGGCTTGTTCACGCCCATCAGGATCGGGCCGATCGCCACGCCATCGGTGAACACACGCACCAGGTTGTAGGCGATGTTGGCCGCTTCCAGATTGGGCAGCACGAACAGGTTGGCGCGACCCTGCAGGGTCGAACCCGGCAGCAGTTTCTGGCGCAGCGCCTCGTCCCAGGCGGTATCGCCCTGCATCTCGCCGTCCACGTTCAGGCGCGGATTGCGCTTGAGCAGCAGCTCGCGGACCTGGCGCATCTTCAGCGCGTCCTTGGAATCGTGGCTGCCGAAATTGGAGTGCGACAGCAGCGCCACCTTCGGTTCGATGCCGAACAGCTTCATGCGGTACGCGGCCTGCAGGGTCGCCTCGCAGATCTGCTCGGCACTGGGATCTTCCTGCACGTGCGTGTCGACGAAGAAGAACACGCCCTGCTGGTTGATGACGCCGGTCATCGCCGAGGTCGAGGTGACCTTCGGCTCCAGCGGCAGCACGCTACGGACATAACCCAGCTTCTTGTGGAAACGGCCGACGATGCCGGTCAGCATTGCATCGGCTTCGCCACGCGCGACCATCACCGCGGCAATCAGGGTCGGCCGCGAACGCATCAGGTTCTTCGCCGCCGCCACGGTGACGCCGCGACGACCGGTCAGCCCGTGGTAGTACTGCCAGTATTCGTTGAAGCGCGGATCATCATTGATGTTGGTGATCTCGAAGTGCTCACCGGCCTTCAGGCGCAGGCCCAGGCGCTCGATGCGCGCTTCGATCACGTCCGGCCGGCCGATCAGGATCGGATGTGCGAGCCCTTCATCGACCACGTTCTGCACCGCCTGCAGCACCACTTCCTCTTCGCCTTCGGCGTAGACCACGCGCTGCTTGTCGGTGCGTGCACGGTCGTACACCGGCTTCATCATCAGGCTGGTGCGGTAGACGAACTGGGCCAGTTTGTCACGGTAGGCGCCCATGTCGGCGATCGGCCGGGCGGCCACGCCCGAGTCCATCGCGGCCTGGGCCACGGCAGCGGACAGCTCCACCAGCAGGCGGCGGTCGAACGGGCGCGGGATCAGGTACTCGCGGCCGAAGCTCGGGGTTTCACCACCGTAGGCCGAGCCCATGTCGGTCGCGGCGCGGCGTGCCAGCGCGGCGATGGCGCGCACGCAGGCGATCTTCATTTCCTCGTTGATCGCGGTGGCGCCCACGTCCAGCGCACCGCGGAACAGGTACGGGAAGCACAGCACGTTGTTGACCTGATTCGGGTAATCCGAACGGCCGGTGCCGATGATCGCGTCCGGACGCGCCGCACGCGCCACTTCCGGCATGATTTCCGGGGTCGGATTGGCCAGTGCGAAGATCACCGGGTCCGGCGCCATGGTCTTGACCATTTCGGCGGTGAGGATGCCGGGCGCCGACAGGCCCAGGAAGATATCCGCGCCGTCGACGATCTCGGCCAGGGTGCGCTTGTCGGTGTCGCGTGCGTAACGCTGCTTTTCCGGGTCCAGATCGGTACGACCGGTGTGGATCACGCCCTCGCGGTCGAACGCCAGGATGTTCTCCGGCTTCAGGCCCAGCTGCACCAGCATGTTGACGCAGGAAACGCCCGCCGCGCCCATGCCCGTGGTCGCCAGCTTCACCTCCTCGATCTTCTTGCCGGTGATCGCCATGGCGTTCAGCACCGCCGCGCCGACGATGATCGCCGTACCGTGCTGGTCGTCATGGAACACCGGGATCTTCATGCGCTCGCGCAGCTTGCGCTCGACCACGAAGCATTCCGGCGCCTTGATGTCTTCCAGGTTGATGCCGCCGAACGTCGGCTCCAGCGAGGCGATGATGTCGACCAGCTTGTCCGGATCGGTTTCGTCCACTTCGATGTCGAACACATCGATGCCGGCGAACTTCTGGAACAGCACGCCCTTGCCTTCCATCACCGGCTTGCCGGCCAGTGCGCCGATGTTGCCCAGGCCCAGCACCGCGGTGCCGTTGGAGATCACCGCCACCAGGTTGCCGCGGGCGGTCAGCTCGCTGGCCTGCTGCGGGTCGGCCTTGATTGCTTCACAGGCGTACGCCACGCCCGGCGAGTACGCCAGCGACAGGTCGCGCTGGGTCAGCATCGGCTTGGTCGCGGAGACCTTGATCTTGCCCGGCGGGGACATCCGGTGGTAATCGAGGGCGGCCTGTTTGAAATCTTCGTTGGACATCGACGTTGGATACATGAATGGGCAAGAGGGACAGGGGATCATACCCCCGTTGGGGCGCCCGGACCTGTCGCTATCCTGTCGCAGGCATGCTGCGACCGCACAATTCCCTGGCGTATGCGACAACCTGGAGCCACCAGCTTCGGCGCTGCCGATGACAGCCATGGGACGCCTTGAAACGCCGCGGGGCCGCACCACTCACGTGACCGGCCCCGCGGTACCACACACCTGGATCAGCCCTTGGCGGGCAGTGCCTCCGGCACGGCATCGACCGGCGGCGGCAGTTCGCTTTCGCGACCATCCAGCGCCAGCTTCAGGCGGTCACGGTCCAGTGCGCCTTCCCAGCGCGAGACCACCACCGTGGCCACGGCATTGCCGATGAAGTTGGTCAGCGAGCGGCATTCGCTCATGAAGCGGTCCACGCCGAGGATCAGCGCCATGCCGGCCACGGGCACTTCCGGCACCACGGCCAGGGTGGCCGCCAGGGTGATGAAGCCGGCACCGGTGACGCCGGCCGCGCCCTTGGAGCTGAGCATGGCGACCAGCAGCAGCGCGATCTGGTGGCCCAGGGTCAGTTCGGTGTTGGTGGCCTGGGCGATGAACAGCGCCGCCAGGGTCATGTAGATGTTGGTGCCGTCCAGGTTGAACGAGTAGCCGGTGGGGACCACCAGGCCCACCACCGACTTGCTGCAGCCGGCCCGCTCCATCTTCTCCATCAGCGACGGCAGCGCCGACTCGGACGAAGAGGTACCCAGCACCAGCAGCAGTTCGGCCTTCAGGTAGCGCGCCAGCTTGAACACCGAGAACCCGCACAGGCGGCAGACCACGCCCAGGATGACCGCCACGAACAGGAAGGCGGTGATGTAGAACGAACCGACCAGCCAGGCCAGGTTGATCAACGACCCCACGCCGTACTTGCCGATGGTGAAGGCGATCGCGCCGAAGGCACCGATCGGAGCAGCCTTCATCAGCATGTGCACCAGCTTGAACACCGGAGCCACCAGCGCTTCGAGGAAGTTCTGGATCGGCTTGCCCTTCTCGCCGACCGACGCCAGCGCGATGCCGAACAGCACGGCCACGAACAGCACCTGCAGGATGTTGCCGTCCACGAAGGCGCTGATCAGCGTCTTCGGGATGACATCCATCAGGAAGCCGACCAGGGTCAGGTCATGCGACTTCTCGACGTAGCTGTGCACCGCGGTCTGGTCCAGCTCGGCCGGGTTGATGTTCATGCCCGCGCCAGGCTGTACCACGTGGGCCACGATCATGCCCACGACCAGCGCCAGCGTGGAGAAGAACAGGAAGTAGGCCATGGCCTTGGCGAACACGCGGCCGACCGTACGCAGATGGGTCATGCCGGCAATGCCGGTGACGATGGTCAGGAAGATCACCGGCGCGATGATCATCTTCACCAGGTTGATGAAGGCATCGCCGAGCGGCTTCATCTTCTCGCCGATCAGGGGTTCGTAATGGCCGAGGATGGCGCCCAGGACGATCGCCACGATCACCTGGAAGTACAGCTGGCGGTAGATCGGCAACGGCTTTGCAGGCGCCGGGGCAGCGGTCGGGATGTGCATGGCGGACTCCGGGGAAGGGCGTTTTCAGGCACGTATGGCCCCGGAACTGCATGGGAGCCGATACCGTGGAAGCTGGTCACCGCCCCCTCGCTCCACGCGCAGGGTGGCGACCAATGGACGCCTTTGTACGCGCCGGGCACGCCAACGCAGATAACCTATTGGTACTAGCCCCCCGGTTCAGGTGGCCGGGACCCCTAAACTGGCCCGGCATCGCACCGCGCCGGGAGGCCGGTGGCGCGGGCTGAACGGCCCGCAGCGTCCCTGCCCAAGTTCCGGCCCTGGCGGCCGTTGTTGTCCTGACCCTACGCAATCCGAGAGAGCCGCACCCAACATGCGCCCCATTCCCACCCTGCTGGCCCTGTCGCTGGCCGCCCTGCCCGCCTTCGCGTCCGCTGCCGATTTCGACAACTGGCCGACCAAGTACGCGTTCGGCGACGGCACCGAGCTGGCGGCCACCGCCAACATTGCCTACGACTACAACGATTTCTCCTCCGGCAGCGGTCTGGAGGATGACGATGCCGTGCGCCGCAAGGAATTCGGCGCCACACTGAAGAAGAAGGGCGTGTACGACGCGATGGTGTACTACGACTTCCAGGCCGACACCTGGCTGGACGTATTCCTGCGCCTGGAGAGCAAGGCCTTCGTGGGCCGCGACATCGGCCGCTTCCGCTTCGGCTACATGAAGACGCCGGTCGGCCTGGATGCCAACACCTCCTCGCGCGCCGGTACCTTCCTGGAGACCGCGCTGCCGGTGCAGGCGTTCTACGCCGGCCGCCGCACCGGTGTGGAATGGGTGCTTGAGCGCCCGCAGTACCTGCTGCAGGCCGGTGCCTACGGCGGCAAGGACCTGCAGGGCGACAACCCCGGCACCACGCAGGCGGTACGTGCGGTGTGGACGCCGGTGAAGGCACCGGGCGATGTGATCCACCTGGGCCTGGCCTACTCGCAGGAAAACCCGCGCGGCTACCGCGATGGCCGTGACGTCCATCACGAGGCCAGCGCACGGTTGCGCGCGCGCCCGGAAGCCGGCCTGACCGACATCCGCTACGTGGATTCCGGCGCGCTGGTGACCGCCGACCAGATCCGCCGCACCGGCCTGGAAGGCATCTGGATCCGTGGCCCCTTCTCGCTGCAGGCCGAAGCGCTGCAGGCCACTGTCACCCGCAACGACGGCAAGCCCGACTACACCGGCCACGGCCAGTACGCGATGGCCAGCTGGGTGCTGACCGGCGAGTCCCGTCCGTACAACGCCGGCGCCGTGGCCAACATCAAGCCCGCCCACGACTACGGCGCGGTCGAGCTGGTGGCACGCTACAGCCGCCTGGATCTGGACGACGGCAGTATCCTCGGGGGCCGTCAGCACGACCTGACCCTGGGCGCGAACTGGTACCTGACCAGCCATTTCAAGTTCCAGGCCAACTACGTCAAGGTCGATGCCAGCCGCCGCGGTGTGCACAGCACCCCGGAGATCTTCGAACTGCGCGCACAGATGCACTTCTGATCCGCGCCACGGTGCGGAATCCGGCGGGCATGCACGTCATGCCCGCCCTCACTGCGTAGACTGCCGCCATGTACTGGCTCGGCCGCCACCGGATGCTGCTGCTGACCCTCCTCGCGCTGGCCGGAGGCACCGTGCTGTGCGCGATCGCGGCGGGCCACTACGCGTGGCGCAGCGCCCTGGCGGCCGAGAGCACGCAGGTCCAGCGCCAGCTGCAGCTGTACGGCCAGGGCCTGCAGCAGCGTATCGACCGCTTCGGCACCCTGCCGCAGGTGATGGCACTGGACCCGGACCTGCTGCGCGTACTGCGCACGCCGCCCTCGCCCGCCGAGCGCCAGCAGCTGAACCTGAAACTGCAGCGCGCCAACCAGGTCACCCGAACCTCCACCCTGACCCTGGTCGGCCGCGATGGCGTCGCGGTCGCGGCCAGCAACTGGGACCAGCCGACCACCAACGTCGGCGAGGACTACAGCTACCGGCCCTATTACCAGCAGGCCCTGGCCCACGGCCGCGGCCGCTTCTACGGCATCGGCATGACCACCGGCGTGCCCGGCTATTTCATGTCCGAGGCGATCGTCGACGACCGCGGCCAGCGCATCGGCGTGATCGTGATCAAGATCGAGCTGTCGGCACTGGAACAGGAGTGGCTGAACAGCCCGGACGTGGTGCTGGCCAGCGACAACCATGACGTGGTGTTCCTGTCCAACCGCGATGCCTGGCGCTACCGCCTGCTGCGGCCGCTGGGCGCGGACGAGCGCCGCGAGATGCTTGATGCCCGCCAGTATGCCGACCGCTCGTTGCAGCCCCTGCGGGTGCGTACCGAGGATGTGCTGGCCGATGGTGGCCGCATGGTGCGCCTGCTCGACCCGGTGCTGCCGCAGGCGATGCTGTGGCAGAGCCTGGCGCTGCCCGACGAACACTGGAACCTGCATCTGCTGCACGATGCCAGTGCCGCCACCAGCGCCGGACGCGGTGCCGCCCTGGCCGGCGCCGCTGCGTGGCTGGCACTGGGGTTCCTGCTGCTGTTCGTGCAGCAGCGCCGGCGCCTGGCCCGGCACCGCCAGCGCAGCCGCAGCGAACTGGAAACCCTGCTCAAGCAGCATGCACAGGAACTGCGCACCGCCCAGGACGGATTGCTGCAGGCTGCCACCGATGCCGACAGCGGCCTGAGCCGCAGCCTGGAGCACCTGCCGCAGGGCGTGGTGATCATTGATCGCGAACAGCGCCTGGTCGCCTGGAATTCGCGCTATCTGGAACTGTTCCGCTTCCCGCCGGGGCTGGTCCGTGTCGGCCGGCCCATCGAAGAGTTGTTCCGCTACAACGCACGCCGCGGCCTGCTCGGGCCGGGGCCGATCGACGAGGCCATCGAGCGTCGCCTGAACCACCTGCGCAGTGGCCGCCCGCACATGCGCGAGAGCGAAAAGGACGATGGCACCGTTCTGGAGATCCGTGGCAATCCGCTGCCTGATGGCGGCTTCGTCACCAGCTACGCCGACATCACCAGCTACAAGAACGCTGCACGCGAACTGCGGTCACTGGCCGATGCGCTGGAACACCGCGTGGCCGAGCGCACCCATGACCTCGACGAGGCCCGCCGCGAAGCCGAACAGGCCAACCGCTACAAGACACGTTTCGTCGCATCCGCGGTGCACGACCTGCTGCAACCGTTGAACGCCGCGCGCATGTTCGTCTCCGTGCTGCGCGGCAAGCTGACCGACCCGGCGCAGCAGCAGACCACCGACCACATCGATGCCGCACTGGCCGCGCAGGATGCCATCCTCAACAGCCTGCTCGACATCGCGCGACTGGAGTCAGGCAGCCTGCCCACGCGCGTGCATGCGTTCCGGCTGGGCCCGCTGCTGCAGACGCTGGCACGCGAGTTCGGCATCGCCGCGCAGACACGCGGGCTGGTCGTGGACTGGGTGGATACCCGCGCGGTGGTGGTCAGCGACGAAGCACTGCTGCGCCGCATCCTGCAGAATTTCCTGTCCAACGCACTGCGCTACAGCGAGCGTGGCCGGGTGCTGCTCGGCTGCCGCCGGCGCGGAGACCAGTTGTGGATTGAAGTGCATGACCAGGGCCCCGGCATTCCTGATGCGCTGCAGGGTGAAATCTTCGAGGAATTCCGCCGTCTGCACGATGGTCACCAGCGCGGCGCCGGCCTGGGCCTGGCAATCGTCGACCGTATCGGCCGCCTGCTCGGCCATCCGATCCGCCTGCGCTCGCAACTGGGGCGAGGCAGCGTGTTCGCAGTGGGCGTACCTCTTGGCGATGCCAACGCGATTCCCGCTGTTGCGCAGGCACCGGCGCAGGCACAGGAACCGGCGGCAGACAATCCGCTGCGCGGCCGCCGCGTGTGGGTGATCGATGATGATCCGCATGTCTGCGCTGCCAGCCGTGCCCTGCTGGAGCGCTGGGGATGCGAGGTGGTGCTGGCCGATGGCCCCCAGGCCGCGCTGCAGCTGGCCGGCGTGGGGTCCGTCCCGGAGCTGGTGCTGCTGGACGTTCGCATGGGCGACCATCACGGGCCGGTGCTGTACGAAGTGCTGGCCGAGCACTGGCAGGCACGGCCGCCGGTGGTGCTGGTGACCGCCGAGCGCGACGCAGGTCTGCGCGAAATGGCGGCCGAACGAGGCTGGGGCATGATGGCCAAGCCGGTGAAGCCGCCGGCGCTGCGGGCGCTGATGACACAATTGCTGCTGCGACATCGCGGGTAGCGCGGTTCCGCCACGTAGGGCACCGCTGCACACTCCCCGAATGGCATCGTACTCCGCAGATTCCGCTCACGTTGCGCAGGCCATTGTTCGCGCGATACCGGCCGGGCGGGAAAGCCCAGCATGCCCCTCAGATGGGTATGGATGCGCAGTACACAGAAAAATGCGGAATGAAGACAGGTAGTTTCCCGACTGACATGCGCCGCAGAACGGAGGACCATCTCGTGACCTGGCCGATCGGGCGACCACACTCAGCGCAATGGATGGACAAACGTCATCCTGGCAGCGTCGTTCTGGCAGCAGGCCTGGCAATGACAGACAGCGAAGCGCGTGCAGAAAGCGAAACGATCTTCAACGGCGTCAGGTATCGCTGCACAAACAGCTGTGTCGTCACTGTCGGCACAGCCGGAAACTGGAGAGTCACCGACTGCTGCGGCGGAAGAGTGAAGACTGTGTTTCAGACAACTCGTCCGCCGGACTGCAACGGTCCCTTCGATTGCCCTCTGGATTGACTGCCGCGACCCACGACCGAGGATCCACCGTGCGCTTCCCTGACATATCCCGCTCAATCATGCCGTTCGCTCATCTGGCCACTGCAATGCTGCTTTGCTTGTCCTGTGCAGGGTGCACCGACGACAGAACCTCAGACCCCAACGCCAGTCATCGAAATGCGGCGGCGGGACCGGAGCTCAATCAAGACGGATCAAATGCTGCCAGCACAGAACCGCCAACCAAGCGGCCGACAACAGACATTCCGGCGGCGACCATCCAGCACGCAGCATCATCACCCGGGCATCTGCGTTCAGAATCCATGCTCATGTTCGAGCATGGCATCTCAGGCCAGGCTGCTGAAGACCTCCTGCACTCCAGCAGAAGCATGTCAGATGCGATGGATCGCATGGACAAGGACGCTGCGTCCATCCCCGAAGCGCAGGATCTGACCAGGCACTATCGGTCATCACTCACGCGCGCAATGGGTCAGGAGGCCGTACTGGAGCAGCTGTCATGCGGCCTGACCATCTGCCTCGGCATCGCCCGGGCCCGAAGCAACGCCGAGCATGAAGCCTGGGGCCGCAGGTTCGCATCGGATGCATCCTCACCCACCTTCAGCTACGCCGAAGCTTCTGAGAATCTTGGCTCGAGCTACCAGAACAGATTCATCTTCTCCACCGATCCTGCAGCGAACTCGATCGGCGGAAACTGATGGATCAATCAGACTGAAGCATCCCGTTGCATCAGGCCACGAACAACACCCTCTCCGATGAATTTGAAGAAAACAATCTTCGTGCAGATACCGAGCTATCGAGACCCACAGCTGGTGCCCACGCTGAAGGACATGATAGAAAACGCCACCTCGCCATCCCGGTTGCGCATTGTTGTCTGCTGGCAACATGGAGCAGAACAGGATATTCAGATCTTCGAAGCAGCTGGATTCGAACTGATCGATACAACAGACAAAGAAGGCACGACGGTCCACTGCCTTCGGAGGCACGGGGCCAGCATCGAGTTGATCGACATAGATTACGTCCACGCCAAGGGATGCGGCTGGGCCAGAAACATGGCGCAGCAGCGCTATCGGGGTGAGGACTACAATCTTCAGATCGACTCACACCACCGCTTTTCAAGCGATTGGGACGCCAAGATGATGAGCCTGCTCGAGCTTCTGAAGGCGCGCTCACCAAAACCACTTCTGACAGGATACCCCCCAGCTTCGATCCTGGCACCTACCCTGCGGGACGGCAGGAATTCTCCGCCGCAATGATCTTCGACGCTTTCTCACCAACTGCCGTAGTCAGATTGCGATCTGTCCCCCTTCCGCCCCCGGCCCATGCTGACACCGCGTTCGGAGCGAAATTCCTCGCCGGCCAGCGCACCGACAGATCATCAGCTTTCAGTTTTCGTTGAAGAGGTTCTTGCCTGACTGCAGCAGACGAAGCATCGCCGTCTGGATGCCTGCCTCCATCAGCCATTCAATCCTGTCCGCGCATCACCTTCCGGCTCAAGCGCCTTCACCAGCACCGCGGCCTGCGTGCGGCTGTGGCATTCGAGCTTCTTCAGGATCGCGGTGACATGCACCTTCACCGTGTTTTCGGCCAACCCCAGCGTGTAGGCGATCTGCTTGTTGAGCAGGCCATCGGCCAGGCACAGCAGCACCCGGAACTGCTGCGGTGTCAGCTGAGCCAGGCGGCTGGCCAGCAGTGCATCGGCCTCAGAACGCTCGGCCGCCATCGCCGGGAACCACAGGCCACCTTCCAGCACCGCCGTCACCGCCTCGCCAATGGTCTCGGCGGGCGCCGACTTCGGAATGAAACCGGCTGCGCCGAACTGCTGCGCGCGCCGGATCACCCGTGGATGATCGTTGGACGACAGGATCACCACCGGAATGTCCGGATGCGAGCCGCGCACGTGTAGCAGCGCGGAGAAACCGTGGGCACCGGGCATGGTCAGGTCGAGCAGCACCAGGTCCACGTCAGGATGCGCATCCAGCGCCTCGGCGAGCGCGTCGGCACTGGCGACCTCGCGCACCTGGGCAAGCGGCAGGCTCTGCCGCAATGACTGCACCACCGCCGAACGCAGCAACGGGTGGTCATCGGCGATCAGGATGGTGTATTCGCTCATGCGGCCATTGTACGGGCAGCGCACTGCATCCGCCGGGCATGGCCCGGCGCTACCAGGGCATCAGCGCCCGGCGGGCTCCACGCTGCTGCGCCAGGCATCGAGGAACTGGCGCCGCTTGAGCGCGTCCAGGTAGACCAGCAGTCCCGGCCCGAGCTGGATCGGGCGTCGGCTGCGACCGGGCGCATCATCGCGCCGGGCATCGCTGCGCACGATCGGCATCAGCCGCGCCTCGCGCGACAGCACCTGCTGGCCACGCGGCGACAGCAGGTAATCGAGGAAACGCCGCGCCTCCTCCGGATGCGGACCGGTGCGCGGGATCACGGCCGTGCGCAGCACCACCAGCGTGTAGTCCTCCGGCTCGATGATGGCCAGTGGCGCGCCGGCATCGATGCGCGCCTGCGCGTACGAGCCGAGCACGTTGTAGACCAGCGACAGCTGGCCGCTGGCAACCTTGTCCAGCAGCACCCCGGTGCGCTCCTCGCGAACCACCTCGTTGTCGCCGAGCGCCCCGAGCAGCGCACCGGCAATGCTGCCACGCTGCGCATCCTGCGTGGCCAGCAGGTAGCCCACGCTGCTGCGTTCGATGTCGTAGGTGCCCACCCGTCCGCGCAGGGGCGCGCCTTCCGCGCGCAGCAGGTCCAGCAGCTGCCGGCGTGTATGCGGCACCTTGGCAGCAGGCAATGTGCGCGTGTTGTGGACCATCACCACCGGCTCGTAGCTGATCCCGAATGCCTCGCCCCGCCACTGTGCCCAGGCCGGCAGCGCCGCGGTCTGCGCCGAGCGGTGTGGCAGGGCATGACCGTCATTGACCAGCTTGGTCTGCAGGTCCATGCCGCTGGAGATCAGCAGATCCGGCGACGCAGGGCGGGTGCGGTCCTGCAGGTAACGCGCGTACAGATCCTGGGTGATGATGTCCTCGTACACCACTTCCGTGCCGGGATGCAGCCGCTGGTAGTCGGCGATCACCACGGCGAACACCTCGATGTCGGTGGTGCCGTGGATGCGCAGCTGGGCAGTGGCGGTCTCACGTGCGGGGAAACGGCGCACATCGCCGGGTGCAGCCTGCGCAGGCAGAGCCAGCAGCAGCGCGATGACGGCGGCTAACAGGCGGATCATGGGTTGCTCCGGGGCAGGCGGATGGTGGCGATCAGCCCCCCCTGCGGGCGGTTGCTGAGGTCGATATGGCCTGCATGGCTGTCGATCACGCGTTTGACGATGGCCAGCCCCAGACCGGCGCCACCGGATGGCACGCCTTCGCCACGGGCGAATCGCTCGAACACCCGTTCGGCGTCGGCCGCGGCGATGCCCGGGCCGTGGTCGGCAATGGTCAGCACCGCCTGGCCGCCCTCGACCGTCAGTGCGATCTGCAGCGGGCCATCGCCGCCGTACTTCAACGCATTGTCGACCAGGTTCTTGATCGCCTCGCGCAGCAGCAGCGCATCGCCGTGCACATGCACCTGCTCGGAGGTAACGGCCAGCTGCACGCGGGGCACGGGACCGGCCTGCGGCAACGCCTCGTGCAATGCCTGGTGCACGGCTTCCGCCAGGTCCACCGGCGCGAACCGCTGCAGATGCGAACGGTGGATGACGCTGGCATCGCTGAGCAGCTGGTTGAGCAGCCGGCTCATGTGCGTGGCATTGCGCTCGATGGCCTGCAGGCTGCGCCGCATGTCCTGCGGGTCGTCATCATCCAGCGCCAGCTGCGCCTGCGCGCGCAGGGCGGCCAGCGGGGTACGCATCTGGTGCGCGGCTTCCGCCATGAACGCGCGCAGGGTCTCGTTGCTGCTCGACAGCCGCTCCATGAAGCGGTTCAGCGCCGCCACCATCTGGTCCATCTCACGGGGCACACGTGCATCCAGCGGCTTCAGGTCCGACGGTTCACGGCGCGAGAGTTCGCGTTCTACCCTCACCAGTGGCCGGAATGCACGGTGTACACCGAAGGCGACCAGCGCCAGCAGCAGACCGGACAGCACACCGATCGCCAGCAGCGACCGGTTGACCATGTCCTGCGCCACCGCCTCGCGCGCGCGCCGGGTCTGGCCGACCTGCACCAGCACCTCCCCCTGCGCGGACGCAGCAGCGAAGCTGCGGCCCACCACCACGAAGCGCACGGTCTCACCGCTGTAGCGCGCATCGAAGAACTGCGGTTGGCTCCCCGGCCGCCGGGGTGGCACCGGCAGGTCGCCGTAGCCAGTGATCAGCGTGCCGCGACTGTCCGCGACGCGGTAGAACACCCGGTCCTCCGGCGCCATCGCCAGCAGGTCGAGCGCCGCGTACGGCAGGTCGACCTGCCATTGGCCATCGGCCAGCGCCACCGAATCCGCGATGGACAGTGCAGAGGACGCCAGCAGGTGATCGTAGGAGCGATTGGCCGCACGCTGGCCGTAGTCGCGTGCGGCAAACAGCAGGGCGACTGCGAACACCGCCAGCAGCGCACCCAGATACAGCAGCAGGGTCCGCCGCAGCGAACCCGGCGCGGCCGCTGCCGGGCGCGCGTCAGCCATCGCTGTCCACGCCTTCGTCGCGGGCCTCGAGCAGGTAACCGACGCCGCGCACGGTCGTGATGCGCAGCGGCGCGTCGGCGAGCTTCCTGCGCAGGCGGCCGACATAGAGCTCGATCGCGTTCGGCCCGGCCTCGTCATCGAAGCCGAACAGGCCGTTGCCGATCTCATCCTTGCCGACCACGTGGCCCAACCGGCCGACCAGGATTTCCAGCAGACGGTACTCGCGGTTGGGCAGCTCGATGGGCTCGCCATCCAGGGTGACCCGATGCGCAGCATTGTCGAACTGGAAGCCGCCCACCTGCACCACCTCACTGGCCTGGCCGCGGGCCCGTCGCAGCAGCACGCGGCAACGCGCCTCGAACTCGCGGAAGTCGAAGGGCTTGCCGAGATAATCATCGGCACCCACGTCCAGCGCCTGCACGCGGTCCTCGATGCCGTCGCGCGCGGTCAGCATCAGCACCGGCGTGCTGTCGCCGCGCTCGCGCATGCCGGCCAGCACGCGTAGCCCATCAAGCTTGGGCAGGCCGATATCCAGCACCACCAGATCGAAACTCTGGTAGCGCAGCACGCTTGCAGCGGCCAGGCCATCGGCCTGCCAATCCACCGCGTGCCCACTGCGGCGCATGCGACGGATGATCGCATCGGCCAGATCCGGGTTGTCTTCAACCAGCAGCAGGCGCATGGGGACAAGCGTGGGAGGGGAAGCGAATGCTACCGCATGCCGCCCGGCCTGCCCGCCGGGCATGGCCCGGCGCTACCCGGCATCGCGCGGGGATACATCCGCCGGGCATGGCCCGGCGCTACCGGGCATCGCGGGGATGCATCCGCCGGGCATGGCCCGGCGCTACCCGGCATCGCGGGGATACATCCGCCGGGCGTGGCCCGGCGCTACCGGGCGTCGCGGGGGGATGGATGGACCGGCGCGACCGGGCAGCCTGCACGGGGGTAGCGCCGGGCCATGCCCGGCGAGCGCAGCGGCCGCTTTTACGCTGCAACGCACAAACCGCTGACAGGCGGATGACAGCTTGCGCGACCCAGACTGCGGCCGCGCACCATCCGGTGCCCACGATTGCCGCGCGCCTGGCGCGCACCTGGGAGGGTTTGTGGAATTCACGTTTGCCTGGCCGCGTTCCGCCGCCATGATGGCCCTGGCTGCGTTGGCCGCGCCGGCCTTTGCCGCTGAAGACGAGCGGCCGGTCACCGCCACGCTGGGCGGTCGCCTGCACCTGGACTTCGCCACGTTCGACAATGACAACCGCGGTACGCCGAACAAGGATGACACCGAGATCCGCCGCGCCTGGCTGGATGTCTCCGGCAGGTTCTTCGTGGTCGACTACAAGATGGAAGCCGACTTCTCCGGCGACCGTGTAGAAGCCAAGGACGTCTACCTGGCACGCAGCTTCGGCAAGGCCGGCAAGCTGACGGTCGGCCAGTTCAAGCAGTACTTCTCGCTGGATGACCGCACCAGCTCCAACTACGGCAGCTTCCTGGAGCGCGGCAATGCCGGTACCACGCTGGCGCCGCTGTACCGGCTGGGTGCCTCGTGGCAGGCCAATCCGGGTGACTTCACCTGGGCCGCCAGCGTCTACAGCCTGGAGAGCATCGATGCCTGGCAGGTGAAGGGGCGCGCCGTCGGCGGCCGCGTGACCTGGGCGCCCTCGCCCAGCGACGGCGATGTACTGCACCTGGGCCTGTCGCTGGCCCGTGAGGCGTACGACAACCCTGGCGCCAACGGCGTGCCGGCACTGCGCATCCGCCCGCGCCCCGCCGGCCATCTGTCCGATGAGAGCCGCCTGACCCTGGTCGATTTCTCCGCAGGCCGCGATACCGACGTCAACAAGTGGTCGCTGGAGTACGCCCAGGTCCGTGGCCCGTTGTCATGGCAGGGCGAGTTCAGCGGCGCGACCTTCGATGACGGCGCCCAGCGCGGCGACGTCATGGCCGGCTACGGCATGCTCAGCTGGTTCGTTACCGGCGAGAGCCGCGCCTACGACCGCAAGACCGGCCGCTTCGCCAGGGTGAAGGACATCCGTCACAAGGCCGGTGCCTTTGAAGTCGCGCTGCGCTACGACCGGATGTGGGGCGCGCAGCACCTCGACGGCGCTCCCGACCTGCGCCGCGGCAGCACCGAAGCCTGGACGCTCGGCGGCAACTGGTACCTGCGCGACAACCTGCGATTCATGCTCAACGTCATCGAAAGCCGCAACCGTGACCGCCTGGCCGGGATCACGGTGGACCGCACGCGCGCCGTGACCGGCCGCCTGCAGTACGACTTCTGAGCCTCTTCCGCGCCCGCCCCTCCCTTTCCCACGTCCTGTTTTCTCAAGGAGTCCGCAGATGATGCTGAGCATCCTCGGCTTTGGCATGGTCATTACATTCATGTACTTGATCATGAGCAAGCGGCTGTCACCGCTGGTGGCCCTGATCACCATCCCGATCCTGTTCGCGCTGATCGGTGGCTTTGGCGCCGGCATCGACGAAATGATGCTGGAAGGCATCAAGAAGATCGCGCCGACGGGCGTGATGCTGATGTTCGCCATCCTCTACTTCGGCGTGATGATCGACGCGGGACTGTTCGATCCGCTGGTGCGGGTGATCCTGCGCTTCGTCAAGGGCGATCCGATGAAGATCGTGCTCGGCACCGCCGTGCTGGCGATGCTGATCTCGCTCGATGGCGATGGCTCGACCACGTACATGATCACGGTCTCGGCAATGCTGCCGCTGTATCAGCGGCTGGGCATGAACGCGCTGAACATGACCTGCGTGACCATCCTGGCCGGTGGCGTGATGAACCTGACTCCGTGGGGCGGCCCGACCGCACGCGCCGCCACCGCACTGCACGTTGATCCTGCTGATGTGTTCGTGCCGCTGATCCCATCGATGGTGATCGCCTGCGCGGGCGTGCTGCTGCTGGCGTGGTACCTGGGCCTGAAGGAACGCCGCCGGCTGGGCGTGGTGACGCTGCCCAAGGGCGGCAGCTGGATGGACAGCAGCGTGTCCGACGACAGCAATGCGCTGCCGACGGTCGAGGATGCCGAGGACATCAAGCGACCCAAGCTGCTGTGGGTGAACCTGGTGCTGACCCTGGTCCTGATGACCGCGCTGATCGTCGGCGTGCTGCCGATGCCGGTGCTGTTCATGGTCGGCTTCGCCATTGCCCTGGTGATCAACTACCCGAACCTGGCCGAGCAGCGCCGTCGCGTGGTCAACCACGCCGGCAACGTGCTGTCGGTGGTGTCGCTGATCTTCGCGGCGGGCATCTTCACCGGCATCCTCAACAACACCGGCATGGTCGAGGCGATGTCGCACAGCTTCCTGGCGGTGATTCCGGATTCGTGGGGCCCCTATCTGGCGGTGATCACTGCCGTGGCCTCGATGCCGTTCACCTTCTTCATGTCCAACGACGCGTTCTACTTCGGCGTGTTGCCGATCCTGTCCGAAGCCGCTGGCAACTACGGCATCACGCCGGTGGAAATGGCCCGCGCCTCGCTGGCCGGCCAGCCGGTGCATCTGCTCAGCCCACTGGTGCCCTCCACCTACCTGCTGGTGGGCCTGGCCAAGGTCGAGTTCGCCGACCACCAGAAATTCACCCTGAAGTGGGCCATCGCCATCTCGCTGCTGTTGATGGTCGGCAGCCTGCTGTTCGGCCTGTATCCCCTCGCCGCCTGATCCCGTTACCAAGGAGCGTTCCGCAATGACTCTTCGCATCGCTTACGTCACCAGCGGCATGGGCAGTGTCGGCACTGCCATCTGCCAGAGCCTGGCCCGCGCCGGCCATACGGTTGTTGCCGGCTGTGCGCCGAACTCGCCGCGCAAGGCCAACTGGCTGCGCGAGCAGCGCGAGCAGGGCTTTGACTTCATCGCCTCCGAGGGCAATGCCACCGACTGGGCCTCGACCAGCGCCGCCTTCGCCAAAGTGCGCGCGGAAGTGGGTGAAGTGGACGTGCTGGTCAACAACTCCGGAGGCAGCCGCGACCTGCTGTTCCGGCAGATGACGGTGGAGGACTGGAATGCGGTGATCGCCTCCAACCTCAACGCGCTCTTCAACCTGACCAAGCAGGTGGTCGATGGCATGGCCACGCGGGGCTGGGGACGCATCATCAACATCGGTTCGGTCAGCGCCCACAAGGGGCAGATCGGCCAGGTGAACTACGCCACCGCCAAGGCCGCCATGCATGGCTTCAGCCGGGCGCTTGCCGCCGAAGTAGCGTCACGCGGAGTGACGGTCAACACGCTCTCGCCGGGCTACATCGCCAGCCAGGCCATCAGCAGTTTCCCCCCGGATGTCCTGGACCGCCTGGCCGCATCGGTGCCGGTGCGGCGCTTGGGCCGTCCGGAAGAAGTCGCCGGCCTGTGCGCCTGGCTGGCCTCGGACGAGGCGTCGTATGTGACCGGCGCCGATTATCCGGTCAATGGTGGGCTGTACATGGGCTAATGAGCCGCCCTGGGTGCGCCGCCAACGCGGCGGCGCGTACCCGCATGGGTGTTCCGTAAAGAAGCTTTCATGTTCCGTTCGCATAGTGGGGCGGCATCGCGCACGCACGCCGGTGCCCATCCCCCATGCAACGGACCACCATGCAGACTCGACACCTGACGATCGCCGTAGCGATCGCGCTTTCCGCCGCTACCAGCGCCTCCGCCGCCGATACCGACGCCGCGCCCAGCGCGCAGACGCTGGATACCGTCTCGGTGATCGGCCAGGGCGAGACCCGTCAGGTGCAGCGCATCACCAGCGTCGACAAGCAGGTGCTCCCGCCAGGCACCAGCGGCCAGAAGATCCTCGATCGGCTGCCGGGCGTCTCGGTGCAGTCCAACGATGCGTTCGGCGCCAATGAGGAATCGCAGACCATCAGCCTGCGCGGATTCGACAAGAGCCGGCTGGGCTATACCCTCGATGGCATTCCGCTGGGCGACAACAGCTACGGCAACTACAACGGCCTGAGCATCGCCCGTGCGCTGATCGCCGAAAACCTGGCCGGCGCCGAGCTGTCGCAGGGCATCGGTTCACTCGGCGTGGCCTCGACCAGCAATCTCGGCGGCACCATCCAGTACTTCTCGTCCGATCCGTCCACCGAGTTCGGCGGCCGTGCCAGCGTCACCGTCGGCGACGACAATCAGCGCCGTGGTTACCTGCGCGTGGATACGGGCGACCTCAACGGCTTCTCTGCGTATGTCTCCGGCGTTCACCAGGACCAGGACATGTGGGCCGCGCCGCATCAGAACCAGACCACCCGCCAGTTCAATGCCAAGGCCGTGTGGAACGTGGGCGACCATCGTTTTGGCGCGTTCGTGGCGACCTCGCGTGCCAGCCAGGCCAACTACGCCTACCTGTCCAAGGACATGCTGGCCAGGGGCCTGGGCTGGGACTGGAACATCTATGCGCCGGACTGGAACCGCGCGGTGGCCGCCGCCTACTGCGCGCCGGCTACGCGTGATCCGGCGCGATGTGCCTACAGCGGCGGCGTGACCAGCATCGACGATGCGTACTACCAGAGCCGTGCGCTGCGCGATGACAACCTGTACTCGATCGATGCCGACCTTCGCCTGGGCGAGCAGGGCCGCCTGAAGCTGCTGGCCTACCACCATGACAACCGCGGCCAGGGTCACTGGTGGGCGCCGGGCCAGCCGTCCTACCCCGGCACCGACCGGATGCTGCCGATCTCCATCCGCAGCACCAACTACACGATCAACCGCGACGGCGTGACCGCAGCGCTGTCATGGACGGCTGGCATCCACCAGCTGGAAGCCGGCCTGTGGTACGAGCAGAACGACCACAACGTGTCGCGCAATTTCTACTACATCAGCGGTCCGTTCCTGGACGACCTGTACCTGAAGAATCCGGACCGCCTGCTGTTCAACCAGGACTACGACATCCGCACGCAGCAGTTCTACGTGCAGGACCGCATGCGCTTCCTCGACCAGCGCCTGACCGTTGATGTCGGCATCAAGAGCCCGAACACCCGCATGCGTGCCACGGCCCGCCCGGGCGTGGAAACCCGCCTGGCGTCCGGCACGCTGACGGCCAAGGAGTCGGTGCTGCCGCAGCTGGGCGTGGGCTTCAAGCTCAACGCCAACAACGAGCTGTTCGCCTCGTACGCCGAGAACATCGCCGCCTTCGTCGGTGGTGGCAGTGGCGGCCCGTTACAGGTGGCACCGGAATCGTTCGCTGCCAGCGCCGACCTGGAACCGGAAAAGTCGAAGAGCCTGGAGGCCGGTTTCCGCACGTTCGGCGAGAAGTACCAGGCCTCGATCGCCGCCTACAACGTCACGTTCGACAACCGCCTGCTGTCACTGAACCCGTGCTCCAGCATCGAAGTGGGCACCCGACCGGAGTGCGTGACACGCTTCATCAACGTCGGCTCGGTGAAGAGCCACGGCGCGGAACTGACCTTCATCCTCAAGCCGGTCGATGGCCTGCAGTGGTACAACGCGCTGTCCTGGAACAAGACCACCTACGAAGATGACTACATCTCCGGCGGCGCGGTGGTGCCGGTGGCCGGCAAGATCACGGTGGACACGCCGCAGCGCATGGCCTCCAGCGAAATCAGCTGGAACCGCGATGGCTTCTTCGCCAGCCTGCGTGCCAAGTACACCGGCAAGCGTTATTACACCTACACCAACGATCAGTCGGTACCGGGCGTGACCACCTTCGACGCGGGTGCCGGCTATGACTTCGGCCCGGGTCTGGGGCTGCGCAACCTGCGGGTCTCGTTGAACGCGACCAACCTGACCAACAAGCGCTACGCCGGCCAGCTGAGCTCGTTCGCGCCGACCGACCCGGAAGGCAAGCGCTACGCGATCCACGCCAGCGCGCCGCGGCAGGTGTTCATGACGGTGGCGGCAGAGTTCTAAGTCAGAAGCGGGCGCTGCGGCGCATCAAGTGTTCCTGCATGGCGCGGGTAGGCAGGCCCATGCAGGATCCGCCAACGCATGTCACTCCGGCGCCAGCTGGTCCATCCGTATCCGGTTGGCAAACAGCGAAAATGCCAGCATGCCGGCCAGGCCATTGGCCCGGCTGACCCAGTGCGGCAGCCAGCGTGGTGGCTTCAACACCCCGGCCTGGAACAACGGTGCGAACGCGATGGCGTCCTGCAGGCTCATCTTGCCCGCGAACAGCCACCGGCAGACCTGCAGGCGATCCTCGGCCAGCATGTGGCGGAAGAAGGTGTGCACCGATACCAGCCCGCGCAGGTACACGGTGTCCTTGGTGAAGGCCAGCCCGCCGCCGGGGGGCACCCCGCGGAACACGCGCTGGGCCGATGCGAAGCTCTCTTCCGGGTTCTGCCCGGCATCGCAGAAGTAGCGGAACACCTCGATGAAGTCGGCGCCCTCGCGGGCCATCGCGATGGCTTCGGTACGCAGGCTGATCCGCTTCAGGCGCTCGATGTCGATGCTGCCGGTGATCTGCTCGGCAAACGTGGCCAACCCTTCCTGGGTAGCCGTCACCCGGGGTGAGGACAAGGCCAGGCTGGGCAGCACCGGTTGCTCCCGGCCATTCAACGCGGTCAGCGAATGCACCAGCGCTTCGTGATGGAACAGCTGTGCACGATCGTAGGCGCTGAAGCGCGCACTGGTACGCAGTCGGATCCGCGTCGGTCCGGCGGCCGCCTTGGACACCAGTTCCGGGTCCAGCTGCACCTGGATGATGCGCGATTCGAAGAAGGCATCCAGATCGTTCTGCAGCTGCAGTTGCAGCGCGATCGCAGACACCGGCACCTGTTCTTCCGGCGCCAGCAGTTCATGGTCCAGCTCGGCCGCGATCTGGATGAAATGGCGCGCTGCATCGCGCGTGCTCGGGCCATTGCCCGGCAAGGGCTGTTCGGGGGCGCCGAACAGCTGCACCGAACAGGTGTCCACCGCTGCGGTACCCAAGCCCTCCAGCAGGCGTGCGGCCAGGTCCCAGCTGTGCGCGGACTGCTGCACGTAGTGACCCAGGGGATGCCCCGCGTCGCAGTCGGCGGCGATGGCTGCCAAGGTGCGGCGTTCCTCGCTGAAATCCAGCTTCGGGTAGTCCACCTTCGGCAACTGCGGCTGCCCGCGCGCAACGCTGTCCAGGAACGGTGCCTGCACCGTCGCCGGCCAGCTGGTCAGGCCCAGCAGGCGGATGCCACCCACGGCCTCGACCAGCCGCGCATCGAGCGCCGCATGGTGGGCCACCTCGCGATCCAGCACGGCGGTCGTTTCCATGCGCGGACTATAGCGCCCTGCCAGGCCGTGCGCTGTCCACCGCGGGCCCCGGCATCAGCGAGGGCGTTACCCCGGCATCCCGGGATGAATCTCCATGCAGCCGCGCCCGTGGCCGGCTGCCTCATCAACGACGTCGCGGCTTTCCTGCCGGACGGAACTGCTGGCCCTTGCCTTTCCTGCCACCACGTTCCTGCGCGGTCTCGGCCTGGCGCACGGCCAGCTTGGCGGCGGCGGCCGCCACTTCTTCCTTCAGTTTGAAGTAGTTCAGCAGCCGGCTTTCCTCGATCTCGCCCGCGTCGATGGCCGCCCGTACCGCACAACCGGGCTCCTGGTGATGCGAGCAGTCGCGGAAGCGGCACTGTTCGGCCAGTGCTTCGATATCGGCGAAGCCCCCTTCGGCCAGCGTCTCCTCGCCGGTCGGCTTGAGCTCGCGCATGCCGGGCGTGTCGATCAGGCAGGCACCGGTCGGCAACGGCATCAGCGCACGATGGGTGGTGGTATGACGCCCGCGTGAGTCGTTGGCGCGCACCGCATTGGTCTTCATCCGCTGCTCGCCGAGCAGCGTGTTGGTCAGCGTGGATTTGCCGGCGCCGGAGGAGCCCACCAGCACCACGGTGCGGCCCGGCCCCAGCCACGGCTGCAGCACAGCCACGCTGCCAGCATCCAGGCCATTGATGGCATGCAGGGCGATTCCCTGCATTTCCAGCTCTTCCAGCACCGCCAGCGCATCTTCGCTGTATTCGGTCTGGTCGGCCTTGGTCAGCACCACCACCGGTTCGGCACCACCGCCGCCCACCAGCAGCAGGTAACGCTCGATACGCCGCGGATTGAAATCCGCATCCAGCCCGCAGACGATGAACACCGTATCGATGTTGGCCGCGATCACCTGCTGGTGATAATGCTCGCCGGCAGCACCGCGCTTGATCGCGGTGCGACGTGGCAGCAGGGCCACGATGCGGATGCCGTCGAGCAGCACCCAGTCGCCGACCGCCGGCCGCTCATGGCTGGGAAAGCGTGGCCGCTGCCATTCCGGCAGCGATTCGGCCTTGATCGCAGCGTCCGGGGCGTCGGCCACGACATAGTGCGTACGGTGCTGCTCGATCACCCGGGCCGGGCGGGCCTGCGGGTGCTCGGCCATCATGGCCTGCCAGTCGGCCTGCTGCGCCGGGCCTGGCCAGGGCCAGCCGATGGTCTGCAGGGCGGTGAAATCGGGGGTCTGGGTCATCGCCTCCATTCTACCCGTGCTAACGCCGCTCCAGCCCAGCAGCGGCGGGCCCTGGGGGCCTTGCCATGCAGCGCAGCAATTCCGCTACCATGGAACCTCCATGCCATCCGACGGCTCACCGACCATGTCAACCTCCGCGCCCAAGCCCCTGGCCACCCGCGAGCGCCTTTCCGAAGTGCGCTACGAAATCCGCGGAGAACTGGCCCGGCGAGCCCGGGAGCTGGAGGCGCAGGGCCGCAAGCTGATCAAGCTCAACATCGGCAACCCCGGCAATTTCGGCTTCCGCGCCCCGGAACACCTGCAGCGCGCGATCGCCGACGACATGGGTCGCACCGATCCCTATACCCACCAGCAGGGCCTGCCGGTGGCGCGCGAGGCGATCGCTGCCTACTACACCCGTCGCGGCGCTCCCGACGCGCACCCGGACCGTGTGTTCGTCGGCAACGGCGTCAGCGAACTGATCGACCTGTCGCTGCGTGCGCTGCTCAACCCCGGCGATGAAGTGCTGGTGCCGTCCCCGGACTACCCGTTGTGGTCGGCCTCCACCATCCTCAACGACGGCCGGCCGGTGTACTACCGTTGCGCCGCCGAGAACGGCTTCCAGCCGGACCCGAGCGAGATCGAGACCCTGGTGTCCTCGCGCACCCGCGCGATCGTGCTGATCAATCCGAACAATCCCAGTGGCGCCAGCTACCCGCGCGAACTGCTTGAACGCGTGGTGGACATCGCGCGCCGGCACAACCTGCTGCTGCTGGTCGACGAGATCTACGACCAGATCCTGTATGACGAGGCGGTGTTCCAGCCGGTCGCACCGCTGGCGGGCGACCATCCGTGCCTGACCTTCAGCGGGCTGAGCAAGGTGCATCGCGCCTGCGGCTGGCGCGTGGGTTGGGCGCACCTCAGCGGCGATGACGCACGCCTGGGCGACTTCCGCGCGGCGATGGACCTGCTCAGCGCGCTGCGCCTGTGCGCCAATGTGCCCGGCCAGTACGCCATCGAGGCTGCGGTGAACGGGCCCGACACCATTTCGGCACTGTGTGCCCCGGGCGGGCGCCTGTACGAAACCCGCCGCGCGGTGATCGAAGCATGCGAGGCCAGCGAGCATCTGTCGCTGGTGGCCCCCGCCGGCGCGCTGTATGCCTTCCCGGCGGTGGTCGGCGCTGCCGCCAAGGGCTTCGACGATCACACCTTCGCCCTGGACCTGATGGACAACGAGGGCGTGCTGGTGGTGCCCGGTTCCAGCTTCAACGTGCCCTACCGCAACCACTTCCGCGTAACCCTGCTGCCGGAGGCCTCGGTGATGCGCGATGTGTTCGCCCGCATCGACCGCGTGCTGGCCCGCCGCGCCGAGGATGCAACCAAGGTCGTACCGATCAAGCCACGCCGTTCGGTGGCCTGAGTCGTGGGCTTGTCCTATCTGGCGCTGGGCGACTCCTACACCATCGGTGAGGCCGTCGCGGTCGAAGGCCGCTGGCCCCATCAGCTGGCCGCCGCGATGCGCGCACAGGGCGTCGCGCTGGCCGATCCGCAGACCATCGCCACCACCGGCTGGACCACGGACGAGCTCGATGCCGGCATCGACGAGGCCGCCCCGCAGGGGCCGTTCGACTTCGTCAGCCTGCTGATCGGGGTCAACAACCAGTACCGCGGCCGCCCGCTCGACGAATACCGCACGCAGTTCCAGGCCCTGCTGCAGCGCGCGATCGGTTTTGCCGGCGGCCGTACCGATCGGGTGCTGGTGCTGTCGTTTCCCGATTGGGGCGTGACGCCGTTCGGCGCCAGCAGCGGCCGACACCGTGGCCGCATCGGCATCGAAACCGACGCGTTCAACGCGGCTGCGGAGCAGGTCTGCAGTGGCCTCGGCGTCGACTTCGTCGACATCACCGACATCAGCCGCGTCCACGGTCACGACCCGGCGATGATCGCCGAAGACGGTCTGCACCCCTCCGCGCGCATGTATGCATTGTGGAGCGAGCGCGCCTTGCCGGTCGCCCTGCGCCGGCTCGGCGACGCCGGCTGACCCGATGGACGGCACGCCACGGAATGGCACGCCCCTGCCCTGCTCCCCGCTGACCTCCCCGCAGGCCCGCGCGATCGCCGAGGCGTTCCGACCTGCACAGGCCTGGGGCAGCCGCCGCGACTATTACTACACCCGCGGCAAGCTCGGCAGCGATCCGTTGTACGACGGCGTGCTGCAACAGCTGCCCGAGGATGGCCAGCCGGTGCTGGACCTGGGTTGCGGACTGGGCCTGTTCGCGCATGTGCTGCGCCAGCGCGGGCGCGGCCAGCCCTATCTCGGGGTGGACGTGGACGCCGCCAAGATCGAGCGGGCGCGGCAAGCCGGTGAAGGCCTGCCGGCCGTGCGCTTCGAATGCCTGGATGTGCAGGCTGCGCTGCCGTCGCACGTCGGCCATGTACTGCTGCTGGACGTAGTGCAGTACCTGGATGCCGGACCGCAGCAGACACTGCTGCGTGCCGCAAGCGCGCGGGTGTCCCCCGGAGGACGGCTGCTGCTGCGCACGCCGCTGGCGACCGGTGATGGCCGGGACCGCACCACGCGGGTCGCGGACCGCCTTGCCTGGCTGGTGGGCTGGATGGGTACCCGCCCGCGGCACTATCCGCAGCCGACGACCCTGCTGGCGACACTGAGCGAAGCGGGATTGCGCGTCGCCGCACCGCGGCCGCTGCACGGGCGCACACCGTTCAACAGCTGGCTGGTGGTGGCCGAACGGCCTGAGTGACGCCGGGCGTGGCCCGGCGCTACCGGATGCCTGGCTGCCCATTCCCTTGACGGATCAAAGGCAGCGTTGCCTTCAATCCACGCTCATCCAGTGCCTGCAGCACGCGTTCGATGATTACCAGGTTGTGGCCATGGGCGGCCCCCTCATGCAGCAGCACGATGGCGCCCGGGCGAAGATCCGGCAGCAGGCGCTCCAGCACGCGCTCGGGGGTACAGCCGACACCATCGAAGCCGCGGGCGCTCCATCCCACCCGCACCAGGCCCAGGCGGCGCAGCACCGGGCCCACGAACGGATTGGTCATGCCCACCACCGACCGGTACCAGCGCACCGGCGTGCCCGACAATGCCTGCAGCGCATGCTGGCAGCCTTCGATCTCCGCACGCATCGCCTTCGGTCCCAGCCGCCAGAAGCGCGCCTGCGGATGGCTGAAGCTGTGGTTGCCCAGATCGTGCCCGCGGCGCAGGATCTCGGCCACCAGCGCCGGCTGGGCCAGCGCCCGCTCGCCCACCAGGAAGAATGTCGCCCGCGCCTGATGCCGATCCAGCAGATCAAGCACGGCCAGCGTGTCCGCACCGGGACCGTCATCGATGGTCAACCAGACCGCGTCGTCCGCCTGCGCCAGGCGGCTCAGCACCGGCGTGTAGAAGCGGCTGTTGGGCTGGAACACCGGCACGATGAACAGCGCGTGGCTGGCCACCATCAGCGGCAGACCCCAGTGCCATCCCGCCAGCACCCAGGCCAGGATCACCCCCAACTGCGACGCCACCAGCCAGGGCAGCCAGCGCCATGGCCGGGGCGGAATGCGATGCAATGTTCCTGCGCTGCTCATACCCCATGATGCCATGAGGGGTAGAATCGAAGATTCGAATTACTGGACCCCCGACTTCCCATGTCTCTCGATCCTGCCCTGCGTTCGCGCATCGAATCCCTCCTCAACGCCAACCGCGTCGTGCTGTTCATGAAGGGCCAGCCGTCGATGCCGCAGTGCGGCTTCTCGGCCAAGGCCGTGGGCGCGCTGCAGGACCTGGGCGTCGAGTTCGCTCACGTCAACGTGCTGGCCGACCAGGAAATCCGTGAAGGCATCAAGGCCTACGGCGACTGGCCGACCATCCCGCAGCTGTACATCGACGGCGAACTGGTCGGTGGCAGCGACATCGTGCTGCAGATGGCCGCCAGCGGCGAACTGAGCAGCGTGCTGGGCCTGCCCGCACCGGACCGCACCCCGCCGCGCATCACCGTCACCCCGGCCGCGGTGGAGATGCTCAAGGGCGCGCTGGCCGACGCCCCGGGCGCCGCTCTGCAGCTGAGCATCGATGCAGGCTTCCAGCCCAACTTCCAGCTCGCTCCGCATGACGAGGCTGCGATCGCCGCCGAATCCAATGGACTGCGCGTGCAGTTCGACCTGGCCAGCGCGCGCCGTGCCGAAGGCATCACCATCGACTGGGTGGACGACATCCGCGGCAAGGGCCTGGCCATCGACAACCCGAATGCGCCCAAGCCGGTGCAGGAAATCAGCGTGCGCGACGCCGACGACCTGGTGCGCGCCGGCAACGTGATCCTGGTGGACGTGCGCCCGGCTGACGAGCGCGCCATCGCCGCCGTCGGCGTGCCGTTCAAGGTGTTCGACGGCAACGGCCGCGCCGAGCTGGAAGCACTGCCGAAGGACACCGCACTGGCCTTCCTGTGCCACCACGGTGGTCGCAGTGCGCAGGCTGCCGAGCAGTTCCGCGCGCTTGGCTTCACCAAGGTCTTCAACATCACCGGCGGCATCAACGCCTGGTCCGAAGAGGTGGACAACGGCGTGCCGAAGTACTGATCGGCTGCAGCGCGGAACGGGAAAACGCCGGCGCACGCCGGCGTTTTTCGTTTCCTGCCTGTCGCGCGCGTGGCCGGCCCCGCCCGGTCAGCCGGCAAACCCGCCTTCGGCCAGGTAGTCCAGTTCCTCCGGCGTGGGAATGCGGCCCAGCACGGCGTTGCGGTGCGGGAAGCGGCCAAAACGGCGGATGATGTCGCGATGAAGGTCGGCGTACTGCAGGTATTCCTTGTCACCCAGCACGTCGAACATGGCCACCGAACGGTCCTGGTCCAGCGGATCCTCGGAATGCTCGAACGGCAGGTAGATGAAGGCCCGCAGCTTCGGAACCAGCTGCAGGTCCAAGCCTTCCTCGATGGCACGCATGGCGTAGTGCCGGGCCAGCCCATCGGTGGCGTAGGAGTGGGCGGTGCCACGGAAGCAGTTGCGCGGGAACTGGTCCAACAGCAGCATCAGGGCCAGCGCACCGTCAGCGCTGCCCAGCCAGTGTTCGCGCGCACGCGCGGCCGCAGCGAAATGCTCATCGAGGAACAATCGGCGGAACTGCGCGTCGAACGCATCGTCGCGGGCGAACCACTTCGCAGGGCCCGCCTCCTTCCAGAATTCCACCACCTGCGCGGCAACGTCCATTACCTACTCCCGGGCCCGGACGTCCCGCGCCCGGCCCTCATCATCATTCGTCGAAGCGCAGATGGCGGACCGACTTGCCGTTGCGCCGGATAAGCTTAAGCGCCTCGATGCCGATCTGGATATGGTTTTCCACGAACTGGGAGCTGACCTTGGCATCGGAGGCCTCGGTCTTGACCCCGTCGGGAATCATCGGCTGGTCCGAAACCAGCAGCAGGGCGCCGCTGGGGATGTGGTTGGCGAAGCCGGCGGCGAACACCGTGGCCGTTTCCATGTCGATGGCCATGCAGCGCATCGCGCGCAGCCGTTCCTTGAATGCCTCGTCGTGTTCCCAGACCCGCCGGTTGGTGGTGTAGACGGTACCGGTCCAGTAGTCGTGCCCCAGATCGCGGATCATGGTCGAGACCGCGCGCTGCAGGGCGAAGGCCGGCAGTGCCGGTACTTCCGGTGGCAGATAGTCGCCCGAAGTGCCTTCACCACGGATCGCGGCGATCGGCAGCACCAGGTCGCCCAGCTGGTTCTTGCGCTTCAGGCCCCCGCACTTGCCCAGGAACAATACCGCCTTGGGCATCACCGCCGACAGCAGGTCCATGATGATCGCGGCATTGGGGCTGCCCATGCCGAAGTTGATCATCGTGATGCCATCGCTGGTGGCGCTGGCCATAGGCCGGTCCAGGCCGACGATGGGCGCACCGGTCAGTTCGGAGAAGGTGTGCAGGTAGCCGCCGAAGTTGGTCAGCAGGACGTGCGGGCCGAACTGGTCCAGGGGCACGCCGGTATAGCGCGGCAGCCAGTTGTCGACGATTTCCTGCTTGCTCTTCATGCTCGGTCTGGAACGGCGGGGACCGCCTATTTTCGGCCAGTGGGGCGACGCCGTCGAGGCACGCGGTCGCACCCTGTGAAGAAGGTCACTTGGCAAGCCCACCGCTGCCCGGCTAGCGTCAGCGGTTGCTTACGTAGCCGAGGGGATCTGCATGACGTCGACGTTGTTGCGCGCCGGGCTGGGGCTGGCGCTGGTTACGCTGGCCGCCGCGCCAGCACTGGGCGCCTCGCGCTTCATGGCCGATCCTTACCCCAGCACCTATCGGGCGCAGCCCGATGCGCCGGTGCTGATCCACAACGCAACGGTGCTGACCGGCACCGGCCAGCGCCTGGACAATGCCGACGTCCTGCTGCGTGAGGGCCGCATCGTTGCTGTCGGCCAGCAGCTGCAGGCCGAGGCCGATGTCACCCGCATCGACGCGCAGGGCAAGTGGGTCACCCCCGGGCTGATCGACGTGCACTCGCACCTGGGCGTATATCCCAGCCCGGGGGTGGGCGCCCACAGCGATGGCAACGAGATGACCGCACCGGTCACGGCCAATGTCTGGGCGGAGCATTCGGTTTGGCCGCAGGATCCCGGCTTCGCTGCCGCCCTGGCCGGCGGCGTGACCAGCATGCAGGTGCTGCCCGGCTCGGCCAACCTGGTCGGTGGCCGCGGCGTGACCCTGAAGAACGTTCCGGCCATTACCTACCAGGCGATGAAGTTTCCCGGCGCGCCGTGGGGCCTGAAGATGGCCTGCGGAGAGAACCCCAAACGCGTCTATGGCGAAGGCAAGGGTGTGATGCCTGCTACCCGGATGGGCAACGTCGCCGGCTACCGCGCAGCCTTCATCGATGCCGCCGACTACATCACCAAGAACACGCCCAAGGCAGCCAAGCGCAAGCGCTGGTTCGGCAGCGACAAAGGTGACAGCGCGGGCGATGCCGGTGGCAAGCGCGATCTCAAGCTGGACACCCTGGCCGGCGCGATCCAGGGCGACATCCGCGTGCACATCCACTGCTACCGCGCCGATGAAATGGCCACCATGCTCGACCTGGCCAAGGAATTCGGTTTCAAGGTGGCAGCGTTCCACCACGGCGTGGAGGCCTACAAGCTGGCCGACCGGCTGGCGGCGGACGGCGTCTGCGGCGCACTGTGGGCCGACTGGTGGGGCTTCAAGATGGAAGCCTTCGATGGCATCCCCGAGAACATCGCGCTGGTGGACCGGGCGAAGAACAGCTGCGCCATCGTCCATTCCGATTCGCCCGAAGGCATCCAGCGCCTGAACCAGGAAGCCGCCAAGGTCATGGCCGCCGCGCGCCGCGCACGCATGGCCCCGATCACTCCTGAACATGCGATCACCTGGATGACCGCCAATGCCGCCAAGGCGCTGGGCATCGAGCGCCAGACCGGCACGCTGGAGCCCGGCAAGATGGCCGACGTGGTGGTGTGGAACGGCAATCCCTTCAGCTCCTACGCATTGGCCGAGCAGGTCTATGTCGATGGCCGCCGCCTGTACGACCGCAGTGCGTTGCCGGCAACGCCGCAGTCGGACTTCCAGCTCGGGCAGGAGGTGCACTGATGGCCGGTTCCATGCAGATGGCAAGGTCTTCCAGCCGCAACCGGGCATGGCTCGGCGTTGCGATCATGGTGCTGGCAGCCATCACCGGCACGGCATCGGCACAGGATCTGCTGGTGCGCGGCGCGACGGTTCACACCGCCGGCGCACGCGGCAGCCTGCAGCACGCCGATGTGCTGGTGCAGGGCGGCATCATCCGTGCCGTGGGTACGGGCCTGGCCGCACCGGCCGGCACGACCGTGGTTGAAGCCGATGGCCGCCCGCTCACGCCCGCGCTGTTCGGTGGCATCGCCGAGATCGGCATCGAGGAAGTCTCGGGAGAAGCGAGTACGGTCGACAGCAGCCTGAAGATCGGCGAGCAACCGCTGCGTCCGGAGTTCGACGTGACCCTGGCCTACAACCCCGCGTCGGTGCTCATTCCGGTGGCGCGACTGGAGGGCATCGGCTTCACCGCGCTGGGCGCCGTCACCGGCGGTGGCTTCGTGGCGGGCCAGGGCGGGGTGATGCGGCTCGATGGCAGTGCCGACCCGCTGGGTCCACGTGCGCTGTTCCTGCGGCTGGGTGCCGCAGCGTCGGAACTGACCGGTCATTCGCGTGCAGCACAGTGGATGCTGCTGCAGCAGATGGTGGATGAGGCGCGCGGCCAGGTCGCCGCCGATTCACCGCACGCCGTGCTGACACCGGCCGGTCGCCGCACACTGTCGCGCTATCTGGCCGGCCAGGGCCGCATCGTGGTTGAAATCGATCGCGCTGCCGATATCCGTCAGCTGCTGCGCTGGGCTGCACGCGAAAAGGTGAAGATCGCCCTGTCTGGAGCCAGCGAAGCCTGGCAGCTCGCACCGGAGCTGGCTGCGGCCGGCGTGCCGGTGTTCGTCGACGTGCTGGCCAACCTGCCGGCCAGCTTCGACCAGATCGGCGCCACCCTGGAAAACGCGGCACGACTGCAGCGTGCGGGCGTGCCCGTCAGCTTCGTGCAACGTGGCGATGCCTCGCACAACGCACGCAAGATCCGCCAGCTCGCAGGCAATGCGGTAGCCCATGGCCTGCCCTGGGCCGACGGGCTGGCAGGCCTGACCCGGGTTCCCGCACAGGCGTTCGGGGTGGCCGACCAGATCGGCAGCATCGAGCCCGGCAAGCGCGCCGACCTGGTGCTGTGGGAAGGCGACCCGCTGGATGTGGCGCACTATGCCGAACAGGTCTGGATGGGCGGGCGGCCGATGCCGATGCGCTCGCGCCAGACCGACCTGCGCGACCGCTATCTGCAGCGCAACGCGCAGCCCTGACCGACGAGGAAAGCCCCATGGCCCCGCTGCACTGGTACTTCGATTTCGTCTCGCCCTACTCCTACCTGCATTGGCAGAAGGTCAAGCAACTGCCCCAGTTCGCACAGGTACAGCCGGTGCCGATCGCCTTCGGGGCGGTGCTGCAGCAGCTTGGCAATCTCGGCCCGGCCGAGATCCCGGCCAAGCGGCGCTTCATCTACCGCCAGTTGCTCTGGAACGCGCAGGCGGAAGGCGTGACGCTGCGCTTCCCGCCTGCCCACCCGTTCAACCCGCTGGCCGCCCTGCGGCTGTGCCTGGCCGCAGGCGGCGGCGCGCAGGCCGTGAACGTGCTGTTCGACTGGATCTGGCGCGAGGGCAACGCCGCCGACAGCGCCGAGGCGCTGCGCGAACCCGGCGCGCGGCTGGGCATCGCGGATGTGGCGGCCGCCACGGCAACCGCAGAGGTCAAGGAGCAGTTGCGGCGCAACACCGAGGCTGCGCTCGCGGCCGGCGTGTTCGGCGTACCGACCTTGGCCATCGGCGACGAGCTGTTCTGGGGCAATGACGCGCACCCGCTGATGGCCGCTGTGCTGGCCGATCCGGACCTGCTGAAGCAGCCGGAATGGCAGCGGGTGGAGGCCCTGCCGATCGCGGTACAGCGCAGACGCTGAACAGGGCGCCTGCGCTTCCCTCGCGCGCGGGCTCCCGTTTTGAGATATTTTTCACACTTCCGAACCAACAACCGCCCTGGAGGGGGAGCCGCGGATGCGCATCGGAATCGTCGTCGACTCGGCCTGCGACCTGCCGCAGGCGTTCATTGCCGAACACAACATCGTGCTGCTCCCGATCACCGTACGGATCGGCGAAGCCGTACTCGCCGACCATCGCGACGAACAGGCCACGCTCAGCTTCCTGCACGCGCACGTGGCCGAACATGGTGCCGAGGCGGAGACCATCCCCTTCAGCGTCAACCAGATCCGTGACCTGTTCCTGCAGCAGCTGGTGATCGACTATGACCACGTCTTCTGCATGACCATCACCAAGACCCGCAGCCCGATCCACGACAACGCCCTGCAGGCCAGCTTCGCCATCCTCAACGACTACAAGCCGGTGCGGCAGGCCGCGGGCTACAACTCGCCCTTCGCACTGCGCGTGCTCGACACCCAGAACCTGTTCGCCGCGCAGGCGGTGACGGCGGTGGAAGCGGTGCGCCTGCGCGACAGCAACGCCAGCGTGCAGCAGATCCGCGAGCGGCTGGAGGAACTGGCCGGCAACGTGCATGGCTACATGGTCACCCGTGACCTGTATTACATGCGGGCCCGCGCGCGGCACAAGGGCGACCGCAGTGTCGGCCTGCTCAGTGCCGCGCTGGGCAGCGCACTGGACATCAAGCCGGTGCTGCACGGTTACCGCGGTGAGACCGGCCCGGTAGCCAAGATCAAGGGCTTCGACAATGCCGTGCAGAAGCTCTTCGCCGTGGTTGGCCAGCGCGTGCGCAGCGGACTCATGACACCGACAGTCTGCGTCAGCTATGGCGGTGAGCTGGAGGAGCTGCGCGCCCTGCCCGGCTATGCGCAGCTGACGGACGTCTGCGCCACCCACGGCGTCACCGTGTACGAATCGGTGATGAGCCTGACCGGCATGGTCAACGTCGGCAAGGGCGCCGTTACCGTGGGCTTTGCCGATGGACCGCATCGGTTCGAATGAGGGCAGACGACGCCTGCATGCAGGTGCGCCGGATGTACACAAGCATTGCACCGCGTCTATGCCAGCCTTGCCGCACTTCAAGGAGATCACCATGCCTGCGCAGTACCACATCAGCCTTCCCGACCCGTCCAAGGCCCGCGGCAACGACCCCGACCTGTCCTTCCATTCGCAGGGCGCCGCCGGCTTTGCCGAAGAACTGCAGGACGCCCTGCGCAGCGGCGCGCTGTTCGAGCGCTGGAAAGCCAAGCAACCCGATCCGGATGCAGTGGAGCCGCAGTGGGGCGTGACCGACCCGGACGCCACCGTAACCGGTGAGCAGAAGGACCTGCGCATCAACCTGGTGGCCACCACCCGCATCGACAGCGATGTGTTCAAGCAGCGCCTGCGTCTGCTGGCCGGCCATCACTGGGAACTGCGCGACGTGCGTTGAGCGGTGAAAGCGGTGGCGTCTGCAGGGCTTCGCCCGTCGAAGCCCTCATCGCGCGGACGTGGGGCGGGCCTGGCCGTATTCGGCCCGCAGCGCATCGCCACGGATGAAGTCCGTCATCAGCTGGAAGTACCCGGCCGGCTGCCGTGTCGATACACGTTCCCCGGCCGCATCCAGCTCGAACTCGTACATGCCATGATCGGCGTCTGCATACACCGCCGTGGAGATCGGCCGTCCCTGGCCCTGCAGAACCGCAAGACGCCTGAGCGTCTCTCCCGGCGGCGCATCGCGGTCCTGCCCGCCAAAGATCCACAACTGCGGCACCTGCAGATGCGTGAGCACCGGTAAAGGGTCGTAATGGGCCGGCACCCCGTCCAGCAGCCGCGGCCCCTGCTCGCGCGCAGTGACCTCCGGAGTCGACAACAGATACCCGGTAATGTTCCCGCGTACCGCAGGGAACCAGGGCGCATGCTGGTAACGCTGCTTCACCTCCGCCAGTACATCGAATCCCTCGGTGAATCCGCTTTCGACGATGGTCGCCACCGCATCGGCGATCTGCATCGCCTGCGCAGTGGCTTCCGCGCCCTGGCCGGCCCGCTGCATGTCGAAGGCGATCGCCTCGCGGTCTTCCTCCAGCGGCGAGACCGCCAGGCCGAAGCTGATCACGATGAAATCCACAGGCTCGATGCGTGCCGCCAGCGGCGCCACCCAGCCACCCTGGCTGCCGGCCTGGTAGCCGACCCGCTGCGCACGTGCCCCCGCCAGCCGGCGTGCTTCGCGCGTGGCCAGGATCAGATCATTGGCCAGGGTCAGGTAGTTCTGCGTGTACCGCCCGCCAGAGCGTCCCGTGCCCCGCTTGTCGTACGCGAACACGGCGATGCCGGCACTGGCGAACTCGCGCTGCAGCGAGTAGCGCTCCAGCGCGGAGCTGTTCTCCGCACCATGCACCAGCACCACCAGTGGAACCGGCGCATCGCCCGGGGGTAGCGTCAGCCGCCCCTGCAGCGTTGCGCCGGCACCGCTGAAACGGGTGTCGATCTGCCGCAGCGGAATGCGCTCGCCCTTCATTCCATCGACGCTGATGCCGCGCTTCCCACAGTCCGTGAGCACCATCCGGTGCCCGTCCGGCTGCCCGGTCCAGCCGCGGGTACTGATCCAGGCATCGCCCGCGGTGCGCTGCAGTGCGCCGCTGCGACCATCTGGCGTGCGCCAGCGCAGCTGATCACCCGCACCCGGGCCGATGTCCAGCGTACTGCCATCGGCCATCCGGTAGCTCGCAGCGGCGCAAGGCGACGCCGCCGTGGCCGCGACCGCCTGCGCACTGAAGGCCATCGCGCTCCACGCGGCCAGCGACACCAGGGTTCTGTGCATGTCTGCTCCTCTCCACACTGGTGGGTGACGGTGAACCAGCTCCCGCGTGATCGCCAGCGCGGTGCGACGAAGTGCGGGTACCGCCGACGAAGGCGCGTCCGCGGGCGACAGCCACCGGCAGCGGAGCCCCGTTCCCCTGGCGAATGCGTGGGGCGGGGTCTAGCGGCGGTCTGCGCCGGCCGGCGCTTCGCCCTGCATCACCACGCGATTGCGTCCCGCGCGTTTGGCCGCATACAACGCCGCGTCCGCATCGGCGAGCAGCTGCCCGGCATCGGCTGTTGCCGGCGGATGCAGGAATGCGATGCCGATGCTGATGCTCACCCGCCCTTCCGGCAGCTGCAGCGCTTCCACCGCGCGTCGCAGCCGCTCGGCCAAGGCCTGTACGCCGTCCAACGCCGTGCCTGGCACGATCACCGCGAATTCCTCACCGCCGTAACGCGCCACGCTGTCGCCCGCACGCCCGGCGCTGTGCTGCAGCAGCGCCGCCACGGCCTGCAGGCAACGGTCGCCGGCGGGATGACCATGGGCATCGTTGAACGCCTTGAAATGATCGATATCGACCAGCAGCAGCGCCAGTTCGCTGCCGCTCCGCCGCGCCCGGTTCCATTCGGCCTGCAGTTCGGCATCGAACTGGCGGCGGTTGGCTACGCCGGTCAGGCCATCCTGGCGCGCGAGCTGGTCGAGCCCGGCCTGCCGTTCCAGCAGATCGATCTGCAGAAGCGCACTGCGCAGGCTGAAGCCCAACGTGGCCAGAACGAATCCAGCCAATGCCAGGGGCCTGGCATGGTCCACCACCAGGGTGCCCACCACCAGCAACAGCAGCGGCAGGATGATCGGGCCGCCGGCCTGCACCAGCCGGGCCAGCCGCGGCTGCAGCACGAATCCGGTAGCCGGCGACCGCCGCAGTGCCAGCAGCGCGAGCAACAGGAACGGCACGTCGATCAGCAGATCGTTGTAGGCGCCGAAAGACTGTTCGGAAGTGAAGTGGTTGATGTAGTAGGCCACCAGCAGATAGGCCAGCGCGTACAGCGCCAGCGCGCGGAACACGCTGCGTCGCTCCGGGACATCACAGGACACCCAGCGCACGATGGCAAAGACAGCGATGCACAGGTTCTGGATATCGAACATGCGCTGCATGTTGGCCAGCGCCTGGTCGTCGATGCCGACACGGTCGGCAAATGACTGGGTATGCACGAAGAACAGCACGCCCAGCAGGGCCGCCATGATTCCGTCGATCACGCTGATGGCCCAGCGCTCCCGCCGCGAGCGGGCCAGGATGAACACCAGCGGCACGCCATACAGCACGTACAGCAGCAGGCTGGCGCCCGGGGTGATGTCGGGGCGGTCGGCACGGAGTGCATCGAGCATGTTGATGCCCATGCCCCCCGCCCACAGCAGCAGTGCCAGCGCGATGGCACGCCAGCCCAGCGCGGCGCGATCCGCACGCGCGCGCCACAGGCATGCGGCGGCGGCCAGCAGCGGCGCGCCGGTGAGGAACACGAACGAACCCAGGCCTGCCGGCCCCGGCAACAGGGCCACGACCAGGCCATGGCCGAACACGTACAGCAGCGCCAGCACTACCGGCATGCATCCCCCACTGCGCAAGCCTGTCTGCACGCACGATAGCGCGACAGGCCGCCATGGAGGCGTGATCCACGCCACACCTGCTTCCCCTGCCCCTGCGCCGGGCATGGCGCGGCGCTACATCGACGCAGGCGTTCCGTCGCGCCGGGGCATGCGCGGTTGCGTCCCCGGGACCGCAGCTGTCACGCGGGCTATTCAGCCGTGCAGCGCGCGGGCGTGGTGAGCGATGTGCTCGCCGATGAAGCTGGCGATGAAGTAATAGCTGTGGTCGTAGCCATCCTGCAGGCGCAGGGTCAGCGGATGGCCGACGGCGTCGCAGGCCTGCTGCAGGCGCTGCGGCTGCAGCTGGCTCTGCAGGAACTCATCGGCCCCGCCCTGGTCCACCAGCAGCGGCAAGCGTTCGCTGGCCGCAGCGATCAGTTCGCAGGCATCCCACGCGGCCCAGTCGGCGCGGTTGTCGCCCAGATAGGCCTGGAACGCCTTCTGCCCCCAGGGCACCTGGCTGGGGGCAACAATCGGCGAAAATGCCGACACGCTGCGGTAACGCCCCGGATTGCGCAGCGCGACCACCAGTGCCCCGTGACCTCCCATCGAGTGACCACTGATCGCGCGTGCCCCGGTCACCGCGAAGTTCGCCTCGATCAGCGCCGGCAGTTCCTGCGCCACATAGTCATGCATGCGGTAGTGCTTGGACCACGGCTCGCGGGTGGCGTTGAGGTAGAAGCCGGCACCCTTGCCCAGATCGTAGCCCTCCGCGTCGGCGACATCGTCGCCACGCGGGCTGGTGTCGGGCGCGACCAGAATCACGCCATGTTCGGCCGCATAGCGCTGCGCGCCCGCCTTGGTAATGACGTTCTGTTCGGTGCAGGTCAGTCCGCTCAGCCAGTACAGCACCGGCAGCGCCTGCGTTTCCGCCTGCGGCGGCAGGTAAACGGCGAACTGCATGTCGCAGCCCAGCGTGGACGAGGGATGACGGTACACGTCCTGCCAACCGCCGAAGCAGGCACGATGTTCGATGCGTTCCATGGTGTCTCTCCAGAAGGGTGGCAGCCCTGACGGCCTGCCACCCGGGATGGCTCAGTAGTGCACGACCGAACGGATCGACTTGCCTTCGTGCATCAGATCGAAGGCATCGTTGATCCCGTCCAGATCCATGGTGTGGGTGACGAACGGCGCCAGTTCGATGTCGCCCTTCATCGCGTCCTCCACCATGCCCGGCAGCTGGCTGCGACCCTTGACGCCACCGAAGGCCGTGCCCATCCACTTGCGGCCGGTGACCAGCTGGAAGGGACGGGTGGAGATTTCCTGGCCGGCGCCGGCCACGCCGATCACCACGCTCTGGCCCCAGCCACGGTGCGCGCACTCCAGCGCCGCGCGCATCACGTTGACGTTGCCGATGCACTCGAAGCTGTGGTCCACGCCCCAGGTGGTCATTTCAACAATGACCTGCTGGATCGGCTTGTCGAAGTCCTTCGGATTGATGCAGTCGGTCGCACCGAACTCACGCGCCAGCTCGAACTTGGACGGATTGGTATCCACCGCGATGATGCGGCCGGCCTTGGCCTGGCGCGCGCCCTGGATCACGGCCAGGCCGATGCCGCCGAGGCCGAACACTGCCACGCTGTCGCCTTCCTGCACCTTGGCCGTGTTGTGCACCGCACCGATGCCGGTAGTGACACCGCAGCCGAGCAGGCAGACATGTTCCGGGTTCGCCTGCGGATTGATCTTCGCCAGCGAGACTTCGGCCACCACTGTGTACTCGCTGAACGTCGAGCAGCCCATGTAGTGATAGATCGGCTCGCCGTTGTAGCTGAAGCGGCTGGTGCCATCGGGCATCACGCCCTTGCCCTGGGTCGCGCGTACCGACACGCACAGGTTGGTCTTGCCACTCTTGCAGAACAGGCATTCGCCGCACTCGGCGGTGTACAGCGGAATCACGTGGTCACCCGGCTTGACGCTGGTCACGCCCTCGCCTACTTCCACCACGATGCCGGCACCTTCATGGCCCAGCACCACCGGGAACAGACCTTCCGGATCATCCCCTGACAGGGTGAACGCATCGGTGTGGCAGACGCCGGTGTGGGTGATCTTGACCAGCACTTCGCCGGCCTTCGGCGGGGCGACGTCGATCTCGACGATCTGCAGCGGCTGGCCGGGAGCAAAGGCGACGGCGGCACGGGATTTCATGGTGGGATTCTCCAAAGACAGGCAGTAACGGATGGACGACGCTATGCTGCGCCGTTGCTTATTTCAGGTACGAGCGGATCAGCCCGCTCATCTCGCGCACGCGCTCGGCGCGCTGTTCATCGGACGCTGCGGGTTGTCCGAACTCTTCGCGCAGGTGGGCTTCCATCACCTCGGACATCAGCCCGTTGACCGCCCCGCGGATGGCGGCGATCTGCTGCAGGACGGGCCCGCAGTCGGCGCCGGCTTCCAGCGCACGGTCCAGTGCATCGCACTGGCCGCGGATGCGGCGCACGCGGGCCAGGACCTTCTTCTTCTCTTCGGGAGAGTGCGGCATGGCAGGGCCACCCAGGAACTATACTGGGGGATAGTATACACAGGTGACGGAAAGGTACATCCTGCGCCTCAGCGCAGGCGGTGCGCGGGTACGCCCTCGTGCGTCATCTTCACCGGCAGGATGCGGCCCTGCGCGTCGAAGTACAGGCGATCGATCGCGGTGACGCGGGCATTGCGGTCGGTCTGGTCGAGCGGCCGGCGGTGGTAGACGATGTACCACGTGTCATCGCCGGGCGCGTGGATCAGGGAGTGGTGCCCGGCGCTGGTCGCGATGGCCGGGTCCTGCTGCAGGACCCGGCCGATGCGTGTGAACGGCCCGGTCGGCGCGTCGGCGATCGCATAGGCCACCGAGTAGTCCGGCTCGCCCCAGCCGCCTTCGGACCACATGAAGTAGTAGCGACCGCCCCGCTTGAACATCAGCGGACCTTCCACGTACTCCGGCGCCGGCGTGATCTCCTTGAACAGCGTGCCGTCGTCCCAGGGCAGCAGGCCGCTGAAATCCGCCTTCAGGCGCACGATGTTGGCGTGCTTCCAGCCGCCATAGATCATGTACCAGGCACCATCGTCATCCTTGAACACATACTGGTCGATCGGCTGCGCGCCATTGTGGAACGCGCCCACCAGTGGCTTGCCGAGCAGATCGCGGTAAGGCCCTTCGGGCTGGTCGGCCACGGCCACGCCGATGCCACCGGTCTCGCCGTCGTTCTGGATGTCATTGGCGGAAAAGAAGAAGTAGTAGCGCCCGTCGTTGGCCACCACCGAGGGGGCCCACAACGCCTGCCTGGCCCAGGGAATGTTCTCGATGGACAGCACGCTGTCGTGCCGGCGCCAGTGCACCAGGTCAGGCGACGAAAAGGCATCGAAGGCAACCTGTTCTGCATAGGGCCGCGAGCGCGTGGGGAAGATCCAGTAGGTGCTGCCGAATACGGCCGCCTCCGGGTCCGCGTACCAGCCCGGCAGGATCGGATTGCCGGACATCACCGGTGCCTGGCTGTCACGCGCATCCGCGATGCCGACGCCAGTGGCTGCGAGCAGCACGGCCAGTGCGGCCCCCCTCCCCCATTCGCGCAGTCCCATCAGAGCCACTCCCATGCAGGTTCGATCGCTCGAGTCTAGAACGATCGCCGGCGCCTTTCCGCGACACGCTGCCTCAAACCGCGCACCCTCTTGATCGACGGGAATCATCGGCGCATGGTGCCTGGCACAACGCAGGACCCGGGCCATGATCCCCTTCATCATCAATCTGGACGTTCCGGACCTCGCGGCCGCCGAGGCGTTCTACACACGCGCCTTCGGCCTCCATGCCGGGCGCCGTCTCGGCCCGGAGGTGCTGGAACTGCTGGGCGGCCCGACCCCGCTCTATCTGCTGCAGAACGAAGCGGGCAGCGCGGCTACCGTCGACGGTGACGTGCGGGATTACGAACGTCACTGGACCCCGCTGCACATCGACTGGATCGTGGAGGACCTCGACGCCGCGCTTGCCCAGGCGTTGGCGGCAGGCGCGGCGCTCGAGCAGGCGCCACGCGAGCGTTCATGGGGGCGCATCGCAGTACTGGCGGATCCGTTCGGGCACGGCTTCTGCCTGATCCAGTTCAACGGCCCCGGCTACGACGCCTTGCTGGATTGATCGGCGCAGTGCACCGGGCCCGCCGCAGGCATCAACGCACGTAGGCGAACGATTCGTCCAGCCGCTCGAATCCGATCATCTGCTGCACCAGCGCCTGCGCCTGGTCCTCATCGATCTCTCCCTGCTCGATCTCTGCGCTGCGTGCAAACAGGGCCTCCAGCGCAGTGGCCTGGTCGTCCCGCAGCCACGCGCGATGCGAGCCCAGCCAGCGCTGGAGATTGTCGGCCAGGTCACCGTGCGACAACAGCGTGTAGGGGGCCTCGTAGTCCGCCACTGCCTCCACCATCTTGCGGAACAGGAAATCCTGAAGGTTGCGGGCCAGTACGTCAGCGCGATCATCGTCGTGCCACACCAGCAGCACCGGCGGCTCGTCGCAGCCCGGCGCATTGGTCCAGAAGCAGTAGCTGTCACCGGCCCCCGTGCGGGCGAACGGCAGCAGCTGCAGATCCTCGCGCAATGGGTTGTAGTGATCCTCTGCAGTCAGCTCCTGCCAGGCCTCGAGCAGTTCGCCACGCTCAAGCGGCTCGTAATCCTGCGCATACAGCAGAATCGGCGGTACCGGTTGCAGCTCCGGAAGGCACACCTGCGCCCATTGCGGATGGGTCGCCCCCCAGCTCAGCCGGTCTTCTGCATCGAGCCGGTGGTAGAGAGCAGGAAAGGTCTGGCCGGTGGCCAGTTCGATCTCGGCAAGCGTATGCATGAACGTCCCTGTGATTGGATCGGCACGCACTTTACCTCGACAGGCAGCATCCGCGCAGGCACGGATCTATTCGCGCAGCATGTCCACGAATGCGCGCAAGGCCGACGCCATCTGCCGTTGCCTGGGGTAATACAGCACGAAGCTGGGAAACGGTTCGCTCCAGTCCTGCAGTACCGCCACCATCCGCCCGGCTTCGATGTGCGGGCGCGCGGCATCCTCAAGCACATAGGCCAGGCCGAAGCCATCCAGCACCGCGCGCATGATGGTGGTCTGCTCGCTCAGCGTCAGTCGCCCACGCACGTCGATTTCCAGCGACTGCCCGTCGCGGTCGAACTGCCACTTGTACAGGTGACCGCTGGCGAAGCGGAAGCGGATGCATTCGTGCTGCAGCAGGTCGCGGGGATGCTGCGGTGCCGGGTGCTGGCGCAGATACCCGGGCGAGGCCACGATCATGCCGTGCAGGGCCGGGCCCAACGGCACGGCCACCATGTCCTCGGGCACGAACTCATGCAGCCGCACGCCGGCATCGAAGCCTTCGGCAACGATGTCCACCAGCCCATCGTTCTCGGTCAGCTCCAGGCGCACATCGGGGTGCGCGCGCAGGAAGCGGGTCAGGCGTGGGCCGAGCTGGGTCGGCACTGCCGCGCGGGCCGCGTTGATGCGCAGCAGGCCCGTCGGGCTGTCCCTGAACTGGTTCATTTCCTCCAGCGCCTCGTGCACCTGGCCCAGCGCCGGCTGCAACCGGTCCAGCAGGCGCTGCCCGGCCTCGGTCAGGGCCACGCTGCGGGTAGTTCGATGGAACAGGCCCACCCCCAACCGCTCTTCCAGTGCCCGGATCGCATAGCTCACCGCCGAGGTCGACAGGGCCAGCTCGGCGCCGGCCCGGCGGAAGCTGCGGTGGCGGGCCACCGCCGCGAAGGCGGCCAGGTGGGTGAGATTGTCAGTGGCCATGATTGTGCAGTCTGCCTTGATGAATCATGCCGATATCCACGCTTTGTGGGCGGGTATGAGGGGCGTATTGTAAAACGCCTTTCCACAAACCCGCCAAGGATTCCCCATGTCCCTCGCCCATGGTTATGCGGTGCGTACCAATACCGCTCCGCTCGAGCCCTTCACCTTCGAACGCCGCGCCGTCGGCGCCAACGATGTCCGCATCGAAGTGCTGTACAGCGGCATCTGCCACTCCGACCTGCACCAGGCCCGCGACGACTGGGGCGGCGCGGAGTACCCGATGGTTCCCGGCCACGAAATCATCGGCCGCGTGGTCGAAGTCGGTCCGGCCGTCACCCGCCTCAGCGTCGGCGATATCGCCGGCGTCGGCTGCATGGTGGATTCCTGTCGCCATTGCGATGCCTGCGACCACGACCTTGAGCAGTACTGCGAAAAGGGCCCGACCTATACCTACAACAGCCGCGACCGCAATACCGGTGAGCTGACGATGGGCGGCTACTCCGACCACATCGTGGTCGAGCAGCGCTTCGTGGTGAAGGTCTCCGAGACGCTGGACCTGAAGGCCGCCGCGCCGCTGCTGTGCGCCGGCATCACCACCTACTCGCCGCTGCGCCACTGGAAGGTCGGCCCCGGCCAGAAGGTGGGCGTGATCGGCCTGGGCGGTCTGGGCCACATGGGCGTGAAGTTTGCCAAGGCGATGGGCGCCACCGTAGTGATGATCACCACCACCCCGGAAAAGGGCGCCGACGCCAAGCGCCTGGGCGCGGACGAGGTGCTGGTCTCGCGCGATCCGGCGCAGATGAAGGCGCACGCCAACAGCTTCGACTTCCTGCTCAACACCGTGCCGGTCAGCCATGACACCAACCCGTACATGAGCCTGCTCAAGCGCGATGCCACCATGTGCCTGGTCGGCGTCATCACCGAGCTGGACCCGCCCCTGATGGGTGCCAGCGTGATCTTCGGCCGCAAGCACGTCACCGGCTCGGCCATCGGCGGCATGGCCGAGACCCAGGAAATGATGGATTTCTGCGCCGAGCACAACATCGTCAGCGATGTTGAGGTGATCGACATCAAGGATGTCAACCACGCGTGGGAGCGCATGGCGAAGAACGATGTGCGCTATCGCTTCGTGATCGACATGGCCAGCCTCAAGGCCTGACGGCCCGGCTGATGGAATGAAAAACCCCGGCGTCGAGGCCGGGGTTTTTTCTGCGCGCAACACCCGCCGGGCATGGCCCGGCGCTACCGGAATCATGGCGGGCATGACCCGGCGCTACCGGAATCATGGCGGGCATGGCCCGGCGCCACCGGAATCATGGCGGGCATGGCCCGGCGCCACCGGAATCATGGCGGGCATGGCGCGGCGCCACCGGAATCATGGCGGGCATGGCGCGGCGCCACCGGAATCATGGCGGGCATGGCGCGGCGCCGCCGGAGCCCTGGCGGGTAGCGCCGGGCCATGCCCGGCGGCCTCATTCAGTACGCGAATTCCCGGAACACCGGATCCACGTTGCCGTGCCAGCGACCATGGAACAGCGCCAGCTTGCGCTCGGCCGGTGTCAGGCCGGATTCGACGATCTCCTGCAGCACATCCAGGAACTTGCTCTCGTCCTGGCCATCGGCATTGCGCGCGGCGCGGCGCTTCAGGCCCTCAACGGAAATCTTCACCGCCTCGCGCGCCAGATCGCGCACCGTGCCATCGCGGAACGGCAGGTTCATCGCATGCTTCGGCACGCCGTCGCGCAGGACATGGCGCTCGGCCAGGGTGAAGTCACGCACCAGATCCCAGGCCGCATCCAGCGCGGTGTCGTCGTACAGCAGGCCGACCCAGAACGCCGGCAGGGCGCACAGGCGGCTCCACGGACCGCCATCGGCGCCGCGCATCTCCAGATACTTCTTCAGGCGCACTTCCGGGAACGCCGTGGTCGTGTGGTCCGACCAGTCGCGCAGGGTCGGCAACTCGCCCGGCAGCACCGGCAGCCGGCCCTGCATGAAATCGCGGAAGCTCTGCCCGCTGGCATCGTGGTAGATGCCATCGCGGTAGGAGAAGTACATCGGCACGTCCAGCAGGTAATCGACGTAACGCTCATAGCCGAAGCCATCCTCGAACACGAAGTCGAGCATGCCGGTGCGGTCGGCGTCGGTGTCGGTCCAGATGTGCGATCGATAGCTCAGGTAGCCGTTCGGCTTGCCTTCGGTGAACGGCGAGTCGGCGAACAGCGCGGTGGCGATCGGCTGCAGTGCCAGCGAAACACGGAACTTTTTCACCATGTCCGCTTCGCTGGCGTAGTCCAGGTTGACCTGCACCGTGCAGGTGCGGGTCATCATGTCCAGGCCGAGCGAACCGACCTTGGGCATGTACGCGCGCATGATCCTGTAGCGGCCCTTCGGCATCCACGGCATCTCATCGCGCGCCCACTTCGGCTGGAAGCCCATGCCCAGGAAGCCCAGCTGGAGCTCGCCGGCCACCTGCGCCACTTCGTTGAGATGGGTACCGGTCTCCACGCAGGTCTGGTGGATGGTCTCCAGCGCCGCGCCGGACAGTTCCAGCTGGCCGGCCGGTTCCAGCGTCACCGACGCGCCATCGCGCAGCAGGGCGATGGTGTTGCCGTTTTCCTGCACGGGTTCCCAGCCGAAACGGACCAGGCCGTTGAGCAGGGCCTCGATGCCACGCTCGCCTTCAAAGGCCGGCGGTCGCAGGTCGTCCAGGCGGAAGCCGAACTTCTCGTGCTCGGTGCCGATGCGCCACTGCGCGCGGGGCTTTTCGCCGGAGGCGATCACCTCCACCAGCTGCGAGCGGTCGGTAATGGGCGTATCGGCGACGTGGCTGGGGCTCGACAAGGGGAAGACTCGCTGTACGGTGACGGGGGATGTGGGGCTGGGAGCCTTCCATCGCAAGGGCGCACTATAGCGTGGCGCCCCGTCGCAGCATGCGACGGAGACGGGTTTCAGCATCCTACCGACGACCTCTTGACCCTCGTACACTGCAAGGCATGACCCGTCATTCGCGCCATCCGGAACGACACAGGGCCGACCGCGTCGGCTGGCTGCGCGCCGCCGTGCTCGGCGCCAACGACGGCATCGTTTCAGTGGCAGGGCTGGTGGTCGGCGTTGCCGCCAGTGGCGCATCGGCCAGCACCCTGCTGGCCACCGGCCTGGCGGGCACGGTCGCAGGGGCGATGTCGATGGCCGCCGGCGAGTACGTCTCGGTGCAGACCCAGGCCGACACCGAAGGCGCCGACCTGGCGATGGAGAAGCGCGAACTGCAGGACGATCCGCACAGCGAGCTGGAAGAGCTGGCCGCCATCTACCGCCATCGCGGCCTGGCCCCGGCGCTGGCGCGGCAGGTGGCCGAACAGCTCACGGCCCATGATGCCCTCGGTGCGCACGCTCGCGACGAACTGGGCATCACCGATACCCTGCGCGCCCGGCCGCTGCAGGCCGCACTGGCCTCGGCCGCAGCCTTCACCTGTGGGGCGGCCCTGCCGGTGCTGACCGCACTGCTGGCACCGGCCGACTCCGTGGCAGGGGTGACCACCGCCAGCACCCTGCTGGGCCTGTGCGTGACCGGCGCGATGGCGGCCCGCGCCGGAGGTGCGCCTGCCCTGCGCGGCGCCCTGCGCGTCATGTTCTGGGGCGCACTGGCAATGGCTGCAGCCGCCGGCGTCGGCCGGCTGCTGGGAGCCCACGTGACATGACCACGATGCTGCCCGCCGCAACGGCGCTGCTGGCCGAGATGTCTTCGCTGGCCGGTTGTGATCGCGCCGAGGGTTATGCCTGCATCACCGCACGGCGCGAGCATGGCGCCAGCTCGGTGGAGATCCCGCAACCGCAGTTCGCGATCCTGCTGGAAGGACGCAAGCAGGTACGTACCGCACACCAGACGCTGGAGTTCGCGCCCGGCGACATACTGCTGCTGACCCAGCGTTGCCGCATCGACGTGGTCAACCGTCCAGACCCGCGCAGCGGCCGTTACCTCAGCGCCATCGTGCCGCTGTGTGCGGAAGTACTGGCTGCGGCGCGGACACTGTGGAACGAGGAACTGCCCAACGCCGGTCCGTCGATGGCGCGGTTGTCGCTGGCCGAACATGGCGCCGTGCTGCGCCGCTGGCGGCAATCGCTGCAGGATGGCCATTACAGCGACGCCCGGCTGGCCCTGGCCTCGATGGTGCTGACCCTGTGCCGGCAAGGCCACGGCAACCTGCTGCTGCCCACGGCACCGACGCTGGGTGAGCAGATACGGGATCGCGTCGCCGCTGAACCTGCGCGCGACTGGCAATCGCGTGATGTGGAGGAGCAGTTCGCACTGAGCGGCGCCACCCTGCGTCGTCGGCTGGCGGCCGAGCGCACCAGCCTGCGCCAGCTGCTGACCGAGGCACGACTGGCCCACGCCATGCAGTTGCTGTACACCACCGACCTGCCGCTGAAGACCGTGGCCGCGCGCGCGGGCTACCGTTCCGCGGCCAGTTTCAGCAAGCGCTTCGCCGAGCAGTACGGACTGGCTCCTACAGACATCTGAGGGGGTCAGGCAGGGCTGCGCCCTGCACCCGCAGAGGCAACGGCCGAAGCAACAGCAACAGCGGGCTATCCGTGGGAGGGCGGGGCACTGTGGATGGCCAGGACACGCCGTAAACCCATCCATGGGGGCTCGATGGCGCCATCCATGGCGCCAACGGTCCTGCCCACCCACAGTGCCCCGCCTTCGACAGATTCCGGCGGCTGATCGAACGAATTTCCGGGGTCAGATCCGTTTTCCTGCGGAAAACGGATCTGACCCCAAGAGCATTTCCGACAGATCGTGGAAAACTGTCGAAGGCGGGGTGGGTCCGGTTGCGGGGGCGTGAGCGCCATGGATGGCGCGACCGAGCCTACAGGGACGTATTTACGGCGTCCCCCGCAGCCGGACCCACCCCGCCATCCACGGATAGCCCGCTGTTGCTTCGGCCGTTGCCTCTGCGGGTGCAGGGCGCAGCCCTGCCAGCCCCCACTCCCTGAGCATTCCGCGCAGCGGTTTGAGCGCCGCGCGCACGCCGGCCACGGCACGCTAGCCGCAACGGAACCGCCCGTCCTCCATCGAGAACCCTCATGACCCTGCATCACCTGCCGCTGCGCGGCGCCCTGCTGCTGGCCCTGGCTGCGCTGCCGCTGACCGCACTCGCCGAAGCCACCTCACCCGCACCCACCCGGCAGATGCCCGGCGTCTATCACCACCGCATCGGCACCCTGCAGGTCACCGCCCTGTTCGATGGCGTGGTCGCACTCGGCCGGCAGGAAGTGGTCGACGTGCCGCCGACGCTGGTCACCCGCCTGCTGGAAGGCCGCTATGTCCCCGAAGACAGCAAGGGCCTGCAGACCGCGGTCAATGCTTACCTGATCCGCCAGGGCAATCACCTCACTCTGGTCGACACGGGCACCGCGCAGTGCTTCGGTCCCGGCCTGGGCCAGGTACTGGGCAACCTGCGTGCCGCAGGCGTGGATCCCGCCGAGGTGGACGACATCCTGCTGACCCACGCCCATCCTGACCATCTGTGCGGCGTGCTCGACGCGCAGGGCAAGCCGGCCTATCCGAACGCGACGGTGTGGCTGTCCAGGGCCGACGCGGACTACTGGCTCAACCCGGCCAGCGAAACCACCGCACCGGAGGGCGTGCGCTTTGCCTTCCCGCTCGCCCGAACCGCCGTGGCGCCTTATCAGGCCAGCGGCCACCTGCGTACCTTCCAGCCTGGCGATGCCCTCCCCGGCGGTGCCCTGGCGATGGATACCCATGGCCACACTCCCGGCCACGTCTCTTACCGGTTCGACAGCCAGGGCCAGTCACTGCTGGTGTGGGGCGACGTGCTGCACTTCCACGCGGTGCAGTTCGCCCACCCGGAAGCCGCGTTCGAGGCCGATTCGGACCGCAAGGCGGCCACGGCCAGCCGCCGCAGTCTGTTGCAGCAGGCCACCGCCGGGGCGTGGTGGGTGGCGGGTGCGCATCTGCCTTTCCCGGGCCTGGGCCACGTGCGCAGGGAAGGCCAGGCCTATGCCTGGGTGCCGGCGGAGTATTCGCCATTGTGAGGGTCTGCCGACCAAGGTCGGCCCCCACCGATCCGGTAGCGCCGGGCCATGCCCGGCGGGCGAGAGGTTATTCCAGGCCCAGCCAGCCACCGATCACGGCACGGGCTTCGTCCACGCCGGTGCGGTCCTCACCGGAAAACACCTGCACGCTGACGCTGTCGCCGTAGGCCGACTGCAGTTCCTTGCGCACCTTCTGCAGCGTCTGCATCTGCTGGCCGCGGCCCAGCTTGTCGGCCTTGGTCAGCAGCGCATGCGCCGGCAGGCCGCGCTGTACGGCGTAAGACAGCATCTGGCGGTCGTAGTCCTTCAGCGGGTGGCGGATGTCCATCACCACCACCAGCCCCTTCAGTGCCTCCCGGGTACGGAAGTACCTGTCGATGAAGGCCTGCCAGTGCGCCTGCAGCTCCAGCGGCACCTTGGCGTAGCCGTAGCCGGGAAGGTCGACCAGGCTTGCTTCCGGGGTGATCTGGAAGAACACCAGCTGCTGCGTGCGGCCGGGGGTCTTGGAGACGCGGGCCAGGGCATTCTGCCGGGTCAACGCATTGAGGGCGCTGGACTTGCCGGCGTTGGAGCGGCCGGCGAAGGCCACTTCGGCCCCTTCGTCGGGCGGCAGCTGCCGCGCGTTGTGGGCCGAGAGGTGGTAACGGGCGCGTTCAAGGAGCAATGACATGCGCATAGGATCGCATGTTGCGGCGCCGCGCGCCCGTGCCGACGGCCCCAGCGGGGATTTTGCTGCACTGCTTCGTTGACCGTGCGTGGAAACGCCGTTGATAATCCGGGCGATGCCGGCGGCCACCGCCCGGCCCGGTCCATACGGAGCTTTAGCATGCGCCACGCTCGCGTTCTTGCCGTATCCGCCCTTGCCACTGCTGTCGTTGTTGCCGCCGCTGCGTTCGCGCAGACCACGTTGACCCCGCTGCCCGACAACGGGCCGATCAACACCGCCTCGCTGGAGGTGGATTTCAGCAAGACGACCTGGGGCGATGCCAAGGCTGGCCAGGGCAAGGCTGCGGCCTGCGCGGCCTGCCATGGTGCCGACGGCAATTCCACGGTCGAGATGTACCCGTCCATCGCCGGCCAGAGCGAGCGCTATGTCGCCCAGCAGATGGCCCTGATCGCCAACGGCCAGCGAAGCTCCGGTGCGGCAGTGGCGATGGTGCCGTTCGTGCAGAACCTCACCCCGCAGGACATGCGCGACATCGGCGCGTTCTTCGCCACGCAGAAGGCCACCGCCGGCATCGCCGACGACACGGCGGTGACCGAAGGCCCCTACAAGGGCATGAAGTTCTACCAGATCGGCCAGCAGCTGTACCGCGGCGGCGACGCGTCGCGCGGGCTGCCGGCCTGCATGGCCTGTCACGGCCCCAGCGGCGCCGGCAACCCGGGCCCGGCCTACCCGCATATCGGTGGCCAGCACGCCAGCTATGTCGCGCGCCGCCTGCAGGAGTACCAGGCCGGGCAGACCAACGAAACCGACAAGGCACACTTCCAGATCATGGCCGCGGTGGCACAGAAGCTGACCGAACAGGAAGTGCAGGCGCTGTCCAGCTACCTGCAGGGCCTGCACAACCGGGCCGACGACGTGGCCACCGAAGCCACGCCGGCACGACCGGCCGCCGCCCCCTGACCGCCACTGGTCGGCCCGGGCCGCCACCACGGCCCGCGCCTGCGGTATGTTTCCTTCACGCCGGCGACTGCGCCGGCGTTGCTTTTTCAACGGAGATGCGTGTCGATGAGGTTGATTCCCCGCCTGCTGTTGTCCCTGCTGGTGCTGCTGCCGATGGCCGCCAGTGCCGCCCCTGCCGCAGCCCCGCTGGTCGAAGGTCGCGACTACGAGCGCATCGCCCAGGCCGGTCCGTTCCAGCCGCTCGCCGGCAAGATCGAAGTGGTCGAGGTGTTCGGCTACACCTGCCCGCACTGCGCGCGTTTCGAACCACAGCTGGAAGCCTGGGCGGCCAAGCTGCCGGCGGATGTGCGCTTCACTCCGGTGCCGGCGGCGTTCGGGGGCGCCTGGGATGCCTGGGCGCTGGCCTATTACGCCGCCGAAGAAGTCGGCGTCGCCAAGCGCAGCCATGCGGCCGTGTTCAAGGCTCTGCACGAGCAGGGCACCCTGCCGATGCAGAATGTCTCGGCCGATGAGCTCGCCACCTTCTACAAGGCGTACGGCGTGGCGCCCGAGCGTTACACCCAGGCCCTGCGGGGCGACGCCGTGCAGAAGAAGGTCGACGCGGCGCGGGCATTTGCCCAGCGCACCCGCATCCCCGGCACCCCGGCGCTGATCATCAACGGCCAGTATCTGGTCCGCGGTAACAGCTTCGACGACCAGCTGCGCATTGCCTCGGCGCTGATCGCCCAGGTCCGCGCCAACCGCGGCCGCTGAACCAACGCCCACTCCCGACACGGCGCTGTCGCCGCCGCGTGTCATCATTTCCCCCTGGCCGGCGCCCGCCGCCGGCCCCACCATTCCAGATGCTGGAGACGCTTCCATGAAGATCCGCTACGCCCTCGCACTCGCAGCGCTGCTGCCGATCCTGGCGGCCTGCAAGGCCGACGACGGCACCGCCAACACCTCCGCCGCCCCGGCCGAGCCGACCACCACCCCGGCCAGCACCGAGCCCGCTGCGGCACCGGCCGCTGACAGCGCAGGCGCGGCCCCGGCAGCCGAAGGCGAGAAGGCCGCCGAAGCCGCTCCGGCGGCCGCTCCGGCCCCGACCACCACCGCACTGACCGGTCCGGCGCCGGTGGCCGGTGAGGACTACCAGGAAATTCCGAACGGCCAGCCCTTCCAGCCGGTTGCCGGCAAGGTCGAAGTGGTCGAGATCTTCGGCTACGTCTGCCCGGCCTGCGCCGCCTTCCAGCCGCTGGTCGGCCCGTGGAAGGCCGGTCTGCCGGGCGACGTGAACTTCGTCTACGTGCCCGCCATGTTCGGCGGCACCTGGGACGACTACGCCCGTGCCTTCTATGCCGCGCAGACGCTGGGCGTGCAGGAGAAGACCCACGAGGCGCTGTACGCCGCCATCCACTCGCAGAAGACCCTGAAGGGCGAACGCGGCCGTGATTCGGTCGAGGACATCGCCAAGTTCTACGCCGGCTACGGCGTCGATCCGAAGCAGTTCGCCGCTACCATGGGCAGCTTCGCGGTGAATGCCAAGACCAACTCGGCCAAGCAGTTCGCGCAGCGCAGCCAGATCAGCGGCACCCCGTCGATCATCGTCAACGGCAAGTACCTGGTGAAGGGCAAGAGCTTCCCGGACATGCTGCGCATCGCCGACCACCTGATCGCCCGCGAGCGCGGTGCGGCCCAGGCTCACTGATCCAAGAGAAGCTGTCCCCGGCCGTGAATTCCCCCTCTACACGGACCCTGCGCCTGCTGACGGCCAACATCCAGGCCGGCTCCAGTACCCGCCGCTACAGCGACTATGTGACCCGCAGCTGGTCACATGCGCTGCCGGCGGGTCGCAAGCGCAGCAGTCTTGATGCGATTGCCACACTGGCGCGTGGGCACGACATCGTTGGCCTGCAGGAAGCCGATCCAGGCAGCCTGCGTTCGGGCTTCACCAACCAGACCCACTACCTGGCCCAGCGTGCCGGCTTCAACTACTGGAGCCACCAGCCGAACCGGCGCATGGGCGGGGTTGCATCCAGTGCCAACGGCCTGCTGAGCAAACTGGAGCCGGTGGAGGTGCAGGACCACGCCCTGCCCGGCCGCATCGGCGGGCGTGGCGTGCTGCTGGCCAGGTTCGGTGATGGCAGGGACGGCCTGGCCGTGGCCGTGGCCCACCTCTCGCTGGGTGCCGGTTCGCGGATGGCACAGCTCGGTTTCATTGCCGAGCTGCTGTCCGACCACCCCAATGCCGTGCTGATGGGTGACTTCAACTGCCTGGCCGAACGGCCGGAAATGCAGGTGCTGTACCAGAAGACCCGGCTGCAGCCTCCAGGCTGCATCGTGCCGACATTCCCCAGCTGGCGCCCGGACCGCGCCATCGACCACATCCTGGTCAGCAGCAGCCTGCAGACCCGCGCGGTCGAAGCCGTACCGGCGGCCTTCTCGGACCATCTGGCGCTGGCCATGGCCATCGACGTACCGGCCAGCGCCCTGCGCTGATCGGTAGCGCCGGGCCATGGCCGGCGAACGGAACCCAATCCGCCGGGCATGGCCCGGCGCTACCCCGCCTGCATCGCTGGCGCCTTCGACCGCCGCGCCGTCATCGTGCTCCCCACCGAAGCCACCACGGTGCAGCCGATCGCCAGCCACTGCAGTCCATGCAGGTGTTCGTGCAGCAGCAGCATCGCCCACAGCGCGGCCACCGCCGGCTCCATGCTGATCAGGATGCCGAAGGTTTCCTTCGGCAGGCGCTTGAGCGCCATCATCTCCAGCGACATCGGAATCGCACTGGACACCAGTGCCACCAGCAGGCCCGCCAGCAGGATCTTCGGATCGAGCAGGGCCGCGCCGGCATGGATCACCCCGACCGGCACCACCACCAGCGACGCCGCCAGCAGGCCCAGCGACACCGAATGGCCGGCATGCAGGTGGCCGGCGCGCTTGCCGAACACGATGTACAGGCCCCAGCACGCCGCCGCACCCAGTGCATACAGCACGCCCACCGGGTCCAGTGCCGCCGCACCGCCCAGCGGTAACAGCAGGAGCAGGCCGACCACTGCGCATCCCACCCACAGGAAATCGATCGGGCGCCGTGACGACAGCATCGCCACGGTCAACGGCCCGGTGAACTCGATGGCCACCGCGATGCCGAACGGGATCGTGCGGATGGCCATGTAGAACAGCAGGTTCATCAGGCCCAGCGTGAGCCCGTAGCGCAGGATGGTGATCGCATCCGCGCGGCGGGTCTTCCAGCGCCAGGGTCGCCAGAACAGCAGCAGCAACAGTGCGGAGAAGCCCACGCGCAGCGCGCTGGTGCCCTGCGCGCCGATCAGCGGGAACAGGTGCTTTGCATAGGACGTGCCAACGGACAGCGCCGTTACCGAGCCGAGCACCGCCAGCGCCGGCAACATCGGCGCGAATCGTGAAGTCTGCATGCGTCCAGTCTATTGCGTCGACGGCGAGCACTTGGCTCAATTACCGGCCCGTCCATGCAACTTCTGCTCACCATGGCCACTGCCCCCGTGCTGGACAGCTTCGACCGCGCCATCCTCACCCTGCTGCAGCGGGACAACACGCTGCCACAGCGGGAGATCGCCGAAGCCGTGCACCTGTCGACGCCGGCGGTGCAGCGGCGGGTCAGGCGTCTGCAGGACAGCGGTGTGATCGCGGCCAATGTGGCCGTGGTGGCGGCGGCGCGGATCGGCCGACCGCTGACCCTCATTGTCGAGGTGCGCATGGTCAGCGAGCAGCGTGATCGCGTGGCGCCGTTCAAGCAGCGCGTGCAGGACGACCCGGCGGTGCAGCAGTGCTATGCCATCACCGGTGACGGCGATTTCCTGCTGGTGCTTTCGGCCACCTCGATGGAGGAGTACGACACCATCAGCGAGCGGCTGTTCGGTGGCGACGACAACATCGAACGATTCCGCACCGCGGTGGCACTGTCCACGCTGAAGCGCAGTTTCGAAGTCCCCCTGCAATGAACCGGCCTCGACACCCACCGCGCCATACTGGCGCGGCATGAATCCTTCGCCCCGCACACCCTCCACGTCTTCCGCCCGCCTGCTGCGCCGTTGGCTGCTGCGTGCGTTCCTGCTTGTCGTCACCGTCGTTGCCGCCCTGTCCGTCTGGAACAGCCGCTGGGCCGAAGCGCCGAAGATGCTGTGGTCATTGGCCCGGATGCCACCGGCCACCGAGCTGCCGGTACCGGTGGACGGCGTGCGGCCGGGCCAGATCGCCGATACCTTCGGCGCGCCGCGAGGGCGCGACCGCAGCCATGCCGGCATCGACATCTTCGCCGCGCGGGGTACCCCGGTCCGCAGCGCGACCCCGGGCGTGGTTGCCGAGGTGCGGGAAGGCGGCCTGGGTGGCCGTCAGGTCTGGGTGATCGGCCCCGGCCGCGAGCGCTACTACTACGCCCATCTGGAGAGCTGGGCCGCAGGCCTCGCCCGCGGCCAGGTCGTAGCCGCGGGCGATCTGCTCGGCCACGTCGGCGACAGCGGCAACGCCAAGGGCACCCCGCCGCACCTGCACTGGGGCATCTATGGCGCAGACGGCGCGCGGGATCCTCTGCCACTGCTGCGCCGCTAAGCCGCCGGACGGCGGTCGTCCCCGGCAGCCGGACGATCCTGCCCCGCGCGCCCTTGTTCATCGTTTGTAAATAGGAATAGTTCGTATTAACATTCCTTTCGATTACGGCGCCGCCAGGAGGGCGCGCCCGCCTCTCCCCTACCCCTAGCGCCTCGCCTCCTGGATGTCGGCCGAACGCGCATGCTCGTCCAGGAATCCCATGAACCGTCCTGCATTCCGTATCCCGCAGCCACAGCGGCTGTCCGTTGCCGTGCTCGCCGCACTCTGCGCCATCGCCCCGACCGCCTTCGCAGAGACTGCCACCGATGCGACCACCCTCGACAAGGTGGTGGTCAAGGGCGAGCGCGCGGAGGGCTACTCGGTGCGCCGCACCTCGGCCGGTACCCGCTTCGACCTGACGCCGCGCGAGATTCCGCAGTCGGTCAGCATCATCAGCCATCAGCGCATTGAAGATCAGAACCTGGACGACATCATCGACGTGCTGGCCAACACTACCGGTGTGACCAGCACGCAATCGGACAGCGAGCGCACCGAGTTCTATGCGCGCGGCTTCTACATCGACAGTTACCAGTTCGATGGCCTGCCCACGCAGATGGTGCAGAACTGGAGCTACGGCGATTCCGGCCTGGACCTCGCTCTGTATGACCGCGTGGAGGTGGTGCGCGGCGCCACCGGCCTGCTCAGTGGCGCAGGCAACCCGTCTGCCTCGGTGAACCTGATCCGCAAGCATGCCGACAGCGCCGAGCTGGCCGGCAGCGTATCGGTGAACGTCGGCAGCTGGGGCCGTACCCGTACCACCGTGGACGTGGGCAGCGCGCTGAATGCCAGTGGCACCGTGCGTGGCCGGGTGATCGGCAGCTACCTCGACACCGACGCGCAGATGGACCGCTACAACCAGCACAAGACGCTGGGCTACGCGGTGATCGACGCCGACCTGACTCCGGACACGCAGTTGAGCGTGGGCTACGACTACCAGCAGAAGCGCGCCAATGGTGCGACCTGGGGCGGCTTCCCGATGCTGTTCTCCGACGGCTCGGCCACCGGCTACGACGAATCGTTCAACGCCAGTCCGAACTGGACCTACTGGGACACCACCAGCAAGCGCGCGTTCGCCACCCTGCAGCATGCCTTCAGCAATGGCTGGAAGTTCAAGGTCGGTGCGACCCACGATGAGACCAAGGCCGACGACAAGCTGTTCTACCCGGCCTACAACGACTGGACCAGTGGTGCCTCGTTCTTCGACAGGACCACCGGCACCGGCATTTCGCCGTCGGCCGGCTTCTACAACACCGAGCGCAAGGTCAACGCAGTCGATGGCTATGTCGACGGCCCGTTCCGGCTGTTCGGCCGCGAGCACCAGTTCATGGCCGGCCTGAGCTACAACAAGCGCGAGTACGCCAACTACGGCGACTACCAGATTGGCGGCCCCGGCCAGAGCTGGGACCCGTTCACCAGTTATCTTGGCTGGACCGGCGACATCTCCGAGCCGAACTGGAACCCGCTGGCGCTGGCCAGCGAAGGCACCATCACCCAGAAGGCCGGTTACATGGCCACGCGCCTGTCGCTGGCCGACCCGCTGAAGCTCATCGTCGGTGCACGCTACACCGACTGGAAGAGTGAAGGCGAAGGTGCGGACCGCTCACACAAGGTCACCACGCCCTATGCCGGCCTGGTATTGGACATCAACGATACCTTCTCCACCTACGCCGCCTATACCGAGATCTTCCAGCCGCAGACACTGAAGGACCGCAACGGCAGCTACCTCGATCCGGTCGATGGCAAGAGCTACGAAGTGGGCGTCAAGGGCGCCTGGTTCGACAACCGCCTCAATGCTTCGCTGGCGGTGTTCCGCATCGAGCAGGACAACGTGGGCTAGGCCACCGGTGAGCCGGTGCAGGGCAGCCAGAACGAATTCGCCTACCGCGCCGCGCGCGGCACGGTCAGCCGCGGCTTCGAATTCGAACTGAACGGCGAGCTGGCCCCGGGCTGGAACGCGACCTTCGGTGCCTCGCGTTACGTGGCCAAGGATGCCAACGATGCCGACATCAACACCAACCTGCCGCAGACTGCGCTGAAGCTGTTCACCAGCTACACGCCGCAGTCGCTGCAGGCACTGACGGTCGGCGGTGGGGCGAACTGGCAGAACCGCATCTACTATGCGGTGCCGGCCTACGGCCGCATCGAGCAGAACGGCTATGCCCTGGTCAGCGCCTTCGTGCGCTACCGCATCTCGCCGGAGTTCAGCGTGCAGGCCAACCTCAACAACCTGCTGGACAAGCAGTACCTCTCGCAGATCAACGGCTACGGTGCGTACGGCGATGGCCGCAACGGCTCGCTGACGTTCACCTGGTCGTTCTGATCAGCTGCAGGGAATCAGCCGAGCATGGGCTCGGCTCTACACCCGCAAGGCAGCGCCGGAGTGTCCGGCGCTGCCCCTCATCACATCAGAACCGCAGGTCCGCGCGCATGTACCAGTAGCGGCCACGCGGAATGTCATAGGTCGACGCGTCATAGCCGTTCAGCGAGCACGACAGGCAGATCGGCGGATCCTTGTCGAACACGTTGTTCAGGCCAGCGGTCAGCTGCAGTCCCTTCATCCAGTCGATCCTGTAACCCACCTGCAGATCATGGAAGGTGGTCGCCGAGAGCGTGTTGGTGCCCGCCACCTGGTTGCTGCACACCGGGAACGCCACGGCGTCGCCACAGTCTTCGGTCAACTCGGAGATGTGCCGCACCGTCCAGTTCGCGCTCCAGTTGTCCAGTGTCCAGCCAATGCTGGCGTTGCTGGTCCATTCCGGAATCGAGCTGTCGGCCACTTCCACGCCCGGCTTCTGTGGCTGCCGCTGGCCGGCCGCACCGGTGGCCTCGTAACGACCGACGAAGGTGTTCTTCCAGCCCAGCTTGAACTGGCCGATCGAGGTCTGCGGCAGGGTCCAGAACAGATCCACGTCCCAGCCATCGGTCTTGATCGAACCCAGGTTGGTCAGTCGGTTGTTGAAGCTGCTGACCGCGCCGGTGCTGGCACGGGTGATGCCATCGCAGTACACCGGATCCAGCGTATCCACGCACAGGTCCAGCTGGGTCTGCGCGTTGATCGCCTGGATCGCGCCATCGATGTTGTGGCGGTAGAACGTCACTTCCACGTCGAAGCGCTCCGACCAGGAGGTGTTGTTGCCGAACCACGGGCTCCAGACGAATCCGGCACTGAAGCTGCGTGAACGCTCCGGTTCCAGCTCGCGGTTGCCGCCGGTGGTCACCGAGATCTGCGAGTTGGCCTGCTGGAAGCCGGCCGGCACGCCCAGCGCGGCACAGTTGGCGGCGCTGCCACGCGGCGGCGTGCCGCCCAGGCCGATCGAGCACGGATCGAACAGCTGCAGGTCCGCGCGCGCGGCCGAGCCGTACAGTTCGCCGATCGACGGCGCGCGGAAGCCTTCGGCATAGGTGGTGCGCAGCACGAAGTCATCGGTCACCTGCCAGCGCAGGCCGTACTTGGGCGTGAACTCACCACCAAAGGTGGAGTAATCCGAGTAGCGGCCTGCCAGACTCAGGTCGAGCTTCTTGCCCAGTGCCGAGTCGGCGAAGATCGGCACGCTCAGTTCCAGGTAGGCTTCATTGACGTCGTACGAGCCGGAAGTCGGCTGCGACGGCACGCCGTTGTAGTGACCGATCACCGTCAACGGGTCGGGCTGGTACCAGCCTTCGTACTTGCGGTACTCGTAACCGGTGGCGAAGGACAGCGGGCCGGCCGGCAGGTTGAACAGATCGCTGGACAGATTGGCGGTGAACAGGCTCAGCTCGTTCTGGCTGCGGTCGCGTACCACCGGCTGGATCCAGCGCAGCATGTCCGGGGTGATGGAACCGGCACCGCCGAAGATGTTCAGCGGCACGCAGCCCGGCGTCGCCGCACATGCGGCCGGATCGCCCAGCGCCAGGTTGACGTTGTAGATGTTGTAGCTGCCGTAGTTGGTCTGTTCGGCCTTGTTCTTGCTGTACATGCCGTTGACGTCCCAGAACCAGCTGCGGTCGGCCGCCTGGAAGTTGCCGACCAGGCCGGTGGCAAAGTACGTGGTGTTGACCTCCTGCTCGAACACGCGCGCGCCACCTTCCACCGGGCGACGGCCGATCAGGCTCATGTTGCCGGACGACACCAGGTCGAAGCCGAACGGGTTGTAGGGGTTGAGCGCCGAGATGGTGATGTTGTCGGCCAGCGGATTGCCGGTGGCGCCATCGGGGCCGAAGAACAGCGGCTCGGGGCCAGCCTGGTTGGTCGACTCGCGACGGTTGCCCAGTGCCTTGACGTACCACTGCACGTTGTCGGTGATGTCAAAGCGGAACTGGCCGAAGAGACCCTTCCGCTCCGACGGCGTCAGCACCATGTTGTACTCGGCGAAGTTGAAGCGGTCAGCGCTGGTGAAGCAGTGGTAGTCATCGGTGCGGTTGCAGCCCGCGCTGCCGTCGTAGCGCGGATTGCTCACGCCGGTATTGGGGACGATGTCCTGCTCTGCGCCGGTATTGGGATCGACGAAAGCGAAGCGGCCCTGCGGGATACCGCCGCTGCCGAACGCCAGGCCGGTACCGGGAATAGGGAAGCGCGACTGTTCACGGTCCTTCGCATACACCGGATCCTGCTTGGTCCAGCTGGCGCCGAGGAACAGGCTGAAGCGATCACCACTCTTGCCCCAGGCCAGGTCCACGCCCTTCTGCGTGCCGTCGCCCTTGCTGTATTCGCCGTAGTTCAGGGTCACCTGGCCGCCATCGAAATCACGGCGGGTGATGATGTTGACCACGCCGGCGATGGCATCGGAGCCGTACAGCGACGACGCGCCGTCTTCCAGCACCTCGATGCGCTCGACGATGGCCAGCGGAATGGTATTGAGATCGGTCGCGGCGCCGACACCCGACGCCGATGACTCATTGACCCAGCGGATGCCATCGACCAGCACCAGCACGCGCTTGGCCCCCAGGTGGCGCAGATCGACCTGCGCCGAACCCGCACCGACGCCGCTGCCATCCGGGGGGAAGCCAAAGTTGCCGGACGAATTGAACTTGGCATTGAGCGCCGAACCGGAGCCGGTGAGCTGCTGCAGCACTTCGCCGATCGAACTCAGGCCGGTGCGCTCGATGTCGCCGCGGGTCAGGGTCTGGATCGGAACCTGGCCCTCCACTTCAGCGCGCTTGATGCGGGTACCGGTGACCTCGACCGCGTCCAGGTTGGTGGTGGACTGTGCGGCGGCGCCCAGCGGTGCCAGGGCAGTCACGCACAGGGCGACGGCAACCGCCAGGGGGCGGTGGTGCAGGTGATTCATTCGCTCTCTCTCCAAAGGAATGTCGGGACATTGGCTGCCGTACGCCCCTCCTGCATGGCGGCAGCGTCTCCTTTGTAAACAAGTAGTCAAAATCACGGCGTGACGACCGACACCCTTTCACGCGGGCTTGACGCGATTGACGGGCAATCGCCTCAGATAGCGACAGATTGTGTGTCGTGTTCCAGCCTTGGCGCGCTGACCACGCGCCTGTTGCGACAGCAGGTGCCGGCATCCGCGGAGTGCTCCAAAGCACTCTTGGTGGAGGGGCTGTGCATCGACAGCCCCTCGTCCGCTGCTCAGCGCACGAACGCAATGCGCTCCATGCCGGTGGCCTCGGCCGCCGCCAGGATGCGTGCCATCCCTTCGTACTCGGCCGCCGGATCGGTCGCGATGCGCAGCTCCGGCAGGTTGCCGGCATGCTCACCCGCCTGCGCCTGCAGGCGCGACTGCAGATCGGCAATGGCCAGAGGCTGGCCGTTCCAGCTGAGCTGGTTGGCTGCATCCAGACGCAGTTCGATCGGCGGCGGCGGGTCCGGCCGGGCGACCACGCGATCGGTCGCCTGCGGCAACTGCACTGCGATCGGCCGGGCCACGATCGGTGCGGTCACGATGAAGATGATCAACAGCACCAGCATCACATCCACCAATGGCGTGACATTGATCTCCGCCAGCGGGCCATTCCTTCCTGTGCTACTGAACGCCATGTGCCGCTCCCTGCAGCCGGGCGGTTCGCCCGGCTCTGACGTTACGCCGGCATCCCGCCGTTGCGGCAGAGGCTGCATGCACCTGCATTCAGCCGCCGTTGCCTTCGCCTGGCGTGCACGCGATGCGAAACTGAATTCAGCCAGTGCCCGCTATGCTGGCGCCATGACCCGACGCTCTTCGACCGCCCTGTCCCTGCTCCCGCTGGCCTCCCTGCTGCTGATCGGCTGCGCCGGTGCCCAGTCCCTCGATGCCCAGAACGCGCAGCTCAAAGCCGCCATCGCCGCTGCCGAACGCGGCCAGTTCGATCCCGGCCAGGCCGCCGCGCTCAGCCGCCATCCGGCCTATGGCTGGCTGGAGTACGCCAATCTGCGGCGCAACATCGACACGGTCGACACCGCGCAGGCGCAGGCCTTCCTCAAGCGCTACGAGGGCCAGGCCGTGGCCACCTCCTTCCGCAGCGTGTGGCTGCCCTCGGTGGCACGCCGGCAGGACTGGCCCACCCTGCTCGCCAACTGGGCGCCTACCGACAATCTCGGCCTGCGCTGTGCGCAGTTGACCGCGCGACAGGTGACCGGCGGCGTCGATCCGCAATGGATCAGCGACGCCCAGGAGCTGTGGCGCCGGAACGGCAAGTCGCTGCCCGACGGCTGCGATGCAGTGTTCGCCGTGCTGCAGGCCCAGGGGGGCCTGAGCGACGCACTGCGCTGGGAGCGCATCGACGCGGCCGCCGACGCGCAGCAGCCGGCGGTGATGCGCAGCGCCGCGCGCGGACTGCCGGCTGCCGACCTGGCGCTGGCCAACACCTATGCTGCGTTCGTCGACAAGCCCAATGCCAGCGCACTGAACTGGCCGCGCAACGATCGCAGCCGGCGCATCGCCACCGATGGCCTGGTCAAGCTGGCCAAGGCCGATCCGGATGCCACCGAGCAGCAGCTGCCGCAGTACGCGCAGGCCCTGGGCCTGAGTGCCGAGCAGCAGGCCCAGGTGCGCTACCAGATCGCGTTGTGGACGGTTGCCTCCTACCTGCCTGATTCCGCGCGGCGCCTCAATGCAGTCCCCGACGCCGCCTACGACGAGCGCCTGCATGAATGGCGCGTGCGCGAAGCGATGTCGCGTGGCGACTGGCCGGCGACCCTGGCAGCAATCCGCAAGATGGGGCCGAAACAGCGCAACGATCCACGCTGGCGCTATTACGAAGGACGCATGCTGGAGAAGACCGGGCAGGCACAGCAGGCACAGTCTCTGTTCCGGGAGGCCGCGCGCACGCCCACCTTCCACGGCTTCCTCGCGGCCGACAAGCTGCAGCAGGGCTACACGCTGTGCCCGTGGAAACCCAACGACAGCGAACAGGCCAAGGCCGCAGTGGCTCGCGATCCTGCCATCCAGCGCGCCGTGGCGTTGTTCCAGATCGATCGCGCCGGCTGGGCGGTGGCCGAATGGAACAGCGCGCTGTCGCGCTTCGATGACACCCAGCGCCGACTGGCGGTGCGGGTGGCCCAGGACAATGGCTGGTTCGACCGCGCGGTGTTCTCCCTCGGCAAGCAGCCGCAGGAACAGCGCCTGTACGATCTGCGCTTCCCCCTGCACCATGACGCCACGATCCGCCGCGAATCGGCGCGCAATGCCATCGATCCGGCCTGGGTCGCTGCGGAAATCCGCGCCGAAAGCATCTTCACTCCGCGCGCGCGCTCGCCTGCCAATGCGATGGGCCTGATGCAGGTGCTGCCGGCCACCGGTGCCGCCGTGGCAAAGTCCATCGGCCTGACCGGCTACGGCGGTGCCGACAGCCTCTACGACCCCGACACCAACATCGCCATCGGCACCGCCTACCTGCGCCAGCTGATGAACAAGTACGACGGCCTGCCCTATGTGACCATCGCCGCCTACAACGCCGGTCCGACGCCGACGGCACGCTGGCAGAGCCAGCGCCCCAGTTTCGATCCCGACCTGTGGATCGAGACGATCAGCTACAAGGAAACGCGCGAGTACGTCGCGCGCGTGCTGGCCTTCAGCGTGATCTACGACTGGCGCCTCAACGGTGACGCCCTGCCGCTGAGCGACCGCCTGATGGGACGCCTGGTCGACAAGCGCAAGCGCTTCAGCTGTCCGGCGGACGCGGGCCAGGGCGGCGACTGATTCGGCTCTGCGCGCCGGGCATGCCATCATCCCCGCCATGAAGATCTATCTTGTCGGCGGCGCCGTGCGCGACCGCCTGCTGCAGCGTCCCGCCGGCGACCGCGACTGGGTGGTGGTCGGGGCCACGCCCGCGCAGATGGAAGCGCAGGGCTTCAGCGCCGTGGGTCGGGACTTCCCGGTGTTCCTGCATCCGCAGACCGGTGAGGAATACGCCCTGGCCCGCACCGAGCGCAAATCCGGCCGCGGTTATCGCGGCTTCGTGGTCGATGCCGATCCGGCGGTCACGCTGGAAGAGGACCTGCAGCGCCGCGACTTCACCATCAATGCCATTGCCTGCGACGAAGACAGCGGTGCGCTGGTCGATCCTTACGGCGGCGTGCGTGACATCGAGCAGCGCGTGCTGCGCCACGTCGGTCCTGCCTTCGTTGAAGATCCATTGCGCGTGCTGCGCGCGGCCCGCTTCATGGCCCGCTTTGCCCCGCTGGGGTTCACCGTTGCCCCCGAAACCATGGCGCTGATGCGCGAGGTCGCTGCCAGCGGTGAGCTCGACGCGCTGGTACCAGAGCGCGTCTGGCAGGAACTACGAAGGGCGCTGGCAAGCGAACGGCCTTCGGCGTTCCTGCGCACCCTGCACGAGGCGCACGCACTGGGCCCGGTCCTGCCCGAGCTGGAAGCGCTGTATGGCGTTCCGCAGCGTGCCGAGTTCCATCCGGAAATCGACACCGGCCTGCACCAGGAGATGGTCAGTGACATGGCAGCGGGACTGGCCCCGGGCGATGACCTGGTCGGCTTCGCCGCGCTCACCCACGATCTCGGCAAGGGCCTCACCCCGCCGGAGGAATGGCCGCGCCACATCATGCATGAGCAGCGCGGGATCAGGCCGCTGAAGGCGCTGTGCGCCCGCTTGAAGGTCCCGGCCGAACACCAGCAGCTGGCGGAAGCGGTCTGCCGCGAGCACTTGAACGTGCACCGCATCGACGAGCTCCGCGATGCCACCGTGCTGGAGCTGCTGGGTCGCTGCGACGCGTTGCGGCGGCCCGAACGCATCGCGCGCATCGCCCTGTGCTGCGAGGCCGACAAGCGCGGACGGCTGGGATTCGAGGACAGTGACTACCCGCAGGGCGAAACGCTCAAGCGCCTGCATCAGGCGGCGCTCTCGGTACAGGCGCGGGATCTGGAAACGGCGCACCTGAAAGGCCCGGCGATTGGTGAAGCATTGGCCAGGGCGCGGGTGAAGGCGATTGCGGCGGCACGGTAACCCCCGCCATTTTTAGGTTCTTCTCCCGTCTGAGGGGAGAAGGCTCATGGCCGACACGCCAGATCGTGGTTGTCGAGACTACAAACCGGGGCAGGTCAAATGCCGACGCGGCCGATCTTGCGTCAAGTCTTTGGAGCAGCCCACGCCTCAGACTCCGACAGCTTTCGCCCCAAGGCCGCCATTGCCTCATCCGGGGACTTGGGAAGTCGGCCCGTGCTGAAGGTCTTGAACTCTTCGCCCGGGTCCAAAGCGGGGCCGGCATCGTTCATGTATTGACGAATGTGCTCCCAAAGCTGCAGCAACTCGAAATCGTCTCCCCATCCCTTGAAGCCGATGTTCACCTCACTGGCGACCTTCGTGAGGTCGTCTTCACGTCCGAAAACCATCGTCAGGATGTATGTCCAGCGAGCAGAACTCATGCCAGCAGTGACCTCGAGGATCCTGTATGTTCGAGGTTGAAGACTTTCCCAACTGTGCCGTTCAAACCTCACCGGAATAAATTCAAAGATCCGTATGAATGACGGCATCGAAGGAACTGTCACCCAGACATCCTTCGTTTTCCTGTTAAAAATCACCGGGAAATCCGATGGCATCAGCACCAGAATACGAAACAGAACACTGAATCCACTAGTTCCAAAGAGTGCACCGAACAAGGTCCCAAATGCGAAGCCAAACGCAACGCCGGGCTCATGCACCAGAAACTCCCAGCCCCCTTGAGCAAGACAGAGGCACCAAAGAACGAGGACGCGACGAGACCCAGGGCTGGAAGAAATCCGAACCACGCAAGTAATGAAAGACTTGCGGACCCTCTCAGGCCGCTAATCATGATGCCGTTCTCATAGGCCGCCAGAACAACATCGGACGATGAGGGGCCACTGTGAACTTGATCGCCGCCAGTGGAATTCAGGATCCGGCGGGGTTGGGCCACACCAACCTGTCCGGTGCCGTTAGTCCGCTTCTTTGCAAAATCCGTATCAAAGAAGGGCTCCTCGCCCTCCCACTCTTCAACCAGAACGTCGCCATACCGCTTTCTGGGTCTATTCATTCAACCAAAATCCTCTCATAGACCGACCTCCTCTGTTTTTCAGCAGCGGGGCTCTTTAGAGTTCACATTTCATCTGGCCCACCGCCAATAACAGGGCCATTAGGCCCCCGTAATCTCCCAAGCCTCGGATTCCGAGAGCTTTCGTCCCAAGGCCGCCATTGCCTCATCCGGGAACTTGGGAAGTCGGCCCGTGCTGAAGGTCTTGAACTTTTCGCCTTGGTCCAAAGCCGGGCCAGCGTCGTTCATGTATCGGCGAATATGCTCCCAAAGCTGCAGCAGCTCGAAATCGTCTCCCCAGCCTTTGAAGCCGATATTCATTTCACAGGCCACCTTTCGTGGATCATCCTCTTGCCCAAAGACCAGCGTCAGAATGTAAGTCCACCGAGCGGAACTTGCGCCTGGCGTAACCTCAAGAAGCCGGTAGGTACGCGGCTTCAGGCTGGCCCAACTATGCCGTTCGAAGATAACCGGAGAAAGTTCAAATATTCGAAAGAATGATGGCATCGCTGGAACCGCAACCCAAACCTCCTTGAGCTTCCTATTAAGCAAAACCGGAAAATCAGATGGCATGAATACAAGAACACGCAGCAGTACGCTAAATATACTTACACCCGATGTAAAACCAATCACACCAGCAATTGCCAAGCCAATTGCAAGACCTGGCTGATCCATAACCCCCGCCCCGGCCTGAACGATTACATAGGCACACCAAAGCCCCATGAACATCAGCCCGCATGCAGGCAGGAATCCGAACCACGCGAGCAACGAAATGCTCAACGATCCCCTTAGCCCTCCAACGAGTATTCCATTCTCATATGCAGCAACTACAGCATCAGAGGACGATGGACAAGTATGCGCGCCGGTCAGGTCAGAGCCATCCAGGATTCTTCTTGGCTGCGCAACTCCAACTTGCGCGCCACCTTGGCTTCGAGCCCGCGCAAAAACCACATCAAAATAGGGCTCCTCCCCTTCCCATTCCGGGATTGTAACTGCACCTGTTCTTTTGAATGAAGTGCTCACTCAATCACCATTATCTCTTGAATAATTGCATCCCCACCTTCAAGAGCATCCCGGATGGTCAACTCTATTGCCAGCATGGAGAATCTACCACTTTGCACATACCCAGAAATCGTCAGTGCTTCCAGAGCAGTGTGATCGATTTTACCGGCTGACACTCCCCGCCCCCAGTTCTCCCCTGGTCTACCGCTGGTGTCGGTTGAGTACGCAACTATGGTCTCAGCGCCCGCGACACCTTGACCGCGGATCTGAATTCTGATTCCTAGTCGCCTCCTCATTTGCTCCACCAACTTCAGCTTCACAACGAATTCCCTGGTGAACTGCACGTCGGACTCCTGGGCAACCATTCGCCGAACGGCCTCTCCGATGAACACATCGTCAACGCTAGTGATGTTCTTCCAACTAAGCGAACTTCTAAACTGCGCGTCGATCTCAACACCCAGAAGAACCTTGTTAAGCTCCTGCAGCTCTACCTCATTGTTTGACCACGTCGACGCAAACCTGCTCCCCCAAGTGCATCTCGCCGCCCAGTCTTCCATGGGAAGAGTCATGAATAGGGATGCTACAAAGCCCAAGGCAAGACCGATGACAATGAATACGATTCCCCAGCCCAGCCAGGAAGTGGACACACCAAAACCTTTAGCAACTATAGAAACCGCATAAATACTAAGTGCCGCACCCCCTAGGAACATAGATACTGCCTGAAGTGCATGGGCGGTAGTAGCCACTCCTCGCCCATTCTTCAAATCGTCCGCAGCAGCAACAAAAGCCTGCGCCGAATCAATGAACGAACCAATAGCCGCAAACAGAGCAACGGTGGCCTCCAGACGCTTGGCAAGCCCCTTCTTGAGAACATTCTGCGCGTACGATTTCGCGACATCGAGGAATGCCGAGACCACACCTAACCCTGCCGAGAAGAAACTGAAGATGGCATCTCTGCGCTCCTTCGCTGTGCCAACCTCCATCTTCTTCCATGCTTTGGCTACTTCCATCGCGTGAATGATGCCGGCACCGGCACTCATCACCGTGGGCACATCGGCAATCACCTTGGGGGTGGCCGAAGCCAGGCTCATCAGACCGCTGGACCCCATCGTGATGGGAGCAGCCGCAACTACAACTCCCGTCATCATCGATCCCGGTGCTGGCCGCGCATTTGCCACGGATTGCCCCGGCTGGACCGTGGATTGAAGCGCGCGCAGTTGCTCTTCACTCTGGTTGGTCCACAGATGCAGCTTCACTCGCGTATCAGCCGCTTCACCGGCACCTGCCAGCTGGAGAGAGCTTCCGCTTCCAATCACCAGGCTCTTCACGCCATTGCGCTTGCCGGCCGGCGTGTCGGCCGCAGCCGCAGTGAATGCCCTTGAGACCTCCCGCCACGCGCGCCCTGCCATCCGCAGAGGGGCATCAACAATCAGATGTGTAATCTGCGGGGCTGCTCGTTTGACCATACTGCTCAACAAGGCCATGACACGGTCGTACAGAAGCGGGGAGAGCGTCTTCTTCACTTTCCCTGCGCCAAGCGCTACGGCGCCCACCATCGCGATCAGCGGGCTGGCATACGCACGTGCAAGAATCCGCAGCGTGTCAACGTGCTTCACGGCCAACGCGGCCGCCTTCCCGCCCTGGTTGGACTCGCTCAGCTTCTCTGCCAGATCAAGCAGATTGTTGAGAACCTCAGTGGCCTTGTTTCTCTGGCCCTCTTCGACGCTCCACCCGGAAAACTGCTCAAACGCGTCTTTCTGATTGCCCAGCATGGCCCTGACCAGCAGATTGTCCTTGTTGCTGGGATCATCCTTTACGAAGTCGGCGTACCACTCCACAGCCTCGTCGTCGATGGGCCCGCCGTGCAATAGGTTGGCGACCACCTGGCTGTAATAGATGCCATCTTCGGGGCTCGTCTCATCGAAATCGAACCCGGTGACCAGCTTGCGGCCATTCCACGACAGAAGATCGCGGTGATCCCCCTGGATGTGCTTGCGCAGTGCCTTGTCTTCAGCGGAGTACCTACCAAACTCCTTCAGGTAGTCTTCCCAGCCCAGTGACTTTCCGGTGACGGTGTCGCGAGTTTTGCCGGACGCCTTCTTCTTGATCTTATCGATCAGCTCAAGCGCGTCGGCCTCAAAAGCGCCGCCGGCTACGTGCACAGTCCCGTAGCCGTTCTGTCCGCTTGAGGCGACGCCTTTACCCCACGGGCCGTTCATGGGAATGGCGAGCGGCGACCAGCTGGCGGACGAAGGAACGATGCCTGCCTTCTGGCGGGCCTCGAACTCTGTCTTCGTTATCATTTCCGCACGAAGATCCATTGCAGACATCGCAGGCGGATTGCGATCACGGAAGTCAGCCTCCCGCACCCTGGCCTGCTCAACCAGCATCTGCTGAAGCCCCACCAGCGTCACTGCAGTCTGCAGGCGTCGGGCACCGTCCTTCTGCGCCATCAACCACGTCACAGCCTTGCTGGGCAGTGTCAGGCGCAGATGCGCGGCTTCGTGGGCCATGCCGACCGGGTCGCTGACACCCAGGATCAGAGGCTGCCTGGCGGCTGGATCCCTGGATGCGCCCGCGATTGCAGCCGCCGCCGCGGCAACGTCCTTGGCGGACTCGCGCCGCTCTTCGGTCTGCGCATCTTCCGAAGCCGGCTTCTCCGGGACCTTGCCATTCTTGTCCAGCGCTACCTGCCCTGGACGATGGGGATTTCCGCGCAGGCCTTCAAGCATGCGACCGCGCTCGACGTCGTAGTCCGCAATTGCGCCCTGTATCGCACCATCCGTGAGCGCCAGCGCACGGCTGCTTTGACCGGTGGACGCGTTCAGGCGAGTAAAACGCTGGTTCAGAAGCTCCGGGTCTGCCGCGTAGTTCTGCCTTACCTTCACGGATAGCGGCACTTCGCTGAAACCTATCCAGACCTCACCAGCGCGGGAGGGCTCTTTGATGTTGATCAGCATAGCGGCGGCATAGCCCGCCGCGCGCTCACAACTGAAGCGCGGCATTTCCTCTGGCAGAGGTGGATTCTCCAACGGAATGGGGCTGACATAGCCTGCCTCGTCGACAGCGTAAGCCTCCCAACCTTCTCCACCAATCAGCGCATGCATTGCTGGAGTCTGATAGTAGACGTAGACGTACCCTGTCCTCAGCGCGCGCATGACATAGTCGGAGAACTTCAGGTCGGGCGCGGAAAGCCCGGCCATCAGTTGGCGTGTCTGCACGGCTGATCTGGCGGCGTATCGTGCTTCAGCCAGCCCCGGCCGGGTAAGCAACACGGGCAGGCCAGACTTGACACATGACGGGCAACCGCCAGCACCGCACGTCTTGGTTCTCCTGGCAGCGGTGATGGCGTTGCTCGAATATTGATTGCTATCACCTGAAGCCATGAATGCTCTCTCCTTGAGTGGCCTCCAGATGGCGAGCGCCGGACCGGCCTTGTCGGACGGCCAGTGCCATGGCGTCCCACCTGCTATCGGGAATCGCAGCAAGGGCCAAAGCGAGATTCGTGGCCTGTGCCTGGGATGTGGCAACAAGTCGCCGAAGCTCTGGCGACCTGAGAACGTGATTGTCTACCTGCAAGGCGTACGCTCCGAGGAGCACTCGATCATGCAGGCTTTGGGCGCCAGCGGCCTGCGCCTCGGATAGCGCGAACTCGGCCAGATCGAGGTAGTTCGCCGGAACGGTTGGTGCGAATCGCCGCCATCCTCTGAGCATGCTCTGCACAGCCTCGCACTCGTCAAGCATGCTCCCATCGAACTTCCATCGGAGCCCAGTGCGCTCCTGCTGTGGTGTCATTGACACGCGGAGTTCAGCGACACTCGAATCTCGCCCCAACACCAGGATCTGCGTCATGGGTCCTGCCATGAAGGCCTGCTGGGCGGCGTCCAGGCGGCGCCAGAGCCACTTGAGTACCCGCCGATCCGCGAGGCGCAGATACCGGCGTCCCTGCCCGGCTACTCGAATCGTACAGATCGTGGCCCAATGTCTGGCGATCTCATCAGGCTCGGAGTCGAAGCCGATCCAAGGCCCAATGGCGAACCCGTGCTCTGCCTCACTATCGGGGTTCCGCTGCTCTTCCATTGCCTCAAGGCAGGTGGCGTGCAGCAGCGCGACGCCGTCAGAGGTTGCTTCCAGCAGAAGCAGGTACGGAAGGCGCGATGGCGTTTTGTCACGAAGCGGCACATTGATTCTGAGTTTGGTTGCTCCCAGCTCCGCGACAAGCCCATCATCAAGTGGGTCGCGCACCAATGGATCGATGATTGCGCCTGCCCAGCGCGGCTGGCGCGGACCATGCAATCTTTCACCGACATCCCGGATCAACGATTCAAGCGAGTGATGATTCATTTCAGATAGTTGCAGCGCCGGCCGCTGCCAGCTGACTGTCCTTGGTTGGGCACGCTTTGAGATCTGCGGCAAGCACGGGGAGTTGCCCCACCACACTCGCCGGCCCCAGCCATTCCCTCTGGCTCGCCTTGAATTCCACCTTGCCCGGTGCGCCCAGTTCGATGTTGTCGCCCTCGATCCGGATGTAGGCCCCGGCCGCCGTCGCCAGCAGATGCTTGCTCGGTGCCGACAGCTGCACGTCCGCTTCGGTGCTCGCGATGCGCACCTGCGTCTTTGCGGCCACGATCGCCTGGTTCTTGTGCGCACGCGCACTCACCTTGCCCTGTGCCGCATGCAGCGCGATCCCGCGCTCCTGGTTCGGGCTCTCGCCGCTGGGTTCCATGCCGGCGGTGTACAGCACCAGCCCGCCGGCCACGGCCATCGTCAAGGAGCCCTGCGTCATCCAGTTCAGTGCCACGCCGCTGGCCAGCGTGGTATGCGTGCCACTGACCCATACCTGGTCGGCCGGGGTCAGGCTCAGCACGCCGGCCACGCCACTGCCCAGCAGGACCGGCGCACTCCAGCCCGGCGCTTCGCCGTCGCCACCGGCGATGCTGCCCGCCGCGCTGCCACTGTGGGTGGCGCGCAGGGTCTCCTGCAGTTCGGTCAGCGTCGTGTCTACCGGCAGTTCGGCCGCCTCGCCGGCAGCTGCGCCTGCTGCTTGCCTGCCGACTCGGCCAGCTGCTGCAGCAGCTGCTGGCTTTCCTGCAACTGGCTCAGTGCCTGCGGCGCCGCCAGCTGCGGCGTACCCGGCTCGGTGGTCAGCAGCAGGCCACGGCCGGCGCGCAGTGCACCCTGGGCCTGCGTGGACAGCTCCACACCAAAGCCCCGCTCGCCCTCGCGCACGTTGTCCTGGCCGCCCTTGAGATGGCCCAGGGTCAGGGTGGTCTCGTGCTGGGTGGTGGACAGCTGCGCGCGGCCCTGGCCCGGCGTGTCATCGAAGCGCAGCTGCTGGTAGCCGCCCTGCCCGCCCTGGCTGTCGGCCAGCGCCCGGCTCTTGAAGCCGGTATACACCGCGGCGTGATCGTTGCCCTCAAACCACGCCGCCGCATTACCGGTGGCGTTGGCACCGCCACCGTTGATCTGGTTGTGCTGCGCGTCCTGCTGGCCACGGCCGTTGTACACCGCACCGACCACCACCGGGCGGTCGATGTCGCCCTCCAGGAAGGCCACCAGCACTTCCTGGCCGCGCCGTGGCAGCACCACGCCGCCCCAGTTGTCGCCCGCCCATGGGGTCATCACCCGCACCCACGTCCAGGCCCCCCCGGTGGCCGGGGCATTGTCGTCCCCGCCCGGATGGGCCAGCCCGCTGCTGGCGTTGCCGCCGCGCTGCCACGGGAACTGCACCTTGATGCGGTGGTCGCGGTCGGACAGCAGCGGGTCGCCATCGCTGACCACGATCGCACTGAGCGTGCCGGTGATGGTCGGCCTCGGATGCAGATGCGCGCCATGGCCATCGTCGGTCTGTGGCCGGTAGGTCACTTCGGCCGGGATGGCCACGAAGCGGTTGTCGTAGAAGGCGGTGGAGACCTCACCGGGCGCACGTCCATTGGCCAGGGCCCGACAGCGCGCCCGGCAGTGCCGGCGCGGCCACGCTGGACGGACCCAGGGTCTGCTCCAGCGCATCGAATACATCGGCATCGAGGTTGTTGCGCGCCTGGTGCTGCACCGACAGGCACAGGAACTGCGCGTCCTGGCTCACCTGCGGGTGCTGCGACAGCCCGAACCGTGCACCCGGGGCCAGCGTGCGCCACTGGCCGGCACCCTCGATGGTCTGCGCGCGCACGCGCAGCGCATCCAGGTGCTGCTGCGCGCGGCGCTGGCCGCGGGCATTGTCCTGCCAGCCGTAGGGGCCGCAGGTGTCGCGGTCGATGATGCCCAGGTCGTTGGCCTGCCCGCTTTCGGCGCTGGCCTGGCGGCGCTCCAGCGTGCGGTAGTCCCAGGTGGCACGCTGCACCTTGCCCGGACGCCAGCGGTGCGCGGTCGACCACTGCTGCACGCTGTCACTGCGCTCGCTTTCATCGCGCCGATGGAAGCGCACGCTGCCCAGCTCGGCGGTGTCATGGCTGTGATCGGCCAGCACCAGGGTGTGGCTGCCGAAGTCGGCACTGCCGGGGTCACCGGCGTGCTCGAACCAGTAATAGATGCCTTCCTCGGCCAGCAGGCGCTGCAGGAAGGCCGGGTCGCTTTCCTGGTACTGCGTGGTCAGACTGCGCCGCGCGTACTGGCCGGCATCGGCCAGCGACCAGCGCCAGGCCGGGGCCAGACCACCGTAGTCGGCGAAGATGTCCTCGACGATCTCCACGACCGTCCTGTCGTGGAACACATAGCTGTCCACCCGCTGCGACAGGAACGCCAGCCACGGCTGCAGGCGCAGCCGGTAGCGTGCCAGGCCGCCATTGCTGCCCAGCCGCTCGGCGGCGGTGATGCGTCCATGCAACGGCCGCAGGCTGCCGTCGGCCTGTTGCATCTGCAGCAGCGCGCCCTGCCCGATCAGCGGGGCCAGCGGCAGGCCCGCATCCAGCGACAGCGCCGTGATCGTCCACTGGAAACCGATGCCGTCGATCTGTTCGACGCCATCCAGCGTTTCGGCCACCAGCACGTCAGTGCCGCAGGGGGTGTGCAACCTGAGAAAGCGATCGTCGCTTCGCGGCGCTGCAAGCGCCGCGAGCAACGTCGCATGACGGAGGTGATGCGGAAGTCCTTCCATGAGCAACGCGCGTCCGGCTTGAAACGGGCCAGACTGTTCGGCTGCAGGGCACAGAAGAAAGAGTCAAAGACGACAACGCAGACATGCCAGCGCGGAGACTCACGCACAGCACTGCCAATTCTCTGTCGATGAAAACCTCAAAGTGATCGTCGAATCACTTCTTAGCGGCAAACCCGGTCCTTATGCGACACCACATGTGAGCGCATCCGGATCTACCACCGGCATCGGTGTGGTCAGTGCGCCATGCCCCGCGTGATCGCAGCAGCGCGCTGCTTCAACTGCGCCACGGCATCGGGAATCATCTCCATGCCCACGTCCAGGCCGGGGTTCAGCACCAGGCCGACACCGTCGCCGATTCCGGCCAGCAGCGCATGCACCGCGATCGGCATGGCATGCGCGAACTGCGGCAGCTGTTCGTGCCACAGGCCGGCGCGCTCGGGGGCGGTGAACACCGCGAACATCGGCTCGCCACTCTCGCTGGTCAGCACCAGGGGCGAGATGCTCTCATCCCATGCGCCGTCTTCGCCGATGGCCTTGTCCAGCAGCACGAACGCCGTCGAGGTCAGCAGCCCATCGAGGAACTGCGACGCGGTCAGCGTGCCATCCTGGGCCTGCAGCAGGCGCACCTCGAGGTCGTTGAGGGGTTCGAACGGGGTGTCGTGGTCCATGGTCGCTTCCGCTACGTGATTGCAGGAGAGACTTTAACAGGCCGGGCCCTCGAGCGATGAACCGGTGCAAGCGGCGCCTCCCACGGTTCGCCTTCCTGCGTGCAGATCAACGCCCCGAGCAGGTGGGCTGGGCCAGCAGCCAGTCCTGCGCGGCCCGCAGACCGGACGCTCCGGGGGCGGTGGGCTGATCCGGCTGCAGCTGGCGACCGTCACCCTGCCCCTGGCGGTCGGTCATGACATTGACGGTCAGCAGCAGCATGCTGCCATCCACCAGGGGCACGGGTTGATTGCCGGTGGAATAGCCTGCACTGGGCTGGCCGAAACTGCGGCTGCCGGGCTGGCCGCGGAAGGCCAGCGCCACGGCCTCGCCCGAACTGGCAGTACGCGGGCCGAACACTACCGCGACCGGTGCGGGACCGCCGCGCAGCGCATAGGCCGCCTGGCGCGAGCGAAGCCGCGAATTCGCGCCATCCAGGACCTCTCCGTCGCGTTGTCGCCACGGCCGTTGCCCTTCGGCGCTGCGGAAGCCGCCGATCACGGCCCCTTCCTTATCCGGGGTGCCCTGCAACAACGGCAGCAGGCCCAGCAGCATGGGCCACATGTTGCCGCCGCCATTGCCGGACAGATCGACCACCCAGCCGCACCGCGTGCCGTCATCCAGGGCCACGATGCGGTGCTGCAGCGCCAGCGCGTAGGTTCTGCGAGCGTCATACCGTGCCTGCTCGCCCACCTGAGGATCGTCCAGGAACGGGCTCACCTGCAGTACACCGACGCGCGCATCGGCCTGCCACGGCATTGGCGACGCCGCATCCTGGCCGGCCTTCGAGCGTTGCGCACGCCCGGAACGCTGGCGTTGCAGGCTGGGCGGAATCCAGCGGCCATGGCCGCCCGTGCTGCGGGTAGCGGCGTCATCCAGCAACTGGCGCCGGCCAGCATCATCGGTTGCGGCGGCCAGCGTCGCGCGTACACCGGCCCAATCGACACGGTCGCGATACAGCGCGCGCGCCTCCAGCACCTGCAGCATCTGCACCTGCGCCTCCGGTGAGGGCAGTTCAACCGCGGATGCCAAGGCCGTTGCGGCCATCGTCTGCGCAGCCCAAAGCACGACCACCGTCGCACCCGCGCGCCGCACTCCGTTGCAGATCTGCATACGACGTTCCTTGCCGTTGAGTCAGGCGCCCAGCATAGCGGGTTGATGATCGGCACGGCCATCGCGCAGGTTGTCGTATCTGACCTAGCTGGCACCGCAGGCATTGCGCGATGCCGACACGGCGCTCCGGGCGCGAGGAAGGCAGCCGATACGAACACACACATTGCAACTTTGCCCATGTCATCGCGCTGTAGACCGCGCGACGGTGGCATCTGCCAGCGCCCCTGTGCTGGCCGGGATTGGCGTCCCGAATGAAGCTTTTCAACGGCGGGCTTGCGACAACATCGCGGGCCCGAATAGTGCACCCTCCGTCGTTCTGCGGCGGGCGGTGCGTGGGGATCTCCGGATCCGCCGGCTTTTTCTCCGTTGAAAAGCTTCACCGGCACGCCAACCCGCACCGCCCGCCACCTTGCGTCCTGCAGGTGGACTCGCCTGTGAGGTTGCTGCCATGACCCTGCCCCATCCCACCCATCCCCGCCTGCACGCGCTGCTGGGCGACGCCCTGCCTGGGCTGCGGCTGCCCGCCGCTGCCGCCGACATCCTGGAAGATGCGCTGGCCGCAGCCCACGAGAACGTGCCGCAGCCTGCATTCTTCGCCCGGTTACGCAGCATCGCGCGCGGCGACGGTGCCAACGGCCAACCTTGGCCCGAAACGCGGATCACGGAAGCGAGGGCGCGTGATCTGGCCGGCGCTACGCGCTGCCTGGCCGCAGTGTCTTCCTGCGCAGGACTGCTGCTGGCCGCGCAGGCGGCGCGGGAGATGGACGATGCCCGAGCGCACTGCCCGCCGCAGGTGGAAGAAGGGCTGCTGCACGCGGTACAGGTGCTGGCCGATCACGCGGGGGCGCTGGTGGAGCCCGCAGCGGCAGTCCCCGGCCGGCAATGAGCCGAGTTGGCCCTGCTCCACCGCAGGTGCGTCCATACCCCGGCGCTGTCAGATCTTGAGATAGATCCTGCGCCGGTCCAGCCACCACGCAACGCCCCACCACAGGGTGACGAAGGCCAGGGCCTGCAGCATCGACGCCAGCTCCAGCGCACCCGGCATCGCCGCCGCCAGCTGCTGCCAGACCCAGCCCCAGGCGCCGGTTGCCAACAATGCCACCGACATCACCGAGGCCCCCAGGTACGCGGTGATCGCGTTGACCCCAAAACGACGGCCCCACGCGGGCCAGCCCTTCTGGTCGATCAGCACATGCGCCAGCCACAGGGCCAGCGCCGCAAGACCTCCGGTCCACAGCACGTAGCTGGGCGTCCACAGCTGCTTGTTCAACGGCAGCACAATGGCAAGCAGCAGGCCCAGCACTGCCGTTGCGGCGCCCACTCCTGCCAGCGCCACGGCGCGACCGCTGCGCAGCAGTGCGCCGGCCAGCAGGCCCAGGGTGGTGCTGGCCAGCGCGCCCAGCGTGCTCAGCAGCCCTTCCGGGTCATGGCCAAGCCCGGTATCGGCGTGCCACTGGTAGATCCACGGGGCGAACAGCGCGGTATCCAGACGGCTGGCCGGGTTGGTCCATGGCGCCAGATCACCGAGGCCGAGCAGCAGCACGGTATAGCCCACCAGCAGCCCGACAAGCACCCCGACCTGCACGTGCAGCCGCGCATACACCGCCAGCAGGCCAACCAGCGCCGCACACACCGCGATGCGTTGCAGCACGCCCCATATGCGGAAGTGATGCGTATCCAGCGCCCACCAGATCAGCAGATGCAACAACGCGCCGGCTAGCAGGATGCGCAACGCGCGCTCCAGCACGCCACGCGCCAGTGTGGGTCGCACCGACGCATCGAGCGCGCGCGGTGCCACGCTGAAGGCCATCGACACGCCCACCAGGAACAGGAAGAACGGGAACACCAGATCGGTGGGCGTGCAGCCATGCCAGTCCGAATGACGCAGCGGTGCGAACACCGCACTCCAGTCGCCCGGGTTGTTGACCAGCAGCATCGCCGCCACGGTGATGCCGCGCAGGGCGTCGATCGAGCCCAGGCGCGCTGACGGCGCAGCACTCATCAGGCGGCCTCGTACTGTCCGGCAATCCAGGTGCCCCGCACCTGCAGGGCATCGTCCAGCAGCACCAGGTCGGCCTGGTAACCCTCGGCGATGTGGCCCAGCCGGTTGTCCACATTGAGGAACTGCGCCGGATAGGTCGAGGCCATGCGCGCCGCTTCGGCAAGCGGCTGGCCGAGCATCTGCACGGTGTTGCGCACGGCCGTGGCCATGTCCAGTGCCGAGCCGGCCAGCGCGCCAGCTGCGTTGCGCACCACCCCATCGACGGCAGTGATGGTCTCGCCATACAGCACATAGCTGGGATCATCGGCGCCGACCGGCGGCATCGCATCGGTCACCAGCAGCAGGCGACCGCGTGGCTTGGCCGCCAGCGCTACCCGCAGGCTGGCCGGATGCACGTGCACGCCGTCGACGATGATGCCGATCCAGCTGTCGCGATCTTCCAGCGCGGCACCCACCGCACCCGGCTCCCGGCCCTGCAGCGGCGACATCGCGTTGTACAGATGGGTGAAGCCGCGCACACCGGCATCCAGGCCGGCGCAGATCTCTTCGTACGTTCCAGCGGTATGTCCAGCCGCGACGATCACCCCGCGCTCCACCAGTGCGCGGATCGACTCCAGCGGTACCCGCTCCGGCGCAAGGGTGAGCAGGGTCACGCCATTGTCCAGCGAGGCGGCCAGCGCGATCTCCTCCGCATCGGGCACGCGGAACTTGCTGGCGTCGTGGGTCCCCTTCCGTGCCGGGGCGATGTACGGCCCTTCCAGATGGATGCCGATGACACCGGGTACGCCTTGAGCGATGGCTTCGCGCAAGGCGGCGATCGCCTCGCGCATCACCGCCACGTCATCACTGATCAGCGTCGGCAGCATCGCGGTGGTGCCGAAACGGCGGTGCGCCTGCGCGATGGTGCGCAGGGCCGCCACGTCCGGCGTGTTGTTGAACAGCGCGCCGCCACCGCCATTGACCTGCACGTCGATGAAACCCGGCAGCAGCCAGCCGCCGCCGAGATCGACCTGCTCGGCCGCCTGGCCCACCTGCGGCGCGGCATCGGGGAGCAGCGCGCTGATCTTCCCGTCCTCGATGAGCACTGCCAGGTCATCGCGGAAATCATCCCCGACCAGGATGCGGGCATTGCGCAGCACGGTTGCCATCACACGGTCTCCGTGACCTTGTTCAGATGCGGCGGCAGGTCCGGGTTGAACCCGCGGCGCAGCGCCAGCGCATTGATCGCACGGTAGAAACTCTGCACGGTGAGCAGCGGGGCGCACAACGGATGCGGCGCGGCAGCCACCGGCAGGTTGCCTGCGGCGCCGGCCATCCATACCTGCGCACCACGCGCTGAGAACTCCTCCACCACGGCACGTGTGCCCGCGCCGGTCTCATCGGGCTGGGCGAAAGCCAGCACCGGGAAGCCGCGGCCGACCAGCGCCATCGGGCCATGCTTGACCTCGGCCGAGCTGTAGGCCTCGGCATGCAGACTGCAGGTTTCCTTGAACTTCAGCGCCGCTTCCTGCGCCGCGCCAAGCCCAAGCCCACGCCCGAGCACGAACAGGTTGGTGGCGTCCACCAGGCCATCGGCCAGCGCCGTCCAATCGCACTGCCATGCCTCGCGCAATGCATCCGGCAGCAGCTCCAGCGCAGCGCGCAGGCCACTGTCCTGCTTCCAGTACGTGGCCAGCTGCAGCAGTGCCGCAAGCGACGCCAGGTAGCTCTTGGTCGCGGCCACACTCTTCTCCGGGCCCGCATGCAGCGGAATCACCGTGTCGGCCAGCTGCGCCAACGGCGAATCCTCGACATTGACCAGTGCGACCACGCGCGCGCCGGCGGCCTTGGCCGCTTCGGCATTGCGCAGCAGATCCGGACTCTTGCCCGACTGCGAGATGACGATGAACAGTGCACCGCGCAGCTGCAGCGGCGCGGCATACACCGAGCCCACAGACGGCGAGGCGGAGGCGACCACCAGGCCCAGCTGGGTTTCCAGCAGGTACTTGCCGTAGGTGGCGGCATGATCGGAGCTGCCGCGCGCGCAGGTGACCACGAACGGGGGTGGCGCGGCGCGCAGGCTGGCAGCCAGCGTCTCCATCGTGGCGTGGTTGCGCGAGAACTGGCGGGCGACGACGTCGGCCGCTTCAGCGGCTTCGGCGAACATCAGGGTGGAGGTGGGGTCGGACAGCGACATGGCGGGCTCAGGCAGGATCGGAAGGGAGTGGGCGGGCGCCGGCGGGACGCATCGGCGCGGTCGATCCGCGCACGATCAGCTGCGGCACGAAGCCCTGGTTGTGCAGCGGTGCCGGCGCGTCGTCATAGGCATCGCTGCGTAGCTGCGCGATCAGCAGGCGCGCGGCGTGGCGTGCGATGTCCTCGGTGGCCTGCTTGGCGGTGGTCAACGGCGGCCAGGACTGGCGCGAGAACGGGCTGTCCTCGAAGCCGGCGATGGACAGGTCGTAGGGCACGTTCATTCCCGCCGATTTGGCAGCGGCCAGCACACCCGCAGCGATTTCATCGTTGGAACCGAAGATGGCGGTGGGCGGTTCGCGCAGCGCCAGCAGGCGGCGCGCGCCCCGGAAGCCGTCGTCGAAGGTGTAGTCGCCCTGCACCACCAGATGCTTGTCCACGGTCATGCCGTAGTCCTTCAGCGCCGCTTCGTAGCCGGCATAACGTTCGCCGGAAGAGCGGTGCGAGCTGCCACCCCACAGGAAGCCGATGCGCTGATGGCCCAGCTGGATCAGATGCTCGGTGATCTCGTAGGCCGCTTCGCGGTCGTCGACGAACACGCAGGCTCCGTCCGCCGGGTCCTCGGTCGCCGCGATGATGCGCACCAGCTTGATGCCGCGTGCGGTCAGCGCCTGCACCAGATCGCGGCGCTCGGACATCGGTGCGGTCAGCACCAGGCCGGCCAGGCGCGAGCGCTGTACCCAGTCGGCCAGTTCATCGGCCAACAGGGGCGAGCTCGAGTCGCAGGGATGGATCTGCAGGCCGAAGCCGGTCTCCCGGCACGCGGCCAGCACGCCGTTCTGCACGCCAATGATGTGGTACGGGTTGGGGTTGTCGTAGACCAGCCCGATCACGAAAGTGGTCCCGCTGCGCAGGTTGCGCGCGGACGGATCGGGCTCGTAGTCGAGCTCGGCGATCGCCCGCAGCACCCGTGCGCGGGTGGCCTGCATCACGGAGGGCTCGTTGTTGATCACCCGCGAGACCGTCTTCAGAGAGACCTTGGCCTTCTCCGCGACGTCCTTGATGGTCGCTCTGCGCATGGGTTTTCCCTGGGGTTGGCTGCCGTCCATCATCGCCTATCAGCGCTCCTGCGGCAGGCCGGCGCGGTGGCCGATGACCGAGTAGAACAGGATGTACAGGTAGCACGGCACCATCAGCAGCACGAACACCAGCTGGAAATCGATGTGCTGCTTGAGCACGGCGAACAACTGCGGAATGATCGCGCCACCGGCGATACCCATCACCAGCAGCGCCGAGCCGGTCTCGGTGAAACGGCCCAGGCCACGGATCGCCAGCGGGAAGATGGCCGGCCACATCATTGCGTTGGCAAAGCCCAGCAGGGCCACGAAGGCCACCGAAACGTAGCCGTGGGTGGCCCAAGCACCGAGGCAGAACACCACGCCCAGTACCGCCGAAACGGTCAGGTAGCGCGACTGCGAAACCACCCGGGGAATCAGCAGCAGGCCCACCACGTAGCCAGCCAGCATCGCCGCCAGGGTCAACGAGGTGAACATCTTGGTCTGGTCCAGCGGCAGGTCGAAGCCGTGGCCATAGGTACCGATGGCATCACCGGCCATCACTTCCACGCCGACATACACGAACAGGCAGAGCACGCCCAGCCACAGGTGCGGGAACTGGAAGATGCTGCTGCGCTCGGCTGCGCCGGCGGCCATCGGGGTGGCGTTGGCCTCGGAGGACTTGATCTCCGGCAGCGGCGAGAACAGTACGGCGACGGCCAGCAGCACCAGCAGGCCGGCCATCGCCAGGTACGGCGCATGGATCTTGGCGGCGAACTCATTGAGCAGGGCCACCTTGGTGACCGCGTCGGCCGCCTGCACCTGCTTGTCCAGGTCACCGATGCCATGCAGCACCAGGGTGCCGATCAGCACCGGCGCCAGCATGCCGGCGATCTTGTTGCAGATGCCCATCAGCGCGATGCGACGCGCTGCGGTCTCGATCGGGCCGAGGATGGAGATGTAGGGATTGATCGCCGTCTGCAGCAGGGCCAGGCCGCTGCCGATCACGAACAGCCCGCCCAGCGCGCCGGGGTACCAGCGCTGCGTCGCGAATTCACCGAAGAGTGCCGCGCCGCCGGCCATCACCAGCAGGCTCAGGCTGAGGCCCTTCTTCATGCCGGTGCGGCGCAGGATCCACGACGACGGCAGGGCCAGGAAGAAATAGGACAGGTAGAACACCATCAGCACCAGGAAGGCGCCGACCTCGCTGAGCTCGAAGGCCAGCTTGACGAAGGTGATCAGCGGGCCGTTGAGCCAGGTGAAGAAACCGATCAGGAAGAACAGGACGCCGACGATGGCGATGGAGGTGGCCACGTTCGGGCGCGCGCTTGCAGCGGGGACGGCGGACATCAGGAGGGCTCCTGCGGCGACGGTCGCAGAACGCGGCGTCGGAGAGTGGCTGGGAACAACGTTGTCACATTCTTTCGATGGACAACGGCGGTTTGTCAACTTCCCTCCGCGGGGCAGCGCAGGCCATGCTGCATCGCGCAACCGCCGCGTGCGGTCGCGTGCTGAATGCGCTGGAGCCGTTGAGCCCCGTGCAGCAAGGGCTCCGGCGTGAAGGCGCTGTTCACGCGATGGAAACGTTTACCGCACACCCCATTCGTTGCGCCGCAGCAACGAAAGTGTCACGAACTCGTTGACATCGTTGTCAGCGGGGTTACAGACTCCGCCCAACAGCCGGCCTCACCCTCGGATCCGGCCCCCTCTTCAGCAGGAGCCCGCGTGACCGCCAGCCATCCCGCCCCGGCCCATGTCCTGTCCCGCCTCGCGCCCTCGTTCCTGGCCGCCGACGTCGGCGGCACCCATGTGCGTGTCGCCCGGGTCCAGGCCAGCGGCGATGCCGCCCATCCGGTGCAGGTGCTGGAATACCGCAAGTATCGCAATGCCGACCACGCCGGCCTGAGTGCGATCCTGTCCGACTTCCTGGGCGACGGCCCGCGCCCGGCGCATTGCGTGGTGGCCACGGCCGGTTATGCGCGCGAAGACGGGACGGTCATCACTGCCAACGTGCCCTGGCCGCTGTCCGCGCGGCAGATCGAGGCCGACGTCGGCGTACAGCATGTCCACATCGTCAACGACTTCGAAGCGGTGGCCTATGCCGCGGCACAGGTCGACGCCAGCGGCGTCCTGCACCTGTGTGGGCCGGAAAGCGCCCCGCGCGGACCGACCCTGGTGGTCGGTCCGGGTACGGGCCTGGGTGCGGCACTGTGGATCCCGACCGCCCATGGCCCGGTCGTGCTGGCTACCGAAGCCGGGCAACCGACGCTGGCCGCCAGCACCGAACTGGAAATGGCCATCGTCCGCCACATGCAGCGCGAGCGCGCTCACGTGTCGATCGAGCACGCAATCTCCGGCCCCGGCCTGATGAACCTGTACCGCGCGGTGTGCGCCCTGCAGGGACAGCAGCCCACCCTGGCCAGTCCGGACGCGGTCACCGCCGCGGCGATGGCCGGCACTGATGCGCACGCACGCAAGGCGCTGGATGTGTTCTGCGGCCTGCTCGGCAGCACCATCGGCGACATGGCCCTGTTCTACGGCGCCCATGGGGGCGTCTATCTGGCCGGCGGCATCCTGCCGCAGATCCGCGAGTACCTGCGCACCAGCACCTTCGTCGAGCGCTACCTGCAGAAGGGGCCGATGGGCGAAGCACTGGCACGCATCCCGGTGAAGGTGGTCGAGCACGGCCAGCTGGGCGTGGTCGGTGCTGCCAGCTGGTACCTGCAGCAGTCGGCCGCCTGACACCGCAACAGGCTTCAACGCAATCGCAGCACGCAGTACGTGGCACGCCAATGCACGGGACATCGCCGCCGCCCCGCGCACGTCAACGCAACCGCAACCGAACACCGCCGCCGGCACCCAATCGAGTGATGAGGAGAGACATCATGAACACCCGCAAGACCCTGCTTTCGGCCGCCATCGTCAGCTGCCTCGCTTTCAGCGCACATGCCCAGCAGGCTGCGCCGACCGCAACCGACCTGGACACCGTGACCGTCACCGGCATCCGTGGCTCGATGGAGAAGTCGCTGGATACCAAGCGCGAAGCCAACGCGCGCGTGGAAGTGGTGACCGCCGAAGACGTCGGCAAGCTGCCGGCGCACAATGTGGCCGACACCCTGCAGCGCCTGCCCGGCGTCAACATCAGTTCGTCCAGCGCCGACGAAGGCGGCTTCGATGAAGCCGACCGCGTCAGCCTGCGTGGCACCAGCCCGAGCCTGACCCAGACCCTGATCAACGGCCACACCGTCGGCTCGGCCGACTGGTTCGTGCTCAGCCAGGGCAACAACGTCGGCCGCAGCGTCAGCTACTCGCTGCTGCCCTCCGAGCTGGTGAGCTCGGTGGAAGTGAACAAGTCCTCGCAGGCCAAGCTGCAGGATGGCGGCACCACCGGTACCGTCAACATCATCACCCGCAAGCCGCTGGAGTTCGCCAAGCCCTTCAGTGCGGAAGCCTCGGTGGGTGCGGTCCGTTCGGACCAGGCCAAGTCGACCGACCCGCAGTACTCGGCGCTGTTCAACTACAAGAATGACGCCAACAACTTCGGCGTGATGCTGCAGGCCTTCTACCAGAAGCGCGAGCTCCGCCGCGAGGCGCAGGAAATCCCGGGCGGTTTCACCCGGATCGGCGCCGATGATCCGGTGGCCCTCACCAATCCGGACCTGATCGGCGTGGCCGTCCCCGGCCTGCTGGGTTCGACCCTGTTCGAACAGACCCGCGAACGCAAGGGCGGGCTGGTGACCATCCAGTTCAAGCCGACCGATACGCTGAACCTGTCGCTGAGCGGCTTCTCCTCCAAGCTGGAAGCCAACAACTACAACCGCAATTTCATGCTGTGGGGCGGCAACTTCGCCAAGTCGCAGGCGCCGAACCCGGGCTACACCGTGACCGACGGCGTGCTGAGCAATGCCACCTACGCGGGCGTCCCGGGCACCAACTACGGTGTCTACGACATGATCTACCGTGAAGCCACGGCCAAGACCAACTACGTCACGTTCGACGCCGACTGGCAGATCAACGACACCCTGGACATGAAGTTCCAGGCCGGTACCACCAAGGGCACCGGTGAAACCCCGCGCCAGTTCATTGCTGAAGTCACGCTTGGCCAGGGCGGCGGTGCCAGCTGGGCAACGCACGGCGCCGGTTCGCCGGTGGACTGGAACATCGGCGGCGACATCAGCCCCAGCGGCGTCACCAGTTTCGGCACGTGGGGCAACCAGCTGGTCCGCGCCGAAGACAAGGAAGACTGGGCCACGCTGGACTTCAGCCAGTATTTCGGCACCGGCGTGCTGAACTCCGTGGACTTCGGCGTGCGCTTCGCCGACCACGAACGCGAAGCGCTCTCGCCGGAAGGTGCGACCCCGGGTGACATCTGGTCCGCACTGCAGGGCAGCGCCACCGCCAACTATCCCAGCGGCTTCGCCGGTGATGTCGGCGGCACCTTCCCGCGCAACATCTGGTACTACACGCCGGATGCACTGAAGAACGCGATCATCAACAACTCCACCTGGCTGGCCGGCAACGATGGCCCCACCGGCCGCCACAACTACGGTGCCGAGTGGAAGGTGAAGGAGAAGAACTTCGCCGGCTACGTGCAGGCCAACTTCAGCGGCGACTGGTGGAGCGGCAACGTCGGCCTGCGCTACGTCAACATCAAGCAGGACATCGACACCTACAACGCGGTCAGCAATGCCGCCGATGCCGATGTGAGCAGCCTGTTCGGCATGTGGGAGCGCACCGCCTTCCAGAACAAGCGCAACCGCGTCCTGCCCAGCGCCAACATCAAGTTCGACCTGGACGACAGGCTGGTGCTGCGCGTGGCCGCGTCGCAGACCCAGACCCTGCCGGATTATTCGGCCCTGGGCGCTTCGTCGTGGGGTTCGGACCTGAACAAGACCGGCGGCGGTGGCAACCCGAACCTGAAGCCGACCCTGTCCACGAACTTCGACGCCAACCTGGAGTGGTACTTCATGCCGCGCGGCCTGCTGTCGGTCGGTGCGTACCACATGGACATGAAGGACTACATCGCCTTCGACGTGGTCTCGCGCCAGCTGTACAGCGAACTGACCAACCAGCTCGAGACCTACCAGATCTCCACCCCGATCAATGCCGACGGCAAGGTCACCGGCGTGGAAGTGGCCTATGAGCAGCCGATCGGCGAGTACTTCGGCATCAACGCCAACTACACCTACGCCAACGGCACCACGGCCCACACCTGGTCCGACGGTTCGCACAACCTGCTGGGTACCTCGAAGAACACCTACAACGTGGGGGCCTATTTCGAGAACGAGCGATTCGGAGCACGCGTCAGCTACACGCACCGCTCGTCGTTCCTGATCAGCCTGTCGGGCACCAACCCTTACTACCAGGATGATTTCGGCACGCTGTCGGCCTCGTTGAGCTACAAGGCCACCGACTGGCTGAGCATCAGCCTGGATGCGCTGAACCTCAACAACCCGACCTACAAGTACTACCAGACCGCGGCCATTCCGACGTCGTTCTACAGCAACGGCCGCCAGTACTACCTCAACTTCCGCTTCAAGTACTGATCCATCGGCCGCGTCATCGCCGAGTCGTGCACGCACGCCGGGCCTGGGTCATTCCGGGCCCGGCGTTTTTCATGTATAGCGTTCATCGCACCGTTTCAAGGAGTCGTTCCGATGGTCAAGCCCTTCCACGCCAGGATGCACGGCGCACTGCTGCTGGGCAGCCTGTTTGCCCTGCTGCCGGCCCTGCCGGCCTTCGCCGCCGATCCGGTGCCCGCCGCTGAAGCTCCTGGCCCGCAGCTGCGCGCCAACAGCCTGATGCTGATTCCTGCCCCCGCCAGCGTGCAGCCCGGCCAGGGCAGTGGCATCACTGTGTCCGCCACGACCGCGCTGTACGCAGACGGCGAGGCCGCACAGCGGGTCGCCACCCAGTTCGCCGACCTGCTGGCGCGCAGCGGCGGCCCGCGACTGGCGCTGGCTACCGGCAAGGCTGCGGCCAAGGCCGGCGGCATCCGCTTCCAGATCATTCCCACCTTCCGCGACAGCGGCGAGAGCTACACGCTGGACAGCACCGCGCAGGGCGTGCTGGTGCAGGCCGGCAACGAGACCGGCCTGTTCTACGGCGCCACCACGCTGGCCCAGCTGGCCACCGGCGGCAGCCAGGGCGCGCTGCCGGCCGTGCAGATCCAGGATGCGCCGCGTTTCCCCTGGCGGGGCTTCATGCTCGACTCGGCGCGCCATTTCCAGAGCCTGGACGAGATCAAGCGCGTGCTTGATGCGATGTCCGCGCACAAGCTCAACACCTTCCATTGGCACCTGACCGATGACCAGGGCTGGCGCATGGAGATCAAGCGCTACCCGAAGCTGACCGAGGTCGGCAGCTGCCGCCTGCCGGCCGGCGATGGCGGCATCGATCCGGTGACCAGACAGGAGTACCCGTACTGCGGTTTCTACACGCAGGAGCAGATCCGTGAAGTGATTGCCTATGCAGCCAAGCTGCACATCCAGGTGATTCCAGAAATCGACGTGCCGGGCCATGCCACGGCCGCGATCGCCGCCTATCCGGAGCTGGGCTCGATCAGCACGCCGCTGAAGCCGATCAGCGAATGGGGCGTGTTCCCCAACCTCTTCAACGTGGAAGACAGCACCGTGAGCTTCCTCGAGAACGTGCTGGAGGAGGTGATCGCACTGTTCCCGGCGAAGTACGTTCATGTGGGCGGCGACGAGGCCGTAAAGGACCAGTGGGAGGCGTCCGCGCAGATTCAGCAGCGCATGCGCGAGCTGGGCATCAAGGATGAGATGGCCATGCAGAGCCACATCATCAAGCGCCTGGAGACATTCCTGGAGGAACACGACCGGCGCCTGATCGGCTGGGACGAAATTCTCGAGGGCGGGCTGCCCCCCCAGGCTACGGTGATGTCCTGGCGCGGTATCGAAGGCGGCCTGGCCGCTGCCAGCGCCGGCCATGACGTGATCATGTCGCCGGTCGGCTACCTGTACCTGGACTACCTGCAGACCGCCTCGCCCAATGAACCGCCGGGCCGTCCCACGCAGGTCAACCTCGGCAAGCTCTACAGCTTCGAGCCGGTGCCGGACGAACTGCCCGCCGACAAGCGCGGACACATCCTCGGCCTGCAGGCGAACATGTTCACCGAGCACACCCGCAGCTATGCGCGGCTGCAGCACAATCTGTTCCCGCGCCTGGCGGCGGTGGCCGAGACCGGCTGGAGCCCGCCCGGGAAGCGCGACTTCCGCGACTTCCTGGCACGCCTGCCGTCACAGCTGCAGCGCTACCGCGCATGGGGACTGGCCTATGCACAGACGCCGTTCGAAGTGGGCGTGGAGTACCACGATGATCGCGCCGCAGGCACGGTGACGGTGTCGCTGGCCAACCCGCTGGGCTACGAGGTGCGCTACAGCACCGATGGCCAGCCGGTGACCGCGCAGTCGCCGCTGTACCAGCGGCCGCTGACCGCGAAGGTGCCCGCCACGGTACAGGCCGCAGCGTTCTACCAGGGCCGGATGCTGGCCGCAGAGCCCACCGTGGCCGCATTCACTCCGCAATCGCTGCTTGCCCGCCGCAGCGACGAACTGCTCAGCTGCGTTGGCAACAAGGGCCTGGTGCTGCGCCTGGAAGACGATGGCCCGCGCGAGGGCGCACGCGCGGTCTTCAACGTGGACATCTTCCAGCCCTGCTGGCGCTGGCCACAGGCGCAGCTGGACGGCATCGGCAGCGTGGAGGTGCGCGCCGGTCGCATCCCCTACTACTTCCAGCTGGCGCATGACGAGCCGAACCGTCGCTTCGAGAAGGCCAGGCGTGCGCACGGCGAGATGCTGATCCGCCGGGGCAGCTGCACGGGCAAGGTGCTGGCCGAAGTCCCGCTGCCGGCCACGCCCGATGCCGATGGCTTCGTGAGCCTGCGTGCGACGCTGCCGAAGGGCACGCATGGCACCGACGACCTGTGCATCAACTTCACCGGTGATACCCGCCCGGCGATGTGGGTGCTGGACGAAGTGACGCTGCAGAAGTAACCGGAAGGCTGTGGAGCCGGGCCATGCCCGGTTCCACTTCAACCAGGGAAGGCGTGTCAGCCCCGCCAGCGCAGCAGGAGGTCGCGCAGCGGGGTCAGCGCGAGGCCCAATCCGGCAAGAACGCCAACCGTGTTGGCGAGGGCGTCCATCGGGTCGGCCATTCGGTCGCGTGTCAGCGCCCCCTGTGCGAACTCGATGCCGATTCCCATCAGCACCAGGCCCAGCCCGACCCACAGCAGCGGACGTCCTTGCCGGAACAGCTGCACGCCACTGCCGGACAGAATGAAGTACGCCAGGAAATGCTCGACCTTGTCGCCGTTCTCCGGCACGGGAATCGGTGGCGGCGGAATCAGGCAGACCACGATCACGAACAGCACGGCCAGCACCCACAGCGCAGTCCATAGCCGCGGCCGCCGCAGCGGCTTGATCATGCGCGCCGTCGCGCTCACAGGCGCCAGCTCAGATCGCCCAGCGCGAACGCCGGCTCGAAGTCGATTCCACGCTGCAGGCCGATCGCCTGGAAGCGCTCGCCCATGCCGGTAGGCAGGGTCAGCTTCTTCACCTGGTCGCGCAGCTGGATGCGCCCCACCTCATCGGTACGCTCCTCGGCCAGGCTCAGCACCTGGTCCAGGCCATTGCCGATCAGGAAGCTGGCCTGGCTGCAGTACCCCGCCAGCTCGAAGCCACCGTGCAGGCCCGCTTCGGCCATCGCGGTGAAGTCCACCGAGGCCGTGATGTCCTGCAGGCCCGGCCAGCGATGCACGTCGTTATGCACGTGGTGGCGGTAGAAGGCGCGCACCGTGCCGTCGTCGCGATCGTGCTGGTAGAACTCGCTGCGGCTGTAGCCGTAGTCGATGAACAGCATCGCGCCACGTTGCAGGCCGCCAGCCACTGCCTGCAGCCAGTACGGCAGCTGCGGCAGCACCTCCGAGCGGTATCCGTCGGCGAAGGGCCTTTCGAGATAGCGTTCGATGTGGCGCACGGCGCCGTTGAGCAGAATATCGGCCGGCTGCGCGCCACGGATGAAGTTGCCCTCCGCGTCCAGTTCCACGGTCTCCTCGTAGACCTCGCCGTCCCTGATCAGGAAGCGCGGGGTCGGAAGTGCGTCGATCACCTCGTTGGCGAACACCACACCTTCCCAGTCCTCTTCGAACGGACGCTCGATCCAGTCCACGCGCGTGGCCAGCTCTGCCGGCAGCGCCTGTTGCAGGCGCTGCTGCTGGCGCTGGCGCAGGTCGGCACTGGGTTCAAGGATGGCATAACGCGAAGGCACCGCATCCAGCTCGGCCAGCCGCAGCAGCACGGCTTCGGCGAAGGCACCGGTGCCGCCACCCAGTTCCAGCATCCGCGACTGCGCACCGAGCTGGGCGAACACCGGCGCCAGCGCATTGGCCACGCTGCCGGCGAACAGGCCGCCCAGCTCGGGCGCGGTGGTGAAGTCACCACCGCCACCGAACTTGCTGGAACCGGCGCTGTAATAGCCCCACCCGGGTGCGTACAGGCACAGTTCCATGAAGCGGGAAAACGGCATCGCGCCCCCCTGGGCGAGGATTTCAGCGCGCAGTGCGGCGGCCAGCTGGTCGCTGTGGGCCAGGGCGTCGGCATCGGGCAGAGGGAAGGTAGGCTGCATGGCGTCTTCGAATGCGGTGACAATGGTGCACAGGATAGCCGAGCCTTGGAGGACCCTCGATGAGCGAAACCGCCCCCGTGGCCCTGATCACCGGCAGCGCGCGCCGGATCGGCGCCGCCATCGCACGCCAGTTCCACGCCTGTGGCTGGTCGGTGGTGCTGCATGCCAACACGTCCAGCGCCGAGCTGCAGCAGGCCGCCTTCGACCTGGACAACGTCCGTCCGGGCAGTGTGCTGGCCCTGCAGGCCGACCTGCGCGATGCCGGCGCCCTGCCCGATCTGGTCGAGCAGGCCGTGGCCCACTTCGGCCGCCTCGATGCGCTGGTCAACAACGCGTCCAACTTCTTCCCCACCCCGCTTGGCCAAGTGACGGCCGAAGCAATGGATGAACTGTACGCGGTCAATGCGCGTGCGCCGCTGCTGCTGTCACAGGCGGCCGCGCCGTACCTGCGCCGCCAGCAGGGCTGCATCGTCAATCTGACCGATCTGCACGGCACCGACCCGATGCGCGACCATGTGGCCTACACCATGGCCAAAGCCGCACTGGAGATGGCCACCCGGTCACTGGCGCTGGAACTGGCGCCGAAAGTACGGGTCAATGCAGTCGCCCCCGGTGCGATCCTGTGGCCCGAGCAGGGAAAGGACGATTTCGCCCGCGAGGCCCTGCTGGCGCGCACGCCGCTGGCACGCACCGGCACGGTCGAGGAGATCGCCGAGGCGGTGTACTGGCTGGTGGCCGAGGCCAGCTTCGTCACCGGACACACCCTGCGCGTGGATGGCGGACGCACGGTGAGTTGAAGTCCGCCGGGCATGGCCCGGCGCTACCGATCCACGTGGGCGAGCGCAGCGCCCCTAATTCCAGGTCAACCACCTCGAATGCCTCGCCAAACTGCGCATGTGCGCGCCACAGCGCCGCCAGGGCCAGGCCGCTGACCGGGTCGATGAAGTCCGGGGCGATGTCCGCCAGCGGCTTCAGCACGAAGGCGTGCTTCAGCTCGGGGCGCGGAATGCGCAGATGGCCCGGGCCTTCCACGATGTGGTTGCCGTAGAACACCACGTCGATGTCCAGGGTACGGTCGGAGAAGCGCGGACCACTGCGATCACGACCGTGGGCGTCTTCCAGTGCGTGCAGCCAATCATCCAGCGCCTGCAGCGGCAGATCGGTCTGGATCAGCACGCCATTGTTGAGGAAGGCCGGGCCATCGAAGCCGACCGCGGCCGTGCGGTAGGCCGGAGACACCTGCAACGCGCCGAAACGCTCGCGCAGGGCCGCCACCGCGGCGTGGAGATGGCGGCGGGGCTGGACGTTGCTGCCCAGGCTGAGGAGCACGGTGGTCATGCGGTTCAGGTGACGGGTCTGGGGGGCGTGGGCATGCCGTCGTCACGGCGGCCTGCCTACAATCCGGGACGCACATGATAGGGCACCGACATGACCTATTGCGTTGGAATCGAGGTGGACCAGGGCCTGGTCTTCGCCGCCGACACCCGGACCAATGCCTCGCTGGACGATGTGCGCGTGCACCGCAAGCTGCACGTGTTCGAGTATCCCGGCCAGGCGGCCTACGTGTTGATGGCGGCTGGCAACCTGGCCACCACCCAGTTGCTGGTCTCGCGCCTGGCCCGGGACGCCGGCGAGCGGCGCACGCCCAACCTGCGCGACATGACCCATCTGTTCGAAGCGGCGGCCTATGTCGGTCGCCTGCTGGTGGACAGCCAGGTGCACGGCGGCCACAGCGAGCACGGCCATGACGGCGTCAACACCCAGGCCACGCTGATCTTCGGCGGCCAGGTCGCCGGCGAACGCCCCGGCCTGTACATGATCTACCCGCTGGGCAATGCCATCGCCGCCTCGCCGGAGACCCCCTACCTGCAGATCGGCGAGTCCAAGTATGGCAAGCCGATCCTCGACCGCATCCTCAGCCCGGCCACGCGCCTTGAGGACGCCGCGCGCACGGCGATCGTGTCGCTGGATTCGACCATCCGTTCCAACCTCTCGGTCGGCCTGCCGATCGATCTGGCATTGCTGCGCGACGGCGAGCTGCGGATCGCCCAGCAGCTGCGGCTGGGCGCGGACTCGCCCCTGTACGCGGACATCCACCAGAACTGGTCACGGCGGCTGGAACAGGCCGTGGACAGCCTGCCACGCTTCCCGTGGGAGACCCCGGAACGGCCGGCGTGACCTGCCGCCGGGCATGGCCCGGCGACGCAAATTCAGCCCAGTGCCTCTGCCACTGCGCGGAACACCTGCTGCATCTGCAACGGCTTGCGCAGCACATGCACCTCGATGCCATCAGGGAACGCATCGGCCGGAACGTCCACTGACGCGTCTTCCAGCACCAGCGCCGGCCCCCGGTAACCCAGTCCGGCCATTTCGCCCAGCAGCTGGCTGGCCGGCAGCAGTTTGGAGCCGGCATCGGCGATCACCAGCGCCGGCATCGCCTCCTGCTGCATCCAGCGCAACGCCGCCGGTCCATCGGAAGCCAGCTGCAGCTGATATCCCTGGCTGGACAGCGCGTTGCCCAGCAGCGACAGGCGCGTGGCTTCGCCATCGACCACCAGGATCGACTGGCCACTGCCCAGTGCCACCAGCTGCTCGATCGGCTCGCCGCTCTCGATGGCGTCACGCATCGGCAGGCGCAGCTCGAAACAGGTGCCCTGCCCGGGCTGGCTGGTGACCGTGATGCTGCCGCCAGCACCTTCGACGATGCGCTTGCAGGAAATCAGGCCCAGGCCGGTACCGTCCGCCTTGGTGGTGAAGAAGGGATTGAACAGATGCGAGAGCGTATCGGCATCCATGCCGATGCCTTCATCGGCCACGGCGATGCGCATCCAGTCCACACCGTCGCGCTCGCCGGCATGGCTTGCGGTCAGGCTCAGGCGGCCGCCGCTGGGCATTGCCTGGATCGCATTGAGTGCCAGGTTCAACAGCACCTGCTGCAGCTCGGTGTAGTTCGCATCGACCGCCAGGCCCTCATCCTCCACCTGCAGGTGCAGGCGCACCGCATCGGGCACGTTGCTGCGCAGCAGCAGCGCCACCGCGTCGAACAGACCGTCGATCTGCACGCGTTCGCTGGGCTTGCGCGAGCCGCGGACGAACGACAACATCGATTCCGCCATTTCATGACCGCGGCGGCCGCACTCGGCGATCACATCCGCAAGGTGGTGCAGCTGCGGATCATCGGTGCGCGCCTTCAGCAGGTCCGGCATGATCAGCAGCGGCTGCAGGATGTTGCGCAGGTCGTGGCTGAGGCCAGCGGCGAGCAGCGAAAGGCTTTCCAGCCGTTGCGCGCGCATCAGCTCGGTCTCCACGCGCGAACGCTCCACCGCGCTGCGCGCCTCGCGGATCGCACGGGCCACCGCCGACGGCAGGCGCGCCGGCTGGTGCTTGATGATGTAGTCGTTGGCGCCCTTCTGCAGCGCCGCCACTGCATTCTCCTCACCCATCGTGCCCGAGACGAAGATGAAGGGAACATCCGGCGCCGTCTCGCGCACGATGCGCAAGGCATCGTCGCCGGAGAAACCGGGCATGCTCAGGTCGGACAGCACGATATCCGGCTGGAAGGCGGCCAGCGCCTGGCGCAGTTCCGCCTCGCTCTCAACGCGCTCGAAGCGGGCTTCCAGGCCCGCATCCAGCATCTGTTCGGACATCAGCTCGGCGTCTTCCGGCGAATCCTCCACCAGCAGGATGCGCAGTGCCCCGAGGGAGGGACCGGTCAGGGGCATGGGCTTACTCGAGTTCCGGTGCCTGGTTGATCAGTGCCCAGAACTTGCCCAGGGTCTGCACGGCACCGAAGAACTGGTCCACGTCCACCGGCTTGACCACGTAGGCGTTCACGCCCATGTCCCAGCTGCGGGCCAGATCGCTCTCTTCGCGCGAGGACGACAGGATCACCACGGGAAGGCGCTTGAGCTCCTCGTGCTCACGGATCTGCCGCAGCACTTCCAGGCCGTCCATGCGCGGCATCTTGATGTCCAGCAGCAGCACCGCCGGCAGGCCCTCCTCGCGGCTGGCGAAGGTACCGCGCCGCAGCAGGTAGTCCATGACCTCCACGCCGTCCTCGACGTGCACGATGGGATTGGCCAGACGGGCTTCCTGCAGGGCGTCGATCGCCATCTCGGCATCGGCCGGGCTGTCTTCGGCAAGAAGGATGGTGCGCAGAGTCGTCATGCGGAGGGACCTTGTTTGTCCGCGTCGAGCGCGGGAGGCAGGTAGAAGTGGAAGGTTGCGCCGGCGTCCGGCTCGGCTTCGGCCCAGACCCGGCCTCCATGACGGGTCAGCACGCGGCGTACGCTGGCCAGGCCGATGCCGGTACCGGGGTAATCACTGGCCTTGTGCAGGCGCTGGAACACGCCGAACAGCTTTCCGGCATAGGCCATGTCAAAGCCTGCGCCATTGTCGCTGACCGTGAACTGATGGCCGCCATCGGGCTGCGGCTGGTAGTCCACGCGGATCTTCGCCGGTTCGCGGTTGCTGGAATACTTGACCGCGTTGCCGAGCAGGTTCAGCCACACCTGGCGCATCATGTTCTCATCGGCCACCACGATCGGCAGCGGTGCGATGTTCCATTCGACGTGATGGACCTGGCCACTGCTTTCAGCCTCGGCCTGCAGGTTGGAATCGAGCATCGCACGGGTATCGGACACCAGCGACTGCATGTCCACTGTCTGCTGGCGCATCGCTGCGCGTCCCAGCCGCGAGTAGACCAGCAGATCGTCGATCAGTGTCGCCATGCGCCGCGCCGAGCTGGAGATCACCCCAAGGTAATGCAGGCTCTTCTCGTCGGCGCTCTCGCCCAGATGGCGCGACAGCTTGTCGGAGAAGCCGGCAACGTGGCGCAGCGGCGCGCGCAGGTCATGCGACACCGAGTAGCTGAATGCTTCCAGCTCGCGATTGACCTCCGAGACCTGCGCCACCTTGCCTTCCAGCTGGCGGTTCAGTTCCTCCACACGCGACTGCACGGCGCGCTGCACGGTGACATCGCTGACGGTCAGCAGCACCACTTCATCGTCGGTATCCGGCAGCGGCATGCGCCGGGCGTTGAGCAGCATGTAGCGCACCACGCCCTCGGAGGTGCGCTGTTCGTGCTCGAAGTCCCACAGCTCGCGCCCGCGCAGCAGCACATCGATCAGGCGCTGGCGCACGACGGTATCCCGCCAGGCGCCGTCGCCGACGTCATCCAGCAGCAGGCCATCGGCACGTTCGTCCTGCAGGCCGTACAACTCGGCAAAGGCCGGATTGTGCAGCTGCACGCGCAGCTCGCGGTCGAGCAGCACGATCGGCTCGCGCACGGTCTGCAGTACTGACGCGGCGCGCGCGGCCGAGCGCAGCGACTGCCGCTCGGCCTGCAGGCGTCGACCGATCTGCCGCTGCAGCAGCCAGAGCACCAGGCCGAGCAGCGCCAGCTGTACCACCAGCGAGCTCCACGAGACGAATTCGGTCTGCCTGCGCTGCCGAGCAGCCTGTTCGGCCCGCTCGGCCAGCAGCGCCCGCTCGCTGTTCTGCAGCTCTTCAACCAGGCTGCGGATCGGGTAACGGGTACTCAGGTCCTGTACCAGCGTGCGCTGGTCACTGTTCGGTTCGGCCTTGGCCAGCGCGCGCGCCACCGCCAGCCGCCCTTCCAGCATGGACTCGATGCGACCGATGCGGATCAGCTGCTCAGGATTATCGCGTGTCATCCGGCCCAGCTCTGCGAGTCGGCCGGGAATCTCGTTGGCCTTGGCCATGCGCTCGCGCAGGCCGGGCGCGTCCACGCCCTTGGACAGCGTCAACGCCGCCGACTCGACATCGCGCACATCGGCCTGCAACTGTTGCAGCGCCACGCCAACCGCCTGGGTATGCGTCACCCAGGCCATCGCTTCTTCGTTCTCACGCTGAAGCTTGCGCTGGGTCAACCACGGCACGACGATGATCGCGGCGGCGGCCAGCGCCAGGGCCGGCAATCGCCAGCGATCCCAGATGTCGTCACTGAACACCAGCGCCATAGTTCCTCATCAGCACGGCCGCAGAGGGATGGGCCCGGAGAGGCCCAGCTGCGGCGGAACCGGCAATATAGCGCAGGCGGTCACACCTCTGGAATGTCCGGCCCCGGCAGCTGAACGGTCCAGAAAACATCATGGGTGGAGCCGGGACTGGCCCGGCTCCACCGTCATGCAGCTGTACTGCGGCGCCCCGGCGGGGCGGCGCCCGGAATCAGCGCTTGGCCGCCGCGCTGACCTTCAGCGCGCTGGCATCAACGCGGGTGACGCCCTTGATGCCCTTGGCCGTGGTGATGGCCTTGTCATGCTCGGCCTGGGTCGCCACCGTGCCGCTGAGGCTGACGACGCCATTCACGGTTTCCACCTTGACCTCGGTGCCCGGCACATTGCTGCTGGCCAGCAGGTCGGCCTTTACTTTGGTGGTGATCCAGGTGTCGGTCACCGGCTCGTTGGAGTCGTGGCGATCAGCGTGGGTCATCGCCGAATGGTCGGTGGCGGGCGGACTCTTGGCTGCCGGATCCTTGGCGAATGCAGCCGAGGAGGACAGCGCCAGGCCCAGGGTGAGGGCCGAAGCAATCAGCGTACGGGTCGGGTTGTTCATCGTGTGTTACCTCCTGCGGAATGTGGAGCCAGTGTGGCCGCTGCGCCGTGCAGCAGACGTGGCGCTGCGGTCATGCCGCCGTGAATCGAGCCGGTTTTCAACGCAACCGTTCAGCTTTGGATCCTGGCCCCTGTCGTTTACCCTGCATGCCTGATCTGCGCGGAGCACTGCCATGCGCCCTGACCTGCAACTGGCCCTGATCGGGTACGGCCTTGCCGGCCGCGTTTTCCACGCGCCGCTGATCCAGCACACCCCGGGACTGACCCTGCACAGCGTGGTCAGTTCGCAGCGCGACCTGCTGCTGCGCACGTTCAGCGATGTACACGTGCGCGCGGCACCGCAGGACGTATTCGACGATCCGGCGGTGGACGCGGTGGTGATTGCCACGCCGAATGACCAGCACGCACCATTGGCGATGGCAGCGCTGGCCGCAGGCAAGCATGTGCTGGTGGACAAACCCTTCGCACTGGACGTGGCCGAAGCCGAAGCCGTGCTGGCGGCGGCGCGCGATGCAGACCGCATCGTCACGGTGTTCCAGAATCGCCGTTTCGACGCCGATTTCCTGACGCTGCAGGCCTTGCTGGCCGAAGGTGCGCTCGGCGAAGTCGCCGAATGCCATGCGCATTTTGATCGCTACCGCCCGCACGTGCGCGAGCGCTGGCGGGAGCAGGAGGGGCCTGGCAGTGGCCTGTGGTATGACCTTGCACCGCATCTGCTGGATCAGATGCTGGTGCTGTTCGGCTGGCCGCAGGCGATCGACGCAGACCTGGCGGTGCAGCGCGAAGGCGGCAGTGGCATCGATTACTTCCATGCGGTGCTGCATTACCCGAGGCACCGCGCGATCCTTCATGCCGGTTCGCTGGTGGCGGCACCGACGCCCCGGTTCGCTGTGCACGGCAGCCGCGCCAGCTGGATCAAGCAGGGCCTGGACGTACAGGAAGCACAGCTGCGCCGCGGCGTTGCGCCGGGCGCGCCGGGCTGGGGCATCGACCCGCGTCACGGCGAGCGGGTGTACTGCGATGCCGAGGACAACGTGCAACGCAGCACGGTCGACAACCTGCCGGGCGACTATCGCCGCCTGTATGCCCAGTTCGCTGCGGCGATGCAGGGTGACGGTGAACCCACGGTCAGCCCATTGCAGGCGCTGCAGGTAATGCGCTTGCTGCAGGCTGGCAGGGACAGCGCTTACGAGGCCCGGCGCATCGCACTGAACTGATCGCGGTCCGCGGCCCGGAACCCCACGGCAGCGCCGAAGGGCTCCGGTCCTGGCGCTTACGACTTCTTGATCGCGTGCCCACCGAACTCGTTGCGCATCGCCGCCAGCAGGCGGTCAGTGAACGAATTCGACTCGCGCGACCGCAGGCGTTCCAGCAGCGAGAGCGTGATCACCGGCGCCGGCACATCCAGCGCGATCGCTTCGGCCACGGTCCAGCGGCCTTCACCGGAATCCTCCACGTAGGGGGCGATGCCATCCAGCGACGGATTGCGCTTGAGCGCCTCGGCACTCAGGTCCAGCAACCACGAACGCACCACGCTGCCATGGCGCCAGACCTCGGCAACCTGCGCCAGGTCCAGCTCCATGTCCTGCTTGCGTTCCATCAGTGCGAAGCCTTCGGCGTAGGCCTGCATCATTCCGTACTCGATGCCGTTGTGGACCATCTTGGTGAAATGGCCCGCACCGGGAGGACCGACACGTGCCCAGCCCCGATCCTCCGCCGGCGCCAGTGTGCGCAGCAGCGGCGCAACCTGCTCCACCACCTTCGCCTCACCGCCGACCATCAGGCTGTAGCCCTCCTGCAGGCCCCAGATGCCGCCGCTGGTGCCGCAGTCGACATAGCCCAGGTCGTCCTCGGCCAGCGCCTTGGCGCGGCGGATCGAGTCCTGGTAATTGGAGTTTCCGCCGTCGATGACGATGTCACCCTCGGCCAGGTGCGGGGTCAGCTGGCCGAGCGTCTGGTCGACCGTTTCGCCCGCCGGCACCATCAACCACAGCACGCGCGGCACCGGCAGCGCGGCAACTGCGGCGGCGAGCGAATCGACCACTTCTATGCCGGCCTCCGCGGCGCGCTGGCGGGCGCCTTCGCCCGGGTCGTAGCCGACCACGCGGTGGCCGCCGCGATGCAGGCGCTGGGCCATGTTGGCGCCCATGCGGCCAAGGCCGATCATTGCAATATCCATTGTTTCACCTTCAGTTGGGGTCTAGGGTCAGGCTGCCTGGCCTGCCGGTTGACGCACAGTGGCGCAGCTGCGCCTCGCGCCAACGCCGGTAGAGCGTGGTATGCAGATTGTGCACCGCCAGGTCGATCGAAAACGGCGTTCGTGGATTGCGGTCGAGCAGCCGGGCGATGTGGTAGCCGATGGGACGTATACCTCGCGGATGCACGTAGATCACGAACTGCTGGTAGAACGGATCGTCCAGCACCTGGTCCATGCGTGCCAGGCGGGCGTGGTAGCGCGCTGGAAGGCGCGCCCGCAGTCCGGGGTCGCGTTCGAACAGGAGCCGCTCGAAATAGCGCCGCCCCACCCGCGGCAGCCCCTGCGCCAGTTGCCACAGCTCGGCGTTGCGCTGGTCGTACCAGGCCAGGCCTCCGTGGCGGGCAAGCGCCTGTGCTGCATCCGGCCCGACGTCGACCACGACGAAGTTCTCGGCCTGGTTGCTCAGATCGTCCAGCGTGCTCTTGTCGTACACGTGTTCGATGAAGCCCGGCAGGCCCGCGAAGGCCTGACGTCCCCTCGCCGAGGTGCGCACGGCCTTGCCGTCGGCCAGGAAGTCGCCCGCATGCGCACCGAGCAGGACACTGTCGGTGCCGTGCAGCGCGATGAAGGTGCCGATCGACAGTTCGCCTGCGGTGAACTCCGCGTCGAACGCAGCATCGCCATACAGCTCACGCTGCGTTGCCAGCTGCGCGACCTGGCGGCCGACACCGCATTCGGCACGCACCGCACCGCCATAGAAAGCCTGCAGCGCGCGGCTGTTGCCATCCACGGGAACGTAGCCGCGGCCGAAGCTGCGCACGCGTTGCCACCCCTGCGCCCGTGCGCCCTGCATCCCGAAGCCGATCCAGCCCAGCTGTGCGCCGGAGAAGCGGAACTGCGGATTGCCCTGCAGCGACGTGGCGGCCCGCCGGGTCGCCGCGCCCAGTTCGAAGGCATAGGCACAGACCGTGGCAGGATCCTCCAGCAGCTGCTGCAGCAGCGCCTCGCGCTGCGCCCCGTCCAGCGTCTGCGGCCATCGCACACGCAGATCACCCGCGGCCTGCGCCTCGGCCAGCGATGCCCGGGTGCACACCGGGCCACCCTGGATCTGCGGCGCACTGACCGCAGCCACTTCAAACCGCCAGCCCAGCCGCTGCAGCAGGCCCTGCGTGCAGTCCGCGGCCGCCGCCGCGCTGCCTGCCGGCGAAGCCAGCAGCAGGGCCATGACCATCAGCCCACGCCGCACGCTCAACCCTGATCCGTCGCCGCCGCCGGCTCCGATACGGGGGGAGCGGGCAGCCGTTCCGGAACCGGCGGCGCCTCACCGGGGGCGGCCGGCAGGTACTGCTGCAGGCGCTGGAAGAACCGGCGGTAGAAGTCGGCATCGGTGATGGTGCTGCTGGCGACCTTCACCAGGGAATCGTCATTGCTGCCGAACGGCAGCGATACCGAACCCAGCGCGCCCACGCCCACGCTGGCCGAGGTCGGGCTCTTCTTCAACGCATACCGGTCCTGCACCGCGCTGACGAACACCAGCGACTGGCTGCCACGCGGCGCGCAGGAGATGCGGAGTACCAGTTGCTCGTGATCGTCCTCGCGTGGCTGGAAGTTCTTGCTCCCCTCCACCTGCGCGTCATCGACGCGGGCGATCGCATAGCCCTGGCTGAGCAGGGCCCGTCGCGCCGCTTCACAGGCATCGGCCGGGCGGCTGTCGACCGTCCGGGAGAAGGTGTCACCGGAATCGAAGGACTCGCGCAGCACGGTGCTGTCGGCGGCGCGGCCACCGCAGGCCGACAGGATCAGGGCACTGGCAATACCGACGGCAACGCTGCACAGAGGGGAGACCCGCATGGGAACTCCTGCGAGAAAGGTCGCTGCCAGGGTAGTCCCGCCCCCGTGTGCGGCAGGTCGACAGCACCGCTGGCGGCACGCGCTGTTGCTCCCGGTTCATGCACCGGCAGCCCCGGGGCATGGCCCGACAGCTGCCGCCAACGGCTGCGCTCGCCGGGCATGGCCCGGCGCTACCCGTGAACGCAGACGGGGCCGGCATTGCCGGCCCCGTGGGGTACTTCATGTCACGCGTGGCTCAGTCGGCCCAGCGACCGGCCCCGGTGGACTGCGGCAGCACCTGCGCCGACAGCGGGCGATCATTGGCCAGCAGATTCACCGCATCGGCCAGGATCGCAGCGGATTCACGCAGCAGCGGGTCCGGTCGCTTCTCGGCGGCCTTCTCACGGGCGGCATCCTTGACGATATCGCGCTCGTTGCCGGTCAGGCCGTCATCGCTGCTGTCATCGGCCAGCGGATCCAGGGCCAGGCCCAGCTCCTTGCGCATGATCTGGCGCTCCTTGCGCTGGGTGTCCTGGCGTTCCCGCTCGGCACGACGCGTCGCTTCATTGAGCGAGACATACTTCTTCGCCGCTTCGGCACGGAACTGCTCGACATCCTCGTTCCACCACACGAATTCCTTGTCGGTGGCGATGCGTGCCTCGTGGCGGGTTTCCAGCTTCGGCAGCAGCGGCGCGAAGTTGCCGTACTGCGTATGCGGCACCGCGGCGATGCGGGTCCACGGCAGGGCATTGTCGTAGGTGCTTTCGCCGAACTCGGTGGCATCGACGCTGGCCGGGAACGCCAGGTCCGGCACCACGCCCTTGTGCTGGGTGCTGCTGCCGCTGATGCGGAAGAACTGGGCGATGGTCAGCTTGACCTGGCCGAAGCGCTGCGTTTCGCCGCTCGGCCAGCGATCAAGGTCGACGATGTTCTGCACGGTGCCCTTGCCGAAGGTGGTCTCGCCGATCACCAGGCCGCGGCCGTAGTCCTGGATGGCACCGGCGAAGATTTCCGACGCCGAGGCCGAACCACGGTTGACCAGCACGGCCAGCGGGCCGTCCCACGCCACGCCCTGATTGCGGTCGCTGTTGACGGTGATGCGGCCGCCCGATTCACGCACCTGCACCACGGGGCCCTGTTCGATGAACAGCCCGGTCAGTTCGATCGCCTCGTCCAGCGAGCCACCACCGTTGTTGCGCAGGTCCAGCACCACGCCGTCGAGCTTGTCGTTCTTGAAGCCCGCCAGCAGCTTGGCCACATCGCGCGTGGCCGACGCGTAATCGGCGGCATTGCGGCGACGGCCCTCGAAGTCCTGGTAGAAGGTCGGCAGCTTGATCACGCCGATCTTCCGTGCCGGCTCGCCGTTGGCGGCCGGAATGGTCATGGTTTCACCCTTGGCGGCCTGCTCGGCCAGGCGCACCTTCTGCCGGGTCAGGACCAGGGTGTGATGCTTGCCATCGGCGCCCTCCTCGGCCGGGATGAACTCCAGCTTGACCTGGGTATCCTTGGCACCGCGGATCTTGGCCACGACATCGTCGATGCGCCAGCCGATCACATCCTCGACCACGCCCGACTTGCCCTGACCGACGCCGACGATGCGGTCACCCGGCTTCAGGGTGCCATCCACGGAGGCCGGTCCGCCAGCGATGATCTCGCGGATCACCACCATGTCGTCCTGGCGCTGCAGCTGCGCACCGATGCCTTCCAGCGACAGCGACATCGCCTGGTTGAAGTTCTCGGCGGTACGCGGAGTGAAGTAGTCGGTGTGCGGATCGACCGCACTGGTGTAGGCGTTGAGGAAGAACTGGAAGACATCCTCGCCCTTCAGCTCGTTGACCGACTTCTCCAGCGTCGCGTAGCGCTTGTCGAGTGTCTTGCGGATGTCGTCCGGCTTCTTGCCGGCCAGCTTCAGGCGCAGCCAGTCATTCTTGACCGACTTGCGCCACAGTTCATCCAGCTCGGCATTGCTGGCCGCCCACGGCACCTTCTTGCGGTCGTACTCAAAGCGCTCGTCGGTGGTGAAGTCCGGCTCCTGCCTGAGCAGCTTGCGTGCGTAGGCCACGCGCTCGCCTACGCGCTGCTTGTACACCGCGAAGACCTGGAAGGCCGGCTCGAGTTCACCGCCACGGATGGCATTGGCGATGTTCGCCTCGAAGGGTGCGAAGCGCGCCACATCGGCCTGGGTGAAGTACTGCTTGCCGCCGTCCAGGGTCTCCAGGTAACGCTTGAACACATCCTTGGAGGTGGCTTCATCGAGCGCACGCGGACGGTAGGCGTACCGGCTGTCGGACAACAGGCCATATACCAGCTTGGAGGTGGTCACCTGATCGGCGGTCGCCGCAGCCGGCAGCGCCGGCGAATCGGCCTTGGCCGACAGCGCCAGCGGCGCTACCAGCGCCAGGGCCATCAGGAATGCGGGGGCTTTGAATTTCATGAACGTGCTCGAAGGCGCCTTGCCAAGGGGGAGACTGCGTGGTGTTCAGACATCACGACAGTGCCGAAAGTTGCCGGGTTTGTCACCCGCCCGCATTCGGTGGAAAACCAGCCTAGCGGGGCCGGTGTAGCAAATTGTGAATGCAGGCGAAGGCGTGCGGACCAACGGTCCGCGCCCACCACGGTGGTAGGCACGCCCATCGGTAGCGCCGGGCCATGCCCGGCGAGCGCAGAGGGAAAGAACCGCCGGGCATGGCCCGGCGCTACCGGTCAGGAAACGCCGGCGCCCTTGGCCTGCACGTCGGCGTGGTACGAAGAGCGCACCATGGGGCCGGAGGCGACGTGGCTGAAGCCCAGCTCATACCCGTAGTCTTCCAGCGCCTTGTAATCCTCGGGCGTCCAGTACTTCAGCACCGGGTGGTGGTGCGCGGTCGGCTGCAGGTACTGGCCGATGGTGATCATGTCCACGTCGTGGGCACGCAGGTCACGCATCGTCGCCTTGATCTGCTCGAAGTCCTCGCCCAGACCCAGCATGATGCCGCTCTTGGTCGGCACCTGCGGGTGCTGGGCCTTGAAGTTCTTCAGCAGCGTCAGCGACCACTGGTAGTCCGCGCCCGGGCGCACGTTGCGGTACAGGTCCGGCACGGTCTCGATGTTGTGGTTGAACACGTCCGGCGGGTTCTGCGCGAGGATGTCCAGCGCGCGCTCCATGCGGCCCTTGCCGCGGAAGTCCGGGGTCAGCACTTCGATGCGGGTACCCGGCGACTTCTCACGGATGGCGGTGATGCAGTCGACGAAGTGCTGGGCACCGCCGTCGCGCAGGTCATCGCGGTCGACACTGGTCACCACCACATACTTCAGGCCCATGTCGGCCACCGTCTGGCCGAGGCTGGCCGGCTCGTTGGCATCCGGCGGCTTGGGCCGGCCGTGGGCGACGTCGCAGAACGAGCAGCGGCGGGTGCAGACCTCGCCCAGGATCATGAAGGTCGCCGTACCGTGGCCGAAGCACTCATGGATGTTCGGGCAGCTGGCTTCCTCGCAGACCGTCACCAGGCGGTTCTCGCGCAGCTTGGCCTTCAGGTTCTGGACCGCATTGCCCGAGGGAATGCGCACGCGGATCCAGGAGGGCTTGCGCAGCACCGGTGCATCGGCGAACTGAACCGGCGAACGGTTGATCTTGTCCCCGCCCAGCTGCTTGACGCCGGCCTGCAACGGTGCGGCGGTCGGAATGTCGCCCTGCACGATCTGCAGGGGAATGGTGCGGGCAGTGGTTTCAGTCATGGCAGTTCCGGGGAGCGGTCACGCGGCCGCAGAGAGATCAGGCAGTTCGGGCACGTGCTGCAGCCGCAGGCCGAACTGGCGGGCCAGCTGTTCCAGCAGCACCGTCTTGACGGCATCCATCCCGGACGGCCCGCCCAAGTCTACCACCGAGGTCACCTGCAGCCCCTGATAACCACAGGGGTTGATGCGGTGGAAGGGTTCCAGGTCCATGGCCACGTTGAAGGCCAGGCCATGGAAGGTGCAGCCACGGCGCACGCGGATGCCCAGCGCGGCAATCTTGGCATTGCCAACGTAGACGCCCGGGGCACCTTCGCGGCGTTCGGCACCGATGTTCCATTCGGCCAACGTATCGATGATGGCCTGCTCGATGCGGCACACGTAGTCGCGCACGCCGATGCCCAGGCGCGGCAGGCGCAGCAGCGGGTAGATCACGATCTGCCCCGGCCCGTGGTAGGTGACCTGGCCGCCGCGGTCCACGTGCAGCACCGGGATCGCCCCCGGGGCCAGCACATGCTCGTCCTTGCCGGCCTGGCCGAGGGTGAACACCGGATCATGCTCCACCACCCACAGCTCGTCGGTCGTCTCGTCAGCGCGCTGATCGGTGAAGCGCTGCATCGCCCGCCAGACCGGCTCATAGGCCTGGCGGCCAAGGTCGCGCACCAGCGCCGGACGCGGCGGGCGGTTTTCCGGAGCGGCGTCGGCCGGGCAGCTGTCGGCTACAGCGTCCACTTCACTTCCGGGTGATCGCGCAGCGCCCGATGGGCAGCGTCGTACTGTTCGCGGGTCTCGGCCTTGAACACCAGCCGGACCGACACGTACTTGCCATTGGACGAATGCTTCCAGCTGATGCGCTCGTTCACGACGTCCAGGCCTTCGGCCTGCAGCAGTCGGGGAAGCTCATGCTCCAGGCCGCGGTTGGCCGGGCCCATAGCGCTGAGCTCGAACTGGCCGGGGAACTGGAAGCCGTGGTCGGGGTTGTCGGACTTGATTTCCATGGACCCATTATCGGGCCGCAGGGCAACAAACCCAAGAGTATTCATCCAGGTCAAGACGGACACCGGCAGGCCGCTGCGTTGCACCTGAATTCCCATTCAGCTTCCTGCTGCGCGGGGGCGCGGCGAGCCCCCGGCGCCGGTTGTCGTCACGAGACAATGTCGTTTTCGGAACAGACAAGTGACCGGGACACGCTCGTACCGTCACGCGGGCCGGGGTACCGTGTCGTTGCATATAACGACAGACGACCACCCCTTTCCCCATGAGCATTCCATCCATGCGTAGCGTCGCAGCCCTCGGGCTGTCCGGCCTCCTGGCCGCCGCCCTCCCCCTTGCCGCGCAGGCCGCCGAACAATGCGGCCCCGATGCCATGCGTGAGCACCCGCCACAGATCAATTTCCGCGTTGACAACGACCTGTTCGGCGGCCGCCACCAGGACCAGGGGTATACCAACGGCGCCGAACTGACCTTCGTATCACCGAACCTCGTCGATTACACCGACGATCCCTGCCTGCCGCGCCTGGCGCGCTGGGTCAACGGCTATCTGGAGCGCCTGCACCCGGGCCGGTTCGAACAGCAGAACATGATCTTCAGCATCGCCCAGGGCATCTTCACCCCGACCGACTTCACCCGGAAGGACCTGATCAAGGATGACCGCCCCTACGCGGGCGTGCTGATCGCCAGCTTCGGCTACAACGCGCGCAGTGGTGATCGACTGCAGACCACCCAGCTTACGCTGGGCGTTGTCGGTCCGTGGGCCCAGGGCAAGCAGGTGCAGAACGCCGTGCATGAGGTGCTGGGCGACGAGAAATTCCAGGGCTGGGACAACCAGCTGCACAACGAGCCACTGTTGATGCTGACCCATGAGCGGATGCGGCGTTGGCCGGGCGATGCCAGCGTCAACGCGGGCGGCTGGGGCTGGGACGCGATCAGCCACTACGGCGGCTCGGTCGGCAACCTGGCGACCAAGGCCAACATCGGTGGCGAAGTGCGCTTCGGCTGGAAGCTGCCGGATGACTTCGGCAGCACGCCGCTGCGTCCTGCCGGCGAGAACACCGCGCCGACCCGCAGTGGCAGGCCGAGCGGCTGGTCATGGCACCTGTTCGCCACCAGCGATGCTGCCTGGGTGATCCGCGACATCACGCTGGATGGCAACACCTTCCGCAACAGCCACAGCGTCGACAAGCGCCACATCGTGGCCTACGGCGGCTACGGAATCGCGGTGATGCGCGGTCGCTGGAAGTTCGCGGCGGCGCGCTACCACAGCACCCGCGAGTTCAACGGCCAGCGCGAGGCACCGGTGTTCGGCAGCTTCACCATCAGCCGCTCGCTCTAGCACAGTGCGGACGCCCGGTCCGCACGCCGGTTGCAACGGAAAAGGCCGGCATGCGCCGGCCTTTTCCTTTTCACGTCATCGCATGGCGCCGCGGATCATTCCGATTCCCACCACATCCAGAAGCTGTCCCACAGGCGCTTGAAGAAGCCGGCCTGCTCGACGGCAGCCACCGCCACCAGCGGCGCTTCGGCCACCACCTTGCCATCCAGGCTCACCTTCACCGTGCCGATCTGCTGGCCGGCCGTGAACGGCGCTTCCAGGGTCTTGGGCACATCGATGCTCGGCTTCAGGTCGTTGTAGCGGCCACGCGGCACGCTGACCAGCATCGGCTGGGCCACGCCCAGCTGCACCTTGTCACTGGTGCCCTTCCATACCTTGTGCTCGGCGACGGCCTTGCCCGGCTCATACAGGCGGTGCGTTTCGAAGAAGCGGAAGCCCCAGTTCAACAGCGCCAGGCTGTCATCGGCGCGCTGCTTCTCGGAGGCGCCGCCCAGCACCACCGCGATCAGGCGCTGGTCGCCGCGCTGCGCCGAACTCATCAGGCAGTAGCCCGCCTCGGAAGTGTGCCCGGTCTTGATGCCATCGACACTGCCGTCGCGCCACAACAGCAGGTTGCGGTTGGGCTGCTTGATGTTGCCGACCTGGAATTCCTTGATCTTGTTGTACGCGTAGGTTTCCGGGTAATCACGCACCATCGCCCGGCCCAGCAGCGCCAGGTCATAGGCGGTGCTGTGGTGGCCCGCGGCGGTCAGGCCGTGGGCGTTGACGAAGTGCGAGTTCTTCATGCCGATCTTGGCGGCGTAGCTGTTCATCAGCGAGGCGAAGGCTTCCTCGCTGCCCGCCACGTGCTCGGCCAGGGCGATCGCGGCATCGTTGCCGGACTGGATGGCCATGCCCTTTTCCATGTCTTCCAGGCGCGCGGTCTGGTTCACCGGGAAGCCGCTGTAGCTGCCGTCGGTACCCGCACCGCCTTCGCGCCAGGCGCGCTCGCTCATCATCACCTGGTCATCCGCACGGACCTTGCCGTTCTTGACCTCGGCGGCGATCACGTAGGAGGTCATCACCTTGGTGATGCTGGCCGGCGCCAGCTGCTCGTGGATGTTCTCGCCCGCCAGCACCTGGCCGGTGGCGTAGTCCATCAGGATCCAGGCCTTGGACACACTCGGCACCGGGGCCGGTGGCGTGGCCACGGTGGCCGGAGCCGCAGCGGCGGCAGGTGCAGGTGCGGCCGGGGTCGGCAGCGGCGTCTGGGCAGAAGCCAGGCCCACCACCAGGGTGGCGGCCAGGGCGGTGGCGGCGGAACGGAAATTCATTGGACAGCGGGCTCCAGGGACGGCCGGGAATGGAGGGGGAACAGAAAGGCCATTGTAGGCCGGGGTGGCCCGGGCCGGCAGCACCGACCCGGGCGGGATCAATCCTTGACGATCTGCGGCGATCCAAGGCCCAGACCGGCGATGCGGCCGACAAGTTCCGCGGCACTGGCATGATCGCTGGCGGGTACGCGCAGACGGAAGAGCGTGCGGCCACCGGCGGCGATGTCGCTGATGGTCGCGCCGACGATGCCGGCCGCATTGAGCTGGCCCATCGCACGATTGGCGTTGTCACGGTTGGAGAAGCTGGCCACCTGCACCATCACCGCACCCACCACCTGCTGCGACAGCGTGGGGCTGCTGGCCGGTGCCGCGGAAGCACGCGGCGCCGTGGCGGCGACCCTCGCCGGCGCAGCGGCAGGTGCCGCAGTGCGGACGGCCACTGCACTCGGCGGCAGGCTGCTGACCGCCACATCCGGCAGCGTGCTGACCACCGCCTGCGTGGTGGCCGGTTGGCCCCGGGTCGGCGCCGCATCGGCAGGCAGGCGTTTGACCAGGCGGTCGATGTCACTGTCAGCCGCCGGGCGCGTGGCGGCAGCGCTGGCCATCGTCGTCGCCGCACCAGCAACGGCAGCGGCTTCGGCCGCCCGACGCTCGCGGCGCGACGGCTTCTGCGCCAGCAGATTGCCCTCACCCGGCTGCAGCGCGCGCACTTCCACGTTGCCGGTACCGCGCTGGGTGATGCCCAGGCGCACCGCAGCGGCATAGCTCAGATCGACCACGCGGCCATCGTGGAACGGGCCGCGGTCATTGACCCGCACGATCACCGACTCGCCGTTGTCCAGATTGGTCACGCGGGCGAAGCTGGGCAGCGGCAGCGTCTTGTGCGCAGCGGTGAACTGGTACATGTCGTAGACCTCCCGGTTCGAGGTCAGGCGGCCATGGAACTTGGCGCCGTAGTACGACGCCGTACCGCGCTCGACATAATCGCGGGTATCGTCGAGCACCTTGTACGACTTGCCCAGCACCACGTACGGCGATTTGTTGCCGATGGCCGAGCGGGTTTCAGCCGTCACTTCCGGCTCGGGAATGCAGGCCACGTTCGGAATGTAGGTCGGCGTGCTGTCTTTCACGCCCGGCCGGTACAGGCCGCCGGCGGTGTAGTTGCCCCGCGTGTTCGGGTCTTCCTTGGCCGCCGCATAGGGCGATCCCTCCGGACAATGCGCCGGGCGCGTGCCCCTGCCCTGCACCACCGTACCGGAAGGCGTTCCACCGTGGCCGGCAGTGGCCGGCTTCTTCGGCGCGCTGCTGCAGGCGGCCAGCGCGAGGACGATCAATCCAGGGACCAGCCATCTGATGTTCATGCCGGGGGCAGCTCCTGTCCGGCAATGGCCTGCGACAACTGGAACACGGCCATCGCATACATCTTCGAGAGGTTGTAGCGGGTGATCGCGTAGTAGTTCTGGAAGCCCAGCCAGTACTGCTTGCCGGTGCTGCCCTCGAGCGTAACCGGAGTGGCCGTCGCACCCGGCTGTACCGGTGCGGCAGGCTGATAGCCACGTTGGGCCAGATCGGCCAGCGACCAGGTCGGTGCCCACTCGGTCGGATTGAATTCCTCGCGCCCCGGAGCGAGTGTCGCCGGCACGGCCACCTGTCCGCCCCGGACCCAGCCTCCCTTCTTCACGAAGTAGTTGGCAATGGAGGAAAACACGTCGTCGTAGCTGTTGAACAGGTCACGGCGACCGTCACCGTTGCCGTCCACGGCATAGTCCAGGTAGCTGGACGGCATGAACTGGCCCATGCCCATCGCACCGGCATAGCTGCCCTTGAGCGTGGTGATGTCGAGTTTCTCCTCGCGACCCAGTTCAAACAGCTTGGCCAGTTCATCACGGAAGAACAGCTCGCGGCGCACCTCGCGTTCCAGCTTCTCCGGATCGCCGCTGCGCGGGTAGTAGAAGGCCAGCGTGTACAGCGCATCGAGCACGCGGTGGTTGCCGGCATTCCTGCCATAGCTGGTCTCCACGCCGATGATCGCCACGATCACCTCGGCCGGAACACCGGTGCGCTGCTGCACGCGATCCAGCTCGGCGCGGTGTTCGGCGAGGAAGGCACGGCCCCCCTCGATGCGCGCCTTGCTGATGAACATCGGCCGGTATTCGTTCCAGGGTTTCACCCGCTCGGCCGGGCGCGACATCGCGGCGATGATCGGCTGGCGCACCTGCGCCTGGTCGAGCACGCGACGGATCTCGTCGGGCTGGAGTCCGTAACGCTTGGCGGTATCGGCGATGAAGGTGGCGCGCGCGGTCTCGAACGGAACCGGCGTGAGATCGACCGGCGGCGCGGTGGCGGCGGTGGCTTCCGGTGCGGCCTCGGCCGGTCCCTTGGGCTTGCTGGCCGGATGGTGCGGCGTGCTGCTGGCCTGCGGTGAAGACGGTGGAGATGTCGGCTGGGTCGCGCAGGCGACCAGGCCGAGGGTAAGCATGCAGGCCAGAGTGCGTCGAATCATCGTCGCAGGTTAGCAGGTCATGGATGAATTAAAACCCCTAACACCATGAATCACAACGATTTGCTTGCAAGCAGTCGAAATTGTGAAAACGATGTGAGCGATCCATCGTATTCAGTTGAGAGGTTGCCGGTTGCGTCCCCATCCCCGCAGACGCAACCGGCGACCGGATCCGGTCGATACGCGCGCGGCTGCCGCTCCCCAGTGGCAGTACCCCGCGCGCTCTGTATCCGTTGGATCAGTACTGCTTCCCGCCCGACGCCCCCTCGCGCTGCAACGATAGACGGCGCGCCGTGCCGAACGGGCCGCCATTGTGCAGGCCGTTTACGACAAGTCCATTGATCAAAATCAACGCAGTGTAAAAGTGTGAACCAGATAACGTTTTTTTAGGACTTTGGTCGGCGGAGCTGCTGTTGCGCGTCTTCATGGGAACGCTTCCATGAAGAGCGTTGCGCAAGCGTTGGACGGCCCCGGCCCTGCCCGAAACGCAGACGTGCAGCTGCCTGCGTCGGCCGCGCGCTCCCGGAGGTGCTAGCCGTAGCCGCCGTGCACGGGATTGTGGCTGCGCACCGCCATCACCAGCCCGAAGCCGGCCAGCAGCGAGACGGCCGACGTACCGCCATAGCTGATCAACGGCATCGGCACGCCCACCACCGGCAACAGACCCGAGATCATTCCGCCATTGACCAGCACGTAGACGAAGAACGCCAGGCCGGTGGCACCGGCCAGCAGCCGCGAATAGGAGTCGCGCGACTGGCTGGCAATCCACAGGCAGCGCCCGATCACCACCAGGTACAGCGCCAGCACGACGGCCACGCCGATCCAGCCGAATTCCTCGCTCAACACCGAGAATGCAAAGTCGGTGGTCTGCTCGGGAATGAAGTTCAGGTGCGACTGCGAGCCTTCGCCCCAGCCCTTGCCGTCGAACCCGCCGGAACCGATCGCGATCTTCGACTGGATGATGTTCCAGCCCGCGCCCAGCGCATCCATTTCCGGGTCGAGGAACATCATGATGCGGTCCTTCTGGTAGGGCCGCAGCAGCCAGAACCAGGCCAGCGGCGCAACCGCGGCCACGCCGCCCACGCCCAGCCCCACCCACCACCATGGCAACCCGGCCAGCAGCAGCACGAACACGCCGCTGGCGGCGATCAGCACGCCCGTGCCGAAGTCCGGCTGCAGCATCACCAGACCGGTCGGCACGCCGATGATGACCAGCGACACCAGCACCGTATTGATGCGTGGTGGCAAGGGCACCCGGTGCAGGTACCAGGCCACCATCATCGGCAGGCTCACCTTCAGCAGTTCAGCCGGCTGCAGGTAGAAGAACTTCAGGTCCAGCCACTGCCGGCCGTATTTGCCGGTACCGAGCACGAACACCGCCAGCAACGGGATCATCGAGATCGCGTAGATCATCGGCGTCGCCGAACGGATGCGCAGGATCGGTACCCGCGAGATGGCCCACAGCGCGGCCATGCCCACGGCGAAGCGGGCGCCCTGCGCCATTACCAGGCTGTCGCCGCCTGCACTCTTCAGCGTGGCCAGGCCGATCATCATCAGCGCGCCCAGGGCAAGGCACAGCACCCAGTCCAGCGTGCTGAAGAAGCGCCGCAGCATGTCCCCGGCCCATCGCAGGAAGGCCTTCATCGCGTCGCCTCCGCAGCCGCCGGTGGACGCGGCGCGGCAGGCAGTGCCGGTGCCGGCGCAGCGGGTGTTCCCGGCTGCGGCTGGGGCTGCGGGGCCGCAGCGCCGATCAGCACCGGATGCTCACCGACCTGTGCGGCGGCAGCATCCCCCGCCTGGCGGGCGCCCACGTCCTCGTTGTCGAAAGCGGTCGCACCGATGGCGGTGGTGCCGCGTTCGCTGTCCAGCGGCTGGATGCCATCGGGCATCTTGCCCAGCAGCCAGGCATCGAACACCTTGCGTGCGATCGGCGCAGCTGCCGAGCCGCCGTAACCGCCGCCTTCCACCGCGATCGCCAATGCGATCACCGGCTGATCAGCCGGCGCGAAGCCAACGAACAGCGCACGGTGGCGCAGGTGCATCGGCAGGCTCTTGGGATTCACCGCTGCCGTGCCACGGCGGCTGACCACCTGCGCGGTGCCGGTCTTGCCGGCCATCACGTACGGCGCCCCGACCGCCACCCGCCAGCCGCTGCCGCCGGGCTGCATGGTCGCCATCATGCCTTCGCGCACGGCCTGCACGTTGTTCGGATTGGGGCTGACCGGCTTGCTGTCGCGTGCCGGCACCCCGGTCCACTCGCTGTCGAACCCTTCGCGCTGCTGGATGACCAGGTGCGGCGTGCGCAGCTGCCCGCTGGCCAGACCGCTGACGCCCCGCGCCAGCTGCAGCGGAGTGACCTTCCAGTCGCCCTGGCCGATGCTGATGTTGACTGTATCGCCGGGGTACCACGCTTCCTTGCGGGTCTTCCGCTTGTACGCCGGTGACGGCAGGATGCCGCCGATCTCGCCGGTCAGGTCGATGCCGGTCGGCTGGCCGAAACCGTAATAGTCCATGTAATGGTCGAAACGCTCGATGCCCAGGTCCAGCGCCAGCCGGTAGTAATAGGTATTGACCGAATTTGAGATCGACTTGCGCAGGTCGGTCCAGCCATGGCCGCCACGGTTGGCATCGCCCCAGCCGCGGCTGGTGCCGGGCAGGTAGAACATGCCGGTGGACAGGATCTTGTCTTCCGGGCGGCGCACACCGGCGTCCAGACCGGCCAGTGCGATCAGCGGCTTGAGCGTCGAGCCGGGGGCCACGCCGCCCAGTACGAGACGGTTGAACTGCGGGCGCGACGGATTGTCGTTCAACGCTTTGAAGTCGGCGTGGGAGATGCCGTTGACGAACAGGTTCGGGTCGTACGACGGCAGGCTGACCATCGCCAGGACCTCGCCCGTGCGCGGGTCCATCGCGACCGCCGAGCCTTCCTGGTCGCCGAAGGCGGCAACCATCGCCCGCTGCAGGTCGGCGTCGATCGACAGGCGCAGGTCGACACCGGACTGCGCGGCAACGCGGCCGATGGTGCGGATCGCACGGCCCTGCACGTTGGTCTCCACCTGCTCGTAACCGACCTTGCCGCGCAGCTGCTGCTCGTAATAACGCTCCAGGCCCGACTTGCCGATGTGGGTCAACGCGGCATTGCCCTCGCCAAGGATCTCCAGATCCTTGTCATCGACACGACCGACGTAGCCGATGATATGCGCGAACAGATCGCCGTACGGATAACGACGGGTCAGGTAGGGCTCCAGCTCGACACCCGGGAAGCGCCAGCGATCGACGGCGAAGCGTGCCATCTCATCGTCGGTCATGCGCAGCTTGAGCGTGACCGGCAGGAACTTCCGGCGCGCCTTGCGCGACTTGTTGAACGCCTCCAGCTCTTCCGGACTGATCTCGATGATCTTTGCCAGTCCTTCCAGCGTGGCATCCATGTCCTTGACCTTGTCCGGGGTCACGTCCAGGCGGAAAGCCGGCACGTTCTCAGCCAGCAGGCGGCCGTTGCGGTCGTAGATCATGCCGCGCCCCGGCACCACCGGCCGCGGCTTGATGCGGTTGGCTTCCGAACGGGTGGCGTAGATGTCGTGGTCCAGCACCTGCAGCTTGAAGTACCAGCCGCCCAGCCCGAGCAGGCAGACCAGCACCCCCAGGAAACCCAGCGCCGCACGACGGCGGAACTGCTCGGCTTCGGCGTGCGGGTTCTTGACCTGGCGGCGCGGAATCATGGCTCAACGCCCGCGTTTGCCGAAACGCACCGCGTCCAGCAGCACGAATACCAGCGGCCACAGGCCCATGCCCAGCAGCGGCGCCCACCAGTACGACCACGGCAGCGTCGGCTCATCCACCACGATGTGCACCAGCGCGCTGACGATGCGGTCGTTGAACAGCAGGCCACCAATGGCGAGCATCTGCTGGGACATCGGGAAGAAGCGGATGCGGGCGCGGAAGCGCTGCAGGATGAAGGCCAGCATCACCAGGCGCAGCGCTTGTTCACCCAGCACCCCGCCATACAGCAGGTCGGCGACAACGCCACTGGCGAATGCGATGCCGAGACCAACGCGCTCGGGCGTTTCGATCACCCAGTACGCCAGCACCAGCGCCAGCCAGTACGGGCGCAGCGGCTGCAGCAGGGCCGGCAGCGGCAGCAGGCCCAGCAGCAGGGCCACCACCAGACTGGCCGGCAGCACCCAGGGATTGTCGCGCAGGCGGCTCATCGCTGGACCCCTGCGGCGGCGGCCGGTCCGGTTGCCGGCTGCGGATCCGGGGCGGTCGAAGACGCCGGAGTGACGGCCGGCGCCGACGGCTGCCCTGCGCGGGTGTCTGCCGGTGCTGCTGCCGGTGCTGCTGCCGGCGTTGCCGGGACTGGCACGGTTGCCGCATTGGCTGGCCCGCCTGGCGCGGTGTCCTCCAGCTGCAGGCGTACTTCCGGCGGGATGCGGATCGCTGCGCCCGGGCGCAGCAGCAGCACATCGCGGCCGCGGTCGAGCTGTGCGGCCGGCTTCAGCTCACCGACCAGGAAGGCATGGGTGTCATCCGGGCGCAGCGCGGTGATGGTGCCGACCGGGAAACCGGCCGGGAAACGGCCACCGAGACCGGAGGTGACGATCTCATCGCCCACTTCCACCCCGGCACTGAGCGGGATGTCGCGCAGTTCCAGCGTATCGCCGCGACCGTAGACGATCAGGCGGACACCGTTGCGGGCCACGGTCACCGGCACGGCATGGTCGGGGTCGGTCAGCAGCAGCACGGTAGAGGTGCCGCCGGTAACGCTGATCACCTGGCCCATCAGCCCACCGGCGTCGATCACCGCCTGGCCGACATGCACTCCCTCGCGGCTGCCTGCGTCGAGTACCAGACGCTGTTTCACCGGGTCCAGGTCGATATCGAGGATCGGCGCCAACTGCACGTCCAGTCCGCTGCGCTCGGCCACGTTCAGCAGTTCGCGCAGCTGGGCATTGTCCAGCGCAGCGGTCTGCAGACGGGTCAGGCGGGCGTTGGCCAGCAGCAGCTGGTTGCGCAGCTCGCGGTTCTCGCTGACCAGCTGGCTGTGGCTGGCCGCGTTGTCCTTGACCTGGCTGCCCAGCTTGCCCGGCAGGCCTGCCAGGGCCCAGACCGGCTGCACCAGGGTGTTGGCCTGTTCACGCAGGCGCGCCAGCCAGCCGGCCTGGTCGTCGAGGACGATCAGGGTGATGGCCAGCGCGAGATAGGCCAGCAGCCGCAGCGGGCTGGCGGCATCACCGGATCGGGAAGCAACGGGAGGACCGGCGTAGGGCGGCACGGCAACGATTCAACTGGCAGAAGGCGGAGGGGAAACACGCGGACGCCCCGCCGGTGCCGGCCCGCCAACGCGACGGGCCGCACCCCGGAGGGGCGCTGCGGGCAGGAACGGCCGGGACGGCTTATTCCGGCGCAAAGAACTCGTTGCCGTGCATGTCGACCAGCTCCAGCGCACGACCACCGCCGCGGGCCACGCAGGTCAGCGGATCGTCGGCCACCTGCACGTGCAGGCCGGTCTCCTCGGAGATCAGGCGATCCAGGTCGCGCAGCAGGGCGCCACCACCGGTCAGCACGATGCCGCGCTCGGCGACGTCGGCGCACAGTTCCGGCGGCGTCTGCTCCAGGGCCAGCTTGACCGCGCTGACGATGCCCGACAGGGGTTCGTGCAGGGCTTCGAGCACTTCGTTGGAGCTGATCTTGATCATCTTCGGCACGCCCTCGGCGAGGTTGCGGCCGGAAATCTCCAGCTCCTGCACCTCCGCCTGCGGGTAGGCACAGCCCAGCTCCACCTTGATGCGCTCGGCCGTGGCTTCACCGATCAGCATGCCGTGGTTGCGGCGCACGTAGTTGGTGATCGACTCGTCGAAGCGGTCGCCACCGATGCGGACGGAGGCCGAATAGACGATGCCGTTGAGGGAGATGACCGCCACTTCGGTGGTGCCACCGCCGATATCGATGACCATCGAGCCACGGGCTTCGGTGACCGGCATGCCGGCGCCGATCGCAGCGGCCATCGGCTCTTCGATCAGGTACACGTCACGGGCACCGGCTTCCTCGGCCGATTCCTTGATCGCACGACGCTCGACCTGGGTCGAGCCGGCCGGCACACAGACCAGCACGCGCGGACTCGGGCGCAGCACGCGGGACTTGTGCACCTTCTTGATGAAGTGCTTGAGCATCGCCTCGGTATAGGTGAAGTCGGCGATGACGCCATCCTTCATCGGGCGGATGGTGGTGATGTGGCCCGGGGTACGGCCCAGCATCTGCTTGGCCTCGGCACCGACGGCTGCCACCGAGCGGGTGCCACCGATGGCACGGTCCTGGCGCACGGCCACGACCGAAGGCTCATTCAGCACGATCCCCTGCCCGCGCACGTAGATGAGGGTGTTGGCCGTGCCCAGGTCGATGGACAGGTCATTGGAGAACATGCCACGGAGTTTCTTGAACATCTGAGGAAGGAGTCCTGAGGGGTGTCGTGCCCGCCGCGGGATGGCGAAAAAATGGGCAGAAATCGAGGCCGACAAGCCTAGCAACCCGCCTGCCGCCGAGCAAGGAAAAATCCAGCTGAACCCGCGTCTTCACAGGCTTTGGGCCTGATCCGGCATCACCCGCTTCTGGCCCTGAGCGGCACCAGCGGGTAACCTTTGCGCCGTCGGGCGCCCAAGGGCGCCGTTTGCTTGCCCGTCGAAGCGGGCAGGCCCACCCCAAAATTCACCGCATAGGCTTACATCGATGTCCGCTCTGATCTGTGGTTCTCTTGCCTTCGACACCATCATGGTGTTTCCGGACCAGTTCAAGAATCACATCCTGCCGGACAAGGTGCACATCCTGAACGTGTCGTTCCTGGTCCCGCGGATGCGCCGCGAGTTCGGCGGCTGCGCCGGCAACATCGCCTACAACCTGCATCTGCTGGGCGGCCACCCGATCCCGATGGGCACGGTCGGCTCGGACTTCGGCCCGTACCGCGAGTACTTCGATGGCCTGGGCATCGACCTGTCGCGCGTGCGCGTGATCGATGAGCTGTTCACCCCGCAGGCCTTCATCACCACCGACCACGACAACAACCAGATCACCGCCTTCCACCCGGGCGCGATGATGCGTTCCTACGAGAATCACGTGCGTGGCGTGCCGGGCGTGACCCTGGGCCTGGTCGGCCCGGACGGCCGCGAAGGCATGATCCAGAACGCGCTGGAATTCCACGAGGACGGCATCCCGTTCATCTTCGACCCGGGCCAGGCCATGCCGCTGTTCAACGGGCCGGAGCTGCGCCAGTTCATCGAGCAGGCTGACTACGTGGTGGTCAACGACTACGAGTCGAACCTGCTGCAGGAACGCACCGGCTGGGACGAGAAGGAAATCGTCAGCCGCGTGCAGGCCTACATCACCACCCGTGGCCCGAAGGGTGCGGTCATCCACACGCCGGACAAGAGCTACGACATCCCGCCGGCGCACGAGCGCCGTGTGGTCGATCCGACCGGCTGCGGCGATGCCTTCCGCGCCGGCCTGATCTACGGCATCCAGAAGGGCTACGACTGGCTGACCATCGGCCGCATGGGCAACCTGATGGGCGCACTGAAGGTCGAGCACCCGGGCACCCAGAACCAGCGCTTCACCTTCGATGAGTTCAACGAGCAGTTCAAGCAGCAGTTCGGTTACGCGCTGAACGCGTAAGCCTGCCGGCACTACCGGAACTTCCGACCGACACGTTGCCTGCTCTCTGTACAGCCGAGCCATGCTCGGCTTGCGCGCGCCAGCGCGATCTGACCGCAGAGCAGCCGAGCGTGGGCTCGGCTCTACACGGTCATGCGCCCTGCCACGCTGCCAACAGCGCGCGGCAATCGGCGAAATGCCAGTCGGCCCGGCCCGGCCATGGGTTCTCCGGCAGATTGACCAGCACGGTGTGCGTGCCTGCGGCACGGCCGCACTCCAGATCATAGGCATGGTCACCCACCATCACCGCCTGCGCGGCGGCAATGCCCCAACGCCGCAGGTGCTGCTGCAGGCCATCCGGCGAAGGCTTGGGCACCGCTTCTTCGCGGCCGATGATGTCGGCATCGTCGAACAATTCGCCGACCCCGATCGCCTCCAGCGTCAGCTTCGCCAGCGCATGGTCGTTGCGGGTCAGGATGCCCAGCCGGCAGCCAGCCGCCGCCAGCGCGCGCAGCAGCTTCACCGCGCCCGGTGCCGGCAACGCCTCCTCGGCCAGCCCGCGCTCGTGGTCCAGCAACCACTCACGCTTGGCCTGCGCCGATGCGTCGGGCAGCGCCGCGATATGGTCGAGGATGTCTTCCTCGGCGGCGATCTCCAGTGCGCGGCGGATCGCGGCAAAATCATGCACGGCCACGGTCAGCGTGCCGTCCATGTCGAACACCCAGTGGCGGATCGCGGGCAGCGCCTGCGCGGCCGTGGCCGCGCCCGGCATCACTGCCACCACGACGGCATGCGGCTTGCGTCCACGCCCCCGGTCTCGAACACCGCCGTGCGGGTGCCGCCGGCCTTGACCGGGAACTCGATGCTGATCGACCTGCCCTTGCGGGCAAGCTTCCACAGCGCCTTCTGATCGGTGATGAACAGCGCAATCGCTTCATCGGTCTGCGGCCGCCAGGCGGCCATCGACACCGGCTTGCCGTCGTCCACGGTCACCTTCACCGTGCACTTCGGGCAGCGGAAATCGCCCGCCTGCAGCACCAGGTAGGCGTGCCGCTTCCACTCCGGATGATCGCGGAACACCAGCTGCACCGGCTTGGCGCCACTGCCATCCACGTCCACCCGCTCCTTGCTGTAGATCTGCGCCGACACCTGGTTGCCCTTGTTGCCGACCGGTATCTGGTTGTACTGCCACAGCGCCTGCATGCGGCGCAGGTCGCGCGCGGCATCGCCCTTGGCCTTGACCTCGTCGAAGCCTGCGGCGATGCGCTCGGCGGCGGCCGTGTCCTTGTACTCATCCAGCAGCGCGGCGCCATGCAGTCGCGCGCGCTCCCAGTCCTGCGCGGCGACGGCCATGTCGTACTGCCTGGCCACGTCCTCGGCCTTGGCTTCCTTCTGCGCCTGAACGGCGGCCGCGGCGGCTTCCTGCGCCTTGCGCTCTTCTTCGGGATTGCTGCAGGCGGCCAGGGCTAGGGTGCAGGCGGTGAGCAGGATCAGTCGTTTCATGGCAGAGGTCCTTCGTGTTTTTCGCATGCTTGCAAAGTCGCGCATGGCTCGACTCTACAAAAAAAGCGCCGGGCAGTGCCCGGCGCTTGTTCTTACTTGGCTTCGGCCTTGGCCAGCATGTCCTGGACCGAGGCGGTGGTGATCGGGTGGTAGCCCGGCTTGGCCTTTTCAAAGGCCTGCTTGGCCAGCTGCAGCCCCTTCGGCGTCTTCACCAGTTCGGCGTAGATCGGCAGGATCAGCTTGCGACGGCCGACACGCTCGATGAATGCCGCCGCGGCCTCATTGGCCGGCTCGTAGCCGCTGCGGATGGCCAGCGGATACCAGCGCATGGCGATCTCGCCATTCGGCGTGCCCGTGAAGTGGAAGGCCTTGTCCAGCGTGGCCAGCGTGTCCAGCGGCTGGGTCGTGCCCAGGCCGTCGATGAAGCGCACCCACTCCTGGGTGCTCCAGTCAGCGATGACCTGGCTGCTGGGCACGGTGCCTGCGCTGGTGAAGGCGATGCGCGCGGTATCGACGCTGCTGAAGTTGCGCGACTGCGCCTTGGCCGCGAACGCCGGGATGCCCGGCTCATCCAGCCATGCCTTCAGTTCGGCTTCCGTCACTGCCGACGGGTTCTTCGGCAGCAGGTTCTTCTTCAGGTACTCGACGAACTGGTCGGTATTCGCGCTCTGGAAGGCGTGGTCATCGAACCAGCCGCGCAGGAACGGATCGAAGGTCTCGCGGCCGAAGCGCTGTTCCAGGAACTCCAGGAACCAGGAACCCTTGACGTAGGCCACCTGGCTCAGGGCTTCATCGGGGTCACGCTCGTTCAGCGGCGGCAGCGCCAGTGCCTGGTCGGCGGGGCTCATGTCCTTCACTTCCGCCAGCAGATCGGTCTGGTCGATCTGCCGCTCCATTTCGGCCATCTCCTTGCCGTACAGCGCTTCGGTGATGCGGCCCTGGACGTAGGTGGTGAAGCCCTCGTTGAGCCAGATGTCCTTCCAGCTCGCGTTGGTCACCAGGTTGCCCGACCAGCTGTGCGCCAGTTCGTGGGCGACCAGCGACACCAGCGATTTGTCGCCGACGATCACGGTCGGGGTGGCGAAGGTCAGGCGCGGGTTCTCCATGCCGCCGAACGGGAACGACGGCGGCAGCACCAGCATGTCGTAACGGCCCCAGCGGTACTCGCCGTACAGCTTCTCGGCGGCACCGATCATCTTCTCGGTGTCCTCGAATTCCTTGGCCGCCTTGCCGACCATGGTCGGTTCGGCCCAGACGCCGGAGCGGCCGGAGATCGGCTCGAACACCAGATCGCCGGCGGCGATCGCCAGCAGGTAGGACGGAATCGGCTGCGGCATCTTGAAGGTGTAGTCACCGTCACGCGCGGCCTTCGGATCGTTGTCGGCGCTCATCAGCACCATGACGTCAGGGCGCGAGACCACGTGCGCGCTGTAGGTGAAGCGCACGCTCGGGGTGTCCTGCAGCGGCACCCAGGAACGGGCATGGATGGCCTGCGACTGGCTGAACATGAAGGGCAGCTTCTTGCCTTCGGTCATCGAGGGCGCCAGCCACTGCAGGCCCGAGGCGGTCGGCGCGGTGTGGTAGGTCACCTCGACCTTGGCCGGCTGCTGCGGGGCCTCGATGGTCAGCTTGCTGCCGAACACCTTGTCGGCCGCCGCCAGCTCGAACTTCAGCGGGCTGCGCGCGCCGTCAGCGGCAACGGCTTCGACCTTGGACACGGTCAGCTCGCGGGTGTCGAGCACCAGCTGCGTGGCGTCCTTCTGCTTCCATTCCAGGGTGTAGGTCGCGGTACCGCCGATCTGCTTCTGGTCGAAGTCGAGCTTCAGGTCCAGCGCGATGTCCTTGATGACGACCTTGTCCGGCTCGGCGTACGAGCTTTCGTCGTGGCTGCGGTTCTCGGCGTTCACGGGAGCGGCGGGGGCCTTTTCGGCAGTCGGGGCGGCGGCGGGCGCGGCCGCCTCCTGGGAGCAGCCAGCGGCCAGGGCCACGGCCAACGGAAGGAGCATCAGCGGATTGCGCATGAATCGGGACCGTTACGGGGAGCAAACCCCAATGGTACCTCCCTCCGGCCCCGCAGGCGTTGCGCGGTGCGGGGTAAGGCAGGGCGGCCGGCGTTGCCGGGTAGCGCCGGGCCATGCCCGGCGAGCGCGCAGCGCGGCCTGCGTCGGACCTTGCGACCGTCTGATCGAACAGCCGCCGGGCATGGCCCGGCGCTACCGACGGATGCCGGGCCACGCCCGGCGGCCCTGGATGCCTTACAGCTTGTAGCCGGAGTGGATCGACACGATGCCGCCGGTCAGGTTCTTGTAGTGGCAGCGCTCGAAACCGGCCTCGCCCATCATGGCCTTCAGCTCGTCCTGCGGCGGATGCTTGCGGATGCTCTCGGCCAGGTACTGGTAGCTGTCCGAATCATTGGCGAACAGCTTGCCCAGCTTCGGCAGGATCTTGAACGAGTGGAAGTCGTAGATGGGCTTGAACCAGTCGGCGGTGACCTCGGAGAACTCCAGCACGCGCGCCTGGCCGCCGACCTTGAGCACGCGGTACATCTCGCGCAGGCCGGCATCCTTGTCGGTCACGTTGCGCAGGCCGAAGGCGATGGTGACCAGGTCGAAGCTGTTGTCGGGGAACGGCAGGGCCTCGGCATTGCACTGGACGTAGTCCAGGCCCAGCACCAGGCCGCGGTTGGTGAGGCGATCACGACCCACCGACAGCATGCCGGCATTGATGTCGCCCAGAACCACCGAACCTTCGGCGCCGACGCGCTCCTTCAGCAGGGCGGCAATGTCGCCAGTGCCCCCCGCGAGGTCAAGCACGCGGTCACCCGGCTTCACCTGCGCGGTGGCCACGTAGTAACGCTTCCACGCCCGGTGCACGCCCAGGCTCATCAGGTCGTTCATCAGGTCGTAGTTGCGCGCGACCGAGGTGAACACCTGCCCGACCAGCTTCTGCTTGTCCTTGGCGGCGACGTCGCGGAACCCGAAATGGGTGGTACCGGATTTGTAGGGGGATTCGCTCATGCCCCGATTATCGCACCGCCAGGGCCGCTGCGGGGGAATGGCGCCTTATCATGGCAGCCCATGACCTTCCGGAGCCCCGCATGATCACCACACCTGATTACCAGGCCCTGTTGCAGACCGCCATCGCCGAAGCCCGCCAGGGCCTGGCCGAGGGCGGCGTGCCGATCGGCGCGGCGCTGTACCACAACGACGGTCGCCTGCTCGGCTGCGGCCACAACCGCCGGGTGCAGGAAGGCGATCCCTCCGTGCACGGCGAGACCGACGCCTTCCGCAAGGCCGGGCGCCAGCGTCGCTACCGCGACACGATCATGGTGACCACCCTGGCCCCGTGCTGGTACTGCTCGGGACTGGTGCGCCAGTTCAACATCGGCACCGTGGTGGTCGGCGAGTCCCGCACGTTCCAGGGCGGCATCGACTGGCTGCGCGGAAACGGCGTCAATGTGATCGACCTCGACAGCCAGGAATGCGTCGACCTGCTCGGGGGCTTCATTGCGCAATATCCCGAGATCTGGAACGAAGACATCGGCGAATGAGTGCCGTGGACTGACCCCAGCCCGCGTTTAATGAATGCTTCATCCGCGGCAGGCCCTTGTGCAGTCAGCGTCTGCGGCGTTCGATGTGACGCGCTGCGCACTCAGTCAGCACGCATGCACACGCTGCGGTAACACCCCATCGCTCCGGTGCGCCTACGGTGGGGTTACCGGGGCCTCCTACCCCGGCGGAGCCAGCCATGTGCGCGCACGCCGCAAGCCCCACGCCCGATCCGATCCTTGACGCAATCCGCACCCGGCTGCGGAACCAGTATCGGCTGCACCGGCGCGGTGCGCTGTTCTGGACCGCTTACCAGGGCATGCAGCTGGAACTGGTGCGCGACCATCCACACGACCACGTCCGCCTGTGCAACGCGATGGCGGACATCGCTGAAGACCTCGGCGTGGTCGAGCACGCCCAACTGATCGGTCATCGCAACGCTGTTTCCACATTGCGATGACACCGCTTCCACCGGCGGCCGGGGCACACTGCGATGCCCCCCACTCCACGTCCACCTCAACCGATTGGATCGACATGCACACTGAAGTCCCTGCCATTCCCCCGGTCATCGACGTCGATGCGGAACTCGACCACTGGCGCCGCCAGCACGCCGACGGTGCGCTGCCTCACAATTCGTTCGGTTCCTACGTGCCCTGGATCAAGTTCGCCTGCGATTCGCTGATCACCCAGCCGCGCGCCAGCAACGCGCAGCGTGATGAGATGTTCCAGACCCAGTATGCGCTGCAGATCATGCCGCGGCTGAGCGAAGCACAGGCCCGCGAGTTCGTCGACCGCTGTTGGCAGCACGTCTACCAGGCCAGCCGCGTGCGCCTGCAGGACGCTCCGCGCCTGCGCGCCTGAGCAGGCCAGCTCCACGCAGGCTGCACGGCCACGCGCCGATCATCGCGTCACCCCAGCGGGACGACGACGATGAAAGCAAGAAACCTGTTCAATACCATCGCCAAGAAGGCCGCGGCCGCCACCGGCTCTCCGTGGACCTTTCTGGGCGCAGTAGCCATCGTGGTGGTGTGGGGCATTTCCGGCCCGGTGTTCGGTTTCAACGACACCTGGCAGCTGGTCATCAACACCGGCACCACCATCATCACCTTCCTGATGGTCTTCCTGATCCAGCACACGCAGAACGCCGATACCGCGGCGATGCAGATCAAGCTGGACGAGCTGATCCGTGCCACCGCGGAAGCCAACAACGAACTGCTGGATCTGGAAGAACTGGACGAACAGCGGCTCGAAGAGATCCGCGCCGAATATGAGCGGATGGCACGCGAAGCCGGCGACGCGCTGGCCCGTGTGCGGGCCTGCCACACGGTGCGCCGTGATGACGAAGCGGTGTAGCCCTGACGACCTGCGAACACCTGATCGAAGCGCCGCCGGGTATGACCCGGCGCTACCGGAATCCGCGCCGGGCCATGCCCGGCGAGCGCGCAGCGCGGTTCCTCAAGGTAAAGCTGCAACACGGCGGTTCCCCACCTGGTTCATTGGCAATCGCTGATAAACGCATGCATCCCTCCGGCACAGACTGGCCGCATGTCCAGTCGTCACCTAACGCGCGGCCGCGATTCGCGCATCGAAGGCTACTATGTGCTCACGACCGTCGTGCGGCAACGTCGGCGTGTTTTTGCGGATCCCCGTTGTGCTGCATGCCTTGTGGATTCGCTTCGCTACGTCGAACACATGGGACTCAGCCATTCATTCGCATGGGTCGTCATGCCCGATCATCTGCATTGGCTGGTGCAACTCCGTGATGGAACACTTGCGCGCCTGATGGGAACGCTGAAATCACGCAGCAGCAGGCTGTTGGGGCAGCAATTTGGCGTGCAGACGCCGCTATGGCAGCCGAGCTACTTCGATCATGCGGTGCGCACTGAAGATGCAATCAGGCGCCATGCGCTGTACATCCTTGGCAATCCCGTTCGTGCGGGGCTGGCGATTCAGCTGGACGAGTATCCATTCGCCTGGTGCCGCTGGTCCCTGCGGTAGTACCGAGCCCCGCGAATGTCTGATCGAAGCGCCGCCGGGTATGACCCGGCGCTACCGGGATCTCACCGACAGGTGTGGCCTGCGTCAGACTTTGCGAATGTCTGACCGAAAAGCCGCCGGGTATGACCCGGCGCTACCGGGATCCCGCCGACAGGTAGCGCCGGGCCATCCCCGGCGAGCGCACAGCGGGGCCTGCGTCAGGCCCTGCGAACGCCTGATCGAAGCGCCGCCGGGTATGACCCGGCGCTACCGGAATCCACGCCGGGCCATGCCCGGCGCGTCCCGTCAGCTGCGTTCGTGCCAGCCGCCGCCCAGCACCTTGTACAGGGTGATGCGGTTGGCCTGCTGGGCCAGCTGCGCCTGCAGCCGCGTCTGCTGCGCGCTGTAGGCCGTACGACGCGCGTCGAGCAGACTGACGAAGCTGTCCAGGCCGGCGTCATAGCGCGCCTGCGACAGCCGGTTGGCCTGCTCGGCCGCGTCGACCAGACGCTGCTGCGCGCTGACCTGCTCATCCAGGCTGACGTTCATCGCCAGCGCATCCGCCGCTTCGCGGAAGCCGTTCTGGATCGCCTTCTCGTACTGCGCCAGTGCAATGTCACGATCTGCATTGGCGATGTCGAGATTGGCACGCAAACGGCCGCCCTGGAAGATCGGCAGGGTGATCTTCGGCAGGAAGCTCCACACGCGCGTGCCGCTGTCGAAGAGGTTCGACAGTTCATTCGATCCGCTGCCGATGCTGCCTGTCAGCGAAATGCTCGGGAAGAACGCTGCGCGGGCAGCGCCGATGTTGGCGTTGGCGGCCAGCAACTGGTGTTCGGCCGCCATGATGTCCGGGCGCAGCAACAGCACGTCGCTGGGCAGGCCGGCCGGCGGTGGGGCCAGTGCCAGCAATTGCGGCTCGATGCCATCCGGCAGCAGAGCCGGGTCGACCTGGCCACCGGCCAGCAGCGCCAGGGCATTGCGGTCCTGCGCGAGCTGGCCGCGCAGGCGTGCGGCGTCGGTGCGCGCGGTTTCGACCAGGGTGCGGGTCTGGGTCAGTTCCAGTGCTGAACTGCCGCCACGTTCATGGCGTGCTTCTGCCAAGCGCAGTGAATCCTCATAGGTCTTCAGCGTCGCTTCGGCGATCTTCAGCTGCTGGCTGTCGGCGCCGTAGGTCAGCCACGCCGTTGCCGTCTCGGCCACCAGGCTCAGCTGTGCATTACGGCGGTTGGCAGCGATGGCGAAGTACTGCTGCAGTGCTGCTTCGCTGAGGTTGCGCACGCGGCCGAACAGGTCCAGCTCGAATTCGGCCACGCCGACGCCGGCAGTGAACTGCTCGGTGACTCCCGCATCCGTACCCGTGCGCTCCATCTGCCCGGTGATGGCCACACCCGGCACGCGGTCGGCGCGCTGCACCCGGTACTGGCCGCGTGCGCGCTCGACATTGAGCACGGCCACGCGCAGGTCGCGGTTGTTGTCCAGCGCCTGGCCGATCACCTGCTGCAGGCGTGGATCGCTGAAGAAGTCACGCCAGCCCAGCGTGGCCACATCGGCAGCCTGGCCCTGCGTGGCCTCTGCCGGCCATTGCGCAGGAATCGCCGGGGCAACGGCCGTGTCCTTCGGCGCGAGGGTGGAGCAGCCGGCGACCGTGAGCACGGCGGCCAGGGATACAGCAAGAGAAGAGAATTTCATGGCGACACCTTGGGGGTCACGGTGGTAGCGCCGGGACGTTCCCGGCAGCTACGCGGTAAGGCATCCGCCGGGCATGGCCCGGCGCTGCCGGATTCCATCACTCGGCGGTCCTGCGTTTGAACACGCGCTGCACCACCACGAAGAACAGCGGCACGAAGAACACGCCCAAAGCGGTGCCGACGATCATGCCGCCCAGCACGCCGATGCCGATGGCCTGCTTGGCGCCGGAACCGGCACCGGTGGAGATCGCCAGCGGCACCACGCCCATGCCGAACGCAAGCGAGGTCATCACGATGGGACGCAGGCGATCGCGCACGGCATGCATGATCGATTCGATCAGGCCGGCCCCCTTCTCCAGGTTCTCCTTGGCGAACTCGACGATCAGGATCGCGTTCTTGCTGGTCAGGCCCACCGTGGTCAGCATTGCCACCTGGAAGTAGATGTCGCGCTCCAGGCCCTTGAAGGTGTTGGCCAGCACCGCGCCGAGGATGCCCAGCGGGGCAGCCAGCAGCACGGCGGTCGGAACACTCCAGCTTTCGTACATCGCGGCCAGGCACAGGAACACGATCATCAGCGACAGCGTGTACAGCAGCGGAGTCTGCGAGCCGGCCTGGCGTTCCTGGTAGGACATCGCGGTCCACTCGATGCCGAAGCCCGCCGGCAGCTGCTTGGCCAGCTGCTCGATCTCGGCCATGGCGTCACCGGAGGCGACCCCCGGGGCCGGTTCGCCCTGGATTTCCATTGCCGACACGCCGTTGTAGCGCTCCAGGCGCGGCGAGCCGTAATCCCAGTGCTTGCTGGCGAAGGCGCTGAACGGAACCATCTCGCCCTTGTCGTTCTTCACCGACCAGAGATCGAAGTCCTCAGGCGCCATGCGGAACGGCTGGTCGGCCTGCACGAACACGCGCTTGACGCGGCCACGATCGACGAAATCATCGATGTACGCGCTGCCCCATGCGGTGGCCAGGGTGGTATTGACCTGGGCGATCGACAGCCCCAGCGACGTTGCCTTGGCCACGTCGATGTCGATGCGGAACTGCGGCGTGTCTTCCTGTCCGTTCGGGCGGACGTTGGCCAGCTTCTTGCTGCCGGCCGCCAGGCCGAGCAGCTGGTCACGCGCGGCCACCAGCGCATCGTGGCCCTGGCCGCTGTTGTCCTTCAGGAAGAAGGTGTAGCCCGAAGCAGTGCCCAGCTCCGGGATCGCCGGCGGCGGGAAGGCGAAGATGAAGGCGTCCTTGATCCCACCCAGCGCAGCCATGGCGCGGCCGGTGATCGGCATCACGCCGTTGTCGGCGTCACGCTCGCTCCAGTCCTTCAGCTTGACGAAGGCCATGCCTGCGTTCTGGCCCATGCCGGCGAAGCTGAAGCCCTGCACCGAGAACACCGACTCGACCGCCGCCTTCTCGTTCTCCAGGAAGTGGTTCTCCAGTGCCGCGATCGATTCCAGGGTACGTTCCTGGGTGGCGCCGACCGGGGCCTGCACCAGCGCCATCAGCACGCCCTGGTCTTCATTGGGCAGGAACGAGCTGGGCAGGCGCATGAACAGAACCGCCATCAGCACGAACAGCGCGGCGACGATGCCCATGAAGCGCCACGGACGGTTCAGGATGCCGCGTACACCACGCTGGTAGCTTTCGCTGGTGCGGTCGAACCCCCGGTTGAAGCCGTTGAAGAAGCGACCGGCCAGGCCGCGGTGGGCGACATGATGCTCGCCCTTCTTCAGCGGCTTGAGCAGGGTGGCGCACAGCGCCGGGGTCAGTACGATCGCGACCAGCACCGACAGCGCCATCGCCGAAACGATCGTGGCCGAGAACTGCCGGTAGATCACGCCGGTGGAGCCACTCATGAAGGCCATCGGCACGAAGACGGCCGACAGCACCAGGCCGATGCCGACCAGTGCACCGGTGATCTGACCCATCGACTTGCGGGTGGCCTCCAGCGGCGACAGGCCCTCCTCGGACATGATGCGCTCGACGTTCTCCACCACCACGATGGCGTCGTCCACCAGCAGGCCGATCGCCAGCACCATTGCGAACATGGTCAGCATGTTCACCGAGAAGCCGAGCATCGCCAGTACGCCGAACGTGCCCAGCAGCACCACCGGCACGGCGATGGTCGGGATCAGGGTGGCGCGGAAGTTCTGCAGGAACAGGTACATCACCACGAACACCAGCACGATCGCTTCGATCAGGGTCTGCACGACGCCCTTGATCGACACGCGTACGAACGGCGTGGTGTCGTACGGAATCTCGGCCTTCAGGCCGGCCGGGAAGAAGTTCTTCAGGTCGTCCAGCGCAGCATCCACGCCGGCGGCGGTGTCGAGCGCATTGGCGCCGGTGGCCAGGGTGACGGCCAGGCCGCTGGCCGGCTGGCCGTTGTAGCGGGTGACGAAGTCGTAGGATTCCGCGCCCAGCTCGACGCGGGCGACATCCCCCAGGCGCAGTTCGGCACCGTCCTGCGCGCCGCGCACGACGATGTTGCGGAACTGCTCCGGCGTCTGCAGGCGCGACTGCGCATTGATCGTGGCGTTGAGCTGCTGGCCCTTGACCGACGGCGCGCCGCCCAGCTGGCCGATCGCCACCTGTGCGTTCTGTGCCTGGATCGCTGCGGTCACTTCCGGCACCGACAGGCCATAGGTATGCAGCTTGTTCGGGTCCAGCCAGATGCGCATGGCGTACTTGCCGCCGAAGACCTGGATGTTGCCCACGCCCGGGACTCGGCTCAGGCGATCGACGACATTGGAGCCGACGTAATCGGCGATGTCGTTGGCATCCATGCTGCCGTCTTCGGAGACGAAGGCGATCACGTTCAGAAAGCCCGAGCTGGACTTGGCCACGTTGATGCCCTGCCGCTGCACTTCCTGCGGCAGCAGCGGCATGGCCAGCTGCAGCTTGTTCTGCACCTGCACCTGCGCGATGTCCGGATTGGTACCGCTCTCGAAGGTCAGGGTGATGGTCGCCTGGCCGTTGGCCGAGCTGTTGGAGGAGAAGTAGATCAGGCCATCAAGGCCCTTCATGTTCTGCTCGATGATCTGCGTCACCGAGTCTTCGACCACTTTGGCCGAGGCACCCGGGTAGGTGGCGCTGATTTCCACCGCCGGCGGAGCGACGTTGGGATACATCGAGACCGGCAGCTTGAACAGGGCCAGGCCGCCGGCGAGCATGATGATGATGGCGATGACCCACGCGAAGATGGGTCGATCGATGAAAAAGCGTGCCATGGAATTCTCCGCTTACTTCGCGTCGCCGGCCGGAGCCGCAGGCGGGGCAGCGGCCGGCTTGGCCGGTGCGGCGCCCTTTTCGGTGGCGTTGACCGGCATGCCGGGGCCGATCTTCTGCAGGCCTTCGACGATGACCTTGTCGCCGGGCTTCAGGCCATCCTCGACCAGCCACTTGTCGCCGATGGTGCGGCTGACCTTGACCGGGCGGACTTCGACCTTGCTGTCCTTGCCGACCACCATCGCCGTGGTGTCACCCTTGGCATCCCGGGCGATGCCCTGCATCGGCACCAGCACCGCGTCGCTGCGCACGCCGCCACCGATCACTGCGCGCACGTACATGCCCGGCATCAGCAGGCCATCGGGATTTTCCACCTTCACCCGCAGGCCGAAGCTGCCGGTGGCCGGATCGACGCTGACTTCGGAGAACTCCAGCGTGCCCTTGTGCTCGAAAGCGCTGCCGTCTTCCAGCAGGATGCTGACCGGCGTCTGCTGGTTGTCCTGCAGGCGGCCGGCGGCCAGCTCGCGACGCAGCTGCAGCAGCTCGGCCGAGGACTGGGTGAGGTCGACATAGATCGGATCCAGCTGCTGCACCGTGGCCAGGGCGTCGGCCTGGCCGGCGTTCACCAGCGCACCCTGGGTGACGCTGGACTTGCCGATGCGGCCGCTGATGGGCGCGGTGATGCGGGCGTAGCCCAGCGTGACGTTGGCCGAATCCAGCGAAGCCCGGGCGGCACCGACATCGGCCTCGGCCTGCTTCTGCGCGGCTACGGCGTTTTCCAGATCCTGCTGGCTGACCGCATCGACCTTGGCCAGCTCGGTGATGCGCTTGGCACTCAGGCGCGCGGCGTTGGCCGTGGCTTCGGCGCGGGCCAGCTGTGCGCGGGCACTGTTGGCCTGGGCGCGGTAGCTGGCGTCATCCAGCTGGTACAACGGCTCGCCGGCCTTGACCATGCCGCCCTCGGTAAACAGGCGCTTGGCCACGATGCCGCTGACCTGCGGACGGACTTCGGCCACCAGGAAGGCATTGGTCCGGCCCGGCAACTCGCGGGTCAGGCCCACGGTCTCGGACTTCAGCGTGACCACGCTGACCTGGCCGGGCCCCTGTTCGGGGGCCTGGGGTTCGCCGCCACAGGCGGCCACGGTCGTGGCGATGGCCAGCGACAGCGCAAAGGGTCGGATTCGGCTCAGCAACATGGGGAAGGCTCTTGGAAGGAAGAATCTCAGTAGGCACTGATACGGCGGACACTTCCCGGGAACGGGTTGAGGCCTCTCGTACAACGCCCACCCGGGCAGGCATGGGTGCCGGAACAGGACAGCCACGCACACGACGGGAACGATGGAGGTGAAATATACATACATGCGTATTTGTTTGTAACCAGGTACAATTCAGCCACGTTTCACCCGTACTCGTACCCATGGCCCGCAAGACCAAAGAGGACACCCAGGCAACCCGGGAAGGCATCCTTGACGCCGCCGAAGCCTGCTTCCATGAACATGGCGTGGCCCGTACCACGCTGGAGATGATCGGTGCCCGCGCCGGCTATACCCGCGGCGCCGTGTACTGGCACTTCAAGAACAAGGGCGAGGTGCTGGCCGCGATCATCGAACGGGTGCACCTGCCTTTCATGCAGGAGCTGGAGCGCACCTCCACCGAGCAGCGCGATACGCCGGTGCATGATCTGCGCGCGGTGATGATCCATTCCTTCATCGAGCTGTCCGAAGACGAGCGCCTGCGCAAGACCATGGAGATCATGCTGCGCAGCGATGCGTCGGCCGATACCAAGGTGCTGACCGAACTCCAGCAGGCCGGTTTCCGCGACGCGCTGGACCGGATGGAGCGTGCGCTGCGACGCGCGCAGGCGCTGGGCCAGCTGCGCGAAGGCGCCGACCCGAAGATCGCCGCGCGCATGCTGCACGCGACCGTGCTGGGGGTGCTGCATGGCGCGATGGTCGAGCCGGATCTGATGGATCTCCAGCGCGACGGCATGCTCGCGCTGGACATGACCCTGGCCGCCTACGTGAAGGAAGGCGTGTTCGAGCCGGGCACCGTACCTGCGCCGTTGCCGGAGGCCTGAGCGCACAGGGGTCGGATCCCTCAAACAAGAAGGCCGCCTTTCGGCGGCCTTCTGCGTTACAGGATGTAGCGGCTCAGGTCCGGATCCTGCACCAGTTCACCCAGATGCGCATCGACGTAAGCGCTGTCGATGGCCAGGGTCTCGCCATCGCGGTCAGGCGCTTCGTAGCTGAGCGAATCCAGCAGGCGCTCCAGTACCGTATGCAGGCGGCGGGCACCGATGTTCTCCTGGCGCTCGTTCACCTGGAAGGCGATCTCGGCCAGGCGGTCGATGGCGTCGGCAGTGAAGCTGACCTTGACGCCTTCGGTGGCCAGCAGCGCTTCGTACTGCTTGGTAAGCGCCGCCTTAGGCTCGGTCAGGATGCGCACGAAATCACCCTTGCTCAGCGCGCCCAGTTCCACGCGGATCGGGAAACGACCCTGCAGCTCCGGAATCAGATCGCTCGGCTTGGCCAGATGGAAGGCACCGGAAGCGATGAACAGGATATGGTCGGTCTTGATCGTGCCGTACTTGGTCGACACGTTCGAGCCTTCCACCAGCGGCAGCAGATCGCGCTGCACGCCTTCACGCGAGACGTCGCCACCACCCACGTTGTCACCGCGCTTGGCAACCTTGTCGATCTCGTCGATGAAGACGATGCCATGCTGCTCGCAGGCTTCGATCGCCGCAGTGCGGATATCGTCCTCGTTGACCAGCTTGCCGGCTTCTTCCTCCAGCAGCAGCGGGCGTGCCGCCTTGATGGTCAAGGTGCGCTTGTGCGCCTTGGCACCACCGCCGAGATTGGCGAACATGGACTTCAGCTGCTGGCCCATCTCCTCCATGCCCGGCGGCGTCATGATGTCCATGCTGACGTTGGCGGCCAGATCCAGTTCAATCTCGCGCTCGTCCAGCTCACCATTGCGCAGCATCTTGCGGAACTTGATGCGGGTTTCGTTGTCCTGTGCCGACGGCTCGTTGCGCGCCACTTCCGGGTCGAAACCGATGCCGCCGCTGCGGCGTGGCAGCAGCGCATCGAGAATGCGGTCTTCGGCACGTTCTTCTGCCTGGGTGCGCACGCGCACCTTGGCCTGCTCGCGGTACAGCTTGACCGCGGTATCGGCCAGATCACGGATGATCTGTTCGACGTCCTTGCCGACGTAGCCGACCTCGGTGAAACGGGTCGCTTCGACCTTCACGAACGGCGCATTGGCCAGCGTGGCCAGGCGACGCGCGATCTCGGTCTTGCCGACGCCGGTCGGGCCGATCATCAGGATGTTCTTCGGCATGACCTCATTGCGCAACTCGGCCGGCAGCTGCATGCGGCGCCAGCGGTTGCGCAGGGCGATGGCCACGGCACGCTTGGCGTCGTGCTGGCCGACGATGTGCCGGTCCAGCTCCTGCACGATTTCGCGCGGTGTCATGGTGGCAGAGGAAACTTCGATCTTCGACATGGATGGGCTCACGAATGCGTTGTCGATGACACCGGAACCAGACGGCCCGGCCGGTAGCGCCGGGCCATGCCCGGCGGATCAGGGAGCGTCACAGCTCCTCGACCACCACGTTGCGGTTGGTGTAGATGCAGATGTCGCCCGCGATGTTGATCGCTTCACTGGCGATGGTGCGCGCATCCAGCGCCGTGTGCGCCATCAGCGCGCGGGCCGCCGACAGCGCGTAGGAACCGCCGGAACCGATGGCGATGATGCCGTCTTCCGGCTCGATCACGTCGCCGGTACCGCTGATGATCAGCGAGGTTTCCTTGTCGGCCACGGCCAACAGTGCTTCCAGCTTGCCCAGGCGACGCTCGGTGCGCCAGTCCTTGGCCAGCTCGACGGCGGCACGCTGCAGCTGGCCGTGCTTTTCCAGCTTGGCCTCGAACAGCTCGAACAGGGTGAAGGCATCGGCGGCCGCGCCGGCGAAACCGGCCAGCACCTGGCCATCGCGACCCAGCCGGCGCACCTTGCGCGCATTGCCCTTCATCACGGTGTGGCCGAGCGTGACCTGGCCGTCGCCGGCAATGGCCACATGCTCGCCGCGACGCACGCAGACGATGGTGGTGGCGTGGAAAACGTTGGGGTTCTGACTGGGGTCCATGCGGCCTCCGATAGCTGTTCCCGGGACATGGGGACAGCGCCGGGGCCGATCAAGCCTGCGCGGATGGCTGCCGTTCAGGGCTCGGGCGCCAGCGGCCGCTGCATCCGCCGGGCATGGCCCGGCGCTACCACGGCGATAGCCCACGAAACCGGTAGCGCCGGGCCATGCCCGGCGGACGGTCGGCTACCGGCGGCGCTTGGCGCGCGGATGCGCAGCGTCGTAGACCTTGGCCAGGTGCTGGAAATCCAGATGGGTGTAGATCTGCGTGGTGGCGATGTCGGCGTGCCCCAGCAGTTCCTGCACGCCGCGCAGGTCGCCGGACGACTCGAGGATGTGGCTGGCGAAGCTGTGCCGCAGCATGTGCGGATGCACGTGCTTGAACAGCCCTTGCCGCTGCGCCAGCTGGCGGATGCGGATCTGCACCGCGCGCTGGCTGATCGGCCCGTTGCGGCCCGGAAACACCGGGGTGGCCGGGGCGCCGCCGCTTTCGCTGCGCCAGGCGAGCAGTGCCTCGCGCGCCGGCTTGCCGAACGGTACCCGGCGCTGGCGGTTGCCTTTGCCCATCACGTTGACCAGTCCGCTGGCAAAATCCAGGTCACGCCAGGTCAATGCGCAGACCTCGCTCAGGCGCAGGCCGGAGGAATAGAACAGCTCCAGCAGCGCGCGGTCGCGTCGCCCCAGCTCGCCTTCCGGTTCCAGTTCGACCAGTTGCACTGCTTCATCGGCGTCGAGCACCTGCGGCAGCCTGCGCGGCGCTCGCGGTGCCTTCAGGGTGGCCGCTGGACTGACCTCGATGCGGCCATGCCTGAGCAGCCACGCATAAAAGCTGCGGCAGGCAGACAGCCGCCGCTGCAGGCTCTTGGCCGACAGGCCCCGGCGATGTTCATCGGCGACGAACTGTCGCACGGCGTCAGCATCCAGCGCCTCCACCGGCACGCCCCGCGGCTCGGCCCATGCCGCCAGCGCATCCAGGTCGCGACGGTAGGCGTCCAGCGTATGCGCCGACATCCGCCGTTCCACCTGCAGGTGCTGCAGGAACGCCATGACCGCGCTCATCGCCGCCGCGCTCCGCTCAGTCCTGGAAGCGCTTGAGGCCGGTGGCCAGGGCCTCGCCCATCATGCGCAGGAACAGCGTGCCCATGCCCGGGTAGAAGCGGTTCGGGTCATGGCTGCCGACCGCGATCAGGCCGACACCCGGCAGCGGCAGCAGGGCGGTGGTCTGCACCTCCTCACTGCGCGCGCCATACAGCACCGCGTTCTTTTCCGGCTGCAGGCGGCCGCAGATCGGCTCACCGTCCTTCAGGCAATCACGGAAGGGGCCCAGTCGTGGATCGTCGGCCGCGATGACCTGCAGCCATTCGGCCTGTTCCAGCCCGGCCACCGGCACGTGCACGACCAGCCGCACCAGATCACCCGCAAAATCCTCCTGCAGCGAGGCGGCCATCGCACGCAGGGTATCGGCGGCACTACCCTGCTTCATCAGTGCCAGCGTCAGCTGGTGGGTGCGCACCGCCAGCCGTTCGTTGACCTGGGCGGTCGCGCCCAGATCGGCCAACCGTCGCGCCAGCTCGCGGTTCTTTTCCCGCAGCAGCTCCAGCTGGTAGCTGGCCAGCGATGCGGTCGGGCCGTCATCGCGCGGCACCACCAGGGTCAGCGCCAGGTCCGGAAACTGCTTGAGGAAGGCCGGATGGCGCCGCAACCAGGCAGCGACTTCATGGGCCCCGAGCTTGTCGACGGTCTCAGTCATGCGATCCACTCCCCTTCGAAGACGAATGCGGTGGGGCCGGCCATCACCACGGGCTGCCCCTCGCCCGGCCACTGGATGCGCAGTTCGCCGCCGGGCAGGCTGATGCGTGCATCGCGCTGCAGGCGACCGCGCTGCATGAGGGTGACTGCGGCTGCACAGGCGCCGCTGCCGCAGGCGAGGGTCTCGCCGACGCCCCGCTCGAACACGCGCAACCGCGCGTGGTCCGGCGCGATGACCTGGGTGAACCCCACGTTCACCGACTTCGGGAACGAGGCATGCTGCTGCAGCAGCGCGCCGACCCGCTCGACCGGCGCCGCATCGATCAGGCCCACCTCGATCACGGCATGCGGATTGCCCATCGACACCGCAGCAAACCGCACGCTCTCGCCCTGCAGCGGCAGCAGATACTCCTCGCGCGGGTGGGCAAAGCCGACCAGCGGCACGCTGGCAGGTTCGAATGCGGGTACGCCCATGGTCACCGCATACTGGCCCTGGCCCAGCACCTGCACCGCATGGCTGGCCAGTGGGCTGTCGATGACGAATGCATCGCCCTGGGCACTGCCCTCGCGCACCAGCCAGGCCGCGATGCAGCGCGCGCCGTTGCCGCACTGCTCGGAATTGGAGCCATCGGCATTCCAGATCCGGTACGAGGCGACCGAGCCTTCGGCGCGCGGGGCCTCGATGGTCAGGATCTGGTCGCAGCCCACGCCGGTGTGGCGGTCGGCCAGGCGCGCGGCCAGCTGCGGCGTGGGCGGCGCGATGCCGTCGCGCAGGTCGATCACTACGAAATCGTTACCCGCGCCGTGCATCTTGCTGAAACGCAGCGCGGTGGAACCGGTCTTACTCATTCCCGTCGTCCACCTTCTTCACCGGGTCCGGGGTCACCGACGGACTGCCGTCACCCGTGTCCTGGGTGGCAGGCGGGGTGGCTTCGCCGTCGGCATCGGTGGCCGGCTCGACGGTCTCTTCCACCGGCACCGGCTTCTGCGGCAGCACCAGCGGGCCCTTGTTGCCGCAGGCGGACAGGAACAGCAGCGAGGCCGCTGCCAGCGGAATCAGGATGGCGTTTCGATGGGGAATCTTCATGCCCCGAGTATAGCCACTGCCGGCTGAGCGGTTGGTGGAGGGTACGGCCCCCATGGCAGCGCCGGGCCATGCCCGGCGGAAGGGTCAGTCCTGCGGCGGCAGCGGCCGCGTCCACAGCCAGATCGCCACCACGGTCATGCTGCCGATGGAAAACCATTTCACCCAGGCGATCGGCACGCACCACAGCATGATCCCGGCGCAGACCGCCATGGTGATCGTGGCCATCCATTTGCCGTAGCGGCTGACCGCGCCATGCGCCTGCCAGTTGCCGATGGCCGGCCCGAATCGCGGGTGCTGCAGCAGCCAGGCGTGCAGCCGCTCGGAGCCGCGCGAGGCGGCCCATGCCGAGATCAGGATGAATACGGTTGTCGGCAGTCCCGGCACGAAGATGCCGACAATGCCGGTGCCGAGACTGACATAGGCGAGCAGCCACCACGCCCAGCGGAAACGCACCGGCCGGCGGGTCGGGGCTGCGTCCTGGGCGGCAGGCGGTTCAGGCAGGCTCATGACCGCAAGGATAACGGTTCGGGGTGCCCGGCAACGCCCGGCACCCCGCCGCGATCACGGTGCTGCGATACCCAGCTGCTGCAGCACGAAGGCATACGATTCGGACAGCTCGCGGTAACGCTGGAAGCGACCCGACTTGCCGCCATGGCCGGCCTCCATGTTGGTGCGGAACAGGATCGGGTAATGGCCAGTGTTGTCGTCGCGCAGCCTGGCCACCCACTTGGCCGGTTCCCAGTACTGCACCTGCGAATCCCACAGGCCGGTACCGACGAACAGCGCCGGATAATCCTGCTTCCTGACATTGTCGTAGGGCGAGTACGAGAGCATGTAGTCGTAGTACTGCTTCTGCTCCGGGTTGCCCCACTCGTCGTACTCGTTGGTGGTCAGCGGGATGGTCGGATCCAGCATGGTGGTGACCACGTCCACGAACGGCACCTGCGCCACCATCACCCGGTAGTCCTGCGGCGCCTGGTTGGCCACCGCCCCCATCAGCAGGCCACCGGCACTGCCACCGGACGCGGCCACACGATCCTTCGCCGCCCAGCCCTGCGCCACCAGTCCACGGGTAACGTCGATGAAGTCGTTGAAGGTGTTCTGCTTGTGCAGCAGCTTGCCGTTCTCGTACCAGTCGCGGCCCATCTCCTGGCCACCGCGGATGTGGGCGATGGCATACACCACGCCGCGATCGAGCAGGCTCACTGCCGTCTGGTTGAAGTACGGGTCCATCGACATGCCGTAGCTGCCGTAGGCGTACTGGAACAGCGCGCCCTTGCCGTCCTTCTGGTAGCCCTTGCGGTAGACCAGCGACACCGGCACCTTCACGCCATCGCGCGCGGTGATCCAGACGCGTTCGGTTTCGTACTTCGATGCGTCATAGCCGATCACCGGCTGCACCTTCAGCTGGCGGCGCTCGCCGGTGGCGGTGTTCAGCTCGAACACGGTGGTCGGGGTGGTCATCGAGGTGTAGACGTAGCGCAGCCATGGCGTATCGGCCTCGGTGTTATCGCCCAGGCCCATCGAGTACGCTGGCTCATCGGCCTTCACGTAGTCGCTGCGGCCATCCTTGAACAGCAGGCGGATGCGCTCCAGGCCTTCGGAGCGCTCGGCAATGGCGGTGAAGCCATCAAACAGCTCGAAGCCTTCGATGAACACCGCATCGTCATGCGCGATCCAGTCCTTCCACTGCGCACGCGAGGTGGCATCGGTCGGTGCGGTGACCAGTTTGAAGTTTTTTGCACTGTCGTTGGTACGTATCACCCAGCGGCCATCGTAGTGGTCGGCGTCGTACTCGACGTCGCGCTGGCGTGGCGCCAGCACGGTGAACGTGGTCGGGTCGCTGGCCGGCGCGTAGCGCTCTTCCGACGACACCGTGCTGTGCACGCCGATGGTGATGAAGCGGTCGTCGCGGGTGCGGCCGATGCCCATGTAGAAGCTGTCGTCCTTCTCTTCGTAGACGACGGTGTCGGCGCTGGCCGGGGTGCCCAGCACGTGCTTCTTCACGCGCACGGTCAGCAGCGTTTCCGGATCGTTCTCGACGTACAGCACGGTGCGGTTGTCGTCGGCCCAGACCAGGTCGCCGGAACTGCCGGTGATCACGTCGGGCAGCACCTGCCCGGTCCGCAGGTCCTTGAAGCGGATCGTGTACTGGCGACGGCCCACGTCATCGTCGGCCCAGGCCAGCAGCTGGTTGTCCTGGCTGACTTCCATCGAGCCGACATTGAAATAGCCCTTGCCGGCGGCCATTGCGTTGACGTCCAGCAGCACTTCTTCGGCAGCGTCCATGCTGCCCTTGCGGCGTGCGTGGATCGGGTAGTCCTGCCCGCTCTCGAAGCGGCTGTAGTACCAGTAGCCGCGCTCGCGCGCCGGCACGCTGGAATCATCCTGCTTGATGCGGCCGACGATCTCCTTGTACAGCGCGTCTTCCAGCGGCTTCAACGGCGCCAGCACCTGGTCGGCATAGGCGTTCTCGGCCTGCAGGTAGGCCAGCATGTCCTTGTTCGCGCGCTTGTCGTCACGCAGCCAGTAGTAGTCGTCGTTGCGGGTCGCGCCGAACGGGGCCTTGACCTCGTGCGGATGCCGGGCGGCGTCCGGCGGAACAGGCAGGGGGGCGGCGGTAGCGGTGCTGGTCATCAGGCTGGCGAGCAACAGGCAGAGGGTGGACTTCATGAGATAAGGCTCCAGGCGCTTCAATGCAATGGTCTTCGACGGGATCGGTTCCCTTCCCCGAACAGCGATCTGACCCCAATCCCGTCGGCACCACAACCCTGCAGGTCGTCACGGTGCGGACCCGCCGGCAGCGGTCGGCGTACCATGGGCGCATGAGTACCCTGCCCCACCCGCCGGTCTACAGCCGGCGCAGCCATGAAATCGCTCCGTTCCACGTGATGTCCCTGCTGGCCCGCGCGCAGGCGCTGGAACAGGCCGGCCACGATGTCATCCACCTGGAGATCGGCGAACCGGACTTCACCACGGCCGGGCCGGTGGTGCGTGCCGGCCAGGCGGCCCTGGCCGCCGGGCACACGCGCTACACCGCCGCACGCGGCCTGCCTGCGCTGCGCCAGGCGATCAGCGGTTTCTATCGCAGCCGTTACCGGCTGGATGTGGATCCGGAACGCATCCTGGTCACTCCTGGCGGCTCCGGCGCGCTGCTGCTGGCCAGCAGCCTGCTGGTCGACCCGGGCCGGCACTGGCTGCTGGCCGATCCCGGCTATCCCTGCAACCGGCATTTCCTGCGCCTGGTGGAAGGTGCCGCACAGCTGGTCCCGGTTGGTCCGCAGACCGCCTACCAGCTCACACCCTCGCTGGTGCAACAGCACTGGAACACGGACAGCGTCGGCGCACTCGTCGCCTCGCCGGCCAACCCCACCGGCACGGTGCTGTCGGCCGATGAACTTGCGGCGCTGTCACGCACACTGCACGCACGCGGCGGGCACCTGGTGGTGGACGAGATCTATCACGGCCTGACCTACGGCGTGGACGCCGCCAGCGTATTGCAGGTCGATGACAGCGCGTTCGTGCTGAACAGTTTCTCGAAGTACTTCGGCATGACCGGCTGGCGCCTGGGCTGGCTGGTGGCGCCGCCCGCAGCGGTGCCCGAACTGGAGAAGCTGGCGCAGAACCTGTACATCAGTGCGTCGAGCATCGCCCAGCATGCAGCCCTGGCCTGTTTCACCGATGAATCGATGGCGATCTTCGAACAGCGACGGGAGGCCTTCCGCCAGCGTCGCGATTTCCTGCTGCCGGCGCTGCGCGAGCTGGGCTTCCGCATCGAGGTGGAGCCGCAGGGCGCGTTTTATCTGTATGCCGATGTCAGTGCGTTCACCGATGATGCCCAGGCGTTCTGCGCACACTTCCTCGAAACCGAGCATGTGGCGTTCACCCCGGGCCTGGATTTCGGCTTCCACCGCGCCAACCAGCATGTGCGCCTGGCCTATACCCAGGAAATACCGCGGCTGCAGGAAGCGGTGGAGCGCATCGCGCGCGGGCTGCAACATTTCCGCTAGCGCCGGGCCATGCCCGGCGAGCGCGCAGCGCCGCCCATGAAAAACGCCGCCCGGGGGCGGCGTTTTTCATTTCGTCATTTACCGCCCAGGCGCTCCCACAGGAAGCTGTAGGCCAGGGCCGCCATGTGCGCGGCCTGCGCGTTGTTGGCTGCGCCGCCATGACCACCTTCGATGTTCTCGTAGTAGGTCACGTCCTTGCCGGCGTCGATCATCTTCGCCGCCATCTTGCGGGCATGGGCCGGGTGCACGCGGTCATCACGGGTAGAGGTGGTGAACAGCACCGGCGGGTAGTTCTTCTTCGCGTCGAACAGGTGGTACGGCGAGAAGGCCTTGATGAACTCCCAGTCGCTGGTATCGGGGTTGCCGTACTCGGCCATCCACGATGCGCCGGCCAGCAGGTGGCTGTAGCGCTTCATGTCCAGCAGCGGAACCTGCACCACCACCGCACCGAACAGCTCCGGGTACTGCGTCAGCATGTTGCCGGTCAGCAGGCCGCCGTTGCTGCCGCCCTGCACGCCCAGGTGCTTGGCACTGGTGATCCTGCGCTTGACCAGATCCTGTGCCACCGCGGCCATGTCCTCGTAGGCCTTGTGACGATTCTGCTTCAGCGCCGCCTGGTGCCAGCGTGGGCCGTACTCACCGCCACCACGGATGTTGGCGACCACGTACACACCGCCCTTCTCCAGCCAGGCGCGGCCCATGCCACCGGAATAGCTGGGTGTCAGCGAAATCTCGAAACCGCCGTAGCCGTACAGCAGGGTCGGATTGGAGCCGTCCAGCTTCATGTCCTTGGCATGCACCACGAAGTACGGCACACGGGTGCCATCCTTGCTGGTGGCGAAGTGCTGCTCGATCACCTTGCCCTCGGCATTGAAGAAGGCCGGCATGGTCTTCAGCGTTTCCGGTGCCTTGCCGATCTCGGCCAAAGCCAGGGTGGTCGGCGTCAGATAGTCGGTGGCGGTCAGCCAGACCGCATCGCTGTCGTCGCTGTCCACTGCGCCCACGGCCAGAGTGCCGAATGCCGGCGCGCCGACAAACGCGCTCTTCTGCCAGCCATTGGCGCCCGGGGTCAGCACGGACAGGCGATTCTTCACATCGTCCAGCACGTTCAGGACGAGGTGGTTCTTGGTCCAGGTCGCACCGGCCAGCGAGGTGGTCGCGGTCGGGGTGAACAGGACCTCGAAGTCACGCTTGCCGGCCAGGAAGTCATCGAGCCGGGTCGCCAGCAGCGAGCCGGACGCGTAGGTCTTGCCGCCCACGGTCCAGGCGTCGCGCAGCTCCAGGGTCAGCCACTGCTTGTGCAGGCCCTTCTCGGCGGAGTTCGGCGCATCGATCTTGGTCAGCGTGCCATCGTCGCCGCGCAGGTAGACCTCATTGTTGTAGAACGCCAGCGTGCGGCTGACCAGGTTGCGCTCGAAGCCCGGGGTGTCATCGTGCACCGCCGCGATGTACATGTCCTCCGGCTTGCCTTCGTACACCACGCTGGCCGACGACATCGGCGTCCCACGCTTCCACAGCTTGGCCACGCGCGGGTAGCCAGAGGTGGTCATGGTGCCGGCACCGAAATCGGTGTAGACGAACACGGTATCGCGATCGATCCAGTTCAGGCCGCCCTTCGACTCGGGACGGAAGAAGCCATCCTCGATCCAGCGCTTCGTCGACAGATCGAACTCGCGGGTGACATCGGCATCCGCGCCGCCGCGTGACAGCGCGATCAGGCAGCGGCTGTAGTCCGGGCGCAGGCAGTCGGCGCCGTGCCAGACCCAGTTCTCGCCCTCGGCCTTGTTCAGTGCGTCCAGGTCAAGCACGGTTTCCCACTGCGGCGAGGCCTTGCGGTACTCGGCCAGGGTGGTGCGCCGCCACAGGCCACGTTCGTGCTGCTTGTCCTTCCAGAAGTTGTAGTAGTAGTCGCCGATCTTCTGCACGCCGGGAATCTTGGCATCCGAATCGAGCACCTCACGGATGCTGGCCTCCATCTGCCTGAAGGCCGGAGTCTGCGCCAGGCGCGCCTCGGCCTTGGCGTTCTGCTCCTTGACCCAGGACAGCGGCTTGTCGCCGGTGACGTCCTCCAGCCAGGCATAACGGTCGGTATCTTCAGCAGCCACGGCGGTCCCCACCGAGGCAGCGGTCATCATGCCAGCCAGCAGGCAGGCGGAAGCGAGTCGTGACATTGCAGCTCCAGGCAGTCATAAGCCGTGGAACGCTAGCACGGATCCGGACACCGCCCCCGTGTCGAAGGTCAGGCCGCCGCCGTTGCGCCGCGCCGGCCGCGCGCGCCGGCTGCCCTGCGGCGGCGCGCCTGTCCACCGGTACGACGCGACGACCGCCGCCGCAGCGACGGCAATGGGCAGCGCAGCAACGCCCACCAGGCCACCAGCGGCATGCCGATCAGCCACAGGGGCAGCCAACCCAGCCAGGCACTGCTGCCACGGGCGGCCGGCCACACCAGGACCAGTGCGACGCCGGCCAGTGCCAGATGCTGTACACCCCGCAGCAGGCGCGGATCGGCGCGTTCGCTGACGCGTTCAGTCGAGGGGCGGCGTGTGAGGCGTGCGCTCATGCGGGTTTCTCCGGTGGACAATGCAACACAGCTTGGGCAAGGGCCTTCTCATACGCTGCGACACCATTGACGGACCGCGTGCACACAGTCGACCATGCGCGTGCAAGCCCACTGGAGCCCGCTCCCGCATGACTTCGATCCGCCCGCTCTGCGCCGTGCTGCTGGCCCTGTCCCTGGCGGGCCCGGTGCTGGCTGCCAGCGATCCGCCGTCGCCGCGTGCCGCGGCGCCCCGCGCCCCCGATCCGAACGCGCCGATCGACCTGCAACGTTTCATGGGCACCTGGTATGTGATCGGCCGCGTGCCGAACTTCGTCGAGCGCGGTCACGTTGCCAGCGTCAACGAGTACGCGCTGCGCGACGATCACAAGGTTGCCATCACCTACCGCTACCGCAACGGCTTCAGCGAACCGCAACAGGAGATCCGCGCCCGTGCCAGCGTCGACCCGGACAGCGGCAACCATGGCTGGCGGACCTGGTTCTACCGCGTGGTGCCCACCCATTCGCGCGTTCTGGAAGTGGCGCCGGATTACTCCTGGGCACTGATCGGCTATCCGGGCCGCGAGATGGCGTGGATCTTTGCCCGTCGGCCTGACATGGACAAGACGCTGTACAAGGAGCTGGCCGAGCGCCTGCGCGACGAGTACGGAGTGAATACCGACAAGCTCAAGCGGGTGCCGCAGCGCCCGGACCAGGTCGGCAAACTGGGCTATGAAGTGCCCAACGCGCGGTGAGACGGCGCCGCCGGGCATGGCCCGGCGCTACTGGAACGTCCGCGTGGCAGGGTAGCGCCGGGCCATGCCCGGCGGACGTGCCGGTTACCTGCGGGTGTAATGTGCGACCAGCCGGTCGCCGAGCATCTGCAGCAGCTGCACCAGCACCAGCAGCAGCACCACGGTCACCAGCGCGACGTCGGTGTGCGAACGCTGGTAGCCATCACGGAACGCCAGATCGCCCAAGCCGCCCGAGCCGATCGCACCGCCCATGGCGGTGAAGCCGATCAGCGCAACGGTCGTGACCGTGGCACCTGCGATCAGGCCCGGCCGCGCTTCCGGCAGCAGCACACGGGTGACCAGCTGCCAGGTGGTTGCGCCCATCGCCTGGGTCGCCTCGATCACCCCACGGTCCACTTCGCGCAGCGCGGTTTCCACAAGCCGCGCATAGAACGGTGCGGCGCCGATCACCAGGGGCACGATCGCACCGCGAACACCCAGCGACGTCCCCATCATGAACAGCGTCACCGGAATCAGCACGATCATCAGGATGATGAAGGGCACCGAGCGCAGCAGGTTGACCACCAGCGCCAGCACGCCATAGGCGAACGGACGACGCTTCATCTGCGGCGCACCGAACAGGTACAGCAGCACGCCCAGCGGCAGCCCGATGGCCAGGGTCAAGGGCAGCGAACCGGCCAGCATCAGTAGGGTGTCGATGGTGGCCTGGCCGATATCGGCCCACTTGCCGGCGTCCAGGTGGCGGAAGAATCCGTCCGCAGCAGCAATGATCATCGACGCAGTTCCTCGACATGCACGCCAGCGGCCACGAACGCGGCCTGCGCGGCGGCGTGATCGCCACCGACCAGGGCTACGACCAGTTGGCCATACGGCGTGTCCTTGATCCGGTCGATACGCCCGGACAGGATGTTGTAATCGACCCCGGTCTGGCGCGCGATGCTGCCCAGCAGGGGTTCGTAGGTATCGCCACCGAGGAAGGTCAAGCGCACGATGCGCCCACTTACGGCGTCGAAATCACGGTGCAGCGTTCCTTCGTCCACATGCTCCGATTCGCTGACGAAACGGCGGGAGGTGGGATGCTGCGGATGCAGGAACACCTGGGTGACCGGACCGGTCTCCACCAGCTGGCCGGCATCGAGCACCGCCACCCGGTCGCAGACGCGGCGGATCACATCCATCTCGTGGGTGATCAGCACGATGGTCAGGCCCAGCTCGCGGTTGATCTTCGACAGCAGCGCCAGCACCGACGCGGTGGTCTGCGGGTCGAGAGCACTGGTGGCCTCGTCGCACAGCAGGATCTGCGGGCGGGTGGCCAGGGCACGGGCGATGCCCACGCGCTGCTTCTGGCCTCCGGACAGCTGGGCCGGGTACTTCTGTGCGTGTGCCTGCAGGCCGACGGTCTGCAGCAGCTCGGCCACCCGGCTGTCGATCTCCGCCTTCGGTGTACCGGCCAGCTCCAGCGGGAAGGCGACGTTGCCCGCCACCGTGCGCGAGGACAGCAGGTTGAAGTGCTGGAAGATCATGCCGATTCGCCGGCGCAGCGAGCGCAGGCCGTCGGCATCCAGCGCGGTGATGTCCTCGCCTCCGATCAGCAATCGGCCACCGGAAGGCTCTTCCAGGCGGTTGATCATGCGGATCAGCGTCGATTTGCCGGCACCGGAATGACCGATGATGCCGAAGACCTCGCCGGCCTCGATGGTCAGGTCCAGCGGTTGCAGCGCGCTGACCGCGCGGCCGGCAACGGCATAGGATTTGTGCAGGCGCTGGAACTCGATCACGGGAGCGGCTCACCGGCAGGCGACAGAAGGGGGCGTGCAGCCTACCAGCGCCGGCGGTCGCGCGCCCGCGCCATGGGCCAGAATGTTATTCCTTTTGGTTCTAAGACACCTACTCCGGCCGGGTTCCGGGGCCAGAGCCCCTGTGGGATCTGACCCCGGGGTCGGATCCCCGCAGGGGCTCCGACCCCGCTCCCCGGCCAAACCGGTTCAGGGATGATCCAGCGGCTTCGGCGGCTGCTGGCGGTTCACCCGCTCGCGGTGCAACAGGTACAGGCCCGACGCCACGATGATCGCCGCCCCCACCCAGGTGTAGCCATCCGGCAACTGCCCCCAGAAAGCCAGATCCCATCCGATCACCCAGACCAGGCCGCTGTACTCCAGGGGCGCGATCATGGATGCCTCGCCCAGCTGGAAGGCCTTGGTCAGGGCGATCTGACCCAGCGCACCGGCCAGCCCCATGCCCGCGATCAGCGGCGCGTGCGCCAGCAGCAGCGGCCTCCAGCCGGGAATCGCCAGCAGGCCCGCGCCGATCGCCATGATGACCAGGAACCAGACCACCATCGACTGCGAGGTGTCGGTACGGGTCAGCAGGCTGACCGTGATCGCGGCAACGGCGTAGGCGGTGGCCGCGGCCAGCACCATCAGGCCCGGCACCGAGATGAACCCATCCACGCCGGGCCGCAGCACCACCAGCACGCCGACCAGGCCGATGCCGATGGCCACCCAGCGACGCGGTCCGACCCGTTCGCCCAGCAGCGGCACCGACAGGGCCGCGATCAGCAGCGGCGCGACGAAGTAGATGGTGTAGGCGGTGGACAGTGGCAGATCGCGCAACGCGAACACGAAGCAGCCGATCATCGCCATGCCCAGCGCGCCACGCAGCAGATGCAGGCCCCAGCGACGTGGCACCAGCGAACGCGGGCCCGCGCTGACCAGCACCCAGACCAGCACGAACGGCAACGACGCCGCGCCGCGCAGGAAGGTCACCTGCAGGGTGGGATAGCTGGCCGCCAGCTGCTTCATGCCGGCGTCCATCAGGGAGAAGCAGGCGACCGCGGCCACCATCCAGGCCACCGCGCGCGAGGGGGAGCGTTGCACGTTCATGGCCCATTATCGCCGAGCCAGCGGCGGGATGCCGCTGCAGCGACGTCCGGCGCCACGGAAGGCGGGCAGGCTGGCCGGCGCGATAGAATGTCCGCACTGAATTCTGTGGAGCATCGCCCATGCCTTCCTTCGACGTCGTTTCCGAAGTCGACACCCACGAGCTGACCAACGCCATCGACCAGGCCAACCGCGAACTGAGCACCCGCTTCGATTTCAAGGGCGTGGACGCCAAGTTCGAGCGTGATGGCGATGTCATCAACCAGTTCGCGCCGACCGAGTTCCAGCTCAAGCAGATGAACGACATCCTGCGTGCGCGTCTGGCAGCGCGCGGCATCGACGTGCTGAGCCTGGAGTTCGGCGACATCGAGACCAATCTGGCGCAGGCGCGGCAGAAGATCACCGTCAAGCAGGGCATCGAGCAGAAGGTGGCCAAGAAGATCGCCGCCGCACTGAAGGACGCCAAGCTGAAGGTGGAAAGCCAGATCAATGGCGACAAGCTGCGCGTGCAGGGCAAGAAGCGCGACGATCTGCAGGACGCGATCGCAGTACTGAAGGCCGGCAAGTTCGAGCTGCCGCTGCAGTTCAACAATTTCCGCGACTGACTGCTCCGCCGGGCGTGGCCCGGCACCGCGCTCGATCAATCACGCAGCAGCTTGTACAGCGTGGTGCGCGAGATGCCCAGCTGACGTGCGGCCAGACTGAGATTGCCGTCCGCCGCCTGCGCCGCCCGGCGCGCCGCTTCACGCTGCTGATCGCGCAGCGCCGGCGCCGCCATCGTCGCCGGTGAAGACCGTCGCACGCTGTTGCCAGCGACCTTGCGCGGCGCCTGCACATGCTGCAGGTAGACCGCACTGCCCTCGCCCAACCGGACCCGATGCGGCGCCCCCGGCTGCAGCAGGCGCCGCCGCTGTGCGGCACTGGCGCCGGCAAACACCGCTGCAATATCCAGCAACGGCAGTGGCCCGCGCCGCGGCAGGCCCAACAGACGCCGGGCCACACGGTTGGCGGCGCGCAGCTGGCCATCCTCCTGCACCGCCAGCAGCCCCTGCAAGGGTGACGCCAGCCAGCGCGGATCATGCTGCAGCGCCAGCAGGTGCACATCGGCAAGCGTGTGGAACAGGCGATTCTCGCTGGCCAGTGCGGCCTGCCGGAAATAGCCCTGCAGCAGCGAAGGATCGCGCTCACCCAGCCCGGTGATATCGATCACTCCGCATACCCGCCCGTCGAGATCGTGCAGGGGTTCACTGAGGCAGAACACCGGAGCGAAACGCTGCAGGTAATGTTCATTGCCGCGCACCAGCGCTGGCAGGTCGTCGGCCAGGCTGACCGCCGGCGCGGTGGTGCCGATCTCGCTTTCGCCCAGCCGCCGCCCGACCTGGATCGGCCGCAGCAGGGGCGAGTCTTCCAGGCCATGCGCCTGCTGCGCGATCACCATGCCCTCGCGGTTGGCGCAGAACATCGTCCAGCCACGTCCGCCGAAAGCGGCCCACAGCTGTTCCAGCTCCGGCTGCACGCAGCGTGCCAGGCGACGGTCGTCGCGCTGTGGCAGATGCCGGCCATCGCTCTGCAGCGGCAGGTAGACCGGTTCCTGCCCGGGCTGCAGGCCAGCCGCGCGCGAGCGCATCCACGACTGCTGCAACGGCTGCGGCAACACGCTCAATGAACGCGCGTCGCCCTCGGCAAAGGCCGCGCGTGCCGCTACCAGCTGCTGCTGCCCGACGGAGGTTGCGATCATGGGTGCAGCGTACACCCGCCAGCGGCAACGCCACGTTACGCTCCGATGAGGCATTGGCCTGCGGTTGCCGCCCATCCGGCAGGTGCAGGGCGAAGCCCTGCAGCCCTGCCCTCAGATCACGCTGCGATGCGCAGGATCGGCTTCAGGGTGATGCCCCGGGTGCTGTCCTCGGCCGCCTGGTTGATCTGCTCCAGCGGGTAGAACTTCACCAGCCTGTCGAACGGGAAGCGGCCCTGCTGGAACAGCGTGACCAGCTGCGGAATGAACACCTGCGGCACACTGTCGCCTTCCACGATGCCACGGATGCTGCGGCCACCCAGCAGCAGGTTGTTCACGTCGAAACTGGCGGTGGTGCCCAGCTTTGGTGCACCGACCACGCCCATCATGCCCAAGCCCCCCAAGGCCTCGATACCCGCAGAGAGCACCTCCGGGCGACCGGTCGATTCCAGCGCGAAATCAGCGCCACCGCCGGTGATGGCGCGCACGGCCTCGACTACATCGGTCTCGCGGCTGTTGACCACGTGGGTGGCGCCCAGCTCCAGCGCGAGTGCCAGCCGCGACGGCACCACATCGATGGCGATGATGGTCGTGGCACCGGCCACCTTGGCCGCCATCACCGCACTCAGACCGACTGCGCCGGCACCGTAGCTGGCAAAACTGCTGCCCGAGCGTACCTTCAGCGAATTGAGTACCGCGCCGGCACCGGTCTGGATGCCGCAGCCCAGCGGGCCCAGCAGTTCCAGAGGCGCATCGTCGGGCACTTTGATCGCATTGATCTCGCGCGCCAGCGCATAGGTGGCAAACGAAGACTGCGCGAAGAAATGGTCGTGCAACGGCTGACCCTGCGCATCGGTGATGGCGGTATGGCCGTGGCCATCATCGCCCCCGAAGTTCAGCGCGAAGAAATCCCTGCAGTAGGCGCCATGACCGCCCCGGCACGGATTGCAGTGGCCGCAGGCGCCATAGGTCAGCACCACGTGATCCCCTGCTTTCAGTTCCTTTACGTTGGGGCCGACCGCCTCCACGACGCCGGCGCCTTCGTGACCCAGCACCGCGGGCAACGGCACCGGGTAGTACTGATCGCGCACGATCAGGTCGGTGTGGCACAGGCCGGTGGCTACCACCTTCACCAGGACCTCATCCTCCTGCGGGCCGCGCAGCCGGGCCTGCTCGATGACGAAGGGTTGTTCCTTGCCGCGGACCACTGCGGCGGTGATCTCGCGTGTTGCCGTATTGTCGTTCATCGTGATGGCTCCTTCGGTCAGATCGGGTAAGCGGGCGCCTCGCCCTTGACGGTCAACCACTGCCACTGCGTGAACTCCTCCCAGTTGGCGGGGCCGCCGATACTGGTGCCATTGCCGGATGCTCCGACGCCGCCAAAGGGATTGATCACCTCGTCGTTCACGGTCTGATCGTTTATGTGCAGCAGCCCGGTACGCAGGCGCTCACCGAGCTTCAGTGCGCGGCCGACATTGCTGGAAACGATGGCCATCGACAGGCCGTACTCGCTGTCGTTGGCCAGGCGCACGGCATCGTCGTCATCGTCGAACGGCACCACCACCGCCACCGGCGCGAAGATTTCTTCGTTGAACGCCGGATTGTCAGCAGATACGTTGCCAAGCACGGTCGGCGCGAAGAACAGATCGCGATGGGTACCTCCGGCCTCCAGCGAGGCACCGGCCTGCACTGCCTGCTCGACCACGCGCGTGGCGTGGTCGCGCTGGCCGGCATTGATCAGCGGACCGATCGCCACGTCTTCGCGCGCCGGATCGCCCACCTTCAATGAATTGGCCTTGGCCACCAGCTTCTGCAGGAACGCGGAGTGGATCTTCCGCTGCACCAGCACGCGGCCGGTCGCCATGCAGATCTGGCCCTGATGCAGGTAGACCCCCCACGCAGTGTTGGCCACCGCCAGGTCGAGGTCGGCATCATCGAGGATGATCAACGAGTTCTTGCCGCCCAGCTCCAACGAGACCTTCTTCAGATGCTTGCCCGCCGCTTCTCCGACCTTGCGCCCGGCGGCGGTGGAGCCGGTGAACTGGATCATCGCCACGTGCGGATCGCTGGTCAGCGCAGCGCCGGCCACGCCATCACCGGGCAGCATGTGCAGAACGCCTGCCGGCAGGCCGGCCTGCTCGAACAGGCGTGCGATCACCGCCCCGCCGCACACCGCTGTGCGCGGGTCAGGTTTGAGTACCACCGCGTTGCCCAGCGCGATGGCCGGCGCCACCGCGCGCATGGCCAGATACAGCGGGAAGTTGAAAGGCGAGATGACCCCCACCACACCCAGCGGTCGGCGCCGCGCCAGATTCAGCCGGCCCGGCTCGGAAGGCAGAATCTCGCCGGTGCTGCGCGACGGCAGCGCCGCAGCCTCGTGCAGTGCCTTGATGGTCACCTTGGCTTCAAAACCTGCCTTCAGGCGGGTGGAGCCGCTTTCGCGTACCAGCCATTCGACCAGGGTGTCGATGTGTTCTTCGGCCAGGCGTGCCGCTTTGCGCAGCACTTCAGCGCGCTGTTCGTACGGAGCCGCCGCCCACGCCTGCTGCGCCTGCGCAGCGGCCGCCGCCGAGCGCGCCACCTGCGCCGCGTCGGCCAGGCCGATCTGGCCGAGCGTGTTACCGGTGGCCGGCTCGATCACCGGCTGCCGTTGCGCGGCCGCCTGCCACCGGCCATCGAAGAGGGCGCCGGCCCAAAGGGCGTCCGGCAGCCACGGAGAAGATGCAGTCATGGGTGTCCTCCTGTGTCGTGCGTCCATTCCACGCCTACCGCCCGCAGCAGGCAATCGGCCATCTGCCGGTGGCCTGCAAAGGTTTGAATCGGCGGGGATTTGCAGCATGGCGACTGTCCAGTTCCTGCACAGTGAACAGCGCAGCGGCGGCACACTGCCTACAATGGCGACCTCGCCCGCCGATGTGCCCGCCATGACCGATATCGCCCTGCCCACCGACGACCCGATCGCCGCCACCCGCCTGTGGCTGGAGCGCATCGTCATCGGCCTGAACCTGTGTCCGTTCGCCAAGGCCGTATATGTGAAGGACCAGGTCCGCTTCGTGCTCAGTGATGCCACCACCCCCGAAGCATTGGTCGAACAGCTGGCCGAGGAACTGGTGCTGCTGCGGGACACGCCGGCCGAGCAGATCGACACCACCCTGATCGTGCACCCGCAGGTGCTGACGGATTTCCTGGACTACAACGACTTCCTCGACAACGCCGACGCGGCGATCGAGGCGCTCGATCTGCAGGGCATCCTGCAGGTGGCCAGCTTCCATCCGGACTACCAGTTCGAAGGCGTGGCCGCCAACGACGCCAGCAATTACACCAACCGCGCGCCCTATCCCACGCTGCACCTGCTGCGCGAGGACAGCGTGGCACGCGCGGTGGACGCCTTCCCCGATCCGGACGTGATCGTCGAGCGCAACATCCAGACGCTGGACCGCATCGGCGTGGACGGCTGGCATCGCCGCCTGCGTGGCGAAGACCTGTCATGAGCGCGGTTCCGCCGATCGCTGCCTGGCCTGCCGCGCCGCTGGCGGGCAAGGTGGTGCTGGTCACCGGTGGCGCCAATGGCATCGGCCGCGGCATCGCCCAGGCCGTGCTCGGTGCCGGCGGCCGCGTGCTGATCGGTGATCTGGATACGGAAGCCGGCCACGCCTGCCTGGCCGAATGGCAGCGCGATGACGATGCGGCGTTCCAGCCCCTGGACATCACCGACGAAGCCAGCGTGCGCGCGTTCATCGCCACGGCGGTGCAGCGGTTTGGCGGCATCGATGGCCTGGTCAACAATGCCGGCATCGCCGGTGCGCACGGTACGCCGCTGCAGGACATGGCGTGGGACGAATGGCAGCGCCGCCTGTCATCGCTGCATGGCGCTTTCCTGTGCAGCCGGCATGCCCTGCCGGCACTGTCATCCGGTGGCGCCGGCGCCATCATCAACATCGCCTCGACCCGCGCCCGGCAGTCCGAAGCCCATAGCGAAGCCTATGCCGCGGCCAAGGGCGGACTGGTGGCATTCACCCACGCGCTGGCAATCAGCGCCGGACCGGCGGTACGGGTGAACAGCATCAGTCCGGGCTGGATCGGCACCAGCGAGTGGCAGGCGCCCTCCCGGCGCCATGCGCCCGAGTATTCGGCCATCGACCACGCACAGCATCCGGTCGGCCGCGTCGGCCGCCCGGAAGACATCGGCGCGCTCGCGGTGTATCTGTTGTCGCCGCTGTCCGGATTCACCACCGGCCAGGATTTCATCGTCGACGGCGGCATGACCCGCAGGATGATCTACGCCGAATAGAGCACCGCTTTCCGGTGGGTGCGGACCTTGGTCCGCACCATTGCCAGGAAGTGCCAACCAAGGTTGGCACCTACCAGAGCGGCTTACGCCATGCCCGAATGGCGCAGTAGCGCATCGATCTGCGGCGCACGGCCACGGAAGGCCTTGAAGTTCTCGGCCGCTGGACGGCTGCCCCCGCGCGAGAGGATCTCGTCGCGGAAACGCGCACCGGTGGCGGCCAATGCCTGCGGTGCTTCCTCGAACGCCGCATAGGCATCGGCACTGAGCACCTCGGCCCATTTGTAACTGTAGTAGCCGGCCGCATAGCCACCGGCGAAGATGTGGCTGAACTGATGCGGGAAGCGGTTCCAGGCTGGCGGATGATTCACCGCCACTTCGCCGCGCACGCGCTCCAGCAGTGCCAGCACACTGTCCTGCGTGGGCTCGAACTGGCTGTGCAGCAGCATGTCGAACAGACCGAACTCCAGCTGGCGGACAGTCGCCATGCCGCTGTGGAAATTGCGCGCGGCCAGCATGCGCTCATACAGCGCCCGTGGCAGCGGTTCACCCATCTCCACGTTCGCAGTCATGCGCTGCAGGTGGTCCCATTCCCAGCAGAAGTTCTCCATGAACTGGCTGGGGAGCTCCACCGCATCCCACTCCACGCCATTGATGCCGGCCACGCCCAGCTCACCAATGCGGGTCAGCAGCTGGTGCAGGCCATGGCCCATTTCATGGAACAGCGTGGTCACTTCATTGTGGCTGAACGTAGCCGGCCTGCCGCTGGCACCGCGACCGAAGTTGCACACCAGATACACCAGCGGCGTCTGCACGCTGCCATCGGCACGCTCGCGCCGGTTGCGGCAATCGTCCATCCACGCACCGCCGCGCTTGCCCTCACGGGCGTACAGATCCAGGTAGAACTGGCCTACCAGCGCGTCCCGCGCATCGACCAGGCGGAAGAAGCGTACGTCCTCGTGCCAGACCGGCGCGCTGTCCTCCTGCACGCGCAGGCCATACAGCTGCTCGATCACCGAGAACAATCCACCCAGCACCTTCGGCTCGGTGAAGTACTGTTTCACCTCCTGCTCGGAATAGCTGTAGCGCGCCTGCTTCAGGCGGTCGGCCGCGAACGCCAGGTCCCAGGCCTGCAGGCTGTCGATGCCCAGGTGGTCACGCGCGAATTGCTCCAGTTCGGCACGGTCCCTGGCCGCAAACGGCTTGGCGCGCGACGCCAGGTCACGCAGGAAGCCCAGCACTTCGGCCGGGTCCTGCGCCATCTTGGTGGCCACCGAGTAGTCGGCGTAGGAATCAAAGCCGAGCAGTGCGGCCAGTTCGGCCCGCAGGGCCAGGATGCGGTCGATGTTGCCGCTGTTGTCCAACGCGTCATCGCCGAATTCGGAAGCGCGCTGCGCGCTGGCCCGGTACAGGATCTCGCGCAGGTCACGATCTTCGGCCCAGGTCTGTACCGGCAGGTAACACGGCATCTGCAGCGTCAACTTCCAACCGTCCCTGCCATCGTTCGCCGCTGCCGCACGCGCGGCAGCCTTCACGTCGTCCGGCACGCCGGCCAGGCGTGCTTCGTCTTCCACGATCAACGACCACGCATCGGTGGCGTCCAGCACATTCTGCGAGAACTTCGCGGACAGCGCCGACAGTTCTTCCTTGATCGCGGCGAACCGCTGCTGGGCGTCCGGCGCCAGCTCCGCGCCCCCCAGGCGGAAGTCGCGCAGCGTATTGTCCAGCACCTTGCGCCGGGCCTCGTCGAACGACCCCGCCTCCGGGCCGGTGGCCAGTGCCTGGTACTGGCGGTACAGCGCCAGGTTCTGGCCCAGCGCACTGGCGAAGCGGGTCACCCGCGGCAGGTTGCTGTTGTAGGCCTCGCGCAGTTCCGGCGTGTTGACCACGCCCTGCAGGTGGCCGACCAGGCCCCAGGCGCGCCACAGCCGCTCGGTGGCATCGTCCAGCGGGACCACGAAGGTGTCCCAGCGGACCGGCTGCACCTGCTCGGCTGCGTTGACGGCGGCCTCGGCCTCGGCCAGCAGCACGTCCAGCGCCGGCGCCACGTGCTCGGGGCGGATCGCCTCGAAGCGGGGCAGGCCGGAGAAATCGAGCAGGGGGTTGGCAGCGGTCACGGCAGATCTCCAGTTACGGGCCCGAGGGGCGGGCAGCCCAGTGGATATGGCGCTGGCCGGGGCCGCAGACAAGGGGGGCGCGCCGATCATTCACGTCGGCCTTACGGTGTCGCGCGGAAGCTCTGGCTGCGGGGGAGTCCGCAGCGGAACATGCCGATAGAGGCCCCACATGGAAGGTCTGGCTCAGGTTGCAACCGCATTGCCGGCCCGGTCGCTGGCGCTGTCTGCCAGCGCGGAGGAGTTGTCCTGGATCGCCACATTGTGCGATCCCGGCGATGATGCCCCGCGCCATCTGCAGCAGCTGCAGGTGCTCATGCAGCAGGGCGGCATCCTCAACGATGAGCAGGAGTGGTACCCGTTCGAGGTGATCGAACGCGGTGCCCGCCACCTGCACCCGGGGCACGAGCGCGAGTTCGTGATCTGCGTGCTGCTGTGGCTGCAGGCGCTGGCCCAGGACCGCATCAGCAGCCTGGACCCACGGCTGCACCTGGATGATCGCGCGATGGACATCGAGGCGCTGCCTGATGCGCTGCGCGATGTGGTGCTCGACGCGTTCACTGCGGCGGGATACTGATCGGGATGCGCCGCTGCGCTCGCCGGGCGTGGCCCGGCGCTACCGCGATCGACGGGCTCTGATACGCCGCTGCGCTCGCCGGGCGTGGCCCGGCGCTACCGGGATCGACGGGCCCTGATGCGCCGCTGCGCTCGCCGGGCATGGCCCGGCGCTACCGCGATCGACCGGCTCTGATGCGCCGCTGCGCTCGCCGGGCATGGCCCGGCGCTACCGCGGTTGACGGGCCCTGATGCGCCGCTGCGCTCGCCGGGCGTGGCCCGGCGCTACCGCGGTTGACGGGCCCTGATGCGCCGCTGCGCTCGCCGGGCGTGGCCCGGCGCTACCGGGATCGACGGGCTCTGATACGCCGCTGCGCTCGCCGGGCGTGGCCCGGCGCTACCGGGATCGACGGGCTCTGATACGCCGCTGCGCTCGCCGGGCGTGGCCCGGCGCTACCGGGATCGACGGGCTCTGATACGCCGCTGCGCTCGCCGGGCGTGGCCCGGCGCTACCGGGATCGACGGGCCCTGATGCGCCGCTGCGCTCGCCGGGCGTGGCCCGGCGCTACCGCGGTCGACCGGCTCTGGTAGCGCCGGGCCATGCCCGGCGGACGCAGCGCAGGCTTACAGCGCTTCCAGGCTGCAGCACGGCAGCGCAGGCAGGCCCTGCCCGGCCACCGCCGCGGCCAGCTGCGCATCGGCAGCGTCCACATCGATGCCCTGTCGTGCGTACCACGCCGGGTCGTAATAGCTCTGCGCGTAGCGCTCGCCACTGTCGCACAGGATGCTGACGATGCTGCCGTGGCGGCCGGCTTCGCGCATCCACTGCGCCGCCTGCAGCACACCGATGAAGTTGGTGCCGGTGGAGCCTCCCACGCGCCGACCGAGCTGCCGGCTGACGTGGCGCATGGCTGCCAGGCTCAATGCATCCGGCACCTTCACCATCGCATCGACGCTGGTTGGAATGAAGCTCGGCTCCACCCTCGGTCGGCCGATGCCTTCCACACGGGAGCCACCGCTGCAGGTCAGGTCACGCCACTGCTGCTCGCCCGCCACCGCCGCCTGGTAGCCCTCGAAGAACACCGAGATCTCCGGATCCGCGCAGAGGATGCGGGTGTCGTGCCGCCGGTAGCTGACGTAGCGGCCCAGCGTGGCCGCAGTGCCGCCGGTGCCTGGGCTGCACACGATCCACTCGGGTACCGGGCTGGGCTCTTCGGCCATCTGCTTGAAGATGGACTCGGCGATGTTGTTGTTGGCGCGCCAGTCAGTGGCCCGTTCGGCGTAGGTGAACTGGTCCATGAAGTGACCGCCGGTTTCGCGCGCCAGCCGTTCCGATTCGCAGTTGAGATCACAGGCGCGCTCGACCAGGTGGCAGCGGCCACCATGGAATTCGATGGCAGCGATCTTTTCCGGCGAGGTCGTGGCCGGAATCACCGCGATGAAGGGCAGCCCCAGCAGGCGTGCGAAATACGCTTCGGACACCGCGGTCGAGCCGCTCGACGCCTCGATCACCGGCCGCCCTTCGCGCAGCCAGCCGTTGGCCAGCGCGTACAGGAACAGCGAACGCGCCAAGCGGTGCTTGAGGCTGCCGGTGGGGTGGCTGGATTCATCCTTCAGGTAGACATCGATGCCTTCGAACCCGGGCAGCGCCATCGGGATCAGGTGGGTATCGGCGGACCGGTTGAAATCGGCTTCGATCTTGCGGATGGCCGCAGCCACCCAGGCGCGCTGGGACATGGAACGCCACTTCGGTGAGTACAGCTGCGCATTCTACTCCGCCCGCACCGCTGCAACGGGCGCCGCGGCCGCCCTGCACGGCCACGGCGCCTCCACTTCAGATCTTGAAATCGTCGTATGCGATCCGCTCTTCCGTCACCCCCAGCCGCTGCAGCAGCTGCCGGGTCGCGGCCAGCATCGGTGGTGGCCCGCACAGGTAGAACTCGCAGCCGGAAAGATCCGGATGCCGCTGCAGCAGATCCTCATGGATGGCGTCATGCACGCGCCGGCCAGTTCCCTGCCCGGACCAGACGGGATGCCAGCTGAAGTTCGCGTGCGCTGCCTGCAGGGCCTGCATCTGCGCCATGTAGGGGCAATCGCGGTCGCTGCGGGCACCGTACCAGTAGTGGATGCGCTCCTGCCCTCCCTCGGAAAGCCGATGTTCGATCATCGCCCGCAGCGGTGCCATGCCGGCGCCGGCTCCGATGAAGATCTTTTCCCGGGACACGCCGCTGAGCGCGAAATCACCGAACGGTCCGCTGTAGCGGACGGGATCGCCGGGGCGCAACGCGTACAGATAGCTGGACCCTTTGCCCGGCGGATGCCGCTTGCCCTGCTGCCAGCCGGGGCTGAACCGGGCCAGCAGCACCAGGCGCCCCGCTTCGGCGGCAACCGGCATCGCCAGCGAGTACGAACGACGCACCGCCGCCTTGTTGTGCAAGGTTTCCGGCAGGGCCAACGGTGCCCAGTCCTGCCGGTGTTCGTCCGGATGCCAGAGCGCGGAACGGGGCAACTCGTATTCGGGCACATGCAGCTGCAGGTAGCAGCCGGGTTGATAGAGTGCGTCGGCGGCTTGGTCGGGACGCAGGTGGATCTCGCGCAGGAACGGGGTCACCGCTTCGATCCGCTCGACCGTTGCCTCATGCTCGGTCCACAGGCTGGCACCGCCGGACACCTCGATCTCCATATCCGCCCCCACCTGCAGGTTGCAGGCGAGCCGGCAGCCGACCTTCAGCCGCGATCCGGCCAGGTGCGCCCGATCTGCGGCGGAAGGGGTTCCGGCCTGTCCACGGACCCGGACTTCGCACAGTCCACAGCTCTGCCCGCCGCCGCAGTTGGAGGGCAGGTTCACGCCTTCGCGGGCCAGCGCCAGGTAAACACTGTCCCCCTGCGCCGCAGCCACCGTGCGCAGGTGCGTGCCTCCTGGGGCGAACACTGCCAACTGCCGGCGGCTGCGCCATCGATGTGGAACGAACTCATGCAGGCGGACGCTCGCCAGCAGCAGCCACGCGCCGGTCAAGGCCATCCACAGCCCCCCCAGCCCCATCCCCACCACCAGCGGATTGTTGAAGTTGGCCCGCGCGGCGTAGTCCATGATGTGCAGCATCCAGAACACATCGAACAGCCGCCACGTTGCGGTGCGATGCTCGAGCACCTGTCCGCTGTCGGCGGAGACGTAGACGGTGGTGTCCTGCGCATCGCCGAAGTCCACCCGCCACACCGCGTCGGGATGGCCGCGCGTCTCCAGACTGTGCGCCAGATGCACCGGCGCTGCGGGCACGCCCTGGCCACGGTAGGCGGCCTGCGCGACGCGCAGCGCGATCACCGGATCGATGGTGATGCGCCTGCCATCACGCGCATCGATCACCTCGGTGCCTTCCGCTGACTGCAGTCGATACACCGGCGCCTGCAGCAGCCAGCCGCTGTCCAGGGTCGCGGCCGGCCACCGCGCAGCACGCAGCGCATCGGCCGGTGAGACGGTATCTGCCGGCCATGCCAAGGGCGCCGCGGGCGCAGCCCGCTGCGAAGTGCCGGCGATCCGGTCCGGGTCAAGCAGGCTCATGCCCAGTCCACTGCCGAGCCAGACCAGGAACTGCAGTCCCACCAGCACCCCGATCCACCTGTGCAGCCGGCGCAGCCACGGCGTCATGCGCGCCTCCTCTGGCCGAAGCTGTAGAACAGCAGCCACACGCCACTGAGGCCGAATGCCAGCCCGATCACCGATGCGACGCGCAGCAGGCCATTGTTGACGTCGGTGCGCTGCTCGTAGTCCATGATGTGGAACATCCACAGGAAATCGAACCAGCGCCACAGGCTGTGCCGGCGCGCCAGCAGTTCACCGCTGTCCGGTGACAGGTACAGCGTGGTGCTTCCGCGGTCAGCGAAATGGACGGCCCACATCGGTACCGGTCGCGTCTTCACTTCCGACGGCGCACGGGTCACCCATTCCACCCGCGCGACCTCACCTGCGCCCTGGTACAGCGCTGTGGCCAGCGCGATGGCGCCATCCCGGTCCAGCCGCGGCAGGCGCTCTCCACTGCGGGCATCGACCAGGAAGCGTTCCGGTCCGCGCTGCACGTCGTAGACCTCACGCTCCAGCAGCCGCTTGAGGCGGAACGACTGCAGGCCGGGATAACGCGCGGCCAGCACATCGACGCCGACCCGATCATGCACCGGCGCCAGCGGTTCGCCACGGACATGGGCCAGGTGGTCGCCATGGATCACCTGCAGCGGCACCACGGTCATGTAGACCCCGCTGAGCATCCACAACAGCGCCTGCACACCGATCACCAGTCCGATCCATTTATGGGCGCGGCGCGCCCAGAATGCGGGTTTCATCTACCTTGTCTCCCTTGCGGAGCACCCCCGCCGCAGGCGACGGGGGCGCGTGCGATCACCAGCGGTAGCCGATGCGTGCATACCAGCGACGACCGAGCAGGTCGTAGGTCATGGTGTCTGTGTTGGCGTCGGTATAGCTCTGGATGAACGGCGCCGAGCGATCAAAGACGTTGTCCACGCCCAGCGCCACATCCAGCGCCTTGCTGACCGCGTACCTGAGCTGGAGATTGTGATAGAACACCGATGGCGCATGATCACCGATGTCGCCACGCGCGGCATTGATGTCGTCGGCCCGGCCGATGTACTGGGTGGTCCAGGTACCGGACCATTGCCCACGGGACGCGTTCATCGACATCAGTCCACGCCACTTGGCATAGCTGCCACGGCCGCCGGTGATCCTGCCGGCATACGTGATCACCTCTGCTCCGGCATACGGGCGCACGTCATAACGCTGAAGGTAGGAGATGTCGGCACTGATGCTGGCGTCCATGCCCCACGGCTTGAACTCGTAGAGTGCGCCCAGGTCGTAGCCACTGACCTGCTCATCGGCCGTGTTCACCGGCTGCGATGAGAGGTAGTTCACTTCGCCGGTGCGCGGGTCGCGGGTGAAGTTGCTGGCGTCGCAGAACGGATGCGCCAGCGACGGAGTGTTGTAGCAGATGGCCAGCTTGGTGGAGCCGGCGATACGCTGGATCGCGTTCTCGATGCGGATGCGGTAGTAGTCCAGGGTGAGCGTCAGCCCGGGTGCGAACGTGGGTGTCCACACCACCCCGGCGGTGAAGGAGGTCGCATCTTCCGGCTCGAGATCCGCATTGCCGCCGGACGTGGTCAGGATGGTATTGCCCGGCTGCACGTAACCAGCCGGCACGCCATCGGCCTGGCAGTTCGCACGCACGATCGAGCTGGCCGGCAGTCCGCTCCAGCCACTGCAGGGGTCGGTGGTGGTGAGGTTGCCCTCGGACACGCCACCGAACAGTTCGGGGATGTTGGGAATGCGGAATGCCGTAGCATAGGTGCTGCGCAGCTTCAGCGAAGGGCTGACCTGCCAGTCCAGCCCGGCCTTGTAGTTGAAGTCGCGCCCGAACAGGTCGTAGTCGGACACGCGGCCGGCCAGGTTGAGGTACAGCGAATCTGCGATGACCGCGTCCTGCAGCAGCGGCACCGCCAGCTCCATGTACGCTTCCTTGGCCGTGTATCGCCCGGCGATCGGATCCTGCTGGTTGGTGTTGCCGATGCCGAGCACGGTCAACGGATCCGGATCACGCCAACCGCGCTCCCTGCGCACCTCCACGCCCGCGGCGAATCCCACCCAGCCTGCCGGCAGCTCGAAGATCTGCCCGCTGAGATTGGCGGTGAAGCTCTTCTGCTCGTTTCCGCCGGTATCGCGCGAGGTGTACAGGATGTAATCCAGCACGTCACGGCTCAGGTCCCCGTAGCCGAGATAGTCGCCGCAGGGAATCGCTGCGCCGGGCGCGGTACTGCACAGGGACCGGTCCAGCGTCTGGTCGACGCGATCGAGGTTGGCGACATTGTCCGAACCATCCACGCCGGTGTTGCGCCCCCAGTTGAAGGCCACCGACCAGTCCCAGCTGGTGCCGAACTGGCCTTTCAGGCCCGCTACCACCCGGTAGGTGTCGGTCTCCTGGAAGAAGTGGCGGGGACCGGCCTCTTCCAGGCGCCGGCGCTGCAGCAGCAGATCCTGCCCGGTGGGATTGGTCGGATGGTCGGCGGCGATGTTGATCGGCCGGTAGACGCCCAGCCCACCCGAGGTCGCCAGCTGCCTGGACTGGCGGTTGGTGTACATCGCTTCGATGAACGCGCGTGTGCTGTCATTCAACTGGCTGTCGCCGAACACGCTCAGGCTGAGCCGCTCGATCGGGTTGACCGCGTTGAGCGTGGGATTGCCGTTGTAGTTGTGCTTGGCCGCCGAATAGGGCTCGTAGAAATCGCCGTCGCCTCCGGGCACCTGGTTGAAGTTGACCCGTCGGCCATCCGCCAGCAGTGCACGACCACCGATGGTGGACGAACTGCCGGAGCAGACCAGCCGGCCATCGGATTCGATCAGGCCGCAGGGCGCGCGCGAGGCCATGTTGACCGCGCCGCTGTCGAAGTAGCTGACCGCAGCCATCAGCGAGCCGCGTTCGCTGCTGACACCCCAGCTGACATCGACCGAGGTTTCCTCGCCGTCGCCCTGGCTGGTCTGGCCATAGCGCACCACCGCTTCGGCACCCTCGAATCCCTGCTTGGTGATGATGTTGACCACGCCAGCCACCGCATCGGCGCCATAGATTGCCGATGCACCGTCCTTGAGCACCTCCACGCGCTCGATCAGTGAGACCGGAATGACATTGAGGTCGACCGAACTGTTGGCGCCAGTGCCGCCATTGACGATGCGCCGGCCGTTGAGCAGGACCAGGGTCCGGTTGATGCCGAGACCGCGCAGATTGACCTGGGTGGTGCCGTAGCCGTTCTCGGCCCAGTACGCATTGCTCTGGCTGCCCGCGAACCCTGCCGAGGCCGGCAGGCGCTGCAGCAGGGTTTCCACCGAGGTGGCGCCGGAACGTTCGATGGCCTCGGCATCGACCACGCTCACCGGGCCGACGCCTGACAGCTGCGCGCGCTTGATGTGGCTGCCGGTCACCTGCACGGTATCCAGCGTGCGTGCCTTCGCATCGGGCGACTGCGCATCCTGCGCGGCGACGGAGTGGACAACGCAGACGCACAGCAGACTGCCGATGGCCGCAGCCATGGCATTGGACTTCAGATACATGTTCTCTCTCCCGCAGGAATACTGTCTCTGGGTGCCCCCGCCACGATTCGGGCAAAGGGACACGACGGCGTCATGTCGACGCGGGGACAGCCGCTCAGGCGATGGGAGGTCGGAATACGCGGGAAAGTTTGCTGGCAGGCAGGATCAGTGCCGGCAGCGCAATGTCCAGCGCGATGCGCGGATGGGCGCTGGGCAGCAGCAGCGATGGCATCGGAGGGTAGAGACTCAACAGGCAGCGGCAGTCGCAGCCGGCCGCGTCGACACAGCTGCAGTGATCCTTGTGCACGTCGCCGGCGGCCACCGGCGCCTGATCATGGCGGGTGTGGCCCGACGCCGGTGCCGCGCTGCGCGGTGTTGCCTGGCAGCCCGCAATCGCCCGGCCCGCGGAGCCTGCAGCGTCCCCGCCAGGCAGCGCCATGCGCGTCCCCGCCCACGCTCCGAAGACACCTTCGAAGAGGAGCACGGCCATCAGCAGCAGCGGCAGCCATCGGCGGTAAGGCATGGGACCCCTGAAGACCCTCGGTTATTTGTATATACATACAATCATTAGCGCGGCAGGCAACGGGCTGTCAACCGCCCGCGACAATGCGCGGGCGTCTCGCCATCCCTGCCGGATTCCCCTGCGTCCCACTGCCGCGCCGTACTGCTCTGGTTGCAGGCATTTCACCCGGCGTTGCGGAAGCGCTCATCCCATTGCGGACGCACACCGATTATCCTGCGCTGCAACATGACCCGACGATCCCAGATCGACAACGAGGATGCAAGCGAAGTGCGGGTTCCGGCAACTGCCGGTTTCAGATGCAACTTCCAGCCACTCTCCGCGGGTCATTTCCCCCCATTGCTGACAGGACGCGAATCATGAGCCTTTCTTCCCTCCAACAGGTCCCCGGCGTCGCCGCCCAGCCCCCGGCCGAAACCACCGGCTTCGTGTTCAACCACACCATGCTGCGGGTGAAGGACATCACCGCCTCGCTGGACTTCTACACCCGCGTGCTGGGCTACCGGCTGATCGACAAGCGTGACTTCGCCGAAGCGCAGTTCAGCCTGTATTTCCTGGCCTACGTGCCGTCCGGCGCCGTGGTGCCGGAAGACGATGCCGAGCGCCGCCTGTGGATGGCCGGCCTGCCGGGCGTGCTGGAGCTGACCCACAACCACGGCACTGAAGCCCTGGATGGCCCGGTCTACCACGACGGCAACAGCGATCCGCGCGGCTTCGGCCACATCTGCGTCTCGGTGCCCGAGCTGGAAGCTGCCTGCCAGCGCTTCGAAGATCTGGGCGTGCCGTTCCAGAAGCGCCTGACCGACGGTCGCATGAAGAACATCGCCTTCATCAAGGACCCTGACGGCTACTGGGTGGAAATCATCGCCAACGCCTGATCCGGAAAGGGGCACAATTGCGCTGGCGCCAGGCCATGCCCGGCGGCCTTGCTCCGATATTCATCGCACGGGAAGCAGGCCGCGCTGCGCGCTCGCCGGGCGCGGCCCGGCGCTATCCACACTGTCCCCTTTTCTGTAGAGGTACGCATGGAAACTATGGAACTGCACCGCGGTCGATTGATCGATCACCTGCAGCTGGTGGTGCGCGACCTGCCGGCCAGCCGCCGTTTCTACCAGGCGGTATTCGACACGATCGGCATTCCGGTTGCCGGCGAAGGGCCGGACTATTTCTGGGCTGACGAGCTGTTCATTTCCACCGCCAGCAGCGAAGCCGCTGCCGGCCAGCTGACCGGACGCCACCACCTGGCATTCCAGGCGCGCGATGCGGCGACCGTCGATGCGTTTCATGCTGCCGCCATCGCCGCTGGCGGCACCGACAACGGCGCACCGGGCGAGCGCCCCTATCATCCGGGCTACTACGGCGCGTTCGTGCTTGACCCGGATGGCAACAACATCGAGGTGGTCTATCACGGCCCGGCGCGCTACAGCGCCGACTCGGTGAAGGTGACGTTCTGATTCCATCGATGCCATGAACGAAGAAGCCGGGCAGTGCCCGGCTTCTTTTTTTCTACTGCGCCGGCGTCAATGCGCGGCCATGTAGATGTCCTGCAGCACGGCCTTTTCCAGCTCCAGCTCGCCCAGCAGATTCTTCACGATGTCGCCCAGGCTGAGGATGCCGACCAGGCGCGTGCCATCGGTGACCATCAGATGACGGCGCCGCGAGTACGTCATCAACGACATGGCCTGCTTCAGGGTGGCCTCCGGTGCGATGCCTTCCAGTCCCGTGGACGGCAGGGTGGAAATCACCCGGCGGCCCGCCTGCGGGCCATCGTCAGCCAGGGTACGCACGATGTCTTTCTCGGAGATGATGCCGACCGGCGCATCATCCTTCATCACCACCAGGGCAGCGATCCTGTTCGCGCTCATCTTGTGGGCGGCGGCACCGATGGTGTCTTCCGCATCGATGGTGATGACAGCTTCTTTCTTGGATTGCAGGAGTTCGCGGACGTTCATTCTTGTTTCCTGTTGCAGGTCACTGAAGTCAAAAAAGTGTGCTCTTCCGATTCGCCCCCTCCCCGGGAACAGACCTTTCAGCGCACGTCTGGCGCACCGGTCTGCCCATGGGGAATGCATCGGCAAGGCGAGGTGCTGCAACGCGAACGAGGCGGGTCCGGCAACGCAACCCGTATCTCGGTCGGCTCGATTCTACGACTGCGATCCTCGGTCACTAACGGCATCGATAGGACAGTACGTCGTGGGAACCTGCCGACGATCCAGAGAATGGCACTGCGGCTGAAACCGCCGCTGAACACGCGCGGTGCCGCGCGTTAAAGATTGATGGCCTGCTGCCGAACGCGGACAGAACACCCTGCGGGTGTCCCACTTGGCGCTGTGAGCGGCGCAAACGAAAGGGGGCCACGCGGCCCCCTTCACCTGAAGCATCCCATGCAGCCGATGGCGGTTACTCCACCGTCACGCTCTTGGCCAGGTTGCGCGGCTTGTCCACGTCGGTGCCACGCGCCAGTGCGGTGTGGTAGGCCAGCAGCTGCACCGGAATGGTATGCACCACCGGACTGAGCACGCCCGCGTGGCGCGGCGTACGGATCACATGCACGCCTTCGCTTTCGGAGAAGTTGCTGTCCTGGTCGGCGAACACGAACAGCTCGCCACCGCGCGCACGGACCTCCTGCATGTTCGACTTCACCTTCTCCAGCAGGCTGTCGTTGGGGGCGATCACCACCACCGGCATGTCCTCGTCCACCAGCGCCAGCGGACCGTGCTTGAGCTCGCCCGCCGGATACGCCTCGGCGTGGATATAGGAGATCTCCTTGAGCTTGAGCGAACCTTCCAGTGCGATCGGATAGTGCAGGCCACGGCCCAGGAACAGCGCGTTGGATTTGCGCGCGAAGCGCTCGGCCCAGGCCGCGATCTGCGGCTCCAGGTTCAACGCGTGCTGCACGCTGCCCGGCAGGAAGCGCAGCTGCTCCAGATAGTCGGCTTCCTGTGCGGCATCGACGCGCCCATGCAGCTTGCCCAGCACCACGGTCAGCTGGAACAGCGCGGCCAGCTGGGTAGTGAACGCCTTGGTCGAAGCCACGCCGATCTCGGCACCGGCACGGGTATAGCAGACCAGTTCACTGGCACGCGGAATCGCGCTTTCCGGCACGTTGCAGATCGAAAGCGTATGCCGGTGGCCGAGCGACTTGGCGTACTTCAGCGCCTCCATCGTGTCCAGCGTTTCGCCGGACTGGGAGATCGTCACCACCAGGTGCTTCGGGTTCGCGTACGCCGCGCGGTAGCGGTACTCGCTGGCGATCTCCACGCTGCACGGCAGGCCGGCGATGGACTCGATCCAGTAGCGCGCGGTCAGGCCGGCGTAGTAGCTGGTGCCACACGCCAGGATCTGCACGCCTTCGATGCCCGCCAGCACCGCCTCGGCATTCCTGCCGAACAGCTCGGCCGGGAAGCCACCGGCGTCGATCGCCGCCTCGATGGTGTCACCCAGCGCGCGCGGCTGCTCGTGGATTTCCTTCTGCATGAAATGGCGGTAAGGGCCAAGTTCCAGCGAGGCCAGCGACACGTCGGACAGGTGCACCTCGCGCTGTACCGGATGATCGTGCTCGTCGAAGATGCGCACACCCTCGCGGCGCACCTCGGCCGTGTCGCCCTCCTCCAGGAAGATCACCTTGCGGGTGGCCGAGATCACCGCTGAGACATCGGAGGCAACGAAATTCTCGCCCTCGCCCAGGCCGACCAGCAGCGGGCAGCCCATGCGTGCGCAGACGAAGCGCTCCGGCTCGGCACGGCTGACCACGGCCAGTGCATAGGCGCCGGTGAGTTCCTTCACGGTGCGCTGCAGCGCCACCAGCAGATCGTCACCGCTCTGCAGATGATGATGGATCAGGTGGGCGATCACTTCGGTGTCGGTCTGCGACTCGAAGGTGTAGCCCAGCGCGCGCAGCCGCTCGCGCTGTTCTTCATGGTTCTCGATGATGCCGTTGTGGACCAGGGCCACGCCCTGGCTGATGTGCGGATGCGCATTGGCCTCGGTGACGCCGCCATGGGTGGCCCAACGCGTATGGCCGATACCCAGCTGCGCATTGAACCCCTCGGCGGCGGCGGCAGCGGCCATCTCGGCGACCCGGCCGGTGCGGCGGACGCGGTGCACGTCAGGGCGATCGGTCGCGTCGATCACCGCGATGCCTGAAGAATCGTAGCCGCGGTACTCCAGTCGCTTCAGACCTTCGATAAGCACCGGCACCACGTCGCGATCAGCGATCGCTCCCACGATTCCACACATGTCACGCATTTCCTTGAAGACGGTCGCGGCATTCTAGCGTGCGTGTCCGGTTTCCCCCTCCTGTCCGCTTAATGAATGTGTCCGCACAGGTGTCCGCGGACACCCGGACACCGCCACTCGAATTGCAACTCATTGATGAGAAAGGAAATAAAGTTGGCACGCTACGTGCTTGGTATGGATCACCACCGTCAGGCACGAACCCGATGATCCGCGACACTTCCGCCCAGGACCAGATCGTTTCCTCCACCTCGTCCCGCCCGACCGCCGCCGCCTGGCATCGCTACCGTTGGCCGGCACTGGGCAGCATCGCCCTGCTCGCCGGCATCGGCTGGGCCGTGTACGCCTGGGCCAACGCCAGCCGCTCGTTCGACAGCAGCCGGGTGCGCATCGCCGAAGTGCAACGTGGCGACCTGGTGCGTGACATCGCCGCCGACGGCCGCGTGATCGCCGCCAACAGCCCGGTGCTGTATGCGATCTCCGCCGGCACCGTGGACCTGAAGGTTGTGGCCGGCGACGTGGTCAAGAAGGGCCAGGAGCTGGCGATCATCGACAGCCCGGAACTGCGCAGCAAGCTGGCCCAGGAACAGGCCACCCTGGCTGGCCTGGAAGCCGAGGCCAGCCGCGCCGCCCTGGACGCGACGCTGGCCCGCGCCAAGTCGCGCAAGGAAACCGATCAGGCCACCATCGAGCGCCAGGCTGCCGATCGCGACCTGCAGCGCTACCAGCGCGGCTTCGACGGCGGTGCCGTGCCGCAGATCGACCTGGCAAAGGCCCAGGACAGCCTGAAGAAAGCCGACATCAACCTTGCCAACGCCACCACCGATGCCCGCCTGCAGAGCCAGGGCGCCGACCTGGATGCACGCAACAAGCGGCTGCTGGCCGATCGCCAGAAGGCGGTGGTGGCCGAAGTGCAGCGCCAGGTCGATGCGCTGACCCTGCGCGCGCCGTTTGATGGCCAGGTGGGCCAGGTACAGGCCACCCAGTCCACCAACCTGGCAGCCAACGCGCCGGTGCTCGGCGTGGTGGACCTGTCCAAGTTCGAAGTCGAGATCAAGGTTCCGGAGAGCTTCGCTCGTGATCTGGCCATCGGCATGCCCGCACAGCTCACCGGCGGCAACGGCCAGCCGTTCCCGGGCGAGATCAGCGCGGTGTCGCCGGAAGTGGTGAACGGCGAGGTCAATGCCCGCGTGCGCTTCGCGGACAAGCAGCCCGAAGGCCTGCGCCAGAGCCAGCGGATGTCGGTCCGGGTGCTGCTGGATACCCGCAAGAACGTGCTGAAGGTCGAGCGCGGCCCGTTCGTCGAACAGGGCAACGGCGTGGCCTACGTGATGGATGGCCGCACGGCGGTGCGCCGTCCGGTGGAACTGGGCGTCAGCAGCCTGGGCGAAGTGGAAATCAAGTCGGGTGTGCAGCCGGGCGACCGTATCGTGGTCTCCGGCAGCGACCTGTTCAAGGACGCCGAACGCGTCTCCGTCAACTGATACATCCTGGAGAGAGGACACCCCATGTACATGCTCGAAATGCGTTCGGTCGCCAAGGTCTTCCGCACTGAACAGGTGGAAACCCATGCACTGCGCTCGCTGGAACTGCAGGTCAAGGAGGGCGAGTTCGTCGCCGTCACCGGTCCCTCCGGCTCCGGCAAGACCACCTTCCTCAACATCGCCGGCCTGCTGGAGACCTTCACCAGTGGCACCTACCTGCTTGATGGCGAGGATGTCAGCCAGCTCGGTGATGATGCGCGCAGCCGCCTGCGCAACCAGAAGATCGGCTTCATCTTCCAGGGCTTCAATCTGATTCCGGACCTGAACCTGTTCGACAACGTCGACGTGCCGCTTCGCTACCGCAAGATGAGTGCCGGTGAGCGCCGTGAGCGCATCGAGAAGGCGCTGACCCAGGTCGGCCTGGGCTCACGCATGAAGCACTACCCGAACGAACTGTCCGGCGGCCAGCAGCAGCGCGCGGCGATTGCCCGTGCCCTCGCCGGCAGCCCGCGCCTGCTGCTGGCCGACGAACCGACCGGCAACCTGGATACGCAGATGGCACGTGGCGTGATGGAGCTGCTGGAGGAAATCAACGCGGCCGGCACCACCATCGTCATGGTCACCCATGATCCGGAACTGGCCGCGCGTGCGCAGCGCAACGTGCACATCGTCGATGGCCAGGTCACCGACCTGGTGCGCGAGCCGGTGCTGTCCACCCCGCGCCGCATCGCCGCCGTCAACGAGTGAGGGCATGCCCATGTTCGCCTACTACGCACGACTGGCGGTACGCAGCTTCCGCCGCAACAAGGTACTGACCGCGCTGATGGTGGTGGCCATCGCACTGGGCATCGGTGCCTCGATGACCACCCTGACCGTGTTCCATGTCCTGTCCGGCGATCCGATTCCGGAGAAGAGCGACCGCTTGTTCTACGCGCAGCTCGATCCGCGGCCGCGCTCCGGCTACCTGACGGACGAGGAGCCGGAAGGCCAGATGACGCGGTTCGACGCCGAAGCCCTGCTGCGCGAGAAGCGCGCCGTGCACCAGGCGATGATGAGTGGCGGCAGTGCCATCGTCGAGCCGGAGGGCAGCACCCTCAAGCCGTTCTCGGTGGATACGCGCTGGACCTCGGCGGACTTCTTCCCGATGTTCAACGTGCCGATGCAGTACGGCCGCGCCTGGTCTGCCAGCGACGACGATGCGCACAGCCGCGTGGTGGTGCTGTCCAAGGCCATCAATGAAAAGCTGTTCCAGGGCGCCAACAGCGTGGGCCGCGAGATCCGCGTGAACAGCCAGTCGCTGCGCGTGATCGGCGTGATGAAGGAATGGAATCCCGAACCGCAGTTCTTCGACCTGACCACCGGTTCCTACGGCAAGGACGAGGACCTGCTGGTGCCGTTCTCCACTGCCATGGATCTGGATTTCGGCAACAACGGCAACATGAACTGCTTCCGCGACGGCGGCCCGGGCGGCGACAGCCACTCGCTCAGTGCGGCCTGCACCTGGATCCAGTACTGGGTCGAGCTGGAGCCGGGCAAGGTCGATGACTACCGCCGCTATCTGGTGAACTACTCCGACCAGCAGCGCGCTGCAGGCCGCTTCGAGCGTCCCGCCAACGTGCGTGTGCGCAGCGTCATGGAGTGGCTGGACTTCAACGGTGCGGTGCCCAGCGACGTGCGCCTGCAGATGTGGCTGGCGCTGGGCTTCCTGGGCGTGTGCCTGGTCAATACGGTCGGTCTGCTGCTGGCCAAGTTCCTGCGCCGCAGCGGTGAGATCGGCGTGCGGCGTGCGCTGGGTGCCAGCCGTGGGCAGATCTTCCTGCAGTGCCTGGTCGAAGCCGGTGCCATCGGCGTGGTCGGCGGTGTGCTCGGCATCGGCCTGGCCCTGATCGGTCTGGCCGCAGTGCGCAGGCAGCCGGTGGAGTACGCCCAGCTGGCCCATCTGGACGGCAGCATGCTGCTGCTCGCCCTCGGCCTGACCCTGCTGGCCAGCCTGGCCGCCGGATTCCTTCCGGCCTGGCGTGCCATGCAGGTCACCCCCGCCATCCAGCTCAAGTCGCAGTAAGCACAAGGACACTGCCATGGATATCCGCCCCATCCTCAGCACGCTGCGCCGGCACAAGACCGCCGCTGCCCTGATCGTGCTGGAAATCGCGCTGACCTGCGCCATCGTCTGCAACGCGTTGTTCCTGGTCAGCCAGCGCGTGGAGAAGATCACCCAGCCCAGCGGCCTGGCCGAGAACGAACTGGTGATCGTCCGTACCAGCGGCATCGGCACCCAGACCAATGCCATGGCGCGTACCCAGGAAGACCTGGCCGCGCTGCGCGCCGTTCCCGGTGCGACCAGCGTGACCAAGGTCAACCAGCTGCCGTTCCGCCCCAGCTCGTCCAATACCAGCATCTCGCGCGAGCGCGACCCGGAACGGCCGACGACCTCGGCGACGCTGTACATGTTCAACGAAGGTGCGTTGTCCACCCTGGGCCTGCAGCTGGTGGCCGGCCGTGACTTCCTGCCCGGCGAGTACATCGACTTCGAGGACGCACGCAAGTCGGCCAGCACCACACCGGACAAGGCTTCGGCGGTGATCCTCAACCAGGCCGTGGCCGAGAAGATGTTCCCGGGCCAGAACCCGCTGGGCAAGACCTTCTACATGGGTCGGCAGGCGCTGCACGTGGTGGGCGTGGTTGCCCACCTCGCGCCGCCGACGGACTGGAACAACAACACCACCCTGTCGATGATCCTGCCGGTGCGCACCGACTTCGCCAGCGGCGGCCCGTACATGCTGCGCACCACGCCTGAACGCCGCGATGAAGTGCTGAAGGGTGCCCTGGCGGCCCTGGAACGCAACGATCCCAACCGCCTGGTGCGCGAGAAGCTCAGCTATGAGGACCAGCGCAACGACTACTTCAAGAACGACCGGGCGATGGTCGGACTGCTGGTCACCGTGTGCATCGCCCTGCTGGTGGTGACGGCGCTGGGCATCGTCGGCCTGGCCAGCTTCTGGGTGCAGCAGCGCAGCAAGCAGATCGGCATCCGCCGTGCGCTCGGTGCCACCCGCGGCCAGGTGCTGCGCTACTTCCAGACCGAGAACTTCCTGCTGGCCTCGCTGGGCATCGTGCTGGGCATGCTGGCGGCCTACGCCATCAATCTGTGGTTGATGAACATGTACGAGCTGCCTCGCATGCCGCTGCTGTACCTGCCGCTGGGTGCGGTGCTGCTGTGGGCACTGGGCCAGATCGCCGTGTTCGGCCCTGCGCGCCGGGCGGCCGCCGTGCCCCCGGCCGTCGCCACGCGGGGGGCGTGACATGCGCGCGCGCTTCCTCACGATGATGCTGATGCTGCCGCTGCCGGCCCTTGCCGGCAGCAGCAACCAGCAGACCCTGAGCTGGCAGGACGACGGCGCCCATGTGGCGCTGGCTTCCTCGGGCGGCCACGTGCGGGTCGATGCGGCGCATCCGGAGGCGCGCTTCGGCGTGCGCCGTGGCGACCGCATCCTGCGCGTGGACGATACCGCCGTGCAGCAGGTCGACCAGCTGACAGCCGCGATGCAGGCCACCGACGCATCCAGCGTACGGCTGCTGCTGCAGCGCGATGGAAAGACGCTGACCGTGCCGGTGTCCCTGGCGGGCTGGCGGCCCCTGCTGTCACCGCCCGCCGCACCACCACCGCCGCCGGCTCCGCCGCCGCCACGGCGGTGATCCGGCGTCGCCTGCAGGGCCGCAGGTTTTAGCTATGCTTGATGGGTGGCGCCGGCTCCTGCCGGCGCCCTGGAACCTACGGCTCTCTCCGGCGCTGCCCATCCCTTTTCCAGAACCGTTCCATGCCCGCGATCCTCATCATCGACGACAACGCCAGCGTGGGCACCGCGCTGGACGTGCTGTTCTCCCTGCACGACATCGACACGCTGCAGGCACAGAGCCCGGCCGAAGGCCTGGCCCTGCTCGAATCGCAGCCGGTGGACCTGGTGATCCAGGACATGAACTTCAGCGAGGACACCACCTCCGGCGAGGAAGGCGAAGCCCTGTTCGCGCAGATCCGCGCACGCCACCCCGACCTGCCGGTGATCCTGCTGACCGCCTGGACCCATCTGAGCAGCGCGGTGGACCTGGTCAAGGCCGGCGCGGCCGATTACCTGGCCAAGCCCTGGGACGACCGCAAGCTGCTGACCACGGTCAACAACCTGCTGGAACTGTCCGAAGCACGTCGCGAACTGGACCGTCGGCGCGAACGCGAGCAGCGTCAGCGCACCGCGCTGGAACAGAAGTACGACCTCAGTGGTGCCGTCTTCGCCGATCCTGCCAGTGAACGCGTGATCGCCCTGGCCTGCCAGGTCGCACGCTCCGAACTGCCGGTCCTGATCACCGGACCCAATGGCGCCGGCAAGGAGAAGATCGCGCAGATCATCCAGGCCAATTCGCTGGTGGCAAAGGGACCGTTCGTCACGGTCAACTGTGGTGCGCTGCCGTCCGAGCTGATCGAAGCCGAGCTGTTCGGCGCCGAGGCAGGTGCCTACACCGGTGCCAACAAGGCGCGCGAAGGCAAGTTCGAGGCGGCCGATGGAGGCACCCTGTTCCTGGATGAGATCGGCAACCTGTCGCTGGGCGGGCAGATGAAGCTGCTGCGCGTGCTGGAGACCGGTCGCTTCGAGCGCCTGGGCTCCAACCGCGAACGCCAGGTCAAGGTACGCGTGGTCAGCGCCACCAATGCCGACCTGCCGGCGATGATCCGCGACGGCACGTTCCGCGAGGACCTGTACTACCGCCTCAACACCGTGGAGTTGGTGCTGCCGCCGCTGGCCGAGCGGCCCGGCGACATTCTGCCGCTGGCCGAACGCTTCCTGGCGGGCGGCAAGCCGTTGTCCAGCGCCGCCGCTGCCGCGTTGCAACGGCACCCGTGGCCGGGCAACGTGCGCGAACTGCGCAACGTGATCCAGCGCGCCGAGCTGCTGGCCACCGGCAACCGCATTGAAGTGACCGATCTCAACCTGCCACGCGCTCCGGCTGCGCCACGCCCGGCGCCGAGCGCCGGCAACGATCCGGACCGCACGCGTATCGAGGAGGTACTGGCGCGCAATCATGGGGTCATCGCGCAGGCGGCCGCCGAACTCGGTCTCAGCCGCCAGGCACTGTACCGGCGCATGGACCGCCACGGCATTCCGCGCGAATGAAGCGACGCGCGTTCACCTTCCGCCTGTTCCTGCGCCTGCTGCCGGTGCTGGCGCTGGCTGCCGCGCTGCCCTGGCTGCTGGCCTACTGGCTCGACCACGGCTGGGCGGTGGCCATGGTATCCACGGTGATCCTGCTTGCCCTGATGTGGTGGGCGCTGCGCCGCGCCACCGCACCGGTCCGCTCGCTGATGCGTGCGTTGTCCGGCACCACCAGCAGCTACCGCGATGGCGAGTACAACTTCGGCGTTCACTGGGAAGGCAACGACGAACTGGGTGACCTGGTGAAGGCACATCGCGAGTTGGGCGACGTGCTGCGCGAGCAGCGCCAGGGTCTGGTGCAACGCGAACTGCTGCTGGACACAATGGTGCAGAACACGCCCGTGGCGATGCTGCTGATCGCATCAGGCGGCGATGGCATCGCCCGTGTGGTGTTCTCCAACCTGGCTGCGCGCAAGCTGCTGCATGGTGGCTGGAAGCTGGAGGGCCAGCGCCTGGAGGAGGTGCTGGAGCAGGTGCCGGTGGAACTGCGCGACGCCATCGCCCGCGGCGGCGACAGCCTGTTCGCGGTGCAGGCCGAAGGCGAAGACGGCGACGAGGATGACGAGCAGGTCTACCACCTGTCGCGGCGCGCGTTCCATCTCAATGGACGGCCCCATGATCTGCTGCTGGTGCGTCTGCTCACCGCCGAGCTGCGCAGGCAGGAAGTCCAGACCTGGAAGAAGGTGATCCGGGTGATCAGCCACGAGCTGAACAATTCGCTGGCACCGATTGCCTCGCTGGCGCATTCCGGAGGGGAACTGGTCAAGCGTGAGCGGTTCGACCGCCTGCCGGAGATCTTCACCACCATCGAAGATCGCGCCCGCCACCTGGAGGGGTTCATCCGCGGATACGCACGCTTCGCCAAGCTGCCACAACCCCAGCTGCAGACCGTGCACTGGGCCCCGTTCCTGTCCAGCCTGCGCCAGCAGATTCCGTTCGGCATGGAGCAGGAACCGGACGAGGAGATGAGCAGCCGCATCGATATCGCGCAGTTCGGGCAGGCACTGCTGAACCTACTGAAGAACGCGCACGAAGCCTGCGCGGAAGCCGATCCGCCCAACGATGACGTGCAGGTGCAGTTGACCCGCCTGCCCCAGTGGCTGCGTCTGGATGTGCTTGATCGCGGCAAAGGCATGAACGAGCAGGTACTGCAGAATGCGTTGATGCCGTTCTATTCGACCAAGCGCAACGGCACCGGGCTGGGACTGGCGCTGACCCGGGAGATCGTGGAGGCGCACGGTGGACGGGTGTCGCTGCAGAACCGCAGTGAGGGTGGGTTGTGTGTTTCGATCCTGCTGCCGGCGGGGTGAGGTGACGCTCGGGTGATCGGAAGCAGGAGTGGCCGCTCCGCTCGCCGGGCATGGCCCGGCGCTACCCGACCACGGAACGACCTTCAGCCATCCATCGAAGACAGGACACGCCGCATCGCCACCCGTAGATGCATCGGGAACCCCAATGCGGCTTCCTCCGCCATCACGGCCTGCAGCCCGTCACCCCATTCCTCCTGCGCAAGCCCCACGAATCCCTCGCCGGCATAGAACGGCGCATTCCACGGCACGTCTGCCAGCGTGGTCAGCACCGCAGAGCGATAGCCCTGGGTCCTGGCCAATGCCAACGCGTGCCGCAGCAAAGCACGACCATGGCCACGACGCGCATGCGTCGGGTCCACATCCATCTGCAGCACATGGAATTCGCCGCACAGCCCGCCTGCCAGCAGGTAACCGGCGATGCCGCCGCCGTCGGCGTCATCCACCACCCACAGCTGGCCGCGCCGGAGGCCGTCCCGCAGCGCCTGCAGATCCAGGCCGTGGCCGGCGAACACCGGATAGGCTTCGTGGCCCTTCAGCAGTTCGCCGGCACGCTGTTCGATCGCCGGCAGCACGCCGAGCTCGTCGGCATGCGGAATCCGTGGCTCAGGATTTCTTGACCGGCCGCTTCCAGCCATCGATGGTTTCCTGCCGTGCGCGTGCCAGCGTCAGCTTGCCGTCCGGCGCGGTGCGGGTGATGACCGAACCGGCGGCGATGGTGGCGCCCTCGCCGATCAGCACCGGCGCCACCAGCGAGCTGTTGGAACCGATGAAGGCATTGTCGCCGATGGTCGTGGTCGACTTGTTCACGCCGTCGTAGTTGCAGGTGATGGTGCCGGCGCCGATGTTCACCTTGCTGCCGATCACCGCATCGCCCAGATAGGTCAGGTGGTTGGCCTTGCTGCCCACGCCGAGGGTCACTTTCTTGGTCTCCACGAAGTTGCCTACGTGGACGCCATCGGCGAGCACCGTGCCCGGACGCAGCCGGGCGAACGGGCCGACCGATGCGGCACCTTCGGTGACCACCCCTTCCAGGTCGCAGTGCGCGCGCACTTCGGTGCCCGGCCCGAGCGTCACGTCCTTGAGTCGATTGAACGGGCCGATGGTCACGCCATCCCCCAGCACCACCTTGCCCTCAAGAATGACATCGACATCGATGAGCACATCGCTGCCGACCGTCACGCTGCCGCGGATATCCAGCCGTGACGGGTCCAGCACGCGCGCGCCCTGCGCGCACAGCGCACGTACTGCGCGGCGCTGCCACGCGCGCTCGAGCTGCGCCAGTTGCCAGGGATCGTTCGCCCCTTCTGCTTCCTGCACATCGGCCACCAGAGCCATCTCGGCCGGGGTGAACTCACGGGCTGCAAAGGCAAATACGTCGGTCAGGTAGTACTCGCCCTGCGCGTTGCTGTTGGACAGCTGCGAGAGCCACCGGCGCAGCGCGGTCGATTCGGCGGTGATGATGCCGGTATTGATCGTGCGCACGCGCAGCTGGTCATCGCTGGCGTCCTTCTGTTCGACGATGGCGCCGACCCGGCCCTCGGCGTCGCGCAGCACGCGGCCATAACCGGTCGGGTCATCGACATCGGCCACAAGCACGGCCAGCCGGCCCGGCTGCGCCAGCAGGTCGCGCAGCGTCTGCGCGCGGATCAACGGCACATCGCCGTACAGCACCAGCACCTGCGCGGCGTCGGGCACCTGCGGCATCGCCTGCGCGACGGCGTGGCCGGTCCCGAGCTGCTGTGCCTGCTCGGCCCATTGCAGGTCGGTCTGGTCGGCGAAGTGGCGCCGCACTGCCTCGCCACCATGGCCATACACCACGTGGATCGCAGCGGGGTCGAGCTCGCGGGCGGCAGCGATGACATGCGCGAGCATCGGCTGCCCGGCGATCGGCTGCAGCACCTTCGGCAGCACCGACTTCATGCGCTTGCCGGCACCTGCGGCCAGGATGATCACGTGCAGGGGTTGGGTCATGGGGGGAATCCGTGGTTCGATGACACCGATTCTAGAGCGTGGCCCGTTAACATGGATGCCCCTCCTTCTTCAGCATGCCGATGAGCCTCATCCGCCAGGGAAGCACCTACCTCGTCATCGGGCTCGTGCAGCTGCTGGTCGACTGGGTGGTCTTCGTGGCGGCCACCGCACTGGGGTTGCCGGTTGCACCGGCCAACGTCACGGGCCGGCTGGCGGGGATGCTGCTGGGCTTCTGGCTCAACGGTCGCTACACGTTCGCCGAGCCGGGCACGCACAAGCTGGGCTGGAAGCGCTTTGCGCGCTTCTGCGCGCTGTGGCTGCTGCTGACGGCGGCCAGCACGCTGCTGGTCAGCCTGGTCGACCAGGCTCTGGGCCTGCGCTACGCGTGGCTGGCCAAGCCGCTGGTCGAGGGCGGACTGGCGGCGGTGTCGTTCCTGCTGATGCGCCACGTGGTCTACCGCTGACCGGCGGTGATGGCGCACAAACAAAAACGCCGGCACGAGGCCGGCGTTCCTGTGGGTGTGGCGAGCCTCAGTGCTTGAGGTTCTTGCGCAGGCGCTCCAGCGCCTGCAACTGGACCACGGCTTCGGCCAGCTTCTGCTGGGCTTCGGCCACTTCCATGGCTTCACCACGGTTGGCCAGGATGCGCTCGGCTTCTTCCTTGGCCTTGCGGACCGAGGCTTCGTCGATGTCCTGCGCGCGGATCGCGGTGTCGGCCAGCACGGTCACCACCTGCGGCTGAACCTCCAGGATGCCGCCGGAAATGGCGAAATCCAGCTGCTCGCCGTTCGGCGTGGTCACCACCACCTTGCCCGGCTTCAGGCGGGTGATCAGCGGTGCGTGCTTGGGCGCGATGCCCAGTTCGCCCAGCTCACCGGTGGCCACGACCAGGGTCGCTTCGCCACGGAAGATTTCCTGCTCGGCGCTGACGATGTCGCAACGGATCGTGCTCATGCAAATCTCTTCGCTGTTCGCGGTGGCGCGATGCCACCGTGGAGGTCCACCGGCCCGGGCGGCTGCCCGGCGCCGGCGTCAGGTCGGGCAGGATCGCTCCCGCCCCTCCCGGATCAGGCCTTCTCGGCCATCTTCTTGGCCTTCTCGACCGCTTCTTCGATGCCGCCGACCATGTAGAACGCCTGCTCCGGCAGGTGGTCGTACTCGCCATCGACGATGGCCTTGAAGCCACGGATGGTGTCCTTCAGCGGCACGTACTTGCCCGGCGAACCGGTGAACACTTCGGCCACGTGGAACGGCTGGCTGAAGAAGCGCTCGATCTTGCGGGCGCGCGACACGGCCTGCTTGTCTTCTTCGGACAGTTCGTCCATGCCCAGGATGGCGATGATGTCCTTCAGTTCCTTGTACTTCTGCAGGGTCTGCTGGACGCGCTGGGCGGTGTCGTAGTGCTCGTGGCCGATGACCAGCGGGTCCATCTGGCGGCTGGTGGAGTCCAGCGGATCGACGGCCGGGTAGATACCCAGCGAGGCGATCGAACGCGACAGGGTCACGGTCGAGTCCAGGTGGGCGAAGGTGGTCGCCGGCGACGGGTCGGTCAGGTCGTCCGCGGGAACGTAGACGGCCTGGATCGAGGTGATCGAACCGTTCTTGGTCGAGGTGATGCGCTCCTGCAGGACGCCCATTTCCTCGGCCAGGGTCGGCTGGTAACCCACGGCGGACGGCATACGACCCAGCAGTGCCGACACTTCGGTACCGGCCAGGGTGTAGCGGTAGATGTTGTCGACGAACAGCAGCACGTCCTTGCCCTTGCCGTTCTCGTCCTTCTCGTCGCGGAAGTACTCGGCCATGGTCAGGCCGGTCAGCGCGACGCGCAGGCGGTTGCCCGGCGGCTCGTTCATCTGGCCGTACACCATCGCCACCTTGTCGAGGACGTTGGAGTCCTTCATTTCGTGGTAGAAGTCGTTGCCCTCACGGGTACGCTCACCCACGCCGGCGAACACGGACAGACCGCTGTGCGCCTTGGCGATGTTGTTGATCAGTTCCATCATGTTGACGGTCTTGCCGACGCCGGCGCCGCCGAACAGGCCGACCTTGCCGCCCTTGGCGAACGGGCACATCAGGTCGATGACCTTGATGCCGGTTTCCAGCAGCTCGGTGGCCGGGGACTGGTCTTCGTACGACGGTGCCGCACGGTGGATTTCCCAGTTGTCGCTGGCAGCGACCGGGCCGGCTTCGTCGATCGGACGGCCCAGCACGTCCATGATGCGGCCCAGGGTGCCGGCGCCGACCGGCACCGAGATGCCACGACCGGTGTTGGTGGCGACCAGGTTGCGCTTCAGGCCATCGGTGGAACCGAGGGCGATGGTACGCACCACGCCGTCGCCCAGCTGCTGCTGGACTTCAAGGGTGATTTCGGTGTTGTCGACCTTCAGTGCGTCGTACACCTTCGGCACCGACTCACGCGGGAATTCGACGTCGACGACCGCGCCGATGATCTGAACGATCTTGCCCTGACTCATTGCTGCATCCTCTAAATGTGTGCTTTGAACGAACGCGGTCAGACTGCTGCCGCGCCGCCGACGATTTCGGAGATTTCCTGGGTGATCGCTGCCTGGCGCGCCTTGTTGTAGACGAGCTGCAGCGTACCGATCAGCTTGTTGGCGTTGTCGCTCGCCGCCTTCATCGCGACCATGCGTGCGGCATGTTCGGAGGCGACGTTTTCCAGCAATGCCTGGTACACCAGCGACTCGATGTAACGCGTCATCACGTGCTCGAGCACGGTCGCGGCATCGGGTTCGTACAGGTAATCCCAGTCGTGGTGCGCGACCTGCTTCTCGGCCGCCGGCAGCGGCAGCAGCTGATCGAAGCTGGCCTTCTGCGTCATGGTGTTCACGAAGCGGTTGTAGACCAGGTACACGCGGTCGACCTTGCCTTCAGTGAAGGCGTCGAGCATGACCTTGATCACACCGATCAGCGATTCCAGCTTCGGCACGTCGCCGATGTGGGTCACGCTGCCGACCATGTTGACCTTGACGCGGCGGAAGAAGGTCGATGCCTTCTGGCCGATGGTCACCAGATCCACTTCCGCACCCTTGTCCTGCCATGCCTTGGCTTCGCCCAGCATCCTGCGGAACAGGTTGTTGTTCAGGCCGCCGGCCAGGCCGCGATCGGAGGAGATCACGATGAAACCGACCCGCTTGACCTGCTCGCGCTCGACCAGGAACGGATGCTGGTAATCGGTGCTGGCCTGCGCCAGGTGGCCGATCACCTGCTTCATCGCCTGCGCGTACGGACGCGAGGTCTTCATCCGATCCTGCGCCTTGCGGATCTTGGAGGCCGAGACCATCTCCAGGGCGCGCGTCACCTTGCGGGTGTTCTGCACGCTCTTGATCTTGGTTTTGATTTCGCGTCCGCTTGCCATCTCTTGTTTCCCGTGGCGCGGGGCTGATGCCCCGCGTTGTTCAACGGTGGAACGGGGCCAGGCCCCGTTCCCCATGCGCTGTTACCAGCTGCCGGTGGTCTTGAAGTCGGCGATGCCCTTCTTGAAGGCACCTTCGATATCGTTGTCCCAGCCGCCGGTGGCGTTGACCTTGTTGATCAGCTCGCCCTGGGTGTTGGCGAAGTGGGCGTGCAGGCCCTCTTCGAACGCCAGCAGCTTGTTGACCGGCACGTCGTCGAGGTAACCCTCGTTGACGGCGTAGATCGACAGCGCCTGGTTGGCGATCGACATCGGCGCGTACTGCTTCTGCTTCATCAGCTCGGTGACGCGCTGGCCACGTTCCAGCTGCTTGCGGGTGGCTTCGTCCAGATCCGAAGCAAACTGCGCGAACGCAGCCAGCTCACGGTACTGGGCAAGCGAGATGCGGATGCCGCCCGACAGCTTCTTGATGATCTTGGTCTGCGCCGAACCACCGACGCGCGACACCGAGATACCGGCGTTCACGGCCGGGCGGATGCCGGCGTTGAACAGGTCGGTTTCCAGGAAGATCTGGCCGTCGGTGATCGAGATCACGTTGGTCGGAACGAAGGCGGACACGTCGCCGGCCTGGGTTTCGATGATCGGCAGCGCGGTCAGCGAACCGGTCTTGCCAGTGACCTTGCCTTCGGTGAACTTCTCGACGTACTCCTCGGACACGCGGGCAGCGCGTTCCAGCAGGCGCGAGTGCAGGTAGAACACGTCACCCGGGTAGGCTTCACGGCCCGGCGGGCGCTTCAGCAGCAGCGAAATCTGGCGGTAGGCAACGGCCTGCTTGGACAGATCGTCGTAAACGATCAGCGCGTCTTCGCCGCGGTCCATGAAGTACTCGCCCATGGTGCAGCCCGAGTAGGCGCTGATGTACTGCATCGCAGCCGATTCGGACGCGGTGGCGGCCACGACGATGGTGTGGGCCAGGGCGCCGTTCTCTTCCAGCTTGCGCACGATGTTGGCGATGGTCGATGCCTTCTGGCCGATCGCAACGTACACGCACTTGATGCCGGTGCCCTTCTGGTTGATCACCGCGTCGATCGCCATGGCGGTCTTGCCGGTCTGGCGGTCACCGATGATCAGCTCGCGCTGGCCACGGCCGATCGGGATCATCGAGTCGACCGACTTGTAACCGGTCTGCACCGGCTGGTCGACCGACTTGCGCCAGATCACGCCCGGAGCAACACGCTCCACCGGAGCGGTCACGTCGGTGCCCAGCGGGCCCTTGCCGTCGATCGGCTCGCCGAGCGCGTTGACGACGCGGCCCAGCAGTTCCGGACCGACCGGCACTTCCAGGATGCGGCCGGTGGTCTTGGCGACATCGCCTTCGCGCAGGTGCTCGTAGTCACCCAGGACCACGGCGCCGACCGAGTCGCGCTCCAGGTTCAGGGCCAGGGCGAAGGTGTTGTTCGGCAGTTCGATCATTTCGCCCTGCATCACGTCGGCCAGACCGAAGATGCGCACGATGCCGTCGGACACGCTGGTCACGGTGCCTTCGTTGCGCGATTCCGCGGCCAGCTTGACCTTCTCGATGCGGTTCTTGATCAGTTCGCTGATTTCGGAGGGGTTGAGCGTGGTTGCCATCGTCAAGTCCTAGTGCCGGCAGCGGAGCCGGACGTTAAATGAATTCAGTTAGCGAGCGCGGTCTGCAGGCGGGCCAGCTTGCCCTTCAGCGAACCATCGATGACCACGTCGCCGGCGTCGATCACGGCGCCGCCGATCAGCGAGGCATCGACCGCAGTGGTCACATCGACCTCGCGGTTGAAGCGCTTGCGCAGCGCGACCTTGATCGCGTCCAGCTCGCCGGCCGACAGTTCGGCGGCCGAGGTCACGGTGGCCTTGACCACGTGCTCGGCTTCGGCGCGCAGGGCGTCGAACATGCCGGAGATCTCCGGCAGCAGCGGCAGACGATGCGATTCGGCCAGGATGGCCAGGAAGCGCGAGAAGCTTTCGCCGTGGGTCGCCGGCGCCAGCAGGGCGACAGCGTCGTCACGACCGAGCTCCGGGTTGGCGAGCAGGGCCGCCACGCGCGGGTCGGCGGCGACGTGGGCGGAGAACGCCAGGGCGTCCGACCACGGCGCGAACGCGCCTTCGTCGCGCGCGGTCGCGAACGCGGCGCGGGCGTACGGGCGGGCAAGCGTGAGGGCCTGGCTCATCCTTAGATCTCCGAGGCCAGCTCGTCGAGCAGCGCCTTGTGGGCGTTGGCGTCGATTTCGCGCTTGAGCAGCTTTTCGGCACCGGTCACGGCCAGCGCGGACACCTGCTTGCGCAGATCTTCACGGGCACGGTTGGCGGCGGCGTCGATCTCAGCCTGGGCCAGTTCCTTCTGACGGGTGGCTTCGGTGATCGCTTCGGTACGGGCTGCGTCGACGATCTGGTTGGCGCGCGCGTGGGCCTGGTCGATGATCTCGTTGGCCTTGGTGCGGGCTTCCTTCAGCGCTTCGTTGACCTTCTCCTGCGCCTGGGCCAGATCTTTCTGGCTGCGGTCGGCAGCAGCGAGGCCTTCAGCAATCTTCTGCTGGCGCTCTTCGATCGCGTTCATCAGCGGCGGCCAGATCTTGGTCGCGATGATCCAGATCAGACCAGCGAAGGCGAGCGCCTGCGCAAGAAGGGTGAAATTGATATTCATGGTTAGCTCGATCGCTGGTTTCGGGGTGGACGCGCCGCCGGGGCGGCGCATCCGGCCTTCATCCGAAACCGGGTGCATCAGCACCCGGTCGTCTCAAACCGCTGTATCAGCCGGCCAGAGCCTTGGTGACGGCACCGGCGAAGGCGGCCGACAGCGGGTTGGCGAAGGCCAGCAGCAGGCCGACGGCGACCGAGATGATGAACGCGGCGTCGATCAGGCCGGCGGTGATGAACATGCGGACCTGCAGGACCGGGATCAGTTCCGGCTGGCGGGCGGCCGACTCCAGGAACTTACCAGCCATGATGGCCAGACCCAGACCGGCGCCCAGCGCGGCCAGGCCGATCATGATGCCGACGGCGAGGGCGGTGGAGCTCTGAATCTGCGCGAAGTTGGTCAGGACGGCGAAGTACATGGTTATCTCCAGGAACTTAAGTTGCTAAGGGTGATGAAACGGATGAAGGTTGAAACGCGTTGAAGCTTGAAACTCAGTGAGCGTCTTCCGACAGGCTCAGGTACACGATCGACAGCATCATGAAGATGAAGGCCTGCAGCGGGATCACCAGCAGGTGGAACAGCATCCAGCCGAGGCCGAACGCACCACCGGCAATGGCGCCGAAGAAACCGGCACCACCCAGCACCCAGATCAGCAGGAACACGATTTCGCCGCCGAACATGTTGCCGAACAGTCGCATCGCCAGGGAGATCGGCTTGCTCAGCCACTCGACGATGTTGAGGATCAGGTTGAACGGCATCATCCACTTGCCGAACGGAGCCGTCAGGAACTCCTTGATGAAGCCGCCCAGTCCCTTGGACTTCAGCGCGAAGAACAGCATCAGGAAGAACACGCTGATGGCCATGCCCAGGGTGGCATTGACGTCGGCGGTCGGCACCGGCTTCCAGTAATGGATGCCCGCCAGCTCCAGCGGCTTGGCGATGAAGTCGGCCGGGATCATCTTGATGAGGTTCATCATCAGGATCCAGAAGAAGATCGTGATGGCGATCGGCGTGACCAGCTTGCTCTTGCCGTGGTAGGTGTCCTTGGCCTGGCGGTCGACGAACTCCAGGCAGATCTCCACGAAGGCCTGCCACTTGCCCGGCACGCCAGCCGTGGCCTTGCGGGTGCCCAGCCAGAAGGCAACCACGATCACCAGGCCCATCAGGACCGCGGTGAGGAAGGTATCGACGTGGATATGCCAGAACATCCCGTCGCCGTTGCCGACCGGTGCGGTCAGGTTCTGCAGGTGATGCTGGATGTAGCTGGTAGGGGTTAGAGCCTCGCCCGCCATGTGTCCGGAACCTTAGTTAATTGAATTCTGTCAACGCCTGGCCATCGCCAGGACCTGGAACATCAAGCCGACGGCGATACCGGCCAACAGCGCCAATGCAGGCAGCTTGAAGACCAGGAACCCCACCAGCAGGACGCCGAAAACGACTACCCACTTCGCCACGATCGCAATGATCAGCCGTGCCATTGCCGACCCCGCAGCCAGGGCACCCCCGCCCAGCGCCATCCGTGCCGCGACCCAGCCACCGGCCGAGATCGCCACGCCGGATGCCAGGGCACCGAGCGCGTACTTCGGCCCTACCAGCAGGAAGGCCAGGGCCAGGACAGCCACTGCGGCCAGCGGGTAGACCGCGGCGCGCAGCATCAGTCGCCGACCCGCTTCAACGGAGTTCAGCACAGGACGTCCCGCGTGGTTGCAAGTGGAGGGCTGAGGCGGCTACAGCAGGGGGGCCTCATCGAGCCGCCAAATTATAGCAATGGGACAATTTGCGAGACAACCGCTGCCTGTTCATCCCGGAAGGGCGCAAGTTGCGGTAACGGTTACATTTTTGCGTGCCGCCCAAGGGACAATGACGTCCACATGATGCTGCGGTGCAGCGTATTGAACTTTGGTCGCACGCCTGGGAACTTTCCGCGACCTTGCCGGTCCGACCTTCCGACCTGCCTGCAGCAACCTCGTCGACGCTTCGCCCCGCAGGTCCACGATGGCCCCGAAGCCCGGCTCCGGGGCCATCCTTTTTCATGGTCGTGACAGCGCTGAACCGTGCACACGCCATCGACCATACGTTCACGCATGGTGGACGAGTGCGTCCTGCACAGTGGGCTTCATTCTGATGAACCACTGCAAGGACTCTTCGATGCGCTCCGTCCCCACCCTGCTCGCCCTCTCCCTGCTTGCCGCCGGCGCATCGTTCGCCAGCGCCGCCCATGCCGCCGAAGGCGATGACCGTTTCGCCCTGCGCCTGGGTGCGATGAACATCGATTCGGACAACACGCTGCGCGGCAACACCACTGTCGCCGGCCAGGACGTCGGTTTCTCGGAAGATTTCAAGCTCGGCGGCAAGGAATGGGAACCGCGGGTAGACGGCATGTTCCGCCTCAGCGACCGCCAGCGCTTCCTGTTCAACTACTTCAAGTACGACAAGGACCGCCGCGAGACGCTGGGCCAGGACATCTCCTTCGGCGGCGTCAACGTGCCGGCTGACAGCTTCGTCAAGGCCGAGCTGAAGTATCAGGTGGCCAGCCTGGTCTACGACTACTCCGTTGTCGACACCGACACCTTCGATCTGGGCCTGCAGCTGGGTGCGGAGTACGCCAAGGTCAGCACCAAGGGCTATGCGGACCTGGGCACCGTGTATGAAGGCCAGTTCCTGGACGAGAAGACCGACGGTGTGGCACCGGTGGTCGGTGCGCGCCTGAGCTTCACCCCGTCCGAGAAGTGGATGATCACCCTGCAGGGTCAGTACCTCAACACCCGCTGGGGCAGCTTCGACGACTACAAGGGTGACCTGAGCCGCGCCAATGCCATCGTCGATTACCGCCTGACCAAGAACTTCGGCCTGTTCGCCGGCTACGACTGGTTCAAACTGGATGCGGACAAGAAGGGCAGCGACGGCACCATCGGTCTGAAGCAGGAATTCAAGGGCCCGGTGGCCGGCGTCAGCTTCGTGTTCTGATTCCTGCCCCTTCCATCGCACTCTCTCCTGGCGCGGCCTCCGGAACATCGGGGGCCGCGTTTTTTTGTGCTGCTTTGTCCTGCCGGGGTAAAAGCGGCATGGTCGAAGCGCTGGAGGGAGAGGGGGCTGCATGCGAATGTCCCCCGGCGCCGGCCTGCGGCCGTCACCTCCTCCTTTACTTCGCACGCAGCCCCCTCTCCCTCCGCGTGTCAGGCCTCCACGCGTCTGATGAAGTGGCGCTGTGGCTGGACCCTCCACAAGCCGAGCCGCTGCGTGAGTGGCAGGCGTTTGGACAAAGTAAAGGAGGAGGCGACCGCCGCAGGCGGACGGCGGGGGACATTTGTCCAAGCGCCTGCCGCTCACGCAGAGGCCCGGACGCTCGCGATCACACATGCCGCACTCGCAGGATCGCTGGCGCGCTGGAGGGAGAGGGAGCTGCATGCGAATGTCCCCCGGCGCCGGCCTGCGGCCGTCACCTCCTCCTTTACTTCGCACGCAGCCCCCTCTCCCCCGCGTGTCAGGCCTCCACGCGTCTGTTGAAGTGGCTCTGCGGCTGGACCCTCCGCACGCCGAGCCGCTGCGTGGGTGGCAGGCGTTTGGACACAGTAAAGGAGGAGGCGACCGCCGCAGGCGGACGGCGGGGGACATTTGTCCAAGCGCCTGCCGCTCACGCAGAGGCCCGGACGCTCGCGATTACACAGGCCGCAATCGCAGGATCGCGGGTGCGCAGGAGTGAGAGGAGGCTGCATGCGAATGTCCCCCGGCGCCGGCCTGCGGCCGTCACCTCCTCCTTTACTTCGCACGCAGCCCCCTCTCCCTCCGCGTGTCAGGCCTCCACGCGTCTGCTGAAGTGACTCTGCGGCTGGACCGTCCGCACGCCGAGCCGCTACGTGGGTGGCAGGCGTTTGGACACAGTAAAGGAGGAGGCGACCGCCGCAGGCGGGCGACGGGGGACATGTGTCCAAATGCCTGCCACCCGCGCAGCGGCCCGGAAGCTCGCGACCACAGTCACCGAAGCCACAGAAGCCACCAACAAAAAACCCGGCTTTCGCCGGGCTTTCCGTTTCACCGGGCATGGCCCGGCGCAAGCGCCTTACTTCTTCTTCGGCATGTACAGATCGGTGATCGTGCCGTCGTAGATTTCCGAAGCCATCGCCACCGATTCACTCAGCGTCGGATGGGCATGGATGGTGTGGCCGATGTCTTCAGCTTCCGCGCCCATCTCGATGGCCAGACCGATCTCGGCCAGCAGGTCACCGGCATGCACACCGACGATCGCGCCACCGATGATGCGGTGGGTCTCTTCGTCGAAGATCAGCTTGGTGAAGCCCTCGGTGCGACCGATGCCGATCGCGCGGCCACTGGCCGCCCACGGGAACTTGGCCACGCCGACCTTCAGGCCCTTGGCCTTGGCCTCGGTCTCGGTCACGCCCACCCAGGCGATCTCCGGATTGGTGTAGGCCACCGACGGGATCACGCGGGCCACCCACTCCTTCTTGTGGCCGGCCGCCACTTCAGCCGCCAGCTTGCCCTCGTGCGTGGCCTTGTGGGCCAGCATCGGGTTGCCGACGATGTCACCAATGGCGAAGATGTGCGGCACATTGGTACGCATCTGCCGGTCAACCGGGATGAAGCCACGCTCGGTGACCTGCACGCCAGCCTTCTCGGCATCGATCTTCTTGCCATTCGGCGAACGACCCACGGCGACCAGCACGCGGTCGAAGGTCCCCTGCGCCAGCGCCGGCGACTGCCCTTCCTCGGCCGCCTCGAAGGTCACGGTGATGCCCTTGGCATCGGCGGTCACGCCCGACGCCTTGGTCTTCAGGTGAACGTCGATGCCCTGCTTCTTCAGGCGGTCGGCCAGCGGCTTGACCAGGTCCTTGTCGGCGCCCGGCATCAGCTGGTCCATGAATTCGACCACGGTAACCTTGCTGCCCAGCGCACCGTACACGGTCGCCATTTCCAGGCCGATGATGCCGCCACCGACAACCAGCAGCGAACCCGGCACTTCGGCCAGCTCCAGCGCGTCGGTGGAATCCATCACACGCTTGTCATCCCACGGGAAGTTCGGCAGCTTCACCGCCTGCGAACCGGCGGCGATGATGCACTTCTGGAAGCGCAGCAGCTGCGTGCTGCCGTCAGCGGCGGTGATCTCCAGCTCGTTGGCCGACAGGAACCGACCGACACCCTGCACGTTGCGCACCTTACGCTGCTTGGCCATGCCGGCCAGACCCTTGGTCAGCTGGTTGACGACCTTTTCCTTGTACTGGCGCAGCTTGTCCAGCGTGATCGTCGGCTTGCCGAACTCCACGCCGAAATCGCCGGCATGGGCGACTTCATCGATGACCGCCGCCGCATGCAGCAGTGCCTTGGACGGAATGCAGCCGACGTTGAGGCAGACGCCGCCGAGGCTGGCGTAGCGCTCGACCAGTACCGTATCCAGGCCGACATCGGCTGCGCGGAACGCGGCGGTGTAGCCGCCCGGGCCGGAGCCCAGCACGACCATCTCGCATTCGATGTCGGCCGGCTTGCCGCTGGCCAGTGCCGGCTTCGGTGCGGCCGGTTCGGCCGGGGCACGATGCGACGGGGTGACCGGCGGCTTGCTGGCCGGGGCGGCGGCCGCAGGCGCAGGTGCGGCTGCCTTGGCCGGGGCCTCGGCGGCTCCTTCGGTGTCCAGCAGGACCACCACGGCCCCCTCGGACAGCGTATCGCCGAGCTTGACCTTCAGTTCCTTGACCACACCGGCGGCCGAGGACGGCACTTCCAGCGTGGCCTTGTCCGATTCCAGGGTCACCAGGCCCTGGTCCTTCTTCACCGTATCGCCGACGGCGACCAACACTTCGATCACCGGCACATCGCTGTAATCGCCGATGTCGGGAACCTTGACTTCAATCGTGGCCATGGTGGTTTTCCTCATGCCCGGCCGGGGTGGCCGGCGGGCTGTCACTGCGTTTCGTCAGGCGGCCGCGCCAAGGGCGACGGCCACACGGTGGGGGCGAAGCGGGTGCCTTACAGCAGCACGCGACGCATGTCGGCCAGTACCTGCGACAGGTACGTGGTGAAGCGTGCGGCCAGGGCGCCATCGATGACGCGGTGGTCGTAGCTCAGCGACAGCGGCAGCAGCAGCTTCGGTGCGAATTCCTTGCCATTCCAGACCGGCTGGATGGAGGACTTGGACACGCCCAGGATGGCCACTTCCGGCGCATTGACGATCGGGGTGAACGCGGTGCCACCGATCCCGCCCAGCGAGCTGATCGAGAAGCAGCCGCCACTCATGTCGGCCGGGCCCAGCTTGCCGTCGCGCGCCTTCTTGGCCAGCTCGCCGGTTTCCTGCGCGATCTGCACCACGCCCTTCTTGTCGACGTCGCGGATCACCGGCACGACCAGGCCGTTCGGCGTATCGGCGGCGAACCCGATGTTGAAGTACTTCTTCAGGGTCAGGTTCTCGCCGCTGGCGTCCAGCGAGGCGTTGAACTCCGGGAACTTCTTCAGCGCTGCGGCGCTGGCCTTGATCAGGAAGGCGAGCATGGTCAGCTTGATGCCGGCCTTCTCGTTCTCCTTGTTCAGTGCCACGCGCAGTGCTTCCAGATCGGTGATGTCGGCCTGGTCGAACTGGGTGACGTGCGGAATCATCGCCCAGTTGCGGGCCAGGTTCGCGCCGGAGATCTTCTTGATGCGCGACAGCGGCTGCACTTCGGTCTCGCCGAACTTGCTGAAATCGACCTTCGGCCACGGCAGCAGGTTCAGCCCACCGCCTGCGGCGGCAGCAATGCCGCCCGCGGCCGGAACGCCACCACTGAGCGCGGCCTTGACGAATTTCTGCACGTCACCCTTGGTGATGCGCCCGCCCTTCTCGGTACCGCTGATCTGCAGCAGGTCCACGCCCAGCTCGCGGGCGAACACGCGCACCGCCGGGGTGGCATACGGCACCTTGGCCGGCAGCACGCCATCGGCGTTGAACTGTACGGGCGGGCTGGACGGAGCGCCGGCCGACGCGATCTCACGAGCCGCCAGCTTGTCCGGCTGGGCGGGCACAGCGACCGGCTCGACCTTGGTGGCGGTCTCGGCAGCGGCCGGGGCCGCCGCAGCCGCTTCGCGGGTCGGCGCCGGCGCAGCAGCACCCTCGGCTTCGATGATGGCCACCACATTGCCCTGCGACAGGGTGTCCCCCACCTTGACCTTCAGTTCCTTGACCACACCGGCCACCGAGGACGGCACTTCCATGGTCGCCTTGTCGCTTTCCAGCGTGACCAGGCCCTGATCCTTCTTCACGGTGTCGCCCACGGCGACCAGCACTTCGATGACCGGGATGTCGGTGTAGTCGCCGATGTCCGGCACCCGGGCTTCAACCGCACCGCCACCGGCAGCCGGGGCGGCCGGCGCGGCAGCCGCCGGGGCCGGGGCGCTCTGGGTGGCAGCCGCCGGGGCAGCGGCCTTGGCCGGGGCCGGGGCCGGAGCGGCCGGCGCTGCGGCCTCGTCTGCCGCCACTTCGATCAGCGCCACGACCTTGCCCTCGGACAGGGTGTCACCCACCTTGACCTTGATCTCCTTGACCACACCGGCCACCGAAGACGGCACTTCCATGGTCGCCTTGTCGCTTTCCAGCGTCACCAGGCCCTGGTCCTTCCTGACCGTATCGCCAACGGCGACAAGCACCTCGATTACCGGGATATCGCTGTAGTCACCGATATCGGGGACAAGTGCTTCCTTGATTTCGGCCATGGGGATAACTCCGGCAATCTGGTGTAGGGAAACGTCTATTGTGCGGCCAGCGGGGGCCAGCGCCAACCGTTACAGCTGTTTTCAGTACGCACGCAGCCGGGACACGCTGTTGCCCATGGGGCGCAGGCACCTCCAGTGGGTAGCGTATTGTCCGCACGATGTCCGCTTCATGTCGCCAGTGCATCGGCCACCGGCTGCCAGGCCTGACGCAGGCGCTGCAGCGACCAGGCCGCATTGGCCGGGCTGGTCGAGGGCAGCGCCAGCACACGCGGTGGCGCCCCCAGGACAGGCAGCACCCAGCGCTGGAATGCCTGCATCGACGCAGCACCATTGCAGCCGATCAGCTGCAGCTCAGGCAGCAGGGCGATCAGTTCCGGCAGCGCGTTGGCCACTTCCGTGCCACGCACGATGTCCGCATCCAAGCTGCCCCGGCGCTCGCATCGGCCGATCACATCCCACACCCCGATACCGGCGGCGTTCAGCGCGCGCATGCGTTGCGGATAGGGCAAACCGGCGTCAAAGCCGCAGATATCGGACATGAGCGGCCAGAAACGATTGCGTGGATGCGCGTAGTACTGGCCAGCGTGCAGCGACGCAGCACCCGGCATCGAACCAAGCAGCAACACGCGCGATCGCGTGTTCACCTGCGCGGGCAGGCCGGTGCAGAGCGTTGGCGCGCTCACGATTTGTGCAACTGCATGAACATTCCTCCAGAGCAGAAACCCCATGAAAACAGGCTTTTCGAACTCATCGCTGAACAGAGCGAACTATTTTTTAACGCGCGTCGGATTCGATTCATGTTGAGGCGACTACGGTGTGCTCGCCCCGCAACCGGGGGCCCAAAAACAAGAAACATTAGGAGATACCCCCATGCGCTCCATCCGTATCCTGAGTCTCGCCCTGCTGACCTCCGCCGCCTTCGCGCCGGCCGCTTTCGCCCAGGACAGCAGCACCACCGACACCGCCTCGGGCAAGCATTTTGCCGTGGTTGGCGGCGTCACGCTGCTGCAGCCGAAGAATGACCCGATCACCGGCGTCAAGAAGCTCGATGGCGGCCCGGCGCCGACCGTCAGCTTCAGCTACTACGTCAACGACAACTGGGCCGTTGAGCTGTGGGGCGCTGCCGACAAGTTCGATCACCGCGTCAAGGGTCCGGGCAACACCCGCCTGGGCAGCGTCGAGCAGCAGCCGGTCGCACTGAGCGGCCAGTACCACTTCGGCCAGGCCGACAACGTGTTCCGTCCGTTCGTGGGCGTGGGCTACTTCCAGTCGGCCTTCAGCAACGAATCGCTGGCTGACGGCAGCAGCTCCGACATCCGCCTGAAGGATGCCAAGGGCGTGATCGGCACCGTCGGCGTCGACATGAACATCAACTCCACCTGGTTCGCCCGTGCTGATGCCCGCTACATGCGCGCCCGCCCGGACGTCAAGGTGGGCGGCGAGAAGATCGGCGAAGCCAAGCTGGATCCGTGGACTGTCGGCGTGGGTATCGGCGCCCGCTTCTAAGCACCGCCTGCTTCACTGTCTGTACGCGACGGGCCCTTCGGGGCCCGTCGTCGTTTCCGTCACCCGCGTTCTGTGTAGAGTCGGGCCGTGCTCGACTGCTTTTTTCCGGACGTCGAGCAGGGCTTGACTCTGCAAAGGACGGAAGGCCGGTGATCGGGATGGACAACGTCGACCTGCTGGTGATCGGAGGTGGCATCAACGGCGCCGGCATCGCACGCGACGCTGCAGGCCGCGGCCTGCGCGTGCTGCTCTGCGAGCAGCACGATCTTGCGTCACATACCTCCAGCGCCAGCAGCAAGCTGGTCCATGGCGGGCTGCGCTACCTGGAACAGGGCGAGTTCGGCCTGGTGCGCAAGGCGCTGGGCGAACGCGATGTGCTCCGCAGGCAGGCGCCCTGCCTGGTCCGGCCGCTGCGCTTCGTGCTGCCCTGGGAACCCCACCTGCGGCCACGCTGGATGCTGCGGCTCGGCCTGTGGCTGTATGACCACCTCGGCCATCGCGGCGCAGCGTTTCCGGCTTCGCGCGCACTGCACCTGCCACACGACCCGTTGGGCACGTGGCTGTCGCCATCGTTGCACCAGGCCTTCAGCTATGCCGACGCGCAGGTGGACGATGCACGCCTGGTCCTGCTCAACGCGCTGGATGCCGCGCAACGCGGTGCCCGTGTGCAGGTCCGCACCCGCTGCGTCGAACTGCACGGCGAGCAGGGACACTGGCGGGCGGTACTGGTCGATGCAGCGGGACAGCAGCAGACGGTGCATGCACATGCCGTGGCCAACGCGGCCGGTCCCTGGGCCGGAGGCCTGCTGCAACGCATGCAGGCGCGCAGCGGCACACCGGCCCTGCGCCTGGTGCAGGGCAGCCACATCGTGCTGCGCCGGCCCTGGCCCGATGACAGCGCCTGCCTGCTGCAGCAGCCCGACGGACGGGTCGTATTCCTGCTGCCCTTCACCCACGACCACCTGCTGGTGGGTACCACCGACACCGACTATCAGGGCGATCCGGCGCGCTGCCACGTGCTGCCTTCGGAAGTGACATACCTGTGCGAGGCGGCCAACCGCTATCTGCGCCAGCCGATCACGGCGACGGAGGTGGTCTGGCAGTTTGCCGGCGTGCGCCCGCTGCTGGCCGACCCGGATCCGCGCGCGGCACGACTCAGCCGCGACTATCGCCTGCAGTTGCAGGTGCAGGGCGCGCCCGCCGTGCACGTGCTGGGGGGGAAGCTGACCACCTACCGCGTTCTGGCCGAAGAAGCGCTGGATCTGCTGCGGCCCCACCTGCCGCAGATGGGGCCGGCATGGACGGCAGCCGGCACGCCGCTGCCGGGCAGCGACTGGGGCGATGCCGTGCAGGCACGCTCTCACCTGCGGAGACTCGCACCGTGGTTGCCTGAGGACACTACGCGGCGCTGGGCCGAGGCCTATGGCAGCCGCAGCACCGAGCTGCTGCACGGGGTGCAGGGCATGGACGATCTCGGCGAACACTTCGGCGGTGGGCTGCACGCCCATGAGGTCGTGTTCCTGCGCGATCACGAATGGGCGCATACCGCCGAGGACATACTGTGGCGGCGGAGCAAGCTGGGACTGCGGCTGGACACCGCACAGGTGGCACGCCTGCAGGACTGGTTGGAGGAACAGCAGCACCAGGCCATGCCCGGCCGATCGCGGTGACACCCGACATGGCCCGTCGCTGCCGATGCAGTAGGATTTCCCCATCGCTACCGGAGACGCCGCATGACGCCCCGCTACGTGCTGGCCATCGATCAGGGCACCACCAGTTCGCGCGCGATCCTGTTCGATCACGCCGGCGACATCGTCGGCAGCGCGCAACGTGAGTTCGCCCAGATTTTCCCGCAGCCCGGCTGGGTGGAACATGACCCGCGCGAGATCCTCACCAGCGTCTACGCCACGCTGACCGAGCTGCTGAGCCGCGAACAGATCGACCCGCGCCACATCGCCGCACTGGGCATCACCAACCAGCGCGAGACCACCGTGGTCTGGGAACGCGCCACGGGCCAGCCGATCCACAACGCCATCGTCTGGCAGTCCCGGCAAAGCCAGGCCATCTGCGAGCGGTTGCGCTCGCAGGGGCACGAAGCGCTGATCCGTGAACGCACCGGCCTGCTGATCGATGCCTACTTCTCGGCCACCAAGGTGCGCTGGATCCTCGATCACGTGGAAGGCGCACAACAGCGCGCGGAGCGTGGTGAACTGCTGTTCGGCACCATCGACAGCTGGCTGGTCTGGAATCTCAGTGGCGGCCAGGCACACGTGACGGACTACAGCAACGCCGCACGCACGCTGCTGTTCAACATCCACACCCTGGACTGGGACGACGAGCTGCTCGCGCTGCTGGACATTCCGCGCGCCATGCTGCCGCAGGTGCGTGACTCCAGCGCGGTGTACGCGCACACCCGGCCGCAGTTCTTCTTCGACCACCCGATTCCGATCGCCGGTATCGCTGGCGACCAGCAGGCCGCGCTGTTCGGCCAGGCCTGCTTCCAGCCGGGCATGGTGAAGAACACCTACGGCACCGGCTGCTTCATGCTGATGCACACCGGAACGCAGGCCGTGCGTTCGCACAATGGCCTGCTGACCACCATCGCCTGGGGCCTGGACGGGCGCGTTGAGTACGCACTGGAGGGGTCGATCTTCATCGCCGGCTCGGTGGTGCAGTGGCTGCGCGATGGCCTGCGCATGATCGATCGGGCCAGCGACAGCCAAGCGCTGGCCGCGAAGGTGGACAACAGCGCGGGCGTCTATCTGGTGCCGGCATTCGTGGGCCTGGGGGCGCCGTACTGGCGCAGCGACGTGCGTGGAGCGATGTTCGGCCTGACCCGGGGCACCAGCAGGTCGCACTTCGTGCGTGCAGCATTGGAAGCAATGGCTTACCAGACCCGCGATGTGCTCGATGCGATGCAGTCCGATGCAGGTATCGGCCTGAGCGAGCTGCGTGCCGACGGCGGCGCGATCGGCAACGACTTCCTTGCCAGCTTCCAGGCCGACATTCTCGGCGTTCCGCTGCTGCGGCCACGGCTGACCGAGACCACGGCGCTGGGCGCGGCCTACCTGGCCGGGCTGGCGGTGGGATTCTGGGAAAGCCGCGAACAGATCGCCGCGCAATGGGGACTGGACCGCCGTTTCGAGCCGCAGATGCCGGCAGCACGGCGCGAGGCGCTGTATGCCGGGTGGCAGCAGGCGGTCGCCGCCACTCTGGCCTTCCACGTCGATTGAGGGCGGTAGCGCCGGGCCATGCCCGGCGAATCAATCCCCAATCCGCCGGGCATGGCCCGGCGCTACCCCAACATCAGAACGCCGGCAGCACGGCACCCTTGTACTTGGTCTCGATGAACGTCTTCACCTGTGCGCTGGTGAGCGCCTTGGCCAGCTTCTGCACGCGCGCATCATCCTTGTTGTCGGGCCGGGCCACCAGGAAGTTCACGTACGGCGAGTCCTTGCTTTCGATCGCCAGCGCATCCCGGGTCGGGTTCAGACCCGCATCCAATGCATAGTTGGTGTTGATCAGGGCCAGGTCCACCTGATCCAGTACGCGGGGCAGCATCGCCGAATCCAGCTCGCGGAACTTCAGCTGCTTCGGATTGGAGACGATGTCGCGCTGGGTTGCCAGCGCATTGGTCGGATCCTTCAGCTCGATCACACCGGCCTTGTGCAGCAGGATCAGCGCCCGGCTGTTGTTGCTCGGATCATTCGGGATGACCACATCCGCGCCTTCGCGCAGTTCGGCCAGCGACTTGATCTTGCGCGAGTATGCGCCGAACGGCTCGATGTGCACGCCGATCACCGTCACCAGATCGGTCTTGCGGTCGCGGTTGTAGGCGTCCAGGTACGGCTCGGTCTGGAAGTAGTTCACGTCCACCTGCTTCTGCACCAGCTGGTCGTTGGGCTGCACGTAGTCGTTGAACACGCGCACGTCCAGTTCCACGCCTTCCTGTTTGAGGATCGGCTTGACCACCTCGAGGATTTCGGCGTGCGGCACGGCCGTGGCGGCCACCACCAGCTTCTGCGAAGGCTCGCCGGACTTGCCGCAGGCGGTCAGGGCCAGCGCAGCGGCGAGCAGGGGCAGCAACAGGGTCTTCTTCATGGGCGGAATGATTCTCGGGGGGAGGTCAGGATCTATCGTAGTTGCTCAGGGCCAGCTCGAGCAGTGCCTTGGCCTGCTCGCGCAGCATCGTCGGTTCGACGATCTCGGCATCCGAGCCGTAATGCAGCACATCCATCAGCAGTTCGCGTGACACGCTGTAAGGCACTTTCAGTTCATAGCGGCCGTCGGCCAGGAAACGGCCCTGCTGCTTGGAATGCCAGTGCTCATCGGCGACCCAGCGCGCAGCCTTGGCGCTGAACAGGATGGTGGCCCAGCCCTTCGGCGCACCGGAGAAAATGCCGTAGCTGGCACCCAGCTGCTCGTCCAGTTCGCTGTCGGCCACGTCACGGGCCGTGTGGTCGATCACCCGCGCCTTGTGGATCCGGTCCACCGCGAAGCTGCGGAGGGCCTCGCGGTCGTGGTCCCACGCATCGAGGTACCAGTTGTCGCGGTAGTGGGTCAGGCGCTGCGGCGAAACAGTGCGCTTGGTCGGTTCGTCGGTGGAACGGGCGCGGTACTCGAAGCCCAGCTGGCGCCGCTCGAGCACGGCCGAAGCCACGCTGCGGAAGCTGCCTTCGTCGAATTTGCGGCCGCGATGCGGAATGACCCGCACCCGGTCCACCGGCCAGCTGGAGACCCCCGCCTGCGCGGCCAGCAGGCTTTCGATGCGCTGCTGCAGCGGTGCCAGCACCGAAGACAGCACGCCCCCGCCGGTACGGGCCAGCAGGTGCTGCGATGCCAGCAGGGCATGCAGCTCCTCCGAGCTGAGCCAGAGGCCGGGCAGTTCGAAGCGGTCGCTTTCGTCGGCGTGATAGCGGAAGCCGGCCTCGCCATCGCCCTCGATCGGCGCCATCAGCGCGTCGCGCAGGAACGCCAGGTCGCGGTAGACGGTGGCACGGGAACAACCGAGCTTGTCCTGCAGGGTCGCCACCGTCACCGGATAGCGCGCGGACTTGAGCAGACGATGCAGGGCGGTGATGCGTTCGTATCGGTCCATGCCCCCGATTATGTCCGAGTCGCGGGTCTTGTGTGGGGGGTTTGGGCTATCGTGGGCGCCCCGCCCTCTGCGAAAGCCCTCCCATGCGCCGGTTGCCCGCCCTGCCCCTGCTGGCCTGCCTGCTGCTGGCTGCCTGTGGTCGCCCCCCAGCGCCGTCCGGCGGCGACGCGGTCGTTCCGCAGGCCGACCCGGCGCAGGCGGTACTGGCCGCCAGCCAACGGTTCGCCGCCCTGCGCAGCTTCCACGCGGAACTGGAAGTGCTGGGTACGCCACAGCCGGTCCGCAGTGCGATGGACTTCGTGGCCCCGGACCGATTCCGGGTACAGACGGCGGCCGGTGCACAGACCATCATCGGTGACACGATGTTCCTGCAGGCCGACGGGGCCATCCGCCAGGTGCCGACGCCGCCCGGTCTGCTCGAGCAATGGCGGACGCCGCTGCCGGCCGACGTCGCGCCCGCGGCGCTGCAGGCCGAGGATCTGGGCAGCCAGACGCTGGACGGGGTCCAGACCCGCCGCTACCGGTTGCGTGGCGCCGGCCCCGGCGAGCGCCTGGAGTACTGGGTGGATGGGCAGGGCCTGCCACGCCAGATCGTGCGCAGCGGCAGCAGCAACGGCAAGGTGTTCCAGCTGCGCCTGCGCTATTCGCGCTTCAACGACCCCTCCCTCCGCATCGAGCTGCCCTGAATGGGGAGCGGTGACAACGCCTGCTGAAGCGGCCAGCGCCATGGGGCGGACGGCCATCACGCTTCCAGTATCATCACGGGTTGTTAACCGCTTCGGAGAAGCCTCGATGTCCCTGCGCGTGTCCCTGCTGATTCCCCTGCTGCTCTGCGCCCCGCTGGCATACGCGCAGGATGCATCCGAACTGGCGGCGATGTCCTCGCCCTGGAGCGGCAGCGGCGGCGAGCTCGGCTTCGCCTCGGCACGCGGCAACAGCAGCACCGAGAGCTTCAACGGCCGCCTGCGCCTGCGCTACACCGACGGTGACTGGGTGCACAGCATGGACCTGTTCGGCCTGCGTTCCAGCTCCAAGGTGACCGAGACCAACGACGACGGCACCACCACCCGCCGCAACAACACCACCGCCAACCGCTACACCGGCAGCGCCGGCAGCGCGCTGCAGCTGGGCGAGCACCGCCAGCTGACCGCCACGGTGCGTACCGAGCGCGATGACTTCGCCACCTACGACCGCCAGAGCTCGTTCGGTCTGGGTTACGGCACCCGCCTGTGGAGTACCGAGCGCTTCTATTTCGATGCCCAGGTCGGCCCCGGTGTGCGCCGCACCCACAGCACCGAGGATGATCGCACCCGTACCGGGCTGATCGGTCGTGGCCTGTTCGACATGAAGTACTCGCTTACCGAGAACACCGATCTGGTCAACACGCTGCTGGTCGAATCGGGGTCGTACAACACCTTCGGCCAGAACGATTTCGGCCTGTCGGTGAGCATGAATGAACACCTGGCCTTGAAGGCCGGCTGGCAGGCCCGCTACAACAGCGACGTCGCGGTGGACAAGCGCAAGACCGATACGCTGACCACCATGAACGTGGTCTACAAGTTCAAATAAGCGAAACGGGCGCCTGGCGCCCGTTTTCGTTTCTGTTCCGCAGCGCCTGGCCGAGGGAATCGGCCGGGTCAGGCGTTCAGCAGCTCACCCGCCCCGCCATCGAGCAGCCTCTGCGCCACGCGCTGGCCCAGCGCGTCCGGGTCGCTGGCCGGGCCCACGCCTTCGGCGCGCACCGCACGGCCATCGCTGGCGCTGCCAACCAGCCCCTGCAGGTGCAGGTCCTGCCCCTGCCACTGCGCGATCGCCGCCACCGGCACATGGCAGCTGCCATGCAGCGCGCGGTTCATTGCCCGCTCCGCTTCCACGCAGGCGCGCGTCGCGGCGTCATCGAGCACAGCGAACAGGGCCATCAGCGGCGCATTGCTGCCATCGCACTCCACGGCCACGGCGCCCTGCGCCGGCGCCGGCAGCCAATGCGGCGGCTGCAGGCGCAGCACGATCCGATCACCCAGTCCCAGGCGCTCCAGCCCGGCGACGGCCAGCACGATGGCGTCGTAGCCCCCGTTGTCGAGCTTGGCCAAGCGCGTATTGACGTTGCCACGCAGGTCCAGCAGTTCCAGGTCCGGGCGCAGCGCACGCAGCTGGGCCTGGCGGCGCAGCGAGGACGTGCCGACGCGCGCGCCGATGGGCAACGCATCAAGCGAGGCATAGAGGTTGGAGACGAAGCCGTCGGCCGGGTCATGACGGGGCAGCATGGCCGGCAGCACGAACGGCGCATCCAGTTCCATCGGCACATCCTTCAGCGAATGCACGGCGCAGTCGGCGTCGCCGCGCAGGATGGCCAGCTCCAGTTCCTTCAGGAACAGGCCCTTGCCACCGATGGCGGCCAGCGAGCGGTCGAGCACTTCATCGCCGCGCGTGCTCATCGGGACCAGCTCCACATGCAGGCCGGGATGGGCCTGGCGGAGGCGGTCGGCGACGTGTTCGCTCTGCCAGAGGGCGAGCGGGCTCTTGCGGGTGGCGATGCGGACGGTTTCCATCCGGTCATTATCGCGCCTTCGGCGCGGATACGGCCAACGGCGGAGCCCCTCGTGGCTGGTGCGGACTACTGGATCATTGCGCTTGGCCGGGCGGGATGGGCTGCGCAGGGGCCGCTGCAAGTACGTCCATGTAAGCTCGGTCGCCGCATCCATGCGGCTCACGCCCCTGCGCAACCCACCCCGCCCGGCCTCTGACAGTTTCCGTGTGCGCCAGCCACGGAAGATCAAAAGAAAGAAGCAGAAGCAACAGCCAGCGGCTCCTGGGGTCAGATTGCTTTTCCGCAGGAAAAGGAATCTGACCCCTCTCTCCCATCCGATATCACCAACGCTTTTGCCGTCCGTCACCGGGAAATTCGCGAGGGTGAGTCGGGATGGGCGGGCGGGACCGTTGGCGCCATGGATGGCGCCATCGAGCCCCCATGGATGGGTTTACGGCGTGTCTCGCCCGCCCATCCCGACTCACCCAACACGCAACAACTCAGAGCCGAACACAACCTGCAGTTGCTGTTGCTTCAGACGTTGCCCGCAAGCAGTCGCGGCCGCAGGCCGCGCCGGACACTCACAGATGCCGCAGTTCCTGCTTCAGCGTCGCCACACAGCGGCGGCTGACCTCCAGCGGCTGCTTGCCATGCCGGAGCACCGCCTGCACCTGCCCGCCCACGCCACGACGCAGTTCCACCAGTTCGTGCCGCGCCACCAGACAGTTGCGGTGGATGCGCACGAAGCGGCTGGCGAATTCCTCCTCCAGCGACTTCAGCGACTCCTCGATCAGGTCCTCACCACGCGCGTGGTGCACCACCACGTACTTTTCCTCGGCCTGCAGGTAATGGATGTCATCCAGTGGAATCAGCCGCAGGCTGCCCCGCAGCCGGGCGCACAGCATGCTGCGTGCCTGTTGCCCCGCGTCGTGCTGTGGCTGCCCCCCGCGCCCGGCCAGAAAGGTCCGTGCGCGCGCGATGGCCGCTGCCAGCCGCTCGGCACGCACCGGCTTCATCAGGTAGTCGATGGCCGCCGCTTCGAATGCCGACAAGGCATGCGCGTCATATGCCGTACAGAACACCACCGCCGGGCGTGGCTCGAAGCTGGCCAGGTGACGGGCCGCTTCCAGCCCATCCAGTCCGGGCATCGCGATGTCCAGCAGCACCAGGTCCGGCTGCAGTTCCGCGCAGGCGTGCAGGGCCTGCTCGCCGTTACCGGCCTCGGCCACCACGTCCACCCCCTCCTGCGCGGCCAGCAGGCTGCGCAGGCGCTCGCGCGCCAGCGGTTCGTCATCGGCGATGACTACCCTCACGATCGTTCCCTCACTGGATCGGCACCGTCACCTGGCAGGCATAGTAGCCCTCGCTCCAGCCGGCCGTCATCCGTGCGGCACTGCCGAAGCGCCACGCCAGGCGATGACCGATGCTGTGCTGGGCATGCCCGGCGCCGCGTGCCAGGGCCAGCCCCGGCATCTGTGGATCGGGAGCGGGATTGCGTACGCGGATGTGCAGCTCGTTGCCTTCGCGCGCCACGTGCAGCTCGACGGTGCCACCTTCCGGCAACCGCGAAATGCCATGCAGCACTGCATTTTCCACCAGTGGCTGCAACACCAGCCGCGGCAGCGGCTGCTCCCACGGCAGCGGCTCGTCACGCTGCCAATGCACCTGCAGGCGCTCTCCCAGGCGCAGCGACTCGATCGACAGGTAACGCTCGGCCAGCTCGCATTCGGCCTGCAGGGTGGAATCTCCATCGCCCGCCCCCAGCGCCGCGCGGAACAGATCGGACAGGTCCAGCACGGCGCGTTCGGCCACCGCCGGATCACGATGCAGCAGACTGGCGATCAGATTCATGCTGTTGAACAGGAAATGCGGACGGATCCGGGCCTGCAGTGCATCGGCCTGTGCACGTGCGTTGGCCTGCACCTGCGCGGCCCAGCGGTCGCTCACGTAGAAGTAGCGCAGGGCCAGCGCGCTGATCAGTGCGCTGGTGGCCGCACTGCCAAGGGTGAAGCGCCAGAAGCTGATGCCACGGGCGAAGCTGTCGCCCAGCACGGCATACAGCGCGTGGATGATGCCCGCGCAGACCACGGCGATCAGCGCCGCCAGTGCGATCGCCGCAGCGGCGCCCAGCAGCGGTGGCAGCCTCGACAGCGCCTGCCGCAGCATGCACAGGCTGGCGGTCACCGCCAGCGCCAGCCAGAGTGCGAAACCGCTGGCCGAAAGCAGCTCGCCCACCGTCCAGTGACGGCTGCCATCGGGCGCCAGGGCCAGCAGCACCACCACCAGCTCGGCCAGGCCGAGCATCGCCGCCAGCCGCCGCAGGCGGCACAGTTCCGGCATCCAGGGAGGCGTGCTGGCCGGAGACATGGGTCAGGCGACGCCCAGGCGTTCCTGCAGCCAGTCACCCAGGGCATCGATCTCCTCGGCACAGACCTGGTGCGCCATCGGGTAGCTGTGCCACTGCACCTGCAGGCCCAACGCGCGCAGCGCCTGCGCGCTGTGTGCGGCTACCGCCTGCGGAATGACCGGGTCGCCGCTGCCGTGGGCCATGAACACCGGCACGTCCACTGCGGTAGCCACGCGCTCGGCGCTGTCCGCGTCGGGCAGGTAGGTGGACAGCGCGATCAGCCCGGCCAGCGGCGCCGTGCGCGACAGCGCGGCGGTAAGAATGATCGCGCCCCCCTGCGAGAAGCCGGCCAGGAAGATCTGCTCCGGCGTGATGCCCCGCTCGATCTCGCGGGCGATCAGGGCCTCTACCTGGGCCACCGATTCGCGCACGCCGGCCATGTCGGCGCGGGAACGGAAATCCATGCCGACAATGTCGTACCAGCCGCGCATCGGCACACCGTTGTTGATCGTGATCGGCCGCACCGGGGCGTGCGGGAACACGAAGCGCAGCGCCGGCCAGTGCGGACGCACCAGCTCCGGAACGATCGGGGCGAAGTCATGGCCATCGGCGCCGAGGCCGTGCAGCCAGATCACCGACCACTGCGGCGAGGCGCCGGTTTCCTGTTCCACCGTTTGCAGCATGTTGCGGCTCCTTCAGATGCGAGCCGCATTATGCCGCCGGTGTGGGGCGATCAGTACAGCGGTGGCTGTTCGGCCGCTTCCCGGCGCAGCTGCGCGGCGCGTACCAGCACCGGCGGCGGAATGTTCTCCTCGGGGATGTCGAGCAGGCCCAGCCGGTGCAGGAACGCACCGGGACCGCGCGACGAGGTCAGTGCGACCACCGGGATGGCCAGCACCATGCCGATCACCACCGGCGCCATCCATGCCGCCAGCGACGGCGAGACCAGCCAGGCCAGCACGCCCATGAAGGCGCCGAACAGGCCCAGGCCGCCGTAACCGCGCACCAGCGCCATCCAGGAAATGCCACCGTCGTCGCGCTGCTGGGCGTCCCACCCCGAGTCGCGTCCGGACAGCACTTCGGCCACGCCGCGGGACTGCACATACATGACCACCGGCGCCATCAGTGCCGCCAGCACGGTCTCCACCAGCATCGACACGAAGGCACGGAACGCACCGCCGCAGCCACGACGATCCACCGGGTCCAGCAGCATCGCCAGGTAGCCCAGCACCTTGGGCATCAGCAGTACCGCCATGGTGGCGGCGAACAGGCGCACCACCTGCTGCTCGTCCTGCGCGCGCCAGTACACGCCGGGCGCCAGGTGCAGCACGGCATTGAAGTCGATGCCTTCCTGGAACAGCGGGATGGCGATGCCGATCAGCATCAGCATCGCCCACATGGGCGCAGTGAAGTAGTGGCCGATGCCGATCAGCATGTGCATGCGGCTGATCCAGTGCAGGCCGCGGCTGCCGACCACCTTGCCGTGCTGCAGGTTGCCCTGGCACCAGCGGCGGTCGCGCACCAGCAGGTCGGTCAGGGTCGGCGGGCCTTCCTCATAGCTGCCCCCCAGGTACGGCACCATGTGCGCGGCCCAGCCGCCACGCCGCATCAGCGCGGCTTCGACGAAGTCGTGGCTGAGCACGTGGCCGCCGAACGGCTTGCGCCCAGGGAGCGATGGCAGGCCGGCATGGTCGGCGAAGGCACGGGTGCGGATGATGGCGTTGTGGCCCCAGTAGTTGCTTTCAGCGCCGTGCCACCAGGCCACGCCCCGGGCGATCACCGGCCCGTAGACGCGGCCGCCGAACTGCTGCATGCGGGCGAACAGGGTGCGTCCGCCGATCACCGACGGCAGGGTCTGGATCAGGCCGACGTCAGCGTTGTGTTCCATGCCGGCCACCAGGCGCACGATGCTGTCGCCGGTCATCAGGCTGTCGGCGTCCAGGATCAGCATCTGCGGGTAGGCCCCGCCGAAGCGGCGCACCCAGTCGGCGATGTTGCCCGCCTTGCGGCCGCTGTTGTCGCCACGACGGCGGTAGAACAGCCGCACGCGGCCGTCGGGCACCTGCTCGCGGAGCTCGGCGAAGACCTGCTCTTCGGCCCGCGCGATATCGTCACGGCGGGTGTCACTGAGCACGAAGAAGTCGAAACGCTCCAGCTGGCCGGTGGCCGCCACCGATTCGTAGATCGCACGCAGGCCGGCCAGCAGCCGGCGCGGATCCTCGTTGTAGGTCGGCATCAGCAGCGCCGTGCGGCTGTGCACGGTGGGCAGCGGCTTGTCCGGATCAATGCCCAGGCGATAGCCACGGTCGAACACGGCGGTGAGGAAGCCTGCCACCGCGCTGGCGAACGACAGCGCGATCCAGGCGAACAGGCCCACGAACAGCACCAGCAGGCAGGCTTCGAGCACGCTGATGCCGTTGACCGACAACACCCGCCACATCATCCGGGTGGCCGCTGCGGTCATCACCAGCGTGCCGCCCAGGATGTACAGCCGACGCAGGCCGATCAGGCGTGGCGAGGTGCGGTGCCGGCGCACCCTGAGCTGCCCTTCGCGCAGGGTCTGCTCGGGCATCGGCAAGGGCACTTCGGCAGGCAGCAGCGCCCAGCCGGCGTCAGGCCCGGGCGATTCCGCCTCCGCATGGATGGTCTGCACCCCCATCGGCGCCTACTCCGCGCAGTCGGCATGGCCGGCCGTCCCGGCCAGGCTGCATGCACGAAGGTTCCCGGCGCGCCTTCCCGGCGCCCGCACTTGTCCTGGCTGCGTCGGCCTGAGGCTGCGCAGTCGCTGTCTGTCACTACCGGAACCCACACGATCTCCAACGGGGCGGAATCGAAAATGCGGCCCAGTCTAGGCCGCTACATGTAAGCCGGGTGCGAAGGCCTACGCCGGGATTTCTCCCCATTCAGCAAACAGCAGGCGAGGCTGCCGACGGCCTGCCGGATCGACCACAATTGGATCGAGCAAAACGGGCGGCGGCACATCCCTCGGCGATCGCGCTGGCGACGGGGCCAACGCGATCGATCGTACTTCAGCAGCGCGCGTTACTCGTCCTGCAGGACGACGCCGGCCGCGTCCTGCAGGGCAGCGGTGCGCGCACGGTCCATCGCCACCGCCAGTTGCTGGCGGGCGAGCAGTTGTTGGGCCTGCACCACTTCGGGTGTGGGCAGAAGCACCGGTCCCGGTGCGTTTTCCGGTGTAGCGGGTGTGGTCATGCAACCTCCGTGGACATCCCCGCTGCCGCGCGGGTCCAACCGGGCGGCAGCGGAACTGCGCACCCTATCCTAAAAACAAGGCGGATGGGTGACGTGCAAGCCGGTGAGGCCTGCGCCTGCAAAGGGCATGCGTCACGTTCCAGGCACGCAGCGCTGGATCCTGAATAGGCATTTCCGGTAGCATGAAAACGTTTTCTCACAGGGAAGTTCCTCCCATGAATACCGTCGACCTCACCCACTTCAGCCCCAAGTGGCAATTCCGCTTCAACTTCTACCGCCAGCACGGCGCGCCCAAGGAGCCCGGCTTCAAGCAGGCCTGGCGGGCCCTGTCCTTCGGCGACCGCCTGAAGATCAACCTGAACATCTTTGCCCTGTTCTTCGGCCCCATCTACCTGCTGATCCTGGGCATGTGGCGCAAGGCGCTGGTGGTGATCGGCATCGCCATCGCCCTGGCGGCCATCACGATGTTCCTGCCCGACATCGTCGGCCGCGCGGTGTTCATCGCCTTCAATGTCCTGGTCGCCTCCAGCACCAACTACAGCTATTACCTGGAGAAGGTGGAAGGCCGGACCGGCTGGAACCCGTTTGAAGGAATGTTCTGAGCCACTCAGACCTGCGCACGGACGCGCGGCAAGGATGCAACCGACGCCCGGCCCCCGCCGGGCGTCTTCGTTTCCGGCATCAGGCAGCGCGCAGCGTGGCCGTCGTGCCCGTGCCCGCTTCCGACTGCAGCCGGAAGCGGGACACCGCCACCGCAAGCTGCTCGGCCTGCTCTTCCATCGCGCGCGCGGCAGCACTGGCCTCTTCCACCAGCGCCGCATTCTGCTGGGTGGTTTCATCCATCTGCACCACGGTCTGGTTGACCTGCTCGATGCCGGCCGACTGCTCGCGCGAGGCGGCCGAGATCTCGGCCATGATCTCGTTGACCCGCCCGACCTGGCCGACGATCTCCTGCATGGTGTTGCCTGCACGGTGCACCAGCTGCGCACCGCTGCCGACCTGGGCCACCGATGCGTCAATCAGCCCCTTGATCTCCTTCGCCGCTGCGGCCGAGCGCTGGGCCAGCGCGCGCACTTCGCTGGCCACCACGGCGAAGCCGCGTCCCTGCTCGCCCGCACGCGCGGCCTCAACGGCGGCGTTCAGGGCCAGGATGTTGGTCTGGAAGGCGATGCCGTCGATCACCGAGATGATCTCGGCGATGCGCTGCGATGAGGTTTCGATCTGCTGCATGGTCTGTACCACCTGGCCGACCACCTTTCCGCCTTCGCTGGCCACGTCCGCCGCCGATGCGGCCAACGTGTTCGCCTGCAGGGCATGATCGGCATTCTGGCGCACGGTGGAGGTCAACTCCTCCATCGACGCTGCCGTTTCTTCCAGGTTGGCCGCCTGCAGTTCTGTGCGACGCGACAGATCGCTGTTGCCCGCGGCGATCTCGCCGGCCGCCAGGCGGATGCTCGCCGCTGACTGCTGGATCTGGCCGACGATATGGGTCAGCTGTTGCGCGGTGCTGTTGGCATCGTCGCGCATCACCGCGAACACACCATGGAAGTCGCCCTGCATGCGTGCACTGAGATCGCCGGCGGCGATGGCGCGCAGCAGCGTGGAAAGCGCCGCGAGGTTGTGGTCGCTGGCCTGCATCATCGCGTTCAGCGTGGTCACCATGCGGCGGAAATCGTGCTCGAACCGCTCACTGTCACCACGCACGGCAAAGTCGCCGGCGGCAGCAGCGGCGGCCAGCTGCTGGATCTGCTCGTTGATCGCCGCAAGGTTGCTCTTGGTGGTGGCCATGGCGGCGGTGAACACCGCCTTCTCGCCCGGCAGCGGCTCCATGTCCACGCTCAGATCGCCCACCGCGTAGCGCTGCATCACGTCCACCAGCCGCTGGGTGACCGCATTGCTGGACGCCACCAGCTGATTGCTGTCGGCCACCATGCGACCGTACTCCCCCGGGAAGGCCGCCGCGTCCATCCGGTAACTGAGCTCGCCCGCATCATGGCGGCGTGCCATCTCCGCCTGCGCCGCCATCACAGCCTGCAGCTGTCCCCGCATGCCCTGCATCGCCTCGAGCAGGCGCCCGACCTCATCGTTGCCGCGCGCCGGCAGCGCGGTGTCCAGCTTGCCCGCCGCCACGTCACCTGCAATGCGTACCGCCTGCGCCAGCGGCCGGATCGCCATGTGACGCAGCAGCAGGTAGACGCCGGCGCTCAATGTCAGCGCGGCCAGCACGCCGACCAGCAGCGTCAGCCACAGCAGCTGGCGAGCCTCGGCCACGATCACGGCATGCGGCACCACCACACCCAGCGCGAAGCGCTGCGGGGCATCGCCAACCCGCAGTGGCACGTACAGGCGCACATTGCCGGCGGCATCCGGCTCGAACGCTTCGACGGTCCTGTCGGCCGCGATTGCGGCCAGCATGTCGCGAGTGAAGGCATCGGTGCGCGGCTTGCCGATCTCGGCGGCGTCGGCCGAAGCCAGGACTACGCCCTTGGGCGAAAGCAGTTCAACGCGGCCTGCTCCCATCGGCGCAAGCGTCGCCAGATGCTTCTGCAGCGCCGCCAGCGAGAAATCGACGGTGAACACGCCGAGGAACGTGCCGTTCTCCACGATGGGCGTGCTCAGGGTGCTCATCAGCACCTTCTGGCCGGCGATCTCATAGGCATAGGGCTCGCTCACCTTGGGCAGCTTGTCGCGGCTCGGCCCCATGTACCAGTCACCGGACCCGCTGGCGGTGTCGGTGTAGTCGGTCATCACCGACTGCTGCGGTTTGCCATCCTGCCAGGCCCAGTAGCTCATGTAGCGACCCGTGGCGTCATGGGCCTCGCTGTTGACGAACTCCGCGTCCTTGCCATCGAAGGCATCGGCCTCCCACATGGTGCTCTTGCCCAGCCACTCCGGGTGCGCGCGCAGCTGTTCGCCGAGCACGGCCGCCAGGCTGGCACGATCAGGCTGGTCGCCCCGCGAGCGCTGGGCCAGGACGGCCTCGACCATGGCATCGTTACTGGCGAAGGCGGTGCCCAGATCGGCCGCGACCTGGCGTGCTTCGGCCTGCGCCTCGCTGGCCATGGTCTGCCGCGACGCGTTGATCAGGCTGGCACTGGCCTGGCGGTAGATCAGAAAGGCGGTCAGGCCGAAGCACAACAGCGCGATGGCAGCGGTGCCCAGCATCAGCTTGTGGGCGATGCTGCCCGGACGACGGGCAGCGGCGGAGCGGGAAGACGGCATGGGAGGGTCCGCAAGGCAGGTCAGGACATCCGGCACCGCGTTGGCGCCGCGCTGGTGCGCGATCCCTCGCGCGGCGACCTGTCTGAGCCGGGCGATGCCCGGCACCGCAAGGGCGCACCGGGTTAGCGGCCGTTCCGCGGCGGGGTTGAGTCGTTGCCCTGCGTCAAGCTGAATGCACTCAGTTTGGGATGGCTCATACGTGCGGCGAACCTACTCGACCACCCGGTCCTTCAACCACTGCGTGCGTGGCAGCACTTCGATGCTGCCTGCCGCGTACTGCTGCAGTACATCGTCCGGACCGTAGCGCGGCTGCCAGCCCAGCACCGCAACCGCACGGCTGCCGTCGTACACGCGGTCGATGCTCAGCGGCAGTGGCCAGCCGCGGCGCTCGAACTCGGCCAGCAGCTGCGGTGCGCGCCGCGCCAGCACCCGGCGTGGCTGGGTGGCCAGTTCCAGGCAGTCCTCGCGCCGGAAGGGGGTCGGCGCGCAGGCGATGTAGCGCTGGAACGGTGCGCCCCCGTTGTGCAGCAGCGCGGCATGCGCGCTGGCCACATCGCGTGCATCCAGGCCCCGGTGCAGGCGGAACATCGCCATGCGCTCGGGAGGCTCGGGGAAGCAGCGGCCCATGCGCAGCACGCGCACGGCGAATGCCTCCGATGCCGCGGCTTCGGCCAGCGCCTCGGCCTGCAGCTTGGTGCGGTGGTAGATGGTCCTGGGCAGGGGTTCAGTGTCTTCGTCGATCCAGCGACAACCGCCTGCCACCACGGCATGGCCATACAGGGCGGTGGTGCTGGTCAACACGAAGCGTCCGACGCCGGCGTCACGCGCCAGCCGCAGCAGCTGCGCGGTCGCCTCCACGTTGATCTGCTGGAACACCGTGTCCGGCACCAGCCCGACATGCGGTGCATGCAGCGCAGCGGTGTGGATCACCGCATCCACGCCGCGCACGGCACGCTCCAGTGCCTTCGTGTTGGTGACATCGGCAATGATGCGTGTGGTGGCGAACGGGCTGCGATCCAGCCCGATGACTTCATGGGTGGCCGCCAACGCGCCGAAGATCGCGCGCCCGATCCGCCCGGAACTTCCGGTCAACAGAATCTTCATTGAGTCCATTCACTCAACAGCGCCCGGGAGCTACCGGGATGAACCGATTCTAGGCGTGGCCTGTGTCCAGGGCGATAGCGGCGCTGCGCAAGTGCAGCGTCAACGACAGGCAGGCAGAACGTGAAGACCACGCGCCATCTGCGGACGTACCGTTAGCCTGCCGTCCGCAAGCATGAGGCTCCGCCACGCCGAGAGAGATCCCCTATGGCCAGCAGCAACCGCGGGTTCGCGTCGATGGACCAGCGCATGCAGCGCGCGATCGCCGCCAAGGGTGGGCGCGCCGCCCATGCCTCCGGCAACGCCCATGAATTCAGTCCCGCCGAGGCGCGCATTGCCGGCCGCAAAGGAGGCGAAGCCATCAGCCGCGATCGCCAGCACATGGCCGCGATCGGTCGCGAAGGCGGGCATGCACGCCACGCCCGCGCACAACAGCAGCGCCAGCAGTCCGATCAAGGTCCACAGGGCCGCGACGAACCGGGTCAGCAGGACTGAGCGACGCACCTCAGCCGTGGCTGAGGAGGTTCAGCAGGCGCCCGAACGGGTCGCGGACGAAGAACCGACGCACGCCCCATGGCTCCTCGACGGGGCCATACACGACGTCGATGCCGGCGCTGCGGATCCGTTGCAGGACGTCATCCAGATCGTCCACCTCGATCGACAGGTCCGGCACCGGCGTACCCGATCCGCCCTCGCTGGCGAAACTGAGCTGCGCAGGTGCAGTGTCCTGCCCGGCGTAGGTGACGATCCAGCCATGATCCATCACCACCGGCATGCCGAGGATGCCACCGTAGAACGCGGCGGCGCGCGCCGGATCGGGCGTGGCGATGTTGGCGACGATGCGTCTGACAGCCATGACGTTCCTGTTCAATGAGGGGCAAAAACGAAACTGCGCGACCGGCCGGCACACCGTCAATCTTCAGGGACGCGTGCACAGACTGATGCGGCAGGGTGCGAAAAGTGTGGCTTCCGTCACGAAACATTAACGCGTTAACAAAATTCCCGTCACATCGCTGGGGGTGAAACGCATTCAGGACAGTTAGCGGCTGGGTAGACCGTCAATCAAGGAAGTTTGCCTGATGAATCACCCGCTGCATGGCCGTTCGTCCCGCTCCCGTTCCCCCTTGCAACGCCCGCTGGCACTCGCGGTGGCCAGCTCCCTGCTACTGGCAGCCGCCCTGCCGGCGATGGCCTCCGATTCACTCGATGCCTGGCAGCAGCAGCGCCAGCTGCAGGCGGCGTGGGCCCAGCCGGGCCATGCACAGACGGACGCAACCGTTGGTCCTTCGGCGCAGGCCACGTCCACCCCGGTCCTGGGCAACGCGGGCGATGCCGCCAGTTGGCACAGCGACGAGTTCAATGCCGACTGGGGCCTTGCCGCGATGGGGGCCGACCATGCCTATGCCCGCGGCCTGACCGGCCAGGGCGTACGCCTGGCGCTGTTCGATTCCGGCTCGGCGCTGGCCCACCCGGAATTCGCCGGCCGCAACACCACCAGCATCACCATCGGCCCGGACTGCGCGACGGCGGGGATCGTCGCCGGCGAAGGGGCCTGCTCGCAGACCCGCGGCGAACAACCCGGCTACAACTATTACGGCCTCGGTGCCGGGGTGCCGGCGGCGCTCGCCGGTCGCCTGATCGCGGCCGGCCTGCCCTACGGCTTCAGCTACGCCGATCATGGCACCCACGTGCTGGGCACCATCGGCGCCAACCGCGACGGCACCGGTATGCATGGCGTGGCCTTCGGTGCCGACCTGACGGCAGCGCGCGTGTTCGGTGACACCTACTATGAGTGGCGCCTGGATCCGGATGGTTTCTATCGCCCCCGCGCGGTGTACCGCACCGACCCGGACGACGACGCCGTACTGGACATGTATGCGCAGGTCCAGGCGCAGGGCGTGCGCGCCATCAACCACAGCTGGGGCATCTCGACCCGCAACATGAGTGCCGCGGCGCTCGACCGCCAGTACGCCGCGATTGGCGCGGATTACGACGTCTACGGCAGCATCTACGCAGGCAGCGACGCTGCCCCCGGGTCGACCCTGATCCAGGTGTGGTCGGCCGGCAACGGCAGCGGGGCCGTCGCGGGCATCACTGCGGCCCTGCCGCGCTGGAAGCCGGAGATCGAACCCTACTGGCTGGCCGTGGCCAACGTGCGCCAGCCGGTCGCCGACGATGGCGAAACCGACTATGTGCTCGACGACAGCTCCAGCATCTGCGGTGCCGCCGCCAACTGGTGCATCTCCGCCCCGGGCACTGACATCGCCAGCACCATCGTCTCCGGTGAGATCCAGGGACGCATCGAGGAAACCAGCGAGTACCTGCGGCTGATCATCGACAGCGAGAACACCGAGTACACCTACGGCCTGAAGACGGGCACCTCGATGGCGGCGCCGCACATCACCGGCGCCCTCGGGCTGCTGTTTGAGCGCTTCCCCTACCTGGACAGCGCACAGGTCCGCGACGTGCTGCTGACGACCGCCCGCGATCTGGGCGATCCGGGCATCGATGAGATCTACGGCTGGGGCATGGTCGACCTGCGCAAGGCCATCGAAGGCTTCGGCTCGCTGCGCGTGGACACCGATGTGGTGATGAACCAGAAGGCCGGTGGCCTGAAGGTCTGGGAAGGCGAGGCCTGGGATGACTGGACCAACGACATCGGTGGCCCCGGCAAGCTGACCAAGTCCGGCATCGGCTGGCTGCGCCTGAGCGGCGACAACAGCTTCAACGGTGCGGTGGTGAACGAGGGCGTCCTGGAATTGAATGGCGCCAACACGCTCACCTCGGCAGTGGAGGTGAAGGGCGGCCAGTTCCTGCTCAACGGCTCGCTGGTCTCCACCGCCCTGAACACCACCGGCGGCGTCAGCACGGTCAGCGCCGGCGGCGTGCTGGACCACAGCAATCTGGTGGTCGATGGCGGCGTGATCTCCTTCAACGGTACGCAGACCGGCGGTAATACCACCGTAGGCGCCAATGGCCTGCTGAAGGGTGTCGGCACCCTGGGCACCACCCGGGTCGACGGCATCATCGCGCCGGGCAATTCGATCGGCACGCTGACCGTCAACGGTGACTATGTGCAGGGCGCTACCGGTGTGTTCGCGTCTGAACTGGCGCCGGGAGGCCGCAGCGACCAGCTGCACGTCACCGGCACCGCCACGCTGGACGGCACACTGGTCGCGCTGCCCGAACCGGGCGTGTACTACCTGGGTGAGCAGTTCAACATCCTGCGCGCCGACGGTGGCATCAACGGTCAGTTCGCCCGTACCGACTTCAGTGCATTCTCGCCGTTCCTGCAGTTCAGCCTGGCCTACAGCGCCAATGGTGCGCGCATCGACGTGGCCCGGGGTGCGCTGCTGGCCACCGCGGCCACCACGCGCAACCAGCGCGCCGTCGCTGGCGTAGCCGATGGCCTGGCGATCAACCAGGGCCTGCCCCGGCCGCTGACCCAGCTGTTCCCCGCACAGGTCGGCGCCGCGCTGGACGGCCTGAGCGGCGAGCTGCATGCCGCCACGCCGCTGGTACTGGTCGAGAGCAGCCGCTACGTGCGTGATGCAGCCTTGTCGCGACGTGCGGGCAATGCGTCGCCGGGCAGCACCGGCGACGCGACCGGTGCGTGGGTACAGGCGATCGGCGGCAACGGCAAGCTCGATGGCGATGTCGAAACCGCGCGCACGGACGCCAACAGCAACGGCCTGCTGGTCGGTATCGACCGCGAGTTCGATGGCTGGCAGGCCGGCGTACTCGCCGGCACCGGCCGTACCGACGTCAAGCAACGCGACCGCCGTGCCAAGTCGAAGATCGACAATACCCACTTCGGTGCCTACGCCAGCCACAGCTGGGGCGGCTTCGGTCTGCGCGGTGGCGTGGCCTGGAGCAAGCACGAGGCAGAGAGCACCCGCGAGCTGGCGTTCGCAGGATTCAGCGACACGCTCACCGGCCGTTATGACGCCCGTACCCGCCAGGCTTTCCTCGAAGCCGGCTACCGTTTCGGCTCTGCTGAAGGTGGCTTGGAGCCCTACCTGCAGGTTGCCCGCGTCGAAGTGGACCTGAAGCGCATCAACGAGCGGGGCGGCGCCGCCGCACTGCAGGGCGAAGTGAAAGACACCCGTACTACCGTGGCGACCGCTGGGCTGCGCTTCGACAAGGGTCTGAAGGCATCCTTCCAGCAGGACAGCTGGCTGCACCTGCGTGGCGCGGTGGGTTATCGCCGGGCCTCCGGCGACCGCAGCCAAGTGGCCAACCTCGCCTTCGCCAACGGTGGCGGCGCGTTCGCCGTCAGCGGAGCGCCGATCGCCGACAGCGCTGTCGTGGCCGAGCTGGGGCTGTCCGCGTGGCTGACCCCGCGGCAGTCGCTGGAGCTGGGCTACAGCGGCCAGTTCGGCAGCGAGAGCCGTGACCATGGCGCCACGGCGCGCTGGTCCGTGCGCTTCTGATCCACGTTCAACTTACCTGCTGAAGAGCATTGGGGCGGCCTGGGGCCGCCCCTTTTTTTCTCCGGAGAATGCAGCCCGCGCGATCAGGCTGCCTTCATCGCGTGCTTACGCGCACGCATCACATTGTGGCATTCCTGCACTTCCGGCAGCAGCTGGGTCACTTCCTGGCGTACCGCCGGCGGCAGGCCCTCATCCTTCAGCGCGTCCTTGAAAGCTGCCAGCAGGCGGTCTTCCGATTCTTCCAGCTCGGCCACGTAGCCATAGTTGGTGTCGCCGAACGCTGCGCGCACCTTGCCGTAGAACTGCTGCATCGAGCCGACCAGGGTGCCGTGCTCTGCGGGCTTGCCACCGGTGGCCGCAACCGCGCCACTGAGTGCCGACACGATGCGGCCCTTGACGCCGGCAATGCGGGTGAACAGTGCCGCCAGCTCGGCATCCTTCACCTTCGTGGCCGCCTCTTCGTAGAACGACTTGCCGTCGCGTGCGATCTCGATCAGGTCGTTGAGACGATGTTCGATGGTGGACTGGGTGCTCATGTTCTGCTCCTGAAGTTCAGATTCGTTGGGAACCGACAACGGTGTGCGTTGCCTGCATCACTACCTTGGACAAAGGAATGTGGCCCCGGGGTGAGCGTCGTTTGATGCATGCATCACGTCGCTCAACGCGGCCTGACCGCCGCTACCAGGGCACGAAAAGGATGATCCCGGTAATCACCAGCACGGCGGCCAGCACTCCCAGCAGCACCTTCCCTTGTCGCCAGCTCGGCGTCGGTTTTCCTGGCGTGTTCATCGTGTTTTCTCCTGTCGATGCGGACGCTGGCAGCCTGATGCATACGCCAGCGTCAGCACGTGCACGCCATGTGCATCGCGCGTGCACATGTGAGGGCCCTGCATGGACCATGCCGGTGGACAGCGATATCGCGCTCACCGCATGTACGCCGGGCATCAACGCCGGGACCGCTACGGTCAACATTCCTTCCCGACTGGAGCCGCACATGGCCATCAAGACTGCCGAAGACCTGTTCATCCACGAACTTTCGGACATCTACAGCGCCGAGAAGCAGCTGACCAAAGCCCTGCCCCGCCTTGCCCGTGCGGCCGAGAATCCGGATCTCGCCGCCGCCTTCGAAACCCATCTGGAGGAAACCCAGGGCCAGATCGAGCGGATCGACCAGGTGGTCGAGACGCTGGGCATCCGTCTCAAGCGCATCAAGTGTGCAGCGATGGAAGGGCTGGTGGAGGAAGGCAAGGACGTCATCGACAGCATCGACAAGGGACCGGTGCGTGATGCCGCACTGATCGGTGGCGCCCAGAAAGTCGAGCACTACGAGATTGCGTCGTACGGCACCATCGCCGCGCTGGCCAAGCAGCTGGGCTACAAGGACGCGCTCCCCCTGCTGCTGGAAACACTGGCCGAAGAAAAGTCGACCGACGAGAAGTTGACCCTGCTGGCCAAGGGGGGTGGCAACGCCAAGGCAGCACAGGCCGCCTGAGTTCCACTGCGATACGCCGCCAGGGACGGCGGCGGCAACAGGAGATCCCGATGCATCCGGATATCATCGGCTGGATGGCGACCCTTGTGCTGGTCGCCACCTTGCTCAGGCAGATGGTCAAGCAGTGGCGTTCGCCACATCCCGAGACACTGTCACGATGGTTGTTCGCAGGCCAGATGGTGGCCTCGGCGCTGTTCACCCTCTACAGCCTGATGCTGGGCAGCAGCGTCTTCGTGGTGACCAATCTGCTTCTGTTGGCGACGGCTCTGCTTGGGCAGGTGTTGGCGCGGCATCGCCAGAGGCAGGCCCCCCTCCCTCCCCCCTGTTGATTACCGCTGGCGGATACCGGCCGGCCCGGGATCGCCGAACAGGACCTGATCGCGGGGACAGAAAAAGCTGCGTCGCCGGGTTCTGCCCAGATACTGCTTGCTGACGGGGCCGCCACATCGCGGACAGCTGCGTTTGGCATGCACCTGCCAGTGCCTCTTGAGCTCGTGGCGACGCTTCCATTCCAGGAACTCGTAGCTGTAGGTCCTGGCTTCGCGGATCAGTGATCCCAGCCTGCGCGGCGGCAGGTCACCCACACGCGTGGCCGGGTGTACGCCGATCCGGAACAGCACTTCGTTCTTGATGATGTTGCCAACGCCGGCAAAAACGTTCTGGTCCAGCAGTGCGTCGCACACCAGGACGTCAGCCATCGCTTTCAGGCGGCGGCGCGCGAGCCGGGGGTCCCACGCATCGCTCATCACATCGGTGCGCCAGTCGTAGGCTTCTTCCAACGGGCCGTCGATGAGTTTGACCGAACAGGCATAGAGGTTCAGTTCGCCGGCATCGAACCTCAGCGATACGCGCGGAGGCGAAGGCTTGCGCTCATCGATGCGCCAGCTGCCGAACAGCATCAGATGGATCCGCAAGGTATGCGTGCCGAACTCCAGCAGGAAGTGCTTCCCCCAACTACGCACGGATCGCACGCGCTGCCCTGCAAGCATGGACAGGTCAATCCGGCTGTTGCCCCCGACATGTCGCAGTATCTGGCCGGTGAACATCTCGGCGGCCTCGCGCAGCAGCACGATGGAAGGGCCTTCAGGCATGGCCGTGTTCTCCGAGCAGTGCCTGCAATCGCAGTGCATTGCTGACCGCATGGCCCTGCGCCGTGTTGTCCAGGATCATCCAGGCGCAATGGCCGGCACGCGCGCGGTCCCTGAGCAGCCCGGCCAGCCGTGCCAGTGTGGTCTCGTCATAAGCGCTGCGATAGATATCCGGCTGGCCGTGCCATCGCCAATAGCTCCAGCCGCGGGCCCCGCCCGGCTCGCCCGCCTGCGCGACCCGCGCCGGGTCCGCCGCCACGCGCGCGATGTCATGGACCGCCAGCAGCGCATCCACCTCGGCACTGAACCAGGACGGATGTCGAGGCTCGCACGCCACCTGCCTGCGCGTGCGCCGACGCAGATCGTGCAGAAACGGTTCGACGTGCTGCGGCTCGTACGCCAGGCTGGGAGGCAACTGCAACAGCAGCGCACCTAACCGGCTGCCGAGTTCTTCCACCGCAGCCAGGAACGGGTCGAGCAGCGGGCCGGCACCGCGCAGCCGCTGCTCGTGCGAGATGGAACGCGGCATCTTCACCGTGAAGCGGAAATCGTCCGGAACGGAAGCGGCCCAGCGCCGATAGGTCTGGGGCAGGTGCGGGCGATAGAACGAGGAGTTGATCTCGACCAGAGAAAGGCGCGTGGCGTAGCGCTGCAGCAGACTGTCACCTCCACCGAAACTGGAGCGATCCGCCGCCGACAGGGACCATCCTGCGCAACCGATGCGTATCCGCGTTCCGGCAGGGTGCGGTTCCACCCCAGCGCTCATGACCCGCTCCCACCAGCAGGCGCAGCCTGCATCATCGGTCCGCCCTGATCGGCTCGCAGAAGAGGCGCCGTCAACAGCTGCAGCCTGTCCAGCGCGCTGGTCGGAATTCCGCTGGCCGTGCTGCGCACGAACCCGGTCCAGTCGGACAGGGCCACCCTGCCGAGTGCCGTGTGCTCCACCTGCAGCCAACCCATCCGCCAGTGCGAGAACTGGCGGCGACCGATACGACCACGGTTGAGCTCGACCACACTGTGATGGCTGCTGCTGTCGAGGATGCGCCGCCACGCGGCGTCCACGCCCTGCTGTGGCCCCTCCAGATACTGAAGGAAGCGATGACCATCGAACAGAAGCACGCCGGTGATGTCCGCTGCTTCATTGAATGCCACCGCGTCGTTGACGAGACCGCGCAGCCGTTCCGCGCTCAATGAGGCAACGGCTTCGCTCGCATAGGCAATGGCACGCAGAGGCATGGGGGCACCGACGGTTGCAATAGGCTCTACCTTAGGCTTCGCCGCCGAAGGTCCAGTGACTTCGGCGTGGAGGCTGCGTTCAAGTGTGGGGTCGACTCTGCACTCGAGGAGATGGCACGAGGTATACGGCAGCCCAACACGGGAGACACTCCAGGGTCGCCTCGAACCGGAACCCGGGCAACAGCGATCCCGGTTTCGCTTCGTTGCAGTGGTGCTCCAGCCCGTCACCCTGCCCGTTGCCGCCGATGCGCGCTCAGGCCTGCAACACGGATACGGGAGCCGTAGGCGGCATCGTGTGCATACGCGCGGCATCGGCCGAGCGACCCTCCGCAGCAGACAGCACCTGCATGACCCGATGCTCCGCTCGACGCTGCGCGGCCTCCACGCCCACCACGTAGACGAAGCGGCCATCGAACTTGGCCTGTGCGCCGTCGAGACCGTCTGCCAACAGCAGTGCCCGCTTCAGCAACTTCATCCAGGCGCGGGAGGGCACCCTGTCAAGTTCGACGACAACTGCCATCCCACCGCAGGCGAGCGGCATGCTTTCCACGCGCAGCACCTGGGGCGCAGACAGGGATCCGGAAGCGTTCATTGGGCGACTCCTCGTGCGGGGACGGCGGCAGTATCCACAGTGATCGCCAAGGCATCGTCAACGTTGCCGGCCCATCCGTGCACGCTGCCTGCACGGCACGCGCGGCTTCGCGTCGACACCACATCATCTCCGCATCGCCTTGATGGCCTGCGGCGGACACTGTCGTCCCCACGGCTCTATAGACCTACCTCATGCCTCGCACGACCGGCCAGCCTCCCTGCAATCTGCTTCTGGTGGAGGACCAGTTCGATCTGGCGGCACTGATGGAACAGGCACTTGAGGACAGTGGCGACCACGTCACCCATGCCTACAGCGTGTTTGATGCCCTCGGCCTGCTGGACCGTCAACGGTTCGATGGCGCGGTACTGGATGTGGAACTGCGCGATGGCGTGGTGTTTCCGGTAGCCGACCGCCTGGCCGAACTGAAGATTCCCTACCTGTTCGTCTCCGCGGTGTACGACCAGCTGGTACCTGCACGCCACCGGCGTGCCCCCTTCGTCGCCAAGCCGTTCCACATCGAGGGCCTGCAACGCGCTGTCCGTCAGACACTCTGCAGCGATACGGCGGCGGGAGGCCAGCGCTGAACCAGATCGTGCAGCAGCGAAACGCGCTCCGCCGAGGGCGGCTCAGGCCGCGCGGGCGTAGGGCTCGACCACGGCAAGCAGCCGCTCCATCGCCGTTGCATCCTCGTGACTGTCGGCAGCGCGCAGGATGAAGCTGGTCCAGTCCGCCCGGGCGATGTCCCGCAGGATGTCCGACTCTGTATGCAGGCATCGCATTGGCCAGAACGGCAACCGGCGCTGACCGACTCGACCGTGGGCCAACTCGATGATGCCGCCATGGCTGCTGGCACCGGTCACCCGTGAGTAGGCCACCTCCAGTCCATCCGGTGGGCCTTCCATGTACTGCAGGAACCGCTGCCCATCAAACAGCAGCACACCGGTTACGCCCGCGCCTCGATTGAAACGCGCGGCGTCGGCCATCAGGGATTCCAGCTTCCCGGTCGTGAAGTCCTCGCTGGCCTCACTGATGTAGACGATGGCTCTGTTCGGCACGCTCCGGCTCCTGCTCCCACAAACGCCGAGCGTATCGTGCCTCCCGTTCACCGCCTGTGTACGCGCACCGTGACCCGGTCACACTCCGCTGCATTCATACTCGTGTCGGCGGCCGCAACGCGGTCATCGCGAAAGAGACCGGTCTGCGCGCAGGCAGTGCCGCAGTTCCCACAGCCATGACAACGCAACCACCATCGCCGGCAGCAGCGTGAGCACCCAGTCCTGCGCCGGCGCCGGGCGCCATTGCAGTGCCCACGCCGGTTCAGCGTGATGGGCCACCCAAAGCACGAACAGCCACGGTGCCACATCCAGCACGCTGTGCACATGCTGCTCGGCCGGACTGATGCGTCGCCGGCCATCCGCGCTGGCGGTATCGAGATACCCCGCGATCGCATGGGCGGCCGCCAGCACGGCAAGCAACACCGCCAGCGCCCGCGTATCGGCCAGCAGCAACCAAGCCAGCACACCAGTCCCCACAAGCCCCAGCTGCACCCCATGCAGCGTGCTCTCGCGCAGGCCCGAGGTGTGGGGCAGATCGGTGCGGCGATGAAAATGGAAGTCCAGCGTGCCTGCGGCAAGCCACAGCACGTACAGGACCATCATGGCCGAGGCGCTCATGCTGCTCTCACGGCGTAAGCACGATCTTGCGGCAGTCATCGTCCTTGGCATCGAACATCGCGTAGCCCTGTGCGGCGTCGGCCAGCCGCATGCGGTGGGAGATGATGTCGCCCGGGTCGAGGCGGCCCTCCATGATGGCATCCAGCAGTTCCGGCATCAGGCCCTGCACATGCGTCTGTCCCATCTTGAAGGTCAGGCCCTTGTCAAAAGCATCGCCGAGCAGGAAGCCGTGGATGAAACCGGCATAGACGCCGGGAATACTGATCACGCCGCCTCTTCGCGCGGCCGCGATGCACTGCCGGATCGCCACGCCACTGCTGCCTTCCAGCTTGACGGTGGTCAGCGCTGTTTCCAGTGCACTGCCTTCGGCCTCGAATCCGACGGCCTCGATGCAGGCATCCACGCCCCGGCCACTGGTCTGGCTGAGGATGTAATCGGCAGGATCCGGAATATCCCTGAAATCGATCGGAATGACGCCGTAGGCATCCCGTGCATAGTCCAGCCGGTAGGACAGATGGTCGACCATGAAGATGGTTTCCGCACCCAGCAGGCGGCAGCATGCTGCGCTCATCAGGCCGACTGGACCCGCTCCGAAGATGGCCACGGTCGAGCCCGGCCTGATGCCGGCGTTGAGTGCAGCCTGGTAGCCGGTGGGCAGGATGTCGGACAGGAACAGGACCTGCTCGTCCGCCACACCGTCCGGAATCCGCAGCGGGCCGATGTTGGCCTTGGGCACGCGGACAAATTCAGCCTGCCCCCCGGCCACGCCCCCGTACAGGTGGCTGTAGCCGAACAGCGCTGCAGGAGGCAGCAGGCCTTTCTGGTTGAGCGCCGCCCCCTTGCCGGGATTGGTGGTCTCGCAGGCGGCATACTCGGCCAGGCGGCAATGGAAGCATTCACCGCAGGCGATCACGAACGGGATCACCACGCGGTCACCGGCGCGCACCTGAGTGACGGCGCCGCCGACCTCTTCCACGATGCCCATGAATTCATGGCCGAGCACATCGCCATCATGCAGGTCCGGGATCTTGCCGCGATACAGGTGCAGGTCCGAGCCACAGATGGCTGTCGCGGTCACGCGCAGGATGAGATCGTCATCCTGCGCCAGCACCGGATCGGGAACTGTCTCGACGCGCACATCCCTGCGGCCGTGATAGGTCAGTGCCTGCATGGTGCTTCTCCAGGGGATTGGACCTGCAGGATCGCAGCACTCCCCCTGCGGCCAGAGTGACCACACGGTGTGCAGGATGTTCATTCGGCTGCGCCATTGCGTTAACCCTCACGCGCGCACGCTGCAGCCTCCATCCACCATCCACGGAAAGACTGCCATGAGCAACAAGCTGCCGTTCAACCCCACCGTCGATGTCGATGACCAGGCCAAGGCACATACACCCGACAAGCGCCGCAACGACAACGCCAGATGGAAGGAGCACGACATGCCCGACGATGGCGATGGCCCCAAAGCGCGCCCGGATGACTATGAACGCCTCGATCCGGACCCCACCGGAAAGCGCCATCGCTGAGTCCGCCTCACGGACCGCATGCGCCGGATTCACGGATGTTTCGTGACCGGCCACGCAAGCTCACCGCATCCCCCATAGGATCTGCATGGCGAGGTGCTGCATGTGGAAGCGGAACGGTCTGTCACTGGTGCTGCTGGCTCTGACCGTGCTGTTCATTGCCGGCCAGGCACTGTCAGGACTGCAGGTGCACAACGAGGAGCTGGTCCACCACGGCCGCGCGCCGCTGGATCTGTGGCATTACCTGGCCAGCGGCCACTTCATCAGTGCCACCTTCGAGAACTGGGAAAGCGAATTCCTGCAGATGGGCATGTACGTGCTGCTCACCGTCAGCCTGCGCCAGCGCGGCTCTGCGGAATCGCGCCCGCTTGACCCTGCACAGGAACACGCACGGATCGAGCCCGGCCCGACACCCTGGCCGGTGCTGCGTGGCGGTATATGGAAGACGCTCTATGGACATTCACTGGCGATCGCCTTCGGACTGCTCTTCCTGGTCAGCTTCAGTCTGCATGCCGTCGGCAGCTGGAAGGCAGAACAGGTGGAGCAGCAGTTGCAGGGGCTTCCGCCACCCTCTTTCCTGGAACATCTGACCAGCAGCACGTTCTGGTTCGAGTCCATGCAGAACTGGCAAAGCGAATTCCTGGCGGTACTGGCCCTGGTCGTGCTGACCATCTTCCTGCGGCAGAAGGATTCCCCGCAGTCCAAGCCCGTGCAGGCGCCGCATGCGCAGACCGGAGACTGAGCCATGCCACGCCGGAATGCCACGACCGCACTGCTGGTCATCGACATGTTCAGCCGCTTCGATTTCCCCGACGCTGGCGCGCTGGCGCCCTTGGCGGAGCGGGCGGCGACCCGCATCCGCAGGGTGCGTGACCATTGTGATGCCCGCCGCTGGCCGGTGATCCATGCCAACGACAACTTCTCCGACTGGCAACGGGATTTCCGCCAGCAGGTGGAGCAGTGCAGGCGGGACGGTGGCAGTGCCGCGCGCATCGCGGACATGTTGGCGCCGGCCCCTCACCACTATTTCGTGCTCAAACCGAAGCACTCGGCATTCCTCGCCACGCCCCTGCCGATCCTGCTGGCCAAACTGGGGGTCCGCCACCTGTGGCTCACCGGCATGGCGACCGATTCCTGCGTACTGGCGACCGCGCTGGATGCCAACGCGCGGGAGTTCAAAGTAACCGTGGTGGCTGATGCCACCGCGGCGCTGCCAGCACGCAGGAGAGTGGCACTGCAGACGCTGGAGCGTTCAGGCGCCGCACGGATCGAGACGGTTGCCGGGCTGCTGTCCTCGCCGCGGCGAGCGCAGCGCTGAGCAACGGTCGATTTCCGGTCCTGCCGTTCGTCGAAACAGGGAAGGCAGGCCTCCCGCCGGCCGGAGCACCTCCGATGACCCCGATCCTCACTGCCTTCGCCACCTCGCCCGATCGCGGCCAGGGCCTGGCCCGCGACATGCGCGTGCGCTGGGCACTGGAAGAACTGGGCGTGGCCTATGACGTCCAGCTGCTGTCCTTTGCCGAGATGAAGCAGCCGGCCCATCTGGCGCGCCACCCCTTCGGCCAGATCCCCACCTACCAGGAAGGCGAGCGGGTGCTGTTCGAATCCGGCGCGATCCTGCTGCACCTGGCCGAGCGCCATCGCGGCCTGCTGCCGGCCGGGGACAGCGCCCGCATGCGCGCGATCATGTGGATGTTCGCTGCGCTGAACACCGTCGAGCCGCCCATCGTCGAGCGATCCATGGCATGGCTGCTGGAACGCGAGCAGCCCTGGTATGCGCAGCGGCAGGTGATGCTGGACGAGCGCGTGCACGCACGGCTGTCCCAGCTGTCGGCATGGTTGGGCGACAGGACCTGGCTGGAGGACGAATTCAGCGTTGGCGACCTGATGATGGTGGCGGTGCTGCTGCGTCTTCAAAGCAGCGGCATGATCGGCGGGTATCCGACGCTGGCCGCCTACCTGGCGCGGGCCACGGGACGCCCTGCCTACCAGCGCGCATTCGCCGCCCAGCGGGCGGTCTTCCAGAGCCGGTAGCCCTGCATCGGGCGGGACCCCGATGCGCCGACACGGTTGACGCCTCACCAGGCTGCGCCTACAGTCTGCGCCGCAGCCCCGCAACGGCGCTGCCGCAGGCGTTATCGTCATCCAACGCGCCCACAGCCGGGAGGGCCTCAGCAGAGGAAACCCGGGCGACAGGCGCCACGGTACTGCCCTGCCCTTCGCTCCTGCGGGAGTGGATGCATCACGCCGTGGCCTTTCCCAAGACCCTCTGGAAAGGCACTCCCATGAACCTCACCGGCAACACCATCCTCATCACCGGCGGCAGCCGCGGCATCGGCCGTGCGTTGGCCGAGGCGCTCCACGACCGCGGCAACCAGGTCATCATCACCGGCCGCGACCGGGCACTGCTGCAGGCGATCGGCGAGCAGCGCCCGGGCCTCGTCGCCCTGCCGCTGGAGCTGGGCGATCCTGCATCACTGGCGGACCTGGCCGACATCGTCCATGCCCGCTTCCCCGGCCTCAACGTGCTCATCGCCAACGCGGGCATCTCCCGCCCGGAAAACCTGGCCAGCGGCCACTGGGACGACTTCGATGCCGAAGCCATCATCGACACCAACATCCTGGGGGTGCTCCGCACCGTGGCCACGTTCCTGCCGTTGCTGACACAACAACGCAGCGCCACCTTGATGGCCACCGGTTCTGCGCTCGCCTTCCTGCCACTGGCCAGCTTCCCGACCTACTGCGCCAGCAAGGCGTTCCTGCATTCGTGGCTGGTATCGCTGCGTCATCAGCTTCGCCATCTGCCGGTGGAGGTGCTGGAACTGTCGCCCCCGTATGTGCAGACCGAACTGACGGGTGAGGCGCAGGCGACCGACCCGCGCGCGATGCCCGTGCAGGAGTACGTGCAGCAGGTTCTGCTGAAGCTCGAGCGCGGGGACCACCCGCGGGGAGAGCTGCTGCTGGAGCCGGACCAGGCACGACGCTGGGCCGAACGCGATGGCACCTACGACACGCTCTTCGCACTGATGAATCCAGCCTAGTGCAAGCACGGAATGCAATGGAGGCCGCCGCCGGCAGACGCCGGCGGTGGCTTCAGCGCGCGCTGCGCCGGCAGGCCGCCTGCACCAGCATCAACTGCGCGACCAGGATCAGCATCGCGCATCCCGACAGCAACCACGGGTCGATGTACCACTGCGCGTTGAAGCTGAAGCTGCCTGAGGAAATGCGCTTCCAGCCGTTGAAGTGCTGCATCGCCGCCACCACGAACGCGAAGCCTCCCGCGGAGAAGGAGAGCCAGGGCACGACGATGCCGCCGGGCCGCGCGAACAGGGTCAGCACCCCCAGCACGCCGATGACCGTGCGCTGCACACGGCAATAGGGACAGACGTAGGCCAGCCCGCTCCACTCCACCGACCATGCCAGCAGGCTCACCAGCACAGCCACGGCGCCTGCGATGTACAGGGTCTTCGCTGGAATCGTCATGCCGCCATCGTCTGCCATCCTGTGCCTCCTTCGTCGCCGGACCCGCGCAGGGTAGCGTGAAACGCGCCGTATGACCCAACCCCGCAGCCCTGTGCCCGCAATGCTCTCAACGCGGGCTTCACCGGCTCTGGAGTCCGATCGGCCCATCTCCTGTGCCCTCGCGCACGGCCACCCTGCCTGTCTCCGCCTGAGGATATCGACGTGAACCACTCATCGCCTCCCCTTGCCATCCTCGTTGCACGCGTACTGCTGATGCTGCTGTTCCTGGTCTCCGGCCTTGGCAAACTCGGCAACCTGGCCGGCACACAGAGCTACATGGAGACGATGGGCGTGCCCGGCATCCTGCTGTGGCCGACCATCGCGTTCGAGATCATTACCGGCCTGTGCATCCTGCTGGGCTTCCAGACCCGTCTGGTCGCCGCGGTCCTGGCCGCCTTCAGCCTGGTGACCGCCTTCATCTTCCATCACCAGTTCAACGATCCCACCCAGCAGATCATGTTCCTGAAGAACATGGGCATCGCCGGTGGCTTCATTCTGCTGGCCTGCACCGGCGCCGGCCGCTACAGCATCGATGGTCGCCGGCGTCGCGGATGAGGGCACCCTCGTCCATCTGAGGCTGACGGGGGTGGCAGCGTGTCGTTTTTCACCGCTCCCCCGCCTTCGCGATCTGCGCCGGCGCCCGACACCGCGCCGGTTGCGGGCCCCTGCCTTGCCTGCATCGGCGGGCCTGTGATTACGTGGTGCTCCAGATCGGCAACGCGCAAGGTCCTGCATGAGCGACACGGTGGATACCTTCTGCCCCTGGATCATCGGCCGTCCCTGCCTGCCGGTCGGCGAATGGGCGGACTGGTCACAGGTGCTGGTGGCAGTGGTGATCGGCTTCGCTGCCATCTATGTGCCCTGGCAGATGTCCCGCGCGCAGACCCAGCGCCGCATCACCACCTCGCTGACACTGTGCGGCATCACCCTCTTCCAGTTCCTGCAGGCGGCGAAGCTGGCCACGGATCGATCCGGCGACACGCAGCTGTATCGCTACCACCGCACCTGCGGCATGGACATGCTCAACTCGCTGCGTCAGATTCCAACGCACGAGCTGATCGACTGGGATGTGATCCACGCACGTATCCATCTGGAGATGCGCTGCGTGCAGCTGATCGAGTACGCCGACAACTGGCATATCGAGCAGGAGGGCTTCGCGCGCCTGCCCGACAGTACGCTGGAGGAGCTGGCGCACCGCATCGGCCTGCTCCATGCAAGCCTGGATGAGGTGCGCGGCCTGCTGTTGCGCAGGCGGATGTTCTGGCCATGGCTCTCGCGCCGGGTCGTTGCCTTCGAGCGGCTGCCGACAGCGCCCGGGCCGGTCAGCCGGAGCGCATCAGCGATCCAATGAGGGCGGCCGATGCAAGGCCTCCCCAGGACAACAGCGCCACCGCGATCAACAGCACCTTTCGATACATCGCCTGCGCCTCATTCCGGTAGGGCGCGTCGCGGCTGTACGGCCTGGCCAGACCGAACAGCTCGCCGGTGACCGTCAGCGCCCCCAACAGCAACAGGGCCAGCATGCAGAAGCCGAATACCGTGCCCACGTCGCCCACACGAGCGCCGTCGGTTGCTGCACCGGAATGACCGGCCAGGGCTTCGAAGAACGTCCCGACCCAGCCGGCCAGCAGCCCAGCCAGGATCGCGACGAGCGCCAGGTGGCTGAGAAGATGCACCCAGAAGCGGACCGGCAGTTTCATCGCGTGTTGTCCTTCATCCAGTCACCGGCTGCCTTGGTCATTGCCTCCACTCTCCGGGTTGCGCTGCCATCGGCCGCGAAGATGCCTATGGCGGCGCCGATCACCGTACACGGCTTGATGCCGATCGCGCCTGATACCACCGACATGGCCATGGTTGCCTTGAACGACGCCCCCTGGTCGGAGAAGGCGCTGGCCGCGTCCGCCACAACCCCCGCCGCCTTGGCCAGCGCAGGATTGCTCGCACCGGCACGCGTGGTATCGCTCTTGGCATCCTCGCACGCCTGCTTCTCCGCAGCCTCGGCTCTGGCCTTCTGCATCGCATCGAAATCCTGCTTGGCGGCCTTGATTCCGTCCACCGTCATGTAGCCTCCGGCGGCGCCTGAGATGCACAGCACAACAGATGCCACTGTAGGCTCAAGCCCCAGCGGATCGGTGCGTTGGATTGGGTTTGCGGCAGCATAGGCGTAGGTGTTGAGGCCGCCTGCCAGGCCGATCGGATCGCTCTGGACATAGCGTGCAATGGACGCATCGTAATCGCGGAACCCGTTGTACCAGAGTCCACTTTCGGCATCGTAGTACTGCCCCGGGAAGCCGATGTTGAGGCCTCCAATATCATCCTGCTGCACACTTCGACCGTAGGCATAGTTGTAGGCCTTCCAGACGGTCGCCTGCTGCGGGCTGCTGACGAAATCGGGACGGCCCAGGTGGTCGGTATGGACGAAGTTGAGCTGGCCATTGCGCGAAAGACCCACCAGCTCACCGTTGAACCACAGGTAGTTGGTCCAGGTGTTGTTGCTGAGCTCGGCCAGCATCTGGTTCTGGTCGCTGTAGAAGTATCGGCTGGTAGCGGTGGCATTGGCCTTGGCCACACGCTGCCCCTGCGCATTGATCAGGTAATCGGTGACCTGTCCCGCGATGTTGGCACGGCTCATCCGGTTGAACGCGTTGTATTCATACGTACTGACCCGGCTGCCTGCCGTCTCGCTGATGCGATTGCCCAGCGCGTCATACTGGTACTGCCGTGTCCCATCCTGGTTGGCGTAGCCCAGCACCCGGTTGCTTGCCGGGTCGATGGTGTACTGCGTCAACTGGTTCCCGGCCTGGTAGCGGTCATGGTTGCCACCGGCATCATAGGAAAGCTGGTTGTCGATTCCGAACCGCCTCAACTGGGTCAGCCTGCTGAGCGCGTCGTAACCGATCGTCTGGGTCAGGTCGGGCACTGCGGCATCGATGATTGCAGTCATCTCGCCGTCCGCGCTGTACTGATAATCCCAGTAGCTCAACCGGGCGCTGTTGGGGCCCCACACCGACATCGCGGTCAGTCGGCCATCGGCATCATGATTGTAACCGCGGGCCAGTCCATTGCCGTACGCCAGCCAGCCCGACGCGCCGGTCGCTTTCCAGCTGGCCTGGGCGATGACCGCACGCGAAACGCCGTCGATCGTTGCGGTCATCGACGCCAGTCGTCCGCCGGCGCCGTACGCGTAGTTGACGCGGTCAGCGTTGGGATAGGTGATCTGGTTCGGGCGCCCAATGCCGTCGTAGAGAAATTCCGTGCTGTGATCGGTCTGCTGGCCGGCAACAGTGATGAAGTCCCGCCGGATCCACAACTGCCCGCTTGGAACGTAGGCGAAGTGGGTCGCGGTGTCGGGGCCGGAGAGGCCGCACAGCATGCCCTTGCCCCAGGCACACCAGTCGTAGCTGAAGTCCTGCCGCTGGCCATCACTCTGCATCGATGCCAGTCGACCCAGTCCGTCGTAACCCATCGCCACGGTGCTGCCGTCGCTGCGGGTGGTCGACACCCGCAGCCCGACCGCATCGTACTGATGTAACGTAATGCCCGTATCCGGGCTGGCCTGCTTCCACAAGTTGCCCAGTCCGTCGTACTCGTAGGTCGTCACCAGCCCCCGCGGGTCGCTGACCCGCGCAACGCGGCCACCCGGATCGTAGGAGACGTGGGTGGTGCCATTGGCCGGGTCCACTGCCTGCACCATCTGCCCAAGCGCGTCGTAGCTGAGTTGCCTCACGCGGTTCTGCGAATCCGTGATCTGGACAAGGCGGCCTTCGGCGTCGTAGGCATACCGGATGTTCTGTCCATTATTGCCGCGCTCGCCAATGAGCCGTCCCAGTTCGTCGTAGTCGTAGTTGACGCTGAACGTCACAGCGTTCAATCCCATCAGGGTCAGAGTGATCACAGACATCAGCGGACTCCTTCCTTAGCGTCCAACCAAATGGGCGGCGTGACCCGCATCGGCTCTTGGCAGTTGGGACCATTTGGACCATTGGGGCAATGCCAGTCCCCGTTTTCCACCACGATGGTGACGTAGGGACGGGGGCCCCACGCTGTTCCGCTCGTAGCCATCTGCGCGACATAGGAATAGCCGCCGATGCCTACGCCGTCGTGATAGGGCGCGATATCGAAGCTGAAAGTGGCGATCCCCCCTGGCGGAACAGGTGCCGACAATCCATGTGATTGCGTCGGGAAATCATGGCCCCAGGCGAGATAGGTGTTGCCGTCCCAGGTGACATTGCCGGTGTTGCGCACCTGCGCTGTGAGGGTCACCCGGTCGCCGTTGTAGATGTGATACGAACTGGAGTTGAAGGTGATGAATTCGGCACTGCGCACAATCGATGGAACCGTGAATGCGCCCGAGCGGTTGATGGTCAGGTTGGCCTGGCCGACCGGCGAGATGCCGTGGATGTAGATCGGTTTGCCGCCATGGTTCTGGCGCAGCGCAGCGTCCAGCGGCAGCTTGAACCAATAAGCCGTACCTCTCGCCTGGCAGGCGTTGGCAACGTTGCCATCAGTGGGAAGGTTGGCAGTGCCGGCGATCGCGAATGCGCCGCCGCCGGCGGAACCGCCGACGTAGGCATGCACATCGATGGAACTGTCCACACCCACCGAGCAGGCCCAGCCTTCTACCGCGTAGTTGCCGTTGCCGTCATGAGTGACGCCACCGATGTCTCCCACCACAGTCGCCTGCGGTACCGCGAACACGCCCGAATTGGCGAGCGCACGATTGTGGGCGCCGCCCTGTGGCGACAGGCCGTACAGGGTGATCTTGCGTCCGCCCAGCTGCTGTCGCTGGGCCAGCGACACCGGCAGCTGGAAGCGGTAAGCGCTGCCGCCCGCCTGGCAGGCAGAGGCGACACCCGGTTCACTGGCCAGGTTGGCCTGCGCAGCGGCCAGGAACTGACCTTCCGCGTAGCCATGGACCTCGATGGAGGCGTTGGATCCAGTACTGCAGGCCCAGCCACGCAGGAACCAGTTCCAGTTGCCGTCGTGGGTCAGTTCGTCGATCACGCCGGTAACCGTGCTGCCCAGTGGGAAGTCGGTGTGTGCCACCTCCTTGCGTGTGATGTTCGAGGCGGCGTCATAGCTGTAGCGCGTCCATGCGTAGGTGCCGTCACCCAAGGGAACCACCTCCGCCAGGCGGCGCCGTGCTGCGTCGTACTCGTAGCGCTCGATCACTCCATCGGGCCGGGTGGCGCTGGCCAGATTGCCCGTCGCGTCATAGCCGAAGGTCGTCGTGGCCCAGCTGTCGCCGAAGCTGTCGCGCTGGCTGACCACGCGGCCACGCGCGTCGTAGCTGTACTCGCGAACCTGGCCATTGACCTGGATGATGCGGGCCGGTTGGCCCAACCCGTTGTAACCACTGAACGCAATGCTGTGTCCCAGCGCGTTGGTCACGCTGACCAGATCGCCATTGGCGTCATAGACCGAGGTGGCGTCATCCTGCGCCAACGGGCCATCCACCTTCATGGAGGCCTTCAGCCCATTCGGGTGATACGTGTAGGTCAGCGTGGTCGTACGGCTCTGCCCCGGGGCACCATGACTGGAGAGGTTCTTCTCTGTCACCGATGCAACATTGCCGCGCGCGTCGTAGGTGTAGCTGGTCTCCTTGTCGTTGGCGACCGACACCTTGGTCCGGCGATTGCGTGCCGTGTCCCATTCAAAGGTCGTAGTCCGCTGCACGGCTGTACCTACCGCATCAACACGCTTCAGCAGATAGCCCTGGGGGCTGTAGTCGAAGTCGGTCAGGTTGTCGGCGAAATCGTGGACCAGATCAGGATAACCATTGGCGTCGTAGCTGCTCTCCTTGTAGCTGGCTGCGCAGCGCGGCGAGGCGGCGCCGGTCACCGACACCGGGCGACCATCTTCGTAGGCGTGGGTTGTCCTGCGACCCAGTGGATTGGTTTCGATCGCTTTGATCTTGACAGGGCGCGCCTTGCCTTCAGGTGTCGAGGACAGCTGGATGCTGCCGATTCCCGTGCCGGCGCCCGTGCCTGCCATGGGAACACTGCCACCCGGCAAAGAGCGCGGCTGATAGCACATCATCCCGTTGCGCGTGTCCTCGCACCAGCCCCGCTCTGCTTCCACGAAGATGCCACCCGGCCGTGCCGGCGCGGGTGGCGGCAGCACCTGTTCCGTGCTTTCCACCACGTAGCTGATGGTGTGGCGTTCGACGCCACCGGCATGCTCGGAGAGAACCGCACGGCGATTCTCGTCGTAGGCAAAGGTGGAATAGCGCACACCATTGAAGGACTTTCCGGTGAAGCCGCCGGGATACCGCGCGTCCTCATAGTGATAGGTAATGGTGGTGGCTGGCGCGCCTGGCAGCGTGGTCGATGCCAGACGCCCCCGCCCAGTCCCGAACACGTTGGGTGTATAGGCGTACTGGAAGATGTTTCCGGCCGGATCGGTCACCTGCGTGACCTGGCTGCCGCTCCAGGTGAACTTCACCTGGCGGCCGGAAGAGTGCGTGACCGTCTGCAGGTACTTGTTGCTGTAGACGAAGTTCCAGGCGATCCCCTGCTCGTTGCGAAGCTGGGTGATGTAGCCCTCTGCGTTGTAGTTCTCCGCACCATTCTCATCGTTGTGAAGCGTGAAACTGCCGTCCGCATTCTTGACGATGTAGGCAATGGGCTGTGCCTTGTCCTCGTTCCAGTGGCCGCTGGCGGGATCGCGCTGGAACTTGATCCGGCGACCGTCCGGCCGTTGGTTCCAGAGAGTGTTCTGGCCATCAGAGAACGCCAGCGAGTAATCGAAGTTGCTCAGCCAGTGATTGCCGAAAAGGCCGGTCGCACTCCAGTGATGGTTGTAGCTGCGTCGCAGGAACAAGCCCATCTCACTGGCACTTGCGAAGTCCAGCTCGTGCTCGACCTTGTTGCCGGTGTACAGGACGATCGGATTGCCGGTCGTTCCATCGCACTGCTTCTCGCGGTCGTCGGTCTCCTGCTCCTTGGCGGTCTGGTTGGGGGCTGCACCGCCACCACCACCGCCGAGGAAGTCCCAGCGTCCGCCTCCTCCCCCCATGTCGAACAGATGCCACGGGATGATCTCGTTCTGTATGCGCTTGGCGCGCACTTGAACTGTGTCGATATCGGTGGGCTTTTCCGCCGCTTTCACCGAAGGCGCGATAGCCACGCCGGCGCAGAGGGAAACAAGGGGAAGAAACAACAGTACGTTGGAACGGGACCTGCCTGTCACGCGGAGCTTCATGCTCTCTCCAATTCCTGTATGCGGGCTGTTCAGCGGGGACTTTGGTACCTGAATGAGACGACCTTCCGCCCGGAGCCTAACAGCTGATTCAGGTAGATGGAAGTTTTGTGAAACGGCGGCCCATAGACGCGTGCAGCCTGGCGCCCGATACGACCGCCAAGCCCGTTCATCACACGGTGGGGACCGTACCCCCATCGATCCGATACTCCGTCCCGGCGATCGACGCGGAGCGCGGGGAGGCCAGGAAAGCGATCAGGTCGGCCACCTCCTGTGGCCTGGCAGGTCGACCCACCGGAATCCCGCCCAGCCAATCCATCACGATCTTCCTGCCACCTTCGTAATCCGTTCCGGCCTCTGCGGCCATCCTCGTCGCGAACGCCACGGACGCCTCGGTCTCGATCCAGCCCGGCGCAACGCTCAGTACGCGCACTCCCTTGGGTGTCACCTCTCTGGCAAGCGACTTGCTGTACGTGGTGAGAGCGCCCTTTGCCGCAGCGTACGCCGTGGTGGACTCCGGCAGCGGCAGCACGCGCTGGATGGAGCTGACATGGATCACCACGCCCGACCCCTGGTGCAGCATCGCAGGCAGCAGTGCACGGTCCAGGCGCACCGCGGACATGAGATTCAGGTTCAGCTCGGCGAACCAGTGCGCATCGCTAATGGCAGCGAAGCCACCACCGGGCGTGTTCGAGCCTCCGAGCACATTGATCACGATGTCCACACCTCCCCACTGCCGGAGGACGGCCTGCGCAAGGTGATCCGTGCCTTCCGCGGTCGACAGGTCGGCAGCGACGTAGGTGACGCCCTCGCGCGTCTGGGTGGGAACGGTGCGCGCGGACGTCGTCACGCGCGCTCCGGCCTCCGTCAGGGTTTTCACAACGGCAGCCCCCAGTCCCAGCGTTCCTCCTGTGACCACTGCCCTCAGGTCCTTCAGTTGGAGGTCGAAGTTCATGCCGTGATCTCCAGCGATGCGATCCGGCCGCGCTCCAGTCGAAAGCGGTACGTCAGAACCGTCGGGCTGCCGGGAAAGTCACCGGTGACATCCGCCTGCACCCTGTGGATGTCGTCCTGCCGCTCGATGGCAAACGGCACACTCGTCGCGTGGTACCGGGCCGCTGCCTCGGCCATGAACGCCTTGATGGCGTCGATGCCCACGTAGGTATGTCCGTCGTCCTTCATCACCGCGTGTGTCGTGAAGCACTGCGTCAAGGCGGTCGGGTTCTGCTCTGCCGCGAAGTACGCCGCAATGGGCTCGGGAAGGGTCAAGGCGCTCACGTTTCTGTCTCCTCGGGTGGATGGCCCGTAGGATGCGCACCCCGGCTAATTTATTGAATATCCTAGAATCCGGATGGGCTCTTTAGAAACGAGTACATAATGCGCGGATCCGACTTTGCTGAACTCAGAGCCTTTGTTGCCGTCGTGGAGCGTCAGAGTTTTGTGCGAGCCGCAGAGCATCTTGGCCTGTCGCCTTCGGCGCTGAGCCAGACGATCCGCCAGCTCGAAGGTCGCATCGGCGCCCGCCTTCTGAATCGCACCACGCGCAGCGTCGCACCGTCGGCAACGGGCGAACTGCTCTACAGGCGCATCGCCCCGCTGTTCCGGGAGATGGCTGCTGCAGTGGCGGATGCCGGTGAGGCGACGGGGCGGATGAGCGGCACGCTGCGCATCAACACGCTGGGCATCGCGGCAAGGACGGTCATCGCCCCACGGCTTGCGCGCTTCCATCGCACGCATCCTGATGTCGTGCTCGACATCGTGGTCGACGATGCGCTGGCCGATATCGTCCGGGGCCGCTTTGATGCAGGCATCCGCGTCGGCGGCCAGCTGGAAAAGGACATGGTGGCCGTCCGCCTCACTCCCGACATGAAGATGATGGCGGTGGCATCGCCCGACTACCTCTCACGTCGAGGCACCCCCACCTCGCCGGCCGAGCTGCACGAGCACGCGTGCATCAACTGGCGACTCGAGATGGATGGCAGGCACTATCGCTGGGAGTTCGAGAAGCAGGGGCATCGGCTCGATGTAGCCGTCGATGGCCCTGTCATCACCAATCACGCTGACGTCGGCATTGCTGCTGCGCTGGGTGGGCTCGGCATTGCCTATCACTTCGAGCAGGACGGCGTAGGCGAACTCCTGGCCCAGGGGCGGCTGGTCCGGGTCCTGTCGGACTGGTCGATCTCGCGCCCCGGGCTGTTCCTCTACTACCCGAGCCGGCAGCATCGACCCGCCCTGCTGGGCGCCTTCATCGACTGTCTTCTGGATCAAGGGCCATTCGATGAAGGGAAGCAGACGGAGCTGCGGTTGCGCTGAGAATGTGGTGGGCCCACCAGGATTCGAACCTGGAACCAAAGGATTATGAGTCCTCTGCTCTAACCGTTGAGCTATAGGCCCGTGCAACGGGAAAGTGTAGTTGAGTCAGGCCTTCTCTCGCCACCGACCGGCCGCAGACGCGTGCCTCAGCCGAAACGATTCCCCATGGCCCGGACCCGCGCTGCATTCTGTCCGGCCACCTCCAGCAGCACCTTGGACCGCAGCAGGCCAGACGCTGCAACCCGCTCCCAGAAATCTACCGCGAGCGGAGCCGCCCATTGCAGATGATCCAACTGGCCTGCGCGCCGTGGTGCGACCGGGGGAAGCGGCGTTGTCGCCCGCAGAACGCCCGTTCGCGAGGGGGCCAGGGACATCGGCAGCATGTCGTAGGCAGGGGCAAGCGGCAACGCCCCCCGATCCAGCAGATGGAAGCCGACGTTGCCCTGATGCATATCGGTATTGCCGATCAACTGCCCAAAGGCGTGCAGCCGCGACAGGGCGGTCGCGGTCTCCTGATGGATCCACCGCTGCGCCCGCAACTGCTCATCCGCCTGTCCCCAATCCATGGTCACGTCACCCACATACGCGGAGGACAGGGCCAACAGCGACACGAATCCACGCCGTCCCAAGGTGCCCGGCGAGCGATCAAACCGCTTCACCTCCAGGAAGGTGTGGCTGTCGGTCTGGATGAGCGACGATTCTGCTGCAGACACACCCGCCTCGCGCAGAACCTCAAGCGCCAGATGCTCGCAGGCCAACAGGTCTGCCCACCGCTCGGCAGCCTCCCCCGCGCCGGGCAGGGCGAACTTCACCAGCGCGGCATAGCGGCCGCCATCGTGCTCGACCGTCGCAGTGAACTTGGGCTGTTCGCCGCCGGGCGAGGAGCCGACGTCTTCGCCTTCCAGCGCAGCAGTTGCCCATTCGGGATAGCGCTGCTTCCGATCCTCGCTGCGCACGCGGTCCGGCGGTGTGTCCATCGTCGCAAGAGCAGACGCAACCGCGTCCGCGCCCAGCAGCAGATCGCCGACATCGGTACCACCTGCGCGCGGCCCAGCCGCACGACCGCGCCCCCCGCGTCGGCGACCAGCCGTCCCAGGGTCGGGCGAGTGATCCCAAGGCCCGCCAGAAGATCGCCCGCCGGCACCACCTGCCGGGGGGAAGGCGCTCCAGCAGGTCGTTGACCATGTGAGTGCGGGGACGGGCCCTGCACCGATATCGTTACGAGTTAATTTACGTATTCACGCCACATGATGAGGCCATGTGCAAGGCACAGGTCAAAGCAACCCGTTGATTTTCATGGGGCCACGCGGTTTCACCACCTGAATTAAATTACGAATTAATTTACGAAAAAAGAAAACCCCGCCGAGGCGGGGTTTTCCAGTTCACGACACAACCGCTGGAATCAATCGATATCCAGGAAGCTGCGCAGCTGTTCCGAGCGGCTCGGGTGACGCAGCTTGCGCAGCGCCTTTGCTTCGATCTGGCGGATGCGCTCGCGGGTCACGTCGAACTGCTTGCCGACCTCTTCCAGCGTGTGGTCGGTGTTCATGTCGATGCCGAAGCGCATGCGCAGCACCTTGGCTTCCCTCGGGGTGAGGCCGGCCAGCACGTCACGCACGGTTTCAGACAGATTGATGTTGGTGGTGTTCTCGATCGGGGACTCCACATTGGTGTCCTCGATGAAGTCGCCCAGATGGGAATCCTCGTCGTCGCCGATCGGGGTTTCCATCGAGATCGGCTCCTTGGCGATCTTCATCACCTTGCGGATCTTGTCTTCCGGCATGTCCATTTCCTTGGCCAGCTCCTCCGGCGTGGCCTCGCGGCCGTACTGCTGGAGCATCTGGCGGGAAATGCGGTTCAACTTGTTGATCGTCTCGATCATGTGCACCGGAATACGGATGGTGCGCGCCTGGTCGGCGATCGAGCGGGTGATGGCCTGGCGGATCCACCAGGTCGCATACGTGGAGAACTTGTAGCCGCGGCGGTACTCGAACTTGTCCACGGCCTTCATCAGGCCGATGTTGCCTTCCTGGATCAGGTCGAGGAACTGCAGGCCGCGGTTGGTGTACTTCTTGGCGATCGAGATCACCAGGCGCAGGTTGGCCTCGACCATCTCCTTCTTGGCCTTGCGCGCCTTGGCTTCACCGTAGGCCATGGCACGGCTGATTTCCTTCAGCTCTTCCAGGTCCAGCTGGGTCAGCTTCTCGATGTCGATCGTGGCCTGCTGTTCGGCAATGATCTGGTCCTTCACCTCACGCAGCGCCGACGACCACTTCTGCTTGCGCTTCAGTGCGTCTTCCACCCACTCCAGGTTGGTCTGGTTGCCTTCCCAGGAGCGGATGAAATCCTTGCGCGGCATGCGCGCGGTGACGGTGGCCAGGTTCAGCACGCGGCGCTCATGGCTCTTGATCTCGGCCATGGTGTCGCGCAGCTGCTTGGTCAGCACGTCGGTCAGCGGCAGCGGCAGCTTCAGGGTGACGAACACGGCCGACATCTCTTCGCGCAGGCGCGGCAGGTTCTTCTTGTCGCCCTTGCCGGCGGCCTTCTTGAAGGCATTGAAGGCATCGCTCAGCGCCTGCATGCGCGCGGCGACTTCCTCCGGGTCCGGACCGGTCGGTGCGGCTTCCTCATCGGCGCCGTCGACATCATCGTCCTCGTCCTCGTCGGCTTCGGCGTCGGCATCGTCGCTGTCATCGGCGGCGGCCGCCGGCGGAGCCGGCTCTTCGTCGGTCAGGTCGTTGAAGCCGACGATCACTTCGGCCAGGCGCTTCTTGCCTTCCTTGTGGGCTTCGTAATCGGACAGCAGCGATTCGACCGACACCGGGAACTGGCCCAGTGCGGCCTGTACCTGGCCCAGGCCTTCTTCGATGCGCTTGGCGATGGCGATTTCGCCTTCGCGGGTCAGCAGCTCGACAGTACCCATTTCGCGCATGTACATGCGCACCGGGTCGGTGGTGCGGCCACCTTCGGTGTCGAGCGCGCTCAGCGCGGCAGCGGCTTCTTCGGCCGCGGTGTCGTCGACTTCGCGGTTGCCGGTGTTGCCGTCGTTGAGGAGGAGAGTCTCCACATCCGGCGCAACTTCATGGACATCAATGCCCATGCCGTTGATCATGCCGATGATGTCTTCGATCTGTTCCGGGTCGACCATGTCGTCCGGCAGATGGTCATTGACTTCGGCGTAGGTCAGGTAGCCCTGTTCCAGGCCCTTGCTGATCAGTTGCTTGATTTCGGATTGGGCAGGACGTTCGTTGGCCATGTAGTGCTCGCGCCACCGGCTGGGTAGGAAATAGGGAACGTAGCATTATACCAGCCCGGGGCCCCGCCTGCCGGGCGGTGGTCCCGGCGGCTTCAGGGCCTGAGAAGGAAGGTCACGGGACCATCATTGACCAGGCTGACGATCATATGGGCACCAAAGCGGCCCGTTTCCACCCCTGGCGCGTGATTTTCACGGCAGATGTCGACAAATCGATTGAACCCGCGTTCAGCCTCGGCCGGCGGCGCCGCAGTGGTGAAGCTGGGGCGCATGCCCGACCGGGTGTCGGCCGCCAGGGTGAACTGGCTGACCAGCAGCAGGCCGCCGCCGGTATCGCGCAGCGAGCGGTTCATCTTCCCGGCTTCATCGGCAAACACCCGGTAGCCCAGCAGGCGCTCGGCCATGCGCTGCAGCTGCGGCTCGGTGTCGCCCGGCTCCATCCCCACCAGGGCCAGCAGGCCAGGGCCGATCTGGCCGACGGCCTCGCCATCGACGTGGACGGCGGCCTGGCTGACGCGTTGGATCAGGACGAGCATCTGTGGGTTTCCGGTCAGGGGGGCCGGCCACGATAGCAGCGCCCTTGGCTAAACTTGCGTGGATGAACCCGCAACGCAAAGCCCGGCTGGCCTATCGCGCCACCACCCTGTTCACGCGCCTGCCCTGGCCGCTGCTGCGCGGCGTCGCGCAGGCCCTGGCCTGGGCCTGGATCCGTCTCAACGCCCGTGAGAGTCGCGTCACCCGCCGCAACCTGGAGCTGGCCTACCCGGATCTGGACCCCGTTGCGCGCGAGCGCCTGCATCGCGATCTGCTGCGCTCCACCGCCCTGCAGGCCATCGAGACCCTGCGCCTGTGGAGCCGCCCGCCGGCCGAGAACCTGCGCCTGCACCTGAAGCAGCGCCACGGTGAAGCGCTGTATGACGCGGCGCTGGCCAGCGGCAGGGGCGTGATCGTGGCCGCGCCGCACTTCGGCAACTGGGAGCTGCTGAACCAGTGGCTGGCCTCGCGCGGGCAGATCGCCATCGTCTACAAGCCGCCGGAGGATGAAGCCAGCGACGCTTTCCTGCAGCTGGTGCGGGGTGGCCAGAACGTGCAGCAGGTGCGCGCCGAGGGCCCGGCGGTGCGCCAGTTGTTCAAGGTACTCAAGGACGGCGGCGCCACCGGCATCCTGCCGGACCAGCAGCCGAAGGCCGGTGACGGCGTGTTCGTTCCGTTCTTCGGTGTGCCGGCGCTGACCATGACCCTGGTCAACCGCCTGGCCGAACGCACCGGCGCCATCGTCCTGTATGGCTGGTGCGAGCGCATTGGGCCGGACATGGAATTCGCCCTGCACGTCGAGCCGGCCGACCCCGCAGTGGCCGACCCGGACCCGCAGACTGCGGCCACCGCCCTGAACGCCGGGATCGAACGCATCGCCCGCCGCGATCCGGCACAGTATCAGTGGACCTACAAGCGCTATACGCTGCGGCCACCGGGCAGCGGCGAGGATGATCCCTACGCGACCGAGGAACACCCGCACTGAGTCCCACCGTGCCGCCCTGCGACCGGCGGCCGCAGCACGTTGAATACGACGCCGGCGCCCCCATAGAGACTGCGATGTCCGCCTCCCCCGGTCCTGCCATGCCTGCTGCCTCCTCCCTGTTCGGCGACCCGGCCGCGATCCGCTGCGAGCGCGCGGTCGCGGAACTGCGCGCCGGTCGCCCGGTCCTGCTTCACGACGGCCAGGGCCAACGCCTGGCCGTGATCGCGCTGGACAGCGCCACCGCCAGCAGCTTTGCCGCCTTTGCCAGCGCAGCGCGCGAGCGTCATTACCTGTTCCTGACGGCGACCCGCGCCCGCGTGCTGGGGGTGGAGGCACCTGACGGTGTGCGCCTGCCGCTGGCCGGTATCGCCTTCGACGCCCTGCCGACGCTGGGCTACCTGCGCGAGCCCGGGCCGATGCCGGCTCACTGGACCGCAGGCGATGCCTTCGATGCCGGCGCGGTTGAACTGGCCCGCCTGGGCCTGCTGCTGCCGGCCATGGTCGCGGTGCGCCTGGATGTGGATGATGCGACCTTCGACGGCGCCGCCGACGTCGCCCTGTGCGACCTGGCCGAAGGTGCGGCGCACGCCGCCCACGACTATGAGCTGGTCGCCCGTTCGCCGGTACCGCTGCGCGATGTCGGCATGACCACCTTCGCGGTGTTCCGCGGCGGCGTTGCACAACGCGACCAGGTGGCGATCATCGTCGGCGACCCGGACCTGTCTGCCGTGGTGCCGGTACGCGTGCACTCCTCGTGCCTGACCGGCGACCTGTTCGGTTCGCTCAAGTGCGACTGCGGGGACCAGCTGCGACGCGGTCTGCGCAAACTGAAGGAACTGGGCGGCGGCGTGCTGCTGTATCTGGACCAGGAAGGCCGGGGAACGGGCATCGCTGCAAAGATGCGCGCCTATGGCTACCAGCACGACGGGCTGGACACGATCGACGCCGATGCACAACTGGGCTTCGGCGCCGATGAGCGACGCTATGGCAGCGCCGTGGCGATGCTGCGCGGCCTGGGCATCAGCCGCGTGGCCCTGCTCAGCAACAATCCGACCAAGGCACAGCGCCTGCGCAATGCCGGCATCGAAGTGCTGGACTGCATTCCGGTCACTGGCGAGATCACGGCCGAGAACGAACACTACCTGCGCACCAAGGCCGACCGTGCCGGCCATCTGCTCGATGTCGATGCACTGATCCAGGCGGCGCAGTAGCGCGCCCGACCTGCTACCGTCTGCGCGGTGCGGCTGCGGCCGCCCCGCCTGCCCTGCCGCCCGACGGAGCCCGTGTGACCGACCTGCCCCTTCCTGCTGTGCCCATCAACGACTGGCAGCCGCTGCCGGCCCGCGCCGCACGCCTGGCTGCGCTGGAAGGCGCATTCGGCGGACTCTTCGTGCCAGGCGCACCGCTGGCGGCCGCGTGGTGGTCCTTCGATCTGCCTGCCGGGCTGTGGGGTGCAGCGTCGGGCCTGCTGGTCGGCGCCCTGTTCGGCGCGTGGCTGGGCCATCGCCGCCTGACCCGCACACGCTGGCGCCTGGACGCACAGGGCCTGGGCCTGCGCAGGGACCTGATGTGGCAGACCGAAACGCAGGTACCGGTCTCGCGCGTGCAGCACCTGGATCTGCGCCGTGGTCCGCTGGAGCGGCGTGCCGGCCTGGCGACGCTGATCGTGCACACCGCAGGCACCCGCCTCAGTGCCGTGACTGTCAGCGGCCTGGATGATGCCGACGCCGAACGCCTGCGCGACACCCTGGCCCACCAGCTCGATCAGGACGCCGACGCCCTGTGAGCCAGCCACCGCCCCTGCCGCCCCCGCTGCCACGCGGCGGCGACGAACAGCGCCTGCACCCCTGGTCATGGCTGTTCGTGCTGCTGATGCAGCTGCGGCACTACTTCCTGCCGTTGGTCGCGCTGCTGGTGTTCGGCCGGCGCGGCGACCGCGACCCGCTGTGGGCGCAGCTGATGCCGCTGCTGGCCATCGCCGCGCTGGTGGTGGTCTCGGTGCTGCAGTACCTGAGCTACCGCTACCGCATCGGCAGTGATGCGATCACCGTGCGCAGCGGGCTGCTTGCGCGCAACCGCCGGGAAATTCCCTTCGCCCGCATCCACAACGTGGAAGTGCGGCAGAACCCGTTGCACCGGCTGTTCGGCGTGGCCGAGCTGCGCCTGGAGTCGGCCGGCGGCGTGCGCCCGGAGGCAGAGATGCGGGTGCTGCGGTTGGACCAGGCATTGGCACTGGAGCAGCTGGTGAAGCAGCGCGGAAAGGCGCCTGGCAACGCACCGGCTGCCACCGCCGACCCGACCGATGAAGTGCTGCTGCGCATGTCCACCGCCGAAGTGATACGCCTGGGCCTGCTGTCCAACCGCGGCTGGGTGCTGTTCGCCGCCGCCATCGGTGCGCTGCTGCAGGTGATCCCGCGCCGTTCGCTGGACGGCGTGATCTCCAGCGGAGGACGCGAGGCGTTCGGCTACGCCAGCCAGCTGCACGAGGGCCTTGCCGGCCTGCTGATCCTGGCCGCGCTGGTGCTGGTCGCAGGCTGGCTGCTGATGCGCCTGCTGTCGGTGGTGCTGGCCCTGCTGCGCTATGCCGGCTTCACCCTGACCGAGCAGGAACACCGGCTGACGGTCGCGGCAGGCCTGCTCAGCCGCACGCGCAGCAGCGTGGCGCGCCGGCGCATCCAGGCCTGGACCCTGCGCGAAGGCACCCTGCAACGCTGGTTCGGGCGGCGCCAGCTGCAGATCGACAGCGCTGCCGGCGGCCCCACCCGCGAGGAAGATCGGGCGCTGCGCGAACTCGCGCCGCTGGCACCGGCCGCCGACTGCGATCATCTGGTGCAGCGCCTGCTGCCTCAGCTGCAGTGGCCGCCCGCGCACTGGCAGCCGGTGCCGCAGCGCGGCTGGTGGCGGTTGTGCCTGGGCAGCGTACTGCTGGTGCCGTTGCTGGCCGCCGCGATGTACTGGCGCTGGGGAACACCCGGCCTGCTGGTGCTGGGCTGGCTGCCGGTCGCGCTGTGGGTCGCCCATCGGCAGATGGGCCGCATGGGCTGGCATCTGGATGATCGCTACGTCGCGGTGCGCGGCGGATGGTGGAGGCGCTGGTGGCGCTGGGCGGAACTGGACAAGCTGCAGGGCCTGCGCCTGCAGCGCTCACCGCTGGACAGGCTGCTGGGCACGGCCAGCCTGCAGTTGGACACCGCAGGCGCGCATGGTGATGTGGCCCTGGCGCTGCATTACCTGCCGCACGCACAGGCACGGGCGCTGATGGCGCAGCTGGCCGCCGCGCTGCCGCGCCGCAAGCTGCGCTGGTGACCCGTTGCCGCCCTTCCACGCCTGGCGTGGATCTACTGTAGAGCCGAGCCCATGCTCGGCTTGCCACAGCCGAGCGTGGGCTCGGCTCTACATCCCCCGATCACCGCTGTGATGGCCCCCAGTAGCCCAGATCCCTGCGGATCTGCAGGTCACGCATCCAGCTGCCGAAGGGTTTGCGGCGCAGCGCGCCCATCTCGCCGGACAGGAAATCCTCGGTTGCGGCAATCACCCGCTCACTGGAGCGGCCGTCACGGTACGGATGGATCGCGTCGGCATAGCGCACGATCTCCGCCTGCAGGGCGGCATCCGGGTGCAGCGCGCGCTGCAGCATGACGGGCAGCTGCGCCGGCACGTCGAAATCGATCATGTGCGGTTTCGGGACGCGGTTGCGGAAGGTCACCACCGGCTTGTGCTGGACGATGAACTCCGAAACGATCGAAGACGTATCGGACACCAGCACATCAGCGGCGCGCTGTGCGGCCATGACCTGCTCCGGTTCGATGAAGCGGGCATTGGCGCCGGCCAGCGCACGGTAACGCTCGAACAGCTCCGGCGGGCACTTCGGGTGCAGGGTCAGCAGCCAGTAGCGCTCCCCGGCCGCGATGTCGGCGGCGATCTGCGCATGCAGGTGCGGGGCGGCGCTGAGCCGCTCGGTGAAGGTCGAGCCGAACAGGATCACCGGACGACCGCCCGCCGCTGCGCGCAGCGCGGCGCTTTCGCCACCATCGTCGCGGAACAGCGGGTCCAGCTTCGGCCAGCCGGTCTCGGCCACCGCGAAGTGACCCTGCAGGGCGGCGATGTCGCGGAACGGCGCGGTGGTGGCCGGGCCCTGGGTGCAGTACAGGTCGAACATCCCGCGTACCCGGAAATGGCCACGTGCGCTGTCGCGCTTCTCCACGTTGAAGCCATGGAACAGCTGCACCTTGGCACCGGACAGGAACGTCGGCACCCAGTTGGCCGCGCTGTACACCGCGCGCGGGCGCATCGCCAGGGCCTGCTTCAGGCCGATCACGGGCACGCCCGGCAACTGGCTGCCGGCGGCGCCACCTTCGAACCAGGCAGCCACCTCCTGCCCGGACGCGTGCAAGGCCTGCGCCAACGGGGCGAGAATAGGCAGCGCATAGCGCTCCGTCGCAAACAACAGGTACCCGGCCATCATGTCCTCCACGACCGCTCCCATCGAACGGCCTCGCATCTCGGCGTGCATTATCGCGTTCAACGAGGCCGGCCGCATCGGCGACTGCCTGGCCTCGCTGGCCTTCTGCGACGAGATCATCGTGGTGGACTCGTATTCCAGCGACGCCACCGTGGCCATCGCCGAGGCTGCCGGTGCCCGCGTGCTGCAGCGGCCGTTCGATGGCTTCCGCAGCCAGAAGGCGTTCTGCGTCGAGCAGGCAGCACATGACTGGGTGGTGTGCCTGGATGCCGACGAGCGCATCAGCCCGGAACTGCGCGCCTCCATCGAACAGGCCCGCGAGGGGGGATTCAGCGGCCACGCGGGCTACCGCTTCGCCCGCCTTTCAGAGTATTTCGGCCGCTTCCTGCGCCACGGCAACGCCTATCCGGACCGGGTGATGCGCCTGTTCGACCGCCGCCGCGGCGGCTGGCGCGGCACCCGTGAGATCCACGAGGCCGCCAGCGTCGATGGCAGCGTCGGCACCCTGCGCGGCGACCTCATCCACTACCCCTACCGCTCGCTGCAGCAGCAACTGGCCAAGACCGAGAAGTACGCGCGGATGATGGCCGAGCACGAGTTCGCACGCGGCAAGCGCGCCACCCTGGGCAAGCTGGTGCTGGCACCGGCCTGGCGCTTCTGGCGGGGATTCGTTTTCCGCGGCGGTTTCCGCGATGGTTGGCACGGCCTGGTCTATGCCTACGTGCGTGCCAACTACGTGCGGCAGAAGACCATCATGCTGTGGATGCTCGGCAACGGTCAGGCGGTGGCCGACCCGCCGCAGCCCTGATCCGCCGGGCATGGCCCGGCGCTACCGCTCCCGCGCACCTGCATCCGCCGGGCATGGCCCGGCGCTACCGCTCCCGTGCACCTGCATTCGCCGGGCATGGCCCGGCGTTGCCGCTCCAGTGCACCTGCATCCGCCGGGCATGGCCCGGCGCGACCGCTCCCGCGCACCTGCATCCGCCGGGCATGGCCCGGCGTTGCCGCTCCCGTGCACCTGCGTGCGCCGGGCATGGCGGTGCAGGGGTAGCGCCGGGCCATGCCCGGCGGCGGGGCGTCAACCCGCGTTGGCCACGCGGTGGCGGGCACCTTCCAGGATCGACAACCCGGCCAGCAGGCCGACGATGGTGACGTAGAAGCTGGCCGTCATCTGGTGCGCGAACATCGACTGGGTCAGCCCGCACAGCACGTACGTGGTCACGATCATGATCCCGGCCGCGGCAGGCCCGCGGAACGTACTGCGCCCGCTGCGCCGATGCAGGCGCACGAACACCCACAGCGGAACGCCATACACCGCCAGCAGCAGCAGCAGGCCGGGCATGCCCTGGGTGGCGGCCCATTCGGCTACGTCGTTATGGGCATGGCCAAGGTGGCAGCGCTGTTCGTCCGGGTTCTCGCGGCAGACCGGCACACGCTGCATCGCGTCATCGAAGTGGCCGATTCCGACACCGACCAGCGGGTGGTCCAGGAAGGTATCCCAGGCAACCTGCAGACGCTCCACGCGGGCACCGGCGGAAGAGTCGCTGTCGCCCTGCTCCATGCGCTGCATGTCGCTGTGCAGCTCGCTCAGCCGCACCTGGTGACGCAGCTCGGGCACCGACAGCAGCAGGGTGGCGCCAATCGCCAACATGCCTGCCAGCACCGACAGGCGGGCGGTGCCGGTCCGCCAGCGCAGGCTCAGCGCCAGCACCACCAGCAGAGCCAGCAACGCCGCGAACACGCCACGGCTGCCGGTCAACACGATGGTTCCACAGCCGGCCGCCATGCCGACGATCACCAGCGACCAGCGTCGCGAAGGTCGGCAGAACACCAGCAGTACCATCAGCACCATCACGATGTCGGCCAGCACGATGGCATTGGTGAACAGCTCCGCACGCGGAGCCCCCTGCAGTACCTGCCACAGCGACATCGCGAAGGTGACCAGCAGCCCGGCCAGCGCGCCACGCCAGAGCCAGCGCAGGTCCGGGCGCAACGCGCAGACCCACAGGGCGATCCAGGGGATCACCACGAAGCGCGAGCGGTTGTCGACATCGCGCAGCCCCTGCTCGAACAGCAGCACCGACAGCAGGCCCAGCGCCAGCACCGCGAGCATCAGCCAGGTCAGCACCTTCACCGGCTGCCCGCCCATGTGCCGGGCGCGCCACAGCAGTTCCGGCGCCAGCAGCGTGCTGGCCAGCAGCAACAGTCCATACGGAAGCAGGTTGATCGGCACGGTAAGCACCAGCGCCGGGAGGCAGAACAGACCGATCTGCGCCAGCCAGTGCGCCGCGCGCTGCCGACCGCCGACGGGGGCTCCCGGCAGGTCGCCGGCCGCGGGGTTCAGGTTGTCCGGTGGAGCTGGCACGTCGGAAGTTTCGCTGCGGGTGTGCGGGAAGAACGGGGGCGGCCACAACGGCCGCTCCCAGTGTGCTGTTTTACTGCCTTTGTCGCCTGTTGGGCAGTCTGGACAAGCGTGGACACAGGCCGTTATCCCCGTTCCTGCAAACGCCGTTCACGTTCGCGCTCGCGATCGCTGGCCTGGCAGGGCGCGATCACCGCCTCTGCCGGCACCAGCCACCAGCGGCGACGGTTGGCCACGCCCGCCGGTTCGGCCCGGTCGCGGTCCACGCATGGCAGCAGGGCGTCCTCCTGCACCAGCAGCCAGCGCCGCGCCGGCACCAGCCGCTGCCAGCGCGTCGCCGCCTGCAGTTGTTCATCCCAGGGGGTGTTGAAGCCGAACGTGGCCGCCGGTCGATCGGCCATCAGCAGGTTCTGTTCCTTCCAGGCCACCAGGCCCAACTCGGCCTGCGGGCCGATGCGCTCCCCCACATGGCGCATCAGGCCCCGCGCCGAACCCGAATCGTTCAACAGCGGGTAGCCCACCAGGCTGTACAGCACCCACACCGTGGCCAGGGTCGACACCATGGCCAGATGACGCCGGCCACGGCCAGACAGCAACAGGCTGGCCACACCGCAGGCGCCCATCGCCAGCGCCGCCCAGGCCAACGCATCCATCACGCCCGGTGCCAGACCACGTTCGTGCTCCAGCCTCGACTCGAATCCCGGCTCGCCCAGCAATGCCAGTGCGCCTGCCAGCAGCGTGCCGAGAGCCAGGGCCAGCGTGAACAGCCCCAGCAGTGCCTGCACGTCGCGACGGCGCAGAAGGCCGGGCAGCAGCGGCGCCAGGGCAAGGCAGAACATCGGCAGCGCAGGGAGAATGTACACATCGCGCTTGCCCTCGGGAATCGAGAAGAACAGCACGATCAGCAACCACCACCCCAGCAGAAGCAGGTAGCGCGCGTCGCGTCGCTGCAGCCGGCGGCGCCAGGCCGGAATCGCCCACGGCAGTGCCAGGAACGCGGGAATCCACATCGACGGCATGATCGCCAGGAAGTACCACCACGGCTGGTGATGGTCCCAGGACTGGGCATAACGCCCTGCGGTCTGCTGGAACAGGATGTCGTCCATGTAGGCGCGGTACTCGTCCAGCCCGGTCGCCAGCGCCGCCAGCACCATCGGCAGCAGCCACAGCGCCACGGCCAGCAGGAACGCCAGCGGCGCCAGCCAGAAGCGCAGGTCGCGCGCATGCAGGCGCACACCGTTCCACCGCAGGGCCGAGCCGATCACGGCCGGAACGAGCATCAGCAGGGCGATCACGCCCACGCCCTTGGTGATGACGCCGATCCCGGCGAAGAACCAGCCCAGCCACCACCAGCGCCATGCCGGGCCCAGCAGCAGGTGGCGCAGCAGCCCGTAATTGGCCAGGGTGATGAACAGCACCACCAGCGGATCGATCTGTGCCTTCTTCGCCTGGAAGGTGAACTGCAGTGCGAACAGCAGTGCCCAGCCTGCGTACAGGCCGACGCGTCGCGTCCACAGCCGACCACCGAGATCGACCACGCACCACAACGTGCCCAGCGCGGCGATCAGCGAGGGCAGCAGGAACGCCAGCCGCCAATCGCCGATCAGGTGATAGAGCGTGGCCTGCCACCACATCAGCATCGGCGGCTTGTCCGAGTACAGCTCCAGGCCGCGATGCGGGAACAACCAGTGACCGCTGTCCACCATCTGCTTGGCGACGAGCGCGAAGCGCGGCTCATCCGACGGCCAGGGATCGCGCAGGCCGAGTCCAGCCCCCAGCACCAGCAGGGCCATCACCACGAACAACCACGTCTCTCGCGACGCGCGGGTTTTCAGCATGAGGACTTGAACGGCAGCGGATTCACACCGCTTTTAGCAGACGCGCGTAGAAGAATCCGTCAGCGTCGCTGTCACCGGGCAGTCGTTGGCGTGCAATGCCTTCGCAATCCAGCCCGAACGCCTCGTCCAACGGCTGCGCCACCGCATCCGGGTGCCACCTCAGGAACGCGCGGATCTGCTCGATGTTCTCCGCACGCAGGATCGAGCACGTGGCATACAGCAGGACGCCACCGGGGCGCAGCATCGACCAGCATGCCTCCAGCAGCCGGGCCTGAACGCCGACCAGCGCATCGATGTCCTCGGCGCGGCGGTGGAACATCACATCCGGCTGGCGGCGGATCACGCCCGTGGCCGAACAGGGCGCATCGAGCAGGATCGCATCGAACGGCGTGCCGTCCCACCACGCGCCAGGATCGCTGGCGTCTGCCGCCAGGGTCTGTGCGCCCTCACCGACACCCGTGCGCGCGTACGTGTCACGGGCACGCGCCAGGCGACGGGCGTCGATGTCCAGCGCCAGCAGGCGCAGGCTGGGATCACGCTCCAGCAGGTGCGCCGACTTGCCGCCCGGTGCGGCGCAGGCATCCAGTACCCGCGCCCCGGCGGCCGGCGCCAGCGCATCGGCCGCGCACTGCGCCGACAGATCCTGCACCGAGAGCGCGCCCTCGGCGAAGCCGGGCAGCTGGTTGACAGCGACCGGCGTCGCCAGCCGCAACGCGTCCGCACTGAGCGGACTCGGCTCGGCGACGATACCGGCCTCGGCCAGCACGGCCAGGACTTTCTCGCGGCCACCGTGCTGGCGGTTGGCGCGCAGCCACAGCGGCGCAGGCTGCAGGCTGGCGCTGAAGATCGCCTCGGCCTGCGCCGGCCAGTCGCGCTCGATGGCCTCGGCCAGCCAGGCCGGAAATGCATCGCGGGCCGGCTGTTCCGGGAATCCCTCACGCTGGGCGCGGCGCAGGATGGCATTGACCAGGCCCGCCTGGCGCTCACGGCCCAGCGCACGCGCTGCGTCGACGGTGGCCGACAGGGCCGCGTGCGCCGGCAGTTCCAGCACGTCCAGCTGGGCGAAGCCGACCATCAGCAGCGTGCGCAGGTCTGCATCGCGCGCCGAGAGCGGCTTCTGCATCCACGCCTGCAATGCCGCGTCATAGGTACTGCGACGGCGCAGCACGGCAAAACACAGCGCTTCCAGCAACGCCCGATCACGGCTGTCGGCCAGCTTCGGCAGGGCCCACGCCAGTTCCGCCTTCAGCGAACGGCCACGGGTGAACACCTGGGCCAGCACGCGTGCGGCCAGCATGCGGGTGGCTGCACCCGGCGCCGCCCTGGCGATGGAGAAGTCATTCTGTTTCGTCACCGCTTACGCTCCCACGCGCAGGTCGCGACGGGCGTTGAGGTAATCGGCGGCAGTGATCGCCTTGCCGCCTTCGCGCTGCAGCACGCGCAGGCGCAGCGCGCCCTGGCCGCAGGCAATGTCGATGCCTTCGCGGCCGGCAGCAAGTACCGTTCCCGGTGCCTGGCCGTGCTCCATCGCCTGCGCCACGGCGCCATGGATGCGCACGCGCTCACCGGCCAGCGTTGCTTCGGCGACAGGCCACGGGTTGAACGCACGCACGGTCCGCGCCAGCACCGCTGCATCCTGCGCCCAGTCCAGCTTCGCCTCGGCCTTGTCCAGCTTGTGTGCGTAGGTCACGCCCTGCTCCGGCTGCGGCCGCGCGATCGGCTTGATGCCGGCGCGCAGCAGTCCCAGGCCATCGGACAACACCTGCGCACCCAGCTCGGCCAGCTTGTCGTGCAGCTGGCCACCGGTATCGGTGGCCGCGATCGGCAGCGCCTGGTGCAGCAGCACCGGGCCGGTATCCAGTCCGGCTTCCATCTGCATCAGGCACACGCCCGTGGTCTCGTCACCCGCCTGGATCGCGCGCTGGATCGGCGCCGCACCGCGCCAGCGCGGCAGCAGCGAAGCGTGCACGTTCCAGCACCCGTAGGTCGGGATGGCCAGCACGGCCTTGGGCAGGATCAGGCCGTAGGCCACCACCACCATCAGGTCCGGCTTCAGGTCACGCAGCTGCTGCTGGGCCGCTTCGTCCTTCAGCGATTCGGGCTGGTACACCGGAATGCCGCGGGCCACCGCCTCGAGCTTCACCGGCGAGGGGGCCAGGCCGCGACCACGGCCTGACGGACGGTCAGGCTGGGTGTAGACGGCCACGACCTCGTGGTGGCGCGCCGCTGCGCGCAGCGATGACACCGCGAATTCCGGCGTACCGGCAAAGACAATCCTCATGGCTACCCCACTTGCAGGATGGATTCGTGCAGGAAAGAAAACGGCGCCGTCGGCCGGCGCCGTACAGCCCGCGCGCTGCGCGCGGGCACGGGCCACCCCCGCGGGCGGCCCGGAGCGGCGATCACGCCACGTGCTTGCGCTGCTTGGCCAGCTTCTTGCGGACCATCTCGCGCTTGAGCGGCGACAGGTAATCGATGAACAGCTTGCCGTCCAGGTGATCCATCTCGTGCTGGATGCAGGTGGCCAGCACTTCACCGGCCTCCATCTGCTGTTCCTGGCCATTGCGGTCGAGGAACTTCACGGTGATGGTGTCGGCACGGGTCACGTCGGCGAAGATGCCCGGCACCGACAGGCACCCTTCCTGGTACACCCGGCCCCCGTCCTTGGCGACGATCTCCGGGTTGATGAACACCAGCGGCTGGTTCTTCTCTTCGCTGACATCGATGACCATGAAGCGCTTGTGCACGTCCACCTGGGTGGCGGCCAGGCCGATGCCCGGCGCGTCGTACATGGTCTGGAACATGTTGTCGACCAGTTCCTGGAAGGCCGGCGTGGTCACTTCGGCGGCGTCGATCAACGCGGCCTTGGTACGCAGGCGCGGATCGGGGAACTCAAGAATCGGGAGGAGGGCCATGGCAGTTTCCGGATAGGGGGCCGGCACGCCGGCATACGTCGCAGATTCTAGCTGCAACGCTTGCCTTGCGCCCCGGTTTCTGGACTATAGTGCGCGGACCTGTTGGGGAATCAGGGCTTCACACCTATGTTGCTTCGTTTTCGTACGGTCGTCGCCGCGGCGATGCTGACCGTGGCTGCCTATGCTACCGCCGTGGAAGTGAATGGCGGGCACCCGGATACCTATGTGGTCCGAAAAGGGGACACGCTGTGGGATATCGCCGCGCGTTTCCTGCAGAAGCCCTGGCTGTGGCCGGAGATCTGGCAGGCCAACCCGCAGATCGCCAATCCGCACCTGATCTATCCGGGTGACGTGCTGAGCCTGGCCTACCTGGACCGTGTGACGGCCCAGCCCGGGCCCCGCCAGGAGGCCCCGATCGATGCCATTCCGCTGGCCCAGGTCGAGCCGTTCCTGAAGCAGCTGAGCGTGGTCGACCGCATCGACCACCTGCCCTACGTGGCGGGCCTGGAAGAAGACCGCCTGCGCGCCAGCAGTGGCGAAGCCGTGTACGTGCGCCTGGCCGATGCCCAGGTCGGGCAGCGCTGGGCCGTGGTCCGCCCGACCGTGCGCTATGGCGTGCCCAAGCCCACCGAGGACCTGACCGCCAATGGCGAGGTCACCCCCGGCAGCGGCAACCTGTGGCGGGCCTACAACGCCCCGACGCGACGTGCGCACCAGATGCTGGGCTACGAGCTGATGCAGGTCGGCACGGGCACCATCACCCAGGTTGCCGGCGGCAAGGTCGAGGCATCCACCCTGGTGCTGGACAAGAACAGCGGCGGACGTGAAGTCCGCGCCGGCGACCGGCTGGTGCCGGTGGAGGCAAAGCCCTACGACCTGCAGTTCGTCCCGCATGTGCCGGCAGCGGGCGTCGAGGGCGTGGACGTGCGCGTGCTCGCGGTGACCGACATGTTCAGCGTTGGCGGGCCACGCGATGTGATCGCCATTTCGGCGGGCCGCGCGCAGGGCGTGGACAACGGCACTGTGTTCTCGCTGTGGCGGCCGGGCCGCCACGTCGCGCACCGGATGAAGTATCCGGGGTCCTCGCGCATGGATGATTCGCTCAGTACCGGCGCCGGCCGGGTCTCGCTGCCCGACGAGTACGCCGCGCATGCGATGGTGTTCCGCACCTTCGAAAACGTCAGCTATGCGCTGGTGATGCAGGGTGTGAAGCCCGTACGGGTGGGCTACAGCGCGCTGCATCCGGACGCGAAGTAGGGTTGCCGGGAACATCCCTGACAGCCGCACGCGAAGGCGCCCTAGGGCGCCTTTGTTGTCTGCGGTCGATAGTGGGGGGATGACCAAGCAGGCAGATGAGGCGCTGGTGCGCCTGGTGATGGCGGGAGGCGCGCTGGCGCCGCGGCGGGCACTGCTGCAGGGCGCGGGCAGCGCCGAAGCGGCCCTTGCGCTGGGCGTGGCCGGCTGGCGCGCCCATGGCTGCACCCCGGAGCAGTGCGCGGCACTGGAACGCCCCGATGCGCAGCGGTCGAAAGCCGCCCTGCACTGGCTGCAGGACGACCACCATCACCTGCTGGCCGTTACCGACCCGGCCTTCCCGCCCCTGCTGCCGGAGGTCCCCAACCCGCCGCTGGCGCTGTTCGTGGCCGGCGACCCCGGCCTGGCCTGGCGCCCGGCGGTGGCGGTGGTTGGCAGCCGCTCACCCACCCCGGCCGGTCGTGCACTGGCGGCGCGTTTTGCCGGCAGCTTCGCCGAAGCCGGACTGGCGGTCGCCAGCGGGCTGGCAGCCGGCATCGATGCGGCCGCCCATCTGGCCGTGCTGGACGCCGGCGGCAGTACCGTTGCCGTCATCGGAACGGGTCCCGACCGTGCCTATCCGGACCACCATGCGCCGCTGCAGGCCCGGATCGGCGCCGAGGGTGCCGTGCTCAGCGAGTACCTGCCCGGTACGGCTGCCCGTCCCGGCCACTTTCCGGCGCGCAACCGGCTGGTGGCCGGGCTGGCCCTGGCCACCGTGGTGATCGAGGCGGCGCACCGGTCCGGTGCCCTGATCACGGCGCGCCTGGCCGCCGAGGCCGGTCGCGAGGTATGCGCCGTGCCCGGCTCGGTGCTCAATCCGCGGGCAGCCGGCTGCCATCGCCTGATCCGCGAGGGAGCCGCCCTGGTGGAACGGCCCGAGGACGTGCTGGAGCTGCTGGCCCCGGCCCTGCGCCAGCAGCTGCCGGCCTTGCAATCGCGGCTGGCCACCCCCACTGAACAGGCAGTGCCAGCCGACCTGCCGGCACGCTGGGTCGGCGACCCTGACTACCAGCGGTTGTGGCAGGTCCTGGACCTTGACCCAATCAGTATGGATTCACTGATCACGCGCTGTGGATTGACGGCGCCGCAGGTGTCCTCCATGCTGCTGGCCATGGAACTTGCGGGAATCGTGGTCTGCGTACACGGCCGCTACTGTCGAACTCCCTAGTTTCTTCACCTCCACAGCGTCGCGCGACGCAGGCCGAGGGGCAATGAAAGAGAGCATCCTGGATGTACTGCTGTACCTGTTTGAACACTATTTCAGCGAAGATGCGGACCTGATCCGTGACCGCGATTCGCTCCAGAACGGCCTGATCCAGGCCGGATTCAGCCCTACCGAGATCAACAAGGCATTCGACTGGCTCGATGCCCTGGCGGCACAGCGTCCGAGTGTGGCCCAGGCGCGGGTCGATGGCCCGGTGCGCATCTATCACGGGCCCGAGCTGGACAAGCTGGACGTGGAATGCCGCGGTTTCCTGCTGTACCTGGAGCAGCACGGCATCCTCGATGCCGACCAGCGCGAGCTGGTGCTGGACCGGGCGATGGCGTTGGACCAGGACGAACTGGACCTGGACGATCTGAAATGGGTCGTGCTGATGGTGCTGTTCAACCAGCCCGGCGCCGAGGCGGCTTACGCCTGGATGGAAACGCAGATGTTCATGGACGAGCCAGAACCCCTGCACTGACCGTACACTTGGGGCATAGCGCATTCAGGAGCGTGCCCCGTGAGCGAGTGGTTCCATGCAGAAGGCAACCGGCAGCAAGGCCCGCTGCCGGCAGAACAGCTTGTCGAGCTGTTCCGCAACAATCAGATCAGCCTGGACACCCTGGTGTGGCGCGATGGCCTGCCGCAATGGCAGCCATTGCGCAGCGTGGTGGATGAGCTCGGCCTGATCGTACCGGCCGTCGATGCCGCCCGCGACGACCCCGGGCTGCAGCCCCCTGCCCCGCAGCCTCCGGTACTGCCGGCGGCAACCCCCTATGCCCACAGTGCGCCCGCGGCCGCGTTGCCGCCACCGAAGAAGGGCCTGTCCGGCTGCGCCCTGACCGCCATCATCGGCGGGGCACTGCTGCTGGTGGTGGTACCCATCGTGGCGATCCTGGCGGCCATCGCGCTGCCTGCCTACAACGACTACACCCTGCGCTCCAAGGTCGCCACGTCGCTGACCGCACTGCAACCACTGAAGGACCAGGTGCAGCATTTCGCCGACGAGGAAGGACGCTGCCCGGGTGCCAACGATGCCGGTTTCCCGGCGCCGGGGGACTTCTCCGCCGCAGGCCTGTCAGCGGTCCACATCGGCCGCTTCAACAACGGTCATTGCGGTATCGAAGCCACGCTGGCCGCGCCCGGCAAGACCATCGATGGCGATCTGCTGTGGCTGGAATACGACCGCGACAGCGGCCGCTGGGAATGCAGCGGCGAAAGCAACGACAAGTATCTGCCGCAGCAGTGCCGCGGCTGAGCCATCGGCACTGCACCCCAAGCAAGGACGACCCAGGAGGGACACACAATGACTGAGTGGTATTTCGCCGAAGGACAGCAACGCCAGGGACCGCTGCCGGTCGAGGACATCCGCCAGCGCTTCCAGCGCGGCCAGCTGACACTGGATACGCTGGTCTGGCGTGAGGGCATGGCGCAATGGGCCGCGCTGCGGCAGGTGGTCGACGAGCTCGGCCTGCAGACCCTGGCCAGCGCCACCACGGCCGCTGACAGTGGCGGCTTCGACCTGCGCAGCGACTACCAGGCCATCGACAACGGCACGGCGCCGCTGCCCGGCACCGGCGCGCTCAGCAGTTCGCCCTACAGCGCGCCGGGCACCGCGGCCATGGCCGGCCACGCGCAGCCGGTGATGGGCGGCGAAGTGGTGTACGCAGGCTTCTGGAAGCGCGTGGCTGCCTATGTGATCGACTACTTCGTGCTGCTCATCCCCGGCACGATCATCGGCGTCATTTCCGCCCTGGCACTGGGTGCGGGCATGGGGGCCGCCGGCAGCGGCGAGTCGGCCATCGAGATCATGGGCCAGCTGGTCAGCGGCCTGCTCAACCTGGTGATCTCCATGGTGTACTACACCTGGTTCCACGCCTCGCGCGGAGGAGCCACCCTTGGCAAGATGGCCGTCGGCATCAAGGTCGTGCGCAGCAACGGTGACCGGCTGACCGTGGGACGTGCCTTCGGACGCTACTGGGCCGCCGTGCTGAGCGGCCTGATCCTGTGCATCGGCTACCTGATGGCCGCGTTCACCGAGCGCAAGCAGGGCCTGCACGACATGATGTGCGACACCCTGGTGGTGGACCGCTGGGCCTTCACCGACCAGCCGCAGCTGCAACGCCGCGAGCTGGGCGTGGTCACCATCGCCGTCCTGGTCATCACCGCCCTGCTGGCCCTGGCCGGCCTGGTGCTGATGGTGGCGGCCATCGGATTCATCGCCAAGATGGCCTCCTGACCGGCCATCCTCACGCCTGGGCGCTTGACATGGAGCGTCCGGGCGTGATTCCTCTAATAAGGAAACCTGAACGCCCGGCACCCAACCGGGCGTTCAGTTTATGGATTTGCCCGTGGCCGCTTCACTAATGCGGCCGTTTGCTCCACCCTAGCGGCCCCTCCCCTGCGGCTCGCCCCACAGACACTGCTGCCATGCCCAAGCACCTGCTCATCGTCGAATCGCCGGCCAAGGCCAAGACGATCAACAAATACCTCGGCAAGGACTACACCGTCCTGGCCTCGTATGGGCACGTGCGCGATCTGATCCCGAAGGAAGGCGCGGTCGATCCGGACAACGGGTTCGCCATGCACTACGACGTGATCGACAAGAACGAGAAGCATGTCGATGCGATCGCCAAGGCGGCCAAGGGTGCCGATGACATCCTGCTGGCGACCGACCCGGATCGCGAAGGCGAGGCGATCAGCTGGCACATCGCCGAGATCCTGAAGGAGCGCGGGCTGGTCAAGGACAAGCCGATGCAGCGCGTGGTCTTCACCGAGATCACCCCGCGCGCCATCAAGGAAGCGATCAACCAGCCGCGGGCCATCGCCAGCGATCTGGTGGACGCCCAGCAGGCACGCCGTGCGCTGGATTACCTGGTCGGTTTCAACCTGTCGCCGGTGCTGTGGCGCAAGGTACAGCGCGGCCTGTCCGCCGGCCGCGTGCAGAGCCCGGCACTGCGCATGATCGTCGAGCGCGAGGAAGAGATCGAAGCCTTCATCGCGCGCGAATACTGGTCCATCGCTGCCGAATGCGCGCACCCGTCGCAGCACTTCAATGCCAAGCTGGTGAAGCTGGACGGACAGAAGTTCGAACAGTTCACCATCACCGACGGCGATACCGCCGAGGCCGCCCGCCTGCGCATCCAGCAGGCGGCGCAGGGCTCGCTGCACGTCACCGACGTGGCCAGCAAGGAGCGCAAGCGCCGCCCGGCGCCGCCGTTCACCACCTCCACCCTGCAGCAGGAAGCCTCGCGCAAGCTCGGCTTCACCACCCGCAAGACCATGCAGGTGGCGCAGAAGCTGTACGAAGGCGTGGCGATCGGCGATGAAGGCACGGTCGGCCTGATCTCCTACATGCGTACCGACTCGGTCAACCTGTCTCAGGATGCGCTGGCGGAAATCCGCGACGTGATCGCCCGCGATTACGGCATCGGTTCGCTGCCGGACCAGCCCAACACCTACCAGACCAAGTCCAAGAACGCCCAGGAAGCGCACGAAGCGGTGCGACCGACCTCGGCGCTGCGCACGCCGGCGCAGGTGTCGCGGTTCCTGACCGACGACGAGCGCAGGCTGTACGAACTGATCTGGAAGCGCGCGGTAGCGTGCCAGATGATTCCGGCCACGCTCAACACCGTCAGCGTCGACCTGTCGGCCGGCAGCGAACACGTCTTCCGTGCCAGTGGCACCACCGTGGTCGTGCCCGGCTTCCTGGCCGTGTACGAGGAAGGCAAGGACAGCAAGAGCGCCGAAGACGAGGACGAAGGCCGCAAGCTGCCGGCGATGAAGCCCGGCGACCGCGTGCCGCTGGAACGCATCCTGGCCGAGCAGCACTTCACCCAGCCGCCGCCCCGCTTCACCGAGGCGGCACTGGTCAAAGCGCTGGAAGAGTACGGGATCGGTCGTCCCTCGACCTACGCCTCGATCATCCAGACCCTGCTGTTCCGCAAGTACGTGGAGATGGAAGGTCGCAGCTTCCGTCCGTCCGACGTCGGTCGTGCAGTGTCCAAGTTCCTGTCCAGCCACTTCACCCAGTACGTGGACTACGACTTCACCGCCAGGCTTGAAGACGAGCTGGACGCCGTCTCGCGCGGCGAGGAAGAGTGGATCCCGCTGATGTCACGCTTCTGGGAGCCGTTCAAGGAGCTGGTCGAGGACAAGAAGGAATCGGTCGATCGTGCCGAAGCCAGTGGTGCGCGCGAGCTTGGCACCGACCCGAAGACCGGCAAGCCGGTCAGCGTGCGCCTGGGTCGCTTCGGGCCGTACGCCGCCATCGGCAGCACCGCCGAAGATGCCGAGGAGAAGCCGAAGTTCGCTTCGCTACGCCCGGGCCAGTCGATGCACACCATCACCCTGGAAGACGCGCTGGAGCTGTTCCTGATGCCGCGCGCGCTGGGTGAGGACAAGGGCGAACCGGTCAGCGTCGGCATTGGTCGCTTCGGCCCGTTCGCCAAGCGTGGCAGCACCTATGCCTCGCTGAAGAAGGAAGACGACCCGTACACCATCGACCTGGCCCGCGCCGTCTTCCTGATCGAAGAGAAGGAAGAGATCGCGCGCAACCGGATCATCAAGGAATTCGAAGGCAGCGACATCCAGGTGCTGAATGGCCGCTTCGGCCCGTACATCAGCGACGGCAGGATGAACGGCAAGATTCCCAAGGACCGCGAGCCCGCCTCGCTGACGCTGGCCGAAGTGCAGCAGCTGATGGAAGAAACCGGCAAGCCGGTGCGCAAGGGCTTCGGCGCGAAAAAAGCCGCTGCCAAGAAGGCACCGGCGAAGAAGGCGGCGGTGAAGAAGGAAGCCGCGCCGAAGAAGGCAGTGGCCAAGAAGGCGGCCGCGAAAAAGGCGCCGGCAAAGAAGGCCGCCGCCAAGAAGGCACCGGCGAAGAAAGCGGCAAAGAAGGTCGTCAAGAAAGCCTGATGCGGGACAGCGCCCGGCCATGGGTCGGGCGCAGGCAGTGCAGTACCCGGTCCGTCGCCGCCTCGATGGCGCCGGTCCACCCCATCTGCACGCGGTGGGAGGATAATGAAGGCCCATGCCGGGCCGGTCGCCACCATGAAAGAACTCACCCTGGATTCTGCCGTCACCCTGCTGCGCTCCGGCGGCGTGATCGCCTATCCCACCGAAGCGGTCTGGGGCCTGGGATGCGACCCGTCGCACGAAGCGGCGGTGCACACGGTGCTGCGGCTGAAGCAGCGGCCGATCGAGAAGGGCATGATCCTGGTGGCCGCCGAGCTGGCGCAGCTGGAGGGCTGGGTACGCCTGCAGGCGTTGCCCGACGAGCGTCAGCGTGCAGTGCTGGCCAGCTGGCCCGGCGCCAACACCTGGATTCTTCCTGCCGGATCACGCGCGCCAGGCTGGATCACCGGCGAACACAGCGGCATCGCGGTGCGCATCAGCGCCCACCCGCTGGTGGCGGCACTGTGCCACGCGTGGGGCGGGCCCCTGGTCTCCACCAGCGCCAACCTGGCCGGCGAGCCACCGGCACGCAGCCGCGAGGAACTGGATCCGCGCCTGCTGCGCCTGCTGGACGGCATCCTGGACGGCCCGACCGGCGGCCTGGCCCAGCCGACGCCGATCCGCGATGCGCTCAGCGGCAACGTCCTGCGATCCTGAGCCGCCCTGTGGACGCGCGGATTGCGCCGCTCCGCCGGATCCCGCACGCTGCCTCCATGAGCCCGCTGCGCGCCGCCCTCTGCCTGAGCCTGCTGCTGCCATTGACCGCCACCGCCGGCGACGATGTGCGTGTCTACCGCTGTGTCGGCAGCAATGGCGCCGTGGCACTGCAGGACACGCCGTGCAGCAGCGGCCGCCAGGAAGTGCGCGACCTGCAGCGGCCGCGTGATCCGGCGCCGCAGGTGGTGCGCAGCGACGCCGCGCCCGCAACCAGCACGCCGCCGGCCGTGATCGAGCGCGAGGTCCGGCACGTCTACGTCCAGCCTCCGCAACCGATGTACGAATGCGTTACCGCCGACGGCGAGCGTTACACCAGCGACAGCAACGAAGGCAATCCACGCTGGGTCCCGCTGTGGACCACGGTCTGGTCGCCGCGCGGCCATTTCGGGCCAGGCCATCCCGGGCCCCGCCCGGCCACGGGCGCATCGGCCGGAGGTCCGCCGATCTACCGGCCACCTGCGGTCGGCGTCGGCGTGCAGGTGCCGGCAGGCAACATCCTGGTCCGCGACACCTGCCATGCGCTGCCGCCGCAGGAAGTCTGTTCGCGCCTGCGCGATCGCCGCTGGGAGCTGGACCGCCGCTACAACAGCGCGCTGCAGAGCGAGCGCACCGCGATCAGCAACGAACAGCGCGGTATCGATGCGCGCCTGTCGCGCGACTGCGGGCGTTGAGCCCCTGCCCGTGTAGGCTGCACGCATGAGAAAAGCACTCTGGCTGGTTCTGGCGCTGCTGCCCGCAAACGCGTTCGCCGAGGACATGGTGATCTACCGCTGCACATTCAGCAGCAGCGACGTTCCTACCCTGCAGCGCACGCCCTGCCCCGAAGGCAGCACGCAGCAGATCCAGCGGGTACCGGAGCCATCAGCGACTCCGGCACCGCGCGTGGAGCCGCCCGCCGGCCAGGAAATGGAGCTCGCCCCGTCGTCAGCGCCGCCGCCGGCAGCGGCGGACACGCCGCGCGGGCTCGACCAGGCGCGCACCATCATGGAAGCGGGCATGGTTGAACCCGCTGGCGGCGGCGACGCCATTCTGGACAGCGCAGCGCTGCCGCTGCGGACGGACCCGGCAAGCCGCAGCGACACCGCGCCACGGGCACCGCTGCCGCCGATCTTCCAGTGCAGCAGCGAGGAAGGAAGCCGCTACCTGCACGAGTACGAGGCGGCGCCACCGCACTGCGTGCTGCTCGACGTACAGGGTCTTGGCGGTGTCACCCCGGCCAATGCCGCCAGCTGCGAAGTGGTACGCGACCGCTGCGAGGAGGTTCCCGAGATCCAGCGCTGCGGCAGCTGGCAGCAGCGCCTGCGCGACGCCCGGGGGCGCGAGCGCTTCGCCGCGCCGGAGAACCTCGACGCCGCGCGCAGCGAGCGCGAGCGTCTGCAGGCCGTGCTCGAGGCCAGCGACTGCCCGGTACCGGGGTGAGGACCTGCCGGCGTGGCGCGGGCCCAACGCGGTGACGGTCAGAACCCGTAGCGCAGGAAACCGCCGTCCACGGCGATGCATTCGCCGGTGACATAACTCGCCGCCGGCAGGCACAGGAAGCCCACGGCCGCAGCGACTTCCTCCGGCTCACCGATGCGGCGCATCGGCGTGCGATCGATGACTTCCTCGTAGTAGTCAGGGTCGGACAACGGCCCGGAGGTGCGGCGCGTGCGGATGTACCACGGCGCCACCGCGTTCACGCGGATGCCGTCCTCGGCCCATTCCACGGCCAGGTTGCGGGTCATCTGATGCATCGCCGCCTTGCTCATGCCGTACACCACGCCACTGCGCACATGGGTCAGGCCGGAGACGCTGCCGACGTTGACGATGGCCGACGAGGCGTGACGTGCCAGCAGCGGATGCGCATAGCGCGACAGTTCAAACGCCGAGAACAGATTGGTCTCGAAGATGCCGCGCCACTCGTCCTCGGTATAGTCGATGGCGGCGCGGGTGATGTTGCCACCCGCATTGTTGACCAGCACGTGCAGGCCATCGGCATGGTCCTCGACCCAGTCCAGGATCTGCCGGCGATCCTCGTCGTCGGAGACGTCGGCGGCAAGCGCGCGCACCTGCTGGTCGGGATAGGCGTCGGCCAGCTCGTCGCGCGCGGTTTCCAGCGCGTCGATGTCGCGCCCGACAATCATCAGGTCGGCACCGAAGCCGGCCAGTTCACGCGCGATGGCCAGGCCGATGCCGGCGCTGGCGCCGGTGATCAGTGCGGTCTGCCCGTCCAGTCGCCACCGTTGCTGGGTCATGTGTCCTCCCGGGCTGCGCCCGCTGTGTTCCGATGCAGAAAGGATACGCGCTCACGGCACGCCCCTGCCGGCGGTGCCACACTGGCCGCACGCCCGTCGTGGAGAGCCACCATGCGCATCCTGATCCTGTCCGTACTGCTGTCGGCGACTGTATTGCTGGCCGGCTGCCAACGCCCACCGGCACCGGACCCGGAACGGCCACCGGAGCCCCAGGCCCTGGCCCGTGCAGCCAAGCAACCGATCGATCGCGCGCGCGCCGTGCAGAAGACGGTCGATGATGGCGCCGAGCGCGAGCGCAGCGCGGAGGCCGACGCAGCGCGCTGATCGCAGCGATGGCGCCGTCAGCGGAGCGCCCGAACGAAAACGCCCGGCCAGGGGCCGGGCGTTTTCCGTGAATCCACGCCCCGCGTGGCTGGCCGTGGGTCAGAACCCGCAGAAGCAGTACGCCAGGGTCTTTACCGGAGCACCGTTACCCTTCTCGCGTGCGGCGTTCTCGACGAAACGCAGCTGGGTATCCACTTCCGGCATCGTGCGCGCCAGCATCATCCGCGCCACGCCCGAATCGGACAGCATCCAGGCACCAGTACGGCTGCCGGCAAACCCACTGACGAACTGCGCGAACGGGGTCGCGGCCTTTTCGATGTAACGCACGCGGAACTTGTCTTCGCCGCCCAGCTTGGCGCGGCTGGCGGCGTCGGACACGGCGTCTTTCAGGCCACCGAAGGCATCGACCAGACCACGTTCCTTTGCCTGCGCGCCACTCCAGACACGGCCACGGGCCACCTCATCAATGGCCTCGACCGGCTTCTTGCGTGCTTCGGCGACACGTCCGGTGAAGTCGGCGTAGCCCTTGTTGATGACGGTCTGGATGACCTGGCCCACCGCCGGATCCATCGGACGGGTGACGTCGAACGCACCGGCGAAGCGCGTGGTGCCGACACCATCGGTATGCACGCCGATCTTGTCCAGCGCGCGGCTGAAGTTCGGGATCATGCCGAAGATGCCGATCGAACCGGTGATGGTCGAGGGATCGGCGTAGATGCGATCGGCATTCATGCTGATCCAGTAACCACCGGACGCGGCCAGGTCACCCATCGACACCACCACCGGCTTGCCGGCGGCCTGCAGGGCCACCACTTCACGGCGGATCTGCTCGGAGGCGAACACTTCGCCACCCGGCGAATTCACGCGCAGCACCACGGCCTTGACCTGCTCGTCGTCGCGCGCAGCGCGCAGCAGCGCCGACGTGGACTCACCACCGATGCGGCCGGCCGGCAGGTCACCGCCACTGATCTCGCCGGCGGCCACCACCACGGCCACCTGCGGGCGTGCATCCACCGGACTGCGGCGGGCGTCGAGCAGGGCCATGTAGCGACCGAAATCGACATTGCGGAAGCCGCCCTCAGCGTCTTCATCGGCCACGCCGCGTTCGATCATCAGGTCTTCGAACTCCTCGCGGGTCTTCAGCGCGGTCACCAGCTTCTGCTGCAGGGCGAACTTGGCCAGATCGCCACCGGCAGCCGCCACACCTTCGGGCAGCGTATCGATGCCGGCGGCCAGTTGCGCCGGATCCAGCCGGCGCGCCTTGGCGATGTCGCCCAGATAGCGCTGCCACACGTCGTTCATCCAGTACAGGTCGGCTTCCTTGGCCGCCGGCGAAGCAGCATCAAGCACATAGGGCTCGGCCGCGGACTTGTACTCGCCCACCTTGAACAGGTGCACGTCCACGCCCAGCTTGTCCTGCAGGCCGGAGCGGAAGTACTGGCGGTAGCGGCCCAGACCCTCGAGCACCACCGATCCCATCGGATCCAGGTAGACCTCGTCGGCCTGCGCAGCCAGCAGGTACTGCGACTGGCCCATGCTTTCGCTGTAGGCCACCAGCTGCTTGCCGGACGCGCGCAGGCTCTGCAGCGCGGCGGCGACTTCACGCAGCGAGGCGAAGCCGGAGGGCTGCAGCTTGTCCAGTTCCAGCACCACGCGCTCGATCTTCTTGTCGTCGCGCGCCGACTCGATCACCCGGACCAGGTCACGCAGCTGGACCTCTTCGGCGCTGTTGTCGCCCACGGCCTTGGCCAGCGCGCGGCTGACCGGATCAGCGCTGAACTGCTCGACCAGGCGCCCTTCCGGTGCGATCACCAGGGTCGTGCGGTCCTGCAGCGATTTGCTGGCGCCGGCGCCCATGCCGGCGGCGATGACGAACACCACCAGCAGCAGGAACAGCAGGCCGAAGAACACCAGGTTGAGGATCAACCGGCGGGTGAAATTCATGACGTCCCACAGCCCGATGAAGAAACTGGCGACGGGATTGCGACGCGCCTGGGGCAGCGGGGGCACGGGTTGATTCATGGAGCGCTCCGGATGGCTTCTTGCCGTGGTACCAGCATAGCCGGTGCCGTGTGAGGCGGCATCGGACACAAGTCAGGGGATCGCCCGTCACGGGGTGACGGGCGGAGGGTCAGGACAGCGCGGACTGGCCGATGCGCTGGCTGCTGCGACGCAGGCGCCAGCCCATCAGGATGGCGGCGGCAGTGAGGCCGACGATCAGGCCGATCCACATGCCCTGCGGGCCCATGCCCAGCCCCAGGCCGAGCCCGGCGCCGAGCGGCATGCCCAGGCCCCAGTAGGCGAACATGGCGATGAACATCGGCACGCGGGTGTCCTTCAGGCCACGCAGAGCTCCGGCCGACAGCACCTGGATGCCGTCCGGGAACTGGAAGGTGGCCGCGTACAGCAGCAGCGTGGAGGCCAGGCCGGCCACCGCCAGATCGTTGGTGTACACCCCGACGATGGCATCGTGGCCGAACAGCAGCACCAGCGCGGACAACGTCTGTGTACCCATGATGATCGCGTAGCCGGCCCAGGCTGCACGACGCACACCGAAGCCATCACCCCGCCCCACTGCATGACCCACGCGCACCGTGGTGGCCTCGGCCACGCCCATCGGGATCATGAAGCACAGCTGCGCCACGTTGATCGCGATCTGGTGGGCTGCCGCCTCGTTGGCGCCGAGGCGGCCGATCAGCAGCGCGGTGACGATGAACAACCCACCTTCCATCAGCACGGTGATGCCGATCGGCAGACCGGTGCGCAGCAGGTCCCAGATCGCCTTCCAGCGCGGCCACTCGAAGTGCGAGAACAGCTGCAGATGGGCGAATCGCCGGGTACGCCACAGATAGAGGGCAAATGCGCTTGCCTGCAACCACATCATCACCGCCGAGGCGATGCCCAGGCCCTCGGCACCCAGCTCCGGGAAGCCCAGCTTGCCGTTGGCCAGCACGTAGCCCATCGGCGCCAGCACCACCAGGCCGCCGAAGCCGATCAACATGGTCGGCAGCGTCCAGTGCATGCCCTCGCTGAGATAGCGCATGCAGAAGTACAGCGTCAGCGCCGGCCCGCCCCAGCGCACCGCATGCAGGAACGCTGTTGCGCCGGGCACGATGTCCGGCGCGATGCCGAAGGCGGGCAGCAGCGGCGGCACCACCGTGAGGAAGGTGAACATGATCAGGCCCAGGCCCAGCGCCAGCCACAACGCCTGCCGGAACAGCGGACCGATCTCGCGCTCGCGGCCGGCGCCGTGCAGCTGTGATACCGAGGCGGTCAGCGAGATCAGCGTGCCGATCGGAATCAGCATCGGCAGCCAGAGCAGGGCCGTGCCGATGGTCACGGCCGCCAGGGTTGAGGTGGCGTGATGACCGGCAATCACGTTGTCGACGAAGGAGATCAGGCCGGTGGAGACATGCCCGAGCACGAGCGGCAGGGCGAGCAGACCGGTGGCGCCGACTTCCTTGCTGAAGCGCGGCGTGGAGGTTGCGTTGGACATGGGATGCAGAACGCGAACTGCGGTTGCGCGCGAAGGGCACAGGCACCGGGTTGCGGGCCGTCATCTTACGCGCGCGGTGCGTTCATTCCCATGACATGGCGTGAACGCTGGGTTTGACCGCGCGCTTACTGGCCGGCCTGGCGCTTGAGCCAGGCGTCTCGTTCCGCAGCAGGTACGGCGAGGAACGCGCTGCGCACCGCATCGCGTTCCTGCGGCGGCGTGCGCTGGGCCACCAGCGCCAACTGCGCCAGCTGTGCCGGGCTGAGCTGGTGCAGCACGGCCAGTGCACTGTCGCGCTGCTGCGGTGGCAGGAAGCCGAACAGCCCATGCAGCTTGGGAAACTCCACGCCCAGTTGCGGCCCCAGCCGCCAGCCATCGCGGAACGCCTGGTCCTGTGCCTGGAATTGCGAGCGCAGGCGCTCCTGCTGTGCGGCCGGCAGTGCGGCGAACCGCGTGGCCGCCTGACGGATGCGTTCGCGCTCGCTTTCCGGCAGCGCGCGCCAAGCGGCGTAGTCGGCGCGGCGCTGCCGCTGCTGCTGCGCGTCGAGCTGGACGAACGCGGTGGGTGCCGCCGATGGCGGGACCGCGGGCGTGGCCGCCGGCGCGGGTGGCAGTGGAACATTCAGGGTCTGGGGCGTTGCGGACAGCGACAACGGGATGGCCAGCAGCAGGCTGGTGATCACGGACTTATTCATCGGCGGCGGCGGTTTCCAGCACTGCGCTGGCCGGCTCTGGCCGGCTCGGCTTGGTCTGCGACTCGTCCACCGGCAGCGGACCACCGGCGGCCGTCCAGGCATACAGATCGGCCTCGGCCAGCAACGGATAATCGCGGTCGGCCAGCATTGCTGCGTCATCGCTGGCCGGGGCGCTGTCCGCCTGCGGCGTGGCAGCGACCGTGCTCGGCGGCAGCGCCTCGACCGTGACCGGGCCGGCCTCGGCAACCACCCCCTCCGGCAGCGGCGCATCGCTCACCAGCGACCGACCGCTCCAATGGCGCCAGCCCAGAGCGGCTGCCAGCAGTACTGCCACCGTCAGCAGCAGGATCGCCGGCCCGCGCCAGCGCGGTCGGGCATCGGGGCGCCGGCGCCGGGGGCTGGCAGCGCTCCGTTCATCGCGCTGCGGTGCCCTCCAGCTGGACGTCGGCGCCTGCGGATTGCTGCTGGTGGCAGCTGCCGGCTGCTGCAGCTGCTGCAGCCGCTGCGCCGGCAGGTCGCGGATGCGCTGCTGCACCTGTTCGGCCAGGCCGCGCCAGGCAACGGCATCCGGCTGACCCTGGGCATCACGCGGGCAGGCATCGGCCAGCAGCTGCTGGTAGCCGGCCTCATCACGATCGAGTACCCGCGTGGCGATGTTCTCATCCAGGCTGCCGCCCACCCGCAGCAGCAGGGCCAGCCGTGGCAGCGGTGCCATGCCGCCCAGTGCGGCGAGTGCCGGCGGCCACTGGCCCGGGGCCGGCTCGCGCAGTGCCTGCCGCTGCCCCAGCAGGGTCCAGAAGCGGGTCGGCCACTGTGCCATCGGCAGATCGCTGGCAACGGCCGAGAAGGCGCGCATCACCGCCACCAGGGTCTGCTCGGCCCGGGCCGGGTCGCCGCATTGCAGCTCCGCCACTACCAGGGCACGGCGCTCTACGCCACGCAGAAACGCCGACAGCGCACCGGCCGCGGTCGAGGAAACAGGGGCGGGCACAGCGGTCATCGGTCACTCCAGAGGTCTGCCGGCATGATAGCGGCAGGCCATCGGCGCCCGGCAGGACTTGCGTCCGTGGGCACTTCATGCTGCAGGTTGTGCACAGCACCACGCTGGCGCCCGGCAAAACCGCGACATCTCGCTGAATTCACTCTGTTTCAGCAATGTTTCACATATAACATATTGATTTTAATACATTTTAAAGTATGGCGATTTTTTGACCAACCCAAGGGCGAGGCCGTCGCCATCGGCGTCCTGCGCAGCCGTTGACCGGTAACGCACAGTGTTATCCACAGAACGTGTGGATAAGACTGAATCTCCAATGGACACCGATATTTAGGTGACATTTATGATTCGGCGACGTCCCCCGTGTGGGCCTTCCGGGCGGCATGCGGGTGCACACGGCCCGTTACACTGCCCCGATGCTCGACCCGATTCCGACCCTGCAGGTCGCCCTGCCCGTCCCCCTGCCCCGCCTGTTCGACTATCTGTCGCCGCAGGGCGATGCCCCGGACGTGGCGGTCGGCTGCCGGGTGAAGGTGCCGTTCGGCAACCGCGAACTCATCGGCGTGGTGGCCGGCCACGGCCAGGCCGACGACGGCCAGGGCCTGCGTCAGGCGCTCGCGTGGTGCGACCCCGCGCCCCTGCTGCAGGGCGAACTGTGGCAGAGCCTGCAATGGCTGGCCCGATACACCCACGCGCCGCTGGGCGAAGTGCTGAGCACGGCCCTGCCGGGGCCGCTGCGGCACGGCGAAGCCCTGCCCGACACCCACCATTGGGGCTGGCAGCTGACCGCCGCGGGCCACGCGCAGCGCGGCACGCTGCGCGCAGGCAGCCGCCCGCGGCAGTTGGCGGAACTGCTGGCCGATGCCGTCGTGGACGAGGACGTGCTGGGGGCGCGCATGGAGGACTGGCGCAGCGCGGCGCGCAGTCTCGGCAAGCGCGCACTGGCCGAGCGCGTTGCACTGAGCGTGGCGCCACAGCACGCGCAACCGCTGCCCGGCCCGACCCTCAATCCGGACCAGGCCGAAGCCGTTGCCGCGATCAACGCCGCGGAGGGGTTCCAGCCCTTCCTGCTCGATGGGGTGACCGGCAGCGGCAAGACCGAGGTCTACCTGCAGGCGATCATCCACTGCCTGGCCCAAGGCCGGCAGGCGCTGGTGCTGGTGCCCGAAATCGGACTGACGCCGCAGACCCTGGCGCGTTTCCGCGGCCGCCTGGGCATCGCCGTGCATGCGCTGCATTCGGGATTGAATGACAACGAGCGCGCGCGCGTCTGGGCCGCCGCCTCGCGCGGCGAAGCGCGGGTGATCGTCGGCACCCGCTCGGCGGTGTTCACGCCGCTGCCGCAGGCCGGCCTGCTGATCGTGGACGAGGAACATGACGGCAGCTACAAGCAGCAGGACGGCATCCGCTACCACGCGCGCGATTTCGCCCTGGTGCGTGCCAAGGCGCTGGGGGTTCCGGTGCTGCTGGGCAGCGCGACACCGTCGCTGGAAACCCTGCACAACGCCTATGCCGGTCGTTACCTGCACCTGCGCCTGAAGCAGCGCGCCGGCGACGCGCGGCCGCCACGCGTGCGCATCCTGGATGTGCGCAAGCGTCCCCTGCAGGACGGTCTCTCGGCCGAAGTGCTGGCCGGCATCGGCGAGCACCTGCAGCGCGGCCAGCAGGTGCTGGTGTTCAAGAACCGGCGTGGTTACGCACCGGTACTGCTGTGCCATGACTGCGGCTGGACGGCGCCTTGCCAGCGCTGTGATGCGCCGATGACCGTGCATGGCGGCGGCCGTCGCCTGCAGTGCCATCACTGCGGTGCGCGGCAACCGGCGCCACTGGCCTGCCCCGCCTGCGGCAGCCTGGCCCTGCAGCCACAGGGAATCGGCACCGAGCGGCTGGAGGAGCACCTCACCGCCGCCTTCGCCGAGTACCCGGTGGTGCGCATCGACCGCGGCACCACCGCCCGCCGCGATGCGCTGGAACAGCAGCTGGCCAAGCTGGGGGACCAGGCCGGCATCCTGGTCGGCACGCAGATCCTGGCCAAGGGCCACGATCTGCCCAGACTCACGCTGGTGGTGGTGGTCGGCATCGACGAGGGCCTGTTCTCGGCCGATTTCCGCGCCAGCGAGAAACTCGCGCAGCAGTTGATCCAGGTCGCCGGCCGCGCCGGGCGCGCCCGCGATCCGGGCGAGGTGTGGCTGCAGACCCACCATCCGGGTCATCCCCTGCTGGAGACGCTGGTCAACGGCGGCTACCACCCGTTCGCACAGGCCGAACTGAACCAGCGGCAGGCCGCCGGCTTCCCGCCCTTCGCGCATCTGGCACTGATGCGTGCCGAAGCGCAGCAGGTGGAGCACGCCAACGCGTTCCTGCTGGCTGCACGGCGACTGCTGGGCGAACAGGCGCTGGTGGAGGCGTACGGACCGATGCCGGCACCGATGCCGCGCCGGGCCGGCTACCAGCGCACGCAGCTGCTGCTCTCATCGGCACAGCGCCCGCCTCTGCACGGCGTGCTGGCGCAGCTGGTACCACAGCTGTATGCCTTGCCGGAAGCCCGCAAGGTGCGCTGGTCGCTGGATGTGGATCCGACGGATCTGTATTGAATGCAAGCAGAATCCGCCGGGCATGGCCCGGCGCTACCGTTACCGCGCGCGATTCCCGCTTACGTCAGCGGTGACATCACGCCGCGCTGGTAAGCGGGTCGCTCACGCAGGCGTGCGTACCACTCGGCCAGGTGGGGCAGGTCCGGACGCTGGATCGGCAGTTCATACCAGGCGTACACCAGTGAACCCAACGGGATGTCGCCCATCGCGAATGTCGCGCCCGACAGCCACGGCTGCGTGGCCAGCGTCGCATCGGCCATCGCCAGGTAATCGGCGGCGCGCACGATGGCGGCATTGATGCGCGATTCGTCGCGATCTGCCGGCGCGGTGCGCATGATGCCCCAGATCAGATCGCTGTACAGCGGCGCCATCCGCGAGGTGCTCCAGTCCATCCACTTCTCGGCCTGTGCGCGTTCCATCGGATCCTCGGCGTACAGTGTCCCCAGCGCGTAGCGCGCGCTCAGGTAGCGCACGATGGCGTTGGACTCCCACAGCGGCAGGCCGTGGTCCTCGATCACCGGCACCAGGCTGTTGGGGTTCATCGCCAGGTATTCCGGCGTCTGTGTGCCACCGTGGCTGCCGCCCACTTCGATGGACTCGTAGGGCAGGCCGATCTCTTCGGCACACCACAGCACCTTGCGGACGTTGCTGGAATTGCGACGGCCCCAGATCTTCAACATGCGGGTATTCCTTGCGGGCAATGCGAGCGGCAACGATACGCCTGATCGGTGTACATGTGGGCGTGCGGAATGATGCGCGGGGGCGTCGGCCGGGCATGGCCCGGCGCTACCGGTTCTTCTTCGGCAGCGCGCGCACGTAGGACGACTTGCCATCCTTCTTCAGTTCGAACAGACCGATCGCCGCCAGCAGATCACTCAGCTTTCCATAGCCATAGTTGCGCGAATCGAACGAGGCCTGGTTGGCGATCTGGCTGCCCACCGGCCCGAGGTGCGACCAGCCGTCCTCGCCTTCCGCGGCGGACACAGCGCGGCGCAGCATCTTCACCAGACGTGTATCGCTGCGCATTTCCGCGCCGCTCTTGCGCGGGCGCACTTCGTCGCCGCTGCCCGTTTCACCGATGGCCGGCTCGATGGCTCCCGGCTCTGCCGTGCCCTGTTCCACTTCCGGCACGCTGGCATGGGCCTGGCCCAGTGCTTCCAGATAGGTGAATTTGGAACAGGCATTGACGAAGGGTTCCGGCGTCTTCTTTTCGCCGAAGCCATACACCTTCACCCCGTCGGTCAACAGGCGCATCACCATTGGAGTGAAATCAGCATCGCTGGAGACGATGGCGAAGCCGTCGAGGTTGCGCGCGTACAGCAGGTCCATCGCATCGATCACCATGGCCATGTCCGAGGCGTTCTTGCCCTTGCTGTAGGCGAACTGCTGGATGGGCCGGATCGCGTACTCGTGCAGCACCGCCTCCCAGCCTTTCAGCCGTGGGCTCTTCCAGTTACCGTAGGCACGGCGGACATTGGCCACGCCGTAGCGGGCCACCTCCGCCAGCACTTCGTCGATCTTCGATGCGGGCGCGTTGTCGGCGTCGATCAACAGGGCGATGCGCTTTTCCGGTTCGCTCATGGGCCTCTCGCTGGCGGTTGCCTGAATCCGAGTATCGCCGATCCGCGCGCACGCTGACGTGACAGGCCGCCGCCGTGCGAAGATGCCGGACGGTTCCCCATGCCCCCTGGAGTGAGTCGATGAGTCGTGAGCGCGTTCCCCACCTGGTCGTTGTCGGCGGCGGTTTTGCCGGCCTCTGGGCCACCCGTGCGCTGGCACGCGAACGCATCCGCATCACCCTGGTCGACCGCCGCAACCATCACCTGTTCCAGCCGCTGCTGTACCAGGTCGCCACTGCAGGCCTGTCAGCGCCGGACATCGCCGCACCGCTGCGCCACATCCTCGGCCACCAGCGCAACGTGGAAGTGCGGCTCGGTGAGGTCGTGGCCATCGACAGGCAGCTCCGCCAGGTGCGGCTGGCCGACGGCAGCACGCTGGACTACGACAGTCTGCTGCTGGCTACCGGCGCCACTCACGCCTACTTCGGCAACGACCAGTGGGCCGATGATGCGCCCGGCCTGAAGACCCTCGACGATGCCATTGCCCTGCGCCGCAAGCTGCTGCTGGCGTTCGAGCGCGCCGAAGCCGAACCGGACCCGGCCAGGAAGGCGGCATGGCTCAGCTTTGCCGTCGTCGGCGGCGGCCCGACCGGCGTCGAACTGGCGGGCACCCTGGCCGAGATTGCGCGCCATACGCTGCGCAATGAATTCCGCCACATCGATCCGGCCAGCGCCAAGGTGCGCCTGGTGGAAGCCGGTCCACGCGTGCTGTCCTCGTTCCCGGAAGTGCTCTCGCTGAAGGCGCGCCGGCAGCTGGAAAAGCTGGGTGTGGAAGTGCTGACCGGAACGCCGGTGAGCAACATCGACAGCCAGGGCTTCACGCTGGGTGACCAGTTCGTGCCGGCGCGCACCGTGGTGTGGGCGGCCGGCGTGGCCGCCTCGCCGCTGGCGCGCACGCTGGACGTGCCACTGGACCGTGCCGGGCGCGTGCAGGTGCAGCCGGACCTGACCCTGCCCGGGCATCCGGAACTGTTCGTGGCCGGCGATCTGGCCGCGGTGAACCAGGCCAACGGCAAGCCCGTGCCCGGCGTGGCGCCCGCGGCCAAGCAGATGGGCAAGTACGTGGCCGAGGTCATCCGTGCACGCCTGCACGGCAGGCCGGAGCCCGGGCCCTTCAAGTACGCGGACTACGGCAACCTGGCCACCATCGGCCGCATGGCCGCCATCGTGCACCTGGGGCGCCTGCAGCTGTCGGGCGTGCTGGCCTGGTGGTTCTGGCTGGCCGCGCACGTGTTCTTCCTGATCGGCTTCCGCAACCGCATCGTGGTGCTGCTGAACTGGGCGGTGGCGTATTGGAGCTACCAGCGCAGCGCACGCATCATCTTCGGCGATGACCAGGATGACCGCCGGCCGAAACGGTAGCGCAGGTCTGCAAGGGGTCAGATCCCTTTCCTGCGGAAAGGGATCTGATCCCACGTTGGGCACGGCGCTACAAAGATGCGGAATCCAATGCCTGCAACCACGCCAGCTTGCGCTCGCGCGGCAGCTGTTTGAGCTGCCATTCGGCGCGCGAGGCGGCGGAGCGGTCCGGGTACTCGCGCACGGCCAGGATGCGCAGCGGCGGGCGGGCCCGGGTGTAGCGCGCCCCCGTACCGGCGCGATGGGCGGCGAAACGCGCGTCCACGTCGGTGCTGATGCCAGCGTAGTAGCTGCCATCGCGGCATTCGAGCAGGTACAGGAACCACGGGCGGTGGGACGGGGCCATGCCGGGATTATGCCGTGCTGCACCGCAGCGGATATACTGCGCGCGAATGCAGGAGAGAGGCGCCGCGCTGGCGCCCGCCGAAGGCGCAGGCTCCCATGATCGCTCAGGCCGGTGGGCTGGAATCCCACCAACCATGCATTCGACTCGCCGAGCTGGAGAGAGGTCACCGGGCATGCCCGGTACGATCCGCCGAAGGGGCACGCGGCCTACGCCGCTGAACTCTCAGGCAAAAGGACAGCGGGAGCGGCACCGGTCATCGTCATCCCGTCATTGCGCAGGCAATGGCGGCGTCCGCGCATGGCCGGCCCCACCGCGTCCGGAGCCTGTTCCATGTTGCTGTCCATCATCTACCTGATTGCCATTTCCGCCGAAGCCATGACCGGCGCACTGTCCGCGGGACGCCGCCGCATGGATCTGTTCGGCGTGGTCATGATCGCCTGCGTTACCGCGCTCGGCGGTGGTTCACTGCGCGACATCCTGCTTGGCCACTATCCGCTGGGCTGGGTCAAACATCCCGAGTACCTCGGCTTCACCGTGTGCGCGGCGCTGATCGCCACCTGGGTCGCACGCTGGATGCACCACTTCCGCCGCACCTTCCTGGTGCTCGACGGCCTGGGCCTGATCGCCTTCACCCTGATCGGTTGCTCGATCGCACGCGAGGCCGGTCATGCCACGCCGATCGTGCTGATCGCCGGCATGCTGACCGGCGCGTTCGGCGGCGTGCTGCGCGACATTCTGTGCAACGAAGTGCCCCTGATCTTCCAGAAGGAGCTGTACGCGATCATCGCGCTGCTGACCGGCGCCGCCTATCTGCTGCTGCTGCACTGGAACGTGTCCGATGCCACGGCCATCCTGTGCTGCCTGGCGGGCGGCTTCGCCCTGCGCCTGCTGGCGATCCATTACCGCTGGGAAATGCCGAAGTTCGTGTATCACGACGAAGTGCATTGAACGATGGCGTGTTCGCCGGGCATGGCCCGGCGCTACAGAAGAGCGGTATCCACGCATAGCGTGGATCTAGAGCCTGAACTTCATAGGGCTGCCCCCCGCGCGTATCCGCTCTGGATAGTCATCCGACGGATACAGTTGGGGTTCGCATCCCCAACCGCTGTCGGAATCGTGGGCTTCCAGCAACGCAGGATCGATCCATTCGCACAAGTAGTCGCTATCAGATCGTCTTTCGAAGCCTGGACAGTTCACTTTGCCCTCCACTTCAATGGAGTTGTGGGTGCTGCCGAGGTAGCTAGCGCTCAGGTGCCCCGCCACTTGGGTGTAAGTCCCCGTCTCGAGGAAAGTCTGAACAGTCAGATCGCCACCTACGGCCAAAATCCCATCATTTAGTGAGCACGCGTGGAGATGCTCACACACAAGATCGTCGCGTACGAAGACATAACCACCACAGTCAAGATTGCGGGCGCTGAGACTGCCCAGGACGATCACACACCGCATCTCGCCCAGATCATTGAGCACCAGCGTGCCTTCTACGCTCAGATCTCCGTCAACGATCACGCAGTCCGTTTCCCAGTCCGAGCGCCAGTCGCCAACGAGGGACGCCGCAGGCACCACCTTGTACGAAGAGGGGGACTCACGATCATCGCTCGGTTGGTCGGCAGAGGCCGCGATCATCGCCCTGGCCTTCAACGTCGTACGCAGAAGTGCCTGGTCTCCTTCGTTGCGGTAAAGCTCGATTCTTTCATCAAGCTCCGCCAGCAGACTTGCCGTCGTCGCGGGAGACGAGGGTTCAAACCAGTCCTCGATGACGGAGATCGCATCATCGGCAATCGGGCCGCCCTTCAAGCGAACGAGGGCCGTTGCGGCCTCTCCGGAAACTGATCGGCATTCTGGCCCCAGCGGGCTGTCGTCGGGGAAAACGTACATCGGCGGGGTCCAGCCAGGCGAGGCCCCGATCTTCGGCCCAAGCCGCAAGCAGGTTCCATGCAATTCTTCCGAAATCGTGCCGTGGCCTGCCCCTATCCACGCATGGCGTGGATCTACCGCGTCAACCGCATCGTGAATGGTCGGGGTTCGCACCACCCCGGCGATGGACCTGGCGCTGTCGCTCATGCGCAGCGCCAGGCGCATCGCCGGTGCGGACGGGCCGGTCTCCAACTCCGACCGGCCCTGATCGCGGCCGCACCCCCGCAGGCGCAGGCCGCCATCCACACACATGCCGCGCTCAGGCGGCTTCTGACACCGTCACTTCGCGACGGGCGCGCACGGCCGCAGCCAGTCGCTCCAGCACCGTCACCGTGGTGTCCCAGTCGATGCAGCCATCGGTGATGCTCTGTCCGTAGACCAGCGGCTGGCCTTCCACCAGTTCCTGCCGGCCTCCCACCAGATGGCTCTCGATCATCACGCCCACGATGCGCTGTTCGCCGTCCTCCAGCTGAACGGCGATGTCTTCGATCACCTTCGGCTGGTTTTCCGGGTTTTTCAGGCTGTTGGCATGGCTGGCATCGATCATCAGCCGCGTCGGCAGCCTGGCCTTGGCCAGTGCCTGGCAGGCATCGGCCACGCTGGCCGCGTCATAGTTCGGCTGCTTGCCGCCGCGCAGGATCACATGGCAATCCGGGTTGCCGGTGGTCGAAACGATGGCGGTGCCGCCCTGCTTGGTCACCGACAGGAAGTGATGCGGGTTGGAGGCCGCGCCGACCGCATCGGCCGCGATCTTGACGTTGCCATCGGTGCCGTTCTTGAAGCCCACCGGGCACGACAGGCCGGAGGCCAGTTCGCGGTGCACCTGGCTTTCGGTGGTGCGTGCGCCGATCGCGCCCCATGCCACCAGGTCGGCGATGTACTGCGGCGAGATCACGTCGAGGAATTCAACGCCGGCCGGCAGGCCCAGCTTGTTGATGTCGCGCAGCAGGCCGCGGGCAATGCGCAGGCCCTTGTCGATCCGGAAGCTGCCGTCCAGGTCCGGGTCATTGATCAGGCCCTTCCAGCCCACCGTGGTGCGCGGCTTCTCGAAGTACACGCGCATGACGATCTCGAGCTCGCCGGCCAGCGCGTCGCGCAGAGGCTTCAGGCGCTGTGCGTACTCGATGGCCGCATTCGGATCGTGGATCGAACACGGGCCGACCACGACCGCCAGGCGATCGTCGCGGCCATGCAGGATCTGGTGCAGGGCCGCGCGCGAAGCACTGACGGTGTCGGAGGCTTCATCGTCACACGGCAGCATCGCCAGCAGCTGGGCAGGCGGTGTGAGCGGTTCGATGGTGCGGATGCGCAGGTCGTCGGTATGGGGGGGCATGGGGGAGGTCTCCGGTACGTTGGGGGTCCCCAGCGAGGCGGCATGAAAAAAGCCGCCAGGTTCGCTGGCGGCTTTCGGGAATGCGTCTGAAGCTTTCTTCAGGGTGAGCGCAGTCCTTCCTCCGCCAGTGGCTTCGGAAAGTAATACCAGTAAAAGCGGGTAGCGGCTGCGTTCATGGGATGTATTGATAGCACAGCTTCTGCGCAGCACAAAATGTTTCATCCGCAACTGGGGAAGCGGTTCAGCAGCACGGCGATCTAGCGGCTGCCATGCACTTCCACGTCCAGCAGCAGGCCCTCGTGGATATCGGCCCAGCGCTCCAGCACCTGGTCCAGCTCCCGCCTCGCGTCCTCCAGCTGCTCGGGGTTGAGCAGGGACCGCGCCGTGTAGAGATCGGAGACCAGCCGCCGCAGGGTCGATTCCGGTATCGCCACCGAGGGCCCGTCCACATCCGGCAACTGCAACGCCGGGGTGTCGCCGGGAGGGCCGAACAGCGTGACCTGGAGCGTGCTCTGCATGATCGACTTCCCTGCGGGTGGACGTGGGCAATGCACTGTTTACCGCGTCCGGATGACCGGCGCATGTGCCGATGTGCGGATCGATGGTGTCGCGACTGGACCGATGGTGCCACCGCGTTGAGATCTTCCTTCCAGGCTTCTCACCCTCCGGCCGGGAGGGGCCTGCAGGCGCTCAATGCGCGGTTATACGGGCAACGGCATATGCGATACTTCCTCCGTCTCCATGACGTGTCGCGTACTGCCTTGGCATCCCACGCGGACATGTGCTCAAGATGGTTTGCCACCGGAAAAGGGTGGCCGGGTCGGCAAAGCCCGTGTGTCACTGAAGTTCGCGTTTGTCAGCCGGCGTCGCCTTGGGCGGCGCCGGCTGGCAATCCGTCCGCGTTCCATGGCGGGCGGTGCGGGGGGGCGCTTGCGCCCGCCGGATCAGTGACCCGGTCTTTGCCGCCACGTACCGTCCGCCACCTCTTCCGGTGGCGGTGTCGTCTGTCCTGTACGGAGCACACGCCATGAACACACCACACGTTCCCTTCCCCGGTGCCCACCCCGATCCGGCCAATGCCGATCAGGCGCCGTTCGATCCCAACGGTCTGGTCGCCCACCTGCAACGCATCGGCAGCGGTGCGGCCGCCGATGGCCAACCCTGGCCCGAGCGCCATCCAGCGAACGGCCGACGCATGATGCTGGCCGATGCCGATGGCGCACTGGCCGGCCTGCGCATCGTGCAGGAGGTGCTGCTGGCCGCCGAACGCTGCCGCCAGAATGCCGCGCCCGAACATCACGTGAGCGACCGGGTGATGGAAGGGTTGATGCTGGCATCCCTGGGGCTGGCCACGCATGCGGCCGAACGCCTGCAGCCCCACTAGCCGCGTCCGCGCAATGTGACCGGGCCCGATGGCCCGGTCATGGGCCGGCACCCGCCGGATCACAGTGAACGCAGTGCGCGCCTGCGGATGTAGGCGTTGGCAGGGCTGTCGCGCTCGCGTTGCCAGCGTGTGCACAGGTCACGCAGCCACTGCGGCTGGGTCTTCCCGGCATCGTTGAGCCAGTTGCCGACGGAATCCTGCACATAGCGTTCGGGATCATCAGCCAGTGCCTCCAGCAGCGAATGCGCGTGTTCGGGATGCTGCTTGAAAAGAGCGATGTGCGCCGCCCAGACGCCACGGGGACGCAGTGCTTCACAGGCAAACCGGCGCAGATGCGCGGACGGTTCCTGCGTCCACGGCTGCAGGCATTCAAGCGCCAGCAGTGGCCCGGCAACGATGTCGGTGCGCAGCGCCAGCCACGCCCATTCGCGCACGCCGAAATGCGGATCATCGGCCAACGGGCGCATCTTCTCCAGCTTCACCGGCAGGGAGGCGGTGGCATCGCCACCGATCAGGTAGCAGGCCCAGCCGCGCACGGTGTCGGATGCATGCGACTGCCACTGTGCAGGATCACCCTGCCTGGCCTCACGCAACAGCGTTGCCGCCAGAATCATGCGCTGGGTAATGCCTTTGCTGGCGGCATCGCGCATGCATTGAATGGCAGTCTCCGGCAGCACCGCAACGGTCTGCAGCAACACCGCGAAGTCCACGGCCAGACATTCCGCCAGATGCGTGCTGGCGGCTGCCCCGGTATCCAGCTGATGCTTTCGCGCCGGGCTGATCGCTGCGCTCACTGCAGGTCCTTCCGTCCGCCGCCGGTGTGCTGCCACACCTTGGCCAGCAGCTGTGAGAGCTGCACCTGCTCGGCAGTGTCCAGGCCGTTGAACAGGCCCGCGATCCACTGCGTGTGCTGATTGAAGAGGTCTTCGGCCAGGCGCTTGCCCTGCGCGGTCAGCACGATCTGCAGGCGACGACCATCGTCCGCATCGCTGCGCCGCTGCAGCAGACCTTCGCGCTGCAGGCCATCGAGCAGGCCGCTGATGGTGGCGCGGGTGACGCCGGCGCGCTCGGCCAGCGCATGCGGCGACAGTGTGCCGCCGGCACCGTGCAGCAGGAACAGCACGATGAAGCGGCCCTCACTGAGCCCGTGCGGTGCCAGCCGGCTGGCGCAGTCGCGATCGATCGCCGAGGACAGCGACAGCAGCTGGAAGCACAGATGCAGGAGGGCGACATTGGCGTGGCCACGTCGCCGGGCCTCATCCAGAAGGGCGCCATGTTTTGCCTCAAGCACGGTGATTTCCAATATGTTTAGGTGCCTAATCATATTCATGACGGGATGGAGCGCAACACCTACGGGGCCTGCCGCCGGGCCCGGCCGGGCGCACTCCTCGCGCAGGGGGCTGCAAGCAGCCGAAGCTGCGGTAGCATCGCGCCACGTCCCGCCAGGAGTTCCACGCATGCGCCGTGCCGTCCTGCTGTTGCTGACGCTGTTCCCCGCCGCCGTAATGGCCGCTCCCCCTCCCGTGCCCTCCCCGGCCCGGATCGATGCCGAAGCCAAGCGCCTGATGCAGGTCGCCCACGCCCGCGGGATGGCAGTGGCCGTCGTCGACGGTGGCAAGGTCGTGCACGTCGCCGCCTATGGCGAGCGCAACGCTGCCGGCGAACCGCTGCAGACCGACACGGTGATGTATGCGGCATCGCTGACCAAGATGGCCTTCGGCCACCTGATCGCGCAGCTTGCACAGGACAAGGTGATCGATCTGGATGCCAGCATCGCCAGCGCGCTGGACAGACCGCTACCGGACTATCCGGCCGAGCCGAAGAAGTACGCCGATTACACCGTGCTGGCCGGCGACGAACGTTGGCGCCGGCTGACCCCGCGCCTGCTGCTCAACCATGCCAGCGGCTTTGCCAACTTTGCATTCCTGGAGCCGGACGGAAAACTGAAATTCCACTTCGATCCGGGCAGCCGCTATGGCTATTCCGGCGAAGGCCTGATCCTGCTGCAGTTCGTGCTGGAGCGCGGGCTGGGCCAGGACGTGGGTACGCTCATGCAGCAGCGCGTATTCGACCGCTTCGGCATGCCCCGCACCAGCATGATGTGGCGCGAGGATTTCGCCACGAATCTGGCCGACGGCTGGACCGCCGAAGGCACGACGGAACCGCACGATGAACGCAGCCGCGTGCGTGCCGCCGGTTCGATGGACACGACCATCGCCGACATGGGCAATTTCGCGGCCGGCTATGTCAGTGGCCAGGGGCTGTCGGCATCGATGCGCCGGGAGCTGGTGCGGCCGCAGCTGCCGATCACCACCGCCAGCCAGTTCCCGACGCTGCAGCCGGAACTGCCGGTGGCGCAGCGGCGCAGAAACCTGGCTGCGGGACTGGGCGTGGTGACATTCACCGGTGCACAAGGCGCAGGCTTCTACAAGGGCGGACATGACGATGCGGTGGGCAACACGCTGGTGTGCGTCGAGCAAGGCCAACGCTGCGTGGTGATCCTGGGCAACGATGTGCGCGCCGAAGCGGCCTTTCCGGCACTGGTGCGCTTCGTGCTGGGCGAGACGGGGGTGCCGTGGGAATGGGAATACGGCAACAAGAGCTTTGTCAGATGACGACAAAGATCCCCACCTCGCGGCGGGGGCCACTACTCCGGAATGTGGTAATTGCGGGCTTGATCGAACGCGTCGTACCCAGCAGCGACAGCTGGATCTTCATACGCTGCAACCCGGTCTTCACCTGTGCGTACTCCATCCAATCCGCGGAGCCCATCGATACGTTGGGACCACACATGACGATCGAGTTGCGGGCCAATATAGGGCCGCAGGTATCCGTCAAGATGCCCTTGGTCCGGCGACTCGATTTCCGCAGTCAATGCGGCGAGATAGGAATCTTTCCGGGTAGCAGTCCAGTTCACTGAAAACCCGGCGCGATGACAGAGCTCTGCGTGCACCAGCAGCATCGCGCGCCCATTGCCATCGAGAAAGGGATGGGCGTATGCGAACAATCCCATGATGAGACCCGGTGCATCAGCGATCCGCCCCTTCTCCTGCGCCAGATGTAGCGCATGCACCACTGCCCGCTGGGACTCGAATGGATGACAGAAGTGAACGTGCCCCTTGGTTACGTGCTTGTCTGGCGCGACCGTTGCGCGGTCCATTCCCGCCCACGGATACAGGCCTTCGAACAGAATCTGATGGACCCTGAGGAAGGCGGCATAGTCGATATGCGCAGCTTGCTCGAGATACTTCAAGGCCTTGGGCAGCTGAGCGCGAAACAATTGATGCTCCGCGATCTTGATCAACTCAAGGTCTTTCTCGCCTGCATGATTTCGCAGGTATCCCACCGCCTCATAGTCACCGAACGGATCAAACACCTTTGAGCCTGTGATGCGCCATCACCAGCTTTACCATTTCCTGACCGGAGAGCTTGTCCTCGCGGGTCAATGCGACCAGCAGATCATCGGTGTCATCACTCTGCACGGTGTCGCCCGCCAGTGATGTCACTGCACTGGCCCAGCTATCCATGTAACGCGCCGCGTACTGTACGCCTTCACGTTTGGCGAGCCGACGCGCCAATTTGGTAATCGCCGTAACAACGTTGCCGCGCGCCGAGCCATGCTCTTTCGTTGCCAGAAGACCAGCGCGTCCGAGCCGCGCCACAGTGCCCGGATGCGCATAGATACCGCGCTCAAGACGCTCAAGCTGGTGGCTCTCAACCAAGGCCCGCAAGGCTTCAGTGACCTGCGTACGTCCACCCAGATCATTGAACTCGGAACGCAAGAAAACCCCCGGCCTAGCAGGGTCAATCTGGCGCAGGATCCGGCCCTTGATATCCATGTAACCATGCTAGCACATCCGAATTAAGGCGCCATGTATCAATAACTTAAGCATCATCCAGGCGTCCGGCCTGCCCCCAGCCGCCCACAAAAAAAACCCCGCCTTGCGGCGGGGTTTTTCACTTCATCGGGAACAGCGGACCTTAGAAGTCCATGCCGCCCATGCCACCCATGCCGCCCATGCCACCGGCGCCGCCCAGGGCCGGCTCGTCCTTCTTCGGAGCTTCGGCAACCATGGCTTCGGTGGTGATCATCAGGCCAGCGATCGAGGCCGCGTTCTGCAGCGCCGAACGGGTCACCTTGGTCGGGTCCAGGATGCCGAACTGCAGCATGTCGCCGAACTCACCGGTGGCGGCGTTGTAGCCGAAGCTGCCGCTGCCTTCCTTGACCTTGTTGACGATGACGGACGGCTCTTCGCCGGCGTTGGCGACGATCTCGCGCAGCGGGGCTTCCATCGCGCGCAGGGCGATCTGGATGCCGTGGTTCTGGTCTTCGTTGGCGCCCTTCAGGCCGGCCAGCGCGGTGACCGCACGGACCAGTGCAACGCCGCCGCCCGGAACCACGCCTTCTTCAACGGCTGCACGGGTAGCGTGCAGGGCGTCGTCGACGCGATCCTTCTTTTCCTTCATTTCGATTTCGGTGGACGCACCCACCTTGATCACGGCAACGCCGCCAGCCAGCTTGGCCACGCGTTCCTGCAGCTTCTCGCGGTCGTAATCCGAGGAGGTGTCCTGGATCTGGGTCTTGATCTGCGCAACGCGCGATTCGACCGCAGCCTTGTCGCCCACGCCGTCGATGATGGTGGTGTTCTCCTTGGAGACCTGCACCTTCTTGGCGCGGCCCAGGTCCTTGATGGTGGCCTTCTCCAGCGACAGGCCCACTTCTTCGGAGATCACGGTGCCGCCGGTCAGCACGGCCATGTCTTCCAGCATCGCCTTGCGACGATCGCCGAAGCCCGGGGCCTTCACGGCCACGACCTTGACGATGCCACGGATGGTGTTGACCACCAGGGTCGCCAGCGCTTCGCCTTCGACTTCCTCGGCCACGATCAGCAGCGGCTTGCCGGCCTTGGCGACGCCTTCCAGCACCGGCAGCAGGTCACGGACGTTGGAGATCTTCTTGTCGTGCAGCAGGATGAACGGGTCATCCAGGTCAGCGGTCTGCGACTGCTGGTTGTTGATGAAGTACGGGGACAGGTAGCCGCGGTCGAACTGCATGCCCTTGACCACGTCCAGCTCGTTGTCCAGGCCCGAGCCTTCTTCAACGGTGATCACGCCTTCCTTGCCGACTTCCTTCATCGCGTCAGCGATGATCTGGCCGATCGACTCGTCCGAGTTGGCCGAGATGGTGCCGACCTGGGCGATCGCCTTGTCGTCAGCGGTCGGCTTGGAGATGTTCTTCAGCTCGGTGACGGCAGCCACGACGGCCTTGTCGATACCGCGCTTGAGGTCCATCGGGTTCATGCCGGCAGCAACGGCCTTGGCGCCTTCGCGGATCAGGGCCTGGGCCAGCACGGTGGCGGTGGTGGTGCCGTCGCCGGCGTCGTCGTTGGTGCGCGAAGCAACTTCCTTCACCATCTGCGCGCCCATGTTCTCGAACTTGTCAGCCAGTTCGATTTCCTTGGCGACGGAGACGCCGTCCTTGGTGATGGTCGGGGCGCCGAAGCTCTTCTCGAGCACGACATTGCGGCCCTTCGGGCCGAGGGTGGCCTTGACGGCATTGGCGAGAACGTTGACGCCGCGCACCATGCGCGAACGGGCGTCTTCACCGAAACGGATATCCTTGGCAGCCATTGCAATTACCTCATTGGTCGCGCCGGGCCGTGCCCGGCGGCTGGGATGTGGGGATCAGGTTGAAACAGGTCGCGGCGGGGCTCAGCCGATGACGGCGAGCACGTCGTCTTCGCGCAGGACCTTGTACTCGACGCCTTCGCTCTTGTACGAGCTGCCGGCGTACTGGCCGTAGATGACCTTGTCACCGACCTTCAGGGACGGCGCGCGCACGCTGCCGTTGTCCAGCGGCTTGCCGGGGCCGACGGCCACGACTTCACCCTTGGTGGACTTTTCCTTGGCCGAGTCGGGGATGACGATGCCACCGGCGGAGATTTCGTCGGCTTCGATCGGCTTGACCACAACGCGGTCGTGCAGCGGCTTGATGCTCATAGGAGACCTCTTAAGTGATTGATTGGTCTAAAAAAGTCCGGCGATGTTAGCACTCGCACCAGGCGAGTGCCAGAACCGCACGTGAAGAAACCCGACAAGGTCGGGAGCACGGCAGAGATGGAGCCCCCCGGGAGGCTTTCAAGGGGCGTCGCGAAAAAAGTTTCCGCGCCGGACGCTGCGGCAGTGCGGTGGGGTGGCCCCGCATTAGGTGACCAACGTCGCACTGTCAGATATCTGACGTTCATTTACGACAAAGTGTCACTGGATCGGCCTTAGGCTCGGCCGCGCATTCCCAATCACAAGGAGTCGTCGATGCGATTGCTGTCCCCGCTCGCCACCGCCTGCGTGCTGGCCCTGGCCACCGCGCCGGCCCAGGCCGAGGTCTTCATCAACGAACTGCATTACGACGACAGCACCGCAGCCGGTGACGTCGGCGAGGCGATCGAGGTCGTGGCCACCGCCGGCGAGGATCTGTCCGGCTATCGGCTGTATCTGTACAACGGCAGCACGCCGTCGGCCGCTTCGGTGTACGCCAACACGGCCGTCCCTGCCGGCAGCGCGGCCGGGTGCGGCAGCGCCACCCTGGCCGTGGTCAGCTATCCGACCAACGGCATCCAGAACGGTCCCAACGACGGCATCGCGCTGGTCGACGCCAGCGGCAAGGTGGTCCAGTTCCTCAGCTATGAGGGCACGATCACTGCCTCCGGCGGTCCTGCCGCAGGCATGACCAGCCAGAACATTCCGGTGGCCGAGACCAACAGCACGGCCCCCGGCACCTCACTGCAGCTGACGGGCAGCGGCAGCCAGTACGCCCACTTCACCTGGGCCGAATCGGCGACGCAGACCTTCGGCAGCTGCAACAACGGCCAGACCTTCAGCGGTGGGGGTACGCCCGGTCCCAATACGCCGCCATCGGTGTCCACCACCACCCCCGCCCAGGGCAGCAGCACGTTCCCGGCCGCGGCCGATCTGGAAGTGGTGTTCAGCGAGACGGTGAACCTGGCCAGCGGCGCCTTCGCGCTGAGCTGCGGCGCCTCCGGCAGCGTACCGCTGACCCACCCGGCCAGCGGCAGGAGCGTGAAGCTGTCCACCAACACCGCGCTGGTGGCCGGTGAGGCCTGCCGCTTCGACATCCGCGCCGCGCGCATCACCGACCTGCAGGGCGCGCATCCGGCTGCCGACAGCCGCATCGCCTTCACCGTGGCCAGCGCCACGGGCAACCCCGATCCGGGCAATCCTGGCGTACCGGCGGGCTACTACTCCAGGGTCAATACCTCCAGCCCGAGCCAGCTGCGCTGCTCGCTGCACGCGACCATCAAGGGCCACACTGCCTATCCGTACAGCGGCTCGGGCACCAGCACCTGGACCATCCTGGAGATCGCCGACGAGGATCCGAACAACCCCAACCGCATCCTCGATGCCTATCGCAACCGCAGTTACGCCAAGGTCAGCGATCGCGCTGGCACGGGCAGTGGCCTGACCTACAACCGCGAGCACACCTGGCCGAACTCGCTGGGCTTTGCCAGCACCACCGGCGACAAGGGCCTGCCCTACGCGCCCTACACCGACACCCACATGCTGTACCTGACCGATGCGCAGTGGAATGCCGACCGCGGCAACAAGCCGTTCGGCAAGTGCGATGCCAACTGTGGCGAGCGCGCCACCGAGGCCAACAACGGCCATGGCGGCGGCAGCGGCGGCTACCCGGGCAATTCCAACTGGGTGCGCACGCCGGACGGCAACACCGGCACCTTCGAGGTGTGGGGCCATCGCAAGGGCGACATGGCGCGCGCGGTGATGTACATGGCGATCCGTTACGAGGGCGGCAAGGATGCAGCCACCGGCCAGTCCGAGCCGGACCTGGAGCTGACCGACGACCGCAGCCGGATCGTCAGGACCAGCAGTTCGCCGGCCTACATGGGCCTGCTCTCGACCCTGATCGACTGGCATCTGTCCGATCCGCCGGACGACGCCGAGCGCGCGCGCAACGACGTGATCTACAGCTTCCAGGGCAACCGTAACCCGTTCATCGACCACCCCGAGTGGGCGACGCCGGCGTTGTTCACCTCGGCCAAGCCGGCGACCTGCCAGCTGGCCAACTGACCGCGCAACGCAGCGGTCCATCGCCGCCGCCGGACCTTGATCCGGCGGCGGCCCTATACTCGACGGTCATGCCGACCGTCGATCCCGTCCTGCTGCTGTTGACCACCTGCCCGGACCGGGCCAGTGCCGAGCGCATCGCGCATGCGCTGGTCGGCGAGCGCCTGGCCGCCTGCGTGACGCGCCTGGAAGGGGCGCAGTCGACCTACCGCTGGCAGGGCGAGGTCACTACCGATGCCGAGCTGCAGCTGCTGGTGAAGACCACGGCCAGGCGCGTGGAAGCAGCGATGGCACGCATCGTCGAACTGCATCCGTATGAACTCCCCGAGTGCATCGCGGTCGAAACCCGGGCCGGACTGCCGGCCTATCTGGATTGGATCCGGGCGCAGACCCGGGAGGACACCGCTTGATGAATCTGTTTGCCCGTGCCGCCGCGCTGTGCGCCCTGCTCTCGCTGGCCCTGCCTGCATTCGCCCTGGACGAGAAAGATCTGCTGCCGGTGGACCAGGCGTTCGCGCTGACCGCCAGTGCGCCGGAGCGGAACCAGATCCAGCTGCAGTTCAAGATCGCGCCGGGGTACTACCTCTATCGCCACCGCACCAGCGTCAAGGCCGACCCGGCCTTCAATGCCGGTGCGCTGCAGATGCCCAGCGGCACCAAGCACCACGACGATTTCTTCGGCGAGGTCGAGACCTACCGCGAACGCCTGCAGGTTTCGCTGCCGGGCGCCCCGACGGATGCGGCCGGCACCCTCAGCCTGGAAGTGCGCTACCAGGGCTGCGCCGATGCCGGTGTCTGCTACCCGCCGCAGAAGCGCGTGGTCCAGGTGACTCTGCCCGGTGGTGGCGGTGGCGCCGCAGCCGCCCTGCCAACCGCGCGGGTCACCGGCGTGAACGCGTTCAACACTCCGCTTGCCGGGGCCGGCAGCGGTGGTGGCCTGCGCCTGCCCGGCAGCAGCAACAGCCAGGCGCTTCCGCTGCCCTCCGAACAAGCCTTCGGCTTCGACGCGATCGCCAGCGATGGCAACACCCTGCTGCTGCGCTTCAGTCCCGCGCCGGGCTACTACCTGTATCGCGATCGCACTTCACTGAAGCTGGAAGGCAGTGCCGGTGTGCTGGCTGATACGCCGCGCTGGCCCGCCGCGCAGTCGCATCGCGACGAGCACTTCGGCGATGTGTCGGTGTACTTCAACCAGGTCGAAGTGCCGCTGCCGCTGCGCCGCACGGTGACCGACGCGGTGGACAGCACACTGGTGGTGACCTTCCAGGGTTGCCAGACCGATGGCATCTGCTACCCGCCGATGACCCGCCGGGTGAAGCTGTCGATCCCCGCGGGAAAGATCAGCGCCCACGCCGGCCAGCCTGCGCCACGCAGCGAAATGATCCGACCGCTGCCGGCGGGAAGCGCCGCACCGCGCGAGGCTGCCAACGGCACCCCGTTGCGCCTGCTGCCGACCGTGCCGAACAGCGAACCGGCGCGTACCGATGTGGACGGCGCGCAGGCAGGGTTCGCCGCCGATGCGCGGGGCGACAACGCGCTGCGTACCCGCCCGCCGGCCACCACCCCGGATCCGGACCGTTCGTTCCTGTGGGTGCTGCTGCTGGCACTGGCCGGTGGTCTCGTACTGAACCTGATGCCCTGCGTGCTGCCGATCCTGTCGCTGAAAGTGCTGGGCCTGGCACAGAGCGGTGAGAGCGCCGAGCGCGCCCGCAGCCACGCCATGTGGTACACGCTGGGCGTACTGGTCGCCTTCGCGGTGATCGGCGCGCTGATGGTCGGCCTGCGCATGCTTGGCAATGCGGTGGGCATCGGTTTCCAGCTGCAGCACCCAGGCGTGGTCGCGGCACTGGCCTACATCATGTTTGCGGTTGGCCTGAGCCTGTCCGGCGTGTTCACCCTCGGCGGTGGCCTGGGCAACCTCGGCCAGTCACTCGCCCGTCGCAGCGGTCCGGCCGGCGATTTCTTCACCGGTGCGCTGGCCTGCGTGGTCGGCAGCGCGTGCGTCGGTCCGTTCATGGGAGGCGCGGTCGCCTATGCCTTCGTTGCCACGCCCGTACAGGCGATGGCCGTGTTCCTGTTCCTGGGTCTGGGCCTGGCCCTGCCGTTCCTGCTGATCGGCTTCGTACCGGCGCTCGCGCGGCGCCTGCCCAAGCCCGGCCCGTGGATGGAAACGCTCAAGCACGTGCTGGCGTTCCCGATGTATGCCACCGCACTGTGGCTGCTGTGGGTGCTGGGCAAGCAGCGTGGCGTGGACGGCATGGCGCTGGCGCTGGGTGGGCTGCTGCTGCTGTCCCTGGGCCTGTGGTTGTTCGAGCGCAGCCGCTGGCGCAGCCAGCGCGCGGCCGGCCTGCTGGGCGTGCTGCTGGCAATCGCCGCGCTGGTACCGGTGTGGGGCGTGACCCAGCTGACGCCACCGGCACGTGCGGCACAGGCCACCAGCGAGAACGTCGTGGAGTATTCGCCGCAGCTGCTCGACCGCCTGCGTGCCGACAACCGCGTGGTGTTCGTCAACATGACCGCCGACTGGTGCGTGAGCTGCAAGGCGAACGAGCGTGCCGTGCTGTCGCGACCGGAGTTCAGGGAGCTGCTCAGGCGCACCAACGCGGTGTACATGCGCGGCGACTACACCAACGTGGACCCGCAGATCACCGCTTTCCTCGATGAGCACAAGGCCGTGGGCGTTCCGCTTTACGTGGTGTACGGCCCCGGCGCACCGCCGACGGTGCTGCCGACCCTGCTTACCCAGGCCGTGGTCGAAGAAGCGCTGCTGCGCACCGCACGATGAGGTGGCAACGGCCAGCGCTGCTGTGGACCGCGGTGCTGGCTGCCGGCCTGGGCCTGTGGGCCGGCCATCGGCTGACGCCGGTGCCGGCGGCGGACGCTGGCGATCCAGACGCGCAGCCACCTGCAGCACCGCTGCCCGTGCTGCAGGCAGGCGATGCCCTGCCCGCACTGGTGCTGCCGGACCTGCAGGGACAGCCGCTCGATCTGCGCCAGCGTTTTGCCGGCCGGCCGCTGCTCATCAATGTCTGGGCCAGCTGGTGCGGGCCCTGCGTCGAGGAAATGCCGGAACTGTCGCGCTTCGCGCAGGCGCAGCAACCTGACGGCGTGCAGGTGCTGGGGCTGGCGCTGGATACACCCGAAGATGTGCGGCGCTTCCTGCAGCGGGTGCCGGTGGACTACCCGATCGTGCTGGAGACGCCCGGTCCGCGCGATGCCAGCGTGCAGCTGGGCAATGCCCAGGGGCTGCTGCCTTACAGCGTGCTGGTGGATGCACAGGGCCGCATCGTGAAGCAGAAGCTGGGGCCGTTTGCCGCCGGCGAAGTGCAGACGTGGGCCCGGCTGTAAGCTGGCCGCGGCCGGCATCCACGCGTCCTGATCCCGGTCAGACCAGTGAGCGCGCCCAGAGCTGGGACACCTGTGGCTGGCCGAACAGCTGCTCGTGCTGCTCGGTCATCAGTTCGAAGCCGGCCCGTTCGTACAGGCCGCGGGCGTCGATGAGCGCGGCATTGGTCCACAGCACCATGCGCTTGTAGCCCACCGCGCGCGCGAAGCTCATCGCCTCGTCCACCAGTCGCTGCCCGATGCCCCGCCTGCGCGCGCTGGCATCGACGTGCAGCAGCCGCAGCTTGGCATTGTGCGCGTCGTGCCGGACCACGAACACCGACCCCACCGGGGTGCCGTCCAGTTCAGCGATCCAGCAGCGCTCGGTCTGCGGGTCGTGTTCGCGCAGGTAGCGGGTGACGATGTCGGCCACCAGCGCTTCAAACTCCGCGTTCCATCCGAATTCGCGTGCATACAGCGCGCCGTGCTTCTGGATCACCCAGCCCATGTCGCCGGGGCGGGGATCGCGCAGCACGCAATCCGACGATGCACCTCCCAGCAGTGCCTGGATGTGCGCCATCGCCTCCAGAAGGCGCTGGCATCCTGCTTCGCTGATATCTCCCAGCATGGCAGCGACGCTTTCGCTGGACGCTGCATCCAGCTGTGCGAAGGCGGCGCGGCCCGCCTCGGTCAACACCAGCCGGTTCGCGCGCGCATCCATCACCGACGGTTCGCGTTGAACCAGACCGCGCGCCTGCAGCCCGCTCAGCAGCCGGCTGAGGTAGCCCGCGTTGAGGTCCAGCCGATGGCCCAGCTGCGCAGCCGTGATGCCCTGGCCCGCCGCCAGTTCGAACAGCACCCGCGCCTCGGTGAGGGTGAAGTCGCTGTGCAGCAAACGCTCCTCAAGCACCGCGATCCTGCGGGTGTAGAAGCGGTTGAAGGCGCGGACCTGTGCAACGGGATCGGAAGTGAGCGCAGACACGGGACGTTCCTGATGGTTGCCTTGGGCACATAGTACATGCCCCGAGCAACTATATAACGCTGTTTTGCGATCCATTCCGCGCCTTGACGCCTTAAAACGAAAGATTCGTTGCAGTACGGTTTACGTTCTGTTAATTCTGCGTTTAGCGACCAGGGCCCCTGGCTGCAAGGAGAACCAACAGGATGAACGACTGACCGACAAACCACTCAAATCGACTGCAGGGTGCATGCATGAAACACGGAATTCGCAGAAGTGTTCAGGCTCCAGACGCAATCACGCCATTGGCATCCGCAGTAATGGTGGCCCTCGCCACCGCGCTGCTGTCCACCAGCCCCGTTGCCCGGGCGCAGGACAGCGGCACATCGACGACGCCCGACGCGGCCACCACCACCCTGGATACCGTTTCGGTACTGGGCAGCCGCACCAAACCGCGCACGGTGTCCTCGTCGGCGGTGCCGATCGACATCATCAGCGGTGAAGAGTTCCGCAACCAGGGCGCGACCGACGCCCTCGACCAGCTCAAAGTGCTCGTGCCTTCCTTCAACGTCAGCACGATTCCCATCGACGATGCGGCCAGCCTGGTGCGTCCGGCCAACCTGCGTGGCCTGCCGCCGGACAACACCCTGCTGCTGGTCAACGGCAAGCGTTTCCACCGCTCGGCGGTGATCACGTTCCTCGGCCACGGACTGTCTGACGGCGCACAGGGACCGGACCTGTCCGTGTTCCCCTCGCTGGCGCTGGAACAGGTGGACGTGCTGCGCGACGGCGCAGCGGCACAATACGGCTCGGACGCCATTGCCGGCGTGCTCAACTTCAGCCTGAAGAAGCTGCGCGAAGGCGGCACCGCCGAGGTGTTCGCCGGCCAGTACTACGAGGGCGACGGGCTCACCACCCAGTACTCGGCGCAGATCGGCCTGCCGCTCACCGAGCACGGCTTCGCCACCCTTACGGCCGAATGGCGCAACGCCGACGACACCTCGCGCAGTGTGCAGCGCGACGATGCCGCCGCGGCCGCAGCGGCAGGCTATCCCGGGGTGAAAGATCCTGCGCAGATCTGGGGATCGCCGAAGGTGGACGACGACCTCAAGCTGGTCGCCAACCTCGGTTACGACACCGAGAACGTGGAGTTCTACCTGTTCGGCAATTACGCCAAGCGTGAAGTGGATGGCGGGTTCTACTACCGCGACCCCACCGCACGTTCGGGCGTCTACTCCAACGATGGCGGCCAGACATTGCTGGTGGGCAACCTGACCGGCGTGGGCGCATGCCCCACCATCGCCCTGCGCGATGGCGCCGGCAACCTGCTGCCGTACGGCACCGTGAGCGGCGCGGTGGCTGCCCTGCCCGCCAACTGCTTTACCTTCCTGTCCAGCCTGCCCGGCGGCTTCACCCCACGTTTCGGCGGCAAACTGGAAGACGCCTCGGTGTTCGCCGGCGCCAAAGGCACCTGGGGTGAGTGGTACTGGGACGTGAGCGGCTCCTGGGGACGCAACGACATCGAGTTCACCATCTACAACACCGTCAACGCCTCGCTCGGTCCCGACCAGCCGGCCGGGCTGTTGTTCCGCCCGGGTGGCAATACCCAGACCGAAAAGAACCTCAATGTGGACGTCAGCCGGGACATCCCGGTCAGCTTCAGCAGCCAGCCGCTGCGCCTGGCGATGGGTGCCGAATGGCGCGAGGAGAGCTTCAGGATCAGCCCCGGTGACGGCCCGTCCACGGCCATCGGGCCGCTGACCGAGCAGGGCTTCGCGCTGGGCTCCAACGGGTTCAACGGCTTCAGCACGCGCACCGCCGGCACCTTTGATCGTCGCAACTGGGCCGCCTACGCCGACCTGGAAGCACAGCTCACCGAGCGGCTGCTGCTGGCCGGTGCGCTGCGCTACGAGGACTACGATTCGTTCGGCAGCACCACCACCGGCAAGCTCACCGCGCGCTTCGACTTCAACGAGCACTTCGCTCTGCGCGGCGCCTACAACACCGGCTTCCGTGCGCCGACTCCCGGCCAGGCCAACATCAGCCAGATCAGCACCGTGTTCGGCGGTACCGCACTGGAAGACATCGCCACCCTGCCGCCGACCAATCCGATTGCCCAGCTCAAGGGCGCGCAGCCGCTTACTCCGGAAGAGTCCAGGAATGTGTCATTGGGCGCGGTGTGGACCGAAGGTGACTGGCTGGTCACCCTGGACGGCTATCAGATCAAGGTGGAAGACCGCATTGCCCTGAGCACCAGCTTTGCAGTCACTCCGGAGGAGCGTGCGGCGCTGGTGGCCGGCGGCAATGCAGAAGCCGCTTCCATCTCGCAGGTAACCTACTTCGGCAACGCCTTCGATACCACCACCACCGGCGTGGACCTGGTGACCAGCTTCAAGAGCAACGACTTCGGCGGGGTCACCACCTACTCGCTGGCGGCCAACTGGAACCGCACGAAGGTGGACCGCTACGACACCGACTTCATCGACGAAGCGCGCGTGTACAAGCTGGAGAAATCGCTGCCCAGGACCAAGGGCTACTTCAGCATCAATCACCAGCGGCAGATCTTCCACGCCAATCTCCGGTTCAACTATTACAGCAGCTGGTACGAGGATCACCTGGACAGCGGCGTGATCTCCGCCGAGGACGGCGGCCTGCCGATCTACGGGGGCAGCGCGTTGATCGTGGATGCGGAGGTGGGCTGGAAGTTCGATTCGGGCCTGTACGTCAGCGTGGGCGCGCAGAACCTGTTCGACCGTGTGCCGGCCAGCAACCCCTGGGGGGGCGTGGCCGGTGCGCAGTATCCGGTGCATTCGCCCTACGGATTCAACGGCGGGTTCTATTACACGCGGGTGGGCTGGAAGTTCTGACGCAGGTACAAGTGCGCGCAACGGTGGCCATGGAAGGCCCCGTCGCTGGCGCCACCCCACCGGCTTGACCGCAGGCAGGGCGCCCCCGAGAATTACGCGACTAATTCTCATTTGCTGTTGCGCAGGATGCGGGCGGCAGCCCTCCTGGCTTTCATCCCCAGATGTTCAAGAACGTCCTGTTCCAACTGCACTGGCTGCTGGGCATCACGGCCGGCACCGTCCTGGCCATCATGGGCCTGAGCGGCGCAGCCCTGTCTTTTGAAGATGAACTGCTGCGCGCCGCCAACCCCGGCTTCGCCGCCATCGCCGAACATCATGCCGAAGGCCAGCAGCCGCTGCCCCTGAGCGAGCTGGTGCCGATGCTGCAGGCCGACAGCAAACGGCCGTTGCAGCGGCTGCGCGTGGATGCCAGCGGCCAGCGCCCATCGGTGGCCCGTTTCGCCGGCGGCAAAGCGCACTGGGTGTACTTCGACCCCTACAGCGGCGAGCGCTTCAGCGCCCTGCGCGGGCAGGCCTTCTTCGACTTCGTCGAAGACCTGCACCGCCACCTCGCCGCGGGCGAGCGCGGAAAATGGATCACCGGCAGCTGCGCGATCGCCCTGCTGTTCTTCACGCTGTCCGGGCTCTACCTGCGCTGGCCCCGCCGCTGGTGGCACTGGCGAAGCTGGCTGGCCGTGGAATGGAAGCGCAGCGGCCGCGGCTTCCTGTGGAGCCTGCATTCGGTGGCCGGCACCTGGGTGCTGCTGATCTACCTGATGAGTGCCCTGACCGGCCTGTGGTGGTCGTTCGACTGGTATCGCAGCGCGGCCAATGCCCTGCTCGGCGTGGCGCCACCGGCCAAGCAGGTGATCGATGCCGGCGCCGTGCTCGACCTGCGCCGCGTGGAAACGACGCTGTACGCGCAGGCCGGGGTGCGCACCGGTTACATCGACCTGCGGCTGCCCGAGAAGCCCGGCCAGGCACTGAATGTGCGGACCATGGCGGGCGATCCAGCATTGCGCGGCGGCCATCATGACCGCGCGCACGATCTGCTGCAGCTCGACCCTGCCAGCGGTGCGATTCTGGACGCGCGTCCCTACGCGCGCCAGGGCGCTGGCGGTCAGCTGGCCACCAGCGTGTTCGCGCTGCACTCGGGCAGCTACTTCGGGATTCCCGGGCGCATCATCGTGATGCTCAGCAGCCTGGGCATGAGCCTGTTCTTCATCACCGGCTGGCTGCTCTATCTCGACCGTCGCCGCAGCCAGCGCGCCGCACGTGCGCTGCGCCAGCCGCTGCCGGCGGCCGCAGCCAACGGCGCCGCATGGCTGGTGGTGCATGCCAGCCAGAGCGGCCTGGCCGAACAGCTGGCGTGGCGCGCGGCAGCGCAGCTGCAGGCCAGCGGACAGGCGGTGCAGGTATTGCCGCTGGCAAGGATCGACGCGCACCGCCTTCAGGCGGCGAGCCACGCGCTGTTCGTGCTCAGTACCTTTGGTGACGGCGAACCGCCGGATTCGGCACGACGTGCCTCGCGCCAGCTGCTGGGCCGATCCCTGGACCTGGCCACACTGCAGTTCGGCATGCTCGCGCTGGGCGACCGCCAGTACCCGCACTACTGCGCCTTCGGCCGCCAGTTCGATGCGTGGCTGCTGGGCAACGGTGCCCGCGCGAAGTTCGACCGCATCGACGTGGACGCTGCATCGGTCACGGCACTGCGCCAGTGGCAGCAGCAGCTCGGCCTGTTGACCGGCATTGCTGCCGACGACAGCGTGCTGCCGGCGGCCACCCGTATGCACGACTGGCAGCTGCTGGATCGCCAGCAGCTGAACCCGGGCAGCGTCGGTGGTCCGATCTGGCGGATCCGGCTGGCCGCGCCGGATGACGTGCAGTGGCAGGCCGGCGACATCCTGCACATCGCGCCGCGGCACAGCGCCGCGCATGCCCGTGCGGTACTGCTGGCGCATGGACTGGACCCGCTGCAACCGCTGCTGATCGAAGGCGGCACGCAGACCCTGCAGTGCCTGGCCAGCGAACGCGAACTGCCGGACGCGGCCAGTGCGCTGCAGGTGCAGGATGCCGGACGCTGGCTGACGGCCCTGCCCGTACTGCCGGGCCGCGAGTATTCGATCGCCTCGTGCCCGGCCGATCGCGTGGTGGAACTGGTCGTGCGCCTGGTGCACGACAACAACGGGCGCCCGGGGCTGGGTTCGGGCTGGCTGTCGCTGCATGCGCCGGCAGGCGCGCACATCGCCGCGCGCGTGCACCGCAACCCCGGCTTCCATCGCGTGCCGTGCGCACCCATGGTGCTGATCGGCAACGGCACCGGCATCGCCGGCCTGCGCGGCCTGCTGCGCGAGGCGGCACACGCAGGCGAGCACGGCCACTGGCTGCTGTTCGGCGAGCGCCAGCGCGCTCATGACTTCCTGTTCGCCGATGAGGTGAGCGCATGGCAGGCGCAGGGCCATCTGATCCGGGTCGACCTGGCGTTCTCGCGCGACGCAGCGGGCGGTTACGTCCAGGACCGCCTGCGGTCGGCCTGCGATGAACTGCGGGAATGGATGCAGCGTGGCGCCGTGATCCATGTCTGCGGCTCGCTGCAGGGCATGGCCGAGGGCGTGGATCAGGTACTGCGGGGCGCGCTCGGTGACGAGGTGGTGGAAACGCTGCTCGAGAGCGGTCGCTACCGGCGCGACGTGTATTGAGCCGCGCCGCCGGGCTGGACCCGGCGGCGGACGCGATCACGCCGCCGCGCGGGCCTGACGGTCCGGCTGCAGGCGGAACGCGGACACGGCTTCGGCCAGCGCGCGCACCTGCGCCTGCATCTGCGCGGTCGACGAGCCGGCTTCTTCCACCAGGCTGGCATTGCGCTGGGTACTGGCCTCCATCTGCACGATGGCGTGGTTCACCTGGGCGATGCCTGCGTGCTGATCCTGCGAGGCGCTGCGGATGCCGGCGAGCAGGTCCGCCAGCTGCTGCACGCTGCCGACGATCTCGTCCATGGTGGTGCCCGCCTGCGCGGCCTGCACGCTGCCTTGGCCGACGCGTGCCACGGAATCCTCGATCAGCGCCTTGATCTGCCTGGCTGCCTCGGCACTGCGCTGCGCGAGCAGACGCACTTCCGCCGCCACCACCGCGAAACTGCGGCCCTGCTCTCCGGCACGCGCAGCCTCCACGGCGGCGTTGAGCGCAAGGATGTTGGTCTGGAATGCGATGCCGTCGATCAACTGGGTGATGTCCCCGATGCGGTGCGATGCTTCACTGATGCCCTGCATGGTCTCCACCACCTGACCGACGGCCACCCCACCCCGCTGTGCAACCGCTGCAGCCCCCTGCACCAGCGCGTCGGCACGTCCGGCGGCGTCGGCGTTGCGGCCGACGGTGTCGGTCAGCTCATGCATCGAGGCTGCGGTCTCTTCCAGATTGGCCGCCTGCTGCTCGGTACGCTGCGAGAGGTCGTGATGGCCGGCAACGATTTCACCGACACCGCTGTCCAAGCTGGCGGCGGCGCGCTGGATGCGGGTCACGATGCGGCCGAGCTGTGCGACGGTTGCATTGGCGTCGTCGCGCATGCGTGCGAACACGCCCTGCAGCTCACCTTCCATGCGCACGCTGAGATCCCCACGGGCCAACGCCGCCAGCAATGCCTGCAGGTCCCCCAGGTTGGTTTCAAAGGTGGACAGCAGGCGGTTGATGCTGGTGGACAGCGTATGCACGAAACCGTGCTTGCCCTGCAGCGAAATGCGCCCGTGCAGGTCACCCTGCGCGGCAGCGTCGACCAGTGCCGCCACCTCGGTCTCCAGCAGCGTTTCCAGCGCACGGCTGCGCCACTCCAGCGCCACGCCCAGGAACTGGTCGTCATCGACGATGGCATTGGCGATCAACTGATAGCGCACACCGGCATGACTGATTTCCCGCTCCTGGCGGTGGGGCGCGTCGACCAGGCCGGCCAGGGCCGGATGCAGGTCCCGCGCGTCAGTGCCGACCAGCGCGTCGGCCTGCAGGCCCAGCACGTGCCGCAACGCAGGATTGGCGTAGGCCACCTGGCCTTCGGCATCGACCACCATCAGCCCGGTCTGCGCGCAGTCCAGGGCCTGGCGTACGCGCGTGTTGCCACGGGCCATCGCACGCTCGGTCTCGATGCGCGCACGCAGCCGCTGCTGCATGTCCACCAGGCGCTGTGCCAGCTGGCCGATCTCGTCGTTGGCGTTGTGCACGCGCAACGTGGTATCGAGCCGGTCATCGGCGATGTCGCTGGCGAACCGCAGGGTGTCCTGGATCGGCCTGCGCACCGCGCGCAGCACCAGCAGCAGGCTGGTGATCAGCACGCCGGCCACCAGCAGCAGGGTGAGGGCGAACAGCACGCTCATGGTGCGTGCACCGGCCTGCTGCCGCGCCTGCGCCAGGGCCAGCGCATTCACCTGTGCCTGCTGGAAGGCGGCGAGCGCGGGCGCCACGCCGGCAGCCGTCTCCATCAGCGATTGCGTCTCCACGTCAAGGCCGACGCGGGCAGCGGTATAGCCGAGCAGTGCCGACTGATAGGCGTCCATGCCGCTGCGGAGCGCCTCCTGCACGTCGGGCGGCAACCCCGCCAGCGCCAGATCGAACGGCAGCTTCTCTTCGCTGGCGCGGTCGGCATGAGTCGAATCGCCATCGAGCAGCAGCAGCGCTTCCTGGCGCCGCATCTTCTGCAGGTGCAGCGCCAGTGCCGGCCGGTCCAGGCCATTCACCTGCTGCTGCAGGGCATCGGCGGCCTGCTGCAGCTGTGCAGCCAGGCCGGCATCACCACGCCCCATCTCGTCCACACGTTCGAACAGCGCAGCCACTCCCTGCGAGAATCCCTCGGCGGCCTCGGTGAGCGCCTGCAATGCCTTGCGGCGACCGGCATCCATCGGCATCGCCCTGAGCGCCTTCAGATCGACCTGCAGTGCCTGCTGGGCCGCCTGCAGCTGGCTGCGGTCAGCATCGTCGAAACTGCGTGCATACTGGGTCTGCAGGCGACGCGCCTCCGCCACCCGCGTCGCCAGGCGTGCGGCCAGATCGCTGCCACGCTGGTAACTGGCCTGGCTGCGTGCGGCCTGGCTGCTGGCATGGCCGGTCCAGGCATGGACGGCGGCGATCGCCACCAGGCCCGCGCCGCAGACCAGCAGGGTGGCCTTGAGTTTGTTGGCCACGCTGAGTCGATGCGGCTGCAGCCAGACCAGCAGGCGTGGAAACGCCGAGCGCATCGCGATGAGACGGGTGCGCAGGGACCGAAGGGGGACGGCGGCCGACATCACAGACTCCAGGCGGAAGGACGCACCTGTATCGGCCTGACCGGCGGCAACTTTAGGCACATTGCCGATGCCGTGGCACGCACCGTGCCGGTTGCGCTCTTTGTACCGGCCCCAGGCGACGGAGACGTGACACAGCGCCCGCGCTTGACCTCAACCCCGGTTGTGGTTGCACAGTGGGATTGTTCCCACCGGCCGCCCTCGCCATGACCCCGCTCGACGTCCCCCGTTATCTGCAGCGCCTGCAACTGGATGCTCCGCCGTCGCTGGACCTTGCCGGACTGACCCTGCTGCTGCAGCGCCACAACGCCCTGCTCCCCTTTGAAACCCTCAGCAGCCTGCTGCGCGACGCGGTACCGATCGATCTGGACAGCGTGCAGCACAAGCTGCTCGACCAGCAGCGCGGCGGCTACTGCTTTGAACTCAACGGCGGCCTGCTGGCGCTCCTGCAGGCAGTGGGCTTCGACGCACAGCCGCTGAGCGCGCGCGTGCTGCTGGCGGCACAGGACAATGCCCCGACGGCGCGTACCCACCTGCTGCTGCGCGTGCACGTGGAGGGAGAGGACTGGCTGGTCGATGCCGGCTTCGGTGGCCTGACGCCGACGGTGCCGCTGCGGCTGTACGAAACGGCGCCGCAGGCCACGCCGCACGAGTCTTTCCAGCTGCAGCAGCTGGCGGGTGAGGACGACTTCGTGCTTTCCGCCCAGGCGGGCGACGCATGGCGGGCGATGTACCGCTTCGACCTGCGGCCGCCAGCGCCGATCGACAACGTGGTGGCCAACTGGTACGTGTGCACGCACCCGGATTCGGGTTTCCCCGGCCAGCTGCGCGCGTCACTGGCCGGCCCGGACTGGCGGCGCACCATCGGCAGTGGCAACTACACCGAGTACCGCCCCGGGCAGGCGCCGCTCAAGCGTCCGCTGCGCGATGCCGCCGACGTGCGCGACGTCCTGCAGTCGGCATTCGGCCTGCGCGTGCCGGACGATGCGCGGCTCGACCCGGCGATCACCGATTGGCTGCAGCGCTCGCACGCCGCATCACGGTAGCACCGCGCGGCACGGTGCCCGGGTTACAACGTCACCGGCGCCTGCAGCGCAATGCGGTTGCCCTCGCTGTCGCAGATCTCGGCCACCCGCCAGTGGCCGGCATCATGCAGTTGCAGGTAGAAGGCGATGGCGCGAGCCAGGTCGCTGGACGGAATCTCGACATGCGCGATGGGGTTCATCGTCGCAGGATGGCGCCGCCCTGACATTCCGTGCGCATCGTTGCGGGCATGCTGGCCTGCCCACCCTTCGCGGAGCGCTGCATGACCCTGGCCGATCACCGAAGTGCACTGGCGCCACTGGGCCATCTGCGCGTCGCCATCAATCTGGGGAATCCGGTCCTCGCGCAGGGCGACACACGATCGCCGCGCGGCCCCTCGGTGGAGCTGGCCACCGCGCTGGCGCAGCGGATGGGCGTGCAGGCGCGATTCACCTGTCACGATGCGGCCGCATCGGTGGTCGCGGCGGCAGCCGACGACGCATGGGACCTGGCTTTTCTCGCCATCGATCCCGCACGTGCCGACCGCATCGCCTTCAGTGCACCGTATGTGGAGATCGAAGGAACCTACCTGGTGCGCGAGGACAGTCCCGCGCGGCAGGTGGCCGATCTGGATCGCGGTGGGCTGCGTATCGCCGTTGGCCGGGGTGCCGCCTACGATCTGTTCCTGAGCCGGGAACTGCGGCACGCCACGATCGAGCGTGCCGACACGTCGGCGGCGGCCATCGATCTGTTTGACGCACGGCGCCTGGATGCCGCCGCTGGCGTGCGCCAGCCACTGCAGGCCTGGGCACTGCAGCATCCGGGACACCGCGTGCTCGCCGACCGCTTCACTGCGATCCAGCAGGCCGTGGCCGCACCTGCGGCGCGCCCCGCTGCCGCCCTGCGGGCCCTGTTCGACGAGGTCGAGGCGATCAAGGCAGGGCCCCTGCTCGAGGACGCTTTCGCACGTTCCGGACAGGCGGTCACCCTGGTGCGATGACGCAGCAGTGGCCCGCAGCACGCGACAGGTGGCTGCGTGCGCCGGGCCGGATCAGCCCTGCGTCTCCATGTGCCGCGCATGCTCGCTGGCCTGCGCATGCAACCACTCACGGAAGGCGAGGAATCCACGGTGGCGCGCCGAGCGCTGCGGATACACCAGCCAGTGCGGCCAGGCGGTTTTCAGCCGCTGCTCCGACAATGCGACCAGCTGGCCGGAATCCAGCAGCAGGCGCGCGCGCGTCAGCCGGCCCAGGGCCACGCCGACACCATCGAGCGCTGCACGGTGATGCGCTTCCGAATCGTCGAGCACCGCCACGAACCGCGAAGGGGGGCTCTGCCCGATCAGGGCAAACCACGCGGCCCATGCGCCATCCGGATCGCCCAGCAGCGGCCACTGCGCCAGTGGAGCACGGTCGATGCCGCCCATCCGCGCGATCAGCGCCGGGCTGGCCATCGGCACCAGCCACTCATCGAACAGCCGCTCGACCACCAGCCCGGCCCATTGCCCGCCGCCTACGCGCAACGCCGCGTCGAACTGCAGCTGCCGATCGAAATCGACAAGACGTTCGCTGGACTGCAGGTTGATCTCGATCTGCGGGTGTGCGGCGACGAAATGACCCAGCCGTGGCACCAGCCATGCGGAGGCCATCGACGGTACGGCGCTGATCGTCAGCACATGTTCGGCGCGCGCGGCGTAGCGTTGGAACACCTCGTTGATTGCATCCAGGTGCGGCCCGACCCGATCGAGCAGGCGCTGGCCCTCCAGGGTCAGTGCGACCCCGCGCGCCTGGCGGACCAGCAGCGGCTGGCCGAGGCGTTCTTCGAGCTGCCGCATCTGGTGGCTGAGCGCGCTGACGGTCAGGTTCATCGACGCCGCGGCGCGTGACAGGTTGCCCAGGCGCGCGGCAGCCACGAAACCCTGCAGGGCATGGAGGGGTGGGCGGGACATGAGGCTTGAATCCTGTTCAAGTCAAACTTGCGGAAATGTCGCTTTTTACGTCCTCATGCTGCCCGTATCGTTCAATCCACTCAAGTGGAGCGACGATCATGAACATCTTCAGCAGTCTGTTGTTCCTGCACGGTCACATCGCAAGCGCCGAGCTGGCCCGCCGGTTGGCCACGCCGGTGGCCAGCACGACCGGGGCACCGGCAAAGCCGTACCGGAGCACACACCTCGACCGTCCAGCTGCAGCAAAGGTGACTTGCCCCACCTGCCCCGCCCCGCGCTGAGCGCGGCAGCGGCGGGCTTACCAGTGCCGGGGCGCTAATGCCCGTACCAGGCCTGCACATGGGGCGGTAGCGATGGCAGCGGGTCGATGTCCAGCGCGCGATAGCCATCGAGGGTATCGCGCAGCAGCGCCGGTCCGGGGCTGCCCGGCATGCGCAGGCTTTCCTCTTCCGGCAGCTGCAGGGCGGCCCAGTCATGCAGGCGATCCAGCCGCTGGACCATGGCGGCGCGCAGCCAGGGGCGCAGCGGGAAGGTCCGATATCCGCGCCCATCCAGCGTACGCACAGCATCGGACAGGGCCTGGTTCGCGCCACGCACCCATTCGGTGCGTCCGCCGGCCTTGTCCTGCACGGTCATCGGTGCCGGCGCGCGATGTGCTCGGAAGGGGGCACGCAGCTCCAGCTCCAGGTCACGCGCATCGCGCTCGGTTTCCGCCTCCACCAGCGCCCCGGCGCACAGATCGAAGAACTCGAACCAGCGCCGATGCAGTGCGCTGATGCGACCGAGCGGGTCACGCGAGAAGCCGATCTTGGCGTAATCCTCCCAGGCGCAGGGAAAGACGTAGGCGAAGACACGACCATCGATGCGGATCTGCGGTTCCATCGGCGCAGGCTGCATCGCTTCGGACGCGATGGCAACCGGGCCGGACCGTGCGCCGTTCGGGTCACGGCCGCTGCAGCACGTCCTGCATCGCGGCAGCCACGTCGGTGTTGTCGATGTAGCTGCCATCGTTCCACCGCACATGCTGGCGGTAACCGGCGTCGATGCCGCGCACGCGGGCGCCGAGCCGCTCCGCGCCGGCGCCCTTGGCCCACAGCGGTACCAGTGCATTGGAATGATTGCCGGTGGGGCGGAAGCTCATCCCCGGCATCCGCCCGCGCCCGTTGTTGCGCACCGGCTCGAACGCCACCTGCTGCGCGTCGGGCCCCATCGGCATGCTGTTGTCGTGGTCGGTGGTGACGATCAGCAGATTGCGCTGCCATCCGCCGTTGCGCTCGATCCACGCCACCACCGCCGATACCGCATCGTTGAACTCGACCGTCTCTTCGATCAGGCGGCCGTACTGCGGCTGGTCGCCGCACTGGCCGTAATGCCATTCGGTGCCGCACGCACTGGTATGCGCGGCCCAGTCGGTGGCCCCACCTTCCACCATCAGGAACAGGCCCTTGGACGAGCGCTGCTGCAGGAACTGCAAGGCGCCGCGGGTCATGGTCGCCAGGTCCGGCACGCTGTCGATCTTCCTCACGCCGGAGGGAGTGGTCTCATCCCTGCCCAGGACCTGCAGCTGACGCGCCTGCTGCAGGGTGCTGGCCACACGCGGTACGCCGATCAACGGGCGGTCGGCTGGCACCCTCCCCTGTGCAAGCGCAGCGAACGCTTCCTTGCTGCGGATCAACCGCCACGGTCCGGCAGGATTGCCAGCGATGGGGGTGCCTGCTTCCAGCTGCTGCCAGTCCTGCTGCGACACCCACTCCCAGGCGTTCGCGCAACCCTCTTCCTTCACTGCGCCTGCATCGTCATCGCAGGCGCGGCCATCGACGCTGTAGCCGGGGCCGCCGGTTCCCATGACCAGGTCCATGTGGCCCTGGGCCAGCATCTGGTGGGCGATGGCATGGTAGTTGTTGCGCGACGCGTTCTGCGCGGCGAACGCGGCCGGTGTCGCGTGCGAGAACGGCACCGAGGTGACCACACCGGTTGCCATGCCCAGGCGCTTGGCGCGCAGGGTGTTGAACTCTACCGCGACGCCGTCGTTGTTGACGTTGATGGCGTTGTTGTACGTCTTGATGCCCGACGACAACGCCGTGCCCGCCGCGGCGCTGTCGGTCGCCACCGCGGCCAGGTACTGATAACCGGCGAACGGAAGATCCGCTGCCGGTACCGGGGTGGCATCCCATGCTTTCGCGGCGTCGTAGCCGAGCGTCTGCGCCGAATCGTGCGTGGGCTGGCTGCTGGCGTTGAGCGGGAACGTGGCCACCGCAAGGCGCTGCGGGAAGTGCGCGTACGGAGCGCCTTCGCGACTGCCATACTGCCAGTACGCGGCGGCATCCCAGGTTCCCCAGCCCGCGCCGTCGTTGATCATCACGATCACGTTGTGCGGGTAGCCGCCGGTCGCCACCGGCGCCTGCGCACGCGGTGCCGGCTGGCAGCCGGCGAGGGCTGCCAGCGCGGCCAGAATCGAAGGGTAGAGCCAACGGCGCGGCGTGTGTGCGGTCATCGTGCATCCTGTGGGGTCGGGCAGGTGGCCCGGAATGCGCGACGTTATATCATTGCAATATTGCAGATTCACGCATCCTGGCAGCGGTATCCTGTGGAACGTCTCCCCTGCCGCGCCACCATGCCGTCTCCACGTCCCCCGGTCTCCTCGATCACCCTGGATGCCGGCAGCTTCGCGGTCATCCACCAGGAGAACGCCGACCTGCAGCGTCCGCCTGCTTCACTGACCAAACTGATGACCGCGTACGCAGCCTACGAACAGGTCGCATCCGGCGCCGCCGCTTGGGAGATGCCGGTGACGGTTGCCGCCGAGGACGTGCAGGCGGTTGCTGACGATGAAACGCGCATGGGCCTGGTGCCCGGCGAAACGGTCACGCTGGGCCGGCTGCTGCAGGGCATGCTGGTGGTATCGGGCAACGACGCGGCCCTTGTGCTTGCCCGCCATCTGCACGGCTCGCAGGCGGCGTACCTGCAGCGCATGAACGCGCTGTCGCGGCGTCTCGGCCTGGGCAGTACCTGGTTCGCGTCGGTGTCCGGCATCACCACGCCGCGGCACGTCTCCAGCGCACGCGACATGGCGGTGCTGGCGGGCCGCCTGCTGGCAGATCATCCGCAGGTGCTGGCCATCACCGCACAGCCGGCGTTCGCGCACGGGACGTTCAGCCGCAGCAACCAGAACGCACTGCTCGCCGATGAAGGTGTGGACGGCCTGAAGACCGGCTATACCCGCGCGGCCGGGTTCTGCCTGGCGGCTACGGCGCGCCGCCCCATCGCCGGACACGCGCAGCCGGTGCGATTGATCACCGTGGTGCTTGGCTCGGAAGACCGCGAAGCACGCGATGCGCGGGTGCGCAGGCATCTCGCCAGTGGATTCGCCGCGTTGGCCGGCAACACCGTCGCAGAAGCCTGAGCTGCGCGGGCAGTCAGTCCCGTACAACGGTGGATACGATCACCCGCTGCAGTTCGCGTTCCGCGTCGGCTTTGCCGATCGCGCCATTGGCCACCGCTTCGGACAGCGCTTCGGCAGCGCCGAGGATCGCCCAGCGCCCCTCCACCGGTACCTGGCCGTCACCGGCGAACGGGCCCAGCCAGTCCGCGCAGTTGTCGATGAACTCCTGCTGGTAGCAGTGCCGCACCTCGCGCAGCTCCGGCGCGCCGACCAGCGCTGCGAGGATGCTCTGCACGTCGCTGCCCTGGCTCAGCACGCAGTCGATGTAACCGGACGCGATGGCCGCTGCGCGCGCGGTCAGTTCTGCCGGCGCCGCGGCGATACGGTCATTGAAAATGAGCGTCTGCCGCTGGTCGTAGTCATGGTAGAGCGCCGCCAGCAGGCCGTTGCGCGTCACGAAGTGATCGTAGGCCACCGGCTTGGTCACGCCCGCCGCTTCGGCCAGGCGCCCCAGGGTCAAGGCATCGGTGCCTTCGGCGCCCACCAGCGCCCATGCGACCTCCAGCAACTGGCGGGCCCGCTGCTCGCGGGTCAGTCGGCGACGCGTGGGGGTGTCGGTGGCAGGCATCGGCGGAACACGGCTGTCAGCTCGTTGGATGTCCGATTTTACGGCCGATCTCCATCGCGGTCTGCAGATGCGCTGCGGCCGCCCCGGTGTCCGCCTCCAGCAGCAGGGTGGAGGACAGCACGCGCGCGCCGCAGTAATCGAAGATGCCCATGTCGATCTGCGTGTTCATGGCCGCGCCATAGCCACGGCGTTCAATCATCGCGGCATCGGCACCCCCGATGCCGACCAGATGCACCTGCAGCCGCTGCAGCCGCTTCTCCACTTTGCCATCGGCACCCTCGGCGTAGGCCCAGCCCTGGGTGAAAACGCGATCGATCCAGCCCTTCAGCAGCGCCGGGAACGACCACCAGTAGAGCGGATAGACCAGCACCAGGGTGTCGGTTGCATCCAGCCGTGCGTGCTCGGCCGCCACATCGGCCGGTGGCGGCGCGATGCCGCGGAACAGGGCCTGGTCCTCCCCATTGAAGCGCGGGTCGAAGCCTTCGGCCATCAGATCGGCAATGGCCGTGGTATTGCTCTCACCGGCATCGGCGATGGCCTGCGCGATGCGCGCGGCTACCGCGTGGGTCAGCGAGGCAGGATCGGGATGGGCAACTCCTTGGTTATTAGTTACTGATGGTAACTAGCGCATCGAGCCCGGTCAGCACTCCCAGCAGGACACTGTTTCTGGCGTTCTGTATCGCCTCAATTCAAATGCAAATGATTCGTGATACGATTGTTAAGGAAATATGAAACCCCACACGGACGTCCCAGCCATCGCCAGTGGACCCCCTCACCCGGAGTACCGCGCGATGTTGCATGCCAGTCTGAAGTCCCGTCGTTCCGTTGCCACGCTGGCCGTGGCCATCGGCCTTGCCCTCGCCTCCCAGGCCCACGCCGAGGCGTCAGCCGATGCCGCCGCCAAGCAGATGGACACCGTGGTGGTCACCGCCACCGGCGCCCAGCAGTGGATCCGGGATGCCCCCGCCAGCATCAGCGTGATCACCCGCGAGGACATCGAGCGCAAGCCGGTCAGCAGCATCGGCCAGCTGTTGAGCACCGTGCCCGGCGTGACCGGCGGTTACGCGCTGTCCGGTGCGCAGTCGAAGATCCGGCTGCGCGGCCTGCCCGAGCAGTACACACTGATCCTGATCGATGGCCGCCGCCAGGGCAGCTCGGCCGGCGTGAACTATCGTGATGACCTGGGCCCGCAGGATCTGAACTGGCTGTCGCCGGACATGATCGAACGCATCGAAGTGGTGCGCGGCCCGATGTCCTCGCTGTACGGTTCGGACGCGATGGGGGGTGTGATCAACATCATCACCCGCAAGATCGCCGACCACTGGGGCGGCTCGGCCACCTTCAACTACAGCAAGCCCGATTCGGACACCCGCGGCAACACCACGCAGATGGGAGCGCTGTTCAGTGGCCCGCTGACCGACAACCTGGGCGTGCGCATCGGCGCCAACGTCACTGACCGCGAATCCGACCGCGGCGCGCGGCAGACACCGGGCAACAAGGCAGAGAACGCCAACGTGCTGTTCGACTGGCGCATCAGCGACAGCCACGTCGTGGGCGTGGAGGCCTCGCGCGGAACGCAGCGCAACAGCGGGGCCGGCCAGGTCAACAGCTGGGGACTGTCCAAGCTGGTGCAGACCGGCTACGTGATCCGCCATGACGGCACCTACAGCGACGCCACCACGTCCAAGACCACGCTGGTGCAGAACGAATACGAAGACAAGGGCAGCGACGTCGGCAACCGTTCGAAGGAAACGGTGTTCGATACCGCCTTCAACACCGGCTTCCACTGGGGCGTCGAGCACAGCCTGAATGTGGGCGGGCAGTGGAAACGCGAGGAGTTGGAGAACAGCGACACCATCGGTACCGTTCCGGTCACCTGGACGGGCAGCGGCCGCATCAGCCCGACCAGCGAGGCCGACTCCTGGGCGCTGTTCGCCGAGGACCACCTCACCCTGCACGAGCGCTTCGTGCTGACCCTGGGCCTGCGCTGGGACAACACGGAAAACTACGATGACAACCTGAGCCCGCGCATCTACGGCGTCTGGCACCCGGCCGATGCATGGACCGTGCGCGGCGGCATTTCCAAGGGCTTCCGTGCCCCCAACCTGAAGCAGGGAACGGCCGGCGCTGCGACCCAGTCCGGCGGCAACGGCTGCCGTGCCCTGACCGCCGAAGGCTGGAGCAGCCGTTCGGTGAATGCCGACGGCACGCGCGGCTGCTACATGGCCGGCAACCCGAACCTGGAACCGGAGACCAGCACCAACTACGAGCTGGGCGTGGGCTTCGACCGCGAGGGCTGGTCGGCCTCGGCCACCTACTTCCTGACCAACTTCGACGACAAGATCGAACAGGTGCCGCTGAGCCAGATCCCCGGCCAGACCACCAGCTTCGTCAACGGCTACTGGTGGACGGTGGCACAGAACATCCAGAAGGCACGCACCCGCGGTGTGGAAGCCAGCGTGACCGTGCCGCTGCACGAACGCCTGAGCTGGACCACCCACGCCACGCGCATGCTGGAATCGAAGAACCGCACCACCGGCGCTACCCTGCTGGTAGTACCGGAGCTGACCGCCAACACCTCGCTGGAATGGCAGGTGACCGATGCCTGGTCGTTGAATGCCAGTGCGCAGCACATCGGCAAGCAACTGGTATCGGCCACCAGCGCGACCTTCGCCAAGGCGTACACCACCTGGGATCTGGTGACCGGCTTCGACGTGAACGAGAACCTGACCCTGCGTGCCGGCGTCCTGAACGTGGGCGACGTGTCCACCATCGACGAAGGCAACAACTACGACGGCGGCGCGCGCACCTTCTTCGTGGGCGCCACCGCACGGTTCTGATGCAGCACTGGCTCGGATCCCTTCGCGCAGCGAAGGGATCCTGCCGTGCATCCGCGGCCCTGCCTCAGCGGAACAGCGCGTTCAGCGCCGCACCCGATGCTGCCGCCTGCAGGCCATCAAAGCGGCCTTCCTGCTGGATGGGATCGGTGGCCCGCATCAATCCCCCCCACGCCGCACGGGCCAACGCCCCGCCCAGGCTGACCCGGCGTACCCCCATCGCAGCGATGTCCTGCAGCGTCAGTGACGTCGGTCCGCCCGCCAGCAGGTTCACCGGCTTGCCGCCTGCCGCGGCCACCACCGCCTGGATCTGTTCGGCCGTGGTGATGCCCGGTGCGTACAACACATCGGCACCTGCGGCCGCGTAGGCACGCAGGCGCTGCAGCGTGTCTTCCAGATCCGGTAGGCCCACGAAGAAGTTTTCCGCCCGGCCCACCAGCAGCACATCGGCCGCGGCGCGATCGATGGCCGCACGCGCCGCACGCAGGCGTTGCACGGCCTCCTCCAGCGGGCGCAGCGGCGCGTCGGCCAGACCGCTGGCATCTTCAATCGACAGAGCGGCGATGCCCGTATCCAGGGCCGCCGTCACGGCCTCAGCCACGTCCTGTGGCGTGGCGCCGAAGCCATCGCCGAAGTCTGCGTTCACTGGCAGGTCGGTGGCGGCCACCATCAGCCGCAGGTGGTCAAGCGTCGCCTGCAGCGATACCGCACCATCGGGGCGACCTTCGCTCCATGCACACCCCGCGCTGGTGGTGGCCAATGCCAGGAAGCCCTGCCGCTGCAGGTAGCGCGCGCTGCCGATGTCCCACGGATTGGGCAATACGAAGCAGCCCTGCGCATGCAACTGCCGGAACGTGGCACGTCTGCGGGCAGTGGTGGCATCTGCGCTGTTCATGGCGGGTATCCGTGCGGTGAGCTGACCACCCTATCCGGGCCGCGCACAGGACTCAACGCACCTGCGGCGCAGCATCAGGTGATGCCACCGGATCATTGGACGCGGCCCCCGCATCCGTCCGACGGTGACGGTCCGCCGTCCACGGAAACAACCATGCCGCGCTCACCGCATTCTTCTGACGCCATTGCTGGCGACGACACCGATGCACACCAGGCCGCGCCGTTCTCACCCAGCCGGCGCCGCCTGATCGCATCGGCCGGCCTGGCCGCAGGTGGCCTGGCCGGCGCCACGCGTCCGGCCGCCGCAACACCGGCCCGAGAGGTGGCGAACACGACCGCACCGGGGCGTCCCGGATTCCAGGCGATCGTCCCGCCGCCGGCGCAGGGCCGCAGTCCCTGGGGACAGGACACCGCCAGCGAACCGACCCCACGACCGCGCAGCACACGCCCGGGCGAATCGCCATTGCCGACCCACCCACGCCCCTACACCGACATCAAGAGTTACCACGCCCACATCTATTTCGACGAGGACACCTCGGCCAAGGCCGCACTGATCCGGCGCTGGGTGGCGGAACGCTTCCCGGTGGAACTGGGCAACTGGAATCCGGAGCCACGCGGCCCCCATGTCACTCCGTCGTTCTATTTCGGCTTCACCAACGATCTCCTGCCGGTCGTGGTGCCATGGCTGCAGCTCAACAGCCTGGGCCTGACGATCCTCATCCACCCCAACACCGGCGATGGGCGCGCCGACCACCTGCATTACGCGCTGTGGGTGAACCGCGCGCAGCCGGTGAACGCCTACGACTGGCCCGCGCCCCGGCCGGGCGAACAGGAGCCGCTGGAACAGGTGTTCCCCAACGTCGTGCCGACGCGGCCGCTGGAAACCTGAGCAGACCCGCCCGGCCTGGCCGGGACAGGAGCGGCTGGCCGCCATCGTCGGCGTACGTGCGGGTATCAGCAGCCGTCGCCACGTTCAGCGCGCCTTGAGGCGCTGCCCGGCATACGGGCACAAGCGCTTCCAGCGATTTCAAACAATCGATTGAAACGCGGCAAACTTCGCCGAACTGGACAGCATCGGCCGCTTCCGCCAGACTGCCGCCCTTTCCAGTCGATCGGATCCCATGGCGAAGCTGCTGGTCCTGCACGGCCCCAACCTCAACCTGCTCGGTACCCGCGAGCCGGAGGTCTACGGCCACACCACCCTGGCCGACATCGACCAGGCGCTGGCCCGCCAGGCCGACGCCGCCGGGCACGTGCTGGAGAGCCTGCAGTCCAACGCCGAACACGCGCTGGTGGACCGCGTACAGGCCGCCCGCACCGACGGCACGGCGTTCATCCTGATCAATCCGGCCGCGTTCACCCACACCTCGGTCGCCCTGCGCGACGCGCTGGCGGCCGTGGCCGTGCCGTTCATCGAAATCCACCTGTCCAACCCGCACGCCCGCGAACCGTTCCGCCAGCACAGCTATTTCAGCGACAAGGCGGTCGGCGTGGTGTGCGGCTTCGGCGCCGACAGCTACCGCTACGCGATGGATGCGGCGCTGCTGCGGCTGTCCGCCACCTGATTGTCGACCCGGGCGCCCACGGCGCTCTCCTCACCTAGATAGAAACCCAAGAGGCCCTCATGGATCTGCGCAAAATCAAGAAGCTGATCGACCTGCTGGAAGAGTCGAACCTGGCCGAAATCGAAATCAAGGAAGGCGAAGAGTCCGTGCGCCTGTCGCGCGCGCCGGTCGCCGGCTATGCCGCCCCGGTCGCCGCACCGGTCTATGCCGCCCCTGCCGCGCCGGCGCCGCAGGCAATGCCGATGCAGTCGCCGACCGAAGCCTCCACCGGCGGCACCGCCAAGCCGGGCCCGGCGCTGCCGGAAGGCCACGTGCTGCGTTCGCCGATGGTCGGCACCTTCTATGCCTCGTCCGCTCCGGACAAGCCGGCCTTCGTCACCGTGGGCCAGCAGGTCAAGGAAGGCGAAACCCTGGCCATCATCGAAGCGATGAAGATGTTCAACCCGATCGAAGCCGACGCGTCCGGCACCATCGTCGCCATCCTCGGCGAGAACGGCCAGCCGGTGGAGTTCGACCAGCCGCTGTTCGTGATCGGCTGAGGGGCACGCCATGCTCGACAAAGTCGTCATCGCCAACCGAGGGGAGATCGCGCTGCGCATCCTGCGCGCGTGCCACACCCTGGGCATCCGCACGGTGGCCGTGCACTCCACGGTCGACCGCAACCTCAAGCATGTGGCCATGGCCGACGAGTCGGTCTGCATCGGCCCGGCGCCGTCGCCGCAGAGCTACCTCAACATCCCCGCCCTGATCGCCGCGGCGGAAGTCACCGATGCCCAGGCCATCCATCCGGGCTACGGCTTCCTGTCGGAGAACGCCGATTTCGCCGAGCGCGTGGAGGAATCCGGCTTCATCTTCATCGGCCCCAAGGCCGACACCATCCGCATGATGGGTGACAAGGTCGAAGCCATCCGCGCCATGAAGGCCGCCGGTGTGCCGTGCGTGCCCGGCTCGGGCGGCCCGCTGGGCGAGGACATCGTCGCCAACACCAAGATCGCCCGTGAGATCGGCTACCCGGTCATCATCAAGGCAGCGGGCGGCGGCGGCGGTCGCGGCATGCGCGTGGTGCACGCCGAAGCCTCGTTGAAGACCTCGATCGAAACCACCAAGAGCGAAGCGAAGGCGGCGTTCGGCAATGGCGAGGTCTACATGGAGAAGTTCCTGGAGAACCCGCGGCACGTGGAGATCCAGGTGCTGGCCGACGGCCAGGGCAATGCCATCCACCTCGGCGAGCGCGACTGCTCGATGCAGCGCCGTCACCAGAAGGTGGTCGAGGAAGCGCCGGCACCGGGCATCACCGCCGAGCAGCGCGAGCAGATCGGCAAGGTCTGCGTGGAGGCCTGCATCCGCATCGGCTACCGCGGCGCCGGCACGTTCGAGTTCCTGTACGAGGACGGCCGCTTCTACTTCATCGAAATGAACACCCGCATCCAGGTGGAACATCCGGTCACCGAAATGGTCACCGGCATCGACCTGGTGGCCGAGCAGCTGAAGATCGCCGCCGGCCAGAAGCTGTCGATCAAGCAGAGCGACGTGGTGCTCACCGGCCATGCCATCGAGTGCCGCATCAACGCCGAAGATGCTGAAACCTTCGTGCCGAGCCCGGGCACCATCACCGGCTTCCATCCGCCGGGCGGCCCCGGTGTGCGCGTGGATACCCACATCTACAGTGGTTACCGCGTGCCATCGAACTATGACTCGATGATCGGCAAGCTGATCGTGCACGGCCCGGACCGCGAAACCGCGATCGCCCGCATGCGGGTGGCGCTGAGCGAAATGGTGGTCGACGGTATCAAGACCAACATCGCCCTGCAGCAGCGGATCATGCGCGACAAGGGCTTCCAGGCCGGTGGCCAGAACATCCACTACCTGGAAAAGCGTCTGGCCGAGCGCAAGAACAAACCGATCGCGCTGACCTGATCGGCACAGGTGCCGGACACGAAAAGGGCGGGGGATATCCCCGCCCTTTTCTGCTTTCTGCAGCGCCTTCCCCGCGCCCGGCGTGCCGGGAAAAGCAGCCGCGCGTGAGGGCCCGGCGCTGCAGGATCGGTGTCAGTGCCTGTCGGCCGCGGTTGCCGGAATCTGCGAGTTCGGCAGCGGGCGCACACCATTGGGCGAGGTCGGATCGACGATCACCATGGTCTCGGTCGAGCCATCGGGCCAGACCACCTGGAAGGTGCTGCCCGCCGGCAGCGATGCGAACGGCACGCCGCTCTGCGCGCGATAGACCGCAGCGACCTGGCTGGCGCCGGCGCGGCGCAGGTCTTCCTGTGCCTTCACCGTGGTCAGCTCCACCTTCGACAGATGCCGGTAGCGATCCTCGTAGGTATCGATCATCAACAGGCCCACCGCGCCGGCCGAATAGGCCACGAACAGTGCCACCCAGAACCAGAACTTGGCCCCGTGAAGGAATCGACGGTAGTTCATGGCCTGCTCCCCCTTCCAATCAATCGCTTGATCCATTCGTTCATCTTCCCAGCACCTTGCCGCGAAACCGCAGCGTCATACACGAAATCCCGGAAATCCTGCGTCTCATCCTGCGAACAGATCCCTCCATTCGCACAAAAACTGTTGACCAGCACGCTGTCGGCCCCACACGGTAGACCGAGTTCGCAGGCCGCAAGCCGCCACGCCATTTCGCTGAGCTGCTCGCCGGCCACCAGCCCGTCCAGTGCACTGTCACCGGCGGCGCGCACGCCCATTCCCGGAGCGAGGGCCATGAATGCCTCCGGATCGCGCGACAGGCGCACGCGCTCGACCAGACCACGGCGGTAGTCCGCGCTGTCGTGCAGCGGCTCACCTTCAGCGAACAGCGCAGCTTCGGCCGCCAGATTGCCCTGCGCGGCCGCCTTGCGACGCTCCGCCAGCACCAGTGCCGCGCCCAGTTTGTCGCCGGGCACGAACCCGCCGCAGCGCTGGGCCACGCGCTCGCGCGCATCGACCATGGCCGGTGCGGCACTCAGGCCCAGCCCCGCCAGCACGTTGTTGTCCAGGCGATACCCCCCGGGATCGACCGCGTACTGCGCGCAGTAGTCATACACCCGGCTGAGCATCCAGCGCGCTTCGTGGTTGCCACCGTCGGCCTGCGCACGCAACCGCTGCGCATAGGCGAACAGATCGGTGGCGCCCTCGATGTCGGCCCGGATGTCCAGCGGCAGGCCGGACGGCAGTGCGCCGCCCCGCTCGAAGGCCGCCAGACGCCGCGCCAGCGCCTCGGGCATGACCGGCATCGTCGTCCCATCCTCGTTGCCCGCCACCTGGGCCGTCGGCAGCCCGGAGGCCGCGACCGGAGACGATACCGAGCCCACGTGCCCGCTGGCCCGATACCCGGCCACGCCCAGCACGGCCACCGCCGGCAGCACGAGCAACCAGGTTTTCAGGGTCGGAGCGAGTGCCATCGGCAACGGAAAGCGTCGGGGGCGCACAGGAAAGCGCGCAGTTTAGCAAGGCCCGGCAGGCCTGTCTGAACGGGGGCCGTTCATCTCAGAGCATACGGAGACGCCCCGATGGTCTAGCATGGCCCCCTTTCCCGCGATTGCCCCCGATCCCATGCCGTTCCTGGAACTGACCCTGCGTTGCACCGAAGCCACCCAGCCCCGCTATGAGAATGCGCTGGAGGACGTCGGGGCGTTGGCCGTGACCCTGCTCGATGCCGAGGCCGACACCAGCAACGAGCAGGCGATCCTGGAACCGGGCGTGGGCGAGACGCCGCTGTGGGACAGCCTGGTGCTGACGGCGCTGTTCCCGGCTGACAGCAACGCGCTGTTGCTGCTGGCGGCGCTGGAAGCGTTCGACCCGGAACTGGACTGGAGCGGTGGCAGCTTTCGCGCCGTCGAGGACGAGGACTGGGAGCGTGCCTGGCTGGACCAGTTCCAGCCGATGGACTTCGGCAGCCGCACCTGGATCGTGCCGTGGAACCATGAGCTGCCGGAGGCGGCGCAGGCCGCCGACGCGGCCGTCGTCCGGCTGGACCCGGGCCTGGCCTTCGGCTCCGGTACTCATCCCACCACCGCGCTGTGCCTGCGCTGGCTGGACCAGCTGGCCGTGGACGGCCAGCTGCAGGGCCAGCGCGTGCTCGATTTCGGGTGCGGCTCGGGCATCCTCGCCTTGGCTGCGCTGAAGCTGGGCGCCGCCGAGGCGATCGGCGTGGACAATGATCCGCAGGCCCTGGTCGCGACCGCCGACAATGCCGAGCGCAATGGCGAGCAGGGCCGCATGCAGGTCTATCTGCCACAGGACGAGCCGGTGGCAACCTATCCCATCGTGGTCGCCAACATCCTCGCCTCGGCCCTCGATGCGCTGGCCGAGCTGCTGGCCGCGCGCGTGGCCGGCGGTGGCCGCATCGCACTGTCGGGCATCCTGCATGGACAGGAGCACGAACTGCTGCAGCGTTACAGTGCCTGGTTCGACGACCTGCAGGCGACCCGCGATGGCGACTGGATGCGCATCACCGGCGTGCGCCGCGCCTGATCGTGTTTGAATGAGCGCTCGACCCGAACCCGCACCGTGAGCATGTCCGAGCCGACCCCCGCACGACGTCCACTGGCCACCTTCCTGCGCCCCGCGCCGGAAGGCGGAACGGCACCTGCCGTCGAGGCGCACGTCGATATGCCTGCACAGGCCGGTCCGGCGCCCGAACCCACTGCGGCGGAGATCGAACATGCGCCGGCAGCGGCGGTGATCACTGCGCAACCCGTTCCGCAGCACACCGATGATGTGCCCCCGCATGCCGCGGCGGTGGCATCACCATCGAACCATGACGCACCCGGTTTCCTCGCCCGTGCACCTTCACGCTCGCGCCCGGCGCCGCGCTGGCACTGGCTGCTGGTGGCGGGGCTGGCGGCGCTGCTGATCCTGCAGAGCGTGCTCGCCGACCGCGCGCGGCTGGCCGCCGATGCCGGCCACCGCACATGGCTGGTGGCGCTGTGCAGCGTGCTGCGCTGCAGCCTGCCCGCCTGGCACGAACCCACCGCCTTCACCATGACCAGTCGCGACATCCGCCCGCTGCCTGGTCAGGCCGGCGTACTGCAGGTGCAGGCCAGCATCCGCAATGACGCGCGATGGCCACAGGCCTGGCCCGACCTGCGGCTTTCGCTGTCCGATGCGGACGGACGGGTCATCGGCAGTGACGTTTTCAGCCCCACGCAGTACCTCGGCGAGAACCCGGGTACCTCCGTGCTGGAACCGGGTCAGAGCGCACACATCGCGTTCCGCGTGCAGGAGCCTGCGGCGTCCACTGTCGCATTCACCTTCGAGTTCCTGTGATCGGGACGAAGGCGACCAGCCATGGCAGGTCGGGCACGCTCGCGCTAGACTGACCGCCACCACCTCATCCGGCCGCGCGCTCCGCGTGCACGGGCCAACCAGATCGGGAACCCCCTTGAACGCTGTCCTTTCTCGTCCTGACAACAGTCGTGGCGCTCCCCGGCCACCGCTGCGCGAACACGTCGCCCAGTCCGTGCGCCGGTACCTGCGCGACCTTGATGGCTGCGATGCAGACGACGTCTACGAGATCGTGCTGCGCGAGATGGAGATTCCGCTGTTCGTGGAAGTGCTCAACCACTGCGAAGGCAACCAGAGCCGGGCCGCGGCGATGCTGGGCATCCACCGTGCCACGCTGCGCAAGAAGCTGAAGGAATACGGCATCAGCGCCTGAGCGCGGATGGCGACGTCGTGGAAGCGGGGTCACCCGCCGCCGCCCGCCTTCCAGTAATACCGCACCACGTGGAAGAACACCGGTGCGGCGAAGCACACCGAATCCAGCCGGTCGAGCATGCCGCCATGGCCCTCGATCATGTGGCCCCAGTCCTTGATGCCACGGTCGCGCTTGATCGCCGACATCACCAGGCCACCCCAGAACCCCATCAGGTTGATCAACAGCGACAGGCCGAACGCCTGCAGCGGCGTGAACGGCGTGATCCACCACAGCGCAGCGCCCACCACGCTGGCACTCAGCACGCCACCGATGAAGCCCTCCACTGTCTTCGACGGCGACAGCCTGGGCGCGATCAGGCGCCTGCCCAGCAGCTTGCCCCAGATGTACTGCAGCACGTCCGAGGACTGCACCACGATCACCAGGAACGCCAGCAGCAGCACGTTGCGCGCGGGCTCATGCCCGGGCACACGCAGGTTCAGCAGCAGGGGCACGTGCGAAATGCAGAACACGCAGATCATCAGCCCCCACTGCACCTTGGCCGTGCGCTCCAGGTAATGCGTGGTGTCACCGCCGATGGTGGCCAGGATCGGCAGGAACAGGAACGCGTAGACCGGAATCAGCAGCGTGTACATGCCATACCAGTCGATCCACACCAGGTAGTACTGCCAGGGCAGCACGATGTAGAACGCCGCCAGCAGCGCGTAGTAGTCACCTGACCGGGTGGGTGCCAGGGTGATGAATTCGCGCAGGGCAAACAGCGAGATGATCGCGAACAGCACGATCACCCCGGCCCGGCCGAACAGCAGCGCCAGGCCGACCACGATCGCCATCACCCACCAGGCGCGGATGCGCGAGACCAGGTTGGCGATGACCGCGCTGGGCCGTCCACGCTGCCGCCAGCGCAGGGTCTCGGCCACCAGCGTCGCCAGCACCAGCACCGCGCCGACCCCGGCGAACAGCAGCCCGGTCTGCTGGCCCACGCTGCGCGCGGCGAGATCACCCGATACGGCGATCAATCCGCTCATGCGCGTCCTCCGCCCGGTGCCAGATCCAGCAGCGCCTGGCGGCTGCGCTGGAGGAATGCCGCCTTGTCCTCGTCGGCCTGCAGCCGCAGCGGAGTACCGAAGGTGGCCGTGCACAGCAACGGCAATGGCAGGAACCGTCCCTTGGGCATCACCCGCTTGAGGTTGTCGATCCACACCGGGACGAATTCCAGTTCCGGACGCTGCCGCGCGAGATGGTAGATGCCACTCTTGAACGGCAGCAGCGGCTCATCGCCGACGTTGCGCGTGCCTTCCGGGAACAGGATCAGTGAGCACTCCGCATCCACCGCCTCGCGCAGCGCCTGCAGCGGATCCTGCTGGCGGCGCGCCGCTTCGCGCTCGACCAGCACGCCGTTGAACACCGCATCGATCAGGTAGCGACGCAGGGCGTCGCGCTGCCAGTATTCGGCGGCCGCCACCGGACGCACCTGCCGCCGCAGTGCCGGCGGCATCGACGACCAGATCAGCACGAAATCCCCGTGGCTGGCGTGGTTGCCGTAGTAGACACGGCGCTCGCTGGAGGGCGCGCATCCGACCCACAGCGCCCGCGCGCCGGTGAGCACATGGATGGCGCCACTGCAGGCGCGGGCGATCAGTTCAGCAAACATCGATGTCTCCCCTCAGGTCTGCGGCCACAGCACGGCCAGCAGCAGCGTGGCGAACTGCAGCAGCGCTGCCGCGTACTGGCGCAGCAGCAGGCCCCGCATGCCCGCCCAGCGCACATCCCATCCGCGCGTAGGCGCCTGTGCGTCGCGGCGGCGCAGGCCGGCGACATGCAGGGCCGCGTCCACCCGTTCGGCCGCCGCCTCACCGTGCAGATTCTCCTGCAGCAGCAGCTGCAGGAGGCTGGCGTCCAGCTGTACGCGCACCGCGTAGTACGCCTGCACCATCCCCGCCGCCACGCTCAGCAGCAACAGGCCGGCCGCGAACATCGCCAGTCCCGGCTCGATGCCCAGCAGCAGCAACGCCACCAGCAGCAGTCCCAGTGACAGCGCAGCGGGCAGCCGGCCCTGGCGCAGCAGCAGGCGCATCATCGGCAGGTCGACAGCGAGGCTCATGCGGGGCTCTCCGAGGTGATGGCGGCCTGGATGGCGCGCAGGTGGTCGTCACGCAGAACGATGGAGGGCCGCGCGGCACGTATCCGTGCCACCGCCTCGGCTGCGTCCCGTGCCCGGCCGCTGCACAGCAGCCAGGTCGCTACGCTGGCCGCACTGCGCGAATAGCCCAGGGCACAGCACACCAGTACTGGCCCCTGCATGCGCAGGCGTTCGATGGCGGCAGCGGCCTCGCGCAGCTGCGCCGGCGAGGGCACCACCATGTCCAGCATCGGCACGCTGGCATACGCAGCACCTGGCGCCCGGCACGACAGCTCTGCGCAGGTATCGACCACGCCGTGCAGTGGCGACGCCAGGGCCGCCCGTGGAATCCGTCCCAACCACACGCCATCGGCCACCGCCGAGGGCTGCGGTGCCCGCCATGTCCATAGCCGCGAATTGATCCAGGCGGCGCCCAGGTAAGGCGCGAGCAGCCAGCGCGCGGCCATGGTCAGGCGCCCGTCGTCGCGCTTCTGGAACATGGCCGTGCCCAGTCCGGCGTACGCCAGCGCCACCAGCAGCAGCGAGATCGCCGGCCACAGCAGCCACAGCGCAGTGCCTCGCAGCGCCAGCGCCGGCACCAGCAGCACGGCGGCACCCAGCAGGTAGAGCAGCGCCAGCCGCCACCGCGCAGGATCCTCCGCGGACTGCCAGGCACGCAACGGCGGTGTTCCCTGGTCCGGCCACAGCCACACGCACAGCCAGCCGACCAGCAGGCCGGTGGGAATGTCGATGAAGTGATGCTGGAAGGTGGTCAGCACCGAAATGCCGATCAGCAATGCCCACGCATGCAGCACCCGCCGCCAGGCGCCCTGCAGGTAGTGGGCGAACTTCACCCACAGCACGATCAGCAGCACGATGTGCAATGACGGCGCCTGGTTGAAAGGCTTGTCGAACCCCAGCAGCACTTCGAACAACCAGCCATAGGCGCCGCCCGTCTCCGGCCGCTCGAAGCTGAAGCGCAGCGGCCACAGCAGGAAGCAGGCCACTGCGATCACCTGTGCACTGAGCAGCCGCAGCGCATGGCGGTCCAGCTCCAAGCGCTGCCGGCACAGGAAGAACGACACCGCGTAGAACAGATCGATCGACCAGTACGGCACGATCGTCCAGGGCACGAACGGAATGCGCGTCTCCCAGTCGAACACGACAACCGGCACCACGTCGTGGCGGCCGGCCATCCAGTTGGCAAAGCCATAACTGGCGAAGAAGAACGGGCCCAGCACCGCCAGCCACAGCAGCGCGCGGCGCCACGGACGCGGTGCATCGGCAACGATCGGCGTTGCGGTGATGGCCATCAGGCGACCCGACGTGCCAGCGATACGGTGAAAATGCCGAACGCATCGATGCGCTGGGTCACCTTCTCGAAGCCCGACAGCCGCACCAGCTCGTCCATCTCCTGCTGGGTGCGCCGTCGCATGACCCAGGCCGCGCCCCCGCGATGGCTGGTGAGTGCACGGGCGATGAATTCCAGCTGCGGGTGCCAGGGCTGGCCGGTATAGGCCAGGTAACCCCCCTCCGGCACCACCGCGGCAATACCCTGCAGCGAACGCAGCACAGCGTCGTTGTCGGGGAACAGCTCGTACAGCCCTGAGACCACAGCCAGCGTCGGCGCGGGTTCCACCGTCGCCAACGACGCCGGATCGAACGCGTCGCCCTGCTCGAAGCGGGCGATGTCGGTGGCTCCCAGCCGTTCGATCAAGGCCTGGCCCTGGGTCACATTGAGCGGGCTGAAATCACGCAGCACGATGCGGTCGGCGCGCTGTTCGCCCTGGCCCAGAGCTTCCAGCACATAGCGGCCATGGCCGGCGGCCACGTCCAGCACCTGCACCGGCAGATCCTGGCCGCGCAGGCGCATGGCCGCATCACGCAGCAGTTCCTGCAGGTGCTGGCCACGCACGCGGATGCCGCGCCAGCCGATCGCATCGAGGTAGTTGCGGTCGATCATCCGCCCCAGCGGCCCCTTGCCGCGCGCTTCGTCGCGGTAGATGTAGTCCAGCGTGCTGCCGGAGTCGAAACCGGTCTGCAGGCCCAGCGCGATGCCTTCGGACAGGGTGCCGCCCAGGCGCAGGCCCGCACGCACCCCGCGCCAGCGCAGGTCGGCCAGGCTGTTGCGTTCCGGAGGCCAGGCCAGGATCTCCGACTCCTCGAACGTCGGCCCATGCCGATGCGCGTCGCGCCGCGACAGCGTGCGCAGCGGTTCGGCGAAACGCGCCTGGATGAAGTCGCGGATGCGCGCCAGTGCCGGTGCACGATCGCGCTCGCCCAGCGTGTCGTGGAAGAAACCCGCCAGGTACACGCGCTCCTTGATCGGACTGGACAGGCGCTCATAGAAGCGGTCCTGCGGACCACGGTGCACCACGAAGTCGGAGCCGGACACCAGCAGTTGCACCGGCACGCTGATCGCCTGCGCGTCGGCCACGATGCGGTCGGCGGCTTCATACAGGCCCAGCAGCACGCGTACCGAGATCGGCCGGGTGATCAGTGGATCGGTGCGGTAGCTCTCCACCCGTGCCGGATCATGCGTCAGCCACTGCGGCTTGACGTAGCTGTTGACGAAGAAATTGCCGCGCAGCTTCTGCATCAGGGCCAGGCCTGGACGTGCGAACGGCACATACAGCTTCACCTTGAATGCCGGTGACGCCAGCACCAGCGCGCGCAGGCGGGGGGCATAGTCGTGTACCCAGGTCGCAGCGATGACCGCGCCCACGCTCTGCGCGACCACGACGATGTCCTCGACCGCGATGCCGTGCTCGCTGCCGATGTGGGCGATGAAGCTGTCCAGGTCGCGCACCAGCGCAGGGAAGCCCGGTGCGTCGCCACGCTCGCCCGGCGAACGGCCATTGCCGCGCGCGTCCCAGGCGAAGAAGGCGATCTCCGGCAGGTCCAGCTCGTCGACCAGGTGGGCGACCCGCCCTGAATGCTCGTGGCCACGATGCAGCAGCACGATGGCCCGGACCGTGCGCCCCGGTGGTGTGCCTGCGGCCGCAACCGGCCAGTGCCGGTAGAACAGCGGTACTTGGTCGAAGCTGTGGAATTCCCGTTCCTGCACCTGACGCATGCCTTCTCCTGGTGGGCTGTTGACTTATCGCTGCGCTGTGGCCGCTTCCTTCAGTCCCCGCCGGACGCGGTTGACCGCCGTTACCCCGCACAGCAGCGCCATCGCTGCGGCCACGCCGCCGACCGTCAAGGCACCGGCCCAACCGAACGCCAGCAGCAGGCCCAGCAGGCCGATGACGAAGGCACGGTCGCTCTTGCCCATCGGGCCGTCATAGCGGCGGCTGGCACCGACCATCAGGCCCAGCACGCCGGCGTACTCGCTCAGTGCTGCGCCCCAGGCCAGCAACCACAGCGCTTCCGGGCGAACGCCCGGCACGCTGAGCAGACTCAGGTACAGCGCCGCATCGGCCACCACATCGCACAGCTCGTTCAGATAGGCGCCCAGCCGCGACTGCTGGCCGAACTCGCGGGCCAGCATGCCGTCCACGGCATTGAGGGCCATGCGCAGCAGCATCCACAGCGGCAGGGCCAGATACAGCAGCGGTTGCTGTGGCGCACAGCACCAGACCACGACGGCGACCAGCAGCGAGACCACGGCAGCGGCCACGGTCACCACATTGGCGGTGATCCCCGCGCGATGCAGGCCGCTTACGGCCGGACGCAGCAGGTCCTGGAAACGTCCTTTCAATGCATAGATCGACACGATCCGAACCCGCAGCTCCCTGGCAGTTCCGGCACAGCCTACCCGATCGGGAGCGCACCTCCGTCGAAATGTCCGCGGCGCGGCGCCGGCCAGGGCATACCGAAGGCGGCCGCAGGGCCGTTGGGGCCGGTCAATTTTGCCGCCGCCGCCCGCCGTCGGCCCCCACCGCCTACAATATCGGCCCCGCTCCGCTGCCGATTGCCCTGTCCCATGACTGCTGATCTGTTGCCCGTCCGTCGGGCCCTCCTCTCCGTTTCCGACAAGACCGGCCTGGTCGAGCTGGCCACCGCTCTGGCCGCCCGCGGCGTCGAGCTGCTGTCCACCGGCGGCACCGCCAAGGCGATCCGTGATGCGGGCCTGGCCGTGAAGGACGTCGCCGAGGTCACCGGTTTCCCGGAAATGATGGACGGGCGGGTCAAGACCCTGCACCCGATGGTGCACGGCGGCCTGCTGGGCCGCTCGGGTCTGGATGACGCGGTGATGGCCGAACACGGCATCGGCGCCATCGACCTGCTGGTACTGAACCTGTACCCGTTCGAATCGGTCACCGCCAAGGCCGACTGCACCCTGGCCGACGCGGTGGAGAACATCGACATCGGCGGCCCGGCCATGCTGCGCTCGGCGGCCAAGAACTTCGCCCGCGTGGCCGTGGCCACCGACCCGTCACAGTACGCCGAGCTGCTGGGCGCCCTGGACACCCATGATGGCCAGCTGCCGGCGGCCACCCGCTTCGCCTTCTCGGTCGCCGCGTTCAACCGCGTCGCCCAGTACGATGCGGCGATCAGCAACTACCTGTCAGCGGTCACCGCCACCGACGCCGCCGTGCCGGTGCGTGCCGAGTACCCGGCGCAGATGAACTCCACCTTCGTCAAGGTGATGGACCTGCGCTACGGCGAGAACCCCCACCAGAGCGGCGCGTTCTACCGCGACCTGTACCCGGTGCCGGGCACCCTGGCCACCTTCCAGCAGCTGCAGGGCAAGGAACTGAGCTACAACAACCTGGCCGATGCCGATGCCGCCTGGGAATGCGTGCGCCAGTTCGATGCGCCGGCCTGTGTCATCGTCAAGCACGCCAACCCGTGCGGCGTGGCGGTGGGTGCCGGCAACGGCGATGCCTACGAGCTGGCCTACGCCACCGACCCGACCAGTGCCTTCGGCGGCATCATCGCCTTCAACAAGCCGCTGGACGCCGCCACCGCACAGGTCATCCTGGACCGTCAGTTCGTGGAAGTGCTGATCGCACCGGACTACGAGCCGGCGGCGCTGGAATACGCGCAGAAGAAGGCCAACGTGCGCGTGCTGCGCATTCCGCATGGCGATGGCCTGAACAACTTCGACAGCAAGCGTGTCGGCTCGGGCCTGCTTCTGCAGTCCTCGGACAACCGCGGCATGACCCGTGACGAACTGAAGGTGGTCAGCAGGCTGGTACCGACCGACAAGCAGTTCACCGACCTGCTGTTCGCCTGGAAGGTCGCCAAGTTCGTGAAGTCCAACGCGATTGTGTACGCCAAGGACAACCGCACCATCGGCGTCGGTGCCGGCCAGATGAGCCGCGTGTATTCGGCGCGCATCGCCGGCATCAAGGCGGCCGACGCGAACCTGGTGGTTGAAGGGTCGGTGATGGCGTCTGATGCGTTCTTCCCGTTCCGCGACGGTATCGATGCCGCCGCCGCCGCCGGCATCAAGGCGGTCATCCAGCCGGGCGGCTCGATGCGCGACGCCGAGGTGATCGCCGCCGCCGACGAGCATGGCCTGGCCATGGTGTTCACCGGCGTGCGCCACTTCCGGCACTGATCCGCATCACCAAGCCGGGCCCTGCCCGGCTTTTCTCTTCTGCTTACGAGAACCCTGTCCCATGAAGATCCTCGTCATCGGCTCCGGCGGCCGCGAACACGCCCTGGCATGGAAGCTGGCCCAGTCCTCCCGCGTCGATGAGGTACTCGTGGCACCCGGCAACGCCGGCACCGCCACCGAAGACAAGTGCCGCAACGTGGCGGTGAAGGTCACCGACATCGATGGCCTGCTGGCCCTGGCCCAGGCCGAAGGTGTTGAACTCACCGTGGTCGGCCCGGAAGTGCCGCTGGTGGCAGGCGTCGTTGATCGGTTCCGTGCCGCCGGCCTGCGCATCTTCGGGCCAACCGCCGCCGCTGCCCAGCTGGAAGGCAGCAAAGCCTACGCCAAGGACTTCCTGGCCCGGCACAACATCCCGACCGCGTTCTACGCCGTGCACACCGACGTGGAGGCGGCACTGGCCTACATCCGCGAGAAGGGTGCGCCGATCGTGGTGAAGGCCGATGGCCTGGCCGCCGGCAAGGGGGTGATCGTTGCAATGACCCTGGCCGAGGCCGAGGATGCGGTGCGCGACATGCTCTCCGGCAACGCATTCGGTGACGCCGGCGCACGCGTGGTGATCGAGGAATTCCTCGACGGCGAGGAAGCCAGCTTCATTTCGATGGTCGATGGCGTGCATGCGCTGCCGATGGCCACCTCGCAGGATCACAAGCGAGTCGGCGACGGTGATACCGGGCCGAACACCGGCGGCATGGGCGCGTACTCACCGGCCCCGGTGGTCACGCCGGAGGTGCACGCGCGGGTGATGCGCGAGGTGGTGAACCCGACCGTGCAGGGCATGATCGCCGACGGCATTCCGTTCACCGGCTTCCTTTACGCCGGCCTGATGATCGATGCCAGCGGCGCACCGAAGGTGATCGAGTTCAACGTGCGCTTCGGTGACCCGGAAACCCAGCCGGTGATGCTGCGCCTGCAGTCGGATCTGGTCGAGCTGGTGGAAGCCGCCATTGATGGCTGCCTGGACCAGGTGCAGGCACAGTGGGATGCGCGCCCATCGCTGGGTGTGGTGCTGGCCGCGAAACCCTACCCGGAATCGCCAGTCACCGGCGATGTGATTTCCGGCCTGGATGAGGTGCCGGCCAGCGCCAAGGTCTTCCATGCAGGTACTGCACTGGACGCGCAGGGCCGGGTGGTCAGTGCCGGCGGCCGCGTGCTGTGTGTGGCGGCGCTGGGTGACAGCGTGCGTGATGCGCAGGCCAATGCCTACGCCGGTGTGGCCAAGGTCAGCTGGGCCAACGAATTCCACCGCAACGACATCGGCTGGCGCGCGATCGCGCGTGAGCACGCGTAAAAGGCAGCGGACTGCTGCCTGGCAGGCCCAACAAAAAACCCGGCAATGCCGGGTTTTCTGTTGGATACCTGTGATGTCACATCACGCGGTGAACAGCGCCTTCATCTTCTTCAGGGCATTCGCCTCGACCTGGCGGATGCGTTCGGCCGACACACCGTACTTGTCTGCCAGTTCCTGCAGCGTCACCTTGCTGTCCGCATCCAGCCAACGGCGGCGGATGATGTCACGCGAACGCGCATCCAGTTCGGCCATGCCTTCGCGCAGCAGCTGCAGCTGGTTGTCCTCGCTGTCGGCACGCTCGTAGGCCATCGACGGATCTTCATCGTTGGCCACCAGGTATGCGGCCGGCGACGGCGGCGCATGATCATCATCCTCGTCGCTGGGCGCATCGAAACCGATATCGCGACCGGACAGGCGCGACTCCATTTCCATGACCTCGCGCTCGGACACGTTCAGATCCTTGGCCACCGCGCTGACTTCCGCGGCGTTCATCCAGCCCAGGCGCGTCTTCGACTTGCGCAGGTTGAAGAACAGCTTGCGCTGCGCCTTGGTGGTGGCGACCTTGACGATGCGCCAGTTCTTCAGGATGAACTCGTGCATCTCGGCACGGATCCAGTGCACGGCGAAGGACACCAGGCGCACGCCCATGTCCGGGTCGAAGCGCTTGACCGCCTTCATCAGGCCGATGTTGCCTTCCTGGATCAGGTCGCCCAGGGCGAGGCCGTAGCCGTTGTAGCCGCGGGCCACGTGCACCACGAAGCGCAGGTGCGAATGCACCAGCTCACGGGCAGCGTCCAGATCGTTGCCGTCGCGGAAGCGACGGGCCAGGTCCTGTTCGTCATCGACCGACAGCACCGGGATCTGGTGCACGGCACCGATGTAGGCGTCCAGCGAACCGAGCGCACTGGGAATCGGGAGATTGTTTGCCACAAGGGCAGTAGAGGTGTTCTGGCTCATAGGCACCCATCTTAGCAGTCCGGGATTTGGACTGCTAAAGGAGGAAAAAGTTCCAGCATCCTATTGATGCAACACTGGTCCCAAACAGAGCCCTACCGTAGCGCGATTTGATGACAGTGGCGAGCGCGCTTTTCGGGATTCACAATCCCTTGGAATTCAAGCAATTACCCAGCAGAAACCCGCCGATTCCGGTCAAACGGAGCTGAACGGGCCGCTCCGGAGGCCCATTCAGGCCAGGAAACGTTGCCCGGTGTTCAGGCCCGGCCGCCTGTGGAGGTCAAAGCGCCGCGCGCGGCGGCAGCGACCAGTCGATCGGCGCCTGCCCGCGACGCTGCAGATAGTCGTTGGCCATCGAGAAATGCCGGCAGCCGAGGAAGCCACGATGGGCCGACAGCGGCGACGGGTGCGGTGCCTTCAGCACGCGATGGCGACGGGTGTCGATGACCTTGCCCTTCTGCTGCGCGTAGGCCCCCCAGAGCATGAACACCAGGCCTTCGCGTTCGCGGTTGAGCACGTCCACCACGTGGTCGGTGAAGCCTTCCCAGCCGCGGCCCTGGTGGGCGCCGGCCTTGCCCTCCTCCACCGTCAGCACGGCATTGAGCAGCAGCACGCCGCGCTGCGCCCACGGCACCAGGCAGCCGTGATCGGGACGGGAGATGCCCAGGTCGCCCTCGATCTCCTTGTAGATGTTCAGCAGCGATGGCGGCACCGGAACGCCGGCGGGCACCGAGAAGCTCAGTCCATGCGCCTGGCCGCGCCCGTGGTACGGGTCCTGGCCCAGGATCACCACTTTCACCTGCTCGAACGGCGTGGCGTCGAACGCCGCGAAGATCTGCGGCCCCGGCGGGAACACCGCCGCGCCGGCCGCCTTGCGCTGGCGCAGGAAGGTGGAGAGTTCGCGCATCTGCGGCTGCAACAGGTAATCGCCGACCTGCTGCTTCCAGCTCGGTTCCAGCTGGATCGTCGGGGTGTCCACTACGTCATCGGTCATCGCAACAGGGGTCCATCGTTCAAGCGGGCCAGGCGCAGCTGGAACAGCACCTTGGTCACCAGCAGGCGCTCCTCGATCGGCTTCAGCACCAGATCATTGGCACCGGCCTGCAGCAACCCGGTCTGGTTGTGTGGATTGCCGTCGCCGGTCATCACCAGCACCGGCAGTCGGCGTTTGCCGTAGCCGAAATCCACGCGCACGCGCTGCACCACGTCGCGTCCGCTCAATTCGCCCTTCAGGGTGACGTCGGTCAACACCAGGTCGATGCGGTGGCGGCTGCGGCCCAGCGATTCGGCCGTGAGCAGGGTGAAGGCCTCTTCGGCACTGACCACGTGCAGCACGTTGAGCTGCTGGCGTTCGAGCATGCGCTTGGTCGCCTCCGCCACCACCCGGCTGTCCTCGATGTAGAGGATGGTCGCCCCGGGAATGGTCTGCGGCTGCACATAGCCACGGATGAAGGTCGCCAGCGCCTCATGGCCCAGCGCCTTGTCGAAATAGTCGGTGACGTACTCGGTGAAGCGCCGCTGCTCCAGATGCTGCTGCGCATCGCCGGAGACCACGATCACCGGCACGTACGCCTGGCCGGCAGCTTCGCGGACCGTCCGCGCCAGCGCCAGGCCGTCGCCGTCACGCAGGGTCAGCGAGGTGGTGACCAGATCCACCGGCCCCTGCGCCAGCGCCTGCTGGGCATCCTCGATGCTGTCGCAGCCGATCACCTCCACGCCCGGCAGATCACGCTGCAGCACGTCGGCGATCAGCTTGCGCACCAGTTTGGAACCGTCGACCACCATCACCCGCGTAGCGGGCCCTTCAAGGTGCTTCAGCGCTTGCGGTTGCATGCCGGTCTCAGGTGTCGGTCGGGCGGGTCTGGCGGAGGAAGTGGCCGGTGACCAGCCACGCGCCCAGCCATCCCAGCAGCAGCGTGCCCAGCAGGACCAGGCTGCCATGCAGCAGGTCCAGGCCGTGCAGCACGAACGGGCTGCCGTAGCTGCGTGACAGGTCAGCCAGCGGCGCGCGCAGGGCGGCGCCGGCAACACCGATCAGGGCCAGCGCCACCGCGCCGGCGCCCAGCCCGTACCAGGCGCCCAGATACAGGAAGGGCCGGCGGATGAAGCCATCGCTGGCGCCGAGCAGCTGCAGCACGCCGATTTCCTCGCGCCGTGCCTGGATGTCGAGGCGTACGGTGTTGCCGACCACCAGCGCAGCGCCGACGCCGAGCAGCACCGAAAGCACCTGTACCAGCCGCGCGCCGAACGCCAGCCACGCATCCAGACGCTGGCGCCACAGCGCATCGTGCTGCACCAGATCGGCCTCGGGCAGGCTTTCCAGCGCACGCGCCAGACGCGCATCGTCCTTGCCCTGCCCCGGGGTGATGACCAGCAGAGACGGCAGCGGATTGTCGTTCAGCGCGTCGATCGCCTCGCCAAGGCCGGCGTCGCGCAGCTCCTGCAGCCCTTGCTCGGGCGTGCGCACGGTCACCTCGCCGACGTCATCGCGGTCGCGCAGCTGGCCGGCCAGGCGCAACGCACCGGGGCCATCCACCGTGCCCTTGAGGAAGACATTGATGTCGCGCGACTGCTGCACGCTGCCGGCGAAATGCTTGAGGTTGTCCAGCGCGATCGACAGGCCCAGTGGCAGTGCCAGCGCCAGCGCCATGACCATCACCGTCAGCAGGGTCGCCCACGGCTTGCGGCAGGCGCGGCCCAGGCTGAACACCACGCTGTGCACGTGGTGCTGGAACCACACGCCGAGACGCGAGGGTGCGGCGGCTTCGCTGTTTTCGTTCTTCGCCATGCGTTACTCCGCCAGATCCTGCGGCGAGATGTCGTCCACCAGCCGGCCGTGGTCGAGAATCAGCACACGCTTGCGCATGCGACGCAGCAGGGGAAGGTCGTGGCTGACCACCAGCACACTGGTGCCGCGCGCGGGCAGCTCGGCAAACAGGGCCATGATCTCCGCCGCCAGGGTCGGGTCCAGGTTGCCGGTCGGCTCGTCGGCAACCAACAGCTTGGGTTCACCGACGATGGCGCGGGCGATGCCCACGCGCTGCTGTTCGCCGGCCGACAGCTGCGATGGCAGCGCCTTCTCGCGATGGCCCAGGCCCATCCGTTCCAGCACGGAACGCACGCGCTTGCCGATGTCGCCACGGCGCGTACCGCGCAGGATCAGCGGCAGTGCCACGTTCTCGGCGATGGTCCGGTCCATCAGCAGGCGATGGTCCTGGTACACCGCACCGACCGCGCGCCGATGGCGCGGGACGTCGCCGCCGCGCACCTTCAGCAGGTTGCGCTCGTCGAAGACCACCGCGCCGCGGCTGGGCCGCTCGTCGAGGTGAATCAACTTGAGCAGGGTGCTCTTGCCCGCCCCGGAATGGCCGGTGACGAACAGCATTTCGCCCGGCGCGACCTCGAAGCTGACGTCGATCAGTGCTTCGTGGCCACCGGCGTACTGTTTGCTGACATTGTCGAAGCGCAGGACACTCATGCCCCGATTATGCAGGACCGGCGCGAAGTATCGATAGCGCCGGGACGCGCCCGGGTGGAATCGTTGATCTGCCGCTGCGCGCGCCGGGCATGGCCCGGCGCTACCGCTGACCGGGTGCGCCGATCAGCCGCCCGACAGCATCCGGCGGATCTTGCGGCCGATGCGGGTCAGGAACGAGTCGGCGGCGTCGGTGCTGCGCACCGGCTTGGCCACCACATGAACCGGCGTCACCGGCGAGGCACCGTTGCCAGCGCTGCCGTTGGCGACCATCGCCTCGCCACCCTCGACCGGACGGCCATGGCGACGACGACGGCGCTTGCGCGGCTTGCGCTCGCCGTCCGCCGCGAGCTCCGGAGCACCTTCGGCACGCGGCGGACGCGGCGGACGCGGCGCCTGGGCCGGGGTGCCGGACCCGGCACCTTCCACCGGCGCGGTCGCGCCCTGCTCGCCTTCCACCCGCGGCTTGCGCGGACCACGCGAGCGGCGTTCGCCGCTGCGCTCGCCATCGCGGCGCTCGCCACGGCCGGCACCGGAGCGACCACCGCTGCGGCCACCGCCACGACGCTCTTCCTCGGCGGCGCGGGCTTCGCGCGCCTCGCGGAAGATCTGGCCGACGCTCTCGTTCTCGTCACCGTCCTCGCCAGCGACCGTGGCCGGGCGTTCCGGACGCGGCAGTGCGGTCATCAGTTCCTTGGTGACCGGCTCGGACGGAATCTTCTGTTCGATGTAGGCCTCGATGTCCGGCAGGCTCATCGCATAACGCTCGCAGGCAAAGCTGATCGCGTCACCCTCTTCGCCCAGGCGTGCGGTACGGCCGATGCGGTGCACATAGTCTTCGGCGTCGAACGGCAGGTCGTAGTTGTAGACGTACTTGATGCCGTCGATATGCAGGCCGCGGGCAGCCACGTCGGTGGCGACCAGGATTTCCAGCTGGCCCTTCTGGAAGCGGTTGAGCAGGCTCTCGCGCTTCTTCTGCGGCACGTCGCCGGACAGGACGCCGACCCGGTACCCGGCCTTTTCCAGCGAACGCGCCACGCGCTCGACGAAGACCTTGGTGTTGACGAAGACCATGGTGCGGGCGCCTTCGCTGCGCGAGAGCAGGCCCAGCAGCAACGGGATCTTCTCGTCGTCGGCCGGGAAGTAGATCTTCTGGCGCACGCGCGCGGCGGTCACTGTTTCAGCTTCGACCACCAGCTTCTGCGGCTCGTTCATGTGCTCGTAGGCCAGCTCCAGCACGCGATGGCTGAGGGTGGCGCTGAACAGCAGGGTCTGCCGGGTGGTGCGCTCGGGCATGCGGCGCAGCAGGAAGCGGATGTCCTTGATGAAGCCCAGGTCGAACATGCGGTCGGCTTCGTCCAGCACGCAGATCTCGCAGGCGTGCAGCGAAACCACCTTGTGCTGCTTGACGTAATCGATCAGGCGGCCGGGGGTGGCGATGATCACATCCACGCCCTGCTGCAGGATCTCGCGCTGCTTGTCGTAATCCACGCCACCGTAGACGAGGGCGAAACGCAGGCCCAGGTCGGAACCGAACTTCACGGCGTCCTTGTGGATCTGGATCGCCAGCTCGCGGGTGGGCGCCAGGATCAGCGCGCGCGGGTCTTCCGCCTTGCGGTCGGCCAGCGCCGGGCGGCTCAGCAGGCGGTTGACCACGGCAACCAGGAACGCCAGCGTCTTGCCGGTGCCGGTCTGGGCCTGGCCGGCGACATCACCACCGGCCAGCGCGACCGGCAGTGTCAGCGCCTGGATCGGGGTGCAGCGGGTGAATCCGGCTCCTTCAAGGCCGGCCTGCAGGGCCGGATGCAGCTCAAAGGAGGAAAAGGTCAAATCGGTCAGCGGTTTGTCGCTCATGAGTCCGTCTTGGTATGGCCACCGGCCAGCGGGCGGGCGGCACTGCATCGTCTGGGGGCACCGTCGCAAACTGCGGCCCCTGCGGCGGGTCGGCGGACCGGGGACCACCGGGTCCGCGCGCCGCTCAATCTCCCAGTTTAACGCACTCCGGCGGCCAAACCGGAATGAGCCGTCTCACGCAACCGCGAGACCGGCCCGTGCGGGACGCCTCTTCACCCAGCCACACCGCGCTTGAACAGCCCTGCCGGGGTCGCTGGAGTCCGCGGCTGCCGGCCCCCACTTCAGGAAGACAGTGAAATCCGACACATACCGCGCTTCGAAGCGATCACGATACGCTGGGTTCCAGCCGGCCACTGTCCATGCCCCGCGATAGGGGTACACTGCCGGCCGTGAGCGTCCAGGCATCCCGCCGAACGCACCGCGGCAGGACGCCGCGAGGCAACGACGAGGGTCGCGCCACCGGGCAAGGCCCAGTTCACCCACCTCCGGCCTGGCCGGGTGCAATCCAAGACGAGAAACCAAGATGAGCGACAAGGTTGTACACGTCGGCGATGCCGACTTTGATAGCGCCGTGCTGAATTCCAAGGAACCGGTGCTGGTCGATTTCTGGGCCGAGTGGTGTGGCCCGTGCAAGATGATCGCCCCCGCGCTGGACGAGCTGGCCGATGCCTACCAGGGCCGCGCCAAGATCGCCAAGGTCAACGTCGACAACAATCGTGCGCTGGCCGCCAAGTACCACGTGCGTTCGATCCCGTACCTGGTCGTGTTCAAGGATGGCGAGAAGGTCGGCGAGCAGATCGGCGCGGTGGGCAAGGCCCAGCTGGCCGGCCTGCTGGACAAGGCCCTGGCCTGACCCTGTAACGACTCCGGCAGCCGCCCGGTGCGGCTGCCGGCAGGCGCGGACCGCGCCTGCATGAATGCTGTTCCCGGCGACCCTTGCACGGCGCCGCGGGCCGATGATAGTGTCGGCACATCCGGCCGCGTTCGCGTGCCGCACCTTCTGGACGCAGTTTCTTCCAGACCCATCCCCAACGTTCGCCGCCCCAGCCGGGCGCTCGCACCTTCAAGCGAGGAATAACGCTCTTGTCCGATAACACTCCCGAAACCGGCAGCGCAGAAGCGCCCGCCGAAAAGCGCGTGCGCAAGGCCCGCGTGACCAAGGCTGCCGCACCGGCCGCCGCCGAAACCAGCGCGCCCCCCGCGCAGCCGACCCTGCCGCTGGCCGCCGCGCCCGAAGCACCGGCGCCGGCCGCAGCCGCTCCCGCGCCGAGCGCGCCCGCCGCCGAGGCCCCTGCCAGCAGTGGCGGCGGTGAAGGCGGTGAGGGTCGCGAATCCGGCCAGCCGCGGCAGCAGAACCCTCAGGGTGGCGGCCAGCATCAGCACAACCAGAATGGCCAGCAGGGCCAGCAGGGCCAGCAGGGCCAGGGTCAGGGCAACCGCCGTGACCGTTTCCGCAACCGCCGCGACCGCGACCGCAACAACCGCTTCCGCGATGACGGCATGCCCAACGAGGGCGGCGAGCAGCAGGCGTTCGTGCCGCGCGTGCAGCCGACGGTGCCGGAAGGCTTCCCGGTCTATTCGCTGAGCGATCTCAAGCGCATGCCGGCACAGAAGCTGCTGGAAATCGCCGAACAGCTGCAGATCTCCGAAGGCGTGGCGCGTGCCCGCAAGCAGGATGTGATCTTCGCCCTGCTGAAGGTGCTGACCCGCCACGGCGACGGCGTTGCCGCCGATGGCGTGCTGGAGATCCTGCCGGACGGCTTCGGCTTCCTGCGCGCGGCCGAAGCCAGCTACCTGGCCGGCCCGGACGACACCTACATTTCGCCCAGCCAGATCCGCCGTTTCAACCTGCGTACCGGCGACCACCTGTCCGGCCGCATCCGCTTCCCGAAGGACGGCGAGCGCTACTTCGCGCTGTCGATCGTGGACACCATCAACGGTGAGCCGCTGGAAGCGTCGAAGAACAAGGTGCTGTTCGAGAACCTGACCCCGCTGTTCCCGCGTCGCCGCTTCACCCTGGAGCGCGGCAACGGTTCGTCGGAAGACATCACCGGCCGCATCCTCGACCTGATGGCCCCGCAGGGCAAGGGCCAGCGCTCGCTGATCGTCTCCCAGCCGAAAGCGGGCAAGACGATGATGATGCAGCAGGTCGCCACCGCGATCACCACCAATCATCCGGACGTGCACCTGATCGTGCTGCTGATCGACGAGCGCCCGGAAGAAGTGACCGAAATGCAGCGCACCGTGCGCGGCGAGGTCATCAGCTCGACCTTCGACGAGCCGGCCGCACGCCACGTGCAGGTCGCCGAAATGGTGATCGAACGGGCCAAGCGCCTGGTCGAGCACAAGAAGGACGTGGTGATCCTGCTGGACTCGATCACCCGCCTGGCACGCGCCTACAACAACGTCGTGCCGAGCTCGGGCAAGGTGCTGACCGGTGGTGTGGACGCCAACGCCCTGCACCGCCCGAAGCGCTTCTTCGGTGCCGCGCGCAACGTTGAAGAAGGCGGCAGCCTGACCATCATCGCCACCGCGCTGGTCGACACCGGCTCGAAGATGGACGAGGTGATCTACGAAGAGTTCAAGGGCACCGGCAACAGCGAAGTGCACCTGAGCCGCCGCATCGCCGAGAAGCGCGTGTTCCCGGCCATCGACATCAACCGCTCCGGCACCCGCCGCGAAGACCTGCTGATCGAGCCGGAACTGCTGCAGAAGATCTGGATCCTGCGCAAGCTGCTGCATCCGATGGATGAAATGGCCGCGATGGAATTCCTGCTGGACAAGATGAAGAACACCAAGTCCAACGACGAGTTCTTCGGTTCCATGAAGCGATAAGAAAAAAGCCCCGCACTGCGGGGCTTTTTTTGCTCGGGAACGGCGCATTCGCCGGGCATGGCCCGGCGCTGCCTTCGGTTACGGGCAGGCCACCGCGCCTTCGGCGGTAGCCGTGTTGGCCGTCAACCTGACCCGGGTGAAGGCCGCGGCGAACGGCGCGTCGGCGCTGACCACGAACGGGGCTTCCACCGCGCCCAGGTCCACGCCGCGCTTTGCAAAGCAGGCCAATGGCACGGTCACCGTCTGCTTCTGCCCGGGCGCCAGCGCGACCAGCTGCGGGGCGATGTCCACCCCACCCTCACAGCCGCTGCCACACTGCATGGTCACCCTCACCGGCGATGCCGGGTGCTTCACCAGCTGCACGTCGAACTGCAGCGCGCCGTTGCTGCGCGCCAGTGCGCCGAGATTGCGGCGCGAGGTGCTGCGTGCGATCAGCTGCGCCGGGGCTCGCCAGGTCACCTCCTTGGCGTCCTGCTGGGTGTTCACCTGCACGGTGCGCACCTGCACCACCGGCTTGGCGGTGGGCCAACGCAGCGTAGCGTTCAGATCATTGCCAAGCGGTTGGGTCGCTCCCGCGGCGGCAACGTGCAGGGCGAATGGCGGCGTGTCGGCGCGGTTGAAGATCGGCAGCACGGTGACTTCGCCGCAGCTGTCCGGGTCAGCTTCCTCGAGCCTGGCGACCTTGCCGCCCTTGGCGTAGCTGAGGCCATAGCCAAGCGCGAACAGCGCCGGCTTCTTCGCGTCGGGCTGGTCGATCGGTGCCGGGCACGGAACGCCCGGCCACGGGAAGCTGAGGCGTCCACGGAAGTCGTGTGCCGGCTTGCCGCCCTTGCCCGCCACCAGCACATCAGTCACGCCCTTGCCTTCGGTGCCCGGCAGCCAGGCGGCGACGAAGGCGCTGGACAGATTGAGCAGGTCGTTGACATACATCGGGCGACCGGACAGGTAGACGGTCACCACCGGCTTGCCGGTTGCAGCTGCGGCCTTCAGCGCGGCCAAGTCCTGCGGGTAGGCCCGGCTGTGGCTGACGGTATCCGAAGCGAGAATATCGCCGTTGGTTTCCGCATAGGGCGTCTCACCGATCACCGCCAGCACCACATCGAAAGCCTTCGGATCGACGCCTTGGCCATCGGCGCTGAAGCTGACCTTGTCCGCACCCAGTTCGGCGCGCAGCGCGCCCAGCACGGAATCGGCGTTGGGAAAATCGGAATTCCTGTTCTCGGTGCCCTGCCAGGTCAGCGACCAGCCACCGGACTGGTCGCCGATGCTGTCGGCGCTCTTGCCGACCACCAGCACCCGTGCATCGCGGCGCAGCGGCAGCACCTTGCCTTCATTCTTCAGCAGCACCAGCGATTCGCGCACGGCACGCCGGGCCAGGTCACGGTGCTGCACGGCACTGGCATCGCCGGCGTAGCGGCTGTCGGACGGCTTGTGGTCGAACAGGCCCGCGCGCAGCTTCACCCGCAGGATGCGGGCGACCGCATCGTCGATGCGCGTCAGCGGAATCTCACCGCTCTTGACCTGCGCGGTGGTGTTGGCGATGAACGCTTTCCAGTCGTCGGGCACCATCACCATGTCGATGCCGGCATTGATGGCCTGCGCACAGCTGTCGTTGCGGCAGCCCGGCACCTGCGCGATGCCGTTCCAGTCGGAGACGACGAAGCCATCAAAACCCATCTTGTCCTTCAACGCATCGGTCAGCAGCGCCTTGCTGCCGTGCATCTTGCCGTAGTCCACGCCTGCGGCGCGGTCGTTCCAGCTGTTGAACGAGGCCATCACCGTCTGCGCCCCCTCGGCGAGCGCACCATAGTAGCCCTGCGCGTGGACGTTGATCATGGTGTTCTTGTCGACCAGCGCCTCACCCTGGTCGCGGCCGTTGTCGGTGGCACCATCGCCGAGGTAGTGCTTGGCGGTGGTGACCACGTTACCGTCGTCCTTGAAGGTGCCCTGTGCTCCCTTCACGTAGGCGTGGGCGTAGCTGCGGATCACCGCCGGGTCGGACGAATAGCTCTCATAGGTGCGGCCCCAGCGAGGGTCATGGGCCACGGCCAGGGTGGGTGCGAACACCCAGCCGATGCCGGTGGCGCGCACCGAGCGCGCGGTCGCCTCGCCGATGCGTTCGATCAGTTCGGCATCGCCGGCCGCGCCCAGGCCGATGTTGTGCGGGAACAGGGTCGCACCCAGCACGTTGTTGTGGCCGTGCACCGCATCGGTGCCCCAGATGACCGGCACCGGCGTCTTCGCATCGGTTGCCAGCGATGCAGCGTGGTAGGCATCGGCCAGCTGCAGCCAGTCCTGCACGCTGGCGTGCTTGTCCATGCCCGGCCAGGAGCCACCGCCATTGAGGACCGAGCCGATGTAGTAGCGGCGCACCTCGTCCGGCGTGATGGTCTTGATCTCGGCCTGGGTCATCTGCCCGATCTTCTGCGCCAGCGTCATCTGCGCAAGGATCTCCTGCACGCGCCTTTCGATATCCGCATCAGCAGCGATCACGCTGTGGACGCGCGGCCAGTCCTGCAGGCGTTCGCCCGTGGACGGCGCGGCACCCGCCGATGCGGCCAGGGCGGCCAGCAGACAGCCGGAAAGAAGGGTCTGGGTGGGGCGCTTCACTGGGTACTACCTCCGTGGATGACGTTCCTGGCGTGCGGGACTGCAGCGGCACGTCGGTATGGGCGATCGGACGCCTGTCCTGACAGCGCTGTCATATAAGCCTGCCTGCATCGTGTCAATGAGCGATCGCACATCCTGTGGCGGCAATCGCGTAACGGCGGGCTTTGCGGCCGACGCAGCACACGGCCCGCGGCGGTGGGTGTTGCGACGCGACAAGAATTCAGGACGTGCCAGTCCCCCTCGCGTCGTGGCACCATCCGCCTGCTCCGGCAACACCGACATCGCAGGTACGCACTACCATCGGCGCGTCGCCGCCGCCTTCCAGGAGGATCCACCGCATCATGCGCAGTCGAATCGAGGATGTCGCCGCCGTTGCCGGGGTATCGATCAAGACGGTGTCCCGCGTGCTCAACCGCGAGCCGAACGTGCGCGAGCAGACCCGCGAACGGGTGCTGGCGGCCGTGGCGCGCCTGGGCTACAAGCCCAATCTCTCCGCGCGCAGCCTGGCCGGACAGCGCTCGTACGCGCTGGCACTGGTCTACAACAATCCTTCGCGCAACTACCTGATGGAAATCCAGAACGGCATGCTCGAGGCCTGCCACGCACAGCACTACAACCTGATCCTCGGCCCGGTGGGCACTGGCCGGCGTACCCTGCCCGACATGACCGCGCTGTTCGAGAACTCGCGTCCGGATGGCGTGGTGCTGATCCCGCCGCTGACCGACGACGAAGTAGTGCTGTCGTACCTGGAAGAGCATGACATTCCCTTCGCCTGCATCGCCCCGCGACACCCGGAGGGACGCATCGGCGTGCGCATGGATGAAACCACTGCGGTGGTCGAGCTGATCGGTCACCTGGTCGCGCAGGGCCACCGCCGCATTGCCCACATCAAGGGGCCGCGCGCGCATGGTGCCTGCCAGTGGCGCTACGCCGGTTACCGCCAGGCCCTGCGGCAGGCAGGTATCGCCTACGATCCGGCGCTGGTGGTCAACGGCCAGTTCTCGTTCGAGTCCGGCGTGGACGCAGCCAACCTGCTGCTCGACATGGATGAGCCTCCCACGGCAATCTTCGCCGCCAACGACGACATGGCCGCGGCCGTGTATCGCGTCGCGGGCGAACGCGGCCTTCGCGTGCCGCGCGACCTTTCGGTGTGCGGGTTCGACGACACCCCGATCGCAGGGCACATCTACCCTGCACTCACCACCGTGCGCCAACCGACCTCGCACATGGGGCGGCTGGCCACCGAACAGCTGATCGAGCACATCCGTGCCGAAGCCGCTGGCCGCATGATCACGGTCGAGCACGCGGTACTCGAACGCGAGTCGACCGCCGCACCACGGCGACGTTGAGCCAGCGGCGAACCTGCGGCTCACGCGGCAGGCAGCCGCGAACCCTTCCATGCATAGAAGGCAATGTAGAGATAACACAGCGCCGGCAGCAGGAACGACAGCTGCAGGCCATGATTGTCGGCAAGCCAGCCCATGGCCAGCGGGATGACCGCACCGCCGACGATCGCCATCACCAACAGGCTTGAAGCCTGTCCGGTGAGAGCTCCAAGGCGGGTGATCGCCAGCGCGAAGATGGTCGGAAACATGATCGAGTTGAACAGTCCGATGCTCACCACCGCCCACTTGGCCAGGCCACCCGTGGTGGAGACGGTGATGCCGAGCAGCAGCACCACCGCGAGCGCGAAAAGACCGAGCAGCCAGCGCGCATCCAACCGCGCCAGCAGCGCCGCGCCAAGCAGGCGCCCGACCAGCGCACCGCCCCAATAGAGCGAGACATAACCGGTGGCCTCCTGCTCGGTCATGCCCTGGCCGATGCCCGGCGAGGACAGGAAGTTGACCAGCACGCTGCCGATGGAAACTTCCGCGCCCACGTAGCAGAAGATGGCCAGCACACCCAGTCGCACATGGCGGTGGCGCAGGACGTCCCACGGCCGGCTTCGCGCGCCGGTGCGTTTCTCCACGCCGGGAATGGTGGGAAGACGGAACATCCAGATCGCTGCCGCCAGCAGGAACAGGACCACGGCCAGGCCGAAGTACGGCAGCTGCACCGATTGCGCTTCGGCTGCACGGTAGGCCAGTGCTTCGGCCTGCGGCAACAGCGCCAGCTGCTCCTCGCTGCGCGGCTGCGCCGACAGGATCAGCAGGCCACCGAACAACGGTGCCAGCGTGGTGCCCAGCGAGTTCATCGATTGCGCCAGGGTCAACCGGCTGGAGCTGGTGCGCTCCTCGCCCAGCAATGCCACGTAGGGGTTGGCTGCCACCTGCAGCACGGTGATGCCGGTGGCCAGCACGAACAACGCTGCCAGGAACAGCCCATAGACATGGGCGGCCGCAGCCGGCCAGAACAGCAGCGAGCCGACGCCTGCAATGGCCAGCCCGGCGACGATGCCGCGCTTGTATCCCACCGCAGCCACCAGCCGGCCAGCAGGCAGCGACATCAGGAAGTAGGCGCCGAAGAAGGTGAACTGGATGAGCATCGCCTGCACCCAGCTCAGCGCGAACGCCGCTTTCAGGTGCGGAATGAGGATGTCGTTGAGGCAGGTCAGGAAGCCCCACATGAAGAAGATGGCGGTGACCACCGCCAGTGCGCGGGTGGTGCCCTGCACGTGATGTCCTCGAATGGTCGTTGCTGTGTCCATTGCTTGTCCTTCCAGTCAGTGATCGAAGCCATCCTGCGGTCATGCGTGACATTTGCAGCCATTGTGATTGTCCAGCGCTGTCAGTCCGACGAATGCCCTGACACGTGCGGGCTGAAAGCTGATCCGCGCAGTTTTGTTCTGCACCGCACAACACTTTCCTGCCCTCGTGTTGGCAGCGCTGTCATCCCTGCAAAACCGCTGCAGATGCCGTCGCACAAGGCGTTGTTTCCGAAGCGACGAGGTTCTGGCAACGATTTCACAGCGCGCCTTGCGACCGCCGACGCGGCGCACTTCATGGCAGTTTGTTGACAACGCTGTCAAGCGTCGCTCCAATCCGGGCCACATGCAGTAGTCCGTGATTGAACGAAGCAGGATCGCCATTACCGAATTCCCTGGGGAGGGAGCTTCCATGAAGACGTACAAGGCAGTACCTCGCAAGACGATGCTCACTTCCGCGCTGCTGGCTGCGCTGGCCGCCCCGGCATGGGCACAGGACGCACCCGGCACCAACGAACCAGTCGATCCGACCACGCTCGATGCGGTGCAGGTCACCGGTATCCGCGGCAGCCTGACCTCATCGATGAACCTCAAGCGCGACAGCCAGGGCGTGGTTGACGGCATCGTCGCCGAGGACATCGGCAAGTTCCCGGACACCAACCTGGCCGAATCATTGCAGCGCATCAGCGGCGTTTCCATCGACCGCACTTCCAGCGGCGAAGGGTCCAAGGTGACCGTGCGCGGCATTGGTCCGGACTACAACCTGGTGCTGCTGAACGGGCGGCAGATGCCGGCGTCGAATCTGGGCAACGGCGGCGGTGGCCTGTCCGGCTCGCGCTCGTTCGACTTCGCCAACCTCGCTTCCGAGTCGATCTCTGCGGTGGAGGTATACAAGACCAGCCGCGCCGACAATCCTGCCGGTGGCATCGGTGCCACCATCAACATCAAGACACTGCGGCCGCTGGAGTCCGAACCAGTGATCAGCCTTGGTCTGAAGGCGGTCAACGATTCGTCCAACGACAACCTGCCGCGGACCCTGCGCGGCTCCAACGTCACCGGTGAGCTCTCGGGCATCTTCAGCCAGCGCTACGCCGACGATCGCTTCGGCGTGACGTTCAGCGCCAGCCACCAGGAACGTGATTCCGGCTTCAACCAGGCCACCGTGGCCGAGGGCTGGGCCACGTTCAAGGGCGACGAGAGCGCGGACTGGCGGGCACTGCCGCTGCCGGGCCAGGGGTATTCCGACCGCATCACCAACCGCCCCGGCCCCGACGACGTCTACGCACGTCCGCAGAACACCGCCTACAACGTCAACGGCGTGCAGCGGCAGCGCACCAACGCGCAGGCGACGTTCCAGTGGAAGCCGGCCGATAATGTCACCACCACGCTGGACTACACCTATGTCGAGAACAAGGTGCAGCAGCAGCGCAGTGAGCTGTCGGTCTGGTTCAACTATGGTCCGGGCGACAGCATCTGGACCAACGGCCCGGTGTCCGCGCCGATCATCTACAGCGAGGACATGACCAATTCGGACGTGTCGATGGGCGGCGCCAAACTGGCCACCAAGACCGACATGCACTCGCTGGGCTTCAACGTCGACTGGGAAGTGAACGACGCGCTGGACCTGTCCTTCGATGTGCACAACGCCGAGTCGGAATCGCGGCCGGACAGTCCTTATGGCTCGGCGGGCGTGCTCGGCGTGGCCGCCTTCGTGCGTGGCACCACCACCGTCGACTACAGCGGCGACCTGCCGATCATCAACATCGCACTGCCGCCGGGCGGCGTGCAGGCCTCCGACGCACTGGTCACCGGCTCGGTGTTCCAGAACAGCTACAACAAGTCCAAGGTGCAGCAGTACCAGGGCCGCGGCACGTTCCGCTTCGCCGACTATTCGGCGCTGGACTTCGGCGTGGGCCACACCCAGGTAGAGAACCGCTCTGCCTCGGCCATCATGCAGCGCAACAGCTGGGGCGGTCTGGGCTCTCCGGCCGACTACGCCGATGACATCTGGTACGCCGACAACATGGGCAAGTACTTCAAGGCATTCTCCGGCCACAACGATCCGCGCCTGACCGGCCAGTTCCTGGTGTTCGACTTCGACCGCCTGATCGATCGCGCGGCCCAGGTCGGCACCGATTCCGATCCGGCCTGCCCGAGCTGCTACTACGCACCGACGGAGTACTCCGAGGACATCCGCACCACCGAGAAGTCGAAGAGTGCCTACCTGCAGTACCGCACCACGTTGGATTGGTCGATGCCACTGCACGTGGCCGTCGGCGCGCGCTACGAGCAGACCGAGGTGGAGTCGAATGCGCTGGTGCGCGTACCGACCGGCATCAGCTGGAGTTCGGCCAACGAGTTCAACATCGACTACGCCGCCGATCGCGGCTTCGTCGGTGGCAAGGGCAAGTACGACTACGTGCTGCCGAACGTTGATCTGAAACTGGACCTGGCCGAGACGCTGGCGCTGCGCGGCAGCTACAGCCGCACCCTGGGCCGGCCGAGCTGGACGCAGATCCAGAGCGGTCAGTCGCTGGCCGACATCGTGCGCACCCAGGGCGGCAGCGGCACCCGCGGCAATCCGGGTCTGGAGCCGCTGATCTCGGACAACTTCGATCTGTCGCTGGAGTGGTACTACGGCGAGGCCAGCTATGCCTCCGTGGGCTTCTTCCGCAAGAACATCAAGAACTTCATCAGCGACACCATCGTGCGCGAGAACGCCGGCACCCTGCATACGCCGGTCGGTGGCGCGTACTGGAACGAGGCACTGGCATCGGGCTGCGGCACCACCGACATGCCCTGCATCCGCGACTACATCTTCACCAACCATGCCGGGGATCCCGGCGTAACCTATACCGGGCGCAATTCGGCCGGGCAGATGACCGGCACCATCGTCGGCCAGCCCAACGACCCGGTGGCCGGTTTCGACATCACGGTACCGGCCAACCAGCACTCGGATCACCTCGACGGCTGGGAAGTGGCGGTGCAGCACCTGTTCGGCCAGTCCGGATTCGGCGTGGCCGCGAACTACACCAAGGTGAAGTCGGGGCTGACGTTCAACAACCTCAGCCTGGGCGACCAGTACCCGATGATCGGCCTGAGCGATTCGGCCAACGTGGTCGCGTTCTACGACAAGAACGCCTGGCAGATCCGCGCGGCCTACAACTGGCGCGACAAGTTCCTCAACGGCATCGGTGGCCAGGGCCCGAACCCGAACTACACTGCCGCGTACGGTCAGCTCGATCTCAACATCAGCTACGCGGTCAGCGAACAGCTGACGCTGAGCCTGGAAGCAATCAACCTGACCGACGAGACCATGCGCACCTATTCGCGGCATACCAACATGCTGCGTTATGCCACCCAGACCGGTCCGCGCTACATGTTCGGCGTCCGCTACAAGTTCTGACCGGTAAATGAGGCTCGTGGAGCCGGGTTCATGCCCGGCCCACGCCGCACGGGTGCATGATGCGCGGACCCAAGGCCGCCGGGCACGGGCCCGGCTCTCCATCACGCCCAGGATGTCCACGCATGCTGCCCCACCCCCGACCCATCGATGACGTGCGGGACCTGGACCCGGATGAGCTGCCGGCGCGGCTGCACACCTGGACCACGCCGAAGGTGATCCGCGGGCTGGTCGCGCACTGGCCCCTGGTCGCGGCCGCGCGCCGCTCGCCTGCGGAGGCGGTTGCGCACCTGGCCGCGTTCGACCACGGGCAGATGCCGGTGACCGCGACCACGGCAGCACCCGACGCCGGCGGCCGGCTGTTCTACAACGCGGACATGAGCGGCTTCAACTTCCGCCGCGAGCAGGTACCGTTGAAAGTGGTGCTGGCCACGCTGCTGAAGTACGCCGCCGATCCGGCGCCGCCATCGATCTACGTGGCATCGACGACGCTGGACAGCTTTCTGCCCGGCTTCACCCGGGCCAATCCGCTGCAGCTGGGCGTGGACGAACCTCTCAGCAGCATCTGGATCGGCAACCGCTCGCGCATTGCCGCCCATCAGGACGTACCGGACAACCTGGCATGCGTGGCGGCCGGGCGCCGCCGGGTGACGCTGTTCCCACCGGACCAGATCGACAACCTGTACATCGGCCCGCTCGATTTCACTCCCGCAGGGCAGGCGATCAGCCTGGTCGATTTCCACGCACCTGACCTTGATCGCTTTCCGCGCTTCCCGCAGGCGCTGCAGCAGGCGCTGGTGGCCGAACTTGAACCGGGCGATGCGGTCTTCATCCCTTCACTGTGGTGGCACCACATGGAAGGTCTGGAAACATTCAATGTGCTGGTCAACACCTGGTGGCGGCCGGTGCCGGCCTGGATGGACTCGCCGATGAATGCCCTGATGCTGTCGATCCTGGCCCTGCGCGGATTGCCCGCGGCACAGCGCGCGCAGTGGCGCGCGATGTTCGACCACTATGTGTTCGCCGACAGCGAGGCAGCGACCGCACACATCCCGATGCAGGCGCAGGGTGTGCTGGGAACACTCGACGCAGCGGCGGCCGCGCACGTGCGCCAGACCCTGCTGCGCCGCCTGCAGCGCTGAGGCCCCGGTCACGCCGGGCTTCACCCGCGCCGACGCCGATTCTGGCGATAATGCTGCCTGCACCCGCCTGCGCCTGCCCGCATTGCGGTCCCTTCGCCCGATCCTGCTCCGCATGCGCCTGATTTCGCCCCGCCTCAACCTGGGCAAGCTGATCCTGGCCCTCGCCCTGCTCAGCGCCATCATCGCCCTGGCCAATACACTGCTGGCCAGCTACCGCGTGCAACGCGACCAGCTGGTCGGCAACACGCTGGAAGCCAACCGCGTCTATGCCAGCAAGCTGGCCGAGACGACCCAGAACTTCCTGCTGTCCGCCCAGCAGCAGCTGGCATACAGCGCGACCCGGCTGGGTGAGGCCGACATGGACCCGCGCCGGGCGCAGGGCGAAGCCAGCCGCCTGCAGCTGCAGTCGAGCAGCTTCAACTCCTCGCTGGTCGTGGATGCCGATGGCCTGGTGATCGCCACCTCGCCCCAGACGCTGCAGCTGCAGGGCGAGATCCTGCACAGTGCGGGCAACAATGCGGCACTGGCGTCCCGTCAGCCGATGATCAGCGACCCCTACCAGTCGGCCACCGGCAAGCTGCTGGTCTCACTGTCGCATCCGATTTTCGACGGCCAGGGCCGGTACCGCGGCTATATCAGCGGCACCCTGTACCTGCGCCAGCGCAGCGCGCTGCATACGCTGCTGGGTACGCATTACTACCGCGACGGCTCGTACCTGTATGTGGTCGACCGCCATGGCCGCCTGCTGTACCACGTCGAAGGTGAGCGGGTGGGTGACTATGTGGTCGGCAATCCGGCGGTGACGGCGGTGATCCACGGCGAGCGGGGAGCGCAGCAGGTACGCAACAACCGCGGTGTATCGATGCTGGCCGGCTATGCCCCGGTCGCTGTCACCGGCTGGGGCATCGTCGCCCAGCGGCCCACCGAAGCCACCCTGCAGCCACTGTCGCGGCTGATGTCGGCGGTGATCTGGAACGCGATCCCGCTGGGTGTGTTGTCACTGGTGATCACCTGGTGGTTCGCCCGGCGCATTTCGCTGCCGCTGTGGCAGCTGGCGCGCAACGTGCAGGCGGGCGAAGATACCGGCAACGCGATCAGCCATGTCAATGGCATCCGCGCCTGGTACTTCGAGGTTGCCCAGCTCAAGCATGCGGTGCTGCACAGTTTCAACGCACTGCAGGACCGGATCGGCACGCTCAACCGCGCCAGCCGCACCGATCCGATGACCGGTCTGTTGAATCGTCGAGGGCTGCAGCACGCACTGGATGCGCTGCAGGCGCAGGGCATTCCCTTCGCGATCCTGGCGCTGGACATCGATCGCTTCAAATCGATCAACGACGGCCATGGGCATGACGTCGGTGATGCCGTCATCGTCCATATCGCCGAGCAGATGCGCCGCCACTCGCGCGAGAGCGATCTGTTGTGCCGCGCTGGCGGCGAGGAGTTCCTGCTGCTGTTGCCGGGTATCGGTACCGAGCCTGCGCGCCAGGCCGCCGAGCGCCTGCGCCAGCACATCGCCGATCACCCCTTCGCACCGGTCGGCACGATCACGGTGTCGCTGGGCGTGGCCCATTTCCCCAGCTTCCATGCCGATGCCGAGCAGGCCCTGCGCCTGGCCGACAAGGCCCTGTACTTGGCCAAGGAACAGGGGCGCAACCGGGTAATCGTCTACCCCCACGCAGACTGAAGCGCAGGCGCGCGGGGCTACGCCAGCCGGTGGCTGGCGGCATAGGGCGGCGTGTCCGGATAGTCGCCACTGGCGAAGCGGGCCTGCAGGGCCTGCCACCAGCCGGGATCGAACAGGTGCCGATAGTGCTCACGCACGGCCGCCAGTTCGCCGGCCGGCAATCCCATGAAGGGGCCGAAGCGTTCGGGGAACACATCGCGCGGGCCAACGTGGAACCAGGGCTCGTCGGCCATCGCCTCTTCCGGCGAGCTCGGCTGCGGCCAGGCACGGAACACACAGTCGCTGACCAGGCACAGTTCGTCGTAATCGTAGAACACCGCGCGGCCGTGACGTGAAACACCGAAATTCTTCGGCAGCATGTCACCGGGGAAAATGTTGTTGCGCGCCATGTCGGTGATCGCCTGCGCGTAGTCGAGCACCGCAGCGCGCACCGGCTCTGCGCCCTGCTCGCGCAGGTACAGGTTCAACGGGCGGAAACGGCGCTGCACGTAGCACAGCGCCACTTCCACTTCGTCGCCATCGACGCGGATGCTCTGCGCGCACTGGCCCAGCAGTTCGTCAAGCAGCGCCGGCGCAAAGCGGTCGCGCGGGAAGCGCAGGTGCCGATAGGGTTGCGCGTCCAGCAGGCGGCCGACACGGTCCAGGTTGAACACCAGCGCGTACTTCTCTTCCACCTGCTGCCGTGACATCGCCTTCGGCCAGGCGAAACGATCGCGGATGAGTTTGAACACGAGCGGGTAACTGGGCAGGGTGAACACCGCCATGACCATGCCGGGGGTGCCTTCGGCGTGGACCAGGCGCTCGTGTGGATGTTCATTGAAATGGCGGAAGAAGGTGCGGTAGCGCTCGGTCTTGCCCTGCTTGGCACGGCCCAGCACGGTGTAGATTTCGTCGATCGGCTTGCCCGGCAGCAGGCTGCGCAGGAACACCACGGCGTCGCCGACGGTGGCCAGGTCGGCCTGGAAATAGCTGCGCGACACGCCGAACAGATGGGCGACATCGCGGCGACGGGTCAGCACTGCATCGGCACGCAGGCCCTGTTCGTCGTTGACCAGCGCGATCACGCAGGGCGAGAAGCGATGCTCGCCGAAGACGCGCCCTACCAGATAGGCGCGACGCTCGCGGTAGAACACGGTATCCAGCAGTTCGATGCTGCGTACCGGCGTATCGCCCCAGTGCGCAAGATCATCCTGCAGCCGTACGGCGATGGCGGCGGCACAGCGCAGCTGGTGCGCATAGGGAACATCGAAGCGATAGTCAGCCAGCACCCGCTGCAGCGCCTCCACCGGGCGCGTCGGCGAGACCGCATAGGTGTGGCGGGCGACCGGATGGGTGATCGCATCGGACGGCTCGACATCGAAGGCGATGAATTCCACCGCCGGGTCCACGCCGCGAGTGGCGAACAGCCGCCGCGACAGCGTGTTGTAGAACGTCTTGTACAGCTCGGCGTCGATCAGCCCCTGCAGCAGGGCGCTGTAGGCGCCGTGCACCTGCAACCACAGCGAGCGCTCGCCGATTGCCTCGCCGGCAAGCCTGCGCAGTGAATCCATCTGCTCGGCGATGCACAGGTCGTACAGGGCGATGCGCTCGACGGCGTCCTGGCGGGCACCGTTCCAGTCGCGCTGCTCGAAGCGCTGCCGCGCGCGGGCGGTGATCGCCGCGAAGCGGGCATGGTACTGCTCGAATCCATCGCGGATGGCGCCTGCGATGCGCGGCGCCAGCTCGGCAGCGATGTCAGGCGTGGACATGCAGGGCTCACCGGGGAAGATGGCTCAACCATACGCCGGCGTGGGGTGGAATGGGTAGAGCCGGGCCATGCCCGGCTCCAACAGGCATCGGCTCAGATGGCCAGCTCGGCCTCCACTTCCTGCACCTTGCGCCGGGCCAATGCCAGATTGGATTTGCTACGGTCCAGCACGATGTAGAAGAACAGGCCCTTCTTCCTGGCCACCGGGCGCATGATGTGGTACGCCCTGCCCAGCGAGATCAGGATGTCCTCGATGCTGTCGTTGAGGTTGAGCGACGCTGCGGTTTTCATCTTCGCGCGGATCACTTCGGTGTTGCCGGCTGCCGCCACTTCCATGTCCATCCCCGCACCGGCTTCGCCCAGCAGCATGCCGCTTTCATAGTCGACCAGCGCCACGGCCTGCGCGCCATCGATACCCATCAGTGCATTCAACGATTCAGTCAATCCAGACACGTTGCACCCCTTGTCGGTGTAGGTTCGAGCCCCTCGTTCCCCTGCGGCCGGGCTCACGGTCCGCCGAGTTCGGCCAGGATCGCCTGGCCACATTCCCTGCTCTGCCACAGCACCTGGCCGATCACGCTGCGCTGGTCGCAGGCTGCCATCAGCAGCAGCGGCACACGCCCTTCACCGTGAATGGCCAGCATCAGCACCTTGCCGCCCGCGGCTTCCAGCATCAGCGTCTGCAGGTCTCCCAGGACCAGCTCGCGCCCTACTGCTGCCGCCAACGCCAGCATTGCGCTGGTCATCGCGGCCAGGCGTTCACCACGCCCTTCGGCGCCGGCGCTGACCAGCGCGAAGCCATCGACACTGGCCAGCACCACGGTGCGCACCCCTTCCACCCGTTGCTGCAGGTCCTGCAGCAACGGCTGCAGGCGTTCGCGCTGGCGCGCATCGGGCAGCAGTGCGGCCTGTCCGTCAGCCATGCGCGGTCACCAGCGCGTACGCTTCGATCTCGCTCATCAGCACATCCATCAGCAACAGCCCCTGTTCGCGGTCGCGCGCATCCAGCGGCAGCAGCGGCAGCGGTTGGCCGTCGATCTGCGCATGTGCTGCCCAGTGTTCCATCGCGGCCGCCGGTGCCTGGTCCAGATGGGTCACCGCCACCACCAGTGCCAGCGCCGGTCCGAACGGCCGCAGCACCTGCAGGTAGCCGTCCAGTTCGGCAGCCACGCCGGCACGTCGGCCATCCAGCAGCAGCACCGCGCCGCGCGCGCCCTGCAGCAGGATCGGCCACAGGAAATCAAAACGTTGCTGACCCGGCGTACCGTACAGGCGGAGACGCTCGCCATTGGGCAGATCGATGTCGGCGTAGTCGAGCGCCACCGTGGTCGATGCCTTGTCGGCGCCAAGCCGATCGCTGTTGGCGACGTCGGTGTCCACCACCGTGCCGGCGGCGATGCTGCGCACCAGCGTCGACTTGCCGCTGCCCATGCCACCCAGCACGACCACCTTGTGCTCACGCATTGCGTTCGCTCCCGCGCAGGTGGCGCCACAGCCGGGCCAACAGCCCGCTGTCGTTGCCCGTGCCGCGCATGACCGTCACCGTCGCCGCAGGCGCCGGTTGCAGCTGCGCATAGCCACACAGATAAGCGGCGTGCACGAAATCGCGTACTGCAGCCTGCGGAAGGTCGAGCAGCACGGCACACTCGTCCACCGTACAGGCGCGCTTGAGCAGCAGCGAGCACAGGCGGAAGCCATCGTGATCGTGGCCCAGTACGCGGAAGTCAGGCCAGCGCAGCAGTTTCACCGAGGCGACGCGCAGGCGCTCGTCCAGGGCCTGCCAATGCGGGCTGCGCTGCGCCCACTGCCACAGCAACGGGCGCAATGGCTGCCGGGTGCGATCTGCCGCCTGGGCCTGCAGCTGCGCTGCTGTCAGCGCATCGAGCCAGAGCTGTTCGAACCCCCGCGCAAGGCGTTCGACCAATGCCACGACGGGCTCGTGCAGTGCGATGGCCTGGTCCTGCTCCAGGTCCAGCAGCAGCAGGGGCGCAGCGGCATCCCCCAGCAGCGCGTATCCCTGCCGCAGTGGCAAGCGCTCGCGCAGCAGGCGGGTGATCGCGTGTGCACCATCGGCCAGGCGGATCGGCGCGGGCACGTGTGGAATTACGGGTTCCGGTGGGCGCTGCATGCCACGCAGTGCGCGGCCGATCGCGCCGTCATCGAGCACACGCTGCTGGCCATCGCCGTCGCGCAGCTGGCCACCGGGATCTTCGATCCAGCACTGCAGGCGGGGCCGCTGCTGGCGCATGCGCAGGGCCGCGTTGCGCAATGCGGGTGTATCGCGGATGACCAGCAGATCACAGTCGTCCAGATCCTGGCTGCGGCGGATCTGGCCGTCAGGCAGGGCCGAAGCGATGCGCAGGCGCCTGAGCAGGGCCTGCTCTCCCTGGATATCGGTTCCCACTACCAGCACGCGTGCCATCCGTGTTCCCCGTGCGACCGCCTCCCCGGCGATCTCGCGTCGCCAAGGCTAGGTCATCGCCCTCGGCGTCCGTCGTGATCGACCGCTCAGATTGACAGTGCCCGCGCGTACGCACGCATCGGTTCTGCGACGGCCATCGCGGGCAAGTTTCATGCCGTATTGACGGCATTCCGACAGCTGACGGAAGTCACGTTTTCATCGCTTGGGGTCAGATCCCTTTTGCATGGCAAAAGGGGATCTGACCCCGGAGCCAAAAAGAAACCCGCGCCGAAGCGCGGGTTCCGGGGTCACGACCGAAAGGCGATGGATCAACCGCGCAGCTGCTCCAGCGCGGCGTTGAAGGTCGCGCTCGGGCGCATCGCCTTGCTGGCCTTTTCCACGTCCGGACGGTAGTAGCCGCCGATGTCCACGGCCTTGCCCTGCACTGCGATCAGCTCTTCGACGATCTTATGCTCGTTGTCGGTCAGGGCCTTGGCCAGCGGGGCGAAGCGTGCCTTCAGTGCGGCGTCCTCGTCCTGCGCGGCCAGGGCCTGCGCCCAGTACAGCGCGATGTAGAAGTGGCTGCCACGGTTGTCGATGCCACCGAGCTTGCGCGAAGGCGACTTGTCGTTGTCCAGGAACTGGCCGTTGGCTTCGTCCAGCGCCTTGGCCAGTACACGGGCTGCTGCATTGTCGTAGCGGTTGCCCAGATGCTCCAGCGACGCTGCCAGCGCCAGGAACTCACCCAGCGAATCCCAACGCAGGTAGTCCTCTTCAACGAACTGCTGTACATGCTTGGGAGCCGAGCCGCCGGCACCGGTCTCGAACAGGCCACCACCGGCCATCAACGGCACGATCGACAGCATCTTGGCGCTGGTGCCCAGCTCCATGATCGGGAACAGGTCGGTCAGGTAGTCACGCAGCACGTTGCCGGTCACCGAGATGGTGTCTTCGCCCTTGCGGATGCGGGCCAGCGAGAACGCGGTGGCTTCCACCGGCGGCAGGATGCGGATGTCCAGGCCGGCGGTGTCGTGGTTCTTCAGGTACTGCTCGACCTTGGCAATGACCTGCGCGTCATGGGCGCGGGCAGCGTCCAGCCAGAACACGGCGGGGGTGCTGCTGAGGCGCGCGCGCTCGACCGCCAGCTTGACCCAGTCCTGGATCGGGGCGTCCTTGGTCTGGCACATGCGCCAGATGTCACCGGCCTCCACCGCGTGCTCGAACACCACGCTGCCCGCGTCATCGGTGACCTTGACCACGCCGTCGGCGGCGATCTGGAAGGTCTTGTCGTGCGAGCCGTACTCTTCGGCCTTCTGCGCCATCAGGCCGACGTTCGGCACCGAGCCCATGGTGGCCGGGTCGAAGGCGCCGTGCGCCTTGCAGTCGTCGATGACGGCCTGGTAGACGCCGGCATAGCAGCGGTCCGGGATGACCGCCTTGGTGTCCTGCAGCTTGCCTTCGGCATTCCACATCTTGCCGGAGTCGCGGATCATCGCCGGCATCGAGGCGTCGACGATCACGTCGCTCGGCACGTGCAGGTTGGTGATGCCCTTGTCCGAGTTGACCATCGCCAGGCCCGGGCGCTGCGCGTACTCGGCCTTCAGGTCGGCTTCGATGGCGGCGCGGGTGGCCTCCGGCAGCGACGGCAGGCGCGCGACCAGGTCTCCGATGCCGTTGTTGGCATCGAAACCGGCCTGCCGGATGGCGTCGGCGTGCTTGGCCAGCACGTCCTTGTAGAACTCTTCCACGACCACGCCGAACATGATCGGGTCGGAGACCTTCATCATGGTCGCCTTCAGGTGCAGCGAGAACAGCACGCCCTGGCTCTTGGCATCGGCGATCTGCGCGTCGATGAAGGCAGCCAGCGCCTTGCGGCTCATCACGGCGGCATCAACGATCTCACCGGCCTTGACCGCGGTCTTTTCCTTCAGCACGACGGTGCTGCCGTCATTGCCATGGAAGGTGATCTTCAGGGTGCCGGCGTTGGCGAGGGTTGCCGACTTTTCGCTGCCATAGAAGTCGCCCGCGTCCATGTGCGAGACGTGCGACTTCGAATCGGCGGACCAGGCGCCCATGCGATGCGGATGCTTGCGGGCATAGTTCTTCACCGACAGCGGCGCGCGACGGTCGGAGTTGCCTTCGCGCAGCACCGGATTCACCGCGCTGCCCTTGACCTTGTCGTAGCGCGCCTTGTAGTCGCGCTGCTGGTCGTCGGCCGGCGTTTCCGGGTAATCCGGCAACGGATAGCCCTGGTCCTGCAGCTCCTTGATGGCCGCCTTCAGCTGCGGCACCGAGGCGGAGATGTTGGGCAGCTTGATGATGTTGGCGTCCGGCGTGGTCGCCAGCTGGCCCAGCTCGGCCAGGTCGTCACTGACCTTCTGCTCCTCACCCAGCAGTTCCGGGAACTGCGAAAGAATGCGCCCGGACAGCGAGATGTCGCGGGTTTCCACCACGATGCCAGCGGTGGCGGTGTAGGCATCGACGATCGGCAGCAGCGACTGGGTGGCCAGGAACGGGGCTTCGTCGGTCAGCGTGTAGAGAATCTTGGACATGGGGGACTTGGACTCTGTAGCAGTGCTCAGGGAAAGCCCGGCGGCAGCGCCGGACCACGTGCAACCGTGTCTCGCGCGGGGCCTGGCCCCACGCTTTCCCCCGTCGCCGTCAGGGTGGGCGCGCGGCGGGGAAACCCCTGCATTGTCGCGTTTTCAGCCGCGCGGGGCAAAGCCGCGCCATACGCGCCGGTACTGCAACGCAGTGATTCACCCGGCTGGGGGTGTCACGCAAAAAAAAGACGCAGCCTCGCGGCTGCGTCCATCGTGAGCCCTGCCGGGAGAGAGTCGGCAGGACTTACTTGACCTCGAACTCCTGCGGCGTTCCGGCCGCCTTACCATCAACCATGACTTCGGCGCGGTACTTGCCGGCCGGCCAGCCATTGGCATTCTTGAAGGTGATGTTGGTGGTCTCGGCACCGCTGGTGTTCAGCGTGGCATTCTGCTCGCCGGCGACCTGACCGTCCTGGAAGGTCAGCTTGGCGCCGACGTTGACGTTGTTGGCAGCACCGTCTGTGCGGACCGACACGATCACATCGTCCTTCGGCGCGAACAGTGCTGCCGGAGCGACGGACTTGTCCGCTGCCGCCGTCTTGCCGACGGAGACGGAGGAGACGGCTACTGCCGCCTCAGACATCGGCGGCGGCGCGCCGGTCATCGGTGCCGGGGCCGTTTCGGCCGGGGCGGTGGCAGCGGGCGCTGCATTGCTGTCGGTCGACTCTTCCTTCTTCTTGCAACCCACCAGGGCGACGCTGCCCAACAGGGCGGTCAGCAGGGCGGTCTGGAGCGGCGTGGTCTTGATCATTCGGTGTTCCTCCCAGGATTGTCGGATGGCGTGCGGGCGCGGCCGGCTTACTTCGGTGGCAGTTTCAGGGTCTGGCCAGGGAAAATCTTGTCCGGGTCATCGAGCACGTCCCGGTTGGCTTCGAAGATCTTCTTCCAGGCATTGGCGTCGCCAAGATGCGCCTTGGCGATCTTCGACAGCGAGTCCCCCTTCTGCACGGTGTAGGTGCCGCCGCTGACCACCTCGGCGGTGCTGTCCACCGAGCCGCTGACGCCGGAGAAGTCCGCCTTCGGTGCCTGCTGGGCGGTACTGTCGACGCTGGCGCTGACGCCGGAGAAATCAGCTTTCTTCTCGGTACTCATCCACAACTCCCGTCTGCATGACTACGTGGTTCGCACGGTGCCATGGCGGTTGTTAAATGGGGATGGTGCAGATGTGAAGCCGCCCCCCGGGGGGCTGAACAATCGGGAGATGGACACCCCCTGCCCGCTGCTCCACCGGTAGCGCCGGGCCATGCCCGGCGGCGGTGGCTGGGACCGCTGCGCTCGCCGGGCGTGGCCCGGCGCTACCCGCAACCGCCTGCGAGGGGTTGGTGGGCCCGCTGCGCTCGCCGGGCGTGGCCCGGCGCTACCGTAACCGCCTGCGGCGGTTACTGGCGCAGCTCGCGGTAGGTCGCGGCCGGGGCCGCGATGCCGGGGCTGGCGCGCCATGGATTGATGTCGAGGCCGCCGCGACGCGTGTAGCGCGCTTCCACTTCCAGCCACTGCGGCCGGCAGCGCGCGGAGACCTCGCTGAAGATCCGCTCCACGCACTGCTCGTGGAATTCCGCGTGCTCGCGGTAGCTCACCAGATAGCGCAGTAGGCCGGCCCGGTCGATCTTCGGCCCCCGATAGCGCAGGCTGACCGTGGCCCAGTCCGGCTGGCCGGTAACCGGGCAGTTGGATTTCAGCAGCGCGGAGACCAACGTCTCCTCCACCGGCTGCGCAGCGTCGGCCGAGAGGAAGTCCGCCTGCGGGGGGCCGTAGCAGTCGATCTCCAGGTCCAGGCCGTCGATGGATTCGCCCAGCGGTACCGGGCGCAGTTCGGGCAGGCCGAACGCCACCTGCACGGGTGCGCCGGCACAGGCTGACAGATCGTCGACAAGACGCGCATGCAGTGCCTCGGCACTGTCGATGCGGGTGCTGTTGAGGGAATTCAGGTACAGCTTGAACGACTTCGATTCGATCAGGCACGGCGAGGTGCAGGGCACCTGCACGGTGGCAACGGCCACCTGCGGCTTGCCACGCGGGTCGAGCCAGCTCAGCTCGAACGCATGCCAGCGATCATGGCCGACGAACGGCAGCGCGGTGTCATCGAGGCCGATCTCGGCGCGGGCGGCGCGGCGGGGGATGGGAAACAGCAGGCCGGGATCGTACTGCGACGGGTAACTGACCTCGCGACCGAGGCTGGAATCCTGGGGGGTGTTCATGGTGCGCATTGTATCGCGACGGGGCCGGGCCTCCGGCCGGGCCGGCCAACGGCGGAGCCCCTCCGTGGTGGTTTTGTCGGTTGGTCGTGGAAGGCGGTCTATCGGCTTGGCCGGGTGGGTAGGCGGGTCGGGGGACGCCGTAAACCCGTCCTTGGGGGCTTGGCCGCGGCATCCATGCCGCGGACACCCCCGCCCCGCCTACCCACCCGGCCCCTGACAGTTCCCTGCACGCAGCCACCACCACGGGAAAGATCAGAAAAATCAAAATCAAAAGCCAATCCTTCAGACATTCCCGATGTCTGCCTGTGTCGACCAAGGTCGACACCTACCAACAGCCGCGTGAACCTGTCGGGGCCGGGGCGGTGTGGGCCTGCAGGACCGATGGCGCCATGGATGGCGCCATCGAGCCCCCATGGACGGGTTTACGGCGTGTCCTGCAGGCCCACACCGCCCCGCCCAACCAACAGAAATCCAGCACCGCTTTTGCCGTTGACGTTGCCGTTGCTTCAGGGGTGCAGGGCTGCAAGCCCTGCCGCAAAGCCTCACCCTGCCGGGGTGCCGGCACCATGCAGGTAGTCCAGGCTCACCTGCAGCAGTGCACGCAGTCCCACGTCCAGCGCCTTCTCATCCAGCAGGAACTTCGGCGAATGATTGGCCGGTGCCGTCGCCGGATCGATGCCCACGCTGGTGGAGCCGACGAAGAAGAACATGCCCGGCACCTCCTTGGCATACAGCGAGAAGTCCTCCGCGCCCATCTGCAGGGGCGGTTCGTACACGTTGTCCTTGCCCACCACCGCCTGCAGGCTCGGCAGCATGCGCGCCGTCAGCGCCGGATCGTTGACCGTGGCCGGGTTGCCTTCTGATTCGTAGATGTCGGTGACCGCCTTTGCCCCGTGCGCGGCCGCAGTGTGCTCTGCGACGTTGCGCAGGTCGGCGAAGATCTGCTGGCGCATGCCCTCGTCGAACGTGCGGATGGTGCCGACCATCTCCACCTCGTCCGGAATGATGTTGTAGCGGATGCCGCCGTTGATCGCACCGAAGGTGAGCACCGCCGGCTGCTTGGACAGATTCACGCGACGGCTGACGATGGTCTGCGCGGTACCGACCAGATCGGCCGTGGCAACGATCGGGTCGACACCGTTCCACGGCGCGGAGCCATGCGTCTGGCGACCGATCACCTTGATGCCGAAGCGGTCCGAGGCGGCCATCAGCGGACCGCCACGCACGGCGATCTGACCGGCCTGCACGCTGGAGAACACATGCAGGCCGAACACGGCTTCCGGCTTGAAGTCGGCGAACAGGCCCTCCTTCAGCATCAGCGCGGCACCGCCTTCTTCCGGCGGCGGCGCGCCCTCCTCTGCCGGCTGGAAGATCAGCATGACCTGGCCCGGCAGGTCCTTCTTCATTGCCACCAGCGCCTCGGCCACACCCAGCAGGGTGGCGGTATGGGCATCATGGCCGCAGGCATGCATCACGCCCACCGTCTGCCCGCGGTACTGATCGGTCGCCTTCGAGGCGAACGGCAGGCCGGTCTGTTCGGTCACCGGCAGCGCGTCCATGTCGGCGCGCAGGGCGATCTTCGGACCCGGCCTGCCGCCTTCGATGATCGCTACCACGCCATGATGGGCAATGCCGGTCTTCGGCTTCAGGCCCATTGCGCGCAGGTGCTTGGCGACCTCGGCCGAGGTCCGTACTTCGCGGTTGGACAGCTCCGGATGCTGGTGGAAATCACGGCGCCACTCCACCACTTTGGCCTGCAGCCGCTGTGCGGCCGCGGTCACCTCGGGGCGCTGCCCGTCCTGGGCATGGGCAAGGGCCGGCAGGGCCAGGATCAGGGCGGACAGCAGCAACGAACGGCGCATCTCGGTACTCCACGGCAGGGTTCTGCACCTGAATGTAGGGCAACGCTGCCTTTACGGGAACCTCCACGGCCGGCACCGGTCCTAGCGCCCGTCCCATCCGTCATGCAGGAAACGTGATGTGGCACAGGTATGCTTTGCGCATTGCCCACCGGGCCCCGCCCGTCCAGCCCTCTTGGAGTCCTTGAATGTCACGTGTTTGGAAGATCGTGCTGCTGGTCGTGGCCGTACTGGTGCTGGCCGTGGTGGGCCTGCGCGTGCTGGGCGGTGGCAAGGACAAGGCCGGCAGGCCCGGCGTCGCCGCCGGCCAAGGTGGCGATGACGCCGATGCCGCACCGGTACCGGTGACCGTGGTCGACGCCGTGCGCCAGGACGTGCCCGTCTACGCCAGTGCGCTCGGTACGGTCACCGCGATGAATACCGTCACGGTCAGCCCTCAGGTCGGCGGCCAGCTGATGAGCCTGAACTTCCGCGAAGGCCAGGAAGTGAAGCAGGGCGACGTGCTGGCGGTGATCGACCCACGTACCGCCCAGGCCAGCTATGACCAGGCCGCTGCCGCCAAGCGCCAGAACGAGGCGCTGCTGGCGACCGCGCGCTCCAACTACCAGCGCTCCAATGCCCCCGAGTACCGCCAGTACGTCGCCAAGACCGATCTGGATACACAACGCAACCAAGTGGCACAGTACGAAAGCGCAGTGGCCGCCAACGAGGCGAGCATGCGCTCGGCGCAGGTGCAGCTGCAGTACACCAAGGTCACTGCGCCGATCTCCGGCATCGCCGGCATCCGTGCAGTCGATGCCGGCAACGTGGTCAACGCGGGCACCGCCCTGGTCACCCTGACCCAGATCCACCCGATCCACGTGCTGTTCAACCTGCCCGAACGCCAGCTCGGCGATGTGCGCCAGGCACAGGCGGCCGGCAGCGTTCCGGTGGCCGCGCTGGACCGTGCCGATTCGCACGTGCTGTCCGGCGACGGCAAGCTCGATGTGGTCGACAACCTGATCAGCGCCGACAGCGGCACCTTCAAGGCACGCGCGGTGTTCGACAATGCGGACAACGGCCTGTGGCCCGGCCAGTTCGTCAATGTGCGCATGCAGCTGCGCACCATCGGCGGCGGCGTGGTGATTCCGACCCAGGCCGTGCTGCGTGGCCCGGACGGCGAGTATGTCTACGTCGTGCAGGGCGACAACACGGTGAAGATGCAGACCGTGCGCAGCGGCGTGGAAGTGGGCGACAGCCACGTGCAGATCGCCGAGGGCCTGAAGGGCGGCGAGCGGGTGGTCAGTGAAGGCCAGTTCCGCCTGAAGCCCGGCAGCAAGGTCACGGCCCTGAAGCCCGGCGAGACCCCGGCTGCACCCACCGAGGCCGAATTGAAGGCCGCCGAACAGAAGAGTGGCGGTGCAGGCCGCCGCGGTGGTGGCCCGCGCTGAGCGCAGGCCACCGATTCCTTTCGCGCCGGCATCGACGCCGGCGCTGCCATTGAAGCGCCAGCAAGGATCAGTCCGTGGGTTTTTCGACGATCTTCATCCGCCGCCCGATCGCCACCTCGCTGCTGATGGCGGGCCTGTTGCTGCTGGGCATTCTCGGTTATCGCAAGCTGCCGGTGTCGGCACTGCCGGAAATCGATGCGCCCAGCCTGGTGGTCACCACCCAGTACCCGGGTGCCAATGCCACCACGATGGCCTCGCTGGTCACCACCCCGCTGGAGCGGCAGTTCGGCCAGATCTCCGGCCTGGACCTGATGACGTCCGATTCGTCGGCCGGGCTGTCGACGATCATCCTGCAGTTCTCGATGGACCGCGACATCGATATCGCCGCGCAGGACGTGCAGGCGGCGATCCGCCAGGCCACCCTGCCCTCGTCGCTGCCCTACCAGCCGGTCTACAACCGGGTGAACCCCGCCGATGCGGCCATCGTCACCCTGAAGCTCACCTCGGACACGCGCCCGCTGCGGGAGGTCAACAACTACGCCGATTCGATCCTGGCCCAGCGCCTGTCGCAGGTGCAGGGCGTGGGCCTGGTGTCGATCGCCGGCAATGTCCGCCCGGCGGTGCGCATCCAGGTCAATCCGGCGCAGCTGTCGAACATGGGCCTGACCCTGGAAGAACTGCGCAGCGCGCTCACCCAGGCCAACGTCAATGCGCCGAAGGGCTCGCTGAACGGCAAGACGCAGTCCTACAGCATCGGCACCAATGACCAGCTGTCCAGTGCCGCCGAATACCGCGACACCATCATCAGCTACAAGAACGGCCGCCCGGTGCGGCTGTCGGACGTGGCCGCGGTGGTGGACGGCGTGGAGAACGACCAGCTGGCCGCATGGGCCGACGGCAAGCCGGCTGTCCTTCTCGAAGTGCGCCGCCAGCCGGGCGCCAACATCGTGCAGACCGTCGAGCGCATCCGCGCGATCCTGCCGCAGTTGCAGGGCGTGCTGCCGGCCGACGTGCATCTGGAGATCTTCAACGACCGTACCGAGACCATCCGCGCCTCCGTGCACGAAGTGCAGTTCACCCTGGTACTGACCATCGGCCTGGTCGTGGCGGTGATCTTCGTGTTCCTGCGCCGCCTGTGGGCCACGATCATTCCTTCGGTGGCGGTACCGTTGTCGCTGGCCGGCACGTTCGCGGTGATGGCGTTCACCGGCATGTCGCTGGACAACCTTTCGCTGATGGCACTGGTGGTCGCCACCGGCTTCGTTGTCGACGATGCCATCGTCATGATCGAGAACATCGTCCGTTACATCGAGCAGGGCAAGAGCGGCAAGGAAGCGGCCGAGATCGGTGCGCGCCAGATCGGCTTCACCGTGCTGTCGCTGACGGTATCGCTGGTGGCAGTGTTCCTGCCGCTGCTGCTGATGCCCGGCGTCACCGGCCGCCTGTTCCATGAGTTCGCCTGGGTGCTGAGCATCGCGGTCGTGCTGTCGATGCTGATCTCGCTGACGCTCACCCCGATGATGTGCGCCTACCTGCTCAAGCCCGACGCGCTGCCGGAAGGCGAGGACGCGCATGAACGGGCGCACGCGGCCGGCAAGCAGACCGTGTGGAGCCGCACCGTCGGCCTGTATGAGCGCAGCCTGGACTGGGTGCTGGACCACCAGCGCCTGACCCTGGCCGTGGCCGGCGGCGCCCTTGTGCTGACCGTTCTGCTGTACGTGCTGATTCCCAAGGGCCTGCTGCCCGAGCAGGACACCGGCCTGATCACCGGCGTGGTGCAGGCCGACCAGAACATCGCGTTCCCGCAGATGGAGCAGCGCACCAGGCAGGTGGCCGAAGCGCTGCGCAAGGATCCGGATGTGACTGGCGTGTCGGCTTTCATCGGCGCTGGCAGCATGAACCCCACGCTCAACCAGGGCCAGTTGTCGATCGTGCTGAAGGAGCGCAGCCAGCGTGATGGGCTGGACCGGATCCTGCCGCGCCTGCAGGAGGCCGTCGCCGGGATTCCCGGCGTAGCGTTGTATCTGAAGCCGGTGCAGGACGTCACCCTCGACACCCGCGTGGCCGCGACCGAGTACCAGTACTCCCTGTCGGACGTGGACGCGGCCACCGTCGCCACCCAGGCCACGCGCCTGACCGAGGCCCTGCGCCAGCGGCCGGAGCTGGCCGACGTGGACAACAACCTGTCCAACCAGGGCCGTGCCCTGCAGCTGACGATCGATCGTGACAAGGCCAGCGTGCTGGGCGTGCCGATGCAGACCATCGATGACACGCTCTACGATGCGTTCGGCCAGCGCCAGATCTCGACCATCTTCACCGAGCTCAACCAGTACCGCGTGGTGCTGGAAGTGGCACCGGAGTTCCGCACCAGCACCGCGCTGATGGAGCAGCTGGCGGTGGCCTCCAACGGTGCTGGCGCGCTGACCGGCACCAACGCCACCAGCTTCGGCCAGGTCACCTCCTCCAACTCCTCCACGGCCACCGGCATCGGCGCGCAGAACACCGGCATCACGGTCGGTGCCGGCAACATCATTCCGTTGTCGGCGCTGGCCGAAGGCCAGGTGACCAGCGCGCCGCTGGTGGTCAGCCACCAGCAGCAGCTGCCGGCCGTGACCGTCTCGTTCAACGTCGCGCCGGGCTATTCGCTGTCCGAAGCGGTACGCGCGATCCAGGAGACCAAGGACAGTCTGGACATGCCCGCGCACCTGCATGCCGAGTTCATCGGCAAGGCCGCCGAGTTCACCGGCAGCCAGACCGATGTGGTGTGGCTGCTGCTGGCCTCGCTGGTGGTCATCTACATCGTGCTGGGCGTGCTGTACGAGAGCTACATCCATCCGATCACGATCATCTCGACCCTGCCGCCGGCAGGCGTCGGCGCGCTGCTGGCGCTGATGCTGTGTGGCCTGAGCCTGTCGGTGGACGGCATCGTCGGCATCGTGCTGCTGATCGGCATCGTCAAGAAGAACGGCATCATGATGGTGGACTTCGCGATCGAAGCACGCCGCGCCGGTGCCAACGCGCATGAAGCGATCCGCCGCGCCTGCCTGCTGCGCTTCCGCCCGATCATGATGACCACGGCTGCGGCCATGCTCGGCGCGCTGCCACTCGCGCTGGGTACCGGCATCGGCTCGGAACTGCGCCGTCCGCTGGGCATCGCCATCGTCGGCGGCCTGCTGCTATCGCAGCTGGTGACGCTGTACACCACGCCGGTGATCTACCTGTACATGGAGCGCTTCTCCGAGTGGCTGGCGCGCCGCCGCGAGCAACGCGCACTGCGCGAGGGCACGCTGCAGGAGCCGCAGGCATGACCCCTGCCCCGCTGCTGCGGGGGGCCGCGCGATGAACCTGTCCGGCCCCTTCATCCGCCGCCCGATCGGTACCGCCCTGCTGGCCATCGGCCTGTTCATGGTGGGCCTGATCTGCTACCTGAGGCTGGGTGTTTCGGCACTGCCGAACATCCAGATTCCGGTGATCTTCGTGCACGCCAGCCAGGCCGGTGCCGACGCGGCGACGATGGCCTCCACGGTCACCGCACCACTGGAGCGTCATCTGGGCCAGCTGCCGGGCATCGACCGCATGCGCTCGTCGAGCTCGGAAGGCAGCTCGCTGGTGTTCATGATCTTCCAGAGCGACCGTGACATCGATTCGGCGGCGCTGGACGTGCAGACCGCGATCAATTCCGCGCAGGCCGATCTGCCCTCGGGCATGGGCTCGCCGATGTACCAGAAGGCGAATCCGAACGACGACCCGGTGATCGCCATCGCACTGACCTCGCAGACGCAGTCGGCCGATGAGCTGTACAACGTGGCCGACTCGCTGCTGGCCCAGCGCATCCGCCAGATCAGCGGCGTGGCCTCGGTGGACATCGCCGGCGCGTCGACGCCGGCAGTGCGCGTGGACGTCAACCTGCGGCTGATGAACGCGCTGGGCCTGACCGCCGACGACCTGCGCAACGCGGTGCGCGCGGCCAATGTGACCTCGCCGACCGGCCTCCTCAGCGATGGCAACTCCACCACCGCGATCATTACCAACGATTCGGTGGCCCGCGCTGCGGACTTCGCCAACCTGGTGGTGAAGACCGAAGGCGACGGCCGGGTGATCCGCCTGAAGGACGTCGCCAACGTCTACGACGGCCAGCAGGACGCCTACCAGGCGGCATGGTTCGACCACAAGCCCGCGGTGGTCATGTATGTGTTCACCCGCGCCGGCGCCAACATCGTGGAGACCGTCGACCGGGTGAAGGCGCAGATCCCGACGCTGCGTGACTACCTGCAGCCGGGAACCACGATGACGCCATACTTCGACCGCACGCCGACGATCCGCTCGTCGCTGCACGAAGTGCAGATCACCCTGCTGATCAGCCTGGCGATGGTGGTGCTGACCATGGCGCTGTTCCTGCGCCGGCTCGCCCCGACCCTGATCGCGGCCGTGACGGTGCCGCTGTCGCTGGCCGGCGCCGCACTGGTGATGTATGCGCTGGGCTTCACCCTGAACAACCTGAGCCTACTGGCGCTGGTGATCGCGATCGGCTTCGTGGTGGACGATGCGATCGTGGTGATCGAGAACATCATGCGCCACCTCGACGAAGGCATGCCGCGCCTGCAGGCAGCGTTCACCGGCGCACGCGAGATCGGCTTCACCATCGTCTCGATCACCGCCTCGCTGGTTGCGGTGTTCATCCCGCTGCTGTTCGCCAGCGGCATGATGGGCGCGTTCTTCCGTGAGTTCACCGTCACCCTGGTGGCGGCGATCGTGGTCTCGATGATCGTCTCGCTGACGCTGACGCCGGCGCTGTGCAGCCGGTTCCTCAGTGCGCACGACCATCGCGCGGCACCCTCGCGCCTGGGCCGCTGGCTGGACGCCGGCCACGAACGCATGCTGCGCATCTACACGGTGTTCCTCGATTTCTCCCTGCGCCACGCGTTGCTGCTCTCGCTCACGCCGCTGATCCTGATCGGCGTGACCGTCTTCCTGTTCGGCGCGGTGAAGAAGGGCGCCTTCCCGCCACAGGACACCGGGCTCATCTGGGGCCGCGCCAACTCCAGCGCGACCGTGTCCTTCGAGGACATGGTCAACCGCCAGCGCCGCATCACCGACATGCTGATGGCCGACCCGGCGGTGAAGACCGTCGGCGTGCGCCTGGGCAGTGGCCGCCAGGGTTCCAGCGCGCAGTTCAATGTCGAACTGAAGTCACGCAAGGAAGGCCGCCGCGAGACCACCGCGCACGCACTGGCGCGACTGAGCGCCAAGGCCGACCGCTATCCTGACCTGCAGCTGCGGCTGCGCGCCATCCAGGATCTGCCCAGCAACGACGGCGGCGGCTCCAGCCAGGGCGCGCAGTACCGCATCTCGCTGCAGGGCAACGATCTGGCGGCGCTGCAGGAGTGGTTGCCGAAGCTGCAGGCGGAACTGAAGAAGAACCCCAAGCTGCGCGATGTCGGCACCGACGTGGACAACGCCGGCCTGCGCCAGAACATCGTGATCGACCGCGCCAAGGCCGCGCGACTGGGCGTCTCGGTCGGTGCCATCGACGGTGCGCTGTACGGTGCATTCGGCCAGCGCCAGATCTCGACGATCTACTCGGACATCAACCAGTACAGCGTCGTGGTCAATGCCCTGCCTTCGCAGACGGCGACCCCCACCGCACTGGACGAGGTCCATGTGCGCGCAGGCAATGGCGAGATGGTGCCGATCACTGCGGTGGCCACCCAGGTACCGGGGCTGGCGCCTTCGCAGATCACGCAAGAGAACCAGTACACGACGATGGACCTGAGCTACAACCTCGCCCCCGGCGTCAGCATGGGCGAGGCAAAGGCGATCATCGATGCGACCGTGGCCGGCATGCGCATGCCGGGCGACATCCGCCTGGCCGACGATGCGGGCTTTGGCTTCAATTCCGATCCCAGCGACATGCTGATCCTGGTATTGGCGGCGATCCTGACCGTGTACCTGGTGCTGGGCATGCTGTACGAAAGCCTGATCCATCCGGTGACGATCCTGTCCACGCTGCCGGCGGCAGGCGTAGGCGCGCTGCTGGCCCTGTTCGGTACCAACACCGAGCTGTCGGTCATCTCGATGATCGCGCTGGTGCTGCTGATCGGCATCGTCAAGAAGAACGCGATCATGATGATCGACTTCGCGCTGGTGGCGCAGCGCGAGCACGGACTGACCCCGCGCGAGGCCGCACGCGAGGCCAGCATCGTCCGCTTCCGGCCGATCATGATGACCACGATGGTGGCCATCCTGGCTGCGGTTCCGCTGGCAATCGGCCTGGGCGAAGGGTCGGAGCTGCGCCGGCCGCTGGGCATCGCGATGATCGGTGGCCTGCTGTTCTCGCAGAGTCTGACCCTGCTCAGCACGCCGGCCCTTTACGTGATCTTCTCCTGCCTGGCCGAGCGTTGGCGGGCGCGGCGCGCGCGCAGGCGCGAGGCGAAACTGCTCAAGCGCGCGCAGCGCGCCTAGCCTCGGTAGCGCCGGGCCACGCCCGGCGCGCCGCTACCACCCGGGCGACGCTCACGGTTTGACGCGCTGTAACGAAAAGAGAACAATTCGCAACCAGCCATGGTCCTGCGCCCCTACGGCGCCCCGCTCCCAGTTCACGGACAGCCTGCGTGATCCCAGCCACTGCCTCTTCCCCCAACCATGGGTGGATGGCCTGTGGCCGTCCGCCGAGGAATCCGATCGATGCCTTCGTTCCGCACCCCGCGCCTGGCCCTGCTGGCCGCCGCCCTGTCCACCGCCTGCGCAGCCCATGCGCAAGCCCCGGCTGATGCCCGCAGCGCCACCAACCTGGACGCCATCAAGGTGGTCGGCGAACGCACCCACACCGAAGCCGGCGCGCTGGGTGACCGTGCCCTGCGCGATACCCCGTTCGCCATTACTGCGGTCGGCCGCGAACAGCTCGAGCAGCGCCAGGTTGTATCGCTGGGCGAAGCCTTCCTGTTCGATCCATCGGTCACCACCCAGGTAGGCGCCTACGCCAGCGGCTGGAGCTCGCCCATCCGCAACCGCGGCATCGATCTGAACTACGACAGCTACCGCGTGAACGGTCTGCAGGTATCCTCGTGGGGCACCGAATGGCCGCTGGAAGTGATGGAACAGGTGGACCTGCTGAAGGGCCCCGGCGGCTTCCTGTACGGCTTCGGCGCGCCCGGCGGCATCGTCAACTACATCACCAAGAAGCCGACCGATACCCCCACCTTCTCGGCGCAGCTGGGCTGGCGCGAACAGGCCATCATCAGTGGTGGTGTCGATGCCGGTGGCCGCTTCGGCAACGAAGATATGTTCGGCTATCGCTTCAACGCGTATCAGGAGAAGGGCGAAACCTTCAACGGCGGCCATGTCGACCGCAAGGTCGGCGCGCTGTCGCTGGACGCGCGCCTGAGCGATGCGCTCACCTGGACCTTCGACGGCGTGTTCCAGTCCCGCGACCTGAGCGAAGAGTCGCCGCAGTACTACTTCATCGGCATGACCTCGCTGCCGCGGCCGATTGCCGGCGACGTCGACAACAGCGTGCCGGGCACCTACTACGATACCCGTTCCAGCCTGCTGTCCACGGCGTTCACCTGGCAGATCAACAGCGGCTGGAAGGCCAGCCTGAGCTACGGCGTCACCACCTCCTGGAACGACGTCAACAAGATCTTCGCCTACATCGACGATCCGAACGGCGACTACAACGTGAATGTGTATGAGCTGGGCGGCAAGAGCCAATGGAAACTGGCGCAGGCGCTGGTGCAGGGCGGCTTCCGCACCGGCCCGCTGCAGCACCAGCTGGTGGCCGGCGTCAGCCACCAGACCGGGCTGGGCTGGGACCGCCCCTACGAGTGGAACACCATTGGTCGCGCCAACCTGTACCAGCGTTCGGCCATCCGCCACGACGCGGTGGGTTCGCGGGTGATGACCCGCGGCGATGAAACCGTGCAGCAGGCCGTATTCGCCAGCGATACCGTGGACTTCGGCGGGGGCTGGTCGGTGCTGGCCGGCTGGCGCTACAACGACTTCGAGACCAAGGGCCGTTACCACACCTACCCGGTCACCCCGACCTATGCGGTGATGTTCAAGCCCAGCGAGGCCGTGACCCTGTACGCCAGCTACATTGAATCGCTGGAAGCCGGCAGCCGCGTGGGCAACCCCTACATCAACGCCGGTGATGTGCTGGGTCCGACCATCAGCAAGCAGTACGAAGTCGGCGCCAAGGTAGAAGCCTCGCGCTGGAATGCGAACGTGGCCGCATTCCGCCTGGAACGCGGTGCCAACATCGACCAGCCCACCGACGCCGGCCTGCGCCTGGTGCAGGATGGCATCACCCTGTACGAAGGCGTGGAAGCCAGCGCCGACCTGCACCTGACCGATGCGCTGACCGTGGGTGGCGGCGTGACCTGGCTGGACCCGACCTACGACAGGCTGTCGCCCGACAATGCCGCGCAGGAAGGCAACCGCACCGTCGGCGCCGCGCGCTGGAGCGGTGTGCTGCATGCCAGCTACCAGCTGCCGTGGGTCGATGGACTGGAAACCTATGCTGCCGTGCGCTACTACGGCGATGTCTGGTACGACGCCGACAATACCCTGAAGCTGCCCGACTACACCCTGGTCAATGCCGGTGTGGGCTACCGCCTGATGGCGTCGGGGCACCCGGTCACCCTGCGCGCCAGCGTGGAGAACCTGGCCAATCGCAGGTACTGGTCGAACGCGGGCGTCGGCCTGCCGCGCACCTTCGCGGTGAGCGTGCGCTGGGAGATGTAACCCGGCTTGTGCGGGTGCGGACCGTGGGTCCGCACATTGAACACCGCACCCACGCGCACACCGCCATAATGGAGGCAATCCGCCGCCCGAGCCTGCATGTCCGCGTCCCATTCCCGCCTCAGCCGCCTGTGGGCACACGAGAAAGCCAGCTATGGCCTGCGCGTGTTCATCGCCCTGTCGGCTGCGATGGCCGTGTGCTGGCAGCTGGACGCGCTCCCCGCGCTGCCCGGGGCGTTCCTTGGCATCATCGCCAGCGCGATCGCCGAAACCGACGACAACTGGTGGGGCCGCACCAAGGCGGTGCTGCTGTCGCTGCTGTGCTTCTGCATCGCCGCCGCCTCGGTGATCGCGCTGTTCCCGTGGCCGTGGCTGTTCATCGGCGCACTGGCGCTGTCCACCTTCGGCCTGACCCTGCTGGGCGCTCTGGGCGAACGCTACGCCTCCATCGCCCAGGCCACGGTCACCCTGGCCATCTACACCATGATCGGGCTGGAACAGCATGGCGGCGCCGGAGATCTGCCACGTGCGTTGCATGCGGTCAGCCACCTGCTGGCCGGTGCGGTCTGGTATGGCCTGCTGTCCATCGTCTGGACCGCGCTGTTCGCCAACCGTCCGGTGCGCGAACGCGTGGCCCGTCTTTACCAGGAACTGGGCCGCTACCTGCAGCTGAAAGCCGCCTTGTTCGAGCCGGTGCGTGAGGCCGACCTGCAGCGCCGCCAGCTGGACCTGGCCGAACAGAACCGGCGTGTGGTGGGAGCCCTGAACGAAGCAAAGACGGCGATCCTTGCGCGCTTCGGCCGTTCCGGCCGGCCCGGGGTCAACTCCGGCCTGTACCTGCGCCTGTACTACATGGCGCAGGATTTCCACGAGCGCGCCAGCTCCTCGCACTATCCCTATGGCGCACTGGTGGATGCGTTCTTCCACAGCGACGTGCTGTACCGCTGCCAGCGCCTGCTCGATCTGCAGGGGCAGGCCTGCGCGCGTCTGGGCGAAGCCATCCGCCTGCGCCGCCCGTTCGTGTATGGCGAGAGCAACCAGCAGGCCGGACGCGACCTCGCCGACGCGCTGGCCTACCTGCGCGACCAGCAGCGCCCGCAATGGCAGCGCCTGCTCGGTTCGCTGGATCTGCTGGTGCACAACCTGCGCAGCATCGAGCGCCGGCTGCTCGACGCCGAACGCTCCGAGGCCAGCCTGGACAATGTCGACACGCGCCTTCGTGACAGCAACCCGCACACCCTGCGCGAGATGGGGGTACGGCTGCGCCAGCAGCTCACGCCCGGCTCGGTGCTGTTCCGCCATGGCCTGCGCATGGCGCTGGCGCTGATCGCCGGCTTCCTGGCGATCCGCCTGTTCAATGCCCAGAACGGTTCATGGGTGCTGTTGACCATCGTCTTCGTGTGCCGGCCGAACTTCGGCGCCACGCGCCAGCGCCTGGCACAGCGCATCGTCGGCACCCTGGCCGGCCTGGTATTGACCTGGGCGCTGCTGCAGCTGTTCCCACAGCTGCACGTGCAGCTGCTGATCGCCTTGCTGTCGGCGCTGCTGTTCTTCTTCACCCGCACCGATCGCTACCTGGTGGCCTCGGCCGCGATCACGGTGATGGCGCTGACCTGCTTCAACCTGATCGGCGATGGCTTCGTACTGATCGTGCCGCGCATGGTGGACACGATCCTGGGCTGTGCGATCGCTGCGGCGGCCGCCTTCCTGATCCTGCCGGACTGGCAGGGACGTCAGCTGCATCGGGTCCTGTCACGGGTACTGGATACCGCCGCGCGTTACCTGGATGCGGTGCTGGGCCAGTACCGCAGTGGCATGCACGATGACCTGGCCTACCGCATCGCCCGCCGCGACATGCACAATGCCGACGCGGCGCTGTCCACTGCACTGTCGAACATGCTGCGCGAGCCCGGCCATGTACGCCGCAACCTGGATGCCGGCTTCCACTTCCTGGCGTTGTCCAACACCCTGCTCGGTCATCTGTCGGCACTGGGTGCCCACCGCGACCAGGTCGACAGCTACGCCGGCGACCCGCTGGCACTGGCCGCCGGCGACCGGGTGCGCAAGGCGCTGCAGCAGCTGGCCGGCGCGCTGGCCGCACGGCAGGCGGTTGCGGAGGATGACAATGATGCCGACCGCGCAGTCGCTGCGGAGCTGGAGCAGATCGAGGACGTGATGCCACCGAAGCTGCAGTTGATCCGCACCCAGATGGCGCTGGTGCTGCGCCTGCTGCCGAAGCTGCGTGCCGCCGCCAACGAGGCCGTACGCAGCCTGACCTGACCGCCGCCCGGCAGCACTGGATCCGGGCCCGGCCGGCGGGCAGGAATGCTAGGCTGCGCCGGTCAAGGAGATTCCATGTCCGGTCACAACCAGTTCGCCCTGCTGCGCCAGCGCCGCTTCCTGCCGTTCTTCATCGTGCAGGCGCTGGGCGCTTTCAACGACAACGTATACCGGCAGGCCATCATCGGCCTGCTGTTCTACCTGGGCGTGTCCGAAGAGCAGCGTTCGCTGTACACCACGCTGGCGCCAGCGATCTTCATTCTTCCCTATTTCCTGTTCTCGGCATTGGCCGGGCAGATCGCCGACAAACTGGAGAAGTCGCGGCTGATCGTGATCACCACCACGATGGAGATCGTGATCATGTCGCTGGCAGCGATCGGCTTCCTCACCGAGAACCTGCCGTTCCTGCTGGTGGCGCTGTTCTGCACCGGCATGCAGTCGACCCTGTTCGGTCCGGTGAAATACTCGGTGCTGCCCTCGGTACTCAAACCCGAGGAGCTGACCGGTGGCAACGGGCTGGTGGAGATGGGCACATCGATCTCGATCCTGTCAGGGATGATCATCGGCGGCGCCGTGTTCCTGCTGGCCGGCAGCCACGGGCCCGTGTTCGCGGCATCGCTGGTCATCGCTCTGGCGGTCTGCGGCAACATCGCGGCGCGGTTGATTCCCAGGGTCGATGCCGGCGACCCGGGCCTGAAGATCAACTGGAACCCATTGCCGGAGTCGCTGGTGGTGCTGCGCATGGCACGCCAGCAGAAGGCGGTGCGCAACGCGATCCTGGGCGTGTCCTGGTTCTGGTTCGTCGGCACCGTGCTGACTTCGCAGCTGCCGAATTATGCGCTGGCCAACCTGGGCGGCGAACCCAAGCTGTACCTGCTGGCACTGGCGCTGTTTTCCATCGGCACCGGCGTTGGCTCGCTGCTGTGCGAGAGGCTGTCGGCGCGCACAGTGGAGATCGGCCTGGTGCCGCTGGGCGCGTTCGGCATGACCGCGTTCCTGCTCGATCTCTACTTCGCCCGCAGCGGCGAGGCCACCGTGCAGGGGCTGAGCATCACCCAGTTCCTGCAGCAGCCCGGCAGCGTGCGCATCGTCATCGACCTTGTCGGAATCGGCCTGTTCACCGGCATCTTCGTCGTTCCGCTGTTCGCCCTGATCCAGAGCCGCACGCCGAAGGCGCAGATGTCACGCGTGTTCGCCGCGTTGAACATCCAGAACTCCGGTTTCATCGTGTCCGCCGCACTGCTGTCGCTGGCCGCGCGCGAACTGCTGCACTGGAGCATCCCGCAGCTGTTCCTGGCGCTGGCGATCGCCAATGCCGTGGTGGCGATCTACATCTTCACCATCGTCCCCGAATTCCTGATGCGCTTCCTGAGCTGGGTGATGGTGCGCACCCTGTACCGGCTGCGCCCGCATGGCATCGAAGCCAATGTGCCGGATGAAGGCGCAGCACTGATCGTCTGCAATCATGTCAGCTACATGGATGCACTGATCCTGTCGGCGACGATTCCGCGCCCCGTACGCTTCGTCATGTACTACAGGATCTTCAACATCCCGGTGATGCGCTGGATCTTCCGCACCGCCAAGGCCATCCCGATTGCCGGGGCTCGCGAGGACGAGGCCTTGATGCAGCGCGCGTTCGAGGAGATCGATGCGGCGCTGGCCGAGGGTGAGCTGGTCTGCATCTTCCCGGAGGGAGCACTCACCCGCGATGGGCAGATGGCGCCGTTCAAGTCCGGCGTCGAGAAGATCCTCGAACGCCGGCCGGTGCCGGTGGTGCCGATGGCCCTGCGCGGGATGTGGTCGAGCATGTGGAGCCGGCGCGACAGCCGGCTTGGCCGCATGCGGGTTCCGCGCCGCTTCCGCGCCACCGTCGAGGTGGTGGCGGCGCCTGCCATCGATGGTCGCAGCACCGACGCGCCGGCACTGGAAGCCCAGGTCCGCGCCCTTCGCGGCGATCACGCCTGACGGAATCCCTCCGTTCGCGCATAGCCGGGCCATCCCCCACATACGCCAGCGTCAAGCGCCGTGCCCGTCATTGCCGGGCTGAAAACGCATACATGCGACGCAGGTTGCGGTAGATTACGCACCCACAGGGGGGAGGTCCGGCCCGTTCACTACGGTCGGCCACCAAGGAATGGAGTCTCACGTTGAATCAACCGCCACCACTCGGCCGTCCGGTCTACATCCCCAACCATCTGGTGTGGGCGATCCTGACGACGCTGTTCTGCTGCCTGCCGTTGGGCGTGGTGTCGATCGTGTATGCCGCCCAGGTCGACGGCCGCCGCGCGGCCGGCGATCTGGCGGGAGCCTATAGCGCGTCACGCAAGGCGGGCTGGTGGGCGGCGGCTTCGGCCGCGGCCCTGCCGGTCCTGTTGCTGTTGTGGTTCGGGCTCTTCGGCGGCCTGGCCGCACTGGGCGCTCTTTCCGACCATTGATCCACCACCACCCATCAAGGAGCTTGAATCATGAACACCGCTACTCCGCAGGTCCCGAACAACCTGGTCTGGGCGATCCTGAGCACCCTGCTCTGCTGCCTGCCGGTCGGCATCGTGTCGATCGTCTATGCGGCACAGGTCAACGGCAAGCTGGCCGCTGGCGATATCGCCGGTGCACAGGACTCGTCCGCCAAGGCCAAGAAGTGGGCCATCTGGTCGGCCATCGCCTGGGTCATCATGGTCGTGCTGTATGTGCTGTTCTTCGTCGTGCTCGGTGGCATCGGCGCGATGAGCAACGGCAGCTACTGAGGCCTGCGGACGGATCCGGCGGCGTCCGCGCCGGATCCGTCTTCGCCTGATCGTGTCCGCTCTTCCTTCCCGGCTCGCCCGCTGGGCACCCTTGCTGGCCTCCACCGGCCTGGCCGCAGGCGCGGCCGTGGTGCTGCGCAACGTCAATCCCTACGTGGCCGGCAATCCCCTGCCGGGCTGCCCGCTGTACGCACTCACCGGCCTGTATTGCCCCGGCTGCGGCAGCACGCGCTGCCTTTACTCGCTGGTCCATTTCGATCTGGCCGGCGCGATGGCGATGAACCCGCTGCTGGTCATCAGCCTGCCCCTGCTGCTGCTGATGCTGCTGAACATCGCCGGCATCCGCCCGCGTGTGCTTGATCCGCTGATGCGGATTCTGGCCAATCCCATGTTCTGGCTGTGGCTGCTGCCCGGTTACGCACTGCTGCGCAACCTGCCGTGGGCACCGTTCACCGCACTGGCGCCGGTCTAGATTCCCACTTCGCGTCCAGGCGCGTCGCGACGCGTGCTGCGGTCAGGCCGCACGCGCCTGGCCAGCGGCTATGTCACCCAGCCGGCGATCACCAGCACGGCCAGCACCGCCAGCCACAGCAGCAGCATCCGCCACACCAGACTCATGGCATCGCGCAGGTCGGGCAGACGTTGCCAGACCGGCAGCAGGCCCGCCTCGGTGTAGTCATGCGCGTCCTCGCGCAGCTCGGCATTGACGCTGGCCCGCGCCACCGCACCCAGGAATCCGATGCCTCCGACCAGGCGCTCGCCATGCGCTTGCCGCCATGCCTTCCACGCCGTGTCGAAGTTGCCGACCAGTGCCATCGAGAACGCCATCAACTGTGCCACCGGCCATTCGATCCAGCCCAGCAGGCGCTGGGCCACTGCCAGCGGTTCCACCGGTACGCGTGCACGCATCGGGCTTTCGGACATCAGCGCCAGCAGGCGATAGCCCAGCGCGCCCACCGGGCCCAGCAGCAGGAACCAGAACAGCACCGCAAACCAGCGGCGCAGCGCATTGAGTACGGTCGCCTCCACCAGCGAGGGTACATCCTCGCGCAGGCTGCCACCGGCCGCCTGCAGATGGCGCACGGCCGCCTGCCGGGTCGGTGCGTCATCGGCATCGATGATCGCTTCGATGTCACGGTCCAGGTCGCGCGGCCCCCAGCACCAGGCCAGAACCGCCACGCCCAGCAGCAACGAGGGCAGCCCGAACAGCACGCCCCGCAGCAGCCAGGCCAGCAGCGCCATCAACACCAGCGGCGGCAGAAGCGCCAGCACCACGCCCATGGGGCCCTGCCAGGCCTTGCCGCCGTGCGCATCCAGCCAGCCCAGCCAGCGCCGGAAGCTGTCAAAGCGGCGCAGCGAGGCGGCAGCGGCCGGGGCGACATGGCCCAGGGCCAGTGCAACCAGCACGGCAGCCAGAGTGGTGAACATGGCAGGTCTCCCTACGAAACAAGGCGCTCGGCGTCGCTACCTTACCCGTCGCGACGCCGCCATCAGCGGTCTGCCGCACTGTAACCCGGGCCGTGTTCAGGTGGCGGCAATGGTCGCCGCCGTTCTGACAGGCCGGTGCGTTCTTCAACCCCGCTGTTGGCGATACCAGTGCTCGATCAGCCCCCGCGAAATCGAGATCGGCGGCGACAGGCGGATGCCCTGGCCATCATCTTCGACATCACGTGCCAGCGCCGCGCCCACCTCGTCGGCACTGAACCAGCGCGCATCCTCCAGTTCGCCATCCACGGTCGGCACATCGTCCTGCGCCTGCGCGCGGAACCCCACCATCAGCGCGCCCGGGAACGGCCAGGGCTGTGAACCGAGATACTGGCAGGCAGTGATGCGCACCCGGCTCTCCTCGTGCACTTCCCGCACCACGGTCTGTTCGAAGGTCTCGCCTGGTTCGACGAAACCCGCCAGTACCGAATAGCGGCGCGGCGCCCAGTTGGACTGCCGCCCCAGCAGCAACCGGCCCTGGTTTTCCACCGCGACGATCACCGCCGGGTCCACCCGGGGATAGTGTTCGGTCGCGCACTGCCCGCAGCGGCCAACGAAGCCACCGCGGGCAAAGGCCACCGCCCCCCCGCAGACGCCGCAGAAGCGCGTGCGCGAATGCCAGTAGGACATGCCGCGTGCGTAGCTGAAAGCGGTCGCATCGGCCACCGGCCACAGCAGTGCCGCCTGGCGCAGGTCGAGCCGGCCAGGCGCAGTGACGGCAACCGCGGACGCTTCCACCGAGAACCAGGCCTGCTCACCCCGCAGACCCAGGAAGATCGCGGCACCGGGGCCGCCCCCGATGTCGGCGCCGGTCAGCGCCAGTGGCTGGTCATCAGCACCAGTGAAGGCACTGCCGTCCTGGTCAAGCACGAGAACCCGCGCATCCGGCCACAGGCGTGCCAGCACATCGGCATCTTCGCGCAGGGCGTCGGCGCGCTCCAGCGGTTCGCCAATGAAGGCGAAACCGGACAGCGGCGAAAGAATATTGGACATCCAGCAAGCCTGCCGCCATTCGATGCGGGTGGCAAGGTCGGCGCTGTGCGCATTCTGCTGTGAGGTGTGGAGACCGCTCGACACACCTGGCGCGGAGCGCAGGCCCCGCGCCCTGCAATCACATGCTGAAGCTGCTGCCGCAACCGCAGGTGGTCTTCGCGTTCGGATTGCGGATCACGAACTGCGCGCCGGTCAGGCTCTCGGTGTAATCCACTTCAGCCCCCATCAGGTACTGCAGGCTGAGCGGGTCGACCAGCAGGGTCACCCCGCTGGTCTGTACCGCCAGATCGTCCTCGGCACGGTTCTCGTCGAACTCGAAACCGTACTGGAAGCCCGAACAGCCGCCACCCTCGATATACACACGCAGCGCCAGATCGGGGTTGCCCTCTTCCTGGATCAACGACTTGACCTTGGAGGCCGCTGCTTCGGTGAAGTTCAGCGGCCGCTCCAGCGACTGGTAATCGGGCGCGGCCGCCGTGGGGGCGCCGGGCAGGGAGACTAGCGTGCTCATGGCATCAGCATGGGGGCACCGGCGGTGGCTTTCAAGCCATCGCTTCGGCCAGCTTGCGTCGCGCCGCAGTGTCGCCCTTGCCACTGGCGGGATCCCCGCTTTCGGGTGCAGGCAGGGCCGCCAGCGGTGCGCTGGCATGGATCAGGCGTCCATTCAGCTGGGCCCCGGCGTTCATCTCCACCACCTCGTAGTGGACATTGCCGTTGACCCGCGCGCTCGGGGTCAGTTCGACCTTTTCGGTGGCGTGGACATCCCCCTCCAGGCGGCCGCTGATGACCACCACCTGGGCACGGATCTCCCCTTCGATCACGCCATGCTCGGCGAGCGTCAGGGTCGCGGTGCTGGCGCCTTCGGCGGCGATCACCTTGCCATGGATGCGACCTTCCACGTACAGGCCACCACTGAACTCCACATCACCGCGGATCACCACCTGGTTGCCGATCAGGGCATCCACCACCAGCTGGCCGTCACGGTTGGATTTGCTGTTTCCGAACATCTGCCTACTCCCCTTTGCTGGCCGGCGCGCCGGCCTGTTTCCAGTCGAATACCTGGGTGGCGCCCCCCGCACCACTCCCCAATGTCACCCGCACGCGTTGCGGAGTGAAGTCAGCCGGCAGCATCACGCTGCCGGTGAGCTGCTGGAAGTACCGGAACGAGTAGTCCTGTCCCGGCACCTTGCTGCGCTGGTGCAGATCATCCCAGCTGATCGTGGCCAGCTTGCCGTTCTTCACGCCTTCCACGGTGAAACGCATCTGCCCCTGGCTGATGGCCCCGCGGTTGAGGTTCTGGGTCAGCACGGCGGTGTACTGCCAGGTGCCGGCCGATTCCGGGCTGAACTCGATCGAGTGGGTGTTCAGGCCCTTGCGCTGGCTGGTCGAACCGACCAGGCGCTCATAGAAGGCGACGTCCGCGCGCAACCCGGCGATCTCTTCGTCGCGCTCGGCGAGCGAGGACTGCACTTCGTTGTTGGCGGCGCGGCTGATACGGTCGGAGGCTTCCAGCGTGGCCTGCTTCTGGCGCAGTTCGGTCAGCTGCGCCTGCAGGCTCTCGGCACGCTTCTCGGCTGCCTGCAACCGTTGTCCCTGCTCGCCACGCGGCGCCCCCATCCAGCAGCCTCCGATCGTGGCCAGCACCAGGCTGAGCAGCCAGATGCCTCCAATCACCCACAGGCGACGGCGGTCCGCGGGCGGATGTGACGCGCCGGGCAGGCGGACCTGCACGCGCATGGGAGGACGGTTGGTCATGGGTAGATCCCGTGGCATCGCGGGCGCGACACCGGCACGGCCCGTGTGGCAAACGACGGGCTAGTGTATGACAGGATCGGCAGGATTCCTGCGCTGGCGGCGACCGAGGTCTGTGGCGTTCAGGCACGCCATCGTCGATAGTGTGGCCCCTCGCACAGTTCCGCCATCGGAGCATCGCCATGACCGAAGCCCACCTGTTCGTGATCGGCATCCTGCTGGCCTGGCTGGCCGGCATCCGTGTCTACCTCACCGTCTTCGGTGTCGGCCTGGCCGGCCTGCTCGGCTGGGTCGACCTGCCGCCCGCCCTGCAGGCGACCGAGTCGTGGTGGGTGCTGGGTACCTCAGCGGCGCTGGCCGTGACCGAGTTCTTTGCCGACAAGATTCCCGGCGTGGATTCGGTCTGGGACCTGGTGCAGACCCTTGCCCGGGTCCCCGCCGGAGCCTTCCTCGCCGCCGCCACCCTGTCGCCGGATGGGCAGCTGGATACCGGTGCGCTCGCTGCCGGCGCCGGCGTTGCCCTGGCCAGCCATGGCCTGAAGGCGGGCACCCGTGCCCTGCTCAACACCTCGCCGGAGCCGGCCAGCAACTGGGTCGCCTCGATCGCCGAAGACACCGTGGTGGTTGGCGGCCTGGCATTGGCCCTGGCACACCCCTGGATCGCGCTGGTCGTGGTGCTGGCATGCAGCCTGGCCGGCGCATTGCTGGTCTGGCTGGCATGGCGCGCTCTGTGGCGCGGCGTGCGTTGGCTTGCCCGTGCCGGCAACGGCACTGACCGGCAACAGCCACGCACCAGATGAACGCCGGGCGTGTCGCATAATGGCTGCGATCATCAGGAGCCCCCATGGCCGCAATTGAATCCCCCGCAGGCGTCCGCCCGGGTCGCGCTGAAACGCCACCGGCCGATCATTGGCAACGCTGGGCCACTGCGGTGGTGGACGCGGGTGCCTCCCCATCGGTTCCGTCCAGCGTCGCTGACAGTGGGCCTGCCTCCGGCGGTGCTCCGCCGCCGCTGCCGGGCGTCACCTCACAGCCCGAGGCGGGCAACCACGACCCGGCACCGGCGCCGGCGGATTCACCCTACCGCGTGCTGATCGTCGAGGACGACCGTGCGCAGGCCCTGTTCGCGCAGAGCGTGCTGCACGGCGCCGGCATGCAGGCCATCGTGCTCAGCGATGCCGAAGGCGTCCAGCAATCGATCAAGGACCATCGCCCTGACCTGATCCTGATGGACCTGCACCTGCCCGGCCTGGACGGCATGCGGCTGACGGCGATGATTCGCCAGCAGCCCGGCCTGCAGTTGCTGCCCATCGTGTTCCTCAGCGGCGATCCCGATCCGGAGCGCCAGTTCGAAGTGCTCGACAGCGGTGCCGACGACTACCTGAGCAAGCCGATCCGGCCGCGGCACCTGATCGCGGCGGTCGCCAACCGCATCCGCCGTGCCCGCGCGCAGGCGGCAACCTTGCCCGGCGCCGCCGGCACGCCGGCCACCAGCAATCCTGAAACCGGCCTGCCGACGCGCCATCATGTGCTGCAGCAGCTCAATGCCGCCCTGGCCCACCATGATCGTGGCGGCCTGTTCTTCATCGAGGTGGCCAGCGCGCTGGGCCTGCGCGAGCGCTATGGCTACGCTGCGTTCGAACGGCTGATGGTGCAGGCCGGACAGCGCTTGGCCGAAGCCGGCCATCCGCACCTGCTGGCGCGCCTGAACGACAACAGTTTCCTGCTGCTGGCGCGTGATGCCGATGAGGACAGGCTGGAGAGCGTGGCCGCCACCCTGCGCGAGCAGCTCTCCGCGAGGGCCTTCGTGATCCGCGATGACGAATCGGTGCACCTGCGTGGCGTGGTCGGCTATGCACCGCTGTCGCCCGGCTTCGAGGATGCCGCCAGTGCGCTGGAAGCCGTCGAGCGCACGACCCTGCAGGCGCGCCTGCTCAGTGCCGGCGTGGCCGGCCACGTGCATCGGCAGGCCATCAGCGAACAGGAGCATCTGGCCCTGCTGGAAGGCCAGCTGGAACTGGCTTACCAACCCATCGTCGCCGTCGCCGGTGGAGGCAGCGCGCAGTACCAGGTCCTGCTGCGGCTGCGCCAGGCCGACGGCACCGTGCTGACCGCCGGCCAGGTGATTCCGGCCGCTGAAGCCGCCGGCCGCATCGCCGACCTCGACCAGCAGGTGCTCGATCATGCGCTGGGCCTGCTGGATCTGTACCGGCATGCCACCCAGCCGCTCAATCTGTTCGTCTCGCAGTCGCTGCGTACCCTGCAGCGCGACGCCTTCGCCGACTGGCTGCTGGAGTCGCTGCAGCAGCGCGACCTGCCAGGCAGTGCGCTGGTCATCGACGTGCGCCTGCCCGATGCGCTGATCCACACCGTGCCGCTGCAGCAGTTCTGTCAGCGCATGGCGCAGGCCGGCGTGCGCTTCTGCCTGAGCCAGTTCGAGCCCGGCAACGATGCCGACGCGCTGCTGGGCCAGCTTCCGCTTTCGTTCGTACGCATGGCTGCACGCTTCTCCAGCAGCCACGCCAATCCGGGAACGCGCGAAGAACTGCGCAGGGCGATCGAGCGGGCGCACGGCGCCGGTCTGCAGATCATCGGGCAGCAGATCGAAGATCCGCAGGCAGCGGCCGCGATGTGGGTGGGAGGGGTCGACTACATCCAGGGCAACATGGTGCAGTCCGCCGGCAGCGACCTGAACTTCGACTTCCACAACGCGGTGCTCTGACATGCCGCTGTGGGCGGTGCTGCTGGTGGCCCTGGCCGTGGCGGCCATCGCGCTGCTGCTGGCGGGGCTGCGCCTGCGCACGCGCAGCCAGGCGCTGGCCGCACTGCAACGGGATCGTGCCGCGCTGGCCAGCGAGCGCGACCAGCTGCGCCGCACCACCGAGCGCCAGGGCCAGCTCGAACAGCAGTTGCTGCAGGCCAAGCAGGCGGCCGAGGCGGCGGTGCTGGCCAAGGGCGAGTTCCTGGCCACGATGAGCCACGAGATCCGCACGCCGCTCAACGGCATCCTGCCGATGCTGGAGCTGATCGCGCGTGGCCCGCTGGGCGAGGACCAGCGGCAGATGCTGGCCACCGCATCGGCCAGCTCGCAGCAGCTGCTGCGTATCGTCGACGACATCCTCGATTACTCGCGTTTGGAAGCACAGGCACTGGAGCTGGAGATCACCAGCTTCAATCTGCGCGAGCTGCTCGACGCCGTGGTGCAGCTGATGCAGCGCGCTGCCGACGCCAAGGGACTGGCACTGGTGCTGCAACTGGATCCGACGGTCCGCCTTCCCGTGCGCGGCGATCCGGTGCGCCTGCGGCAGGTGCTGAGCAACCTTCTGGCCAATGCCATCAAGTTCACGGCACGCGGCCAGGTGCAGCTGCGCGTGCAACGGCTGGGCGAAGGTCCGGCCCAGCACCAGTTGCGCTTCGAAGTGATCGACACCGGCATCGGCATCGACGAGGCCCAGCAGGCCCGCCTGTTCCAGTCCTTCAGCCAGGCCGATGCGTCGACCACCCGCATCTATGGTGGCACCGGCCTGGGCCTGGCCATCTGCAAACGCATCATCGACCTGATGCACGGCCACATCGGCGTCCAGTCGACCCCCGGCCAGGGCGCCCGCTTCTGGTTCGAGATTCCGTTGTTGAAAGTTCCCGGCGACCTGCCGGCGATGGCACGCGCACCGGCCACCCTGCTGCTGTTCAGTGCCGACAGCCACCTGAAGGCGCGCATCGAACGCATTGCCGCCCATCACGAGCTGCAGGTGCAGGTCATCGACGGGATGGACGCGCTGGCCGAGCGGCTGCGAGCCGTGCCCCGCCCCGGGCACGCTGCGCCGGCCTGGCTGCTGATCGATGCGCCTGCGCGCCGCAGCGGCGGAACCCGTCTGCGGCAGGCGCTGGCTGCGCGCGGTGCGGACGACACGCTGCAGGTGCTGTGGCTGCAGGAGGAGCCGCTGCCCGCGCAGGAGCGCCATCGCCAGTTGCCGGTCGCCTTCGAGGATGCCGCCCTGCACGCCCTGCTTGCCACGCCCAACGCCAGCGCGCGCCCGTCCGCCTGGCTGGCTGCCGCCGAAGAGGGCCAGGCACCGGCTGCCCTGCCAGCGCTCGGTCTACGCGTGCTGCTGGTGGAGGACAACACGGTCAACCGCATGGTGGCCGAACACCTGCTGCGGGTATTCCAGTGCGAGGTCCGCAACGCCGCCGATGGCGAGCAGGCACTGGTCGCGCTGCGCGAAGGCGGTGTGGACGTGGTGCTGATGGACTGCCAGATGCCGGTGCTGGACGGTTACGCCGCGACGCGCCAGTGGCGCGAGGAAGAGATCGCAGCCGGAGGCCGGCGCCTGCCGATCATCGCCATGACCGCCAATGCCATGGCCGGTGATCGCGAACGCTGCCTGCGAGCAGGCATGGACGATTACCTGTCCAAACCGATCGCGCGCGACACGCTGCACGCGCTGCTGCTGCGCTGGGGCCCCAAAGCCCTCCCCACGCCGGCAGCTCCGGCGGCGGCAGCGAAGGCCGGTCCAGAACCTGTCGCCCACCCGGTTCTGGACCGGAACGTGCTGGACGAGCTGCAGGCGGTCATCGGTGATGCCGCCACGCAGATCGTATCGGTGTACCTGGAAGACGCACCGGCGATGGTGCAGGCGCTGCAGCAGGCGGCGCAGGACCACGATGGCCAGCGCCTGCAGGCAGTCGCGCACAGCCTGAAGTCCTCTAGCGCGAATGTCGGCGCGATGTCGCTGTCGGCGGTCGCACAGCGGATCGAGCACGAGGCCCGCGCCGGCAGTCTGCAGCGCCCCGCCGTTGCGGTTGCGCTGCTGGTGGCCGAATTCGCCCGGGCACGGGTGGCGCTGGGCGGGTACCTGGCACAGCATCGCGCCGGCCAGGCGGGCTGACTCACTCTTCGAGCTTGCTCAGCAGGTACTTCGGTTCGCCGATGCGCTCGATCAGGTCCAGCTGCGTTTCCAGCCAGTCGATATGCTCTTCCTCCGAATCGAGGATCTTCACGAACAGCTGGCGGCTCACATAGTCGCCGACCGAATCGGCATAGGCCACCGCCTCGCGCAGGGTGACCACGCCATCACGCTCGAGCGAGAGGTCACACTGCAGGATCTCGGTCGGGTTCTCGCCGATGCGCAGCTTGCCCAGCGCCTGGAAGTTCGGCAGTCCTTCAAGGAACAGGATGCGGTCGGCGAGCATGTCGGCATGCTTCATCTCGTCGATCGATTCCTTGTACTCATGCTCTGCGAGTTCCTTGATGCCCCAGTTCTTCAGCATCTTGGCGTGCAGGAAATACTGGTTGATCGCGGTCAGCTCGTTGTAGAGGACCTTGTTGAGGAATTCGATGACCTTGGTGTCGCCCTTCATGGGGATACTCCTGCACGCTGAAAACGCAGGCACTTTACCGCCTTGCGTGCGGTCGTGAAGGAACGCGAATCGTGCGCATTGGCCTGTGCGGCCGCACGTGAGGGATGGGCAGGCGCGGTATCAACGCACCGCGGAAAAGACAGTCAGGCGACCTGGGCCAGACCGAGTACCGGCAGCGGCAGATCGTGGGTGGCACGTGCCTTGGCCAGCAGCTCGCCGGCCATGTCCAGACAGGACCCGCAGGTCGCGCCGCATCCGGTGCGCATGGTCAGCTCGGCCACCGACGTCACGCCATGGCTGGCGGCTTCGCGGATCTGGTGGTCGGTGACTCCGTTGCAGATGCAGACGTACACAGGCGGGAACCGGGCTGACAGGCCAGAAGCGGCCTGGTCGCTATTCCAATGGAAACGAGAATGGTTGTCAATCAGAGACCTGAACCATTCTCGATACCGTTCAGGCGGTCAGCTCGTCGGTCCTTCCTGCGCCTTTTTGGGCCAGTAGCCCCTGCTGCGCGGCCGCTTGCGCGGACGGTCGTGGCCCGCGGTGTTGCCGGGCATCCACGCTTCCGCTGCGCTCTTCGGCATGGCAGTGACGCCCTGCCCCGCCACCCCGCGCGCCAGCGGCGCCAGGTGTCGCAGCGCGCGCGCGTAGACGCCGCGCTTGAACATCACCACATGCTCCACCGGATACCAGAAATCCACCCAGCGCCAGTGATCGAACTCTGGCGAATCGGTATGGTCCAGGCACACATGGGATTCGTCACCGGTCAGGCGCAGCAGGAACCAGACCTGCTTCTGGCCGATGCAGACCTGCCGTTCATTGCGGCGGACCGCCCGCGCCGGCAGCTTGTAGCGCAGCCAGCCGGGCGTTGCCCCCAGCACTTCCACGTGCTCAGGCAGCAGGCCGGTCTCTTCCTGCAGTTCGCGATACATGGCCTCGACGGGCGTCTCGTCGGTGTTCATCCCACCCTGCGGGAACTGCCAGCCATCCCGGCGCACGCGTCGTGCCCAGAACACCTGCCCGTCCTGCCGCATCAGCACGATGCCGACGTTCGGTCGATAGCCGTCCGGATCGATCACGATGCGGACTCCTAAAAAAATCTACTGGTCAGGACTATCCCACGCCGCCTGTCAGGCGACAAGCGCGGCACAAATGTGTTGACAGTCCCACGGCGTATCAGCAGAATAGCGGGCTCACCAAGGCTATGTAGCTCAGCCGGTTAGAGCACAGCACTCATAATGCTGGGGTCGGTGGTTCGAGTCCACCCATAGCCACCATGCTGAAGTTGTTTTTCAGCGTGAAAAGTGAGAAAATAGTTACACGATACATTGCCCCGTCGCCAAGCGGTAAGGCACCTGACTCTGACTCAGGCATTCGGTGGTTCGAATCCATCCGGGGCAGCCAAATTAAACGCAGAAGGCCAGATCGAAAGATCTGGCCTTCTGCGTTTAATTTGGTCGCGCATTCCACCTTATCCCCGCGCCTGTCGGCGCACCCCCTTGAACATCAAGGGGGCTCCCCTCCAGAGAGAACCCCGGGGTCGGATCCTTCTCGCAGGCAAAGGCCCTGACCCCACCCTTTCCAATGCACAACCCCGAAACGGCAAAAGCCCGGCCAAAGCCGGGCTTCTGCTTTTTCCAACCAGCGGGCTCCCGGAGGAGCCCAGCCAGGCGCAGTGGATCAGCGCTTGGAGAACTGGGTGGCGCGACGGGCCTTGTGCAGACCGACCTTCTTACGCTCGACTTCACGGGCGTCACGGGTCATGAAGCCAGCCTTGCGCAGCTCGGACTTCAGGGTTTCGTCATACTCGACCAGCGCACGGGCGATGCCCAGACGGATCGCACCGGCCTGGCCGGTGGTGCCGCCGCCGGTGGCGGTGACCAGGATGTCGAAGCTTTCGGTGTTCTTGGTCAGCTCGAGCGGCTGGCGCACGATCATGCGCGCGGTCTCACGACCGAAGAACTCGTCCAGCGGACGGCCATTGACGGTGATGTTGCCCGAACCCTTGCGCAGGAACACGCGAGCGGTGGAGGACTTGCGGCGGCCAGTGCCGTAGTTTTGAGTGATAGCCATGATTAGATATCCAGAACCTGCGGCTGCTGTGCGGCGTGCGGATGCTCAGTGCCGGCGTAGACCTTGAGCTTGCGGTACATCTGGCGACCCAGCGGGCCCTTCGGCAGCATGCCCTTCACGGCGATCTCGATCACGCGCTCCGGGTGGCGCTCCAGCGCCTGGGCCAGGGACTCGGTCTTCAGGTTGCCGATGTAACCGGTGAAACGGTGATACATCTTGTCCTGCAGCTTCTTGCCGGTGACGGCAATCTTTTCTGCATTGATGACGACCAGGTAGTCGCCGGTATCAACGTGCGGGGTGTAGACCGGCTTGTGCTTGCCACGCAGACGGCGGGCCAGCTCGGTGGCGAGACGGCCCAGGGTCTTGCCCTCGGCGTCGACGAGGTACCAGTCGCGCTGGACGGTCTCGTTCTTGGCAGTGAAAGTGCTCATGAAGAACTCTAGGTTAGGTCGGGCTCATTGCGGCGAAGGACTCGCCGGAACTCTGCCACGCGTTGTGAAAGGTGAAGCGCAAGAGGCGGGATTGTACGCAGGTCCAGGCCCCGGCGCAAGCCGCCCCCTGTCCCGGGTTGGCAGGGGCGCGGGCGCGGGCGAGAATCGGCGGGTCTCCCGCCCCACCGTATCGCCATGACCGTGCTCCGCCAGACCACCCCGCTGGACCACCTGCTGACCGAAGCCCAGCGCGCCCTGGACACGGTGTTCGGCAACCCGCCGGCCAGCCGCCCCTATCCGGCGGTGGACACCGACGAGCCGGGCATGGACGCCCGCCAGCGCCGCCATGCGGCCGGGCTGATGCGGATCAACCACGTCGGCGAGGTCTGCGCGCAGGGCCTGTATTTCGGCCAGGCCGCCGTGGCCCGCGACCCGGCCACCCGCGAGCATCTGCTGGAGGCAGCGCAGGAGGAAACCGACCACCTGGCGTGGTGTGCCACCCGCCTGGCCGAACTGGACAGCCGGCCGAGCCTGTTCAACCCGCTCTGGTACGCAGGCAGTTACACCATCGGCACCCTGGCCGGGCTGCGCGGTGATGGCTGGAACCTGGGTTTTGTCGTCGAGACCGAACGCCAGGTAGAGGCCCACCTGGATGAGCATCTGGTCGATCTCCCGGCCGCCGACCTGCGCAGCCGCGCGGTCATCGAAGTGATGAAGCAGGACGAGGCCCGGCATGCGGACCATGCCGAGCAGGCCGGCGCCCGCCGCCTGCCCTTCCCGATTCCGGGGGCGATGGCGCTGGCCTCGAAGGTGATGAAGACCATCGCGTACCGCCTCTGAACGGCCGCCGCGCATGGCCCGGCGCTGCCGGCAACGCGGCATCGGACGCCTCAGCGCCGGCTCAGTTCGGCGACACCAGCTTCAGGCCGATCACACCGGCGACGATCAGGCCCACGCAGGCCAGGCGGGCCGGTGAAGCACTGTCGTTGAACAGGTAGATGCCCAGCACTGCCACGCCCATGGCCCCGATGCCGGTCCAGATGGCATAGGCCGTGCCGACCGGAATGCTCTTCATGGCCTGGCTCATCAGGTACAGGCTGATCAGCGCGGAAACGACCGTGGCGGCCGTGGGCAGTGGCTTGCTGAAGCCTTCGGAGTACTTCATTCCAAGCGCGAAGCCGATCTCGAACAGGCCGGCCAGCAGCAGGTAGATCCAGGGCATGGGTGGGGTCCTTACCTAGTGGTTGAAAAACGAAAACGGCCCGGTGTCTTCACACCGGGCCGTAGGTCGGTACATCGCCGTGGAACCATGAATTGCGCAGCACGCAGGTTCCACGGGGCGGGTCGTCCCGCCTGGGTGACGATGCCTGCCGGCATCGCACAGGGGTGTTACTCGGACAGGTTGCGACCGTGGAACAGCTCTTCGATCTCGCGCTTGAGCAGCGCCTCGATCTTCATGCGTTCCTTGAACGACAGGTTCCTGGCCTTTTCCTCGAACAGGTACTGATCCAGGTCGAAGTCCTTCAGGTGCATCTTCGTGTGGAAGATGTTCTCCTGGTAGACGTTGACGTCGAACATCTCGTAACGCGACTTGATGTTCTTGGCCAGGAAGTTCTGGATCGAATTGATCTTGTGATCGATGAAGTGCTTCTTGCCCTTCACATCGCGGGTGAAGCCACGGACGCGGTAGTCCATGATCACGATGTCCGATTCCAGGCTCTCGATCAGGTAGTTCAGGGCCTTCAGCGGCGAAATGACGCCACAGGTGGCTACGTCGATGTCCGCGCGGAACGTCGCGATGCCTTCCTGCGGATGGGTTTCCGGGTAGGTATGGACGGTGATGTGGCTCTTGTCCATGTGCGCGACCACGGCGTCGGAGATCAGCTCCTTGCCCGCCAGCTTCTTGTCGATCACCGGCTCTTCGGAGATCAGGATGGTCACCGAGGCACCCTGCGGATCGTAGTCCTGGCGGGCCACGTTCAGGATGTTGGCGCCGATGATCTCGGCGACATCGGTCAAGATTTGAGTCAGCCTGTCGGCGTTGTACTCTTCATCGATGTATTCAATGTAACGCTGACGCTCCTCTTCGGTGCGCGCGTAACACACGTCATAGATGTTGAAGCTCAGCGCCTTGGTGAGGTTGTTGAAACCCTGCAACCTCAGGCGAGGCAACGGCTTGACCACGGCGGTCGATTCCTGTGTAAGAAGAGAAAGGGTGAATTATGGGGCAAACCGCCCCCGGGGGGAACGTGAAGACGCAAGAGTTCTGGCACACTGTTTGCCCTTAACAATTGCGCTGGTTAAGCTCCGCTATCGACCCCGTGAATCCGTTCATGCGCAGAGGGAGCGCCCCTATCGTGTCAACCGTGCGCCTAGCTAGCAGTCCACTGGCCCTGGATATCGCAACAATCGATCGTTTCCTGGCGCACAGCCACAGGCGGCGATATCCCACCCGGACCGACGTCTTCCGACCAGGAGACCCGGCGGGAACCCTGTATTACGTCATCAGCGGCTCGGTTTCGATCATGGCCGAGGAAGATGACGATCGTGAGCTGGTGCTGGGCTACTTCGGTGCCGGCGAGTTCGTCGGCGAGATGGGCCTGTTCGTGGAATCGGACCGCCGCGAGGTGATCCTGCGGACCCGCACCGCCTGCGAGCTGGCCGAGATCAGCTACGAGCGCCTGCATCAGCTGTTCCTTGGCCCGCTGTCGGCCGACGCCCCGCGCCTGCTGTACGCGCTGGGCCAGCAGATCTCCAAGCGTCTGCTCGACACCAGCCGCAAGGCCAGCCGCCTGGCGTTCCTGGACGTTACCGACCGCATCGTTCGCACCCTGCACGATCTGGCCCAGGAGCCGGAGGCGATGAGCCACCCGCAGGGCAGCCAGCTGCGCGTTTCGCGGCAGGAGCTGGCGCGCCTGGTCGGCTGCTCGCGTGAGATGGCCGGCCGCGTGCTGAAGAAGCTGCAGACCGACGGGCTGCTGCATGCCCGCGGCAAGACCGTGGTGCTTTACGGCACCCGTTGATCGTTGAGCACCCGGTGGGTGCGGACCTTGGTCCGCACTCCTTCGCGCGCTAGGCTCGGTGCATGGAACTGAGCAGCGAATTCTGGTGGTTCATCCTCATCGGCCTCGGTGCGCAGCTGGTCGATGGCGCGCTGGGCATGGCCTTCGGCCTGGTCTCCTCATCGGTGATGCTGAGCATGGGATTGCCGCCGGCCCAGGTCAGCGCCAGCATCCACACCGCCGAAGTGTTCACCACCGGCGCCTCCGGTGTGTCGCATCTTGCGGCTGGCAATGTCGATAAACGCCTGTTCGTGCGCCTGGCGCTGCCCGGCGCGATCGGGGGTGCGATCGGTGCCTATGTACTCGCCCAACTGCCCGGCGATTTCATCCGCCCGTTGATCTACCTGTACCTGCTGGTGCTTGCCATCGTCATCCTGGCCCGTGCTGCCGGGCGCTGGATGCCCAGCGGCGAGATCCGCCGCGTGCCGGTTCTGGGCTTCTTCGCCGGCCTTCTGGACGCCAGCGGCGGCGGTGGCTGGGGCCCGATCGCCACGTCCACCCTGCTGGCGCGTGGCGGCCAGGCCCGTACCACGATCGGCACGGTCAACGCGGCCGAGTTCGTGGTCACCCTGACCATCTCGGCCACCTTCCTGCTGTCGATGGGGGTGCAGCACCTGCAGATCGTCGCCGGGCTGCTGATCGGCGGCATGATGGCCGCGCCGGTGGCCGCGATCCTGGTCAAGCGGGTCAAGGAACGCTGGGTACTGGTCGCAGTCGGCGTGCTGGTGCTGGGCATCAGCCTGTTCCAGATCGGCCACGCGGTGACCGGGTACCTGGCGCGCTGACCGCGCTCCGCGCTCGCCGGGCATGGCCCGGCGCTACCGGATGGCCTGCGGATTCGCCGGGCATGGCCCGGCGCTACCGGATGGCTTGCGGATTCGCCGGGCATGGCCCGGCGCTACCGGACGGCCTGCGGATTCGCCGGGCATGGCCCGGCGCTACCGGATGGCCTGCGGATTCGCCGGGCATGGCCCGGCGCTACCGGATGGCTTGCGGATTCGCCGGGCATGGCCCCGCGCTGCGGGATGGCGTGCAATGGCACGGCACCATCGGGCGGCAAGGGGTAGCGCCGGGCCATGCCCGGCGGGCCTGGTGGATCAGGCCTTGTCACCGCCGCGGTCGACGCAGCCCCAGTTGAGGATGCGGGTGCCCGCCGGCAGTACGCTGCGGAAGAACGCCACCTTGCCCGGCTTCGGGTTGACCACTACCGGCGCCTTCGCCGCCAGCAGCAGCGGCAGATCCGCAGTGCTGTCGGAGTAGGCAATGTCGATGTCGCCGTAGCCACGTTCACGCAGCATGCGCATCTTCTCTTCGTTGTGGCAGTGACGGGTCGGCCCCACCCCTCCCAGGCGCGGCCCGACCTCCGTGCCGATGACCGGCACGTCCTGGTGCGCAACGAAGGCCAGGATCGCGCGGGCCAGTTCGGGCGGGGCGCCCGTGGCCACCACCACGCGATCCCCCTTTGCACGGTGCGCGGCGAACACCTCCAGCGCCTGCGGCAGCAGCTTGGCGCGCATCTGCGCCTCGTTCCTGATCACGTAGGCGTCGATCACCCGGTTGAACTCGCGCGCACGATGCAGGCCGAAGCTGCCGATCCACACGTAGATCGAAATGCCGGCACGGCGGGTCGGCAGCATCGCCACCATCGGCCCGGCGATCGGGGTGACCAGCAGCGCCGCGAGCATGCGCAACGGGTTGCGCTTGATCAGCGAGGCGAACAGGTGCGTGCCCGAATCACCGTCGTACAGGGTGTGATCGAAGTCGAAGACCACCAGCGGCGCATCCGCGCGTGGCGTCGGGTAATGCGTTTTCATGCCGCGAAGAATAGCTGACGCAGGCCCTCGCCCGGCTCTTCCACGCGCATGAAGGCCTCGCCGACCAGGAACGCGTGGATGCCGGCATCACGCATCAGCGCCACGTCCTGGGGCCCGAGGATGCCGCTCTCGGTCACCAGCAGGCGGTCGCGCGGCACGGCCAGGCGCATGTCCAGGGTGGTCTGTAGCGAGACCTCGAAGGTGCGCAGGTTGCGGTTGTTGATGCCGATCATCGGCGCCGGCACCTGCAGCGCACGCTCCAGCTCGTCGATGTCGTGCACTTCCACCAGCACGTCCATGCCCAGCGACAGTGCCAGTTCCGACAGCGTGGCCAGCTGGGTATCGTCCAGCGCCGCCACGATCAGCAGGATGCAGTCAGCGCCCAGCACGCGCGCCTCGTACACCTGGTAGGCATCGATCACGAAGTCCTTGCGCAGCACCGGCAGCGTGCAGGCCTCGCGGGCCTGCTGCAGGTAGGCGTCGGCGCCCTGGAAGAAATCCACGTCGGTCAGCACCGACAGGCAGCTGGCGCCGCCGAACTCGTAGCTGACCGCAATGTCGGCCGGACGGAAGTCCGGACGGATCACGCCCTTGGAGGGGCTGGCCTTCTTCACCTCGGCGATCACCGCCGGATCGCCGTTGGCCACGGCGGCCTGCAGCGCACGCACGAAACCACGCACCGGCGGGGCGCCGGCCAGGGCGGCCTGCAGCTCCTCGAGCGGGCGCTGGGCGCGGCGCTGGGCTACTTCTTCGGCCTTGCGGGCCAGGATCGTCTGCAGGATGTCGCTCATCGTCTTCGGTTCGGTGCGGGGGCGGTGAGGACGGCCATTATCGGCCATCGACGGGGTCAGGCTGAACCACGCGCTCAGGCAACCAGCGCGCGGGTGGTCTCAACATACTGCTGCAGGCGCTGGCGGGCGCTGCCATTGGCGATGGCGGCGCGGGCACGGGCCAGGCCGTCACCGATGTCACTGGCCACGCCGGCCACGTACAGCGCGGCGCCGGCATTGAGCGCGACGATGTCCAGCGCCGGGCCGGGCTCGTTGTCCAGCACCGCGCGTAGCAGGGCAATGGACTGCTCCGGGCCATCCACGCGCAGGTTGCGGCTGGCCGACATGGCGATGCCGAAGTCCTCCGGGTGGATCTCGTACTCGCGCACCCTGCCGTCGCGCAATTCGCCGACCAGGGTGCCGGCGCCCAGCGAGATCTCGTCCATGTTGTCGCGGCCCCAGACCACCATGGCGCGCTCGGTACCCAGTTCGCGCAGCACGCGCGCCTGGATGCCCACCAGATCGGGGTGGAACACGCCCATCAGCACCGACGGTGCGCTGGCCGGATTGGTGAGCGGGCCGAGGATGTTGAAGATGGTGCGCACGCCCATCTCGCGGCGCACCGGCGCCACCACCTTCATCGACGGGTGGTGGATCGGCGCAAACATGAAACCGATCCCGGTCCGCTCGATGGCCGCGGCCACCTGCTCCGGCTGCAGCTCGATCACCGCGCCCAGCGCCTCCAGCGCGTCGGCGCTGCCGGACTTGGACGACACGCTGCGGTTGCCATGCTTGGCCACGCGCGCGCCGGCAGCCGCCGCGACGAACATCGCGCAGGTGGAGATGTTGAAGGTATGCGAACCATCGCCCCCCGTGCCGACGATATCGACCAGGTTGGAGGTATCGGCCACCGGCACCGGCCGGGCGAATTCACGCATCACGGTGGCCGCCGCGGCGATTTCGTCCACGGTCTCCTTCTTCACGCGCAGGCCGGTGAGGATGGCCGCCGTCATCATCGGCGAAACATCGCCGCGCATGATCTGCCGCATCAGGTCGACCATCTCGTCGAAGAAGATCTCGCGGTGCTCGATGGTGCGGTGCAGGGCTTCCTGGGGGGAGAAGCTCATCGGGATTGCTCCTTGGACTCAGGCGGCCGGTCGCTGCAGGAAATTGCGCAGCAGGGCGTGGCCGTGTTCGGTGAGGATGGATTCGGGGTGGAACTGCACGCCTTCCACCGGGAAGTGGCGATGGCGCAGGCCCATGATCTCTTCGATCGAGCCGTCGTCGTTCTCCGTCCAGGCGGTCACTTCCAGCACATCGGGCAGGCTGTTCTTGTCCACCACCAGCGAGTGGTAACGGGTGGCCTGGTAGCGGTCCGGCAGGCCGGCGAAGACACCCTTGCCTTCATGGCGGATCGGCGAAGTCTTGCCGTGCATGATGTTGCCCGCGCGGATCACCGTGCCGCCATAGACCTGGCCGATGCCCTGGTGGCCCAGGCACACGCCAAGGATCGGCGTGGTCGGACCGAGGCGCTGGATCAGTTCCAGCGACACACCCGCCTCGTTGGGCGTGCACGGGCCGGGCGAGATGACGATGCGTTCGGGCTTCTGCGCGGCGATCTCATCCACGCTCATTGCATCGTTGCGCACCACCTTCACCTCGGCACCCAGCGTCTGCAGGTACTGCACGAGGTTGTAGGTGAAGCTGTCGTAGTTGTCGATCATCCACAACATGGTCGGGTTCCGTCGCTTATCGAGTGGGCGTACACCTGGGTGCCGCACAGGGAGAGGGTCAGGTACAGCGGAGGGTGCCGCAGCGCAGGCCACGGCACGGAGTGCCTTACAGGCCCTTGGCAGCCTGGGCGACGGCGCGGAACAGCGCGCGGCCCTTGTTCATCGTCTCGTCCCATTCCTTGTCCGGGTCCGAGTCGTAGACGATGCCGGCGCCGGCCTGCACGTACAGGCGGCCGTCCTTGATCACCGCGGTGCGGATCGCGATCGCGGTATCGGCATCGCCGTGCCAACCGATGTAGCCGATGCTGCCCGCGTACACGTTGCGCTTGATCGGCTCCAGTTCGCGGATCACTTCCAGCGCGCGGATCTTCGGTGCGCCGCTGACGGTGCCGGCCGGGAAGGTGGCGCGCAGCACGTCGGCATAGCTAAGGCCCGGCTGCAGCTGCCCGGTCACCTCGCTGACGATGTGCATGACGTGGCTGTAGCGTTCAATCACGAACTGCTCGCCCACTTCCACCGTGCCGGCCTTTGATACGCGACCGGCATCGTTGCGGCCGAGATCGATCAGCATCAGGTGCTCGGCACGTTCTTTCGGATCGGCCAGCAGCTCGGCTTCCAGTGCCAGGTCCTGCTCGACGGTGGCGCCGCGCGGACGCGTGCCGGCGATCGGGCGTACGGTGACTTCGCCGTCCTGCAGGCGCACCAGGATTTCCGGCGAGGAGCCAACCACCTGCAGGTCGCCGACATCGAGGAAATACATGTACGGCGACGGGTTCAATGCGCGCAGCGCGCGGTACACGTCCACCGGGCGTGCCTTGAACGGCACGCTCAGGCGCTGGCTGAGCACCACCTGGAAGATGTCGCCGGCGCGGATGTATTCCTTGCTGCGCTGGACCGCATCGACGAAGCCATCGCGGGTGAAACCGGAGACGAAATCGGATTCATCCAGCACATCGCTGTTGAGCGGTGCGGGATAGCCGGCACCCGGTGCACGCAGCTTTGCGGTGAGCGCATCCAGGCGCGCCTGCGCCTGCTCGAACGCGCCGTCGAGGCGCGGGTCCGCGTGCACGATCAGGTACAGGCGGCCCTTGAGATTGTCGAATACCGCCAGCTCGTTGGAGTGCAGCAGCAGGATGTCCGGCGTGCCCAGTTCATCGCGGCCGGCCGGCGGTGCCAGGCGCGGCTCGATATAGCCGATGCACTCGAAACCGAACCAGCCGACCAGACCACCGGTGAAGCCCGGCAGGCCCTCCAGCTTCGGCACCGAGTGGGCGCTGCGCAGCGCCTCGACTTCGGCAAACGGGTCGGCCACCTCGCGGGTTTCCACCACCTGGCCGTCTTCGCGCACGGTCAGCGTATGGCCATGGAAGGCATACACGCGGCGCGCCGGCAGGCCAATGATCGAGTAACGACCAAAGCGTTCGCCGCCTTCGACGGATTCAAACAGGTAGGTATTGGGGCCGTCGGCGAGCTTCAGATAGACCGAAAGCGGCGTGTCCAGGTCGGACAGCACTTCGCGGACAACGGGAATGTGGGTGTGGCCTTCAGCGGCCTGCAGCTGAAACTGAGCGTGCGAGTTCAAGACGACTTTCCTTCCGGGACACAGCGTTATGGGGGCGGACGACGGCAACGGGCCACCATCGCCACCAACGGCGTGCGGAAGAAAGGGTATGCGGGGTCGTCAGGCTGGACACCCCTTGACTGTATCGCAGCTTGGACGGGAGTGGAACCCCGCAGCGCCAGGCGTGGCAGCCACCTTACGTGGCCAGCAGCGGGCAATCGGCCGGCAGATGCATGCGCACCCGGCCAGCCACGCAGTCGATGCGGAACCGCCGCGCCTGCACGGGCTCACCGTCCAGGTTCAGGGTCAGTGGCTGCGCCGACTCGAGCTGCAGCCAGGGCAGCCGGACGCGGGTGGCCACCCGTTCCAGCGCCGCTTCCTTGCCACCTGTCAGCATCTGCCCCAGCGTCGACGCCACCTCCCCCTCCAGTTCGGGCACGACGGTGACATCCAGCAGGCCGTCATCGATCAGTGCCTGTGGGCACAGCTGCTGGCCACCACCGGCCTGCCGGCCGTTGCCGATCCCCAGCGCGATGAAGCCGCCTTCCCAGGCGAAGTCCGGACCGTGCAGACGCGCGGTAATCGGCTCGATCCGCCCCAGCTTGGCGATGCCGGTGATCACGTAGGCCAGGCCACCGAGCATCTTCTTCAGGCCGGCATCGGTTTCCACGGTGACCTGCGTGCCGAAACCGCCACTGGCCAGGTTGGCGCACCACCAGGACGTGCTATCGGCATCCACGCGCAGCAGATCGATGGCATGTGCCGTGGTCTGCCCGATCAGTGCGAGCGCGGCCTCCGGCTCGGTCGGAATGTTCGCCGAGGTGGCGAAGTCATTGGCCGTGCCCATCGGGACCAATGCCAGCGAAGGCAGGGCATCGGCGGATTCATCGCGGTGGGCCAGCGTTTCGGCCACCGCACTGAGCGTGCCGTCGCCGCCTGCCGCCACGATCACGTCTACCCCGTGGTCGATCGCCTCAGCCACGTAACGCTCGGCGTCACCTTCTTCCCAGGTGACACGTACCTCCAGCTGCACGCCCCGCTCCCGCCACTGGCGCACCGCGTCGCGCAGCTCGTCATTGCCTGCGGACTTGCCGTTGAGGATCAGGCGCCAGCGCGGTGCGGTCATGCGGGGATTCCGGTGTGGGGTGGCACAGGCTAGCAACGCACCGTTTGCCGGCAGTGAATGTCACATGCGTGTCATTCAGCTCCCGGAGAATGGAAGGCCATAGCAGGGACGACGGATGGAGGCAGGATCAGCCTCCGACAGCTTTTAGGGCCGCACTCGCAGGAGTGCGGCCTTCCTGCTTCAGGCCCGGTCAACCGCTGGGGCATCGGCGACCCCGACACCTCGGGCTACCTCTTGTTACCCATTCTCCGATGAATCGCGCGACACAGGAAAGTGACCAAGCCTGCAACGGCAGCCAGATACCAGACGAGCGATCCCTCGGAGACGATCGGCGACAACACCGCGGAGGCCAGCACCACCGACGCGGCGACAAGAAGACAGCAGATGATGTTCATACGCGTTCTGCAGCCGGGACCCTTCGTGGTTACTGGACTGACGGCAAATCAGCGGGCCATCGTCAGGATTGCCAGTGCCTGTGTGCCGCTACAGTGGCACCGACGGCCTTTCCAAGGAATCAGGAGAATCCTGCTTGAAAACCAGGAGTTCTCTGTTCTGCGCATCCTGCGCCGTCGGACCTGCCTACGTAAGGAATCACGACGCGGGATGATGACTTTCTGCTGGCCGGCCGCCGGTCGGCGCTACCGGCTTCCCGCAAACGCCTTCAGTGCGTCGCCGTCGAGCCGGTATACAGTCCACTCATCCTGTGGTTTCGCGCCCGCTGCGGTGTAGAACTCGATGGCCGGCGTGTTCCAGTCCAGCACCGACCATTCGAAGCGACCGCAGCCTTCGGCGACCGCCTGCCGCGCGATGTATTTCAGCAGCGCCTTGCCAGCGCCCGCGCCTCGCTGCTGCGGGCTGACATACAGGTCTTCCAGGTAGATGCCCTTGCGGCCCAGCCAGGTGGAGTAGTTGTAGAAATACACCGCATAGCCGATGGCCTCGCCATCGGCTTCACAGATCAGCGCGCGGGCAGTTGCGTCGGGACCGAACAGGCTTTCGGCGATGCCGATCTCGTCGGTCTGCACCGAATGCTCGGCCCGCTCATAGATGGCCAGCTCACGGATGAAGCGCAGGATCAGGCCCGCGTCGGCGGCAGTGGCCGGGCGGATGTTCAACACGGCCACCGTGCTCATGCCTCAGCCCCGCGCCGCAGCGACGTTGGCGCGCATCTGCGCGATCACGTCCTGGTAGGGGGTCTTGGCATTGAAGATGGCCGAGCCGGCGACGAAGGTGTCGGCGCCCGCAGCCGCGATCTCGCCGATGTTGTCGGCCTTCACGCCACCGTCGATTTCCAGGCGGATGTCCTTGCCGCTGGCATCGATCTTCTGGCGGACCACGCGCAGCTTGTCCAGCGCCGAAGGAATGAAGGCCTGGCCGCCGAACCCCGGGTTGACCGACATCAGCAGCACCAGGTCCAGGTCGTCCAGCACCCAGTCGAGGATGTCCACAGGGGTGGCCGGGTTCAGCACGATGCCCGGCTTGCAGCCCAGCGAACGGATCAGCTGGATCGTGCGGTGCACGTGGCGGCTGGCCTCCGGATGGAAGCTGATGTAGGTGGCACCGGCTTCGGCGAAGTCCGGGATGATGCGGTCCACCGGCTCGACCATCAGGTGCACGTCGATCGGCGCGGTCACGCCGTGCTTGCGCAGTGCCTGGCAGACCATCGGGCCGATGGTCAGGTTGGGTACGTAATGGTTGTCCATCACGTCGAAGTGGACCCAGTCCGCACCAGCGGCCAGGACATTGTCGACTTCCTCGCCGAGGCGGGCGAAATCGGCGGACAGGATGGAGGGGGCGATGAGGCAGTGGGACATGGCCGGGCCTTGCAACGAGGGGAAAGGGGTCAGCGCTTGCGCAGGGTCTTGATGCGGTCGTAGGCGGCGTTGATGCGCCGCGACTTCTGCTCGGCCTGCTGCTGCAGCTCGGGGGCGGCGCCGCCAAGCTTGTCCGGGTGGTACTGCGAGATCAGCTTGCGGTAGGCGCGCTCGACCTCGGCATCGGTGGCCTCGGAGGTCAGCCCCAGCTCCCGGTACGGGTTCTCCTTGTTCAGGCGGAACCAATCCGAATCAAAGGCATGGCCGATCAGCAGGCCGACCACCGCGCCGAACAGCGGATTGGGCCGGAACAGCAGGGCGCCGGCGATGAATCCGAGCAGTTTTCCGTACCAGCGCATGGCGCTCCGGGGTCGACCGACGAAATGGACGCTCATTTTACGTCACAGCGGGCCCGGACGGCTTTACACTAGGCCGCCCGCTGGTCAGCGGGCCCGCCGGGTCCGTTGGGCAGCCGTATCGACAACGCCCCAGGAGTGCCCGTGCCAACCACGCTGTTGCAATCCGATCTCCCCGGCCTGCCCTTGCGCCACCGCGGCAAGGTGCGTGATGTGTTCGATATCCCGCGCGAGCGGCTGCCTGCAGGGACCCCGCCGGGCGACTACCTGCTGATGGTCGCCACCGATCGCCTGTCGGCGTTCGACGTGGTGCTGCCCGACCCGATCCCCGGCAAGGGCGAAATGCTCTGCCAGGTCTCCAATTTCTGGTTCGCCAAGACCGCGCACCTGATGCCCAATCACCTGACCGGCATCGACGTGGCCAGCGTGCTGCCTGAAGGCGTGGACCCGGCGCTGTACGCCCGGCGCGCCGTGGTCACCCGCAAGCTGAAGCCGGTGCCGGTGGAAGCGATCGCCCGCGGCTACCTGATCGGCAGCGGCTGGAAGGACTACCAGCGCACCGGCAAGGTCAGCGGCATCGACCTGCCCGATGGGCTGCGCCAGGCTGAGCAGCTGCCCGAACCGATCTTTACCCCCTCGACCAAGGCCGCGGTGGGCGACCATGACGAGAACATCGATTTCGATGCGATGGTGCGGCAGGTCGGCGCCGAACTGGCCGAGCGCGTGCGCGATGCCACCCTGCGCATCTACAAGTTCGCCGCCGATTACGCCCGCGAGCGCGGCATCATCCTGGCCGACACCAAGTTCGAGTTCGGCACCGATGCCGACGGCCGCCTGTACATCATGGACGAGATGCTGACGCCGGATTCATCGCGTTACTGGCCGGCCGACGAGTACGAAGTGGGCACCAGCCCGCCCAGCTACGACAAGCAGTTCGTGCGCGATTACCTGGAGACGCTGGACTGGGGCAAGACCGCCCCGGGCCCGAACATCCCTGCGGAGATCATCGAGCGCACCCGCGCCAAGTACGCCGAGGCGCTGCAGCGCCTGGCCGGGATCAGCGTCGACTGATCCCCTGCGCCCCCGGTCGCGGCGACCGGGGGCGTCGTGCCCGGCAGCGCCCAGGGTGGCGCTGTGCGAAGGCGCCCGGGAGTATGCTGTCGGCCTCACCGGAGGAAGCGAAGAAGCATGCAGACCACCACCGAGCTCGCGCGGCCGATCGACCGCTACTTCGCCAGCTACTCCGACGATCACCGCAATACGATCAACCAGCGCATCCACGTGGTCGCGGTACCGGCCATCCTGTGGTCGGCCGTGGCCCTGCTGTGGTGCCTGCCCCCCCTGATCACCTGGTTCCAGCACGGCATCTGGTCGGCGTTCGCGATGTTCAGTGCCTGGTGCTTCTACAACAAGCTGTCGCGTCCGCTGGGCATCGGCATGCTCATCCAGTTCTTCGTGTTCGGCTGCCTGTGCCGCCTGCTGGAGGCCGAGATCGGCCTGCACAACCTGTTCTGGCTGGCGGTGACGGTGTTCGTGGTGGCCTGGATCGCGCAGTTCATCGGGCACAAGTTCGAGGGCCGCAAGCCCAGCTTCCTGACCGACCTGACCTACCTGCTGATCGGCCCGGCCTGGGTGATGGCCAAGCTCTATCGCAGGCTCGACTGGCGTTACTGACACGCCTCCGGGCGGGCGTCACCCTCGCTTCCTGAACGGGCGGATTTCCTCACCTGCGGTCCACCGCCGGCCTGCCAGCCTGCACGCTCTGCCCCTCTGGCGGGGCGCCTGCCGCAGCGGCAGCCCCTGTGCGACAGGGCCTGCGGTCGCCGTGCGCGGGCGTAGGGTGCAGCCGGCCGCAGCCCCTGGCCGGCACCGCGGAGCAGATGCTGCACTGCAAAAAAATGAATCAGCGAACGTTACAGGCAATTGATCGCCGTTCGATGGCTTTCGGCGACATTTCGCAGCCTGTTATCCTCACTGACCTGCTCGTGAATCATGGATTCCCTGCATGCTCCCCAGCCTGCCTCTGCTGCTGGCCCTGCCGTTCCTGATGGCAGCGGCTGTTGCGGCCTTCCCCCGTAGTTCGCGCTCGACTGCTGCCTGGCTGGCGGCGCTGGCGCCGTTGGGCGGCTTGGCCATTGTCGGCTGGCTCACCCCGGCGGTGCTCGACGGCCAGATCGTCCGCACCCTGCTGCCTTGGCTGCCGCAGATCGGCCTGGACTTCCATCTGCGGCTGGACGGCCTGGCCTGGATGTTTGCCGGCCTGGTGCTGGGCATCGGCGCGCTGGTGGTGCTGTACGCGCGGTACTACCTCAGTGCGCAGGACAATGCCCACCGCTTCTACTGCTACCTGCTGCTGTTCATGGGCGCCATGCTCGGCATGGTGCTGTCGGGCAACCTGCTGTTGCTGATGATCTTCTGGGAAATGACCAGCATCAGCTCGTTCCTGCTGATCGGCTTCTGGTCGCATCGCCAGGATGCGCGCGAGGGCGCACGCATGGCGCTGGTGATCACCGGCGGCGGCGGGCTGGCCCTGCTCGGTGGCGTGCTGCTGATCGGGCGCATCGTCGGCAGCTTCGACCTGGATGTGGTGCTGGCGGCCGGTGAACAGATCCGCGCCAGCGCGCTGTATCCCTATGCCCTGTTCCTGGTGCTGGCCGGCATCTTCACCAAGAGCGCGCAGTTCCCGTTCCATTTCTGGTTGCCGCATGCGATGGCGGCGCCGACACCGGTCTCGGCCTACCTGCACTCGGCCACCATGGTCAAAGCAGGCGTGTTCCTGCTGGCGCGCCTGCATCCGGCACTGGCCGGCAGCGACCTGTTCTTCTATACGGTGAGCGGCATCGGCGCGCTGACCCTGCTGATCGGCGCCTGGAACGCGATCTTCCAGCACGACCTGAAAGGGCTGCTGGCGTATTCGACGATCTCCCATCTGGGCCTGATCACCCTGCTGTTCGGCCTGTCCACGCCGATGGCGGTGGTCGCCGGTGTGTTCCACATCCTCAACCACGCCACCTTCAAGGCCTCGCTGTTCATGGCCGCCGGCATCATCGACCATGAGACCGGCACGCGCGACATGCGCAAGCTGGGCGGGCTGCGGAAACTGATGCCCTTCACCAGCGCACTGGCGATCATCGCCTCGCTGGCCATGGCCGGCATTCCGCTGCTCAACGGCTTCCTGTCCAAGGAAATGCTGTTCGCCGAGGCGATCAGCGCCGGCGGCACCGGGACCATGCGCATGGCGGTGTCGATCGCGGCGTTGCTGGCCGGCGTGTTCGGCGTGGCCTACAGCCTGCGCTTCGTGCACGACACCTTCTTCGGCCCCGGCCCGCACGGTCTGGACCGCGTTCCCCATGAACCGCCGCGCTGGATGAAGGTACCGGTGGAACTGCTGGTGGTGGTCTGCGTGGCGGTCGGTATCGCGCCCGCGCTGACGGTGGCGCCGGTCCTGCATGCCGCTGCCGCCTCCATTCTCGGCAGCGCCATGCCCGAGTACAGCCTGTCGGTATGGCATGGCTTCAACCTGCCGCTGGCGATGAGCGCGATCGGCGTGGTGGGCGGTATCGCCCTGTACTTCGGCCTGCGCAAGCTGATCAACCTGCATGCCGTGACCAATACCACCACCGGCCGCAACGTGTTCCATGCGCAGCTGGATGCGGTTTCCGCACTGGCCATGCGCCTGACCAACGGCATCGCCAACGGCAGCCTGCAGCGGATGCTGCTGGGCCTGGTGCTGGTCGCGATCGTGGTGGCCGCCGCGCCGTTCGTGGCGAATCCGGCGTCCCCGAACTGGACCGCGCCGCAGCCGATTCCCCTGCTGGGCTGGGCGTTGTGGCTGGTGATGATGGGCTGCGCGATCGCCACGCTGCGCGTGTACAAGCAGCGCCTGCTGGCGGTGCTGCTGGTGGGCGGCGTCGGCCTGATGGTGGCGCTGACCTTCGTGTTCCTGTCGGCACCGGATCTGGCACTGACCCAGCTGCTGGTGGAGATGGTGACCCTGGTCCTGATGCTGCTGGGGATGAACTATCTGCCCGCGCAGTCCGGACCGGAGCGGCCGCGCTGGCGCAAGCGCCGCGACGCGCTGATCGCGGTCATCGCCGGTTCCGGTCTCGGCGCGCTGGCCTATACCGCGATGACCCTGCCGCCGAACACCATGGCCGGTGAGCTGGTGGCGCGTGCCCTGCCCGAAGCGTATGGCCAGAACGTGGTCAACGTGATCCTGGTCGACTTCCGCGGCTTTGATACCTTCGGCGAGATCACGGTGTTCGGCATCGCCGCGCTGGTGGTGCACGCGCTGCTGCGCCGCACGCGGATGGCCCCGGAGCAGATCATGCCCGGGCCGCCGATCAAGCTGCCGGTACCGGCCGACCTGGCGCAGATCATGTTCCCGCTGACGCTGACGGTCTCCATCTTCCTGTTCCTGCGCGGTCACAACGCCCCGGGCGGCGGGTTCATCGCCGGCCTGGTACTGGCGGTGCCGCTGCTGATCCAGTACGTGATCCAGGGTACGGCATCGGTGGAGTCGCGCTTCGGCTTCGACTACATCCGGTGCATCGGCACCGGCCTGCTGATCGCCCTGCTCAGTGGCAGTGCTTCGATGCTGTTCGGCGTGCCGTTCCTGACCAGCGGGCACCTCGACCTGCACCTGCCGCTGATCGGCGACGTGCCGCTGGCCAGCGCGATCGGCTTCGACATCGGCGTGTACCTGGTGGTGTTCGGTGGCGCCATGCTGATGCTGTCGATGATGGGCACGGTCAAGCCCTCTCGAACCCGCACCGCCCGCAAGGGCGAGATCGATCTGCAACGCCGTTCGGCCCGCACCGGGGAGATGCACTGATGGAACTGGCCCTGGCCACCGCGATCGGCGTGCTGACCGCCATCGGCGTGTACCTGCTGCTGCGGGCGCGCAGCTTCGACGTGATCCTTGGCATGACCTTCCTGTCCTACGCCACCAACCTGCTGATCTTTGCCGGTGGGCGCCTGGTGCAGGGCAAGGCACCGGTGCTGCAGGAAGGCGTCGAAAGCCACCTGGGCAACTACACCGACCCGTTGCCACAGGCGCTGGTACTGACTGCCATCGTGATCGCATTCGCGATGACCGCAGTGAGCATCGTGCTGGCCATGCGCAGCCGCAGCGACAACCACAGCGACCACGTGGACGCGCACGAGCCCGATGACGATGCGCCGCCGCGCCAGGGCGAGGACCGCGCATGAACCATCTGGTGATCCTGCCGATCCTGGTTCCCCTGCTCGGCGCCGCACTGTCACTGTTCGTCGAGCATCGCCGCTATGGTCCGAAGGTACAGCGGACCGTGGCCTGGACGGCACTGGCGGCCCTGGCCGTGGTGGTCGGGCTGCTGTTCGCCGATACGGCAGGCGGTGACATCCGCGTCTACCTGCTGGGTGACTGGCCCTCGCGCCTGGGCATCGCGCTGGTGGCCGACCGGCTGTCGGCGTGGATGCTGCTGACCACCCTGTTGCTGGCCATCCCCTGCCTGCTGCATGCCTGCTCGGGCTGGGACCGGCGCGCGCCGCACTTCCATGCGCTGTTCCAGTTCCAGCTGGTCGGCCTCAACGGTGCGTTCCTCACCGGCGACATCTTCAACCTGTTCGTGTTCTTCGAGGTGATGCTGATCGCCTCCTACGGCCTGCTGCTGAGCGGCGGCCGTGGCCTGCGCATGCGCATCGGCCTGCACTACGTGGTGTTCAATGTCACCGCCTCGACGCTGTTCCTGATCGCACTGGGCCTGCTGTACGCCTCGCTCGGCTCGTTGAACATGGCGGAGCTGTCGCAGCGCATCGCCGAGGTTCCGCCGGCCCAGCTGACCCTGGTGAAGGCCACGATGGGCCTGCTGCTGCTGGTGTTCTGCGCCAAGGCCGCCCTGATGCCGCTGTACCTGTGGCTGCCCGAATCGTACGCGCGCGCACCTGCTGCGGTCGCTGCGCTGTTTGCGATCATGACCAAGGTCGGCCTGTACGCCGTGCTGCGCGTGCAGATGCTGTGGTTCGGCGAGGACGCCGGCGCGATGGCTGGATACGGACGCGACTGGCTGCTGTGGGCCGGCGTGGCCACGCTGGTACTGGGTGGCCTGGGCGCGCTGGCCGCCGCGCGCCTGCGCGTGCTGATCTCCTACCTGGTGATCGTCTCGGCCGCGACCCTGTTCATTGCCTTCGCGGTGGGCACGCCGAAGGTGCTCTCCGCCGGTCTGTACTATCTGCCGCACAGCAGTTTCGTCGCGGCCGCGCTGTTCCTGGTGGCCGACCTGATCCGGCGCCGGCGCGGCGGTGCCAGCGACCGCAAGGAAGTGATCGCACCGATGCCGGGCAAGGAAACGCCAGCGGTACTGTTCCTGATCGGCGCCGTGTCGGTCGCCGGACTTCCGCCGCTGTCGGGCTTCCTGGCCAAGGCCGCCCTGCTGGCCGGGATGCCGGCGCAGTACACCGGCGCGGTATGGACGGCCGTGCTGGTCAGCAGCCTGCTGGTCATCATGGGCCTGACCCGAGGGGGCATCCGCCTGTTCTGGCGCGTGCCGCTGCCCGAGCCGGACGCGCCGCCGCCCCGCAAGGCCAAGCTGCGCAGGGTCGAGCTGTTCGCTGCCTGCATCCTGCTGGCCTACGGCATCGGCATGACCCTGGCCGCCGCCCCGCTGATGCGCCATACCGACGCCACCGCCGCCCAGCTGCTGCAGCCGGGCGAGTACGTGCAGCAGTTGCGCGCGACCACACCGGAGATCCGCCAGCCATGACCGCGCAACGCCCCCTTTTCCGCCGCCTGGTACCGTCGCCCGCACTGAGCATGATGGTGGTGGCGTTCTGGCTGCTGATGTCCGACAGCTTCAACCTTGGCCAGATCCTGCTGGGCCTGGTGCTGGGCGTGGTCGTGCCGCTGTTCGCCGCGCGCCTGGACCGCGAGTTCGCCCGCATCGGCACGTTGCGCCCGGTACCGAAGCTGCTGTGCGTCACCCTGTGGGACATCCTGATGTCCAACATCCGGGTGGCCCTGCAGGTGCTCGGCCCGGAGAAGAACATCCATCCGGGCTTCATCTGGCTGCCGCTGGACATCGCCAACATCCACGGCATCGCCGCGCTGACCAGCATGATCACCCTGACCCCGGGTACGGTGTCGGCGGCACTCAGCGACGACCGCAGGTTCCTGCTGGTGCACGTGCTGCACCTGGAGGATCCACAGACGCTGATCGACACGATCAAGCAACGTTACGAAGCCCCGTTGATGGAGATCTTCCCATGACCGGTTTTGAAGTCATCCAGACCACCCTGGTGGTATGCATGCACGTGGTCGGACTGGCCATGCTGCTGGCGACCTGGCGCCTGCTGCGCGGCCCGAGCGTGCCCGACCGCATCCTCGCCCTGGACACACTTTCAGTGACTGCCATCGCCGAACTGATGCTGTTCGGCATGTACCTCAACTCGCCGATCTACTTCGAGGCCGCACTGGTGATCGCCATGCTCGGCTTCGGCAGCACCGTGGTGCTGAGCAAGTTCGTGCTGCGCCGGGACATCGTCGAATGATCACCGCGATCCAGATCGGCCTGTCGGTCCTGCTGCTGTTCGGCTGCTTCTTCATCCTGGTCGGTGCGCTGGGCCTGGTGAAGCTGTCGACCTTCTTCAAGCGGCTGCATGCGCCGACCAAGGCCAGCACGCTGGGCGTGGGCTGCGTGCTGGTGTGTTCGGTCTGCTACCACATCTTCCTCGGCCAGGATCCGCAGCCGCGCGAGCTGCTGATCACCGTCTTCCTGTTCATCACCGCGCCGATCAGCGCGCACATGATGGCCAAGGCCGCGTTGTCGCTGCTGATGGAAACCCGTCCTACCCTGCCCGGCAACGAACGGGCTGCCGAAGAGCAGCTGCCACCGCCGGAGCCGGTGCGGAAAGAAGAGCAGAGCCCGACACGCTGATCACCCGACTCCCCGCATCCACCCAGGGCGGGGATCTGCTGCAGAGCCGGGCATGGGCTCGGCGCTACAGTGCCGGTGCCCCCACCAGCAGCAGTTCCAATACGAACCAGCCGACGAACGCCACCAGCAGGATCACGCCTTCGCCACGGCTGATCTTCAGGTCGCCACGCAGCATCGGATACAGCACCAGGGCAAAGGCCAGCAGCGCGGGCAGTTCCAGGCGCACGAACGATGCCGGCAGGGCCAGCGGCTGCAGCGCCGCCATCGCGCCGATCACCAGCAGCAGATTGACCGCGCTGGAGCCCAGCACGTGGCCCAGCACCATATCGCCATGGCCACGCCGCGCGGCGGCGATGGCGGTAGCCACCTCCGGCAAGGCGGTGCCGATCGCTAGCGGCAGCAGGCCGACCAGCAGCGGCGTCCATCCAAGTGCGACGCCGAAGTCGGCCGCTGCGCCAACGACCAGCCGCGCCCCCCAGTAGAGGGCCACCACGGCCACCAGCACACGCAGCACATTCAACGGCAGGCTGGTGCGGCTCAGCGCGGATCGTGCGATGGCCGCCTGCACATCGGCGGTCTCACTGCGGCCACGGCGCATCAGCACAGCCTGCATGACGACGAAGCCGGCCAGCAGTACGACACCTTCCCAGCGCGCAATGCGGCCATCCAGCCCGAACAGGATCAACAGAGCGCCGGCCCCCAGCAGCGACCACCAGAGCACGGTCTGCAGGCGCGCGCGCAGCAGCAACGGGGCCGCGATCGCCGCGATCGCCAGGGTCAGGCCCAGGTTGGCGATGCTGCTGCCCACCGCGTTGCCCAGCGCCAGTTCCGGCTGGCCCACGGCCAGCGCGCGGGCGTTGACCACCAGCTCCGGCATCGACGTCGCCACGCCGAGCAGCAGCAGACCCGCCGTGAACGGGCGGGCACCGAAGCGCTGGGCCAGGCCGGAAACGGCCTTGACGATGGAGTCTCCGCCGAGCCCCAGCAGCAGCAGGCCAAGCAGAAACCAGGCGATGGCAATGGCGATCATCGAGCACTCCCCCAGCGGTCGTCGCGCGATTCTACGCTTGGCCCGGCCGCGAGGCTGGGCGCTGCATCAAGGATCAGCCACAACCTTCGGTGTAATCGACCTGCGGGGTCTGGCCGACCCGCCACGCGCTGACCCGGCCGTCGGGCCCCAGGGCGAAATCGATCACCGCCGCACCTTCCTGCGCCGGACGCACGCGCAGGTGCTGGGCCTTGTCGTCGTACTTGTCGGGACCGACATCGGCACGCTCCGGATACAGCACCTGCAACTCGCCCAGGGTCATGCCGACCCTGCCGCCGCCTGGCGCGGTGATGGCGGCGCTGCGCACGTCATAGCGGACCAGCTTGCGGCCTTCGATCATCAGGCGTGGGTCATCGGCCTGCTGCGGACGCAGGAAATAGCAGTCCTCGTTGCCGTCGTCGGCCGGCAATGGCCTGCCTGCCGCATCGCTGCCCAGCCCCTGCAGCGGCGCGCCGAAGCCGCTGCGCACCTCGGCGATGCCCGCACCCAGCGCCACCCCGCCGAAACCGTCCAGGCGCGCGGGGCTGTCGGCGCGGGCATCGTTGGCCGGCCGTGACGCCAGGTCCGGATCGGCCGATTGCGCCGGGCCGGTGGCACTGGCGGTCTCGGCCGGCGAGTCGCTGCCGCTGCCGGCCGCTCCCTGTTTGTCCGAACCACCGCCACAGGCGGTCAGGGACAGCAGCATCAGGCCAGCCAATGGCAGCAGCTTCATCGGTATCGCTCCAGGAGGGATGGGCGGACGCTACCGCAGGCCGCGTGCAGGCGCTGCATTGTCATCGCTGTTTCATCGCCTTCGTTCAGGCTCGGCGTGCACCGTCCTGGCTGTCCCATCCATGCAACCGCGCAAGACCGATCTCGCCCGAACCGCGCTGCAGGCGCACCGCGCGCCGCTGGACATGCGCCAGCGCCGGTTGCTGATCCTGTGCGATGGCCAGCGCAGCGTCACCGAGCTGAGCGGGCTGATGGGCCAGGAGACGCCGGCCATGCTGATCCAGCTGATCCATGCCGGCTATCTGGAAGCCGACGCCCCTCCTCCCGCAGTGGCGGCATCCGGGCCCACCCCTGCACGGCCGCAGGCACACGCGACCGCGGCCACGCCGATCGAACGGCGTCGCTCGCTGGTCGCCTCACGGATCTATGTGCTGGGCATCCTGGAGATGCAACGGCATCCGCAGGCAGCGGCGCTGTTCCGCGACCTGCAGCAGGCACGCGCGCAGACCGATGTGCTGCAGGTGCTGCACTCGGCGTTGCAGGTACTGCCCACGCTGACCTCCGAAGGCTACTGCGAACGCGTACGGCAGCGGCTGCTGGAAGTCCTGCCGCTGGAGCACTGCGACGCCTTCACCGATGCCGCATGAGGCTCATCGGAAGTTGTTGCGCAGCCCTGCCCAGCACTGCTGGTAATCGGCCTGCCGGTGCCCGGCATCAAGCGCCTGGGCGGTCGGGCGGATCACCGCGCGGGTCTCGAACATGAAGGCCATGGTGTCCTTGACCACGTCGGGCTTGGACAGATCGGCACTGGAGGCCCTGTCGAAGGTCGGTGCATCCGGTCCGTGGCCGCTCATGCAGTTGTGCAGGGAGGCGCCGCCCGGCACGAAGCCTTCGGCCTTGGCATCGTAGGCACCGTGCACCAGGCCCATGAACTCGCTGGCGATGTTGCGGTGGAACCACGGTGGCCGGAAGGTGTTCTGCGCCACCAGCCAGCGCGGCGGGAAGATGGCGAAATCCATGTTGCTGGTCCCTGCTGTGTCGCTGGGCGAATGCAGTACCAGGAAGATCGACGGGTCCGGGTGGTCGTAGCTGATCGAACCGAGGGTGTTGAAGCGGCGCAGATCGTAGCGGTACGGCGCGTAATTGCCGTGCCAGGCGACCACGTCCAGCGGCGAATGGTCGATCGGCGCGCGCCACAGGCGTCCTTCGAACTTGGCGATGAGTTCGAACTCACCGTCGAGGTCCTCGAAGGCCGCATGCGGGGTTTCAAAGTCGCGCGGATTGGCCAGGCCGTTGGCGCCGATCGGCCCCAGATCGGGCAGCTTCAGCAGGGCGCCGTAGTTCTCGCAGATGTAGCCCCGGCTCGGGCCATCAGGCAGCTCGACGCGGAAGCGCACGCCACGCGGAATCACCGCGATCTGCTGCGGTTCGATCTCGATCACGCCCAGCTCGGTCAGCAGGCGCAGGCCACCCAGCTGGGGCACGATCAGCAGTTCGCCGTCGGCATCGTAGAAGTAGCGGCCAACCATGTCCCGGTTCGCGGCATACAGATGAATGCCGACGCCGGCGTGGGCATCCGGCGAACCATTGCCTCCCATGGTGTACAGCCCTTCGACGAAGTCGGTGGGCAGTTCCGGCAGCGGCAGCGGGCTCCAGCGCAGCTGGTTCGGCGAGGCCGGCTGCGAGCCGAAATCGCACTGCAGGCGCGATTGCGCGAACGGGGTGAACTCACCATGGGTCACCGCCGGGCGGATCCGGTACAGCCAGCTGCGCCGGTTGCTGCCGCGCGGCGCGGTGAAGGCGGTGCCGGACAGCTGCTCGGCATACAGGCCATGGGCCACCTTCTGCGGCGAGTTCTGCCCGACCGGCAGCGCGCCGGCCACGGCTTCGGTGGCGAATTCGTTGCCGAAACCGGACTGGTAGCCACGGGCGGTGATGGAGGTGGACATGGGGGCTCCTGGAACGGCAAGGCCGGAACGGAAAGCCGCCGGGCATGGCCCGGCGCTACCGCTGAGGGTGCAGGTCTGAAACGTTACAGCACGCCGCGGCGGATCTGGTCGCGCTCGATGCTCTCGAACAGCGCAGTGAAGTTGCCTTCGCCGAAACCTTCATTGCCCTTGCGCTGGATGATCTCGAAGAAGATCGGGCCGATACAGTTCTGGGTGAAGATCTGCAGCAGCTTGCGCTGGTGGGTTTCCGGATCGGCGTCGATCAGGATCTTGTTCTTCGCCAGGCGCGGCACGTCCTCGCCATGGTTCGGCACGCGCTGGTCGATCACGTCGAAGTAGGTGTCCGGTGTGTCGAGGAAATCCACACCCTGCGCACGCATCGCCTCGACGGTCTCGTAGATGTTCTCGGTGAAGCAGGCGATGTGCTGGATGCCCTCGCCCTTGTAGGCGTCCAGGTATTCGTTGATCTGGCTCTTCGGATCGGACGATTCGTTGAGCGGAATGCGCACGATGCCGTCCGGCGCGGTCATGGCCTTGGACACCAGGCCGGTCTTCAGGCCCTTGATGTCGAAGTAGCGGATCTCGCGGAAGTTGAACAGCCGCTCGTAGTAGTCCGACCACTGCTGCATGTTGCCGAAGTACAGGTTGTGGGTCAGGTGGTCGATGAAGGTCAGGCCGAAGCCCACCGGATGCTGATCGACGCCGGCGATCGGCTCGTAGTCGCCGTCGTAGATGCTGCCGGCGCTGCCATAGCGGTCGACCAGGTACAGCATGCAGTCACCGATGCCCTTGATGACCGGCGCGCCGACCGCCTTGCTGTCCGGCTTGAAGCCGATGGCCTCGGCACCGTTGCCCAGCGCGGTCTGGTAGACCTCCTGGCCCGGCTTCTTGAAGCGGATGGCGAAGCCGCAGGCGCACGGACCATGCTTTTCGGCGAAGTCGGCAGCGAACGAATCCGGGTCTTCATTGACCAGGAAGTTGACGTCGCCCTGGCGATAGACGGTAATCGGACGCTGCTTGTGCCTGAGCACCGCCGTGAAGCCCATCCTGCGGAAGTAGTCGTGCAGCTCCTGGCCGCGGCCGGCCGGGGCAGCAAACTCGACGAACTCGAAACCATCGATGCCCATCGGGTTCTCGAAGGTGGTGACCTGCATGCCCGGATTGGGATGCGAGGAGGGCTGGACTGCGGTATTCATGGCGGGGCTCCGAATCGGTACCGCATCGGTACAAACCAGGTGCGGGCAGGTAACGACCCGGCGAGAATGCAGGGTCTGGACCCAACCCTTATAGTTACACTTGAAACCACCAGCAAGGTGCACCGCAACATGAGCCCCGCCGATCCCGCTTCGACACGCCTGCGTGCATCGCACGTCCTGCTCGACCTGGAACAGTTCCTGCCCTACCGGCTGAGCGTGCTGTCCAACCGGGTCAGCGGCAACATCGCCAAGCTGTACGGTGATCGCTACGGTCTGGCCATTCCGGAATGGCGGGTCATCACTATCCTGGCGCTGTATCCCGGGTCGTCGGCCAGCGAGGTCTCCGACCGCACGGCGATGGACAAGGTGGCGGTCAGCCGCGCGGTGGCGCGCCTGCTCGAGCGTGGCTTCATCAAGCGCGAGACCCATGGCGACGACCGTCGCCGCTCGGTCCTGGCCCTGTCGGCAGCGGGCTTCGAGGTGTACGAGACCATCGCGCCGCTGGTGATCGAGATCACCCGCAAGCTGATGTCGGTGCTGAGCGAGGAGGAGGAACAGCTGCTGGAGACGCTGATCCTGCGCCTGGCGGGCGATGGCCTGGAACGGATGGGCGAAGGCGTCTGAGGCGTGCCGCCGGGGCTCGGCCCCGGTCTCAGGACAGCACGGTTCAGCTCAGGTGCTTGCGCCGCGCATGGATCCACGGCACTGCGAGTGCACCGATCGCGCCACCGGCAAAGCCCAGCGACGCGGCAACCGTGGCCGCTTCGACCGCCCCCGGCAGAGCCAGCGCGGCAGCCACCAGCAGCAGCGACGGCACGCCGACGAAGGTGCCGAGGAAGAAATGCCAGCGCGGCGACCACGTGTTGAGCTGCAGCAGGCTGACCGGTTGCCATGCTTCGCCGGCTGCGTCTTCGGCCATCTTCGCCACCACCTTGCCCAGATCCACCTCGGGCAGCGCGCGTCCCTGGCGCGCGGTCGCCAGCGCCTCGGCAACGGCGTCCACGGGCGGGAACGCGGACGGCCATGGCACCGGTGCGGGCACCCCGTACGCCGTCAACAGCGGCACGCTCAGCCATGGCGCGACCAGTGGACGCATGCGACGGCGAGCGTGCACGCACCAGACCTGCGACTGGCCATGCGCGACCACGCTGTACAGCGCCAGCTCGGTGGCCGCCGGATAGCCCAGCATGGTCACCCGCGCGGCCAGGCTGTCCTGCCCCACGGCACGCAGGAAGCCCGCGCGGCTGCGCCCCTCCTGCATCCACGCCACGCCCAGCGCCCCGACCAGAAAGGCTTCGGCCACGTCCCTGCCGCCCGCAGTGGCGCGTTCGTCACTGGCCAGGTACCACGCCAGCGACTTCGGTTCGGCCACATCCGGCAGGCCCCAACGGCTGTCGTCGCCCAGCACATGACGCACCGGCAGGCGTGCGGCCGCGGTCTCGCCACGTTCTCCCGGCTGCAGGAACGGCAGCACGCCCTGGATGAAGGTGGACAGCTCGATGGCGCGTACGCCGTTGCCCTGCCATTCCGGCGGCAGCAGGCCGGCCAGCTGGCCCTGCGACGCCAGCGCATCGAGTCGCGATTTCTGTTCCACCAGCGTCTGCACCGCGCCCTTCAGCACGACGTTGTCAGGCAGTGCGATCTGCGGCAGGCGATGGTGCGGCGGGGCCGCTTCGGGGGCACTGTCGCCGATGCCGACGTCATCCAGCAGTGCGTCCTGCGCCGGCAGGGTCACGCCCTCGCCAGCACCACCCTCGCCCAGGCTGCTGGCAGGATCGGGCAATCGTTCGGCGTGGTCGCTGTGCATGGGCGTTCCGGTAGGGTGCGTCGACGTCGGGTCGACCGGGAGCCTTGCCGGTAACGGCGTGCGTGCGATGAAATTGAGGCGGCGATGCTGGGAATGTGACGGCGCGCGCATCCACCGGGCATGGCCCGGCGTTATCGATCAGGCGCCCACTGCTTGAGGAAGGCCATCACCTGCGCCGGCAGGTAGGTCTCGCCCCTGCGCATTGCCGCCGTCGCCTGCGGTGCCAGCAGGGTGCCGTCGGCATCGAGCACCAGCAGGTAGGGGTAGTCGCGGCCCATCTCCGGGAACTGGCCGAGGAAAGCGCTGTTGGGCTTCTCGTCGCTCTCGTTGACCTTCACCCACACGTAGTGGGCATCGCGGAAACGGCGCAGGTCGCCATCCCCCTCCACGATCTGGTCCAGCGCATGACAGCGGTCGCAGCCGGCGTTGCCGACCTCGAGGATGATGCGCTTCTTGCCACGCTGGGCTTCCACCTTGGCGGTGGCCAGATCGTCGGCGGGGTCGCGGGCCGGGTCGAACTGTGCACTGAGCCCGGCGATGGCGGCGATATCCGCCGCCACCGGGGTGTTGCCCGAGGCCACCGGTTCGCTGGGGTCAGCGACCGGTGGCTCGGTGGGACGGGTATCCAGTGGCTGCGTCGGCCCGGTGGCGGCGGGTGGCGGGGGTTGCGAACACGCGCCGATCAGCGCCGCACAGACCATCCCCATCGCACCACCGAGCTTCGTACGCATGCCAGCTACCCTCTCATCACTTGACGCCGTGCATCAGCTTGTTGATCAGCGGGGCGATCAGGAACAGCACCACGCCGGAGCCGATCAGGGCCCAGAAGCCGAAGGTATACCCCTTCAGTGCCGAATCGATCGTCATGCCGCCTTCACCGCTGACGGCGCCGGCGAAGATGCCCGACAGGTTGTTGCCGATGCCGGTGGACAGGAACCAGCCACCCATGCCGAAGCCGACCAGGCGGACCGGGGCCAGCTTGGTCACCATCGACAGGCCGATCGGCGACAGGCACAGCTCACCGACGGACTGGATGACGTAGACCATGAACAGGGTCCAGAACGGGATCTTGCCGTCCACGACCATCTGCGACAGGGCAAACATCAGCAGGGCGAAGGCCGCGCCGTTGAACAGCAGGCCCAGGCCGAACTTGCGCGGGATGGAAGGATTGGCGCGACCCAGGGCCACCCAGATCCAGGCGATCAGCGGCGCCAGGGTGATGATGGCCACCGAGTTCACCGACTGGAACCACGCGGTCGGGAAGGTCCAGTTGCCGAAGTCACGGTTGACGATGTTCTCGGCCAGGAAGGTGAACGAGCTGCCGGCCTGTTCGAAGAACATCCAGAACATGACGTTGAACGCGAAGATGATCAGCATGGCGATCACGCGGTCGCGCTGCACCTTGCCCTCGCGGATGCCTTCGACCAGCAGCAACACGGCCAGCGCAGCGAACATCACGCCCAGGATCCAGGCCAGCGCGGTGGCGCCGGTCGCCAGCAGGAAGTAGGCGACCGGGATGGCCACCAGCGCGCCCACCAGCACCATCACGATGCGACCGAAGCCTTCGGCACCGGCCGGCGGTGCGCCGATGCCCTTCAGGCCGGCCCGGCCGATGTAGAACCACACCAGCGAGATCAGCATGCCCACGCCGGAGGCGATGAACACGACCTTGTACGACGGCATTTCCGAAGTGCCGAACACCTTGCGGGCCAGGTACTCGGTCAGCACCGGGGCGATCATCGCGCCGATGTTGATGCCCATGTAGAAGATGGTGAAGCCCGAATCGCGGCGCTCGTCCTTCAGGCCATACAGCTTGCCGACCATGGTGGAGATGTTCGGCTTGAACAGGCCGTTGCCCACGATGATCGTGGCCAGGCCGAGCTTGAACAGATGCTCTTCCGGCAGCGAGATCATGAACAGGCCGGCCGCCATGATGATCGCGCCGGTCAGGATCGAGCGCTGGTAGCCCAGCACCCGGTCGGCCACGTAGCCGCCGAAGATCGCCGCCGCGTACACCAGCGCCAGGTAGGCACCGTAGATGCGGCTGGCATCGCCCTCGCCGGCGGCGTTGCCGTTGTAGAACTGGGCGACGATGTACAGCACCAAGGCCCAGCGGATGCCGTAGAACGCAAAGCGTTCCCAGAACTCGGTCATGAACAGCATCCACAGCGGGCGCGGGTGGCCCAGCGTGGTCTTGAAGTCCGGCAGCGCCGGCTCCGGGGTGTTCGCAGTGGCGTTTACGCTCATGCGGGATTCCTGGTTCGGTGGATGACGAGCACGTCCGATGTGCAATGGAGCAACGCGCGAGGATCACCGACTTGTGGCGTTCACGTCAAATACACGCCGTTTGAGGCAGGTGGCCGCCTGCTCGCTGAACTTGCATCTGAAACGATCCAGCCGCCGGCCGGGATCCGGATGAATGGGGATCAGCCCAGCTCCGGCGGGGGCGCGGCCTGCAGCGTGGTCCGCACCTGGAACAGCTCGGGGAAGAAGGTCAGCTCCAGCGCCTGGCGCAGGAAGCCGACCCCGGACGAGCCTCCGGTCCCGCGCTTGAAGCCGATCACCCGCATCACCGTACGCATGTGGCGGAACCGCCAGAGCTGGAAGGCCGTCTCCAGGTCCACCAGGTCCTCGCACAGCGAATACTCGCGCCAGTAGCGGTCGGTGTCCTGGTAGATGCGCTCGAAGACCGGCTGCAGGGCGTCGTCGGCCACGTGCGGCTGGGTCCAGTCGTGGGTCTCGTACATTGCCGGCACGGCATGGCCGAAGCGGGCCAGGTACTTCAGGAATTCCTCGTACAGGCTGGGCGCCTCCAGCACGCTCCGCAGCTGCGCCTGCCCGGCCGGATCATGCTCGAACACCTGCAGCATCTGCGCGTTCTTGTTGCCCAGCAGGAACTCGATGTAGCGGTACTGCAGCGACTGGAAGCCCGAGGAAGGCCCCAGCACGTCGCGGAAGCCCATGTACTCGGACGGGGTCAGGGTTTCCAGCACCGACCACTGCTCGGTGAGCTGGCGCAGCACCTGCTTGCTGCGGGCCAGCACCTTGCGGCACTGCCAGACTTCATCGCGCTGCAGGAAGCCGATGGCCGCGCCAAGCTCGTGCCCCAGCAGCTTCAACCACAGCTCCGACGTCTGGTGCTGGATGATGAAGAGCATCTCGTCATGGTGCGGCGGGTTGGACAGCGGCTGCTGGGCACTGAGCAGCTGGTCCAGCCGCAGGTAGCCGCCGTAGGTCAGCCGGCCGTGCAGGTCGGTGTGGATGCCGGCTTCGAGATCGCGTTGGTTGTTGTCGACGGACATGGGCGGGACCAGATCGGGGGCGGCAAGGGTAGCGCGTTGCCGCCGCGCTGGCAGCGGGAGGATCCATACCGGGCCGTGCGGTGAGCCGTGGATCACCCGGCAATGGCGCGCCCGCGCGTGGAACCGTTTGCGACGTTGCGCCGGCAGTCAGCCGGAGGCGTATTCTGATGCTATGCAGCAACGACTGAATACGTTGTTGTTATTGGCCCTCCACCCGCCGGCAGGGGTACAACGGGGAATCGCCGTGTTGCGCCGCAGGAAGGCTATTTCGTACGCGTTCCTTAACATGGCGATTCATATCATTTGTAACTTCTCTGTCGAAGGTGCAGTACGCGATGACGGTTGCCGCTGAATTCAAGATCGAATACCTGCAGTATCTGGATGCGGACGGCACGCTCGTCCGCGACGACCTGCCCGAATCCCTGAAGGATCCGCGCGTCCTGGTGCCGCTGTTCAAGCAGATGCTGTACGTCCGCACGTTCGACAGCAAATCCATCGCCCTGCAGCGCACCGGCAAGCTGGGTACCTATGCCGCCTGCCTGGGTCACGAGGCGGCGCATGTGGGCATCGGCGCCGGCATGCGCGAAGGCGACGTGCTCGGCCCGAGCTACCGCGAGTACGGCGCGATGTTCATGCGTGGCGTGCGCCCGTACGACGTGCTGATGTACTGGGGCGGCGACGAGCGCGGCAACGACTTCACCGGCAATGCGGTGAAGGACTTCCCGTTCTGCGTGCCGATTTCCACGCAGTGCCTGCACGCTGCGGGCGCCGCGCTGAAGTTCAAGCTCAACAACGAGCAGCAGGTCGCGGTGGCGGTGTGTGGCGATGGCGGCAGCTCGAAGACCGACTTCTATGCCGCGCTGAACTCTGCCGGTGCCTACAAGCTGCCGCTGATCCTGTGCATCGTCAACAACGGCTGGGCCATCTCGGTGCCACGCTCGGCGCAGACCGGTGCCGAAACGCTGGCACAGAAGGGCCTGGCCGGCGGCCTGCACTGCCTGCAGGTGGACGGCAACGATCTGATCGCGGTGCTGGCGGCGATGGAACAGGCGCGCGAGCGCGGCCTCGCCGGCGAAGGCGGCACCGTGCTGGAACTGATGACCTACCGCCTGTCCGACCACACCACCGCCGACGACGCGCGCCGCTACCGCGACGACGCCGAAGTGAAGGATGCCTGGACCCGTGAGCCGATGCTGCGCCTGCGCAAGTACCTCACCGCCCAGGGCGTGTGGAGCGAGGACGAAGAAAAGGCCTGGGTGGAGCAGTGCGGCGCCAGGGTCGACGAGGAAGTGAACCAGTACCTCAATACCCCGGTGCAGCCGGTCGAGGCGATGTTCGACTACCTGTATGCCGATCCGCCGCCGGATCTTCTGGCCCAGCGCGCGGCCGCCATTGCCCTGGAGCAGCGCCATGGATGACATCAAGACGGGCGCTTCCGCTTCCCAGGCCAATGCCGCCGACAGCGCTGCTGTCGCCGGTGGAGACATCGCAATGACCGCTACCCCCATCACCCTGATCGAAGCCATCACCCAGGCGCTGGCCTGGGAGCTGGAACACGACCCGTCGGTGCTGGTGCTGGGCGAGGACGTGGGCGTCAACGGCGGCGTGTTCCGCGCCACCGCCGGCCTGCAGCAGCGCTTCGGTGCGCAGCGCATCCTCGACACCCCGCTGGATGAAACGACCATCGCCGGCCTCACCGTCGGCCTGGCCGCGCAGGGCATGAAGCCGGTGGCCGAAGCCCAGTTCGATGGCTTCGTCTACCCGATGGTCGACCACATCATCTGCCACGCCGCGCGCCTGCGCACCCGTACCCGTGGCCGCCTGCACTGCCCGATGGTGCTGCGCGTGCCGTGGGGCGGTGGCATCCGTGCGCCGGAACACCACAGCGAAGCCAACGAATCGATCTTCACCAACGTGCCGGGCCTGCGCGTGGTGCTGCCGTCCAGCCCGCAGCGCGCCTATGGCCTGCTGCTGGCCGCCATGCGCGATCCCGATCCGGTGATCTACATGGAGCCCAAGCGCATCTACCGCCAGTACAAGGAAGTGGTCGTCAACGACGGCGAAGCCCTGCCGCTGGACGTGTGCTTCGTGCTGCGCGACGGCACCGACGTGACCCTGGTCGCCTGGGGTGCGCAGGTGAAGGAAGCGCTGGAAGCGGCCGACAAGCTGGCTGGCGAGGGCATCAGTGCCGAAGTCATCGACGTGGCCACGCTGCGTCCGCTGGACTTCGCCACCATCGCCGAGTCGGTGTCCAAGACCGGCCGCTGCGTGATCGTGCAGGAGGCCCCGAAGACCGCGGGCTTCGGTGCGGAAATCGCCGCGCGCCTGGCCGAGGAATCGATGTACGACCTGCTGGCCCCGGTCGAGCGCGTTACCGGCTACGACACCCACATTCCGCTGTTCCGCCTGGAGATGAAGTACCTGCCGAGCGTGGACCGGATCGTGACCGCGGCCAAGCGCGCGGTGGCGGCAGGCTGACATGCGGGCCCGCCTCCTTGGGGCTTACCGCAGCCAGTATCCCAACCCGCTCCGGTTCCGCACCGGCCAGATCGTCGAAGTAGGCGTACGTGACGAGGAATGGCCGGCGTTTGCCTGGGTACGCACCAGCGATGGACGCGCCGGCTGGGCGCCCGTCGCCTGGCTGCAACTGCTGGACGACGGTCGCGCCGAAGCCCTGCGCGATTACGACGCCCGCGAGCTGGATGTGGAAAGCGGCGAGATGGTCAAGCTGCATCACGAACACGGCGGATGGTGGTGGTCCGAGCGCGCCAATGGTGCGACGGGCTGGCTGCCGGCCCGCGAACTGGAACTGCTGGAAGAGAACTGCAAATGAGCCAGACCAAGAATTTCAACCTGCCCGACCTGGGCGAAGGCCTGCCGGACGCGACCATCGTCGAGTGGTTCGTGAAGGAAGGCGATGTGATCAAGCTGGACGAGCCGCTGGTGTCGATGGAGACCGCCAAGGCCGTGGTGGAAGTGCCGTCGCCGGTCTCCGGCAAGGTGCTGAAGCTGTCCGGTGCGGCCGGTGACATCATTCCGACCGGCTCGGTGCTGGCCAGCTTCGAGATCGACCCGAACCTGCCGCAGCGTGCCGATGGCCAGGACACCGGCCACAGCCACGGCCATGCGCCGGCACCGGCTGCGGCCGCAGCACCGACCCCGCCGCCGCTGCCGACTCCGGCACCGGCCGCCGCCGAGGACGCCAAGGCCGAGCGCGATGACGCCGGCACGGTGGTCGGCGCGATGCAGAGCTCCAATGCCGTGCACACCGAGCAGGCGCTGGCCGTCGGTGGCGTCAAGGCCGTACCGGCGGTGCGTGCGATGGCCCGCAAGCTGGGCGTCGACCTGAGCCGCGTGCGCGCCACCGGCAGCGATGGCGCGGTGACCATGGCCGACGTCAAGCAGGCCGCCGCCAACGGCACCGCCAAGCTCGGCGCCGCGCCGGCCCCGGCTGCCGCTGCGGCCTATGCCGCGCCGGCCCCGGCGCAGGTGTCTGCGCCGGTACAGAACGAAACCCGCACCCCCTTGTCTGCGGCGGGCAAGCCGATGCGCACGCAACCGCCGGGCGTGGTCGCCAAGGGCCAGCCGGAACCGCTGAAGGGCGTGCGCCGCAACATGGCGCGGGTGATGGCCGATGCGCACAGCAAGGTCGTACCGACCACGCTCAACGACGACGCCGACATCCATGCCTGGCTGCCCGGCAACGACGTCACCGCCCGCCTGGTGCGTGCCATCGTGGTTGCCGCGCAGAAGGTGCCGGCGATGAACGCCTGGTTCGACGGCGAAGCGCTGACCCGCACCCTGCACGCGCAGGTGGACATCGGCATCGCCGTGGACACCGACGACGGCCTGTTCGTGCCGGCCCTGCGCAACGCCGACATGCTGGATGCCCGTGGCATCCGCGAGGGCGTGAACCGCCTGCGCGAGCAGGTGGAAGCGCGCTCGATCGCGGCCTCGGAACTGAGTGGCTATACCATCTCGCTGTCCAACTTCGGCATGTTCGCCGGCCGCTACGCGACCCCGGTCGTGGTGCCGCCGTGCGTGGCCATCGTCGGTGCCGGCCGTGCCCGCCATCAGATGACCCCGGTGATGGGCGGCGTGGAAGCGCACAAGGTCATCCCGCTGTCGGTCACCTTCGACCACCGCGCAGCCACCGGCGGCGAAGCTGCCCGCTTCCTGCGCGCGATGATGGACGACCTGGCCCTGGCCAGCTGATCGACCACCACCTCTGAAACACAGAAGACGCCGGGCAGTGCCCGGCGTTTTTTGTGCGCGCTCTACGGTAGAGCCGAGCCCATGCTCGGCAGCTTCCTGCTGGTCAACCGAAGGTGGGCGGAACCACATCCGGGAACAGCGGAACCGGCAGGTACCGGCTCCCCTCATTTCAACCGCGCGCGGGCAGGCCCTCGGCGCGGCTGTACACACGCAGGCGGTGCCCATCCGGATCAACACCCACGAAGGTATGCCCGAATTCCAGGGTGACCGGGGCCTGCACGATCTGCACGCCGAGTGCGCGCCACGCGTCGTGCATCTGCTGTACAGCCTCCGGGTTGGCGACCACCATCGCCAGTTCCGCGGCGCCGGCCTGCGTGGACACCGGCGGCTGCACGTCATCGCGCTGCCACAGGCCGAGCGCGGCGCCGTCGCCGAGCAGGAACAGAGCAAAGCCGGGCGACTGCTCGACGGGGGGCGTGCCGAGGATGCCGCTGTAGAAGGCGGCGCTGGCAGCGACATCACTTGCGTACTGCAGCAGGGTGCTGGGCCTGAACATGGGGACGCTCCGTTGTTGGGAGCCTTCATGGTGGTACCGCCCTGCTGACAGATTCTGTCAGCAGCATCGCGATTGTTCGCCCGCTGTTCGCCAAGCTCGAAGGCCGTCGAGCAAGCCCGATGCTACGAACGATCCAACCAGTCCGGTGCGATGCCCTGGGCCTTCTGCCAGCGCCGCAGCAGGATGGCGCGTGGCACGTGATAGCGATCCTCCAGCGCGCGCACCTGGCGGATGCGGTCCAGCCGGAAGTGGCGGAAGTCTTCGCGGCTCTCGCACCACGCCGCCAGCATCGGAACTTCGTCGAAGTAGCCCAGCGCGAAGGGCCAGACGATGCGCTCGCTTCGCTGGCCGTGCGCATCTTCGTAGCCGAACTTCAGGCGCTGCTGTGCGCTTACGGCTTCGCGCACCGCCTGGAGCCGGGCCGCCGGCACCTTCGCCGCTGTTCGTGAAGGGCCCACGCGCAGACCGCTGTCACGCAGTGCCTCGCGGCGGGCGGCGGGCAACACATGCGCGATGCGCGCCAACGCATCACGGGCAGCCTCGGCCAGCGCCGGCTCGGTGCGGGCCGCCACCCAGCGCAGGCCCAGCACCAGCGCGTCGATCTCGGCCGGTGGCAGGGTCATCGGCGGCAGCGTGTCGCTCGGCGCGAGCTGGTAGCCGACGCCGGCCTCGCCGCGCAGGTCAGCGCCCTGCCCGCGCAGCGTCTCGATGTCGCGGTACAGCGTACGCAGGCTGATACCCAGCGCATCGGCCAGCACCTGTCCGGCCACCGGCCGTCGATGGCGGCGCAGCAGCTGCAGCAGCTGGGTCAGGCGCAGCGCACGCGACATCAGCCGACCAGCGCGCTTGATGTCACCACGTGCTCACCCGGTTGCGGGGCCAGCGCGGCTCCGGTCAGTGCCTTGGCGATCTCGGCGGCTGGATTGATCCGCCATGCCCGCGGCAGTGCCGGCCCCAAGGCACCGAGCACCGCCAGTGCGAAACGCTCACCACGACGGACCTCGGTGCGCTCGCCGCCGATCAGTCCAGGCCGCACCAGGGTCAGCGAGGCGAAGCCCAGCGCGCGCAGGTCACGCTCCAGCTCGCCCTTCACCCGGTTGTAGAAGATCGACGACTGCGGGTTGGCACCGGCTGCGGAATTCAATACATAGGTCTTCGCGCCCTGTGCCTGCGCCAGACGGGCGAACGCCAGCGGATAGTCATGGTCGATGCGGTGGAAGGCCTCGCGGCTTCCGGCCTGGGCGATGGTGCTGCCCAGCGCGCAGATGACCGCGTCCACGCGCGCCCACTCGGGCGAGGCGGGCAACGCGTCAAAGGCCAGCACCGGGTTCTGCAGCTTCCCATGGGTCAATGCCAGCGGACGCCGGGTGGGCGCGACCACGGCGCTGCAGCGCGGGTCGTCCAGCAGCCCGGGCAGGGTCAGCCCGCCGACCAGGCCGGTCGCCCCCAGCAACATCACGCGCATCACCACCTCCCGTGCGGCATCCTGTCGCCCATCCTAGCCGTTCAAGCCATCGGCAGCCGCGCCGATATGCTGGAACCAGACCCTGCCAGCCCCAGGATTCGCTCCATGACGGACCACCCCGACCCGCGCCCCGCCCCCGGCACCGCCCTCGGTCCGCCGGCACGCGTGCGCGCGGTTGCCGACGCGGGTGAGGGCGAGCGCGTGGTCCTGCAGGGCGGCAGCAGCGCAAGCCTGCAACGGCTCTTTGCCGGTGCCGATGCGCCGGAGCCGCTGCTGGCCGCGTTCGCCAATGGCATGGCGACGCTGCCGGGCGAACTGGGCGACATGGGTGATCGCCTGCAGTCCGCGCAGGCCAGCGCCGACTGGCCACGCTACGGGCGGGCGATGCGGCAACTGATCGACAAGTACATCCGCACCATCGACCAGCATTCACCGGATGGGCAGCCCGACAGCCTGCGCCTGTCCGAACAGCTGCGCCTGCTGCTGGGCGGCGCGGTAGTGGCGCTGCTGCAGCACGACCCGGACCTGCGCGAGCAGGCGCAGGCGCTGTCCCTTCGCCTGCGCCACTGGCAGCCGGGCAGCGCCCTGGAGCCGATCGAGCAGGGTGTGCGCGAGCTCGGCCATCAGATCGGCGTGCGTGCCGGCAGCTGGCAGGAACAGCAGGCGCTGCTGCTGGAGCTGTTCGCACTGCTGCTGGAGAATGTGAGCGAACTGCTGGACGATCGCAGCTGGCTGCAGGGCCAGATCGCGGCGGTGCGGCAACTGCTGTCCGGCCCGCTGCAGGCCGAGGCCGTTGAACGAACGCGTGCCGAGCTGCGCGAGGTGATCTACCGGCAGGGCCTGCTGCGCCAGGGCATCGACGACTCCAAGGCGGCGATGCGCGGACTGATGGGGGATTTCATCGAACGCATGGATGGCATGGCCACCAGCACCGGTGAATACCATGACCGTATCGGCAGCTACGCACTGCAGCTGCGCGAGGCGCGCAGCATCGCCGATCTGAACCAGCTGCTGCAGGAGGTGATGCGCGATACCGGCAAAGTGCAGCAGCAGGCCGCGCAGGCACGCGACCACTTGGCTGCCGCACGGCTGGACGTGGAGCGCGCTGAACAACGCATCGCCGAGCTGGAACAGGAACTGCGCATGGCCGGCGACCTCGCGCGCATCGATCCGCTGACCCAGGCACTGAACCGCCGGGGCCTGGACGAACTGCTGCAGCGCGAGCTGGCGCGCGCCGAACGCAACAACACGCCGCTGGGCGTGGCGGTGATCGATCTGGATGACTTCCACCAGACCAACAACGCGCATGGTCACGCCGGCGGTGACGCGCTGCTGCAGCACATGGTGGCCGTGTGCAGGCTGCTGCTGCGCGCCACCGATGGCATCGCGCGGCTGGGCGGCGACGAGTTCGTGCTGGTGCTGCCGGAGACGCCCGGTGCGGACAGCATGGCCACCGTGCAGCGCCTGCAGCGCTCACTGGCGCATCGGGTACTGACCGTGCAGGACCGGCGCGTGCCGGTGCATTTCAGTGCCGGACTGGCGCAATGGCAGCCCGGCGATGACAGCGAGGCGCTGCTGCGACGCGCCGACGAGGCGCTGTACGCGGCCAAGCGGCAGGGCAAGAACCGCGTGCAGGCGGGCTGAAGCGCTCCGCCGGGCATGGCCCGGCGCTACCGCCGCCCGTCCGGCGACGCGGCTACTTCCCGCGCAGCTTCTGGATGCCGGTCACCGCCGCCAGCACGATGGCGCCAGCGACGATACCCACCACCATGTTGGCAACCGCGCCGATCAGCCAGCCCCACTGGCCCTCGCTACCGAGCGCCTGCACCGCGTGGTGCAGCGCCGGCACGTTGTGCACCAGAATGCCGCCGCCGACCAGAAACATGGCCACGGTGCCGGCGATCGACAGGAACTTCATCAACCACGGCGCCGATGCGACCAGGCCGCGTCCGAACGCTGCGACCGCTCCGCCCTTGCCCGAGAGGTACAGGCCCGCGTCGTCCAGCTTGACGATGCCGGCAACCAGTCCGTAGACGAACACCGTCATCGCCAATGCGACCACCACCAGGGTGAGCACCTGCTGGGAGAACGAGGCGGCGGCAACCACGCCCAGTGTCAGGACGATGATCTCGGCAGAGAGGATGAAGTCGGTACGGATCGCACCTTTCACCTTGTCCTTCTCCCACGCCACCATGTCCACCTGCGCATCGGCCAGCGCCCTGCGCCGCTCGGCCTGGTGCTCGGCGTCCTCGTCCGCCGAATGCAGGAAACGGTGCGCCAGCTTTTCCACGCCCTCGAAGCACAGGAATGCGCCACCGATCATCATCAAGGGCACGATCAGCGGCACGTTCCAGCCACGACCATGCAGCCAGGCTTCCAGGGCGCTGATCGCCAGCGCGGCCGGAACCAGGATCACCTTGTTGAGCAGCGAGCCTTTGGCCACCGCCCAGACCACAGGCAGTTCACGGTTGGCGGAAACACCGGTTACCTGCTGCGCGTTCAGCGCCAGGTCGTCGCCAAGCACACCGGCCGTCTTCTTCGCGGCCACCTTGGTCAGGATCGAGACGTCGTCGAGCAGCGTCGCGATATCGTCGAGCAGGGCAAACAGGCTGGCACCGGCCATGGGGGTTCCAGGAGGGAGGATGGACGGATTCTGACCGATCCAACGGCCCGGGAGGAAGTGGATTCACCGCGTGCCTACCCTGCCCCGGCCAGACTGGCGAGGTGATCCCGTTCCGCCGGGCATGGCCCGGCACTACCGGTCGTTGTCCACAAGGAGTGCCGTTTGAACAATCCGCCCACCGCCACTGGCAATCCACCGCTGGTAAAAGGCATGAGCCGACGCAGCCAGATCCTGCGCCTGCTGATGCGCTACCGTCATTCGGGGGTGTTCTCCGGCATGAACCTGGACGCAGCCGGCAGCCAGGCCGAGGTGCCGGCCGACGGCAATCCCGAGCAGTTCGTCAGTGACCTGGAAGCGCTGGGGCCGACGTTCGTCAAGCTGGGCCAGATGCTGTCCACACGTCCAGACATGGTGCCGGTGGAGTTCGCCACGGCACTGGAGCGCATGCAGGAGAAGGTGGCCGAGATTCCGGTCGAACGCATCCATGCCATCGTCGAGCAGGAGCTGGGGGCACCGGTGAGCAAGCTGTTCGCGGCCTTCGACCCCGAGCCGCTGGGCTGCGCCTCGATCGCCCAGGTCCATCGTGCGGTGATGCATGACGGCCGGCAGGTCGCGGTGAAGGTGCAGAAGCCGGAGGTCGCCGCGCAGCTGCGTTCGGACCTGGAAGCGTTGCGCAGCTTCGCTCTGGCCGCCGATCACCTGACCCAGGTCGGCCGCCGGGTCCGCCTGCGCGACTGGCTCAACGAGTTCGCCAAGACCCTGATGCAGGAGCTGGATTACCACGCCGAGGCCGAGAACCTGGCCCGCTTCGGCCGCCATCTGCGGCCCTTCCGGCGCCTGTGGGTCCCGCAGCCGATCTGGGATTACAGCAGCCAGCGCGTGCTGACCATGGAGCTGGCCACCGGCGTTCGCGTGGACGCGATACCCGGCGTACGCCGTACCGAGCAGTCGATGGACCCGTTGGCAGCCGCGCTGATCCGGGGCTACCTGGACCAGATCTTCGTGCATGGCGAGATCCACGCCGATCCGCATCCGGGCAACCTGCGGGTGATGCCCGATGGTCGCCTCGCCATCTTCGATCTGGGCATGGTCGCGCACATGCCACCGCGGCTGCGCGAGCGCCTGCTGAAGATCCTGTTCGCCGCCGTCGATGGCCGCGGCGAAGAAGTGGCGGACGATCTGATCAGCATCAGCACCCGGCTGGAAGCCTTCGACGAGGAGCGTTACCTGCGCGAGACCGGCCAGTTGATCGCGCGCTATGCCGCCAGCGGCAATTTCTCCGAGGGACGCGTGGTGCTGGACATGGTGCGCATCGCCACGGCCTGTGGATTGCGTACGCCGCCGGAACTGAGCCTGCTGGGCAAGGCGCTGCTGAACCTGGAGACGGTCTGCCGCCTGCTCGCGCCCGAACTGGACACGCGCCGCATCGTCGAACGCCAGCTGCAGCATGTGATGCGCGCGCGCCTGAAGAAGTCGCTGTCGGCCGCCAACCTCGCCAGCGAGGCGATGGAGCTGCAGCAGCTGCTGCGCGATGGGCCGCGCAAGCTGTCGGACATCATGGCCCTGCTGGCCGAGAACCGCCTGCAGATGAAGGTGACCGGGCTGGAGGAATCACGGCTGATGGAGAACCTGCAGAAGATCGCCAACCGCGTGGCGGCGGGCATCATCAGCGCAGCGCTGATTCTGGCCGCATCGCTGATGATGAAGCTCGATACCGGCTGGCATCTGTTCGGTTACCCGGCGATCGCGCTGGTGCTGATGCTGATCGGCGTGGCGTTGGGGCTGGGCATCGTCACCAGCGCGCTGTTGTTCGACCGGCGCGCGCGGGCACGCGAGGAACGCGGCCATCGATGAGCGGAGTGCGTGGTGCGCGACATGTGCACCTGCGCCATACGTCCGTCTCTGAAGTGCCGCATTCATGCGGTTCTTAATGCAATCCAACGCGCATTTTCACGCTCGTTTTACTTGATCGCGCTGTTACCACACGCGCTCGATCAACAAACATTTCAGTCAGGTTCGTGCATGCACTATCGGGTCATCGGCCTGTCATGCACACGTGCTAGCGGCAGCGCCGGTCGGATGGACACGCGTCGGTACGACGTCCATCGCACCACCCCGTTCACTGCCGAAGCCGCCTATGCTCTGGATCCTTCTGCTGTCGTTGTTGCTGCTGGCCTGGCTGTTCCTCGCTTCCGACAAATGGATGTGGTGGAAGGCCGGTTCGTTCTCACTGCTGTTGCTGGCGCTCAGCACGTGGTGGCTGATCGACAAGCTCTCCGGTGACGGACTCAACGCCGCCACGCTGTACCACCTGGGTGCGGACATGGAGGGTGCCGGCGTCGCCGACTTCAAGGGCTACATCGCCGGCTTCATCGTGCTGGCCCTGGTTTCGCTGCTACCGCTGTTCGCCACGCGGGTCCGCCGCTGGCATCGGCCCGGACGGGGTGCGGCCTGGTTCGCCGGCTTCGCCGTCGCATGGGTGGTCACGCTCATGGTCAGTCCGCTGGCGCGCGACGGCCAGCGTCTTTACCAGCAGCTGCGACCGGTTGATTTCGCGCGCATCGCGCCGGAATACCAGGTGCCTACCCAGCCGTTGCAGCGGCCGCGCAACATCGTCTGGATCTACGGCGAAAGTCTTGAACGCACTTATCTGGACGAGAACGTGTTTCCCGGGTTGATGCCCAATCTCAATCGTCTGGCCGCCAGGTCGTTGGATGTGCGCGGCCTGGCATCGGCCGAAGGCAGTGGCTGGACCATCGCCGGGCTGGTGGCATCGATGTGCGGCGTGCCGCTGACCACCTCGCAGGGCGATGAGAACAGCATGGACCGGATGGGCAGCTTCCTGCCCAAGGCCGTGTGCCTGGGCGACTACCTGAAGCAGCAGGGCTACACCAACCATTATCTGGGCGGCGCCAACGGCCAGTTCGCCGGCAAGGGCCAGTTCCTGGCCAGCCACGGCTTCGACGAAGTACATGATCTGGCGTGGTTCAAGCAGCAGAAGAAGATCGGGCGCATTCACTACTCTGCTTGGGGCGTACACGATGACGTGCTGCTGGACACCGCCTACCAGCGCTTCGAGCAGCTCTCGCGCGCCGGCGCACCGTTCATGCTGACCACGCTGACCATGGATACGCACCATCCCGCAGGCCACCTGCCGGTGTCGTGCAAGGGCGAACGCTACCAGAGCCAGTACGGCAACATCGGCCTGCTCAACGCGCTCAAATGCACCGACCGCCTGATCTCGCAGCTGGTCCAGCGCATCCAGGCCAGTCCGTACGGCAAGGACACACTGATCGTGATCGCCTCGGACCATCTGGCGATGCCCAACGATCTCAGTCACGTGCTGGCCAGGCAGAAGCGCGAGAACCTGCTGCTGTTCCTCGGTGCTGGCGTGGCGCCGCGCCAGCTGGCGGCGGAGAACGGCTCGACGCTGGACTCCGGCGCCACCCTGCTGGGCCTGCTCGATCCGGGCCTGCGCACGATGGGCTTCGGCCGCTCGCTGCTGGACGAAACGCGTGCCCCCAGTGCCAGCGTCGCGGCGCGTCGCGATGGCGGCCGCGATTACCCGCAGTACCTGGCATTCGCCCGGTCGCTGTGGCTGGGCGAGCCGACCCGCGAACTGAGGATCGACAACGACGACCAGGTGGTGGTGGGCATGCAGCACGTGCAGCCGCCGGTCCTGCTGGAGTACGACAAGGACTGGGGCCTGAAGTCGGTGTATCTGGAGAACACGTCCCGCCAGTTCGACGATGCCGATCCGGACAACACCCTGGCCTATGTGGATCGCTGCACCGCATTCGAGGATGGGTCGGCCGACGGCGACTGGTGCGCCTTGCTGGTGAACCGCGACAACGGCATCAAGCTGTACCGCGACGACGACCTGCGTGGTGGCATCGCGGTGGACGCGCCGCTGGATGCGTTCCAGGGCCCGCGCCCGAGCGTGCGCCAGGCCCACATGATCACCCAGAAGGGCCGCCGCACCCGCGCCGGCCAGTACATGCTGCAGCTGGTGGCAAGCACGCGCCCGGATCGCGGTTTCTGGATCGAGGCCGTGTCATCGCAGCGCAAGGTGGTGCTGGCCCAGCAGTGGGTCCAGCCTGATGCCGACGGCAAGATCAATGTGTCCTTCGGACTGGATCATGAAGTGGACGATCTGGAGATCCGCGCCTGGTTGAATCACGCCGAGAAGCTGGCCGTGGATACCTTCGCGCTGGTGCCTTCGCGCAGCCGACCGCGGGGATAGGGTTTTCTGCAGGGCTGCGCCCTGCACCTGCCGAGGCCGGAGCAACAGCAACAGCGTGCATTCCGTGGGATGGCGGGGCGGTGTAGGTTGGCAGGACACGCCGTAAACCCATCCATGGGGGCTCGATGGCGCCATCCATGGCGCCAACGGTCCTGCCAACCCACACCGCCCCACCTCTGACGGTTTCCGGCAGGTGTGGGTAGGTGTCGACCTTGGTCGACACTTCTGTCAGATATCGAAATCAATCTGGGGTCAGATCCGTTTTCTGCGGAAGAAAACGGATCTGACCCCAAAAGCAATTCCAGCAGATCGCGGAAATCTGTCGAAGGCGGGGTGCGCGCTGTTGCTGTTGCTCCGGCCTCGGCAGGTGCAGGGCGCAGCCCTGCCGGGAATCCCCTACTCCTGGGGATCGCGGGTGATGTGGATGTCCGTTGGCGTGGACAGCGGAATGTTCCGCTCCGCCAGGATCTGCAACAGACTGAAATACAGATCGCTGCGGGTGCCGTACACCTGCCGCGGGCTGGCCACGTAGGCGAAGCTGTTGATGGTGATCTGGCCGCCGGCAATGCCGTCGATGTACACCGTGGGCGCGGGCGTCTGCAGCACGCTGGTGTGCGCGCCATAGGCATCCAGCATGGCCTGCCGCAGGCCGGCGACGTCGGTGCTGGTCGGTACCGCGAACTGGATCTGGATGCGGCCCTGGTTGTTGCCCATCGTCATGTTGCGGATGGTCTTGGTGATCAGCTCCGAGTTGGGCACGATCAACGTGGACTTGTCGCCCACCTGGATCTCGGTCGAGCGCACATTGATGCGGCGGATGTCGCCTTCCTGGTCACCCAGCTTCACCCAGTCACCGATCTTCACCGGTCGCTCGGCCAGCAGGATCAGGCCGGAAACAAAATTCTGGGTGATCGCCTGCAGGCCGAAACCAATACCCACCGACAACGCACTGACCAGCAGCGCCAGCTTCTGCAGATTCAGGCCCATCACCGTCAGGGCCCACAGCACCGCGATGATGATGCCAAGATAGCGGGCGACGGTGCTGATTGAATTGCGCGCGCCCAGATCCAGTTCGGTCTTGGGCAGGTAGGTGTCGGCCAGCCAGCGCTGCACCACCTGCATCACCCCCAGCCCGGCCAGCAGCACGCCGATGGCCAGTACGATGCGGCCCGGCTCCAGCGTCAGGTCCTTGGCGATGGGAATGCCATCGGCCAGCGACGCGAAGCGCTCCACGATCGAGCCGACATTGCCGAAGGGCGCGGCCAGTGCCAGCAGCGCGATCAGGACCACGAAGGTGCGCAGCACCGCCGACAGCAGCACGCCGGCCTGCTCCAGCCTGGAGACGCTCAGGCCGGTGCTGAGCAGGATGGTCTGGCCAACCTTGCTGTCGGCGTTCAACAGCCAGGTGCAGAAATCATCGACAAACTTGAACAGCAGGGTGGCTGCCAGCACCACGATGCTGCCGCCGATCAACTGCTGGTTCACGAACTTGGCGAAGTTCACATAGCCCAGCAGCGTGGCGATGATCGCCGCCACCACCGCGATGTTGCCGGCCACGCGCGCCAGTACCAACCAACTGCTGCGGCGCACCGGCTGCTGTGCGCCGAGACCCTCGGCCTGCGCTTCCAGCTTCGCTTCGGCTTCGGCCGTCTGCCGCCGGTGCAGGCGTGCCAGGGTCACCAGCATGGCCATGATCAGGCCGAGGTAGGTCAGCGCAATCACGCCATCCAGGGCCACCGTGGTCACGTCGCTGGTACGGGTGGCACGGTCGATGGCCACCAGCACGTTGCTCAGCCAGGCCAGCGCAGCGGCACCCCAGGCGTACTTGCGCAGCTTCAGCGCGGCCGTGTCATCCAGGTTCAGCAGCCGCCAGGAGGGGCGTCTGGGCATCAGCAGGCACGCGCTGAGCGCAGCGATGAAGGCCGCAGCGAAGGTCGCCGCCACCAGGCCATCGGCCACGTTCTGCAGCCGCGGGGCGATGCCACCGATGGCATTCAGCGAAGCCACCAGCACCACTACCGCATAGCCCGGCAGCAGGGTGCCCACCAGCAGCAGCCACATGGCCAGGCCGGAACGGCGCAGGCGGCCGTCCGGCGCGCGTTCCGAGGCGGCAAACCGGCGCCCCAGCGCGCGCAGCCACAGGCGCAGCGGGAACATCATCACCAGTGCTGCGGCCAGGCCGAGCAGCAGGGTGCCCCAGCCGTGCGTGTCGATGGCCTTGGCCAGGGTGTCACGCCCCTGTTGCGCCAACGGGCGCACGCGGGCGATGTCATCGGGAAGCTGATCGGCCACCTGCCGCCAGAGCGACGGCGACAGCGGTGAATCGACCTTGCGGCCCAGTTCCTCGCTGATCTGCGCGGAACGTTGCTTGTCGATGTCCGCACTCAACTGCTGGGCACGCACCGCGATGGATTTTGCCTGGGCCACCGAGGCCGCCAGGGCATCGCGCTCGCGGGTGAGCGTGCGTCGCTGCGCGGCCAGGTCGGGGGGCTCGGTGGTGCCCTGCGGCGCTTCACCCAGCTGGGCCAGCTGCTCATTGAGCTGATCCAGCTGTGGCTGCAGGGACTTGTCCAGCGCCTCGGCATCCCGCTTGGCCTTCGACGCGTTCTCTGAAAGCGTGCCGAGTGTTTCGGTGGCTTCGGCGTCGTCACGCTTGCGCTCGATCTCCTTCAGCGCGCTGTCAATCTGTGCCAGCTGCTGCTTCGGCGTAGGCGCCTCGTTCTGCGCGAGCACCGGCGCGGACAGCAGAAGGACGGCACCCAGCAGCAGGCCCAGCCAGGGCCCGCGCATGCGGATCGATTGCAGGAAGGAAGACACGCCAGATGCACACCGGTTCGCGCGGACCACCGCGCCTGCGCGCGACTATACGGCACGACCGGTCAAGGTCGGATGCCCGCGGCGGCACCGCCCGCAGCACCCGCCCCCGCGGTTCAGTACTTCAACCGCAGCTCCTCCACCGTCGGCTGCTGCAGCGCATACCAGTCCTGGAACTCTTCCTCGGTGATTTCGTCCGGGGCGTACACCGCCACCGGCGGCCAGTCGTGGTCGGTCGGCAGCGGCTGGCGCGGACCGGCGCGCAGGCTGTAGCTGACGCCCTCATAGTCCACCAGATCGTCGACCTGCGGCCATTGCTCGCGCGCGAACGCGGTTTCACTCTTCAACAGGATCACCTGGTACATCGGCACCTCCACTTCAGGTTGGATCGGAACACCCGGCGCTGGCGGCAGGATACCGCCGCGCCGATGACAGCGGGAATGACGCCGCGGCGACGCAATGTTCTGGACACCGCCATCGCTCCGGCTTCACCCGCTCGTGGCGAGCCCGTCGGCATCGTGGAGGCCCGTTCCCGCTGCGCCTGCCGATGACCGAACAGCTGCCACTGAAGACCGTCGCCGACCTCAAGCTGCCCCGCTACCTGGGCACCTGGTATGAGATCGCGCGCCTGCCCATGCGCCACGAGCCGGAAGGCTGCACCGATGTCTCGGCGCACTACAGCCTGCTCGACAACGGCAACGTCAGCGTCCACAACCGCTGCCGCATGGACGGCCAGGTCGAGGAGGCCAGCGGCGAGGCCTGCCCCGTCGACAACGACAGCGCGCGCCTGGAAGTGAGCTTCCTGCCCAAGGGCCTGCGCTGGCTGCCCTTCGCCAAGGGCGACTACTGGGTCATCCAGATCGCTCCGGACTACAGCGTGTCGCTGGTTGGCAGCCCCGATCGCCGCTACCTGTGGCTGCTGGCACGCGAGCCGAAGCTGGACGCCACCGTGCGGGACCATTATCTGGCCACGGCGCGGCTGCAGGGCTTCGATCTGTCCGAACTGATCCACACGCCGCACACCGGCCATCCCACCGCCTGACCCATCACCATGGACCTGAAAAGTGGCTATCCCTGGTGGGCCGTACGCAATGGCCTGATCCAGGCATTTCCCCCGCTGGAGGGCGACCTGCGCTGCGATGTGCTGGTGGTCGGCGGCGGCATCACCGGCGCACTGATCGCCGATGAGCTGTCAGGTCACGGTCACGAGGTCGCCCTGATCGAGCAGCGCGACATCGGTTGGGGCAGCACCGCCGCCAGCACCGCGCTGTTGCAGTACGAGATCGACACCCATCTGCTGGAACTGGCCCAGCGCTATGGCCACGACGCGGCCACGCTGGCCTACCGGGCCTGTGCCGAGGCGATCCCGGCACTGGGCGAAGTGGCGCGTGGCCTGAAGGACGTGGACTTCCGGCGCATGGACAGCCTGTACCTGGCCAGTCGCCACCGCGACGTGCCCCGCCTCATGGCCGAGGGCCAGGCACGCCGCAGCGCCGGCCTGGACGCCCGCTGGCTGGACCCGGAGGCGCTGGCGGAGCGCTTCGATGTGGACGCCGGCGGCGCATTGCTGACCCGGCAGGCAGCGCGGGTCGACCCTTACTGCCTCACCTATGGATTGCTGAAGCGGGTGCGCCAGCGCGGCGGCCACATTCACGATCGCACCGTGCTGCACACGCTGACGCCAGGCACACGGGGCGTAACCGCCCAGACCGAATCAGGCGCGACGATCCGCGCAGGCCACGTGGTGCTGGCGATGGGATACGCCAACCAGCGCTGGCTCTCGCAGCGCGTCGCACGCAACCGCAGCAGCTATGCCTTCATCACCGACCCTGTCGATGCCGCGGTGCTGGGCCCCCTGCAGCGCACGATGGTGTGGGAAAGCGCGCGCCCCTATCTGTACCTGCGGGCCACCGGCGACCGTCGCCTGCTGGTGGGCGGGCTGGACGATGCCATCGATATTCCGGCACGGCGCGACCGGCGGGTGGAAGGCAAGGCAGACAAGCTCATGAAGCAGCTGCTGCACTGGTTCCCCAAGCTCGACCCGGTGCCGGCATTCTCATGGGCCGGTACCTTCGCCGAGACCGCCGACGGATTGCCGTTCTTCGGCCCGCATGAACAGTGGGGGCCGCGCGTGCACCTGGCAATGGCCTACGGCGGCAACGGCATCACCTATTCCATGATCGGCGCACAGCTGCTGCGGGCCCGCATCGAGCGGCGCAAGCATCCGCTGGCGGAGCTGTTCGGGTTCGGGCGGCTGTGACCTGCAGCCGGGCATGGCCCGGCTCTACCCCAATCCGGTGCCGACAGGCATCATTCAAGCACGCCCTGCTAGCGTCGGCCTGTAACGCCGCGTGTGGCGTGGTCCCTGTCCGCTGGAGCGCCAAGATGATCCGCCCCCTGACCCTGCTGTTGTGCCTGGCCCTGCCCGGGACCGTGCTCGCCCAGTCCGCTGCCGGCGCCACCGCACCGCAGGCATCCGGGTTGGACCTGACATTGCCGCAGGCGCCGATGCGTTACCTCAACGATCCGACGTTGCAGCAGGACCCGCCGGGCACCTACTACGGTGACAAGAGTGGCCCGCGCGTGCACGACGATGCCGGCATCGCCGACGTGCAGGACGACAAGGTGAAGGTCTCCGGCAGTTTCACCACCGGCATCGGGTACTCCAAGCGGGGTGGCAACAGCCACTACAACGCCGCCACCCTGAATCTGAGCAAGAACTACACCACCGACGAGGGCAAGACCCGCGGGGTGAACCTCAACATCCACGTCAGCGAAGGCGAGGGCCCGGGGTTCTTCGGCCCGTATGGCGGCTACTACGGTCGCGGCCCGGGCTACTGGGACTACCCGCCGCCCTACGGCTGGTAAGCACCTGCGGGTAGCGCCGGGCCATGCCCGGCGAGCGCAGCGCATGCATCAGGCCGCCGGGCATGGCCCGGCGCTACCCGAGGCGGTCAATCCAGCCAGCCGTCGCGTTCGCTGTGCAGGATGCGGCCGTCATAGCCGCTCAGGCGCACCTCGACCTTCTGGTTGCGGGCGTTTCGCGCTTCCAGCGACCAGGTGGCGCCATCGCGCTCCAGCGAGTGGATCTCGCGCAGGCCCTGCGACTGTGCCTTGGCCAGCACCTGCTCGGTCGGCAGCAGCGCGCGGCCGTTGTGTTCATCGAAGATCTCGCCGGTCTTCGGGTCCACGTAGACCTCGCTGAAGCGGCCATCGGCGCGGCTGACGTCGGCTTCCCACAGGCCGTCATCGCGTTCGATCTCGTGGATCTGGGTGTAGCCGGCCTTGCGCAGGGCCTGCTCGGCCTGGGCCATGCCCAGCGGTGCAGCGTGCGCGGCCGGAGCGATGGCCAGCGCGGCGACGGTGGCGAGGGTGAGCGACTTCAGCATGGGAGTTCTCCTGTTCGTGGCCGGACCATTCCGGCAGCACCACGATGCCGCGGTCGGCTAACAGCCCCTTAGCGGCCATCGTTAGTCGGCTGTTAGTCGGCGGTGCCATGCTCGCGCCTGTCGCCATCGCCCGAGGATCCGTCACCGATGCTGGTCTCCCTGCCCCTGCTGCTGGCCCTGGCCACTCCGGGCTCCGCTGCCGGCCCTGCGCCGGACCCGGCGCAGCAGGTCGCGCGCCGCGCCGTGCAGCAGGGCCGTTACGTGCCCCTGGAACAGGTGGTGCGCGACGCGCTCAGGCGCCAGCCCGGCCAACTGCTGGAGGTGGAGCTGGACGACGCGGTGTACGAGGTGGAGATCCTGCGTGACGACGGCGCAGTGGTGGAGCTGGACTATGATGCGCGCAACGGGACGTTGTTGAAGATGGAACTGGACGACTGATGCGGATCCTGCTTGCCGAGGATGACACCGAGCTGGCCAAACGCCTGCAGCCCCTGCTGGAGCAGGCCGGCTACGTGGTCGATGTGGCCACCGATGGCCGTCGTGCGGAAGAGATCGGACAGATCGAGGACCTGCATGCCGCGGTCGTCGATCTTGGCCTGCCCGGCCTGGATGGACTGAGCGTGATCGAGCGCTGGCGTGCTCATGGCCGCGATTTTCCGGTGCTGGTGCTGACCGCACGCAGCCGCTGGCACGACAAGCTGGCCGGCTTCGATGCAGGCGCCGATGACTACCTGACCAAACCGTTCCAGGCCGATGAACTGGTGCTGCGCCTGCGTGCCCTGATCCGCCGCAGCCGGGGCCACGCCAGCCCGCGCCTGCAGTGCGGCCCCCTGCAGCTTGACGTCAACGCCGGTCGCTTTGAACTGGACGGGCAACCGTTGCCGCTGAGTCCCCAGGAGTTCCGCGTACTGAGTTACTTCATCCATCACGCCGGCCGCGTGATCAGCCGCGACCGCCTCGGCGAACAGGTCTTCGAAGGCGGTTACGATCCGGACTCGAACGCGCTGGACGTGCTGCTTGGCCGGGTGCGGCGCAAGCTGGGCGTGGAACTGATCCATACCGTGCGTGGCCAGGGTTGGCGGCTGGCCGAGGCATGAGCGCGCGCCAGCCTTCATTGCGGCGGCGGCTGCTGCTGGTGGGGGGCATCGGCCTGGTGCTGGTGTCGGTGCTGGCCAGCGTGCTGCTGGGCGAGCTGTTCAAGCGCAGCGCGCGCGACCGTCTTGACGGCGAGTTGCAGCAGGACATGCTGACTCTGCTCGCGCAGGCGGAGATCGATCCCGACGGACAGCTGCGGCTGCGCCAGGAACCCAACGACGCGCGCTTCCAGCGTGTGTTCTCCGGCGCCTACTGGCAGATCACCGACCGCAACGGCAAGGTGCTGCTGCAGTCGCGCTCGCTGTGGGACCAGACGCTGCCGGTCACGGCCACCGGCCCGGCCGAGCGCAATCTGAGCGGGCCGATGCAGCAATCGCTGCGTGCCCGTGTGCAGCAGGTGCGCCTGCCACGTGCATCGCAGCCCTACATTGCGCTGGTTGCCCATGATCGCAGCGCGCTGGACGCGGACACCGCCGCCTTCCGTCAGCGCAGCGCGCTGGCGCTGGGCCTGCTGGTCGCGGCTTGGCTGGCGGTGCTGGCCAGCCAGGTGCATTTCGGCCTGCGCCCACTGCGCGGCCTGGGCCAGCAGCTGGAACGCATCCGCCGTGGCGATGCCGAGCGCATCGACCGCAGCCGGCTGGATCTGGAGATCGCGCCGCTGGCCGATGAGCTCGATGCCCTGCTCGATCACCACCAGCGCATGGTCGCGCGCGCGCGCAGCAGCGCCGAGGACCTGGCGCATGCCCTGAAGACCCCGCTGAGCGTGCTGGTGGCCGAGGCGGAGGGTGAAGGACGCGGCTGGCGGCGCACGGTGCACGAACAGGGCGCGCGCATGCGAGCGAGCATCGACCGCTACCTGGCCGCCGGCCTGGCCGTGGATCACCACCAGCGCAGCGATGTGGCGCCCGCGGTGGAGGCACTGTGCCGGTTGATGACCCGCGTGCATGCCGGCCGCCGCATCCGCTTCCAGATGGACGTGGCACACGGGCTGGCCTTCGCCGGCGCAGCGACCGACCTGGAGGAGATGCTGGGCAACCTGCTGGACAACGCCGGCAAGTGGGCCGCCAGCGAAGTGCGCCTGCGAGCCCTGGCCAAACAGGACCGGCTGCATATCGAAGTGCGCGATGACGGCCCGGGGCTGGACGAAGCCAAGCTGGAGACGGTCCTGCAGCGTGGCGTACGCCTGGACGAGCGGGTGGAAGGCAGCGGCCTGGGCCTTGCGATCGCCGCGGAGATCGCCGCCAGCCACGGCGGCTCACTGCGCCTTTCCAACGAGAACCCGGGACTGCGCGCACGGTTGGAACTGCCGCTGGCCCCGACGGACGCCCCGCCTCCCCGGTAGAGCCGCCCCGGCGCTGCACGACCCGCCTCAGCGGTGATGCATCCACCAGCAGTCGATGGCGTCGAGCACGATGTGGATCACCAGGCCGATGCCCACCAGGCGGGTCTTCTTCGGCACGCACAGCCCGGCATACACCGCGATCGCCGGCGCGGTGTGCAACGGGTGGAAGCCGATGCTGCAGCGGTTCGGCGCGTAGATCGGATCGGCCAGCAGATGGTCGAGGTCGATGATCCAGCCCAGCAGCATCAGCAACCACGCCGACGCAAAGCGCTTGCGCCAGAACAGCCATGCCAGCAGGGCTGGCACGGCGGCATGCAGGAACAGGTGGAAGATCGCGCGGGCGCTCATCAGGACCGATAGCGCCGGGCCATGCCCGGCGTTGCCGCGGGCATCAGACCAGCGGCTCGTCGGACAGGTAGGTGTAGCCGGTCAGGCCCGCCTCCAGCGCCTGCGACAGTTCCTGCGCACGCTCCGGCGACAGCCCGGCGGCAGCCACGCGCTGGGCATAGGCCGCGCGCAGGTCGTCCAGCCGGTAGCCCACGTAGTCCAGCATCACGTCGGTGGTGTCGCCACGACGCTGCTGGGTGATCGCGTAGCCGTCCGCGTCAGCCACCACTTCCACCGCGTCGGTGTCACCGAACAGATTGTGGATGTCGCCCAGGATCTCCTGGTAGGCACCGACCATGAAGAAGCCGATGCGGTAGCTCTCGCCATGCTTGATCGCGTGCAGCGGCAGCGAACTGTCCAGGCTCTCGTTCTCGACATAGGTCTTGACCATGCCGTCCGAGTCGCAGGTCATGTCGGCAATGATGCCGCGACGGTCCGGCACTTCGTCCAGCCGCTCGATCGGCACGATCGGGAACACCTGGTCGATGGCCCACGCGTCGGGAATCGATTCGAAAACGCTGAAGTTGACGAAGTACTTGTCGACCAGGCGCTCGTTCAGTTCATCCAGCGCCGGACGGTGGCTCTTCTCGTCATAGCTCAGGCGCGCACGCACGCCGTGGGCGATGGCGTAGAACAGGTCGTCGATGCGCGCGCGCTGCGGCAGGTCGATCTGGCCCAGCGCGTAGCTGGACAGGCCTTCGGCATGGAAGTGCTGCGCCTCCTGGAACAGTTCCACCGCCGGGCGCACGTCCAGTTCCTCGTGGATCTCGCGCAGATGACGGATCGAAGCCGGCTCGTCATCGTGCTGGTCCGGCACGCGGCCCTCCTGCGCCTGCTCCACTTCGGACACATTCGCGATCAGCACCGCATGGTGCGCGGTCATCGCACGGCCGCACTCGGTAACGATGCGCGGGGGGGGCAGGCCGTGCTCTTCGCAGGCGTTGGCCAGCGGCTGCACGATGTTGCTGGCATACGAATTCAAGCCGTAGTTGATCGAGCAGAAGCTGCGCGAACGGGTGCCCTCGTAATCAACGCCCAGGCCGCCGCCCACGTCCACATGGGTGATCTTCGCGCCCAGCTGCGACAGTTCAACGAAGTAGCGGGTGGCTTCGCGCATGCCGTTGGCGATGTCGCGCACGTTGGAGATCTGCGAGCCCATATGGAAGTGCAGCAGGCTCAGGCAATCGGCGTACTCGGTATCGCGCAGCGACTTCCACAGGTCCAGCAGCTGGCGCGGGGACAGGCCGAACTTGGCCTTGTCGCCCCCGCTGTTCTGCCACTTGCCGGCGCCCAGCGACGCCAGCCGCATGCGCACGCCCAGGCCGGGCTTCACGTCCAGCGCCTTGGACTCTTCCAGCACCAGCTTCAGCTCGGACGGCTTCTCGATGACGATGAAGGTCTGCAGGCCCAGCTTGCGACCGATCAGGGCCAGGCGGATGTACTCACGGTCCTTGTAGCCGTTGCAGACGATCAGGCCGCCCGGGCGCGACAGTGCCAGCACCGCCATCAGCTCCGGCTTGCTGCCCGCTTCCAGGCCGAAGCCCTCGCCGTGGTGGCTGGCCAGGGTACCGGCCACGCCGCGGTGCTGGTTGACCTTGATCGGGTACACCGCGGTGTAACCACCCGCGTAATCCCAGTCCTGCTGGGCCTGGGCGAATGCCGCCTGCAGCTTGCCCAGGCGCTGGCCGAGGATGTCCGGGAAGCGCACCAGCAGTGGCAGCTTGGCGCCCGCCTCGCGGGCGGCGTCCACCACCTTGGGCAGCGACACCACCGGGCCGTCCGCCCCGGTCGGTCTCACCACCATGTGCCCGGCCTGATCCACGTCGAAGTAACCATCCGCCCAATGCGGGATCGAGTAGGTCTTGCGGGCTTGGTCGAGGGACCAATCGGTCATTTCAGTCGGCCTTGTTGGCAATAAAAGGGGGGGCATGATAACGCCTATATGCCCACAGGTTCGTTATCATGCGCGCCCGCGCCCGTGACCCGGCTCCTGCCGGACCTGAACAGGCCGATCCGTCCGGATGTGGCTTGCGCCACGCGGCCCCGTGCCGCCAACCCGGCTCTACCCCCTCCGAACAGGACCCCAGAAGGACACGTCCCATGACTGACAGCAACAACTGGTACATCGAGCATTTCGAGCGCACCGGCTCGGCCATCGGCTACCGCATCACCGGCAAGCTGGACGAGGTGCAGTCGCCCTTCCAGAAGATCGAGATCTTCCAGACCACCGACTGGGGCAACCTGATGACCATCGATGGCGCCATCATGCTGACCAGCAAGGACAACTTCTTCTATCACGAGATGATCAGCCACCCGGTGCTGTTCACCCACGCCGCCCCCAAGCGCGTGGTGATCATCGGTGGCGGCGACTGCGGCACCCTGCGCGAAGTGCTCAAGCACAAGGGCGTGGAGAGCGTGACCCAGTGCGACATCGACGAGCAGGTCACGGTGATGGCGCGCAAGCACTTCCCGGAGCTGTGCGACTCCAACGACGATCCGCGCGCCGAACTGCTGTTCGACGACGGTGTGGCCTACATGGCCAACTGCCCGGCCGGCAGCGTGGACGTGGTGATCGTGGACTCCACCGACCCGGTCGGCCCGGGCGAAGGCCTGTTCAACAAGGCCTTCTACGAGAGCTGCTTCAAGGCGCTGAAGGACGATGGCATCCTGGTGCAGCAGTCCGAATCGCCGCTGATGCAGCTGGAACTGATCAACGAGATGCGTACCGAGATGGGCAAGGCCGGCTTCGGTTCGTTCAAGACCCTGCCGTTCCCGCAGCCGTGCTACCCGACCGGCTGGTGGAGCGTGACCATGGCGCGCAAGGGCGACAGCAGCTTCGACTTCCGCCAGGCCGATTCGGCCGCCAAGACCTTCACGACCCTGTACTACACCGCCGCGCTGCACACCGGCGTGCTGGTGACCCCGCCGTTCGTGCAGGCGGCATTGAAGTAAAGAAAAACCCGCGCTGGCGACAGCGCGGGTTGTTCGTGTTCCGGTAGCGCCGGGCGATGCCCGGCGGCCGTTCGATCAGATCGCCCAGATTCCGGCAATCACCGCCGCCACCAGACCCCACTTGATGACCTGGTAGGCCACCACGCTGCGCTCGCGCAGCGCCTTGGCCTTCAGACGCACCTTGTACAGGCTGCCGAATGCCTTGTTGACACCCCCGGTCGGATCACCTGGCAGGTTCGGCGAAGCGCCACCGGCCAGCAGCGTGGCGGCCACCGCACGGTTGAACAGGCCCGGCAGGCCGAAGCGCAGCGGGCGCGCGATGTCGCAGAACAGGATCACTCGGTCCTGCTCGGTCTCGTTATGCGCGTGGTGGATGTAGGTTTCGTCGAACATCATCCACTCGCCGTCGCGCCAGCTCTTCCGGATGCCGTCCACTTCGATGTAGCAGGCATCATCGTTGGGGGTGCTCAGGCCCAGGTGCAGGCGCAGCGAACCGGCGAACGGATCGCGGTGCGGACGCAGCTCGCTGCCCGGCGGCAGCTGCGCGAACATCGCTGCGCGAACATCCGGAATCGACTCGATCAGGGCCACGGTCTTCGGGCACAGCGTCTTCGCTGACGGGTGCGAGGGGCCGTACCAGCGCAGGTAGAAGCGCTTCCAGCCACGGCGGAAGAACGAGTTGAAGCCCGCATCGTTGAAACTGCTGGACGCAGCGATCTTCTGCGCATCGCGCAGCGCCAGCGCCTCGTCACGGATCATCTGCCAGTTCTGGCGCAGCGGTTCCAGCTGCGGAAACTCCTTGCCCGGGTCCAGAAACGGCGTGGTCGGCACCTTCGAGAACATGTACATGACCACGTTGATCGGGGCCATGAAACTGGAGTGGTCCAGCAGCTGGCGCGACCAGCGCGCGCGGACCTTGCCACGGAAGTGGATGTACAGCACGCAGGCCACGAACAGCACTGCCAGTACGATCTTGATCATCAAAAACTTTCCTCCGGCGGCAGCCGGAACGGGAATCAGGGGGCGATGCACGGCGCAGGCGGCCGGCATCGGTGGCAACGCGGCAGGGGACGGGGACGTGCCGGAACGGGGCGGCCGCCGATGTCGCGGATGAACAGCTTATGGTCGGCAGGCCGTGCGCCGGGGTCAAGCCACACGTGCGCCATGTTCAGCGGCGCTTGGCTGAACGGGTGTATTTCTTCTTCAACTTATTGATTTTCAACGCCTCAAACCGAAAAGTGAGACGAAATTGTCCGCCCGTGCGCGACGAACTGTTCCAGCCACGGCCCCGACATTTCTCCGACAGAACGTGGATTAGCGAACTTGCCGGTACTAAAATTGACTTAACGAAAGTTTAGCCAGCTTCCCCCGCCTCACCGGTTCGCTTGACGCTTCAGCGCCGCCCACCGGGTCGTCCGAGACCCCGCCATGCCCCTTCCTGCCTCCCCCTGCCAGACCTGCGGCGATGACGCCACCACGCCCCTGCTGCTCAAGCGTGGCGAACGCCTCCTGGCCCCCGATGTCTACCGCACCTGCCTGGATGGCCGCGAGGCCGTCATCAAGGACTACTCCCGCTATCGCGGTACGCCGCTGTCGCTGGTCGCACGCCTGATGGTGCGCCGTGAAGCGCGCATGCTGCAGCGCCTGGGCGGCTGGAAGCACGCGCCGGCGCTGCTGGGAACACTGGGAGGCCTGGCACTGGGCATGGAGTTCATTCCCGGCCAGACCCTCAGCACCGCCCAGGCAGTCGGCAATGAAGTGTTCGAGCAGCTGCAGCACGCACTCAGCCGCCTGCATGCGGCCGGCATCACCCATAACGATCTGCACGGCACCAACGTGGTGGTCAGCGGCGGCGTACCGGTGCTGCTGGACTTCACCTCGGCCTGGCGCGCACCGCGCTGGCTGCGCCGCAATCCGCTGACCCGGCAGATGCGCCGCAGCGACATGAAGAACCTGCTGAAGATCCGCCAGCGCGTGACCGGACAGGCGCCCAGCGCCACCCAGGCCGCCCTGGTAGCCGACCCCGGCTGGGTGGCCGCAGTGCGCCAGAGCTGGAAGCGGTTCTATAAGTGGGCGAAGCGCCGGTAAGCGTCGCTCCGCTCACCGCTTTACCGCTCCTTGTAGAGCCGAGCCCATGCTCGGCTGCTCTTTGTAGAGTCGAGCAAGCTCGACTCTACATGACGGCGGAACGGCAGCCGAGCATCGGCTCGGCTCTACAACATCCCGCCGGACGGCTTACAACGCGTCTGCGTCCAGCTCGCCGGTACGGATACGCACCACGCTGCCCAGGTCATACACGAATACCTTGCCGTCGCCGATCTTGCCGGTACCGGCCGCCTTGACGATGGCTTCCACCACCGCCTCCACCTGGTCATCGGTCACGGCCACTTCCAGCTTCACCTTCGGCAGGAAGTCGACCACGTACTCGGCGCCACGGTACAGCTCGGTATGCCCCTTCTGGCGGCCGAAGCCCTTGACCTCCGTCACCGTGATGCCGGTGACGCCACGCTCGGCCAGCGCTTCGCGCACGTCGTCGAGCTTGAACGGCTTGATCACCGCCATGACCATCTTCATCGTCGATCTCCTGTCTTCCGGCGTGGAGGATAGCGCCTGAACGCGCCCGGTGCGACGCCGCGGCTGCCTGTCCGGGCAGCGCGCGCCGGCAGTATCCTTGTGGCTGAACGGCCTGCCCGCGCCTGATGCGCGGGCGCCACCCACGGAGCACCCCATGATCGACCTGAACCAAATCGATGACCTCGCCCGCCGCCTCAGCGACCTGGTGCCGCCGGGCCTGCGCGAATCACGCGAGGAACTGCAGGCCACCTTCAAGAGCGCGCTGCAGGCTGGGCTGGCCAAGCTCGATCTGGTCACGCGCGAGGAATTTGAGGTGCAGCGCGCGGTGCTGCTGAAGACCCGCCAGAAGCTGGATGCGCTGGAAACAGCGGTGCGCGAGCTGGAAGGGCGCCGCGCCGCAGAATGAAAAAGGAGGCGCGCTGCGCCTCCCACTTACAGATTATTTCCCGGATGGGGCCTTGCAGCAAGGCCCACCTGGCCCCCTAGACTCGCCGGCCTGTCGATCCGGCAGGACAACCTGGGGGTATCGCGATGACGCAGGACACCGAATGGACACCCGTTTCGCAGGACACCTGCGATCAGGTCGCCGGGCCGTTCTATCACGGCACCCGGGCCGACCTGGCCACGGGCGATCTGCTGGTAGCCGGCTACGGATCCAACTATCGCGATGGCGTGGTGATGAACCACATCTACTTCACCACGATTGCCAAGGGCGCCGGGCTGGCCGCGGAGATGGCCCGGGGCGAGGGACCGCCGCGTGTGTACGTGGTGGCACCGACCGGGCCGTTCGAGGACGATCCGAACGTCACCAACAAGAAGTTTCCCGGGAACCCGACACGGTCGTATCGCAGTGCGCAGCCGCTGCGGATTGTCGGTGAGATCACCGAGTGGGAACCCTACGATGCGGACTTCATCCGGCAGTTGAGGGAATTCGTCGCATCGGGGAGTGGCGAGATCATCAACTGATCGTGGGAAGACGCCGACGCGATACGTCGGCGTCTTCCAACAGCCGCGCATGTACGTAGCGTGCTTCCATCATCAGAACCTGATGTGATGGCCTTAGAGGCGCTGCTCGGGCTGCGTCCGCAGTGCATTGGGGCCGTTGCGCAGCAGGTACAGCGCGACCAGGAAGGGCCACAGGGAGTTGATGGAAGAGAACAGGCGCTGGGTGAGTCCCCTGAAACCCTGCGGATCCGCGCCCACCAGGTTCAACCATAGATAGACCACCGCCGCGATGCTCACCACGGCAGTCACGGCATAGGCCCTTCGGTTGGCCGACCAGGCCCTCAGTTCGATATGCGACATCGCCGGCGCAATGATGTTCGCGATACCGATGGCGTAGAAGCCGTGCATCGGATGACCCATGGGCCAGAGCCCATTGGTCAACATGGAGACGCCAAAGATCATCCAGCAGGCGGCACCCACGGCGATCCGGCGACCGGATTCCCGCCATAGCGCAATGGCAAACAGTACGAACCCCAGCCCGCAGCCGATGGCGGCGATCCGTCCGCACAGGCTTGCGAGCGCGGGTGCCTGCAGCAGCTCGCTGGCGTGCTGTGCAATCGGGTTGTAACCGGGTGCGAGCATCGCAGCAACGGTAGTCCAGAACAGGAACCACGGCAGGGGTATCAGACCCGCGAAAAGAAGAGGTCGGCTGTGGCGCAACATCTGCAATGATCCTTGTCGGGGTCTGCGCGGGTCGGCGAATCCATTCAAACACCACCGCCTTCTCGTCCTAAGGGCAGTGCCGCGGCAGTCAGACTCGCCGTGGCGCGCTGGACGGTCAATAGGTGGAAAGTCACTCGCACCTTCGCAGACGCGCGCCGCACGCTGTCGCAATCAACGCACTCTTCTCCCTCCAACAGACGAATCTGACGGATCCGTCCCAGAAATGCCGAAAGCCCCGCCGTTCAAGCCTCTCGCGCCACTTCCCCCTATGCGACAATGCCAGAAACGTCTCGGGCTTTGGCGGCATTGGCCCCGATCCCTTGGCATTCCCCACAACGGCGGGTAATCGTTGCTCCGCCACCGTGCATCGGTGGCCGGGCCTCGAAAACCCGTCGTTGGGAAGTAGTTTGCGCCTGCCAGCCGGCACCACCGCAAGTGGTGTCGGCTGGCAGTCCGTCTGCCGGCTATGGCGGGCGGTGCGTGGGGGCCTCGTGCCCGCCGGTTCCCAACAGCCCGGTTTTCGAGCCACGCATCGTCCGCCACCTCCATCGGTGGCGGCTTCTGTCTGCTTTCAAGGAGCCTGCCATGACCACACCGCATTCCCCGCCGCCGCGCCCCATCCAGGAAGCGCCCTCGCCCGAACCCACCCAGGACCCCAACACCCTCATTGCTGCCCTGCACAGCATCGGGTCCGGTGCAGCATCTGATGGCCGGCCCTGGCCCGAACGCCATCCCCTGCGAGGTCGGCAGATGGCACTGGCCGACGCCGACTGTGCGTTGGCAGGGCAGCGCATCGTGCAGGAGGTCGCGCTGGCGGCCGAGCGCACGCGCCAGAACGGAGCGCCCGAACAGTTCGTGGGCGATCGGGTGATGGAAGGCTTGCTGATGGCCAATCTCGCGCTGACGTCCCTCATCCAGGAACGAGTGCGACCACCGGCCTGAGCCTGCGCTGGCCCCCATCCAAGGCCGGCACGGGCGGGCGGCCACCCGCCCGTGCCGGCGCATTCCCTCAGTAGTCGTAGCTCACGCTGACGCGCAGCGAGCGCGGTGCCTGCCGCACCGTCGCTGCGCCGTACAGCGGGTCCGGCTGCCCCGGATCCAACTCGGAGTACGGCGATTTCCACAACGCCACCTGGCTGTTGAATACGTTGAACACATCCAGGTTGAAGCCCAGTCGCCCAGCCGCCACCGAAGGCCGGTAGGAGACACCCAGATCCAGCTGTTTCAGCCAGGGCAGCCGCCCCTGGCTGCCCGGAGGCGCGGGCTGGCCGTTGTAGAAGTGGTAGGCAATGCCGTAGCCGGAAGGGTCTTCGAAGTTCGGGCCATACGAACCCAATGCGCTGAAGGGCGCGCCGGAAATCACCTTGAGGTTGGCCGAGACCAGCCATTCCGGCGTCAACTGGTAGTAACCATGCAGCTTGAACTGGTGGGTGTGGTCGTTGCTCTGCGGCCCGTTGGTGTGCTCCATCAGCTGCGCGTAATCCCAGGCCTGCGTGGTCGACACCGCCGTCTGGCCGATGCCCGACAGCAGCTGGCCTTCGGTGGTGCCATAGCTGCGCGACCACGTGTAGTCCGCCCGGCCATACCAGCGGCCATCAAACGGGTGCTCCAGCGACAGGTTCACCGCGTAGTAGTTGCGCTTGAACCTGGGGAAGCCCATCTCGGCATTGGTCAGCGGCACGCTTACGTAGTTGCCGCTGGTATCGACCAGATTGAAGGTGTTCGCACGGCCAGGATTGATCAACCAGCAACTGACCGGATTGCTGTCCTTGGTGACGTCATACCCCAGGCTGTCGGCCTTGGCCAGCACCGCGCCGATATCGCAGTAGTCATCCACGCCGCTGCGCAGCACCCGATAGGTCGCCTTCGCGCCGTACACCCAGTTCTGGCCGAGCGCCCTGCTGAAGCCCAGGATGAACTCGTCCTGGTAGGACGGCTCGATGCCGGAGGTCGCCACCGTCTTCGGATCGGGCAGCACGCCGTAGTAGTTGTTGGCCGACACCGCGCCGGAGAACGCGGTGAGGTCGGTTGGATAACCGTTGCTGTCGATGCCGCCATAGGTGTAGTACGTCGAGGTGGCCAGCGTCGCGCCCGCCGCGTTGAAGGCTGGGTTGAGCGGCAGCGCGAGGTAGTAGCGACCCGCGTTGCCGAACACCTTGAAGCGCCCGTCGCCGTCGACGTCCCAGCTGAAGCCCAGCCGCGACGCCCACTGACCGCTGGTCTGCTTGATGTAGGCGTCGCCATCGCGGTTGTAGTTGGTGAACTGATCCAGGCGCAGGCCCAGGTTCAACAGCAGGCGGTCGGTCACCTGCCAGTTGTCCTCGATGTACTGCGCCCGCTGCGAGGCGCGTACCGACGCCAGTGCGCTGTAGATGTACTGGCGCACGTAATAGCCGTCCTCACCATTGCGGATGCCGCCGGTGGCCGGCACGCCCAGGCCGGTATTGAGGGGCACGTTCGGGTTGGACTGGCCATAGATCCAGTAGTAACCGTCGGCGGAGGCCACCGAGCCACGGTTGAGCGCACGGGCATTCTGGTTGTCGATGCCGACCGTGATGCTGTGGTTGCCCCATCTGTAGTTCGCATCCAGTCGCAGGTTGTTGGTGCGGTTGCCGCGATCCGGGTTGACCAGCAGCGACGTGGTCTGCGCATTGGTGATCGGCGTACCACCGTTCAGCGCCGGATTCTGAAGCGTGGCGCTGCTGATGTAGGTCAGGCTGCCGTCGTAGGCCGGGTTGCCGATGTAGTCATCGGTACGCATTTCGCCATACTGCGCGCTGACGGTAAGCCGGCCGGTCAGGTAGCCGGTGTACTTGGCCGTCCACAGGTCGCCACCGGTCTTGGTGGTGTCTTCCTTGCCACGCTGCGCACCGCGGGTGAGCGTGTCGTAGTCGTAAGCGAAGCTATCGCCCCGGAAGACATTGCGGCTGGAGGCTCCGGTCAGTTCCAGCAGGTGGTTGTCGGTGATGTTCCAGTCCAGCTTGGCGTACCAGCGCGGGCGGTCGTACTCATAGCGGGAGTAAGCATTGGTCGCCTCCACATTCTTGACGTCGGTGCCCTCACGGCGCTCGAGCTCGTACGAGCCGAAGAAGAACAGCCGGTCTTCCAGGAGCGGGCCACCGGCGTAGATGCTCTGCGTGGTCACCCACTCGCGGTCCTGGCTTTCCGGTGAATACAGCGCGCCATTGCCCGGGTAACGCACATCGTCCTTGTCCGAGCGCGTGGACGCTGGTTCCCAGGTGACCTGGCCACCGAATCGCCACTCATTGGTGCCGCGCTTGCCCACCGCATTGATGACGCCGCCATCGGAGCGGCCGTACTTGGCGCTGTAGCCACCGGTGTAGATTTCCTGCTGGTCGATGCTGCCGTAGGGCAGCGTGAGGCCACCCAGACCGCGCAGTGGATCGGTGCTGTTGAAGCCATTGATGTAGTAGGCGTTCTCGGCAGCGGACGAACCACCGAAGCTCACCAGCTGTGCACCGGTCGGGCCGGCATAGGTGCCATTGCCACTGTTGCCGTTGACCCCGGGCGCAAGCTGCGCGATCGCCTCGGCCGAGCGACCCAGTGGCAGGCGCTGCAGCTGCTCGGCCGTGATCACCGTGCGCGAGTCCACGCTGCTGACATCGATCGCCGCCGCGGCCCGGTCGGCGCTGACCTGCACACCGTCCAGCCGGGTGACGTCAGTGAAGGACACCTCGGTACTGGCGCCTACCGTCAGCGAAATGCCCTCGCGGGTCTGCAGCACGTTCCCTTCGGCATCGCGTGCTTCCACCACGTAGCGGCCCAGTGGCAGCTGGCCGACGGTAAAGCGGCCTCGCCCATCGACCGTCACCTCGCGGGTGAGGCCGGTATCGCTGCGAACGAAGATGCGCTGGGCGGTGGCCGGCGCCTGTCCGGCGATCGCGCCGGTGGTGGACTGTGCATGAAGTCTGGGAGACGCGGTGGCAAGCAACACCGCCAACGCCAGCAATCGCGGGCGCAGTGAAGAACGAGCTGTCGTCATCGTGGGCTGTACGGGTAGTGGGGGAAGCAATGCCAGCCGCAATCGGTGGACCAGACATCGCACATTCATTAACCCCGCCCGCGCCCCAATGCAGAAATGCTCAGTGGTTATCTGCTTTTGGCCGACGGTCATACCCGCCCGCGAGCGTGCCCGATGCCCACCCGCCTCGTGCCACGCAGCTTCGATGAAGTGAGCTTCAACCAGCTGAGCACCGACGACACGGTGCCGCCACTTGCTAGCGAAAATCAGGAGGTCGGCGCCCGTCGCGCATGGACACCACCCGCCGCATACGCGCCGGTTCGGCGTTGCGCGGTCAGCGTGGCGCGGAACGCTTGCCGAATACCGCCATCAGACCGACGCTGGTGCCGATCAATGCGCCGAAGCCACCCCACTTGGCCGGTTCGCCGACTGACAGCACGATGCCCCCCATGTTCATGTCCATGCCCAGGCCGATCAGGGCACAGAGTATGCCGACGGCAACCCAGTAGGCCGGTTTGCCGGGCAGTTCGAACTTCATCCGGTCAATCATTCTTCTTGCCTCTCTTCATTTGGAATACATGAGGTTGCGGCCTTTCATACGACGTTCCCTTCGCGAACTGCTTGCTATCAGCGAAGTCGCCGACGCGATGATTCGCCATCGACTGTCGCATGAACACCGATGCCTCGGCCAGTGCTTTGGACGACGCTCCATTGCTCAGGCAGTCGTCGATCAGCGTCGCACGCTCAGCAGGTTCGCGTGGGTCCGGTTCTATCGCCGGATCGAAGCGGACCATGCGGCGCAGGCGCACGTCGCTGAGCGCCAGCTTGCGCAGCAAAGCCCTAGGCGCCTGGCCAGCAATGCCTGATGGCGACGGACAGAGTGACGGCCGCACCATCGAGCCTCTCTCTCTGCAGGAAGCACACATGAGCCTGGCCCTGGTCTACAGCCGTGCCCGCGCCGGGGTCGAGGCCCCGCTGGTGCGGGTGGAAGTACATCTTTCCGGTGGCCTGCCCGCCACCCAGATCGTCGGTCTGGCCGAAACCAGTGTGCGCGAGTCGCGCGAACGCGTACGTGCGGCGCTGCTCTGCGCGCGCTTTGATTTCCCGCAACGGCGCATCACCCTGAACCTGGCGCCCGCCGACCTGCCCAAGGAAGGTGGGCGCTACGATCTGGCCATCGCCCTGGGCATTCTTGCCGCCAGTGGCCAGATCCCGCCGCAGTCGCTGCTGCCGTACGAGTTCCTGGGCGAGCTGGGCCTGACCGGCGAGCTGCGCCCGGTTGCAGGCGCGCTGCCCGCCGCCATCGCGGCGGCCGAAGCGGGCCGCATCCTGGTGGTCCCACCGGGGAATGCGGCCGAATCGGCGCTGGCCGAACACGCCGACGTGCGCGTGGCCCGCACGTTGCTGGAATGCTGCGCCGGGTTGGGCAATCCGCGCCTGCTGCCGCAGGTTGAGCGGGTGGACACCACGCCCCTGCCGCTGCCGGATCTGGCCGATGTGCGCGGGCAGGTGCATGCACGGCGCGCGCTGGAAGTGGCTGCGGCCGGCGGGCACCATCTGCTGCTGATCGGCAGCCCCGGTTGTGGCAAGACCCTGCTTGCTTCACGCCTTCCCGGGCTGCTGCCGGCGTCCACCGAGATCGATGCCTTGCAGCTGGCGGCCATCGCCTCGGTCAGCGGCGAAGGGCTGGACCCGAAGCGATGGCGGCAACGACCGTTCCGCGCGCCACACCACAGCGCCAGCGCTGCGGCATTGGTGGGCGGCGGCAATCCGCCCTGCCCCGGCGAGATATCACTGGCGCACCATGGGGTGCTGTTCCTGGACGAACTTCCCGAGTGGAACCGCAGCGCGCTGGAGACCCTGCGCGAGCCGCTGGAATCGGGCCACATCCGCATCGCCCGCGCTGCACGCAGCGTGATGTTTCCGGCGCGGTTCCAGCTGGTCGCGGCGATGAACCCCTGCCCCTGCGGTTGGGCCGGCGACCGCAGCAACCGTTGCCTGTGCACCGATGAGCGGATTACCCGCTATCGCGCCCGAGTCTCCGGCCCGTTGCTGGACCGCATCGACCTGCACATCGCGGTGACGCGCATGGATGCGGTGGAGCTGCGTGAGAGCACGCCGCTGGGCGAGCCCAGTGATGCGGTGCGCGGGCGGGTGGAGGCTGCGCATGCGCGGCAGCAGATGCGCGGGGGACTCAATGCGCATCTGCCGCCCGCTGCGCTGCGCGCGTGCACGCGGTTGAGCGAGGCCGACCAGGATCTTCTGGAACACGCCATCGAGCGCCTGCAACTGTCAGCGCGCGCGATGCATCGCATTCTTCGCGTGGCACGCACGATTGCCGATCTGGCCGGGTGCGAGAACATCCAGACCGCACATCTGGCCGAGGCGATTGGCTATCGACAGCTGGATCGGGGAAAGACTGGGCCGTGACAATTTCGTAAGCGGCCTGACCTGCCGGCCTGACCAACGTGGGTCCATCAAGGTCTGTGTTGCGGACCAGCTCAAGTTCTCCAGTCCATTAGGTCTCTCTGCAACCCTGGTAGACCGGAACATGACCCGCTGTGCGCGACGTCGAATGCCCCTCCCTGCCTGTAGAGCGGAGCGCCTCAGTCTACCAATCAATGGCGGACCTCTATTGCTCCGACAATGCGACTGCGATGAGAACTAAAAACGCGCATCCAACCCAACAAAATCACGTGGTCGGACTAATGGAGGGAACAACTCCCCGCATTCTGAGTAGCACGGCGAACTGGAGTTCAATCCCCAACGAGACGGAGATTAGACATGAAGAAGCGCATTTCCGAAGATCATATCATCGGCATTCTGCTCAGCCTCGGAATTCTCAATGTTTTTCTCCAAAGCTTGTTACCCCTTCTGCACGGAGTTACACAGGGCGACCGCACAATGGCAGACGCGATCAGCGTGCCTCGAGAGGTAGCTGCGATCGCAGATGTGATCGGCCTAGGTATCGCTGAGTACCTGCCTTGGGATGCAGTCGAGCTGAAAGGCAACAATCTCAACGAGACCGTTCGTCGCCGCTACGATGAGCTCAATCGAAGCTCAATTCATGCCTAACGCGCTCCTTCCATAATTTCATTATGAAGGAGCGCACGGCCACAATCTAACACCCCTCAATCCAGACGCCTGAATGGCTGCCACAACTTTGGCACTCACAATTATTTCATTAAACGATCTGTGACCTGAGCCGAAATATTCCGCGCTACGGAAGATCGGTAGTTCGGAGCGCTCAGCTGGGGCTGGGAAAAACCCTCGGGTATGAGGCTCATAGCGCTCTCTGCCGCAACTACTGCACACTACCCCAGACACATCCTCCATCGTCAGGGGCACACGAGCATCGGCCACCAGCTGAACCATGTTTTCCAAGCGGTGACCTTGCGTGTCTTCAACACTGCACGACTGAACTCCTAGCGGCGCCAAGTAATCCCTCCACGCTGAGGCCAGCATAAAGCACACGCCGCCCACCCAGTTCAGCTGAAGGAATGAATTCCTCCCCCATTTGAGCGTCTTCTTTACTCTAAACGAACTATTCTGACGAGCCCCCAATCCACACTCAGCACAATAATCGCCCAGATCGAATGTTTGCTCAAGGAATCCGAAATCCTCCTCCGGCTGAGGGTAGCCACTTATGTGGGTCGGGCGCAGTACGCAATAGGAAGCGCCCGAAATTTCACCCTTCGAAAACTCAGTATCTACGGTAAAGAATCCACCCCAACTCTCAACGAGATCGGAAATTTCCTGCCAGACTTCCGACCCCTCCTCCGCATGGCAGACTCCAATTCCCAATCCAATTGGTGAAGGCTTAGGCGCCTCGTACTTCACACCAAGCCGCTCCAATGGTGATCGATAGCTCTCGTCCCAATTAAATACGTATCGATACTTAATCTTCATTTCACTTCCAACTAAAGTCCGAGCGATTTGAGAATTGCCGGGTAATTCGCATAGATTCGACGGGCCGACGCCATGACTTGCTCTCTTGTAGCGTTTGCCGTGCCGGCTCCTCGCGGTATTGCGGCCTGCCAAGCATTGGTGAATACCTGATGCTCTTCCTTGGTCAACACAACTGAGAGCATTTCTCTTTCCTTCACTCCCAGCATGCTGGCGAAGCGCTTTTCTAATAGGTGATGAACCTGTAGTTTCGTCCCGGGTCCGACGGACCTACGTAGTGCATTGTACGGGGCAATACCAAATTCCGCTGCTCGTGAAAGATTGCCAAAGCCTCTCGCTGCATTCGCCCCACGCAGCACTACCAGAGCAGAGGCTAGCTTGAGACCACCAGCAGCGGTTGATCCCGCTGGAGAGTTCATCAGCGGAACGACGATCGCTTCAGACACTGCGTCAAAATCGGTAAAGCTCCCCTGCCCGGTGAAGATGTTCCGCTCAGCGAAGTATTCAGCGACCGCGTCCAGGCCTGTAGCCTTGACGGTCTCTGCAGGTGGGGGGGCATTGGGATTGTGCTGGGGTACTCCACCCGGCGTCGGCGACGGCGCACCGGTAAGGTTGGCCCCAGCGAACCAGCTGCCGTTACACATATGGGACCCGGTTGCCTGATCGCACGCGCCTGTAGGATCAGAGAATCGGAATGGGTTGTTACTGGCGTACCGATAGCGATTAGAGTTTGGCCCACCGGAGGTACTGGATGCCAGCGGATCAGGAGAAATGAACCTGGCCAGTTGCGGATCGTAGTAGCGTCGCCCCATGTAGACGAGCCCCGTGTCTGTGTCCGCAAGGTGACCCGAGTAGCCTGGGATTTTCGCAGCCGGCGCCACGTCTGCCTCACCATATGGCGACCAGAAGTGACGGGTCAGAACCGCACCCGTGGCGCTACTGGTGGCCACCAGGGTGTTGAGCGCGTCGTGGTGTAGGTAGCTGAGCGTTGCTCCCGCAGCAGAGCTGGTGCGAATCGCCAGCAGTCGCGTGCCTAGGTAGATGTAGTCGGACGTTTCCCCGCCTTGGGTGGATTCGATCAGCTCCCCGCCCATCAAGTACTGCCAAGTGCGATCTGGAATGTCTGACACATCTATGGAAATCTCGGACGCTCCTCGCTCCACAGGCGGTAGGATCGGGCTTCCACCCAGAGGACCCTTAATCGGTACCTCCAGCCCTGGGATTTGTGATGTGCGGCCTGAACTGCCCGATGCAGCTGCGCGCAGTCCTGTTCCGTCGTAGAAGTACTTCTGCACATTCCCTGCGGCACGGAGCTGACCGCCTACGTCGTACGTGAAAGTCTGGCCATTACGGATCGCCAGATTGCCTGCCGTGTCATAGGAGAAGCCAGAGACGCCATTGCCACTGGGGTCCCTCAGCAACTCCAAGCGATTGCGGAGGTCGTAGTGGAACGTACGCTCCCTCTTTCCCGGCAACCGCATCGAGACGATGTTGTCTAACGTGTCATAGCCGAACGTGTACTGCCCATTGCCACCATAGGCTGGAGCGCTGGCTTGAGTCAGTCGGTCGAGGCGGTCGTAGCCTAGACTGATCGTCGCAGAATCTCCGCGCACGCTATCGCGGATCTGAATTATGTTTCCTACTGCGTCGTAGCTATAGTTTAGGTTAACCACGCCACTCTCAACGATGCGGCTGGTCAGCTGTCGCACGTTCTCGGTTACGCTACGTGCGATGCCATTACCATAGGTCAGCGCGGTGGCTTCGCCACTGGGAGAATAGGCGATGTTGCTGGCGAGTACGCTGCCAGATCCATCTTGCAGCACTACGGGCTGGCCCAAGGCGTTTAAAGACTGACGGACGGAGTAGCCATCGGGATAGTCCGTACGGATATGCTGCCCCAAGGGGTCGTAGCCAAATGCGAGGGTTCTGGCGCTGGCGCTGCCCACTACACGGCTTTGACTGGTAATCGACCCGAGAGAATTGTAGGTACGCGTGGTCACTACTGGCACCCGATCTTGATTGAAGACCCTTTCGGTCTTCACTTGACCGGTGGCGGTGTATTCAATCAGCTGATCTCCCAATCCGTCGGGATAGACCACGGTCTGCAGGCGATTGTTGGAGTCGTATTCGCGTGAAACGCGGCGAGCCGCAATCTGGGGCGCATCGCGGTTGCACTCGGACAGACTGGGCAAATCCAACCCTATCGCGCTCCAGGCAATGTTCCCGGCCGCATCGTAACCAAACACGGTCGCCCCGGTTTCAGGTTCGATAACCTTGCACAGCCGCAGGTTGTCGTCGTAAACGTATCGCCGGGCAACCGTTGGGGCTGGATTGTCTGGGTTGGCTGGTGTGGTTGGCGCTGCCTTTGCCGTGGCAACCGCCGTGGCAATCGTGTCTCCGGCAACTGAGAGCGTAAACCGGCTAGTTCCCGCACTGAGCGGCACAACAACAGAGCCGCTGCCACCACTGCCCACAGTCGCGCCGCCATCACGCCGTAGCTCTGCACGCGAATCCGTTGCGGACCAGGCCAACGTGACGTTACAGGTTTGAGCGCCTGATGCGATTTCGCACATCGCCGGCGCCACAGAGACCGTACCACTAGGAGCGGCGGGAACTACAAAGGCGCCAGAGCCGCCGATGGTATAGTTGGGCTGCCCAACGGGGGAGATTCCATGAACGTGGATTGATTGCCCAGCACGTTGGCGTCGATTTTCGTTGCTCATGGCAAGGGAGAAGCGATGATTGCCGCCTGCCTTGCAGGCCGTGGCCACGGCAGGCTCGCTTGCCTGATTCGCCTTGCCGGTCAGGAAGATCGTTCCACCGCTGCCGGCGGCTCCACCCGTGTAGACATGAAGGTCAATTGAAGATTCAATGCCCGTTGAGCATGCCCATCCGCGGATCTGACCGTCGCTGGTGACAGCGTCGATATTGCCGATCACCTTGGACGGCGGTCCAGTCACCGTGACCTGGATATTGTCGCTTTCCCGACCAAACCACTCTTTGCCTTCTTCCAGCATGTGCCATTGGAAGCTGTAAGTACCTGGCAGTGACGGCGCGACTACGTCAAACTCAAAAAACGCAGCCATCTGCGGACTCACATCCTTCGGGACCGGGACGCGGTGCCTGGACCATCGCATGTTGTCATTGGGGTTCCACGAACCAAGTGCATAGCCCGCCGACGCCGTCCACGTCGTATTCCCCGTGTTGACAAAATTCAGCTTCACGCGGTAGGTCCGTCCAGCCTCCATGCTGGTCGGCACGTCCTGTCCAGACATGACACCGTTATTGAGTCTGCCGGTCGTTTCGAAGGTTTGCTCGCTGCTGGTGCCCCCGAAACGCACACCGTTGCGATTCATCTGCCACTGAAGCGTAGTCGGTCCGTTCTGGGCAGCTGCTGTGCCACTGAAGGAGAACGTCGCTGTGCCACCCGGGCCCACATCGTGTGGAACGGCTACCTCGGCAATCCCCAACCTGACGGCGCTTGATGCGTAACGCTCAGCCTGTCCGAGTCTGTAACCCTCCCCCGCCCTCCAAGTTGTGTTACCGGCATTCCGGAATGTCACCGTGCCACTGAATGGCGTTCCCCGGTCGGCCGACCTCGGCCAACTGGCAGAAACATACTCAGCTCCGTCGAAGGGGGCCGGTGGCGCTTCCACCGTAATTGTGACCACAGGCGACGTCAGCTGGCGCGTGAATTCATCACCGTTGACATTGCGCACGGCGACCGCTCTGTAAACATACTGATAGGTTCCCGGAGAAATTCCATTCTCGGTGTATGTCCCGCTGGGAAGCCTTGAAATTACTTGTCCATTTCGTGTCAGTTTGATGTCTGACAGATACTCTGCTTTGGGTCCGGTCCCTATGACGCCGCTGTTGAGCTGCAACTGGTAAGTTGCGGGCGCCGTGTAAGAGGTCTGGGCGGGACCTACAAGCTGAATCCAAGCCTCCGCATGTGCCGCAGAGCAGAAGACGGTGATTACCAACCCCAGCAGGGCGGCCGCAGCCGCGCGCAGTTTCTCAGCGTTCACGAGTGCCATCCTTGACATGTCTTCAGTTTGCAGACTGGGCTACTTCTGTCGTAAGACCAAAGGCGTTCCGCTTGATATTGACTTTACTACCGTCGGCGCGAGTAATCTGCGCGGGCTTTTCATAGTCAGGCCCTTCAAAGGCGTCGAACCGGGTGATGGTCTGACGACCGAGTGGATCAATCACTGTGGTCGTCGCATTGCTGCCATAGGCAATAGTCGTGATAAGCAGACCCTGCTCGCTGTCCTGCGATGTGGAGGTCTTTCTTCCGAGCGCGTCATACTCGGTCCAGGTGCCCGTCGCCACGTTGCTATCGCCTGAAGGATAGGACGTAAACGTCAGACGACCTTCGCTGTCGTAAGCACTGCGGACCCACCGCTGTGTGCCGGCGACGTTGTTCGAATCGTATTCGCGAACCAAGTGTGGGCGCCAAAGCGCGTCCAGATAAGTCTCTTGACGGCGCGCACCTTGGGCGTTGTCGACCCGCCAGTGCCCCGGCGAGAGGCCGTACTCATCAGATGAGATCTGCCGGAACGAGATAGTTGTCTTGGTCCACTGGTTCTCATCGACCGGCGGCTGGACTTCCCGCACACGCCCCATCGGATCGTGCAAGTAGGAAGTGGTCCTCTGCAGCGCATCGGTCGTCGAAGTGATCCACCCATTCCCATCTACCGACATGCGATTGGTGGTGCCATCCGGATTGATGACCAGCCGCGGTACGCCCCGATACCAGTCCTGGATCTGCGTCGAGTTTCCCTTCCCGTCACGCACCGTGCTGATCGTGCCATTCGTGGCATAAGTAACACTCTGCAACAATGCCCCAGCACGATAGACCGCATTCGGCTTGGCCTGGGCGTCATAGCTGTATTGGGTGGTGGTCTTCCCGGACCCTGCCTCCTTGACACTCAGCACCTGATCCAGAACCCAGGGGCTGGCCGTATCCAGATACTCTCTTATCTCGCCCTTGGTTCCAGAAGGGCCAGTGTAGGTTACGCGTGCTGCACGAGCACTGCGATTGAAGTCGCTGTAGACCACGCCGTAGGTATCACCATCCTGGGAGTACTGACTTACACTCAGCGCACTGAGCGTGCCAGCCAAGAACTGACCTGACTGGATCCCGATCGACCGTCCCACTCGGACGACAAACGGTCCCGTCGGAGAACCAAATGTATAGGTGAGGTTCTCCTCACGCTGCAATTGGCCTGCGGCGTTCAGAATCTGCTTCTGAAGCAACTTTCGCTCGTTCTGGGCCGGATTGGCACCATAGCGTTCGCGAATCTGCGTCCCATCCGGCTTAATCAGACTGGACCACCGACCACCGCCCGGCAGCTGCAAATTGTAGCTTCGCGTGCTGACCAAAGACGCCAAGCCCGGCCCAGTGATAGTCCGCTTCTTCAATGACCATGCGTTGTAGTGCGAAGGCGTGAGCCCCGTGCAGGGATCCGAGCGGATGAACAACTCCATTTCAAAGTCAAAGATCCCTCTGGCACCTGAAGGCGCCACCACAGTCATCTGCGTGGGAGGGGGCGCGCTGCCAGCGCGGATCTCACACCCGCCCTCATCGTCGGCTTTACGGATGGGAAGGCTGGATCTGAGGCGCCCGCGATGGCTATACGTCCATGCTGATCCATCTGGAAGTGTCACTTGCGACAGTCCGCCGTCGTTGCTCTCTGTGTCACCCACATACGTGTATCGCCAAACTCTTCCATTGGCCGTTACGGTGGTCACTCTGCCATTCCCGTCGTAACTCAGGTCGATCCGGCGAGCGTCACTGGACTCGATCTTGGTGAGTCTGTAACCGTCATAACTGTAAGATACCCAGTTTCCGTAACGGTCCTCCACTCGTGAAGCCAAGAGATAAACCCGCTTACGTGCCACCATTCGATTGGCAGCACCGTCGCTGAACTTCGCAAGTGCGTAGGGCTTTTCCACGCCCCAGTCGAAGAAGTATTTCTTCCCATCAGGGGTTAGCCCAACGAACGCTTCGCCTGGATAGCCGTTGCGCGTCGCGGGAAGACAGGAAAATCGGGCCTTGGAGGCTGTCATCCACTTGGGGGATTCCAAGCCTGGAGCAGAGGCGTAGGACGGATCATCAGGGATCAGAAGTTCCTCGCCATTTCCACCATTCCACTTCACATCAATGCCGAAGCCGATGTCGGAATAGCCCCAAGTCTCCAGAAGTGTGGGGGCGGTGTTGACCGAGCAGCGCTGTGTGGTCTGGGCCCCTGGCTGGCCAGTAATCCAACCGGCACCCTTGGTCCAAACGCCCGACATATAGGGAACGACGATCTCCCAGTCATCGAACAGTGTCAGCCCCTTTGCTTCACTGTCACCAAGTCCTCGATTGACTGCTTCCACACCAAAGCGCCGAGCGACGCTAACCGGAAGGTCGAAATTTCCAGGAATGGAGACGTCTTCAACTAGGAATTCAGTGCTGCCATCGAATGCAGAGGTTCGATCTCCAAATACATCGTCTGCGGATATCGCAACAAGCGACTGTGCGTTCTTTACTCTTCTCTCATATTCTTGATAACTGAAGAGTCCATCTTGAGCCGAGACGTGGAACGCAGCTCCCAGCACAAGTCCCACACCCGCAACGAGCGAGCAAAGCCGAGAGGTCAAATGGGTGCTGGAGGAAGCTGCTGCCTCCCGCCTGTCCTTGGCAGAAATCATGTCCGCTACGTCCTTGAGTAATGGGTAACAAGCGACTCAGCTGCTGTTCAGGCGAACATTTACTTTAAATGATGTGTGTTGTCAAACGCGCAGCACCTAGGCGGAACGGCTCGGCCAAAATCGCTGACGCTTGGCCGCTAACAGAGCCCGCGAGCGTTCAGAGCCCCCTGTGCAAGTCTATCCGGCAGGCACCGGACCCCAGTCCCATTACCGAGCACGGGCAGTCTGGTCGCGGTGTTACATCCCTTAAGCTACGGGTTCCTGGAGAAGGTCGCCCCGGCATGTTCCGCATCTTCATAGTTGCCGCGCGCACGTAGCATTCGAAATGACTGCCCTAGCGTGACTTCCTAAACGACATCGACCTGCACATCGCGGTAACGCGCATGGATGCAGTGGAGCTGCGTGAGAGCACGCCGCTGGGCGAGCCAAGTGATGCGGTGCGCGGGCGGGTGGAGGCTGCGCATGCGCGGCAGCAGATGCGCGGGGGACTCAATGCGCATCTGCCGCCCGCTGCGCTGCGCGCGTGCACGCGGTTGGGCGAGGCCGACCAGGATCTTCTGGAACACGCCATCGAGCGCCTGCAGCTGTCAGCGCGCGCGATGCATCGCATTCTGCGCGTGGCACGCACGATTGCCGACCTGGCCGGGTGCGAAACGATCCAGACGGCGCACCTGGCCGAGGCAATTGGCTACCGACAGCTGGATCGCGGGAAGGCGAGCACGTAATTACATCGGCCGGGATCAGGGTGCGTCATGCGGGCACACGTTCAAAGAGATCCGGCAGCCATTCCGGCTTGAACAGGGAAGCTGGCTGTTCTCTCATCTCTTCTGCGCGCCACCATTTCCACGCCCTGATCGTGGCACTTTCCTCCTCCGTCCACCCATCACGCGGGATGTCGGGCTGGTTGGGGCTGCGGACCAGAAAATACTCTTCCAGCCATCGCGCAGGCGTTGATCGGGCGACCGCGTAGACGGCATCGCGCTTTTCCAGCCGCTCTCCTATCGGCAGATCCAATCCGGTCTCCTCCCGAAGCTCACGCCGTGCGGCGTCCGCATATCCTTCCCCGGGCAGAAGCTCCCCGCCCGGTGTAGCCCAGAAGGGAGCGTGGTGTTCATCGTGATACCGGAACAGCAGCACCGCATCCTCACCAACGATCACAAGGCGTGCAGATCGTCTGATTTCCATCGTTTCCTGTCCTTACCGGCCCACCCCAGAATAGGCCAAAAGCAGGCGGACCGAGAGAAAGCCATCAACGCGTGTCGATTCCTGGCCAGTGATTCGCTTTCCTGGGGATGGGCGCCTGTCGCCGGACGGCAACGGACGCCATGCGACGGCTGACAAGGCCGAAGAGGTCCCGCAGTTCGGCTGCGCGCTCGGGCGTGCTGTTGCTGCCGAATAGCACACGCGCCAGCGCGGCTTCACGTGTGTCATGCGGGAACCGCAGGCGGTCCCGGTACACCTTCTGGCATACCAGCCAAGCCCGGCGCAGCCCACCGCCGGGCAGCGGGCGGACCACGCGTTCGTAGACCTGCCAGAACTGGTATTCGCCCTGCAGGTCGATCGCCGGCGCCACGGACAGCGCCTGCCGGGGCCGTCGTGGGCCGCCTATGCCGAACAATCGGGTTGGCGGGGTGTGCTGTGCCATGCGAACAGAATGACCCAGCAACATTGTGGGAACCTTGCGTCACTGCCGGAAAATCGCTGCCGGCCGCGCAAAGGTGGGTCTGGGGTCAGAGCCCTTTGCTGGGCAAAGGGCTCTGACCCCGACCATCATTGCCTCAGAACGCCATCGAGGTGCTGAACATCAGCTGCCGGGGCGCGCTGCGCTGCAGGGTCTGGTAATCCCCCGAGAATGACGAGCCGGCGATGGTGGCGGTGCCGATGTTGTGGCGATTGAACAGGTTGCTCACGTCCAGCCGCAGTTCCAGCCCCGGTACCGCGCTGTCCGCACCGAAGCGGTAGGCGGCATAGGTGTTGACCTGCCAGAAGGTCGGCACGCGGATGTCGTTCTCGTAGGTGAAGGGCTGGCGCAGGTAGGAGGTGCTGGTGGCGCCGAGCCGCCAGTCGCCGATGTGTGCGGACAGATCGCTGACCAGTGATATCTGCGGGTAGCCCGGCTGCGCGTTGCCCTTGATCGGATACACCGTGTTACCCACCACGAAATCGCTGTCGTAGTACGAGCGTGCCACGGCCACGCCCTGGTAGAACTGCAGGTGGTCGGTCAGGTCGGCGGTGATACCAAGGTCGGCGCCGATCACATGCATCTTCGGCATCAGCCGCACGGTGTTGATCTGCGCGAACTGGGTACCGATGGCGGCCGACAGCAGTCGGTTGCGGATGTCGTTGTAGAACACGTCGCCGGTGATCGTCAGTCGGTCGAAACGATGCGAAGCACCGATGGTCAGGTTCCAGTTCTTCTCCGGGCGCAGCGTGCCGGCTACGCGGTCGAACTCATCCTGGTCGGTGATGGTCCACGCCGAGGCGGTGTAGCCGATGTTGCCGCGCTGGGCCACGCGGTAGCCGTTCATGGTGTTGACCAGGTCGATGAAGGCATCGGTGGATTCAGTCGGGCTCCAGAACAACGATACATGCGGCAGGAAGTTGCTCTTCGCGCGCAGCGAGCCGTTCACCGGCCGGTCCTTGGCATCACCGAGGCCGCCACCGCTGGTGCGGAAATCCACGGCCTTGAAGCCGACGCCCAGCTTCAGCGTATCGTTCAGCACGATGTCGTCCTGCAGGTAGAACTGACGCGAGCGGGTCACCCAGCACGATGCGTTGTCGGTCCTGAACGCCGGGCCGTACACATCGAACGGACCGGTGGCCTTCAGCGGCGGACCCTCGCCCAGCAGCGGCTGCTGGTACCACTCGGTCTTGGCCGCGGCCTTGCTCTTCTCCTGCCAGAAACCGGCAGTGAAGGTGTGCACGCCGGCCTCGAACTGCAGGTTGAGCATGCCACCCAGCCGGTTGAGGTGCGGCGTCTGCACCTGTTCGGAGAACGGCGCGCCGTTGGGCGACGGCACGTTCGGGTCGGTCAGCGTGGCCTGGGTGTGGCTGTTGGCGTTGTACAGCTGCACGTTGGCACCCAGCGCCGGGCTGATCTGGAAGCGATGGTTGATCGAAGACACCCGGTCGCGGGTGCTCTGGCCGGTGTCGTACGGAATCAGTTCGGACAGCTCACCGCAGGTGTAGGCACCGCAGGATCTGTCCGCATTCTCTGGCGAGGCCACGTACCAGGCCCACGCGTAGTCCGGGTAGAAGATGTCGGCCTTCCAGCCCAGCCTGCGGATCATGTCGAAGGAGATGTTGTTGTAGCCCCAGACCTTGGCCTTGCTGTCGGTCAGGAACACAGTGAAATCGCCCCAGGCGACGTCCTGCTGCAGCTTCAGGTCGCCGCGCAGGAAGTTCTGCGTGCCCTCGCCCTGGTACTTGTCGGCCGACACCCGCTGCAGGTCGACCAGCACTTTCGGGCCATGTTCGCCGAGCTGGCCAGTTTGCCCGGACACGGTGGTGACCAGGGTGCGGTTGCTGCCCACGCCCTGTTTCACGCCCAGGCTGGGCGTATCTTTCAGGTCGCGCAGACGGTATTCGAGACTGCCGCCGTTGACGCTGCTGGAGAACACGCTGACCGGTGCACCGCCGGGGCTGACCGTGATCGCGCCGATGCCATCGGGCACGCCGATATTCACGACGCTGGTGCCGGTAAGCGAGAGGAAGCCGTTGTCATTCAACGGCACGCCTTCGAAGGTGATGCCCATTTCATTCATGCGGAAGCCGCGCACGAACAAGCTGGTGGCCGAGATGTCCAGGCCCAGCCCATCGGTGGCGGTGTAGCTGGCACCGGGCACCTGCTTCAGCATGGCCAGGCCGTTGTTGCCGGTGACCATCGCGTCTAGGTCTTCGGCCTTGATGAGGTAGCGGTTGGGGCCGACCACCTGGGTCGGTGCAACGGCGGCGCCGCGCGGCGTGGCGATCACCTGCAGGGCATTGAGCGTAGTGGGCGTGTCGAGCGCAGCGTCGTGCGTGTCTGCGGCGTACGCAGGGGCTGCGATGGCCGCGATGATAGCCAGGGCGAGGCGCGTCGTGGGTGGGGTATTCATGGGCAGATCCAGGGTGCAGAGGGAGAGGGGCGCAGGCGCACGCCCAGCGCGTTGCAGCACCGGTGTCGGCGCCCTGGCTGGCGGTGCGATTGCGTTGAAGGGGAGACGACGCGGTGCGCGCCGGTCAGCAGCAGAAGACGATCATCTGCCGCATCATTCGATGGCGTGATTTCGACGTGCGGAATTCTTGCATCGCACTGCCGCGTCCGCCATTGCGCCGTGGTACAGCGGTCATGGCGGTGGGAGTATGTGGGCTATACGCGGGTATAGCCGGGCGCCTTACCGCAGCACGAAGCGCTCGATCGCGCGTGCCACGCCCTCGTCGGCATTGGTGGTGGTCTCGAAGCGCGCCACGGCCTTCACCGCATCGATCGCGTTGCCCATCGCCACGCTGGTGCCGGCGTACTGCAGCATGGTCAGGTCGTTCTCCTGGTCGCCGATGGCCATGACGTTGGCACGGTCGATCCCCAGGTGCTCCGCCAGTTTCTGCAGGCTGGGGCCCTTGCCTGCACGATGATCGAACACCTCCAGGAAGAACGGTGCGCTCTTCAGCACCGCGAAACGCTCGGTCAGCTCACTGGGCAACCGCGCAATGGCCGCATCCAGTACCTCCGGCTCATCAATCATCATCAGCTTGATGAAGGACATGGTGGGATCCATGTCGGCCACTCGGCGGTACGACAGCGGCATGCGCGAGAGGTGCGAGTCGGCCACCGTGTAATAGCTGATGTCCTGGTTGGGCGTGTACATGCGCTGGCTGTCCAGCGCCTGGAAGTGCACGCCCAGTTCGCGCGCCACCTGCTCGCAGAACAGGAAATCGTTAAAGCTGAGCGGGTACTCGACCACCGTTTCACGCGTGCCGATGCGCTGCACCAGGCCGCCGTTGCAGGCGATGCAGTAGTCGTCGTTGCCATCGATGCCCAGTTCGTGCAGGAACGGCGCCAGGCCGGGGACCGGGCGGCCACTGGTCAGCACGATGTGCACGCCCAGCGCGCGCGCCTGCGCGATAGCCTGCTTGGCGCGTGCGGTGAGCGCGTGGGTGGGATCCAGCAGGGTGCCATCCATGTCGATGGCGACCAGTTCGACGGTCGATTGCCTGCGGCCCATGTCCATTGCGTTCAACTCATGCGGGGCACGCCAGTTTACCCCCTCATGCCCGGTTCACCTCTTTGCCCACGTTGGCCGGGATACTGCCAGAGCCTGTGCGTCCCACACCGCAGGACGGCCCGTTGACCGCCCTTCCCTGGAGAAGCTTGCGACGCATGACCTACCGTGCCCCCGAAACCAACGACAGCGCCCCCTTGGCCCAGCAGATCGAGCAGATGATCGACGAGCTGCCCGGTGACCAGGTCAGCGTCGGCACCTTGCTCGGCGCGCTGGGCGATGAAGGCCTGCTGCTGATCGTGATCCTGCTCTCGGCCATCTTCATCATTCCGGTGTCGATTCCCGGGCTGAGTACCATATTCGGTGCCTCGATCCTGCTGATCGGCCTGAGCCGGGTGCGCAACCGCCCGCTGTGGGTGCCCCAGAAGCTGGCCCGTCGCGAGATCGCCACCGACAAGCTGAAGGCCAACCTGGGCCGCGCATTGAAGTGGGTGCACCGCATGGAGCGCCTGTCGCGGCCGATGCGGCTGGCGGTGATGGTGCGCTCGAAGAAGATGATGCGCCTGAACAATCTGGCGCTGGTGTTCGCCACCCTGTTGCTGATGGCGCCGGCCGGGCCGATTCCCTTCAGCAACACGCTGCCGGCACTTGCCCTGATGTCCTTCGCCATCGGCTTCATCCAGCGTGATGGCGCGGCGGTGGCAGCCGGCTATGCCTTCCTGGTCGCCACGGTTGCGTACTTCGGCGTGCTGCTGGGCGGCGTCGGGTTTGCGGCCGAATCGGTGTTCAGCGGGTTCCGCAGCGGTACCACGGAACTGTAGAGCCGAGCCCACGTTCGGCTGCTCTTCGACCTGTACGCGGAAACCCAGCGCTGCGCGCGTAGGCCGAGCATGGGCTCGGCCCTACAGAAGCCAGATCCAGAGCAGTCGAGCATGGCTGGACTCTGCAGAGCTACCTGGCCGACACACGCCACACCACATCGCCGACGTCGTCGGCCACCAGCAGGGCGCCCTCGCTGTCGATGGCCATGCCCACCGGTGCGCCCCTCAATGTCTTCTCGTCCTCCGAGGCAAAGCCACTGACCACGGTCTGCGGACGCCCCGTCGGCCTGCCATCCTTGAACGGCACATACACCACTTCATAGCCGCTCAGCGGAGAGCGGTCCCAGCTGCCATGTTCGCCGATGAAGGCGCCGCCGTGGTACTTCGCCGGCAGTGCCTGGCCGGTATAGAACAGCAGCCCCAATGGTGCCACGTGCGAACCGATGGCGTAGTCCGGGCGGATCGCTTTGGCCACCAGATCCGGCCGCTGCGGCTGCACACGCTCGTCCACATGCTGGCCGTAGTAGCTGTACGGCCAGCCGTAGAAACCATGTTCCTGTACCGAGGTGAGATAGTCCGGCACCAGGTCGGCACCGATCTCGTCACGCTCGTTCACCACTGCCCACAGCCTGCCGGTGCTGGGTTCCCAGTCCAGGCCGGTGGGGTTGCGCAGGCCGGAGGCATAGATGCGGCTGCCGCTGGTCGCCACGTCCACCTCCAGCACCACCGCGCGCCGGTACTCGATGGCCAGGCCGTTTTCGGTGATGTTGCTGTTGGAGCCCACGCCCACGTACAGCTTGCTGCCATCGCGGCTGGCCAGCAGATCCTTGGTCCAGTGGTGGTTGACGGTGCTGGGGAGGTCGGTGAATTCGCTGCCCTTGTCGGACATGCGCGTTTCGCCGGGCACGTAGTGGTACTTCATGATGTTGTCGGTGTTGGCGACGTACAGCGTGTCGCCGATCAGGGCGATGCCGAATGGCGAATGCAGGCCCTCGATGTAGACGTGCTGGCTCCATGTGGCAGTGCCGGGCGCGCGCCGCAGCAGCGTGACCCGGTTGCCTCCCTTGCCGGCCTTGCCCGAGCGCGCCTTCACCTTGCCGGCAATCCATTGCTTGGGGGTGGTGACCGGCTCGGTGCCCGGACCGTTGCCTTCCACCACCAGCACATCACCATTGGGCAGGGTCAGCAGGCGGCGCGGGTGCTGCAGGTTGGCAGCGATGCGCTCGATCTTCAGTCCGTCGGCCACCGACGGCGCCTGCCCATCGGCCCAGCCCACCCCGCGCGGTACCTGCATGGGCGGCATCAGGTAGTTCTCCGGCGCCGGCAGCGGCGGATGCGCACCGGATTGTTCGCTGGGGTGATATTCGGCTTTGCCGGCACAGGCCGACAGGATTGCGGCCAGAACCAGCCCGCCTGCGACGGGCACGATGCGATCAACCATGACGGCCTCCTTGCGGCACCGGCGGCTGCAGTGACAGCAGGACATGGCCAAGACCGATCAGTGCAACGGTCAGCGCCGACAGGATCGTGCCGGGAACGGCCACCGCATAGGCATCACGGCTGTGCACGAAGGCGTTCCAGATGGCCAGGGCGACCGCCACCAGATTGAGCAGGAAATCGAGGCGGTCAATGCGCGTGGCAGTGTTGCCCCGGCGCCAGACGGCGAACAGGTTGATCAGTCGCGGCACGATGGCGATGAGCAGGCCGAACGTGATCAGCCACGCCGCGGATTTGCCCCACATCACCTCGGCAGAGTTGAGGTAGATGGCATCGAAGATCAGGGCGCCGACGAAGAAGCCGAACGGGATCGGATTCAACAGGCTGAACAGCGTCGTGCCAAGGCCACGATGGGCCTGGGCCAGCGGATTGACCATCGTCCTGCTCCATTGCGGGGAAGTGCACGTGCCTTGGTAGCACAGTCGGTGGTGAGGGCGCGCGATGAGCCTTCGGTTCTGCGGCGAGCCCGGGCTCGGCCTTACAACAGGAATGCGCAGTCGTCATTACCGCGAGGCATGAGTGTTTGTGACGCAATCGGCACATCTGCAGATTGCTGCCGTGAAGAGGTAGGGGGTTCTCGGTTGTGTCGCGTTTGGCTCGTTGCGATGGGGCAATTCCGCCCCGCCGTCCTGCCATGCCGATTCACAACAGAAGGATTCGTGTATGAAGCGACACACGCACCACTCCGCGCCACCGCGCTCCGCGCGGCTGGCCCTGGCCACTGCCCTGGTACTGGGCAGTTTGGCCGTGACCGCCCAGGCCCAGCAGGCCGATCCGCTGGCCGGCATCCAATGGCATCTGCTCAACACCGGGCAAGCGGTACAGGGCGACACGCGCCCGGTTGCCGGCAATGATCTGAACGTGGATGGGCTGTTCCGCAATGGCATCCGCGGCGAAGGAGTGATAATCGGCATCGTCGACGACGGCCTGCAGATCGCCCACCCGGACCTGGCCGCCAACGTGGCAGCCGTGGCGGGCAAGAACTTTGCCAACAACTCCAACAACCCCTCCCCCTCCGCTCCGGATGTGGACAATCACGGCACCATGGTCGGCGGCATTGCCGGCGCGGTGGGCGCCAACGGCGTAGGCGTGCGCGGCGTGGCCCCGGCCGCCACGCTGAAGGGCTTCAACGTACTGGCCTCCGATGCAAGCGGCAGCCAGACGGCCAACATCGAGTACTCGTGGTGGGACGGCGCCGAGGCCGCCGACGTGCAGGTGTTCAACAACAGCTGGGGCGCAGGCCCGGGCAATCCGAACCTGCCGTTCGCGTTCAGCGAGAACGACATCCGCGCGTACGAGCAGGCGCTGTCCGGCACGCGCGGCGGCAGCGGCGGCATCTACGTGAAGTCCGCCGGCAACAACTTCAACAACGCATCGATCAGCCAGACGCAGGATGTCTGCACCACCGACACCAAAAACCGCGGCACCGGCTGCGTGCCTGCCGGCCGCGACCCCCGCAACAATCTGTTCAATGTGATCACCGTGGGTGCGGTGCGCGCCGACGGCGTGCGTTCGTCCTATTCGTCCACCGGTGCCGCGCTGTGGGTGTCCGCATTCGGTGGCGAGTACGGCTGGCAGCGGCAGGTCGTCCCGGGCCAGCCTGCCGTCCGCTACGATCCGGCCATCGTCACCACCGATGTCACCGGCTGCGCGCAGGGCAGCAACAAGAACGCGAGCCTGCGCAACACACTGGACGGCAATCAGTCCGCTGTCGACAGCACCTGCAATTACACCGCCAAGATGAACGGCACTTCGGCCTCGGCGCCGATGGTGTCGGGCGTCGCGGCGCTGGTGCTGGAAACCAATCCGAACCTGACGTACCGCGACGTGAAGTACATCCTGGCCACCACGGCCACCCGCAACCATCCCAACCAGCCTGCCGTGACACTCGCCGATGGACGCACGCTGGTGCCGGGCTGGACCGTCAACGCTGCGAACCGGGCCTACAGCAACTGGTACGGCTTCGGCGTGGTCAACGCAGCGCGCGCGGTGCAGGTCGCAGAGAACTTCCAGTCGCTGGGCCCGCTGGTGGACAGCGGGTGGCGCAACACCACGCGCCGGGTCGCCATCGGCAACACCTCCGCTGCGGCAGCGCGGCTGACGGTGCAGCTGGCCAATGTCGCACGCAACGTCGAATCGGTGCAGCTGGGCTTCCGGGTGAATCACAGCAACACCCGCCAGCTGCAGTTCGTGCTGGTTTCGCCCAGCGGTACGCGCAGCGTGGTGCAACCGGCGTTCACCTCGATCGGCTCCGGCCTGTCGGGTTCCGTGGCGATCCAGCGCAACTTCACCAGTTGGGACCTGCTGTCCAGCAACGCCTTCCTGGATGAGACCGGCAACGGCACCTGGACCCTGGAAGTGACCGACATGGGGCAGTCCGCGAACGCAGCGTCGCGCGGCAGCCTCGAATTCTTCAAGATCCGCGTTCTGGGGCACTGATGATGAAGACGACCATTCTGTTGACCACCCTCGCCGTCGCGGCGATCTCCTCTACCGCCTGGGCGCAGAGCTCGACCCAGGCCCCCACAGCCCGGAGCCTGTCTGCCGTGGACGCACAGGAACTGAAGGCCAGGGCCACGGGCCGCGCGTTCAACGTGGGCGCGACCCGCTTCCAGCTGGCGCCGTCGGCTACCGTGCAGCAGGCCAAGGGCGGTGAGTTCCGCATCACGCCCTCGACCGACGCACCGGCGCCCGCCACCGGTACCCGCAGCAAGCGCTCCACCGACGCCAGCAGCACCGGTGCCGCTGCACGTCTGGATGCTGGTGCCGGCAAGTTCGCCGCCGCCGTTTCAAGCGACGGCGCGCCGGTGGTGGCCACCTCCCGGGTAAAGGTCTTCTTCACCGATGCGGCCTCCGCACAGCGCGCGGCAACGGCCACCGGCGGCACCGTGGTGAAGGTGTCCAAGGCCTCCGGCCGTGCGATCGTCGAGTACCCATCGGTGAACGCCGCACTGGACGCGACCACACGACTGCTGTCGACCGCCGGCATCCGCGCCGCCGAGCCCGACGTCGTGCAGTGGGAAGAAACCAAGTAAGGCGGTAAAGCGTTGTGTGGTATCCCCGGCGGGCCGGCTCTCCCGGCCGGCCGGGGACTTTGCCGGAGTCGACCGGCGGCCCGGTTCTCTCCCCATGTCAGCCATCCACTGCGCAAGAACTGCTAAGCGCAGCGGCAGCCGATCCGCTACCGTGCCGGACAGTGCAGCGGGGATGGCGGGATGAGCGCGGCAGGCAAGGCGTTGTGGTACATCGAAACCCATGCGGGCCGTCCGCTGGCGTTGGCCGATATCGCGGCAGCCGCTGGCCTGTCGCCCTTCCATCTGTCGCGTCTGTTCCACGCGCGCACCGGCACGTCGGTGATGCGCTACCTGCGCGGCCGCCGCTTGAGCATGGCGGCGCAGCGGCTGGCCGACGGTGCCGACGAAATCCTGCCGGTGGCGATGGACGCCGGTTATTCCACGCATGCCGCGTTCACCCGTGCCTTCTGCGAGCAGTTCGGGCAGACCCCCGAACGGGTGCGCGAGTCCGGCACTGCGGATCTGGTCCTGGTGCAGGCGGTGCGCGTGGACGACATTCCCACCGCCTGCAGCGTGGCACCGCGCCTGCTCGACACGCCTTCGTTCCAGGTGGCCGGAATCGGCATGCGCCACACCCGCCACAGCAGTGGCGCCATCCCTGGCCAATGGGCGCAGCTCAACCGGGAGTGGCCCAAACCCGCACCGGTCAGTTTTGGTGTATGCCACGACAGCGATGACGACGGCGGATTCACCTACCTGGCCGCCTTGCCCAGCGCCGCGCTGACCTCGATTCCAGCACATTGGCAGCGCCTGCAGATTCCCGCGCGCCGCTATCTGGTGGCCTGGCATGACGGCCACATCTCGTCCATCCGCGCCACCTGGTTCTGGTTGCTGGATCACTATCTGCCCACCTCCGGATTGAGTCTTGCCGCGGCGCCGGACCTGGAACGCTACGACGCCCGCTTCGACGAGCACAGCGGCAATGGCGGTGTGGAGATCTGGCTGCCCGTGGACCCCCACCCCTGATGAATGCAACACACTGAAAGGAGTCGTGCGATGCGCTTGATGCACCTGCTGCTGGGCCTGGTCCTGATTGCCCCCGCGTCGCTCGCCGGCGTCCCCGGCAGTGGCCTGGCCGGCGAACACCAGGCAGTGACCACCGTGTCCAGCGCTGCGGTACGCGACGCGCAGCAGCGCGATACGCTTCGCTACACCGTCTGGTATCCGGCTATGGCGGGCAGCAGCGAAGTGCCTCTGCGTATCGGTCCGCCCGATGCACCGTTGTTCGTGGTGGGCCAGGCGGCGCCGGAAGCCGCCATTGCCGGTGGCCGCCTGCCGACCTTGCTGCTCTCCCATGGCAACGGCGGCAGCGCCCGCATGATGGGCTGGCTGGGCACCGCGTTGGCGCGCGCTGGTTATCTGGTGATCGCCGTCGACCATCCCGGCAACAACGGCGTGGATGAATTGACCCTGCAGGGCAGCATGCTGAGCTGGCTGCGTGCGGATGATCTGCGCGCCGCATTGGCCGCCGTGCAGGCCGATCCCAAGCTGGGGCCGCACGTGGATGCGCAGCGGATCGGTGTAATGGGCTTCTCGGCCGGAGGCTACACGGCCCTGCTGGCGGCGGGGGCGCGACCGGACCTGCGGCGGTTGCGTGATTTCTGCGAAGCCCATCCGGATGACGGTGTGTGCCAGCCCCAGAGCGAGGCGCCGTCGCACACCCTGGAGGCTCGCAAGGCCGCGGCGGCGGCGGCGGATCTGGCGCCGTGGATGGCCCACGCCGATGATGCCCGCCCGGTCCCGGGTGTGCGCGCCGTGTTTCTGATGGCACCGGCGATCATGCAGGCGTTCCCGCCTCAGCAGTTGCAGGCGCTGCGGCAACCGGTGTCGATCATCCAGGGCGCGGCGGACACGGTCGCTCCTGCAGCCACCAACGCGGAGGTCGCCAAGGCGTCCATCACGGAGGCGAGACTGGATGTCCTGCCCGGGGTCGGCCACTACGACTTCCTGTCCGAATGCACGCCGCTGGGCCAGCAGCGACTGCCCGCCCTGTGCAGCAGCCAGACGCCAAGAGCGCAGACGCATGCACGCACCGTGGCGGAGGCGCAGCGGTTCTTCGAGGCCGCCCTGAAGCCGCGCCCGTAGCGCTTCGCGACGCCGTGTTGCAGGGATGACGACGGCGCGCCAAGGCCGGTGCCACTACACTGTCAGCGCACGCTTCGAGGCGGAGAGACCATGCGTCTGTTGCATCTCACCCTGCCGGTATCCGACGTCACCGGGGTGGCGGCCTATTTCCGCGATGTGTTGCAGCTGCCGGTCAGCGGCAACCGCATCCGCATCGGCTGGAGCACGATCGAGCTGCGGCTGGCCGAGGACGTCGCGGTTGGCGGCGTGCACCTGGCCTTCAACGTGCCGGACAACCGTTTCGCGGCCGCAATGACCTGGCTGCGCGAGCGTACGCCGCTGCAGCGCAACCCGGCAGGACTGGACTACTTCGCGCTGGAAAGCAGCTGGCAATCGCAGTCGGTTTATTTCACCGGCCCGGATGGACTGATCCTGGAGCTGATCGGTCGGCGCCGGCTTCCGTGCAGTCCGCAGGAGGGCGCCTTCCATGGCAGTGAGATGACCTGCCTGAGCGAAGTCGGTCTGCCCAGCCACGATGTCGATTCGGTGCGCCTGCAGGCCGCCGGGCGCTTCGGCCTGCAACCCATCAGCGCGCCCTCGGCCCAGTTCGCACCGATGGGCGATGACGAGGGCCTGCTGATCGTCGTTGCCGCCGACCGCCGCTGGTTCCCCGAACAGAAGGACCTGCCCAACGCACGGGGATTGCAGGTGCTTCTGGGAGATGTACCCGCGGGCGAGTTGCGGGATGCGGGATTGGGCTGGGAGGTACGCGCCGTACCGCATCGGCGGGGCTGAACGGACCGTGTGCCGTGCAGGAACCTACAATGGCGCTCCCTCCCGTTGCCGGACCCTCCATGCGCCGCATCCTGCTGTTGTTCGCCCTGTTGTTGCCCGCTGCCGCGGCGACGGCCGTGGATCTCCAGGAGGGCGACCTGCTGTTCGTCACCGCAGGGCAAAGTGGCCTGAGCGCTGCCATCGATGACGCGACCGGTACTCAGGCTCATCCCGGTTTCGATCATGTTGGTCTGGTGGCCGCCACGACGCAGGGCTGGGAAGTGCTGCATGCGGACGAGAAGGGCTCGCGCCGGCAGACGTTGGCTACGTTCCAGCAGGAGGCGCGCGCCCGGCTGCGGCAGATCGTGGTCTACCGCCTGCGCGCACCGCACAACGCTGCCATCGGCGACGCCGTCGCCACCGCGCGTACCCTGCTTGGAGGGCCCTACAACGCCTCCTACGTGCCGAACGATGACAGCTACTACTGCTCGGACTTCATCGAACGTGCCTTCCGTGCCCACCATGTATTCGCGCTGCAGCCGATGAACTTCCGCAATCCGCAGACCGGGAAGATCGCCCGGCATTGGATCGACCTCTACCGCAGCATGGGCATGGACGTACCGCAGGGCGTACCGGGTACCAATCCCAACGACATGTCGGCGGCGCCCGTGCTGGAGCGGATCGGCACACTGGAATGAGAAGCCCCGCGCAAGGCGGGGCTTCAGGCGATGCTGGACAGGGACGCGAGGGTCACTCTTCCTCGTCCTGCCCGCCCTGCTGCTGGTTGCGCTGGCCGCGCTGCTGCTGTTCCTGCTGCTGTTGCTGCTGCTGATCGCGACCGCGCCCCTGCTGATCCTGCTGCTTCTGGTTCTGCTGGTTCTGCTGGTTCTGCTGGTTCTGATTGTGCTGGCCCATTGCGGTGTCTCCAGTGCCACTCGCGGAATGCGGTGGTTGCGGCCATCGTCTGCAGCGGTGGGTTAACCATGCGTTGTGACGCAGCTACAGAAATGTGCATGCGCGTGAATGAACCGGCGTGGCGCCTTGTGCCGCAAGCGGCTGAAGGATTCATGTGGGTTCGGCATGTGCTCATGCCCGCAGAGGCTGTGACCCATTCAGCGGCGCCCGCCCGGCCCGGCCGCGCAGCGGGCGCTGCACCTCATGGCATCACAGGCGGCACGTACTCCAGCGTCATGCCCAGCAACCACAGCAGGCCCAGCACCAGCGGGATGTGCACCAGCAGCTGGATGAAGGTGAAGCCGACGATGTCGCGGGCCTTCAGGCCCAGCACGCCCAGCAGCGGCAGCATCCAGAACGGATTGATCAGGTTCGGCAGTGCTTCGGCGGCGTTGTACACCTGCACAGCCCAGCCCAGGTGCGCCTTCAGTTCGTTGGCCGCCTGCATCACGTACGGTGCTTCGATGATCCACTTGCCGCCGCCGGAGGGAACGAAGAAGCCCAGGACCGCCGAGTACACGCCCATCACCAGAGCGAACGTATCGGTGCTGGCGATGTGCACGAACAGGCTGGACAGCCGGTGCGCCAGCGTCTGCCCATCGGCGCCGGCCGCGTGGGTGAGGATCATCGCGATGCCGCCATACAGCGGGAACTGGATCAGCACACCGGTCGTGCTGGGCACCGCCTTGGCCACCGCGTTCAGGAAGCTGCGCGGGCGCCAGTGCAGCAGCAGGCCGAGCGAGATGAACAGGAAGTTGTAGGTATTGAGGTTGGCGATTGCGGTCACCACCGGCTTGTTGGCGAACTCGTTGAACAGCCATCCGAAGGCCAGCAACGAGAGCAGCACGGTCAGCAGTGGGCTGTATTCGAGCCATTCGCCGGGGCGCGTGCGGCGCTGCAGCGGCTCAGGCTCGGCCTGCGCCGCACCGGGAAACGATTCAGCGGTGCGCGCACTGCCAGCCGCCGGTGCGGTCAACCAGGCAATCAGCAGTGACACCAGGATCAACGCCGCGGTCAGCACGATCGACTGCCACAGGAAGATGGTTTCAGTGAAGGGCAGTACGCCGGTGATCTCCACCAGCCCCGGCGGCATGCTGGCCGGGTTCGCCTGCAGCTGCGCAGCCGAAGAACTCAGGCCCATCGCCCAGACCGCGCCCAGGCCGAGGTAGGCGGAGGCACCCGCTGCGCGGTAGTCCATGCGCAGATCGGTCCGGCGCGCCAATGCACGCACCAGCAGACCGCCGAACACCAGCGAGAAGCCCCAGCTGAGCAGCGAAGCCAGCATGCTGACCAGGCCTACATAGACCACCGCACCGCGCCCCGTGCGGGGCACCCGCGCCAGCAGTTCGATGAAGCGCGCCACCACAGGCGCGGTGGCCACGGCATAACCGCCGATCACCACGAAGGCCATCTGCATGGTGAACGGAATCAGGCTCCAGAAGCCATCGCCAAAGGCACTGGCCGTGGTCTGCGGCGTGGAACCGAAGCCGATGGCTGCCAGGGCGACGATGACCACGCCCAGCACCGCGAACACGTAGGCATCAGGGAACCACTTTTCCGCCCAGGAGGCCGAGCGCAGCGCTGCGCGCGCCATCCAGCCATCCTGTACTGCTGCCGTCGAGGCCATCACCTACCCTCCCAGGTTCGATGGCTCGATTCTCGGCCTCGCGGCGGGGACTGTCAGTCGCCTATTGGTCGTAGGACGCTACGCGCCCCTTCCCGGCTGCGCCTGTCAGCGCAGCGCCAGATCCAGCGCGATACCGGCGAACAGCGCCGCGCCGACCCAGTTGTTGTGCAGGAACGCCTTGAAGCATGGCCCCCGCTCGCGGTTGCGGCAGATCCAGAATTCGTACACCACCAGCGCCGCAGCCACCGCCAGGCCGGACAGGTACCAGCTCCCCAGGCCGGCGCGCACACCGACCAGCGCCATGGTCGCCAGGAACAGGGCGTAGAGCACCCCTTGGATCACCAGATCCAGGTCCCCGAACAGGATCGCCGTGGAGCGCGAGCCCATCTTGAGGTCGTCCTCGCGGTCGACCATGGCGTACCAGGTGTCATACGCGGTCGACCAGAGGATGTTGCCGGCGTACAGCAGCCAGCCCAGCAGCGGCACTTCGCCCTGCACCGCGGCGAATGCCATGGGAATACCCCAGCCGAACGACATGCCCAGATAGACCTGCGGCAGGTGCGTATAACGCTTCAGGTAGGGATAGCTGGCGGCCAGGAACACGCCGATGAAGCTCATGCCGATGGTCAGCCCGTTCAGGGTCAGCACCAGTCCGAATGCCACCAGCATCAGTACCGCGAACAGCACCAGCGCGGCACGGCCACTGATCGCCCCCGTCGCCAGCGGACGGGCCTTGGTGCGCTCCACATGCGGGTCGAGCCAGCGATCGGCGTAGTCATTGATGACACACCCCGCCGAGCGGGTCAGCCAGACACCCGCGGTGAACACAAACAGGGTCCACAGCGGCGGCATGCCACCTGCCGCCAGCCACAGTGCCCACCAGGTGGGCCACAGCAGCAGCAACGTGCCGATCGGACGATCCGCGCGCATCAGACTCCAGTAATGCCGCCAGCGCGGCGTCGCCGGCGAATGCGGCGAAGTGAGGGGGGTATCGGCCATGGGGATAGGATACTCCGGCGCTGCTGGAACGACTTTGCCAGCCGGGGGGAGATTTGTGCGGCAAAACTGGATAGAATGCCCCTCCCGCACCGCCTCATGGCGATGCGATGCCCGCCTCGGTCAACCCGATGGCGTGGCGGTTCTACAACGCGCCCGTAGCTCAGCCGGATAGAGTAGTGGCTTCCGAAGCCATTGGTCGGGGGTTCGAATCCCTCCGGGCGCGCCATCTTTCCCTGCTCAGGCCACCGATTGTCGGGGCGAGCACACCGGTCCACACAGCAACGCCGGGCATGGCCCGGCGCTACCGTGGGTGTACGGATCAGTACGTGCCGTCGAAGGCGAAGATCGGCTTGCGCTGCTTCCACGCGCCAGCGGTGAAGTCAGGGAACTCCAGCGTCTGGAAGCCATTGGCAATGGACTGCTCGGACAGCGGGGTGATCGCGCTCCAGGTCACTGCATCGTAGATGTCGATCGGCATCGGCGCCTTGGCCTTCAGAGCCTCGACGAACGCATGGATGACGAACCAGTCCATGCCGCCGTGACCGGCGCTGGCCGCGGTGTCGGCATGCTGCTTCCACAACGGGTGCTCGTACTGATCCTGGTAGGTCTTGAATTCTTCCCACTGGTGCGGCGGGCTGCGGCCTTCAATGTGGATCGAGTGGTTGACGTCCATCCACAGACCCTTGGTGCCCTGCACGCGGAAGCCCATCGAGTACGGTCGAGGCAGCGAGGTGTCGTGCTGCAGCAGGATGGTCTCACCGTTCTCGCAGGCAAGCGTGGTGGTCACGATGTCACCCAGCTTGAACTTCACTTGGGTGCTGGGGTGGGTGGTGCCACCGCTCTTGGCCACGGTGTACTCGTGCAGGCCGCGTGCCTTGGTCGCGAAAGCGTTGATATGGGTAAAGCGGTTGCCGCGGTTGATGCCGGTGTACATCGCGCACGGGCCGATGCTGTGGCTGGGGTAGAGCTCGCCGTTGCGCTCCACCGAATGCTCGGTGCGCCAACGTGCCTCGCTCCAGCCCTTGGGACCGAATTCCACGCCACTGTCGTAAGGCTGGTTGGGATCACCGGAGTTGAACTTCACCCCGCGCAGGTCATGCTGGTAGCCGGCCTGCAGATGCACCAGCTCGCCGAACAGGCCCTGTCGCACCATCTGCAGGGCGGCCATCACATCGCGGCGGTAGCAGACGTTCTCCAGCAGCATGTACGGCGTGCCGGTCGTGAGCTGGGTCTTCAGCACATCCCAGTGGTCCTGCAGGGTGATGCCGGCCACCACCTCGCAGCCTACGGCCACGCCCGCCTGCATGGCGGCGATCGCCATCGGCGCGTGGTATTCCCACGGCGTAGCGATGATCACGCCATCGATGCCCCTCTGTTCCAGAAGGCGCTTCCAGGCGTTGCTGTCGCGATCCTGGCCATAGGTTTTCGGCGCAGGCTTGCCGGCCTTGGTCACCATGTCCACGGCACGACCCAGCATGATCGGCTCGATGTCGCACAGTGCAATGACCTCGACATCGTCGCGGCGCACCAGCTCCTTCAACAGCACCTGGCCGCGCATGCCGGTACCGATCATGGCCAGGCGGAGGGTGCGCCCGCGCGCCCAGGCCGGGGTCTGTGGCAACAGGCTGCTGGCGGCGACGGCGGCACTGGCCGCGATGAACTCCCTGCGTTTCATGGCAAACATCTCTCCTCTTGGAAGCGCGCCGGCCGCAACCGGCGCGCTGGATCACTCGAACCTGCTTACTTGAATCGATAACCGATGGTCACACTGTAACCACGGCCGAAGATCGTCGCGTAGTCACTGGAGTCACCCAGGAAGCTGTTCGGATCGTAGAACGGCAGCCGATCGAACAGGTTCTTGACGGTGAAGCTCAGGTTCCAGGCGTCATCGGGGCGCCAGGTGACACTCAGGTTGGCGGTCCACCAGGACGGCGCGCCGTCGCACTTGCTGGCCTGCAGCGCCAGGTAGCCGGCGGTGCAGGTCTCCTTGTTGTTATCCACTTCATCCACGCGGTCACGGGCCCACTTGGTACCGCCCACATAGTTGACGAACATGCTGGTGGTCACCTGCTTGTAGGTCCAGTCGGCGTTGAGCGTGGCGCGCAGGCGCGGGTTGTTGTAGTAGCCCACCACGTCGCCGTAGTACCAGCCGCTCTCCTCATCCATGTAGTAGCGGTTGCGATTGGCGATGGTGGCGGCCAGGCCCACGTTCAGCCCGCCCCACTCGCCCAGCGAGAAGCGGCTGCGTGCGTCCACGTCGAAGCCGTCGACCAGGGTCTTGCCGCGGTTCTTGTACTGGCCGACCACGCTGGCCACGTTGCCCACGCTGTAGCCGGGCAGGACCGAGGGGCAGCTCACACCGCTGGCCGGGTCGGCGCACATCGCCGCCAGCTGGGCCAGGTTTGCGCGATCGGCATCAGTGATCGGCGAACGGGTGGAGGAGATGATGTCGGTATCACGGCTGAAATCCGGGGCGACGATCTCGTTGTTGCGGTAGATGAACCAGTAGTCGGCCGACACCGACAGCCAGCTGGCCGGCTCGTAGACGAAGCCCAGGGTGGCGATCTTGGCCTTCTCCGGCTTCAGGTCCTGGTTGGGCTGGGTCATGCGGGCCACGGTGCGGCTGCAATCGACGTTGGCCAGGCTCTTGCCCAGGTCCACGTCACCGGCGCGCTGCGACTGCCGCAACAGGTCGGCGATCGCGTTGGTCTCGGCGCAGCGCACCTCATCGCGGTAGCCACCGAGCTGGGCGAACACGCCACCGCTGCCGGACTCGGCCAGGCTCGGCGCACGGAAGCCGGTCGAATAGGTGCCGCGCAGCATCAGTTGATCGAATGCCTGGTACTTGAAGCCGATCTTCGGTGCGACGTTGGCGCTGAAGTTCGGGTATTTGTCCACGCGGACCGCGGCATCCAGTTCCAGCTTGTCGGTGATCGGCGCCACCGTTTCGGCGAACAGTGCATAGGTGTTGCGCGCACCGTCGAACCACGAGCCGCCCTGCTGGGTGATCAGGCCGGCGGCTGCGTCGGCATTGCCCGGCGTGTAGAAGGTTTCGCGGCTGGCATTGAAGCCGAACGCGGCGCGCATCTCACCGGCCGGCAGCTGGAACAGCGGGCCTTCGATCTTGCCGTCCAGGGTGTGCAGGCGCGTCCAGGACTGGATGTCGAAGGTCGGGAACGCCTCGCGGATCAGCGCTGCGTTGGCTTCGCTGATCTCACCGAACTTGTATGCCGGATGGTCGGAAATGATCACCCGCCCGGTACCCGGATCCACCGAGTAGGGGCCGAAGGCCTTCTCGAAGCCCTTCAGGTTGACGTTGATGGTCTGGTAGGTGGTGGAGTGCGTGCCGGCGGTGGCGAAAGCAGTTTCCCAGTTCCAGTCACCCATGTTGCCACGTGCACCGGTCAGCACGCGGTAGCTCTTGTCGGTGTTGCGCTGGCCGAAGTAGTTGGCGCCGGCATCCTGCAGCAGGTACTGCAGGCCGACTACGCCGCCCATCATCGCCTTCAGTTCAGGGCTGGCGTGGTTGTACTCGTTGTTCGGCCCCAGGTAGGGATACAGGAACTGGTTGACCGTAGTGCCGGTATCGCGGGAGAACCAGCTGGTCGGATTACCGGTGGTGGTGCCATAGCTGCGGGGTGTACCGCCATTGGCACGCAGATCGATGTCGGTGTAGGTCGCCTCGGCGAAGATTTCGGTCGAGTCGCCCACCAGGAAGGTGCCATTGAGGTAGGCGGTGTTGCGCTCGGACTTGGCGCCGGCGTCGATCTCGTTGTTCATCCAGGTCTCCCAGACACAACGCGGACCGGCGGCCTCGCCCTGCAGCACGTTCTTGCACCCGGGTGCGGCCTCCTGCACGCGGCGGCCGGTGACCGGATCGAAGGCGAAGTAACTGCCCGGGTTGAACTCACCCGGCTTGCTGCCCACGCCCAGGCGCAGGTTCGTCAGGTAATTGGGATTGTTGACGTAGTACTGCTCGGGACGCTTGTCGTAGAAATCACGCAACGGGATCGCGTCACGGCGGTACATGTTGACCGCACCGTAGATGTTGAAGCGGTTCTCGGCCAGGTCGCCGAAGCCGGCGGTGATGCTGGCCTGGCGCTCACCGTAGGAGTCGATGCGCGATGACGTATCGTTGGTGAAGGTGATCTCCGCGCCCTGGAAGTTGCGTTTGGTGATCACGTTGATCACACCGGCCACGGCGTCGGTGCCGTACACCGCCGAAGCACCATCGGTGAGCACTTCCATGCGTTCGATGGCGGCAGCCGGGATCGCATCGATATTGACGAACTGGGTCTGGAAGCCGGCGGGTGCGCCGTAGTACGACAGGCGACGACCGTTCAGCAGCACCAGCGTGCCCTGTGCGCCCAACCCACGCAGATTGGCCTGCGAAGCACCGTCGGAGCCGGTGAACAGCGAGCGCGAATCCTGCTGCGCCGGGCGGGCAGCCGGCAGGTTGTCGAGCACCTGCAGCAGCGTACGCGCACCCATGTTCTGGATGTCCTGCTTGCTGATGACCTGGACCGGCGAAGCGGTTTCCACATCGGTACGGCGGATGTTGGAGCCGGTGACCTCGATGCGGGCCAGGTCGGTGGCGTTGTCCTTGCTGTCCTGCGCAGCGGCAGGCAGGGCGACCGACAGCAGCGCGCCGGCAATGGCCAGCGTCAGCGGAGCGATCGTGCGACAGGGGGGGCGGCGGTAGCGTGCGGGCAACATCGGGGTTCTCTCCTGGCAGGGGTGCGGCGCGAATGTGGATCAGCGGGCAAAACGCTCCCGGGCCACGGCCAGCAGGCCGCAGTCGGTATGGGCGGGGGAGGAGCGGTGTTACGAAGGGGTCATGGGGCGACGATGCTGGCGGAGTCGCCCTCCTGGCCGATCAGCACGGCGTTGGCCCAGTTGGCACAGACCTGGGCGGGTTGACTGCCCTGCGCACCCAGCGTGCGCAGGCTCAGGGTGGTAAGGCCACGGATGTCCAGCTCCGGCTTGACCACGCCGGGCGCCTTCACCAGGCCGCTGTCGTAGAGCAGGCGGTTGTCGCCCCAGACCTGGAACTGCAGGCCGCCTGCGCTGCGGCAGGCATCATCGATGCCCAGATCCGCACGCAGCAGGCGCCAGCCGCCCTGCAGACGCAGGTCGATGCGGCTGTTCGCGCCCACTCCCAGGCCACGGCGGAACTGCAGGCCGTTCATGCGCATGCCGGCCTCGCCACGGAACGCCTGGTCGGCGCGCATCTGGCTGGCCAGCGCGGCCGGCACCGGCAGCTCGGAGAGATAGCGCTGCCGGGCCGGTCGCTCCGGTTCCTGGTGCTCGAGGATGTGGAAGGTGGACAGCGCGATCGGGCCGACATCGCGTGGCTGCAACGCGTCGAACGCGCGGGCGCTGCCCTGTGCCGCAGTGACCATCGGGTCGGTGCTGCTGGCGCCGTCACCTTCGGGGTTCTGCACGCTCAGCACCCGGAAACGTAGCAGGCGACCAGCGTGTGCGGGGAAGTCGATGCGCTGCATTCCTTCCTTCAACTGCAGCCGGCCCCGGGCGATCGGCTCGCCCCATTCGCCATTGCTGTCGCCCAGGTACACCTCGTAGTCGCGAACCTGGCCATGCTTCCAGTTCTTGTCGTTGCGTGGCGCCAGCTCGATGCCGTCGATCATCCGGCGCTCACCGAAGCCGACCACCCATTCGTGGGCGCCGGTGCGCACGGCCTGGTTGCGCACGCTGCGGAACCAGGTGGACGGGTCATCGTCGAACGCGTTCTCCAGCGGATGGCCGGGCTCTTCCGCCGGGCGGTTGACCACCAGCAGGCTGTCGGCCGGCAGCTCGCGGCCGAGCACCGGCGCGGCCGGATAAGCATCGTCCGCAGCGGCCGCGGTCACGGCGAAGTCCAGCTGTATCTGCAGTGGCTGGCGGATATCCTGCGTGGCGGTACGCACATGGACGGTACCGCCACGCTCACGGGCATCGAAATACCAGCCTTCGTCGGCACCGTTGAAGGCTGCCGCGTCGGCCACCGCGGGCAGCACACGAGCGCCGGCCTGCACTGCGCGCGGGGCCTGCCGGCTCAACACGCGCAGGCCGTAGCGACGCTGCGCCAGCTGGCCTTGGTAGGTGCCCTGCACGGCCGCGATCTGCACCTGGACCGGGCCACTGCCCTGTGCCGGCGCCTGCACGCGGATCTGCTGCGTGCTCGATTCGCCCTGCTGGTAGCGGCGGGTGTTGCCGTCGTCTTCGTACAGCGTGTACTGCGAATCGCCCTGCGGATAGAGATCGAAGGTGACCTCGTCCAGCGGCTTCTCGCCATCGAACAGCATCGACGGATACATCGGCAGGATGGCCCCGGCGCGCACGAACACCGGCAGCGTGGCAAGGTCGACCTGGCGGTCGAGCTGACGGCCCTCGGCGCCGGCCTGCACGCGGCGGCCATCCCAGTAGTCGATCCATCCACCGGCCGGCAGATGGATGTCGCGCCGCCAGCCGCGGCTGGCCGCCTGGCTGCGGTAGACCGGTGCGATCAGCAGATCGCGGCCCAGCAGGAACTGATACTTGTAGGTTTCGTCCTGCGCGTGCGGATCGCGGGGGTAATCCCACATCAAGCCACGCACCGGCGGCGCGCCGGTCTGCGCGGCGTCGTGCACCAGCCCGTACATGTACGGCGTCAGCCGCATCTTCAGTTTCAGATAATCGCGGTTGATGCTGCGGTAGGGTTCGTCGTACCACCACGGGTGCTTGCGCGCGTTCGACGACCAGCCACTCATGCCCATCAGTACCGGAGTGAAGGCCTTCCACTGCAGGTCGCGGGTGTAGGTCTCGGCGCTGCCGCCGAAGATCGCATCGACATCGCCACTGGCATAGGCCATGCCGGACAATCCCGAGCCGACCAGGGTCGGCACGTGCCAGCGGATGTAATCCCAACTGCTGCTCTGGTCACCGGTCCAGGCAACCGCGTAGCGCTGGATGCCGGCCCAGCCCATCACCGTCCACAGGAAGGGACGCGAATCGGAATTGTCGACGATGCCATTGAACGCCTGGCGGTTGGCGTCCATCGCGAACTGATAGCCCTTGCCGGTCCAGGCCACATCCAGCTTCTGTACACGGCTGCCGGCCTTGCCGACTTCCCAGGCGATCTTGTCGACACCGTTCTCCGTCCACAGGCCGGTGCGGAAGCCGTATCCGGCCAGACCCTTCACCGTCTCGGGCAACTGCTTGTAGCCGCAGCCATAGCCGTCGTTGGGCAGGATCCAGCCACCGGGCATGTCGTGTGCCCGGTACTGCTTGGCCACGCTGTCGACCACGTCAGGCGTGGTGCCGGTCGGGCCATCGCTCCAGCCCTCGGGCACGGTGCCCGGCTTCTTCGCGTTGTCGCCGTCGTTGTAGCAATCGGCATCGCCATAGGACAGCGCCCAGCGAGCGACCATGTTGGGGCGGCCGGTCAGCTGCGTGTAGCGCTCGATCAATGCCGGCAGATCGGCACCGACGAAGTAGTAGGCGTCGAAACGATCTTCGCGATGCAGCAGGGTGGACTGATCGGGCTGGCGCAGGTCGTAGCTGCCGTCGCTCCACGTATTGCGCAGCATGCCCCAGCCGCGGCTGCTCAGCAGCATCGGCGCCGGGCTCGGTCGATCACCCTCTTCCCAGCCGCCGGAGTAGGACACCTCAAGCTCGCGTCCCTTGAACTGGTAACGGCCGTTCTGCTGGCCGCCGCCGAAGAACCCTTCGTCGGGCTGCGACGAGAGTACCTGCACGCTTTGTGCAGCATCCAGGTCCAGCGGCTGCAGCTCCTGCCACAACGCAGTGGGCTGGCCATTGTCCAGACGCTCCAACCGCAGGCGCAGCGGCTGGCGCTGTACGTGCAGCACCAGTGCGCCGGTGCGCAGACGGATCTCCTGCGCATCTTCTTCCAGCTGTGCCTGCACGTCGGCACTGGGCTGGGGCAGCACGATCGGCGCGGCCTTGTCGCCGGCTCCGGTCAGTACCCCCTTGCGCCCCGCCTGCACACGGACAATGTCGGCAGCCGGCAGTTCGATGCGCACACGCGCGCCGGTGTCGGTCTGCAGGTCCCAGGCGGGCGTGCCCGCCTTGCTGGCGGTGACCGAGCGCAGGTTGCCGATGGGTTCGGCGTGGGCCGACATGGACGCCAGCAGCAGCACCGGCAACAGGGCCAGCATCAGCGGCGAGCGACGAATGCAGATTTCCACGCGGACTCCCAACCCGTTCACCGGGCGTTTCGAAAGCGGTTGGGCCGACTCTAGGGCAGGGATTCGAAAGATGTCAACAAATGGAAAGCAAAAAGTAAGATAAGTTCGACTGAAACGAAAGGTGATGCGGCGCAGTACTTTGTGTAATCGCTTGCACTCCCCTGTTAAGCTTGGTGCGATACGGCATTCTTCGATTCCTTTCGTTTTGGACGATTGCGGTCTACCAGAAACGCCAAGCGCTCTTTATCTTTCTTTTTGCTTTCGGTATTTGACATTTCGAAAGAAAACACAGATCGTGCGATGGCCCAACTGGAACCTCCGAATGGACGTCACCCTGCTTTCCGATGTGTCCGCCTGGCAGCGCCGGGGCGGAGCCGATACCGCTACTGAAATCGCCCAGCAGCCAGCACTGTGGGACGCGCTTGCACAGGATCTGCTGCAGGCCCGCGAACGCCTGCAGGCCTTCCTGGGCGACCGCCTCGACAATCCCGATCAGCGCGTGTTGTTCACTGGCGCCGGTAGTTCCGGCTTCATCGCCGAGATGGTGGCCGATGCGATCAACGCGCAGTGGGCCGCTGACGTCCGTGTGGTGCATACCACCAGCCTGCTGACCCATCCGGCGCTGTATCTGCAACGCGACCGCCCCACCCTGCTGGTTTCGTTCGGCCGCAGTGGCTCCAGCCCGGAAAGCGTGGCAGCGGTGGACCGTGTGCGCAGCGACGTGGATGACGCACGCTTCCTCGACATCACCTGCAACGCTGATGGCGAACTGGCCCGGCGCGGTGCCGGCCGTGCCGATACCTGCACCCTGTTGATGCCGTCGGCCAGCTGCGACCGCGCCTTTGCGATGACCAGCAGCCTGACCTGCATGCTGCTGGCCGCGCTGACCGTGTTCGACCGCTCACCGTGGCAGACGCGGGTGGCGCGCCTGACGCAGCTCGCTGCGCTGGCCCGCGAAGGCCAGGCGCAGTGGGATGCACCGGTGGCCGCGCTGGCACAGCGCCCCTTCAACCGCGTCATCTACCTGGGCAGCGGTCCGCTGGAAGCGCTGGCGCGCGAGTGCGCGCTGAAGGTGCTGGAGCTGACCGCCGGCCGCGTGCTGGCGCTGGCCAACACGCCGCTCGGCTTCCGCCACGGCCCGAAATCCACGCTGGATGGCAGCACCCTTGTGATCGTGCTGCGCAGCGTGCAGCCGCTTGCACGCCGCTACGAGCAGGATCTGCTGGACGAGCTGCGCCGCGACGGCGTGGCCGGCCAGGTGCTGGCCATCGGCCCGCATTCGGACATCGGTGCCGACGATGACTACACCCTCGCCGTACCCGTCCTGGAGCCGGTTCTGGATGATCCCTGGCTGGCGCCGGTGTGGCTGGCCTTCGGCCAGCTGTTCGCACTGCAGCGCTCGGCCGCGCTGGGGCTGACCCCGGACAATCCATTCCCCGACGGCACGGTGAACCGCGTGGTCAAGGGTGTCACCATCCACCATGGCTGAGTTGATCGCCCATGCCTGCTACGGCATCGATATCGGCGGCACCAAGATCGAGCTGGTGGCGTGCGATGCGGCGATGCAGGTCACCTGGCGCCGCCGGGTGGCCACTCCGCAGGGTGACTACGATGGCTTTCTGCGGTCGGTGGTGGCGCTGGTCGCCGACGCCGACGCCGCACTGGGCCGCAACGATGCGGCCATCGGCATCGCGCTGCCCGGCGTGCGTGACCGCCGCACGGGCCGCCAGCTAAGTGCCAACGTGCCGGCGCTGACCGGCCACAGTGTGGCGGCCGACCTGCAGGCACGCCTGCAGCGTCCGCTCCATTTCGGCAACGACCTGCAGTGCTTCGCCTTGTCCGAAGCCCATGGCGGCGCAGCCGACGGCTACCCCAGCATGTTCGGCGCGATCCTCGGCACCGGCGCCGGTGGCGGCTTCTGCCTGCAGGGCCGCCTGCTGTCCGGCTTCAACGGCCTGGCCGGGGAGTGGGGCCACTGGAGCGTGCCGGGCCACCTGCTGCAGCGTCACGGCCTGCCGTTGATCGACTGCGCGTGCGGCCTGCAGGGCTGCGTTGAGCGCTATGTATCCGGCAGCGGCCTGGCGATGATCGAACGCCACCTGGGCGGCGCGGCCGTCGATGCCAGTGCGGTGATCGCACTGGCCGAAGGCGGCGATGCGCGTGCACGCAGCGCGCTGGACATCCACCGCGACCTGCTCGGCCACAGCCTCGCTGCGCTGGTGCTGGCCCTGGACCCGCATGTGATCGTGCTCGGCGGCGGCCTCTCGCAGTACACCCCGCTGTACCAGCAGCTGCCGGCGGCAATCGCTGCCCATCTGTTCAACGGCGTGCAGGTGCCGCCGATCGTGCCCCCGCGCTTCGGCGATGCCGGTGGCGCGCGCGGTGCCGCGCTGCTTGCCTGCCAACCCTCGTTTTCCTGATTGTCCGGAGCATGACCATGTCCCCGTTGCAGACCCTGCTTGCCTCCCACCGCGCCGGCCACAATGTGGGCCTGTACAGCGTCTGCTGCAGCAACGAACAGGTGCTGCGCGCGGCCATGCACGTGGCACTGGCACACGACACGGTGCTGCTGGTCGAAGCCACCTCCAACCAGGTCGACCAGTTCGGCGGCTACACCGGCATGACCCCGCCGCAGTACCGCGACTATGTCGGCACGCTTGCGGATGAGGAAGGCTTTCCGCGCACGCGGCTGATCCTGGGCGGCGACCACCTCGGTCTGAACGCCTGGCAGAAGCGCCCCGCCGCCGAAGCGATGGCCCACGCGCGCGTGCTGATCGAAGCCTACGTGGCCGCCGGCTTCCACAAGATCCATCTGGACTGCAGCATGTCCTGCGCCGACGATCCGGTGCCGCTGCCTGATGCCACCGTGGCCGCGCGTTCGTCGGAACTGGCGACGATCGCCGAGCGCACGGCTGCCCGGCTCGGCCTGCCGGCGCCGGTGTACGTGATCGGCACCGAAGTGCCCGTTCCCGGCGGCGAAGCCTCGCTGGCCGGCGGCCTGCAGGTGACCACGCCGGCCGCCGCCGCGCAGACCCTGGCCATCCACCAGCAGGCATTCGATACCCCCGAACTGCGCGATGCCTGGCAGCGCGTGATCGCGATGGTGGTGCAGCCGGGCGTTGACTTCGATCACAGCAGCGTGCACGAGTACGACCCGGTCGCCGCCAACGCGCTGGCCGACTTCCTCGAGCAGCAGCCGCGCATCGTGTTCGAGGCGCACTCCACCGACTACCAGCGCGAAAGCGGACTGCATGCGCTGGTCCGCGATCATTTCGCGATCCTCAAGGTCGGCCCCGCCGCCACCTTCGCCTATCGTGAGGCACTGTTCGCATTGGCGGCGATCGAACAGGAGCTGCTGCCGGCTGCGCAGTGCTCGCGCCTGCCGCAGGTGCTGGAAGAGGTGATGGTGGCGCAGCCGAAGTACTGGCAACCCTACTACCAGGGTGACGAGGCGACACTGCGCCTGTTGCGCAGTTATTCCTTCAGTGACCGCTGCCGCTACTACTGGGGCGAGCCGCCACTGCTGCGCGCCGTGCAGACCCTGTTCTCCAACCTGGAGCAGCACACGCCACCGCTGGTGCTGCTGAGCCAGTACCTGCCGGAGCAGTACCGCGCCGTGCGTGACGGCCGCCTGGCCAACACGCCGACGGCCCTGGTGCAGCACCGCATCGGCCAGTGCCTGGGCGAGTATGCCCGCGCGTGCAGCGCCAACCAGGCAGGCAAACGCGGTCAGGACACACGATCCGCTGCCGGCATTGCTGCGAACGGCTAATCTCTACCCCTCACAGCAGACCCGAGACTCCGCCATGCGCAACACCCGCTCCCGCCGGCAACAGATCCTGCAGCTGCTGATCGAGCACGGCTCGGTGCAGGTGGCCGATCTGGTCGAGCGCTTCGGCGTGTCCGCGGTGACGATCCGCGCCGACCTGACCCACTTCGAGTCGCAGGGCCTGGCCAACCGCACCCACGGTGGCGCCAATCTGGTGCGCACGCCTCCGCAGGAGCAGGACATCCATGAAAAGGATGCGCTGAATCTGCCCCTGAAGGAGTCCATCGGCGCCTGCGCGGCGAACCTGGTGCAGGCCGGTGACAACATCATCATCGACTCCGGTTCGACCACCATGACACTGGCCCGCCATCTGCGTGGCCGCCGCGATGTGACGGTGATGACCAATGGCCTGAACATCGCGTGGGAACTGGCCAATGCTGCCGGCATCAACGTGCTGCTGACGGGCGGACTGCTGCGTCAGCAGTCGTTGTCGCTGCAGGGCAGCCAGGCCGAGGCCAGCCTCAATTCCTACAGCTTCGACACCCTGTTCCTGGGCGTGGACGGGTTGGACCTGCAGTTCGGCCTGACCACCCACGATGAGGCGGAAGCGCGCCTCAACCACCGCATGGTCGAGCGCGCGCGCCGCATCGTCGTGCTGACCGACGCCTCCAAGTTCGGCCGTGTCAGCCTGCATCGCATCGCCCGACTGGATCAGATCCATACCGTCATCACCGACGCCGGCATCGACGACGCAACCCGCGAGGGCCTGCAGCGGCTGGGCATCGAAGTGATCATCGCCGAGCCGCCCGCATGACCGACACCCGTTCCCTGCATGGCCGCATCCTCACCCCGCTGGGGTGGCGACGTGGCCATGTCCACTTCGACTCGCATGTGCGCCAGCTGCAGGTGGACGACCACAGCGGCGGTGATGACCCGCAGCTGCAGGTGATCCTTCCCGGTTTCATCGATCTGCATGTGCACGGCGCTGCCGGTGTGGACCTGATGCAGGGCGGCGACGTCGCCCGCACCATCGCCCGCACCCACCTGCGCTTTGGTACCACCACCCTGCTGGCGACCACCATGACCGCCGGCCTGGACGAGATCGAGTACGCCCTGCAGGGCGTGGCCGCCACCATGGCAGCGCCGGACGACGAGGCCGCATGCATCGCCGGCGTGCATCTGGAAGGGCCGTTCATCAGCCCTCAGCGCCTGGGCGCACAGCCCAACCGTACGATCGAGGCGACGCTGGCGCTGGTGCAGCAGCTGCATGCGCTGGCACCGATCCGGGTGATGACGCTGGCGCCGGAGATCGGCGAACACACGGCGCTGATTCCTGCGCTTTCGGCGATGGGCATCCGTGTGCAGCTCGGCCACAGCGCGGGTACTTACGAAGAAGGTGTAGCCGCTCTGCAGGCGGGTGCATCCGGCTTCACCCATCTGTTCAACGGCATGACCGGCGTCGATCACTATCGCCCGGGCATCGCGGCGGCGGCGCTCGCCCATGCACGTTACGCCGAGATCATTCCCGACCTGCAGCACATCCATCCCGGCGTGATCCGCCTGGCCGCGCGCGCGATTCCGCGCCTGTACGCGGTGACCGACGCTACGGCCGCCACCGGCATGCCGGATGGCGAGTACGCGCTGGGCGAACAGCGCGTGCACAAGTGTGGCGGTTGCGTGCGGCTGGCGACCGGTTCGCTGGCCGGCAGCGCGCTGACCATGGACCAGGCACTGCGCAACCTGGTGCGTGTGGGCCTGGATCTGGCCGACGCCTCGCAGCGCGTTTCCACGTTCCCGGCCGACTACCTGGGCCTGGGCGATCGCGGTCGCATCGCGCCCGACGCCCGCGCCGATCTGGTGGTGCTGGACGCTGGACTGCGCCTGCAGCAGGTGGTGGTGGGTGGCCGGGTGGTCGAGCTGCACTGAGCAACATCCCTGCCGTAGAGCCACGCATGGCGCGGCGCCACAGAACGCAATCTGCGAAGAACCGCCGCCGGGCAGGGTCCGGCGCTACCACAGGAACTGCCGATGACTGCAAGCACCGCTCCGCGCTGGCCCGTACGCTATCTGCTCTTCATCGGCGGCCTCGGCGGCCTGCTGTACGGCATCGATATCGGCATCATTGCCGGTGCCCTGCCCTATCTGGAAGCGACCGCCAGCCAGGCCTGGCAGCTCAGCAGCCAACAGCTGGGATTCGTCGTTGCAGCCGTTCTGCTGGGCAGTGTGCTGTCCTCGTTGTTTGCCGGCATGGTGGCCGACCTGATCGGACGCCGCGGCGCGATGCTGCTGGCTGGCGTTCTGTTCACCGCCTCCATTCCCATCATGGCGCTCGCTTCGGGCTACACGCCGCTGCTGCTGGGCCGACTGCTGCAGGGCATCAGCGGCGGCCTGATCGGAGTGGTGGTACCCCTGTACCTGGCCGAGGTGCTCAGTCCGGAGCGGCGTGGCCGGGGTGCAGCGATGTTCCAGCTGCTGCTGACCATCGGACTCGTGCTGGCAGCGCTGATCGGCCTGTACCACGCCCAGGCCGTGGATGCCGCTGCCGAAACCGTGCGCTCGCTGCCGCTGGCACAGCAGGCGCAGGAACTGTTCGCCGTGAAGGACCATGCGTGGCGGACCATCTTCTGGAGCTGCCTGACGCCGGGCCTGGTGTTCTGTGCCGGCATTTTCTGGCTGTCGGAGTCGCCGCGCTGGCTGGTCCGCCGTGATCGGGTGGACGACGCCCGTCGCAGCCTGCAGCGGGTGCTGCCCGCCGCCGAGGTCGAGCCCACGCTCGCGCGCATCCAGGCACCGGAATCCAGTGGCACGGACGGCAGGCGTGATCCGCTGCTCAGCCGCCGCTACGTGGTGCCGTTCCTGCTGGCCTGTGTGGTCCTGGCCTGCACCCAGGCCACCGGCATCAACTCGGTGCTCGCCTATGCGGTGAACATCCTCAACCAGGCGGGCCTGTCCGGTTCGGTGGCCAATGGCGCCGATGTGGCGATCAAGCTGCTCAATGCGGTGATGACCGTGGTCGCGCTGCTGCTGGTCGATCGCAAGGGCCGCAAGTTCCTGCTGATGCTCGGCAGCGGCGGCATCTGCGTGGCGCTGCTGGCCGCCGCCACCCTGTTTTTCCAGGCCGAACGCGGCCGCGCCGATGTGCAGCCCCAGCTGCAGGCCGCAGCCAGCGGCGATGGCCTGCATCTGGTACTGGACGAGGCACAGTGGCAACGCCTCACTGACGGCATCGACAGCGCAGGCCGTCCGATGCAGTTGACCGTGTCCTACGCCTATGGCGACTTCACCAACGTGCGCGCACTGCGCAGTGACAACCTGATCGATCGCGAGCTGCGCATCGACCGTGCCGGCACCGTGCAGCCGGACAGCGTCATCGGCGCCTTCTTCCGCACCCTGCACCTGAATCCGTTCGCAGACCCGGCCGGCGCCGCGCACGCACCACTGCGCATCGAGCAGGCGCGGATCGGACCGGTGCCAACGCCGGCCCACGGTTGGGCGGTGGCCGCCTGCATCCTCGTGTTCGTTGCCTTCTTCGCGGTGGGCCCTGGCGTCTGCGTATGGCTGGCACTGTCCGAGCTGATGCCCAACCGGATCCGCTCCAATGGCATGAGCATCGCGCTGCTGATCAATCAGTTCGTGTCCACCACCATCGCCGCGATCTTCCTGCCGACCGTAGGCCACTATGGCTACGCCAGCATGTTCCTGTTCTGGGCGGGATGCACATTCGTGTTCTTCCTGGTGGCTGCGTTCTGGCTGCCGGAGACCAAGGGCAGGTCGCTGGAGGAGATCGAGGCGCGGTTTGCAGGAAGGCGGGGCTAGCGCCGACGGTAGGGCCGCAGTCGTTGGATCAGGACGCCTGGACCCGCAACGCTGCCGATTCAGGTCGTCCGCTGATTGTCCCTGCCCAGCTGATAGCGATCCCGCAGCAGCGCGACCGCCTCCATCAGCCCGTGCCTGATCATGTGAGCGGCCACCGTCTCGTCGTCCACAGCCGATGCATGCCTCTCCTGTGGAGGCCCCGCATCCTCGACATCCGCCAGCACCACCCTCAGCTCGCCGGTGTCCATCCGCTGCCTGGCACGGAACTGTACCGGCACCGAGTGCTCGAGTTGCCTGACCAGAACGTGGCAAGGTACCGCTGCGCCGTCGATGATCTCCTCGGCTTCGTAGTAGATCGCATGGGTACCGAAGGTCGAGGCGCCACCAACCTGCAGCCGGTCCATCGCCGTTCGCTGCAGGAAACGCGAGAACTGCTCCAATGCGGTCGCGAGCTTGGCAGGAAACTCCGCATGGACGCACGCGATCTGCTCCGCGCTGCGAAGCAGCCGCTGCGGTCCCTGCTGCTGGTGAAGTCGGTCATGCGTCAGACGGGTGCGCTTGCACGGATCCGTGTGCAACCACTCCGGGGCCACCACCTCGCAAATGCGATGCGTCGGGGTCAGGAAGCGATAGCCCTGCCGCCATCTGACCATGACCCTGCTTCGATCCGGATCGATATCATCGGCAACGTGCTGCACGATATGCGGCGGCACACGACAGAAAAGATCCGCACCTGCGCTGATCAGGCAGTCGATACGTGCACGCTGGGTCAGCAGAACCCTGCAGCGGTAGTGGGCGCAGACCAGGACCCGGCAATGAACGTCCCCGGTGAACGCGTGCTGGCCCGCGGGCAGAAGCGCCAGGCCGATCCGCGCAGGTCCCTCGACGACCAGGCAGGACCGCCAGGGTTCGTACGCGTCATCCGTGGTCACGGTTCCGGTCGGCGCAGGAAAGGCCAGGACATCCGTCTCCAGGCCCTGTCCGCAGATCCAACCATCAACGCGCAGCTGCGGGCATCCGGGAAGCGTGCGCTGCAGGGTCAGGTGTGACGTCACCACCGGCGCATCGGCCACCAGGAACACGGCATGCGTGGCCTCGTCCTCGGGATCCGGGTAATCCAAGGCCTGGTCGAGCAGATCAAAGTCCTCGCGGTTGGCCTTGCGCCGGATCTGTGCCAGGTGTGCCTGGGCCTGGGCGAGATTCACAACGCGCCACGAGATGCCCTGCCACGTCACCAACGGCACGGGTGGCGGCCGCTGTGCTCGTTCCCGCCGAAGTTCCAGAGCATGATGATGCCGCTGCAGCGCCGCCTCTGCATCGCGGCTGTCCTGCTGGCGTTGTTCGCGCTGCTGCTCACGCCATCGCTGTCGTGCGTCCTTGCCTGACATCATTTCACTTGCCCTTTGACCATCCAGATCGACTCCTTGTCGGCACAATCAAACGTGCCGCACTGCAGGAACAGGATGGCACAGGGCTGCACAGTCTGCAGCCGTGACCGGCCTCACTTCAGCTTTCTCAGCTTGAATGCCACCAGCACCTGCAGCAGCCCATACAGCAGGCTGCCAATGCCGATCCACAGCGTGGTCACGGCCACGCCCGCGTAGGGATTGGCCGCAAACAGCAGGCCCAGCACCACCGCCAGCACACCACTGAGTATCAGCAACCACTCGCCCTGGATCTGCCTGCGCACGCGGATTGCGTACACGATGCGATAGATGCCGGCCACCAGCAGCCACGCCGCCAGGAACAGCACCAGCACACTGGCGGTGGCGAGCGGATTGATCACCGCCAGAATGCCGAAACCGAGCGAGGCGATGGCATACAGCGCCAGCCAGCCACGCGAGGCACCGCTGCCACCGCTGATCAGCGCGAACAGGCTGATGACACCTTCGATGATGGCCATCACGCCCAGCGTCCAGGCCAGGGCCGTCGCCGCCGACAGCGGCCAGCCGATCGCGATGATGCCGAAGCCGAGTGCGACCAGGCCATACAGCAGCAGGATCCACCAGCTGCGACCGACCGCCGACAACAGGGGAGACAAGGGGGAATTCATGACCACTCCTTCGATCCGGAATCGGCTTCATCCTAGCCCCTGGCGATGAAGAGGGCGATCACGGAACCCGTGCGCAGACCCACACACGCACCTCTGCGGCACCCACGCAGCGCAGTGTCTCAGCGATTTCCATCACGGTGCTGCCGGTGGTCATCACATCATCGACCACGGTCAGCCGCGGCGGCACCGGCGCATGTGCATCGAAGGCGTCGAACAGGTTGTCCCTGCGCTGTTCGGCCGTGCGTTCGGATTGTGGTGCCGTATGCCGACGACGGTACAGGCCCTGCCAGACCGGCATCGGCAGCAACCGGCATAGTTCGGCGGCCTGGTTGTAACCACGCAGGCGCAGGCGCCGATCATGCAATGGCACCGGCACCAGCGGCGCGCACGACCAAGGGGGCGGCGCGCGCTGCATCAGCTGCGCGAGCAGGCGTCCGGCCGCCAGGTCCTGATGGAACTTGTAGCGCACCAGCAGATGGTCCACCGGCGGCAGGTACAGCAGGCTTGCGTGCGTGGCCAGCTGCGGTGGTGCCTCCTCGCGGCAGCTGCCGCAGACGATCAGGGCCGCATCCGGCAGCGGCAGCGCGCAGCGCAGGCAGGCGCGACCCGACCACGGCAGTCCGGCGTAGCAGGCCGAACAGAGATCCAGCTCGTCGTGACCCGGGTCATTGCAGACCAGGCAGCGTAGTGGAATTAGCAGGCGCAGCAGCCGTTGCAACGGGGCCCCAGCGACGATGCGGTGGACGATGCGCATGCGGCAGGCTCGCGCATGGCAGGCAGCGACGCCATCGGCGGAAGGACCAGACATGGGTCGGTGAAATGCCCGTCATCGTGTGCCGACGGGCATGACCGGCCATGCCTCCTGCTGCATGGCCTGCCAGAGTGGCTGCTGGTCGCCTCTTCCAGGCAGCATCTGCCGGGCACGTACGCCGATCACCTACTTTCGACCGGGATCGACGGACGTGGCATCGGCCGATGGGCCAGGCACCATCAGCAGCTCGGCCAGACCACGATAGATGGGCACCCGGCACACCAGACCGGATACCCCGCGGGCAATCAATACCGTGGCCAGAATCGGCAGCAGCAGGTCACCGCTGTCCGTCAGTTCCAGCGAGATCACGGCAGAGGTCAGAGGGGCCTGGGTGACGCCGGTCAGGTACGCACACATGCCGAGCAGCACGAACGCGCGTGGATCCACGCCGGGCATCAGCACCGCCAGGTTGTGGCCCAACCCGGCACCGACCGCCAGCGCGGGCGAGAACAGGCCCCCGGGGATACCGGCCACATAGGAGGCCAGATTGGCCAGCAGCTTCATCAGCCCGAACTCATGACCCACCAGCGCGTGGCCCTGCACCAGGCTGCGCGCCTGTTCGTAGCCGGTGCCGAACGCACCTTCACCAAACAGCATCGCCAGCGCCACCACCACCAGGCCGCAGCCGGCGGCCAACAGCACGGGATGGCGCTGGCGCAGTTGCCCCAGCCAGCGCGGACGGCCTGCCGCGCTCGCCAGTACGGCGCGCGCGAACAGCCCTCCCAGCAATCCTGCCACCACACCGCACAGCAGGATCGCCAGCCAGCCCTGGCCCAGCGGAAGCCGCGCCGAAACATGGCCGAAGTAGGTGTAGTTACCCAGCAGACCCAGCGATACCACACCACCGACGATCACCGCCGTCAGCAGCGTGCCGGAGAACCGGTGCTCGAAGCGGCCACTGAGTTCCTCGATGGCGAACACGATGCCTGCCAGCGGCGTATTGAAGGCTGCCGCAATGCCGGCGGCGCCGCCCGCCAGCAGGAAGTGCGACAGCTCACGCGGGTCCTTGAAACCAAACCAACGACCGAACAGGTACATCAGGCTTGCACCCACGTGCACGGTCGGACCTTCGCGGCCGACCGAGGCACCGCCCAACAACGACAGTGACGTCAGCAGCAGCTTGCCGGCCGATACCGCCGGTGAAAGATTCGTGTCGCGGAACGATGCATCCGGCTTGTCCAGCGCAGCGATGACCTGGGGAATGCCGCTGCCGCGGGTAGGCTTCAGTACGCCGCTGGTCAGCCATGCCAGCAGCGCGAAGATGCCTGGCGTCAGCAGCAGCGCCCACCACGGCGAATGCGTGGTGATGCGCTGGAAAAGATGGAACGCCGCGTCGCTGGCCTTGGCGAACAGGATGGCCACCAGCGCCACGGCCACGGCACCGCCCCAGAGTGCGGCGCGGCGGCGCCAGGCCTCACTGAGGACCAGCGCGCTGATGCGGCCGCGAAGGCGATGGAGATCGGTCATGGGACAGAGTCTGCGCGCCAGCGCTTCCGTTGGGCAGTGGCTACTGTGGCCGGCTGCCTTGCACGAAGCGGTGAAACGCCGCCCATCCGCTCCAGTCTGATCAGCGGGCTGCACTGTAAACCCTAAATCAATGTATTTGGTTGACAGCCGCTTCAGCTCTGCCCACACTGCCGCCCTCGCTCCACTCGTACCCGGGTCCCGCCATGGCCACTGCCGTCCGCCACGACTGGCAACACGATGAACTGCAGGCGCTGTTCGAACTCCCCCTCACCGACCTGTTGTTCCGCGCCGCTGCGGTCCATCGCGAGCACTTCGACCCCGCCCGGGTGCAGGTCTCCACGCTGCTGTCGGTGAAGACCGGCGGCTGCCCGGAGGACTGCGCGTACTGCCCGCAGGCCCAGCGCTACAGCACCGGCGTCAACGCACAGAAGCTGATGGACACCGAAGCGGTGCTGGCCAAGGCGCGCCAGGCCAAGGCTGCCGGTGCGTCGCGCTTCTGCATGGGCGCGGCCTGGCGGTCGCCGAAGGATCGCGACATCCCGAAAGTGGCGGCGATGATCGCCGGGGTGAAGGCACTGGGCCTGGAAACCTGCGCCACGCTGGGCATGCTCAGTGGCGACCAGGCACGGGCACTGAAGGACGCCGGCCTGGACTACTACAACCACAATCTCGACACCGCGCCGGACTACTACGACTCGGTCATCCATACCCGCCAGTACCAGGACCGCCTGAACACGCTGGAACACGTGCGGGATGCAGGCCTGAAGACCTGCTGCGGCGGCATCGTCGGCATGGGCGAGACGCGGGCGCAGCGCGTGGGACTGCTGCTGGCCCTGGCCACGCTGCCGGCCCATCCGGATTCGGTGCCGATCAACAGACTGGTGCAGGTGGCCGGTACGCCGCTGCACGGCAGTGCAGAACTGGACCCGTTCGAGTTCGTGCGCATGATCGCGGTGGCACGCATCGCCATGCCGCGTTCGATGGTGCGCCTGTCGGCCGGCCGCGAGGCAATGAGCGACGAACTGCAGGCGCTGTGCTTCCTGGCCGGCGCCAACTCCATCTTCTATGGCGACAGGCTGCTGACCACCGGCAACCCGGAAAGCGAGCGCGATCTGGCATTGTTCGCGCGGCTGGGCCTGCAGCCGATGGCGATGCAGGTGGACGCCCAGGGCCACGACCACGGCGGTACCGCACATGCCGATATCGGCAGCGTTGGACCCGGCTGCGGCTGCGCTCACGCAGCCTGAGACGGGGCCCGAGCAGGCGTCGCGGCAACGCGCTACCCTAGCCGCCCCGTCGCCGCCTCCCGCCGCCATGGCCCGCCCCGACCTCACCGCCCGCATCCAGGACCAGCGCGCGCTGCGCGATGCCCAAGGTCGTCGCCGCCCACGGCGCACGGTCACCCGCCGCGATGGCGTCTGCCTGGAAGTGGAAGGCCGCTGGCTGACCGGCTTCTGCAGCAACGACTATCTGGGCCTGGCCCAGCAGTTCAGCGTGGTCAATGCATTGCAGGACGCGGCCGCCCGCGAAGGCGCCGGGGCCGGCGCATCGCACCTGGTCTGCGGTCACCACGCGATGCACGATGCTCTGGAACGCGAAGTGGCCGAGTGGCTGGGCTACCCGCGCGCACTGCTGTTCGGCAGCGGTTTTTCCGCCAACCTGGCGGTGCAGCAGGCGCTGCTGAGCGAAGAGAACGACGTCTGCGTGCAGGACAAGCTCAATCACGCCAGTCTGCTCGATGCCACGCGGCTGGCGGGCGCACGCCTGCGCCGCTATCCGCACCTGGATGCGGAAGGGGCCATGCGCCAGCTCAGGCACGCAGCCGATGGCGCAGCGATGCTGGCCACCGATGGTGTCTTCAGCATGGACGGCGACGTCGCGCCGCTGCGCGCACTGTCACTGGTCGCGCGCCTGCAGCAGGCACTGTTCTATGTGGACGATGCACATGGCGTTGGCGTGGTCGGCGATGGCCGGGGCACGGTGGCGGCCGCCGGTCTGGGCGTGGACGACGTGCCGTTGCAGCTGGTCACCCTGGGCAAGGCGCTGGGCAGTGCCGGCGCGGTGGTGCTGGGCCGCGAAGACCTGATCGAGCATCTGGCCGAAACCGCCCGCCCCTACATCTACACCACCGCGATGCCGCCGGCGCTGGCGGCGGCGGCACTGGAAGCAGTGCGCCTGGCACGCCGCGACAACTGGCGCCGCACCAAGCTGGTCGACCTGATCGCACTGTTCCGCGGCGAAGCGCGCCGCCACGGGCTGGACCTGATGGCATCGGAGACACCGATCCAGCCCCTGCTGTGCGGCGATGACCACACCGCACTGGCGCTGTCCAAGGCGCTGGAGCAGGCGGGATGGCTGGTCGGAGCGATCCGCCCGCCGACCGTTCCGGAGGGCAAGGCGCGCCTGCGCGTCACCCTCTCTGCCCTGCACACGGCAGACCAGGTGCGGGGGCTGGTCGAGGCCATCGCCAGCGCGCGTGATCGCCTCTCGATCACGCCGCGCGAGGCCGCGCCACCGCCGTTGCCGGCCCTGGCCTGAGGTTCGGCTGGTTTCCGCATGCATATCGAAGTCGCCGGCCAGGGGCCGGACCTGGTACTGATCCACGGCTGGGCCCTGCAGGGCGGTGTGTTCGCGCCGCTGGTCCAGCGCCTGGCGCAGCAGTTCACCCTGCACCTGGTCGATCTTCCCGGACACGGCCACAGCCGCGGGGACACCACGCCGTTGCGCCTGCCCTTCGTGGTCAACGCGATCGCCGCCGCCACGCCACCGGCGGTGTGGTGCGGGTGGTCGCTGGGCGGGCTGTTCGCACTGCATGCCGCGGCGACCCTGCCGAAAGTGCGGGGATTGGCGATGATCGCTGCCACGCCGCGTTTCGTGCGCGGCGACGACTGGCCGCATGCGGTGGAGCCGGCCGTGTTCGAGCAGTTCGGCCGTGAGCTGGCCAGCGATTTCGGTGGCACGCTGGAACGATTCCTGGCCCTGGATGTAATGGGTTCGGCACACGCCCGCGAGGAACTTCGCACCCTGCGCCAGCGCCTGGTGGAGCGCGGTGCACCGACCGCACGCGCCCTGCGGGAGGGTCTGCAGCTGCTGGAAAGCACCGACCTGCGCGGCGCCCTGCCGGCACTGGGCAAGCCCAGCCTGTGGATCGCCGGTCAACGCGACAGGCTGGTGCCACCGGCCGCCATACAGGCTGCAGCGGCGCTCGCGCCCGGCGGACAGGCGCTGACCATCGCTCACGGCGGCCACGCCCCCTTCCTCGGCCACGCCGACGAAGTGGCCGCCGTCCTGCAACGCTTCGTTGCCGGCCTGACACCGGCGGATGACGGACAATGACGTTCCTTCGAACTGCGCAGGGCTGACGCATGGATCTGGGTATCAAGGGCCGCTGGGCCCTGGTCTGCGGTGCAAGCAAGGGGCTGGGCCTGGGATGCGCGCGCGCACTGGTGCGCGAAGGCGTGAACGTGGTGATCGTTGCGCGCGGCGAGGCAGCCCTGCAGGCCGCCGCCGAGCATCTGCGCGCACTGCCCGGCGCCGGTGAGGTGCGCGCGGTCGGTGCCGACGTCAGCACCGAAGCCGGACGTGCCGCTGCGCTGGCCGCCTGCCCGCAGGTGGACATCCTGGTCAACAATGCGGGCGGCCCGCCGCCGGGCGATTTCCGCAGCTTCGAGCGTGACGACTGGATCGCTGCACTGGACGCCAACATGCTGGCGCCGATCGCGCTGATCCGCGCCACCGTGGACGCGATGATCGAACGCGGCTTCGGCCGTATCGTCAACATCACCTCGTCGGCGGTGAAGGCACCGATCGATATCCTGGCGTTGTCCAACGGCGCGCGCAGTGGCTTGACCGGCTTCGTCGCCGGCCTGTCGCGGCGCACGGTCGCCCACAACGTCACCCTCAACAATCTGCTGCCTGGCCAGTTCGACACTGATCGCCTGCGCGCCAACTTCGCCCACATCGCGGGCAAGGATGGCGATGCCGGAGAGATCGCCGAGCGCCGCCGCCAGCAGATCCCCGCCGGTCGCTTCGGCACCGCCGACGAATTCGGCGCGTCCTGCGCTTTCCTGTGCAGCGCACAGGCCGGCTACATCACCGGGCAGAACCTGCTGATCGATGGCGGCGCCTACCCCGGTACGTTCTGAGAGATCCTGCAATGCCGTCCCACTTCGATCCCCGCCATGTGCGCCGTGCGTTCTCCCGCGCCGCCAGCAGCTACGACGCCGCCGCTGCCCTGCAGCGCGAAGTGCAGTCACGGCTGGTGGAATCGCTGGACTACCTGGAGGCACGCAGGCCCGAGGTGGTGCTGGACATCGGTGCCGGTACCGGCCATGCCAGCGCACTGATGAAAAAGCGCTGGCCGAAGGCACAGGTGATCGCGCTGGATATCGCCCTGCCGATGCTCGATCAGGCCAGGCGCCAGGCCGGCTGGTGGAAGCCCTTCCAGCGCCTGTGCGCCGATGCGGCGGCGTTGCCGCTGGCCGACAACAGTGTGGATGTGATCTTCAGCAATCTCTGCCTGCAATGGGTGGACGATCTGCCTGCAGTGTTCGCCGGCTTCCGCCGCGTGCTCAAGCCCGGCGGCCTGCTGTTGTGCTCGACTTTCGGGCCGGAAACCCTGATCGAGCTCAACGAAGCGTTCGCTGCTGCCGATGATCGCCCGCACGTCAGCCGTTTCGCGCAGATCGCACAGTTCGGCGACGCGCTGATGATGGCCGGCTTCCGCGACCCCGTGCTGGACCGCGACCTGTTCACCCTGACCTACGAGGATCTGCCCGCCTTGATGCGCGAACTGCGGGCGATGGGCGCGACCAATGCACGGGTGGACCGTCGGCATACGCTGACCGGCCGCGGGCGCTTCGCCGCTGCGGCGGCCGCCTACGAGCCGATGCGCCGTGCCGATGGCACGCTGCCCAGCAGTTGGGAAGTGATCTATGCCCATGCCTGGGCACCGGACCCGGGCGCGCCGATCCGCGAAGGCGGCCACGACGTGGCCTCGGTACCGGTGTCGGCCATTCCGATCCGCCGCAAGCAGACCTGATCGATCGATCACGGGTGATACGCCGACCAAGGTCGGCGACTACCGACTCATGCACGGAATCCCTTCTGGTAGGTGCCGACCTTGGTCGGCACAATGCCTGCGGCATCGCGATCTGGCAGGTTGTGCCGACCAAGGTCGGCACCCACCCAAAGCAGGCGGCAGCCGCTCAGGTATTGGCCGGCGAACTCAGCGGTGGCCGCACCAGATCGCGATGGAAGAAATAGATTTCCTGCAGCAGGAAACGCCAGCTGGTATGGAAGCTGCGGAAGCGGGTGCTCGGCGTCGATGACGCCAGCGCATCGATGCCCAGCGCCCGGCTCAGGCGCAGCGCGCGTGCCATGTGCAGCGGATCGCTGACGATGATCACCCGGTGCAGGTTGCGCTGGTCCATCAGCCGCTTGGCCTCGATCAGATTCTGCACGGTGTTGCGCGAAGCGGTTTCAATCAGGATCGCGTCGTCCGGAACGCCGTGCTTGAGCGCATAGCGCCGCGCCACCTGCGATTCGGAGAAGCGGGCGCCGCTGCCGCCATACCCCCCGGTGAAGATCAGCAGCGGTGCATACCGGGCCTCGTACAGGTCCAGGCCATGACGGATGCGCTCCTCGAAGACCGGCGACGGCTTGGCGTCATAGGCGGCCGCACCGAGCACGATGATCGCATCGGCCTGGGCGGCCTGATCGCGCTCTCCCACCCAGACGATCCATGCGGTCACGCCCAGCAGCCAGATCACCAGCAGCACGAACAGCCGCCACGCCCAACCGAACAGGCCGGTACGCTCGCGGTGCCGGCCGCGGCTCAAGGCATGCCCCAGCGCAGGGCGGGAAGATCGACGTTGCCACCGGACAGCACCAGGCCCACCCGCTGCCCGGCAAACCGTTCCGGCTGGGACAGCACCGCCGCCAGCACCGTCGCCGAAGACGGTTCAACCACCTGCTTGAGCACCTCCCACAGCAGGCGCATCGCAGCCAGAGTGGCGGCGTCGTCGACCACGATGACCTCCGCACCGGCAGCACGCAGCAGCGCGAAGTTGGGCGCACCGATCAGGGTGCGCAGGCCATCGCAGACGGTGTCGGGGGTGAACGCGCCCTGCCGCTCGCCGGCGGCCAGTGAGCGGGCGGTATCGTCGGCACCAGCCGGTTCGGCCAGCACCAGCCGGGTCTGCGGGCCGCCCAGCTGCAGCGCCAGCGCAGTACCGCTGGCCAGGCCGCCACCGCCCACTGGCACCACCAGCACGTCGAACGGCCCGTCGCTGTGCAGCAGTTCCAGCGCAGCGGTGCCCTGCCCTGCCATCACCGCCGGATCGGCATACGGGTGCACCAGGGTTGCACCGGTGTCGGCCTGCACCCTGGCGCAGGTGGCCTCACGCTCGGCAATGGTCGGCGCGCAACGCCAGAGCGTGGCTCCATGGCGCGCGATGTTGGCCAGCTTGGCGGCGACGGCCCCCTCGGGCACCACCACATGGCAGGGAATGCCCCGTGTCCGTGCCGCCAGCGCCAGGGCCGCGCCATGGTTTCCCGATGAATGGGTGACCACACCCTGGGCAGCGTGCTCGTCCGACAGCGACCAGACGGCGTTGCAGGCGCCCCGGAACTTGAACGCGCCGCCCCGCTGCAGGTGCTCGGCCTTGAAGGCCAGGCGTGCGCCGGCAAGCGTGTCGAGGGTGCGCGAGCGCAGCACCGGCGTCACACTTGCGTGCGGCGCGATCCTCGCGGCGGCAGCCAGGACATCTTCGGCACGGGGCAACAGTGAATCGCTCATGACGCAAGATTAACGTATGCCCTCGTGCTGGCGACCCCGGCACAGGTCATGCCAGCATGCAGGCCTTCGCCGCCATTCATCCTGGGTGGTGGAATTAAGGGCCGATTCAATGCCCACGCCCGAAGCTGACTGCACACCCGTTCTGGGGGGACCCACATGAAAACGCGCCTGATGCTTGCCGGTGGCCTGTTGCTGGCCCTGACCGGCTGCACCACCTACGACTATGTCGGCGGTGGCCGCAGCGGCAGCTACTACCACGGTGCGCCGTCGGTGGAGTACCGCTACCCCGCCGGCTATCCCTACAACTACGGCCCGTACTACGGAGGCTATGGCGGCTATTACGGCGGCTATGGCTACCCGTACTACTCGCGTCCGATCTATCGTCCACCGCACAATCACCGCCCGCCACCGCGCCCGCCGGGCAATGGCGAGAACCGTCCTCCGCGTCCGCCGCGCGAGAACAATGGCGGCTCACCGTGGCGGAACATGGACTCGATGCGACGCCCGCCGCAGCCGAGCGTGCAGCGCCCGGCACCGCCGGCCCGCCCGGCGCCGGCACCGAGTGCGCCCAGGATGAACGGTTCCCCCTGGCGCAACATGGATCGTGCGACGCAGCGCACACTTGAGCGCTGAACCGTCTTGCATTTCACACGGTCCAAGCGGCAATCTAAAGCGGTTGTGACGGCCCGCGTCACAAAGTGACAAGAAGCGGTATGGGCCGTCGCGGAAAGCTCTACGTCGATATCCGACAGGAACATCTGGATCCCCCCTGTTCCGGCCCTGTCGGATGTCGGCACCTCTGAAGACAGACGGCCCCGCAATGCGGGGCCGTCTGTTTTTGCGGATGCCTTCCGCGAAGAAAAACAGGGCCGGACAGTCCCCCGACTGCCGGCCCTCTGCTCCCCCATCGTGCGCCTGTACCGGCCCCTGTTCCAATTCCGGTCACGGGCGCCTTCGGCGCCAGCCACGATGGGTGCTATTGGGTTATCTGCAAAAATCCTGCCAACTTTAGGGTCAATTTCGTCCGGCCCTGGCTTCTCCGGGCGTCGCCCTGCCGAATGGCGCTAAAATCGCCACCCCGGCACCGCCTCCGGCCGCGCCCGCCCCCATCGACTCCGCCCCCATGACCCACTCCTTCCATCGTTACGACGTCATCGTCATCGGCGGTGGCCACGCCGGCACCGAGGCCGCGCTGGCCGCGGCCCGCACCGGCGTGCGCACCCTCCTGCTGACCCACAACATCGAAACGGTGGGCGCGATGAGCTGCAATCCGGCCATCGGCGGTATCGGCAAGGGCCATCTGGTCAAGGAGATCGACGCGCTTGGCGGGGCGATGGCGCATGCCGCCGACCGCGCCGGCATCCAGTGGCGCACGCTCAATGCCTCCAAGGGTCCGGCGGTGCGCGCCACCCGCTGCCAGGCCGACCGCAACCTGTACCGCATGGCGATCCGCGCCCTCGTCGAGGGCCAGGCCAACCTGACCGTGTTCCAGGCGGCCGTCGATGATCTGGTCATCGAGGGCGACGCCGTGCGCGGCGTCATCACCCAGACCGGCCTGCGCTTCGATGCGGAGGCGGTGGTGCTGACCGCCGGCACCTTCCTGGCCGGCAAGATCCACGTCGGTCCGACCCAGTACGCCGCCGGCCGCATGGGCGATCCGCCGGCCACCACGCTGGCCGCACGCCTGCGCGAGCGCCCGTTCCAGGTCGACCGCCTGAAGACCGGCACGCCACCGCGCATCGACGGCCGCTCGCTGGATTACAGCGTGATGGACGAGCAGCCCGGTGATACGCCGCGGCCGGTGATGTCCTTCCTCGGCTCGGTGGACGAACATCCGCAGCAGGTCAGCTGCTGGATCACCCATACCACCGAGCAGACCCACCAGATCATCCGTGACGCCCTGCACCGCTCGCCGCTGTACAGCGGCCAGATCGAAGGCATCGGCCCGCGTTACTGCCCCTCCATCGAGGACAAGGTGGTGCGCTTCGCCGAAAAGGCCAGCCACCAGATCTTCGTCGAGCCTGAGGGGCTGGGCATCGTCGAGATCTATCCCAACGGCATCTCCACCTCGCTGCCGTTCGACGTGCAGCTGGAGATGGTGCGCAGCATCCGGGGCTTCCAGAACGCGCACATCACCCGCCCCGGCTACGCCATCGAGTACGACTTCTTCGATCCGCGCGGGTTGAAGGCTTCGCTGGAAACCAAGCTGGTCAACGGCCTGTTCTTCGCTGGCCAGATCAACGGCACCACCGGTTATGAAGAGGCGGCCGCGCAGGGCCTGCTGGCCGGCCTCAATGCGGCCCGCCAGGTGCGCGGCCTGGATGGCTGGTGCCCGCGCCGCGACGAAGCGTATCTGGGCGTGCTGGTGGATGATCTGATCACCCACGGCACCAACGAGCCGTACCGCATGTTCACCAGCCGCGCCGAGTACCGGCTGCAGCTGCGCGAGGACAACGCCGACCAGCGCCTGACTCCGGTTGGCCGCGACATGGGACTGGTCGATGATCGGCGCTGGATGACGTTCGAGGCCAAGCAGGCTGCCGTAGCCGCCGAACGTGCGCGGCTCGGTGCGCTGTGGGCGACCCCGGCCAATGCCCTGGGGCGCGAAGTGCAGGACACGCTGGGGGTGACCGTCAGCCGCGAAACCAATGTGCTCGACCTGATCAAGCGCCCCGAGCTGGATTACGCGCAGCTGATGCAGGTGCCCTCGCTCGGCCCGGCAGTGGCCGATGGCAAGGTGGCCGAGCAGGTCGAGATCGGCGTGAAGTACGCCGGCTACCTGGACCGCCAGCGCGACGAGATCGCGCGCCAGCAGCGGCACGAAGCCACGCCGATCGCTGAAGGCTTCGACTACGCCAGCGTGCGTGGCCTGTCGGCCGAAGTGCTGCAGAAGCTGGAACGTGTGCGTCCGCAGACCATTGGCCAGGCGCAGCGCATCCCCGGCATGACGCCGGCCGCGATCTCGCTGCTGCTGGTGCACCTGGAGCGTGCACGGCGCGGACGCGTGGCGTAACGCAGCATCGACGGTGGCGCCGGGCCATGCCCGGCGAGCGCAGCGGCCCGCGTATCATCGTCGCGATCGCCCTGATTTCCGGAGACACCGATGACCCCGCTGCGCCCTTTCCGCGACAAGATGCCGGTGCTCGGCGCACGCGTATACGTCGACCCGGCGTGTACCCTCATTGGTGACGTGGAGCTTGCCGACGATGTTTCGATCTGGCCGGGTACCGTCATCCGTGGCGACGTCAATTTCGTCCGCATCGGCGCCCGCACCAACGTGCAGGACGGCACCATCATCCACGTCAGCCATCACAGCCCGTACAACAAGGCCGGCCATCCGACCCTGATCGGCGAAGGCGTGACAGTCGGCCACGGCTGCATCATCCATGCCTGCAGCATCGGTGATTACAGCCTGATCGGAATGGGCGCCTGCATCCTCGATGGCGCGCGCGTGGAGCGCCACGGCTTCGTCGGTGCTGGTGCAGTGGTGGGCCCGGGCAAGGTGGTCGGCGAAGGCGAACTCTGGCTGGGCAATCCCGCCCGGCCGGCGCGCATGCTGAGCGACAGGGAGATCGAGTCGCTGCATTACTCGGCCGACCACTACGTTCGGCTGAAGGACGAATACCTGGGCTGAGGCCCTCGACTGCCGGCGCGCTCTGCTAAAGTCTGGGCCCGACCAGGAACTGTCGAGACCCCCATGCCTGTGGTTGCCAGCCGGAGAGGACTCCAGCGCCCACAACGAAGGCCGTCGCTCTGATGGCCGCACCGATGCTCGACACCTACCGCGAGGTGGTGACGCCGGAAGGCGTGCCGCTGCAGCTGCCGGCCGCCGGTCCGGTGCCACGTGCGCTGGCCTGGCTGGTCGATCTGGCCATTCGTTTCGCGATTCTTGCCGCGCTGTCGATCCCGCTGGCACTGTTGAAGGAATTCGGCAGCGGCCTCTACCTGGCCCTGATGTTCCTGGTGTACTGGGCGTATCCGATCGTCTGCGAGGCGCTGTGGGGCCGCACCCCGGGCAAGCGCGCGCTGGGCCTGCGCGTGCTGGCCCGTGATGGCGCGCCGGTGGGCTGGATGGCGGCGATCACCCGCAACCTGCTGCGGACCGTCGACATGCTGCCGTTCGCTTACGCGCTGGGCCTGCTCAGCAGCCTGTTCGACGCGCACGGCCGCCGCCTGGGCGATCTGGTCGCCGGCACCGTGGTGGTGCACGCGCCGGCGCTGTACCTGCCGCCGCCGGCCACCATCGACAGCGTGCTGGCGCCGCCGCAGCCGCTGCGGCCGGAGGAACAGGCGGCGCTGCTGGCCTTCGCCGAGCGTGCCCCGCGGCTGGCACCGCTCCGCCAGCAGGAACTGGCCGCCATCGCCGAACCATTGACCGGCACCCATGGCCAGGTCGGCGTGCTGCGCCTGTATGCGATGGCCAACTGGTTGCTGGGACGGCGATGAAGCAGGAACAGTTCGTCGCCCGCCATCAGCAGGAATGGCTGGACCTGGAGCAGTGGCTGCTGCTGCGTGCCGGCGCCTCCCGCCGTCGCCGCCGCCAGCCCGCGGCCACCACGCTGGACGACACTGCGTTTCCACAGCGTTACCGGCGGCTGTGCCAGCAGCTGGCACTGGCCCGTGAGCGGGGCTACAGCCCGCAGTTGGTGCAGCGCCTGCAACAGCTGATGCAGCAGGGCCACAGCGTGCTGTACCGGACGCCTCCCACGCGCTGGCGGCGCGCGCTTGAATTCCTGGTGGCCGATTTCCCGCTGCTGGTGCGCAGCCAGGCACGCAGCATGTGGGCCGCCCTGGCGATGTTCGCGCTGCCGGCGGTGGGCTGCTTCGTGCTGGTGCAGCTGTACCCGGACCTGATCCACCAGGTGATGGACAACCGCCAGATCGCCGAAATGGAACGCATGTACGACCCGGCTGCCGAACGCCTGGGCCGCGACAGCGGTACCGACTGGATGATGTTCGGCCACTACATCATGAACAACATCAGCATCGCCCTGCGCACTTTCGCCAGCGGCCTGCTGGCCGGGCTGGGCACGCTGCTGGTGCTGTTGTTCAACGGCGTCATCATCGGCGCGGTGGCCGGCCACCTGCAGCACATCGGCCATGGTGATCCCTTCTGGCGCTTCGTGGTCGGCCACGGTGCATTCGAGCTCACCGCCATCGTCATCGCAGGCGGCGCCGGTCTGCAGCTGGGCATGAAGCTGCTGGCGCCCGGACGCCGCAGCCGCCTGGACGCACTGGTCGAAGGTGGCCGCATCGGTGCCCGGCTGTGCCTGGGCGTGGCCTTCATGTTGCTGGTCGCGGCTTTCGTGGAGGCGTTCTGGTCGTCCATTGCCGAAGTGCCGGCGTGGGGCAAGTTCAGTGTGGCCGGGGTGCTGTGGGCCGGCGTGCTGCTGTGGTTGTGGCGTGGCGGACGCGGAGGCGGCGATGCGCATTGATCGCCTGGACGTCGTGCTGCGCGCACGCAGCGGCTGGGAAGCGATGGAGCTGGGCAGCGCGCTGACCCGCCGGCATGCGCGTGCGGTGTGGGGCAGCTGGCTGCTGGCCAGCGCACCACTGTTCGTGATCGCCAACGCACTGGGCTGGTGGCTGGACGCATTTGGCCTGGCCTGGCTGCTGATGTGGTGGTGCAAGCCCGTGTTCGAACGCGCGCCGCTGTATGTGCTGTCACGCGGTGTGTTCGGCGAGCCGGTCACCGCCCTGGCCGCCCTGCGGGCACAGCGGCAGTGGGGCAACCGTGGTTTCTGGGGCTACCTGGGCTGGCGTCGCTTCAGCGTGCTGCGCAGCCTGTGCCTGCCGGTCAACCTGCTGGAGGGCAACACCGCCGAACAGCGTGGCCCGCGCCGGCGCGCGGTCGCAGCCGGCGCGGCGGGTCCGGCGCTGGTGCTGACCGTAGCCTGCATGGTGTTCGAGGGCGTACTGGTCGCAGGCGCGATCGGCGCGGTGTTCATGTTCATCCCGTTCGAGCTGCTCTCCGATTCCTGGCGCGCGGCCTGGGACATGATCGGCAAGGACACGCCCGCCTGGGCGAAGCTGGGATTCAATCTGGCCTGCTGGCTGGCCTCCGTGCTGATCGGGCCGTTCTACGTCGGTGCCGGGTTCGGCCTGTACTTGAATCGACGTACACAGATGGAAGCCTGGGACGTGGAGATCGCCCTGCGCCGGCTGCGCGAACGCCTGCTGCCGGTTGCCTCGTCGCTGGCGCTGCTGCTGTGCCTGGCACTGCCGCTCACCTCCATGCCGGTGCACGCGCAGGAGGGTGACGCATCGAGCAACCGCAAGAGCGACGCGCGCCGGGCACCGCAGATCAGCCCCGGCGATACACCCGCCATGATCTTCGGCGACACCCCGGTGGATACCGCGGGCTTCCGCCAAGCCGTGAGCCGCGCCTACGAGGATCCGTTGCAGCGCCCGACCCGCCAGGTCACGCAGTGGAAAGCGATCGAAGAGGCGGAAGAGAAAAAGGACGCACGCAAGGAACTGGAACGCGACGGCAGCAGCCAGAGCCAACGCACGTCGCGCAGCAGCAGCATCGCCTGGCTGGCGCGATTGGCCGAATGGGGCCTGTGGGGCCTGCTCGGTGCCCTCCTTCTGGTGCTGGTGCTGACTGCACGGTTGTGGCTGCCGTGGCTGCGCGGCTCGGGCCGCCGCCGGGCCGCAGCGGCGCCGCACGTGGTCGAGGAACAGGTCGAGCTGCCGGTGGTGCTGCCGCCGGACGTGGCGACCCAGGCTGGTCTGCTGTGGGACCAGGGCCGGCCGCGCCAGGCGCTGGCCCTGTTGTACCGGGCCAGCGTGCGCACGGTCAGCGAGCGTGCCGGCATCGCACTGCCTCCGGGCGCCACCGAATCGCAGTGCCTGCGTGCCTCGCGACGCATGCCCGACAGCGTCGACCGTGAACTGTTCGCGCGGATCGTGCGGATGTGGCAATACGCCGCCTACGGTGGTCACCTGCCCAGCCGCGGCGATTTCGATGCGCTGGCCACGACCCTGCGCCAGCAGTACGGGTGGCAGGCATGAACCCGCGCCTGTTCTGGTCACTGTTGCTGGGGACGCTGCTGCTGCTCGGCGTGCCACTGGCGATCCTGTTCATGCGTACCCATGAGCGGGTCACCGAAACGGTCACGCTGCCGCCGCAGGGCGAGGCCCGTTACAACCCGCTGTACGTACTCGGACAGGCGCTGCGCGCCGATGGCATCGAGGTGCATGCGCGGCCGCGGCTGGACCTGCAGCAGATGGCGCTGGGGCCGCAGGACACGGTGGTGCTGCTGCAGGACAGCAGCGAGCTGCCGACGCCGGCCGCCAGGGCGCTGTTGGCGTGGGTCGACGGCGGTGGCCATCTGCTGCTGCGCACGCCGCCGCCGGCCGAGGACGATGCCGGCAGCACGCAGGGGCCGCTGCTGGATGCACTCGGCGTGGACAGCCTTTACCAGCGCAGCGACTGCCAGCCCTTCCATGTTCAGGACGATCCCGGCCACGTGGAATTCTGCAAGGGCCGGCGCTTCACGCTTGGCTTCGCCGCTGAGGCGCGGACCGAACGCCGGTGGGGCAGCGGGCACGACCTGGTGTTCGCGCGCCTGCGTCACGGCCAGGGCCGGGTGAGCGTGCTGGCGGACATGGATTTCATGCGCAGCGAAGTGGAGTCGCAGGCCGCGCGGATGGCCGCAGCCAAGGGCCAGGCCAGCGACGGCCTGCACGACCGCTCCCACCGCGATCTGACCCGCTACCTGCTCGATCCCAATTACGGCAAGGGCGCCATGTGGCTGGTCTATGCCAGTCGTCCGCCGTCACTGTGGGTGCGCCTGTTCTACCAGGGCTGGCCGCTGTGGGTACCGCTGCTGATGGCACTGCTGGCCTGGCTGTGGGCGCGCTCGCAGCGGTTCGGCAGCCTGTTGCCATCGCCCGTGATCGAGCGCCGCTCGCTGCTGGAACATGTGCGCGCCAGTGGCGAACTGCTGCTGCGCTTCGGCCAGGGCGTGCGCCTGTACCAGGCCGTGCATGCCCTGTTCGTGCATCGCCTGCGCCTGCGCGCGCCACTCGCTGCTGCGCTGGAAGGCGCGCCACGCGAACAGGCCATCGCCGAACTGCTGCAGTGGCCGCGCAGCCGCGTTGCCAGTGCCCTGACTCCGCCTCCGCCGCACGATTCCTCCGCCCTGCGCGAGCGCATCCGCTTGCTGCTCCAGATGAGATCCCTGCTATGACCGAAGTCCCCGAACGTCCGGCGGCCGCCAATGCCCGCCTGATCGAACGCGTCGACGCCATCCGCCAGGCCGTCGGCCACGCCTTCATCGGCCAGGCCGACGTGCTTGACCAGATCCTGGTTGCCCTTCTGGCTGGCGGCCATGTCCTGATCGAAGGCGTGCCCGGACTGGGCAAGACACTGCTGGTGCGCGCACTGGCGCAGGCACTGGAACTGGACTATGGCCGCGTGCAGTTCACGCCGGACCTGATGCCCAGCGATGTCAGCGGCCACGCCGTCTACGATCCGAAGAGCGAGAGCTTCAAGATCCGTCGCGGGCCGGTGTTCACCAACCTGCTGCTGGCCGACGAGATCAACCGTGCACCGGCCAAGACCCAGTCCGCACTGCTGGAAGTGATGCAGGAGGGCCAGGTGACCATCGAAGGCAAGGCGTTCACCCTGGCGCCGCCGTTCATGGCCCTGGCCACGCAGAACCCGCTGGAACAGGAAGGCACCTACCCGCTGCCGGAAGCGCAGCTGGATCGCTTCCTGTTGAAGGTGCTGATCGACTATCCGCAGCTGGAGGACGAGAAACGCATGGTCACGGCCATCACCCGTGGCCGCGCCGCCAGCGATTTCGACCTGAGCCGGGTGCCGCGCGTACTGGGCGCTGGAGAACTGCTGCAGCTGCAGCAGGCCACGGCCGCGATCACCGTCGATGACGAAGTGATCGACTACGCCGTGCGCATCGTCGCTGCCACCCGGCAATGGCCCGGCATCGCCGTGGGCGCCGGACCGCGTGGCAGCATCGCGCTGGTGCGTGCTGCGCGCGCGCAGGCCGTGCTGGCAGGTCGTGACTTCGTCACCCCCGATGACGTGCGCGACATCGCGCGTCCGGCGCTGCGCCACCGCATCGCGCTGGCACCGGAACTGCAGATCGAAGGCCAGGACGCCGACGATGTGCTGGGTGCGCTGCTGGCCAAGGTGGAAGCACCGCGCCGATGAGGCCTGCGCCGCTGCTGCTGGTCCTGCTGCTGGCCTGGGCTGCGCTGGGAGGCGTGGTGCTGGCCGGCGCGTTGCCGCGCTGGAGCTGGGCACTGGTCGCCACGGTGATCGGTACGCTGGCGTTGCTGGACCTGTGGCGGCAGGCCCGGCGACCGTCGCCACAAGTGCAGCGCGAGCTGCCCGAAGCGCTGGCCCTGGGCGTGCGCCGCGAGGTGGGCCTGCGCCTGCAGACCACAGAGCCGATGCGGGTGCAGGTATTCGATCTGGTGCCGGGTGGTTGGCCGCTGGAGTCGCTACCCCAGCGCGTGCAGCTGCGTCCCGGGCATGCCTGCGCGCTGCACTACACCCTGCAGCCGCAGCAGCGCGGACGCTTCCGCTTCGAGGGCGTGCAGCTGCGCATCCGCTCGCCATGGCGCCTGTGGTGGCAGCAGCGCACCCTGCCCCCTCTGCTGGACGTCCGCGTCTATCCGAACTTCGTGCCGCTGACCCGCTTCGCGCTGTTCAGCGCCGATCAGGCCTCACGTCTGGTGGGCGCCCACGTGAAGCGCCGGCGTGGTGAAGGCACTGACTTCCACCAGATGCGCGAGTACCGCGTCGGCGACAGCCTGCGCCAGCTCGACTGGAAGGCCACCGCCCGCGCACGCAAGCTGATCTCCCGCGAGTACCAGGACGAGAAGAACCAGCAGTTGCTGCTGATGCTCGACAGTGGCCGCCGCATGCTGGCCAGCGAAGGCGGACTCTCGCACTTCGACCATGCCTTGAACGCCTCGCTGGTGGTCGCCTATCTGGCGTTGCGGCAGGGCGATGCGGCTGGCCTGTTCGCCGTCGGCGGCGAGCGTCGGTGGGTGCAGCCACAGCGCGGCATGGGCACCGTCGAGCATCTGCTGCGGGCCAGCTACGACCTGCAGCCGCAGCCGGTAGCCACCGATTACCTGGCCGCCGCCACCGAAGTATCCCTGCGCCAGCGACGCCGTGCGCTGGTGATGCTGGTCAGCAACGTGCGCGACGAAGACATCGAGGACCTCCTGGCCGCGGTGCGCCTGCTGCAGCGCCGCCACCTGGTGTGCGTGGCCAGCCTACGCGAGCACGAGCTGGACGGCGCGCTCGAAGGCGAGGTGCATACGCTGGAGGACGCCGCGCAGGCCGGCGCCGCGGCGCTGTACCTGCAGCAGCGCACGAAGGCGCACGAAGCACTGCGCAGCGAGAAGGTGATGGTGCTGGACGTGACCGCCGATGCCCTGCCGGCCGCGCTGGTGGAACGCTACCTGGCCGTGAAGCGCGAAGGCCTGCTCTGACCGGTAGCGCCGGGCCATGCCCGGCGGATCACCGCACACGCCGGGCATGGCCCGGCGCTACCGTCCACTACGTGTGCGGGTGCGCACCGTGCTCAGACGTAGATCCGCGTCGGCGCCTCGTCAACGATCGCGTGCGGTACGAACCGCGCGCTGTCGCGGGTGATCGCGCTGTCGTCCTCGCGGATGCCGATGCCGCAGGCGTGGTCACCGATCACCCAGCTGCCGATCAGCGGATAACCGCCTTCGAAGCGGGTCAGCGGATGCGCGCGCTGGATGATCGCCGGTCCATCGTAGGGGCCATCGCTGCGCTGGGTGCTGCCATCGGCCAGGTGCATTTCGATGTTGGCGCCCTCGCGCGAGAACAGCGGCTTGCGCACCCAGCCGGTGGCCAGCGCGCTGCCGTCGTCGAAGTGCGCCTCCAGCAGGTTCGGGTGGCCGACATTGCGCTGCCACAGCAATGGCAGGATGCCCTTGTTGCTCAGCACCGCCTTCCATGCCGGTTCCAGCAGCTGCACGCCCGAGCCGGGCAGCGCGCGGCCAAACTCCTCGGCCATCAGGTCTTCCAGCGGATACAGCTTGAACAGCGTGCCGATCACCGAATCGTCCAGCGCGGTGAAGCGGCCATCCGCGGACAGGCCGATGTCTTCGATGGCGATGCCCTGCCCGTGCAGGCCTGCCTGCGAAGCACAGTCGCGCAGGTATTCCACCGTGCCCCGGTCCTCTTCCGAACTGCCCACGGCGCTGAAGTACAGCGGTGGCGGCAGGCGGCCGGCGAGCTCGCCGAAACGTTCGACCAGTGCCTCATGGATGGCGTTGAACTGGTCGGCATGCTGCGGCAGGCGGCCGGCGTTGCGCTGGTCCTCCAGCCACTGCCACTGGAAGAAACTGGCCTCGAACAGCGAGGTCGGCGTGTCGTAGTTCAGCTCGTACAGCTTGGCCGGACCGGTACCGTCATAGGCCAGATCGAGCCGGCCGTACAGATGCGGCTGGCGCTGGCGCCAGCTGTCGGCGATCCAGTCGCGGTAATGCGCGGGAATCGCCAGCTGATCCATCAGCCGCTCGCTGGCCACCACGTCGCCGACAAGGTCGAGCGCCATCTGGTGCAGCTCGGCGCTGGGATCTTCGATGTCCTGTTCGATCTGGCGCAGGGTGAAGGCGTAATACGCGCTTTCATCCCAGTACGGCTGGCCGTCGATGGTGTGGAAGCGGAAACCGGCTTCCTCCGCGCGCGCCCGCCAGTGGGCGCGCTCGGCGATACGGATACGCTGCATGGGTCGATCAGCCGCCGTAGCTGCCGCTGGTGCTGCGACGCGCGCTGGTGTTGCCGAAGCCACCCCGGCTGGCGGTAACGGCACGGTTCGGCTCGCTGGTGACCGGTGCCAGGCCAGCCTTGCCGGCGCCGATGCCGCTGGCGGTGTTCAGGCCCCCCGTACCGCCCGGGGCCGAACGCGCCCAACCCGCATTCTTGTCCTGGTAGGCCGGTGCCGACGCCGGCGCCTGCGGGGCCAGGCCACCGCGGTTGCTCAGCATCTGGGACATGAAGAAGCCCATCATCATCGGGCCGATGAACGAGGTACCTGCCGACGTGTGCTGCTGCACGCACTGCTCGGGCTTGTAGTCCTGCTCGCAGGCTTCCTTGGTGGCGTACTTCGGCGCAGCGTCGGCGGCCTGCTTCTGCGCCTCGGCGAACGCGTTGCGGCACGACGACGGATCACCGGTGGCCTCGGTGCAGGCCTCGACCGAAGTGAACAGGCCTTCCTGCACCTTCACCTCCGGCTCCTTCTGGCAGGCGGTGAACAGCAGCGGTGCGGCGCTCATCAGCAGCAGCGCGGTGGTGCGGGAACGTTTCATGGCCTCATGCCTCAAGCAGCGGATCAATACCCCAATGATGCCCGATCCGGGCCAACAACCGGAATCGGCAAAGTCCGAAAGATGAACGGCGTTTCATTTTCGTCAGGCCCGATCCGCCATCGCCGCATCGCCCGGCGGCGCCGCGCAGACGAGCGGTGGTTGCAGCAGCAACCGAAAAAATTGGCGATGATCGTCCGACACCCCATGTCGTACGGCCCGCCCGTTCCGCCAGCCATGCCCGAATACCGCTCCCGCACCTCCACCGCCGGCCGCAACATGGCCGGCGCCCGCGCCCTGTGGCGTGCCACCGGCATGAAGGACGGCGATTTCCACAAGCCGATCATCGCCATCGCCAACTCGTTCACCCAGTTCGTACCGGGCCACGTGCACCTGAAGGACCTCGGCCAGCTGGTCGCGCGCGAGATCGAGAAGGTCGGCGGCGTCGCCAAGGAGTTCAACACGATCGCCGTGGACGACGGTATCGCGATGGGCCACGACGGCATGCTGTATTCACTGCCCAGCCGCGAGATCATCGCCGACGCGGTCGAGTACATGGTCAACGCGCACTGCGCCGATGCGCTGGTGTGCATTTCCAACTGCGACAAGATCACCCCTGGCATGCTGATGGCCGCACTGCGCCTGAACATCCCGGTGGTGTTCGTGTCCGGCGGGCCGATGGAAGCGGGCAAGACCCGGCTGTCCGAGCACAAGCTGGATCTGGTCGATGCGATGGTCATCGCCGCCGACGAGAGCGCCAGCGATGAAAAGGTGGCCGAGTTCGAGCGCAGCGCCTGCCCCACCTGCGGCTCCTGTTCAGGCATGTTCACCGCCAACTCGATGAACTGCCTGACCGAAGCGCTGGGCCTGTCGCTGCCCGGCAACGGCTCGACCCTGGCCACCCATGCCGACCGCGAACAGCTGTTCCTGCGCGCGGGCCGCCTGATCGTCGAACTGTGCCACCGCTGGTACGGCGGCGAGGAAGAAAGCGCGCTGCCGCGAGGCATCGCCACGCAGGCCGCGTTCGCCAATGCGATGACCCTGGACATCGCCATGGGCGGATCGACCAATACCATCCTGCACCTGCTGGCCGCCGCGCAGGAAGCCGAAGTGGACTTCGACCTGACCCACATCGATGCGCTGTCACGGCGCGTGCCGCAGCTGTGCAAGGTGGCGCCGAACACGCCCAGGTACCACATGGAAGACGTGCACCGCGCGGGTGGCGTGTACGGCATCCTGGGCGAACTGGCGCGCGGCGGCCTGTTGGATACCACCGTGCCGACCGTGCACAGCCGCACCCTGGCCGATGCTCTCGAGCGCTGGGATGTGGCGGTCAGCAGCGAATCAAGCGTGCACGACTTCTTCCGTGCCGGCCCGGCCGGCATCCCCACCCAGGTGGCTTTCAGCCAGGCCACGCGCTGGCCCACGCTGGACGTGGACCGCGCCGAAGGCTGCATCCGCAGCGTCGCGCATGCCTACTCGGCAGAAGGCGGACTGGCCGTGCTGCGCGGTAATCTGGCCGAAGACGGTTGCGTGGTGAAGACCGCAGGCGTGGATGAATCCATCCACGTGTTCGAGGGCAGCGCGCGCGTGTTCGAGAGCCAGGACGCGGCCGTGGCCGGCATCCTCGCCGACGAAGTGAAGGCGGGCGACGTGGTGGTCATCCGCTACGAAGGCCCGAAAGGCGGCCCCGGCATGCAGGAGATGCTGTACCCCACCAGCTACCTGAAATCGAAGGGACTGGGCAAGCAGTGCGCGCTGCTGACCGACGGGCGCTTCTCGGGCGGTACGTCCGGGTTGTCGATCGGGCATGCCTCGCCGGAAGCGGCGGCGGGCGGTGCGATCGGGCTGGTACGCGACGGCGACCGCATCCGCATTGATATTCCGGCGCGGCGGATTGATCTGCTGGTGGATGCGGCGACGTTGGATGCGCGCCGTGCCGAGCAGGATGCGTTGGGATGGAAGCCGCGTGAGGCGCGCCCGCGCAAGGTCACCAGCGCGTTGAAGGCCTACGCCCTGCTGGCCACCAGCGCCGACAAGGGCGCCGTACGCAACACCGCGCTGCTGGGCGATTAGGCGCCGCCGGACCGTACCCGGCGGCGTTCCGATCTTATCGGTCATGGCACCTGACACAGGCCGCGCTTCGCGCTCGCCGGGCATGGCCCGGCGCTACCTTCCGATCGTCAGCCGATCACGCGCTCGAGCGGCGGCGGCGCGTCGCTGCCCGGAGATCCGGTAGCGCCGGGCCATGCCCGGCGGCATTCCGATCGTCAGCCGATCACGCGCTCGAGCGGCGGCGGCGCGTCGCTGCCCGGAGATCCGGTAGCGCCGGGCCATGCCCGGCGGCGTTCCGATCGTCAGCCGATCACGCGCTTGAACGGCGGCGGCGCGTCGCTGCCCGGAGATCCGGTAGCGCCGGGCCATGCCCGGCGGCGTTCCGATCGTCAGCCGATCACGCGCTTGAACGGCGGCAGTGCGTCGATGATGCGCTTGCCGTAACGGCGGGTCAGCAGCCGCGAATCGAGGATGACCACGCGCCCGGTATCGGTGGAGGTGCGGATCAGGCGGCCGGCGAACTGGGTCAGCGTGCGCAGCGCGTGTGGAATGGCGATCAGGTTGAACGCGTTGAGTCCACGCGCCTCGAACCACTCGCTCAGGGTAGCGGTCTGCGGATCGGTCGGCACCGCGAACGGTACCTGGGTGATCACCACGGTGGTGCAGGCTTCACCGGGCAGGTCGAGGCCCTCGCCGAACGAGTTCAGCCCGAACAGCACCGAGCCCTCGCCCGCCGCCACGCGCCGCAGGTGTTCGTCGATCAGCCGGGTCTTGGACATCTCGCCCTGTACCAGCACCTGCTTGCGGCGCGAGGCAGGCATCAGTCCGGCGACCTTCTCCATCTTCCAGCGCGAGGTGAACAGCACCATCGAGCCCTTGGCCCAGTCCAGCTCCGTGTCGAGGTAGCGCGCCACCTCGCGGGGATGGCCTTCGCGGTCGTCGGGCGTGACCGGAAATTTCGGCACGATCAACTCGGCCTGGTTCGGCAGGTCGAACGGCGAGGACAGCGAAACCATCTCGGCTTCCTCGGGAATGCCATTGTCGATCGCCAGCGACTGGAAATCGCCACCGCCGGTCAGCGTCGCCGAGGTCATCACCACCGAATCCACCTCGTCCCACAGCAGCTTGCGCAGCACATGCGCTGCCGAGACCGGTGAGCCATGCAGGACCAGATCGCCGTCGCGGGTGGCGGTGACCCAGCGCGCCATCGGCGGCGCACCGTCCTTGTCCTCGCGGCGCCAGGCCTGCCAGAGGTTGTACTGCTGCTCGATCATCTCCAGCGCCATGCCGAGGTTGCGCTGCAGGCGCTCACGCGCCGGGTCGTCCGGCTTGCCCTTGGCCACCTGCGCGGTGGCGGCATGCGCCCAGTTGTAGAGGCTGCGGGTATCGTCGGCCAGTGCTTCGATCGGTTCGCGCCACGCTTCCGGCAAGCGACCGTTGGCCGCGCGCCACATCGGTTCCTCGTCGGCCGGCGCTGGCATCCACACCGCTTCGACATGGTCGCGGAATGCGCGCAGCTGCTTGGCCACGTTGCTGGCGACGTCGATGGCTTCGTTCGGCAGCAGGTTGCCGAGGCGGTCCTTGTCGACCGCACGATACGCGCCGGCAATCAGGATCTGCAGGCGGCCGGTGCGTTTGGCCATCTCGTCCAGCGCCAGGCTGGCCGCGCCCTGGTCGATGGCGACGTTGCCGATGTGATGGCCCTCGTCCAGCACCAGCAGCATCTCCGAGGGCGCGGCGATCAATGGCTGGCCATTGTCACTGTCGCCGATCGACAGCGCCGACAGCAGCAGCGCGTGATTGGTCACCACGATCTGCGCATCACGCACGGTGTTGCGCGAGCGCAGCACCGCGCACTGCGCCGAATACGCACAGCGCCGCCCGGCACAACCCGACGCCGGCGTGGTGATGCGGCCACGCAGGCCCGGGCTGATGGTCTCCGGCGCATTGTCGATGTCACCGTCCCACTGACCGCTGGTGAAGGCGTCGGTCAGGCGCTTGGCGATGTCCATTTCGATCGGCGCCAGCGGCCGGTCGAACAGGGGCGCGTCATCCTCGAACATGCCGCCCTGCGAGCCCTCGCCCTGGGCCTCGGCGGCATTGCGCGTGCACAGGTAGCGGGTGCGGCCCTTGGCCAGGGCCACGGTCGCTTCCAGTCCGGTGGCCTTGAGGAAGTTCGGGATGTCGCGCTCGACCAGCTGCGACTGCAGCGCCACGGTACCGGTACTGATCACCAGCTTCTTCTTGCTGGCCAGCGCGATCGGCACGCCGGCAGTCAGGTAGCCCAGGCTCTTGCCGACGCCGGTGGGTGCCTCGACCACGCCCACGCCACCGCTTTTCGACAACGCGCGCGACACCACGCCGATCATCTGGCTCTGCGAGCGGCGCGTTGAGAAGCCGGGAGTGTTGGCCTGCAGCGTCGTATAAGCCTTGCGGATCGCGTCCTTCAAGGGCTCATCGAGCGTGCGCGGAGCGGCGACGGTTTCGGTCACGCCGGGAACTACCGTGGCTGGATCAGGCCGGTCATTGTCGCATGGCCGGCGGCCGGGACCGAGGCGCGTGCGCTGAACAGGGTCAGCGGCGTCGGGCCTTGGCGGTCATGGGCTGGATGGCGGTACAGCGCCGGGGCAGATGCGGCGCTTCCGCCGGGCAGATGCGGCTCTACCCGCCCATCGACGGTAGCGCCGGGCCATGCCCGGCACGACCTTACCGGCCTGCCACAGGCGGCCGCTGGCGCAGCAGGCGCACCAGCGCCCAGACCAGCAGCACCATGCCGATCGCTTCCACCATCGCCAGAGCGAAATGCAGCACGCCCAGGATGGCGCTCATGCTCGAAACCGCGCTGAAGTCACCGCTGCTGACCATCCACATCGGCAGGATGCCCGCTGCCATGCTGCCGAGGCTGGCCAGCAGCAACAGCAGCAGCCCGGCCAGCGCGCCGCTGCGGGTGGCATCACGCGGCGCACCCACCACCCACACCAGGCCCACGCACAGCGCGATCAGCACCGGCAGGCGCACGCCCACCATGCTCAGCACCGTCACCAGCAGGGTCATGTTGTCCATCGCTCAGTCCTCGCCGGCCAGCGCCAGGGCGCCCTGCCGCAGCTGCTGGTAGACCTCGTCGGTCTGCGGGCGCACACCGTGCCACTGCAGGAAGCTCTCGGCGGCCTGCTCGACCAGCATGCCCAGGCCATCGACGGTATTGCGGCACTGCGCCGCGCGCGCCCAGGCCAGGAACGCGATGGCCGCCTCGCCGTAGTTCAGGTCGACCGCGGTGGTCATCGAATTGACCAGCGACAGCGGCAGCTTGAACTCCACATCGCGGTCACGGCCGGCCGAGGTGGCGTTGACGATCAGCTCGAAGTCACCCAGCTCGCGCAGGTCTTCCCAGTAGCGGCTGATGGCGCGGCCCGGCTCGCCCATCGCGTCGATCAGTTCATCGGCGCGTTCCGGCGTACGGTTGACCACCACCAGCTCGGTGATGCCGGCATCGAGCAGCGCCGGGGCGACGCTGCGGGCCGAGCCGCCGGCGCCGATCATCAGCACCCGGCGGCCGCGCAGGTCCAAGCCATGGCGGTCGGTCAGGTCGCGCACCAGGCCGATGCCGTCGGTGGTGTCACCATGCCAGCGCTCGCCCTTGCGCAGCAGCGTGTTGACCGAACCGGCGCGGCGCGCACGGGCCGTCAGCGTGGTGCAGACCGCAAACGCGGCTTCCTTGTGCGGCAGGGTGACGTTGGCACCGACACCACCTTCGGCGGCGAATGCTTCCAGGCCGGCGAGGAAGGCGTCGGGGGCAAGGTCGATCGTGCGGTAGTCGATGGCGATGCCTTCCTGGCGACCGAACGTCGCGTGGATCTGCGGCGACTTCGAGTGGGCGACGGGGTGTCCGAAGACGGCGTAACGGTCGGTCATGGATTCCTCAAGCTGGCTAGACTGATGCTCTTTCGTGCACGGACCCGGATGATGCGCATCACCCCGACCCTGCTGGTGCTTGCCGCCAGTCTACTCTCTGCCCCCGTGGCGATGGCGTTGAACGAGTACGGCATCGAAGGCATGGGCGTGGTCTCGACCCGTGCCGACGAGGCTCGCGGCACGATCAGTGCCGACGGCCAGCGCATCGTTTTCGCCCGCCGCGGCGAGGGCGGCTGGGGCCTGTGGCAGGCCCGCCTGATCGATGGCCGCTGGCAGCAGGCACAGGCCCTGGCGGTCGATGTCAGCGGTGAGGCCCGGGATCCCTACTACAGCCGCGATGGCCGCTGGCTGCTGTTCGCGGCGGGCACCGAAGGCCAGCTGGCGCTGTACCGTGCCGCCGTGACCCGCGATGGCCAGCTTGGCAACGCACAGGCCCTGCGCGGCGAGCGTGGGCGGTACGAAGAGCGCGGTCCAGCGCTGAGCATGGATGGCCGGCGGCTGTTGTTCGCGCGCCAGCAGGGCCGTGACGCCGGTTGGGATCTGTTCGTGGCCACCCTGGATGCCGAGGGCGCGCGGGGCCCGGCCACCGCGTTGGCGGCATTGAACAGCGCCGATGACGAGACTGACGCTGACTGGCTGGGCAACGATGGCGCCGTGGTGTTCAGTCGTGGCAGCGGCACGAGCGCGCAGGTATGGAGCAGCGGGTGCGCCTGGAGCGGCGTGGCGCTGCAGCCGCTGGGGCTGTCCTTCAACCAGGCAGGCGGCTGGACCGGTGCGCCGGTGATCGACAACGCCAAGCCGGGGGAAATGCTGGTCGCCAGCAGTGCGGCGAAGGCGCCGCGTGCCGGGGGCGTGGATCTCTACCGGTTGGCGGTACCGAAAGTGCCTGCCGTGGCCGGGTGCATGCGGTAGATCCCGGCCCGGGCACCGCAATCAGCGCGACAGCACCTTGGCGCGCTGCTGTTCGTAGTCCGCCTCGCTCAGCTGGCCCCTGTCCTTGCGCTGGTTGAGCGCGGCCAGTTCGGCCTGCACGCTGTCCGGCAGGGACTGTTCACGGGCGATCCGACGGGCGGCGGAGAGCTGCTCGGGAGGGCGTTTGCTCGCCCGCCAGGCTGCGATGAACACGCCGACGATGACGGCACCGAACACCAGCGTGCCGACGCCCCAGATCAGCCATTGCATCCATCCCAGTTCGGGTCCCATCAGCCGTTCCTCCCTCCATCGATGGCGCTATTGTCAGCGCTCGCGCAGCCAGCGCGCCACCTGTGGCGCGAAATAGGTCAGCACGCCATCGGCGCCGGCGCGCTTGAAACCAAGCAGCGACTCCATCACGCAGGCGCGCTCGTCCAGCCAGCCATTGGCGAACGCCGCTTTCATCATCGCGTACTCGCCACTGACCTGGTAGGCGAAGGTGGGCACGCCGAACTGTTCCTTCACGCGACGCACCAGATCCAGATACGGCATGCCCGGCTTGACCATCACCATGTCAGCGCCCTCTTCCAGATCCAGCGCGATCTCGCGCATCGCCTCGTCGCCGTTGGCCGGGTCCATCTGGTAGGTCTTCTTGTCCGCCTTGCCGAGGCTGGCCGCGCTGCCCACCGCGTCGCGGAACGGGCCGTAGAAGGCCGAGGCGTACTTGGCCGAGTAGGCCATGATGCGCACATTGAGGTGATGGTCGGCATCGAGCGCACGGCGGATCGCGCCGATGCGGCCATCCATCATGTCCGACGGCGAGACGATGTCCGCGCCGGCTTCGGCATGCGACAACGACTGCTTGACCAGCGCTTCGACCGTGATGTCGTTGAGCACGTAGCCCTTGTCATCGATGATGCCGTCCTGGCCGTGGGTGGTGTAGGGGTCCAGCGCCACATCGGTCATCACGCCCAGCTCCGGGAAGCGCGACTTCAGGGCGCGGATCGCACGCTGCGCCAGTCCGTCCTCCGCCCATGCCGCCGAGGCATCCAGCGACTTCTGCGAGGCGTCGATCACCGGGAACAGATCGATCACCGGGATTCCCAGCTCCAGCGCCTCTTCGGCCACTTTCAGCAGTTCCTCGATGGACAACCGCTCCACACCGGGCATCGACGGCACAGCGGTGCGGCCGGCCGGTTCGTGCACGAACACCGGATAGATCAGATCGTCGGTGGTCAGCGTGTTCTCGCGCATGAGGCGGCGTGAGAACTCGTCATGGCGCATGCGCCGCGGGCGGTAGTGGGGATGAGGCATGGCAGGCTCCGAGGAGTGGCTAGTGCAACAGGTAGCCCTGCGGCAGCAGGGGTTCGGGCAGGGGGCGTTCACCGAGCGCGTCGAGCTGGTCGATCTCGATCGTGCGCACCAGTGCGTCCAGCGGCAGATCGTTCGGCTCCAGGCCGAACGGATCTTCCATTTCTTCGCCAAGCTGGTCCAGGCCGAAGAAGGCGTAGGCCAGCACCGCCGACAGCACCGGCGTGCCCCAGCCCAGCGAACTGGCCAAGCCGAACGGCAGCAGCACACAGAACATCCACGCGCAGCGGTGCAGCAGCAGGGTGTAGGCGAACGGCAGCGGCGTGGTCAGGATCCGCTCGCAGCCTGCCTGGATCGAGGACATCGCATGCAGGCGGTCTTCCAGCTGGGCGTACAGGATCGGATCGAGATCGCCGCTGCGCAGCGCCTGCGCCAGTTCGGCGGCGATCATCGCCAGCAATGCATCGGGGACGTTCTCGCGCTCGGCCAGCTGCGCACGCTGGCGCTTGTCCAGCCACGGCAGGGCCGCCAGCGCCACGATGCGGCCGCGCAGGCGGGCGGCCAGCGCATGGGCGAAGGCGGTGGCCAGATAGGCGATGCGACGGCGGCGGCCTGCGTCATCCACCAGCAGCAGGTTCACCTGCCGGGCCAGTGAGCGCGATTCGAACACCAGCTGCCCCCACAGCTTGCGGCCTTCCCACCAACGCTCGTAGCAGGCGCTGTTGCGGAAGCTCAGGAAGATCGACAGGACCAGGCCCAGCAGGGTGAACGGCGTGACCGAGACGCGCTCGATGCCGATCGGCGGCGCCAGTTCCACCACCGCGGCGACGGCGATGGACAGGATCAGGATGGCCAGCACCTTCGGTGCGATCGCCGGAACGATCGATCCGCGCAGGATGTACAGCAGTTGCCAGCCGTGGGGACGAGGTCGGATGATCATGGGGCAGCCGCGCCGGGCGCGGATTCACAGGCACGCGCAGGCTCGCGCAGCCGTTCATTGTACGCCCCTGCCCGGCTGCGGGCCGCAGCCCTGCGACGCCCGGTCGCACCCGGCCACAGGTTCAGATCACGCCACCGCCCAGGCCCAGGCGCAGGATGCCCACCACCACCACGATGCCGTTCAGGACCAGGCCGGCCCAGGCCCGGCCGCGCTTGCTCGGGTGGGTGAACAGGATGCCCAGCGCGGCGATCACCGCGCCGACCGCAGCGAACGGAATCAGGAACCAGTTGCCCCAGCCCAGCAGCGGTATCAGCGCCAGGATCATCCACAGCAGCGCCAGTACACCCCACAACAGACTGATCACACCCATCGCCGCTCTCCCGCAGTTGGTTCCTGGCCTCAACCATAGACGTTCCGGCCGCCGTCGCCTACTCCCGTTGGCGGGCCGCTCACCTCGGCCGTGCTAGCGTCTGGATGCCCAGCGCACAGGGCGTTGGCGCCGATTCAGAGTGGCCCACCGATGATCCCATCCAGTCCTGCAGGGGTATTGCCATGAACATCCGTTGGGCCGCACTGGCGGCCATGCTGCTGGCCGCCGCCGGTTGTGCCAGCACCTCCAAGGTCATGCTGGGCCGCGCACGGGCGCCAATCGACCCGGCGCAGGTGCAGATCTATTCAACGCCGCCGGCCGGCTCGCAGGAGATCGCCCAGCTGGAATCCGCCTCGGCGGTGGGCTTCGGCACCCAGGGCCAGACCGACGCCGCCGTGGCGCGGCTGAAGCGCGAAGCCGCAGCACTGGGCGCCAACGGCGTAGTGCTGATGGGCGTGGGCAGCAGCGGCTCGCCGGTGGGCATGTCCGTGGGCGCCGGCAGCTATGGTTCGCATGTGGGCGGCGGTCTCGGCATTGGTATTCCGACCACGCAGAAGCGCGCCGCAGGCGTGGCGATCTGGGTGCCGAACCCGGCGCCGCCGGCACGGTTGCCGACCCAGGTGATCACGCCGCAGCGGTGACGCAGCAGCGTCACCGCGGATAGCGCCGGGCCGTGCCCGGCGGCATTTCGCTCTCCCGCTGCGCTCGCCGGGCATGGCCCGGCGCTACCGTTATTTCTTCCGGTACTTTCGGCGCGAACACCGGGCCTCGGCGTGGCATTCCGACCATGCGGTAGCGACGGGCCGTGCCCGGCGGCATTTCGCTTTCCCGCCGCGCTCGCCGGGCATGGCCCGGCGCTACCGTTACTTCTTCCGGTACTTTCGGCATGAACACCGGGCCTCGGCGTGGCATTCCGACCATGCGGTAGCGACGGGCCGTGCCCGGCGGCATTTCGCTTTCCCGCCGCGCTCGCCGGGCATGGCCCGGCGCTACCGTTACTTCTTCCGGTACTTTCGGCATGAACACCGGGCCTCGGCGTGGCATTCCGACCATGCGGTAGCGACGGGCCGTGCCCGGCGGCATTTCGCTTTCCCGCTGCGCTCGCCGGGCATGGCCCGGCGCTACCGTTACTTCTTCCGGTACTTCGGCACGAACACCTGGTTCACTGCGTCGGCCAGCTGATCCGGCGGCAGCAGGCCCTGGTCGAGCAGGAAGTTGTTGAACGCCAGGCGGTCGAACTTCGCACCCAGTGCCAGTTCGGTCTGCATGCGCAGCTCCAGGATGCGGGTGTAGCCATAGAAGTAGCTGCCCGCCTGGCCGGGCATGCGCACGGTGTAGCGGTCCAGCTCCTGGGTGGCCATGGCCTTGGACAGGCCGACCTGTTCGATCAGCACCCGTTCGCCGTTTGCACGGTCGGTCAGGCCGAGGTTGAGCATCGGATCAAGCATCGCGCGCGCGGCGCGAAGCAGGCGGAACTGCAGGGCGATCATCTGCCCGTCCAGAGGCTCGTACGGCACCATCTCCGCTTCGGCGTACAGCGCCCAGCCTTCCACGTTCACCGAATTGAACGCGAACATGGTGCGCGCGAGCGAGACGCCGCGCTCGACCATCGCGGTGAACTGCAACTCGTGGCCGGGACGGCCCTCATGTGCGCTCAGGGTCCACGCGGCCGCACCGAAGTTGAAGTCGTCGTACTGGGCGCCGGCACCGGCCGCCGGGTTGCCCAATGGCAGTACGAAGGTGCCCTGCTGCCCGGTGTTGTTCACCAGCGGTGCCGGCAGGAAATGCGGTGCCGGGCTGGCGGCGCTCTCGGCAGCCGAACCCAGGCGCATCTGCATGGCGCGCTTGGGCACGTCGACAATGCCATGCTCGCGGATCAGTGGATCGATGGCGTCGATCACCTTGCGATAGTGGCCTTCGAGCTGGTCGTCGGCGATCTTGTCGGCCTTCAGTGCGCGGATCACGGCGACCGGATCGGTCGGGTCGGCGACCTTCAGGCCCTTCTCCTTCACCACCAGCGGCGCCAGCTGCTGCATCGCCGAGCGGGTTTCCATGAACTCCAGTTGGGCACGCTGCATCAGCAGCTTCGGGTCGATGTCGATGCCGACCTGCTTGAGCTGGTATGCGTAGAGCGGCGCCGGCAGGCGCGTGTCGGTACGCGCCTTCGGCAGCACCTCCTTGCGCGTCCAGGCCGCGTACTCCTTCATCTGCCCCGCCAGGGCCCCCATCGCTTCATCGGCACCGCTGATCTGGTACTTCTTCAGCAGCGACTCGATGCCGCTGATGTAGGTCTCGACGTTGTCCAGCGACTGCTGCACTTCGATCTTCGTCGGCTGCAGCAGCGCGCTGTCCTTCAGGCGTTCTTCGTAGCGCTGGCGCGCCAGCGTGGTGAAGGCGGTGCCGCCCGGCGTCAGCCCGGCGTACGCCTTGAGGCGATCAAGCGCCTTGGCCCGGCGCTCGGCCGGCACCTGGTCGGACAGCAGAAGATTGAGGCCGCTGAACACCGTCTGCGGCGCATCGGTCCACGGCAGCAGGTACTTGTCGTTGAGCTCGCTGCCCTCGATGTTCTGGTTGGCGGCGTGGATCATGATCTGCAGGTCCTGGCGGACGTTGGGATCCTTCTCCGTGGCCAGCCTGGCCTGCAGCTCGTCGCGCGCCTTGGCGGTCGCGGCACGGAAGCGCGCGCCGTTGTCCGGGCCGAGGTCGGCCACCTTGTCGTCATAGCCCGGCACGCCGAAGAAGCCGGTCTGCTCGGGCTGGAACGGTCCCTGCGCGTCGAGCAGGATCTGCGCCAGCGCATTGCTGCGCGCGACCCAGGCGGGGCTGGCAGGCGTGGTGGCCTTGGCGGCCGGTGCGGCCAGGGCCGGGGGGGCGGACAGCAGCGGTGCAGCGGTCAGGGCCAGGGCGACGGCCAGCGCGATCGGCTTCATGAAGCACTCCAGGACAGGGTTGCCCGCACCCTACGCGCTCATGGCGATGGCGACAATCGGTGGGAAGTCATGGCGCCGGTCAGAACGCGGCCGTCATCGGGCAGCCACCGCGCTCGCGGCAGGCCTGCAGTTCGCACTCCTGCGCAGCCTCCTCATCGTCCAGCGCGGTCAGATCGAAGGTCTGTTTGTCCGCACCCAGCACATACATCACCGGGTAGTCCCAGACATCGTCGCGGCGGATGCCCTGCACGAACAGGCGACCGTGCGCATGGGCCCCTTCCAGCGACACGGTCAGGCCCACATCGCGCTCACCGGTGATCGCGGTCTGCATGCTGCCCAATGGCAGCGAGCCGGCGCGCAGCGGTTCGCCGAAGGCCTCCACCAGCTCGATGCTGCATCCGGCGCGCCGCATCGCCTCACGCATCGGCGGACTCTCGCGTGCGGCTTCGCCCCAGCGCATCACACTCCATGCCGCGGAACCGCCCAGTACGCCCAGGAACACCACCACGGTCAGTGGCATCGCCCATCGCCAGTGACGGCGCCACCAGCCGGGGGGATGGGCGGGATGGCCAGGAACAGGGGGGGGCAGGTGGTTCATCGGCGGGCTCCTTCCCGGTTGTGACTCAGGGTTTCAGGCAACGTCCCAGGAACGCTTCCGCCACACGGTAGCGGTGCAGCGCATCGGCACCGGACAGGCCATGCTTGGCGCCCGGGTAGGTCATCAGTTCGAAGGGCTGGCCGCGCTTCTGCAGCGCACTCATCAGGCTGGTCGAATTGGTGAACAGCACGTTGTCATCGGCCATGCCGTGGATCAGCAGCAGGGGTGAGCGCAGTCCGTCGATGTGGGTCAGCACGCGCGCTTCGCGATAACCGGCCTCGTTGCGTGCCGGCAGATCCATGTAGCGTTCGGTGTAATGGCTGTCGTACAGCCCCCAGTCGGTGACCGGTGCACCGGCCACGCCGCAGGCATAGCTGTCGGACGCCTTGGCCAGCAGCATCAGGGTCATGTAACCGCCGTTGGACCAGCCCTGCACGCCGATGCGCGCGGGGTCGACCCAGGGTTGCTGCTTCAGCCATGCCACGCCGCGCAGCTGGTCGGTCACCTCCACCGTGCCCTGCCTGCCATAGAGCGCGCCGCCGAACTCACGGCCACGCCGTGGGGTGCCACGGTTGTCGAGCGAGAACACCACGTAGCCCTGCTGCGCCAGGTACTGGTTGAACAGATGATCGCCACGTCCGGGCCAGCTGTCGGTGACGGTCTGGCTGGCCGGGCCGCCATAGACGTACACCGCCACCGGATAGCGCTTGGAGGGATCGAAGCCGGCAGGCTTGATCAGGCTGTAGTTGAGCGGCGTCCGGCCATCGGCAGCGGTCAGGGTGCCGAATTCGACCGGTCGCTGCGCATCGCGATAGCGCGCGTAGGGATGCTTGGGATCGGCCAGATCATTGTCCACCAGCGTCGCGATCTTCTCACCGTTGGCGCGGTACAGCTCGATCTGCGGCGGTGTGGTGCTGTTGGACCAGCTGTCGACATAGACACTGGCGTTGCGCGCGAAGCTGGCGCTGTGCATGCCCGGCGCCTTGGACAGCCGCTGTGGCGCCTGTCCGCCCTGCAGCGGGACGGAGTAGATCTGGCTCTCGCGCGACGTCTCGATGCCGGCGCGGAAATAGGCCTTGCCGGCCGCTTCATCCACAGCCAGCAGTTCATCCACGGGCCAGTCACCGTGGGTCAGCGCGGTGGCCTTGCCCGTGCTGTCGATGCGGTACAGATGCTGGAAGCCGGTACGCTCGGACGACCACAGCATGCTGCCGTCCTGCAGGAAGCGCAGGCTGTTGTGCAGTGGCACCCAGGTGGGGCTGGTTTCATGGGCAAGCACGCGCTGACGGTTTGAGTCCAATGCCACTTCCACCAGATCCAGCTGCCTCTGGTCACGCGACTGGCGCTGGAACGTCAGGTGCTGGGCATCACGCCAATCCACGCGCGCCAGGTAGATGTCCTGTTCATTGCCCAGGTCGATCCAGCGCGGCTGTGCCGCGGCGGCCGGCGCGATCACGCCCAGCTGCACGCGCACATTGGCATCGCCGGCGGCCGGGTAACGCTGTTCGATGACATCGGTGCGGTCTGCATAGACCTCGTAGCGCTTCTGTACCGGTACCGGTGCCTCGTCGATGCGTGCGAAGGCGATGGCCGAATCATCCGGCGCCCACCAGTAGCCGGTGTGGCGGTCCATTTCCTCGTCGGCCACGAACTCGGCCACACCGTTGCCGATGGTGGCGCTGCCATCGCCGGTCAGCTGCAGCTGGCTGCCATTGGCCAGATCGATCACCCACAGGTTGCGGCCGCGGATGAAGCTGACGAAGCCGCCTTTCGGCGACAGCTTGGCGTCGGTGGCAAAGCCTTCGCCGTGGGTCAGCTGGCGTACTGCTGCCGGACCCTGCTGCTTCAGGTCGTACAGGTAGAGCTCGCCGCCGAGCGGGAACAACAGGCGCTGTGCGTCCGGCGACCACTGGTAATCGACGATGCCGGTCATCGCCGCGATGCGCTGGCGCTCGCGGCGGGCCTTCTCCTCGTCGCTGAGGGTCTCGGTGCCCGGCAGCACCACCTTGGAGTCGACCAGCAGGCGGGTCTGGCCGCTGGCGATGTCGTAGGTCCACAGATCCAGCTGGTTGCGGTCGCTGTCCTTGCCGCGCAGGAAGCTGACCTGCGAACCGTCCGGAGCGACCTTGGGCTTCATCAGGGTCGGCCCGGACAGCGGCAATGGACCGGTGATGGCTTCCAGCGTCAGTTTTTCAGCGTGGGCGGCAGTACTGGTGGCGAGCATGAGGGCAAGCGAAGCGAACAGGTGGCGCATGGAGGATCCCGGCAAACGGCAGGTCCGCCACCGCAGCATGTGCGGTGGCGATCAGCCCCCATCCTAACCAAGCCCGTGCGGGAAGGCAGCATGACCTTCTGCCCATGGCAGGGACCGGGCACGGCACATCGGCCGTTGACGGGCGGGTAGCGCCGGGCCAGGCCCGGCGAGCGCAGCGGCCTGCGCAGGACCCTCAGCGCTGGCCGAACAGATGCTTGCGCTCGTCATCGCTGAGCGGCTTGCCGGCGTTCGGATTGACCTGCTGGCGCAGCGCATACGCCCGCTGGGTGGCCGGGCGGGCGGCGATGGCCTGATGCCAGCGCTTGAGGTTCGGGAAGGCATCGAAATCTACCGGCAGCGCATCGTAGGCACCGACCCACGGATAGCTGGCCATGTCGGCGATGGTGTACTCCTCGCCGGCCAGGAAGGCATGCCCGGCCAGACGCTTGTCCATCACCCCATGCAGGCGCCGCACCTCGCTGTCGTAGCGCTCGATGGCGTAAGGAATCTTCTGCGGTGCGTAGACATTGAAATGCCCCATCTGGCCGCTCATCGGGCCCAGCCCGGCCATCTGCCAGAACAGCCATTCCAGCGTGGCGATGCGCCCACGCGCATCGGTGGGCAGGAAGCGACCGGTCTTCTCGGCCAGGTACAGCAGGATCGCACCGGATTCGAACACGCTCTGCGGCGCGCCGCCGTCAGCCGGCGCATGGTCGACGATGGCCGGCATCTTGTTGTTGGGCGAGATCGCCAGGAAGTCCGGCTTGAACTGGTCACCCGATCCGATGTTGACCGGGTGGATGCGGTACTCCAGCCCGCTTTCCTCCAGCATCAGGGTGACTTTATGGCCGTTCGGGGTAGGCCAGTAATACAGATCGATCATGGCAGCGGCTCGGGTGCGGTAAGGAACCTGAAGTCTAGTGCGGGAGTTGGCTTGGCACCGTCATGGCGGGCCGGTAACCTCGCTCCTCCCCCGCAACGCACTGTCCTGCATGTCCCCCCAACGCCCCCTCTCCCCGCTGTCCTCGCTGATCTTCGCCTCGCGCTGGCTGCAGCTGCCGTTGTACCTGGGCCTGATCGTCGCCCAGGGTGTCTACGTGTTCCTGTTCGGCAAGGAACTGTGGCACCTGATCTCCCACTCGGCCTCGATGGGCGAACAGCAGATCATGCTGATCGTGCTGGGCCTGATCGACGTGGTGATGATTTCCAACCTGCTGGTGATGGTGATCGTCGGCGGTTATGAAACCTTCGTCTCGCGCCTGCGGCTGGAAGGCCATCCCGACCAGCCGGAATGGTTGAGCCACGTCAATGCCAGCGTCCTGAAGGTGAAGCTGGCGATGGCGATCATCGGCATTTCCTCGATCCACCTGCTCAAGACCTTCATCGCCAGCGGTTCGCTGGGCGGCCTGCCGCTGTGCGCGCCGGAACTGATGAACGTCGCCGCCGCCAACATCGGTGCCGCCAGGTGCTCGACCTTCACCGAGCAGGGCGTGCTCTGGCAGACCATCATCCACTGCGTGTTCATCCTCTCGGCGATCGGCATCGCCTGGACCGACAAGCTGATGTCCAACAGCCACGACAAGGCGCAGGCGCATTGAGGCGCTGGCCGGTGGTGGCGCGCACGCCACCGCCGGTCGTCGCTGCCGCCCTTGTACGCAGCGCTGGCGGGGATGCTAGATTGCTTCCTCGCCGTTGCCGGCGGTGGCGTCGGGAAACGCCACCCTGCCGTGCTCGGACCCACGGTCCCGGCCATGCATATCAATGATTTACGTAACGTCGTCTTCTTAGAGGGGAGCAGGATGTCGCACGTCACAACGATCACCGCCGCGCGCCGGTGGCTGCCGGTTGCCTTGGTACTGGCCCTGGCCGCCTGCTCGGGCAAGGAAGAAACGCCTGCCCCTGCCCCGGCAGGATCGCCTGCCGCTGCGGCGCCGGCGACACCGGTAGTGGCCGCCAAGGTGCAGTCGATGGGCACCGAGCAGCTGCGCGAGTCGGCCAGCCAGGCGTTGCGCGAGAACCGCATGTACGCCCCGGCCGGCGACAACGCCATCGAGTACTACCTGGCCCTGCGCGACAAGACGCCGGACGATGCCGCGGTGAAAAGTGCGCTGACCGACCTGCTGCCCTACACCCTGATCGCGGCCGAGCAGCATCTGGGCCGCGAGGACTTCACCGAGGCGCAGCGCCTGGTCGCCCTGATCGAGAAGGTGGATGCCTCCGCACCGGCCCTGCCACGCCTGAAGGAAGGCCTGGCCAAGGGCGTGGAGAACGCGGCCAAGCGCACCGAGTCGGAAGCGGAGCGGGCCAAGAAGGACGCCGAGGACCGTACCCGGCAACAGGCCGAGCAGCAGCGCCTGGCCGAGCAGCGCGCCAAGGAAGCCGATGCGGCCAGGCAGATCGCCGCACAGCAGGATGCCGCCCGCCGTGACAGCGAGCGCGAGGAAGCCGAGCGCCAGGCCGCCGCGCGGCGTGAAGCGGAGCAGAAACAGCAACAGGCCGCTGCGCAGCAGGCCAATGCCGCACGCCAGGCACCTGCCGCCGCGCCCAGCCTGCGTCCGGTCAGTACGCCGGCCCCCCGCTATCCGGCCGACGCCCTGCGCGCTGGCACGTCCGGCGAGGTACTGGTGGAGATCACCGTGGGTACCGACGGCTCGGTGGTGAACGCCCGCGTGCTGCGTGCGACGCCCGCGCGCATCTTCGACCGCGAAGCCATGAACGCCGTGAAGCGCTGGCGTTTCGAGCCGGTCAGCGCTCCGGTCACCACCCGCCGCACCCTGGTGTTCGCGCCGGGCGGCTGAGCCGGGACATCCCCGCCAACGATCACGACAAGGCCCGGTCTGTCCGGGCCTTGTTCGTATCAGCGCGCGCCGTCGATCAGGTGCTGCAGGGCCGGTTCGCGTGCCCTCAGGATGCGGAACAGGCCCAACGCATGCAGACCCGGCAACAGCGCGCGCAGGTCGGCTTCCGCCGCTGCCCGGGACGCAGGGCTGCCGGCGGGATCCTGCCAGTCGCGGACGCTGGCAAGGAAAGCGCCCACGCTGCCCTTGCGCACGGTGAGGCCGTTGGCGACCACGTCGTTCTGATGGTCAGGGAGGATGTCTTGAGGCTGCATGAGGAACTCCTTTCGGCGGGTGGAGTGCAGTGTGGACGCTGCTGTCTGCCGGATCTGCCGTATAACTGCCAGTTGATATGGCATATCAGACATCCCCCGCCCTGATTGACCCGCCCCTGGTCGACACCGCCCGAGGGCCGGTGCTGCTGACCGCGCAACTGGCCCTGGACCGTCCACGCCGGACCGCCCGACACCAGCACGCCCGCGGGCAGCTGCTGGGGGCGCGACAGGGCCTGCTGCGGATCGAGGCAGGCGACCTGCACTGGCTGCTGCCAGCCGGCCATATGGCGTGGGTTCCGCCCGGACTGCCGCATGCGCTGGCCAGCATCGGCCCGTTCGATGGCTGGAGCCTGTACCTCGACGCGGCGACCTGCACGCGACTCCCGGCACGCCCACGCATCGTGCAACCGGGCGCCCTGCTGCAGGCGGCCGTGGATCGCGCGCTGCGCTGGGCGCCCGCACCGCTCGACGCGGTGCAGGAGCGTCTTGCCGGCGTCATTGCCGATGAGATCGACGCCAGCACACCGCTGCCGCTGGCCTTGCCGCAGCCACGCGATCGGCGCCTGCGGCGCGTTGCTGCGGCGTTGGCGCGTGCACCACAGGACACCCGCAGCGTCGAGGCCTGGTCCCTTGCCATGGGACTGTCCAGCCGCACCCTCGCGCGCCACTGGCGCGCCGAAACCGGCATGACACTCAGCCAATGGCGCCAGCGCCTGCGCGTCCTGCTGGCGCTGCCACGCCTGTTGGCCGGGGAACCGGTGATCAGCGTGGCGCTGTCGCTCGGCTACGACACCCCAAGCGCCTTCATCGCCGTGTTCAAGCGCGAGATGGGGGTGACGCCTGCGCGATATGCAGAGGGCTGACGTCGCCGACAGCGGGGCGACGTCGATCGACCGGCACCGGGGTTCACCCAGCGCGTCGCTACTTGGCAGGCAACGCGAACCTGAAAACAGCGAGGCCCGGAATGACCGGGCCTCGTTCCCTATCCGCCGGGCAGGGCCCGGCGCTTCCAGTGGCGGTCAGCCGGAAATCGCCAGGCGTTCGTTGTGGTAGCGGCGCACGGCGGCAAACCACAGCAGTGCGGCCAGACCGAGACTGGCGCCCAGATAGATCGCCCAGACGCTGGGACTGATCACTTCGTGGCGGATGACCTTCAGCAGCATCTGGTTCTGCGACAGGAACGGCACCGCGTACTGCCACAGCTCGCTCTTCAGCGGGTAAGCGACCAGCGCGTAGCCGGGCAGCATCGGCAGCAGCATCAGCCAGGTCATGTGGCTCTGCGCTTCCTTCATGCTCTTGGCCGCAGCCGACAGGAAGGTCAGCAGCGAGGTACCGATCAGCAGCATCGGCAACATCACCAGCAGCATCTGCAGCATCGAGCCGACATTCATGTTGAACTGGCGACCGATGTTGCCCGGGGCGATCTGCGCGCTGACCTTGAAAGCCACCAGGGTCAACAGCAGAGACGCGAAGCCGACCACGCAGGCGGCGGCGATCTTGCCACTGACGATCGCGCTGCGTGAGCCGGGTGTCGCCAGCAGGGGCTCGAGTGACTGCCGCTCACGTTCGCCAGCGGTTGCGTCCATCACCAGATAGGCGCCGCCGATGAACGAGGTCAGGGTCAACAGCACCGGCAGCAGCATCGACAGGATCATGCCCCGTTTCGCTTCGGCACTGGCCAGATCCTGGCTGCCCACGTCCAGCGGACGCGCGACCTGGGCATCCACGCCGCGTGCCATCAGCCGCAGTGCGCCCACCTGGCCGTTGTAGGTGGCCAGCGCCGCTTCCAGGCGTGCGCTGGGCACTTCGGCGGCACGTCGGGTGCTGTCCTTGATCACCTCCACCAGCGCCGGCCTGCCCGCGGCCCAGTCCTCGCCGAAGTCATCGCTGATGCGCAGGGCAACGTCGATGTCCTGGCTGCGGATCGCCCCGGCCAGATCCTTCGGCGCAGCGCTGGCATTGAGTCCCTGCGCGGCCAGGAAGCGGACCAGGTTCGGTGCGTTGTCCGCGCCGATGGTCGGGATCTGCAGCGGCTGCTCGATCTGCGTGCGCACGCGGCTCTCGGCCAGCTTGCCCATGCCCAGCAGCAGCACCGGGTACAGCAGCGGACCGAACAACAGGGTCAGCAGCAGCGTGCGACGATCGCGGGAGAGATCACGCAGCTCTTTGCGCATCACCGTCATCAGGGTCGACATCATGCTCATGCGTGCAGGCCCTCTTCACTGCCGATCAGTTTCACGAACGCATCTTCCAGATTGGGTTCACCGGACTGCGCGCGCAGCTCATCGGCACTGCCGGCGGCCATGACCGTGCCCTTGGCGATGATGACGATGTGGTCGCACAGCGCAGCGACCTCCTGCATGATGTGGCTGGACAGAATCACGCATCGCCCTTCCTCACGAAGTCCCAGCAGGAACCGGCGCAGTGCACGGGTGGTCATCACATCCAGGCCGTTGGTCGGCTCGTCGAGAATCACATTGCGCGGATCGTGCACGAGTGCGCGCGCGATCGCGGTCTTGGTGCGCTGGCCCTGCGAGAAGCCATCGGTCTGGCGGTCGAGGATGTCACCCATGTCCAGCGCCTGCGACAGCACGTCGATGCGCTCGCGGATGCGTGCTTCGGACAGGCCGTGCAGCCGGCCGAAATAGGCGATGTTCTCGCGCGCGGTCAACCGCTTGTAGACGCCCCGCGCATCGGGCAGCACGCCCAGGTGGCGACGGACCTCCACGGGATTGCACGCGGCATCGATGCCATCGACGCTGATGCTGCCCTGGTCAGGCGTCATCAGGGTGTACAGCATGCGCATGGTGGTGGTCTTGCCGGCACCGTTCGGGCCAAGCAGACCGGTGATGCGACCGTCCTCGGCGCGGAAGCCGACATCGGCCACTGCCTGGATGCGGCCGGTGCGGGTATCGAAGGCCTTGTGCAGGTTGTCAGCGACGATCATGGTTCCCATCCGTTGAACGAGGTGAACGCCGGCACGTAGCTCAGCGTATCCAGGCAGCTGGCATCCAGCGCCTTGGCATCGGTGCTGTCGATGAACTGGCCCAGCAGGCGGGGCATGCAGCCGGCGGAAAGCGTGCCGTGGCCCTGGCCGCGCGCGACCAGTGCGCGCCCCTGCGGCAGCCCCTTGAGCACCTGTGCGGCGTAGCGCGGTGGCGTGACCGGGTCCAGTTCACCGGACAGCAGCAGCGCCGGCACCTCACTGCGCAGCGGTGCGGCATCCGCGGCGGGGGCCGCGGTGTGCGGCCAGACAGCACACGGCGCGAAGAAGGCGCTGGCCACCTCGTTGCCGAACAGGCGCTCGGCATTGGCGGCTGGCGCGTGGTAGCGCGGAGCGTCCTCGCTGCAGATCACCGACCACTGCATGCCGCGGTTGATCTGGAAACCCATGCTGCGGTTGGCACCGCGTGCCAGCGAGGCGAGCGGCGCGTAGCGGCCCTGCGCAGCCTCGTCCAGCACCAGCGGCAACAGCGAGGCGTACTGCGGAACATAGGAGAAGGCGAACGCCAGCCCCATCACGCTGTCCGGCGTCAGCACGTCGCGCCGCGGCGCATTCGTGCCGGGGTCACGGTAGTCGACGGTCACCGGCGCGGCGCGCAGCGTATCGAGTACGCCGCGCAGCTGTTTGCCGGTGTCGGTCGGAAAGCGCTTGCTGCACGCCGGGTCCTTGCGGCACTGGGCCGACTGCAGATTGATCGCGTCTTCGAAGGTATTGGCGAAGTCCCCCCCGACCACCAGCTCGTTCGGAACGACGCCGTCGATGACGATGCTGCGGGTGTGCTGCGGATAGGCCGCGGCATAACGCTGGGCCACGCGGGTTCCGTAGGAACCACCCACCAGGTTCAGCGCATCCACGCCCAGCGCCTGGCGCACGGCATCCAGATCGGCAACGGCGTCGCGGGTGGTGTAGAACCGCGCATCGGCACGTCCCTGCAAAGAGCTTGCGCAGCGCTGGGCGTAGTCGCGCAGCAGCGCCTCGCTGGGGGGGGCCTCTTCGTCGAACGCCAGTTCCTTGCCATCTGCGCCCAGGCAGTTGAGCGGGTTGGAGCCACCGGTGCCGCGCTGGTCGATCAGGAAGATGTCGCGTTGCTTGCGAACCTGGCGCAGGGCGGTATCGACGATGACCGCCACCTCGCTGGCCGCCTGCCCGGGCCCGCCGGCGAGGAAGAACACCGGATCCGGTTGGCCGGAGCCACTGTTGCCCGATTCCAGCCAGGCGATACGGAGGTTGATCTTCCGCCCTTGCGGCTGCGCCCTGTCCTCGGCCACCTGCAGGGTGGCGCACTGTGCCTCGACGTTGGCGCTGGCGCCCATCGTGGTCAATGTGCAGGGCTGGAAGTCGATCTGTCCGTAGCGGCGGCCGGGCGTTTCCGCCGCCGCATCGGCGCTGCCGGAAGGCGCTGCGCCGCAACCGGCAAGCAGCAGGCTGGCCAGCGCGCCGGCCAGTGCGAGGTGGTGTCTTTGCATCGTGCTCGTTTCCCCTGGAAGACGTTCCTGTCGACCACGACGGGCTGCCGCGGAAGATGTGACCCAACTTACACGGGCAGGAGGCTGGCGGCGATGGGCAATCGTCACTGGAAAGCCAGGCCCATGTCGGCCGGATCGAATGCGGCGTCGCATCATGGCGAGCAGCGCAGCGGTCGGCCACGCAGACTCATGGCGAACCCAGGAGATTCCCATGAACGCGTGGTACCTCAGCGGCCTCGATCACCGCCCCTTCCAGCACCTGTTCGAACAGAGCGACCGCGCGCTGGCTGCGCAGGGCATCCTGCGACGCTGGGCCGGGGATCGCGGCGGCCATCCGTGCCGGGTCAGCCTGTCCGACCCCCCAAGTGGCGCCGAACTGCTTCTGCTGCCCCATACCCACCTGGCCACGCACTCGCCCTATCGCGCGTCCGGTCCGATCTTCGTGCAGCGCGGCGCTACGCGCTGCGTCCTGCCCGCCGGGGTCGTTCCGCCCTACGTCGAGCGACGGCTTATCTCACTGCGCGCCTACGACGAGGATGCACTGATGATCAGCGGGCAGGTCTGCCCCGGCAACGAGGTCGGGGTGCAGCTCGATGTGCTGTTCGCCGATCCCGCGGTGGCCTTCGTGCAGTTGCACAACGCAGGCCACGGGTGTTTTTCGTGCCAGGCGGACCGGGTGGATCAGGACGCGCTGACACACGGCGTCGCGTGATCGGCACCACGCACGACGCGTGACCTTCTGCGCATCCGTTCAGGCCTGCGTGAAGCCTGTGGGAAAGGCTTCACGCAGGCAGTCACGGAACGGCACTTCCAAGGTACCGCGCGATGCAGCGCACCTCGATACTCGCCGAGGTGCCGCCGACCGTCCGCTGCGCAGCGCAACGCCTGCGGTCACCGTTCCCATCGACGACCACAAGGATGCGCCATGTCATTCCGATCCACACGTGTTGTGCTGGCCAGCTCATTCGCAGCCGCCGGCCTTATCTGCCTGGCCAGCAGCGCATTCGCGCACGGCACCATGACCACGCCGGCCAGTCGCGTCTACGCCTGTTTCCAGGGCAATCCGGAGAATCCAACCAACCCGGCCTGCGCCGCCGCGAAAGCACTCGCCGGCTCGCAGGCGTTCTACGACTGGAACGGCATCAACCAGGCCAACGCCAATGGCAACCATCAGGCCGTCGTACCCGACGGCACGCTGTGCAGCGGCAACAACCCGACCTTCCGCGGCCTGGATCTGAACCGCAGTGATTGGCAGACCACGCCGATCCAACCCGATGCGAACGGCAGGTTCACCTTCGTGTTCAAGGCCACCGCACCGCATGCCACGCGTGACTGGCGATTCTTCGTTACCCGCGAAGGCTGGACACCGGGCAGTCCTCTGCGCTGGGCGGACCTGCAGGAGTTCTGCACACTGGGCAACACCCCGCTGTCCGCCGATGGCACGTACAGGCTGCAGTGCCCGCTGCCACAGCGCACGGGCCAGCACGTGATCTACAACACGTGGCAGCGCGCGGATTCGACCGAAGCGTTCTACACCTGCATGGATGTGCGTTTCGAGGGCGGCAGCACTCCCCCGGCATCGCAGTGGCAGGATGCCGGCCCGCTCACCGCGCGTGGCGATCTGCCGGTCGGCACCGTCCTGGCGCTGCGCGTGTTCAACGCCAGCGGCAACGATGTGGAGCGGGTGGAGGCCACACTGGGCAGCGGCCAGACGGCGGCCGCGCAGTGGCCGCTGGTGCTGGCCCGCAAGGTCAATGGCGCCAGCCAGCACGCTCGGGTGGGCGTACTGTCCAACGGCACGATCACGCCGACGGCGTCGGCGACCGGCAACCGGGTCTATCTGAAGGAGGGCAACCGCTTCCAGCTCGACACCCGGGTACCCGATCCGGGCACGCCTTCGCCGGGCGGCGACTTCGACTACGTGTACCCGGCAGGCATCGGCAGCTATGTGCCCGGGCAGACCGTGGTGAAGGGCAGCGATGGCCGGCTGTATGCCTGCCGCCCGTTCCCTGAAGGCGCGTGGTGCAACGTCAACGCCGACGCGTACCGGCCGGGCGTGGGCGCAGCCTGGCGTGATGCCTGGGTGCCGTACTGAGACCGGCGCGGCCTGCGGGAGGCGGCTGGCGCCGCCTCTCCGCAGCGCACTCACTTGCTGCTGACGTACTTCTCGCGGCGGATCTGCGGGTTGCCCAGCCCGGCCGCCTTGAGCAGCTCGGCGCAGGCATCGACCATGTCCGGGTTGCCGCACAGGTAGGCGATATCGGTGGCCGGGTCCGGCGTGAAACCAGCCAGGGCCTGCTGCACGTAGCCATGATGGACGTCGGCATGGGCCTGTTCCGGCAACTCCCGCGACAGGCACGGAACATAGCGGAAGTTCGCGTGTTCTTCGGCGAAACTGTAGAAATCTTCGCTGTACAGCAGTTCGCCCGGGCTGCGTGCACCCTGCAGCAGGACGACCTGCACGCCGCGTTCGGTCATGGCCTTTTCCAGCAGCGGCAACATCGAGCGATAGGGAGTCACGCCGGTGCCGGTGGCGATCAGCAGATAGCGCGCGTTGTGATCGCCGGGGTTCAGGCAGAACCGCCCGTACGGGCCGGACGCGCTGATCTGGCCGCCGGTTTCCAGCGCCTCGAACAGCGCCGTAGCGGCGCCGCCGGGCACGAAACTGACCGCGATATCCACGGCTTCGCCGGGCCCCAGTGCGTGATCATGCACGGTGGCCAGGGAATAGCTGCGCTTGGTCTCGGTGCCATCGGCGTAGCTGAAATGGACCTGGATGAACTGGCCGGGCTGGAAATCCAGCGGCTGGCCATCGTCGCGCACGAACTGGTAGTGGCCGACGGTCGGGGCCAGCATGCGGCGGCCGACCAGCTTGAGGGGGAATTGAACAGGCACGACTTTTCGGGACAGTGTGTAGCCGGGGCAAGCCCTCGGGGTCTTCTATAATAGCCCTTCCCCGCCCCTCTCCAGCGCCAGCCCATAGGCGCGAAGGCTTCGAGCTTGGCATCCCTGAACGATACGGCGCCCGCCCTGCGCGTGCGCGACCTGCGCAAAACCTACGACAACGGAACCCAGGCCCTGAAGGGGGTCTCGCTGGAGGTCGCCCCGGGCGACTTCTTCGCCCTGCTGGGCCCCAACGGGGCTGGAAAGTCCACCCTGATCGGCATCATCAGCTCCCTGGTCAACCTCAGCGAGGGCCAGGTGGAGGTGTTCGGCAGCGACCTGGTGCGCAACCGCAGCGCGACCATGCGCCTGATCGGCCTGGTGCCGCAGGAAATCAACTTCAACCTGTTCGAAAAACCCTTCGACATTCTTGTGAACTACGCCGGCTTCTATGGCGTACCGCGCGAGGAAGCGGAGCAGCGCGCGGAAGAGGAACTCAAGCGTGCCCATCTGTGGGAGAAGGCGCAGGTGATGAGCCGCACCCTGTCCGGCGGCATGAAGCGCCGGCTGATGATCGCCCGCGCGATGATGACGCGTCCCCGCCTGCTGATCCTGGATGAGCCGACCGCGGGCGTGGACATCGAGATCCGCCGCGACATGTGGCGGGTGCTGAAGGAGATCAATGCCGCTGGCACGACGATCATCCTTACCACCCACTACCTGGAGGAGGCCGAGTACCTGTGCCGGCATCTGGCGATCATCAACCACGGCCGGATCGTCGAGCAGGGGCCGATGCGTGCGCTGCTGGCCAAGCTGGACGTGGAAGGCTTCCTGCTGGACATCGATGGCGATCTGCCGGTGCAGCTGCCGGCGATCGAGGGCGCAACCCTCAGCGCGCCCGACGCGCACACCCTGGACATCGACATGCCACGGGCCATGGATCTGAACCGCGTGTTCGCCGCGCTGAATGAAGCCGGCATCCGCGTGCGCTCGATGCGTACCAAGAGCAACCGACTGGAGGAGCTGTTCGTGCGCCTCACCGGCAACCAGGAGAAATCCGCATGAGCACCACCGAGCTGACCGACGGCCAGCGCAACCGCGTCGCGCTGCTGACCATCGTGCGCCGCGAAGTGACCCGGATCATGCGCATCTGGGGCCAGACGCTGGTGCCGCCGGCGATCACCATGACCCTGTACTTCCTCATCTTCGGCGGCCTGATCGGCTCGCGCGTGGGCGAGATGGGCGGGTACAGCTACATGCAGTTCATCGTGCCCGGGCTGGTCATGATGAGCGTGATCCAGAACAGCTACGGCAACATCAGCTCGTCCTTCTTCGGCGCCAAGTTCGGCCGCCACGTGGAAGAGCTGCTGGTGAGCCCGATGCCGAACTGGGTGATCCTGTGGGGTTACGTCGCCGGTGCGGTACTGCGCGGCCTGATGGTCGGCGTGATCGTGCTGATCATCGCGATGTTCTTCACCCCCGTGCGCATCCCGCACCCGCTGGTGACACTGACCACGGTGCTGCTGGGCGCCACCATCTTCTCGCTGGCCGGCTTCATCAATGCCGTGTACGCGAAGAAGTTCGACGACGTGGCGATCGTTCCGACCTTCATCCTGACCCCGCTGACCTATCTGGGCGGCGTGTTCTATTCGGTGAAGCTGCTGCCGGGCTGGGCTGAAGCGGCGACCCATGCGAACCCGATCTTCTACATGGTCAACGCGTTCCGCTACGGCCTGCTGGGCAGCAGTGACGTGCCGCTGTGGGTCGCGTACGCGCTGATGATCGGCTTCGTGGTGGTGCTGACGGCGGTGGCGCTGTGGCTGCTGCGCCGCGGCGTGGGCATGCGCAGCTGAGCGCCGATCGCCGGGGTCGCGATCCCCGGCACACCCGCAACATTGGTTCCGCAGACAACGGTGAACGTGCAATGCGCATCCTGATTCTCGGCGCCGGCGGTACCGGCGGTTACTTCGGCGGCCGCCTGGCCCAGGCCGGTGTGGACGTGACCTTCCTGGTCCGCCCTGCCCGCGCCGGGCAGCTTGCACGCGATGGACTGGTGATCCGCAGTCCGGTCGGCGATGCCGCCTTCCCGGTGCAGCACGTGACAGCCGATGCGCTGCCCGCGCTGGCCCGGGAGAGGCCCTTCGACCTGGTCATCCTCAGCTGCAAGGCCTACGACCTGGACAGCTCGATCGAGGCCATCGCGCCGGCGGTGGGCCCTCGCACCACCGTGCTGCCGATCCTCAACGGGCTGCATCACTACAACGATCTGGATGAACGCTTCGGCCGCGAGGCGGTGCTGGGCGGGCTGTGCTTCATCAGTGCGACCAAGGCACCGGACGGTGCGGTGGTGCATCTGGGGAAACCCGCCAAGCTCACCTTCGGGGAACGCGACGGTGGCGCGCTCTCGGCGCGCGTGCGTGCCTTCGCAGCCGCCTGCACGCAGGCCAACCTCGATCACCTGGCCAGCGAACGCATCGGCCAGGAGCAGTGGATCAAGTACACCTTCCTCACCGCGCTTGCCGCGGCGACCTGCCTGTTGCGCGCGGACATCGGCACGATTGTCGCGACCGATGATGGCACGGCCATCGTGCAGGGCCTGTACGACGAGTGCCTGGCCGTGGCGGAGGCGGCCGGTGAGGCAGTCCCGGCGGCAGCGCAGGACACTGCGCGCGGCACGTTGACCCAGGCCGGCTCGGCATTGAAGGCCTCGATGTTGCGTGACCTGGAGGCCGGGCAGCAGGTGGAGGCCGGCCACATCGTCGGTGACATGCTGGCCCGTGCACGCAGCGCCGGCCAGCAGGGCGTGCTGCTGCAGGTCGCCTACAGCAGCCTGCAGGCCTACCAGGCGCAGCGCCGGGCGTGAGCCTGACGCTGCCGGCCGGTCCGTTGCCCGGACGGGTGCTGATCCTGGGCATGGGATGGAGCGGGCGCGTACTGGCGGCTTGCCTGGAAGCGCTGGGCGTGCAGGTCGCCGGCACCGTACGCGATCCGGCCACGGCAGCCGTCGATGGCCTGCGCTGCCATCGACTCTGCGCTGGAACAGCACCTGCACCCGCGCTTCTGGATGACATCGCGCGCGCCGATGCGGTGCTGGGCAGCATACCGCCCGATGCCGACGGCGACCCGGCAGTGCGCATGCTGCGCACGGCACTGGAAGACAGTCCCGCATTGCAGTGGGTGGGCTATCTGTCGTCGACGTCGGTGTACGGCGACCGCCAGGGCGGCTGGATCGATGCGGACAGCGTGGCCGACGCCACCGGGCCTGCGGGCCTGCAGCGCCTGCGCGCGGAGTCGCAATGGCGCGCACTGGCCAGCCGGCGCGGCATCGCCTCGGCAGTGTTCCGGCTGCCCGGGCTGTATGGTCCCGGCCGCAATGCACTGGTGCAGCTCGCGCAGGGGCGTGCCCGCCATGTGCTGAAGCCGGGCCTGCTGTTCAACCGCCTGCATGTACAGGACCTGGTCGCGGTGATCATCGCGGCGATGCGGCGACCCGCCCTGCAGGCGCTGTACTTGCCCAGCGACGATGAGCCGGCACCGCCACAGGACGTGCTGGCCTTCGCCGCGCAGCTGGGAGGCTTTGCGATGCCACCGGCAATGGCGTGGGACGACCCGGCGCTGAGCCCGGCCCTGCGCCGCTTCTACGAAGGCAGCAAGCGCATCGACAGCCGCGGTACGCGCGAAGCGCTGGGGTGGGCGCCGCAGTTTCCGACGTATCGGGAAGGGCTGACGGATCTTGCCGCTTCGCTCGCCGGGCATGGCCGAGCGTTACCGGATCCGGGCATTCACGGCTGACGTGTAGTGTCGGCGTCGGGCAGCCGGAAGAAGGCACGGGCCGCCGCCGTTGCATGGGCTGCGGTCAGCACGACATCCTCGCCACGATCACGGGCCAACTCCTCGACGATGTGCGAAAGGAACATCGGTTCGTTGCGGCGATCCTTCGGCATCGGCTTGAGCGTGCGCGGCAGCAGATACGGCGCATCGGTCTCGATCATCAGGCGATCGGCCGGGATGCTCTTCACCAGCTCGCGCAGGTGCGCCCCGCGACGCTCGTCGCAGAGCCAGCCGGTGATGCCGATGTACCAGTCCTGGTCGAGGTAATCAAACAACTCCTCCCGTTCACCGGTGAAGCAGTGCACCACCGCCGGCCCGAGGCGACCCTCGAAGTTCTTCATCTGCGCCATGAAGTCGGCGTGCGCGTCGCGCTGGTGCAGGAACAGCGGCTTGCCGTTCTCCGCCGCCAGCTGCAGCTGGCGCTCGAACGCACGGTGCTGGGCAGGTCGCGGCGAGAAGTCACGGAAGTAGTCCAGTCCGCACTCGCCGACCGCCACCACTTCCGGGTGGGCATGCAGGGCGCGCATCTCTGCATCGCATTCTTCGGTGTACTCCACCGCATGATGCGGGTGTACGCCGGCCGTCGCATACAGGAATCCCGGATGCTGCTGGGCCAGCTGCAGCGCCAGCGGAGAGTGCTCGCGGCTGGCCCCCGTGACCACCATCTGCACCACCCCGGCCTGGCGGGCACGCTGCAGCACGGCGTCGCGGTCGCGGTCGAAGGAGTCGTGGGTCAGATTGGCGCCGATATCGATCAGGTGCATGGTCATCGCGGAGGAAATATGCCTGCGCATTGTACCCGCGCCCAGCGTGGCCCCTTATCCTTTGCGCATGAACGCCCCGCACTTCCCCATTTCTCCGCTGCTGCCGCAGATCCAGCAGCATCTGGCCGCACAGCCACGGCTCGTGCTGGAGGCACCACCGGGCGCCGGCAAGACCACCCAGGTACCGCTGGCGCTGCTCGATGCACCGTGGCTGCAGGGCCGCAGGATCATCCTGCTGGAGCCGCGCCGGGTGGCCGCGCGCAGCGCAGCGATGTTCATGGCAAGGCAGCTCGGCGAGGAGGTCGGCGATACCGTCGGCTACCGCATCCGCTTCGAGAACCGGGTGTCCGCGCGCACCCGCATCGAGGTGGTGACCGAAGGCATCCTGACCCGCATGCTGCAGGACGACCCGCTGCTGGAACAGGTGGGCGCGATCCTGTTCGACGAGTTCCATGAGCGCCACCTCAGCGGCGACCTGGGATTGGCACTGGCGCTGGACGTACAGGCACAGCTGCGCCACGACCTGCGGCTGGTGGTCATGTCGGCGACCCTGGATGGCGAGCGGCTGGCACGCTTCCTCGACGCACCCCGCTTGAGCAGCGAGGGCCGCAGCTACCCCGTCACGGTCAGCCACTTCCCGGCGCGTCGCGAAGAATCGCTGGAACTGCAGGTCCGACGCGCAGTGCAGCAGGCGCTGGTCGAGCATCCGGGTGACGTGCTGGTGTTCCTGCCTGGCCAGCGGGAGATCGCCCGCGTGCAGGCCGGTCTGCAGGAATCGATCGGCGGCAACACCGAGGTCCTGGCACTGCATGGCGAACTGCCGGTGGAACAGCAGGCGCGCGTGCTGCAACCTGCAGATGAGGGCCGCCGCCGCGTGGTGCTGGCCACCAACGTGGCCGAATCCTCGGTGACCCTGCCCGGCGTGCGCGTGGTGATCGACAGCGGCCTGGCACGCGAGCCCCGCTATGACCCGAACAGCGGCTTCACCCGCCTGGACGTGGTGGCCATTGCGCAGGCCTCGGCCGACCAGCGTGCCGGTCGTGCCGGCCGCGTGGCCGAGGGCGTGGCCTGGCGCCTGTGGCCGCAGTCGCAGCGGCTGGAGCCTCAGCGGCGTGCCGAGATCGACCAGGTCGAACTGGCAGGACTGGCGCTGGAGCTGGCGGCGTGGGGCAGCAGCGACCTGCGCTTTCTCGATCCGCCCCCAAGCGGACCGATGGGTGCGGCGCGCGAGCTGCTGCACCGTCTGGGCGCGTTGTCGGAGTCGGGCGCGATCACCGCCTTGGGCCGACGCGTGCTGGCGCTGGGTACCCATCCACGCATGGCCGCGATGCTGCTCGCCGCCCCTGACCCGCACGCACAGGCGCTGGCGGCCGATCTGGCGGCGCTGCTGGAAGCACGCGACCCCCTGCGCCAGGGCGGCGATGCACTGGCGGCACGCTGGCGCGCGCTGGCCGCGTTCCGTGCTGGCCGCGCGCCGGCCGATGCCAGTCGTGGTGGACTGGCTGCCATTGATGCCGCCGCGCACCAGTGGCGGCGTCGGCTGCGCTGCGATGCCGCGCCCCCTGCCAGCATCGAAGCGCACGCGCTGGGCGATCTGCTGGCGCACGCTTTTCCCGATCGTATCGGCTTCCAGCATCCGGGCGATCCGCTGCGCTACCTGCTCGCCAACGGGCGCAGCGCGCGCCTGCATGAACTGAGCGATCTGCGTGGCGAACCGTGGCTGGTCGCCAGCGAACTGCGTTTCGAGGCCCGCGATGCGCTTCTGCTGCGCGCCGCGCCGGTCGATGAGGACCATCTGCGCAGGATCTACCCGCAGCGCTTCGTCACCGCCGACACGGTGCGCTGGGACGGCGAACGGCGTGCGCTGGTCGCACTGCGCGAAACCCGCTTCGATCGCATCATGCTGGACAGTCGCTCGGCGGGCCGGGTCGACCCGGAACACGCGGCCGGCGCCTTGACCGAGGCTGTTGCCGAGCTCGGCCTGCAGGCACTGCCGTGGACCGAGGCCCTGCGCCAATGGCAGGCACGGGTGGAGGCGCTGCGTCGCTGGATGCCCGAGCTGGAGCTGCCCGACTGCAGCGATGCCACGCTGCTCGCCACCCGCGCGCAGTGGCTGCAGCCTGCGTTTGCCGGCAAGAGCCGCCTCGATGCGCTGGACGAAGCCAGCTTCGCAGAAGCGCTGAAGTCGCCCCTGGCATGGTCACAGCGGCAGCTCGTGGAGCGGCATGTGCCAACCCGCATCACTGTGCCCTCCGGGCTGGAGCGGCCCATCACCTATGCACTGGACAGCGAGTCCGGCGAACCGCTGCCACCGGTGCTGGCCGTGAAGCTGCAGGAGTTGTTCGGACTGGCAGACACTCCCCGCATCGCCGATGGGCGCGTGCCACTGACCCTGCACCTGCTGTCACCCGGCGGTCGTCCGCTGCAGGTCACCCAGGACCTGCGCAACTTCTGGGAAAACACCTATGCCGAGGTGAAGAAAGAGATGAAGGGCCGCTATCCCCGCCATCCCTGGCCGGACGACCCGTGGACGGCCACCGCCACCCACCGGGCCAAACCACGGGGAACATAGCAATCCTGCCTGATCCTGAATGGAGCGCGTAGAGTCACGTCGTGTGACTGCCCGACTGACATACCGTTTACGGGCAACGCGCCACACTGGACTTCGACCCGAGGCAAAGGACCCCCGCATGAGCAGACTGACCGTGATTACCGACCGCGCCCTGGAGCGCGCCCTGGACCTGGCCCACACCGCGGGCGACGGCCTGAAGAGTGCCGGCGGCAGCCTGCGCCATCTGGGCCCGCAGGCCAGCGACTGGATCAAGACGGGAGCGGCACTGGGCGCAGTGAAGACCGGTGGCAAGGTTGCCACCAAGTTCGCCCGCCGCAATCCGGCAGTGACCATCGCCGCCGCGGCAGTGGGTGTGGGTCTGCTCGGCTATGCCCTGTATCGCAAGCAGCAGAAGAAGAAGGCGGCCAATGGTCACGTCGTTGATGGCCAGGCGCAGCGCATCAGTGCCCGCGACCGCCGCAACGACACCGTGGTCGACGAGCACAGCGATATCGGCAGCGACGCCTGAGGCAGGCGGCTGCATCCGGGCCGGAGATCGCCTGTGGGTGATCTCCGGCCCGTTTCGTTTCAGCCGATCTGCCGCCACTGTCCGGGGCGCAGATCATCCAGCCGGTAAGGACCCATTGCCACCCGCACCAGGCGCAGGGTGGGCAGGTTCACGGCGGCGGTCATCCGCCGTACCTGGCGGTTGCGCCCTTCGCGGATCGTGATCGCCAGCCAGGTATCGGCAACGGTCTTGCGGAAACGCACAGGCGGATCGCGCGTCCACAGCTCCGGCGCGGGATCGAGCCGTTCGACCTTCGCCGGCAGGGTCGGCCCGTCATTGAGGATCACGCCGCTGCGCAGGCGCTGCAGCTGTTCCTCGCCAGGCGTGCCTTCCACCTGCACCCAGTAGGTCTTGTCGGCCTTGTGCTTCGGGTCGGTCAACCTGTGCGCCAAGGGACCGTTGTCGGTCAGCAGCAGCAGGCCTTCGCTGTCATGATCCAGCCGACCGGCCGCATAGACACGCGGCGGCAGGCCGAACCCCGCCAGGGTGGGGCGCGGCGGGATGCTGCGATCGGTGAACTGACACAGCACGTTGAACGGCTTGTTGAAGGCAATCAGCATCGCAGGCACGGCAGGCGGTGAATGCGGCATTGTCCCATCCCGGCGCCGCCATCGCGATCACCGGCGCCTCAGCCGAAGACCTTCCACTTCAGCAGGAACGAAACCAGCACCAACGCAATGCCACAGGCCGATGCGATCGCCGCCCGCCGCCGCTGTGACGCCGATGGCGGGCTCGCACGGCGCGCGCGTTCATCCTGCAGGATGCCGATCAACAGCACCGCGAACCCCACCGCGCCCAGCAGGTCATAGGTATTGCCGCCATGGAAGGTGAAGTCGAACAGGCGTACCAGCACCAGTACTGCGATCACGATGTACAGGATCTTCTTCAACCGCTCACTCCTTTGACTGTCGCGCCGGGCCAGGCCCGGCGGATACACGTGTGTCCATTGCCGCTTGCGGCTGCGGGGCTTCGCCTCAGGGCTTGATGAAGCGCAGGGTCATGCGATCGCTTTCGCCGATGGCCTGGTACTTCGCGGCGTCGGCCTTGTCATGCTGGTTGGTCGGCGGCAGGGTCCACACGCCGTTGGGATGATCCTTGGTGTCGCGCGGGTTGGCATTGATCTCGCTGCGCGCATCCAACCTGAAGCCGGCGGCCTCGGCCAAGGCGATCACCTGCTGCTGGCCGACATAACCAGTGTCATCATCGTCGGCCACATCGGCCTTGGCGCGGTGCTCCACCACGCCCAGCACGCCGCCCGGCTTGAGCACGTTGAAGAAGCCCTGGAACATGCCCTGCGCCTGGCCGGCCTTGCGCCAGTTGTGCACGTTGCGGAAGGTCAGCACCACATCGGCCGAGTTGGCCGGTCCGAACACCGGCTTGGCCGGATCGTAGGCGACCACGACTGCTTTGCCGAACTGTGCCGGCGCACCGGCGAACTTCTTTTCCAGGCCATCGCGGCTGCGCTGCTGGTAGTCGCGGCCACGACCTTCTGCCACCGCCATCGGGTCGACCACGGCTGCCACGTACCGGCCCTTGTCATGCAGCAGCGGCGCGAGAATTTCCGAATACCAACCGTTGCCCGGAGTGATTTCGATGACGGTCTTCTCCGGTGCCACCGAGAAGAAGGCCAGCGACTGTGCCGGATGACGGTAGCCATCACGCTTGACGTTGGCCGGATCACGGGTCGACGCCTTCACCGCAGCGTCGATGGCGGGCGATACCTGGATCTGCGCCGGCGCCAGCAAGGTCGGCGCAGCGTACGCGGGCACGGCAGCAAGCAGGGCGGAAGCAAGCAACAGGCGGCAACCACGCAGGGACGAAGCAGGCATCATCGGGGCGACTCCAGCGGAATGATGCGGCGAGACTAGCAGTCACCGCGCGCCAGGTGTTCACAAATCGTTAGCCGCGCGCCCGTCGCGGAACACTGTTTTGTGGTCAGCGCCGCAGCGCGGTAACACAACGCGTTCTATTCTGGAGCACTTCCCCCAAGGAGACCGTGCCCATGACGGCAACCCGTGAACTGGGCCGTTCCGGCCTGCATGTACGTCCGCTCGCCTTCGGAGGCAACGTATTCGGCTGGAGCGCCGACGAGAAGGCCAGCTTCGCCCTGCTCGATGCCTTCGTCGACGCCGGCTTCAACCTGGTCGACACCGCCGACGTGTACTCGGCCTGGGTGCCCGGCAATGCAGGCGGCGAATCGGAGACGCTGATCGGCAGGTGGTTCGCCCGCAGCGGCAAGCGCGAGAAGGTGGTGCTGGCGACCAAGGTCGGCAAATGGGCCGAGCACCCGGGGCTGACCCCGGACAACATCAATGCGGCGGTGGAAGACTCGCTGCGTCGCCTGCAGACCGATGTGATCGATCTGTACCAGGCCCACGAGGATGATGAGTCGACACCGCTGGAAGCCACGCTGGCCGCGTTCGGTCGCCTGATCGAAGCCGGCAAGGTGCGCGCCATCGGTGCCTCCAACTACAGCGCCACCCGCCTGGCCGATGCGCTGAAGGTATCCACCGATTACAAGCTGCCGCGTTACGAAACCCTGCAGCCGGAGTACAACCTCTACGACCGCGCCGGCTACGAGACCGCGCTGGAACCGCTGGTGCAGCGCGAACAGATCGGCGTGATCGGCTACTACGCGCTGGCCAGCGGCTTCCTCAGCGGCAAGTACCGCACGGCAGCCGATGCGGGCAAAAGTCCGGCGCGGGGCGAGAACGTGGTGAAGCGTTATCTCAACCCGCGCGGCCTGCGCATCCTGGAAGCGCTGGATGACGTGGCCAGCAAGCACACTGCCAGCCCGGCACAGATCGCACTGGCATGGCAGATCGCACGGCCGTCGATCACCGCGCCGATCGTCAGCGCCACCAGCGTCGAACAGCTGCACGACCTGCTGGCCGCGGCGAATGTATCGCTGAGCGTGCAGGATGTCGCGCAGCTGGACGCGGCAAGCGCGGAAGGCTGAGATTGGCCGGAGCCGGTCGCCGGCCGGCTCCGGCATGGGGCAGAAGAAAATAATTCAACAAAATGGTTGCGCACGACTAAATCGTGGTTTATCGTGCGCACCTCGTTTCAACACCCGCCTGGATGTTTCCCTTGAACGCGCATTTCTCCGCCATCGCCACACTGCTGCCATGCCTGCGCATGGATGTGCTGGCGCGCGCGTCCGGCAAGGAAGCACTGCCCACAACGGCCTGATACCCGCCCTGCGGAGATCGGCCACCCCGATCTCCGAGGCTTGACGACGCCCTCGGAACGCATGTCCCGGGGGCGTTTTCGTTTGCGTCGGCACAAGGACCCGCGATGCCAGAACTGCACCCCGCGCGGCATTCCGCCGCACACTGATCGGCCATTACCTGCACGCCGGAGTTTATCTTCGCGCGGGCGGCCGTGCCCGGACATTATCTGCATCGCCTCACAACATTATCGCCCGCCGATAATGTCGATGGCCTGCACCCTCGATTTTCCAGCGGTCCCGCTTCAATGGCGGGCTGGTGCGCGCGGCGCTGCCGTAGCGTATGCCGGAGGTCGCGGACATGCCCTCGCCTGGATCGCCTGCTGGTCGCAGGCGCCGGTTCGCCGGCACGCGGTTCGATTCCGCGCGGTTCCCAACTGGATAGCTCAGCCTGGTCAGAGCAACGGATCCTGAGTCCGTCTGTCGTGGGTTCAATTCCCACTCCAAACCACATGACCTGTCACGTCATGACTTGAAGCAACACCCGGGACGCACGTCCCAGCGGCCATCGTCGCCATCCACGGACATCGCCTTCGGGCGGAGAAGTGGAAGCAACGGACCGCACGCCGGGCCCCGGTCCGCCGTCACTGCCCGCCTTGGTCCACCCCGGTGCTGCCTGCCGGCGGCGCCCATGGCGGTACTGCCGGCGCACCGAAGGCTCCGCGCGCGGACCGTCCACCGGTGGCCGCCCTCTTCCGCGGCCTGCACGGGGTGTGCAGGCCGCCTCGCCACGACCTGATCGGCCCGGGTCGCGGCGATGGATTTCCATCGGGTCGAACCACCAGAGCCATACAAGGAGAGACTCCCATGTTCTGGACCATCAAGGTCGTGATCGGCGACGGCGAGCGCGGCCTGGTGTATCGCAACCGTCGTTTCCAGCAGGTGCTGCTGCCGGGCGTGCACCGCCTGTCGCGGTTCGGCGGCTCGCCGCACGTGACCGTGCACAACGCATCGAAGGGCAGCGCCTACAGCGGCAGCGACCAGGACAGCCTGATCGACGCGCTGGGAGCACAGCTGCACGAACACTTCGTGCTGGCCGATATCGGCGCTGCACAGGTGGGTCTGCTGCTGCGCAATGGCCGTATCGACGATGTCCTGCCGCCCGGCAGCCGCCATCTTTACTGGCGGGGTTCGGTCGACACCGAGGTGCGCGTGATGGCCCTGGGTGACGAACCGCGCGTGCCGGCGGACGTGCAACAGCGCCTGGGCCAGCTGGGCGTACTGCCGCGCGTGGCGGTGATCAGCACCGTGCCGAGCGAATCGGTCGGCCTGCTGTTCGTCGACGGTACGCTGCGACAGACCCTGGATGCCGGACTGCACGCGTTCTGGAATTTCAACGGCAACGTGTCGGTGGAGCGCGTCGAACTGCGTGCGCGTTCGCTCGACGTATCCGGCCAGGAGCTGCTCAGCCGCGACAAGGTGACCCTGCGGGTGAACCTGGCCGCGACCGTGCAGGTGGTCGACCCGGTGCGTGCACACCGCACGCTCAGCAACGCCGACGAGTTCATCTACCGGCAGCTGCAGTTCGGCCTGCGCCAGGCGATCGCCACGCGCAGCCTGGATGAGCTGCTGGGCGAGAAGGCGGCGCTGGACGGTGAGATCGCCGCGCACGTGCGCGCCGCGATCGAGGGCCACGGTGTGCAGCTGCTGGGTGTCGGCATCAAGGACGTGATCCTGCCGGGCGAGATGAAGGAGATCCTCAACGGCGTGGTGCTGGCCGAGAAGCAGGCACAGGCCAGCGTGATCCGCCGCCGCGAGGAGGCCAACGCCACCCGCTCGCAGCTCAATACCGCCAGGCTGATCGAGGACAACCCGGTGCTGATGCGGCTGAAGGAGCTGGAAGCGCTGGAGAAGGTCACCGAGAAGATCGACAAGCTCACCGTGTTCGGCGGCCTGGATGGCGTGCTGAAGCAGCTGGTGACGATGAAGTAGGGGGCTGGGGCGGCGCAGGGACGCGCCGCCGGCCCATCATGGAGATTGATTTCAACATGGATACTCAACACACCTATCAATGGCTGCATGCCGAGGGCACCACGCCGATCAAGGGCTGGGTGAACGGCGTGCCGCTGGAGGCGCAGGCCCATGAGCAGCTGCGCAACATCGCCGCCATTCCATTCGTCGGGCCCTGGGTGGCCGTGATGCCGGACGTGCACCTGGGAAAGGGCGCGACCGTCGGCTCGGTGATCCCGACCCGCGGGGCGATCATTCCGGCGGCGGTGGGCGTGGACATCGGCTGCGGCATGGCCGCGGTGCGCACGACGCTGCAGGCCAACGACCTGCCCGATGACCTGCGGCAGCTGCGCAACAGCATCGAGCGCAGCATCCCGGTCGGCAACGGTCGCGGTGGCGAGCATCACCGCATGCCCGACAGCATCCACACGCGGCTGGTGCAGTCCGGTCTGGCCGCTAGCCTGGAGAAGATCAAGGACAGGCATCGCCGGATCCGCACCGACAAGCTCGACCGCCAGCTGGGCACGCTGGGAGGTGGCAACCACTTCATCGAGCTGTGCCTGGACGAAACGGATGCCGTGTGGGTGATGCTGCACAGCGGCTCGCGTGGCACCGGCAACCTGATTGGCACGTACTTCATCGAGCAGGCGCGTCGCGAGCTGGAGCGCCGCGTGCTCGGCTTCCATCTGCCGGACAAGGACCTGGCCTTCTTCATGGAAGGCGAGCCGCTGTTCGACGACTACGTGGAAGCGGTGTCCTGGGCGCAGGACTACGCGCGGCACAATCGCGAGGCGATGATGGCGCGCGTGCTGGCCGAGATGCGGCATCGGCTGCCGCCGTTCCGGCTGGCGGCGATGGCCGTCAACTGCCACCACAACTACGTGCAGAAGGAAACGCACGCCGGGCAGGAACTGCTGGTCACCCGCAAGGGTGCGGTCAGTGCACGCCAAGGCGAGCTGGGCATCATCCCCGGCAGCATGGGCACGCGCAGCTACATCGTGCGTGGCAAGGGCAATGCAGACAGCTTCCACAGCTGCAGTCACGGCGCAGGCCGGGTGATGAGCCGCGGCACGGCACGCGAGCGGATCACCCTGGCCCAGCACCGCGAGGCGACCGCGCATGTGGAGTGCCGCAAGGACAGCGGCGTGCTGGATGAATCGCCGGCGGCGTACAAGTCGATCGACGATGTGATGGCCGCCCAGCTCGACCTGGTGGACGTGGTCCACACACTGCGCCAGGTGCTGTGCGTCAAAGGCTGATGGGGCGGGGCCGGATGCCGTTCAAGAGAGTGGAATCCGGCCCTTTCCGTCACCCGATGCTGTCTTCGCTGACCAGCGCGTGATGTACGCCGATCCCGGCACGCACCCCTTCGGCGGCGGCCAGGGTGATGTTGCCGACCGTGGTCGCGTCGCCTGCGGCATACACGTTCGGCACCGAGGTCTGCTTCATCGCGTCCACCTCGATCAGCACGCCGAGCGGGCTTTCGACCAGCGCGCAGCCCAGCTGCTGCACCAGCGGCGTGGCCATCGCCTGGGTGGCTGGAACGAACAGCGCGCGCTGGGCGATGCGGCGGCCATCGGCCAGTTCCACTTCCAGCCAGGTCGGCTGGTCGCCCTGCACGGCAATCACCGGCGAGATCTCGATCTGCACGCCACGCTGCTGCATGGCCACGCGTTCCTCCTCACTGATCTCCCCCGCCTGGCTGAAGAAGGTGACATTGCCCCAGTCGGCGAACAGCGGTGCCTTGCCGGCCGACATCGGATGGCCGCCGAGCACGCCGATCGCTCCGCCGCCGACTTCGTAGCCATGGCAGTAGGGACAATGCAGCACGGTGCTGCCCCAGCGCTCGGCCAGGCCGGGCAGGTCCGGCAGTTGGTCACTGATGCCACTGGCCAGCAGCAGCTTGCGTGCGGCCAGCACCTGGCCATCCGCGGTGCGGACCTCGACACCGTCGGGGCTGGCGGTGGCGTGCGCGGCCTCGGCATGGATCCAGCGCACGCTGGGATAGTCCAGCAGCTGCTGGCGCGCCGTCTTCAACAGCTCGGTACCACTGATGCCGTCCAGGCCGAGGACGCCATGCGAATGGCTGGCCGCACGGTTGCGGGGCAGGCCGGCGTCGATGACGGTGACCGCGCGGCGTGCGCGGGCCAGGATCAGGCCCGCGGCGATGCCGGCGTAACTGCCGCCGACGATGATCACTTCAGGATTCATGGTGTCCTTCCAGGGTGCGGTGATGGGCGAGGTGGCGCGCGAACTCCGCGCCGAGCTGGTCGAGCGTGGTGGACTGCAGGCGGTGTTCCAGCAATCGCTGCGCTTCGCGGGCACCATCGAGCAGCGCCGAATCGACCAGTTGCTGGATCGGGCAGCCACGACCTGCGCCGCGTGTGCCGATCTGCACCAGCGGCGGTGCGCCGACCGCCAGGTAGATGTCGTGCAGCGTGATGCGGGTGGCATCGCGCGCCAGCTGGCTGCCACCGCCGTGCCCGCGTGTGCTGCGCACCAACCCGGCCTTGTGCATCTGTGCCAGCAGCCGGCGGATCACCACCGGATGGGTCGGCAGGCACATGGCCAGCTGTTCGGAGGTGCGCGGCCCCTGCTGGCCCACGAGATGGGCCATCACGTGCAGCGCGTCGGAAAGCGGGTTCGAGGATTTCATGTAACAACCATAGTTACATTTATATCCCCTGTCGAGCGTCCTGTTTCGTTCCATATGGACACATCTGTCCTATGAAACATTTCCTTCACCTCGTTGAACGAAACGATAATGTGATCCTTATCGCACTTCAGAGTGTGCGAGATCAGGTCGATACCGCATCGCCCCCCTTCCGAGATCTCGCCCCATGAATGCCTCTCCCCATGCGCCGCGACTGCAGACGAAGCTGCTCGGCGCCGTATCCCTTGGCCTCGCCGTCATCCTGCTGTGTGCCTTGGCCGGTCTGGCGTCGGCCTGGCTGAAGCTGTCTGCCGAGGTGCCTGCCGAAGTCGCGCATGGGCGCGATGCGGAACGCCTGCAGCGCGAGTTCCGTGGCCAGGTGCAGGAATGGAAGAACGTGCTGCTGCGGGGCCACGATCCGGTCCTGCGCCAGCGTCATCTGGATGCATTCGACAGCGAAGGCAGAATCGTCGATGGACTGGCACGCGGGCTGGCCAGCAGCCCCGATTCGCGTACGCGCGAGCTCGCCCTCGCCTTCGCTGGCCTGCACGCGCAGCTGCAGAAGGACTATCACGCTGCCCTGCAGGCGTTTGCTGCTGCCGGCTACGATGCCACTGCCGGCGATACCCTGGTGCGGGGCAAGGACCGCGCGGTGGCCGCATCGCTGGACGCGCTGAGCACGCAGGCCACCCGGGTGGCCGAGGCCGCGGTGGCCACGCGCGCGCAGCAGGCAAGGCAGATGCTGCTGCTGTGCGCGGTGCTGACCGTGGTCGCCGCTGCGCTGCTGCTGATGGGCCTGGCCTGGTGGCTGCGCCGCGCGGTGGTGCAACCGGTGCTGGCGGTGGAGGCGGCGGCGCGCGCCGTGGCCGCTGGCGACCTGCAGCACGTCGTGCAGGTTCGCAGCCGCGATGAAGTGGGCCGGCTGGCGCAGGCCATGCAGGCCGTGCAGGCCACGGTGGGCGGCGTGCTCGAGGCGCAGGCGGCAATGGCGAAGGCGCATGACGCCGGCGCGATCAGCTACCGCATGGATGCCAGCGCCTTCCCTGGCGCATTCGGAACCATGGTGGCCGACAGCAACGCGCTGGTCGACGCGCACATCCGGGTGAAGATGCGCGCGATCACGATCATGGGCCGCTATGCGGTGGGCGATCTCAGCGAGGACATGGAGCGCCTGCCAGGCGAGAAGGCCGTCATCACCGAAGCACTGGATACTGCCAAGGCCAACCTTGGCACCATCAACGGCGAGATCCGCCGCCTTGCCGCCGCCGCTGCGGCCGGGGATTTCAGCCAGCGCGGTGACAGCGCGCGCTTCGAGCATGACTTCCGCGCGATGGTGGAGGGCCTGAACCAGCTCATGCAGACCACCGAGCAGAATCTCGGCGAGGTCTCAACGATGCTGCGCGCGATTGCCGATGGCCGGCTTGGCGCGCGCATGCACGGCAGCTTCCAGGGCGTGTTCGCCCGCATCGCTGGCGATGCCAACACGACTGCGGCGCAGCTGGCCACCATCGTCACCGACATCAAGCACACTTCAGGCAGCATCCATGCCGCGGCCGCCGAGATCGCCGCCGGCAACAACGACCTGTCGCGCCGCACCGAGCAGCAGGCTGCCAACCTGGAGGAGACGGCAGCATCGATGGAGGAACTGACCTCCACCGTGCGCCAGAACGCCGAGCACGCACGCCAGGCCAACCAGCTTGCGATCGGCGCGCACGAGGTTGCCTCGCAGGGCGGCGAGGTGGTCACGCAGGTGGTGGCGACGATGGGGGCGATCGAGGCCTCTTCGCGGCAGATCGCCGACATCATCAGCGTGATCGATGGCATCGCCTTCCAGACCAATATCCTGGCGTTGAACGCAGCGGTGGAGGCTGCGCGTGCCGGTGAGCAGGGCCGGGGCTTCGCCGTGGTGGCCAGTGAGGTGCGTACGCTGGCGCAGCGTTCAGCCAATGCGGCCAAGGAGATCAAGACGCTGATCGATACCTCGGTGGACCAGGTGGCCGATGGCGCACACCGCGTGCGCCAGGCGGGCATGACCATGGCCGAGATCGTCGCCTCGGTGCAGCGCGTGACCGACATCATGGCCGAGATCTCCGCCGCGTCGCAGGAACAGAGTGCAGGCATCGAACAGGTCAACCAGACCGTGGTGCAGATGGACGGCGCGACCCAGCAGAATGCCGCGCTGGTGGAAGAGGCCAGCGCCGCCGCGCGCAGCCTGGAGCAGCAGGCGGACCGGTTGATGGACGCGGTGGATGTGTTCGATCTGTCGCCCCCCGCGGCGAGCGGCGATGCGCTGGCGCGCGCGGCCTGAAGGACTGCATGGACCCTGTGCAGCCGAGCATGGGTCCAGCTCTGCGGAACGCGCAGGTAACGCCGGGCCATGCCCGGCGAGCGCGGCATGCCTCAGCGCAGGTAATCCGACTGCACCATCGCGTCACCGAGATGGTCCAGGAACGAGCTGATCCGCGCCGAGACCGCCGTGTTGCGGTAGTACACGGCGTGGATCGGCTGGTAGACATCCAGCGTCTGTGCAGCCAGTACCGGCACCAGCGTGCCGGCAGCACGGTCGCGTTCGGTGACGAAGTCCGACAGGCAGGTGATGCCCACCCCTTCCACAGCCAACCGGCGCAGGGTCTCGCCGCTGGATACGGCGATGTCCGGCCGTACCAGCAGCTGGCCGTCGGCGTCGCCCGGCACGGGCCAGCGGTTCAGCGATTCGGGTTCATTGAATCCCAGCAGCGTGTGCTGACCCAGCGCCGCCACGCTGGCCGGTTCACCGTGCTCGGCCAGGTAGCCCGGGCTGGCCAGCAGCTGCAGCCGGCAGCGGCCCAGCGAGCGCGCGTGCAGCGTTGAGTCGGCCAGTGGGCCGATGCGGATGGCCACGTCGGTGCGTCGTTCCAGCAGGTCGATGTAGCGTTCGGAACTGTTCAACTCCAGCTGCACCTCCGGGTATCGCGCGCGGTAGCCCGCCACCAGGGGGACGATCACGTGCAGCACGAACGGCATGGCCGCATCCACCCGGAGGCGTCCAGCCGGGCGCTCGCGGCGCGCCGCCATCTGCTCTTCGGCCGACTCCACCGCGTCGATGATCGCCCGTGCATGGCGCAGGTAGGCCTCGCCTTCGGCGGTCAGGTGCAGCCGGCGCGTGGTACGGGTCAGCAGGGTGGTGCCCAGCTTGTCCTCCAGCCGCCCCAGCGCCCGGCTCACCCCGGAAGGGGTCTGACCCAGCTGCTCGGCGGCGGCACTGATCGAACCGCTGTCGATCACGGCCAGAAAGGCCTGCATTTCATCGAGGGTGGTCTTCATGGCGCCATTATTGACCACCAGGCAAGAGTGATTGGCGTGAAGACCGGTTTTTCGGCAAAGGTGGGCCGCGCACACTGCGCGCCTTCCTTCCTCCGGAGCCCGCCATGATCCGCGGCATTCCTCTCGCCCTGCTGGCGCTGACCCTGGGCGCCTTCGCCATCGGCACCACCGAATTCGTCATCGTCGGCCTGATTCCGACCATTGCCGCCGATCTGCAGGTCAGCCTGCCTTCGGCCGGCCTGCTGGTCTCGCTGTACGCCCTGGGCGTAGCCATCGGCGCGCCGGTGCTGACCGCGCTGACCGGCCGCGTGCCGCGCAAGACCCTGCTGGTGGCACTGATGGCGCTGTTCACGCTGGGCAACGTCATCGCCTGGATGGCACCGGGCTACGCCTCGCTGATTGTCGCCCGCATCCTGACCGGCCTCGCCCATGGCGTGTTCTTCTCGATCGGCTCGATCATCGCCACGGCGGTGGTGCCGAAAGAAAAGGCCGCCAGCGCGATCGCGATCATGTTCACCGGGCTGACCGTCGCACTGGTGACCGGCGTGCCGCTGGGCACCTTCATCGGCCAGCACCTGGGCTGGCGCGCGACCTTCCTGGCCGTGGCCGGCCTGGGTGTGATCGCCCTGGTCGGCGCGGCGCTGTTCGTGCCGCGCACTGTGCCGCAGAGCGCGCCCGCCCGCTTCCGCCAGCAGCTGGCCGTGCTGGCCCAGCCGCGCCTGCTGCTGGTCTACGCGATGACGGCACTGGGCTACGGCGGCACGTTCCTGGCCTTCACCTACCTGGCGCCCATCCTGCAGGACGTCACCGGCTTCTCGGCCAACGCGGTCAGCCTGGTGCTGCTGGTGTATGGCGTGTCGGTGGCGATCGGCAATCTGTGGGGCGGCCGCATGGCCGACCGCATGGGTCCGGTTCCGGCGCTCAGGCGCATCTTCGCCCTGCTGGCCATGGTCCTGTTGGCGCTCACCTTCACCGCCTACAACACGGTGTTGATGTTGCTGACGGTGCTGGCCCTGGGTGCGGTGGCCTTCGGCAACGTGCCCGGACTGCAGGTCTATGTGGTCAAGCAGGCGCAGCGCTATGCGCCGCAGGCCACCGACGTGGCATCCGGACTGAACATCGCTGCATTCAACATCGGCATCGCCCTGGGCGCATCGCTGGGCGGCCTGGTGGTGGAGAACGTCGGCCTGATGCATACGCCGTGGCTGGGCGCGCTGGTGGTGGTGGGTGCCTATGCATTGACCGTGCTCAGCGGCCGCCTGGACCGTCGGGACGGCATCGACGACCGCGCCGAGGGCACCGCGATCACCGCACACTGATACGACGCCGCTCACTACCGACGCATCTCCACGCCTGCGCAATGCACCGTTGCCGGCATGCATGCAGGCCCTGCCCTACCCTTGTGCGGATCTACCGCGCCCTTCCCCCCATTAGCTGGAGTTCCCCCATGACTGTCCCCGCTTTCGGTCTCGGCACCTTCCGTCTGAAAGGCCAGACTGTGATCGACTCGGTACGCAACGCACTGGACGTCGGTTACCGCGCCATCGATACCGCGCAGATCTACGACAACGAGGCCGAGGTCGGCCAGGCCATCGCCGAATCCGGCGTGCCGCGTGACGAGATCTACCTGACCACCAAGGTCTGGATCACCGAGTTCAAGCGCGATGCGCTGCTGGCCAGCCTGCACGACAGCCTGAAGAAGCTGCGCACCGACCATGTCGACCTGGCGCTGATCCACTGGCCCTCACCGAACGACAAGGTCGACGTGCCGATGGAGGAGTACCTGCCAGCGCTGGCCGAAGCCAGGGCGCAGGGCCTCACCAGGGAGATCGGCATCTCCAACTTCACCATCGCGCAGACGCGCAAGGCAATCGGCATCCTCGGCGCCGACGCCATCGCCACCAATCAGGTCGAGATCCATCCATACCTGCAGAATCGCCTGCTGGTGAAGTTCCTGCAGGAAAACGGCATCCCTGTCACCGCCTACATGAGCCTGGCCTATGGCGAAGTCATCAAGGACCCGGTGATCCAGGCCATCGCCGGCCGCCACCAGGCCACGCCGGCACAGATCGCACTGGCATGGGCACTGCAGCAGGGCTTTGCGGTGATTCCGTCCTCGACCCGGCGCGAGAACCTGGCCTCCAATCTGGAAGCGGCGGCCATCCGTTTGACCGAGGAGGACATGGCACAGATTGCCAGGCTCGACCGCGGGCATCGGCTGGCCAATCCGGAAGGCATCGCGCCGGCCTGGGACTGAGCCGAAGCCGCCGGGCACGCTCCGGCGCTACCAGACGTTGCGATGGGGCCGCCGGGCGCGCTCCGGCGCTACCGGATCGCCACAGGTAGCGCCGGGCCATGCCCGGCGGGCCCTTCAGTCCTGCAGCAGCCACCCGCGCATCGCCGCACTGACCTCATCCGGCTTCTCCATCGGCGCCAGGTGCCCGCAGTCGGGCACCACCACCAGCTGCGAGTGCGGTACCAGCGCGTGCATCTCCTCGCTCACCGCCAATGGCGTGATGCGGTCGTTGGCACCGCACACGATCAGCAGCGGATCGCGATATCCGGCCAGCACATCGTGGCCGTCACGACGTTCCAGCGCGCTCTGTCGCAGGAACACCTCCGCGCCAAGACGCGCCGTCATGTCGCGCACACGCTGCACCAGTACATAGTCGTCCAGCCGCGAGGCATCGATGTAGCTGCGCATCAGGGCGTCACCGAATCCATGGAACTTCCCGGGCAGGCGCACGCTGGCGCGCTGGCTGCGACGCTGCTCGGCGCGCTCCGGCGAATCGGCGTGGATCGAGGTGTCGATCAGCGCCAGCCGCAGCACCCGCTCCGGTGCGACGCGCAGGATCTGCTGGGCAACGAAGCCTCCCAGCGAGAAACCGGCCAGCGCGAAGCGCGCAGGTGCCTGCGCCAGCACATCCTCGGCCACCGCCTGCAGGGTCGCGCCGCGGGTCTGGTCGCCCACGCTGCACTCGGCGATATCGGCCAGGTCGGCCAGCTGCGCGCGCCACAGCTCGGCATCATTGAGCAGGCCGGGGAGCAGCAGCAAGGGGATGCGGTCAGTCATGGCCCGTATTGTCGCAACCGCATGGGCGGCATGCCACGTTCGGCGCTGCGTTGTGACGCCACCGATGAGGTGACGCTCACGCCACCGGCGGTACCTCGGGAACGTCCACCTGCTGCACCGGCAGGGTCACCACCATCACCGTCGGGTCGTCCGGGTCCAGCCGGGTCTTGAAGCCCAGGCTCTGGCACATCGCCAGCATGGTGCTGTTCTCGCGCAGCACCTGTCCCTCGACCACGTGCAGCCCCAGCCACTTCGCATACTCGATCATGATCGCCATCAGGCGCCAGCCGATGCCATGGCCCTTCAGGTCGGAGCGGATCAGGATGCCGTACTCGCCGCGGTGATAATCCGCATCCGCATGCAGGCGCACGGCGCCGAGCATCTCGCCGCTGCGCGGTTCGATGGCCACCAGCGCGATCGAGCGCGCATAGTCGAGCTGGGTCAGACGGGCGATGAACTCGTGGCTGAAGTGCTTCACCGACTGGAAGAAGCGCAGGCGCAGATCCTCGTCGCTGACCCGGGCAAAGAACGCGCGGAACAGCGCGTCGTCCTCGGGGCGCACCGGGCGCACGAAGGCGTGACCGCCATCGGACAGCTCGATGGTGCGCTCCCACTCCTTCGGATACGGGAACACCGAGAAGCGCGGATGGCCGCGACCCTTGTGCAGGATGCGCGAAGGCGCGATGGCGACGCGTGCATCAAGAGCGAGAATGCCCTTGCCATCGACCAGCAGCGGATTGATATCCAGCGTGCGCACTTCCGGAATGTCGGCGGCCAGCTGCGCCAGTTTCACCAGCGCCAGGGCCAGTGCGCGCTCATCGGCAGCGGGAACATCGCCATAGGCCTTGAGGATCCGCGACGCACGGGTACGCCCGATCAACTCGTGGGCCAGGCGCAGATCCAGCGGCGGCAAGGCCAGTGCCTTGTCGTTGATCACCTCCACCGCCGTGCCGCCGCGACCGACCACGATCACCGGGCCGAAGGTCGCGTCATCGGCGATGCCCACGATCAGTTCACGCGCTTTCGGGCGGACGATGGTCGGCTGCACCAGCAGACCGTCGATGCGTGCATCCGGGCGCAGCTGGCGTGCACGCGACAGGATCGCCTTGGCCGCAGCCTGCACTGCCGGCAGCGTCGACAGGTTCAGGCGCACGCCGTCCACTTCGGACTTGTGCGGGATGTCCGGTGACAGGATCTTCAAGGCGACGGTCGCACCCCGCTCCAGCAGCGGCTGCGCCAGATCCATGGCCTCGTGCGCGTCGCGCGCATGCATCACCGGCGCGGAGGGAATGCCATAGGCCTTCAGCAGCTCGTGCGTGGCCAACGGGTCCAGCCACTGCTGGCCGTTGGCCAGCGCGGCCTCGACCAGCGTGCGCGCCGCGGCCGCATCCACGCTGAAGTCCTGCGGCAGGCTCGGCGGGGTTTCCATCAGTGCGTTCTGCGCTTCCCGATAGCGCACCAGATGCTGGAAGCCACGTACCGCTTCGGCTTCGGTGGGATAGGTCGGCACGCGCGCCGCATTGAGCGTGGCGGTGGCCTGGTCGTCGTTGCCCAGCCACACGGCGAACACCGGCTTGTCGCGATGGTGGCGCGGGCGCAGGCCGAGCGTGCGGGTCAGCGCCTGCGCGGCGTCGGCCGAGGAGGTGAACGCCGTCGGTACGTTGACCACCATCACCGCATCGTTCTCGTTGTCGGCCAGCAGGGCCTCGATGGCCGCGGCATAGCGATCACCATCGGCATCCACCACGATGTCCACCGGATTGCTGCGCGACCAGCCCTGCGGCAGCACCGCATCGAGCTTTTCGACCGTGCTGTCGGACAGGTTCGCCAGGGTTCCGCGCAGCGCGGCCAGCTGGTCCACGGCCAGCCGGCCGACGCCGCCCCCATTGCTGAGGATGGCCAGCCGACGGCCCGGGAAGGTACCCAGCCGGCCCAGGGTCTCTGCGGCGGTGAACAGCTCGTCCAGGGCACCCACGCGCAGCAGGCCGGCGCGGTTGAACGCGGCGCCGTAGACATCATCGGCTCGTGCAAGTGCCTGCACATGGGTATCGCGGCTGCCCGGCTGCACGCGCTCGCTGCGGCCGGACTTTACCACCACCACGGGCTTGGCGCGCGCGGCCGCACGCGCCGCCGACATGAATTTGCGCGCGTCCTTGATCTGTTCGACGTAGAGCAGGATGGCGCGCGTGCGGTAATCGGTGGCGAAATAGTCCAGCAGATCGCCGAAGTCGACGTCCAGCGTATCGCCCAGCGAGACCACGGCGGAGAAACCCACCGAGCGCGCCACGCCCCATTCCACCAGCGCCGCGGCGATCGCCGAGGATTCGGAGATCAACGCAAGATCGCCAGCCTGCGGGAAGTGTGCGGCGATGCTGGCGTTGAGCCGTGCATGCGGCGCGATCACACCCAGGCAATGCGGGCCCAGGATGCGCAGACCGTGCCGGCGGGCCACGGCCTCCACCTGCGCCGACAGTGAACCCGGGCCATCCCCCAGATGCGCGGTGAGGATGATCGCCGCCTGCACACCCCGCTCGGCCGCGGTACGCACCACCTGCGGCACGATGGCGGCCGGCGCGGTGATCACCACGAGATCCGGCACCCAGTCCAGTTCCTTCAGCCGCTTCACCGTGCGGATGCCATCGATTTCGGCGTGGCGCGGGTTGATCCACGCCACCTTGCCGGGGAAGCCCGTACCGCGCAGGTTGCGCATCACCGCGCGGCCGGCCGAGCGCTCGCGCGGACTGCCGCCGATCACTGCGACCGACTGCGGGCGGAACACTGACTGCAGGTGGTAGGTACTCATGCGCCTACGGTACACGCACCCGCGCAACAGGCGCATGATCCAGCGCAACAAAGCAGGCGGCGGATGCGGCGCCCCGCCGCATGCGGGGCGACAGGCCCTACAGCAGCGTGCCGCGCAGGATCATCGCGGCGATGCTGAAGTAGATCACCAGCCCGGTCACGTCGACCAGCGTGGCCACGAATGGGGCGGATGCGCTGGCCGGGTCGAATCCCAGCCGCTTGAGCACGAACGGCAGCATCGAACCCGACAATGACCCGAAGGTGACGATGCCCACCAGCGCCGCACCGATCGTGATCGCCAGCAGCACCCAGTGCTCGCCGTAGTCGTGCAGGCCACCCAGCTGCCAGATGACGATGCGGACGATCGCCAGGGCACCGAGAATGGCACCCAGCACCATGCCGGTCGGAATCTCGCGCAGGGCCACCTTCCACCAGTCGCGCAGGCGCAGCTCGCGCAGCGCCAGGCTGCGGATCAGCAGCGAGGTGGCCTGCGAGCCGGAGTTGCCGCCGGAACTCATGATCAACGGGATGAACAACGTCAGCACCACCGCGCGTGCCAGTTCGTCCTCGTAGTGCTGCATGGCGCTGGCCGTCAGCATCTCGCCCAGGAACAGCACGCTCAGCCAGCCGGCGCGCTTGCGCAGCATCTCCAGGAAGCCGATCTGCATGTACGGCTTGTCCAGCGCTTCCATGCCGCCGAACTTGTGCGCGTCTTCGGTGGATTCCTCGATCAGCGCATCAAGCACGTCGTCCACGGTGACGATGCCCAGCATCCGCTGGCTGGCATCGACCACCGGAATGGCCAGCAGGTCGTGGCGACGGATCAGCCGCGCCACCTCTTCCTGGTCCATCAACGCGTCCACGGTTACTGGCGGATTGACCTGGGCCACCTCGAGGATCGACTCCTCGGGCAGGCCGGTGATCAGGCGGCGCATGGTCACCACCTGCTGCAGACGCTGGCTGACCGGGTCCAAGACATAGATCGCGTACACGGTCTCGCGCGTGCGCTCGACCTGGCGGATGTGCTGCAGCGTCTGCGCCACGGTCCAGCTGGCGGGCACGGCGACGTACTCGGTGGTCATCAGCGCACCGGCCGTGTTCGGCGGGTAACCGAGCAGCGTCTGGATGGCCTGGCGGGCATCGGCACCCAGCAACGGGATCAGCCGCGCGCGCTCGTCCTCATCCAGTTCGTGAACGATGTCGGTGGCGCGGTCGTCGGCCATCAGCCCGAGCAGCGCAGCGGCCCGCGCCGGTGGCAGCGCGGCCACCAGCTCGCCGCTGCGATGCAGTTCGGGGGCTTCCAGCATCTTCACAGCACGCGGCAGCGGCAGCGCCGCCAGCGTGTCGGCAGCGCGCTGCAGCTCCAGCGTGTTGAGGAACTCCACCGCGTCGGCGGTGTTGTAGTCCGCCAGCGGTGCCGCCAATGCGGCGGCATCGGCCACTGGACGCAGCAATTGCTTCTGGTTCATCGGTTTGCCTTGTGGGGTGCGACCTCGCGCAACGCCAACGCAGGCGAACCGTCCCGATGTCAGGCGGTGGCCATCGCTGGCGTCGAACGAGGTCGACTTCTACTGTCGCTGGACATGGGTTGGGAACTCCGGGATGCGTGTGCCGGCGGCAGGCCGCCAGCGGCGGGCAGTCTGGACCTGCCGGCCGCGCAGGTCAACCGGCAGCGGCCATTGCCGCGCGTGCACGATGCGGCGCGCATAATGTCGCAGCGGCGTCCGCCGCCCCTCTCCTCCCCGCACCCATGTACGGCAGGCCTCTGCGATGACCAGGTATTCCCATGCATAGCGGCGGTCTGGAACTGGCCCTGGTCCTGCTGCTGGCGGCCGTCATCGCGGTGCCGGTGTTCAAGCGCTTCGGCTTCGGCGCGGTACTGGGCTACCTGGCCGCGGGGGTGGTGCTGGGGCCGGATGGGCTGGGCTTCGTGCAGGACGCCGACCGCATCCTCGGTGCGGCCGAGATCGGCGTGGTGATGCTGCTGTTCGTGATCGGGCTGGAACTGTCGCCGGCCCGCCTGAAGGTGATGCGGCGCTCGGTGTTCGGCGCCGGTGCCGCGCAGGTGGCGCTGTCCGGCCTGGTACTGGGCGGCCTGCTGCTGCTCGATCACTTCCAGTGGAAGAGCGCGCTGGTGGTGGGCGTGGCGCTGGCGCTGTCCTCCACGGCCGTGGGCCTGCAGCTGCTGTCCGAGCACAAGGCGATCAACAGCGACCACGGCCGGCTCGGCTTTGCCATCCTGCTGTTCCAGGACCTGATCGCGATCCCGCTGCTGGCGGCCATCCCGCTGCTGGGCGGCGTCAAGAACCAGACGCTGCGTTGGGAGGATGCCGCAGTGGCGCTGGGCGCGCTGGCCGTGGTGATCCTGTGCGGACGGCCGGTCCTGCGCCGGCTGTTCGGTGTCATCGCCCGTACCCGCAGCCCGGAGGTATTCACCGCCACCGCCCTGCTGGTCGTGCTGGGCACGGCGTGGTTCATGCAGGAGGCCGGCCTGAGCCCCAGCCTGGGTGCGTTCCTGGCCGGCGTGCTGCTGTCCGATTCCGAGTTCCGGCACGAGCTGGAAGCGCAGATCGAGCCGTTCAAGGGCCTGCTGCTGGGCCTGTTCTTCATCGCCGTCGGCATGGGCATCGATCTCGACCGAATCGCCGCCGAGCCGTGGCTGATCGCCGCCGGCGTGGCCATCCTGCTGGTGGTCAAGTTCAGTCTGCTGTATGCCATCGGCCGCATCGCCCGGCTGGGTTCGCGGCAATCGCTGCTGCTGGGCAGCGTGCTGTGGCTGGGCGGCGAGTTCGCCTTCGTGGTGTTCAACGAGGCGCAGCGCGCGCATCTGCTGGGCAACGCCAACCACGACCGGCTGGTGGCCATTGTCGGCCTGTCGATGGCGATCACGCCGCTGCTGATGATCGCCCTGATGCGGCTGCTCGGGCAGGAGAAGGTGGCCCCGCGCGCCGCGGCCGACGCCGACAAGGTCGCGCCGGACAACCGGCCGAAAGTCCTGATTGCCGGCATGGGCCGCGTCGGCCAGGTGATCGCGCGCCTGCTGACCGCACAGAAGGTACCGTTCGTGGCACTGGAAGCGAACCCGGACACGGTGGCCGACCTGCGTCGCTTCGGCAACCAGCTCTACTATGGCGATCCGACGCGCCCGGAGATGCTGCGCGCCGCCGGTGGTGAACATATCGATGTGTTCGTGATCACCGTGGACGACCCGGAGACCAATCTGCGTGCGGTACGGATGGTACGGCGCCTGTATCCGGAGGCGAAGGTGCTGGCACGTGCGCGCAACCGCCAGCACGCATGGCGACTGATGGACATGTCGGCCGAGCCGTTCCGCGAAGTGTTCGCTACCAGCCTGGAAATGAGCGGTCGTGTGCTGACCGCGCTGGGGGTGGCACCCGATGTTGCCCAACGCCATGTGCAGCGCTTCCGCGAACACGACGAACAGCTGCTGCGCGACCAGTACCTGGTGTACGACGACGAGGCGGCCGTGATCCAGACCTCGCGCGATGCCCGCAATGACCTGATGCATCTGTTCGAGGCCGACGCGGAAAGCGACGGCGACACGCAGCGCTGACGGCGAAAGGGCTGCCGAGCATCGTCGGCATTCCGCATGATCGGGGTCAGAGCCCTTTCCAACGGAAAGGGTTCTGAGACCCCCGATTCTCAGCCGTTGTCGCGCAGGAACCGGGCCATCGAGGACACGCCCGGTACGCGCGGCTCGAACTCGCCGGCAACGTCGATGAAGCCACGCATCACGGCGATCTCGCGCGGACTGCGGTTCAGGCTGTCCCGCACGTCTGGGTCGGCGCCGGCACGCAGCAGGCGCTGTACCAGCAGCGGCAGGCCGTGCAGCGCCGCCAGGTGCAGCGGGCCGAAACCACGCGGATCGCGCACGTCCAGGCTGACATCCTCTTCCAGCAGACGCTCCACCGCGGCCATCACCACCTGCTCGTCGCAGGCCGTACCCGGCTCGGCGCGCGCCCCCAGCAGCAGCAGCAGCGGTGTGACCGAACCGGCGGCGGCCTGGTCCGGTTCGGCACCGGCCAGCAGCAGCGTGTCCAGCAACGCCAGCAACCGCGGGCGGTCACGTGCGCTGAAGCCGTACAGGGCCGCGCAGTGCAGCGGGCCCAGTTGCTGCGCGTCTCCGGCGTGTACATCGGCACCTGCGGTCAGCAGGCGCGCGACGATGTCCGGCAGGCCCAGCGCGGAGGCCAGCATCAGCACGGTCACTCCCCCCGGCAGCCGGTGTTCGAGCTTGGCACCGGCATCGAGCAGGGCCGACACGATCTCGACCTGGCGCATGCTGACCGCGGCCGACAACGGCGTTGCGCCGCTGGCCGCTGCGTGCTGCGGATCGGCGCCCCGTGCCAGCAGCAGGTCGGTCACCGCCAGGTGGCCACCGCCAGCGGCACGCAGCAGCGCCGTGCAGCCCTGCGCATCCACGGCATCAACGGCGAACCCCAGATCGATCAGGCGACGCACCGCATCGACATCGCCGGCCATCGCCGCAGAGGGCAGGTCGGCATCGCGCAGGGTACGGCGTGGCAGTGGCCACACCCGCCAGTCCAGCCAGTCGGCCAGATCACGACGACCACTCGACAGCGCCACACCCAGGGGGGTCTGGCCATCGGCGGCGCGTGCCTCCGGCGAGGCGCCGTGCTGTACCAGCAGCTTCAGCGCACCTTCCCGGGCCAGCGCGGTCGCCAGGTGCAGGGCGGTCATGCCATGGCTGTCGCGCGCCTCACGGTCGACACCAGTCTTGAGCAGGGCCTGCTGCAGGCGCAGCCAGCCCAGGCGCACCGCCAACGACAGCGGCGGATCGCCTGCCGGCGATGCGGCGAACGGATCAGCACCCCGCTCCAGCAGTTCCAGCGCCAGCTGTTCCAGTCCGCGGGCCGCCTGATCGTGCTGCGCGCAGGCGGCCAGGAAACGGGCCAAGCCGCCGCGGCCGGCCGGCGACAGACCATGCTGCAGCATGACCTGCAGCGCCGGCACCGCATCGACGCCGCGCGACAGCAGCGCGAACATCGGCGTGTCGGCACAGGCATCACGCACATAGGGGTCGGCACCATGGGCCAGCAGCCAATCCACGGCACGCGGCTCCAGCGCCAGCTCCGGATCCAGCAGCAGGCTGCCCAGCTCCTGCGGCTGGCACAGCCTGGCCAGGGCGGCCATGCCGTCGGTGTTGCCGAAGCCCAGTGCTTCACGCAGCAGGGTCAGCGGCGGCCGATCAGGCAGCAGGCCACTGGCGCTGGCGGCCTCACCGCGCTCGGCCAGGCCATCGCTGACCGCCGCAGGCAGCGGATAGGACGGATCAAGCAGCGCGACGATGGCCCAGCGACCGGCTTCGGCCGCGTAGTCGACCGCACGCCGACCGACCGGATCGGCCGCATCGGCGGTGATGCCCAGTTCGACCAGGCGCTTGACCAGCAGGGGCGAAACCGTATCGGCCATGGCCGCCAGCTGCACCGCGTTGCGGCCCTCGCCATCGACAGCCACCAGGTCAGGCTTGTGCGGCAGGAGGTGTTCGATGACGGCGGCGCGACCGGCACGCGCGGCCTCCAGCCACGGCGTGCGACCGAGCGCGTCGCGTGCTTCCAGGTTTGCACCGGCAGCGAGCAGCACGCCGATGATTTCAACGTGGCCGGCCAGGGCCGCTTCGTGCAGTGCGCTGCGACGCTGGCGGTCGCGCGCATCCGCACGCGCCTTGTGCTTGAGCAGCAGCTGCACGCCGGCCGGATCATCGTCTTCGGTGGCGGCTGCGGCGAGCAGGACCGGCGTGCCGTCCGCCGGCTCGGTGCGGGCACCGCGTTCGAGCAGGAAGCGGGCCAGGCGCCAGTTGCCTACCTGGCAGGCCACTGCCAGCGGGGACCAGCCCTCGTGGTTGAGTGCATCCACTTCGGCCGCGGCATCGCGGAGCAGCGCGGCAACGCCGGGGTCGGAGCTTCGAGCCGCGTGGTGCAGCGGCGTGTTGCCCTCGCTGTCGGTAGCGCGAGAATCGGCGCCATTGGCCAGCAGGGTCATCACGGCTTCGGGGCGACCATGCCAGCTGTCGCGGGTGGCCGCCAGCAGCGGCGTCATGCCCCGGTGCGGCGCGTTCACATCGACCCCGCGGGCAATCAGTTCACGCAGCAGGCGCAGGTCCGGCAACACCGCCGCCAGTACCGCCAGGCTGCGCTGATCACGCCAGTTCGGGTCCGGCAACGCGTGCGGGTCCGCGCCGGCCTGCAGCAGCTGCAGCGCCCGGTCGATGCGACCGTGGCGCGCCGCTTCATGCAGCGCAGGCGTCAGTTCCTGCGGGGCCATCGCCTCCAGCGGCGTGGTCTCGCTGGCAGCGGGGAACAGCGGCGCGTGTGTCGCACCGGCATCGGCCAGCGGGCCCGGGTTCACGCGCAGCGACACCAGTGGCGCCGGTGCGACCCGCTGCAGCAGCAGATGCAGCAACGGCGACCCCAGCAGCACGGTCAACGTGGCGGGCCAGCGCGCGCTTTCCGGCAGCAGCCCTGGCCATGCCGGCAACACCACCAGTGCGGCCAGCGCGATCACCAGCGCGGCCACGACAAGGCCACGCCAGGCGGTGAGGTCACGGCCGGCCAACGCTTGCCAGTGCTGCGCCAGGCTGCCATCCAGCCGCTCGACATCATTCCACAGCGGCCACGTACGCCAGGCCGCCAGCAAACCGGCACTGACCAGCACGCTCAGCCCGAGCACCGCCGCCAGGCTGCCGCTGTCGCGCAGTGCCGCCAGCGGCCAGGCCAGCAGCAGGGCCAGCAGTACCGGCGCGGCGGTCCACAGCGCCAGCAGGGCCGGCAGGTCCTGCTGCGCGATCAACTTCGGCGGCAGTACCGCACGGCTGCGCCGCCACCACGAAATGCCCAGGGCATACGCCGGCTGCGCCAGCGCAGCAAGCACCGCCCCCGGCAGGCCGCCGACGGCGGCACCCAGCGCCAGCAGGGCACCCAGGACGAAGGCGATCGACAGGGCGCGCGGACGGGAAAGCTCAGTCATTGTGGCGCGGCATCATGCTGGTCACCGACGGCGGCACCTGCAGGTAGAACCCGCGTTCGCTCATTTCGCTGCGCACCTTGGCCGGATCGGCCTGGGCGAGGCGGCGCTGCGGCTCCAGGGCCACGTCCAGGACGAAGGTGAGCGTGCCCAGCGACGCCACCAGCGGCGCAGGCAGCGCGCTGAAGTCATCGCGTCGGGGAACGTAGACGAAGGTGTCCGGCTTGAGTTGGCTTTTATAGACGTAGGCGTGCATGTCCACGGGACGATAACCCGGGAAGAGCCCTGATTGTGTCGGAAAGCCGACACCGGGGAAAGCCGTCGGCCGACGATGCCGGCAGGATCGACGGCGTTTCCCCGGCGGGGTTCAGCAATGTGGCGGCGGCGTTCAGCCTCGGCCGCCGCCACACGGATGCTTACTTGACCTTGGCGTAGGTGCCCTTCAGGGCGACGCCGGCCACGAACGTGCCCGCCCAGCACTCGTAGTTGCTCGCGCTCCTGAACTCGTTCTTCTTGTAGTAGCTGACGATGTCGACCACCGCATTGGCGCCACGCGAGCGGGCGCCGTCCTGCAGTGCGCGCAGCGCCGACAGCGCCACCCAGCGGCAGGCTTCGGCATCGCTCTTGTTGGCGGCGTTGGTCTTCCGGTTGGTGACGTCTTCACCCAGACGCTGCTGCACGCTGACCGGCTGCCCGGCCAGATAGAAGCGCACGCTGCCATCGATGCCGGCATCGCGGGCTGCCTGCGAGCTGACAAGTTCCTGCAGGGACTGCTCGACTCGGGTGTCACGGGCGGAAGCCGTGGCAGTCACAGCCAGCAGAAGGGTGGCACTGGCGATCATCAGGGTGCGGCGCATCGAAACATCTCCTTGTCCGGGGTGCGTTGGGGGTGGTGCGGATGGGGTGCGGGGGTCATTCGCTCCAACGGCGGAATACCAGCGAGGTATTGATGCCGCCGAAGGCGAAGTTGTTGCTCATCACGTACTCGGCCTGCAGATCGCGGCCGTGCCCGGTGATGAAGTCCAGCTGGCCGCAGCGCGGATCGACCTCGGCCAGGTTGAGGGTCGGCGCGAACCAGCCGGCACGCATCATCTCGATGCTCAGCCAGGCTTCGAACGCTCCGCACGCGCCGAGCATGTGCCCGACGTAGCTCTTCAGCGAGCTGATCGGCACGCGGCTGCCGAACACCTGCGCGGTGGCCTGTGTCTCGGCGATGTCGCCGTGATCGGTGGCGGTGCCGTGGGCGTTGACGTAGTCGATCCGCGCCGCGTCGAGCCCGGCGTCCTCCAGGGCCAGGCGCATGGCCTGGGCCATGGTGTCGGCGCTGGGCTGGGTGACGTGCTGGCCGTCGCTGTTGGTTCCGTAGCCGACCACCTCGGCAAGGATGGACGCACCGCGTGCGAGGGCGTGCTCCATGTCCTCCAGGATCAGCGTGCAGGCGCCCTCGCCCAGTACCAGGCCGTCGCGGCCTGCATCGAAGGGCCGCGGCGTCGACTGCGGCGCATCGTTGCGCACGCTGGTGGCGAACAGGGTGTCGAACACCGCTGCAGCGGTGGCGTCGAGCTGCTCGGCACCGCCGGCCACCATCACCGTCTGCTTGCCGCTGCGGATGGCTTCATACGCCGCTCCGACGCCCTGGCTGCCTGACGTGCAGGCGCTGGAGGTGGTGTAGACACGCCCGGACAGGCCGAAGAACACGCCGATGTTGACCGGCGCGGTATGGCTCATCATTTTCAGGTACGTGGTGGCACTGATGCCATCGGTGGTGAACTCGTTGAGCATGCGGCCGAACTCGCCGGTCGCTTCGTGGCTGCCGGAGGACGAACCGTAGGCCACGCCGGTGCGGCCGCTGCGCAGCACCGGATGCTCATGCAGGCCGGCCTCGCGCAGGGCCATCTCGGTGGCGCGCACCGACATGATCGCGACCTTGCCCATCGAGCGGGTGGTCTTGCGGTTGTAGTTCGGCGGCAGCGTGAAGTCCTGCGCAGGCGCGGCCAGCTTGGTGTTCAGGCCCGCGTAGACATCCCATTCCGGCATGGTGCGCACTGCGTTGCGGCAGCTGCGCAGGTGCGCGTGGATGGTGGGCCAGTCGTGGCCAAGCGGACTGATGGCAGCGGCACCGGTCACCACCACGCGACGATCAGCGGCCATCAGAGCATGCCCCCGTTGACCGAGATCACCTGCCGGGTGATGTAGCCGGCCGGCTCGGACAGCAGGAACGCGACCGTTGCGGCCACCTCATCGGGATGCCCCACGCGGCCGGCCGGAATCAGCTTCAGGGCGTGTTCGACCACTTCATCGTTGAGCATTTCGGTCTCGATCAGGCCCGGGGCCACGCAGTTGACGGTGATCTGGCGGCTCGCCAGCTCCAGCGCCAGCGCCTTGGTGGCACCGATGATGCCAGCCTTGGCCGCGCTGTAGTTGACCTGGCCGCGGTTGCCGGCCAGCCCGGACACCGACGACAGGGCGACGATGCGACCGGGCCGGCGCCGCCGCACCATCGGCATGATGAGCGGATGCAGCACGTTGTAGAAGCCGTCCAGGTTGGTGTGGATGACCTGGTCCCAGTCTTCGGACGACAACGCAGGAAATGCGCCGTCGCGGGCGATGCCGGCATTGCACACCACGCCGTAGTACGCACCGTGCGCCTCGACGTCGGCCTCCAATGCGCCGCGTGCGGCATCCCGGTCGGCCACATCGAACGCCAGCACGCGGGCCTGCCGGCCCAGTGCCTGGATTTCGTCCACCACTGCCTTTGCCTCGTCCACGCGGCTGCGGCAGTGCACGGCTACGTCGAACCCATCGCGGGCGACGCGCAGCGCGATGGCCCGGCCGATGCCCCGGCTGGCGCCGGTGACCAGCACGCTCCGATTCCCTGTCATGCCTGTCCACTCTCCAGATAGGCCATCGCGTCGGCAGGTTCGTACACCGACACGTTGGCGGTCGCCCATTCTTCGTCGCCTGCCAGGATCCGGCAGGCGAACATCCCCAGTCCATTGTCGCCCAACAGCTCGCAGCGCGCCTGTACGCGAAGGCGGCTGCCCACCGGAAAACCGCTGCGCTGGCTGCCATAACGGCGACTGCCCAGCAGGAATCCGAGCTGCGGCCGGTTGCCGGCAGCGCGTGCACGGCAGCCGGCCCAGGCCGCGATGGCCTGCGCCATGTATTCGATGCCGATCCAGGCCGGCACCTGCCCATCCTCGACGAACAGCCCGCTCGCCGGCACGACCAGCTCGGCCTCGATGCCGTCCTCGTCCCAGTGCATGATGCGCTCCAGCAGGCACATGTCCTGCCGGTGGGGCACCACGTCTTCAATGGCATACACCGTATTCATCCACACTCCAGTGCCAGCACGGCGTTGCTGCCGCCGAAGGCGAACGAGTTGCTCAGCACGCGCCGGGGCGGCTGCGCCAGGAAGGTGGCCGGCGCCACCAGCGGCAGCGGCGGCAGAGCGGGATCAGCGATGCCATCCCACCAGTGCGGTGGCAGCTGCTGCCGGCAGTTCTCGGCAAGCACGATCCAGCACAGCGCCGCCTCGATCGCCCCCGACGCACCCAGGGTGTGGCCGGTGAGTGGCTTGGTGGAACTGCAGGGAACGTCATTGCCCAGTACCTGCGCCACCGCCAGGCTTTCCATCGCATCGTTGTGGCCGGTGGCAGTGCCGTGCAGGTTCACGTAGTCGACATCGGCGGGCGACCAGCCGGCACGATGCAGCGCCTGCTGCAGGGCGTCGATGGCGCCAAGGGCCTGCGGATCCGGCGCCGACATGTGATGTGCATCGGCGGACTCGCCCCATCCGGCCAGGCATACCGGGCCAGGTTCGCGGGTCAGCAGGAAGAGCGCAGCGCCCTCGCCGATGTTGATGCCGGCACGATGCTGCGAGAAGGGATTGCAGCGCACTGCCGAGACCGATTCGAGCGCATTGAAGCCTGCCACGGTGAAGCGGCACAGCGAGTCGGCACCCCCGGCGATGACCGCATCGACGGTGCCGGCACGCAGCATTCGCGCGGCCGACATCAGTGCCTTGGCACTGGACGAACAGGCCGTGGACAGGGTCCACGCCGGGCCCTGCGCGCCGCTGCGCTGACGCACGAACTGCGCGGTGGTGCCCATTTCCTGCTGTGCGTAATCGAAACCTTCAGGCCAGCAGCCCTGCTCCGCATGAGTCCGCAGTGCCTGCTCCGATTCGCCGATGCCGGAGGTGCTGGTGCCCAGCACCACCGCCACCCGATCAGCGCCATGGCGTGCAATGGCCGCGCCGACCGCAGGCGCGATCTGCGCCAGCGCGACCTCCAGCAATGCATTGTTGCGCCCGCGCAGGGATACCGGCAGGTCTTCCAGCGTCGGCAGTGGCGTGCGCACTTCACCCAGCGCCAGGGTACGCCCCGGCAGCAGGCGGTCGTTGTCGCTCAGGCCGCCCGGAGCATCGGCGAACATCGCCGATGCCACGGCGCCGCGGCCTTCGCCCAGCGCGCAGACCAGGCCGAGGTCGTTCAGGTAGATCGGTGTATTCATCGCGCCTGCCCGGCCATGTCGATCGATTCGATGCGCAGGGCGTAACCCTCGGCACGGTTCTCCAGCTGGACGCTGCCATCGTCCAGGCGCCGCAGCTGCAGCCAGACCGTACCGCTGCGGGACAGGCTGCGCTGGCGGCCGTCATCGCTGACCTCCCAGCCCGCCGGCAATGCCGCAGCGATCGCCGCGGTCGGCCACAACGCGAACTGCAGGTCATCCAGTACGCGTTCGGCACGCACCTGCGGAGGCAGCCACGGCGCACGCTGCTGGGTCAGTTGCCGGCCATCCCACTGCAGGCGCACGCCGGTCTGGCCCATGGCCTGCACCGCCAGCCGCACCTGCTGTGCGTCGGCTTCGAGCAGCGCATCGAGATCGCGCTCATGGCTGCCGAACCGGAAATGCAGCTGCTGCTGCAGTGCCAGCGGCGCTGGCAGGCTGGCCGGCGACAGCCGCAGCGGTGGCAGCTGCACCTGCGGGCGTGGCATGCGCCCGGCACAGGCGACCAGCAGCAGGCACAGCAGCACTGCAGCGGAAAGGGCCATCAGGCGCCGCACAGTTCCTCCAGCACGCGCATGCGACGGCCGCTGGAGTCGGCCACGTAGGGGTTGTTGGTGTCCCAGGCGTATCCGGCCAGGATGGAACTGATCATGTCGCGCACGTCCGGCTGCGGGTCGGGGTGGTAGATGATCTTCTGGAAGCCGCCCTGGTACCAGCTTTCGACGAAACGACGGAAGGTTTTCACACCGGCACGCAGCGGAACGGAGAACTCGGCCTCCCAGTCCACAGCCTGCCCGGCATAACGGCGCGCCAGGCACTCACTGGCCAGCTGCGCCGATTTGAAGGCAATGGTCACGCCCGAGGAGAACACCGGGTCGAGGAACTCGCCAGCGTTGCCAAGCAGCGCATAGCCCGGGCCCCACAGCGAACGGACATTGGCCGAATAGCCCGTGATGCGGCGTACCGGCAGCACCGCCCATTCGGCATTGGCCAGCAGGCGGGTCAGGTTCGGATCCTCGCCGACGATGGCCTGCAGCTTCTGCAGGTCGTCGCCTTCGTAGCGATCAAAGAACGAGGGCTCGGCCACCACGCCCAGCGAGCAGCAGCCGTTGGAGAACGGGATCGTCCAGTACCAGACGTCGATGTGCTCGGGGTGGGTCGTGATGAGGATCTTGTTGCGGTCGAAGTCCGCTTCGGCCGGAATGTTGTCACGCACGTGGCAGAAGATCGCGCCACGCACCGGGAAATTGGAGGGAGACTCCAGATCCAGCAGGCGTGGCAGCAACCGCGCGAAGCCGGAGGCGTCGAGGATGAAATCGGCCTCGATGCGGTACTCACTGCCATCGGGACGGCGCACGTTGACGGCAGGCTGCTCGCCCGGCTCGACCGACAGCACCTCGTCGCCGAAACGCAGCGTGGTACCCATCCGCTCGGCGCCCCGCGCCAGCACGTTGTCGAAGTCGGCGCGCTGCACCTGGTAGGTGGTGCCCCAGCCGGGCGAGAACTTCTTCCTGAAGTCGAATGCGGTACGCGCCTGGCCATGCACGAAGGCCGCGCCATTTTTGTGCTGGAAGCCGGCTTCGACCACATCCTGCAACAGGCCTGCCGCTTCGATGTACTCCATGCTCTGCGGCAGCAGGCTTTCACCGATCGAGAAACGCGGGAACTGCTGGCGTTCGATCATCAACACCTGGCGACCCTGCCGGCGCAGCATCGCAGCAGCAACGGAACCGGCCGGTCCGGCGCCGATGATCAGGATTTCGGTGCGTTCCACAGCATCCACAGCAGTACTCATCGGGGCGTCCTTGTTGCTCGATAGAGGGAGAGAAGAAGAGCCGAAGGCGGACTCAGGCCGCCGGCAGATCATGCGGCGGCGGCCGGAACAGCGGCGAGATCAGCCAGACCAGCCCGATACCGAACAGCAGGGTCAGGCCGAACGCGCGCAGCGCCGGAGTCTGCGACAGGCCCAGCAGGCCGAACGACAGCCAGGTACTGGCCGCACCCACGCAGACCGCCAGCCATGCACTGGCGTCGCCACGATGCTCGATCAGGAAGATGCCATAGTCGATGCCCATGCCCAGCAGCAGCATCAGCGCCAGCACGTTGAACAGCTGCAGCGGCTGGCCGAACAGGCCCAGCAGGCCCAGGGTCAGCGCACCGGCGATCAGGGTCGGGGCGAACACGCGCCAGGCCTGGCGGCGATAGCGCAGCCACAGCGCGCCGAACACCAATGCGATGCCGACCAGCAGCAGCCCGCCCATCAGCTTGCGGTAGTGGCCCAGCAGCGTGGAGAAATCGGAGGTTCGGTCTACCCAGCGCACGCCGGGCAGGCCTTCGGCGGCACGTTCCAGCGTGGCCAGAGCATCGGCACGCGACAGGTCATCGACCATCACCACGCTGATCATCTGCCCACCGACCTTACCCACCCACAGGTGGCGGAACGGCTGCGAGGCCGGCGAGGCCAGGAAGGCGTCGGCGGTGAGCGGCGCTGCGGCAAACTGCGGTCGCTGCAGCGGCTCGCCCACGGCTTCGGACACAGCCGACAGCACGCCGGGCTCCACCTTCGCGGTCAGCGCAGCATCGGCCTGCTGCCGGGCCGGTGATGGCAGCCAGTCACTGATCGCGCGGTAGCCACCAATGCGCTTGTCATCGGCCAGTACGCGCAAGCGTTCGGTCAACGCCTCTTCGCGCTGCAACAGCTGGGCGGCATCGCTGCCCTGCACCAGGTAGAACTGTGCCGGGCTGGGCATGCCCAGCAGCTGGCTCAGGCGGATCTGCTGGGCCATCAGCGCCGGTGGAGACGACTGCAGGCTGCGCAGGTCGTCGTTGCTCTGCAGGCGCGCGATGCCCACCGCGGACAACGCCAGCGCGGCCACCACGAAGATCGCCACCGGGCGCCGGCCGTGCAGGCGCGGGAAACGTTCCAGCGTATTGCCCAGCCAGTGCGAGAAGCGGGTCTGGCGGATCTCGCCACCGTCGAGCCACGGGAACCAGAAGATCACCGTGAGGAACGCTGCTGCCAGGCCCACCACCGAGAACAGCGCCATCTGGCGAAGGCCCGGGAACGGGGCCAGGCCCAACGCGAGGTAGGCCAGCGCACTGGTCAACAGCGCCAGCCACAGGCCGGGCAGCAGATGCCGCAGCTGCTTCCAGCGACGGTCGGCCGGTTCGGCCTGGCGCGACGCAAACCAGTGGATGCCGTAGTCCTCCGCTACACCCACCAGCGATGCACCGAACACCAGGGTCAGCACGTGCACTTTGCCGAACACCAGCACGGTCACCGCCAGCGCCACGCCGCAACCGATCAGCAGCGACGCGGCCACCAGCAGGATCGGCCGCAGCGAACGGAACGCCAGCCACACCAGCAGCAGTACCGCGGCCAGTGAGCCCCAACCGATCGTGTTGATCTCGCGGTTGGCCTGCACCGCAGCGGCTTCGGCGTGCAGCGGCACGCCGGCATGCAGGATTTCCAGCTCGGGCGCTGCGGCCCTGGCCGCCTTCCCGGCCCGCTCCAGCAGGCCATCAAGATGGCGCTCGCCATCGAGCTGGAACGCCGAACCCGGCGTATCGAACTGCAGCGCCGCCCAATGCTTGCCCTCGGCTTCAAGCAGGCCATCATCACCCAGCCGCAAGCCCGAACCCTGCGCCTGCTGTTGCCACCACTGCGGCCACAATGACAGCGGATCCTGCCGCCATTCGGTGAGCCGCGGCGCACCCATCGGCCCGTACAGCGCGGCGAGTGCCTGTTCGGCCAGCGCACCGGTTTCCGTGCTCTGCAGCTGGTCACGCTGGGCCGGGGTCAGCAGGCGGTCGCGATACGGCGCGTAGAACGCACGCGCCTCGTCGAACCAGCCTTCAATGGACCCACTGGGCACCAGCAAAGCGCTCTCGGCATCTCCAGCCATGGCCGCAGCGAACGCGGCCTGCGCCCGCTTGGCGGCGGCGCCATCCTGGCTGCCGAGCAGCACCACCACCTGCCGCGAACTGCCATCGGCGATGCGCCGGGTGACATCGCTCAACAGGCGGTCATGTGCATCCTGCGGCAACAGCGCGAGGATGTCGGTATCGATCCGCGGTTCCTGGCTCCACAGGCGCCACTGCTGCACGCCCAGTACCAGCAGCAACACCAGCCAGGCGATGCCCAGCCAATGCCACCAACGCCGCAACCGGTCCGGTGCGTTCAACGCCACGGCGTCACTCAAAGCGGCGCGCCTCGTCGGGGTTCAGCGTGGCGGGGGCTTCACTCAACGCGCTGAACTGGATCTGCGTGCGGTCCTTGTTCGCCTCGACGATCTCGACCTGGCGCACATAGCGGTCACCCTGCAGCGTCAGCGACTCGAAGGCCTTGGCCAGCATCGCCGACTTCGGTGTCAAACGCAGGCGCCAGCCCTGCCCTTCACGGCTGGCCGCCACGTTGAACTGGCCGGAGAGTGCCTGCACGTCGCCACTCATCAGCGCGAACATGATCGCATTCACCGAGCGCATCGCCGGCTGCTGCCGTGCATCGAGTTCAACGCGGGTGCTGCCATCGCGCTGGCGGCTGAGGATGCGGTCGGCGGTGACCACCACCTCGGAGGGGAACGGCGTGAGCGTGGTCCAGATCACACCGTGCTGGCGCGCGACCACGAACCGGCCGTGCGAGCGCAGCGGATTCCTGAAGCCACTGACCTGCTTTTCCTGGCTGAACTGGCCACGCAGCACCTCCGGACGCGCCACCGCCTGGGTGATCGCGTCGACGGCAGGATCGGCCGCCTGTACACGCGGTGCGGCCACCAGCAGCAGCGCGCACAGCAGCACGCCTGGAAGACGGGCGAGCATGTTCATGGCGCGGGCACTCCCAGACGTTCCCACAGTACCGGCGGGCATTGGTACAGCATCTCCTTGCTGGCGGCATCCACCGCGACCTGGATGGTCATGGCCCGGGTGGCCACCTGGCCGCTCTCCGCATCCAGGATCTCGTAGTCGATCTTCAGCCGGTTCTCCCATTCGACGATGCGTGCACGCACCAGCAGCCGCTGGTTGAACAGCAGCGGCCGCACGTATTTCACGCGCGCATCGACCACCGGCCACAGGTAGCCCGATGCGAGCATCTGCGGGTAGTCGTAGTCGTGGCGCTGCAGCAGCGCACACCGGGCAATCTCCAGATACTTGAAGTAGTTGCCATGCCAGACCACGTTCATCGGATCGCAGTCGTGGAAGGCGGGGCGCAGCTCGATTTCACAGACCAGGTCATTCACCGGAATACAGTTCCCAACGTTGCGCGCGGATCTCCACCAGCAGCTCCCGCAGTTCGCGATCCAGCGCGCGGTCTTCCTCGACCAGCGCGATGCGCTGCCCCAGGTCCACATACATGTCGGCCAGACTGCCATGCAGCTGCGCGTTCAGGCCAACCCGCTCGCGCAGTGCCAGGCCCTGGCGGGCGGCGATCAGCATCGCCGCCACCACCTGTTCAGTCAGTTCGATCACACGCAGGCAGTCGCGCGCGGCGATGGTGCCCATGCTGACCTTGTCCTGGTTGTGGCATTCGGTCGAGCGCGAGAACACACTGGCCGGAAGGGTCTGCTTCAACGCTTCGGCGGTCCACGCCGAGACGCTGATCTGCAGTGCCTTCAGCCCGTGGTTGATTGCTGCCCGCGGGCCGGTAGCCGCCGACAGATTGGCGGGCAGGCCGTGGTTGTAGCGCGCATCCACCACCAGCGCCAGCTGCCGGTCGAGCAGGTCGGCAAGGTTGGCCACGGTGTTCTTCAGCGTGTCCATTGCCAGTGCGATATGGCCGCCGTAGAAGTGGCCGCCGTGCAGGATGCGCTCGCCGTCGGCATCGATCAGCGGGTTGTCGTTGGCGCTGTTCAGCTCGGTTTCAATCAGCTGCCGCAGGAAGGGCAGGCTGTCTTCCAGCACGCCGATCACGTGCGGGGCGCACCGCAGCGAGTAACGATCCTGCAGGCGCTGTTCGTTGCGCGGCGGCCGTTCGCTGTGCAGGTCGCGGCGCAGCCGTGCGGCGATGCGGGCCTGGCCCGGATGCGGCTTGGCCGCGAACAGGGTCTCGTCGAAATGGTGCGCGTTGCCGTCGCTGGCCAGCACGTTGAATGCGGTCAGGCGGGTGGCCAGGCGCGCCAGGTAGTCGGCACGCTGCCAGGCCAGGCAGGCCAGGCCGGTCATCACCGCAGTGCCGTTCATGATCGCAAGGCCTTCCTTCGGCCGCAGCTTCAGCGGGACCATGCCGATGCTCGCCAGTACTCCGGCAGCCGGTTGCACGCGGCCATCGTGCAGGACCTCGCGCTCGCCGCACAGCACCGCCGCCACGTATGACAGCGGCGTCAGGTCACCGCTGGCGCCGACCGATCCCTCCGCCGGGATCATCGGCAGCACGTCATGCCGCAACAGTGTGGCCAGGCCTTCCAGCAGGGCTACGCTGACACCGGACATGCCACGCACCAGCGACGCCAGACGGGCAGCCAGCACTGCGCGGGTCTCGGCCGGGTCCAGGTAACGGCCCAGTCCGCAGCCATGGTAGGTGTACAGGTGGTGCGGCAACTCGGCCACCAGCGCCGGCGGGATGTTCACCGTGCACGAATCGCCGTAGCCGGTCGTCACGCCGTAGATCACCCCGTCCTCGCGCAGCAGGCGGTCGAGAAAATCGGCACCGCGCTGGATATGGGCACGGAAGGCCGGGGCCTCGCTCAGTGCGGCCTCGCACTGGCGATGGGCCAGCGCCACCACGTCTTCGATGGTCAACGGTGCGTCGCCAAAGCGGCACACGGGTACGGCGTCAGTCGTCATGCGGAGCCTGATCCCAGAAGGGGAAGAAATTGAACCAGTCCAGCGGGGACTGGATGACCTGCAGTTCGAGCCACTGCGCGAAACGCTGCGCCTGCCCTGCCAGCGCCGCGTCCCGCGAGCCACGCGGCAGCACGATGCGATCGGCGAACTGCTCGAAGGCGACCCGGTACCCCTGGCCTTCATGCAGGCAGGCCATGGTGTACACCGGGCAGCCCAGTGCCGCCGCCAGCACGTAGGCACCGATGGGGAACGGGGCACGGTGGCCGAGAAAATCCGCGGTGACGCTGCGTCCACCCTGCACTGGCGTGCGGTCGCCGACGATGGCCACGAAGCCACCGGCAGCCACGCGCTCGGACAGCATCATCGCCGTGGCCGGCCCCATCGCGGTGACCTGCACCAGTTCCACCGTTGCCAGCGGGTCCAACCGCTGCAGCAGGCGATTGAAGCGCTGCGCGTGCGCGGTGTGCACCAGCACGGTGATGCGGAACCCCGGCACCTGTTCGGCCAGCACCTGGCACAACTCCAGGCAGCCGATGTGGGCGGTCAGGATCAGTCCGCCTTCGCGGCGTGCGATCCTGTCCAGCACCAGATCGCGCCGCAGCTGGATGCGCTCGGGCGGATAGCGTCCGCCCAGGCCGAGGATCTTGTCCAGCAGGGTGTCGGCGAACGCGAAGAAATGGCGCAGGCTGTCGCGCCGCGTCGGCTCGCGGCCCAGCGCGCCACTGTGTGCCTGCAAGCGCTGTAGATACTGCAGTGATGCCTGCCGGGCCACGCGGTTACCCAGCCAGTGGCAGAGCACCACCGGCCACACGCACAGGCGGAACGGCCAGCGCCCGAACCACCGATGCACCCAGCACAGGAACAACACGCCGGCCACCGATGTGGATTCACCGATGTCGGCCCAGTGCGGCGCACCTTGGGGGGCGGCCATCTCAGCCCTGCCCCTGCAGGCGGCGCCAGAGCAGGCGCGGTGCGCGCCGGAGCATGCCGAAGAACAGGCGCGCATGCATGCGGCTGATGCGTACGTTGTCGCGCCACACATCGAAATGCGAGACACCGTCTGCCGGATAGGTCACTCGCGTCGCCAGATGTTCCACCGGCACCTGCCGCCAGTACAGCCGCACCATCACTTCGGTATCGAAATCCATGCGCCGGCCGATGGTCTCTTCGCCCATCAGGCGCAGCACCGGAGGCAGTGGATAGACACGGAAACCGCACATGGTGTCGCGCAGATGCAGCGACAGCGTGTTGATCCAGACCCAGACATGCGTTGCGTAGCGACCGTACAGGCGGGCCTTGGGCACACTGGCATCGTAGGCGGGAATGCCGCCGATCACCGCGTCCTGCCGCGCACGCGCGGCCGCGATGAAGCGCGGCAGGTCGCCGGTGTCATGCTGGCCGTCGGCATCGATCTGCAGCACGTGGCTGCAGCCCCGCCTTGCGGCCTCGGCGAAGCCCGCCAGCATCGCCCCACCCTTGCCCTGGTTGACCGGCAGACGCAGCAGATCGACCCCTTCACGCTGTGCCAGCGCCTGCAGCACCGAAGCACATGATGCATGCGAGCCATCGTCCACAAGCAGGCAGGGCAGGCCAGCGCGCTGCACGCCATCGACCACCGCGGCGACAGCATGTTCGTGGTCGTAGACGGGAATCACCACCAGTGGCGCGAACGCGGCACCGGCATCGGCCGGATCACTGCGCATCGGCGAAGACCATCCTGCCACTGGCGTGTACGCCATGCACGGAGGCATAGCGGAAGACCAGCACGTTACGTGCGGTATCCCAGTCCAGATGCAGCGTCAGCTCGTCGCCCGGACGCGCCACATGCTGGAACTTCACCGCATCCATGCGCACGAACCCCTCCGGCATCGCAAAGGCCTGCCGGGCAAAGCGCACCGCCCAGTCCACCTGGGCCACGCCGGGCAGGATCGCGGCCTGCGGGAAATGTCCCTGGAACGGGCGCAGCGCCGGGTCCAGGGTCATGCGCAGGGTAGCGCTGGCCGCCTCGCGCCGATCCCATACCGGCACCGGCATCGACGGCTAGAACAGGGCCACCAGCGCGGCCTGGGTCACCTTGCCTTGCGCATTCACCGGCAGCGTGGGTACCAGCCGCCAGCGGCGCGGACGGGTCACGGCGTCATGGCTCTGTGCCAGGCGCGCGCCCAGCCGCTGGCCCAGCGCGCGGCGCGCGGCATCATCGGCATCGAGCAGTGCCGCATCGGCCGGCACCACCACGGCCGCCAGCTGCTCGCGCTGGCCGGGCAGCACCAGCACGCGCACGTCATCGACGTCCGCGTCGTCGCGCAACGCACGTTCCAGCGCATCGAGCGAAACGCGGCGCTCTTCGATCTTGACGATGCGGTCTGCGCGCCCGAGCAGGCGGAAGCACCCCTCGGCCAGCGCTTCCACCCGATCCTGCGTGCACCACCAGTCGCGGCTCTGCAGATGGGGTGAAGCCACCGCCAGGCAGCCTCCCTCGATTCTCCACTGCACCCCCGGAAGCGGCTGCCAGGGCGGAAGATCGGTATCCCAGCGACGCCAGGCGATGCCGCCGGTCTCGCTGCTGCCGTAGACCTCGGTCGGTGCGACTGCCATCCATTGCCGCACCTGCCGCGCTGCCTCTTCCGGCAGCGGGCCGCCAGAGGAGAACACAGCGCGCAGGTGGCCCTGCAGGCTGGCCCAATCCAGCTGCGCAGGCAGGCGCTTGAGGTGCGCCGGGGTCGCCACCAGCACCGTCTGCGTGCCCGCCAGCGCAGCGACCAGATCCTCATGGAAGAACCGCCGCGGATGGATCAGGCGACCGGCGGCCAGCGGCCACAGCACGCGGAACAGCAGGCCGTAGATGTGCTGGTGCGACACCGTGCCATGCACCTGCGCGCCTTCCAGCTGTGCGCCGAACGCGGCCTGCAACGCATCGACCTCGCGCGCCAGCTGGTCCAGGCGCTTGTCGATCGCAGTGGGTTCGCCGGTGCTGCCCGACGTGAACACGCACAGCTCGCAGGCATGCTCGTCCAACGCATCCAGCTCGACCTGCGCACCGGCGGCCGCCATCATCAGTGGCCGGTAATCACGGGAAACGTCACCGGCAAAACCGCTCACCTGCGGCTGCAGGGCCTGCAGCGTGGCGGGCAGGTTGTCGGCGGCCAGGAACACCCGCTTGCCGGCGTGCCAGGCACCGAACAGCGCCTCGGCGAACGACACGGCATCATCGAAGTACAGCGCCCAGTCACGGCCGTCAGTGGCGGCAAACGCCGTACGCCAGGCCACTACGCGCTGACGGAATTGCTGATGGTCGACCACTTCGCCATCGCGGATGCCGACAGCACGCTGCGGCCGCGCATCCCGCAGCAGCCGGTCCAGGGCAATCCACTCAGCCATGGGCGTGCGCCGCCTTCACCCGTCGCCGCACCAGCCATTCGCCTGCGAACAATACGCCCATCATCACGTACGCCAACAATCCGTTGTAGAGCATCCAGACCCGATCCGATGCGTACAGCGCGGTGAGCAGGGCCAGACTGCCGTTGAGAACGAAGAAGCCGCACCACACCTGGGTGACGCGGCGGGTATAGGCCACCGCGAACGGTGGCAGGTCCGGCTCCTGCAGCCGCGCCAGGCGCTCCACCAGCGGCGGCCCGAACCGCAGGCTGATGGCGAACACGCACAGCATCACCACGTTCACCAGCGCCGGGTACAGCTTCAGCGGCAGCGCCTGGTTGAGCACGGTGGCCAGCACCGCCAGCAGTCCGGTACCGGCTGCAGCAGCCCACCACAGCGGCTGGCGCGTGCTCAGGGCACGCAGCAATGCCAGGGTGAACAGCAGCAGTGCCAGCCAGCGCGGCTCGAAGCGGCCCATCGCCAGGTAGACGAGCAGCGGGTAGGCCAGCGAAATCGCCGCCACCACGACCGTACGCGCGCGTGCCAAGGCGGAGCCGCCCGCGCTGCGGTCAGGCTGCTGCCTGGTCCGGCAGCAGCCGGTGCACGACATCCACGATGTCCTGCACGGTGCGCACGGCCTTGAACGCTTCCGGCTGCAGGTTGCGGCCGAGCAGCGGCTTGAGCTGCACGATCAGGTCGACCGCATCGATGCTGTCGATGTCCAGGTCGTCATAGAGACGGGCCTCGGGGGTGATCCGGGCCGGTTCGATCTCGAAGCTGTCGGTCAGGATGTTGACGATGCGTTCGAACAGTTCATTCTTGGTCATGGCAGCTCCTGGCGCCGTTACGACTGGCGGGCGGCGACGAACTCGCCGAGCGCGCGCACGCTGGAGAAATGGCGCCGGGTCTCTTCCGAGTCGGACGACAGGCTCACACCGTACTTCTTCTGCAGCGCCAGGCCCAGTTCCAGAGCGTCGATCGAATCCAGGCCCAGGCCCTCGACGAACAGCGGCGCGGTCGGATCGATGTCCTCCGGCGTGATGTCCTCCAGTGAAAGCGAGGAAATGATCAATTCCTTGATCTCGTGCTCAAGTGCTTGCACGGGTCGAATCTCCAGACAGGTCGAAATAACGAGAAAGGTGCTCGGTGACGCGGCGTGCTGCCAAGGCATCCCCCCTTGGCGCGTCGTCTTCGGCCAGGAATGGCGCGATCGGGATATCTTCGCCGATCTGCAGCCGAACGTGAAAGCGACGTGAGGGCACACGATACCATTTCTGCCCTTTGCTCAGGGTTGGCGGGGTACAGGTGATCCGCACCGGCGTGATGTCCAGCCGGCCGCGGACGGCGATATTGGCGGCCCCACGCTGAAGCCTCGGCGACTGGCCGGGCACGCTGCGGGTCCCTTCCGGGAAGATGACCAGGCTGCCGCCGGCCCGTACCGCGGCCACGCAGTCATCGACCAGGCCGGCCCCGTCGTCATTGGAAATGTAGCCGGCGGCCCGGACCGGGCCCCGCATGAACGGGTTGCGGGCCACCGCCCGTTTGACCACGCAGTCGGCATTGGGCAGCAGCGAGACCAGGCAGACCACGTCGATCAGGGTGGGGTGGTTGGCCAGGACCAGCAGGCCGTCGCGCTGCAGGCGCTCGCGCCCTTCGATCTCATAGGTCATCACCCCGAGCCCGCGCATCAGCCGCAGGTGGCTGGCGAACGCCACCTGCACCACGCGGCGGGCGCGACGGCGGCGGGCCACCGGATCACGCATCAGCAGCAGGACCGGCATCACCACGGCGCCCAGCAGCAGTCCGCCGATGCCGAACGCAGCAAAACTCAGGCCGGTGCCCACCACCCGCCAGGCAAGATCGAGGCGGCGCAGCGCCTCAGCCACGGCGGCTCCAGCGCCAGCGCTGGCCATTGGCAACGTGTTCCAGCGCCGGCGCGCCCGCGAGCAGGAAACGGTGCAGGTCCAACGCGTGCGGCAACAGGCCGGGCGCGGCGGTAACCGGGGCCGGCGCGCCATCCCACTGCAGCGACAGCGTCGGCAGCGCCTGTGTCGGCGCCACCACACGCCAGCACCAAGCGAAGAACGGGTCGGGTTCGTCGGCGAACGTCGCGTAAACTTCGGGCAACGGCGACTCGTAGACCACCACCCGCACTTCGCGGGCGCCATCGGCCAGCAGACCGGCGGCCTCCAGGCAGGCGGCCTCCACCGTCGCCTGGCCGGCAGCCAGCGCCAGATAGTTGCCGCGATGGCCACGAGCGATCGAGTACAGCGCAGCGATCGCGTTATGGACCGACAGGCCGAATCCGGTGGGCGACAGGGGCTGCTCGTTCACCAGCGCCCCGAGCAGGTCCATCGAGCGCGCCACATCACCATGGCGGCTGGCGAACACCAGCGGCACCTGGCTGTCGGCCCCTTGGCCATCCTCGCACCAGCAGGCCGTCTGGATCGCCATCCGCCCCAGGCGCTCGATGCGGCGACGCTGCATCGCCGGCACCTCCGACAGCGCCGGCGTGCCTTCGCCCTGTGGCAGGAAGGGCGCGTCAGCCCAGCTCAGCCACTGGCTGCGCTCACTCAGGCCAGGTGCCCAGGCAGCCCAGTCGACGATGGAGAATTCGATCATCTAGCGATGGTGCTTCATCAGGAGGACGATGGCACGAGCCATTACGGCGACGCGCGGCGGCCCCCCGTCCCTGCAGCCGTGCGTCCGTCCAGGACGTCGCCGGCTGCCCCCTGGCGGCCGGAAAGGAGCGCACGCTAGCACGTCCTGCGCAGGGTGTGCAGGTTTCACATTGCACAACACGGGGCCGTCACCAATGGCCCCGCACGCCATTGCTCAGTGGTAACCGGCTCCGGCCTGCACTTTGCCGCGGAATACCCGGTACGACCACGCCGTATAGCCGAGGATGACCGGCAGCAGAATGACCAGCCCGACCAGGGTGAAGCCGAGCGAGGACGCCGGTGCTGCTGCCTGCCACAACGTCATCGAGGGCGGCAGCAGGTACGGCCACATGCCCAGCACCAGGCCCAGGAAGCCGAGAATGAACAGCGCCAGGCTGAGCAGGAACGGCGGCAGGTCGCGGCGTGGATGCGTGGCGCTGCGCCACAACGCAGCGGCCACCGCCAGGGTCAGCAACGGCACCGGTGACAGCCACCAGAAGTTGCCGTCACTGAACCAGCGCGCCATCAACCGCGAGTCCAGGAACGGCAGCCAGCTGCTGACCAGGCCCATCGCTGCGATCACCGCCACCACCAGCGGCCGTGTCAGCTGCCGCGCCAGCGCCTGCACGCGCCCTTCCGTCTTCAGGATCAGCCAGGTGCTGCCCAGCAATGCGTAACCGGCGACCAGCGCCGCGCCGGTGAGCATCGCAAACGGGCTGAACCAGGCAAACGCACCGCCGTGGTAGACCCCGTCCACCAGGGGCAGCCCCTGCACCAGCGCGCCCAGGATCACGCCCTGGGCGAACGTGGCCAGCAGCGAGCCAAGCGCGAACGCCACGCTCCACAGCCGCCGCGAGCGATGCGCCTTGAAGCGGAATTCGAAGGCCACGCCGCGGAACACCAGTGCCACCACCAGCAGCAGCACCGGCAGATACAGCGCCGACAACAGCACTGCATAGGCCTTGGGGAACGCCGCCAGCAGGCCGGCGCCGCCCAGCACCAGCCACGTCTCGTTGCCGTCCCAGATGGGCGCAGCCGTGTTCATCATCAGGTCGAGCTGCTCCTCGTCCTCGGCGAACGGCGCAAGGATGCCGATGCCCAGCACGAACCCGTCCAGCACCACGTACATCAGTACGCCGAAGCCGATCACCGCGAACCACGCCACCGGCAGCCAGGTCACCAGGTCCATGTCAGCGCTCCTCCAGCGGTTCGTCGGCGGCGGACAGCGGCCGTGCCGGGGTGTGGCTGCCGTGGTCCAGCGAGGGCCCCTGGTCGTGAGGCTGCGGTCCATGGCGCAGGATCTTCACCAGGTACCAGATGCCCCAGCCGAAGACGAAGGCGTAGCCGACGACGTAGACCCCCAGCGACAGCGCGGTCATCCATGCGCTCTGCGGGCCGACCGCATCGGCAGTACGCAGCACGCCGTAGACCACCCACGGCTGCCGCCCCATCTCGGTGACGAACCAGCCGGAGAGCAGCGCGATGAAGCCGCTCGGCAACATCCAGTTCCAGCCGCGCAGCAGCCACGGCGAATCCAGCAGCTTCCTCCGCCACAGCTGGAACGCCGACACCCATGCCAGCAGCAGCATCAGCGTGCCCAGTCCAACCATGATGCGGAAGGCGAAGAACACCGGCGTCACCGGTGGCCGTTCACTGGCCGGTACCGAAGTCAGCGGATCGAAGGTGCCGTCCAGCGAATGGGTCAGGATCACGCTGCCCAGCTTCGGAATGGCGACTTCGAAGTCGTTGCGCTCTTCCTTTTCGTTGGGCAGCGCGAATACCACCAGCGGCACGCCCTCGCCTTCGCCGGAATCATGCCAGTGCGCTTCCACCGCCGCGATCTTCATCGGCTGGTGCTTGAGGGTGTTCAGGCCATGCATGTCGCCGACGAAGATCTGCACCGGCACGGTCAGCGCGGCAAACGCCACGGCCGCGATCAGCATGCGCCGGCCCGCCTCCACGTGCGTTCCCCTGCGCAGGTACCACGCACCCACGCCGCCGATCACGAAGCAGGTGGTGATGAACGAGCCCAACGCCATGTGGGCCAGGCGGTACGGGAACGACGGGTTGAACACCACCTGCCACCAGTCCACCGGATGCACGATGCCATTGACCATCTCGTAGCCGGCCGGGGTGTGCAGCCAGCTGTTGGACGACAGGATCCAGAACGTGGAGAACAGCGTGCCCAGCGCCACCATGCAGGTGGACAGGAAATGCAGGCGCGGCGAAACCCGGCCCCAGCCGAACATCATCACGCCCAGGAAGCTGGCTTCCAGGAAGAACGCGGTCAGTACCTCGTAGGTCAGCAGCGGGCCGATGACGGTACCGGCCACCTCGCTCAGGCGCGGCCAGTGGGTGCCGAACTGGAAGGCCATGACGATGCCGCTGACCACGCCCATGCCGAACGATACGGCGAAGATCTTCTGCCAGAAGAAGTACAGCTCCCGCCAGACCGGGAGACGGGTACGCAGCCAGCGCCATTCGACGAAGGCCAGCCAGCTGGCCGTGCCAATGGTGAAGGCCGGGAACAGCACATGGAAACTGATGACGAATCCGAACTGGATCCGGGACAACAACAACGCGTCCAAGGGACGCCTCCTGCCTGCGACCGGTGGGATACCGGACCACTTTAGGAATATTTCGTTACGCCGGGATGCGACCGGGTGACGCGCTGCTTCACTCTGTCGCAGGGGAAGCCGCCGGGCATGGCCGCGCCCCATGACCTGCCGGCGCCGATCCGCCGGGCATGGCCCGGCGCTACCCATTGATCCGCCGATCCGCCGGGCATGGCCCGGCGCTACCCATTGATCCGCCCATCCGCCGGGCATGGCCCGGCGCTACCCATTGATCCGCCCATCCGCCGGGCATGGCCCGGCGCTAGCCATTGATCCGCCGATCCGCCGGGCATGGCCCGGTGCTACCCATTGATCCGCCGATCCGCCGGGCATGGCCCGGTGCTACCCATTGATCCGCCGATCCGCCGGGCATGGCCCGGCGCTACCCATTGATCCGCCGATCCGCCGGGCATGGCCCGGCGCTACCCATTGATCCGCCGATCCGCCGGGCATGGCCCGGCGCTACCCATTGATCCGCCCATCCGCCGGGCATGGCCCGGCGCTAGCCATTGATCCGCCGATCCGCCGGGCATGGCCCGGTGCTACCCATTGATCCGCCGATCCGCCGGGCATGGCCCGGCGCTACCTATTGATCCCCAGGTAGCGCCGGGCCATGCCCGGCGAGAGCCTCAAGGCCAGAAGTACCAGGCACCGGCCGCCAGCAGCGCGCCCACCAGCAGCACCTGCACCACCACATAGCCCACGCCACTGTCGCGCGACTCACTGGCAATACGCGTCTGCAACGCCTCGCTCACGTCCGGGGTCTGTTCCTGCCGTGCCTGTTCACGCAACGCCTGCGCCAGCGCGCGCTCGTCGGCATCGCGGGGATCGGTCGGTGGGTTCACAGCAGTTCTCCGGCGGTGGCATGCCGCGTCAGTTCCTGCTTCAGGAGCAGACGCGCGCGGTGCAGGTGGCTTTTGATGGTACCGCGCGCAAGACCGGTCACCTGCTCGATCTCTGCCAGGTCGAAATCCTCCAGGTAATGCAGGCCGACGATCAGGCGCTGCGGCGGGCTCAACCGCTCCAGCGCCGCACCCAGCTGGCGGCCGGCCTGCAGCGCCTGGCTGAGTTCGGCCGGGCCCGGTCCCTCGTCACCGATGCCCATATCCTCCGGTACCTCCACCGCCACCATCCACTGCGCTTCCAGGCGCCGGCGACGCAGGTGCTGCAATGCGGTGGTGTAGGCCACCCGTGAGATCCAGGTCCGCAGCGAGGATTCGAAGCGGAACCGGTGCAGTTGCCGGAACACCGCCAGGAAGGTCTCCTGCAGCAGGTCAGCGACCTGATCGCGGTCACCCACCATGCGCCCGATCACATGCGCGCACGTGCGCTGATGGGCCTGCACCAGCTGCGCGAACGCCGGTTGCGAGCCATCGATGATGGCCCGCACCAGCGCCGCATCATCTTCGATGACCGCGGCCGCCGCGGCGTCCTGCCGGCGGCGGCCGCGCAGGGCGGACAGGGCTTCGCCCAGCAGGCTCATGCGCACCGCTCCCCCGGGGCGTGTGGCATGCCGGCGCTCAGCTCTTGCGCACGGCGGGGCGGGTGAAGTGCCAGGCCAGCAGCTGGCCCAGACCAGCACTGCCCACCAGAGCGGCGGCGGCGCCAAAGGTGAGGTCGCGGGCGCCCAGGACTTCCAGCAGGCCCATGGCCAGAGCCAGGCACACCAGGCTGATGCCCCAGCGCAGCGCGCCCTGGCGGCGGCGCTCTTCCTCCAGCACGGCCAGGGAGCGGATCACCTCCTCGGGCACGTGCGGTGCGACCAGCTTGCTGCGCGCGCGCGCATCGGCGATGGCGTGGATGGCGTAGGCGATGCAGATGAAGAGGGTGATCGGGATGAGTTCCTGCATGGTCGTGCTCCTGTGCGGTGAATGATGCGGGTTCAGGAGAATGGATGCGCGATGGGGGGCACCGGTTGCACCGCTTTGCCGATCCCGCTGCCATGACCTGTGGCCCCCTCCTGCGGCGCGAACGGCTGCTACCCTTGCCCGGTTTCCTTTTCTGGTGCCGTCCGCCCATGTCCCGAGTGCTGCCCCTGTCCCTCCTGCTGTCGGCCGTGCTGGCCGCACCGGCCGCCCATGCCGCGCCGACGCCGATCACCATCGAACAGGCCATGGCGGATCCGGACTGGATCGGTCCGCCGGTCGAGAAGGCCTGGTGGTCGTGGAACAGCCAGCAGGTCGAGTACCAGCTCAAGCGCAACGGCAGCCCGGTGCGCGACACCTTCCGCCAGCCCGTGGCCGGTGGTGTTGCGGCCCAGGTGGCAGACGACCAGCGCGGCACCCTGGACGTGGCCGATCCGGTCTACGACCGCACCCGCACCCGCAGCGCCTTCGTCCGCAACGGCGACGTGTTCGTGCGCGACCTGCGCAGCGGCGCGCTCACCCAGCTCACGCGCAGCAACGAGCGCGCCAGCGGGGTGAACTTCGCTGCCGACAACGGCGTGATCTGGCGGGTGGGCCAGAACTGGTTCCACTGGACCGCTGCCGGCGGCGTGCAGCAGGTTGCCAGCCTGAAGGCCGACAAGGACCCCAACAGCGCGCCCAAGGACGACCTGCTGCGCGACCAGCAGCTGCGTACCCTGGAAACCCTGCGTCGCGACCGCGAGCAGCGCGAGGCATTGAAGGACCAGGACCAGCGCTGGCGCCAGGCCGACCCGACCCGCGCGCCGGGCCCGGTATACCTGGGCGCCGACGTGGAGATCGCCGACAGCGTGCTGTCGCCGGACCTGGGCCACCTGATCGTGGTGACCACGCCGAAGGACTTCGACGAGGGCCGCACCAGCAAGATGCCGCTGTACGTGACCGAATCCGGTTACGAGGAAACCGAGGACACCCGCACCCGCGTCGGTCGCAATGGCAACGAGCCGCACACCCTGTGGTACGTGGACGTGCGCAGCGGCAAGGCGCAGAAGCTGTCGCTGTCCGGCCTGCCGGGCATCGCCACCGACCCGCTGGCCGACCTGCGCCGCAAGGCCGGCAAGGAGGCGCTGAAGGGCGAACGCAGCGTGCAGGTGATGAGCGACTTCATGGGCGGCGGCATGCGCTGGAGCGCCGATGGCCAGCAGGCGGCGGTGATGCTGCGCGCCAACGACAACAAGGACCGCTGGATCGTCAGCATCGGCAGCGACGGCCGCGTGCAGAACCGCCACCGGCTGACCGACAACGCGTGGATCAACTGGGGCTTCAACGATTTCGGCTGGATGGCCGATGGCCGCACGCTGTGGCTGCTGTCCGAGGAATCGGGCTTCTCGCACCTGTACACCCAGGCCGGCACTGCCCGGCCGCAGGCGCTGACCAGCGGCAAGTGGGAGACCTCCGCGCCCGTGCTGTCGGCCGACGGCAAGGGCTTCTACTTCCTGTGCAACCCGCAGGCCCCGCACGATTACGAAGTCTGCGCGGTCGACACCGGCAGCCGTCAGGTCCGCGAGTTGACCAGCCTCAACGGCGTGGAAGACTTCTCGCTGTCGCCGGATGGCCAGCAGCTGCTGGTGCGCTACTCCGGTGCCTACCTGCCACCGCAGCTGGCGGTGCTGCCCAGCGCGGGCGGCCAGGCCCGCGTGCTGACCGATACCCGCAGCGCCGACTTCAAGGCGCGCCAGTGGATCCAGCCGAAGCTGGTGGCGGTACCGTCCAGGCATGGCGCCGGCGTGGTCTGGGCCAAGTACTACGAACCCGAGCACAAGGAGCCGGGCAGGAAGTACCCGATCGTGATGTTCGTGCACGGTGCCGGCTACCTGCAGAACGTGCACCAGCGCTACCCGGCCTACTTCCGCGAGCAGATGTTCCACAACCTGCTGGTGCAGAAGGGCTACATCGTGCTGGACATGGACTACCGCGGCAGCGAGGGCTACGGCCGCGACTGGCGCACGGCCGTCTACCGCAACATGGGCCACCCGGAACTGGAAGACTACAAGGACGGCCTGGACTGGCTGGTGGACACCCAGCAGGGCGACCGTGACCACGCCGGCATCTACGGTGGCTCCTACGGCGGCTTCATGACCTTCATGGCGCTGTTCCGCGCACCGGGCACCTTCAAGGCCGGTGCCGCGCTGCGCCCGGTGGTGGACTGGCACAACTACAACCACGCCTATACCAGCAACATCCTCAACACGCCGGACATCGATCCGGAGGCGTACCGGGTGTCCTCGCCGATCGAGTACGCGCAGAACCTGCAGGACAACCTGCTGATCGCGCACGGCATGATGGATGACAACGTGTTCTTCCAGGACTCGGTGAACCTGACCCAGCGCCTGATCGAGCTGCACAAGGACAACTGGTCGATCGCCCCGTACCCGCTGGAGCGCCACGGCTACGTCCGCGCCGACTCCTGGCTGGATCAGTACAAGCGCATCCTCAAGCTGTTCGAGCAGAACCTGAAGTGAGCAGTGCCGCGGCCACGATCCACATCGTGGCCGCGGTCATCGTCGACGACCACGGCCGGGCGCTGGTGGTACGCAAGCACGGCGCCGACCGCTTCATCCAGCCCGGAGGCAAGCCCGAACCGGGCGAAACGCCACTGCAGACGCTGGCCCGCGAACTGGACGAGGAGCTGGGTGTGCGCCTGCTCGCCGGCCCGACCGTGGCGCTGGGCCATTTCCAGGACTGGGCGGTGAACGAGCCTGGTCATCGCGTACAGGCCGAGGCCTGGTGGGTGCAGGTACAGGGCACGCCGCAGGCACGCGCGGAAATCGCCGAGCTGGCGTGGGTGCCGCTGCGCCCGCCCCATGGCCTGCGCTTGGCACCCTTGAGCGAACACCATATCCTGCCGGCCGTTGCCACCCGGGTGGCGACCCGCTGAAGACGCCACTGCAGCCAAGGACATCGGATGTCGCTTCAACCGCCCCGGCACCGCCCTGCCACGCCGCTCAACCCGGAGGATTTCGTGCGGCCGCTCGGCCTGGCGTCGCTGCTGATCTGCGCAGCGTTCGTGGTGGCCATGGCGATTCAGGCGCTGGTGGTCTGGCAGCTGTCCGGCGGCCCGTTCTGGCGGTGGATGCTGCTGTCGGCCACTGAACAGCAGTTCCCGCCAAGCGTGCTGTGGATCCTGCGCAAACCGGTGGACGCTACCCTGTGGCTGATGCTGTCAGCGATCCCCGCCGTGCTTTCCAGCTGGGGATTCGCCCGGCGACGTCGCTGGGGCCTCTGGAGCTACGTGGCATTGCTGTGGCTCTCGGCCCTGGCAAACTTCGCCGTCGCCGGGTGGCTGGACAGCGTCGTCGCCGACGTCATCGGGCGTATCGTCGATCCAGGCACACTGCGCGAAGCGCGAACCCAGCACATCCTCATGTCGCTGACCTTGTTCGGCGGCGCCTTCGCCCTGCTCGTCGCGCAGGGCTGGCTGGCCTGGCGCCTGCTGCGGCCGGATATCCGCTCCTGCTTCCACTGACCTGCCCTCACCCGCGGCGTGCGGCAGGCCCTGCGGTAAAGTACGCGTCATGAACGAATTCGAGCGCGTGCGCGCCTACCTGACCGACCTGCAGGACCGCATCTGTGCGGCGATCGAAGCGGCCGACGGCCAGGCCCGCTTCCAGGAAGACCTGTGGCAGCGCGCTGAAGGCGGGGGGGGCCGTACCCGCGTGCTGCGCGACGGCGCGGTGTTCGAACAGGCCGGAATCGGCTTCTCGGATGTCTCCGGCAGCCGCTTGCCGCCGTCGGCCTCGGCCAACCGCCCGGAGCTGGCCGGCGCCTCCTGGCGCGCCACCGGCGTATCGCTGGTGTTCCACCCGCTCAACCCCTATGTGCCCACCACCCATGCCAACGTGCGCTTCTTCCAGGCGCAGCGCGACGGCGAAGTGGTGGCCAGCTGGTTCGGGGGTGGTTTCGATCTGACCCCCTTCTATCCCTTCGACGAGGACGTGCGCCATTGGCATCAGGTCGCCCACGACCTGTGCGCGCCGTTCGGTGAAGAGCGCTACAGCGCGCACAAGCGCTGGTGCGACGAGTACTTCTTCCTGCGCCACCGCAACGAAACGCGCGGCATCGGCGGCCTGTTCTTCGACGATCTGCACGGCGATTTCGAACGCGACTTCGACTACCTGCGGGCGGTCGGCGACGGCTTCCTCGACGCCTATCTGCCGATCGTGCAGCAGCGCAAGGACATCGCCCATGGCGAGCGCGAGCGCGAATTCCAGCTGTACCGGCGGGGCCGCTATGTGGAATTCAACCTGGTCTACGACCGCGGCACGCTGTTCGGCCTGCAGAGCGGCGGCCGCAGCGAAAGCATCCTGATGAGCCTGCCGCCGCGGGTGCGCTGGGAATACGGCTTCACCCCCGAGGCGGGCAGTCCGGAAGCCCGGCTGGCCGATTACCTGGTCCCGCGCGACTGGCTCTAAGGCATCTCGCGGGGCGGCGTGGCCGTCCCCGCACACATGCCGCCGGCCCTACGCGTCCGTGTGCCGGGCGATGATCGTGATGTGGCCGGTGGTTTCCAGCAGCGCCACCTGCACATCATCGATGCGCAGGCAGCCCTGCTGGCGCATGGCGGCATCGAAATCGGCCCGGCTGATCAGTTCGCGGCGCAGAACATCCCGCAACAGGGTGCCGTCACGGGCGATCACCACCGGTTCCCCCTCGATCAGGCGCTCCAGGCGGCGGTTGCGGGTGGTCACCCAGCCCACGCCGTAGTTGAGCAGGATCAGGGTCGCGGCGAGCAGCAGGCCACCGCCCAGGGACGTGTCCTGGCCCAGCAGCGCGTTCTGCACCGCGTTGCCCAGCAGCACGATCAGCAGCACGTCGAACGGGGTGATCTGCCCCAGCGCGCGCTTGCCGCTGAGGCGCACCAGGCCCAGCACAACGGTGTAGACCACCACCGCGCGCAGGATGAACTCCCACCACGGCATCGCCAGTGCGAACAGATCGTGCATTGCGGGCTCCCCTGCTGGGCGGTGGCCCAGCCTAGCAGCCGGCAACCTGCCGGCGGCGCAAATAAAAAGCCCCGCTGACCAGGGGGAGGTCAACGGGGCCGGGGAACGGGCACTTGGGGAGGAGTCCCCGTTCCGAGATCTGCTCCAGGGGATGGGAGAGATCCACAACAGGCATTGCGCCTGTCGAGAGCTATAGAACCACTCCGAACACTAACGGTTCGTGAAGGGAGCCAATTTAATGAACCGCAATGGGGCGAGTATTCATGGCCGAGTCAGAAACTGTGGCCAGATGAACAAATTCACGTCCCTTCAGGTCTGAAAGCGACTCAGTGTGCCTCGTCCCAGTTCTTACCTACGCCGGTGTCGACCACCAAAGGAACGCGCAACTGTGCCGATTGCGACATACGCTGCACCACATTTTCCCGCAGCTCCTCGACAAACGCAGTCTCGGTTTCGAACACCAGTTCATCGTGCACCTGCAGGATCATCCGCGCCGGGGCCCCGCTGTCGCGCAGCCAGCGGTCAACATCCACCATCGCGCGCTTGATGATGTCGGCAGCGGTGCCCTGCATCGGCGCGTTGATCGCGGCGCGTTCAGCACCGGCACGCAGGCCCTGGTTGCGTGCATGGATATCGTTCAGATACAGGCGGCGGCCGAACAGCGTCTCCACATAGCCCTGGTCACGGGCCTGCTGGCGCATCCGCTCCATGAAGTCACGCACGCCCGGGTAACGGCTGAAGTACAACGCCACATAATCCTGCGCCTGGCCCCGGTCGATGCCCAGGTTGCGGGCCAGGCCGAAGGCGCTCATGCCGTACATCAGGCCGAAATTGATCGCCTTGGCCGCGCGGCGCTCGTTCGGCGTCACCTCGTCCAGGGTGCGGCCGAACACTTCTGCGGCGGTGGCGCGGTGCACGTCGGCGCCCTGCTCGAAGGCGCGCACCAGGCCCGGGTCTTCGGACAGGTGGGCCATGATCCGCAGTTCGATCTGTGAATAGTCGGCGGCCAGCAGCTGGCAGCCTTCCGGTGCGACGAAGGCGCGGCGGATGCGGCGGCCATCTTCGGTGCGGATCGGGATGTTCTGCAGGTTCGGGTCGGAGGAGGACAGGCGGCCGGTGGCAGCGCCGGACTGGTGGTAGCTGGTGTGCACCCTGCCGGTATCCGGGTTGACCATCTCCGGCAGCTTGTCGGTATAGGTGCTGCGCAGCTTGGCCAGGCCACGGTAATCGAGGATCACCCGCGGCAGCTCATGCTGGTCGGCGATCGCCTCCAGCGCCTCTTCATTGGTGCTGGGCTGGCCCTTCGGCGTCTTCACCACCGCCGGCAGCTTCAGCTCGTCGAACAGCACGGCCTGCAGCTGCTTCGGCGAATCCAGGTTGAAACTGCGCCCGGCCAGCTCGGTGGCCTTCTGCTGCGCGGCCAGCATGCGCGAAGACAGGTCCTGGCTCTGCCGGCGCAGCTCGTCGGCATCGATGCGTACACCGTTGGCCTCGATGCTGGCCAGTACCGGCACCAGGGGCATCTCGATGTCGCGGTACACGCTGTCCAGGGCCGGTTCGGCCAGCAGCTGCGGTTGCAGCGCGCGGTGCAGGCGCAGGGTGATGTCGGCGTCCTCGGCCGCATAGCGGCTGGCCTCGTCGATGCCCACCTGCGAGAACGGAATCTGCTTGGCGCCCTTGCCGGCCACGTCCTCGAACTTGATGGTGGTGTAGCCCAGGTAACGCAGGGCCAGCGAATCCATGTCGTGGCGGGTGGCGGTGGAATTGAGCACGAAGCTCTCAAGCATGGTGTCGTCGTGGTAACCCTGCACCTCGACACCGTGGCGCCGCAGCACATGCAGGTCGTACTTGCCGTGCTGGCCCAGCTTCTTCCTTGCCGGGTCCTGCAGTACCGGGCGCAACGCGTCCAGCACCTGCTGCAGCGGCAGCTGCGCCGGTGCGCCGGGGTAGTCATGGCCCACCGGGATGTAGGCCGCCCTGCCCGGCTCGACCGCCAGGCTGACACCGACCAGGCGCGCGCGCATCGCATCCAGCGCGTCGGTCTCGGTATCGAAGCTGATCAGGTCGGCCTGCTGCAGCCGCTCCACCCAGGCCTGCAGCTGTTCACTGGTGAGCACGGTCTCGTATTCACCCGGCGCGGCCAGTGCCGGATCCAGCGTGCCCTCGGCCGGTGCCTCCGCACTGCCACGGGCGAAGCCGGCCGCCGTGCCACGCAGGTTCGGTGCCGCCTCGCTGGCCACGGCCGGTGCCGGCAGCGGCGCCCCCAGTTCCTTCAGGGCCTGGGTGAAACCGTAGCGCGCGTACAGCTCGGTCAGCGCCGGCACGTCCTGTTCGCGCAGCGCCAGCGTGGTCGGGGTGGCCTCCAGTGCGACGTCGGTGCGGATCGTCACCAGTTCGCGGTTCAGCGGCAGGCGCTCCAGCGCCGCACGCAGGTTCTCGCCGATCTTGCCCTTCATGGCCGGCGCGGCGGCCATCACGCCCTCCAGGTGCTGGTACTCCGCCAGCCACTTGGCGGCGGTCTTCGGCCCGCACTTCTCCACGCCCGGCACGTTGTCGACGCTGTCGCCCATCAGCGCCAGCAGGTCGACGATCTGGTCGGCGCGCACACCGAACTTCTCCATCACCGCCGCGTCCGAATCCATGCGGCTGCCGGTCATGGTGTTGACCAGCTCGATGCCCGGCCGCACCAGCTGGGCGAAGTCCTTGTCGCCGGTGGAGATCGTCACCTTCAGGTCCTGCGCCTGGCCCTGCAGGGCCAGCGTGCCGATCACATCGTCGGCTTCCACGCCCGGAACGCGCAGGATGCTGATGCCCAGCGCTTCGACGATGCGGCACATCGGCTCGACCTGGCTGCGCAGCTCGTCGGGCATCGGGGGACGGTTGGCCTTGTACTGGTCGTACAGGTCATCACGGAAGGTCTTGCCGGGCGCATCGACGACGAACGCGACGTAGGCCGGCCGCTCCTTCAGCGTCGAGCGCAGCATGTTGACCACGCCGAACAGCGCGCCGGTGGGCTCGCCCTGTGCATTGGACAGGGGCGGCAGCGCGTGGAACGCGCGGTACAGGTAACTGGACCCGTCGATCAGGACTAATCTGCTCATGCAGCGATTCTACGCGCCTGTCCCTGCACAGCGGCGACACGGCGCATGCCCGACGATGGGGCATAATCGAATCTCTTTCCAGGCAAAGGACCACCGCCCATGAAGACTCTGATGCTGGCCTCCCTGCTCCTGCTTGCCGGCTGCGCCAGCATGGGTGGCGCCGGGGCGCCCCCGGTCGACGTCAAGGGCGCCGAGGTCTCCAGCCGCACCATGAGCAACGGCGACACCATCGAGGAGTACCGCGTGGCCGGGCAGCTGCGCATGGTCAAGGTGACGCCGTCGCGGGGTGCCCCGTTCTACATGTACGACAAGAACGGCGATGGCCGCATGGACACCGACAAGGACGGCGTCTCGCCGGTGTACTGGAAGCTCTACAGCTGGTGATCCGACCCCAGCGAGCCCGGCTGCACAAAAGATGACGCCGGCGCGCATCCTGCGGCCGGCGTCGGTGTCCCCTCCCCGGGAACACGTGCCTCAGCGGATGACCAGCACCGGAAGCGTGCTGCGTGCCAGCACCTCGGCGGTCTGGCTGCCCAGCAGCACGCGGGTCACGCCACGACGGCCATGCGAGGTCATCACGATCAGGTCGCTGTTGCGCTCGGCGGCGGTCTCGATGATGCCGTCGGCCGCGTAGCGGTCCAGTACGTGCACCGGGTTGGCGGTAATGCCCTGTTCGGCGGCCTTGGCCAGCGCCGGCTGCAGCACCTTCTGCGCGCCTTCCTCGCGGTCGGCCTTGTACTCGGGGCTGTTCATGTAGCCCACGCTCCAGCCCATGGCGTCGTACATGCCGACGGCCCACGGCTCGGAAACGGTGACGATATCGACCTCGGCGTTGAGGTCCTTGGCCAGCTCCAGGCCCTTGGCCAGGCCCTTGTCGGCCAGCTCGGACCCGTCGGTGGCGATCAGGATGCGCGTGTACATGGTGGGGCTCCGTGGCAATCCGCCGGATGGGAACGCCACCATTGCACACCCGATGTGCACGTGGCGCTTTGAGCAGGATCAATTGCGTCCGCCGACGGCAGACGGCAAGCTGCACCTGCCACCCCGGCGCGTCGACGGAAGACACCCCATGCAGGATCGCAAGGCCGCTCGCTGGACCGCCCTCAGAATCATTCTGTGGAGCCTCATTGCAGCCTTCGTGCTGTTCTACGGCGGCTATCACCTGGGCAAGGATCTGGCCCTGCGTGACAACGCCCGCCAGGCAGCGGGCCGGTAACACGCTGCTGCAGCGCCGGCCCATGCCGGCGCCACATGGCCTGCCCTCAGGCGATCTGCACCACGCGTGCGTTCTGGCACAGCGGGTAGCTGGCCACGAACCCGGCGATCGCATCACGCATCGCCTCGAACGACTGGCCGTACATGTACAGCGCGGTCTCGGTCGGGCCCTGCCACCAGCTGCAGATCTCACCCAGGCCATCGATGCGTTCGGACAGCTGTTCGAACACATGGTTGGAATCGCATTGTTCGTAGACCTCGTCCGGCAGGTTCTGGCCATCCAGATAGATGCCCAGGCCTTCGGTGATGCCGAAACCGCGGTCGCCGTCCCCGGCGCCCTGCACCTTCGATCCCTTCGGCGCACCCAGCTGCTCCAGCAGATCGATCAACTTCGGCACACCTGCCGCGTCATGAAGCGCCACCTCGATGTCGCCGTACTCGACCTCGCCGTCATCGGAGAGGGCGGTCCCGCCGCCGGTGATTTCGCCCACTTCGGCGGCCTGCAGCAGCGCGTCGAGCGGATCCTCGAACAGCTCGTGGCGATGCTCAGGCTGCAGCCTGGCGTTCAAGGTCACGGTGACATGCAGCGTGGGCTCGGTCATGGGGGCATTCCTGGAAGAGATGCCGCCTATTGTAGAGCCGAGCCCATGCTCGGCTGCTTTTCCCACCAGAAGCAGCCGAGCATGGGCTCGGCTCTACAGGTATCCCAGCGACCCCTCGACGGGAATCAGATCACCGTCAGGTTGGCGTAGGCCATCACCAGCCACTTGCTGCCGGCGTCGGCGAACTCGACCTGCACGCGGGCGTGGGCGCCGTTGCCTTCGTAATCGGTCACCATGCCTTCGCCGAACTTGGGATGGCTGACCAGCGCGCCGAGCTTGATCGGCGGCAGCTCGATGGCGGCATGCCCCATCACCCGGCTGCTGCCCAGCGACGCGGGACGCGAGACCTGCACCTTCGGCCGCACTTCATGCAGCAGCCCGCGTGGAATCTCACGCAGGAATCGCGAAGGCAGGCTGTAGTTGTCCTGGCCATGGATGCGGCGTGATTCGGCGTAGCACAGCACCAGCTTCTGCCGCGCCCGGGTGATGCCCACATACGCCAGGCGCCGCTCTTCCTCCAGCCGGCCGCTTTCTTCCAGCGAACGCGCGCTCGGGAACAGGCCATCCTCCATGCCGGCCAGGAACACCAGGGGGAATTCCAGGCCCTTCGCCGAATGCAGGGTCATCAGCTGCACGCCGTCCTCGCCGGCCTGCGCCTGGCCCTCGCCGGCCTCCAGCGCAGCGTAGGCCAGGAACGCCACCAGCTCGTCCATGTCCTCGCCCACTTCCTCGATGTCATCGGCCCGCCGCACGAAGCGCGAGGCGACCGAGACCAGTTCGTCGAGGTTGTCGGTGCGCGATTCGGAGTCGAGCGAATTGCGGCTTTCCTTGCTCCAGTGCTCGCGCAGCTGCGAGCGCGAGAGCACGTGGTCCACGCGCTCGGCCAGGGTCATGTCCCGGGTCTGCGCCTGCAGTTCGTTAACCAGCACCAGGAAGCCCGCCAGTGCGTTGCGCGCACGCGCGGCCAGCGCATTGCCCTGGGTGACCAGCATGGTGGCTTCCCACAGCGAAATGCCCTGCGCTCGTGCTTCGCGCCGCACTTCGTCGAGGGTGCGCTCACCGATGCCGCGGGTCGGCGTGTTCACCGCGCGCTCGAAGGCGGCATCGTCATTGCGGTTGGAGAGCAGGCGCAGGTAGGCCAGCGCGTCCTTGATCTCGGCGCGTTCGAAGAAGCGCATGCCGCCGTACACGCGGTACGGCACCTGCTCGCTCAGCAGGGCTTCTTCCAGCGCGCGCGACTGCGCATTGCTGCGGTAGAGCACGGCCACTTCGGTGTAGCTGCCACCATCGCGCACCCACTGGCGGGCACGTTCGACGATGTAGCGGGCCTCGTCCATCTCGTTGTACGCCGCGTACAGGTCGATCGGCTCGCCATCACCGCTGTCGGTCCACAGCTGCTTGCCGATGCGATCGGGGTTGTGCGCGATCACCGCGTTGGCAGCACCGAGGATGTTGGCCGTGGAACGGTAGTTCTGTTCCAGGCGGATGGTCTGCGCGCCCGGGAAATCACGCAGGAAGCCCTGCACGTTCTCCACCTTGGCACCGCGCCAGCCGTAGATGGCCTGGTCGTCGTCGCCGACCACGAACACATGACCGGACTCCCCGGCCAGCACGCGCACGAAGGCGTACTGGATGGCATTGGTGTCCTGGAACTCGTCCACCAGGATCTCGCGGAAGCGGGCGCGGTAGTGCGCCAGCAGGCCGGGATTGTCACGCAGCAGCTCATGCGCGCGCAGCAGCAGTTCGGCGAAGTCGACCAGGCCGGCACGGTCGCAGCGCGCCTGGTACTCGATGTAGGCCTGGCGCATGGTTTCCAGCCACGCATCGTGCGGCTCGGGCTGGATGTGCTGCGGGCGGCGGCCTTCATCCTTCTGTTCGTTGATCCACCACGCGATCTGCTTGGGCGGATGCTTGCTGTCGTCGATCTCCAGTGCCTGCACCACGCGCTTGACCAGCCGCAGCTGGTCGTCCGAATCCATCACCTGGAAACCTTCGGGCAGCTTCGCGTCCTGCCAGTGCAGGCGCAGCAGGCGGTTGGCCAGGCCGTGGAAGGTACCGATCCACATGCCACGGCTGCCATGCGGCAGCTGTGCGTCGATGCGGTGGCGCATCTCGCCGGCGGCCTTGTTGGTGAAGGTCACCGCGAAGATGCCATGGGTCGGCACGCCTTCGACTTCATGCAGCCAGGCGATGCGGTGGGTAAGTACGCGGGTCTTGCCGGAACCGGCACCGGCCAGCACCAGGTGGTGGCCGGGGGGAGCGGAGACGGCTTCGCGCTGGGCCGGGTTCAGGCCATCAAGCAGGTGGGAGACATCCATGCCCCCATTTTACGGCATCGCCGTCGCGGCTCCTGCGACCACCTGGGTGGCCAGTGCCTGCGCCTGCTGGCGCAGTTCAGGCACCGCCAGGCTTTCCCACAGGCTGCCGATGCGCAGGCTGCCAAGTACGCCCAGCCGCGCCTGCGGCTGGCCGCCGGCGCTGCGCACGCGGTCGCCGGGCACCGTGCTGTCCAGGCCCAGCCCGTGCGGCCCGGGACGGGCCAGGCCATCGGCCTGAAGCTGCTGCAGCAACGGATTGCGCAATGCGGTGGCGCGGGTCTCCACACCGGTGGCGTTGATCACACCATTGATCGTCCACTGCTGCGGATGTCCGGCCGCATCGTGGCCCGACAGCTGCAGCGCATCGCCCTCACGCCAGACCCGATCCAGGCGTGCGCGGTGCACGCGCAGCTGACCGCTGGCCTGCAATGCGCGCAACTGTGCATCGACCTCTTCGGCGATGCGATGGCGATGTACATCCCAGTAGCGCACCACATGGCGCAGGAACCGCCGCTGGTCGGCCTCGTCGAGGCTGCACCACAGCGCCTGTCCATGCGGACGGAGGCGGTCCATCACGCCCTGCCAGGGCAGGCCATCCGCCTCGGCCCGGCGCACCTGCCGGCGCAGCGTGCGCAGGCGCTGGCGCAGCGTCATCGGCAGCAGGGGGGCGGGGTCGAAATCCGGCAGGCCCGCGTGCGCATGCGGCAGCGGCAGCAGGCCGTGACGGGAAATCACATGCAGCGGGCCGGTGTGACCGGCCGCGACCAGCGCCAGCACCGTATCAGCCATGCTCAGACCGGAACCGACGATGGCCAGCGCGTGCGCGCCTGCCAACGCGCGCACGCCGTCGTAGTCCCAGGCTTCGACCACGGTGTCGGCAGGCAGTCCATCGGCACCGGCCACCGGCAGCGGACGCATGCTGTTGCCGGTGGCGAGCACCCCCTGCGCGGCGTGCCATGTGTGGCCATCGCCCAGCTGCAGGCGGTAACCGGAGTCATCCGGAGCGAGGCCCCGCACCGGCTGCGCGATCACCTGCAGCTGCGCCGGGCTGGCCGCAACCGCCTCCTGCAGACGCTGCTGCAGGTACGCGGCGAAATGATGGCGGCCGACATAACGCTCGCCCAGCACCTCGCGCGTCTCGCCCGGGTAGGCGTTGACGGCCATCAGGTAATCGAGGAAGTCAGCCGGCTGCTCGGCGAACGCACTCATTTTCGCCGCCGGCACATTCAGCAGGTGCTCCGGCCACGGCGTGGCATAGGCGATGCCCTGGGCCAGCTGCGAGGCGGGTTCGAAGATGGCCAGCGCCAGTGGCGACCGGGCCTGGCGCAGCACCTGGATCGCCACCAGCACCCCGGCCGCACCACCACCGATGATCGCCAGGTCCAGTTCGCCATTACACGGTGAATCAGTCATGTGCCGATTGTAGGCCATCGGCCATGACGGACCGGAGTGCCGCCGCGTGCGCAATGATCGAGACCGCTCGAGCTCCGGCGCACCGGTTCACATCAACGCGTCGGCCAGGCGTGCGATGCCTTCGCGGCTGCGGCGCCAGGCAGGACGCTTGCGCCACTGCTGCAGATCGAGCTGGCGCGACTGGCGCAGGTAATCGTCTTCGATGGCACACAGCTGCGTCACCAGCACGCGGTCGTAGCAGACCAGACCGATCTCGGCATTCAGCGCGAACGAGCGGATATCCATGTTGATCGAGCCGAGCACCGCAATGTCTTCATCCACGCTCATGTGCTTGGCGTGCAGGAACTGCGGCTCGTACAGGGCAATGCGCACGCCACAGCGCAGCAGCTCGTCGTAGTAGGCCTCCTGCGCCCAGGCGGTCAGCCGCTGGTTGTTGCTGGCCGACAGGATCAGCTGCACCTGCACCCCGGACAGCGCGGCGATGCGCAGCGCGCTCAGGGTCGCTTCGTCCGGCACGAAGTACGGGGTGACCATCACCAGCCGCCGGCGGGCCAGATGGATCAGTGCGGCGACGGCATCACGCGCGTTGCTGTACGGATAGGCCGGCCCGCTGGGCAGCAGCTGGGTGGCAACATCGTCGCTGCACTCGGGTACGTCGGCAATGACGTCCAGGCGCTGGCCGGTCTCGATGTACCAGTCGCTGGCGAACACGGCTTCCAGGTGTGCCACCGCCGGGCCGCGCACACGCGCCACCAGCTCGCGGTTGGGATGGCCTGGCACGAACTCCGGCCGTGCCAGGTTCTGCGAACCGATGTAGCCCACTTCGTTGTCGATCACCGCAATCTTGCGATGGTTGCGCAGGTCCATGCGGCCGCTGCGGCGCCAGCGCAGCCCGCCGGGCAGCATCGCCCGCACTTCGATATCGCGCGCCTGCAGGCGCTTGCGGTAGGCGCGCAGGCCACGCTTGGCGCCCACCGCGTCCAGCAGCACCCTGCACTGCACGCCGCGGGCGGCGGCACGCTGCAGCGCCTCGACGATGGCCTCGCCCACCGAATCGTCGAACATCAGGTAGTACAGCAGGTGCACGCGGTCTTCGGCCTGGTCGATGTCGGCGATGAGCGTGTGCAGCGATTCGTCGTAATCGGTGAGCAGATCGACGGCGTTGCCGTGCACCGGCATGAAATCGCCCTGTCGCTGCACCAGCGGCACGATTTCCGCACTGGCCGTATCCGGTTCCGGCTTCCAGCGCAGGCGGCGCTGCAGCGCCTGCTCTTCGCGGATGACCTGCGAGGCCTCGGCCTGGCGGCGGATGCGCTCGCGCGACAGCCACGGGTGGCCGAACAGCAGATACAGCGGCAAGCCCAGCAGCGGCACGAAACCGACCAGCAGCAGCCAGCTGCGGGCCGCGCCCGGCGTGGTGCGGGTCGGAATCCAGCACAGCGCGACCAGCCGGATCAGCCAGTCGATCAGCAGCAGATACGATCCCAGCAACCACTCAACCAGCATCGCGTCGTCCGTCGGCAGGTGATGGGCCATTCTGCCCAGCAGGGTGTGTAGAGTCGAGCTTGCTCGACTGCCTCAGCGCAGCCGGGCACGGGCTCGGCTCTACAAGGGAGGGCGGGCTTCAATGCCGCACCGGCACCTCGCTCAGCTGGCGAACCGATTCGGCGTGGCGGCGGCCGTTGAGCGCCATGCAGGCAATGGCCTGCGCCGCCCGCTCCAGCTGTGCATCCGGCAGCGGCGAGGAGATACCCTTGCTCAGCGCCAGATGGTGGTCGCACAGCAGCAGCGCCATGCCTTCGATGCCTTCCAGCATGCGCTGCAGGCGCAGCCAGCCCAGTTCCAGGTCCTGCCGGTGTGATGGGGTGTTCATGCAGCCTCCTTCAACGGATCTGGCCACCGGTGAAGGTGGCGGACGATGCGTGGTTGCAATACCGGGAACGGTAGCCACCAAACCGGCGGGCACGAGGCCCCCACGCACCGTCCGCCATAGAGGCAGATGGGTCGCCCGCCGTCGGAGGAGCTTCTCCGGCAACGGCGGGCGAGTTTACTGGCTACCGATTCGACGGGATTGCAAGCCCGGCCGCTGCATCTGCAGCGGCTCGCCATCATGGACACAGCGAAGCCAGTGATTCCAATTGATTTGGATCGCGCGAACTGCCGGAACCGGTAGGAAGAATCACTTATCGCATTCGGCCCATGATTCCGCGCACTGCGCCATAGGCGACAGCCTGCGCAAGGAGTACGGCCGTGCCGGCCAAGGGTCGGCACCCACCAGACCAGACGACAGGCATGAAAAAACCCGCCACAAGGGCGGGTTTCTTCGCGGGGACCAGCAATCCGTGCGGATTACTTGATCTTGCCTTCCTTGTACAGGACGTGCTTGCGCACGACCGGATCGTACTTCAGGAATTCCATCTTCCCCGGGGTGTTCTTCTTGTTCTTGTCCGTGGTGTAGAAGTGGCCGGTACCGGCCGAGGAAATCATACGGACCTTATCGCGCTTGCCTGCCATGATGCTTTACTCCTCAGACCTTTTCGCCGCGCGCACGCAGCTCAGCCAGAACGGAATCGATGCCGTTCTTGTCGATGGTGCGCAGTGCATGCGCGGAAACACGAAGCTTGACCCAGCGGTTCTCGCTGGCCACCCAGAAACGGCGCTCGTGCAGATTCGGCAGGAAACGACGACGGGTCTTGTTGTTGGCGTGCGAGACGTTGTTACCCGTCTGCACTCGCTTGCCGGAAACCTGGCATACGCGGGACATTGCGCACCTCGATAGTAGTTGTTGTCAGCCCGTAGCCCGGGAGACGGCGGCCTCGGTGGTTGCCCACCACACGTCAAGAGAATCAAAGGGTTACGCTGGCGTTGGGCGGCCGGGGACGTGCTCCCGGGGGCGCCGCCCGGTAGAAAACCGGACACAGCGAGCCGCGCATGATGGCACCCCTTTACCAAAGTTGCAACCCTCAATTCCCGCGCTCTACCGCGATGCCATTTGCGATGACCGCATTGGCATTGGCATTGGCATTGGCATTGGCGTCGGCGTCGGCGTCGGCGTCGGCCCCAGCGTTCAGGTATGCAGCGTCTAACGTGTCCCACACCTGCCTGAGATGCTCAGCATATGAGGCTCTATAGTTCGCCGTCTCGACAACTCGCTCCAAACGATCCAGCCGCCTCAGTTTGAACCGCTCATGGTTATCTAACCAAAACCGTTTGAATCTAGCCGGATCCAATCCTTGCTCCAATGACTCTCGAGTTGGAACAGCACCTATTCCCTCATCATCGAAATAGTCACGAGAGAAGTTCGAAAGGCAGTAATCAGCGAAAACCATCATGGTTTCATCTTGATCTGAACTAAAGCAAAGTCCGAAAAGATAGGTATTCATGATCTCAGCTATACCCTGCTTGTCGGAATCACCCTTTACATCGTAAAAGCCACAGCCCACCCCACTACCAGTCGGCGGCAATGAATTTGACAGCTGGTAAGAGATGAACCCTGCGACGCCACCCCATTTGACGAGGGGCGCGGTGACGAAGTCCTCATTTGACGACTCCTTCCAGCATTCAATGAATACATTGGCCCCAGAATCAATGTATCTTTCTTTGAAAATCTGGAATGCCTTCTGCGATATTAATCTCACGCCATCAATTACAAAAATATTCTCCTGTTTCGCGCGGCCGGACTGCATTGCAGGCTTGGCGTATATGTGCTCGCGCGCCAGCGCAAGATGAATATTCCTCAACTGATTTCCTCTATCGGCGCAGCAAAGAAGACGAAGCAGCATGACGTCATGGATCCCTTGCAACCCACGCCCAACTGCGCCGAGCCTATTTATCAATGACGCATCTCCGTTGCCAACTACAAGCTCCTGCAGCTGCGCGGCGGAATGCTGAAACTTCGGAGATGCGTGATCCAGGCCATCAAATATAGAGTTAGTAATTATTGCAAGCGAATAGATACAATTTGAACGATCTGAAGGAGACCCAACCGAACTAAATTTCGGCAGATTTTCAACGATGAAATCAATCATCTGCTCTTTAGCATCACGACTAAATTGATTAGCTGACGAGGCAAAGGCCGCAAGTAATTTCACTTGGGCTGAAAATTTTTCGTGAAGTACAGATTTTTCAATCTCAACGGACACCTCTGACCCCAAGGCAACCTGGTTCAGAATACTTTCGTAGACGACCTCAGTTGTAAGCGGATCAGGAACAACGAACCTAACAATCAGATCAAGGTAGTTGGCTAGATTTCTCCTTCCAGGGGAATTAAAGCATGCCAGCGAAATTAGCTGACCCCTAGTCGCCTTATCTTTATCAATACCTATGACGCCTACGTCAAACAACTGCTTTACCAAGTATTCAGAGTCCCTGCACAGGCCAGCAGCGTATTCGGAGAACTTGGCGCTATTTGCATAGAAGCCACCAGAAGACTCCACTGAGAATATTCCAGTTCGACCCTCGCCCTCGTTGGAATATATCTCCCTAAACACTCCCGGAAAGTTTAGATGCAGCACAAGAAGATTAATAAGATCCGTTCTGTTAAAGTCCGTCTGATGCAACTCAATCCTCTCAATGCCCAACAGCAGCATCGCGTTAATAAGTCGCTTAATTTTCCTTATATTACCCACCATGCCAACATAATTCCCACCCGTACTGCCTTCCAGCAAATCCGCGAGATTGCTGAGAATTGACTGGAGACCTAGAACTCTCGCAGATCCGATTGATTTATCGTCTGAGGATAGCGCAGACCTCCACCCTCCACGCAGATATTCCGCTAGATCGCGGAGGTCCGCGAAAAGAGAGACTTTGGCGTTGATGAATTTTTCTAAATATTCTCGAGTCGACTGATCTCCAGACCTTTTGATTATTCTCTCAGTATCATAGACAAGGACATATGTTATGTTTGAGGCGAGCCGTGACCTGTGAATCATGAATAGAACCCGATTCATTACCTCGAACTCAACCCGATCGAGGTCATCCAGTACAATTATCGCCCTCCGACCATTCCTACGAAGGACTTCGTCAACATCAGCGACAATTTCATCAACCGTACTGGCATTGCTATCGATGGAGAGACGAACTCCAGGAATCGAAAAGCCGGGCTCAGCTTTAATCATTCGGGCGTATTTAGATGCTAACGGACGTAACTCAGGGGCAAAATGATCAATCCTGATTCGCCCGGATAGCTCTCGAATAAATGACCTAACTAAGTCGCCCTCACCTAAATATTTAATTGGCTCAAATCGAAATACAATTATTTCTTCATTCTTATCCCATTCGATTTGCGCGAAGTTCACAAAGCTGCTTTTCCCCACTCCCCAGGGGCCATCAATGCCGAACACCAACCCGCCAATCGCACTTTCTTTTGCTACCAGGTCAGCAAAACTCTTTGCTTGGTCGCTAGATTTCAATTGATCATTGTTGACGCTTTTCAGCTCATCATCTGGCAGGAACGAAACTCGCTCGTGGCAACTCAACTTAGCTCGACCTGTGGCCCGGACTGTTGCACTTCCGAGCCCGATCGTAGTCAGCAAATAGAAAGATACGCCCCAGGCCACATCTAAGTTCTCAATCCGATTTCCTAGCTGAAAGCTGGCCGCGATTTGCAGGGCAACGTATGCCCCTACAGCGGCTGAAATAAGCAGATCCAATCGACCGCTCTTCAGAATTCGCTTCAATTCCAGCCAGGTAAGTCGCTCATACAGATAGGTCGGAACAACGATTATTGAGCCGAAAACTAATAGGACCACCAGATGAAGGTTGTCCTCAAAAAGATGCTCATACATTGAGCTGCCTGCGATGTGCCCGACGCAGGTGACAGATGCAAGCAAGAATCCTGCTATTGCAGATCCGATCAGCAACTCAATCTCCGCGATCTTCACGGTTGCCACGCTCTGTTTCATCGGCTCTAGCACGAATTTGGAAAGTAGAACTATGGCGCCTCATCATTAAAGAGGCAATGATGCGATTCCCTTCCATCGGCCATCTTTGTCAGTAGAGAGCCTAGCTCCTCAGACAGTCCGTACATCAGATTAAGTTTGGGTATGCGCTCTACTTTCCGAGCACCTCCACCACCCAATCAATGAACACCCGCAGCCGCTGGCTCATGTGCCGGTTCGGCGGGAACATCACGTGCATCGGCATCGGCGGCAGCTGCCAGTCCTCCAGTACTGGCAGCAGCTCACCACGCGCAACGTGCGGTTCGGCCATGTAGCGGGGCAGCGCCACCACGCCCAGCCCCGCCAACGCCGCCGCCAGATAGGCGTTGCCATCATCGAAACCGACCGTGTAGCGGCCCTGCACCTCGATGCGCTCATCGCCACGCTGTGCACTGAATACCCTGGCGCGGCCACTGCGCGGGCTGAGGAAGCCGACCATGTGATGGTCGGGCCCTTCCAGCGCACGCGGATCGGCCGGCACACCGAAACGCTGCACGTACACCGGGCTGGCGTGGAAACCGATCGGCAACGCCCCCAGCGGCCGCGCCACCAGTGCCGGATCGGTCGGGGTGCCGCCACGGATCACGCAGTCGACGTTGTCGGCGATGACATCGACCTCGCGATCACTCACGCCGATATCCAGCTGGATCTCCGGGTAGCGCGCCTGGAAATCCGGCAGCGCCGGTACCAGCCGCAGCCGTGCGTAGGGCCCGGGCACATCCACGCGCAGGCGCCCGCGCGGCTGGGTGGCCGCCTCGCCCAGCCCGCCCTCCACCTCGTCCAGTTCGGCCAGCAGCCGGGCGATGCGCGGGTAATAGGCCGCACCGTCGGCGGTGACGCTGACCCGCCGCGTGGTGCGGTTGAGCAGGCGCAGCCGCAGGTGCGCCTCCAGTTGCTGCACCAGCTGGGTGGCCGTGGTGCGGCTGATCTGCAGGGTGTGCGCGGCGCGGGTGAAGCTGCCGGTTTCCACCACCCGGGCAAAGGCCCGCATCGCCTCGAAACGGTCCATGGCTGGCCGCAATTGTTTGGAATTGGCAATCAATCTAGGCCGATCATCGCGGTTTATCCAGACAGCGCCGACGGGGAGGATGGTGTTCTCTCCCACGGGATCTTCCCCATGTCACAGCGTGATGTCGTTTTCCCCGCCGGGCGCCAGGCCCTCTATGAGCGCAACCGCTACTCGCCGGCGATCCGGTCCGATGGCTTCCTGTTCGTTTCCGGCCAGGTCGGCAGCCGCGAGGACGGTTCGCCCGAGCCGGATTTCGAGGCGCAGGTGCGCCGTGCCTTCGAGAATCTCAATGCGGTGTTGACTGCCGCAGGCTGCACATTTGATGACGTGATCGACGTGACCGTGTTCCTGGTCGATCCCGAGAAGAACTTCGAGAAGGCCTGGGCGATCGTGCCCGAGTACTGGGGCGAGGCGCCGCACCCCACCCTGACCGGTATCGGCGTGACCTGGCTGTACGGCTTCCAGTTCGAGATCAAGGTGATCGCGAAGCTGCCGTGACCCGGGTAGTGCCGGCCGCTGGCCGGCAATGCGATGGGATCAGAGCCCTTTCCAGAGAAAAGGGATCTGACCCCAGCGGCGAAAAGCGTGTCGACCAAGGTCGACACCTACCAGAGCACATGTGCGCGACGCACCCGAACGGCGGGTTGGGTCAGAGCCCTTTCCGGAGGAAAGGGATCCGACCCCGCGCCCGCCCAGCTGAACGGGAGATTCCGACGAATTCCCGAAGTGGCCATTGATATTGTATCCGGCGAAAACCGCTTGCTAGCCTCCCCTCCATGCGCCGGATCGCCCGCCACCTACGCTCGTACCTGCTGATGCTGCTGATGGCGGCATTCGTGGTCGTGCCGGTGGCCGACGCGCTGGCGTGCGCGGTGGAACCGCATGCCAGCGTGGCACATGTGGAGTCGGCGGCCGATGACACCGCAGGCGACAGTGACAGCAAGCACACCGGTGCCTGCACGCATAACCACTGCCACCATTCCACCTCCAGCCTGCCGGCGAACACCTTCGCCGCCTTCGATGCGCCGCTGCCGGCGCGCTGGATGACGGCCGGCGATGCGACGGCCTACGCCGTCGCCCAGGATGAACTGACGCGTCCCCCCCGGGCGTGAGCTGAGCGCGTCCCGCTGCTGCGGGCTCCCGTTTCACTCACAACCGGAATCCCCCTATGTCGATCCTGACACCACGGTCGCCGCGTGCGGCCGGGCTGGTCGTCGCCGTGTTGCTGGGCCTGGCCCCGGCGGCATCGGTGATGGCGCAAGCTGCTCCTTCCTACGACACCCTGCTTGAACGACTGGACCAGCTGCCCGGCGCCCGTGTGGGCTCGGCGCTGGCCGAGGCTGCCGACGCCCGCGCCGACCAGGCCCGTGCGCTGCCCAATCCTTCCCTTTCCTGGTCGGCCGAGAACGCGTGGGGCACCGGCTCCTACGGCGGCATGGGCAAGGCCGACAGTGTGCTCAGCCTGTCCCAGCCGCTGGAGGTCTGGGGCCAGCGCGGCGCGCGCGTACGTGCCGCCCGTGCCGAGGCCCAGGCCGCCAATCTGCGTGGCGCGCAAAGCCGCAGTGATGTTGCCGGCCAGCTGGCCGCGGCCTACGCACAGGCAGAGAGCGCATTGCGCCGCTACACCCTGGCCGAAGAGGCGCTGGCCCTGACCAGCGACGATGCCAAGGCCGTCAATGCCATGGTCAGGCAAGGGCGTGAACCGCAACTGCGTGCGGTGCAGGCGCAGAGCGAGGTGGCCAATGCCAGCGCCGCGCTGGACGAGGCGCAGGCCTTCCGCGACGCCGCGCTGGCGCGCCTGGCCGGCGCGGCGCTGCTGGATTCGCCGGTGCAGTCGATCGACAGCAGCCTGCTCGACCGCGCACCTCCGCTGCCACGCGGCGCCACCGATGCCGCACTCGCGGTGCGTATCGCCGAAGCCGAAGCCGATGCGGCCGGCCGGCTGGTGGACGTCGAGCGCAAGCGGGCGCTGCCCGACCTGAGCCTGACCGCCGGACAGACCCGCTTCCGCGAAGGCGGCGAACGCGCTTACACGCTCGGCGTCAGCCTGACCGTGCCGTTGTTCGACCGCAACCGGGGCGGCATCCGTGCCGCCAGTGCCGACCAGCGCGCGGCCGAAGCCCGCCTGGACCAGCAACGCCGCGACAGCGAGGCCGGACGGCTGTCGGCCATTGCCGGGCTGAAGGCTGCCAGCAGCCGCACCCGCGCCGCCGATGAAAGCGTGGTGGCGGCCGAGGAAGCCTATCGGCTGGCCCGCGTCGGCTTCGATGCCGGACGCATCTCGCAGCTGGAACTGCGCAGCACGCGCAGCGCGCTCATTGCCGCCCGCGGCACCGCGGTGGATGCACGCCTGTCGCGCGTCGCCGCGGAAATCGATCTTGCCCGCCTCGAGGGGCGCGCACCCTTTATGGAGGCCCCATGACACTGTCCCGTTCCTTTCCCCTGCTTGGCGGCGTCGTGCTGGCCGTTCTCCTCGCCGGCTGCGCCGGCAACGCACAGACACCGGAAACAGCCGATGCCACTGCAGCCAAAGCCGGCAGCGATGACGGCCACGGGCACGCAGCCGACAGCCCGGACGCCAAGGCCGAGGCTACCAAGGCACCGGCCGACGCCGACGAAGGCGTGGTGCAGCTGACGCCGGAACAGATCAAGGCGTCCGGTATCGAAGTGGTGGCCGTCGGACGCGGTGGTGGCGGCTCCACCCGCCTGTCGGGCCGTGTCGAACCATCGGTGGGCGCACGTGCCTCGGTGGCGTCCACCGTGAGCGGTCGCGTCGAACGTGTGCTGGTGGCACCAGGCACAGCGGTGAAGCAGAACCAGGCCCTGGCGATCGTGGTCAGCGGCGAAGCCGCCGTGTTCCGCGCCAACGCTCTGGCCGCATCGGCCGAAGCCGAGGCAGCACGCCTGGCCTACGGCCGCGACAAGGCGCTGGTCGAACAGGGCGTGGTCGCCCGCCAGGAGCTGGAAGCATCGCGCGCCCGTTCGCTGGCCGCACAGGCGCAGGCGACTGCCGCACAGGCGCAGGCCGCGGCCAACGGTGCGCCCGATGCCAGTGGCCGCGTGCGCATCACCAGCCCGGTGAGCGGCATCGTCGGCAACGTCCAGGTCACTCCAGGTGGCGTGGTCGCCGCAGGCAGCGCGGTGGCCGATGTCGCCGATCCGGCGATGAACGAGCTGGTGTTCACCGCACCGCCTGCGCTGGCCGCGCAGGTCACCCCGGGCATGACGCTGGAGGTCACGGTGCCGGGCGGCAGCTTCACCGCCACGGTCACCGGTTCTGCGGCTGACGTGCGCCAGCAGGGCGGCGTGGCAGTCATCCGCGCGACGCCGGTGGAGGCGGCCTTGCCGCCGGCCGGTTCGCCGGTCTCGGCCAGGGTGGTCACCGAAAGCCGGGAGGGTGCACTGAGCGTGCCAGCCGATGCCGTGCAGAACGTCGACGGCAGCAGCGCCGTGTTCGTCGCCGTGGAAGGCGGTTTCAAGGCACAGCCGGTGCTGGCCGGCCGTCGTGCCGGTGATCGCATCGAGATCCTGGGTGGACTGAGCGGCAACGAGCGCATCGTCGGCACCAATGCCTTCCTGCTCAAGGCCGAACTGGCCAAGGGCGAAGCCGAGCACGGCCACTGAGGAGGCGACCATGTTCAAGCTCATCATTGAATCAGCGGTGCGCTTCCGCTGGCTGGTGGTGTTCCTGGCGGCGCTGATCGCGGCCTGGGGCCTGTTCCAGCTGGGCAAGCTGCCGATCGACGCCGTGCCGGACATCACCAACCGCCAGGTGCAGATCAACACGGTGGCACCTGCGCTGACACCGGAACAGATCGAGCGGCAGGTGACCTACCCGCTGGAAACCGCGCTGGCCGGCATTCCCGGCCTGACCACCACCCGTTCGCTGTCGCGCAACGGCTTCTCCCAGGTCACCGCGATCTTCACCGACGCGACCGACATCTACTTCGCCCGCCAGCAGGTGGCCGAGCGCATGCGTGAAGCGGCGGAAGATCTGCCCGATGGCGCATCGCCGCTGCTGTCGCCGGTCACCACCGGCCTGGGCGAGGTGCTGATGTGGACGGTGGACTTCACCCCGTTCGATCCCGCCCGGCTGGCCAGACCGGGGGATGCGGGCTGGCAGGCCGGCGAGGTCTACCGGACGCCGGAGGGCAGCCTGCTGCGCACGCCGGAAGAACGCGCCACCTACCTGCGTACGGTGCAGGACTGGATCATCGCGCCGCAGATGCGCTCCAGCCCGGGATTGGCCGGCGTCGATACGGTCGGCGGGTACGTGAAGGAGTACGGCGTGCACCCGGACACTGCCAGGCTGGCTGCGCATGGCCTGGGCCTGGCCGACCTGGTCACGGCACTGCAGCGCGCCAACGTGCAGGCGGGTGCCGGTTTCGTGCAGCGTGCCGGCGAAGGCCTGGTGGTACGTGCGGACGGCCTGGCACTGACCACTGATGATCTGGCGCAGGCCCCCGTTGCGACCCGCAACGGCGTGGTGGTGCGCGTGGCCGACGTGGCCGATGTCGATCTCAGCCGTGCACCGCGCCTGGGCGCGGCCAGCCGCAATGGTCACGAGGCCGTGCTCGGTACCGCCCTGATGATCGCCGGTGGCAACAGCCGCACCGTCGCGCAGGCGGCAGCGGCGCGCCTGGAGCAGGTCAACAGGTCGTTGCCGGCCGACATCGTGGCCGTGCCGGTGCTGGACCGCAGCGTGCTGGTGAACTCCACCATCAGAACCGTGGCAAAGAACCTCACCGAAGGTGCGCTGCTGGTGGTGGTGGTGCTGTTCCTGCTGCTGGGCAACCTGCGCGCGGCAACCATCACCGCGCTGGTGATTCCGCTGTCGTTCCTGTTCGCCGTGATCGGCATGAACCGCTTCGGCATCAGCGGCAATCTGATGAGCCTGGGTGCGCTGGATTTCGGCATCCTGGTGGACGGTGCAGTGATCGTGATCGAGTCGACGCTGCTGATGCTGGGCCAGCGCCGCGCCGAACTGGGCCGTGCGCTGACCGCGATGGAACGTCTGCGCGTGGCGGCGGAGTCGGCGCGGAAGATGGCGCGTCCAGCGGCGTTCGGCCAGTTGATCATCCTGCTGGTGTTTGCGCCGATCCTGACCCTGGAAGGCGTGGAAGGAAAAACGTTTCATCCGATGGCCGCCACGTTCATGCTGGCTCTGGTGGGTGCCTTCCTGTTCTCCTTCACCTTCGTGCCGGCCATGGCTGCGCTGCTGGTGCGCGAGCCGAAGCTGAAGGAAAGCGGGGCGCACGCCGATGACGGCGAACACGAAACACGCCTGATCCGCGTGCTGCGCGCACGCATCGAACCGGTGATCCGCAAGGCGGTGGACCACCCGCGCTCGGTGCTGGCCGGCGCGGTGATGATGGTGGTGGTGGGCATCGGTTCGTTCTCGCTGCTGGGCCGCGAATTCATGCCGACGCTGGATGAGGGCAATGTGGCGATGCAGGCGTTGCGCGTACCGTCGACCTCGCTGGAGCAGTCGCTGGCGATGCAGCTGGCGCTGGAAAAGGCGATTGCCGGGCAACCGGAAGTGGAAACCGTGTTTTCGCGCACCGGTACCGCTGAAGCCGCGATCGACCCGATGCCGACCAACATCTCCGACAGCGTGATCGTGCTGAAGCCGCGCAAGGAGTGGCCCGATCCGACGCTGGACAAGGAGGCGCTGGTGGCGCGCTTCGAGGCGCTGGCCGGGCAGCAGCTGGGCAACAGCTTCGAGTTCAGCCAGCCGATCGAGCTGCGCTTCAACGAGCTGATCTCCGGCGTGCGCACCGACCTGGCGGTGATGATCTTCGGCGATGACTTCAGCCAGCTGCAGAAGGTGGCCGACCAGGTCGCGTTGAAGCTGCGTGCGGTGGACGGTGCGGCTGACGTGCGGGTGGAGCAGATTTCCGGCCTGCCGACCCTGAACGTGAAGATCGACCCTGTCGCCGCCGCGCAGTACGGGCTGACCGCTGCGGACGTAAGCGATGCACTGGCCACCGGCATCGGTGGCACGGCGGCCGGCAAGATCTTCGAGGGCGACCGACGCTTCGACGTGGTGGTGCGGCTGGACGATGCCGCGCGCAACGATCCGGACCAGCTGTCATCGCTGCCGATTGCCACACCGGCCGGACTGGTCATTCCGCTGTCCTCGGTGGCCCGCATCACGGTCAGCGAGGGACCGAACCAGATCAGCCGCAACAATGGCAGCCGCCGGGTGGTGGTGCAGGCCAATGTGCGCGGCCGCGACCTGGGCGGCTTCGTCGGCGAAGCGCAGGCAGCGGTGGCCGACGTGGCGCTGCCGCCGGGCGCCTATCTCACCTGGGGTGGCCAGTTCGAGAACCTGCAGCGCGCGGAAAAGCGCCTGGCAACGGTGGTACCGGTCGTGTTCCTGCTGATCGGCAGCCTGCTGTTCATGGCCCTGCGCAGTGGCAAGGAAGCCGTGCTGGTGTTCAGCTGCGTGCCGCTGGCGCTGGTCGGCGGCATTCTCGCCCTGCTGCTGCGTGGCATGCCCTTCTCGGTATCGGCGGCGGTCGGCTTCATCGCCGTGTCCGGCGTGGCCACGCTGAACGGCCTGGTGTTGATGCAGGCCATCCGCGAGCGGCTCGATGCCGGTGACCTGCCCCTGCAGGCGGCAATCAACGGTGCCGCCAGCCGGATCCGCGCGGTGCTGACCACGGCACTGGTGGCGATCGTCGGCTTCATTCCGATGGCGATCGCCAGTGGCTCCGGTGCGGAGGTGCAGAAACCGCTGGCGACGGTGGTGATCGGTGGCCTGATCACGGCGACCGCGCTGACCCTGCTGGTGCTGCCGACCTTCGCTGCGCGCGTGGCCAGGCCTCGGCCGGCCAACGTGGCCGGCACGTCGCACTGAGGCCCTTCTGGCCCGGCAGGGATGTACCTGCCGGGTCGATCACCTGCAAGGAGACGTTGCATGACCACACCGCAGGACCGCACCCGCCACCTGGTCCAGGCCGGCGCCTTCCTGATCGAACTGGCCGACAACGCCGGGCTGCCGATGGATATCCGGGCCGAAGCGCATCGCCTGCTGCGTCACTACCCTACGGTCAGCGAGATCCGGATGATGGCGCAGCTGGAGAACAATACGGCGATCTTCAAGGTGCCGTTGATCGCCGACGCCTTCGAGCGCGAATGGGTGGATCGCTACACGCGCGGTGCGCATCGATGAAGACGCGGCGGGGCCGGGGTTCCTGGAGGAAACCCGGCCCCGTCTGCCGCGCTTCGCGCTCGCCGGGCGTGGCCCGGCGCTACCACCGCGCATTCCGGTAGCGCCGGGCCATGCCCGGCGGCATTTCGGATCAGGCCTGCTTGCGCTGCGCGATATAGGCCTGGATCTGCTGTTCCAGTACCGGCAGCGGCACCGACCCCTGCTTGAGCACGGCGTCATGGAAACCCTTGACGTCGAACTTGTCGCCCAGCTCCTTCTCGGCCTGCGCGCGCAGGCGCACGATGGCGATCTCGCCGAGCTTGTAGCTCAACGCCTGGCCCGGCCAGGAGATGTAGCGATCCACTTCGGTGGTCACTTCGTGCTCGCTCAGCGCGGTATGGTCACGCAGGTAGGCGATGGCCTGTTCCCGGGTCCAGCCCTTGCTGTGCACCCCGGTATCGATCACCAGGCGTGCCGCGCGCCACATCTCGTAGGTGAGGCGACCGAAATCCTCGTAGGGGGTTTCATAGATGCCCATCTCCACGCCCAGCTTCTCGCTGTACAGGCCCCAGCCTTCGCCGTAGGCGGAGATGTAGGCGTTGCGGCGGAACTCGGGCTGTTCGCCCTGTTCGGCGGCGAGCGCGCCCTGCAGGGCATGACCGGGATCGGACTCGTGCAGGGTCAACGCTGGCAGGTTGTACAGCGGCCGCGCCGGCAGATTGTAGGTGTTGAGCCAATAGGTGCCCATGCCACCGCGGCCTGCGGTCCAGAACGGCGCGATGTCCGGCGGCACCGGCACGATGGTGAAGCGCGCGCGCGGCAGCGTCATGTACTTGCCGATGACACCGTCGATGCGCTTTGAGATCCACGCCGCCCGATACAGCAGCTCGTTCGGGGTCTTGGCGTAGAACTGCGGATCGGTGCGCAGGAAGGTCAGGAATTCGCCGAAACTGCCCTTGAAGCCGACCTGCTGGATGATGTCGTTCATCTCCTTCTGGATGCGCGCGACTTCGCCCAGGCCGATGCGATGGATCTCATCCGGCGACAGGTCCAGCGTGGTGTATTCGTGGATCTGCTGCCTGTAGAACGCCTTGCCCTCCGGCATCGCTTCGGCCGCCAGGGTGGTACGCGCCTGCGGCACGTACTCGTTGACGAAGAAGGTACGCAGCTGCTGGAACGCTGGCACCACCTTGCCGCTGATCGCCGCACGGGCCTGCGCCTGCAGCTGCGCCTGCTCGGCCGCCGGAATGCTGGCCGGCAGCTTCTTGAACGGCGCGTACAGCGGCGACTCGGTGGGGTCCTTCAGCTCGGCGACGGTGGCGATGGAGACCTCGCGCCCGTCAAGCACCGCGCGGGGCACGCTGAAACCCCGCTTGAGTCCGGCGCGCATGTTCTCGGTCTGCTGGCCGAAATAGCGCGGCACATCGTCCAGGCGTGCGATGTAGTTGCGGAAGTCCTGTGCGGTCTTCATCTCGCGCCGGGCCATGAACGAGAGATTGGACCAGAACGAGGAATCGGAGTTGAACGGCATCTCGTAGGCCCGCAGACGCACCTCCTCGGCGAGGTTGAACACCTGGTCGCGGTAGATCGCGTAGTTCACCTGGTTGTCGGCGCTGAGTGTCGTCGGGTCGATCTTCTTCAGCTCGGCCAGGGTCTGGTCCCAGACCTTCAGGCGGGCCTGTTGCGCGGCCGCGCCCACATCGGGCAGCCGCGTGGCGTTGGCCGGCGCGTCGCCATCCTCGCTGGCTTCACCGCCCCCGGCCTGGCGCCACTTCCATTCCTTTTCGTACAGCGCGCGGAAGGCGGCATCGGCCGCCGATTCGGTGGTCGCAGGGGCGGACGCCGCGAGCGCGGGCGGAGCCGCCACGACGGCAGCCGGAGCGGACAGGGCGATGAGCAGGGCAACGGCAAGACGGGTTTTCACGAGCACAGGTTCCCGGGAAGGCAGACGCCGATCATGGCACCGCCGGACAGCCGGGGCATGGTTCAAAAGTCCTGCCTGCGCTGCAGGACCGGTAACGCGGGGACCGCACACCTTCGCCGGGCATGGCCCGGCGCTAACGGCGTTCGATCCCGTCCAGGTGCCGCCTCAACGGTTGGATCGGTAGCGCGGGGCCATGCCCCGCGAGCGCGCAGCGTGCAGAACGGACACCTCTCCGGCGCTACCTCAATGGCTGGCTTTGTCCCGCTTCCAGCCGCGGTGCCGGATATCCAGGTGCAGGCTGTACAGCGCGGTGAACGCCGGGAACAGGTTCTGCAGCACGCCCACCGAATCCTGCTTGGCCGAGAACAGGAAGTAGCTCAGCGTCATCAGGCTGCCGATCACGCTCATGTACCAGAACAGGCGCGGGATGACCGGCTTGCCGGCACGCCGGGAAGCGATGAACTGGACCAGCCAGCGACCGCCGAACATCAGCGCGCCGGTATAGCCGATCAGCTTCCAGCCCGTCACATGCAGGCCGGTCCAGAACAACCAGGTCAGCGGCTGGTCGAGCCAGTGCAGCGCCATCATCGTTCTTCCACCGCGGTACGCCTGCTGCGGGTGATCAGCCAGGCAACGCCCCGCAGGTCGCGGATGCCGACCAGCGCACGGCCGAGGTTGTTGTACTTGGAGACGCCAGCGGTACGGTGACGATGGTTGACCGGCACGCTGGTGGTCTTCCAACCGGCACGCTGCATCAGCGCCGGCAGATAGCGGTGCATGTGGTCGAAATACGGCAGGTCGAGGAAGGCTTCGCGCTCGAACAGCTTGATGCCGCAGCCGGTGTCGGGCGTATCGTCGCGCAGCATGCGCGCCCGGATGCGGTTGGCCCAGCGACTGGCCCAGCGCTTGCTGCCGCTGTCCTGGCGGTTGACGCGCCAGCCGGCAAACAACTTCACCTGCCCGTCGGCAGCATCGCGGGCCGCCAGCAGCTTGGGGATGTCGGCCGGATCGTTCTGGCCATCACCATCCAGGGTGGCGATCCACGGCGCACGGGCATGCTTGACACCGGTGCGCACCGCCGTGCTCTGCCCGCTCTGCTCGACGTGGTGCAGCACCCGCAGCTCCGGCGTGGTGGCTTTCAGGCCCTGCAGCACCGCCAGGCTGTCATCGCGGGAGTGATCGTCGACATAGACGATCTCGAACGGCAACCGGCCCCGCAGTGCCGCGACGATTTCGGCGATCAGGGGCGCGACATTGTCGCGCTCGTTGAATACGGGGACGACAACGGAAAGCTCGGGTTGGCTCATGGGTCACTCGGCCAAGAGGGGACAAAGACCGCGCATTCTCCGAAGCCGAGGTTATCCGAAGATGAATCCGGCTGTGTGAGGATTGCTCCTCAGGCGCGATCGCCGAAATACTCGCGGCACCACTGGACGACGGGCGGCAGCCCCTGCTCGATCGGGGTCACCGCATCGAAGCCGAATGCGTCATGTGCGCGGCGGGTGTCGGCCATCGTGCGGACCATGTCGCCCGGCTGCATCGGCTTGTAGACCTTCTGCGCAGGGCGGCCGGCGGCCTGCTCGATGACGCTGATGAAGCGCTCCAGCTCGACCGGCGTATGGTTGCCGAGGTTGAATACCCGATGCGGTACCGGACCATCGGCCGGGTGCGCGAGCGCGCCGAGGATACCCGAGACGATGTCGGAGACATGTGTGAAATCGCGCTGCATGCGCCCCTGGTTGAACACCTCGATCGGGCGCCCGGCCAGGACGGCACGCGAAAACAGCAGCGGCGCCATGTCCGGCCGTCCCCACGCGCCGTACACGGTGAAGAAGCGCAGGCCGGTGGCATGCAGGCCATACAGCTGCGCGTAGGTGTGCGCCATCAGCTCGTTGGCAGCCTTGGTGGCCGCGTACAGCGAGCGCGGCTGGTCCACGCGCTGGTCCTCGGAGAACGGCGGCGTGGCCGAATCGCCGTACACCGAACTGCTGGAGGCGTAGACCAGATGCTGCACGCCGCGGTGGCGGCACAGTTCCAGGATGTTGACGAAGCCGACCAGGTTGCTGTCGACGTAGGCCTGCGGATTCTCCAGCGAGTAGCGCACCCCGGCCTGCGCGGCCAGATGGATCACCGCGCTCGGCTGCAGTTCGTCGAACAGCGCGGCCAGGCCTTCACGGTCGGTCAGGTCAAGCGTGCGCAGATCCAGCGTGGGGCACAGCGCGGCCACGCGGTCCCGCTTGATCTGCGGGTCGTAGTAGTCGTTGAAGTTGTCCAGGCCCACCACCGGCTGGCCCGCCTCCAGCAGCGCGCGGGCGGTGTAGGCACCGATGAAGCCGGCAGCGCCGGTGAGCAGGATGGTCATTGCAGGTCTCTGTCCACGTGCCGAGCGACTCAGCCCTGGCGGGTCCGCAGCTTTTCCAGCACGCCGTCGAGGGTATCCAGATCGGTGTAGTGGATGATCAGCTTGCCCTTGCCGCCGCGGCCGTGGCTGATCGCCACCTTGGTCCCCAGCGACTCGGACAGTTCGGTTTCCAGCGAGGCGATGTCGGCCTGCTGCACCTTCGGCGCGGCCGCCGGGCGGTTGCTCGGCACCTTGCCGGCGGCGAAGGCCTGCGCGCGGCGCTCCACTTCACGCACCGACCAGCCTTCATCGGCCGCTTCCTGCGCCAGCTTGCCGGCCAGTTCCGGGGCCAGGGTCAGCAGCGCGCGGGCGTGGCCCATTTCCAGGCGGCGGGTTTCCAGCAGCAGGCGGATGGCCACCGGCAGTTCCAGCAGGCGCAGCAGGTTGGACACCGCCGCGCGCGAGCGGCCGACGGCCTCGGCCGCCTCGGCATGGGTCAGGGTGAACTCGCTGATCAGGCGCTGCAGCGCCTCGGCTTCTTCCAGCGGGTTGAGGTCTTCGCGCTGGATGTTCTCGATCAGCGCCATCGCGATGACGGTGCGGTCTTCCAGTTCGCGCACCACCACCGGCACTTCGTCCAGACCGGCCAGCTGCGAGGCGCGCCAGCGGCGTTCGCCGGCGACGATCTCGAAGTTGCCCGCCGGCAGCTGACGCACCAGGATCGGCTGGATCACGCCCTGCGACCGGATCGAGTCCGCCAGTTCGGACAGCTTGCCCTCGTCCATTTCGCGACGCGGCTGGTACTTGCCCGGCTGCAGCTGGCCGACCGGCAGCTTGCGCAGCACCTCACCCGGCAACGGTTCGATCACCGCGGTGGTGGCCTGCACCTGGCTGACCGCTCCCTTCGGACCGAGCAGCGCATCCAGGCCACGGCCGAGGCCTCGCTTCTTGGCTGCCGGCTTGCTGCTGGTCATCAGACGGTCTCCACGGCCTTGGTGGCCTTGTTGCGTTCGTTGTTGCGACGGATGATCTCGCCGGCCAGGCCCAGGTAAGCCACGCCGCCGCGCGAGGCGCGGTCGTAGCCGACGATGCTTTGGCCGTGGCTGGGCGCTTCAGCCAGGCGCACGTTGCGCGGCACGATGGTACGGAACACGCGGTCGCCGAAGTGTTCGGTCAGTTCGGCCGATACGGCGTTGGCCAGGTTGTTGCGCACATCGAACATGGTACGCAGCACGCCCTCGATCTCCAGCGCCGGGTTCAGGCTGGCGCGCAGCGCCTCGATGGTTTCCACCAGCGCACTCAGGCCTTCCAGCGCGTAATACTCGCACTGCATCGGCACGATCACCGAATCGGCGGCGGCCAGTGCGTTGAGCGTCAGCAGTGAAAGCGCCGGCGGGCAGTCGATCAGGATGTAGTCGTACTCGTCGCGGATCGGCGCCAGCGCGCGCTTCAGGCGCTGCTCGCGCTCGCCCTGCGCCATCAGCTGGATTTCGGCTGCGGTCAGGTCGATGTTGCCGGGCAGCAGGTCGTAGCCTTCCGCGGTCTGCACACGCACGTCGGCGGCGGTGTTCTCGCCCAGCAGCAGGTCGCAGGTGGACGCGGCCAGCTCACGCTTGTCCACACCACTGCCCATGGTCGCGTTGCCCTGCGAATCCAGGTCGACCAACAGCACGCGCTTGGGTGCGTTGGCCAGGGAAGCGGCCAGATTGACGGCGGTCGTGGTCTTGCCGACGCCACCCTTCTGGTTGGCGATGGCGATGATGCGGGCCATGCGGGTGTGCCTCGTCGACGGATGCTGGGACCGGTCATTATGCGTACAACCGGGCCCGGGCGGAAATCGTGGATCGCCAACCCGTTGTCGCGCAAAGGGTTGGCGGCGGGATCAGGGGCCTGTAACGGTGACCAGGTGGCGCTCGCCCGCCAGGCCGGGCACGCTCAACGGGGCCACGTCGCGCACCTGCCAGCCTGCCGGCAGTGCGGCGATCTCTTCATGCGGGTAGACGCCCTTCATCGCCAGCAGCACGCCGCCAGGACGCAGCAGGTGGCCACCGACGCGGATGATGCCGGCCAGCGTGTCCATCGCGCGGGCGGTCAACTGGTCGTAGTGGCCGGCCTCGTCCAGCGCTTCGGCGCGCGACTCGGCCACGCGGGCATTGCCCAGGCCGAGCTGGCGCACGGCCTCGCGCATGAAGCGGGCCTTCTTGCCGTTGCTCTCGACCAGGGTGACCTGCAGACCCGGGCAGGCGATCGCCAGCGGGATACCGGGCAGTCCAGGACCGGTACCGAGGTCGGCCAGGCGGCCATCGGCCACGAACGGCTGCATGGCCAGCGAATCGAGCAGGTGACGGGTGACCATCTCCTGCGGGTCGCGGATGGCGGTGAGGTTGTAGGTGCCGTTCCAGCGGTGCAGCAGGCCCAGGTAGCGCAGCAGCTGCGGCGCCAGTGCGGCGTCCAGGCCCATGCCGGCCAGGCCCTGCTCCAGCGTGGCGGTCACGCCGGCGGGGAGTTCGTGTTCGCTCATGCCGCCATTATCGCCCGTTTCCCGGGCTGATTCGCCGCTTCATTGCGGATACCAGGCCAATGCGGCACGGAACTGGCCGCTGGCCTGCCATTCGTGCAGATGCCACTGCCGGGCATCACCCAGCGCAGGGTCGCACCAGCGCAGGTGCAGGGCGCCGTCGACACCTGGCGCCAGCTGCAGGCGATGCAGGCCGAACGAAATGCCCTGACCGTGTGCCTTCAGCAGCGCCTCCTTGGCGCACCAGACACGGAAGAACCAGTGTTCGCGTTCGGCGGCGTCCAGGCCCTGCAGCCAGGCCACCTCTTCCGGATGGAAGAAGCGCTGCACGATCTCCAGCAGGCGTGGGCGCGGGCGCAGCAGTTCCAGGTCCACGCCGAGCCGTACACCTTCACCCAGCGCCACCAGCAACACGTCGCCACTGTGACTCCAGCCCGTGCCGTGGTCGGCCAGCGCACCGGTCAGCTCAGGTCGGCCCTTGTCGTCGCGGACCAGCGGCAGTGCCTCCGGCGCGAGATCCAGCGCCTGTGCCAGCACCTGCCGGGCCTGCGGCTCACCGCGCTGGCCCGGCACATGTGGCCGCCGCCAGACCGTCACGGGCCCGAAGCGCCAGGGGCCATCCAGGGTGGCTGGCAAGCTCATCCGCACGCAACCGTCACGCGATTGCACGACGGGTTCACAGCCATGCGCGTCAACTGGTCACGGTTTTCCACCGGAGGTTCGATCATGGGCATCATCATCTGGCTGATCGTCGGCGGCATCGTGGGCTGGCTGGCAAGCATCATCATGAAGCGCGATGCGCAGCAGGGCATCATTCTCAACATCGTGGTCGGCATCGTCGGCGCGCTGATTTCCGGCTGGCTGTTCGGCGGCGGCATCAACGAAGCGATCACCATCCGCACCTTCCTGTTCTCGCTGATCGGTGCGGTGATCCTGCTGGCGATCGTCAACCTGTTCACCCGCAAGAGCATACGTTGATCCGACGGGCAGCGCCGGGCATGGCCCGGCGACTGCCACCGACCGCTGCGCTCGCCGGGCACGGCCCGGCGCTACCTCACCCCAACTGCACCCATGCCGGCGCGTGGTCGCTGGGGCGCTCCCAGGTACGTGGCTCGCGGTCAATGCCGGACGCCACGGCGCCGCCCTTGAGCGCGTCGGAGACCAGGGTGAGGTCGATGCGCAGGCCCAGATTGCGGCGGAAGCCCGCCGCGCGGTAATCCCACCAGCTGAACGTGCCGGCTTCCTCGTTGTGCAGCCGGAAACCGTCGTGCAGGCCCAGCTGCAGCAGCTTGTTCAGCGCGCCGCGCTCGGCGGTGGAGGTGAGGATGTGGTTCTCGTTCCACACCTCCGGATCATGCACGTCGCGGGCGTCCGGGGCGATGTTGAAGTCACCCAGCACGACCAGCTTCGGGTGCCGCTGCAGTTCCTCGCCGATCCAGGCGTGCACGGCCTCCAGCCAGCGCAGCTTGTACGCATACTTGTCGGTGCCGACGTCCTGGCCGTTGACCACATACAGGTTGATCACCCGCAGGTCGCCAAAGGTGCCGGCGATGACGCGCTTCTGCTCGTCCTCGAAACCCGGAATGCCGATCTGCACGTCCTGCGCCGGCTCGCGTGACAGCAGTGCCACGCCGTTGTAGGTCTTCTGGCCGGCGAATACGCTGCGGTAGCCGGCGCCGATCAACGCCGCATCCGGGAACTTGTGGTCCTCCAGCTTGGTTTCCTGGATGCCGACGATGTCCGGGCCGAACTCCTTGAGCCACTGCTCCAGGTGCGGCAGGCGGACATTGAGCGAATTGACGTTCCACGAGGCGATCTTCATGGGGGCATTCTACCCGGGCCTGCTTTGGTAGGCGCCAACCTTGGTTGGCGCATGGATGCCCCGCGTGCCAACCTTGGTTGGCACCTACCAGTAGAGCCAGGCCATGCGTGGCTTCACCGCAGCAGCAGCTTCAACATCCCCGCAATCTTCGAATACGGCGGCCGCAGCCTGTCGCTGGCCGCCCAGCGCGACTGCCACAGCACCGGCAACCGCTTGCTCATCGCATCGAACCCGGCGCGGCCGTGGTACGCGCCCATGCCGCTGGCGCCCACCCCGCCGAACGGCAGGCCATCGGCGGCGAAGTGCAGCAGCGTGTCGTTGACCGTCACTCCCCCGGCCACCACGTTGGCGAGAATGCGCTCCACGGTGGCGCGGTTGTGGCTGAAGGGATACAGCGCCAGCGGCCGGTCGCGGGAGAGAACGTCGACCAGCGCCGCATCCAGATCCGGGTAGGCGCGCACCGGCAGGATCGGCCCGAAGATCTCCTCGCGCATCAGGTCCAGATCGTCCGGCGGGTCCAGCACCACGGTCGGCACCAGCAGGCGCTCGCGGTCGGCACGCGCGTCATCCACCTGCGCCAGCGGAATCACCGGCACCCCGCGTTGCCGCGCCTGTGCCAGGTAGCGCTGCAGGCGCCGGTACTGGCCCTCGTTGATGATGCGCGTGTAGTCGCCGGCATCGCTGAAATCGCCGTAGCGTTCGCGCACCTGCTGCTGCAGCGCCTGCACGAACTCGCGCTGGCGCGCGCTATCGATCAGCACGTAATCCGGCGCGATGCAGGTCTGGCCGGCGTTGAACCACTTGCCGGTGGCCAGCCGCGCGGCGGCTTTGTCCAGCGGGAAATCGCGGCAGACGATGGCCGGCGACTTGCCGCCCAGTTCCAAGGTAACCGGTACCAGATGCTCGGCTGCCGCTGCCATCACCTTGCGCCCCACGGCCGTCGAGCCGGTGAACAGCAGATGGTCCAGCGGCAAAGAGGAGACCGCTGCGGCTACGTCCGCCCCACCCTGCACCACCGCCACCCGATCGGGCGGGAACACACTGGCCAGCAGATCGGCCAGGAACGCGCTGGTGCGGGGCGTGTGTTCCGAAGGCTTCAGCAGTACGTGGTTGCCGGCAGCGATGGCGGTGGCCAGTGGCACCAATGCCAGCGTAACCGGGTAGTTCCACGGCGAGATCACCCCGACCACGCCCAACGGCGTCGGCCGCAGCTGCGCGCGCGCCGGCCACAACTTCCATCCCGCCGATGCCCGCTGCGGCTTCGACCAGCGCCGCAGGTGGCGCCGCAGATGGTCGATGGCCGACAGCACGCTCATGCCATCGGCCAGTTTCGATTCAACGTGGGCGCGATGGCCGAAGTCCTCGGCGATGGCCGTGGCCATTTCATCCAGGCGTGGCTTCAGCGCCTCGCGCAGGCGGCGCAGGTCGGCTTCGCGCTGGTCCAGCGACGGGCGCTGCGACTGCCAGGCGCTGCGCAGGGTGTGCAGGACGTGGGGGAGGTCGGCTGGGGCGGTGGTGGTCATGGGCCGACTATACGGCGTGCGGCACTGTCCGACGGGGTCAGATCCCTTTCGCGCGCGAAAGGGATCTGACCCCGGAAGCCAGGAAACGAAAAGGCCGTGGTCTGCACCACGGCCTCTCCTTCATCCGGTGAACATCATTCCTACTTGGTGATATCCACGTCCTTGGTTTCACGCAGGAACAGGCCACCGATCACCACCGACATCAGCGCGATCGCGATCGGATACCACAGGCCGTAGTACAGATTGCCGGTACCGGCCACCAGCGCGAAGGAGATCGCCGGCAGGAAGCCACCGAACCAGCCGTTGCCGATGTGATACGGCAGCGACATCGAGGTGTAGCGGATGCGGGTCGGGAACAGCTCGACCAGGTAGGCGGCGATCGGGCCATAGACCATGGTCACGTACAGCACCAGCAGCCACAGCATGAAGATCGTGCCCGCAATGTTGATGCGCGCGCTGTCCGCCTTGGCCGGGTAGCCGGCGGTGGTCAGGGCGGTCTTCAGTTCGGCACCGAACGCGTCGGCCTTGGCCTTGCCTTCGTCCTTGCTCAGTCCCGCCGCTTCATACGAGGTGACGCTGGCGCTGCCGACGTTGACGATCGCCAGCGAACCCGCCGCTGCCGGCTGCACGTCGTACGGCACGCCCGCCTTGGTCAACGCGGCGGTGGCCACGTCACAGGAGCTGGTGAACTTGCGCAGGCCGACCGGATCGAACTGGAACGAGCAGGTGGACGGATCGGCCACGACCAGGGCCGGCGAGCTGCTGCGGGCCTCTTCGATGGCCGGGTTGGCGAAGTGGGTCAGGCCCTTGAAGATCGGGATGTAAGTCACGGCAGCCAGCAGGCAGCCGGCGAGGATGATCTTCTTGCGGCCGATACGGTCGGACAGCCAGCCGAAGAAGATGAAGAACGGCACACCCAGCGCCAGTGCGGCTGCGATCAGCAGGTAGGAGGTGGTGGCGTCGACCTTCAGCATGCTGCTGAGGAAGAACAGCGCATAGAACTGGCCGCCGTACCAGACCACGGCCTGGCCGGCCGCTGCGCCGAGCAGGACCAGCAGCATCAGCTTCAGGTTGCCGCCCTTCAGGCTGTCACGGAACGGCGTCTTGGAGCCCTTGCCTTCCGACTTCATCTGCTGGAACAGCGGCGACTCACTCAGCTGCAGGCGGATCCACACCGAGATGCCCAGCAGCACGATGGACACCAGGAACGGAATGCGCCAGCCCCAGGCTTCGAATGCTTCATTGCCCAGGAAGTAGCGGCAGGCCAGGATGATCAGCAGCGACATGAACAGGCCCAGCGTGGCGGTGCACTGGATGAAGCTGGTGTACAGGCCACGCTTGTCGTCCGGGGCATGCTCGGCCACGTAGGTCGCCGCGCCGCCGTATTCGCCACCCATCGCCAGGCCCTGGGCCAGACGCAGGATGATCAGGATCACCGGCGCGGCAAAGCCGATCGACGCGTAGTTGGGCAGCACACCGACCAGGAAGGTCGAGATGCCCATGATCAGGATGGTGACCAGGAAGGTGTACTTGCGGCCGATGCGGTCGCCGAGGCTGCCGAAGAAGGCCGCGCCGAACGGTCGCACGAAGAAGCCGGCGGCGAACGCCAGCAGGGCGAAGATCATGCCCGTGGTTTCATTGACTCCGCTGAAGAACTGCTTGGCGATGATGGCGGCGAGCGAGCCGTACAGGAAGAAGTCATACCACTCGAAGACCGTACCCAGGCTCGAAGCGAAGATGACTTTCTTGTGGCCCTTGGTTAGGGTGCCCGCGGGATTGTGCGCGGTGCTGGGTGTGCTGGACATGAGACGCTTCCCCTCCGAAGCAATCGTTGTTGGTAGGTGCCGACGGTGGGTCGGCACTCAGTATCGGTAGCGGCCGACCTGGGTCGGCGCGCCGTCAGAAGCTGTACTTCGTGGTGAACTGCAGCCGGGTGATGTCACCCTTGTTGCCGTTCTCGATCTCGCGGCGGCCATACATCAGCTCGGCGCCGACATCGACCTTGGGCAGCGGTGAGTAGAAGATGTTGCCGCGGATGCTCTGCACGCTCTTGGTGACCAGCGGGCCCAGCACGCTGTCGTTGTCGTAGTCGCTGCGCGCATAGATCAGGTTGGTGCGCAGCTTCGGCGAGAACGCATGGCGCCAGCCCACGTAACCGGCCAGAACGCCGGTCGGATTGAGCTCGTCGCGGGCGATGTCATAGGCCGAGTCGGCGGTGATGCCCAGGCCGATGTAACGCGCGATGCCCTCGCCTCCGGTGAACTGGTAATGCAGCGAATCGCTGTCGCCCATCACCCACTTGCCGCCCAGGGTCAGGCCGCCGGCAACCTTGTCGGCCTTGGCGCCGGTGGTCTGGTTGTCGACCTTCAGCTGGCGGACGATGCCGCCGACGCCGAAGGTGCCCCAGTCGCCCTTCCAGCCGTAACGCATCGTCAGATCCGGCAGGCTGCCGCGATCGGAGTTGGCGCTGGCGTTGGTCCAGGCACCCGTGACCGGATTGCGGGTACCGGTAAGCGTGGTGGTTTCCGGGTTTTCCAGGGCAACGCTGAAGCCGCCGCTGGTGTAACGCACCTGTGCCTGGCGTACGAAGATCACACCGTCGGTCGGGCCGACGAAGTCGACCGCTTCCGGCAATGCGGCCGCGTCCATGAAGTTGGACCAGGTCTGGCCGGCGAGCCAGTTGTTCCAGTACATGTAGGCATGGCGCAGGGTGACACCGTAGGTGTTGGTGGCGGTCTGGTTGCCGAGCGAGTTGCCGAAGAAGTCCATCTCGAAGAACGCGCCGGCCTTGTTGCCGGACTCGCTCACGTTGTCGATGCCCAGGTTGAAGCGCGAGAACTTTGCGTGGGCGTTGTAGTCGGTGCCCGAACGCCTGCCGTTTCCGCCGGCACCTTCCACCGGGGTCTGGCCCGGCAGATACAGCGAACGGCCGGTGGCATCGTCGGCCAGCTGGCCGTCACTGGTCTGGGTCGCCAGGAAGTCAGCCTTGATGAAGCCACCGATCTTGACCGTGGTACCCGGTGCGGCACCCGGAGTGATGGTGGTGACCTGGATCGGCTGCTTGCCGGCCGGCACCGCCGGCTTCTGCTCGGACTGCACGGTGCGGACTTCGGTCACCGCCTGCTGGGTCTGGGCGATCTGGGTCTGCTGCTGTTGCTGCGAAGACAGCAGCAGCTGGACCTGGCGCTCCAGTTCGGCGACGCGTGATTCGAGTGCTTTTTCTTTGGCGGTCTCTGCGAACGCCATGCCCGGTGCGACCAGGGCGACCAGCAGGCAGGCCGCCAAAGGTGTGCGCACGGCTTTCAACGTACGGTGGCTCATGTTGCCCTCTCTCCCAAGTGGCAAGGTGATGCCGCGCGTGGGGCACGGTCGAGCCGAGACTGCGGGGCACATGCGCGCACCGGCTATTCGCCATTGGTCGAAGCCGGGCCCGCAGGGCGCCCACTTTCGACCATGGTCTAAGCACAGTGGTGACGCGGCCGGGGGTGGATGGGGCAAACTGAGGGGGATTGGTCGTTGCGATGCTGCGACCGCACATACAAAGTCAACGTGCAAGTGAGGGTGCCATGGCTGATATCTACCCCGTCGATCCGCAGTTCGCCGCCAAGGCACGCATCGACAAGACGTCCTACCAACAGCAGTACCAGGCTTCTGTGACCGACCCGGAGGCTTTCTGGGGCAAGGCTGCCGAGCGCCTGCAATGGATGCGCACGCCGACGAAGATCAAGAACGTCAGCTACGACCTGGCCGACTTCCACATCAAGTGGTTCGAGGACGGCGAGCTCAACGCCAGCGTCAACTGCCTTGACCGCCAGCTGGACAGCCGTGGCGACAAGACCGCCCTGCTGTTCGAGCCGGACAGCCCGGACGCACCGGCCCAGCACGTGACCTATCGCGAGCTGTACGAGCGCACCTGCCGGCTCGGCAATGCGCTGCGCAACCTGGGCGTCGGCAAGGGTGACCGGGTCACCATCTACCTGCCGATGATCGTCGATGCTGCCGTGGCCATGCTGGCCTGCGCGCGCATCGGTGCGATCCACTCGGTGGTGTTCGGTGGCTTCGCGCCGAACTCGATCGCCGATCGTGTCAGCGACTGCCAGAGCAAGCTCATCATCACCGCCGACGAGGGCCTGCGCGGTGGCCGCAAGGTTCCGCTGAAGGCCAACGTCGATGCAGCACTGAGACTGCCGGGCACCAACACCGTGGAGACCGTGCTGGTGGTGCGCCACACCGGCGGCGCGGTGGACATGCAGGCCCCGCGCGACCGCTGGTTCCATGACGTCGTGGACAGCCAGCCCTCCACCTGCGAGCCGGAGCGCATGAACGCCGAGGATCCGCTGTTCATCCTCTACACGTCCGGTTCCACCGGCAAGCCGAAGGGCGTGCTCCACACCACCGGCGGTTATCTGCTGTACGCGGCATACACCCACGAAGCGGTGTTCGACCTGCGCGAGGACGACATCTACTGGTGCACCGCCGACGTCGGCTGGGTCACCGGCCACAGCTACATCGTGTACGGCCCGCTGGCCAACGGCGCGACCTCGCTGATGTTCGAGGGCGTGCCGAACTACCCGGACACCTCGCGTTTCTGGAACGTCATCGACAAGCACAAGGTGTCGATCTTCTACACCGCCCCGACCGCCATCCGTGCACTGATGCGCGAAGGCGAGGAGCCGGTGAAGAAGACCTCGCGCGCCTCGCTGCGCCTGCTCGGCAGCGTCGGCGAGCCGATCAATCCCGAGGCCTGGCGCTGGTACTACGAGGTGGTCGGCGACAGCCGCTGCCCGATCGTCGATACCTGGTGGCAGACCGAGACCGGCGGCATCCTGATTTCGCCGCTGGCCGGTGCGATGGACCTCAAGCCGGGGTCGGCCACCCTGCCCTTCTTCGGCGTACAGCCGGCGCTGGTGAATGCCGATGGCGAGATCCAGGACGGCCCGACCGAAGGCAATCTGATCATCCGTGATTCCTGGCCGGGCCAGATGCGCACGGTGTACGGCGACCACCAGCGCTTCATCGACACCTATTTCCGCACGTATCCGGGCAGCTACTTCACCGGCGACGGTTGCCGCCGCGACGAAGACGGCTACTACTGGATCACCGGCCGCGTGGACGATGTGATCAACGTGTCCGGCCACCGCATCGGCACCGCCGAGGTCGAAAGCGCGCTGGTCTCGCACCCGAAGGTGGCAGAAGCCGCCGTCGTCGGCTTCCCGCACGACGTGAAGGGCCAGGGCATCTATGCCTACGTCACCCTGGTGGCCGAGGAAGCGCCGAGCGAAGAGCTGCACAAGGAGCTGATCGCATGGGTGCGCAAGGAAATCGGGCCGATCGCCACCCCGGACCACCTGCAGTGGGCACCGGGCCTGCCCAAGACCCGCTCGGGCAAGATCATGCGCCGCATCCTGCGCAAGATTGCCGAGAACGCGCCGGACCAGCTCGGCGACACCTCGACCCTGGCCGATCCGTCGGTGGTGGCGTCACTGGTGGACGAACGCAAGGTACGCTGACGTACGACCCGGGGTCGGACCCCTTTCCGCAGGGAAAGGGCTCTGACCCCAGGGGCCTGGCCCCCGAACAGTTTCCCCACGGTTCCCCCCGACCATGACCACCCTCCTGATTGCAGATGACCACCCGCTGTTCCGCGAAGCCCTGCGTGGGGCCGTACAGCGGGTCATCCCCGGCGTGCAGCTGTTCGAGGCTGACAGCGTGGAAGCGCTGTATGCGCTGGCCGACCAGCACAACGATGCCGACCTGGTCCTGATGGACCTCAACATGCCGGGTGCACAGGGTTTCAACGCACTGGTGCACATGCGCTCGCTGCATCCTCACCTGCCGGTGGTGGTCGTCTCCGCGCGGGAGGAGGCCACGGTGATGCGCCGTGCGCTCGATCACGGTGCGCTGGGCTTCATTCCCAAGTCCGCCGACTCGGACACCATCGGTCATGCGCTGGGCACCATCCTCGACGGCGAGACGTGGGCCCCGCCGGAGGCACACAACGTGCCACCCACCGAGCGCGAGGAACGCGAGGTCGGCCAGCGCCTGCGCGAGCTGACGCCGCAGCAGTTCCGCGTGCTGCAGATGCTGGGCGCCGGCCGCCTGAACAAGCAGATCGCCTACGACCTCAACGTCTCCGAAGCGACGATCAAGGCACATGTGACCGCGATCCTGCGCAAGCTGGGCGTGACCAACCGCACCCAGGCGGTGCTGATGGCCGGCAAGCTGGCCATCGACGACGACGCGATCGTGCTGCCGCCGGAAGAAGACTGATCGCGGCGTACTGCGGTGCCGTGCACGGGGTCTCGTGAGGCCCTCGTAGAGCCGAGCCCATGCTCGGCTGCTCTTCGCCTCAATGCCAATCATGCCTCAAGCGGCCATCGACTCCAGGCATAGGGGTACTCCGCGATACGGGTAGCCAACCCTGCACGCACGGGATTGGCCGCAATGTATCTCGCCTGCGTGTGCAGGCATTCATCACTGCGCAACGCATGGTCGTAGTACCCCGGCTGCCAGATCGGTACGTTCGCATCAACGCGCGTGGCGATGGATCTTCCACTCCTGGACTTCAGGATCTGCATGCAGCCGGCCAGCGTGCCGGTACGCAACTCCATCAACCAATGCAGGTGGTCGGGCATGATCACCCAGCCCAGGGAGAAGGTACGACCGGTCCGCTCTACCGTGCGCAGGGCTTCGATCAGCAGCTCAACGTTGGCCTTGTCTATGAACCAGGGACGACGCGCATGCGTTACCGTGGTAAGCGCATAGACATTGCCGGTATGCGACCAACGACCATAACGAAGTGCGGGACTGGCCATGCGAAGAGGCTATGGCACGCATGAAAGCCTCTCCATCAGTGCAACACCGCATTGCCTGTCAGCCAACACCCTGACGTAGAGCCGAGCCCATGCTCGGCTGCTTCATACGCCAGCCGAGCATGGGCTCGGCTCTACAGGTAGCCCCTGCTCAGCCCACGCCGCGCAGGTGTTCGTACAGGATCGTCGCGCCGATGATCACCAGGATCGCGCCGCCAATGATCTCGGCACGCTTGCCAACCATGCTGCCCAGCACGCGGCCGAGCATGATGCCGACGGTGACCATTGTGAGCGTGCACAGGCCGATGACCGCCGCCATCACGCCGATATGGACATCCATGAACGCCAAGCCGATACCCACCGCCATCGCATCGATGCTGGTGGCGAATCCCGTCAGCGCCAGCTTCCAGAAGCCGTGGTGCTGCGAGGGGTCTTCATCTTCTTCACCCTCATCCGGACGCAGACCGTTGTAGATCATGTGGATGCCCAGAGCGCCAAGCAGGCCGAAGGCGATCCAATGATCGAAGGCTTCGACGTACTGCAGGGCGGCGCGGCCGAGCAACCAGCCGATGATGGGCGTGATCGCCTCGATGACGCCGAAGATGATGCCGGCACGCAGTGCATCGCGGAACACCGGCTTGCGCATCGCCGCGCCCTTGCCGATCGCCGCGGCGAAGGCATCGGTGGACATGGCAAAGCCGATCAGGAGGATCGAAATGGGGGACATGTGTGCTTGCTGAGGTCGGGCTTGGACGGACGCACGGCCTGCGCTCGCGCCCAACCTGACGTTGCGCGCGCGGGCCGCTGGTCTCGCCAACCATCATGGTTGTCCACGCCACGGCGCACTGGCCGAGTATGTTGACGTGGACGATTCCTGCGTAGGAATCCGGCTACTCCCCAAGGGGACGCGAAGCTTAGCATCGCGATTCGCGCCTGGCACATTTCTGGTGAAACGCGCAGGCAGGGCTGGTTTGTATAGCGATGGCTATATCAGCGCCGGGCTGCGCATGGCGCCGAGCATGGGCTCGGCTCTACAGAGGAGCCGCGCAAGTGGATTCTTGTAGAGCCGAGCCAATGCTCGGCTGCTGTTCGTCCGGGCCACGGAACACCATGCCGCGCGCAGGAGCCGAGCATAGGCCCGGCTCTACAGTTGCCATCAGGCTTCGTTGCTGCCGGCGTCGCGCAGCGCGCCGAGGAAGGCGCGCAGCGAGGCCGGCTTGATCGGCTTGGTCAGCACCCGATAACCCCGCTCGCGCGCCATCCGCTTCAACTCATCGCGACCATCGGCAGTGAGCAGGGCACCGGGCAGCGGATATCCTGCCGCCTCGCGCAGTGCCACCAGCGCGTCCAGGCCATCCATGCGGTCATGCAGGTGGTAATCCACCAGCATCACCTGCGGGCGCTCGGCAATCTTTTCCAGCGCCTGATCGACGGTGGCGGCGGTGATCACCTGCACCTGCCAGCGACCCAGCAGCGCACGCATGCCGTCGAGGATTTCCTCGTCATTGTCCACGCACAGCACGCGCAGGCCGGCCAGCGAATCGCTGCGCACCGGCGTGGCGGCCACCTGGACCGCCGTGGCAGGCTCGGTGTAGCCCGGCAGAGGCGCCACGCGAGGCAGGATGATCGAGAACATCGACCCGCTGCCGACGCGGCTGCGTGCGTTGAGCCGATGGTCCAGCAGGCGCGAGATGCGCTGGCAGATCGACAGGCCCAGACCCAGGCCCTGCTCGCCCCAGTCGAAGGGCTGCTGGTAGCGATGGAACTCATCGAAGATCTGCCGCATGTGATGCTCCGGGATGCCGGGGCCGGTATCCCACACCTGCAGTTCCACTTCCTCGCCCCGATGGCGCACGGCCAGCACGATGCGGCCCTGCCGTGTATAGCGCAGCGCGTTGGCCAGGAAGTTCTGCAGCACACGCCGCAGCAGGCGCCGGTCGCTGCGCACCCATGCCGGGCGCGCGAACAGATCCAGGCGCAGGCCACGGCCGGCGGCAACCGGCGTGTACTGTGCGGCCAGCTCGCGCATCAGCGCGCTGACGTCGAACTCGCCGATGACCGGATGCAACCCACCTGCATCCAGCCGCGATACGTCCAGCAGGCCATCCAGCAGCTCCTCGGCCGCGCGCAGCGAGGCATCCACGCGCTCGGCCAGATGCTTCTGCTCGTCGCTCACATGAACGCTGTCACGCAGCGCCGAAGCGAACAGGCGCGCGGCATTGAGCGGCTGCAGCACGTCATGGCTGATCGCGGCCAGGAAGCGGGTCTTCGACTGCTGGGCGGCTTCAGCTTCGTGGGAGCGCTCGGCGACGCGCTGTTCCAGCGTTTCGTTGGCTTCCAGCAGCGCCTTCTCGGCGTGCTTGTAATCGGTGATGTCGTTGTAGCTGGTCACATAGCCGCCACCAGGCAAGGCCTGGCCACGCATCTCGATCACCTTGCCATCGCTGCGCGTGCGCTCGAACACGTGCGGTGAACCGGCGCGCATGTAGCCGATGCGGCGGTTGATCTGCACCTCGATGTCGCCCTCGCCCAGCTCGCCCCGTTCGGCGTTGTAGCGGATCAGGTCGGCCACCGGGCGGCCCACGTACAGCATGCCGTCGGGGTAGCCGAACATGTCCTGGTAGCGGCGGTTCCACGCCGTCAGGCGCATGTCCGGATCGACCACGCTGACACCTGCACTGATGTTCTCCAGCGTGGTGGACAGGATCTCGCGGTTGAAGCGCAGTTCCTGCCCGGCTTCGTCCAGCACCGCCACCACCTCACCCAGGTCCATGCCGGAACCGCGCAGCAGGCTGGTCAGCAGCAGGCGCGCGGAGGCGGCACCGATCGATGCGGCCAGCAGGCGCTCGGTGAACTGCACCCAGGGCCGGTCGGCCGGCGCAGAGGACTGCAGTTCGCGGCCCAGCGACTGCGCCTGCTCGAAGAACGAACGCCGCGCATGGCGCTCCCCCACCACGCGCGAGGCCAGCGCCAGCAGGTCGCCCACGTGCACGTGGCCCGGCCAACCGCCGGCGACCGAGGGGCGCTCGGCGTACGGATCGAGGAAAGGCGCAGCACGCAGTCGCTCGTCCACCCCCGGCCGCCAGCGTGCGGACACCAGCATCATCGTTGCTGCATTGACCAGCAACGACCAGAAGGTACCGTGGGTCAGCGGATCCCAGCCGGTCATGCCGAACAGCTGCTGCGGGCGCAGCCATTCGATGCCGAACGGGCCCTGCTGGACCCAGCCGGCGTCGACCCATCCCGCCATGGTCATCGCCGGCAGCAACAGGGTATAGAGCCAGGTGGCGAAGCCGAGCAGCATGCCGGTTTCCACGCCGCGGCGGCTGGCGCCACGCCAATACAGGCCGCCGATCAGGCCTGGTGCGAACTGCGCTACTGCGGCGAACGCCATCAGGCCGTAGGACGCCAGGGTGCTGTCGTTGCTGCTGCTGCGGTAGTAGCTGTACGCCATCAACGCGAGCAGCAGGATCGCCAGGCGGCGGATCCACAGCACGCGTGAAGCCACGTCGGCTGCTTCCTGGTGATCGCCACTGCGGCGCAGCAGCACCGGCATCACCAGATCATTGCTGACCATGGTGGCCAGCGCGATGGACGAGACGATGACCATGCCGGTGGCGGCAGAGAAGCCACCCACATAGGCGACCAGCGCCAGCGCGTTGCGGCCCTCGGCCAGCGGCAGCGCCAGCACCATCGCATCGTCGGCGACGCTGCCGCCGGTGCCGAACAATGTGACGCCCGCGGTGGCGATGGGCAGCACCATCGCCGAGATCAGCACCAGGTAACCACCGAACATCCAGCGTGCACGGCGCACGTCGCGTACATCGCCACATTCCACCACCGCGACATGGAACTGGCGCGGCAGGCAGACGATGGCGAGGAAACTGAGCAGGGTCTGCGAAATGAATCCCACCGGCGGCAATCCGGTGAACAGCGTATGCACCGACTCGACCACCGCATCGGTGCGGTCGGTCAGCCACACATAGGCGAATACGCCAACGGCGAGCATCGCCAGCAGCTTGATCACCGATTCCAGGGCGATCGCCAGCATCATGCCGTGGTGATGCTCGGTGGCATCCACCTGGCGCGTGCCGAACAGCGTGGCGAACAGGGCCATCAGCAGGGCGACATACAGTGCGGGATCGCTGAAGAAGCCGGTCGGGCCGGTGTTGCCGGTCAGCACCTGCAAGCTCATCGCCACCGCTTTGTACTGCAGGGCCAGGTAGGGAACGATGCCGATCAGGGCGATGATCGCCACCAGCGCGGCCAGGCGCCGCGAGCGGCCGAAGCGCGAGGAGATGAAATCGGCGATGGACACCACGTTCTGGCTGCGGGCGATCAGGGCCAGGCGCTCGATGATGCGCCAGCCGAACAGCAGCAGCAGCAGCGGCCCGATGTAGATCGGCAGGTAGCCGATACCGTTGCGCACGGCGGTGCCCACCGCGCCATAGAAGGTCCAGGACGAGCAGTACACGGCCAGCGCCAGGCTGTAGACCACCGGCCGCAGCCAGGGCCGGTCCGGGTACATCGGCCGACGGTCGCCCCACCATGCCACGCCGAACAGCAGTGCGGCATAGGCAACCGAGACCAGCAGCAGGATCCAGCTGGAGACCACGCGCGCGTTTCCATCAGAGGAACCCGCAGTGTAGGCCAGAGGGGGCCAGACGTACGGGCTCGTTGGGGGCAACACCCCCCACCCGGGTGGGGGGCCTACGCGGTGCGGGCCACGACCGGGGTCGTGGCCGGCGTCTTACTGGGCCGGAACGCCCATTTCCTTCAACAGTTCCGGCGCCGGGTAGACCTTGGCCAGCAGCCAGCGCAGATAGCGCATGTCCACGTGCACGGCGCGCTTGTAGCGCGGATCGAACCACCAGCTGGCACTGACCGATTCCCAGTTGCTGTCGAAGTTCAGGCCAATCAGTTCACCCTTGGCATTGAGCACGGGCGATCCCGAGTTGCCGCCGGTGGTATCGAGGTTGGTCAGGAAGTTGACGGTCTGTGTCTTCAGGGCCGGATCGGCCGTACTGCCGAAATCGCCCTTGGCGATGGCGGCCAGCAGCGGAGCCGGCGCATCGAAGGGATAGGCGTTGGTGTTCTTCTCGACGATACCGGCCACCGTGGTCACCGGCGAGTAGGTCACGCCGTCACGCGGGTGCAGTGCCTCGACCTTGCCGTAGCTGATGCGCAGGGTACGGTTGGCATCCGGGTACACCGCGCGGCCCTGCTTGGCACGCCAGGCGAACAGCGCCTGCATGTAGGCCGGGCGCAGGCGCAGCTGCTCGCCTTCGCGGGTCTTGCTCTCGTTCTCGATGCGCAGCTGCGCCGCCACCAGCGGCGCGGCCACTGCGATCAGCGGATCGGGTGCCAGGGCCTTGCCTTCGCGCGCAGCGGCGAAGCGCGAGAGACGCTGCGCCTCGTCGCCCAGCCGGGTGCTGGCGTAAAGCGTGTCCAGCGCCTGCGCCAGTTGCGCCGGGGTGCGGCCGAAGGCGGCATCGAACTCGGCCACGCGCTGCGCGTCCGGCAACTGCTGGTATCGCGTAAGCAGGGTGGTCAGCAGCGCCTTTTCGACCTCCGCTGCATACCGACGCTGCACCTGCTTGAGTACGCCCTCGATCATCGCCTGGTCGCGCTGCTGGTAGCCGCTTTCGCGCTGTGCATCCGGCTTGGCCGACTCGATGCGCAGGCGTTCCAGCAGCAGCGCCGAGCGCAGCAGCTGGCTCTGGTTGGCCATCTGCTCCAGCAGCAGGTCGCGCTCACCCACCGCCGCACCCTGCGAGAGATTGGCCAGCAACGCCTGGATGTCACTCCGGTACCGGCGGTCGGTGGCCGCCAGCATGGCCGACTCGTCGGCAGCGCGCTGCGCCTTGGCATCGCTGCGCAGCAGGCCTTCCAGCTCACCGGCGGCGCGCTTGCGGTTGTTCTTCAGCGACTGCAGCTGCGAAGCGTAACGGGTACGCGCCTGCGCGTCCTTGGCAGTTGCCACCTCGATGGTGTCGATCATCTGCTGGAACACCGACACCCGGCGCGGCAACACCGCATCGACCTGGCTGGCGAACTCGGCCGCGGTGCGGTGGCGGTAGGTGATGCCCGGGTAACCGGCCAGCATCGCGTAATCGCCCTCCTTCGGACCTTCAACGGACATCTTCAGGTGCGCCGGTGGCTGATACGGCACGTTGTCCTTGCTGTACGCGGCCGGCTTGCCATCCTTGCCGACATAGGCACGCAGCAGAGTGAAATCGCCGGTATGGCGCGGCCACATGAAATTGTCGATCTCGTCGCCATAGTTGCCGATCGCACGCGGCGGCGCGTAGACCAGGCGCACATCGCTCAGTTCCAGCTGGGCAATGCGATAGAAATCGGTGCCGTAGTACATGTTGGCCACCGAGCAGCGCACGCTGCCGTTCTTCTCGCACTCCGCCACGATCTGCTTGCTGGCCGCATCGACCGCATCGAAGTACGCACGGCCGGTCTTGCCACGGGCATTGGCCAGCACCTGATCGGTCACCTTGTCGAAGCCGACGGTGACCAGCACACGGAAGTCCGGATTGGCCGGCCGCTCGTCGGCGCGCCCCTTGGCGATGAAGCCGTTGTCGATCAGGTTGTGCTCGGGCGAACTGTTGTACTGGATCACGCCCATCGCCACATGGTGGTTGGTCAACAGCAGTCCGTCGGCGGAAACGAACGAACCGGTGCCGCCTCCGGCCCGCACCACGGCGCTCAGCGGTGGTGCGGTGACGTTGGCCAGGTCGGCCGGATCGCCCATGAAGCCCGCTGCGCGCAGCGGCTTGGCCAGCTCCGGCAGCTGGGTCGGCATCCACATGCCTTCATCGGCATGGGCGCCCGCAGCGAGGGTGAGGCCCAGGGCCAGGGCGGCAGGAAGGGTTTTGCGTGGCGACATGAGGCGATCCGGTACGACAGAACAGCCCGGGACCATAGCCGCTGGGGCCGGCAGGGGCAACGGCCGATGGTTGGGGGCCGGGCGCGGCCCGGCGCTACCGGTCGATGGCGGCGGGTTACTTCTCCCGCCGCCAGTTGATCGAGCCGCGGTTTTCCACCGTGCTCGACTCCACTTCCACGTCGAAACCGCGGCGCAGCAGATACTTCAGGGTGATCACCGAACCGGCGCCGACCAGCGATACGCCATAGCCCACATACAGCTTGGGCGAGATGTACTTGCCCACGCCGATCACCGATCCGCCCAGCGCGCGCGACTGGCTCACGCCCGCATCGTCCAGGCCCAGCTTGGCCCCCAGCTGCGATGCCAGCAGGCCGCTGCCGGCCGACAGTGCGGCCGAGGCTGCATTGACCTGCTGGGCCTGGTCGCTGCTGGCACCGGTGAGGCTGCGGCCCAGCACCAGGTAGGCCAGCGCTTCGGACTGCGACATCGCCGGGTCGGACCACACGTCCGCACGCGGCTGCTGTGCACGGCCGGTCACGTCGATGCCAGCGGTGACATCACCGATCCGGCGCTCGGCGCGGATGTTGATGCGCGGGTCGGATACGGCGTTGTAGTTCCAGTTGAGGTTGCCGCGGGTGATGGTCAGGTCCTGGCCATAGGCCTTGTAGCGGCCACTGACCTCCAGCCCGCCATTGGCGGTCATCTCGCGACCGGGCTTGGCCCAGACCTGCATCTTGCCGGTCAGCGCGCCCTTCAGGCCGAAGCCGGTCATCTTCACCTTGTCGCCCAGGCTGACGGTCAGGTCCATGTCCAGCGGCGAGGTGCGCGATTCCTCCGGATCGGCCGGGTCCAGCACCACCACGTCCTCGGAAACCGACGTCCCGCGATCCAGCCGCTCAAGATCGATGTCCGCCTCCGGCACATGCACGGTGCCACGCAGCTCCATCGCGGCCTTGGCCAGGGTGAAGTCCAGATTGGGGTTGGCGACGATGCGCAGTTCGCTGGTATTGGACAGCAGCACGTTCTCGCCGTGGATCTTCAGCTGCAGCGGCTGCGCATCACCGAACCAGGACAGGCCGCCATCGACATACAGCGTGCCCTGGCCCGAGTTGGCCTGCGCGGTGATCTTGGCCGAGCCGTCGGGCTGGGCGACGAAGCTGCCCTTGCCCTGGTCGAACGTCAGCCCCAGCGCGGGGAATTCGCCCTTGAAATTGCTCAGCTGCGCGTCGCCGCCCAGCGATGGCTGGCCACGGGTACCGCGCAGGCTCACGTGGCCCTCGATCAGGCCGGTCGGGCGCACGATGTCCGGCGAGAACAGCTCCAGCCAGTACAGCCGCGACATGTTGAGGTAGAGCTCACCGTTCAACGGCGCGCTGGCTTCCCAGCCGGTCTGCATCCTGGCATCGACGAAGCCGTTGCCCTGGAAGCCCATGCCCAGATAGCCCTTGATGCTGGCCGGGGTCATGTCCAGCTTCAGCGAGAACTGGTCATAACGCACCAGTTCGCCCCGGGTGCTGTCGCCACCGACGTTGCGGTTCTCGCCCAGGCGCACCCCGCCCTCCAGCGAACGCACTTCGACGTGTCCTTCCCACGCATTGCCGCGCGGCCGGATCTGCGCATCCAGACCGAGCTCGCCGCGCAGGTAGATGCGACGTCCGGACTGCGGCGGCAGCCACGGCTGCACCAGTGCCAGCGGCAACGCATCGCCGCGCACCACCAGGCCCTCGCGCGGCCAGTTCGCCTGCGCACAGAGCGCCCCGCTGCTGGCGGCAGCCAGGCAGGCCTCGGCCAGCGTGTAGCTGCCATTGTTGATGGCGAAGGCGGCCGGCGCGCGCAGCGCCCAGGCATCGCCCTTCACCGGTGCGATACGCAGCGAAGCCAGTTCGCCCCGCCATTGCTGGCCCTGCTGGCGCACGCTGCCCTGCAGGTCGATCGCGCCCAGTTCGTTGCGGGTCTGTGCCGCCAGGCGCAGGTTCGACACGCTGCCCTGCGCATCGATGTTCAACCGTTCCAGCAGCATGCCGGCGTTGACCTGCTGTCCCTGCACGGCCAGCGTGCCGCTGTCGCCACGCCACGGCAGCCGCCCCTTGATGCTCAGGCTCTCGGCGCCATAGCCATCCCAGTTGAGGTTGTTGCCGACCAGGTCCGCGGTGATGTCCGGTGCGTCACGCGGGCCGGTCACCTGTACCTGCCCGCGCAGGCCGCCATCGGCGCCAGGCAGCAGGTCGCTCAGCTGCAGCGGTTCGAAACGTGCGTCGATGTCCAGGCGGTCGCCCACCTTGCCCGAGGCGGTGACCCGGCTGCTGCCAACGGCCAGCTTCAGCTCGCCCTGGCCCTGTTCACCCTGCAGCGCGAACTTGCCCTGCGCATCGAGATTGCGCTGACGCAGCACGCCCTTCAGCGACGGCAGATCGACCGTGGCTTCCAGCGTGCCGGCAGTACCCGGCGGGGCATTTGCCGGCGGCGGCAGCTGACGGCCCTTGGACGCCAGGTTGCCCGACAGCCGGCCATTCCATCCAGGCACGAAATAGCCCGGATCGAAGTCCTTCAATGTGGCCTTGGCATCCCAGTCCAGCTGCGGTGCCCATGCCACCTGGCCCTCCACCTGCAACTGCCCGCCGGGCGTCTGCGCCTGCAGCTCGCGGATCGAGGCCGCCTGGTCGTTGCCGCGCACGTCGAAACGCAGCTGCGCCTTCTGCTGCTCACGCTCCACGTCGGCACGACCGATCGCAGCCCATGCCTTCAGCGTCCCTGCCAGGCCGAAGCGGGCTTCCTTCAGTGTCACCGGTACGGGCGGACCACCGACGGTGTTCGGATCCTCCGCCGGCACCCAGGTCAGATCATGGGCGATGACCGAGAAATCGAGTTTCTGCTGGTCTTCCTGGCTGAAATCAGCGGTACCTTCCAGGCGTGCCTCGCCCCCCAGTCCCTTCACCACCAGCGGCGAGACCTTCAGCACCTGGTCCTGCAGCGAGATGACCGAGGGCGCCAGCTCCAGCGCCTGCTCGCCCTGCTTCACCGTGCCGCGCAGCTGGGCGTTGCCGCCCTTGCCGGTGGCGCTGAAATCCAGCGCGAGTGGCGCGATGGCCGAACCCGCGAGCGCTGGCGACAGCAGAGCCGGGTCCAGTTCGTCGCTGCGCACGGTCGCGCTCCAGCTCGGATCGGTCCGCCCGTCAAACACCAGCATCGCATGCAGCGGTTTGGGCGCGCGCCCGGCCACGGCCACTTCCATGTGCGCCAGATTGCCCCGTGCAACCAGGCCGAGCGTGGCGGCCGTGCGCCCACGCGGCGCCGGCAGCACCGCGGTGACGGTCACGTCGGTGTCGTAGTCCTTGGCCGGGATGTAGCGGCCCTGGGCGGTGAAGTTGCCCATATCGGTGTCCACGACCAGCGCGCGCGCCTGGAATTCGCCGTTGGCGATTTCCACGCCGCCGCGCACGCGGCTGATGTCGATCACCGGTTCACCGGCCTGGGTCACCCGGAAACCGTCGATGGCGATGGCGTCGGCCTGGATGGCCAGCGGCATCTCGATCTGCGGCAGCGAGTCCGGCCACGACGGCAGCTTGAACGGCTCCTCGCTCTTGGCCAGGTTCAGCGAGGCATTGGTCAGTTCCAGCCTGTCGAGCAGCAGTTTGCGGCCCAGCAGCGGGCGCAGGTCCGGCTCCAGGTACGCGCGCTCGGCATGGAAGTGGATGTCGTCATAGCGGAAGTCGACGTTGTAGAGCGTCAGCGGGCCGGCCACCGGTCCTTCCACCTTGTCCCAGGTGAAGCTGGCACCCACCGGCAGGCGCGCGACCACCTGCGCCAGCAGCACGTCACGGCCGGCCACGGTCTGCAGCAGCCAGTACAGCAGCAGCAGACCGAGCAGGACCAGGCCCAGCACGCCCACGCCGGACCATGCCCAGAAGCGGCGGCGGCGATAGAAGCGCACGCGCGGCGGCGGTGTTCCCGGGGTCTGTGCGGGCGTGCTCACAGGTCCGCTCCGATGTTCAGATACAGCTGGAACTGCGAATCCGGGTTGTTCAGGCCGTGGGCCACGTCGATGCGCACCGGGCCCACCGGCGACTTCCAGCGCACGCCGAAGCCCACACCGGTATGCAGGTCGATGGTGTTGTCGAAGGCACTGCCGGTGTCGACGAACACCGCCGCACCCCAGGGGCCACCGTTGAAGTAGTGCTCGTACTCGGCCGAGCCGATCACCAGGTTCTTGGCACCCAGCGCGTACTTGTCCGGCGCGGGCGTGCGCGGGCCCACCTCGCGGTAGGCATAGCCACGGATGCTGCGGTCACCGCCAGCGAAGTAGCGCAGGCTGGGTGGCATCGCCACCAGATCGCTGGTCCAGGTGGTGCCCCCCTCGCCACGCAGGATCAGGCGGTTGCTTTCGCCCACCGGAACGTACCAGCGAAGCACGGCATTGGCCTGCACGAAGCTGGTATCGGAGCCGGCGCCTTCAACGCCCGCGCGTACGGTGGCCGTGCCGCTGATGCCTTTGCGCGGGAACATCTCGTCATCAACATTGACGTAGTCGGCCACCAGCTGCGGATAGACCAGCGTGGAGGTGTTGTAGACCGCGTCGGTGAACTCGGTACCCGATGCATAGCGCCAGCGCTCGCGCAGCGCGTTGACCGACGCGATCGCGGTCCAGTATTCGTTGATCTCGCCGCTGCGGCTGGCGATCAGCTTGAAGTTGCGCAGGTCGATGTAGTCGGTCTGCTCGTCGTAGGCGCTGGCGGCGAAGGTATACCAGCCATCAAGCCAGGCGAACGCGGGAATCCGGTAGCTGGTCACCAGGCTCTTGCGCTTCTGCGCATAGTCCAGCTGGGTGTTCATCTTGTGGCCGCGGTTGTTGAGGAACCGCCGCTCGACACCGCCGCGTACACCGGGACCACTCTCGCTGCCGTAGCTCAGGCCCGCGGTGTAGATCGTGCGCTTGGCACGGGTCAGCTTGACGTCGACCGGCACCTCACCATTGTCGTCGGCCTGGTCCGGCCGCGGCTGGATGTCGATCACGCTGAAGTAGTCGAGCTTGGTCAGAGACTCGCGCAGCCGGTCCAGCTTGCCTTCGTGGTAGTAGCTGCCCTGTTCCCAGTACACCAGCGGATCGAACAGCTTGTCGACGAAGTAATCCTGCTCGAACCGGACCGGGCCCATGTTGTAGCGGCGGCCGCTGTCCCAGGTCAGGTCGATGTCCGCGGCGTTGTCGGCGCGGGTGATCTGTACCTGGCGCTGGGTGTAATCGGCATCGAAGTAGCCACGCTCGGCCAGGCGGCGGGTGATGGTGATCTTGCTGGCTTCGTACTGGGTATGTTCGAAACGCTGGCCCTTGCGCGGCTTGAAGGCGGTCAGGTCATCCTGCAGGTACTGGTCGTACATGGCCGGGCCGGTGATGTCGATGTGCTCGCGCCGCACCGTCACCGGCGTGCCCTTGTCGACGTGGATCAGCACCTGCACATGCTCGTCCTGGCGCGGCGCCTCCACCGTGATCACCGGGTTGTAGTACCCGAACGGCTCCAACGCCTGCCGGGTCTGCCGCTCGGCCTGTGACAGCAGGTACTCCAGCCGCGATTCACCCTGCTCCTTGCCGATCGTGTCGTACAGCGTGAGCGATTCCTGGATGTTCTCGATGATCGCGGCGTCGTCGCCCTTGTCCAATCCCTTGATGTCCACCTTGTCGATGGTGCCGCGCGCGTGGGCCACGGGGGTGGCGACCAGCGACAGGACCATCAGCGGCAGGGCGTATTTCTTTGGCTGCATGCGGCACAGCATACCGACCCAACGTGACGATGCGAAATGCATCACGCCTTCAGGCATCGGTTGTTAAGTGGCGGTCAAAATACGCGTTACCGACATCATCCGCATGATGTCGGTAACGCCGGGCCATGCCCGGCGGCTTCTTCCGGCACCACACCGCGCGCTCGCCGGGCGCGCCCCGGCGCGACCACTCAGCTCGACAGATGCTCGATCGCGGAATCGCACCGCCGACATCATCCGAACGAGGTCGGTAGCGCCGGGCCATGCCCGGCGGCTTCTTCCGGCACCACACCGCGCGCTCGCCGGGCGTGGCCCGGCGCGACCACTCAGCTCGACAGATGCTCGATCGCGGAATCGCACCGCCGACATCATCCGAACGAGGTCGGTAACGCCGGGCCATGCCCGGCGGCTTCTTCCGGCACCACACCGCGCGCGCGCCGGGCGTAGCCCGGCGCGACCACTCAGCTCGAGAGATGCTCGATCGCGGCGACCTTGCCCAGTCGCTCGCCCAGCAGGGTCAGCAGCGCCAGGCGATTGCCGCGCAGTGCGGGGTCTTCGGCATTGACCATCACACCATCGAAGAATGCATCGACCTGCGGGCGCAGGCGGGCCAGGCGGGCCAGCACGGCCACGTAGTCCTTCTGATGCAGGCTGGCGCCCGTGTCGTCGATGGCTGCGGTGACGGCTTCGGCCAGCGCGCGCTCGGCCTCCTCCTGCAGCAGCGACGGGTCGATCTGGCCCGGAATGTCGCCTTCAGCCTTACGGAGGATGTTGCGGATGCGCTTGTTCGCGGCGGCCAGGGCCTCGGCCTCGGGCAGCGCTGCAAACGTGCCGATCGCGTCGAGGCGGCGATCGAAGTCGTACAGCGACGCCGGCTTCAGTTCGGCGACCGCGTTGAAGTGGGTGGCCGGCACGCCCTTGTCGGCGTAATAGCCCTTCAGGCGATCCAGGATGAAGTCGTACAGCTCACCCACATCGGCCTGCACGCCACGCGCAGCCAGGCCCTGGTTGGCGCTGGCCAGCAGCGCGCGCAGGTCCAGCTCGAAGCCACTCTCGATGATCGTACGGGCCAGGCCCAGTGCGTTGCGGCGCAGGGCAAAGGGATCCTTGTTGCCGGTCGGCTTCAGGCCCGCCGCGAACCCGCCGGCCAGTGTGTCCACACGCTCGGCGATGGCCAGCACCTTGCCCAGCGGCGACAGCGCGATGTCATCGCCACCGAAGCGCGGCTGGTACGCCTCGTCGAGGGCCAGCGCCACGTCCGGCGATTCTCCGCCCGCCACCGCGTAATGGCGGCCGGCGATGCCCTGCAGTTCCGGGAACTCGTTGACCATGCGCGACTGCAGGTCGTTCTTGGCCAATTCCGCGCTGCGGCGGGCCTGCACCGGATCGGCACCCACCTGCACGGCAACCGCTTCGGCCAGCGCCGCCACGCGCGCGACCTTGTCCGCCACGCTGCCCAGCTTGGCCTGGTAGGTCACGGTCTTCAGGCCCTCGCCCATCGCGGCCAGCCCCTGCTTCAGGTCTTCATCGAAGAAGAACTTGGCATCGGCGAAGCGCGGGCGGATCACGCGTTCGTAGCCCTTGGCCACTTCGGCCACATCCTTCGACTCGATGTTGGCGATGCCGATGAACTTCTCGGTCAGTGTGCCCGCGTCATCCAGCACCGGGAAGAACTTCTGGTTGATCTCCATCGTTTCGATCAACGCTTCCTGCGGCACGGCCAGGAAGGCGCGCTCGAAGCTGCACAGCACTGCCGAGGGCCACTCGACCAGGTTCACCACCTGCTCAAGGTTGTCCTCGGTGATGCGCGCACTGCCGCCAGCCTTGCCGGCGGCGGCTTCGACCTCGGCGACGATGCGCGCGCGGCGCTCGGCCGGGTCGACCAGCACATGGGCCGCGCGCAGCGATTCGACGTAGTCCTGCGGCTGGGTCAGCCACACGGTCTTGTCATGGTGGAAGCGATGGCCACGGCTCATGCGGTCGGCCTTGAGGCCGAACAGCTCGGCCGCGACCACATCCTTGCCGTGCAGCAGCACCAGCCAATGCACCGGCCGCGCGAAGCCCCAGGGGTGGTCGCCCCAGCGCATCGGCTTGGGGATCGGCATGGCGGCGATGGCCTCGCGCAGGATCTCGGGCAGCAGATCGGCGGTGCTCGCGCCCGGTGTCACCGCACGATGCACGAAACGCTCGCCCTTGTTGTCGGTGGTCTTCTCCAGCGCGGTCCAGTCGATGCCGGCCTTGGCGGCGAAGCCCTGCAGCGCCTTGGTCGGCTGGCCTTCTGCATCCAGCGCGATGTTCAGGTACGGGCCCAGCACTTCGCTGTGCTGCTCCGGCTGTTCCAGGCCGACGCCCGGCAGCAGCACGGCCAACCGGCGCGGGGTGGACAGCGGACGTGCATCGCCCGTGTCCAGCGCAATGCCGCGCTTGCGCAGGCCTTCGACAACACCGTCGAAAAACGCCTGGGCCAGGCCCGGCAGCGCCTTGACCGGCAACTCCTCGGTGCCCAGTTCGATCAGCAGGGGGGACAATTGGCTCATCGGTTCGATCCTGTGGTGGGGGGCGCAGCGCGCAACGCGTCCGGCGCCCCGGGGGTGATGAAAAGCAGGGTGGGAGAGCGGCCGTCAGGCTTTCTTCGCGCCCGGGAAGCCCAGCTTCTCGCGCTGCTCGTAGTAGGCCCGGGCCACCGCCTGGGCCAGCGCACGCACGCGCAGGATGTAGCGTTGGCGTTCGGTCACGCTGATGGCGCGGCGCGCATCCAGCAGGTTGAACGTGTGGCTGGCCTTCATCACCTGCTCGTAGGCCGGCAGCGGCAGGCCCACTTCGACCAGCTTCTGCGCCTCGCGCTCGCAGGCGTCGAAGCGGTGGAACATTTCTTCCACGTCGGCATGCTCGAAGTTGTAGGTGCTCTGCTCCACCTCGTTCTGGTGATAGACGTCACCGTAGGTCACCGGCTGCCCGTCCGGCCCGTAGGTCCACACCAGGTCGTAGACGTTGTCGCAGTTCTGCAGGTACATGCACAGGCGCTCGAGACCGTAGGTGATCTCGCCCAGCACCGGACGGCACTCCAGGCCACCGGCCTGCTGGAAGTAGGTGAACTGGGTCACTTCCATGCCGTTGAGCCAGACCTCCCAGCCCAGGCCCCAGGCACCCAGGGTCGGCGACTCCCAGTTGTCCTCGACGAAGCGCAGGTCGTGCACCAGCGGGTCGATGCCCAGCGCCTGCAGCGAATCCAGGTACAGCTGCTGGATGTTGTCCGGCGCCGGCTTCATCGCCACCTGGTACTGGTAATAGCGCTGCAGGCGGTTCGGGTTCTCGCCGTAACGGCCGTCGGTGGGACGGCGCGAGGGCTGCACATAGGCCGCGTTCCAGCCTTCCGGACCGATCGCACGCAGGAAGGTCGCCGGGTGGAACGTACCGGCGCCCACCTCCAGGTCGAGCGGCTGGATGAGCACGCAGCCCTGCTGGGCCCAGAACTGGTTCAGGGTCTGGATCAGGCCCTGGAAGGTGATCGGAACGGTCGGGGTCGCGGACATGCGGACGATTCTTGGCCGGCAAGGGGGTGCGCTAGTATAACGGCCGACCTGCGGGGCATTCCGTACCCGGGAGGAGCAGGCAGATGGAACATCGGCTGCCGGCGGGCACGCCCGGCGAGCCCGGCGCGGTACCGCTGCCGTGGGGCCGCCTGCTGTTTGAACAGGTCTCGGCCGCACTGCTGGCCGATGGCCTGGTGGCCGGGCAGGACCGCGAGCGCGTGCGGTTTTCCGCGCAGGGCGCCCGCAACGCCAGTGAAGTCCATCCGCTGGTACTGCTGTCCAACCTCAAGCTTGCCGCCAGCGACGGCGGAGAACTGACCCTGGAACGCCTCACCGAGTGGCTGGCGCGGCGCACCAGCACCCGCTACCTGCGCATCGACCCGACCCGCGTCGATGTGGCGGCGGTCACGGCCCTGGTTTCGCACGCCTATGCGCGCCGCCATCGCTTCCTGCCACTGGCGGTGGACGCCGAACGCGTGCTAGTGGCGACCAGCGAACCGCTGGTACAGGAATGGCGCCGCGACCTGCAGCACCTGACCCGCCGCCGCATCGAGCTGGCCGTGGTCAATCCGCTGGACCTGCACCGCTACACCATGGAGTTCTACGGCGTCACGCGCTCGGTGCGTGGCGCGCGCGGCGACATGCGCGGCGAGGTGAACACCGCCCTGCCCAGCTTCGAGCAGCTGGTCGAGCTCGGCCGCACCGGCGACGTCAATGCCGACGACCAGCACATCGTGCACATCGTCGACTGGCTGCTGCAGTACGCCTATGAGCAGCGTGCGTCGGACATCCACCTGGAACCGCGCCGCGAGATGGGCCGCATGCGGTTCCGCATCGATGGCGTGCTGCACAAGGTGTTCGAGGTGCCACCGGCGGTGATGACCGCCGTGGTCAGCCGCATCAAGGTGCTGGGCCGCATGGACCTGGCCGAGCGTCGCCGGCCGCAGGATGGCCGCATCAAGACCCGGTCACCGGGTGGGCGCGAGGTGGAAATGCGCCTGTCGACCATGCCCACAGCGTTCGGCGAGAAGTGCGTGATGCGCATCTTCGACCCGGATGCGGCGTTCAAGAGCATCGACCAGCTGGGTTTCAGCCCGCAGGAGGCTGCCGGCTGGAACGCCCTGGTCGAGCGTCCGCACGGCATCGTGCTGGTGACCGGCCCGACCGGCTCGGGCAAGACCACCACCCTGTACTCCACGCTCAAGCGCCTGGCCACCCCGGACGTGAACGTGTGCACGGTGGAGGATCCAATCGAGATGATCGCGCCGGAGTTCAACCAGATGCAGGTGCAGACCAACATCGACCTGGACTTCGCCAGCGGCGTACGCACCCTGCTGCGGCAGGATCCGGACATCATCATGATCGGCGAGATCCGCGACCTGGAAACCGCGCAGATGGCGGTACAGGCGTCGCTGACCGGCCATCTGGTGCTGTCCACCCTGCACACCAACGACGCCCCCTCGGCCATCACCCGCCTGCTCGACCTGGGCGTGCCGCATTACCTGCTGGCCTCCACCGTCAACGGCATCCTCGCCCAGCGCTTGGTGCGCACCCTGTGCCCGCACTGCAAGCAGCCGCATACGCTCGGTGCCGCCGATTGGGCGGTACTGGCTGATAGCCATGCCGCATATCCAGATGCCGCCACGCCCTGTCGGCCGGTCGGTTGCCTGGAGTGCCGGCGCACCGGTTTCCTCGGCCGCATCGGCCTGTATGAGTTGCTGCCATTGGGTTCGCGGCTTCGCGCGCAGATCCGCGCCGACATGGATCTGGCCGGTTTCAGCCGTGCCGCCCGTGCCGAGGGCCTGCGGACCCTGCGCCAGGCGGGGCTTGAAAAGGTGGCGCAGGGGCTGACTACAATCGAGGAAGTCCTGTCTGTCCTGCCGCCCCCGGATGAACCCAGCGCCCTTCCTGATTCTTGAAACCGGCCGTCCAGTGCCCTCGCTGCGTCGTTATGGGCGTTTCCCGCACTGGATCCGCGTCGCCGCCGGCCTGGAAGAACACGAGACGGTGGTGGTCGATGTCGAACACGGCGGCGTCCTGCCCGACCCGCGCGCGTTCGCCGGGGTGATGGTGACCGGCTCGGCCGCTTTCGTCACCGACCACGCCGACTGGAGCGAGCGCAGCGCGGCGTGGCTGCGGCAGGCCGCCCACGATGACGTGCCGGTGTTCGGCATCTGCTACGGGCACCAGCTGCTGGCGCATGCGCTGGGCGGCGAAGTGGCCTACAACCCGGCCGGACGCGAGTCGGGCACCATTGAACTGGAGCTGCAGCCGCAGGCAGCACAGGACCCCCTGTTCCAGGGGCTGCCGCAGCATTTCGCGGCACACGCGACCCATCTGCAGACCGTACTGCGTGCCCCCGAGGGGGCCGCCGTGCTGGCACGGTCGCCGCAGGATGGCTGCCATGCCTTCCGCTGGGGCCGGCAGGCGTGGGGCGTGCAGTTCCATCCCGAGTTCGCCACCCACCACATGCGCGGCTACGTGCGTGCGCGGGCCGACTGCATCGGCCGCCATGGTGGCTGCGCCCGCAGCATCGAGCGCGCGGTCAGCGCCGCCCCCCTGGCCCGGCAGCTGCTGCGCCGTTTCGTCCGCCAGGCACGGCAGTCTTCAGCCCAGCCGGCGGCAAAACAGGGATAATCGGCGGCGCGGGTACTGCCCGCTCCCCTTCTGTCCTCTCCGGATGTCCATGAAAGAGATTCGCAAGCTGCCGGCCTCGGCGGGCGCCCAGTGGTTGCTGGATACGTTCTCCCTGTACCGGCGTGCACCGCTGCAGCTGGCGCGGATCGGCCTGACCTGGATGCTGGTCAGCTGGGTGGTCACCCTGCTGTCCACCCTGGTGCCCGGCGCGCTCGGTCTGGCCGTGCAGCTGATGACCCTGGCCGTCTCGCCGATCATGTTCGGCGGCATGCTGTACGCCATGGGCGAGATCGACGACGGCCGGCCCGGCCTGGTCACCCACCTGCTGCAGCCGATCCGTGACCACCGCGTCAGCCACCTGCTGGTGCCGCTGGCGATCCAGGTACTGGTGGTCCTGCTGCTGGGCGTGCTGCTGTACCTGATGATCGGTCGCGAAGGCTTCGCCGCCTTCAGCGACGTCATGGCACGGATGGAAGAGATCGCCCGCAGCAACCAGCAGGTCAGCCCCGAAGCCGCCGCCGAACTGGTCGCCCAGCTGCCGGCCACGCGCATCGCACTGTGGATGCTGCTGGTGTTCGTGACCGCCATCGCCCTGACCCTGGCGATGTTCACCCAGCCAGCGCTGGTGGTGTTCGACAAGCAGAGCGGCATGCACGCGCTGCGCCTGAGCCTGCAGGGCTGCATCGAGAACATCGCGGCGATGGCGGTGTTCGCTGTGCTCGGCGTGATCGCCGCCTTCTGCGGCTACATCCTGTTCGTGATCGTGATCCAGATCGCGATGCTGCTGGGGGGGCAGATGGTGGCCGTGTTCATCGCCCAGCTGCTGCTGACCACCGTGGTGATGCCGCTGTACGTCGGCGCGGTGTATGCCGCCTGGAAGCAGATGTTCGTGCACCGTGGCAGCCGTGGCGCTCCGCCGCTTCCGGCCACGCCGCCGGTGAACGACGTCTTCCACGCCTGAGCACGCCCAACGGTAGCGCCGGGCCATGCCCGGCGGGCTCTACCCATGCCGGGCATGGCCCGGCGCTGCCGCATCACGCGGCGGGCTTCTTCACCACCGAGGACGGCACCAGCCATCGCGCGGCATGGATGCCCAGTTCGTACAGCAGGCACATCGGGATCGCCAGCATCAGCTGCGAGACCACGTCCGGCGGCGTCAGCACGGCCGCCACCACGAAGATGCCCACGATCGCGTAGCCACGGCCTTCCTTGAACTGCTGCGGCGTCACCCATCCCAGCAGCACCAGGATCACCATCGCCACCGGCAGCTCGAAGCTGCCACCGAAGGCGAAGAAGATCGCCAGCACGAAATCCAGGTAGGCGTTGGCATCCGGAGTGATCGCGATCACATCGGGGCTGAAGGTGGTGAGGAAGTGGAACACCGCCGGCAACACCAGGAAATACGCGAAGGCGCAACCGGTGTAGAAAAGCAGCACCGACGACACCAGCAGGGGCACCGCCAGGCGTTTTTCGCGGGCATACAGTCCCGGCGCGACGAAGGCCCACAACTGGTACAGCAGCCACGGCACCGCCACGAACAGCGCGACGAAGAAGGTCAGCTTCAACGGAGCGAAGAAGGCGCCGGCCGGGTTGGTGGCGATCATCGTCTGGCCGTTCGGCAGCTGCGAGACCAGCGGTTCGGCCAGCGCGTTGTACAACTTCTGGGTAAAGGGCAGCAGTGCCAGCAGCACCACGCCCAGGCCCAGCAGCGCACGCACCAGGCGGCCGCGAAGCTCCACCAGATGCTCAACCAGCGAGCTCTCGCCGAAATCCTGTTCGCTCATCGGCCGCGCTCCTCGCTCTGCGACGCTGGCACCGGACGGGTGTCGTCTACATCCGCTGCGGATGCAGCGGACGCCCCGCCGGCATCGGCCGCAGTGCCGTCGCCCATGGACGCGGGAGGTGCAGCCTGCTGTGCCTGGCTGACATGCGGCGGCAGGTCCGCCGGCGCCGGTGCCCGCGTCTCCTGCGCCAGCGCATCACCCTGCTGCTGTGCCTGCGCGGCTTCGCGACGGATCGCCTCGCCGCTGGCACGCAACTGGTTCTCGGTGTCCTGCATGCCCTGCCGCACGTCCTGCATCTGCCGCTTGATCTCTTCGGCCTGCAGTTCGCGCTCCAGTTCCTGTTTCACCGAGTCCCACTGATTGCGGGCACGACGGACCCACAGGCCGGCAAAACGGGCCGCCTTGGGCAGACGCTCGGGACCGAGCACCACCAGGGCGACCACCGCAATGACCAGCAGTTCGCTGAAGCCGATATCAAACACCGCGACCGCTCCGGATCAGCGTGCGTTGCGGTCGTGCTCGTCCTGCGCGGTGCGCGAGGCGTCCTGGCTGCGCGTCTCATCGCCCAGCTGCGCGTTCGGCTTGTCCTCGTCGCGCATGCCCTTCTTGAATTCCTTGACCGCCGAACCGAGGTCCTTGGCGCCGCTGGTCAGACGCTTGGTGCCGAACACCAGCAGGACGATGGCCAGCACGACCAACCAATGCCAGATGCTGAAACTGCCCATAAAGACGCTCGTTACGTTAGTGATCAGGCTGTCGAGCATAGCGCACCGGCCGTTAGCCGGCGCGCGTGACGAAAGTCAGTTCCCGCCCAGCGTCTCCGTGCGGATTTCGCCTTCATTGACCGGCTGGAAGCCCTGCTGCTGTGGTGGCGGGTTCTGCGGCACGTTCTGCAGGGGCGCGGTGGTGGCTTCCGCCGGGACCGCCGGGGCTGCCTGAACAGGCGGCGGTGCGACCGTCGGCGCCGGAGCCGGGCGCGAGGCCGTGCCACCATTGCCACCGCGGTTGTTGCGCGCGGCATAGGTCGCCTCCTCCAGGCGATCACGGAAGGCGACCACATCCATCGACGGCGCACCTGCTGCCCGGCCCTCGAAGATCATCCGCGGCGTGGTGTTGCTGCCATAGGCGTCAAGGTTGGCGGCATCGTCGATCTGCAGCACCGCACCGTCCAGGGCGACGCCGGCGAACAGGCCACGCGCACGCGACCACGACCAGATTTCGGCCTTGAGCTGGCCGTCGGTGGCCGCGGCCGCATTGCGGCCGACCGGACCGGCCGCCACACCGGCATCGGCGCCCAGGGTGAACTTGCCGTTGACCAGGTTGTCCAGGCTGCGGTCGTTGCGGAACACCAGCACCACGTCCGACGACTGCACGCCGGCCTGGAAGCCAATGCTGCCGCCGGTGAGCTTGACGAAGACCGGGTTGGACCACGCGCCGTTGGGCATGCGGACCGACATCAGGCCATGCCCACGGCGGCCACCGATGACCAGGCCTGCCTTGATCGTGTCGGGAATGACGATGACCGCGCGGCCTTCGTCGAGCAGTTTGTCCGGAATCCCCTGTTCAGGGATTTCCTGGATTTCAGCCAGCACACGCACCGCGTTGCGGGCGCGCTGGTCTTCCTGCGGCCCGGCCATGGCCTGGCTGGACAGCAGGCTGGCGGCGATCAGCAGGGCTTGGATCGGGCGACGCATGGCAGGCTCCAGAAGTCAGTCCATAGGAAGATATAGCAAGTGACTGAAATTAGTAGTGTTGTGATGAATCGGCAATGAGCGTCATCGGTCCCGCATCGGAGATGACTATGCCTGCGATGCAGATCCTGCATCCCGATACAGCGGCAGATCGGCGACAATGAGCCCCATGCTCGACGCACCCGATACCGCCGTGCTGGCGGTCAACCTAGGCACGCCCGAGACGCCGACGGCCCCCGCCGTACGCCGTTACCTGGCCGAGTTCCTGTCCGACCCGCGCGTGGTCTCGATTCCGGCGCTGCTGTGGCAGCCGCTGCTGCGCGGCCTGATCCTGCCATTGCGCAGCGGCCGCTCGGCCGCCAAGTACGCCCAGGTCTGGCTGCCCGAGGGCTCGCCGCTGATGGTCCATACCCGGCGGCTGGCGCAGGCCATGCAAGCTCTGCTGCCGACCCTGCGCGTGCGCCATGCGATGCGCTATGGCGAACCCGCATTGACCGCGGAACTGGACCGGCTGGCGGCGGAAGGCGTGCGGCGCATCGTCGTGCTGCCGCTCTATCCCCAGTATTCGACCACCACCACCGCATCGGTGGAGGATCGTGTCGATGCCTGGCAGCGCAGGAATCCGGGCATCACGGTCAGCCTGGTACAGGACTACTCGGTCGACCCGGACTGGGTCGCGGCCGTGGCAGCCTCCATCCAGCGCTACTGGCAGGCGCATGGCCGTGGCCAGAGGTTGATGTTCTCCTTCCACGGCATTCCACAGCGCCTGGCCGATGGCGGTGATCCCTATCCGCAGCGCTGCGAGGCCAGTGCGCAGGCGATCGCCAATGCGCTGGGCCTGGAACGGAGCGAGTGGCAGCTCGGCTACCAGTCGCGTTTCGGGCGCGAGCGCTGGTTGCAGCCGTATGCCGAACCCAGCCTGTGGGCGCTGGCCGAGGCCGGCGTGAAGCAGATCGACGTGGTCTGCCCCGGCTTTGCCACCGACTGCCTGGAAACGCTGGAAGAAGTCGAGATGGGATTCACTGAAACCCTCGCCGAACGCGGCGCACGGATGCGTTACATCCCCTGCCTCAACGATGGATCCGAGCACGCGCGTGCGTTGGCACGGCTGGCCGTGGCCTCGCTGGCATGAGCCTGCAGGAGTTCGAACTCGAGGTCGGCGGCGCGCGCGTGGCCGGCCTGCGCAATCACGGGGAGGGCCCGCGTGTGCTGGCCCTGCATGGGTGGTTGGATAACGCCGCCAGCTTCGTGCCACTCGCGCCGCATCTGCCCCATCTGGATCTGGTGGCCATCGACCTGCTTGGCCATGGCCACAGCGCCCATCTCCCGGCCGGCGCCAGCTACACCACCGCTGCCGCGATCTGCCACGTCCTTGACGTGGCCGACGCGCTGGGCTGGGAGCGCTTCAGCCTGCTCGGCCATTCGATGGGTGCGGGCATCGCCAGCCTGACGGCGGCGGTCAGTGACCGCATTGAACGCCTGGTCGCCATCGAAGCGCTGGGTGGCCTGCGGGGACCGGAAGAGGACACCGCGCATCGGCTGCGTGAGCATGTGACTGCCACGCGCGCGCTATCGCGCAAGCAGCTTAGGGTCTTTCCCGATCTCGCCGCGCCGATCCGCGCGCGGATGATGACCAACCAGCTCAGTGAAGGCTGCGCGCGCCTGCTGGTCGAGCGCGGGGTCGAACCCGTAGAGGGCGGCTATCGCTGGTGCAGCGATCCGCGCTTGATGCTGCCCACCGCCATCCGGCTCAGCGAGGGCCAGATCGACAATCTGCTACAGGCCATCGCGTGCCCTACGCAGGTGATCTACGCGACTCCCGCGCAGTCGTACTATCCCGAGCCGATGCGCAGCGAGCGACTGCAGCACCTGCGCGACGGGCGCCTGGCCGTGTTTCCGGGCAACCATCACCTGCATATGGAAGCGCCCGCCCAGATCGCGGCAGTGATCCAGCCGTTCCTGGGACACGGCAGCGCCGGCTGAAACATCGGCTGCTGAAACGCATAAAGAAAAACCCCGCTGCGTGAGCAGCGGGGTTTTGGGTATAAACCCTGGCGATGACCTACTCTCGCATGGCTTGAGCCACACTACCATCGGCGCAGCTGCGTTTCACTTCCGAGTTCGGGATGGGATCGGGTGGTTCCACAGCGCTAATTTCACCAGGGAGGCTTTTGGAGAGTCGCACTCGTCCCGAGGGACAAGGCGCCAGCCTCGCATAGTTCTTGTGACGTAGCGTGCACTTGGATGCTCTTACGACGTTGTCGTAAAGCCAAGGCAACTTGAGGTTATATGGTCAAGCCGCACGGATCATTAGTATCAGTTAGCTCAATACATTGCTGTACTTACACACCTGACCTATCAACCACGTAGTCTACATGGTTCCTTCAGGGGGCTTGTGCCCCGGGAGATCTCATCTTGAGGCGCGCTTCCCGCTTAGATGCTTTCAGCGGTTATCGCTTCCGAACATAGCTACCCGGCAATGCCACTGGCGTGACAACCGGAACACCAGAGGTTCGTCCACTCCGGTCCTCTCGTACTAGGAGCAGCCCCTCTCAAATCTCCAACGCCCATGGCAGATAGGGACCGAACTGTCTCACGACGTTCTGAACCCAGCTCGCGTACCACTTTAAATGGCGAACAGCCATACCCTTGGGACCGACTACAGCCCCAGGATGTGATGAGCCGACATCGAGGTGCCAAACACCGCCGTCGATATGAACTCTTGGGCGGTATCAGCCTGTTATCCCCGGAGTACCTTTTATCCGTTGAGCGATGGCCCTTCCATACAGAACCACCGGATCACTAAGTCCTAGTTTCCTACCTGCTTGATCCGTCGATCTTGCAGTCAAGCACGCTTATGCCTTTGCACACAGTGCGCGATGTCCGACCGCGCTGAGCGTACCTTCGAGCTCCTCCGTTACTCTTTAGGAGGAGACCGCCCCAGTCAAACTACCCACCATACACGGTCCCCGACCCAGATAATGGGCCCAGGTTAGAACGTCAAGCACGACAGGGTGGTATTTCAAGGATGGCTCCGCCACAGCTAGCGCCATGGTTTCATAGCCTCCCACCTATCCTACACAGACGAACTCAACGTTCAGTGTAAAGCTATAGTAAAGGTTCACGGGGTCTTTCCGTCTTGCCACGGGAACGCTGCATCTTCACAGCGATTTCAATTTCACTGAGTCTCGGGTGGAGACAGCGCCGCTGTCGTTACGCCATTCGTGCAGGTCGGAACTTACCCGACAAGGAATTTCGCTACCTTAGGACCGTTATAGTTACGGCCGCCGTTTACTGGGGCTTCGATCAAGAGCTTCGCCTTGCGGCTGACCCCATCAATTAACCTTCCAGCACCGGGCAGGCGTCACACCCTATACGTCCACTTTCGTGTTTGCAGAGTGCTGTGTTTTTGATAAACAGTCGCAGCGGCCTGGTTACTGCGACCCTCTTCAGCTATAGCTCGCATGAGCCACCAAAAAGGGTGCACCTTCTCCCGAAGTTACGGTGCCATGTTGCCTAGTTCCTTCACCCGAGTTCTCTCAAGCGCCTGAGAATTCTCATCCTACCCACCTGTGTCGGTTTACGGTACGGTCTGCGTAAGCTGAAGCTTAGGAGCTTTTCCTGGAAGCGTGGTATCAGTGACTTCGCCTTAAAGGCTCGTCTCGGTGCTCGGTCTTAAAGGATCCCGGATTTGCCAAAGATCCAAACCTACCGCCTTTCCC
>NZ_CM151329.1:4395000-4397500 GCF_056486685.1 Stenotrophomonas sp. 2201_Sma
CACCTATCCTACACAGACGAACTCAACGTTCAGTGTAAAGCTATAGTAAAGGTTCACGGGGTCTTTCCGTCTTGCCACGGGAACGCTGCATCTTCACAGCGATTTCAATTTCACTGAGTCTCGGGTGGAGACAGCGCCGCTGTCGTTACGCCATTCGTGCAGGTCGGAACTTACCCGACAAGGAATTTCGCTACCTTAGGACCGTTATAGTTACGGCCGCCGTTTACTGGGGCTTCGATCAAGAGCTTCGCCTTGCGGCTGACCCCATCAATTAACCTTCCAGCACCGGGCAGGCGTCACACCCTATACGTCCACTTTCGTGTTTGCAGAGTGCTGTGTTTTTGATAAACAGTCGCAGCGGCCTGGTTACTGCGACCCTCTTCAGCTATAGCTCGCACGAGCCACCAAAAAGGGTGCACCTTCTCCCGAAGTTACGGTGCCATGTTGCCTAGTTCCTTCACCCGAGTTCTCTCAAGCGCCTGAGAATTCTCATCCTACCCACCTGTGTCGGTTTACGGTACGGTCTGCGTAAGCTGAAGCTTAGGAGCTTTTCCTGGAAGCGTGGTATCAGTGACTTCGCCTTAAAGGCTCGTCTCGGTGCTCGGTCTTAAAGGATCCCGGATTTGCCAAAGATCCAAACCTACCGCCTTTCCCCGGGACAACCAACGCCCGGTACACCTAACCTTCTCCGTCCCTCCATCGCACTTACGCGAGGTGCAGGAATATTAACCTGCTTCCCATCGACTACGACTTTCGTCCTCGCCTTAGGGGCCGACTCACCCTGCGCCGATTAACGTTGCGCAAGGAAACCTTGGGCTTTCGGCGTGCGGGTTTTTCACCCGCATTATCGTTACTCATGTCAGCATTCGCACTTCCGATACCTCCAGCAGACTTCTCAATCCACCTTCGCAGGCTTACGGAACGCTCCTCTACCGCGCATAACAAAGTTATGCACCCCAAGCTTCGGTTCAGTGCTTAGCCCCGTTAAATCTTCCCCGCAGACCGACTCGACCAGTGAGCTATTACGCTTTCTTTAAAGGGTGGCTGCTTCTAAGCCAACCTCCTGGCTGTCTGTGCCTTTCCACATGGTTTTCCACTTAGCACTGAATTTGGGACCTTAGCTGTGGGTCTGGGTTGTTTCCCTTTTCACGACGGACGTTAGCACCCGCCGTGTGTCTCCCATACAGTCCGTCTCGGTATTCGGAGTTTGCAATGGTTTGGTAAGTCGCGATGACCCCCTAGCCATAACAGTGCTCTACCCCCGAGAGGATACATATGAGGCGCTACCTAAATAGCTTTCGAGGAGAACCAGCTATCTCCGGGTTCGATTAGCTTTTCACTCCTAATCACACCTCATCCCCTACCTTTGCAACGGGAGTGGGTTCGGGCCTCCAGTGCGTGTTACCGCACCTTCACCCTGGGCATGACTAGATCACCCGGTTTCGGGTCTACTGCCCGCGACTATGCGCCCTTATCAGACTCGGTTTCCCTTCGCCTCCCCTATACGGTTAAGCTTGCCACGAACAGTAAGTCGCTGACCCATTATACAAAAGGTACGCAGTCACTCCTTGCGGAGCTCCTACTGCTTGTACGCACACGGTTTCAGGTTCTATTTCACTCCCCTCTCCGGGGTTCTTTTCGCCTTTCCCTCACGGTACTGGTTCACTATCGGTCGGTCAGTAGTATTTAGCCTTGGAGGATGGTCCCCCCATGTTCAGACAGGGTTTCACGTGCCCCGCCCTACTCGTCTTCACTGGAATGGCCCTTTCAGATACAGGGCTGTCACCTTCTATGGCCGCTCTTTCCAGAGCGTTTTCCTAGAACCAATCCAGCTTAAGGGCTAGTCCGCGTTCGCTCGTCGCTACTGACGGAATCTCGGTTGATTTCTTTTCCTCTGGTTACTTAGATATTTCAGTTCACCAGGTTCGCTTCCAGCAGCTATGTATTCACTGCAGGATACCCGCAAGCGGGTGGGTTTCCCCATTCGGACATTACCGGATCAAAGCTTGTTGCCAGCTCCCCGATACTTTTCGCAGGCTGCCACGTCCTTCATCGCCTCTGACCGCCAAGGCATCCACCGTGTGCGCTTATTCGCTTGACCATATAACCGCAAGTTGCCTTGGGTCATACCTGATCCAGGGGTACAAAGCCTGGATACGAATATAACGACTCAATCAATAAAGAGACTTTCGTCTCTCGCCTTAGCCTCACGACACGTCTGATAGAACATCTCAAACGCTCGCTACGTCACAAGTTTTAAAAGAACACGTACCGGCCACAGTGCCGATGCGTATAAAGATCGAATGTATGCGTCATTCAGAGAATGGTGGGTCTGGGAGGACTCGAACCACCGACCTCACCCTTATCAGGGGTGCGCTCTAACCACCTGAGCTACAGACCCAAATGTCTTACTCAAACGTGGTGGAGCCTGTCGGGATCGAACCGACGACCCCCTGCTTGCAAAGCAGGTGCTCTCCCAGCTGAGCTAAGGCCCCAAAAG
>NZ_CM151329.1:4400000-4402500 GCF_056486685.1 Stenotrophomonas sp. 2201_Sma
TTGAGGCGCGCTTCCCGCTTAGATGCTTTCAGCGGTTATCGCTTCCGAACATAGCTACCCGGCAATGCCACTGGCGTGACAACCGGAACACCAGAGGTTCGTCCACTCCGGTCCTCTCGTACTAGGAGCAGCCCCTCTCAAATCTCCAACGCCCATGGCAGATAGGGACCGAACTGTCTCACGACGTTCTGAACCCAGCTCGCGTACCACTTTAAATGGCGAACAGCCATACCCTTGGGACCGACTACAGCCCCAGGATGTGATGAGCCGACATCGAGGTGCCAAACACCGCCGTCGATATGAACTCTTGGGCGGTATCAGCCTGTTATCCCCGGAGTACCTTTTATCCGTTGAGCGATGGCCCTTCCATACAGAACCACCGGATCACTAAGTCCTAGTTTCCTACCTGCTTGATCCGTCGATCTTGCAGTCAAGCACGCTTATGCCTTTGCACACAGTGCGCGATGTCCGACCGCGCTGAGCGTACCTTCGAGCTCCTCCGTTACTCTTTAGGAGGAGACCGCCCCAGTCAAACTACCCACCATACACGGTCCCCGACCCAGATAATGGGCCCAGGTTAGAACGTCAAGCACGACAGGGTGGTATTTCAAGGATGGCTCCACTGCAGCTAGCGCCACAGTTTCATAGCCTCCCACCTATCCTACACAGACGAACTCAACGTTCAGTGTAAAGCTATAGTAAAGGTTCACGGGGTCTTTCCGTCTTGCCACGGGAACGCTGCATCTTCACAGCGATTTCAATTTCACTGAGTCTCGGGTGGAGACAGCGCCGCTGTCGTTACGCCATTCGTGCAGGTCGGAACTTACCCGACAAGGAATTTCGCTACCTTAGGACCGTTATAGTTACGGCCGCCGTTTACTGGGGCTTCGATCAAGAGCTTCGCCTTGCGGCTGACCCCATCAATTAACCTTCCAGCACCGGGCAGGCGTCACACCCTATACGTCCACTTTCGTGTTTGCAGAGTGCTGTGTTTTTGATAAACAGTCGCAGCGGCCTGGTTACTGCGACCCTCTTCAGCTATAGCTCGCACGAGCCACCAAAAAGGGTGCACCTTCTCCCGAAGTTACGGTGCCATGTTGCCTAGTTCCTTCACCCGAGTTCTCTCAAGCGCCTGAGAATTCTCATCCTACCCACCTGTGTCGGTTTACGGTACGGTCTGCGTAAGCTGAAGCTTAGGAGCTTTTCCTGGAAGCGTGGTATCAGTGACTTCGCCTTAAAGGCTCGTCTCGGTGCTCGGTCTTAAAGGATCCCGGATTTGCCAAAGATCCAAACCTACCGCCTTTCCCCGGGACAACCAACGCCCGGTACACCTAACCTTCTCCGTCCCTCCATCGCACTTACGCGAGGTGCAGGAATATTAACCTGCTTCCCATCGACTACGACTTTCGTCCTCGCCTTAGGGGCCGACTCACCCTGCGCCGATTAACGTTGCGCAAGGAAACCTTGGGCTTTCGGCGTGCGGGTTTTTCACCCGCATTATCGTTACTCATGTCAGCATTCGCACTTCCGATACCTCCAGCAGACTTCTCAATCCACCTTCGCAGGCTTACGGAACGCTCCTCTACCGCGCATAACAAAGTTATGCACCCCAAGCTTCGGTTCAGTGCTTAGCCCCGTTAAATCTTCCCCGCAGACCGACTCGACCAGTGAGCTATTACGCTTTCTTTAAAGGGTGGCTGCTTCTAAGCCAACCTCCTGGCTGTCTGTGCCTTTCCACATGGTTTTCCACTTAGCACTGAATTTGGGACCTTAGCTGTGGGTCTGGGTTGTTTCCCTTTTCACGACGGACGTTAGCACCCGCCGTGTGTCTCCCATACAGTCCGTCTCGGTATTCGGAGTTTGCAATGGTTTGGTAAGTCGCGATGACCCCCTAGCCATAACAGTGCTCTACCCCCGAGAGGATACATATGAGGCGCTACCTAAATAGCTTTCGAGGAGAACCAGCTATCTCCGGGTTCGATTAGCTTTTCACTCCTAATCACACCTCATCCCCTACCTTTGCAACGGGAGTGGGTTCGGGCCTCCAGTGCGTGTTACCGCACCTTCACCCTGGGCATGACTAGATCACCCGGTTTCGGGTCTACTGCCCGCGACTATGCGCCCTTATCAGACTCGGTTTCCCTTCGCCTCCCCTATACGGTTAAGCTTGCCACGAACAGTAAGTCGCTGACCCATTATACAAAAGGTACGCAGTCACTCCTTGCGGAGCTCCTACTGCTTGTACGCACACGGTTTCAGGTTCTATTTCACTCCCCTCTCCGGGGTTCTTTTCGCCTTTCCCTCACGGTACTGGTTCACTATCGGTCGGTCAGTAGTATTTAGCCTTGGAGGATGGTCCCCCCATGTTCAGACAGGGTTTCACGTGCCCCGCCCTACTCGTCTTCACTGGAATGGCCCTTTCAGATACAGGGCTGTCACCTTCTATGGCCGCTCTTTCCAGAGCGTTTTCCTAGAACCAATCCAGCTTAAGGGCTAGTCC
>NZ_CM151329.1:4405000-4456464 GCF_056486685.1 Stenotrophomonas sp. 2201_Sma
TCGTAGCGAGCCGCCCATATAGCCGGCTTTTCCGCTTCGTCAACACCTTTTTCAAGGCCGTCGCACCGGGGTGGACGTTGTTGCCGGAACTGCTTCGTCGTTGGCCCCGAGGGGCTTTCGTCGTTGCGAGCCGCCTATTATGACGGACTTTTCGAGTCCGTCAACACCCTCGTTCGATCATCTCGTCCGCTGGCGTGGCGTCGCTTCTGCGTGCTGCTTCCGGGGAAGCATCGCGCTGCAGCGAGGGAGCGAATTCTAGAGATCCTGCCGGATTCGTCAACCACTTTCTTTCAGGACAATGACAGCGCTGGCGCTTGTACCGGCTGGTGCGTGCACTCAATGTTCCCTGCGGCGTCGCCCGCGCGTTGCGCGGGCAACGCCGCAGGCGCTATCAATGCAGGGATGCACACGGGAGAGCAGGCAATGAGTACGCAGGTGCGCCACGGATGGTGGCGGGATCTATCGATGCCGGCGATCGTCGCCGGCTTCATCACCGTACTGGTGGGCTTCGCCAGTTCGGCGGTGATCGTGTTCCAGGCCGCGCAGGCGGTCGGTGCCGATCAGGCCCATATCGCATCCTGGATGTGGGCGCTGGGACTGGGCATGGGCGTGACCTGCATCGGGCTGTCACTTCGCTATCGGGTACCGGTGGTCACCGCGTGGTCGACGCCCGGCGCCGCGATGCTGGTGGTGGGCGCCGGCGGCGCTTCGCTCTCGGAGGCGACCGGCGCGTTCCTGCTTGCTGCGGCATTGGCAATGCTGGCCGGTTTCTCCGGCATCTTCGCCAGGCTCATGCAACGTGTGCCGATGGCGCTGGCGGCGGGCATGCTGGCCGGTGTGCTGTTGCGCTTCGGCCTGGATGTGTTCGTCGCAATGGACAGCCAGAGGGTACTTGCCCTGGCGATGTTCGCGACCTGGCTGGCTGGCCGGCGCCTGTTCCCGCGTTACGCCGTGATCGCGACCCTGCTGGTTGGCATCGCGGTCGCGGCCAGCCGCGGTCTGCTGCACGCGCAGCAGCTGCAGTTGCAGCTGGCGGTCCCGCAGTGGGTGACACCTTCCCTGTCGTGGACTGCCGTGGCAGGCATCGCCCTGCCCCTGTTCGTGGTGACCATGGCCTCGCAGAACATTCCCGGCGTCGCCGTGATGCGCGCCTCCGGCTACGACGCCCCGGTATCGCCGCTGATCGGCTGGATCGGCGTGGTCAACACGGTACTGGCCCCCTTCGGTGCCTATGCGCTGAACCTGGCCGCGATCACCGCAGCCATCTGCATGGGCCGCGATGCCCATGAGGATCCTGCCCGGCGCTACACCGCGGCGATGGCGGCAGGTGTGTTCTACATCGTCATCGGCCTGTTCGGCGCCACCGTGGCCGCACTGTTCGCCGCGTTCCCGCGGGAGCTGGTGGCCTGCGTGGCTGGCATCGCACTGTTCGGCACCATCGGCAACAGCCTCGCCAGCGCACTGGCGGTGGAGCGCGACCGCGAGGCGGCACTGGTCACCTTCCTGGTCACTGCGTCGGGGATGTCGCTGGCCGGTATCGGTTCCGCCTTTTGGGGGCTGGTCGCTGGCGCGCTGTGCCTGCTGGTCCTGCGGCCACGTGAGCCCCGCAGCTAGGCGCCGCCGAAGAGGTCCAACGCCTGCAGTGCGACGCTGAACACGATGCCCAGGCCCAGGGCCAGCCGGCTGACGCCGCTGCGCCGGTCGATATAGGCCTCGACGCGTGCGCCGTCACCCGCGCCGGCGGCTTCGGCGCGGGCGATCACCGCCCTGCAGCGGCGCAGATACAGCGCATTGGCCGCCAGTGACACTGCGATCTTCAAGGCCAACGTCAACCCCCATATCGCCGCGTCGTCCATTCCGGCCAGCACGATGGCGGCACCCCCCACCATGCTGATCAGGACGTAGGCCACCGCCATGCCGTACATACGCCGGTACAGCAGCCACTTGAAGTCGAACAGGAACGCGGCCCAGTTCCAGGGACGCGGCCAGCCCGGCGGATCCCGACGCAGCCGCCACAACTCGGCATAGACAGCGAAGTTGTCGGCCACCACGCGGGCGAGCCGTGGATGACGGTCATAGACCGCCATTGCGGCGTCCAGGCTCGACGGCGCATCGCCGGCAACCGGTGCAGCGTAGGGATTGCCATCCGTGGCGGGATGTCCACTCACAGTGGCGAGCTGGACAAGGTCTGTACCAGCACGTGGCGACCGGCCGGTGCGATGGTGATCACGTCGGGCCCGGCATTGGCCGCTTCCAGGCAGACGTAATCGCGCCAGCCGTCGCCCACGTCGGCCATCTTCGCTGCCGCTTCCGCGCCAGGATTCCAGGCCACCAGCGAGCGGCTGCCTTCGGTACGGATCGTGATGCGACGCTTCAGCACCGGATCGCGCAGGACGTAGTGGCCACCTGCCCCGGTATAGATGCGGTCACTGCGACCCGGGTCGCGCGGATCGCGCAGGGACCACGGGCCCTGCTGGCGCCGCGCCTGTGCATAGTTCTCGAACTTGTCCAGATACTCCAGCCCGTCCACGCCATCGACTTCGACCTTGCTGGCATCGCCCACGCGGAAGTAGTTGTGCAGCGCCTGGGTGATCGTCACCGGCGCGGTGCCGGGATTGTCGGTCACCAGCTGCTGCCGTAGTTCACGGCCGATGCGCACGGTCATGGCCAGGCGCAGAGCGAGGTTGTCCAATGCAGGGGGAGCCAATACGAGTTCGATGCTGCCGTCGTCCAGCCGGCGGGCCTCCTTCAGCTCCCACGGCAGGGTGCGCACGAAACCATGCGCGGGCACATCGTCGCCTTGCCCCTGTCGCCCGAAATACGGCCAGCACACCGGGCTGCCGCCGCGGATGGGGGTCGGCAATGCGGCACGGCGTGGCGAAAGCCAGAGCAGATCGGGCTGCCCCTTGGGTACGAAGGAGAGCAGCTGGCCGCCGAACACACTGATGGCTGCGGTGGCCTGGGGGGTTTCCACCAGCCAGGCATCAAGCCCCTGGAACTGGCCACTGCGTACGCCCTGGATCTGTTGCACGTTGGATCGACTCCGTATGGCCGGCGACTGCACGGCACTGTAGTTGCTGGGAAGCGTGAAGCGGGTGGAGGCCACCGCAGGCGGCTGCGCGCTCTGCAGCGCGCGCAGGATGCGTTGGCCGGCTCGTCCATCGGCCGTGCTCCATCCCAGGCGGCGCTGTTCGGCCTGGATCGCCCGGCGGCTGGCTGTGCCGATCATGCCATCAGCGGTACCGATATCATGCCCCCGCGCCAGCAGCAGGGTCTGCAGCTGACGGCGCTCATCACGGCCCAGCCCGGGGTCATCGGTCGGCCAGGCGGTGGCCAGGCCGCTGCCGCCGCGCAGGCGATCAGCCAGCGTCGCGATCGCCAGCGCATAGCTTTCGGCGGCGTTGTAGCTGTAGATCGCATCGTAGTTGCGGAACACCAGCAGGGCCGGCCCCTTGATGCCGGCGGGCAGCAGCAGTGCCGCCCGCGCGCCGGCAGCCAGACCCGCCGGAGCCAGCGCGCTGCCGTCCAGCGCTGTCACGCCCTGCGTACGCCATTCAGCCAGTGACCGGCGTTGGGTACGGCCGGCCAGGCTGGTATTGAAGCCGTCGGCAACACGCACCTCCATGCCCCACGGTTCTCCCGTGCGCCAGCCGGCGCGCTTGAGGTAGTTGGCGGTAGACGCCAGTGCGTCGGGAATGCTGCCGACCAGGTCACGGCGACCGTCGCCATCGCCGTCGACGGCGATGCGTGCGTAGGTGCTGGGCATGAACTGCGTATGGCCGAACGCGCCGGCCCAGGACCCGGTCAGACCTTGAGCCTGCAGATCACCGCGATCGATCAGCGTGAGCAGGGCCAGCAGTTCGCCACGGAAGAACGCCTGCCGCCGGCCGGCGCAGGACAGCGTCGCCAGCGACTGCAGCAGCGGACGCTTGCCGAATACACGGCCATAGTCGCTCTCCACGCCCCAGACGGCGACGATGGTGACCGGATCGACGCCATACTGCGCGGCGATGCGATCAAGCAGGTCGCGGTGCTGCTGCAGCATGGCCCGTCCATCGTCGACGCGCTGGCGGTCCACCAGTGCAGCCAGGTAGTCCCAGATCGGGGTGGAGAATTCGGGCTGCGCATCCAGCAAGCCGAGCACGCTGGGATCAGGACGCAGGTCGGCGGTGATCGCACCGAAGCGGTCTGCGGCAATGCCCTGGGTAGCTGCCGTTGCCTGCAGCTGTGCCAGACACCGGGTGAACGCGGGATCGGGCGGGGTCAGGTCGGGCGCCGTTGACGGCGCGGCCAGTGCCGCGGCCAGGCCGAGTGCGGTCAGGGTGGGCATGGCGTCCTCCGTGTTGCCGGTGCTGACACCATACTAGAGGCTGAGCGACCGGCGATGCTGAAGCAGTTGCCGGCCGTTGGCCTCTCTAGAGCGTACGCAGCAGCCGCAGGCCGTAAGCTGGACTGTCAGCGTCCCAGCGCTGCGCAACCTGCAGGCCGGCCTGCCGCACCAGCGCATCAAAGCCGTCATCGGTGTACTTGTGGCTGTACTCGACGCGGATCGCCTCACCGGCCTCGAAGTGGAAGGTGCGGCCATCGAGGTGGACGTCCTGCGCCCGCTGGCTGACCAGATCGGTCTCGATACGCAGACGTTCGGTGCTGTAACGGGCACGGTGGCGGAAGCCGTCCAGATCGAAGTCGCTGCCCACCTCACGGTTGAGGCGGACGAGCAGGTTGAGGGTGAATGCCGCAGTGATGCCTTCGGCGTCGTTGTAGGCGGCTTCGATCAGCGCGGGGTCCTTGTGCAGGTCGATGCCGATCAGGGCCAGGCCGTGGTCACCCATGGTCTGACGCATGGCCCGCAGCAGGGCGAGGGCGTCCTCGCTGGCGAAGTTGCCAAGCGTGGACCCCGGGAAGAACAGCAGGCGCCGCGCGGGCTCGCGCTCCGGTGCGGGCACGTCCACCGGACGGGTGAAGTCAGCGCAGACCGGCAGCATTTCCACGTCGGGAAGCGCGGGAGCGAGGTGATCGATGCTCGACAGCAGCGCCGCCCGGGAGATCTCGATGGGGGTGTAGGCCACGAGATCCTGCAGCGCGGCCAGCAACAGCGCGGTCTTGCGACCACTGCCGCTGCCCAGCTCGACCACGTGCAGGCGCGGGCCCATCACGCGTGCGATATCCGGCAGCACCCGATTCAACAGGGCCAGCTCGGTGCGCGTGGGGTAGTACTCCGGCGTGTGGGTGATCTGTTCGAACAGGCGTGAACCGCGCGCATCATAGAAGTACTTCGACGGCAGCTGGCGCGCAGTGCGCGACAGTCCGGCCAGTGTGTCGGCGAGGATCTGCTCGCGGCTGGGCGTCAGATCGGTCAGCGCCTGCAGCGCATCCTGTACGGTGCTCACGGCAGATCCCTCGCCAGGCGCAGGCCGGAGAACTGCCAGCGCGCAGGTGGCATGAAGAAGTTGCGGTAGCTGGCGCGCACATGCCCGCGCGGGGTGGCACAGCTGCCGCCGCGCAGGACCCACTGCCCGCACATGAACTTGCCGTTGTACTCACCCAGATTGCCGGCGAACGGACGGAAACCGGGGTACGCGCCATAGGCGCTGCCGGTCCATTCCCAGACGTCGCCGAACAGCTGCCGCAGTCCCCTGCCCTGTGCTGCAGCAGGATGCAGATGATCGTCCTCGGCGAAATGGCCGGCGATCGGCTGCGACGTCGCGGCGGCCTCCCACTCGAATTCGCTGGGCAGGCGCGCACCGGCCCAGCGGGCATACGCATCGGCTTCGTAGTAGCTGAGATGGCACACCGGCGCATGCGCGTCGAGGTCACGCCAGCCGCCGAGCGTGTATTCGCGCTGGAGGGCGTCATCCCAATAGAGGGGATGCTGCCAGTCCTCGCTTTCGCGCAGAGCCCAGCCCTCACTGAGCCACCAGCGCGGATCGCGGTAACCGCCGGCTTCGACGAAGTCCCGGTACTCCGCGTTGCAGACCGGTCGATCAGCCAGCATGTGGGCCGGCAACAGCACGCGATGCGGTGGCGATTCGTTGTCGTAGGCGAAGGTAGCGTGCTGTGGCCATGCCGGTGCGCCGACGGTGACGATGCGCTCGGGAGATTCGATCCAGCCCAGCGGACTGGCTGCGCTGACGGCGGCGCGCAGGTCCTGGCGGTAGGGCGGATGCAGCGGATTGCACCAGAGCGCGTGCTTGATGTCGGTCAGCAGCAGCTCCTGGTGCTGCTGCTCGTGCTGCAGGCCCAGCTGGAGATGCTGCAGGGCTTCATCGTCAAGATCGCCATCGCGGAGACGCGTCAGGAGGTGTGCATCGACCTGCTGCCGGTAATCGAGTACCTGCTGAAGCGACGGGCGCGAGAGCAGGCCACGCTGCGGCCTGGCATGCGCCGGTCCAATACTCTTGTAGTAGCTGTTGAACAGGTAGTCCCACGCGGGGTCACATGCCGGTGCGCCAGATAGACCGGCCAGCACGAAGCGGTCGAAGAACCACGTGGTGTGCGCCAGATGCCATTTGCTCGGGCTGGCGTCCGCCATGCTCTGCAGCATGGCATCTTCGGCACTGAGCGGTTCGGCCAGCAGCACGCTGCGGGCGCGCGTCTGCGCATAGCGGTGGGCGAGTTCACGCTGCGGAGCAGCGACGGCGACGGTAGCGCTGTCCATGCAGCCAGCATCCAGCGGTGCGGGTGAGCGCAACGTCATGGCGTGACATCGCGCCGTTCACATCGATGCCGTCGCGTAACCGGTTCAGATCGCGTCGAGGTAGTACCAGCGTCCGTCGATGCGCTCGAACCGGCTGCGCTCGTTCATTTTCACCGCACTGCCGCCGCCCACCCGGTAGCGGGCGGTGAATCGCACTTCGGCATGGTCGGGCCCATTCACCTGGTGCTCGTGGACGGTCAGGCCAAGCCAGTGCGTCCGCTGGCCGGGCGCCTCGTCCAGTGACAGTTCGGCGGGACGGGTGGCCGGATGCCAGGTGGCCCGCAGGTAGTCGGCCAGACCACGCACGTACGCGCTGTAGCGCGAGCGCATCAGGCGCTCGGCGTCCGGTGCGGGCTCGCCGGCATGGAAGCGGCCGCAGCAGTCGGCGTAGCCCGTGGCGAGGCCACAGGGGCAGGAATCGGCAGGGTTTCGGCTCATGGGGGTATTGTCGCTCGAGTCACGTCGGGCATCCATCGGCGATAGGCGTATGCTGTCGCGCCCCCACATTGAATGATCCCCGTGCTGGAACTGGTTCCCCCCGAGTTGTGGTGGCTGGTGGTGATCGCCTTCATTGCCGGCCTGGTCGATGCTGCCGTGGGTGGAGGGGGACTGGTACAGCTGCCCGGCCTGTTCACCGTGCTGCCCCAGCAGACGCCGGCGATGCTGTTCGGTACCAACAAGTTCAGTTCGATGTTCGGCACGGCGGCGGCGGCGTGGCGCTATGCACGCAACGTGCGGTTCCCCTGGAAGCCGGTACTGTTCGCCGCGGGCACGGCATTCGTGTTCTCGTTCGCCGGGGCTACGGCGGTGAGCCTGCTGCCCAAGGATGCCGTGCGGCCACTGGTGCTGGTGCTGCTGGTGGCGATGCTGGCCTACACCCTGTGGAAGAAGGATTTCGGCGCGCTGCACCGGCCACAGGAGATCGGCCGGCGCGAGCTGACTATCGCGCTGGTGATCGGCGCTGCGATCGGCTTCTACGATGGATTCTTCGGGCCGGGCACCGGCAGCTTCCTGATCTTCCTGTTCGTGCGCTTCTTCGGCCTGGACTTCCTGCGTGCGTCGGCCGCATCGAAGGTCGTGAACCTGGCGACGAACATGGCGGCGATCTCGTTCTTCGTGCCGACCGGCAACATCCTGTGGTTGTTCGCGCTGCCGATGGCCACGGCCAACATCATCGGTTCGGTGGTCGGCACGCGGCTGGCACTGAAAGGCGGCACGCCGTTCATCCGTAAACTGTTCGTGGGCCTGGTGGTGGTGCTGATCGCGCGGATGGGCTGGGATACGTTCGGCGGTTCGTGAGGGACGTTATGAAATGGTAGGTGCCAACCTTGGTTGGCACGTTGTTTCAGGTCGCGAAGAGCAGCCGAGCATGGCTCGGCTCTACAGGTGGATTGCCCGAGGCGGTCAGGCTTCGGCTTCCTCCGGTTCATTGGCCTGCTGGCGGCTGCGCTCGGGCAGCTTCAGGCGCCTTCCTTCTTCGTCGTACTCGATCAGCAGCACGCCCGAATCGTGGCGGCCACTGATCTCGACGAAGCAGGCACCACCGATGAAGGGCTCCAGGGTCATCACCGACTTCAGCGGCGTGGCGACCACCATCTGGAAACCGAAGTTGTCGAAGATGTTCATCGCCAGCGCGGTGAACTCGTTGTCGGCCTTGTCGAAGGCCTCGTCGAGCACGACCGCCGCGTAACTGGGCAGCTGGCTGTCAGCACCGCCGAGCTGGTAACGCAGCGCTGCGGCCAGGCAGGTGGTGGCGAGCTTCTGCCGCTGGCCACCGGACTTGCCGGCGCCGCTGCGGTAGATTTCGACCTGCTGGCGCGTTTCCGCATCGAGTTCGACGCCGATGAACTCCACGTGCATGCGCACGTCCAGGACCAGCTCGCGCCAGCGCTTGTCCTCACCTTCCTGCGAACCCAGGCGGTTGACCAGCTGGCGCAGCACGGTGAACTGCGACTCCGCCAGTTCACGCTGCTCGGTCTGCTGCTGCGACAGCACTTCGCGCAGCTGCAGCTGGAACTCCAGCACTTCCGGCAGCCGGCGGTCGCTCAATTCGATGGTCAGCAGGGTGCCCCGGTTGAACGGCACCTGCTCCAGGCTGGCGTTGACTTCGTCCAGGCGCTGGCCGATCGACTTGCGGGCCTCGGCGCTGTGGCGCTGCAGGGCCAGCAGGTTGTTCTTGCTCTGGTTCTGCAGCAGATCGAAGAAGCGTTCCTCATGCTGCGGCAGGCCATCGCGTTCGAGACGGTCGAGGCGGGCGAGGAAGTCCTCGGCCGACGCCACCGATGCGGTGAAGTCGCCGGATTCTTCCGGCCACTGCTGGATGAAGCGGCGGAAGCAGCCCACCAGCTGGTTCTCGATACGGTTCAGGTCCTGCTGCGAGGACGACAGCTGTTCGTTCAGCGCGTTGCTGACCTGGCGCATGTGCGCTTCCAGCGTTTCCAGGCTGAGCGGGCCCTGTTGCTGCAACCGCTCTGCCAGGCCGCTCTCCTGCGCTTCGGCCAGCGTTGGCAGCACCAGCGCGCGGCTCTGCTGGCGCGCGCGGTCGAGGCGGTCACGTTCCCGGACCAGCTGGCCGCGCTCGACACGGACATCCTCATAGGTGCGGCGGGCCTGCTCGATGTCGGCGCGCACGGCGTCGATCTGCTGTGCCAGCCTGGCCAGGTCGGCATTGCCTTCGCGCAGGTCGCGCAGGCTGGCTTCGATGTCGGTCAGGCGCTGCTGGGGCGCGGCGACGTCGATCTCGTTCCATTGGATACCCGCGAGCTCGTGGCAGGCCAGGCGGCGCTCGTTGTCACGATCGCGCTGGCCACGCAGGCTCGCGATATCGGTCTCGCAGCTGGCGATGCGCTTGGCCAGTTCCTGCGCCTCACGTTCGAACGCACCGACCTTGTCGTGATTGTTGAAACCGAGAATCCAGCGACGGCGGTCGCCCACGGCACTGCGGTCGTCCTTCTCGAAGCGGTCGCCCGGATGCTTGACCTGGCCTTCGCGGGTGATGCCGCGGTCGACGTTGCGCAGCTGTCTGGCATCCACGCATTCGTAGTCGAATCGCTTGCCCAGCTCGCGTCGCAGCCAGCTCTCGAACACGTGGTCGCGCAGCTCCAGCTTGTGCAGCAGCGATTTCGCCGACGGTTCGCGGGCGAACGCCTCGTCGTTGCGGCGCACGCGGTAGTAGGTGAAGCGCATGCCGAGGTGGGTGCGGTTCACCCAGTCGGCAACCGCGTTGTAGTGCTTGTCGTCAACCAGCAGCGACAGCGCGAAGCCACCCAGCACGCGTTCGATCGCACCCTGCCAGCCCTGTTCCTCGGAGCGGACCTGGATCAGCTCGCCGACGAAAGGCAACGCCACTTCGGAAATGCCGGTCTCTTCCGCCAACCGTGCACGCAGCTTCTGCATCGGCGCCGGAATGTTGGAGGGCGTGCGCTGCATCGCGTCAAGTTCGAGGCGTACTTCAGCGAAGCGACGCTCGTCATCACGCTTGCCACCGAGGCGCTCGCTGATGGCATCGTCCAGCGAGGCCGAAGCGCGCTGGCGATCCTGCAGTTCGTTCTGCGCACGCTCCACCAGTTCGGCGAAGCCATGGGCATCGTCGGGCAGTTCGGCCTGCAGTTTCCGTGCGGCTTCCTGCGCCTGGTCGCGCTTGGCCTTGCGGCGATCGCGCTCGGCTTCGGCGCGGCCCTGCTCGCGCTCCAGCTCTTCGATGCGCTCGCCGCCTTGCTGACGCCGCTGCAGTTCCAGCTCGGCCAGGCGTTCGCTGTGGTTGTCCAGCGCAGCGCGGCGCTGCGCCTCTTCCCCGAGCAGGCCGCGGTCACGCACGTCCATTTCGCGCAGGCGCGCTTCGATCAGCGCCTGGCGGCGGCTCTCGCGGAAACTGTCGACGCCCAGCTTGAGCGCCTCGTCGTCACCGCGCTGCCGGTGCATTTCCTTCAGATCGGCGTAATAGGCGCGCGCCGGCAACAGCGTCTCCACCTGGCGACGGGCGGTGACGACCGCCTGATGGGCCCCGTCAAGCTCGGCGAAATCGCTCACCAGGCGCTCGGCGGCGTCGAACGTCTTCGGCGTGTCGAGCATGAAGTCGCGCAGGAAGACGTTGAGATCACCCAGGTTCTTCGCCGATTGCGTCTTGTGCAGCAGGCGCAGCGCCATCTCGTTGTCGATGCCGAGCAGGTCGCGGAAGCGCTCGGCATAGCCGGAGAAGGTGTCGAAGTGGTGGACGTCGGCCAGCTTCTGCTTGAGCTTGCGCAGGTCCAGATCGAAGCCGCCCAGATCCTTGGCGATGTCGAACGGACGCTCGGCGATCATGTAGTGCTTGCGCACGTCGCCGGCCGAGGTGCCGTTGCCGGAGATCCACAACAGGCGCACCAGGCTGACCACGCGGCCGTCGCCGGCGCGGTACTCCAGCACCAGTGCGGTCCAGGTCGCACCCTTGCGCAGGTACTGGGTGGCAATCTCGCCGGTGCCACTGTCCTGCTGGTCGGCCCACGCGCCACGCACGTAGGACACCAGGTTGCGGTCGCGGCCACTGCGCTCGGCTTCGCGTGCAGCCGCGTTGAAGTCGACGATGGCCGGCGGCGTCAGCAGCGCGGACATGGCATCGAGCAGGGTCGACTTGCCCGAGCCGGAACGGCCGACAAACAGGAAGCCGCGCTCGGCGATCGGCACTTCGGTCAGGCCGTTGAAGGTGCCCCAGTTGTGCACCTGCAGGCGGCGCATGCGGAACTGCTGCAGGCGCGGGTCCGGCAGGCCTTCATTGAACAGGGCGGGGGTGTGCTTGGAAATGGCCATGCGGTGTTCGGGTCTCTCAGGCTTCGGCGGCCGGGGTTTCGCGCAGCTGGCGGTACACTGCCGAAAGCTGGGACACGTCTTCGGCGGAGAACAGCAGCTTCAGCGCCGGCGAGACTTCGTGGCGGTCGTCCTGGCCGCTCAGACGGGTCAGGATGTGGTTGTCCTTCATTTTCTGCACGGCCGATGCAACGCGGCGATTGAAGCCGGCGCGGTCGGTGGACAGGTTCTTCTCGTAGATGGCCAGTGCTTCGGCCATCTCGGCGTCGGCGACCACCGCGCGGTTGCCGCGCGCGTCGGCCTCAGCCAGCTGCTGGCGCAGGAACAACAACAGCACCGAGTCAATGAAGGTCAGCGGCGAGGTCCGCAGTAGTACCGGTGCATCGACGTCTTCGGTGTCGGCCTGGCGGGTGAATGCCACACCGCTTTCGCGGTCGAGCACCAGTTCCAGGAACAGGTCGGACAGCGCTGAACGGATGCCCGCCTCGCTGCGGACCAGTGCCGGCCACAGCTTGGCGTGGCGCAGCTGGTCGATGCTGGGACCGATCAGCAGCTGGCACAGCGCGCGCCGGGCATCCAGCGGCAGGCGGCCGGTATCACCCAGGTAGTACACGCTGTTGCCGTGCCGTGGCTGCGCTTCGAGCATCGCCGGCTCGGCCTCGTAGGCGTCCTCGGCCTGGTCGGCAGACGGTGCTTCGATGGGGTCTTCATGCCAGCTCATGGCGTCTCTCCTGGGTGAACCAAACCAGCGGGATACGTGCGCGGCGCAGTTGGCCGTCGCCGCCACGCCATTCGGCGAGCTCCTGTTCGCCAGCGACTACGCTGCCGAAGCGCGTGCCCAGCGACAGGTAGCCGATGACGCTGCCCAGGCCCTGCGGCGCTTCGCGCTGCGACAGCGCCTGGGCGATGCTGAGCCGCGGCTGTGCATCGAGCAGGTCGTGCAGGTCGCGGCGCAGGGTGCGGAAATCGATTTCGGACGAGGCCACCAGATCACCGACGCTCTCCAGGCTGATGCTGGCCGCGTCGTTGTACTCGACATTGCCATCGACCTGGGCGCTGCGGGGGTCGTGCAGTTTCCACTGCGACCACGAACGCAGCCGGCTGGTCGTCAACTGCAGGTCACGACCGATCGTGCGCTGGGCCGGGAACTCGTCGCGCAGGGCCAGCGCTTCGGACTGGGCCTGCTTGAGCAGCTGATTGAGGCGACGCTGTTCAAGATAGCCGCGGCTCTGCACGAAGCCGCGCAGGCTGCGCGCGAAATTCTGCAGGACATCGTGTACCTGGCCGCCGCGTTCAAGCATGGTGCTGGTGAAGCTGCGCAGGAAGTTGCGCTCGTTGCGGTCCAGGCGGCGTGCAAAGCCGCGTGCCAGCACGGCTTCCAGCGCGGCATCGAGCTGCGCGCTCTGCTCGGCATCATTGAGCAGGCGCCAGAATGCCTGGAAGCTGCGGCCGGCATCGCTTTCGCCGATCACGTCCACGCCCTCGAACAGCTGCGACAGCACATCGCCACGTTCGCCTTCGTCATCGATGATGCGCTCGCGGAACTCCCGGTTGAGCTGCTCGAAGCCGTCGCGCACCCGGCGGAAGTCTTCGGTCAGCTCGTCGGCGAGACCGATGATCTGGCGGGCACGCTCCAGTGCACGCTTGCCGTCCAGGGCGACCACACGACCGGCGCTGACCCGCGCGATCTCGGCGTCGATGCGGTCGCGCTCGTCGCGCAGCGCAGACAGGCGTGCGTCGGGGTCGGATTCGGTCTGTGCAGCCAGCTGCGAGAGCTGTTCGATGACCAGTGCCAGGCGGCTCTCGGTGGCGGCCACGCGCGCCTGCTCGAGGCTGTCGGCGAAGCGGATCGCCTGCAGGGCCTGGGTCGACAGTTCGTACTGCTCCTGGTCGGCACCCTCGGGCAACCGCCGCTCCAGCCAGCCCTGGGACAGCCAGTGTGCGATGTAGGCCTGCGCCGTGCGCGGCAGGTCACGGGCCAGTTCGTCCCCATTGAGCTGGTCCAGCGCGCGCTGCAGGCGCTCGTTGAGCACCGAGGACGGCAAGGTGCGTTCGCCGTCCATCAGCAGGCTCTGCAGCAGACCGATGATTTCGGGCGCATGGTCGGCGGCAAGCAGCTTCCATTGGGGCTGTTCGCGCAGGTGGCGGTAGCGGGAGATGCGTTCGCGATGCTTCATGCAGCGAGAGGATTGGGAAAGACAGGCGGCTGCGGGCAGCCACGCACGGCCGTCGCGGGGACAGCCGTGGGCAGGCCGGCCACCATGGGCCGGCGGTGCGGGGAGAAGCGGCTCAGCGCTTGCCGCCCACTTCGATGAAGCGCAGGAACTCGGCGCGGGTACGCGCATCGTCGCGGAAGCTGCCGAGCATCTTGGAGGTGACCATGCTGACGCCACGCTTGTGGATGCCGCGGGTGGTCATGCACTCGTGGGCCCCTTCGACGACCACGCCGACGCCGATCGGCTGCAGCACATCCTGGATGCACTGGGCGATCTGCGCGGTCATCTTTTCCTGCACCTGGAAACGGCGGGCATAGGCCTCGACGACGCGCGCCAGCTTGCTGATGCCCACCACCTTGCCGGCCGGCAGGTAGCCGACATGCACGCGGCCGATGATCGGCGCCATGTGGTGCTCGCAGTGGCTCTCGTACTCGATGTCACGCAGGACGATCAGTTCGTCGTAACCGGCGACTTCCTCGAAGGTCCGCTCCATGTAGGCGCGCGGGTCATCGCGGTAACCGCTGAACCAGTCGCCGTAGGCTTCGGCGACGCGGCGGGGGGTGTCCAGAAGGCCTTCGCGGGACGGGTCCTCTCCGGCCCAGCGCAGCAGGGTGCGCACGGCATCCTCGGCCTGGTCCTGGGTCACGTCGCCCTGCGGGGCGGCCTTTTCGTTGTTCTTGCTCATTGCGTACAGCGTCCCGAACGGGGGGCGAGCATCGTACCTGACCGGGGGGTGGGTCGTCCCGTGGGGACGGTTCATCGCGCGCCGACAGTCGGGGTCGCAGGCCGATGCTCATGACTCCGGAACGAGCTGCGGTAGCGCCGGGCCGTGCCCGGCGAGCGGCATGGTGCCCCGTCCACAGAGCCCGCCGGGCATGGCCCGGCGCTACCGCAATGGGGCGCCCATTCAGACAAACCTATTGATAGGAATGAAATTAGTAGTATCCTATCTATCTATGGACCGCCCCCTCGACGAGCGCACCGTGCTGCAGATGCAGCTCAGCTCCGGCCTGCTGTATGCAGGGCGGCAGTGGCAGCGCCTGGCCGACAGCCGACTGGGCAGCTACGGGATCTCCACCGCCTGCACCATGCCCCTGCTGATGATCGGCCGCTCCGGCGGCGGCATCCGCCAGGTCGCCCTGGCCCAGCAGTTGGGCATGGAGGGCCCCTCGCTGGTACGCCTGCTGGACAAGCTCTGTGCCAGCGACCTGGTCCGCCGTGAAAGTGATGCAAGCGACCGTCGCGCCAACCTGCTGTGGCTGACCGAGGCCGGCCACGCGCTGGTGCAGGAACTTGAAGATCAGTTGATCGACCTGCGTCAGGACGTGTTCGGCGCGCTTTCCATGGATGAACTGCACGCCGTGCTGAAGGCATGGCGCCTGCTGGCCGAGGCCGCCGACCGCATCACGTGAGACCGATGTCCCCGGATGCCGCCGCTGCCGTTGCCACGCCAGCGGCTGTCACCCGTTGTTGTTGTGCCGTTGTTCCTCCCCCTCCCCCATCTGCCCTGCCCTACCGATGCCTGGTGAATTCAGTCTCCACGGAGTGTTCGTCCCGACCCTGCTCGGGTTGATGCTGCTGGCCTATCTGCTCAACAGCGGTCTGCACGCGCTGCTGCAACGCGCCGGTGCCTACCGCCATGTCTGGCACCCGGCGCTGTTCAACCTGGCGCTGTACGGGATCGTGCTGGGCCTGCTTTTCCACCTTCTGCGTTGGATGCAATCGTGAACAAGATCGTGAAGAAGTCCCTGCCGGTGCTGCTCACCGGTGCCGCCGTGATCGTCGCGCTGCTGGTGCTGCGCCAGCTGTGGATCTATTACATGGACGAGCCCTGGACCCGTGACGCCCATGTCGGCGCGGACGTGGTGCAGATGGCGCCGGATGTGTCCGGCCTGGTGGAGACGGTGAACGTCGCCGACAACCAGGCGGTGAAGAAGGGCGACCTGCTGTTCGTGGTCGACCGTGCGCGCTACCGCATCGCACTGGAGCAGGCACAGGCCAGCCTAGCCGAGCGCCAGGCGTCGGTGGCCCAGCTGAAGCGCGAGATCGGTCGTGATCGCAGCCTGCAGGACCTCGTCGCTGCCGAGGACGCCGAAGTGCGCCGGGCCAAGCTGCAGGCCGCACAGGCCGCGCTGGCCACGGCACAGGCCGCAGTCGATCTGGCCGAACTCAATCTGGGCCGCACCGAAGTGCGCGCACCGGCAGACGGCCGGGTCAACGACCGTACGCTGCGCGTCGGAGACTACGTGGTGGCCGGCAAACCGGTACTGGCGTTGCTGGATACCGGCTCATTCCGCATCGATGGCTATTTCGAGGAGACCCGCCTGCAGGGTGTGGTGCCCGGGCAGCGCGTGGACATCCGCCTGATGGGTGAATCCAGGCCATTGCAGGGACATGTGGAGAGCATCGCCGCCGGCATCGAGGACCGCTACCGCAGCAACGGCAGCAGCCTGTTGCCGAACGTCACACCCGCATTCGACTGGGTGCGGCTGGCGCAGCGCATTCCCGTGCGGATTGCCATCGATGATCTTCCCGCGGGTGTTGAGTTGATCGCCGGCCGCACCGCCACCGTGACGGTGGATACCGGCCACCGCGCGGATGACAGCAAGGCCGGCCCCACGCCGACGCGGGGCCGCCTGTGAATACCGCACTGCCCCGCCTCGGCCTGATCGTCGCACTGGCCAGCCTGGCCGCGTGCAGGACCGTTGGTCCCGACTATGCACTACCGGAAGGCTCGGCATTCAAGCGCCCGGAGGCGAATGCGGCGTTCATCGATACGCAGAACCCGCAGATCGCCGCCAACCAGCCGCTGCCGGCGCGCTGGTGGTCGCTGTACGACGATCCGGTGCTGGACGGCCTGATCAGCCAGGCGCTGCGCGACAACGTTGAGTTGAAAGCCGCGGATGCCCACCTGCGCCGCGCGGCGGCCGTGTACGAACAGGCACTGGACGCCGGTGGCTTCGAGTACGAGGCCGAGGCCGGCGTCAGCCGCGCGCAGTTGTCGGCCGAATCGTTCCTGCAGGAACACGAACTGCCGGTGATCAACCTGGCCGATGGCAAGTTCGCGGTCAGCTATCAGTTCGATCTGTTCGGCAAGCTCAAGCGCGGTGCGGAAGCGGCGCGGGCCGACGAGCAGGCGGTCGCAGCGGCGCGCGACCTGGCCCAGGTCAGCGTGGTCGCGCAGGTGGCCGACAGCTATCTGGAGATCTGCCACGCCAACCACGAACTGCATGTGGCCGAGCATTCGCTGCAGCTGCAGCAGCGCGGCCGCTCGGTGACCGAGCGGTTGATCGCGGCCGGCCGCGGCACGCCGCCGGAACTGGCCCGTGCCAATGCCCAGGTCGCCCTGCTGGAGGCCGCGTTGCCGCCGTTGCGCGCGCAGCGCTCGGCGGCGGCATACTCCCTGGCCGCCCTGCTCGGCCAGACCCCCGGCCAGTTGCCGGGCGGAGTGATCGACTGCGCACAGGCACCGTCGCTGACGCAACCGCTGCCGGTCGGAGATGGCCGTGCGCTGCTGCAGCGTCGTCCGGATGTGCGCCAGGCCGAACGCAGGCTGGCCGCGGCCACCGCGCGCATTGGCGTGGCTACTGCCGAACTCTATCCGGACATCCGTCTGGGGGCTTCGATCGGCGCCGCCGGCCTGCTGGAAGATTTCGGCCAGCCCATGACCCAGCAGTGGTCGATCGGGCCGCTGATCTCGTGGACGCTGCCGTCATCGGGCAGCCATGCACGCATCCACGCTGCCGAAGCGGGCGCCGATGCAGCGCTGGCCGAGTTCGACCACACCGTGCTGCAGGCACTGCGTGAGACGCAGACCGCTCTGGACCGCTACGCACAGGACCTGCGCCGCCTGCAGTCGCTGCGCATCGCCCAGGAACAGGCCGCGCTGGCAGCCGAGCAGAACCGCCGGCTTTACCAGGGTGGGCGGACACCGTACCTGGCCAGCCTGGACGCCGACCGCAGCCTGGCCACCAGCGATGCCACACTGGCCGCAGCCGAAGCACAGGTCTCGCGCGATCAGATCCACCTGTTCCTGGTGCTCGGCGGTGGCTGGCAGGCGACGGCCGCTCCACGGGCCACGGCGAACTAAGTGATGAACGCCGTGACCGATCGCCAGGCGTGGCTGTTCTCGATCAAGACCTACCTGGCCGCGATCGCCGCCCTGTACATCGCCATGGCCGGCAACCTGTCGCGCCCGTACTGGGCGATGGGTACGGTCTACATCGTCAGCCAGCCGCTGCTGGGACCAACCCGCGCCAAGGGCGTATACCGCATCGTCGGCACCCTGGTGGCCGGCCTGGCCACACTGCTGGTGCTGCCCGCGCTGGTGGAAACCCCACTGATGCTGAGCGCGGCGATGTCGTTCTGGCTGGCCGGCTGCCTGTTCCTGGCCCTGCTCAACCGCGGCCCGCGCGGCTATGCCTTCCTGCTCGCCGGCTATACGACCGCCTTCATCGGCTTCCCCGCCGTGACCTCGCCGGAGACGATCTTCGACACGGTCGTGGCACGCAGCGAGGAGATCATCCTCGGCACGGTGGTGGCGGTGCTGTTCGCCTCGCTGCTGTTCCCGGCTTCGGTGCGGCCGATGCTGCGCGCACGCATCGGCACCTGGATGGAGGATGCGGCGCAGTGGTGCCGGCAGATCCTGGAGCGAGGCCGCGCGCATGCACCGCGCAACCGCCTGGCCGCCGATCTGGTGCAGTTCGAGGCATTGATCGAGTTCCTGCGTCGCGATGATCCGCGCCACACCGGCGCGGCGGTCTCCATGGAGCGGCTGCGCGAGCGCATGCTGTTGCTGTTGCCGGTGCTTTCCTCCATTGCCGATCGCCTGAGTGCGCTGCGAAGCAATGGCCAGTCGCTGCCCGATGGGCTGCCGGCAGTGATCGACGACATTCACGAATGGCTGCAGCAACCGGCCAGTGCCAGTGATTACGCCCGCCTGCGTGCGCGCATCAGCGCAGTAAAGCCGCAGGTGGACCGCGACCTGCAGCACCTGCAGCTGGCCAGCCTGCTGCTGCGGCTGGAAGAGCTGGTGGACCTGTGGCAGGACTGCCGCACGCTGCAGCAGGCGATCGACCACGGCAACGCGCCGCTGGACCGCGCGCACTATCGCATCCGCACCGACCGGGTCGCGGCCGACAGGCACGTCGACTACGGCATGGCGCTGTTCTCGGCGCTCAGCGCCGGCGTGGCGCTGATGGGCTATTGCGTGCTGTGGATCGCGCTGGGCTGGGAAGGCGGTGGCAACGGCGCGATGATGGCTGCGGTAACGGCGGCCTTCTTCGCGGCACAGGATGATCCGGCACCGAGCATGGTCTCGTTCCTGGTGTGGGCGATGGTGGCTTCGCTGGTCGCAGGCGTGTACCTGTTCGGTGTATTCCCCGCCGTTCACGACTTCGGACTGCTGGCACTGGTGCTGGCGGTGGCGTTCCTGCCGCTGGGCCTGCTGCTGCACCACCCCAAGAGTGCGTTGTTCGCACTGCCGCTGACGGTCAATCTGGCCGCGCTGCTCAGCCTGCAGAACACCTACAGCGCCAACATCCAGACGTTCGTGAACTCGTCAGTGGCGATGTTCATCGGCATCGGCTTTGCGGTGGTGATGACCCGCCTGTTCCGCTCGGTAGGTGCCGAATGGACCGCGCGGCGGCTGGTCCGGCAAGGCTGGACCACCCTGGCGGAAGCGGCCGAAGGCCGCGGACAGCAGGACCGGCAGCGCTTCGCCGCGCGCATGCTCGACCTGCTCGGGCTGCTGGCCCCCCGGCTGGCGGCGACGCCGGAAGGCAGCGACATCGCGTCGGTGGACATGCTCAATGAAGCCCGCATCGGCCTGAACATCCTGCAGCTGCGGCGTGCCCGACTGGAACTGCCCGACCGCAGCCGCGAGGCCGTTGAGCAGATCCTGCAGGAGATTGCCGCGCACTATCGACGCCAGGTCGCGGCACGCCGGCCGATCACCGCCGATCAGGCGCTGCGCGAGCGGTTGGATGCCTCGCTGGGGCGGGTCGGCAGCGTGGCGGCCTGCAAGGCACGCGACGAGGCGTTGATGGGCCTGGTGGGCCTGCGCTTCGCCCTGTTCCCGGAGGCGAAAGCGTTGGCGCCGGGGCTGGCGGATGCTGAATCGCCGTCCATGTAATGCGATCCGCCGGGCATGGCCCGGCGCTACCATCGCTACCCCGTAGCGCCGGGCGATGCCCGGCGGCCTTTCGCCCCGACAACAGGACGGTTCAATGACTTACGACATGATGGTGTTCGAGGCCAGCGTCGCCCCGCGTGAGGCGGCAGCGTTCATCGCCTGGTTCGAGAAGCAGACCGCCTGGGGCGAGAACCACGAGTACGACGATCCGGTGGTCAGCAGTCCGGCGTTGCAGGGCTGGTTCGCCGCGATGGCACAGGAGTTCCCGCCCTTGAATGGTCCGCTGAGCAACGATGAGGACCATCGTGCCGAGGTCACCGACTACAGCATCGGCCGCCACGTCATCTACGGTGCGTTTGCCTACTCCGTGGCCGAGCGTGCGCACGGCCGGGTACAGGACCTTGCGGAGGAGCACGGGGTGGGCTTCTTTGATGTCAGCGCGGATGAAGCGGCCATCGTCTTCCCCGATGGCCTGGTGCTGATCGCGGAATGACGCCGGGTCGGATCCCGTTCCCGTTGGGAAGGGGATCCGACCCCGGTTCAGAACAGCTGGCCCTGCACCGTGGGCTGTTCCATGCGCGCCGGTTCTTCAGCCGCCTGGTCCGCACCCAGCCGCCAGGCCAGGCCGCCGATTCGACTGGCATGGCGCTTGAGCGCGGCCTGCAGCACGTCGGCACTGGCCGCCACATGCAGGACCTGGCGGGCACGGGTCAGCCCGGTGTAGATCAGCTCGCGCGACAGCACGCGACTGTCCTGCCGTGGCAGTTGCAGCCAGACCTCATCGAACTCCGAGCCCTGTGCCTTGTGCACGGTCATTGCGAACGCGCTCTCGTGCGCCGGCAATGCGGCCGGATGGAAGGCGCGCGGCTGATCGGCGGTGTCGCCGGGGAACCACGCCACCATCGCGCCCGTGCTGTCGCGCAGGCAGATGCCGACATCGCCGTTGAACAAGCGATGCCGATAGCTGTTCTCGGTTACCAGCAGCAGGCGCCCCTGGAAGTAGCCCGGGGTGGTGCCGGCGAGCAGCTGTTCGATCCGCTCGTTGAGGCCACGGGCTCCCTGCGGCCCTTCACGCAGCGCGGTCAGCACGCGCAGGCGGCCGGCCTGCTGCAGTGCCAGGACCGGGTCCCGGATATCGGCCAATGCACGCCAGCGGCCCAGCAGATGCTCACGCTGGTCACGCAGCGGATCCGGCTCCCCTTCGTGGAAGCGGACTCCCGACAGTTCGCCACTGCGCAGCAGTCGCAGCGTGGTGACGCTGTCGCCATCGCGGATGGCACGCGCCAACGGTGCCAGATCCAATGCGTCGCTCTGCCGGTAACCGCGCTGCAGCTGCACCCGCCGACCGGTGAATGCATGGACCGGCGCCGGCGGCTGCAATGCCGGTGCCGCCAACACCCCCTGCAGCGCCAGTGCATCATCGACGCGCGTGCCCATGCCATCACCGCTGGCTCGCAGGATCGCGCCCAGCACGTCGCCGGCTTCGACCGAGGGCAGCTGGTCAGGATCGCCGAGCAGGATCAGGCGGGTGCCGCTGGCGATGGCATCGACCAGCTTGGCCATCATCGGCAGATCGATCATCGACGCTTCGTCGATCACCACCACATCCAGCGGCAGCGGATTATCAGTGTGGTGGCGGAAACGGGGCGAGTCGGGAATGACGCCCAGCAGGCGATGCAGCGTGGTACCGGTGGTAGGCAATGCGGCGCACAGCGCCGGGTCCAGGCCCTCCTCCTGCAACCGCTGCACGGCCAGACGCAGGCTTTCAGCCATCCGCTCTGCGGCGCGGCCGGTCGGCGCGGCCAAGGCCACCTTCGGCGGTGGCTGGCCGGCATGCGCTGCCTGCGCAGCCAGCAACAGCAGCAGGCGCGCGATGGTGGTGGTCTTGCCGGTGCCGGGTCCTCCGGTCACCAGCGCCAAGGGATGACGCAGGGTCACGCCTGCCGCGCGCGCCTGATGATCCTCGGCATCCCGGGCCTGCGGGAACAACCGTGCGAACAGAGGCGCCAACGCGGGCAGATCCGGCACCGGCAGCGGATGGCCGCCGATGCGCTGCAGGCCTGCCGCCAGCTGCCGCTCGTACTCGCGATAGCGGCGCAGGTACAGCAGGCCATTCTCCATCACCAGCGGGGCGTCATCTGCGACAGCATCGGCGCGCCCGGGGGTCGCGACCCAGGGCGAGGCGCGCAGCTGCTCGATCCAGGATTGCGGCGCCGGCCAGGCGGATACGCCTTCCAGCAGCCGGTGCGGCTGCGCCGGATCGAAACCGGCATGCCCCAGCGATACCGCCAGCGAGGCCAGGGCCGCCGCCAGGGCCACGTCCTCCGGGGTGTCCGTGCGCAGGCGCTGCAGGCCGGTGGCCAAGGCGTGGTCGATCGTCCGCAGCTGGCCATTGCGGTACAGATCCCTGAGCAGGCTCATGCGCTGGCTCCAAGCGCGCGTGCCGCCAGCTCGGCCTGGGCCTGCCTGCCTCCGGCGAACAACGCATCGAGCGCGTCCACCAGTTCGAGCGGGAAACGATCGGTGTAGACACCATTGCCAGTGCCATCCAGGCCGCGGCAGAACAGATAGCGGATGCCGCCCATGTCGCGTTCGTAGCGGTAGGCCGCCCCCAGCCGGAAGCGCAGCCAGCGATGCAGCGCGACGGTATAGATCAGGGCCTGCAGGTCGTACTCGCTGTGGCGCATGGCGATGGCCAGCAGGTCGGGGCTGTAGCCCGGCAGCCGGTTGGATTTGTAGTCGAGCACGTACCAGCGGCCATCGCGCACGTAGGTGAGGTCGATCATGCCGGTCATCAGTCCTTCCAGCCGGCGGCGCTGGCCGAAGCCCCGGCGCGCGCTGGCGATGCCATGGGCATGCAGTACATCCAGCAGCGCCGGCACAGCGGTCGGCTCGATGGCGAAGTGGAAGTCGATCTCGGCACGACGATCCTGCGCGGGCAAGCTGTACAGCGCGCCGCCCTCCGGCAGCTCCGCGATGAGGGTCTGGCCGACCAGTGGCACCAGCACCGCGATGCCGTCATCCAGGTCCGCATCTGCATAGCCCTCTTCGCGCAATGCCTTGCGCAGCACGGCGGCCTGGCCTTCCGGCGCTTCCTGGCCAGGCTGCCAGGCGCCCCATGCGGCGAAGTCGACGTTCTCCATCGCTTCGTGCAGCACGTTGCCGAAGCGGCTGCCCATGAAACGCGGGTCGACCGGCGCGGCCTCTTCGGTCGCGGCAGGATCCGGCAGCGCGGGCTCCAGGGGCAGCTCTGCGCCAACCGGTTCGTCGGCCGCCGGCGCCGGAAGTTCGGTGGCGGCCGCCTCGATGTCACTGCCACTGCCGGCATCGGCATGGGCCAGCTGGGTGAAGCTGTATACCCACCAGTCGTGGGGCACGCGACGCGCCTGCGTGCGCACTGCCGGAAGTTCGCCGTCCATTTCCACCGCCAGCTGCGGCAGCTGCGCCACAGGCTCGCTGTCGTCGACCTGCACATCGGCGCACCCACGCAGGGCCTGCAGGTCGCCCAGCAACGGCGCCAGTGGGGTCCTGGCAAGACCGGCCAGGTCACCGATGGCGATCCACAGCGCGTGCTCGGCTCGGGTCATGCCGACGTACAGCAGGCGCGCGTCCTCTGCCTGCTGTTCGTGCCGCGCCTGGCGGCTGACGGCGTCCCACACCTCGTCCCTGTCCAGCTTCCAGTGCAGCTGGCGCTCGCCGTCCAGATGCACGGTGCAGTGTGCAGCGCTGTTGTTCGCGCCGCGCTCGATGCCCACGAACGGCAGGAACACCAAGGGGTATTCCAGGCCCTTGCTCTTGTGCAGGGTGATGATCTGCACACGGCGCGCGTCCGATTCCAGGCGCAGCAGCTGCTGCTCATCGTCCTGGTCGGCGCTGGCCATCCGGCCCTGCAGCCAGTCCAGCAGGCCATGCATGCCCAACGCCTGTGCCGACGCCTCCTGCAGCAGCTCGCCGAGCTGGAGGTAATTGGTCAGCCGGCGCTCGCCATCGATCAGCGCCAGCAGGCGTTCGCCCTGTGCGGCGCAGACGTCGGCGATCACCGCGAACGGGCCGCCGCGCTGCCATCGTTCGCGCCAGTGCAGCAGCTGCGCCTGGAATCCCCGCTGCAGGTCGCCTTCGCGTTCCATCGCTGCGATCGCACTGGCAGGCTGGCCGAGCAGCACGGTGGCCAGCGCGGTACGCAGGCGGCCTTCGTCGGCCGGTTGCAGCAGGGCCAGCAGCAGCGCGCGCAGGTCGCGGGCTTCGCTGGTGGCGAACAGGCTCTGCCTGCCGGCTGCCACCGCGGGAACTCCAACAGCCGCCAGCGCACGCTGTACAAGCGTGGCCTCGCGATGCGAACGCACCAGCACGGCGATGTCAGCCGGCTGCACCGGGCGACCACGCAGCAGGGCCCTGCCGGCGCGCGCGTCCACCAGCACCTGGTGAATGGCGGCCACACAGGCCCGCGTCGCTGCCTCGCGGGAGGCATCGGCAGCCAGCGGCCTGTCACCGCCGCTGCGCAGCACGCGCAGGGTCAGGGCTGCGGCGGCATGGCCATCACGCTGGTAATCCGCATCTACACGTACGCCGCCCGGCCGCACCGGCTCGAAGCGGATGTCACGCTCGAGGAAGGCGTCCTCACCGCCGTTGTCGTACAGCATCTGCAGCACGCGCAGCAGCGCAGGCCGCGAGCGGAAATTCTGGTCCAGTGCCGGCGCAGGCTGCGCAACCTGCCTGGCCTTGAGGTAAGTATGGATGTCGCCACCGCGGAAGCCATAGATCGCCTGCTTCGGATCGCCGATCAGGAACAGCGCTGGCGCCAGTCCCAGTTCGCGCACCTCCGGCGAATCGCCGAACAGGGTGTGGAAGATGCCCCATTGACGGTCATCGGTATCCTGGAATTCATCGACCAGGGCAATGCGGTACTGCGCGCGCAGCCGTTGCACCAGCGTCAGCCGTTGCGGCCCCTGCAGGGCAAGCGCCACGCCGTCGATCAGGTCATCGTAGGTCTGCACCCGTCGCGTCTGTTTCAACAGGGCCAGTCGCTGCGCGGCTTCGGCGCGCAGGGCGTGCAGGAAGCGGATCGCGCGCTGGCGAAGCCACGACATGACCACGTCGGCGGCATCCCACCAGGCCTGCAATGCGTCGAAGAGGGGTGCATCCGGGCATGCGCCCTGCTGATCGTCCCGGCAGAGCGCCTGCATCGAAGTGGGCAGCAGCTTCTCCAGATGGAGTTTTCCATCGCGTGACCAGTCCGCGCCGGCCTGCCCGGCGACCAGGGTGGAGAATGCCTTGTCGAAGCTCGGCCGCTTGGCACGACGTCCATCGAAGACCTTCTTCTCGAACGCCGTGGCGATCTGCCCACGGGCCGCATCAAGACCGGAGTCGATGGCGGACGCGAGGACCTGCGCGGCCTGCAGCATCCGCGGCCGCGGATCGTCCGGCAGCGTCGGCAATGGCAATGGATGCAGCGGCGGTGCGGCCAGCAGCGCGCGCAGGTCGCCTGCCAGTGCGTCCGGGCTCGACCACAACAAGGTCAGCGGCTCCAGTGTGGCCGGATCGTTGGCGTGCACGCGCCACAGGTCAGCCGCCAGTTCCTCCATCAGCTCGCGGTCGCTGGTCAGCAGCTCCGGAGGATCGAAGGTGTGGCCGCTCTCCAGTGCGTGCTCGCGCAGCACGCGGGTGCAGAAGCCGTGGATGGTGAAGATCGCGGCCAGATCGATTTCGTCGGCAGCGACCTGCAGGCGACGCTTCAGCGCCGCCGCGCTCTCATTGCCGGCATCGAGATGGCGCCTCAGGATCTGCCGGGTCAACCGCATGTCGGGTGCCTCGCCGTCGCCCGGAGGCAGGTCGACCATCCGCGCGGCCAGCGCCAGTCGCTCACGGATGCGCTTGCGCAGTTCCTGGGTAGCGGCATCGGTGAAGGTCACCGCCAGGATCTGGCCGATACGCAGGCCCTGCTCGACCACGAGCCGGGTGAACAGCGTGGCCAGGGTGAAGGTCTTGCCGGTGCCGGCACTGGCTTCGATCAGGCGGACGCCATCCAGGGGCAGTGCGAGATACGGGTCGATACCGGGATGTTCGATGGGGCTGCCTGCCACGGTAGCGTTCATCCGGTGACCTCTGTATGTGAACCGGCGCCGGGCACGCGGCCTTCGCGCAGCGCGCCGAACACCACCTGGCTGTTGTGCAGCAGCTCGGCATACCGGGCATCGTCCGCGAAGGGATCGGCACCGCGCATCAGCAACTGCCAGGCGTCACTGCGGGATTCGCCCCAGCTGCGGTCGCTGCCATGCCACTGCTTCCAGCCCTCGCTGCGCTGTTTCTCGCCGCTGGTCGTGTACAGCACCCAGCCGGTGTAGGGAGCGAACCACAACGGCTCACGCAGGCCACGCCGGCGCAGCTGCAGCAGCGCGCGCAGGGCGGCCCGCGCCGCGGGCACGGACAGTGCCGGCAGGACGTGCGGACCCTGACCGGCGTCACCACCGTCGTGGAACTGGACCAGCGGCAACGCGTCGCCTGCCGCATTGGCCAGCAGCCAGTCCAGCCCCTGGCGGATCACCGCGTTGCCGTTGAGCGTGCCCGCGCGCAGCCGCACCAGACCACCAGGATGGCGATCGGCAACCCGGCCGTGCAGGCGCACGCCGTCGATCTGGACCTCATAGCGGCGGCTTTCCGGCTGTACGCCCTGCATCCAGCCCAGCATTGCGTCGGCATAGGGGCGGGTCTTCGATTGTTCCACCTCGAACTGCCGCTCGCCCAGCGCGCCGGATGGCACCAGCGCGCGTGCGCGCAGCCTCGGGTAGAGCGGGTCGTCATCGCCGGTGAGGGTGGCACGCACCACCGCGGCCTGCACACTGCGCGTGTCCGGCCCTCGCGCGGACAGCACCAGCGGCTCCAGATCGACGACGTCCTCGACCTCATCGGCCAGTCGAAGGCCCAGAGACTGCGACAGGAACTGCCCAGCCGGATCGCACAGAAAACGGCGCAGGCTTTCCAGAGACAGCTCCTCTTCCACCGCAGCTTCGACCGGCGGCGGCAGCGCCGCCGCGTCGAACCACGGCGACAGCCCGCCACGCTGCCCGGCCAGGCGACCGGCTGCGGGATGCCATTGCCGGCGGTAGCTGAAGCGACGCGGGTCGCCATCGCCGAACGCGGCGGGGGAGAACGGCTGCAGCGCGTGGCGGACCGTGAATGCCGCGGCGGCGGCGGCTGGATCGAGGTGGTAGGCCGCTGCGGCGTCGATCAGCTCGCTGACCAGCACCGACGGTTCCCGCACGCTGCCATCGCGTGGATCGGCGCCGAGATAACTGAGGTAGAACACGTCCTGTGCGGCGGCGAACAGCTGCAGGAACAGGAAGCGGTCGTCCTCGCGGGTGGAACGGTCGCCCGGGCGGCGTCGGGGCGTGTCCAGTTCGGCGGTGAGCTGGTTCAGGCCGGCCGCCGGATCGCGACGCGGGAAATCGCCATCATTGAGGCCGAGTACGCAGATCACCCGGAACGGCAGCAATCGCATCGGCACCATGCGGCCGAAGCTGATGCCGCCGGTCAGCAGCGGTGCACGCGTGTCGGCTTCGGCCAGGGCGGAGGCGAAATGCGCACGTATCACTTCGGGAGGCACCCCGTCGCTGAAGCCGGCCTTGTCTGCGTCTTCGGCGAACTGGTTGAGCAGTTTGCGCAGCCGCTCCAGCGCGCGCTGGCTGTTGGGTGAGCCGGGTGGAGTCGGCAGCAGCGCATCCAGCAGCGACAGCAGGCGCTGCCGCCACTGCGCCGGAGTCAACGTCTCGCCAAGACGGCGCTGGTAGGCGGCCAGCACCCGCAGCAGGCGCAGCAGGCGGTCCAGCGCATCCAGCGCGCCACCTTCCAGCCCGGTCCACGGCGCGACGCCGGCCAGGTCGGCATCGCTGCCGGTGGCATGGCCCAGCAGCAGGCGATCCAGCGCGAACTGCCAGGTGTAGGCATCATCCGGTGGCGCGCCGTGCTGGGCGCGATGGTCCGCATCCAGCCCCCAGCGTGCGCCCGCCTGCTGCAGCCAGCCATGCAGGCGGTCGAAGTCGGTCGCGTCCAGTCCGGCTGCCTCGGCCAGGGGCGCGCTGGCTAGCAGGTCCAGCATTTCATTCAGGCCGAACCGCGAGACCGGCAGGCCAATCAGGTGCACGAACACATCGGCCAGCGGTTCGCCCGCCAGCGGACTGCTGTCGGCCAACGCGTAGGGAATGTGGTCGTCCTCGCTACCGCGGCCACCGAACACGGCCTCCAGGTAGGGCACGTAGGGATCGATGTCCGGCGCCAGCACGGCGATCTCGCGGGCCTGCAGCGGCGGGTCGAAGCGGTCATCCTCAAGCAGGCCACGCAGCTGGTCGTGCAGGACCTGCAGTTCGCGCAGGCGGGTGTGGCAGGCGTGCACCTGCAGGCTGGGATCATCGCCGGCCAGGCCATCACGCAGTTCGCCGGACGGCAGCGCCCGACGGTGGAACAGATCGCGCTGCAGGCGGTGCAGCAGGCTGTCGGACAGGCCGCCGTCGGCCATCGTCGGCCGCGCGTCGTCTTCCGGGTCGATGTAGGCGGCGATCTCACCGGCCGGGTGTACCACTTCATAGCTGCCCAGCACCGCCATGAAGTCGCGGCCGGCTGTGCCCCAGGCTTCCAGCAGGCGGTTTTCTCCCGCCGCTTCGCCGAAGGGATCGGGAGCGCCGCTGCGCAGCCGCTCGGCCAGGGTCTGCAGGTCGCCCCAGTACGACTGCACCGGGGTGGGCAGGTAGAAATGCAGTTCGCCCACCCGCGCCTGGGTCGCCATGACCCGCAGCACGTCCGGGGAGATGTTGAGCGTCGCGAATGCGGACATGCGCGGCGGCAACCCCTGCGGCAATGGCTGGCCGGCACCCTCGAAGCGGTCCAGGTAGGTCTGGATGCGGCGCGCGCGGTAGCCATGCCCACCGGCAACGGCGCGCCACAGGATCGCCTGGGGATCGGCCGGGTCGGCCCCGGCCTCCCAGCGCAGCAGCCAGTCGCGCCGCCAGGCCTGGTATTTCTCGAACACCGACGCCAGCTCGCCGGCCAGGGCCCAGGGTTTCAGCCCATCGCTGCCGGCCAGATAGGACTGCAGCGCGCGCATCGGTGGTTGCCCGAGCAGCGCCGGATCGCGCAGCGCCCGGTACAGCCGCCAGTGCAGGCCGGCAGCATCGAGATCGTCGGCTTCGCCATCGACGTTGGCGTTGAGCGCACGGGCGACGAACTCACCCGGGGTGAGGAATTCGAGGTTGGCGGCGACACCGTATTCGGCGGCCAATGTCGCCTGCAGCCAGCGCCGCATCGCTACCTGCGGGATCAGCACCACGTCCGGTGCGAGCAGCGGCTGCCCTGGCATCGGCGCACGGACGTTGCGTGCCAGCAGCGCGGCCAGCACATCCAGCGAGTTGGAATGGTAGAGGCGGAAGTCGCTGCCCGGGTCACTCATCATGCACAGTGTGCAGCACGGCTGGCAGTATTCAATGGTCAAACCTGTCACCGGCACGGATTGTTCCGGGTCGCCCGGCGATTGTCCCGACCTGCCCGGGGCCCTGCCGTGCCACAATACTGCACCGTCCAGTCTGCTTATGTTCAGCCGGCTGACCCGATCCTTCGATGTCGAAAAAATGTTAATGGTGCCCATGTCGGCTTCCACCTCCAGTCTGGTGCAGTTGTCCAACGTCCGCATCGACCGGAGCGGACGCACGATCCTGCGCGACGTTTCCCTGCAGGTGCCGAAGGGCAGCATCACCGCCGTGCTCGGTCCCTCCGGCAGCGGCAAGTCGACCCTGCTGGCCGCGCTGACCGGCGAACTGCGCCCGGCGGCCGGCGATATCACCCTGTTCGGCAAGCCGATCCCGCACCGCAGCGCCGAGCTGCTGGAGATGCGCAAGAGCGTCGGCGTCCTGCTGCAGGGCAATGGCCTGCTGACCGACCTCACCGTGGCCGAGAACGTCGCCCTGCCGCTGCGCACCCACACCCGCCTGCCGGCGGCGGTGCTGCGCCGGCTGGTGCAGATGAAGCTGCACGCGGTGGGATTGCTGGCCGCGGCCGATGCCTGGCCGCGCGAGCTGTCCGGCGGCATGGCGCGCCGCGTGGCGCTGGCCCGTGCGCTGGCGCTGGATCCGCCGCTGATGATCTATGACGAGCCGCTGACCGGGCTGGACCCGATCGCGTCCGGGGTGATCATGAGCCTGATCCAGCGTCTCAACCACAGCCTGGGACTGACCAGCATCATCGTCAGCCACCACGTGCACGAGACGCTGCCGATCTGCGACCAGGTGATCGCCATCGCCAACGGCGGCATCGTCTTCCAGGGCACGCCCGACGCGCTGCAGTCCGGCCAGGACCCGTTGCTGCGTCAGTTCCTGCACGGCCAGCCCGATGGCCCCATCCCGTTCGACGCCGAGCCGCGCGCGAGGGTCGCCTGATGCCCTTCATCCAAGCCACCCGCTCGCTGGGCCGCGCCGGCCTGTTCTCGCTGACCGTGCTGCGCGGTTCGCTGCCGACCCGTGATTTCCTGAGCGAACTGACCCGCGAGATCTACAAGATCGGCGCGCGCTCGCTGCCGATCATCGCTGTCGGCGGCGCCTTCGTCGGTCTGGTGTTGACCCTGCAGGGCTACCGCACGCTGACCACCTTCGGCGCGGCCGATGCCCTGTCGACCCTGCTCGGCTTGTCGCTCTACCGTGAACTGGCCCCGGTGCTGACCGCGCTGCTGTTCATCGGCCGTGCCGGCAGCTCGATCGCCGCCGAACTGGGCCTGATGCGCGCCACCGACCAGATCAAGGCACTGGAGCTGATGGCGATCGACCCGGTGGCCAAGGCCGTGGCGCCGCGCTTCTGGGCAGCCGTGCTGACCGTGCCGCTGCTGACCGGCATCTTCTGTTCGCTGGCGATCAGCGCCAGCTACTTCGAAGCGGTGCACGTGCTCGGCCTGGACAATGGCGTGTTCTGGTCGGCGCTGCGCAACAGTGTCGACTTCTGGGACGATTTCGGCGTGGCGATGCTGAAGTCGGCGATCTTCGGCGGCACTGCAGCCCTGGTCGCCGCCTATGTCGGTTTCCACGCCGAGCCGACCATCGAAGGCACTTCGGTGGCCACCACCCGTGCGGTGGTCAATGCCTCCCTGCTGGTGCTGATGTTCAACTTCGTGCTGTCGGCAATGCTGTTCACCTAACCCTTCCATCGGCGGTGCGCGGTGCGCGCGGCCACAACGACTCGATCAGGTACTCCCCATGGCCATCCGCGGTCCCAGACTCGAATTCTCCGTCGGCGCATTCCTGCTGCTGGCCCTGGCGTCGCTGCTGGTGCTGGCCGTGGCTTCCACCAACCAGCGCTGGAGCTGGGGCGGTGACGGCTACGAGCTGAAGGCGCGCTTCTCCCAGGTCGGCCAGCTGCGCAAGCAGGCGCCGGTCAAGATCGGCGGCGTTACCGTCGGCCAGGTTGCCGCAATCGACCTGGACCCGGTCAAGTTCGAATCCATCGTGACCCTGCGCATGGACAGCAAGGTCAAGGACCTGCCGGCGGATACCTCGGCCGGCATCTTCACCAGTGGTTTGCTGGGCGAGAGCTATATCGGTCTTCAGCCCGGTGGTGATCCGGAAGTGCTCAAGCCCGGTGAGGAGATCGTCTTCACCCAGCCGGCAGTGGACCTGATCCAGCTGGTCGGCAAGTACATGTTCAGTGGCGGCGCCGGCGGCGGCGCAGACCCGAAGCCCAACGATGGCGCACAGGCGCCTGCAAAGGAACCGCAACCATGAAGATGAAACTGATCCCGGCCCTGCTCGCGTCCTCGCTGCTGCTGGCGACCCCGTTGCTCGCCCAGGCGCAGGCCGCGGCCCCCGCTGCCGCCGCTCCGCAGGCCCAGGCCGGCAAAGTGGTGATCGATGCCAGCAGCCGCATCCTGTCCACCCTGCAGCAGCGCAAGAGCGAGTTCAGCAGCAATCCGTCCAGCCTGCGCTCCTACATCGACAGCGAACTGAACCGCACCTTCGACCGCGACTACGCGGCGCGCCTGGTGCTGGGCACGCATGCACGCGGCGCGTCGGATGCGGACATCAAGCTGTTCGCCGATGCGATGGCCGACAGCCTGATGCAGCGCTACGGTTCGGCCCTGCTGAACATCCAGGGCAGGCCGAGCTTCCGCCTGAAGGGTGAAAGCCCGCTGCCCGGCAACCGCGGCGTGCGCGTGAGCACCGAGCTGGTGCGTGCGGGCAACGAACCGACGCCCGTCGAGTACTGGATGCGCAACGTGAACGGCCAGTGGAAGATCTTCGACGTCAACATCGAGGGCATCTCCTACGTGCAGACCTTCCGCAACCAGTTCGACAGTCCCCTGCGCCAGAAGGGCATCCGCCAGGTGGCCAACGAACTGCACAGCGGCAGCATCCAGGCCGGACCGGCCGGCAATGGCAAGTAACGCGCTGGCACTGCTGGAAGGCGGCACCCTGCGCCTGCGCGGGGCGCTGGATCGTGCCGCAGTGATTGCCCTGTGGCCGCAGCTGCAGGCGTTGCCGGCGCAGCTGGCACGGCTGGAACTGGGCGAGGTCGAGCGCGTGGACAGCGCCGGCCTGGCCCTGCTGGCCGAACTGGCCGCGCGCGCGCGCAAGGCCGGCCACCCCCTGGTGATCTCCGGCATGCCCGCCGGCTACAACGAACTGAGCGCAGCCTACCGGCTGTCGCCCGACCTGGATTTCAACGCTACTTCTGCTGCGAGCTGACATGAACGTCGTACGCGCTCTCCCCCTGATCGTCCTGGCCGCCGCGCTCAGCGCCTGTGCCGGCAAGCCCGCGCGCAGCGATGCGCCGGTTGCCGATACGCTGGTTCCGGCCAGCCCGACCGCCGCCACCGATACCGCCACCGATGCCCCCGCACCGGCAGCGGAGCCCACCCCCGTGGCCAGCGGCGAAACGGCCACGGCCAATACGCCTCCGGCCACGGACGCGTCTGCTGGAACCAGTGCCTCGGCTGCCGCTGCGCAGCCCGGCGGCGACGATGATTTCGACGCGCTGTACGGCGCCGACGGTGCGGCCGGCAACGCGGTGGCCTACGACCCGTGGGAACCGTTCAACCGCAAGGTGCACCGGTTCAACGTGGCGGTCGACAATGCCGTCGCGCGACCGCTGGCGACGGCTTACACCCACGTGGTGCCACGCTTTGCCCGCACCGGTGTGAGCAACTTCTTCAGCAACCTGCGCTCGCCGGTAACGATCGTCAACCAGTTGCTGCAGGGCCGTCCGGATGATGCCTGGGACACGCTGGGTCGCTTCCTGATGAACTCGACGCTGGGTATCGGTGGCCTGTTCGATCCGGCCAGCAAGGCGATGGTCGCCAACCGCAAGGAAGACTTCGGCCAGACGCTGGGTGCATGGGGCTGGCGTCGCTCGCGCTACGTCGAGCTGCCGTTCTTCGGTCCCCGCACCGTGCGTGATGTGTTCGGCCTGGCCGGCGACATGCCGCTCTCGCCGATCCGCAACATCGAAGAGGACAAGGTCCGCATCGGCCTGCAGGGCCTGCAGCTGGTCGACAGCCGCGCGCAGCTGCTGGCGGTGGACGATCTGCGCAGTTCGGCGGTGGACGAATACGCGCTGGTCCGCGATGCATGGCTGCAACGTCGCAACTACCAGATCGAGAACGATCTGCGTGGCAAGCGCAATCGCGGCCAGGACGATCCCAATTCGCCGATCCCGATCGATGCGATGCCGATGCCGCAGTGGGGCAACTGAGTCCTGCCGGCACCCCATGAAAAACCCCGCCTCGGCGGGGTTTTTCATTGCGGGCGATCAGGCGCCCAGTGCGGCGTCGACGGCCTCGCGCAGACGCGCATCATCGGCGGCCACATCCGGCGCGAAGCGGGCGATGACCGCGCCGTCGCGGCCCACCAGGAACTTCTCGAAGTTCCACAACACCGCCGGCGCCGGGTGGATTGGAATCTCCTTGCTGGACAGGCGCTCGCGCAGCGGGCCTTCGCCGATGGCCTGCGGCTGCGCGGCGATCAGCTGCTGGTAGAGCGGGTGCGTGTCATCGCCTGCCACGCTGATCTTGGCGAACATCGGGAAGGTGACATCGTAGGTCAGCTGGCAGAACTGCTGGATCTCCGCCTCGCTGCCCGGCTCCTGGCCAAGGAAATTGTTGGCCGGGAAACCGAGCACTTCCAGCCCCTGTGCCTGCTTCTGCGCATACAGCGCCTGCAGGCCCTCGTACTGCGGGGTCAGGCCGCACTTGGAAGCGACGTTGACCAGCAGCAGCACCTTGCCCTGGTAATCGGCAAGACTGGACGACTGGCCGTCGATGGTGGTGAGGGGAATATCCTGGATCGGGGTGCTCACGCGGGGTGCTCCGGCAACAGCGGGGAATGGCCCATCAGCATAGCGCCACGTGGCTGCGCCGGAACGCCTCAATCCACGCAGAGCGTGCCCTGTGCCTTGCCGTCGTCGATGCGCTGCCGGCAGCCGAAGTTCTGGCTGACGTCGCGCTGGCAGGTGCCGGTGGCTGCCGTGCCGGCGGCGATGCCGTCGCTGGCCAGGCATTGGCCGGTGCAGTCACGCTTGCTGCTGCAGGTTTTTCCTGCGTCGGCGTACGGAATCACGCACTGCAGGCGCTGCAGCCGTCCGAGCGGCTGCAGGGTGCCACCGGCGGCCTGGCAGTCCACATCACGCGCGTCCTGATAGGCCTGCGTGGCCTCCGGGCCTGGCTGGGCATCACCGGCCTGCATGGCAGGCGGTGTACTGCTGCATGCAGCAAGCACTGCGGCCAGGGCGGCACTGGCGGCAAGGTGGAAACGCATGGCGGTACCTGTTGGCGATGGACAGGCCGCCAGCATACGCATCGCCCCCGTCGGCAGGGTGTCTGCGTCGCTCAGCGGGCGTCGGTCCCGCCTTCACTCCCGTCATCCTCGCCGCTGCCTTCCGCATCCCCTTCGCCCAGGTCGCCGAGCAGCGACTGCGCCTGCTCGGTGGCCAGCGATTCCACTCCGCGCAGCCTGCGCTCGATGGTGCGCGTCTTGCGGCTGGCGTCGCCAATACTGCGGCCCACGGTGCTGATCTGCTTCTCGGCCTTCTCGAGGATGCCGGCGAACTTGCCGAATTCGCTCTTCACCGCCCCCAGCAGGCTCCACACCTCGCTGGACCGCTGCTCGATGGCCAGCGTGCGGAAACCCATCTGCAGGCTGTTGAGCAGAGCGGTGACCGTGGTCGGCCCGGCCACGACCACGCGGTGATCGCGCTGCAGGCCGTCGACCAGACCCGGACGCCGGATCACTTCGGCATACAGGCCCTCGGTAGGCAGGAACATCACTGCGAAATCCGTGGTGTGCGGCGGCACGATGTACTTCTCGCAGATCGACTTGGCCTGCACCCGCACCGCGCGCTCAAGCTGGATGCCCTGCAGGCGCACGCCCTCGGCATCGCCCTGCTCCTGCGCATCGAGCAGGCGCTCATAGTCCTCACGCGGGAACTTGGAGTCGATCGGCAGCCATACCGGCGTGTCGTCGTTCCTGCGGCCCGGCAGGCGCACGGCGATGTCGACCATCTCGCCACTGTCTGGACGGACCTTGACGCCCCGCGCGTACTGCTCCTGGGTCAGGGTCTGCTCGAGAATGTTCTCCAGCTGCACTTCACCCCAGCTGCCGCGGTTCTTGACGTTGGTCAGCACGCGCTTGAGGTCGCCGACGCCGGTGGCCAGCTGCTGCATCTCGCCCAGCCCGCGCTGCACCTGCTCCAGGCGTTCGGAGACCAGGGTGAACGACTGGCCCAGTCGTGTTTCCAGCGTCGACTGCAGCTTCTCATCGACGGTGTGGCGCATCTGCTCCAGCTTCTGGGCGTTGTCGTTCTGCAGCGCGCGCAGCTGCTCTTCCAGAGTGGCGCGCATCTCGGTGATGCGCTGTTCATTGCGCTGGGTCAGCTCCTGCAGCCGCAGGCCCAGGCTATCGGTCAGACGCTGCTGGGACAGCGCCCCCTCCTCGCGGCCCTTGCGTGCATCGTCCACCAGGGTCTGGCGCAGCGCGCCGAGCTGGGCATCGGTGCGGCCGGTGAGTTCCTGCAGCTGCTGGCCGAAGGCATGGATGCGCGCCTCCTGCTGCTGGCCGAAGCTCTCCAGCTGGCCTCGCAGTTCCTGCAGCCGCTGCGCCAGCAGGGCGCCGCTGCGCTGCTGGCTGTCGGCGGCTTCGGCGCGTGCCTTGCGTGCATCCTCGCCCAGCGCCTCGCGCAGCAGGTCCAGGCGCTGGTCGGTGCGGGTCGACAGGTCGGTCAGCGCCCGGGCAAAGCCATCCAACTGTTCGCGCAGTTCACTGCGGCCCGTCCGCGCCTCCTCGCGTACGGCCTGCTCCAGCCGATCATGCGGTGGGCGGCGCAGCAGGGCGACCAGCTGCAGGATGAGTACGACCAACAGGAGGCCGGCGATGAGCAGGGATTCGGTTTGCATGGCACCAGTGTAGGCTGGGCCAGTCTCAACTGCTGCGTCCCGCCCCGGTCATGCTCGCGCTGTTCGGAAAGCCCACGTCGATCAACGTACGCAAGGTGCTGTGGCTGTGCGCCGAGCTCAGGCTGGCCATCGAGCACGACCCGGCACCGTCGGCACGGCGGCTGGCCGGGCTGAATCCGAACCTGCAGGTGCCGGTGCTGCGCGACGGCGGCTTCGTGCTGTGGGAATCGAACAGCATCTGCCGTTACCTGGCCTCCCGCGCCGGACGCGCTGACCTGCTGCCGGCAGATGCGCAGGCGCGTGCGAAGGTCGAGCAATGGATGGACTGGCAGGCGACCGACCTCAACACCGCTTGGCGCCACGTGTTCATGGCGCGCGTGCGGCAGCATCCTGACTATCCCGACGACGGCCGCGCCGAGACCGGCCTAGCCCGCTGGAATGAGCTCATGGGTCTGCTGGATGCCCAGCTGGCCGGCACGGGAGCGTATGTCACCGGCGACGACTTCACCCTGGCTGACATCGTGCTCGGCCTGTCCACCCAGCGCTGGCGCAGCACCCCCGGCGCCAAGCCCGCGCTGCCCTGCCTTGACGCCTGGTTTGACCGCCTGCGGCCGCGACCCGGGTTCGCCGAACACGTCGACAACGGTGACCCCTGAGGCAGCGGCACGTACCGCGAGGCCTCCTGCAGGGCCGGGTCATGCTTTGCTCTGCAGGAGGCAGACAGGCCTCTACCAGCCCTCGAGAACGATCTTGCCCTTGGCGCGGTGACTCTCCAGCACGGCATGCGCGCGGCGCAGGCTCGCCGCTTCAATGCGGCCGAAATGCTCGCCCAGCGTGGTCTGCAGCACGCCGGCATCGACCAGGTCCGCGACGCGGTTCAACAGCACGTGCTGCTGCTGCATGTCCGGCGTCCGGTACAGCGGGCGGGTGAACATCGATTCCCAATGCAGCGACAGCGCCTTGCGCTTGAGCGCCATCACATCCAGCTGGCCAGGATCGTCGATCAGCCCCAACTGGCCCTGTGGCGCCAGCACCTCCACGATCTGCGCGAAATGCTGGTCGGTGTGGGTCAGGCTGGCGACATGCTCCACCTGCGCGATGCCCAGCCGTGCCAGCCCTTCGGCCAGTGGCTGGCTGTGGTCGATCACATGGTGCGCGCCCATCGCGTACACCCAGTCCTGCGTCTCCGGGCGCGAGGCGGTGCCGATCACGGTCAAGCGGGTCAGGCGACGCGCGAGCTGCACCAGGATCGAGCCGACGCCACCGGCCGCGCCGATCACCAGCAGGGTCTGGCCCTCGCCTGCGCCCTCGGCGATGCGCAGGCGATCGAACAGCAGCTCCCAGGCCGTGATCGCCGTCAGCGGCAGGGCTGCGGCGGCCGCATCGTCGAGGCTGGCCGGCTTGCGGCCCACGCTGCGCTCGTCCACCAGCTGGTACTCGGCATTGCTGCCGGACCGGTCGATCACGCCTGCGTAGTACACCGCGTCGCCCGGCTGGAACAGGGTCACCTCACTGCCCACCGCATCGACGATGCCGACGGCATCCCAGCCGAGCACGCGCGGGCCATCGGTGGCCATGTTGCGGCGGACCTTGGTGTCGACCGGGTTCACCGCCACCGCGCGCACCGCCACCCGGAGGTCGCGCGGGCCCGGCTGCGGAAGCGGCAGGTCGATATCGATCAGGGCCTGTGCATCGTCGATCGGCAGGCCGGCATGGGAATAGGCAATGGCGCGCATGGCAGCGGTCCAGTGGGAAAGGAGGCCACAGCGTGCGCCGCGCACGGTCCGCCGGAAAGGCGCACAATCGGGCAGGACTTTCACTCCTGCAATGAAAATGATCCGCTTCGACGACCTGCAGCTGTTCGTCCGTACCGCCGCACTGGGCAGCTTCTCGCAGGCCGCGCGCGAGGCCGACCTGCTGCCCGGACAGGTCGCCGCCGCCGTGGCCCGGCTCGAGCGCGAACTGGACCTGCGCCTGTTCGTGCGCACCACCCGCAGCCTGCGGCTGACCGCCGAAGGCGCGCTGTACCTGCCTTACGCGCAGGAGGTGCTGGCGACCCTGCGCGAAGGCCAGGCCCGGGTGCAGGGCGAGGATGCCGAGCTGCATGGCACGCTGCGGCTCTCTGCCCCGTCGGACTTCGGACGCAACCTGCTGCTGCCGTGGCTGACCCGGTTCCGTGCGATGCATCCGCGCTTGCGGCTGCATCTGCGCCTGTCCGACGAAGTGGCTGATGTATTCCGCGATCCGGTCGATGTGGCGATCCGCATCGGGCATTTCGATGATGCCAGCTATGTCGCCCTGCCCCTGCTGGAAGGCAACCGGCGCGTGCTGGCGGCGTCGCCCGGCTACCTGCAGCGGCGCGGCACGCCGCAGCGGCTGGAGGATCTGCGCGATCACGACTGCCTGGCCTACCAGCTCGGTGGTCGCGCCTACGACCGCTGGGCCTTCGAGGTCGACGGCCGTCGCGTGGTGATCCCGGTACAGGGCCCGCTGGTGTGCGACGACGCCGATGTGGTGCGGCGCTGGGCGGTGGCCGGTGAGGGCATCACCTACAAGTCCTGGCTGGACCTGCGCGAGGACGTGCTCGCCGGGCGCCTGCAGCTGCTGCTTGGCGGTGTGGGCAGCCACATCCCACTGCAGCTGGTCTGCCCGCACCGCAAGCAGTTCTCGCCCGCGGTGCGGCAGCTGCATGCGCAACTGCGCCAGCACCTGCAACCGCTGCTGTCGGGCATGCCCGAGGGCGGCGGCGGCCCCCTGTCGCAGCGCGCGGCACTGGCCGACAATACCGGCTCCCCGTAGCAAGAGAACATCGCCATGCCGTGGATGGGCATCCAGGACCTGTGGACGTTTCTGGTCGCCGTGCTGGTGTTCCTCGCCCTGCCCGGGCCCGGCACGTTCACCCTGTTGACCGCCACCGGCCGGGGCGGGGTGCGCGGTGGTTACACCGCACTGGCCGGCCTGCTGGTCGGCGACCAGATCCTGATGTGGCTGGCCCTGGCCGGCGTGGCGGCCCTGCTGAAGGCCAACCCGCTGGTCTTTCACGCCGTGCAGTACCTGGGCGCGGCCTATCTGGTGTGGGTGGGCATCAGCCTGCTGCGCACGCCCAGGCCGGAGGGGGGCGATGCCGGCCCGATCCGCATGCAGCCGGGCCGCTACTTCCAGCAGGCGATCCTGGTCAGCCTGCTCAATCCGAAGGCGATCCTGTTCTACATGGCCTTCCTGCCGCTGTTCATCGACCCCAGGGCGCACCAGGGCATCGCCACCTTCGTCGCGCTGGCGGGGATCATCTTCGTGGTCAGCATCGCCTACTGCTCGCTGCTGATCTGGGTGGGCAACCTGGCGCGGCGCCGGTTGATCCAGCATCCGCGCGTCAGCGACGCGCTGCGGCGCGTGGCCGGAGTGTTCCTGGTCGGCTTCGGCATCCGCCTGGGACTGAACGGCTGACCGGCACGGCGACGGCTGTCGGGCCCGTTCCGCAACCTTTGTGCTGATTCCGGCAGTGTCGTCGCGGTCATGCGCGCGCTGCGCCAGGCATGACCCCCGTCAGTGGTAATGCTGCGCTGCGTTCGGTCACACTCGGAGACTTGTCGTTATCAGTCACCCCTTCCGAGGCCTGCATGTCCCTGCTCCGGCGCAAGTCCCTAGATTCCGTCACCGTCCATGAAGCCGGCAGGCGACTGGTCCCGACACTCAGCTGGCCGCACCTGATCGCGCTGGGCATCGGCGCCATCGTCGGTACCGGCATCTACACGCTGATCGGCGTCGGTGCCAATCTCGCCGGCCCGGCCGTCCTGATCTCCTTCGCCATTGCCGGTGCGGTCTGCGCCTGCGCGGCCCTGTCCTACGCCGAGCTGTCGACGATGATGCCGGCTGCCGGCAGTGCCTACACCTACAGCTACAGCGCGTTGGGCGAGGTGTTCGCCTGGGTGGTGGGCTGGAGCCTGATCCTGGAGTACTCGCTGGTGGTCAGCACGGTGGCCGTGGGCTGGTCGGGGTACTTCGTCGGCTTCCTGGAGTGGGTCCACACCCAGTTCGGCTGGGACGTGACCCTGCCGGCCGCGCTGGCCGCGGGTCCGCACGTGGAAGGCGGCATGATCAATCTGCCGGCGATCGTCATCACCTGGCTGGTGGCCCTGATGCTGATGGCCGGCACCAAGGAGAGCGCGACCCTCAACGCGATCCTGGTGGTGTTCAAGCTGATCGCGCTGGCCATCTTCGTGGCAGTGGCACTGCCGGCCTTCGACAGCAGCAACCTGCAGCCGTTCATGCCGTATGGCTTCGCCAAATCACTGGGTCCGGATGGTGTCGAGCGAGGCGTGATGGCGGCCGCCGCGATCATCTTCTTCGCCTTCTACGGTTTCGACGCGATCTCCACCGCTGCCGAGGAGACCAAGAACCCGGGCCGCGACCTGTCGATCGGCATCATCGGTTCGATGATCGGCTGCACCATCGTCTACGTGCTGGTGGCGCTGGCCGCCGTGGGTGCGATGAGCTACGCGGTGTTCGGCCACAGCGCCGAGCCACTGGCGCTGATCATGCGCCAGCTCGGCCACCCCACCGCGGCGATGGTGATCGGTGTCATCGCGATCATCGCCCTGCCGACCGTGCTGCTGGCCTTCCTGTACGGGCAGAGCCGCATCTTCTTCGTCATGAGCCGCGATGGCCTGCTGCCGCGTGGCCTGTCCAAGGTCAGCGCGCGCACCGGCACGCCGGTGGCCACCACGCTGTTCACCGCGCTGGTGGTGTCGGCGCTGGCCGGCGTGGCACGCCTGGACGAGATCGCGGCATTGGCCAACGCCGGCACCCTGGCGGCGTTCACCGCGGTAGGCATCTGCCTGGTCGTGCTGCGCGTGCGTGAACCGAACCGCGAGCGGACCTTCCGCACGCCGCTGGCCTTCATCGTCGGGCCACTGGCGGCGCTGGGCTGCATCTACCTGTTCATCAGCCTGCCGCACACCACGCAGCTGTACTTCCTGCTGTGGAATGTCGCGGGCCTGGTGCTGTACTTCCTGTACAGCCGTCGCCATGCGCTGATCGCGCGCTGATCCAGACCGCGCCGGGCACGGCCCGGCGCAGATCCGGCCCGGGCGGGGCGGTTACCCGCCCTGCTTGGCGGCGTAGTCCTGCGCCTGCCGCATCACCCGCAGCAGATTGCCGCCCCAGATGCCGGCGATCTGCTGTTCCGTGTATCCCTTGCGCAGCAGCCACGCGGTGATCTTCGGCAGCTGGCTGACATCGGGCAGGTCACTCAGGCCGCCGCCGCCGTCCCAGTCCAGGCCGATGCCCACGTGTTCGGGCCCGACCACCTGGAGGATGTGCTCGAAGTGGGCGAAGAAGTCCTCCAGGCTGGCGTGCCGGACGGGGTGTTCGTGGTCCAGTGCCTGTTCGGCCTTCAACAAGGCCACGCCCTGCTCGATGCCCATGCCTTCCCAGCCTCCCAGCTGCCGGCTGAGTGCTTCTTCGGCCTGTTTGCGCTCGGCCGTCTTGCCGGTGTCGATCAGATAGCCGCCATAGGCGTTGACCTGGATCACACCACCGGCCTTGGCCAGCTTCTTCAGCCGCGCGTCGTCGAGGTTGCGTGGATGGTCGTAGACCGCCTTGGCTGAACTGTGCGAGAGCACGAACGGCACCGGCATCATCGCCAGCAGATCGTCGAACACGGCATCGGAGGCATGCGACTGGTCGATGACGATGCCGAGCTTCACCGCCTCGCGCACCAGCGCCTTGCCGGCCGGGCTCAGGCCTTTCCACTCCGGTCCCTTCGGATCGGTCGCAGAATCAGCGAACTCGTTGTTGGCGAAATGCACCGTGCTCAGCAGGCGCAGGCCGGCACGGTGATAGAACGAAAGCAGGCTGGGGTCGGCCACCAGCGGGCTGGCGTTCTCCATGCTGATGTAGACCACGCGTTTGCCGGCGGCCTTGATCCGCGCCGCATCGTCAGCGGTCAGGGCCAGGGCGAACCGATCGCCGTTGGCCGCCACCATTTCGCGGATTTCCAGCAGGCGCTGCAGGCCGTGATCGCGCTCGGCCAGGTGGGCGGCGGCGCTGCGGTCGCCCTGGTCGGTGTAGATCGCCCAGAACCCGCCGTCCAGTGATCCCTCGACCATGCGCGGGTAGTCCACCTGTGACAGCGCATTGCGATCATGGCGCTGTTCGATATCGAAGCCGGTGCGGCCAAAGTTGGCCGGCGTATCCAGGTGGCTGTCGAGCGTCAGCAGGCGCTGCTGCAATGTCTTGGCACGCGCAAGCTCCTGCGCGCTGAACTCGATGGCATGGGCGGTCAGCGGCGCGCTCAGCGCCAGGGCAAGCAGCACGGACAGACGGCGCAACGACGGCATGGGCTCTCACCGGCAATGGGAAGAGCCCGACCATAGCGCTGCGGCCGCGCATTGGGTAGCGCCGGGCCACGCCCGGCGGATCTTGAGGCTGTCAGACAGATCAGCCGAGCGTGGGCTCGGCTCTACAGCGCCACGCGGTCAATCAACCACGCGGCAGAACACCGCCTTCAGGTAACGCGATTCCTGCACGTGGGCCATGAACGGATGATCCGCGCCGGCACCGGCAACCTTCAGGATCTGCAGGGTGCGGCCGGAGAAATAGGCCGCACGGCGCAGCATGTCCAGGAACTGGTCCTCGGCCACCAGGCCGGTGCAGGAGAAGGTGGCGAACAGGCCACCGGGCTTGACTACGCCCAGCGCCAGCTTGTTCATGTCCAGGTACTTCTTCAGCGCATTGATCACCTGGTCGCGGTCGCGGGTCATCTTCGCCGGGTCCAAGATCACCACGTCGTACTGCTCACCGCGGTTGGCGGCGTCGCGCAGCCACGGGAAGATATCGGACTGGATGAACTTCGGGCGCACGTTGTTCAGGCGCGAATTGCCCTTGGCGATCTGGATCACGTCTTCATCGATGTCGATGCCGACCACGTCCGAGGCCCCGCGTGCCGCTGCATAGACCGCGAAGCCGCCGGTGTTGCAGCACAGGTCGAGCACGCTCTTGCCTTCCACCTGCTGGCTCAGCCATTGCCGGTTCTCGCGCTGGTCGGCGAAGAAGCCGGTCTTGTGCGCGCCGGCCGGATCGGCGCGGAACTTGATCCCGTACTCGGTGATCACCGACGCTTCGGTGGTGGTGTTGCCGTGGAAATCGAAGCTTTCCTGCTTCTGCACGTGTTCGTCGGCGAAGCTGTGGAAGCGGCAGCCGGGGAACTGCTCACGCAGCGCATCGTAGATCCACTCACGGTGGCGGAACATGCCGGCGGCAAAGAACTCGACCACCACCAGGTCGCCGTAGCGATCGACCACCAGGCCGGACAGGCCATCGCCCTCGCTGTGCACCACGCGCCAGGCGTCGGACACGGCGTCCAGCTTCAGCACGTCACGGCGCAGCGACACCGCCTGGGCGATCTTGCGCGAGAACCAGCCGGCATCAACCGCAACGGCCTGATGGGTTTCAAGAATGCGCACGGCGATGCGCGAGTGCCCGTTGTAGAACCCGCGCCCGATGAATTCCCCGTCCACCCCGACCACGTCGACGAGGGAACCGGGCTTGGGCCGGACGGTCGGCTTCTCGACCAGTTTCTGGAAGATCCACGGGTGGCTGGAGCGCCACGCGTTCTTGAGGCGGACAATCGGAAGGGGGGTATTCATCCACCCATTGTAAACCGGGCGCCGGGGTCGGATCCCCGCAGGGGCTCTGACCCCAGTGTGGCGACGGCCCCGGGGTCGGAGCCCCGTTGGGGATCCGACCCCGGCAAACCGGCATTTGACGGCGGCGGGGCCAGACGGCAGAATCGGCGCCAGAAGGGGAGTAGCTCCCAGACGTTGTCGCCGTCATTTCGAGCCCGCAGGCTCCGGTGCAACGGCAGTTCCAGCCGACTGGAACTGCGAGCGAGACCTTCGCCGTACTGGCGAAGCTCTGTCCCTGGATCCCCTCCCGATCCTCCGTTGCAGATCCTCGCCGTCCGGCCTGGCATTCATCTTTCCAACGGACATTCCCAATGCAGACGATCGGTAACATGTGGTTGTGGGGCGGCTTCGCAGCGGTGGTGGTCATCGCCCTGCTGGTCGACCTCGTGTTGATGCGCCATGGTGGCCCGCACAAGGTCACCTTCAAGGAGGCCCTGTGGTGGTCCATCGGCTGGGTCGCGCTGGCCCTGCTGTTCAACGCCGGCCTCTGGTACTACCTGAATGAGACGGCCGGCCAGGTCGTGGCCAACAAGGTCGGTCTCGAGTTCCTGACCGGCTACCTGGTCGAGAAGGCGCTGGCGGTGGACAACATCTTTGTCTTCCTGATGATCATGAGCTACTTCGCGGTGCCGGAGGAACAGCGCCAGAAGGTGCTGATCATCGGCATCCTGGGCGCGATCGTGCTGCGTACGATCATGATCTTCGCCGGCAGCGTGCTGATCAGCCAGTTCCATTGGCTGCTCTACGTGTTCGGCGCCTTCCTGCTGTTCACCGGCTGGAAGATGTGGTTTGCCGCCGGACAGGAGCCGGACCTGGAGAGCAACCCGGCCCTGCGCTGGATGCGCAAGCACCTTCGCCTGCTGCCGGAGTACGCCGGCAACGCCCTGAGCGTGAAGCGCGACGGCGTGCGCTGGTTCACCCCGTTGTTCGCGGTGCTGATCCTGATCGCCGTCACCGACGTGATCTTCGCGGTGGACAGCATCCCGGCGATCTTCGCGATCACCACCGATCCGTTCATCGTGCTGACCTCCAACGTGTTCGCGGTCCTGGGCCTGCGTGCGATGTTCTTCCTGCTGGCCGGCATGGCCGACCGCTTCCACCTGCTGCCGTACGGCCTGGCACTGGTGCTGGGTTTCATCGGCATCAAGATGATGATCATCGACCTGTTCAAGATCCCGACCCCGGTCTCGCTGGGCGTGGTCGCGCTGATCATTGCCGCCACCGTCGTGCTGAGCCTGAAGTACCCGCCCAAGGAAGGCGAAGGCCAGGCCTGATCGCGGCTGGCAGACATGGCCAGCGGGATTGTCCCGCTGGCCGCTTCCACTCTCCCGCAGCGGTGGCCTTGGTTTCGCGCCAGCCACCGCCATTGCTTGAGGTATGAACAGCAACGCGCCCCTGCCCGCCGGCGACGTGCCGGCCCCCCGCAACGACCGCCTCCGCATCCTGCGGGCGTTCAATGTCAGCCTGGCCGCCGTGCTGGTGCTGGTGGTCGTGTTCGCCCTGCAGGGCACGTTCGACTGGCGCCCCTGGGCGGTAGCGCCGCTGGAAGCCAAGGGCCTGCTCGGCGGCCCGCTGCTGCATGCCTCGGTCGAGCACATCGCCGCCAACAGCATCGCGATCCTGATCCTCGGCACCCTGGCCGGAAGCGTCTATCCCAGGGCCACCGTCCGGGCCCTGCCCCTGCTCTGGCTGGGATCGGGTGTGGGCGCATGGATGCTGGGCAATCCCGGCAGCGTCCATCTGGGTGCCAGTGGCGTGACCCACGGCCTGATGTTCCTGCTCGCCGGCCTCGGCCTGCTGCGTCGCGACCGCGCCGCCATCGCCACCGGCCTGATCGGCATGCTGTTCTACGGTGGCATGCTGATGACCATCCTGCCGCATGCCGACGGCGTGTCCTGGCAATCGCACATGGGCGGCGCCTTCGCCGGCATCATCGCAGCGCTGCTGTTCCGCACCGCCGACCCGCTGCCACCGCGTCCGCGCTACAGCTGGGAGGACGAGGAAGAGAGCGCAGAACCGCTGGCCGACGATGAACTGGAGCCGCCGTCGCCACACCGTGTGCCGGTCCTGTGGCAGCCGCGCGAAGGGCAGGATTACGTGGTCATCCCGTTCCGGCGGCCGGACGAGCCGCGCGGCTGAGGTGGGATGGGTCCCGGGCATGGCCCGGCACCCCGGGTAGCGCCGGGCCATGCCCGGCGGCGTTGACGCTTCAGTTCGCCGCGTTGCCCGCCGCGCCAGTGCCATCCACCGCCTGCCGGCCCAGCGCCGGGTCATCGGTGAAGAACGCATCGATGCCGGTGGCCAGATAGGCGCGCATCTCGGCGATCGAGCCTTCGGCATTGCGCGCGTTGTCCGCCCCCCTGCGCAGGTTGCTGGGCTGGAACTGATTCTCCGGGCGGAAGGTATACGGGATCACCATCAGGCCGGCCGCGTGCGCATCGCGCACCAGCGCGGTCGGCGTTCCCAGTGCACCGTTGGCGTCCAGCGGAATGATCGAGCGCAGTTCAGGACCGATGCCATCGGCATAGGCCGCGATGTCCTTCAGGCCCGCAGGAGTCATCATCTGTGCGTAGGTCAGCGTGCCCCCGGCCTTGGCGACGTCGGCCGGCTGGGTATCGCCCTTCCACAACAGCTGCAGCAGGCGGATGTTGCTGTCCTGCGGGATCTTGCTGCGCAGGTAACGCAGGTTGGCGGTCTCGAAGGACTGGATGGTGACCGGGCCGACGTTGGTGTAGGCATTGCCACGCAGCGCGGCCAACAGTTTGTCTTCCATCGGCAGACCGATGGACTGGAAGTAGGTCGGATGCTTGATCTCCGGCACCAGACCGATGCCGCGATTGGCGCGGCCGGCCTGCTGGACCAGGAAGGCGAGGATTTCATCGAGACTGGCGATGCGGAACTGGCCGTCGTAGGCGGTGCTGCGCAGGTCGGGCAGGCGTTCGCGCGCGTACAGCGTCTTCAGCTCGGCCAGGGTGAAGTCTTCGGTGAACCATCCGTCCACCGTCTGCCCGTCGATGACCTTGCGGGTGCGGCGGCTGGCGAATTCGGGATGCGAGGCGACATCGGTGGTGCCCCCGATCTCGTTCTCATGGCGGGCCACCATCACCCCGTCCCTGGTCATCACCAGGTCCGGTTCGATGTAGTCGGCTCCGTCGGCGATGGCCTGTGCATACGCAGCCAGGGTGTGTTCCGGCAGCAGCGCGCTGGCGCCGCGATGACCATAGACCGACGCCCTGGCCGCGGCCGGGAGAGAAGATTCAGCACTCATGGCCACCGATGGTGCCACGGCCAGCGACAACAGCAACGCACAACCCCACGACTTCACTGCAACGTCCCCCAACGGTAGGTGATGGGCGGCAGTATGCGGCGGCAATGTGACAGGAGGGGGACCTGGGGTCGGATCCCCGCAGCGGCTGTCACCCCATGTGGCAAACGGGGTCAGAGCCCCTGCGGGAATCTGACCCCGGCTTACTTCCCGATGCAGAAGCTGGAGAAGATCCGTCCCAGCAGGTCATCGGCGCTCATCTGCCCGGTGATCTCACCCAGCGCGTCATGCGCCAGCCGCAGCTCTTCGGCCGCCAGTTCCAGGTGTTCGTGGGCCAGCTCACCATCTGCGCGCTGCGCGTGTTCCTGCGCACGCTCGATTGCATCCACGTGCCGTGTACGCGCGGAGAACTCGCCGTCCACCTGTTCGCCCGCGCCTGCCGATGCGATCGCGCGCAGGCGCGCGTGCAGGTCCTCCAGTCCGGCACCGGTGGCGGCCGAAACGAACACACGGTCCGGATCGTCCACGGTTGGGCCGGCCTGCAGCAGATCCGACTTGTTGTGGATGTAGACCTTGTGCGGCACGGCCCGCACCGCTTCGCCGATGGCCGCCTCGCCCGCCGCCGGATCGCGTGCATCCAGCACGATCAATGCCAGGTCGGTGCGTTCGATCTCCACGCGCGCGCGGCGCATGCCTTCGCGTTCGATGGCATCACCACCATCGCGCAGGCCGGCGGTATCGACCAGGGTCAGCTCCAGTCCATCCAGGCGGATGGTCTCGCGCAGCGTGTCGCGGGTGGTACCGGCGATGTCGGTGACGATGGCGCGTTCGCTGCCGGCAAGCGCATTGAGCAATGAACTTTTGCCGGCATTAGGCGGGCCGATCAGCACCGCGTGCAGGCCATCGCGCAGGCGACGGCCACGCTCGGCATCGCGGCGCAGCAGGGCCAGGTCGCTGCGTGCCAGTTCCAGCCCGCGGCGCACCTGCGCGCCGCCCAGCGTATCCAGCGGCTCATCTACAAAATCGATGGCCGCTTCCACATGCACGCGCAGCAGCACCAGCTGCTCGACCACGGCGTCGATGCGCCGCGAGAACACCCCGTCCAGCGAGCGACGGGCAGCACGCGCGGCGCGGTTGTCGCCCGCAGCGATCAGATCGGCGATGGCCTCGGCCTGAGCCAGATCGAGCTTGCCGTTGAGGAAGGCGCGCTCGCTGAACTCACCGGGCCGCGCCTGCCGCGCGCCGAGCGCGATGCAGCGTGCAACCAGTTGCTGCAGCAACACCGGGCTGCCATGGCCCTGCAGTTCCACCACTTCTTCGCCGGTGAAGCTGTTCGGTGCCGGGAACCACAGCACGATGCCATCGTCGATCACCTCGCCGTCGGCGTCGCGTAGACGTGCGTAATGCGCGTGACGTGGGCGCAGGCCGGTTGCGCCCAGTGCGTTGGCGATGGCGGCGGCGCGCGGGCCGGACAGGCGCAGGATGCCGACGCCACCTGCACCTGGCGCGCTGGCGATGGCGACAATGGTGTCGGTGCGGGCTGCCTCATTCATCGCTTGGAACGTCTCCGGTTGCGCACGCGCGGAATTCTACCGCCTCATGCGAAAAGCCCGCCTTGCGGCGGGCTTCTGCTGCGGTCAGCCGGCCAGCGGCCGATTCTACCGATTACTTCTTCTTGACCGGAGCCGACGCGGCGGTGGCCGGGACCGGGTCGCCGCCATGGCGCTTGGTCATCCACCACTGCTGCAGCAGGCCCAGGCCGCCGTTGACCACCCAGTACAGGACCAGGCCGGACGGCATGAAGGCCATCATGACGCCGAACACCAGCGGCATGAACTGCATCATCTTCTGCTGCATCGGGTCCATGCCCGGCGCAGGCGTGAGCTTCTGGGTGAACCACATCACCGCCACGTTGATCACCGGCAGGATGAAGTACGGGTCACGCGCGGTCAGGTCCTGGATCCAGCCCAGCCACGGCGCCTGGCGCAGTTCGACCGACTCCACCAGCACCCAGTACAGGGCGAAGAAGATCGGCATCTGGATGAGGATCGGCAGGCAGCCGCCCATCGGATTGATCTTCTCCTTCTTGTACAGCTCCATCATCGCGGTCTGGAACTTCTGGCGGTCATCGCCATAGCGTTCCTTCAGCTGCTGGATGCGCGGCTGGAAGCGGCGCATCTTGGCGCCACTCTTGTATTGCACGGCCGACAGCGGGTACAGCACCAGCTTCAGCAGCACCACCAGGCCGACGATCGCCCAGCCCCAGTTGCCGACCAGCTTGTGCACCTGGTTGAGCACCCAGAACAGGCCCTGGCCGATCACCGCCATCATCGAGAAACGGCTGTAGTCGACCACGCGATCCAGGCCCGGCACGTCTTCCTTGGCGATCAGGTTGACCAGCTTGGGGCCGACCCACAGGCGCGCTTCGGTGCTGGTGGACTGGCCCGGGGCCAGGGTAAAGGCCGGTCCGCGCGCTTCGATCAGGTCACGACCGTCCACCTGCGACAGCACGTAGTGGGCGACCTGGTCCTTCTGCGGGATCCACGCGGTGAAGAAGTGGTGCTGCAGCATCGCCAGCCAGCCGCCGGTGATGTTCTGGTTCAGCGCACCGTCCTCCAGGTAATCCTTGAACGCACGACGCTGGTATTTTTTGTCGTTGTCGTACCAGGTGGCACCGTTGAAGCTGAAGGAATCCGGGTTGGTCATGCTCCGCGACAGGATGGTCGGGGTGCGGTCCAGGGTGCGGTAGACGTAGCCGTTCCACGTGGTGGCGCCGGCATTGCTGACTTCATCCTTGAAGCGCACGGCGTACTCGTTGCGCGAGACAGTGAGGGTGCGCTTGATGGTCACGCCGTTGTCGGCGGTCCACACGAACGGGATCTGCAGTTCGTTCTGGCCCTTGGCCAGCACGAAGTCGCGGGTGTCACCGACCAGCTTGAAGCCGTCGGCGCCGGGCACCGGGGCGTTCTTGTCCTGGCTGGCCCAGCCGCTGATCGCGCTGTACGGATGCGCGGGATCTTCGGTCAGCAGGCGGACCGGCGGGCTGCCTTCATCCTTGGTCTGCGGGAACTGCAGCAGCTCGGCGTCGAGCACGCGGCCCCCGTCCAGTACCAGGCGCAGGACGTCGGTGGTGACGGTCACGCGCTGGGCGGCCGGGGTCGCGCTGGCCTGGGCCTGCGTGGGCGCCTGGCCCGGGGCCGCCGGCACCTGGGCGCTGGGAACGCTGCCTGCGGCGGCGCCCGGCACGGTCTGCGCCGCGGCCGGGGCCGAACGGGCCGTCGGAGCAGGGGTCGGAGCGGCCTGCTCGCGGCTCCACTCCATCCACAGCAGCACGGCCACCATCAGCCAGGCAAAAATGAGAAATACGCGGGTCTGGTTCATCAGCGGACAGGCTCGGCGGGGCCGGAACGCGGTGCCGGCTCGGTCAAAGAGGGAGTTGCGATGCCATCAGGCGGCGGCATTGTGCCGTCCACGCCCGGCGCGGGCAATGCACGCAGGCGGCGCAGCAGGCGCAGGAAGGCCTGGCGGATGTCGTCATTGCTGGCGTGACGCGCAGCACTACGGGCCACGACGACAAAGTCGCCTGGCTGGATATCGGTTCGTGTCTGACGCAGGATGTCGCGCAGGACGCGCTTGATCCGGTTGCGCCCGACGGCGTTCGGATCGACCTTGCGGGAAACCGCCAGACCCAGCCTGGCCGGCCGGTCAGCCGGCAGCCAGTGCAGGGTCATCAGCGGATCGGACACACGGCGGGCGCCGTTGAAGACCGTTGAGTATTCGGCACGCGTGCGAACCCGCGCAGAGCGAGGGAATCGCTTGCGCGGGTCTGCAGTATTCACTGTCGAAGGGATTGCGTCTGCCGCGATGTGCGGCATGGCAATCAGGCGCTCAGGACTTTGCGGCCCTTGGCGCGGCGACGCGACAGGATCTTGCGGCCGTCAGCGGTCTTCATACGGGCACGGAAGCCGTGGTCGCGCTTACGCTTGAGGTTGCTGGGCTGGTAGGTGCGCTTGGTGGCCATTGGGGCCTCTCGTATGAATGGGACGGAAAGAACCGGAAATTCTAGAGAGGTACCCCACCCTGCGTCAAGCCCTGGGGACTACGCGAATTCACCGGCCTGTGCAATAGCTGTGGATGTTTTTGTGAATAAGTAGGGGACAAGCATTCCGAAGGCGGGCGCGCGGTGGTAGTCTGAGCCATCCATTTCCCCCCTTTCCGGCCTGTGTTTGGGCGCCTTGTCGCGCCCCCACCCCGGCCATCGGACGATTATTGCTG